>JASGHY010000001.1:3392500-4000000 GCA_047602185.1 Chitinophagaceae bacterium | reverse complement strand
CTCCACAAAAAAGTACGAAGTAAGAAGTTCGAAATACGGATTACAGAAGTACAAAAAGTTCTTAAGATAAAGAGATAAAGCCTGAGAGGCGTTAGAATGGCTCGAAGCCATGTTATCTGCATCGTTTGAGTGAGAATGAGAATCTCAAATCTGAGACCTCAAATCTTAAATCAGACAAGCTCTTTGACATATTGGGAGTAAATTTTTAATAAGTTGTAAAAGACGAGTAATAGTAATAACTCTTTTAAAGCACTTAAGGGCGTATGGTGGATGCCTTGGCTCTGAGAGACGATGAAGGACGTGGTAAGCTGCGATAAGCTTCGGGGAGCTGCACACAAGCATTATATCCGAAGATCTCCGAATGGGACAACCCGGCATACTGAAGGTATGTCATCCGCAAGGAAGTCAACCTCCTGAACTGAAACATCTAAGTAGGGAGAGGAAAAGAAAATAACAATGATTCCCTGAGTAGTGGCGAGCGAAAAGGGAAGAGCCCAAACTTTAACAGCGTGCTGTTAGAGGGTTGTAGGACTGCATTTAGAAATCAACATCAAGCTGAACATTCTGGAAAGTTTGACCACAGCAGGTGATAGTCCTGTAAGCGGAAATTGTTGAGGACGCGCAGTATCCTGAGTAAGGCGGGACCGGAGGAATCCTGCCTGAATCTGCCGGCACCATCCGGTAAGGCTAAATACTCCTCAGAGACCGATAGTGAACCAGTACCGTAAGGGAAAGGTGAAAAGCACCCTAAACAAGGGAGTGAAATAGTACCTGAAACCGTACGCCTACAAGCGGTCGGAGCCAGCAATGGTGACGGCGTGCCTTTTGCATAATGAGCCTACGAGTTACTCCTCACTGGCGAGGTTAAGTTCTTCAGTAACGGAGCCGTAGCGAAAGCGAGTCCGAACAGGGCGACTAGTCAGTGGGGGTAGACGCGAAACTTTGTGATCTATCCATGGGCAGGTTGAAGGTGTGGTAACACACACTGGAGGACCGAACTCATTAGCGTTGAAAAGCTATGGGATGACCTGTGGATAGGGGTGAAAGGCCAATCAAACTGAGAGATAGCTCGTTCTCCCCGAAATGTTTTTAGGAACAGCCTCGTATAATGACGTTTACCAGAGGTAGAGCTACTGATTGGGCTAGGGGGCTTCACCGCCTACCAAACCCTGACAAACTCCGAATGCTGGTAAATATCTACGGGAGTGAGGCTGCGGGTGCTAAGATCCGTGGCCGAGAGGGAAATAACCCAGATTAGCAGCTAAGGTCCCTAAGCGTATGTTAAGTTGATCAAACGAGGTGGGACTTCTATAACAGCCAGGATGTTGGCTTGGAAGCAGCCATTCATTTAAAGAGTGCGTAACAGCTCACTGGTCGAGAGGTCCTGCACGGAAAATAATCGGGCATCAAACATACCACCGAAGCTCTAAGATGCACACTAGGTGTGTTATCGGTAGGGGAGCATTCTGAACTGCATCGAAGGTGTACGGCGACGTATGCTGGAGCGTTCAGAAAAGAAAATGTAGGCATAAGTAGCGATAAAAGTAGTGAAAAACTACTTCACCGTAAGACTAAGGGTTCCTGATCAACGTTAATCGGATCAGGGTTAGTCGGGTCCTTAGGAAAACCCGAAAGGGGCATCTGATGGAAAACTGGTTAATATTCCAGTACCTGCTTTAGTTTCGATGGGGTAACGGGGTAGTGAAAGGTCCGCGCACTTACGGAATAGTGCGTTAAAGGGTGTAGTTATATTTTTTCCAGGTAAATCCGGAAGAGATGGCGAACCTGATAGTACTGCAAAGCTTCGGCAGCGTAGATAGTGACCCTAATCAAACCCCCGAGAAAAACCTCTAAGGTGTGGCTAAAGCAGCCCGTACCGCAAACCGACACAGGTAGTCGAGGCGAATAGCCTAAGGTGCTCGGGTGAGCCGCGGAGAAGGAACTAGGCAAATTGTGGCTGTAACTTCGGGATAAAGCCAACCACAGCGATGTGGTCTCAGTAAAATGGTTCAACCAACTGTTTAACAAAAACACAGGGCCCTGCAAAATCGTAAGATGACGTATAGAGCCTGATACCTGCCCGGTGCTGGAAGGTTAAGGAAGGATGTTCGGCGCAAGCCAAAGCTTCTGACTGAAGCCCCAGTAAACGGCGGCCGTAACTATAACGGTCCTAAGGTAGCGAAATTCCTTGTCGGGTAAGTTCCGACCTGCACGAATGGTCTAATGAGTTGAACACTGTCTCCTCCGCGAGCCCGGCGAAATTGTAGTATCGGTGAAGATGCCGGTTACCCGTCACGGGACGGAAAGACCCCGTGAACCTTCACTACAACTTTGCATTGATTTTGAGCAACCGATGTGTAGAATAGTTGGGACGCTATGAAGCGGTGCCGCCAGGTGCCGTGGAGCGGTCGTTGAAATACCAACCTTCGTTTGCTTAGAGTCTAATCCCTGACGGGAAACAGTGCATGGTGGGTAGTTTGACTGGGGTGGTCGCCTCCTAAAAAGTAACGGAGGCTTGCAAAGGTTCCCTCAGTACGGTTGGTAATCGTACGCAGAGCGTATTAGTAAAAGGGAGCTTGACTGTGAGGCAGACGCGCCGAGCAGGGTCGAAAGACGGCTAAAGTGATCCGGTGGTTCTGCATGGAAGGGCCATCGCTCAAAGGATAAAAGGTACTCCGGGGATAACAGGCTGATCTTTCCCAAGAGCTCATATCGACGGAAAGGTTTGGCACCTCGATGTCGGTTCGTCACATCCTGGGGCTGGAGAAGGTCCCAAGGGTTCGGCTGTTCGCCGATTAAAGTGGCACGTGAACTGGGTTCAGAACGTCGCAAGACAGTTCGGTCCCTATCTGTGATGGGCGTTAGAATATTGAGTGGACATGACCTTAGTACGAGAGGACCGGGTCGTACACACCGCTGGTGTATCTGTTGTGCCGCCAGGTGCAATGCAGAGTAGCTATGTGTGGCCAGGATAAACGCTGAAAGCATCTAAGCGTGAAACCTTCCACGAGATGAGTATTCTTTTAAGGGTCGTAGAAGACTACTACGTTGATAGGCTACAGATGTAAAGCTGGTAACAGCAAAGTCGAGTAGTACTAATTACCCGTACGCTTTAATTTTTTTAACAATTTTGAAATTATATTTTGTTAGTACTTGTTACTTGCTTTTACAACTATCCCAATATGACCTTATTGATTTGAAATTTAAATTTGAGGTTTGGCATTTAGTATCAAATCCCGAATAGGAAATATCAAATTTGAAGATCTTATGGTGGTTATACCAAGGGTGTTCACCTCTTCCCATTCCGAACAGAGAAGTTAAGCCCCTTATGGCCGATGGTACTGCACTATCATGCGGGAGAGTAGGTAGCTGCCATATTTATTGAGCCCTGTAGCGTAAGCTATGGGGCTTTTTTTTGTCCCTACTCCATCCGGAAATACCAACTACGAAATACAAAGCCCGAAGTACGAAATACAAAGTACGAACTACGAAGTACGGTACGCTCACTGTATTGGCTCGTAGCTCATAGCTTGCCCTCACCCCCGCCCGAACGAACCACTCGAACACCTCTCACGATTGACGTCTGCCGTCTGCCGATTCACAACTCACAACTCACGTCTTTTTCGTATATTATCCCTCCATACACATCAGCCATATGAAAAAGATCCTGCTCCTGTTGGTATCTGCATGCCTGCTACAATTTGCTATTGCCCAAAAAGCAGCTTCCTCCGGTTGGACAAACCTCTTTGATGGCAAATCCCTCAATGGATGGAAGAGATTGTCTGGTAATTCAGCGTACACTGTAGAGAATGGCGCCATTACCGGCACTACTTCCGATACATTAAATACCTTCCTGGTAACAGAAAAAGAATACGGCGATTTTATTCTCGAATTAGAAGTAATGATAGAAGATACTACTTCCAATTCAGGCATTCAGTTCAGAAGTCACCTCAACCCTGAGGGTAACAAAGGGAAGGGACGTGTATATGGTTACCAATATGAAATAGATCCTTCAATACGTCGGTGGTCGGGGGGTATTTACGATGAGGCAAGAAGAGAGTGGCTGTATCCGCTTACCTTAAATCCTGCAGCCAAACCTGCATTCAAAAACGGGCAGTTCAATAAAGTACGTATTGAATGTATTGGCCACCAGTTGCGCACTTGGGTAAATAATATAGAAGCAGCTTATGTAATTGATACAGTTGATGCCAGTGGATTTATTGGTTTACAGGTACATGCTGTACGTAAGGCTGAGCAAAGGGGCAAGAAGATCTGGTGGAAGAATATTCGTATCAAAACAGCCAACCTCGTACCATCCCCACATCTAAACAGTACATATGTTGTCAATACTATTCCCAATAACTTATCAGAAGTAGAGAAAAGAACAGGCTACAAATTACTCTTCGATGGAGTAAGTACAAAAGGATGGAAAGGTGCGTATAAGCCAGGCTTCCCCGAAAAAGGCTGGGAAGTTAAAGATGGTACCCTCACTGTATTATCCTCTAACGGAGCTGAATCAACCAATGGAGGAGATATTGTAACAACAGATCAATACAGTGCCTTTGATCTTAGTTTTGAATTTAAGATTACTACTGGCGCTAATAGCGGCGTAAAATACTTTGTTACACTTTCAGAAAATAACAGCGGTTCTGCCATCGGGTTAGAATACCAGGTGCTGGATGACAAAGTGCATCCGGATGCCAAACTGGGTCGTGATGGCAACAGAACCCTTGCTTCACTCTACGATCTTATTGCCGCAAAAAAAGAAGAACGCTTTGTACATCCACCCGGGCAATGGAATACAGGACGCGTAGTTGTATATCCCAATAACCATGTAGAGCATTATCTCAATGGTATCAAAGTACTGGAATATGACCGGGGTTCACAGGCTTACCGGGATCTTGTAGCGATCAGTAAATACAAGGTATGGCCATCTTTTGGCGAGGCAAAACAGGGGCATCTCCTGCTGCAGGATCATGGCAATGAAGTTAGTTTCCGGAGTATAAAAATAAAATTGCTGAAATAAAAGAACAGATTACTTTGATCTATAACCGATTATTTTACACCTGTGGCTGCCAACCCTTTTCATAGTCACGCTTCCATAATTTCATAGCAGCTTTATCGTGCAGTATATGCCCGTTAGAAGGGTCAGTGTACAGGGTTCTGCCTGTACGTTGTGATATATTGGCCAGCAAACAAAGCAGGATACTTTTATGCCCCTCGTCAATAGGAGAGTTGATCTTTTCATCGCCGCGTATGCTGTTGACAAAGTTGTTGAAATGATAAAAATCCAGGTTACCGGTAGAGCTAACAAGGTTACCGGAATCGCCTTTAGTGTCTGATTTTACATCTTTTATCAGTTTTTTATCATTGTCAAATATCTTGTAGTCATCACTTCCGTAATTCACCAGCGTTCCCTTATCTCCGTAGATAGTAAATCCCCTGCCTGCTCCTTCCACCGGGAAATTATTACAGCTTCTTCCTTCCCAGGTAATAGCTTTAGAAGGGCCAAACTCAAAAGTTGCAACCTGTGTGTCCGGTGTTTCCCAATCATCTTTAAATGCATAACGACCTCCTGCAGAGGTTACTTTGGTAGGAAAGTCAACGCCTAAAAACCAGCGGCAGCAATCAATCTCATGCGTACCATTGTTACAGGTTTCCGAAGTACCCCAGTGCCAGAACCAGTGCCAGTTATAATGCACCAGGTTATCCTGGTAATCACGGCGGGGTGCCGGCCCCTGCCATAGGTCAAAATCTAAAGTAGCTGGAACAGAAATCTTTTTACCATAACCAATAGACTTACGGTTATTGGCATACCATGCTTTGCCAAAATAAGCATTACCAATAATGCCTTCACGTACTTCTTTAACCGCATTGATCAGGGTAGGGAAAGAACGACGTTGGTTGCCCATTTGTATCAGCTTACCATATTTATGCATGGCCTGTATCAGCAACTCGCCTTCGTAGGGATTATGACTACAGGGCTTTTCTACATAAACATGTTTACCATGTGTTACTCCCAGTATTGTCGCTGGCGCATGCCAGTGATCCGGTGCAGCAATGACCAGCGCATCAAAATCAGTTTTATTCACCAGCTCCCTGATATCCTTCACTATAGTGGGTTTGCGCGCAGCGCTTGCAAATGGTTTTAAGCCATTCTGTATAGCCTTCTCTTCCACATCACACAAATAAGCTATTTCAACATTGGGAACTTTTGCAAATGATTCAGCGAGATAAGCGCCACGGCTGTTAACGCCCATTACAGCCATTACAACCTTATTACTTGGAGCATTTTTGCCAAATACCGGGAAGTTGAGAATGGTGATTCCGGCAGTGGCCAGCGACGTGTTTTTGATGAAATCCCGTCTTTTCATAGCAATCGTTTTGATGAGTGTTTCAATGGGATAAACCAGCATTCTAATATATCCATTCTCTGCCGGTTTTTAAAATGAATTCAGAAGGAAGGCAAACCTGCCAGGTTAGGCTCTTAGTCGTAGCTTACCTATATCCGGGTAGTCTGTTAAAAGAAAAGCCCGCCGGTATAATTACTGGCGGACCCTAATGATTGCTTTGGCTTCTGTATTTTACGAAGTAGGAACATTCTCGCTTTTCTGTTCTACCGTCATTACGGGGATATTAGAGCCGTACGATAAGATCTTTTTAGTGATACGGTTCCACCACCCTGGCATGTGAAATTCTTTGAGAGGATTGGCCATAATGAGGTCTGCATTAATACGGCGTGAAAACTCCAGCGTGCTTTTTGCCAGGTTTTTTCCTTCAAGCATAAAACACTGTACAGGAATGGTAGAAAGACTTTCTACCACTTCAAGTGCTTTGTTCAGTACAGTATCTGCCGGGTGATTATCCTGGCGCATACTCACCAGGTAAACAGTTGATTTAAATGACCGGGCCAGCATGGTTGCCAGTTGAATACGCCTTACAGGTACATCTGTTGTAACCGGTAAAACGATCTTTTTAAAATGGCATAGAAGGCCTCCTGAACGTATTGCCAATACAGGTACATTGGTCTTACGGGCCAGTTTACTGATGGATACTGAAGACAAAATGCGGTGGATCAGGTTAAAGCGGGATAATCCGATCACAACCATGTCCATGTCATATTGTTCAATATACTTTGATAATTGCTGGCTCGCATTACCCTGCAGTAAGCTTACTTCAATATTACCACCACAGAGATGATGGCTGTACATGGCTTTCAGTTTTTCCAGCTTCCTGCTCGCATTCGTCAGCTCGGCAGTAATGTCATAAGGCAATAATACACTCGCGTCAACCGGTACCATTGGCAACAGGTTGTGACTTACTACATGCACCAGGTGAATATTGCAGTGAAAGGTATTAGCCAGTTCAATGGCTTTCGAAATAGCCCATTTGTTGCTGTTGGTAAAGCTTACCAGCACCAGGATGTTGTACAGGGTCTTTGGCATGTCGGTTTTGTTTTAAGGTGATAAATGGTGTTACCTTTTTTTCTAGGTTAAGCTTAACAGGGGCTGAAAACTATAGTCGCGTATATTGGTTGATGCAATAGTTGACAGAACATCATCTTTTGTACAGAAAGAAACACCATGCCCGCCATGACCCACCATACAACGGTCATCACGGCTGTCCCCGATCACAATGCAATTCTTCAATTGCACATTGTATTTCTCACAGGCATATTGTAATGCGTTTGTTTTGCAATAGGCATGTCCGCAAACACTACCCGGCGAACCAAAAAAGTAGGAGGGAAGGTTTACCTCTCCGGTCGCCCGGCCTTCAAAAAACTCTATTTGGTTGGCAAATGAAAAATCTGCACCTATCTGTTGTCTTACGTAGTTGGTGATAAGTGTATAGCTATTGCTGATGATACCGATGATATAACCTTTACGTTTCAATAAAGCCACTACTTCCTTTACATCGGGTACCATAGGGATACTGCCGGCAATATTCAGTAGGTCATCCATTGTACGGCCTTTTAATAACAGGCCAATGCGTTTGGTAAGTATAATAGGATCTTTCTCCTCTGCACGGAGGTCTTCCAGTTTGGCCGTAAAGCCAAATGCTTTGGCACAGGCGTCAATAGTCCGGCCCATCAGTATCGTATCGTCCATGTCAAAAATGGCCATCTTATGAAAACCGGCCAGCTCCTCGCGCAGGGTACTGTTCATTTCACGGTTAATGGCTTCCAGTGAATTGATCTCCTCTTCACTGATCTGGCCTTCGTGATGAACATGTGCTTTCGTAATAATGGCGCGGGAAACTTCCTTGCTCATTTTACCAAGCGCCTGCCAGGGTTTGCTTTTATTTTCAAGGTAGCCGATGTTTATTTCCTGTACCCTTGCTTTCATCAGGTACATATCGATCAGGATGCCGATATCGACACCATAATCGTTAAAGAAGTCAATTTTGCTGAAGTAAGACTTCTTACCTGCTATCATACCGCTTAATGGCTGCGAAAAATGTGCAAGACCGGGATAAAATATATGCAGCAGGGGTTTGGCTACTAATTCAGTAACACGGCCTGCATTGCGCGCAAAACTGCCTTTAACGAAATCTGCTTCATCCAGTAGTAAAGGCGTTGCCAGTAGAGTGATCGTTTCTTCAGGATAGGGGTCTATATCGCCATCAAGAAAAATAATAAGGTCATTGGATGCATGCCGGATGCCATCTTTCATACTGATGCCTTTGCCACGTACCTCGCTGATGACAACAATAGCACCAGCTTCTTTGGCTACCTGTGCGGTTTCATCTTCCGACTTATCATCTACAACAATAACTTCTGAAACAAGCGGATTTTTTTTACAAAAGCTGACTACGCTACCAATGGTAGCAGCCTCATTTAATACAGGAATGATCACTGTGAGCACAAGTACCTCCTTTTGTTATGAATACGGTGAGTAAATCGTATATCTGCCAGGAATAATCCTAAAGATGCAATTCGCTTGCTCTAACCTCACAGCGGGTATGAAGCAGGCAAAAGGTATGCCTTTCACATTACCTGTGCATTAAATTACCCTTTGGAATGGCAGATGGTTTTCCACATTGATCCTCTGCCATATGTGCCTGTTGCTAATCAATACATTTACATATATGGGAGAAATATTATCAGGATATCAGAATTGCGGAAGATGCTGTATTGAGATTTAGAGAGAATTAAACTGGAATTAAAAGCCTGTTAAAACAAATATGTGACCACGGTGGAGAGATGAAGAAAATAGAAGTACTTTAAAAGCAGATGAGTTGTATTAACGCTTACGTATAATTGAAGATAAGCAGGCACATAAAGTGTGAGCATAAAAAAAATCCTTCTGAAGTCAGAAGGATTTATGTTGTAAAAAGAACAATCAGGTGTAATGATTAATAGTCCCTGTTGTAGCCGCCGCCACCGCCGCGGTTGAAACCTCCTTTCTTGTAGCCGCCGCCACCGCCGCCGCCACCGAAGCTTCTCTTTTTAAATCCGCCGCCGCCGCTACCACCACCTTGTGGTTTTGGCTGGGCTTCGTTAACGATGATTTTTCTGCCAAGCACTTCAGACTCGTACAGGCTGCTTAAAGCGTTTTGAGCTTCACCGTCTTCAGGCATTTCTACGAAACCGAAGCCTTTGCTGCGGCCGCTTACTTTGTCTTTAACGATTTTAGCAGAAGTTACTGAGCCATATTGCTCAAACAGGGTCCTAAGATCCTCATCGGTCATCTGCCAGGAGAGGTTCCCTACGTAAATGTTCATTGTAACAAAAATTTTTAATGTTCTGAAAACCGATAATGACAATTAGTTGCTACGATGAACTGAGGAAACTGCTGGTAAGCGAATTTCAGAACATAGAGAACTAAGGGACAATTATCAACCATGAAGATAGGAAATAATTCCATTTATGCAACAAAATTATACTATATGCTGTCCCGGGCTAATATGTTCCGGTAAAAGGCTGTAAGTGCCTGGTAGTATGGTATGTACACTTTCGTCGAAGAAAAACGACAATTGAGAGGAGATTGCATAAAAAAGCCTCTCCGTTGCGGGAGAGGCTATATTGTAAGGAGCTAAATTACTCTGCTACTACTTCAAATTCCAGTTCGGTAGATTTACCGTTACCGAAATCAATAACAGCTTTGTAAGTGCCCAGCTCTTTTACTTCGTCAACGATAGTGATCTTGCGGCGATCGATATCGTATCCTTTGTTCTCGCGGATAGCACGGCTAAGCTGCAGAGAAGTTACGCTACCGAAGATCTTGCCACTGGTACCGGTTTTAGCACCGATTTTCAGAACGCCATCTTTCAGTTTAGCGATTACTTCATTGATAGCTGCCAGCATAGCGGCTTCTTTCTTGCGCACCTGCTTCAGCCTTTCTTCCAGTTGTTTCAGGTTAGAGTTGCTTGCTTCTACTGCAAACTTCTGGGGAATGAGGTAGTTACGGGCGTAGCCATTCTTTACTTTTACCACTTCGTTGGCACCACCCAGGTTATCTACATCTTTAATGAGAATAATTTCCATGATATAACTTTTTGTTCACGCTACCAATCGCACCGGAGGGTGCAACTGTCACTGCTTTACGCAGATTAGGTGAGGTTTACTTTAAAAGGTCAGTTACATAAGGCAATAATGCCATCTGGCGGGCTTTTTTAACAGCCTGGGCCACTTTACGCTGGTATTTCAGAGAGTTACCAGTGATACGGCGGGGTAACAGTTTACCCTGGTCGTTCAGGAACTTTTTCAGGAACTCAGCGTCTTTATAGTCGATATAACGGATACCATATTTCTTAAAGCGGCAGAATTTTTTTCTGGGCTTTTCGGTTTTAATCGCCGTCAGGTATTTTATTTCATTTGCTTTTGCCATAAATTATCCCTCCACAGCTTTTTCGGTTCCTGTAGGTACACCATTTCTCTTTTTAGCATTGTACTCAACGGCGTATTTATCAAGTACAGTGATCATGTGACGCAGAATGTTCTCGTCACGGAGAATCTGAATTTTCAGAGACTCATTGAAGCTGGCTGGCGCTTTATACTCCATTACCCAGTATAAACCAGTGGTTTTTTTCTGGATGGGGTAAGCCAGTGATTTAAGACCCCAGGGATTCTCGTGCACAATTTCACCGCCGTTCTCTTTAATGAAAGCGGTAAATTTTTTCTGAGCGGCTTTAAAGTCGTCATCAGAAAGCACAGGGGTGAAAATCACCATCAATTCGTAGTTACTCATTTAACCCTGTTTTTAAATTTTAAATTGGTTTTTACCCATTGGACATTCTGGCCGGGGCCGGAACGATTCTGCCAAAAACAGAATTGGGGCTGCAAAGGTAGGAGAAATCAGCGTAAGTGCAAAGCTGCGGACAGGTTTAAAGGTATAAAGTTTAAGGTTTAAAGTTCTGTAAAAATGAGAATTGCTTATTTGATCTGTTATTTGTTGATTATCAGTATTTAATACTGGCAGGAGGAACAGCTGCTGCGTGGGGTGGATCAACCGGGAAACAAAGAATTTCATAAAAAAGCCCCGCATTTGCGGGGCTTTTGATCAGAATGATATCGTCTGGTTCTATTGTACAAGTAATTTTTGTGTAACTACTTCAGTGGAGCTTATCACCTTCACTGTATAGAATCCTTTGGTTAATCCCTGAACGGATACCTGGATATTCTGCAGGTTTTGGGTTTTAGCCACCTGTTTCACCAGTCGCCCGTTTACATCTATCACCTGGATGGTAACAGGGTCTTTAGTGTTCTCAACACTTATATTTACCCTGGTAGTAGCCGGGTTCGGGTTAATGTGTATTGCCAGTTGTAATGCAAAGTTCACTTTCACAACTTTAGAGTACTTGAACGCCCCGTCTTTATCTACCATTTTCAAACGATAGAAATTATTGCCGGTCAGCGGTGATTTGTCAATCAGGCTATAATCCGCAGGTACTCCCTTGGCAGCTACAGTACCAATGGAAGTGAATGTAATACCATCATGTGACCTTTCTACCACGTATGCATCACTATTGATCTCTTCTGATGACTTCCAGCTTACTTTAACAGTACTGTTCTGTTTCACAGCAGTGAAATCTGTCAATGTAATTGGTAATATGGAAGCATCGAATGCATAACGTGTAAAGATGGGATAGTGGTCACTCATCGTTGATGCATAATTCGTTACCAGGCTGGTAACATCATTCAGCACTACAGTAGAGTTATTCATGTAGAATGCCTTCATCGGAGTGGTAACCATCACATGATCAATTACGTCGTTATAGCTAACGGTTGATTTTTTACCTGTTAAGCTAAGCGCATTGAGTGTTGGCGAATAGAAATTCGTCGGGTCATTGGTAAACGCTGAGTAGGACGTTGTATTGGGCGTAATACCATCAGTAATGGTAACATCCAGGTCGTCATTAAAATCACCCAGGATCACTACTTTTTCACCGGCAGGAAGACTATCGAAAATAAACCTGTATAATGAATCTGCACCGGCTTTCCTGCGGTTATAAGCGGTGAGGGTAGGTGATGTGTTTGCTTTGGCATGTACTGCAATAAAGCGGATCTTTTGTACTACGCCGTTCAGTGTAACATCGGCTGTCATCATAAACGGATAGCGGCCACTGCTCCAGTTGTTGTAATTAACGGTACCGAGGTCTGCGGCCTTATTAACGCCACCCTGAGCCAGGATAGTTGCAGTATCTACATTGCTGAATACACTTGATTTGTAAACAAATGCCTCTTTCTGAATATCCCCCATCTGTGCATGCCCTGATTCATAAGGATTAGCATGTGAACCATAGTTACAGATGCGATACTCATAGCCCGGCATATAGTTGCGAACAATGTCGCCCAGAGCACTCGTATCTACTACTTCTACCAGTGCGTATAGATCAGCACCCAGGGCAGGGAGTATTGTACGTGCATTCAGTTTTTGTTGTGCTTTATTAGAAGGCCCCAGTGTTGGATCAGAGCTACCGAACCATTCCATATTCCAGTTTACCACTTCCAGTGTTTTAGCAGGATCTATGCTGGTACCAACCAGAGAAAGCGTGGTATCGCTTGTACCTGCAGTGCTTACTGTTACTGTGCCGGTATAGTTTTTATCAGCAACATCCGGTACAAATTTTACATACACGGTTTTGGTAACGTTATTAGCCTCTGCTTCGGTTAAGTTAACAGATGAGCCAAAGCTGCTATTATCCTTAGATACCTGGAAGTTACCGGTAGTAGTAAGATTGATTCCGCCTCCACCGGCCAGATCGTTGCCAATCAGTGTAAACTGCTTGGTAGAAGAGCTGTTGGCGGCAGTATAAGGGAAGTTGATATCTCCTGTACTTACAGTTAAAGTGGGTGGCGGCGGCGTAGCTGAATTAATGAGGCTGATATCATCTAATGTCCAGCGTGCACCATCATCATTGGTTGATGTGTACACGAAAGCAATATGCACATTCGATTGTTTGAAATTGCTCAGGTTAATATTAGATGACAAAGTCCATGTATCAGTAGTCTGATTCGGGAAACGCCCGTTCAGATCTGTCCATGTAGCCAGCGAGGGATCACCTGTACCGGTATAATCAGTAGAGATCTTTAATTGTAATGGCGCGCCATTGTACTTGGTGCGGCTATAAAATGCCAGTAAGGGGTAAGTAGTGCCGGTCAGATCCAGGGCCGGAGAGATCAGCCAGTCAACGTTGGTAACATTACCCAATGTATTATCATAACCATTGATCTGGATGCCGTTAGCGTAAGGATCTGTGCCTTTTGGTGCTGCCGGGTCTCTACCGTATACAGTACAATCCCATATGGCTCCGCCAAGGGAGTTGTATTGTGTAAAGCCATCTGGCAACAGCCCGTTACCGGTACATGCCTGTAGATCAAAGGTTACAGGAATACTGGTAAGAGTAGCCGGGTTATAAGTAGTAAAGGCCCAGGTTGTACTGTTAGTGATACCCGTAAAGTCATTGCCGTAAACATCTTCCAGGGCTCCTGAAGTAATCTCGATATAATAAGATTTTCCTCCGGTTAGCGTGGTATTGATAGTAACATTTACACCATTGCTGATAACAACACTTGAAGAAGTTATATCTATCGGTGTACCTGCTACTCCATTTTCATAAATAGTGACAGAACCGGTTCCCTTTACAACAGGTTTGCTGAAAACCAATGAAGGAACAATATTGTAAGGAACGCCTGTAGTACCGGTTGGCGGATTCAATGATTGAATTACTGGTGCTGTTACTGTATAAGAACTGTTACGTGGAACAGGCGAGCCAACTACAAAATCAGTAAAGTTATTGTTGTTGTCTACACCAGCTGTTACACGTTGGGCTGAAGTAGAGTTGCTAAGATCATTGGTTGGCAGTGTTTCAAAACCGGTAGCTGCGGTAGCGCCGTTGCTGCCATTGCCATAACCCACTTTGTCAATTACAACTGTACCGGAAGGGTTGGCTCCTGTTTGCGCCGTTGTAACATTACACAGGATCACTTTCCCGGAAGTGGCTCCCATAGAAAGCGTACCTGTTATGTCTGGTGTTGGTAATGGAGCTGTACCGCCACCCTGCGTGGTGCCAGCCGCACCCTGTATCAGGAAGAACCCTTTTGCAGGAATAGTGCCGGTTAATGTCTGCACAGTCCATGTGCCTGTGCCTGCTGCACTTGTATATTGTACAGACCAGCCTGCAAGGTTTACAGGATTGTTCTCATTATTATAAAGCTCAATAAAGTCATTTTTATAATAAGAGCTTGCATTACCACCACCGCCATATACCTGGTTAATAACGACGTTAGCCGCAGGTGGAGTGCTGGTAGTTGCATTTGCCGTAACGGCAGTAGAATAAGTATTAAATGCATCTACAGACCATACGCTATAATAATAAGTGGTAGCTGCATTACGGCCGGTATGCTGGAAACTGGTAAAACCAGAAGCCGGGCCTTTGTACAACACGGTACCGCCACCGCTGATGCTGTTACCTGTAGATAGTGTACCTGAAGGCGTACCAAAAGTTGCGCTGGTGTTGAAGGCAACAATGATATCTGTGCCTGTACCATTAGCAGTTGCAGACAGATCAATTTCTGATGTAGAAACCGCTGTAGCAGATAAGCTTGCCGGGGCATCGGGAGCGATGGCAGATGTTACAGTTCCGTTTAATGTAATAGTTTGGGTGGTTATATCCGATACCAGGTTAAGTACGCCGGGTACGGATGTGGCAGGTGTAGCTGAAGACGATATGCGTACATACACTGCTTTATTGGTCACAGCTCCTGCGGATTGAGTAAAGGTTAAAGAAGAAGAATATGGACCTGCTTCAGTGAGTGCAATTTCATATGGCCCACCCGCTACAGAAACGGTAATGTCTGCAGCAAGATTACCGCCGTTTATTATAGATGAGTCAGCTGCTGATGGAGTACCGGCTTTGGTGGTAAAATGAGTGATGGAGCCGGGACTAACAGCAATATTCGGAGTGGGCGAAGCGCTGCCCGTTGCAGTCGCAGTAACTGCAAGATCATCTATACGCCAGTTGGCTGTGTTTGCACTTGCGCTTCCTGAGCCACCATAACCATAAATCCTTACTGTTATAGGTGTTCCTTCTGTTCCTGAAAAAGTAAGCGCATTGGTTTTTAAAACCCAGGTACTATTATTTGCAATAGTACCTGTGGCTATTGCTGTACCATAAGAGTCCAGACTGGTACGGATATCATAGGAAACCGGACCGGTACTTGTAGATCTGGTACCAAAATCTATTTCAGTTATTTTAATGGAATAACCGGTTGCCGGGGTAAGGGTAAATTCGAAATAAGCGCTTCCGTTTGTTGCCATTGAAAGTACACCGACTCTTGCGGCAGCGCCGGCATTATAAGAGCCAGATACTCCCGTATAGCCAGATGATGCTGAAGTTGTTGTCAACAGATCAAGAGTTGTGCTATTACTGTTCCCTCGTGAGAGATCAGAAATAGTAGAAATATTAGCAACAGTGCCACCTGATGATGGAGAGGCTAAGCCTGGTGCAGTTGTTCCAAAATTCCAGGTAATCTGCCCCCTGGTCAATACGGGTAACAGACATACCATTAAAAGCATGTACAATTGTCTCATTCACGATAAATTTTATTGTTCAGAAAAGCGGCTTTCCGGAAGGATGGAATGGATTGACTAAATCTAATCAGTGCGTAGTGATTAAACCCTGCTTAGGGCAGCAAAAATAGTTCGGAGGATCAGGGTTTGGGAGTTGCAAATCTACTATCGTAATATAATATAAACCGATTAACCAATAACAAATAATTATTAAGAATTTTTGGAATACTTCAGTCTTTTTTGCCAGAGTGGCAGAAAAATACGGCATCTGCCTGGGTTGTATTGTCCGGTATTCTAAAGAACCTAAAATTTATGCACTGTCATTTTTTCGGAAATCTGCATCTTCGCATGCTCTGGCATTGCCTTTGACGGACATGCCGGATATCTTAACTATTAAAAAAACTATCTATATATGGCTACGGGCAATATCAGGGTACAGACGGAAAATATCTTTCCTATTATTAAAAAGTTCCTGTACAGTGACCATGAGATCTTTTTACGCGAACTGATCAGTAACGCGGTTGATGCCACGCAAAAGCTGAAAACCCTTTCTTCAATTGGCGAGGCTAAAGGTGAACTGGGTGAATTGAATGTAGAGGTAAAGCTGGATATCCCTAATAAAACCATCACTATTTCCGATAAAGGTGTAGGCATGACGGGGGAGGAAGTCGAGAAATACATTAACCAGGTGGCTTTCAGTGGTGCAGAAGAGTTTGTAAAAAAGTACAAAGGCCAGAACGAGAATAATATCATCGGTAAGTTCGGTCTTGGTTTTTACTCTTCTTTCATGGTGAGCGATAAGGTAGAAGTGATCACCAAAAGTTTCCGTGAAGGAGCTACTGCAGTTCGCTGGGAGTGTGACGGTAGCCCTGAGTATACATTAAGCGAAGCTGGCAAAGAAGCAAGAGGGACTGATATTGTATTAAACATTAATGAAGAGAGTGCGGAGTTCCTGGATACTGAACGCATCCGTTCTATTCTTAATCGTTTTTGTCGCTTTTTGCCTGTTCCCATCTTTTTTGAAGGCGAGCAGATCAATGTAACACAGCCTGCGTGGATAAAGAAACCCAGTGAGCTTACAGCACAGGATTACCAGGATTTTTATAAACAACTATATCCTTACAACGAACCGCCACTGTTCTGGATCCATCTCAATGTGGATTATCCCTTTAACCTTACAGGTATTTTGTATTTCCCTAAGATCAAGCAGTCTTATGAAATACAAAAAGACAAGATCCAGTTATACAGCAACCAGGTGTTTGTAACAGATGAAGTAAAGGATATTGTTCCTGAATTCCTTATGTTGCTGCAGGGCGTTATTGACAGCCCTGATATTCCACTGAACGTTAGCCGTAGTTATCTGCAGGGTGATCCTAATGTAAAAAAGATCAACAATTACATTACCAAAAAGGTAGCCGATAAACTGGAAGAGATCTTTAATAAGGAAAGAAAGGATTTTGAAGAGAAATGGGATAGTGTAGGACTGTTTGTGAAGTACGGGATGATGACAGATGATAAATTCCTTGAAAAAGCGAATAAGTTCTGTCTATTGGAAGGAGTACCGGCTGTCGGAGAAGATGTGAAATTTTACACGCATGAAGAATACCGCCTTGCTGCAGAAACCCTGCAGAAAAATAAAGAAGGCAAGCTGGTGATCATTTATACAACCGATCCCGTACAGCAGGATGCGTTTGTAAGATCAGCACAGGCTAAAGGCTATGTGGTTGTAAAGATGGATACATTGATCGATGCCGGGTTCATTAACCAGATGGAAACCAAATGGCAGGATGTTCACTTTACACGTGTAGATGCTGATATTACTGATAACCTGGTTGATAAACAGGATGGAACTGACAGCATACTTTCAAAAGAAGAAGAGGAAAAACTAAAAGATATTTTCAGCAGGGATATTCCTCAGTTGCATGTAACGGTAGAAGTAAAGGGGCTTAGTGCCGATGCAGCACCAGTGGTTGCTACAAGACCTGAATTTATGCGTCGTATGAAAGACATGGCTGCTGTACAGGGCGCAATGGGTAGCTTTTATGCAAACATGCCGGATGAGGTTACTTTAACGGTAAATGGTAATCATCCTATTTACCAGCAGGTGCTGGCTGAAGCAGATAAGGATAAACAGGATAAACTTGTTCACAACCTGGCAGATCTTGCTTTACTGTCACAGGGATTATTGAAAGGCGGTAACCTTACTGCTTTCATTAATCGTAGCGTAGATCTGATGGGAGGCGCAAAGAAAAGCGCAGTAGCTACAGAAGCATAATGATGTTTGATATAAATCAATAAAGACGGCTGTTCAGATGAACAGCCGTCTTTATTTTATGAGTTTATATTATATATTACATGGTTTAGAATACAATTATTCAGCAGCTCTGAAGTCAATAACTTTCAATTGCAGATGTTTGGTATTGTTCCATTCGTTCTCATCAAGCGTAAAAACAACATCTACCGGCTTCTTCTGTTGCAGCAGGTGAAACTTTTCAGCCATATTGAAACCAATACCATTAAAAAGTATATTATCCTGGCGCAACGAAAAACGAATATGCTGTTCTTTTACAATGCGTGAATAGCCGCTATCTGTAACATTTTTAACCACAAATACCGGGCGCATATTTTCCGGGCCAAATGGTTCCATCTGGCAAAGGATATTGTAAAAAGGTTGCTTGATATCTTTAAACTGCAACTCTGAGTCGATCAGGATTTCAGGTATCAGTAGTTCAGGTGGAATAGTAGAGGTAACTACCTCTTCAAATCTTTCGCGAAAAGCATCTACTTTATCGGGGTCCATTGTCATACCGGCGGCATAAAAATGGCCTCCATAGCCAATCAGCAGATCTTTGCATTGGTGTACTGCTTCATATACATTAAAACCTGCTACGCTGCGTGCTGAGCCCGCAACATAATCTCCTGAGCGGGTTAATACAATTGTTGGTCGATAATAATGATCAACAAGGCGGGATGCTACAATACCTACTACTCCTTTGTGCCAATGCGGCTGAAACACTACTGTGGATTTCCTTGCAATAAGTGTTACATCGTTTTCAATAATAGCCAGGGCCTCTTCTGTAATAAGCTTATCAGCTTCTTTGCGATCTGTATTATCCGAATGCAGAAGTTCTGCATACTGTATAGCTTCTTCCCGACTTTGTGCTATAAATAGCTGAACAGCTTTACGGGCATCATCCATCCGGCCTGCCGCATTGACCCGGGGGGCGATCATGAATACCAGGTTAGTGATATACAGCTCTTTTACTAATCCACTCAGCTCCTTTAAAGCCTGTATGCCTGTGTTGGGTGATTCATTGGCCTTTTTAAGGCCATAGTAGGCCAGTACACGGTTTTCACCTGTCATGGGTACAATATCTGCGGCAATAGCGGTGGCTACAAGGTCAAGATATTCGAGCGCATAACTATCTGGCAGACCAAGACGTTTGGTAAGTGCGCTGATCAGCTTAAAACCAACACCACAACCACACAATTCGGTGTATGGATATGAGCAATCTTTTTGTTTGGGATTTAAGATTGCTACTGCAGGTGGCAAAATATCGTCGGGCATGTGATGGTCGCATACTATAAACTCAATGCCCAGCGACCTGGCATAACCAATCAACTCCACTGATTTTATTCCGCAGTCCAGTGAAACGATCAGCGTAAAACCTTGTGAGGCAGCAAAGTCGATACCTGTTTTGGATACGCCGTATCCTTCACGGTAACGGTGGGGAATATAGAAATCAAGTAACGCCGGATCATAGACCTTTTGCAGGAAGCTGAACATGCAGGCTACTGAAGTGGTGCCGTCTACGTCGTAATCACCAAACACCAGTATCTTTTCTTTTTTGTCAAAAGCTTCAAGTATGCGTACAACAGCTTTCTCCATGTCCTTCATCAGCCATGGATCATGCAGGTCTGTAAGTTGTGGGCGAAAGAACTGTTTGGCCTTATCAAAATCATCGATATTTCTCTGTACCAGCATCTTGCACAAAACAGGATGAATCTTCAGGGAATTGTATAGAGTGTCAGTTTTCTCTTCATTTGCCGTTAATATGTTCCACCTTTTCTGTACGGGCATACCTGTTTAGGAGTTAAAATTTTCTGTCGGTAGTAAACCGTACCAGTTCTTCCAGTCCGTTACGCACCTCAATGTTATCAAATTCGTGTAAAATACTCAATGCTTCATCACGGTAGGCGAACATTTTTTTATTAGCATATTCAATTCCACCTGATTCTTTAACCACCGAAATCACTTCCTGTACCTTCTCTGTATTCTTATTTTCGTTTTTTATAATGTATATCAGCTTACGACGCGTAGCTTTATCGGTAGTGTTAAGTGTATATATGAGTGGTAGCGTCAGTTTCTTTTCCTTAATATCATTGCCTGTAGGTTTTCCTACGGCATCACTGCCATAATCAAACAGATCGTCTTTTATCTGGAAAGCCATGCCGACATTTTCTCCGAACAGGCGCATTCTCTCAGCAATCTTTTCATCACGGGTAGAAGAATAAGCTCCTGCAGCACAAGCCGAGGCAAGTAATGATGCTGTTTTACCTCGTATAATATCAAAATAAATATGTTCCTGTAGGTTTAGTGTACGTGACTTCTCCATCTGCAGTAACTCACCTTCACTCATCTGCCTTACAGCTTCAGACAATAATTGTAAGATCCTGAAGTCATCATGGTCTAATGATAGCAGTAGTCCTTTCGCTAACAAGTAATCGCCTACCAGCACTGAAACCTTGCTTTTCCACACAGCGTATGTAGAAAAAAATCCCCTTCGTTCAAGCGCCTCATCCACTACATCATCATGAACAAGTGTTGCAGTATGCAGTAGCTCAACCAATGACGCAGCCCGATAGGTTACCTCATTTACAGGCCCACAGAGCTTTGCAGCGAGTAATACAAACATAGGCCGCAACTGTTTCCCTTTGCGGTTTACAATAAAACGCATTATGCGGTCTAACAGTGGCACATTACTTTTAACTGCATCCTTGAATTTCTTGTCAAATAGCAATAATTCTTCGTGTAATATTGACTGTGATAATTTCATGATGGATTTACTGAGGAAAAAGTTACGTTATTGTAGCTGATTTATTACAATACTTTTCACCTATTTATATATGTGTTATTAAATGAAAGACAGCAAGATAAACACATTGGAGTTGGGTAAAAAAATTTGGTATTTAGACTGCAATTAATATTTTTGCACAATATAGGGACATTGGACTTTCTTTATTCCTTCACATAAATTTTAGTTATGGCTAGCAAAAAGTACACAGGTTTGTTTGGTTTACTGTGCCTGTTAGTGTCTGGGGCTTTCGCTCAAATCGGCGGTAGCTATGATGTACAGGACTCATCTGTTGTGCCATCTAAACGATTACCGCAGCACACGGAATTCATGGCGAATAATTATCCGTATCCTGCCAAACCCCGCAACCAGTGGGAAGTTGGTATCAAGGCAGGAGCTTTTGGTATATCTGGCGATGTACGCAACCGTTACCCTGGATATGCATTTGGATTGCATGTTCGTAAAGCACTGGGTTATGTTATGTCTTTAAGAGCAAACTTTGATTATGGTTCTACAAAAGGTTTGAACTTCCAGCCTTCACGTGGTTATGTTAATAATCCAGCCTGGTCTCCTTATTTAGTAGGAGGTACGCCCGCTAACCCTGTTTTCTACAATTACAAAACGAATATATATGATGCGAACCTGGAAGCAGTGTTCACATTAAACAATATCCGTTTTCACCGTGCCAAAACAGGGTTTAACTTGTACGGCTTCATTGGTATCGCAGGTATGATCTATGATACAAAGATCGACGCCCTTGATGGTAGCGGTAATCCTTATAACTTTTCGTCTGTTATTGCCAAATACGGCCCTACCGGTTACAGGTATAAAGACAGAAAAGATATCAAAAAGGATCTGAAAAATATCCTGGATGGTAAATATGAAACACCCGGTGAAACTGACAATGGTCAGCCAAAGGTTTTCGGTAAGCCGTTCAGACCTGCTCTTACTTTAGGCGCTGGTATCGCATTTAAACTGAATAAAAAACTTAGCCTGGCAATTGAAGACAGGATCACTATTCCAAAAACAGACCTGTTAGATGGTCAGCAATGGCAGGAAAATGTGAATGTTATTGCAGGTAATTATACTAGTCCTGCACAGACACGTGACATGGATTTATATAACTTCCTGTCTGTTGGTTTGAATATTTCAATTGGCAGCAAATCTGTTGAACCATTGTGGTGGCTTAATCCATTGGATTATGCTTACAATGAGATCAACAAACCTCGTCACATGAAGATTCCAAAACCAGTTTTGGATGATGCTGATGGTGACGGTGTTACTGATCAGTTTGATATGGAGCCCAACACTCCTGCAGGTGCACCTGTTGATGCACATGGTGTAAGCCGTGACACTGACGGTGATGGTGTTCCTGATTATAAAGACAAAGAGCTGATCACTCCTACACAGTGCCAGCCAGTAGATGCTGATGGTATCGGAAAATGTCCTCCTCCAAGCTGTTGCGATTCTCTGCGTAAATGGATCGATGAGAATGGTGTTCGTGGTGGCGCTGGTAAATGTAAGATTGGTGATTTGCCAAGTATTACCTTTAAAGGAAGAGCGGTTACCTTGAGCAATGATGCTAAAGCATTGCTGGCAAGCGTAGCTCAGAAGATCCGCGATAATTCTGATTGTAAAATTGCTGTTATCGGATATTGCTCATCCAGCAAATCTGAACAACAATTAAGCTGGGATCGTGTAAATGCCGTTATTAACTATCTCGTAGAGAAAGAAGGTATTAGCGCTGATCGTTTCATCTTTAAATATGGTGAAACCGGTGGTGATTGCAATACCGTTGATCTGAGAGATGGTACTGGTGAAGAAGGTCCCAACAGTGTTCCTGCTCCCCATCCCAACCTGCGTAAGAAATAGCCTGACTTCTAAATATATAAGAATATATATAGTCATATCAAAACCTCCCCATCCGGGGAGGTTTTTTAATATTAATTAACGAGCCTTTTTTGGAGACAAAAGTCAATCCATTCATATTTGCACGCAAAACCTTAACTTTGCACACATTTTATGAGATTAGCCCTTTTAGCGATCACTTGTAGTGTTTTGATTGTTTCCTGCTCTAAGTTTGCCAAAGTGCAAAAGAGCACGGATTATGATTATAAATTACGTATGGCGGAAAAATACTATCTGGAGAAGAAGTATAATTTTGCCCAGCAGTTGTATGAGGAGCTATTTCCCCTTATGAAAGGGCAGCCTCAGTTTGAAGATCTTTTTTATAAATATGCATATTGCTCCTATTACCTGAGGGACTGGATGAATGCTGAAAACCTGTTCAAACAATTTGTAGAGGTTTTCCCTAACAGCCCCAAAGCAGAAGAAATGGAGTACATGAGGGCTTATACTTATTACAGGCAATCACCCAAGCAGGCCTTGGATCAGACCAATACACAGAAAACAATTGGTTACATGCAGGCCTTTATTAACTATCATCCTGGCTCTTCAAGGATCAAAGAAGCTTCAGAGATCATTGATAGGTGTCGTGAAAAGCTTGAGAATAAGCAATATGCAAGTGCTCAGTTATATTTCAGTATGGGGCATTACAGGGCTGCGGGTGTAGCATTTGCCAGCCTGATGAATGATTTTCCTGATTCACAGAAAAGCGATGAATATAAGTTGCAGATAATAAAATCTTATTATTTATTTGCATTTAATAGTATTCCTGACAAACAGGAAACAAGGTATGAGCAGGTGATAAATGAATGCCATGATTTTGCAGACAGGTTTCCTGGTAGCAAACTGGCAAAAGAAGCAGAGGGTTATATAGCATTATCTCAAAAAAACATTAAAGACCTTAATAATGAGCAAATTAAGACGGCAAATTAGTGCCAATACTACCAATGTGGCCGAAACAAAGGATCTGAATGTGATCAAGGGCAAAACCGGTAATGTGTACGAGTCCATTGCCATTATTGCAAAACGTGCTAACCAGATCAACATTTCGTTGAAAGAAGAGTTGCACAATAAGCTGGAAGAGTTTGCCAGCCATACCGATAGTCTGGAAGAGATTCATGAAAATAAAGAGCAGATAGAGATTTCACGCGCTTATGAGCGTATGCCCAACCCGGCATTGCTGGCTACGCAGGAATTTCTGGAAGACAAGATCTATCATCGTAAGAACGAAGACGATCTGTTCAGCTAATTCATCCCACATTGGTATAAAATATATAAGGCGGCAGGAATCTGATTTCCGGGCCGCTTTTTTAGTTGATAGCCACGTTTTAAAGTGGTATTGTTGATTTTACCGCTTTCTACAAAAGGACTAATTTTAAACTCATGTTGCAGGGAAAAAAGATTTTACTTGGCATTACAGGGAGCATTGCAGCCTACAAAGCAATCCTGTTAACACGACTGCTGGTAAAGGCTGGCGCTGAAGTAAAAGTAGTAATGACACCTGCAGCCGCTGATTTTGTTACGCCGCTTACACTTTCCACACTTTCAAAGAATACCGTAATTACAGAACTGTTCAGCGAGGCATCATGGTCAAACCATGTAATGCTGGGGCGTTGGGCCGATGTGATGATAATAGCACCCCTGAGTTGCAATACACTGGCTAAAATGGCACAGGGAATTTGCGATAATATGTTGCAAGCCACTTATTTATCCGCAACCTGCCCGGTAGTGGTAGCGCCAGCAATGGACGAAGACATGTGGCATCATCCTTCAACCAGGGCCAATCTGCAAAAGATAGAATCATACGGCAATAGGATTATCCCGGTAGAGAAAGGTGAACTGGCCAGCGGACTGCATGGTGATGGTCGGATGGCTGAACCAGAGAGTATTATTACATTCTTGCAACAAACCGTATTTAATACCGGAGATCTGGCTGGTAAAAAAATGCTGGTAACTGCTGGTCCTACATATGAACCTATAGACCCTGTACGTTTTATAGGCAACCGTTCATCGGGCAAAATGGGGATTGCTATTGCAGAGGAACTGGCAGACAGGGGAGCAAATGTTCACCTGGTACTTGGCCCCTCAGTTATTGTGCCTGTAAAAGAAGGTATTACTGTACAGCGGGTACAAACTGCAAAGCAGATGTATGAGGCTTGTGTGGCAGCTTTTCCTGACGTAGATGTGGCTGTAATGGCCGCAGCAGTGGCTGATTACACACCTTTACACACGGAAGAACAGAAGATCAAAAAAAGCGCTGAAGAGTTTTCCCTGGAATTAATGCGTACCAAAGATATTCTGAAAAATCTCGGACAGCAGAAACACAATGGCCAGTTGCTGGTAGGTTTTGCACTGGAAACCAACAACGAGAAAGAATACGCTCTCCAAAAGCTCAAAAGCAAAAATGCCGATCTGATAGTCCTGAACTCGCTTAATGATGAGGGGGCAGGATTTGGTTATGATACCAATAAAATAACCATTTTTGATAGAGATGGCGGTGAACTAAGGTATGAGCGCAAACCAAAGGCTGAAGTAGCGCGTGATATTGTTGACAGAATTGTAAATCTATTATATGCGTAATAGCATTCTTTTAGTGATTTTGTTGTTGACGGGTTATGGCATACATGCCCAGGAATTGCAGGCCCGCATTACAGTGAATGCAAGCCGTATCAGCTCACAAACTGATAAAAAAGTATTCCAGACACTACAGACAGCATTGAATACCTTTTTGAATGGCCGCAGGTGGACGAAGGAGAATTTTCAATCCAGTGAAAAGATCGTTTGTAATTTTTTGCTGAACATCAGTGAATCAAGCGGAAGCAATGTATATAAGGCTGCATTAACTGTACAGGCTGCCCGCCCGGTATATAATACAAACTACGAAACGCCGCTGATAAATTTCATGGATGAATCTGTTGCGTTTAAGTACGTTGAGTTTCAGCAATTGGATTTTAATGAGAATAGGGTGTCTGGTTCAGATCCTATTGCTTCTAATCTTACTGCCACCATTGCCTATTACGTGTACATTATATTGGGACTGGATTTTGACTCTTTCTCACTGCGTGGTGGTGATCCCTATTTTCAGAAAGCAATGCAGATTGTTAACAATGCACCTGAGTCCCGTGAGATCTCAGGATGGAAGGCATTTGATGGATTGCGCAACCGCTATTGGCTGGTAGAAAATCTGACCAATAGCCGCTATACAACTGTACACGATGCTATTTACAGCTATTACAGGTTGGGGTTGGATGTACTTTATGAAAATGAGACTGAAGGACGTACTGCAATACTGAATACATTGAGTTTATTAAACACGCTCAATAATGATATTCCCAATACGATGATACTCCAGTTCTTTTTCCAGGGGAAATCAACAGAACTGGTGCGCATTTTTAAAAAAGGAACACCCGAAGAAAAGCAGCGTGCAAGAGATATTCTGATGAAAGTAGATATCAGCAACGCCAATACATATAAACAGGAATTGAAATGAAATTAGTTATTGCATGTTGTATTGCGGCAGGTTTATTCGTTGCCTGCTCTGATAAAGATCGTATCCCCGGTGATGTATTGTCACAGGATGAAATGGGGAAGGTGATGTGGGATATGATACAGGCCGATCGCTTTTCAGCGCAGTTCCTGATGAAAGACTCTGTGAAAAGAGATATAAAGCCTGAAATGTTTACTTTATACGACCAGGTTTTTCAGCTGCATAAAATATCACGTGAAGAGTTTACAAAAAGCTATCGCTTTTATGTAAGCCGGCCTGATATTGCACGTGTAATGTTCGACTCCTTAGTGACAAAGGTGTCAAGGATAAAAAATGCAGCTGCAGACAGTATAAATAAAAAACAAGATCCTCCGCCTCCTGCTACGCTAAAGCCCGTGAGTTAAATTCTTCGAATAGCTAGCTTTGTAATTCGCCTCCCTTTTTAAGATCTGACATTCTTAATGGTCAGATAATAAGTTTATTTGCAGGACTTGTTGGGAGCAATCGCTATGAATATATTAGAATAATTCGTAAGCAATTGTTGCCCGGATTGAATACTTTTACCTCCTAAATTGCTGCTGATATGAACAAAGTTGTTGCCGATGCACAGGCAGCCATTCATGATATTACTGATGGCGCCACCATTATGCTTGGTGGTTTTGGTTTATGTGGTATCCCCGAAAACTGTATTACAGCTCTTGTACAGAAAGGAGTCTCTCAGCTCACCTGTATTTCTAATAATGCTGGAGTCGATGATTTTGGCCTGGGCCTGTTATTAAAGACCCGCCAGATCAAAAAAATGATGAGTTCATACGTTGGCGAGAATGCTGAATTTGAACGGCAGTTGCTAAGCGGCGAACTGGAAGTAGAACTGTTACCACAGGGAACACTTGCGACACGCATACAAATGGCTGGTATGGGTATTCCTGCTTTTTTTACTCCTGCTGGTTATGGTACCGAAATAGCAGAGGGCAAGGAAGTACGTACATTCAATGGCAAGCATTACCTTATGGAGCATGCACTGCATGCAGATTTCGCAATAGTGAAAGCATGGAAGGGTGATACCTTTGGTAACCTTGTTTTCCGCAAAACAACACGCAATTTTTCGACTTCCATGGCAAAGGCAGGTAATATTACTATTGCAGAAGTTGAACACCTTGTACAACCCGGTGAGCTTGAGCCAGATAGTATTCATGTGCCGGGTATTTATGTACATCGCATATTTGAAGGTGGCAACTACGAAAAGAGGATTGAGAGGAAGACTGTAAAGATGTAATTCGTTCCTCCAGCTTCTGTGTTTCCTATTTCACAATTCAACAAAAAACTATGGCTTTAGATAAATTCGGAATTGCAAAACGTATTGCACAGGAATTGCGCGATGGTATGTACGTAAACCTTGGTATCGGTATCCCTACATTAGTTGCTAATTATATTCCTGCAGGCATTTCTATTATGCTCCAGTCTGAGAATGGGATGCTGGGCATGGGGCCTTACCCTGTTGAAGATGAAATAGATGCCGATCTTATCAATGCTGGTAAAGAAACCGTAACGGTTTTACCCGGTGGCGTCTTCTTCGATAGTGCTGAGAGCTTTGGTATGATCAGGGCGGGGAAGGTTGACCTGACCGTATTGGGCGCAATGGAAGTGTCTGAGAACGGTGATATTGCCAATTGGAAGATCCCCGGTAAAATGGTAAAAGGGATGGGGGGCGCTATGGACCTGGTTGCCAGTGCCAAGAACATTATTGTGGCCATGATGCATACCAATCCCAAAGGTGAATCAAAGGTATTACCGGCCTGTACACTGCCGCTAACGGGTGTACAATGCGTTAAGCGCATTGTGTCTGATCTGGCGGTAATGGATGTATTACCCGGTGGCGGCTTTTTACTGGTAGAAAGAGCGCCGGGTGTAACAGTTGAAGAGATACAACAAAAAACAGCTGGTAAACTGGTTATAAAAGGTGAAATACCTGAAATGGTAATCTAAAAATAGGTGGTAGACCTGATCCGGGTAGCCACTATAAAGGTTAGCATCCGGAATGCATTACTAACAGTTCCCAGCAGGAGTTTCTGCTGCTCTACTTCAGGTGAAACCGGTGAGATGCCGGCAAGGTATTCTATCAGTAACCTGTTACCATAAAAAATAAGCGTACCACAGGCTATCCAGAATAGCGGAGAGCGAAAGATCACTATCTGCCGTTGAAAAGTTAATTGAATAAGTCCTGCCAGCGACAAAAATATCAATACCCCCGATTCAATAACATTGATCTGCCTGTGATAAACACTGGTTCCCTGTTGCCAGTACAGCGTAAGAACAATTGATACAAATGCTACGAGCAATAACTGTAGCAGGTCTTTTGATTTACCCTGTGTTATCAATTGTCGTAACAGGTAGTATTGAAGGGTAAATTCAATCAGGGCTGTAAGTGGGGTAACAGCGGATGAAAAATGCTGTATTACCGGCAGAAAGGGGATCAGGCTGGTGCAGAAGCTATAAATGCAAAGTGTTAGCAACCAGTTAGCCCATGCAGAACGCTCTGTGCGTTGCACCAGTAAGATCCATATCGGCCCTAAAGGCAACAGGATGTTTACCAACGAAAAGGCGTTTATTATGCTGTGGCCGGTTATCACCATGTTTAGTTAGTTCAGGAACAAACCGGTCTTCCATAGGGTGGGGTTTTCAATAGTATATGCAGGAGTGTATAAGGGAAGGCAAAAGTAATCAAATATATAAATCTTGCAGATTCATTATTGATACATAAAAAAACACCTGTCCATGGCAGACAGGTGATGCATTAAGTTTGAATATGGCAAGCGATTAATCGATCAGGTTGTTCTTAACGGCGAAAAACACCAGTCCTGCAGTATTTTTTGCTCCAAAACGCTCCATCAGCCTGTCTTTAATAGCCTCTACTGTACGTGGGCTGACTTCCAGTTTCTGGGCAATTTCATGGGCTGTGAACTCCATACAGATGTATTTGATGACATCCCGCTCACGGTCGCTGAGGGTAATTTCATTGGTAAGACTGGGTACTACCTTTACCCTTGCGTGTGATTTCTTAAGCAGTATGCGGTTTACGAAGTTGTTGAGATAATAGCCCTTGCTCATTACCTCCATAATGGCTTTTTTAATTTCAGCAGGATCAGCGCTTTTCAGCAGGTAGCCATTAGCGCCGATTTCCATCATATGGCTTACAAAACGCTCATCCTCATACATCGTGAGCGCAATTACATGAATGTGGGGAAACTGTTTGGCAATGATTTTAGTGGTTTCGATGCCATCCTTCTGCGGCATGCGCAGATCCATCAGGATAACGTCCGGCGATTCTGAGGCTGCCGGGAGACTATCTAATAATTCCTGCCCATTTTCTGCTTCCAGTACAAATCTGATATTGGTGTAGGGCCGTAACGATAAAATAACCCCCTTGCGGAATATCTTGTGGTCGTCGGCTATCGCAACTTTAATGGGTCCCATTGTTCGTTCTATTGATATTGGCGTTGATATTGGTTCTCTAAATTACTGAAATTAGGCAAACAGGGAAAGCTTCTGCAACAATAGTCTGTTTTATTGGTGCAAACGGCAACCCTTTTTGCCAACAATGCTTTTATATTACCATAGTAGTTTCTTCTGACAGTTCTTCTCCCTGCCTTGGTATCTCAATAGTAACTTTATAATAGGTTTGTGACATATCCTTTTCGAAAAAGATACGTCCGTGCAATAGTTTTAAACGGCTCTGGATATTCTTCAGGCCCAGCCCCACATTACTCTTATTCAGCTTCTCAAAATCAGCCTGGGTAATGCCGCGTCCATCGTGGTGCAGCCTGATGTACAGTTTATTGCCACCCAGGTTCTGGGTAAGGTGGATAAAGCTGGCGTTGCTATGTTTCAGAATGTTGTTTACCAGCTCTTGTATAACGCGGAAGATGATTAGCTCCTGGTCAGGGTGCAGGCGCTCGCGGTAATCGTGAAAACGGCAACTGGCGTTCATACTGCCTGAGCCGCTGATCTTTTGGAATAGGTCGTTCACTGCCGATTCAAGCCCGAAGTTTTTAAGGGTGGGCGGCATCAGGCTGTGCGAGATGTTACGGATGAGCTGGATCGTGTCATCAATGATCTGTTTGGCATTGTAGATACTCTGCAGCTGGGTTGTTTTATCCAGGTTCACCAGATTTTCATTCAAATAGAGCCTGGCTGTAGCCAGCAGGGGGCCGGCATCGTCGTGTAAATCTGCCGCAATGCGCTGTCTTTCTTCTTCCTGTAAACGAATAGACGCATTGAGCAACATCTTCTGTTGTTCTTGTTCCAATCTTTGCAACCGCATTTGATAGCGGATAACCTTACGTTGGTGAAAAATGATAAATACAATCAACCCGATTGTTAACGCCAGCATGCCTACGGTGCCAAAAAACAGCACCACCGAAACGGGACTTCCGGGGTTGGCTTGCAGTATAATGGGTAGTTTGTACAAGGGATGGGGTTAAATGGGTTTAGTGCGTTCGGTTATAAAAAGGGTCAGGAAATAGTTTTTCCTCCGGTTCTGAAAAGTTATTGCTTTTTTTAGGTAAACAGGCTGCCACACTGAAGCACATATTCTTGATCCACGTAAACACATAGTTGATGATCTCCCACTTACTCCATTCTTCATAGCTCAGGGCTTGCGAATACATGAACAGAAAAAAGGTTCCGGTTGAGTAAATGAGGATGCCTACAATTGCCCAGAACTGGAACGATGAATATATAAACGTAGTATTTGGCTGATTAATCTCTTCAAAAAAATATAACAGGGCCGACACAATAACCAGCGAATACTCCACTGTAATAGAAATAGAGTCTGCCGTGTCTTTGGCAAAAAAGATAAAGCTTAAAACATAGGCGGCTAAAAAAAGAGGAACACTGGAAAGTACAATACGTTTGAACAGTTTTCTTTTCAGTGCCAGGTAAATTGCGGTGGTAAAGAGAGAGTATTCTACCAGTGTAAAAGCACTGAACATGATCTGGCTATAGCTCTGGTTATTATTGGTAATGAGCCTTGCCATCACAATTTCGTTGAGGAACGAATAGAGTGAGTATAATACAACTACCCTTATTATTTTATCTTTATTCCTGCTTAGAAATATAAGATAAAATAATAAGGGTAGTAGATGCGACGCTATGCTAATATCTGTGATGTACGCCTTAATTATTAATATTTTGCGTCAAATATAGAAAAGGCATACTGAAATTCAAATAATATAAAAGATATCTTTAATCTATATTCCAACCCCATTGAAAATCTTCTTCTTCCTCAGTAGTAGTTTGTGGTGGGAAGCGGGGGTTGATAATGCGATCAGCAACAATGCCTTTTTCGATACCCAGTTTGCCCTGGTTATCAACTGTGGTGAATTCCAGGATGCTTTTGCCTTTGGAATCAAGACCTACGTAAACCAGCGTTTTTTCGCCCATTTCGTTGTAGGCATTATAAAAACGTAATCCTACACAACCAGGTTGTGCCAGAATCTGATCGATAATGTTGCGGCCAATTACATAGGAATGAACATCATTTGGATTTGCTACCTGATAATCATTAACCATTTGGGTACCGAGCTCATAACCGATCTCTTCACCAATCGAAGCAATTGCTCTTTTTGTGGTGAGTTGATTTTGCGTCATAGAAGTAGTTTTTAGAGGTTTAGAATGACAGATTCGGACGTAAAAAACCTCTAAAAAAAAAAGACTGACAACGGGTAGAGAAGATGCCTGAAATAGCTTAATTTGCCTGAAGTGGTGATGTATAGTGCATTTGCGAGGATTTTTAAGGTAACTATACGATTTAAAAATGAGTAGAATTTCCCCTTCAAAATAGTATTTTTACGGTCGTAATTTTCGCATAGTCAAATGAAAATTTACGAACAGGGAAAAAAAGTTGTGCACATTTTCCCACAAACTGTGGATAAGCCTGCGGAGCTGTAAAATGTTTACGAGGATTTTAAAAACGGGGCCGAGGTGTTGTATGGACTACCAGGTAAATACCGTAAAAAGCATGCCGAACTCTGGTGTCTGTACAAAAAGGATAAGATTCTGAGGAAGGTTTAATGCTGCAGGATCATAATTCCGGGTTTCCTGCCCATTGCTGTGTTTATCAGCATTTCAAAAAAAAGAAGAAGTTGACTGATATTGGATTTGACTGGTACTTTTCATAAGATAATTGGAAATTCTTTATTGGACGGTAAACTAGGACATTGGATAGTTATGAGGTTGCCTTATCCGTCTACCAATCAACTTCGATATCAAAAATAATATCCGGTTCAGAAGGGTGCAAGAGCATATTTGCCCGTTTTTCTCAATACAGTAATTACCTGTGCAATAGTAAAATATCGGTCTTAGGTATCGGATAATTACGATTATTGATATAGAGCAAAAAACTCTCTTCTATAAAGGTTTCTTATTTTTTACGAAATTAGCTCGCCGTTTTTACGTTTATAAACGGATGATTTTTATAGAGTTGACTTAAGGCAAAAGAACCATAGCAGGAAAGGAAGCGGGAAAATATATAATAGCATGCAGTGCTTATGAATTGTGCGGTAATAGCATGTGTATGGTGCTCTAGTATAACAGGGTGTGTTGTAACCCTTGAGTGTATGCGAACTGTGGAATACGAACCAAAGCTTTGACCATTAAATTAATAACCCATTAAAAGCCAAACCTACCCACTATGAGCACTGAGCTGGTTATCAAAGTATCTATTGCGGATGATCATAAGATATTCCGTGATGGTATTAAAATGGCGTTGAAAGGAAAGGAATATTTGAAGATACTCTGGGAAGCTGAAGATGGAAGAGATCTGATGCATAAAATGCAGCTTAAAAAGCCTGACGTACTATTAATGGACATCAGGATGCCCGAAGTGGATGGTGTAAATGCAATAGGCATTCTCAGAAAAGAGCATAGCGAAGTAAAGATCATTGTGCTTACGATGTACGATGACCAGGAGATGATCACTAAAATGATGGAAATGGGCGCCAACGCCTATCTTACCAAAACCAGTGACCCTGACGAAATTTACCAGGCTATCCTCACCTGCATGAACGATGACTTTTACTTTAACGACCTTGTTAATAAAGCCGTTCTCTCCAAACTGCAAACCAAAAAACAGGTAAGGCAGTTCTATCCCAATCCCATCAAGTTTTCAGAAAAGGAGGTGCGCATCCTGAAGCTATTGGCAGAAGATAAAACCACCGAAGAAATATCAAAGGAAGTATTCCTGAGTCCACGTACGGTGGAAACTATTCGTCAGAATATGAAATCGAAAGTAGGGGCAAAAACTATTGCGGGCCTCATTATGTATGGCATGCGCAATAAGTTAATCGATTAGTTTTTACCAAACCGATCCGTATTTGTTTCTAAAGCTGTCTTTATAAGGAATATCTACACTACACAGAAAATAATGGTTAGTTTTTAAACGTAGGGCACCACGATTGCCTGCGATCGCCATTATACTCGTTGTAAAAACCACTTTGCATCAGTGCAAATTCAAATGCCCCGCGTGAGCTATTATATTGACTCAAAGAAGAAGTAGTAGCATCGTAAGTAAATGTAAGTCTCAGCGTTTTCCATTGAAAGCCTACCATTGGTATTATAGCGTCGCTATGACGATAGTAAATGCCTCCTATTAACTGGGTTTCACCTTCTCCACTCAGGTTGTACTGCAGGTTAGCGCCCCCCACTATTTCACTGCTATTGCTTTGACGGCTGTAATAAGCCATCGGGTTTACAATAACATCCTGGTTCACCTTTATACTGGCATTGGCAAAGGCATTATAACGGGGTTTAATACGGTTATCAATACCATCTGCATCATCATTAAAGAACGACTCCCTGGCCTGGTTAAGATGCATTACAGAGATACCGCCATTGATATAGATCTTATCTGTAGGGAAATAGGCATAGTTTACACCTATCTGCACATCGAAATAGTTGATAGAGGGCACATCCAGCATTACACTGGTAGGCAGGTTTGAATCGAAGAACTTACCGTCAAACTGGTCAGGGAATTTAAGATCAAGGCTGTTAATGCGTTTATTGATCCAGCCGGCATTGACACCAAAAGATAATAAGTGTGCTACACCCAGCATCTGGTGATAGGCGGCAGATGCATACACGCGTGTAGATGTTAGTTTACCGGAACCGGCCACATCTCTCAATATCATACCTCCAAGGCCCATCCAGCCACTTTCTATACGGTCACGGAATACCTGCGCATCGCCCCATACACTGTAAGTCTGGTAAGGCACCGACATTACTGATGACCATTGGTTGCGGTAATTGGCACCAATGCGATAATCGGCATCGGGTATAAAGCCTGTATTGGCAGGATTGGTTGACAGGGGTGAATTGAACCATTGTGAAAAGTGAAAATCCTGTGCTTTACTTTGCTGTGTAAGCAGTAAGCTGCAGACAAAAACAGGTAATATAAACAGTATGTTGCGGCATGACCGTTGGTTAGCCGTATGGTTATCGAACGGTTTGCAGGCAACCTGTTTTTCAGGGCTGGCAGATGATGTTTGTGAAATCCCCGGTAATGTCCTCATGATGTTCATCCTCCTAAAATTACTGGTTCGGTACAGGAATTAATGTAAGCACCCTCACTTTAACAATACACTTACAATGACTGTTTGTTTGCAGATTGCTTCCCGGTATTAGCAAATTGACTGCCATGTTCAGTATATTGTTTTTTCTACTTTATATCGTTTAACGGATCAGCGTTATATCACCTGTTTTCCGTGTTTTTGTTCCGTCTGTAAATTCTACATCAAGCGTGTAGGTATATACTTCCATCGGCAACTGTTTGCCATTAAAAGTACCATCCCAACCCATTTTGCGATCAGCAGTTTCAAATACTTTCTGACCAAAGCGGTTGTATATTCTCCAGGTCATTTTGGCAATACCAAAACCTTCAACGCGGATAGTGCTGTTCTTTCCAAAACGTCCCGGTGTAAATGCATTGGGTACATCCATCAGCGGATTTACAACAGCTTCTACATTATTGCAGGTAGTATCAGAGCAGCCAAACTGGTTGGTTGTAATAAGACATGCATTGTACGTGCCTGTTGCATTGTATTGATGCATCACCGTGTCCATGGTGGTTTTAATGGTTGAATCTCCATCGCCAAATAACCATTTGTATTGTACACCACCGGTTGACAGGTTAGTGAAAACAGCAGGTTTATTGGCTTGCGGCGGCACTGGTGATACAGAGAAACCGGCTGTAGGATTGGGATTCACAGTGATGGTAAATTCTGTTGAATCGATCTTGTTACAGGTGTTGGGATCTCTTACTATCAGTTTTATAGTATAGGTGCCAACATTGTTATACCTGTGTACAGGATCTATGTCGGTAGAAGTACCGCCATCGCCAAAGGTCCATTCGAACGTAGCGCCACCCAGTGATGTGTTTTTGAAAACAGCATCGTATGGCACGCAACCCATAGCGGGCGTCTCAAACCGGGCATCTACATTAGCTGCTACGGATAGCCGTTTGGTGACCGAATCAGGCGCATTACAGAAGCTGGTATCTGTTAGAATGAGTTTTATATTGTAGGTGCCTGCGGCTGCATAGGCGTGTGTAATGGCTGTAATGCCGGAGCGTACGCGAATGCCATCGCCAAAATCCCAGGTGAATGAAGTATCATTAAATGCTTTTCCCGGAGCAGGCACTGATAAGTTATCAAACCTGTACGACAATGATTCACAGGGGTCCAGTTTTACAAAATCAAAATCAATAGTTGCCGGGTCATTACGTACACGGATGGTGGTGTAAGAAGTATCCGAAATGTTACAGGTAGTAGAGTCAATCGCAATCAACCGTACCCGGAAATTACCTACGTTGTTATAAGTATGGCTTTGTACAAACTCAGTAGTCGTGATCTCAGGGCTGCCATCACCAAAGTCCCAGATATATGTTTTCGCGTTGTGGATGGTATCCCTGAACTCTACTGTAAATGGAACGCAACCCAATGTATCAGCTACGCCACCTACAAAGGATTTTACACCAGTACCTACACCTGCAAAGTTGAAAGCGATTTTTACTGCCGCCAGGTTACATCCCCTGTCGCCGGTTCCGTTTGTTTCGGCCCATACACCCGGTGTGGTAGGAAAGGGGGAGGAAATGGTTCCGGCCCTGCTGCCAAAACAGTTGGCACAGATAGCCTGGTATATTACACCTTCTTCATCGTACCGGCTGGTTCCTCCATCTACGTGCTCACCTTCACCTCCTGTCTGACCAAAAAAGGTTGCATACAATCGTGATGCAGCGTCTTTCCTGATCACAATGAAATAAAAATCTTTGTTGTCTGATCTTGCTTCAGGCTTAATGGCATCGGGTGTAGAACCCATGCCTACCGGACCTGCCATATCGAAAGGATCCTCACTTCCGTTGAGCCAGCCGCCCCATCCTGAGATATAGACGTTTTCACAACGGTCTACCAGGAAGGCTACCGGCGATATATTGGGTTTACGACTGCCACTGCCAAATACCGTGGAGTAAATGAATCCAGAGAGGTCGGTTTTTAGCTTGGCAACGAACTGGCTCGAATTTGCAACGCTATAAGCAGCATTCAATACCGGCCAGGCGCCTTGAGTAGTACCCATTATATAGGGGATGCCAAACCTGTCGAACTTGATACCGTACACTGCGTCGTAAGCGTTGGTACCGAGATATGTTTTTTTGATAAGTGTAGAACCATCGTTACTGATCTGAGCTACATAACCATCACTGCCTCCCTGAGGACCTGTTTGGTAAGCGCCGGTTGTATTGCCCGGGAAAGAAGCTGCGCTGCTTTCAGTGGCGCCACCTACAAACACATCGTTGGTGAGAGGGTTTACTGATATTACAAAAGCTCCATCATTGGCACTGCCGCCGATGTAGCTGCTCCAGATCATATCTGTACAGGCAGGGTTTATTTTCAGTACCACGCCATCCTGGTTGCCATCTGTACTGCCGGGATTAGGCTGGAAACCTCCGCGAATGGGGAAATCTGTAGAACGTGTTTGTGCAGCCACATAGATGTTACCGCTGGCATCTAATGTTACTTCGCTACGTGAATCATCACCATAAAAGCGCAGGATAGAATTAGCCTGGTATCTGTCACCTTCCTGCAGGTCAGATACGTTGTTGCCATCTGGGCCGCTGCCACCAATGCGTAATGAGCCGCTGTAGTTAGAGCCATCAGCCAGCAACCTGGTTACTACTATGTCGCAACCTTTTGCTGAGCCTGTGCTTTTTTCAATAACAGAGCCGGGGTAATTACTGCCGTATGTGCGACCCATTACCACCAGGTTGCCTGCTCCGTCAGAAATGATACTATGTGGATAGTCGTTGCCGTTTGAGCTGCCCAGGTAAGTAGCATATAAACGCTGGGAGCCATCGGCACTGAACTTAAGAATGCCAATGTCTTTATGCTGATCGCCATTACCTCCCTGGAAATTTTCCTGGAAAGCACCGGGGCTGGTACGAAAGCCGGGGCCAAACACGATACTACCGGAGAAGAAAGTTCCTCCCGGGCCGGGGGTAGCTGTGAATCCATAGTTTTCTGCCGTACTACCGGTAAAAGAACAGAAAACCAGCGTAGGGTCAATGATCAGTGTACTGCTTTTGGAGTAGTTGGCTACACGAAATCTTACAGTATTGTTGGTGATCACATAAGAGGCGGTAATTTCCTGCTTGCCTGCCGCTTTATCATACTGGTATGAATAAGGGGCCAGTTCCTTAAATTCACCGATAGATGTTTTGATCACCAGCTCTCCGCTTTTTACAGAAAGCTTATCAGCACCTTCATACTTCATCGCGATCTGGTTTACATCTCCACCGGGATTTACGATGATATCATATTTTAAACGACCACCTTCTGAATAGTAGCGCAGATCGATATTGGGATAAATATTTTTATAGGTTACTGCCTGGAATAAGGGAACATGCGACGCCCATTTGGAAGGATCGTTGCCAATGATATAGTTGTTGTAAGAGGGTACTACTTTATCAGGAAGGATGCTTGCGTTGTCTGAAGCACCGTCAAACGTTACGCGATACATGTGTGAGTGAACAATAAAGCTGTTGCTATTGCTGCCTCCTGATCCGCCACCGGTATTATCTACCACAGTGTGACCATTTACTTTTGTAGCGCCTTTTTTTGAACTTGTGTTGCCGGCGGGAATATTGCCGCTGTGACGTAACTGGTGTAGTGCCCACAGGTCATCACCGCTATATTGCAGTACGGAGAAGCCTTTTTGCTCAAGAAAAAAAGCACCGGTCGGAAACTCCCCTTTAAACTTTACTTCTTTTTCCCACTGACCTTTGTTCTGTATAAATTCAAACGCAGCTCCGCTTTGTGCAGTTAATTTACAAAGGGTCATTGTGAGGAACGCAACGATTATTAAACATTTCCTTGCCAAGGTTTCCTTTTTTACAATTTACTTAATAAAACGTGTTCTACGGTTAAAACGCACCAGCACTGTGATGAATTTTAATTCCATTTTTAAGCCGCCTGTCAGACAGTAATAAGCAGAAGTGAATTGGTTTGGGGGGAGATTGATCTTTCAAAGGTACATGGATCAGGAGATTTTACTCCATATAGTTTTGCCCTGCAATGATTGCAGAAAATTTTTCAACCGCTGGTTCTCTGCACTTGTCAGGTCCGGATCTTCGTCTGTAATTTTTTCCGCAATCTTTCGTGCGGCTTCCAGCCAATTCCGGTCCTGTGTAATGCTGGCCAGTTTAAAATTAAGCATACCACTTTGTCTTGTACCCTCAATATCACCCGGTCCGCGCAATTCAAGATCTTTTTCCGCAATCTTAAATCCATCGCTGGTGGCGCACATGGTCTTTAAACGTTCACGTGCTTCATTGCTCAGTTTGCTGCCTGTTAATAAAATGCAAAAGCTTTTTTCACTTCCCCTTCCCACGCGGCCACGCAACTGGTGCAACTGCGATAAACCAAATTTTTCAGCACTTTCAATTACCATTACGCTGGCATTTGGTACATCCACTCCCACTTCAATCACTGTAGTGCCAACAAGTATGTGAGTATCATGTTGCTTAAAACGTTGCATATTGGTTTCCCGTATTTCGTTGGTCTGGCGGCCATGCACCATGCTGATCCAATAACGGGGCTCGGGAAAGTAAGCTTTCACATTTTCGTACCCTTTCATCAGGTCTTCGTAATCCAGCTTTTCGGATTCTTCAATCAGGGGAAAAACAATATAGGCCTGTCGTCCTTTGTCCAGTTCAGAACGGATAAAATCCATCACCTGGCTACGCCTGCTCTCATTACGATGTACGGTAAAAATGGGTTTACGGTTGGGCGGCAGCTCATCTATTACGCTATAATCAAGATCGCCATAGGCTGTCATTGCCAGGGTTCGGGGTATGGGGGTGGCCGTCATTACCAGTACATGTGGCGGCACAGCAGCTTTTTCCCACAGGCGTGCGCGTTGCGCTACGCCAAACCTGTGCTGTTCGTCCACAATGGCCATTCCCAACCTATGAAACTGCACAGTATCCTCTAATATTGCGTGGGTCCCAATTAAAAAGTGTATTTCGCCTGCGGCAAGCTGTTGCAGTATCTGCCTGCGTTCGGCGGTTTTTACCGAGCCGGTCAGTAAACGTACCTGCAACGGCAGGTCTTTTACCAGCTTGCTGATATTGAGAAAGTGCTGCTGGGCAAGTATTTCGGTAGGGGCCATCAGGGTCGATTGGTAGCCGTTGTCAATAGCCAGCAGCATAACCAGCAGGGCTACAATGGTTTTTCCACTCCCTACATCTCCCTGTAACAGGCGGTTCATCTGCATTCCCTTGCCGGTATCCTGTCTTATTTCGCGGATTACCCTTTTTTGAGCGTTGGTAAGCTGAAAGGGAAGGTGCTTTTCGTAAAAAGTATTGAACATTTCGCCCACCTGCCCAAAAGTGATGCCTTTGGAGTAGCGGTGGCGTTGTCCCTTGATGAGTGCCATCCTGAGCTGGGCAATAAAAAACTCTTCAAATTTCAGCCTGTCGGTTGCTTTTTGCCAGGCATTGGCGTCAGGCGGAAAATGTATATGCGAAAATGCCTGGAAACGCGGTACCAGTTGCAGCATTTGCAACACACTGTCTGGCAGGTTTTCAGGAATATCTTTTTCTTTTAAAAGGGTAAAAAGGGTCTGGGATAGTTTGGCGATCTGCCGGCCTCCCAGGCCACGGGCCTTTAGTTTTTCGGTACTGGGGTAAACGGGTTCAAGAAAACTTTTGCCCTCATTACCCTGCGGGGTCAGTACTTCTATTTCAGGGTGCGTGATCTGCGGCAGCCCCTGGAAAAAGCTTACACGGCCATAAACGAGATAGATCTGGCCGATTGACAATGATTTCTCAATCCATGTAACCCCCTGGAACCATACCAGCTCCAATGTGCCTGAAGCATCACGTATTTCGCCTACCAGGCGTTTGCCTCTTTTCTCACCCACCATATTCAGGCTGGTAAGTCTGCCGGCAATTTGTATGAACTCTGTTTGGGGAGTAATTTCTTTGATCTGGTTGATCTTGGTCTTATCAACATGCCGGTAAGGAAAAAGCTCCAGCAGGTCCTTAAACGTGAAAAGGTTCAGTTCCTTTTTAAGCAGGTCGGCACGTTGTGGTCCTACGCCTTTCAGGTATTCAATCGGATTGGCTAATATGTCAGTAGTTCCTTTGATGGGCGCAAATTAAAGAATTGAGGGAGAATACTGAAGTATGAAGTCACACGAATACAAGTCTGCAAGTCGGAAAGACCGAAAGCCAGTTAGCAGTTGGCAATTTGCAGTTATTCGAATCTCAAATCCAGGATCGGGCATCCAGTAACCTGTAACCGGCATCTGGTATCCTGCAACCTGTATTTCCGTTTCACGTTTGACATTTCACGTTTCTCCACTCACGACTGACGTCTCACGATTCACGTCCCCTCACTACTTCACATACACCTCTACCCATGCGTCTGTAGATGGTTTGCGGGGAGCTACAAATGAATCCACGCGTTTATAATTTGCCTGCAATGCTTCGCGAATGGAGAAAGGATAAAAATTATTGAGGTATGGAATGTATTCGTACAATACAAGGTCGTATTGCTTTTGCTGAATACGATTGATAAACATATTGGTTTCCTTATCAAACATGCCTACGCCTTTGTGAAACCACAATGGATAGTAAGGACCAGCTTCCAGTTGAAAAGGAACTTCGGCTGCCAATGGTGTCAGCTCGGACATGTTCAGCACTTTCAGGTTCTTATTGTTCTTTACAAGGTCCATGTTCATCAGGCGTTCGATACCATCTACTGTAGGGCCGGGCAGTAATACCTTGCGGAATGATTTAAGATTGGGAACACGCCATTGACTCATAGGGATCTCGGTTGTATCCAGGTCAATGATGAATGTATTGCGGTTTACTACGTTGGCATAGGTATAGCCTGCGTGTGTATTGGTAGTATAGGTTTCACTGCCGGGTTTCAGCACAAAACGTTCTACATATTTCCAGTACACGGGGCTCCACCAGAGTAATACGCCCAGTGTACCAACTGCCATCGGCAGTTTCTTTGAAAAATCTACCGGTAACTGTATTGATAAAAGAGAGATGATAAAAACAAATGCAAAGCTGTGGAAGAAGATATTGTTGTCTACAGGTACATAGCTGGTTACCTGGAAAATAGCAGCTTCGGCCAGTATGCCCAGTGTAAGCAGCGTAAAGATCACCTGTTGTTTATTCTGCCACCATGTTTTGAAATTTTTAATAGAAGCCAGCAGCAGTAAAGCAATGATCAGGATATAGAATTTGAGCCATTGCGAAGCTGATAAAAATTCTTTGATGATGTCTGCTATCGAAATACGTGAGCTATGAGGTGGCTGACCATGATTGAACCAGTAACCAAACTCATACTTTGTAAACGGCAGTATCATTAATACACCGGTTATAATAAATGCACCGGTAAAGATCACAGGAGGCCACCAGTTCTTTTCCTGTAAAGCATTGTACGCAAGCAATGCCAGGCAGATCAACAGTGCCAACCCGCCACCATCCTGTTTGGTAAAGAAGGAAAAGAATATAAAAATGGCAGACAATGCCAGCCATGCATATTTAGATCCTGGTGTTGTTGCAAAAACAAACTTCAGCAGAAAGGCAAGTCCCACCAGTTCATATATTATTACAGTTTGGTTGTACCAGGGCCAGTAATTAAAAAAGGAGTAGGAGAGGCAGAATACCAGTACTGCCATAAAACGGATGGGATATTGAACTTGCAGGCTTTTAAAAATAGAACGGAATGCCAGGCCTCCGATAATATTGAGAAATGCCTGTGCTTTGATGAGTGTTATTAATTGTGGGCCGAATATTTTGAAAAAAATGGCAGGCACTACCCAGTACATATAGCCAACAGGCATACCAAAATCACGATAAGGCAGTTGTCCCTGGTAAAGACGATAAGCGCCTTCCCACGACAGAAAAATATTAATGCGGTACGGCAGGGTTGCTACCAGCGGCAAACAGGCAACAGCTACAATAATTACAACCTCGGCAGCAGATAAGATACGTTTCATTGAATGTCTCTTGTTTTTTGGTAAGAGGAGTTGAGAAAAAGGGAGGCATTCCGGATATCAGGATGGGGTGATTCCTGTACAACTATGTCGGGTGGTACGATCAACCCTTAAAAACGGGGTCAAATTACAGATTGAAAACTAAACACGCAAGGATTTTTGAAATAGAATACCCGCAAACAGCACGGAAGAATTAACGTAGATATACTTTTTATCTACCCAAAAACCGCCGTTTTTAAGCATAGCCCCATTCGTGGTATTGCATAAAAGCCTTTTGTGCTGTATCTTGGCACGGTAATGTCAGATTCATGGTAGAGTATATTAAGTTATTGAGGCCTAAAGATTGGGCAAAGAACCTGTTCCTGTTTATACCGTCTTTTTTTGCGGGTAAACTATTTGACCCATTTAATTCCATGGATCAGTTTCGCCTGTTGATAGGCGGCTTCTTTGCGTTTAGTTTCCTGGCGAGCAGCATTTACATTATTAATGATTACCGTGATGTGGAAGATGACCGCAAGCATCCTACAAAATGCAAGCGCCCCATGGCTTCCGGCAAGGTAAAAACATCTACTGGGCTTGCTATCAGTATCGTGTTGGTGATTGCGGGTTTAACACTCAGCTATCTTCTCGACAGTAGCTTGAAATTCCTCTTTATTACCGGTATCTATTTTGTGCTGAACATGGGATATTGTTTTGGATTGAAGAATATTTCAATTCTCGACATTATCATCGTGTCAATAGGTTTTGTACTGCGTGTAAAAGGCGGTGGTGTACTGGGGGGAATAGATATTACTGAATGGCTGGTGATCATGACCTTCCTGCTGGCACTGTTTATGGCCATTGCCAAGCGCAGGGACGATGTAATGCTGAAACTTTCTACCGGCACCGACATGCGCAAGGCTATCAAAGGGTACAGCCTTGACTTCCTGAATATTTTACTGGGTCTTATCTGTGCAGTACTGATTGTGGCATATATCAATTATGCTGTATCCGGTGCATTGTACAAACAGTTTGGCCACCGTTTATACTATACTGCCTTGTTTGTAATTGCCGGTATTATGCGTTACCTGCAGATCGCTTTTGTACAGAACAAAGCAGGCTCACCCACCGAAATCCTTTATAAAGACCGCTTCATCCAGGTTACTATCGTATTGTGGATGCTTAGCTTCTATTTTATCCTGTATATGAAGGATATTACTGTTTTTGCTAAGTAAACAATAACCTGCCCCCTGAACGTTTGCTGCCTGATGGACTAAATGGAACTCCATTGATTAAAACCTTTATTTTTATAGGCTGAAGGCTTTTATGCCAACAGGCTTTGCATAATATTAAAACTATAAGCTAACCCCGGAACCTCATGGCAACTGTATTGATCTTAGGAGCAGCATCTGACATGGCAGTAGCAATTGCCAGGAAATTTGCATCGCAGGGATATGGTATTCAACTGGCAGCACGGAATGCCGAAAGATTGCAGCCGCTGCAATCTGATATTGCTATCCGCTACAATGTGCCTTGCACTGCATATGAGTTTAATGCAGTACAGTTTGACAGTCATCCTGCATTCTGGGCCTCATTGCCTGTAAAACCTGATATTACAGTTTGTGTATTTGGTTACCTGGGCGAAAACGAAACGGCACGTGCAGACTGGAAAGAAAGCGAAAGAATTATTGCTACTAACTATACCGGTGCTGTATCTATCTTAAATGTTGTGAGCAATGATTATGCTGCACAGAAAAAGGGTGTTATTGTAGGTATTAGCTCTGTAGCAGGCCAGCGCGGCCGGCAGAGCAATTATATTTACGGTAGTGCCAAAGCGGGTTTTACAGCTTATTTGTCAGGGCTGCGTAACCGCATGTTCCATGAAGGCGTACATGTGGTAAGTGTGCAACCGGGCTTTGTGTACACACGCATGACGGAGAACCTTACATTGCCACCTTTGCTTACTGCAAAGCCTGAAGATGTGGCCAATGTAGTGTACAAAGCCACACTGAAAAAGAAAAACGTGGTATATGTAAAATGGTTCTGGCGCTGGATAATGCTGATCATTACCTCTATACCCGAATTCATGTTTAAAAAATTAAAACTGTGAGCCGACGGATTGCCTTTTTTGATTTTGATGGGACCATCACCACTAAAGACACTTTACTTGAAGTGATCAGGTACCGTCATGGCTCAGCTAAACTATACCTGGGCTTTTTGCTGAACAGTCCATTGCTGGTAGCTTACAAGCTGGGCATTATTTCCAACCAGTCAGCAAAGGAAAATGTGCTAAAGCTCTTCTTTGGTAAAACAACCCTTGCTGCCTTCCAGGAGCATTGCGATGCTTTTGCCCGTGAACAGATCCCCGCGTTGATACGCCCCAAAGCCTTGAAAGAGATCCAGCAGTTAAAAGATGCAGGTGCTGAGATCGTCATTGTATCGGCCTCTGCTGAAAACTGGCTGCGCGAGTGGTGTAAACAGTTGCAACTAAAACTGATAGCTACTGAGCTGCAGGTGAAAAACGATGTTGTAACCGGGAAGATCAGCGGCAGGAACTGTTATGGAGATGAGAAGGTAAGGAGGATCAAAGAGGCATACGACCTTTCACAATACGATGAAATTTACTGCTATGGCGATACCAGTGGCGATAAACCCATGCTATCGCTCGCTACTATTGCATTTTACCAACCCTTTCGTTGATTATTCCGTAAACATTTTCTGTAGTTACCAGAATTACTTTCTACGTGTTTTACTGTAGCTGCGTGCGCTTTAATATAAGCTGCTGAAAGCAAACAGTACGATCTGCCTGTGCAGACCTGTAGTTTTGCGCGCACAAACGTACTATGTAAGCCTCCGGCTTACAATACGCTGAGGCACTTCTTTTGCGCAATCATTGTTTACAATAAAGAGCTTTGCTAAGGGTCGGTTATATTTAGCCTGCATAAACGGTGCAGGCTTTTTTATTTATTGGCTTTTGTTCTCTCTTATCGCAACTTTCACATTTCATTTTTAGCAGCTTGTTAAAACCGGCATTTTACAATAACGGGCATTTTACTTGTGCAACTAACAATAGTCGAAGGTCATCTCCAATGAACCACTAAAAATGAATTTGCTATGAAAGCTACTGTCATAACCATTAGCTGTATCATGAGCCTCTTCATGTACAGCAGTTGCACCAAAGAACCATTGAATAATCTTACAGACGACGAGGCCCGCATTTACATTACCAATCACAATGACTCGGTTAGTTTCAACTCCTATACTACGTTTAGTGTGGCTGATTCTGTGGCGATTATCAGTAATAATCAGTTGGTTAAAAAGTCGGTAACCGCTCTTGATACCGCTTACATCAATGCTGTAAAAGCACAGATGCTGGCAAGGGGCTATACCGAAGTGGCTCGTGATGGACATCCTGATCTTGGTATCAGCATCAGCCAGGTGTACAACACATACACGGGTGTTTTTAACTACTACGATTATTGGGGCTACTATTCAGGCTACTGGGACCCTTATTACTGGGGTTATCCCGGCTATGGGTACTATTTCCCGTCGTATGGCGTGTACCAGATCACAGATGGGGCCGTATCTATCGATATGATCGATCTTAAAAATACCGCAGGTAAAGAGCTGAAAGCTGTCTGGAACGGTCTTGTTCGCGGAGCAGGTACATTCAATACCTCGAAAGCTGCGGGCAGCGTACAGGCTTTGTTTGCTCAGTCAACCTACCTGACAAAAAATTAAGCGGTAACAGAAAAACAAAAGATCATGAAAACTTATCAGGCAATCATATTTCTTGTAATGGGCATAGCCGGCGCCATTACCACCAATGCTCAGGAAGCCGGCGAAGTGCGTGTAAATCTTAATTATGCTGTGGGTATTCCCGCTGGCTCATTTAGCAGCGATGCGGTAAATAAAACTTCCTATCGCGGCTGGACGGGTAACATACTGTATGGTATCAATGATAAAATTTCTGTAGGCCTGGGCCTGGGTTACCAGGATTTTTACCAGAAATACCCCCGCAACGTGTACAAACTGTCTGATGGCAGTGATGTATCAGGTGTATTGAGCAATTCTATTCAAACAGTTCCTGTGCTGGCATCCGTGCAATATAATTTTCTGCCTCATCATGCTATACAGCCCTATGCAGGTGTAGGTGTGGGCGGTAATCTTATTATGTTCCGTCAGTATATAGGTGAGTTTGAAAGCTCGCGCAATAGTATTGGCTTTGCGGTGCGGCCAGAGGCGGGTATCAATATTCCTGTATCGCCCCGTTTTGGATTTAATGTAAATGGTATGTACAACTATATGCCTTACAATAAAGACGGCATCAATAACCTCAGTAGCTGGGGCGTAGGCGCCGGTATCAGGTTCAGCCTGCAATAGAGCCGTAATGTTTGATGATCGTTAAGCTGCGATCAGAAGGCTTAGCCTACCGGTTTATGCCCTTATAGATTGAAATAAATCAAAAGGCCCGTGAGGTGATCAACGGGCCTTTTATATTGAGCGTATGCTAATTCAGTTGTGGGTCAATGGGGAAGTTGGTCATCATTACATAATCTCCGCCAAGATGTTTTAATGCATCTTTCCATAACTCAGCCACATCTCTCGGAAATACGAGTTTGCGTGTTGCGGTAGCAGTAAGCCATGATTTCTCTTTCAATTCAATATCCAGTTGTCCGTTGCCCCAGCCGGAGTAGCCGAGGAAAAAACGGATCTTGCTTTTATCAATCTTTTCTTCGCGCAGCAATTCAATGGCCACCTGGAAATCTCCGCCCCAGAAAATGCCATCCAGTATCTCGTAGCTGCCGGGAATCAGATCGGGGTATTGATGCAGAAAATGGATCGTATCTACCTGTACGGGGCCGCCATAATACACGGGCAATGTCAGTTCGTCCATATCATTCATCAGCTCATTCAGGGTATTTTCAAAAAGACGGTTCAGCACAAATCCAAAACTACCTTCATCCTGGTGTTCACAGATCAGCACCACTGAACGCATGAAATTAGGGTCTTTCATAAAGGGTTCCGCAATCAGTAATGTACCAGGTCCCGGTGTATTCATAACAATAAATTTAGTACTTATGTCAACCTGACAAACGATTGTTTAAAAAAATGGCGTGGTAAATGAAAACTTCCTAAGTTAGCACTGTATGAATGGCGGCAATCGGGGAGGCATTGGTAAATCTAAGTTAAATCAAAAGCCCTTATATTCGTACAAGTTGCATTAAATTACCTGTTCATTAATTTTGCCGATTGAATTACCTGCTTTGACGAGAAAAACGAACCATTAAGCGACTAGCTGCCTTGGGGTTACGTAAGAAGCAGGTAATGGCAGAGGCACAAAAATTATATCAATTGCAATTAAGGAGAATATTCCCTGTAATCATTGTTCTCATCAGTCTTTCACTGGTAGGTACTATCTATGTGCAGTACAACTGGTTAGAAACAATGTTGTTGGACAAGCAGGAAGAGTTTAAATGGAAAGTTATCAGGGGTATTGATGAAGCCGGCAAACAACTGGCTGAGCAGAAAGGTACTTTACCCTCACTGAAAGCATACCGCACCAAACCTGGTTTCAACTGGCCATCAGAACAGTTTCAGATGGAGCTGATGAAGCCACCTACCATTGCACAAAAGTTTACAGAGTTTGAGGTAAGAGAGCGCCTGGAAAAAGCATTCCGCAACCAGGGGCTTGTAAGCCTGAAGTTTGAATTCTCCATTACTTCCAATGTAAGCCTTCTTTCATACGAACTGCGTTCACGTGGTTTTGAAAAACAGGCAGATACTTCCAAAAATCTTTTACTGTTCTATCCTTTTCAGCAACCCAGTGGCAGCGACCTGGAGAACCTGGTGCCTGAAGAAATGCTGACCGTGGTAGTACCAGATGTACGAAAACTGGTACTCAAGCAAATGCGCTGGATGATCATAGGTTCTATTTTCTTTACGCTGGTTATCATCACTGCATTTTATGTAACAGTATATGCACTGCTACGTCAGAAAAAGCTGAGTGAGATCAAGAACGACTTTATCAATAACATGACGCATGAGTTTAAAACACCGCTGGCTACCATTTCACTGGCGGTAGATGCTTTGCGTAATGATAAAGTGGCGCAGGACAGGCAGAAAATGGATTACTTCAGCGGCATCATCAAGGAAGAGAACAAACGCATGAACAAGCATGTGGAAACAATTCTGCAGGCTGCTGTAATGGACAGGCAGGAAATTCAACTGAACAGGCAGCCATTGCATGTGCATGAGCTGATAGAAGATATTATTGACAATTATGTACTGCAACTGGAAGAGAAGAATGGGGGTGCAGAATTAAGTCTTGATGCAAATGAAGACCTGGTAGAAGGGGATCCGGTGCATTTCAGGAATCTTATTTCAAACCTTATTGATAACGCGGTTAAATACTCAAAAGATAACCTGCTGTTGAAAATATCTACACGCAATACCGGTAAAAATATTGTGATAAGAGTAGAGGACAACGGCATTGGTATGAGCAAGGAAACGGTGCGTCGTATCTTCGAGAAATTCTACCGTGCACATACCGGCAATATCCACAATGTAAAAGGTTTTGGATTAGGCCTTAGCTACGTAAAGACCATTGTAGATGCCCACCAGGGTAAAATAAAAGTAGAAAGCACACTGGGCAAGGGATCTGCATTTACACTGGAAATTCCTCTTTCACACGAAAAAGTTCCTGCGTAGGGCAGGTATAAAGTATAAGGTTTAAAGTTTTAAGGTATAAAGTTTAAGGTGTGAGTAAATGCGGCATTGTATCATTTACTCACACCTTAGTTTTTTTTGGAAGAATATGCACTCTCCTGAGAGCTATGATATTAATTTTTTTGAGAAATAGCATATTGCTCAACGTGTTGCTATTATTGAGGAAAGTCAGATCTGCAATACCTTATACTTTAAACCTTATACCTTCCTCCCCTGAACAACAAGCATCCATCTCCATAGCTTAAAAAGCGGAAATCATTTTGCAGGGCATAGTTGTATACTTGTTTCCAGTCATTACCAATAAAGGCGGCAACCAGCAATAACAAGGTCGATTGTGGCTGGTGAAAATTAGTGACCAGTGCATGAGGTATTCTTATCTCGTATCCCGGTGCTATCAGTAATGAAGTAGTGGCTATTAAACGTTGTTGCTGATGTTTCTTCAGGCAATTCAATACAGCTTCCAGTGCAGCAGCAGCTGTAATGCCGGTAGCATCCAGCTCATAAGGGTCCCATTGGTGAACGGTAAGGTCGGCAGGAGTAAGATCAGGATCCAGCAATAATTTAACGCCCATCCAGTACAGGCTTTCAACAGTGCGCAGTGAAGTAGTGCCGGTTACTGTAATGTGCTTATCCAGGTATGCTATGATCTGTTGAATACAATCTGTAGTAACGTCAATATATTCAGAATGCATGTGATGTTGCTCCATCACATCACTTTTCACGGGTCTGAAGGTGCCTGCGCCTACATGCAGAGTAACATACTCATCGTGTATACCTTTTTGTTTCAGTTGCTCAAACACTGCATCTGTAAAATGAAGTCCTGCGGTAGGGGCTGCTACCGAACCTTCGGTATGCGCATAAATAGTCTGATAGCGTTCTGCATCTGTAATTTCCGCAGTTCTTTTAATATAAGGAGGCAGCGGCATTACACCTGCATGGTGTAAGATCTCTGCAAAAGATAAATGAGCAGGTGTCCACGATAGTTCTACAGAAAAACTTTCTGTTTCCTTCGAAAGATATTTAGCCTGCAATACAATTGCATCATCACCGGAGCCTATATATTTTTCCAGTGTCTGGCCCGGTTTCCATTTAGAGGCTCCACCGATCAGGCATTTCCAGGTTACCTTCTCCTGTTGCAGTAATGCAGTAGTAATGTCGGCATATTCAGTACCGGGTTCCAGGCAAAAGATCTCAACGGTAGCACCGGTAGGTTTTTGAAAAAGCAGTCTTGCTTCTACTACTTTGGTATTATTGAAGATCAGTAAAGAATCCTGGGGCAGGTATTGCGCTATATGCCTGTAAGTATCTTCGGCAATAGTACCATTGCGATAAACAAGCAAACGCGATTCATCGCGGTTCTGCAAGGGATAACGTGCAATACGTTCGTCCGGAAGTTCGTACGTAAAATCGTGAATAGAAAGATGTTTCGGATGCATGGGTAAAGTGCAGCCAACTGCTGCCATTTTTTAATGCTAAACCGCAAAGGTACTTAACGTTTTGCTTTGGGCACTACCAGTTTTAATCCACTCCATTGTTCGCTTACGGCACATACTTTAATATCGACCAGGTCATGCTGCAAAGCATAATTACGGATCACATCTTCTGTAACATCAGTGTTCATGCCTGCACTTTTCTTATACCAGCTTACCCAGATAGCGATATTGGGGTTGGCCTTGCGTGCAGTTTCCAGTTTTTGCAATTGAGTCACCATCTCTTTGGCAGAGGTTACAAACAGGTGAACAAGATCGGGCGTACTGCGTGCAGTAACGAATTGTTTACTGATATCAGCCTGTAGCCACGTGGCATACTCCGCCGGGGCATTTACCAGCAAAACTTTCATGGAATCTTTAATACCCAGTTTCTTCAGCAAAGGAGTACCTGAATAGCCGGCAGAAATGGTAGCCATACGATAAAATTAAAAAGAAAGATAACCGATTTCTGGTTACCGGATACCGATACAAGTGGGCTGTTGGCAATTTGCAGTTAGATTTCACGCAAAGGTGCAAAGATTCGCGAAGACGCAATGCAAGCCGTGAGCCAATACACTAAGTCACCTGTACTTCGCCCGCCCGGATGACCCGGTCGGACGGGCACTTCTTATTTCGTACTTCCTTAAGCCTTGTTCCTTTGTCTTTCACTTTCTCATTCCTTATTCCAAATTCCTCATTTCTAATTCCCTTCTCCTCTCTTACTTCATCATTCGGTATTCAAAATTTGACATTCGATATTTTCACCTTCCGTACTTCTTAAGTCTTCCTTCTCCCCTTATCAACTTTCCAACTTGTTAACCCACTTCCTGTCTTCTCTCCCGTATTTCATATTTTGCCCCATCGCCTCAACCGGAATCCAGTAATGCCCGATTGCCGCTGCATGGAGTCCTTTGCCCAACTTCACCTGCCTGCGTAAAAAGTATCCCTGAAGTACGGGGTGTTATATACCTGTATAGTGGTTTACAATAAAACGACCTTATACTTTGAACCTTATACCTTAAACCACCCCCACATTTACTCAACGTCTTCGTAGCAAAAGACCTTAAACTTTGAACCTTATACTTTAAACGCTCCTTATATTCCACCGTAGATGGCTGTATAGTTTCATACGCAATGTCTTTACAAAACCCCACTTCTTCCAGGTATTTCCACAATGCGGTGGTAATGGCTGTATCATCCTGCCCACCGGCTTTAATCTGCAGGGTAGCTATGCCAGTCATGGTGCGGTAGAGTGAATGTAGTTTCCAGCCTTCGGGAAGTTGATTGTATACTGCTGCAGCGAGTGAAGAGGCGCTGCCTAATCGTCCTGCAGATCTCCTGGTATTCTTAAAGCATGCGGCTCTTTTTACCTTTTCACCGGTTAGCGAACTCCTCGTACGTATGAGGTACTCTCCATTCAGCATGTAAAGGGTAAGCGCCCTGCGCTTCATGGTACCTATCCAGGCATTTTCAGGAACCTGTTCTTTCTTCTTGTTCCTCATGGGTAAATGATTTTATCACGGATAATGCTTCTTAAAGGTAAATCCTTAGACCGATCCATCCATTACGGCCAACCCTAACCGGTACTATTGGTACGTACACAATGGTTTAAGCTGCTGACATTTAACAAAATACTGGCTATTGGCCGGGACTTCGAGGGTTCTGGTTATACCCTGAGAGGGGTTTAATTCGGTATTACTTCGGTATTGGTCCGTATTTCCTTCGGTATTTGTTCGCCATAAGAGCGCAGAAATTAAGGGTTTGGTACGGAGGAAGTACGGGTTAAGCAAGGAGTTGGTAGCAGGTAGGGCATAACGCGAAACGCTTAATGCAAAGCAGGGGTTGATAGGTTTAAAAGTTAGCAAGTTGACAAGGGGCAAGCTGGTCCGGCTTTAGCCGGTGGATAAGGCGTGGAACGGTTAAGGGACGTTACCCGATAAGTAGCAGGATGCTGTAACCGTGCCACGCCTTGATTTCCGTTCGGCTTTAGCCGGTAAGAGATGTTGTTTTTCAGGTAATCGCATTTAAAATGATTGCCTCGTCCTTCAGGGCGAGGGGAAAGGCATAAGGAAAACAGGAATCGGGAATGAGGAATTTGGAATAAGGAATGAAAAAGGAAAGGCACAAGATTTAAGAGACAAGGCACAAGGAAAACAGGGGCTTGGAATGCTTAATGCAGAACGCAAAGCAGGTGGGAAGGCGTGGCACGGTTACAAGCAGGTTGTTGGATAGATAGCCGGATGCCGCAACCGTACCACGCCTTTATTCCCGGGCGATGTCCGGCTTTAGCCGGTGGGCGGCTGTTGTTTGTTGGAGGGAGATTTGAGTCATTGCCCTGCATTTTAGGGCGGGGGAAGCAAAGGTTTGAAGGAATTGGAAATTAGTCAACCAGCGAATGTTAGTGCATTAAAGCTCCGGAGGAGCTCCCTGTTTATAGAAAATCAATTTTTCGAAGGCATTCAGCTCCGGTAGGAGCTTCCTGTAAGGCATCGGAGGCTCCTACCGGAGCCGGGACATGCTCATTATGATCATTTCTATAAACAGGAGGCCACGCTGTGGCCCTTTCTTGATTCAATGGCATTGGTTGGGGATCGGGAACCGGGAGTTAGAAGGGATTACAAAAGGCAAATAAGGAAGCGGGTCCGGCTTTAGCCGGTTGGGGGATGTTGTTTGCCAGGCGATTGTATTTCAAAAGCCCAGCTCCATCCTTTAGGGCGGGGAGAAACGAGAAACCAGGAATAAAAAGAGCTTCAGGACGGATGGAGAAAACAGGTGGTAAAAAAGATGGGAAATCACCGGCAGAGATCTGCCTGGTGGGAAAACGATTGACATGCCCGGGCAGTCACTGATGCCGGTACAGGGAAGACCAGGGTAAGCAAAACGATGGTGAAATGGTAAAAATTGAGTGGAGCGGAAGTGCTAAAAGGAGTTGTGAAAGAAAGAAGGGCCGAACCCTATGATCTGCAACCAGTAAGGCTTTGAAAGCTAATCCACAGGTTATGCACCGTAATTCACAGTAATTGCACAGGAAAGTAGCCCCTCAATGCTCAGCAATCATCGGAAAATGAACGAGTTCAGCGCTTTATGCAATAATCACACTGTGGAAAAATTAAATATTTCCAATTTTGTGTAGAAAGTGGGAAAAAGTGTTATTTTGTGTAAGTATTAATCAATTGGACACAACTCATTGTAAATGTTTGTTTTTCTCGGGGAATACGAGGTTACTTTGGATGCAAAGGGCCGCTTTCTCCTTCCGGCTGGCATCAAAAAGCAGCTACCGGAAGAGGCTGGCGACCAATTCGTCATTGCCCGGGGGTTCGAAAAATGTTTGACTTTATATCCTAAAAAAAATTGGGATCCCATTTTAGAAGAGTTGGCCAAAGTTAGTGAATACAAGGCTGAGAACAGGGAGTTCTTACGCTATTTCACGATGGGCGCGTCGATGATGGAGTTGGATTCTGCAGGAAGATTGCTGGTGCCGCCAAATCTGAAGCAATACGCGGGGTTGGAAAAAGAGGTAGTAATGGTTTCTGTTATCAACAAGATCGAAATCTGGGATAAAAGTAAGTATCAGCAGTTCTTTGACTCTTTTTCACCGGAAAAGTATAGCGACCTGGCAGAGCGTGTAATGGGAGGTCGTTCTCAATTATAAGCTATGAGTGAGTCTGTATATCATGTGCCGGTTTTGCTGAACGAGGTAATTGAAGGTTTGAATGTGCGCCGCAACGGAGTGTATGTCGATTGCACTTTTGGTGGTGGCGGGCATAGCCGCGAATTGCTGAAACACCTGGGCGAAGATGGACGCTTGTTTGTTTTTGACCAGGATGCAGATGCGCAGCGCAATGTGCCGGATGATGAACGTGTAGTTTTTATTCCGCACAACTTTCGTTACCTGCAACGGTTTCTGCGCCTGAATAAGGTAACACAGGTAGATGGCATTATGGCCGACCTGGGTGTAAGTAGTCACCAGTTTGATGAAGCAGAGCGTGGTTTTTCTACAAGGTTTGATGGTGATTTTGATATGCGGATGGATAAGCGGCAGGAGTTGACGGCTTTTAAAGTGGTGAATTCGTATTCCGAACAGCAGCTGCACAAATTGTTTGAGCAGTATGGCGAAGTAACGAATGCGAAAACCCTGGCGAGGGTTATTGTACAGGTGCGACAAACTGTTTCACTGCAAACCATTGCCAATTTTAAAAGTGCTATACATTCTGTGGTGAAGGGAAATCCTCACAAATACTTTGCCCAGGTATTCCAGGCGCTGCGAATAGAAGTGAATGATGAATTGGGTGCGTTGAAAGAAATGTTGCAGCAGGTTCCCGAATTGCTGAAGTCTAGAGGTCGTGTTGCTATTATTACATTCCACTCATTGGAAGACAGAGTAGTAAAAAACTTTTTCCGTAAAGGAAGCTTTGAGGAAGAAGTAGAAGATCCTTTCGGCAGAAACACTCCTGAATCTCCTTTAAAAGTAATCACTAAAAAGCCGGTCGTTGCAGGTGAAGAGGAATTGCGAAGGAATCCGCGTTCGCGCAGTGCGAAGTTGCGGGTTGCGGAGAAAGTGTAATGGTGGTGTACAGATGAGTCAACAGGTGTTAGGGATTAGGTTTTAGGTGTTAGTGGAAAAGCTGTTGGCAGGTTGAAAAGTTGACAAGAGGAGATAGGGGTTCGTACTTCGTATTTCTTACTTCGAACTTATTACTATAGAGATAAAATCGCATTATCCATATGAGAGCTGCTTGAGAAATTAAGCAATTTTCATTAGCGGTTGGATGGTTAGAAACTGTTCAGCCGCTAATTTCTAATCAGGCCACAATGACAGAGGAACAAAAGATAAAAGAAGAGAAGGAAGCGAAAGAGGCCCGCAAACACTGGCGAAAGGTGTTCGGGTATCAGTGGATATTGAAAAACATTCCCTTCTTCATGTTCCTTTCAGCGCTTGCAGTAGTATATATCTACAATGGGCATTATGCCGACAAAACAATTCGCAGTATCAACAAAGCGAATAAAGAGCTGAAGGAAATGCAGTATGAGTATAAGACGCTGAAGAGTGAAGTAATGTTCCGCAGCAAACAAAGTGAGCTGGCAAAAGCGGTAGAGCCGCTTGGGTTGAAAGAGTTGACGGTTCCCCCGGTAATAATAACAGATAGTGTGAAGTAAGTAGCAGGTTATAGGTTATAAGTTGTAAGTAATACTGAGTATTGAAGTTGATCTTGCAATAGGGTGCCTTAGACTTTATGCTTTAAACCTTGCGCTTTAAACTTTAAACAAATCCTTGGAAGTAAAACGCGACATATTGTGGAGAGTGTACCTGGCCTTTATCGGCATCGTGGTATTCAGCGTTTTGATCCTGGGAAGAGCGGTGTACATACAGCAGGTGCAGGGTTCGTACTGGATTGGCCAGGCACAGCAACAGCAGCAGAGATTTGTAGAGATAGATGCGCAGCGTGGTACCATCTATAGTGAAGATGGCAGTATGTTAAGTACCTCCATCCCATACTTTGATATTTATATAGACTTCCAGGCAGATGGATTACGTGAGAAGGATGGAAAGCGATTCAAAGAAAACCTGGATTCTCTTTCAATAGGATTGGCAGATCTTTTCAAAGACCAGACGGCAGCAGACTATAGAAGAAAGTTGCAGGCTGGTTACCGTAAAAAAGACAGGTACTATTTGCTGAAACGCAATATCTCTTTTCAGCAATACAAAGAGTTGCGTGCATTGCCACTGGTTCGCCAGGGAAAAGATAAAAGTGGTTTTGTGGCCGAAGTAAAAGACAAGCGTTTGAATCCATTCGGATTACTGGCCAACAGGACCATCGGTTTATCGAGAGCCTATATAGATAGCGGCGGTAAAATGCGCAATACCAATGTGGGTCTCGAAAAAACATACGACTCTCTGCTGCGTGGTGAAAGTGGTAAAAGATTGATGCGCAAAATAGCAGTAGGTGTTTTTGTACCGGTAGATGGTTCAGAGATAGAGCCACAGAATGGAAAAGACATTATCACTACGCTGGATGTAAACATACAGGACATTGCAGAGAATGCTTTGCTGAAGGTGATGACGGAAAATGAGTGTCGCGAAGGAACCTGCCTGGTAATGGAAGTGAAGACAGGGAAGATAAAAGCTATTGCTAACCTGCGCAGGAGAGATGACGGCAGCTACGGTGAAGATCTTAATTATGCTATACAGGCAACAGAGCCGGGGTCTACTTTCAAACTGGCTACCATGCTTTCGTTGCTGGAAGATAAGTATATATCGCTCAACCAGCACGTGGACCTGGAAGGTGGACAATGGCAGGTGAATGGCAGAACGGTATTTGATACAGAGAACCATGGACACGAGGTAACTGTAAAAGAAGCCTTCAAAATGAGTTCTAACGTGGGGATGGCAAAACTGGCAATGGCCAATTATGCAAGAAATCCCAATCAGTTCATTGAACATCTGAAAAAGCTGCATTTTAATCAGTACACAGGCATTGATGTATTGGGCGAAACACCTCCGGTGGTAAAAACACCGAAGTCAAGAACATGGAGCGCTACCTCTGTTCCCTGGATGAGTTTTGGATATGAAGTGATGGTGAGCCCTTTACAGACCCTGATGCTGTACAACGCAGTGGCAAATGATGGTAAGATGATGAAGCCATACCTGGTAAATACTATCCAGGAGGATGGACAGGTGATCCGCCAGAATGAACCACATGTGGCAATAGATAGTATCTGCAGCTCACGCACATTGCAGTTGTTGAAAGAGTGTTTGAATGGAGTGTGCCAGGAGCCCAATGGTACCGGTTACGGACTGTTTGCAGGTGCCCCTTACAAGGTAGCCGGCAAAACAGGAACAGCCCTGGTAGCCGATGGTAACAGGGGATATGCAGATCATATTTATCAGTCATCTTTTGCCGGGTACTTCCCTGCAGAGAACCCGCAGTACAGTTGTATAGTAGTGATCAGGAACAAGCCTTTTGCCACTGTGTATTACGGGGCAAAGATTGCAGGTCCGGTATTTAAAGAGATCGCAGATAAATTATACGCGGCGCATGTGGAGAAAGATAATGTAGTAACGCGCCCTTCTTTGAAAAAAGACAGCAGTGGTTATCTGTTCGCCGGTTCGCGTGATGATATGAAGCAGGTGCTGGATGTATTGCAATGGCAATATGCAGATTCCGGCAAAGGCGATTGGGCAAGATTATACCCTGTAAATTATAAACCGGTATTGAACGAGCAGACAGTAGGTGTCAAAGCAATGCCTGATGTAAGAGGAATGGGATTGAAAGATGCTTTGTACTTGCTGGAAAATATGAATGTGAAAGTGGATACAAGAGGGAGAGGAAAGGTGAAAACACAAAGCATAGCTCCCGGAACTGTGATAGAGAAAAAACAATCGGTAATTATTGAATTGAATCCATAGTGGCCATTTTACAGGACATATTATATAAGGTAGCGATCCGCGCAACACACGGCAGTACGGCTGTTGAGGTGAATGATCTGCAAACGGATTCGCGACAGGTGCAGAAGGGAACTGTGTTCATTGCTGTAAAAGGTGTGCATGCAGACGGGCATCAGTATATCGCCAAAGCAATAGAGCAGGGAGCTGTAGCTATTGTGGCTGAACAATTGCCCGCTACGTTGCAGGACGGAGTGACTTATATACAGGTAGACAATAGTCATGCTGCCTCTGGTTTTATAGCGCACAATTTCTATGGTCACCCTTCTGAGAAAATTAAACTGGTAGGCGTAACAGGTACCAATGGCAAAACAACCATTGCTACTTTATTATACAAGCTCTTTTCAGCATTGGGTTATAAATGTGGTTTGCTCAGCACTGTTGACAACCATATAGGTAATGTGGTAGTACCGGCAACGCATACTACCCCTGATCCCATTAACCTCAATGCTTTGCTGAAACAGATGGTGGATGCAGGCTGTACACATGTGTTCATGGAAACAAGCTCACATGCTATACACCAGCACAGGATTGCAGGCTTGCAATATGCCGGTGGTATTTTCAGCAACATCACGCATGATCACCTGGATTATCACAAAACCTTTGATGAATATATCCGGGTAAAGAAATCGTTCTTTGACTCATTGCCTTCCGGTGCATTTGCTATTTCCAATGCAGATGACAAACGTGGGCCGGTAATGCTGCAGAATACAAGTGCCAAAAAGTACTTCTATAGCCTGCGCACCATGGCCGACTTCAAAGGAAAGATCCTTGAAAATGGTCTTACAGGACTGGTAATGCTGATCAATGACCAGGAAGTGCACTTCAGGTTAATTGGTGAGTTCAATGCTTACAACCTGCTGGCTGTATATGGTGCGGCGATTTGCCTGGGCGAAGACAAACAGGAAGTATTACGCTGCCTGAGCGTGCTGAGTGGTGCTGAAGGCAGGTTTGATTATATCGTGTCTCCCAAAGAAAAGATCATCGGTATTGTGGATTATGCACATACGCCCGATGCGTTGCTGAATGTACTGGCAACTGTTAAAAAAGTACGTCACGGACACGAGCAGATCATTACCGTGGTGGGTTGCGGGGGCGACAGGGATACTACCAAACGTCCTGTAATGGGCATGGTAGCGTGTGAACACAGCGACAAAGTAATTTTTACCTCTGATAATCCGCGCAGCGAAGATCCCGAACAGATCTTACGTGATATGGAAACAGGACTGAATGCTGCGATGCGAAGGAAATATATCTCTATAGTTGACAGAAAAGAAGCAATTAAAACGGCTGTTAACCTCGCAAAACCGGAAGATATTATACTGATAGCAGGAAAAGGGCACGAAAAGTACCAGGAGATAAAAGGCGTAAAGAATCATTTTGACGATAAAGAAGTATTGCGCGAAATGATAGAGTTGTACGAGAGATAAAATATAAGGCAGGATGTTTGAAGAATAGATGAAGATAGGACGTGCCACAATGAGTATCGAGTAATATGGACGGTTACATATAGCTGGAAGTAAGCAGGAGTGATAAAGTGAAAGAGTGCATCAAAGAGACCAAACCGCAAAAAGAATAAGGAAAAAGCTGGGTGTGTTCAGCAACTTTATTCACTCTTTGCTTTCAGTTTGCTAAAAGCATTAAAGAGGGAAGATGCAAAAGAGGTTGACGGGTTATAAAGGGACGGGACAATTTTTCAAATTCAAATAAAATAGTAGAAGGCGTTGAGGTGGTGGTGTAAAGAATAAAGGGCTCTTTATCTCTTTTACTCTTTCGGCCTCTTATCCAAATATAACCAGGTATGCTATACCAACTAACGGAGTGGTTAAAACAAATGGGAGTAAAATACCCCGGTAGTGCACTGTTTCAGTTCATTACTTCAAGGGTATTGATAGCGGTAATTCTATCGCTGGTGATTTCGGCCGTGTTTGGTAAAAAGCTGATCAACTACCTGCGCAAAAAACAGGTAGGCGAAACGGTAAGAGATCTTGGCCTGGCAGGTGAGCAGCAGAAAAAAGGAACGCCTACTATGGGTGGCCTTATCATTATCCTGGCGATCCTGGTGCCTACCTTGTTACTGGCAGATCTGCATAAGGCATATATCCGCCTGATGATCTTTGCCACCATCTGGCTGGGTATTGTAGGTTTTCTGGATGATTACCTGAAACTGCGTGCAAAGCGTTTGGCAAAAGAACAGGGCATTCCTTATAAAAAAGGTGACAAGGACGGACTGGCAGGTTGGTTTAAAGTATTGGGGCAGGTTGTACTGGGTATTGTGGTGGCTGCTACCGTACTGTTCAACAGCAATACAAAAACATGGCGTGAATATACCGGTGTAATAACCCAGCAGAACAAGGACAGTGTGAAAGTGGTGAAGCTGGATGGGAAAGATCAATATTTTGTAGTGGCCGATGCGCCGGTAACTACCATCCCGTTTGTGAAAACGCATGAGTTCAACTATTCAAAATTATTGCCTGTAGCATTAAGAGGCTTCACGTGGCTGTTGTACATGGTGATTGTGATCTTCATTATCACCGCAGTATCCAACGGGGCCAATATAACGGATGGATTGGATGGCATGGCAACAGGGGTAAGTGCGATCATCGGGGCCTGTCTGGGCATCTTTGCCTATGCCAGTGGTAACCTCCGGTTTGCCGAATACCTCAATATCATGTACATCCCCAACCTGGGTGAACTGTCCATCTTTATTGGTGCAATGATAGGTGCCTGTGTTGGTTTTCTGTGGTACAATGCTTATCCCGCTCAGGTATTTATGGGCGATACAGGCAGCTTAACGCTGGGAGGTATTATTGCAGCACTGGCAGTTATTGTTCGCAAGGAATTACTGATCCCTATATTCTGCGGTGTGTTCCTGGTAGAAGTGTTGAGTGTAACCCTGCAGGTCAGTTATTTCAAATACACGAAGAAGAAATATGGAGAGGGGCGAAGGATCTTTTTAATGAGTCCGTTGCATCATCATTACCAGAAGCTTGGTTATCACGAAGCTAAAATTGTAACAAGGTTCTGGATTGTAACCATACTCTGTATCATGTTTTCGATCGTAACCCTGAAAATAAGATAGCAGGTACCCGTTGAAAGTACTTTGGAAAAGGAACTATGAAAATGTTGCTGAAAAACCACGCCTCTTGAATTCGATCCATGGAAAAACCATGAAGAAAGAGATTGTGGTGCAGTAAAAGTTCAAACTAGCGAAAAACCCCCTTAATCCGGTAGAAGACTATGTAGATCAAAAAAAGGTGCAGGTCATGAGTAAACGTCTTGTCATATTAGGTGCTGGTGAAAGTGGGATTGGTGCTGCCATTTTAGGTAAGCAAAAAGGTTACGATGTGTTTGTGTCTGACGGCGGACCTATTAAAGACAAGTACCTCCACGATCTACAGGAACACAATATTCCCTATGAAGGTGGTAAGCACACTGAAGAACTGGTGCTGAATGCGGATGAAGTGATGAAGAGCCCGGGTATCCCGGAAAAGAATGAGCTGGTAAAGAAGATCCGTAAGAAAGGCATCCCGGTTATCAGTGAAATAGAATTTGCTTATCGCTATAAAGGCAACAGTAAAATTGTAGGGATCACCGGCAGTAACGGTAAAACCACCACAACATCACTGTTGTACCACATTTGTAAAACTGGCGAACTGGATTGTGCACTGGTAGGCAATATAGGATACTCCTTTGCCCGGCAGGTAGCAGAAAACCCGAAGCCCTGGTATATAGCTGAGATCAGCAGCTTTCAACTGGATGACATCAAAGAATTCAGACCTGACATCGCCATTATCACCAATATCACTGAAGACCACCTGGATCGTTACGATTACCATTTTGAAAATTACATCGACAGTAAGTTTCGCATTGTGATGAACCAGACGCCGCAGGACTACTTTATTTACTGTGAAGATGATCCTGTAACGATGAAATATATTGGAAAGTATACTATCAATTCTAACCCACTACCATTTACTATGAGCAAAGAACTCAACCGGGGAGCCTTTACAGTTAACGACCAGATGACGGTAACCGTAAACGGCGATGAGAAAATGCAGATGAGCGTTCACGATTTTACCCTGAAGGGGAAACATAATCAATACAATACTATGGCAGCCGGTATTGCAGCAGCTACAGTGGGTATCAGGAAAGAAAAGATACGGGTAGCAATTGAGAGTTTTGAGAGCCTGGCTCACCGTATGGAGCCTGTATCTACGGTACGTGGCGTTACTTTTATTAACGACAGTAAAGCTACCAATGTAAACAGTACCTGGTATGCTCTGGAAAGTATGGATAAACCAACGATCCTCATCCTGGGTGGGGTTGATAAAGGAAATGATTATTCCATTTTGCACGACCTGGTGAAAGAGAAAGTGAAAGCGATCGTGTGTATGGGAACTGATAACAGACCTATTCATGAAGCTTTCCAGAATGATGTGCCCCTGATGGTAAATACTACCAGTGCAAAAGAAGCGGTGAAAGCAGCATTTCATTTTGCCAATAAAGGAGATGTGGTATTGCTGAGCCCTGCATGCGCCAGCTTTGACCTGTTCAAGAACTACGAAGACCGTGGTGATCAGTTTAAGCAGGCAGTGAGAGAACTTTAAGAGGTTATAGGTAATAAGTTATAGGTTGTAAGTTGAATACAGTAGCGGAATACAGAGTGGGCAGTGTGCAATTGGCAGTTAGCAGTTAATGGCTGAGTGATTAGAAGCGTACAAAAACCTTTTACATGGGTACGTTTCGTGATTTGATAGTGTATAAGAGGGCTTTTGCACTGGCTATGGAGATTTTTGAAATCGTAAAGACTTTTCCGAAAGAAGAAAAGTATTCATTGACGGATCAGATCGTGCGTAGTTCCCGTGCCGTTTGTGCCAACATAGCAGAGGGGTATAGAAAAAGGAGATACGCGGCGCATTTTGTAGCGAAGATCACAGATTCGGATATGGAGAATACGGAAACGCAAACATGGCTCGATTTTGGTCTGGCCTGCGGTTATGTGAAAGAGGAAGAGTATAAAGACCTTTTAAATAAAAGTGAAGAAGTTGGAAAGTTGTTGCAGGATATGATAGTCAATCCCTATAAGTACGGCGTGCCGGCTGCGTAGGAAGTGACCAACTGCAAACTGACAACTGAAAACTGCCAACTGATATGGATCAGATTTTTTTTAACAGAACGAAAGGTGACAGAGTGATCTGGGCCGTGGTGTTGATACTGGCGCTGGTATCGATGCTGGTAGTGTATAGCTCTACCGGTTTACTGGCGTATAAGTACAATCGTGGCAATACAGAAGTGTACCTGTTTAAGCAGATCGCATTCATGATCGTTGGTTTGCTGGTGATCTATTTTTCGCACAGGGTAAACTATACGGTGTATTCAAAAGCGGCAAGGATACTTTTTTTACTTTCAGTGCCTTTGCTCATTTACACCTTGTTCTTTGGGGTTACATTGAACGAGGGAAGCCGATGGATACGACTACCGATCATTAACCTGACGTTCCAGACATCCGACCTTGCAAAACTGGCCTTGTTCATGTACCTGAGCCGGCTGCTTAGCAAGAAGCAGGATGTGATAAAAGATTTTAAACAGGGATTTTTACCGGTAATGCTGCCGGTAATTATCATTTGTGTACTGATTGCCCCGGCCAACCTGTCAACAGCTTTGCTGATCGGGGCCACCAGTATGTTGCTGATGTTTATCGGACGTGTAAGTTCGAAACATTTGCTGATGACGATGGGCGTGGCTGCTATACCGGTAATGATACTGGTATTGTTTGCCGTAGCCTATTATGATAAAGAAGAAGGAAAAAGTAAGGAACTGCCCTCCTTTGTAGAAGTAGCGAGGATGCCAACGTGGATCAAAAGGGTGCAGAACTTTATTTACGATAATAAAGACGGTGACAAGGATGATAACTACCAGGTAAACCAGGCTAAGATCGCTATAGCAAAAGGTGGTTTACTGGGCAAAGGACCCGGCAACAGTGAAACGAGGAACTTTCTGCCGCACCCTTATTCTGATTTCATCTTTGCCATCATCATTGAAGAGTACGGCCTGGTGGGAGGGGCCTTTATCCTTTTTGTGTACCTGGTATTTCTTTTCAGGAGTATCAGGATCTTCAGGAAATGTCCCTATGCATTCGGGGCTTTTCTTGCGTTAGGGTTGAGCTTTACACTGGTGATACAGGCGCTGATCAATATGGCAGTAACGGTAAACCTCTTCCCTGTAACAGGTGTAACCTTACCACTGGTAAGTATGGGAGGTAGCTCGTTCCTGTTTACCTGTTTCTCAATCGGCATTATCCTGAGTGTGGCACGTAACGTAGAGAAAACAGAAGGAAAGGAAAAAGGTAAAGAGAAAGAAAAAGCTGCCGCAGCAGATGATGCTCAACCGGCAGTAGCATAAAGCATAAATAAAAAGTGAGCAAGAAAATTATCATAGCAGGTGGTGGAACAGGCGGTCATATTTTCCCGGCTATCGCCATTGCCAATGCACTTAAAAAACAACAACCCGGTGTTGAGATCTTGTTTATAGGTGCCAAAGGCAAAATGGAAATGGAGAAAGTACCACAGGCAGGATATAAAATTGAAGGATTGGATATTGCGGGATTCAACCGCAGCTCTTTGATAAAGAACATTGGTTTGCCATTTAAGCTCATCAAGAGCTTTATGCAGGTACGACGGATCATCAATTTCTTCAAACCTGATGCGGCGATTGGTGTGGGTGGCTATTCCAGTTTCCCTGTGCTGAAATATGCACAGTCCAAAGGAATACCAACATTTATTCATGAGTCCAACTCTTTTGCCGGTAAGTCAAATATCTGGCTGGGAAAAAACGCAGCAAAGGTTTTTGTGGCAAGTGATGGAATGGAGAAGTTTTTCCCGGCAGACAGGATCTTAATTACCGGCAACCCGGTGCGCAGTAATATAGTACAAAGCACGGTGAGCAGGGATGCGGGTATTGCCTTCTTTGGATTAAACCCGGCATTGAAAACTGTACTGGTAACCGGCGGCAGCTTAGGCGCCAAAGGGATCAACGAAGCAATAGACGCGCATATTGACCTGTTTGAAAAGAATAATATTCAACTGGTATGGCAAACTGGTAAACCGTATGCCGCAAGAGCGAAAGAGATAACAAGCGGCAAAAAGAATATCTGGACCAATGATTTTATAACGCAGATGGAAAATGCCTTTGCCGCAGCAGATATAGTGGTGTCAAGATCAGGAGCGATGGCAATTGCTGAACTGTGCGTGGTAAAAAAGCCGGTGATCTTTGTTCCGTTTCCGTTTGCAGCGGAAGATCACCAGACAGTGAACGCTCAAAACCTGGTAAGTAAAGAAGCCGGACTGATGATAAAGGACAGTGAAGCAAAAGATAAACTGGTTCCGGCTGTAATAGAACTGGCAAAGAACGACCAATTGCAGAGCACACTGGTGCAGCATATCGGTAAGCTGGCCGTAACAAATGCAGATGAAGTGATTGCAGGGGAGGTATTGAAGCAAATTAGTTAATGAGGAATTAGGTTTTGGCAGGACAACCTTAGTGACCGAATCAGAAACAAGAAACTTGAAATAAGAAATCAGCAATAACCAGGTGACGAAGTTTGAAGACATACAGAAAGTTTACTTTATAGGCATCGGTGGTATAGGGATGAGTGCATTGGCCCGCTATTTCAATTTTCACGGTAAATCCGTAAGCGGGTACGATAAGACTGAAACGCCTTTAACAAAGAAACTGGTAGAAGAAGGCATTGAGGTACATTATGAAGACAGACCGGATCTGATACCTAAAGATGTACAACTGGTAGTGTACACGCCGGCTGTGCCGAAAGATCATAAGGAGTTGCTGTATTACCAGCAAAATGATTACCCTGTATTGAAACGTAGTGATGTACTGGGCATTATCACAAACAGTTCTTTTAATATCTGTGTTGCCGGAACGCATGGCAAAACGACTATTACAACAATGATCGCACATATCCTGCGTCATACGGGGTATGGTTGTAATGCTTTCCTGGGCGGTATTGCAGTAAACTATAACAGTAATTACTGGAGCGATAAGCGCAATGTGTGTGTGGTGGAAGCTGATGAGTACGACCGTAGTTTCCTGAAGCTCAATCCTGATATTGCTGTAATAACAGCAATGGATGCAGACCACCTGGATATTTACGGAACGCCGGAAGCAATGGAAGAAGCATTTATCAGTTTTGCAGGAAAAATAAAACCTTCGGGCTTATTACTGCACAAAGCAGGTTTGCCAAGAGGAGCCGAACTGAAAGCGCCTTCTGTACAGCAGTACAGCGTGGAGAATAAAGTGGCAGATGTGTACAGCACCAACATTCGCATGTTCCAGGGCTCTTATACATTCGATGTGGTATTGAAAAATGAGACCTTGCGTGATATTACCCTGAACATGGGTGGATTGCACAATGTTGAAAATATTACTGCCGCTATTGGTGTTGCAAGACATCTTGGAATAGAAGAAGAAAAGATCCGTGTGGCAGTAGCTGAGTTCAAAGGTGTAAAAAGAAGATTCGAATACATTGTTAATAAACAGTCGGAAGATAAGAACGGTGTAGTGTTTGTTGATGACTATGCACATCACCCTGAAGAGTTGAGAGCATTGATCAGTGGTGCAAAAAAGTTGTTTGAAGGAATGAAGTGTACGGTGATCTTTCAGCCGCACCTGTTCAGCAGAACAAAAGATTTTGCGGCAGAGTTTGCTGAAAGTCTTGACCTGGCAGATGAAGTAGTATTGTTACCGATCTACCCTGCAAGGGAATTACCGGTGGTAGGTGTAACCAGTGAGCTGATAACGTCGCAGATGCACAACCCGGGAAAAAAGATCCTGGGCAAGGAAGAGTTGCTGAACTGGATACAAAAAGAATATGTGCCTTCATTACAACAGAACGGAGGTCTTTTGATAACGGCCGGAGCGGGAGATATTGATGCGTTGGTACTGCCGATCAGGAATATGATAGAAAACTAATTAAGAGAGCCTGTACTGAATTATGAAGATCAAACGTAGCATCAGGAAAATGATCATTGTCGGATTCTGGCTGATTGCCGGTTCCGGAGTACTCATTTTATTGATTGCAGCCATCAGGTCGCGTAATCACCAGGTTTGTGAAGGATATGCGGTAGATATCTCCGGTCCCAAAGAGCAATGGTTCATGAACAAAAAAGATGTGGTGGACCTGCTTACAAAAAACGGAACCGTAGTATTAAAAGGAAAACCAATACAGGAGATAGACCTGCGCAGGATTGAAGAGCGGATGGAGAAAGATCCCTGGGTTAAAAATGTAGAGCTGTTCTTTGATAACAACGAAATGCTACAGGTAAAAGTAGAAGAGAGAGAACCTGTGGCACGAATATTTACTGTAGGCGGCAATAGTTTTTATGTTGACAGCAGCGGAGAACAATTGCCTTTGTCGGAAAAGTTATCAGCACGGGTACCGGTATTTACCAGCTATCCCACGGAGAAGATAAAACTACGCGGAGCAGATAGTCTACTGGTACAGCAGGTAAAACAATTAAGTGCGTTCATTCTGAAAGACCCTTTCTGGATGGCACAGGTATCACAGATCGATATTACACCTGTACGCACTTTTGAAATAATACCTACCATCGGAAGCCATGTAGTAGAGTTTGGCGATGGCAGTGATTATGAGAAAAAGTTCAAACGCCTGTTGCGATTTTACCAGCAGGTGTTGAATAAAACAGGGATGAATGCCTATGAGCGGATCAATGTGCAGTACGATAAGCAGGTGATTGGAATAAAGAAGGGAGCGCCCATGAGCAGGTACGACTCTTTACAGGCTGTGCGCAATGTGGCAGCAATGATCGCTTCATCCAACGCAGTGCAGCAACAGGCTATGATGAATGATGGAGCAACAGCAGCGGTTACAAATAATGAAAAACCAGTTAAAGATTCCAATACAGTATCCGTTACCAGCACGATTGCCAGCCCTGCTAATCCACCCGTGAAAACAAAACCCTATGAGTCTTCCCGCGCAACAAGCGGGCAAAAGAACAAGCCTGCAGCCAAACCGGCAGCGGCCAGGAAACCTAAAGCTGTAATGCCTACCCGTAATAAGAAGCATTAAGAGCAAGGTTCAGGATTTAAAAGGGAAAATAGTTTCGCCCGGGCGGAACACACTAAATATGACAGAACAACTAAAAACAGGATACATTATGAACAATGAACAACCTATCATCGTTGGGCTCGACATCGGTACCACGAAGATTGCAGCGATTGCAGGACGTAAGAATGAGTTTGGCAAGCTGGAGGTTATTGGCTTTGGACGAGCCAACTCCAATGGTGTGAAGCACGGCCAGGTATTGAATATTGATGAAACGATCAAGGCCATTCGTATGGCGCTTGACAATTGCTATGCATCTAACCCCAACCTGGAGATCAGCGAAGTTTACGTTGGTATTGCAGGCCATCACATTAAAAGTCTGCAAACACGTGGTGATATTGTTCGTCACCAGACAGACGATGAAATTACTCAACGCGAAATTGATCAGTTAATTGCTGACCAATACAAAACATATATCCCTGCAGGTGATCAGATCATTGATGTGATCCCGCAGGAATTTACTGTAGACAACTTTCAGAACATTCCCAACCCGATAGGGTACGGCGGTGTAAAAGTGGGCGCTAATTTCCACATTATCACCGGCGATAAAAATGCTATCCGCAACATTAACCGTGCTGTTGATAAAAGCGGTCTCAGAACAAAGGACCTCGTATTGCAGCCACTGGCTTCTGCTGCAGCCGTAATGGGACAGGAAGACCTGGAAGCTGGTGTTGCTATCGTTGATATTGGTGGTGGTACTACCGACCTCGCTGTTTTTTATGAAGGTATCCTGAAGCATACAGCGGTAATTCCTTTCGGTGGTGAAAACATCACAAACGATATTAAGACCGGTTTAGGTGTGTTGAAAACACAGGCTGAGCAAATGAAAGTACAGTTCGGTAGCGCACTGGCTAACGAAGCAAAAACAAATGCTTTCATTACCATCCCCGGTTTGCGCGGTATGCCTGCCAAAGAGATCAGCGTAAAAAACCTGGCCAATATTATCCAGGCACGTATGAATGAGATCATGGATTTTGTTACCTACCACCTGAAACAGGTGGGCCTGGATGGCAGAACCCTGAACGGTGGTATCGTGTTAACAGGTGGCGGTGCGCAACTGAAACACCTGATCCAGCTTACTGAATATGTTACCGGTTTAAATGCACGCATAGGGTTCCCTACAGAACACCTGGCTGCAGGGCATATTGAAGAGCTGGCCAAACCAACATACTCTACCTGTATTGGCCTGATCTTAAAAGGCTACAGCGATTATGAAAATAACCGCAAGCATTTTGAGCACCAGTTCAGAAAAGTAGAAGTACCACAGAACTTAAAGAAAACGGATACAGTAACAGAAGAAAAAGAAATAATAACCGAAGAAGAATTACAGGCCGAAAAAGTAAGGAATCGTAAAGGTATCAAAGACTTCTGGGGCAAGTTTAAAGACGGCATTATCGACTTGTTCAAAGAAGAAGAAGACCATGCGTTGTAAGTGAGAAAATGCGAAGTACTAAATACAGAATGCTTTAATTCATACTTCGTACTTCAGTTCCGGAAATTTTTCAATAGAGTACATGATCGGAAATACAGGCATTCGTACTTCGTATTTCATATTTCGTACTTAAGTTTTTACTAACCTGTTATTCTAATAGTCTCTTGAAGGCCTTTCGGGTGAGTGAGGCTCTGTGAGACATAAATCGAAAGCTATGATTCAGTTTGATTTACCGAAGGAGAAATCATCCATACTAAAAGTAATTGGTGTGGGTGGTGGTGGCAGTAATGCTGTGAACCACATGTTCAGCCAGCAGATTGAGGGCGTGAACTTCATTATCTGTAATACCGATGCACAGGCCATTGCGCAAAGCCATGTGCCTAACAAGGTGCAGTTAGGGCCACACCTTACCCAGGGATTGGGTGCAGGTGCTAATCCTGATATCGGTCGTCAGGCAACGGAAGAAAGCCTGGAAGAAATAAAGCAGATACTGGAGGTAAATACTAAAATGGCCTTCATTACTGCAGGTATGGGTGGAGGAACCGGTACCGGTGGTGCGCCTATTATTTCTAAAATATGTAAAGACCTGGGCATCCTTACTGTAGGCATTGTTACCACGCCTTTCTCTTACGAGGGAAAGAAAAGGCAACTGCAGGCAGAAGAGGGTATCCGGGTAATGAAACAATATGTAGATACCCTGCTGGTGATCAGTAACGACAAGTTGCGCCACCAGTTTGGTAACCTGAAAATGAAAGAGGCTTTTGAAAAAGCCGATAATGTATTGGCTACTGCTGCAAAATGTATCACAGATGTGATCAACAGTACCGGCCAGATCAACGTTGACTTTGCGGATGTATGCACTGTAATGCGCAACGGTGGTGTTGCCATTCTTGGTAATGGCGCCTGCGGTGGCGAAGACCGTGCATTGCGTTGCATTGAAGACGCATTGAATTCACCATTGCTGAATGATAATGATATCCGTGGTGCCAAATGGATCCTTATCAATATCAACTCTGCCGAAGGCGAGCATGAGTTTACAATGGATGAAGTTGATATTATTCAAAGCTACCTGCTCGACCAGGCAGGTGAAGGCACAGATGTGATCATGGGTATGGGATACGATAATTCGCTGGGCGATAAGATCGGTATCACGCTGATCGCAACAGGCTTTGAACATAAAGACCCTTTTGTAAAGGAAAAAGCACAGAAAGAGAACGTAAAGAAGGAAGAAAAAATACTGTTAACATTAAGTTCGCCGGAAGCTAAAGTATCGTCTGCACCTCCTGAAGCTTCTCCAACATCACCAATTGCTGAAAAGAAAGAAGAACCAATTGTGAAAGAGGAGTTTGCACCAAAGCTGGTAGATATGGATGCTAATCCATCATCAACACCACTGGTGCTTTTTACGAAGGAAGAGCTTAGTAAAACTACTGTGGACAAGCAAGTGGATAAAAAGGATGATAATGAACGTATCGAATGGGTACTTTCGCAACCATCTGCACCTGTGCAGCCTGTCGAAAGGATCAATACCGGCAGTGTTCATCAGCAATCTCCGCAACCACGTAAAAGTGAAAATAATTCTTCAGCGTCTGCAGCGCCTGGAGGATACTTGGCCAAGCCTTCCAATATTTATGCAGAACCGCCGAAACAGGAATCCAACCCTGATCACTCTTCAGTGAGTGGACCGCGTCTGGATGCCAGTCGTTATCAAAAGCCAAAGGAAGAAGATGCTTCCGATGATATGCAACTGGTATTCAGAGATAACATTCCGGCGGCGGATGAGCCCGTGGCCCATCAAATTCAACAACCTGTTAGTGGTGGCATAGGATCTGCCGAGGACCCTGCAATGCAGGACGTGGCAGAAGAACAAAAACGCCGGGCAGCAGAACGAATTCAGAAATTGCGCAATCTTTCGTTCAATATTAATGCTGCAGACCCTAACAACGAGTTTGAGACTGTGCCGGCATACATCCGCCGCAATTTGGAACTCTACAACACGATCTCCAGCGTTGAGAATTTCTACAGCAATTACGAAGTAAAGTCAGATGAGAACAATAATGCTCAGATCTCTACCATCAACACATTCCTGGATGGTAAGAATCCTGATTAATATATTTTCCGTGCCTTACGCTCCGGTTAGCAACAGCCATCGGATTATTATAAAGGACTGTTTTAAACGCAGCGATTGTTGTTTTTAGTTGTATAATCCCTCCCGTTTTGCCCGGGAGGGGTTCTTTTTTATAAGGTACATTAGAAAGGCTAAAGGAAAAAGGCATCATGTGTAGAGCTGAAAGATTTGTGTTTTGTTTTATAAGATCTTTCACGCTGCTGCACCAGGGGACCTTATACTTTAAACCTTATACCTTGAATAGTTTAATTTTGTAGAAAGCAAATCCAATACTTAATGGCAACAGTACTGATTACTGGCGGAACTGGTTTAATAGGCTCAGCATTAACTGAATTACTTGTAAGCAAAGGATATGATGTGATCATTTTAACACGTCATCCCAAAGCTGCGGCAGGTAAGGTGTCTTATGCTGCCTGGGACCCTGCCAAACAGACTATTGATGCCAGGGCTATACAACAGGCAGATTATATTGTGAATCTTGCCGGTGCGGGTGTTGCTGACAAACGCTGGAGTAAAAGAAGAAAGAAGGAGCTTGTTGACAGCCGTGTGCAAAGCGGGCAATTGATCGTAAAAGCTTTGCAGGAAACTCCCGGTACGGTAAAAGCTGTTGTAAGCGCAGCAGCGATTGGCTGGTACGGAGATGATGAGAAACGGAAGAAGAGCAAGGAGATGTTTACTGAAGAAGATCCGGCCTTTGCTGATTTTCTTGGTGATACCTGCAAACAGTGGGAGGAAAGCATTGAGCCTGTAGGCCAGTCCGGCATACGTTTAGTAAAGTATCGCTTTGGTATTGTACTGAGTCATAAGGGAGGAGCATTTAAAGAGTTTATGAAGCCTGTACGACTGGGGTTTGCCACTTTTTTTGGAGGGGGTAAACAGTTTGTAAGCTGGATCCATATTGATGACGCATGCAGGCTGATCTTGTATGCCATCGAAAACAAGAGTATCAATGGAGTGTACAATGCAGTGGCGCCTCATCCTGCTTCCAATAAAACATTAATGACTACGCTGGCCACGCTGGTGAAGGGTCGGTTCTTCACACCTTTTTACGTGCCTGCCTTCCTGTTGAAAGTGGCCCTGGGCGAAATGAGTATTGAAGTGCTGAAAAGCGCTACCGTAAGCAGCGAAAAGATCAGTAACAGCGGGTTCCAGTTCTCATTCCCTACACTGGAGGCTGCGCTGCGCGACCTGGTAAAGAAATAGTACTACTTAACTTCTAAAGGTCGCTTGTTTTAAACTTCCTGATTGAAATGAAGAGATAGGCTGCCAGGTAGAATACGGCAAAAATAAATACAGCAGTATAGTTTGGCGTAGGTATAAATTTATTGCTGATACGCTGGATGTTGGGAAATGGGATCAGTACGTCCGTTGTTTCCAGTGGAAGATACCTGCCTATATAATTGAAATAATGATTAAGAATAATTGCTCCTACGTTTTCTAATACCACCGAATACAGGAAATAAACTCCAATTGCAAGCCCGCCACGTTTCAACAGTATTGCTATCAGCGTAGCTGCCATAATATAGCTGGTAGATTGAAAAAGAAATAGCGGGATATAATAGAAGTTTTCAAAGTCAATGGGGCTACTGCTGCTTGCAAAACCGAAGATCATAGCTGTAAGAAAAACTACTATAGTAGAGATCAGCGCACCAATAAAACCAATAGTTATCTTGGTCATTATAAACTGCTTGCGGGTAAGCCCGTCAATAATATTCTGGCGATGCGTTTTAAAGCTGTATTCGTTGGTAATAAGGATGATCATTATCAAACCCGGGATAAACAATACAAAGCCACTGACATTGGCAGCAGTTTGCCATACTGCAGGAAATGCATAAGGTCTGTTGCCCAGTACCATTTCAGCCATTCCCTTGGCCTGCTTGGCTTCGTAAATCGATTCCTGGATATGATAGGCAATGAAGTTAGCGCCGAAGATGCTGACGATATACAGAATTGATAGTATCCAGAAGGTGTTATAATTCTTTAGCTTCAGCCACTCTATTCTCAGTAAATGCAGCATGATTAATTAGCTTGAGTAAGTTCAAAAAATTTACGTTCCAGGCTTTTCTTGTTCAGGCGTAGGTGACTTAATGTAATGCCCTGCTCAAAACAATACCGGTTGATTGCCTCCAGGTTGGCGGTGTTGCTGGGGAGATGTAGTTCCAGGTATTGTTCCTGGTTCTGGATCTTATTGATACCGGCATATTGTTGCAGAATAGATTGTAATTGTTGCAGGTTGCCCGCACTTACCTCTACAATATCATCAGTAACCAATATTTCATCAACATGTCCGTAGGTACGGATTATACCTTTTTGCATGATAGCTACATGCGTACAAACTCTTTCTACTTCATCCAGCAGGTGGCTGGCCATGATGATGGTTTTACCTTCTTTGTGCAGCTTTTTAATAAGCTCTCTTGTTTCAGCAATACCCATCGGGTCCAGGCCATTGGTAGGTTCGTCAAAGATCAATACCTGCGGATTGCCTAGTAAGCAGGAGGCAACTGCCAGTCTCTGCTTCATACCCAGGGAGTAGGTGCTGAATTTAGCATTCTTCCATTGTTCCAGGTTCACAATTTTCAGTACCCTGTCAATATCGCCCACGTCTTTTTGCTTGATGGACGCTGCTATTTTCAGGTTTTGCTCTGCACTGAGGTAATGATAAAAGTTGGGCGTTTCCAGCAGGGTGCCAATATTCTTACGGTGGTCTGCAGTAGGCGGCTGATCAAACAGGCTGTAAGAGCCTGCTGTGGCCCTTAAAATATCTGATACAATACCAAGCAGGGTTGTTTTTCCACTGCCATTAGGTCCCAGGATACCGAATACAGAACCTTCCGGAACAGAAAATGTAACTCCTTTTAATGCCTGAACACGACCGTAATGCTTTTGCAGATTGTTGACAGAAAGAATGGACATGGAAGGATATTTACCCTATAAAGATGCACATTTATTTTAACTATCAGTAACCGGCTATCCCTGGAAGAAATGTTTTTCATGGTAAATGCTGGAAAACCCGCCTACGGCAGAAAGTCCCTGTTCATCAAAAGAAAGCCTGTGTAATTTCAACAGCTCAATATCACTCAGCAGCACCTGCCGGTAATCTGGGTTCAGTGTGCCTCCTTTTTCACCGGGAGTTGCTTTGGGGTCGTATTGCAGTTCGGGATCGCAGATAGTACCGCGTGGATACATAATGCCTGGGATCTTCTGACCACGTATATCCAGGTTGCGGGGATGGTCCAGCCCCAGTGTATGACCAAATTCGTGAGCAGCTGTAGTAGGTGTTTGCAGCAGGTTAGGCAACAGAAAGATCCCTGTATTGCAGCCAATACCATCTACATATGAAATGCTGCCTTCTACCTGTTCTTCGATCCTGAAGAAGTTGCAACGGGGATTATCATTGTACCACACTGTTTCAGGTGCAAGATCGGGTTCATAGAAACCTTCCACATCAAACTTTACATGATACCAGTTGTGGCGGATGTTTACAGATGCACTGGGGGCATTCCAGTGTCTGCCGATATCATCGGCTATTTTTACAGTGAGGTCTTTAGAAGCGGCATCACCATAGCAATAAATATTAGCACGTATAATAAGCTGGTGTGCTTTCGTTTGTAATTCTGCTTCGCCCATAGTTTTGATATTAAACCGGCAGCAATGTCATTGCTCCGTAAAGCGACGATTACTAATATAACGTATTTGTGTGGCATTTGCCAGTGGTACTAAATAAAAAAGCGCAGCCGGTTAAAGCTGCGCGGTTGGTTTTCTCATGTGACGCTAAATATATCAGACGCAAACTAATTGCGTATAGGCTTACCACCTTTTAATACACTCTGTATCCTTTCCAGTGTTTTCTTTTCACCGCATAGTGACAGGAATGCTTCTCTTTCAAGATCAAGCAGGTATTGCTCGCTTACGAAAGAATACTCTGTCAGATCGCCACCACACATTACGTAAGCTAGCTTTTTAGCTACCAGCACATCATGGTCGGTTGCATAGTTGCCACGCCACATACCATTGATACCGGCATACAATGCACCCAATGCCAGGCGGCCTAATACCTTGATATCAGTACGTTGTACCGGCATGGTGTACCCGCTATCATATAATTCAATAACACTTTTCTTTGCTTCTGCAATACGTCTACCCTGGTTCATCACTACTTCATCATGTCCCTTGCGGAAGATGCCCATCTCAAAACCTTCCTGTGCAGAGGTGGCTACTTTAGCGGTAGCAATGTTGAGGAAGCGGTTCTTTAAAGTAATGGTTTCCGGTTCATCCTCATGCATTTCGTCTGCTGCACGCAGAGCAAACTCCTTGGTGCCACCGCCACCGGGTATCAGGCCTACACCTAATTCCACAAGACCGATATAGGTTTCTGCAGCCGGGCATACTTTATCACTGTGCAGGCTCAGCTCGCAGGCTCCGCCTAATGACAATGCATGGGGGGCTGTAACTACCGGCACACCGGAATACCTTGCACGCATAGTGGTGTTCTGGAACAGGCGAACAGCCATATCCAGTTCATCATATTCCTGCTCAATGGCGAGCATAAAGATCATTCCCACGTTGGCGCCTGCACTAAAGTTTGGCGCATCGTTGGCAATAACCAGCCCTTTATATTTTTCTTCAGCCAGTGCAATGGATTTCTGAATACCTTCTAAAACTTCTCCGCCAATGGTGCCCATTTTGGTATTCCATTCAAGCCCCAGCACATCATCGCCAAGATGATAAGTGCGGCAGGAACTGTTTTTCCAAACGGTCTGGTTCTCAAAGTTCTTCATTACAATAAAGGCATCACCACCGGGTAAAGCTTTATAACTTTTTGAAGAGATATCATAGTAAAGACGTTTGCCGCTCTCTACTTTATAGAAGGATCTTATACCGGCAGCCAGCATTTCATCTACCCATGGTGCAACAGTATAACCGGCTTCTTTCATTTTCTTTACAGTGCCTTCTACGCCTAATACATCCCAGCTTTCAAAAGCACCTATTTCCCAACCGAAGCCTGCCATCATAGCATCATCCACACGATACAGCTCGTCTGATATTTCAGGAATGCGGTGAGATACATAGGAGAAAAGGCCGTAGTGGAACTTGCGGTAGAAATCACCGGCTTTATCCATGCCGGTGCAAAGCGCCTTCAACCTTGTTTTCAGGTCGTCAATAGGTTTGGCTGCTTCTACTGTCGCAAACTTTGGTTTCTGCCTTGGGGCGTATTCAAATGTTTGCAGGTTCAGTGTATATATTTCTCTTTCGCCTTTATCGCTTTTCTTTTTGGCAAAAAATCCCTGGCCTGTTTTATCGCCCAGCCAGTTATTGGTTACCATTTTATCGAGCCATGCCGGGATCGCAAAGGCTGTACGTTGTTCGTCGTCCGGGCAATTCTCTGCTACTCCCTTTGCCACTTTTACCAGGGTGTCAATACCCACTACATCTGCTGTACGGAAGGTTGCAGACTTAGGACGGCCAATAATAGGGCCGGTGAGGGCGTCTATTTCGTCAATAGTAAGCTTCATGCTGTCCATCAGGCCAAAGATGGCCATAATGCCGTATACGCCGATACGGTTGGCTATAAAGGCCGGTGTATCCTTACAAAGCACTGTTGTTTTGCCGAGAATAACATCTCCGTAATGCAGCAGGAAGTCTATTATTTCTTTATCAGTATAAGGCGTTGGGATAATTTCCAGTAAACGGAGGTAACGCGGAGGATTGAAAAAGTGCGTACCGCAGAAATGTTTTTTAAAATCTTCACTTCTTCCTTCAGCCATCAGGTGAATAGGAATACCTGAAGTATTAGAGGTGATCAATGTACCGGGTTTACGATACTTTTCAACTTCAGTAAAAATAGATTGTTTGATATCCAGTCTTTCTACCACCACCTCAATGATCCAATCGTAAGTGGCAATATCCTTCATGTTATCGGTGAAGTTGCCTGTTTTGATCTTCTTCAATGCATCTTTGGTGTACACAGGCGAGGGGTTGCTTTTAACGGCGGCCTGTAATGCATCATTTACTAACTTATTCCTTTCAGCGGGCTTTGTACTTTCTGTTGCTTCTTTGGGTACCATATCCAGCAGCAATACCTGTAGTCCTGCTCCTGCAAAATGGCATGCAATCCGCGAACCCATCACACCGCTACCCAATACTGCAACCTTACGGATGATTCGATTAGACATATAGCAAAAATTAGTTAGTTAAACAACTATTCCCATCGAAGGTAAAACAAAAAAGGCACAGCCGGGAGCCTCATTTTAAAATTTAAGATAAAATATACCTGCCTGTACAACGGTCTTAGTAATTTTAGCGTAATATAGTTTTACACAACACTCCTCTCATGAAATTGCTCCTTGTACCTTGTGCTATTGCGTTGGTAATGAACAGTTCACGGCTACAGGCCCAGCAACCTGGCGATACCCGGGCGGCTATTGCAAAGATAGCTGCAGATGCGCAGGGCAAGGTAGGTGTGGCCGTAATGAACCTCGAATCGGGCGATACATTATCCTTCAACGGTACTATGCGATTGCCGATGCAAAGTGTGTTCAAATTTCCCATTGCAATGGCCGTTTTAAACGAAGTTGACCGTGGTAAACTCTCGCTGAATAAAAAGGTACACGTAAAAAAGAAAGAGCTTTTAGTGAAAATATGGAGCCCGTTACTGGAAAAATATACTACAGACGAATTTGATATTACCATTGCTGAGCTATTGCTCTATACTGTATCTCAAAGCGATAACAACGGATGCGATATTTTGTTGAAAGAGATTGGCGGAGCTAAAAAGGTAGATGGTTATATACGCAGTCTTGGCATAAAAGGCATGGCAATAAAAGCAAGCGAAAAAGAGATGCAGTCTGCCTGGAGTGTACAATATACCAACTGGTGCGAGCCTGTTGCCATGATACAGTTGCTAAAGATCTTTTATCAGGGCAAGGCATTACAGAAGTCTTCCAATGATCTTTTATGGAAATGGATGGTAGAAACAGCTACCGGGCCCGAAAGGATAAAAGGTCTCCTGGGCAAGGACGTGGTAGTAGCACACAAAACAGGAACATCCGGTACCAACAATGACGGTATTACGGCCGCTACCAATGATGTGGGCATTGTTGTATTAGGCAATAATCTGCATCTCGCTGTCGCGGTATTTGTTTCCGATGCTGAAGCCAATCAGTCTGTCCGTGAAAATGTAATTGCCAGGATAGCGCAGTTGGTGTGTGACAGGAAGTAGGTGAGGGTTGAGACGTGAGTGGTGAGTGGTGAGTAAGAAAACGTGAGTGGTGAATAGTCAATAGTGAATGAGTTCGTGAGTCGTGAATCGTCAGTCGTGAGTGGGTTGCTGGATACTGGATACCAGATGCCAGATCGTGAATCGTGAAATGTCAAACGTGAAACGGAAATACAGGATACCAGATGTTGGATCGTGAGTCGGCAATATCGTCAAACGTGAAAAGTGAAACGTGAAAAAGGATGGCTGAATTGCCAGATAGCTCTATGGTTATCATCCATATCAATCAAACCATATAGCCATCAAACCATTCTTTTGTAACTGCAAATTGCCAACTGCCAACTTGCTTATTGCTCGCAGCTTGTATTCACTTCCGGACTTGCATTTGTACATCCGCACATTAACAAATCTGCATATTAATTACTCCCCTCCCTTCGACACTGCACACCAGTCAATTTCTGAATTACCATTATTAACCAGTGTTTGTAAGTGTTGCTGTACAAGATTGGCCACAGGCATTGAATGATTGGCGGCAGAGGCTTGTTGCAGTACCAGGTTCAGGTCTTTTAAACCAAGACGGGCAGTAAATGCTGCTGGTTCAAATTGCTGGTGTAAAATAATATTGCCGTAGTTGATATAGATAGGTGAATTGAAGATGGTTTGTGTGAACATGTTCCACATTACCTGTGTGTCGACGCCGCTTTTACGTGCAAGATCAATGCTTTCACCGATTGATTCAAGCGCTGCTGCGATCATAAAGTTACCGCAGAGCTTTACGGTATTGGCAGCGGTAATAGCATCCCCAAAATCCCATACACCGGCTCCTCCGGCATCCTTTAGCAGGGGAGTGATCTGTTGCCTGGTATTGGCATCGCCGGAGATAACAAAGTTCAGCTTCTTTGCTTTCGCTGCTTCGGGCCTGCCAAATACAGGAGAGGCAAGATAAAGCAGGCTGTGTTGCTGATGCAGGGCTTCCAGTTCACTGGCTGTCTGAGGAAGGATAGTGCTTAGTGAGACATGAATACTACCGGGCTGCAGGTGTTGCACCAATTGGGCACTGACATCCTTCAATGCAGCATCATCGCTTACAATGGTAAATACAATATTGGAGGCCGATGCCAGTGCTGCAATGTTTTCTGCATGGCTGGCGCCTTTTTCCTGTAAAGGAACTGTTTTTGCTGCTGTACGATTGTAAACTGTTAAGGAGTGGCCGCTTTCGAGAAGGTTAAGTGCGATAGGTGTGCCTAAGTTGCCGAGGCCAATAAAACCGATATTCATGACTGCTTTATTTAGGAATAACATGGATGATGTCGTTCATAATAACAACATCATCCATGCAATTGTTTAGCTTACTCCTGAACCGCTACCGGTAGCAGCTTCAGGGCTAACAAATATCAGTTTACCATTATCTTCTGCCATTAAGATCATTCCATTGCTTTCAATACCTCTCATCTTGCGTGGAGCAAGGTTGGCAACCACTACTACCTGTTTGCCGACGATATCTTCAGGTTTAAAATGCAATGCTATGCCTGACACAATGGTACGTTTTTCAAAACCGAGGTCAACCTGCAGCTTCAGCAGTTTATCTGCTTTCTCTACTTTTTCAGCAGTAAGGATGGTGCCTACTTTCAGATCGATCTTTGCAAAATCATCATATTGAATGGCTGGTTTTACCGGTGCTGTATCCTCAGCTTTCTTGTCAGTGCTCTCAGGCTGCTGACTTGCGGCTTCCTGCTTCGCGGCTTCTGGTTTTACCAACCCGGCTTTCAGTTTTTCAACCTGTGCAGCGATCTCTGCATCTTCAATTTTCCTGAACAATAATTCTGGTGCACGGAGGCTGTAACCAACGCTCAGCAGTTTTGTTTTACCGGCGTTTTCCCATTCCAGCATCTTGTCAACCACCTTCATAATGTGCAGCATCTTCTGAGCTGTGGTAGGTAAGAAGGGGTTGATGAGAATTGCAAGATTGGCGGTTAATTGCAGGCAGACATGCAGGCAGTTGTCTATCAGTTGCTGGTTCTCTGGTTTTTCGGCCAGCGATTTGGCAACGATCCAAGGTTCATTTACCTGCAGGTATTTATTGCCTTTGCGTGCAAGATCGATTACTGCATTCAATGCATCGCGGAATTTATATTGCTCCAGTAAGCCTTCTACAGTTGCTTTAGTGGTTTCAAATTCTGCAAGAAGTGCTTTTGCATCTTCTCCTAAGGTCTCCGTATGCAATGGTGGTACCTTCCCTCCGCAGAGCTTATGCATCAGCACAAAAGTTCTGTTGGCAAAGTTGCCGAATATATCTACCAACTCACTATTGGTACGGGTCTGGAAATCTTTCCAGGTAAAATCATTGTCCTTTGTTTCAGGGGCATTGCTGCACAGTACATAGCGTAATACATCTTCACATCCCGGGAAGTCTTTTACATATTCATGCACCCATACAGCCCAGTTACGGCTGGTAGAAACCTTTTCGCCTTCTATATTCAGAAACTCGTTGGCAGGCACATTATCCGGCATTACATAGCTGCCGTGTGCTTTCAGCATGGATGGGAAAATGATACAGTGGAACACGATATTGTCCTTGCCGATAAAATGTACCAGCTTGGTATCTTCCTGCTGCCAGTAATCAGCCCATTGCTCTGTCAGTTCTTTTGTGGCAGAGATATAACCGATTGGAGCATCAAACCATACGTATAATACTTTCCCTTCTGTATCGGGCAAAGGAACTTTTACGCCCCAGTTGCTGTCGCGGGTCATTGCACGGCTTTGCAGCCCATTCTCCAGCCAGCTTTTACACTGACCATATACGTTGTTCTTCCACTCTTTATGGCCTTCCAGGATCCATTCCTTCAGCCAGGGCTCATAGTTCTGTAAAGGGAAATACCAGTGTTTGGTTTTCCTTTTTACAGGAACAGCATCGCTCAATGCCGAACGGGGATTGATCAGTTGCTCAGGGCTCAATGAAGAACCACATCTTTCGCACTGGTCGCCGTAAGCATTGGGGTTGCTGCATACGGGGCAGGTACCAACGATATAGCGGTCGGCCAGGAATGTATTTGTTTTTTCATCATAGAACTGCTCTGTTTCTCTTTCTTCAAACAAACCGTCATCATACAGTTTTTTGAAAAAGGCAGCAGCCGTTTCATGATGGATCTTATTGGAAGTACGGGAATAGATATCGAATGAAATACCCATCTGCGCAAAGCTCTCACCGATCAGCGCATGGTATTTGTCCACTACCTGTTGGGGGGTAATACCTTCCTTCATGGCGCGGATGGTAATAGGAACTCCATGTTCGTCGCTGCCACAAATAAACTTAATATCTCTTTTGCGTGCACGTTGATAACGTACGTAAATATCTGCAGGCAAATAGCAGCCCGCCAGGTGACCAATATGCACCGGCCCGTTGGCATAGGGCAGTGCCGCTGTAACTAAGATCCGCTTATAGTCTGTCATAATTTTAAATCCTCTTTATCCTGCCTGGTATATAACCCGTAAGGCCAGCAAGGCCTGCAAAGTTAAGCAATCGGCAGACAAGGTTAAAACGACAGCGGAAATGTAATTACAGCGGTTAAACAGGCAGTAAAATCAGGGTTTTACGGCTTTCAGCGCCTCTTCCAGCTGGCTTTCCAGTTCCTGCGGATCACGGGAAGGATTGGCCATGAAAATATTGCCCTGGCGGTCCAGCAAACAGGTGGTAGGGTAGCTGTTGACCTTATAGGAGCTGATAATGGGGTGCTGATTGCCTTTATTCTCAGTAAAAACATGGTACCCGGCAATATCCAGTTTTTGTAAGGCTTTTAGCCAGGTATCGCGATTATCTATGGAAATATTAAGAAAGACCACCTCTTTATTGGCAAAGCGCTGTTTGAGTGCATGCAGGTTCTGAAACCCGGCAAGGCAGGGGCCGCAGGCTGCATACCAGAAGTCAATAAAAACAACTTTACCGCGTAAGGTTGCGAGGCTGACCTTTTCACCTTTCTCGTTCTCCACTACAAAATCCGGGGCCTTCATTCCTTTAGAGAATTTAGTACCATCTTCAAACCTTTGGGCAATATAATTCCTGTAAACACTATCAGTTGGGGGATGATAGGTGGTATTGATGAGCTGTTCCAGCTTTTCTGCCTGGTTCAGTTTGCTGATATCATAGTCAAGAAACAAAGTAAGGACAGGTATTTTTAACGAGCCGGGCAACAGGCTATTGAGATAAGTGTATTTAACGGTAAGGTCATTAGACATGCGTTGTTCCAGAACTGCAGCATCATAATCCATAAAAAGTATGGTGTACACTGTATTGATGTAGAAAGAAGAGCTGGCACAACTGCTGTCAAACTGCAACAGGCTTTTGAATGTGGCGATGGTTGCAGGTGTTAGCTGCGACTGCCTGTTTTTAACAGTGGTGGCAATGCTTTCATGATAAACAGTACCGGCAGACCGGTATTTATAGGAAAGAAAATGGCTTTTAACATGCGCATAGAGCAGTTGAAAGGTCTCCCGGTGTACAACATTTTGCAGTTGGTATAACTGTTTGAGGGAAGTACGCTCTGTACTATCGATATAGTTAAAGAGATAGTCAAACGGGTAATTTGTTTGCCTGGCTAAGATTACCTGTTCCTTCATGCGGTCCTGCATTTTTAAAAGAGCGAGATCACGCAGAAAGATACACTGCTCTTTACCCCTTCCACTGAATACAGTTGATACAGCTGGTTGCCCGGCATCGTATTCAAGGTGTATACTGTCACCAGGCTGTACCAGCATATTGATGTAATTGGTGCCGTCTGTCAGAAATAGATAGACAGTGGTAGCAATCGTAATGGGTTGAGCGAACTGCCCCTGTTGAAGGGTGGTAGTTATAGTTTCCCGCTGCCGGGTAATATCATTCAGTGTGATAATGAGCTTTACAGTATCATTTAAGGGATGTGCAATTTTACCGGTAATGATCGTTGGCTTACTGTAAGCAACAAAGAAAAACAACAAGCCCGGCAGCAGGGATAAATATCTTTTCATACAGAATAGGTGATGTGTTATTGTTAAGAGCGTAACCTGGTCTTTGGCTCTTTGCCGGAAAGTTTACGCAAGGTGAACTGAAAGTTGCGGAGAGTCAGCTGGTCGGTAATTACCACCAGTAGTTCTTCATTACTGCTTGTGAATGAAATAATCGCATTCTTTTCGCCGGCTATTGTTTGATTGTACTGAAATCCAGATTCCGTTAACTGGTTCATGAGGCTGGCATAGAACCACGGGTTGCTGGTGGCAAACTTTACTAAAGGCTTCGAAGAATCAGCGTTTTTACTGATCTCTGAAACAATGCTGCCATCGGGATTCTTATCTGCTTTGAAATACCACACCTGGTTAAAAGATAATTTGGCGGGTGAATTACTGACCTCTACGATGTTGTTACCTCCATTAAATCCTTTGGACGACAACAATGATTCCAGTTGTTCTTTATTGCTGGTATGCAACGCCTGCTGCAGATCTTTCAGGCTGATGTTCTGGGCAAACAGGTGACCGTAACCTGCCAGCAGGCAGGTAAATAACAAGTGTTTCATGACTATATTTTATGGTTGAATAAGAAAGATCAGCAGATCAGTATTGTAAACGAATATCTTTTTATGGGCCCGGGTCCTGGTTGGTTTAGCCGTGTTCCTTATCCTGACTCTTCCCGGAGTGGTTTCGGTTGCCGGAGCCGTGGTCTCTATTAATGTTGGATGTGAGTTAATTTTCACAGGGTTATGTACCAGATCAACAGGCTTTGCTGAAAGATTTATTGTTGCCGGTACTACTTTAAGCTCAGCAGCTTGTTGTAATTGAATGCTGTCTGTAATGTGATAACTATGTTCGTTATTCAACCGGCGAACAGTGTCTTTTAGCTGCCTGGTTGTAACAGTATCTCTTACTGCGTGATCTGTTACGCTCCTTACTGCATGTTGTGCCGTATCCTTCGATACCAGGATCCTTTGCCTGGGTGGTTGTACTTTTTTCTCATTTATAAAAACTTTGTGAGCGGCACGTGCCTGTACAGGGGGGTGTACCGTGTCAGTAGCTTTTCTCTCTTTAGCTGGTATTGATCTTACTGCTGCCCTGGCAGGTATAGTGTCCTTTGCTTTTGCCGGGCTTACTACCGGTAAAGTTGCCGGGTGAGTAGTGAGTAGCCTGGCTGCAAGTATTATAACAGTTCCTGTAATTGCCAATCCGCCCAGCAGTTTCATCCAGCTGCCAATACCGGATGATGGTGCAGGTGGAGGCGTATTCATTTGCAACTGAAATTGTTGCCAGTGAGCATCCTGCAACGAAACATCAGGTGTGTAAGCAGCTTCGCTGCTACGGAAAAAATCATCAATATGTTGTTGCGATTGCGTCATGTAGAATAAATTTCTTTTTTCAGCAGGGCGTCCAGTTTTATTTTGAGTAGCCTCCTCGCTTCATTCAGGTGCCATTTAGACGTACCGGGTGCGATGCCGAGTATTGTTGCAATTTCATGGTGTTTGTAACCTTCCAATACATACAGGTTAAATACCAGCGCTGTATTGCGGGGCAACTGTTGCAGTAACAGTACTACCTCGTTTCCTGATAACCGGTTATATACATCAGGATCTACAGTGATATGCTGTTCTGTGCTATCGTTTACCTCCTGGTGTAAGAACTTTGTTTCTTTCCGGCAATGATCAATGCAGGTGTTGATCACAATGCGTTGTACCCATGCCGGAAATGCTCCTGTGCTGTTGTATTGCTGCAGGCTATTGAATACTTTTAACATGGCTTCATTATACAACGCAGCAGCTTCGTCCATATCCTTTGCATAGCGCAGGCAAACCTTTAGCATAGGTGCATAACAAGCTCTGTACAACTGTTCCTGCGAACTTCGTTGTTGTTGCAGGCAACCTTTTATGATATCATTCCATTGTATCTCCAGACGATCGTTTTTTCTCAGATGACTAATTTACTGTCATTACATAAGCCTGTTGTCCTGAACTTTCAATTGTTTCTTTTTCTTTTGGTAGGAGGGTAATACTTTCCAGCTCACAATTTTCCTGTTGCGGAAGGCTTCATAACCTGCTATGAAATCTGCCGGCTGTTTATATGGCCCTGCTATATAACCTGGCCTTTTGCTGTCGGCCATGATGAAATAGCCTTCAGCAGTTTGGTAGATGGTAAGCCAGTGATTCTTCAATACGCTGCCATCAATGGTTACCGGTTCAAATTCAATCAAAAGGTATTGTGCCTGCAGGCTGCTGTCAATGGTTTTTAGGGTTTCTACTGTAAACCTGCTGAGGTCTACACAAACACCTGTTTTTTGAGCATACAGTTCAGCAGGCGTGTAAATAGCTACCTGTTCCCTGTTGGTACTGTTGGCTGCCAGTTGTTTTGCCCTTGGCAGGCTGTACCTGAAGTTTGCACTGATCCAGTTATTTACATCACGCACATTTTTCCAGCGCAGCAAGGCCATTGTATAGGTAGGGTAGGCATTGGAAGCCGTAGCCCGCGCTATACTGTCCGGCGCATCAGAAAGTTGCATGGCATTGCTGGCTGGCTGCGCCATACAGATGGTACTGTAAAAAAATAGACTGCCTGTTACCAGGTCTTTAATGCTGAATGGCATGTGTGTAAACCCGTTTATATATTGACGCAGGGCGGCAGGCAAAAGGTTGGGAGAAAAGCGATTTTTTTCAAATGAGGCTGTTTGGCGTATTTTCAACCTGTAAATACTGATATGGATCGTAAAAAATTCCTTGCCTCTGGCCTTACTGCAGGTTTAAGCATTCCTGCATTAGAATTGTTTGCTGCTGCGGAAAAACAGGTGAATCTAAATTCAGCAGCTATTATTCCTCCTTACCTGCAACCGGGCGATACCATCGGTATCACCTGCCCTGCCGGGTATATTACATTGCAGGAGATCCAGCCGGCAATGCAACAGATGGAAAGCTGGGGCTATAAAATAAAAGTGGGTGATACTGTAGGCAAACGTGATTTTACTTTTGGTGGTAATGACCAGGACAGGGCCGCCGATTTTCAGCAAATGCTGGATGACGGCAACGTAAAAGCAATTATGTGCGCACGTGGTGGTTATGGATTTGTGCGTATTATTGATCGCATAAACTTCTCCCGCTTTGCTGAAAAGCCAAAATGGATCATCGGTTTCAGTGACATTACTGTACTGCATGGACATATCAATCGTAACTATAATGTTGCTACCATTCACTCAAAAATGTGCAACAGTTTTCCGGACGACTGGAGTAAAGCCGAACCTGTGCAGATCGAAACAATCCTTTCCATTAAAAAAGCACTGGCAGGCGAAAAGATAAACTATCCTTTATTGCCGGCTGCTGGTAACAGGCCGGGCAAAGCAACCGGGCAACTGGTAGGGGGTAATTTAAAGACCATTGAATCGTTGGCTGGCTCAGCGTCGGATATTAAAACAGACGGTAAGATCCTTTTTGTAGAAGATACCGGTGAATACCTGTACAGTATTGATCGTATGTTCTGGAACCTGAAGCGAACAGGTAAGCTGGATAAACTGGCTGGTTTAATTATCGGTGGTTTCAAAATAAAGCCCGATGATCCCGGTGAAGAGTTTGGAAGAACTGTTCAGGATATTGTACTGGAAAAGGTACAGAGCTATAAATACCCGGTATGTTTCGACTTTCCCGTTGGCCATCAGAAAAACAACTTTGCATTAAAGTGTGGAGTTGCCCATAAGTTGATAGTTGGCGAACAGGGGTGTTCACTGGAGGAAGCGTGATGGCTTTATGGTTAAAATGGTTTGATGGCTTAATACGCTAATCAATATTTTTCAGGAAATTCGCAATAGCAATTCCGCAATCGAACAATCTAACAATCAGCAATGATCCATATTCCTCCCTACCTCCAGCCTGGCGATACAATTGGCCTTACCTGCCCTGCAGGGTATATGGCAATGGAAAAAGTACAGACCTGTATTGAGGCGCTGCAGACATGGGGCTATAAAGTGAAAGTAGGCAAAACGGTAGGCAGTGAATCGCAAACCTATTTTTCCGGAACGGATGAAGAGCGTCTTAATGATTTCCAGCAACTGCTGGATGATGAAGAAGTAAAAGCTGTTCTATGTGCCCGTGGCGGTTATGGTGTAGGTAGAATTATTGACCGCATCAATTTTAAGAAGTTTGAGAAACAACCCAAATGGATTATCGGTTTTAGTGACATCACTGTATTGCATGCACATGTGTATGTAAACTACGGGATCTCTACTTTACATGCACCCATGGCTGGTGCTTTTAATGATAATGGCTTTAGTAACGAATATGTGCAGTCACTAAAGCATGTGTTGGAAGGCCGGAAAATTAAATACGAATGTGCACCACATCTTTTCAATAACAAAGGCGAGGCGATAGGAGAACTGGTAGGGGGCAACCTCTCACTGGTAGCTAATACAATAGGCACGCCTTCAGAATTAAAGACCAAAGGACGCATTTTATTCCTGGAAGATGTTGGTGAGTACCTGTACGGTGTAGACAGGATGCTGTACCAGCTAAAGCGTTCGGGTAAGCTGGATAAACTTGCCGGATTGATCATTGGAGGGTTTACTGATAGCAAGGATACGGAGAGGCCATTTGGTAAAACTGTCTATGAAATTATACACGACCTGGTAAAGGAATATGATTATCCCATCTGTTTTGGTTTCCCGGTAAGCCATGCCACAGAAAACTATGCCCTGAAAACAGGTATTGGCTATAAGCTGAAAGTAGGGAAGAATAAAGTAGTGCTGGAAGAGTAGGGAAGGCGTGAATCGGCAGACGGCAATCGGCAATATCGTCAAATGTGAAAGGTGAAAAAGGATGGCTGGATTGCCAGATAGCTCCATGGTTATCATCCATATCAATCAAACCATATAGCCATCAAACCATTCTTCTGTAACTGCAAACTGTCAACTGCCAACTTTCTTCCTGTCTTGACTTCGATATTCGATATTCAAAATTCAATGTCGTTGAATTAAGCTCCGGAGGAGCTACCTGTTTATAGAAAACCAATTTTAGAAGGTATTCAGCTCCGGTAGGAGCTTCCTGTAAGGCACCGGAGGCTCCTACCGGAGCCGCAACATGCTCATTATGATCATTTCTATAAACAGGAGGCCACGCTGTGGCCCTTTCTTAATTCAACGACATTGATACAAAATTTGACATTCGATATTTTCACTTTCTGTACTTCGTATTTCTTATTTCGTATTTTCTTTGTCAATACTCTTTCATATTTTCCCGGTAAATTCCCTAAAGACCCCTAAAATGGTAGTTGCCCAATACCTTGACCTCTGGAAAAAGATAGAACAGTTTTCTTTTGATGCTCCCGATGCCACACTAAAGTTTGCGGACAAGCTGGCAAATCAACAAAAATGGTCAGCGCCTTATACTGCAAGAGTAATTCTTGAATACCGTAAATTCCTGTTGCTGTGTACCGTTTCTCCACAGGGGGCTTCCCCTTCAAAAGCGGTAGACGAAGCATGGCATCTTCACCTGACCTATACCAAATCTTACTGGACCGATCTCTGTAAAAATGTATTGGGTAAGGAACTGCACCACAATCCTTCAAAAGGCGGCAATGAGGAAGATCACAAACATGCTGAGTGGTACAAGTACACCCTACAGTTATATCGCGATGTATTTGATGAAGAACCTCCTGCTGACATCTGGCAATCACCCGAAGGTAGCAATACAGTCACTCTATCAGGTCCGGCACTGAACCCTTCAGGGTTAATGCTTGTAGTGATCGTATTGCTCTTGGTGTTCCCTTTTATCACCAATGCATTGTTATACGATAAGGTTTCACCCTTCGACCTGACGGGAAAACAGTTTCTTGGCTATTTTGCTATTGCCGGCATTACAGCCCTGCTTGCCCAGTGGTTGTTGCAAAAGAATAAGATAACAGCATTGAACAACTGGCTTGATGAGCATTTGCCAAAGGATATTTCGGCATTCCAGTTATGCTGGCATGTATATGATGGTGCCCGTACGCTACAAACATCCATTGTAGATCTTATGCGCAGGGAATTATTAGAGTATAATAATGATAGCTTTGTTTTTAAGAAAGGTCAGTATACCACTTCGCCTGCCAATGAAAAGAATCCGCTTGTTTACCCCTTGCTGGAAAGAAAGCAAGACGAGAAACTTAGTTATGATACTATTGCTGCTAACTGGAATCGTGATGACGCCTATTATCACCCGGTGATGGGACAGATTAAAAACAAATTGCAGGTAAACCATGAGGGCAGCTTTTTATACAGGTATGGCATTTTACTTTTTGTAGTGATAATAGCTGCTATAAGAATGTTGCAGGGGATCAGCAATCAGCGGCCAATCCTTTTCCTGTCACTGCTCATTTTATTATTTGTAGTGCTGCTAGGCTTTTTGCTTTACAAGGTTTCACTGAAAAATGCTTTTATCAAAAAGTGCGAAGAGTTATACTTTATAAAAGCTCCCACGCTATTGCATTCAGATAAAGTAGTAACGGACTTTATGTACCGTGGTAGTTCTGCCCTTGAAACACTTACCGGTTTGATGCTGGTAGGTACTTTATTCTCTTCTTTTGATAATACCACACGCAGGCGTTACGCTGATAGTGGCGGCTGGTATGGTTCTAATAACGACTGTAGCAGTAGTAGTAATGATTGCAGCAGCAGTAGTAGTGATAGTAGTAGCTGTAGCAGCGATAGTGGTGGCGCTGGTTGCGGAGGTTGTAGTGGGGGAGATTAGCCGAAGTGAGTATTGCTGATTTGGGAATTGAGGGATTTTGAGATTGGGAATGTGAATGAGTTCGTGAATCGGCAGACGGCAATCGGCAATCGTGAAATACGAGTTACCGGATACCAGATGCCGGTTACAGGATACTGGATGCCAGATGCTGGATTTGAGATTGGAATAACTGCAAATTGCCAACTGCCAACTTGCTTCCAGTTTTTCCTTCGATATTCGAAGTTCAGTATTCAACATTCGATATTTTCTTCCTGACTTGTATTTTCCTGCATTAGGCGTTCAGCATTTTCAGCCGTCCCTTCTTAATAATTTGGTAATATATCCTTGCTTGCAGGTATCATCAACTTGTTGCTAATTTTACATAACCAAAGCCTAATAAGATGAAAGAATCAGATTATCGGGGCCTTTGGAGTAAAATACAGAGCTTTGACTTTGACGAGCCTGATTCAAAAATTAAGTTCTCCGACAAGTTAGCTGCTCAACAGAAATGGAATAGTTGTTTTACTGAAAAGGCCATTGCAGAGTACCGAAGATTTCTCCTCCTTTGTTGTATCTCACCCCACGGAGCATCCCCCTCAAAAGTTGTAGACGAAGTATGGCACCTGCACCTCACTTACACCAAATCGTACTGGACAGATCTTTGCAAACATGTTTTAGAAAAAGAACTTCACCACCATCCATCCCGGGGAGGTGATGATGAAGATGAAAAGCACCGGCGATGGTACCGCGAAACACTCTTACTGTACCAGGTAGTATTTGATGAAAGTCCGCCGGTTGAAATATGGCCTCCTCCTGATCTTGAAATAATACGTTACCCTGATCCCGATCTTTCCACCACACCACATCTCCGGTCTGTTGTTACGCTGATCCTGGCAATTCCCTTTGTTTTCAGCTCGCTACTATTTGCAAAACTTTCGCCTTACGATCTCAAGGGACCTCAATTCCTGGTTTTCTTCTCTTTACTTGTTACCGCAGCGTTCGTTTCCTTCCTGCTGATACAGCAATACAAAAATGAGATCATCAAACAATGGCTCTCAGATCTGCTTCCACGTGATCTCTCAATTTTTCAACTTACCTGGTACATGTACGGACATGCCCGCGCTTTGCAAACCTGCATTGTAGGCCTTGTGCGGCGGGGATTAATTGAGCCGGAACGGGGAGGCTTGTTCAGGGTCCGGAATGACCGGTATGGTACACCGGTAACGGAGGACAATCCACTGGTTCCTGCTTTTTTACAGGAGCCGAAAGGGGCAGAACTGAATTATGAGATGATTGCAACAAACTGGAATAAACGGGAAATTTATCATCACCCTGTAATGGCTGGATTAGAAGAGTTTGTAAATGATAGAGAAAACTACTCCAGGAAGTACTGGATATTCTGTATAGTGTTCCTTGTGGCAATAATCCGGATGGTACAGGCAGAGCATTATCATAAGCCCTTTGCTTACCTGGTGATGATCTGCTTCATAACAATAGGAGCGATAACGATTGTAGGGCATCAAACTTCGCGTAAGAAAACACTATTCAACAAATGCAGGCAATGGTATTTTGTGGAAGTATCATCGGGGGCTTATCATCCGGATGAGGTGGTAAGGGATTTTGCCTACCGGGGTAATCCTGCTATTGAAATGTATTCGGATGGTATGTTTATGGCAATGGTCTTTGATACTATTAACGGCAAACAGGTGGTGTCAGATAGTGGCTTTTCAGCTAGTTGTGGTAGTGATGGCGGAGATGGCGGCGGAAGCTGTGGTAGCGGAGGTTGTGGTGGTGGATGTGGCGGATGCGGAGGAGGAGATTAGCGCGAGGGAATATTGCTGATTTGGGAATTGAGGGATTTTGAGATTGGGAATGTGAATGAGTTCGTGAATCGGCAGACGGCAATCGTGAGTGGCTGAGGCAAGTGAATAGTTAATGGTCAATAATGAATGCCTCTTCCTTATAAACTTATCAACCATTCAACTTTTTAACCCTCTTGTGCCTTGTTCCTTATTAACTATTCGCACATCAGTGTAATTTATTAAATTTGCACTTTAATAAATGGAATCTATCTATGACTTTTGTGCAACTGGAATATATCGTGGCTATTGATACTTATCAGCATTTTGCAAAAGCCGCACAGCATTGTTTTGTTACACAGCCTACGCTTAGTATGCAGGTACATAAACTGGAACAGGAACTCGGCATAAAGATCTTTGACCGCAGCAAACAGCCTGTTATTCCTACCACGGCAGGCACAGAGGTAATTGCCCAGGCACGTAAAATATTGGCTGAGCGTGATACGATGATAGATATTGTACAGTCGCGCAAAGGAATTATGACCGGCGAACTGAAAGTTGGCATTATCCCTACACTGGCGCCTTACCTGTTACCGCTGTTCATTGCTTCCTTTGCACGCAAATACCCGCTCATTAAACTGATCATTCATGAAATGACTACCGATCTTGTTATTTCCCGTTTACGGGAAGGCAGGATCGATGTAGGCATCCTGGTAACTCCCCTGAATGAAAAGGGCATTAATGAACACTTGTTGTTTTATGAAGAACTATTGGTATATGTGTCACGCAAAAATGCCGCTTATCGCAAAACATACGTATTACCACAGGATATTGATCCCAACAAATTATGGTTACTGGAAGAAGGACATTGTTTCCGTTCGCAGATCGTTAACCTCTGCGAGTTGCGTCGTGCAAGTCATGAAGGAAGTCATTTTGAATACGAGGCCGGTAGCCTGGAAACCTTACGCAGGCTGGTTGAACTGAATGATGGAGTAACCATTTTACCTGAGCTGGCAGGCTTGCCTTTAACTGGTAAACAAGCTGAGCAGCTACGGCATTTCAAACGTCCCTCGCCCATGCGTGAGATCAGCCTGGTAGTACACCGCGATTTTGTAAAGAAAAGACTGATAGATGCCCTGAAGCAGGAGATCATTGCAGGTATTCCCGAAAAAGTACGGAACAACAAAAGCACCAATGTGGTGCCTGTTGTGGTAGAGTAAGGTGAAAATGCAAGTCCGGAAGTGAATACAAGCTGCGAGCAATAAGCAAGTTGGCAGTTGGCAATTTGCAGTTACAAAAGAATGGTTTGATGGCTATATGGTTTGATTGATATGGATGATAACCATGGAGCTATCTGGCAATTCAGCCATCCTTTTTCACGTTTCACTTTTCACGTTTGAAGATATTGCCGACTGACGATCCAGCATCTGGTATCCAGTATCCGGCAACCCACTTACGATTGCCGATCCACGAACTCATTCACCAGCCTCAATTTGCTATTAATAACAAATATCCGACCTAAAAGAACCCGAAACACAAAACACGACACCCGAAACTGTACTGCCGTCTGCCGATTCACGATCCTGCATCCGGTGACCTGAAACCGCCTTCGGCCTAATCTTCCTCCCCCAGTTCAAAGATCTCTCCTACTTCTTTGCCAAACAGCCGGGCCATTTTAAGTGCCAGGATGGTAGAGGGCACATATTTACCACTTTCAATAGCATTGATCGTTTGGCGTGATACGCCGATCTTTTCAGCCAGCTCCTGTTGGGTGATATTAGCTATTGCCCTTTCAATTTTAATTTTATTTTTCATAGCCGGGATTTAATCAGTTACAGGTTTACTTCTGTATAACACTACGTGAAAACGGATCACAAAAATAACCAGTACAGTGAGCATATTGTACAGCATTACATCAAAGTAATTAAAGCCATAAATAACCCAGGTGGCTATGATCAGCAAAATGTAATTGACCAGTACAGCCCATTGTAAAGACTCCAGCCTGAGTTTGTTGATAAACTCATCTTCGTGTTTTTCCCGGGCGAAGCCTATGAACAGTAACCCCAGGATGATGCCTGTTAGAAATACCTCATCTGTCAGGTTCTCATTGATGTCTAAGGCTCCGGAATCATTTGGGTGGGAAGCGGTGTTCAGGAAAGAAAAACTGAACTGGTAAAACTGGCCTGCAATTGCAAGTGCTACCATAGGTACCAGCAAAAAAAGCCCTATGGTTTTAAAACGGTTGGGTAAAAGCAATTTAGTGTTCATTGTGTAATATTTACTTGTCTAAAAGTAAAGAATACATTACATAAAGCAATGTTAAGTTTACATTTTTCTTTCTTTTATCTTTTAAATAATGTAGGTCAGTAAGTTATTCCCCAATGGTTGCAGAAAGTGTTTTAGGCCTGCATGAATCCTTCCTTTGTCGCATATCTAATTGATAATATGTAGATTATTCTGGTTATGCCTGGCTTATAGCCTGGTAGGTACCTGTGCCGTGATTAAAAGGTATTTCCTTCGTACCAAACCCTTATTTTATGCGCTCTTAGGGCGAACAAATACCGAAGGAAATACGGACGAATACCGAAGCAATAGCGAATGAATACCGAACAAGGTCCCTGCCTGGTACGGAGAAGTCGGGAAGACTATCACCGGTTAATGCCGTTTTTTTAACAGTTGCGGAGAAGCCCGGTCATCGGGATTGCTACCGGGTGGAAACGCCGGGCAGGGGGAATATTCCGGGCTTTCAGATCTCTGCATACGGAGTTATAGTCGCCTGGTAATTTGTTTAATATGAAGGGTGTTTAATAGCAGAAATGATTGACGGGTATTGCCCTCACGTTGGAATAGCGCTATTGCATGGCGTAGTGCATTTTTCAACTTATCACCATTAAGCCGGAATTAAATTCTGGAAAATAAAGCCATCGTTTGAAGGCGGTGTGGTTTATTTTTTTAATTTAATGTTACTTACGGTAACTTTTATGTATAAGTGAAGTAGGTCGATAATTGAAATGCCTATGTCGTTTAGTAAGTGGCCGGTGTCTTCATCAGCCACGGGCGAGTTCCCCGGCGGGGGAGAACACCCGCCGGAATGAAAGATCTTCACTAAAAGGCATTGACTGGAAATACCTGGCATATTAGTGCCGTACAAACCCTTAATGTAAAGCAACCATGTTAACCTTTATCCGCTACGCCAACGTAGATGCCTCTGTTTTGCATTTGTTGAAATTGACAGGGATCACCATCAGCCCGAAGAAGATTGTAAGTGAACTGGAAATACACCCCGACTACCCAAGTATTCTTTCTATCAGTGATGTACTTGCCTGGTTCAATGTACAGAATGACGTGTATGAAGTACAGGCGGAAGAACTTATTGAAGTACCTGTACCGTTTATTGCTCATACAAGAGGGAATGAATTTGTTACAGTCAGTAGGATAACTGCAGATACTATTACGCTTAGCGATCACGAACGCGATATGGTTGAGGTGCCTCTGAAGGAGTTTGCAGCTATTTATAGTGGCGTGGTATTAAAGGCTGAGACCCCGGATGCAACTGTGCCAACCCGTACAGGTATAGTGGATAAGCTGGCAGTGTATAAAACACCGGTGGCGCTAACCTGTCTGCTGCTTGTTTTTATAGGTATTGTATTGTTGAGCACCCGGTCTTTTACTACGCTCACCTGGCACACAGCCTTATTGCTGATATGTAAAACGGCCGGCCTTATAACCACCGTGTTGCTGCTGGCGCAAAGCATTAATAAGAACAATCCCCTGGCTCAGATCCTTTGCGGTGGAAACAGCAAAACCAATTGTAATGCGATCCTGACTTCGCAGGCTGCCAATGTTTTTAAAGGGCTTACCTGGAGCGAGGTAGGCTTTTTTTATTTTGCGGGTACCTGGCTTGCATTGCTTGCAGGTAATGGCCAGCTTCCCTTGTTGCAGGAGCTAGCGATCCTGAATATTATCAGCCTTCCTTATACAGCCTATTCCATTTACTACCAGGCAAGGGTAGCCCGGCAATGGTGCGTATTGTGTACTACCGTACAGGCATTGCTATGGCTTGAGTTTGCTTCGCTGGTGACCTACCTGGGGCAGCCGGTCAGTTTTACGGCACAATCAGTATTTATATTGCTGATCTGCCTGGTAGCACCGGTAGCGGCCTGGATGTTATTAAAGCCGGTATTACTGAATGCCCAGCAATCAGGAACGCTACGTTACCAGCTTAAAAAGTTTAAGTACAACCGGCAACTGTTTACAGCTTCTTTAAAAGAACAGGCACAATATACCCTGCCTGCAGATGAATGGAGCATAGTGCTTGGTAATCCTGAAGCCCATACAGTAATTACAATGGTGAGCAATCCATATTGTCCGCCCTGTGGTAAAACGCACCAGGAGCTGGATGAGTGGCTGGATAAACTGGATGATATACAGGTGCGCATTGTTTTTACGGCTTTCAATACTGATAATGACAAAAAGACCCCTGTTGCCCGGCATATGATGGCGCTGAATGAGCAGTGTGATAAGACAGTGGTTAAAAAAGCGTTGCACGACTGGTACAGGCAGGAGCAGAAGGATTATGAAAAATGGGCAAGACAGTATCCTGTAATGCTGGATGAGAGCCGCTATGTGTTGCTGGATAAGCAAAAGGACTGGTGCGAGATAGCCGAGGTAAGATCTACTCCCACGCTGATGATCAATGGCTACCGCCTGCCAAAAACCTACCGACTGGGTGATGTAAAATACATGCTGAATTAATACACTGAAAATACTTTCCGGAAAGAAAAGGAGTATGCACTTTATCAATACATACCGCCTGAATACCGGGGCGTGGTTACGGTACCACAATTAACATTGTAAACCATATTTATGAACAAGTTTAAAAAACTCAATCGCTTTCAGATGAAGACCATCCTGGGAGGGCTGGTGGGTGATGGAGGAGGGGGAACAGTGGACTGCTCGCAGGAATGTGACAGCGCTACTGAACACTCCTGCGAGTGTATGGATGCCGAATGTCCTGGTAACAACAAACAGTATTGCGAAAAAATTGGTACTGGTTGTAAACATGGCACTTGCTAAACAGCGTATGTGCAAAGTGTACAGTTGAATCAATTATTATTTAAATTGTAAACCTTAACTTATGAGCAAGTTTAAAAGACTTAGTCGTTTCGAGATGAAAAAGATATTAGGAGGTGATGATCCCGTTACCGGTGAATTAGGTGATGGCGGCGGTGGCGATTGTTCAGAAACATGCGATTCCACCCAGCATTCCTGCGAATGTATGGATGTAATGTGTGTGGGTAACAAGCGTCAGTATTGCGAAAAGATCGGTACTGGCTGCAAGCATGGCACCTGCTAAATGAAACTGAAGGCCGGCAAAAAGTTTTTTTAAACGCTAAAGAATTAATGAAACAGAATATATGATAATTATAGTACGTCATTTTTGCCGGCCTTTGTTATTGTTATGCATCGCGATCTTAAGTTATTGTACAATACAGGCACAGGGAAAAGCGACCATCTTTTATCCTGCTAAGGGGCTTGATAATGTACTGAAGAAGGCAGCAGAAGAAAAGAAAATGGCATTGGTATACCTCACTGCCAAATGGTGTGGCCCATGCCGTGAGCTGGAAGAGCAGGCTTTGACAGACAGTAATATTGTACATGCCATCCGTGAGCGTTTTTATCCCGTAAAATGGGACATCGATAGTCTTGCTGAAGCTAAAGCATTACAGAAAAAATATTTTATAGGAGTTCCTGCTTTTTTTGCTTTTGACAGTACTGGTAAAATGCAATATTATTTTGTAGGGTATGCAAATAAAAAGGAATTCGCCCGTAGCCTTCAATATGCTATTACCCCTGAGAATGATCCGGTATATGGTATGAAGAAGCAGTATGCGGCAGGTAAAGATGTTGGTGAGCAGTTTCTGATCAGCTACTCCTGGGCATTATTAAAGAACCGTGAACTGCAGGCTTCTGAGGAGGTTTTCAGGCGTATGTGGCTAAAGGCCAATGAGAAAACAAGATTGTCTGATAGTGTTGCACGCTTCCTTGTGTACCACACAGACAGAAGGGATGATGTGTATCGCAATAATGTTAAAAAAAATATAGACGCCTATATCAGGGCTACCTCGGAAAAGGACATTGCTTCTTATTTAACCTCTCCGCTGGTAGTAAGGTTGGATAGCATTATAGACAAACAGCGTGATACAGCCGGCTTTTTCCGCACTTACACTACCTATCTGCAATTATTGCTGCAATACCATGCAGATCCCTCTGAAGTGGAATATGCCCGTCTTTATCCCCTGCAGTTTAACATTGTGTACGGCAGCCCTCACATGAAGGAGCAGCTTACAGAAGCGTTTAACAGCCATTTAAAAGGCGATAAAGAAGTGTTGTACAGGTTTATTGTTTATCTCTCTATGTGGTATAGAAAAGAAAGCTATGCAGCATTACGAACCATGAGACCGCAGCTCATTAACTGGCTCGGTGAGGCAATTGCAGTGGAAGACAGGTATCAATACAATTATTTTATGGCCGAGCTATATTATGAAGCCAAAGACAAAACGAATGCTTTAAAGTATGGTAGCCTTGCGCTGGAGAGATCTAAAACAGAGTTTCCCAATAAAAAGCCAATGGCTGCTATGAGCCTGCTTGAAAAGATTAATGTTTTGCAGAACTGATAACTGCTTATTTCTTCAGTAAAGAATCCATTGTTTGCTGGTACTGCTGATAGGTAGTAAGATCGTTGTGATGCCCCCCTTCAAGAGTAATAAACTGGTCTTCCTTTTTCAGGAATGGCTGCAGCTTACGCGCATTGCGATAGGGAATGGTAAGATCTGATGTGCCATGAAAGATGGTAACAGGCGCTGTGACCTTTTGCAGAAATTGCCAGGTAGGCATTTTAAAGCGGATCATTTTCTCTACAGGGTAAACAGGAAGATAGCTGCCTACAATGGAAGGCAGGCTATAGTATGGCGCTTCCAATACCAGGTTTTTGCAATCACGAACAGATGCCAGTTGAGCGGCAACACCTGTGCCCAATGATTTACCATAAAGTACAATGCTGTCGGGCGAAAAACGTGCACGGGCAAGTTTATAGGTTAGTAACGCCCAATCGTACAAATGTTGCTCGGTAAACTCACCGGTACTTTTCCCAAAACCGGGATAGTCCAGCATCCACACTTCATAACCATTGCGGGTGAAGATATTGGCAAAGCCGGCATAACGGTTAATGTTTTGCCTGTTGCCATGAAAATAGAGCACCACGCCTTTGGGAGTAGAGTCGTTGGTTAAAAACTGAACGAGATTGATATTGGTAGAGGCATTGTACAGTAGGTTCACTTCTTTGAACGGAACGGAGAAGTTGTAATTATAGCTTTCCGGTAATGGCTCAGGATGGAACAGGTATTTATCCTGCAGGTAATAAATGGCTATACCTACCAGGCAGTAAACAATGATAATGATCTTTAACCAGCGGAAAACGTTCTTTTTTTTCATTTAGTGAATGGATTCGTGAGTCGGCAATCGTCAGTCGTGAATCGTCAGTCGTGAGCGGCAGAAGTAAGTGAATAGTCAATGGTCAATAGTGAATGACTGTTCCTTGTAAACTTATCAACCAGTCAACTTTTCAACCCTCTTGTGCCTTTCTTCGATATTCGAAATTCAGTATTCGACATTCGATATTGCTTTCCTTCCGGACTTGCATTGCATATCAGCAAATTTGTAAATTAAATTTCCTCTCCGTGATACACCCTCTTTAAATTCAGATTGGTAACAGGGGCTACAATGAGCGGGAACTTTTCTACGGTAACATTGCTGGCGTCCAGTCCAAAGCCTCTTTCTTCAGATAAGCTCCACTCTTTGATCCAGAAATAGAACTTCATGATCATTCTTTCGAGGATGGGTAGTTCAATATCCTGGCTCAGGTATTTTTCCATTACAATAAACTGGAAGTCGCCTACCACGTTGTTGCGTTCAAGACTTTCGTAGCGGCTGGTAATATTTACCTCGTTATTGGCAACAAGGTCGGCCACTACTTTGCGGAACATCAGGTTGATCTTAGGCTCCATACGGAAACCCAGCCTGAACTCTACGCGGATGATATCGTTGGGAATGATGTGTTCAACAGTGTATTCGCAGGTGTACGGATCATCCAGTGTATCCACATGCACAAACCAGTAGATGTCTGCACGCTTGGGCTTTTTATTCAGGATAGAGTAGATGATCTTATGCTCAATTTCCTTGGGGTTGTTGGCACTGGTAAGATATACCAGGTGCGTAGCATATTTGGGAACTGTTTTATCGTTACTGAGCTCCTGGATCTGCGGTATGTAATGTTCAAGACGTACAAATTCCACGTAGCGGTTCTTGATCTTGCGGCTGCGGTACCAGATGTACATTACAGCAAACAGTCCACCACCAACAATCAGTGTTACATAACCACCGTGCGGGAATTTATCCAGGTTGGCAAACATGAACGAAAGCTCGATGGTGAGGTACACTGCAAGATATAGATAGATCCAGATGGGCACCACCCGGCGCGAAACCAGGAAGTTGGCAAACAGGATCGTGGTGGCGATCATACACATGGTAATTGCCAGGCCGTAGGCAGCTTCCATGCGGCTTGATTTCTGGAAGTAAAGAACGATGCCTATACAACCTAAGAATAATAAGGTATTGATACCGGGAATATAAAGCTGGCCTTTTTCTTCGGTAGGATAGTTGATACGCATCTTGGGCCACAGGTTAAGACGCATGGCCTCACTGATAAGTGTAAAGGAACCGCTGATCAATGCCTGGCTGGCAATAATGGCTGCAGCCGTAGCTATAATGATACCCGGGATTACAAACCAGCCCGGCATGATAGCATAAAAAGGGTTGAACCCTTTACTGATGAAATCTGCAGTAATTGTTTTGCCTTCGTAATTGGCTAGCAGAAATGCGCCCTGGCCAAGATAGTTCAGTATGAGGCAGGTCTTTACAAAGATCCATGAGTTGCGGATATTGTTCTTGCCGCAGTGGCCAAGGTCCGAATAGAGTGCCTCCGCACCCGTGGTACAGAGAAAGACGGCCCCCAGTATCCAGAATCCTTTGGGATAGGTTGTAAGTAGCTTAATAGCATAGGCCGGGTTCAGCGCTTTAAAGATATGCAGGTCGTCAAACAGGTGCGCACATCCCAGTGCGGCCAGCATCAGGAACCAGCAAAACATAATAGGGCCAAACATCTTACCGATTGATGCTGTTCCGAATTGTTGCAGGAAGAACAGTGCTGAAATAATGCCGATTACAATATATACGATGGTGGAAGTAGGAATTTCTCCCAGTGTTTTGATGTTGCGTAAACCCTCGATGGAGGAAGTAACGGAGATGGGAGGGGTGATCATACCATCGGCCAGCAGGGCCGCGCCGCCAAGCATGGCAGGTAGTACCAGCCACCGTTTGCGTCTGCGCACCAGTGCGTACAGCGAAAAAATACCACCTTCACCACGGTTATCCGCCTGAAGCGTAAGCACTACGTATTTAATGGTTGTCTGTAAAGTAAGTGTCCAGATGATGCAGGATAGCGATCCGATGATCAATAATTCGTTGATTTCCTTGCCGCTGATAATTGCATTCAGTACATAGAGAGGTGAGGTACCTATATCTCCGTAAATAATTCCAAGCGCAATCAGTAAAGTTGCGGCGGTGACCTTATTAGTATGTTTGCCCACGATGATTGGTTACTTGTCCTGTTATCAAAGGGTTGATAACGAAAATAGCGCCGGCAACCGGCGCCGGTACAAAGTTATAGTGAAAAATATGAAATCGCCTAAGTTGCAGTTTATTTTTGACTGGCAGCACATTTACTACCCGGAAACCGGGACAACCGGTGAGGCAACGCCCGGAGATGCTGCACCCCGTGGAGCTGCGGGAGGAATCATATCCGAAAAAATGAAATAGCTGCCTGTTGGTTGCCCGGGGATCGAAAATATGGTGACGATACCTCCAATTGGCAGGTTGTTATGTGTAAAAGAACCCGTTGCCTGCATCCTTTAACCGGAAGCCTGCGTCTTTTGTTATGCGCTTGTTAGTGCAGCAGATCATCTACTTATAAAATAATTAAAATTATATGGAATTTTTGCGCGACCGTGGTACAATGCGTAATTTGGTGTATTACATGCATTCCATCATCATACTGAAAAGAACCACTATGTTTTCCAGGTTAATGGCATTGGTTGTATTACTGGCTGGCTTACCCCTGTTGGCAGGTGCGCAGAGAATTACTTATGCCGAAACAGAGCGTGAAGATTCCCGCCGCACCAATTTTGAAATTGTAGGTAAGATCGGTGGCAACATCCTCGTCTTCAAAAACAATAACTCCAATAATGCGATTAGTGTGTACGACAACGACATGAAGTTGTTGAACAGGCAGAAGCTGGACTATATGGATGAACGCTGGATCAACGTGGATTTTGTTCCTTACAGCGATTTCTGCTGGATGATCTACCAGTTCCAGCGCAGGGGTATTGTATATTGTATGGCGGTGAAGCTCGATGGCAATGCCAAAAGGCTCACCGACCCGATAGAGCTGGATACCACCAGGATCGGATCTTCAACGGGCAATAAGATCTATACAACGGTTTTCAGTGATGATAAGCAGAAGATCATGGTGTTCAAGATCAACAACCGCAATCCCCGCAGTTTTGTATTTACCACCCTGTTGTTTGATGCCGAACTGAAACTGCAGAGCAAACATCGCATGAACATGCCGATGGAAGAGCGCAACGACTACTTTACTGACTTTTTACTGGATAATGAAGGCGATCTTGTCTTTGGCAAATTTGTACGGAAAGGCAATGATTACATTACACATATCCAGCTGATCACCAAGAAATGGGACCAGGAGCAGTTTATTGTGCACGATCTCAGGAATGAAGACCGCATACTGGACGAGATAAAGCTGAAAATAGACAATACCAACCGCCGGTACCTGTTCACTGCCTTTTATTACACGCAGAAGAGAGGTAGCGTGGAAGGACTATATACGGTAGTTTGGGATAAAGGTCAGGACAATGTATTGCGTGAAATGGTTTACCAGTTCAACGACGATCTGCGCCGCCAGGCTAAGGGGCAGGATGCCAGTCTGAAAATGGCTTTTGACGATTATTTTATCTCCAATATGATCATCCGTAAGGATGGAGGATTTATTCTCATTGCGGAGTCATTGTACACTACATCGCGTGCAGGTGGTTTTAACCGCTGGGATAATATGTACGGAAATAATCCCTGGGCTTCCCCGATGGATTATTATTACTGGTCGCCCTACTACAGCCCGTACGGATCGTACTGGAACAGGCGCTACGGCAACCAGGGTACACGCTATAATGCTGAAAATATTATGGTCTTATCGTTCGATAAAAGCAATGCTGTTGAATGGGTACAGGTATTGCCCAAGACCCAGTATGATGATGATGGGGAAGGCCTGATCTCGCACCAGGTAATGATCACCGGCGGCGAGCTGCACTTTATCTACAACCAGTATGAGCGCCGTACTTTACTGCTGAATGAACAAACTATTGACGGGCTGGGCAAGATTACGCGTCATCCTACGTTAAAGAACCTGGACAAGGATATTGATTTTATGCCCCGTTATGGCAAACAGATCAGTAGTAATTCAATGATTGTTCCTTGTCAGACCAGAAACTATATTACTTTCGCCAAAATTGATTTTTAAATCATTCTTGTGTGATCGGACTGTTTAAACAAAAGAATTCGACCAATATCCTGATGCTGCTCGTTTACGGGCTGCTATTGAAGTTCAACCTGTTTCTTCATGCTACAGGGCCATTGCGGCAACCTGAAGATCATTTCCTGTACAACTGGCTTATTGATTATACCTCAGCACTGCATATTCCGCGGCTTATTTATTCGCTGGTAGCTTTTTTGCTGCTTTATAGCCAGGCACTTTTGCTGAACCGTGCCATGAATGAATTTAAGTTGTTGCCCCGGTACAATTACCTGCCGGCAATGACCTATATGCTGATCACATCCCTGTTTCCGCAATGGAACCAGTTTTCGGCCCCGCTGATCATCAACTCTTTTCTTATCTGGATCTTTTTCCGTCTTGTAAGTTTGCCCAACTCGCAAAAGCCGGGCACCCTGATCTTCAATATTGGTGTGGTTACCGGTTTAGTGACGCTTGTTTATAAGCCGGCTATTGTATTGGCATTGCTGGTGATCTTTGCTCTGTTCATTATGCGCCCTTTCCGGGTGCAGGAATGGCTTATCAACCTGCTGGGCATTACAACGCCTTATTATTTCCTGATAGTGGTATTGTACCTGTCCAATAACCTGCACTGGGAAAAAGTGCTACCGGTGGTATCATTGCGCCTGCCGGGAATGCCCTCATCCATTTACATTACTATCAGTATTGCCTTCCTGGTGTTGCCGTTCTTTATCGGGGGATTGTTTGTCCAGAACAACCTCAATAAGATGTTTATACAGGTGCGTAAAAGCTGGAGCCTGTTATTACTGTTCCTGATCATTTCCATGCTGGTACTGGTCATTAATGGCAACAGTGATAATTATGTAAACTGGCTGCTTTGTGCTGTACCGCTGGCAACTTTTCATGCTGCTACCTACTTCTACGCTACCAATAAAATATTCCCGCAATTACTGCATTGGCTTACGTTCGGATATGCCGTTTATCTTAATTACTTCCTGGTATAAGAAGGTTGTAAGTAATAGGTTATATGTTATAAGTATTGCTTGTGCACATTGAGGTACTTATAACCTAAAACTTATAACCTATAACCCGTTTTTGTATTTATCTTTGCACTTCCTCAATAAATTACCAACATGAAATTCGGCGTTGTAGTTTTTCCCGGTTCCAATTGCGATCGCGACATGCAGGAAGCCCTGCAGAATGACCTGAAGCAGGAAGTAGTGATGTTATGGCATAAAGACAAGGATATCAGCATGTTCACTACAGATGATTGCATTGTGCTGCCGGGTGGTTTTTCTTTTGGAGACTATATGCGCTGTGGTGCAATTGCCCGTTTCAGCCCGATGATGCAGAGTGTAATTGAGTTTGCCAACAATGGCGGAAAGGTGCTGGGTGTTTGTAATGGATTCCAGGTGCTTTGCGAATCAGGATTGTTGCCAGGTGTTTTATTAAGGAATGGAAATCAGCAGTTTATCTGCAAAAACGTTTACCTCAAAGGTGTTGGTTCTGATAAGGCTTTAAAGATCCCTATCGCTCACGGCGAGGGCCGCTATTATGCAGACGACGCCACTCTCGATAAGCTGGAAGCAAACAACCAGGTTATTTACTACTACTCCGACGAAAAAGGACGCATTACCCCACAGGCCAATCCTAATGGTGCAGCCCGCAACATTGCCGGTATCTGTAATGCTGAGCGCAATGTTTTCGGTATGATGCCGCACCCTGAAAGGGCTGCTTCAGAAGCATTGGGCAATACAGATGGTAAGATCATCATCCAGTCATTACTGATGGCTAAAAATGCCTTTGCTAAGTCTTCTGGTGCGTTGGCTAACTTTTAGAAAATAATTAGCATATTTTCTTAGATATTTGGTGTCCGTTGATGTTTTAATATCAACATACAATCACTGATATGAAAAAATTATTACTTACCAGCCTGGTCCTTTTTGTAGGCATTGCATTATTCGCTCAGTCAGACAGACAAGTAAAATGGGCTTATACAGCCAAGAAAATAGCCGATAAAACGTATGAAGTACATTTAAGCGCTACTATTGGTGGAAATTGGCATATGTATGCACAGAATGTTGGGGTAGAAGGTCCTTTACCTACAGTATTCACTTTCACCAAAAACCCATTGCTGGTGCTTGACGGTACGCCAAAAGAAAAAGGGAAAGTGATTAAAAAGAAGGAAGAAGTTTGGGGTGGTATTGTAAACTATTACGAGAAATCTGTTGATTTTATCCAGACAGTAAAAGTAAAAGGTACTGCAAAAACCAACCTGTCAGGTAAAGTAGAGTTTATGGTTTGTGACGATAAAGAGTGTTTACCTCCCGCAGAAGTTGAATTTTCTGTAGCAATAGGTGGATAATATATTGTAGAAAACTAATTTTTATACAACGAGTTCTTGGCATAAGAACTCGTTTGTTTTTACGACGATTTTTTATTTCAGATATGAAACTTATTGTACACTTCTTGCTCTGCATTGCACTATTTACCCCTTTCCTGGCTGGTGCACAGGATTCTGCAGTAGTACGGTTTACCTATTCATCTACCCGGTTGAATGATAATGAAGTATTGCTAACCATTGTAGGGCATGTAAAAGACGGTAATAAATTGTATGCCTTGCAAAAGTCTTCAGACGAAACAGTGTATTCTACTGTTGCGTTTGATGCTGCTTTTACAAGTGCATTAAAAGATTCAGTAAAGGAAAAAGGAAACATACAGGTTGAAAAGGAAGCACTGTTGGATAATGCAGCTGTAAGGTTTGTAAGTGATTCCATAGTATGGCAGCAGGTTGTAAACTGGCCTGTAGGTAAGGCAAAGACCTTTGAAGGAAAGATCGGTTACTTTGTAAAGCATGGTGAAGAGTTCAAATCTGCAGAGCAGGCTTTTGAAATAAAAATTCCTGCCAGTGCTGATGCAAATGATACAGGAAATACTGCTGCCAATGAACAGGGAAGTAAGGAAAATCAATCCCTGTGGTCATTCTTCCTGGGAGGTTTACTGGCTGGCTTTGGTGCGTTTGTAATGCCATGCATCTACGCAATGGTACCGGTTACAGTGAGCTTCTTTACCAAAAGAAGTACAAGCCGTAAACAGGGAATTAGAAATGCGTTGACCTATTCATTATCGATTATTTCCATTTTTACATTAACCGGTTTCCTGATTACACTCATATTTGGCCCGGGTGCATTAAATGCCCTGGCCAGCAGTGCTGTATTCAACGTATTTGTATTCCTGATGTTTGTAATATTCGGGATCTCGTTCCTGGGTGCTTTTGAAATTACCCTGCCTGCAGCATGGAGTAACAAAATGGATTCAAAGGCCAACTTTAGCAGCTATTCAGGAATATTCTTTATGGCACTTACACTGGTAATTGTGTCATTCTCCTGTACAGTACCTTTTATTGGCCTGTTGACCGTATGGACCTCTAAAGGTGGTATGCTGGCTCCCCTTGTAGGATTCTTTGGTTTCTCACTGGCATTATCATTGCCATTTGCGCTGTTTGCATTTTTCCCGGCTTTACTCAATAAGATCGGTAAATCAGGCGGCTGGCTCAATACGGTAAAAGTTGCCCTTGGCTTTATAGAACTGGCGCTGGCATTGAAGTTTTTATCCAGTGCCGATCTCGCTTATCACTGGCGTATTCTTGACAGGGAAGTATATCTCAGTCTATGGATCGTTATTTTCGGATTGCTGGGCCTGTATCTTTTAGGGAAGCTCAAGTTTCATCATGATGATGATCTACCTAAGAACGACTACGGCCATCCATATCTTACTGTAACAAGATTATTCTTCGCTATTACGGCTCTATCCTTCACCATTTACCTGATACCCGGATTATGGGGAGCACCTTTAAAAGCGATCAGTGCATGGTTGCCTGAAATGAAAACACAGGACTTTAACCTGAATAAGATTCCTGTTCAGGAAGCTGCTCCGGTGGCTGGTTCTGCAAATACTGCTATAAAGCCGGTTAAGTATACCGATTTCCTGGAATCAGAAATTCATGGAGTAAATGCCTTCTTTGACTATGATGAGGCTGTAGTAGCTGCTAAAAAACTGGATAAACCTATCCTGATAGATTTTACAGGACATTCATGCGCTAACTGCCGCAAAATGGAACAGGAAGTATTGAATACTCCTGAAGTGGTAAAACGTTTGCAGGAAGATTTTATAGTGGTGTCTTTGTATGTGGATGATAAATACAGGTTGCCGGAAGAGGAGTGGGTGAAAGCCAGTAATGGAGGCATGATCAAAACAATGGGTGAAAAGAACCTGGACTTTGAGATCAGGCTTACCCAGATCGGTGCCCAGCCTCAATATGTATTTGTTGATGGAGATGGCAAGATCATTAAAAATGCTGGTGGTTACGATGCGGATATCCCCAGGTTCCTGAGAATCCTTTCTGAAGTAAAAGAAGCTTATAAGAAGAAATAACCAACACGTTATTCCTGATATTGTCCGGACAGTGAGCTTTCATTGTCCGGATTTTTTTTGAGAAGTAATGAAGCCGGGAACAGATTGAATGTTATAGATAGCCATCAAGCATGTAGTCAGTGAATCTATCTTCAAACGAGAGATCTCAGGATCCTGAAATAAAAAAGTCCCCTGCTTCGTACACGCAGGGGACTTTTTCAATTAGGCGTCATTCTGTATCAACCTTTCTGCAACCAGGCAATTCGATATTAGCAGGATGGAGAGCCAGAATGACAATTATGTTACGCGAGTAATTTCTGTGAGCAGCAGTTGGTTACCAAATTTCTTTTTACTGAGTATAGATTTTTCATTGGATTTTCGGTTGTCAATGTTGCTAACAAGGAGTGTGTTTATAATGCAATTTTCTTTTGCATCATCATCTTGCGTAAGTTAATCAATCCGTAACGCATTCTTCCCAAAGCAGTGTTAATACTGCAATTAGTTAAAGAAGCGATCTCTTTAAAGCTCAGATCGGCATAGTGACGCAGGATAATTACTTCGCGCTGGTCATCGGGCAGCAGGTCCAGCATCTGACGAACGCGGTCATAGCTCTGGCGTTTCATCATTTTCACGTCAGCGCCATCTTCGGTAAAGTTAATTACCTCGAAAATGTCCCGGTCATCGCCTGTTTTAATGGCCGGAGCGCGTTTTACTTTACGGAAATGATCAACACAGAGATTGTGCGCTATGCGCATTGCCCATGGTAAGAATTTGCCTTCCTCGGTGTAACGGCCACCGCGGATGGTGTCAATGATTTTGATCAGTACATCCTGGAAGATGTCTTCAGCGAGGTACTTGTCTTTGACGAGGAACAGGATAGAAGTGTACATTTTGTCCTTGTGACGTAAGATTAGCGTCTCAAGTGCATTCAGGTTTCCGCCCTGGAAATCCTGGATTAATTCGTGATCGGTCTTTTTACGTAGTGAATTCATAAACTTCTACGGTTTTGAAGGTTATAGGATATTTAAATAATGGATTTTATTGGAAACGGCTTTTCTGTGTAGAAGTGATACTATCTATAGGCAGTAAAGTTTTTATGGGTGTGTCATAATTTCTGTACAATACCAATTAAAGATATAGACTTTTTTCAAAAAAGCAAACTTTAAGCCATCTTTAAGATGATTTTTGAATTTTTTACCCATTCCCCGCTAAATATTACACCTAATATTGATATCAATGGGTTAGGTGAAGAATGGGCATCTTCGCCGGTTACGGGAATGTCTGCAGCAGTGTAATTAATCTTTAAACTGATGATCCTGATACAGTATAAGCAGCAACTCTGCGACATTGATCTGTAAGCTCCGATGTAAACAGATTGATAGCTTTTACAGGGGTACTTTATATATTATCCTGGCCCGGTTTTCTGTAAACAAGAACTCCGGGATTGATGTTATTGAGTCAAAGCGTTTCATTCCAGCGGGTGTCCCCACCGCAGGAGAATGTTCGTAGACGGTGTCTTCACCGGTTACCAATTTAGCAACATTGACTTCAGGATCCTCATTAAAACGATATGGACGCAGATACCTGTGAATACGTAAATTTGTGTCCCTCCTATTATGACAGTTACAACAAAGAAAAACGCCGTATCGAAGCAGCCTGTGGAACCCACTGCTTTTGATAGCATATATATTAAAGGTGCCCGGGTTCATAATCTGAAGAATATTTCCGTACACATTCCACGCAATAAGCTGGTAGTGGTTACCGGGGTCTCCGGATCGGGCAAATCATCATTGACCATTGATACCCTGTTTGCCGAAGGGCAGCGCCGGTATGCAGAAAGCCTTAGTGCTTATGCCCGCCAGTTTATGGCGCGTATGGTAAAGCCGGATGTAGATTATATTAAAGGTCTTTGCCCTGCAATTGCCATTGAGCAGAAGGTGGTTACACGTACGCCCAGATCAACCGTAGGCAGTATGACGGAGATCTATGACTATATGCGTTTGTTGTATGCACGTGTAGGCAAAACTATCTCTCCTGTATCGGGCAAAGAAGTTAAGAAAGATGATATCCAGGATGTGGTAAAGGCCATCCAGGCACTGAAAGCCGGTGATAAAGTGCTGATGCTGATCCCATTTAAACAACAGAAGAACCGTAAGCCGCAGGAAGAACTGAACATCCTGATGCAGAAAGGTTTTTCACGCTTATATGCCAATGGCGAGATCATCCGTATTGAAGATGTGATGGACGAAGAAGGTGCGCCTCCTAAGAAATGGAAACCTGCCGCAGAGACTTATGTACTGATAGATAGATTGGTGGTAAAAGACTTTGATGAGGATGATATTCACCGTGTCAGCGATTCGGCAGGAACTGCTTTTTATGAAGGTGAAGGTGCCCTGTTACTGGAAATAAATGGTTCAAAGCAACTGACTTTCTCTAATAAATTTGAGTTGGACGGTATTGTATTTGAAGAGCCCGTGCCTAACCTGTTCTCATTTAATAATCCCTTTGGTGCTTGCCCTACCTGCGAAGGTTTTAGCCAGGTATTGGGTATTGATGCAGACCTTGTAATTCCCGACCGCAGGCTGAGTATCTATGAAGGTGCTGTTGCCCCCTGGAAAGGTGAAAAGCTTGGTTTGTGGAAAGAGCAGTTTGTAAAAGGAGCACGTAAGTTCGATTTCCCCGTACATAAACCCGTTGCAGACCTTACCAAGCAACAGTACAATACCCTGTGGGAAGGCAACGAGTTTGTAGAAGGTATCAACGACTTTTTCAAAGAAGTAGAGCAGAACTTATATAAGGTGCAGTATCGTGTACTATTGTCACGCTATCGTGGTCGTACATCCTGTCCTGATTGTAAAGGGTACAGGCTACGTAAAGAAGCATTGTATGTAAAAGTGGGCGGATTGCATATTGGTGAGTTGTGCGAAATGCCGGTAAAAGATTTGGCAGTTTGGTTTGAAAAATTAGCGCTGAGCGAATTTGACCAGCAGGTTGCCAAAAGAGTACTGATAGAGATCACGCACCGCATTAAAACACTGAAAGATGTAGGACTTGGTTACCTGACTCTCAACCGCCTTGCCAACTCATTGAGTGGCGGTGAAAGTCAGCGTATCCAGTTAACCCGTTCTTTAGGCAGTAACCTGACTGATTCTTTATACATATTGGATGAGCCTTCCATTGGCCTGCATTCACGCGATACAGAAAGGTTAATAAGTGTGTTGAAAGAGTTGCGTGATCTTGGTAATACAGTAGTAGTGGTAGAGCATGATGAGATGATGATGCGTGAAGCAGATTTTATTATTGATATGGGGCCGCTGGCATCGCACCTGGGTGGCGAAGTAGTGGCATCCGGTAATTATGATGAGCTGATCGCTAACCCCAAGAGCCTTACCGGTAAATACCTGAAGGGCGAATTGAGCATTGATGCGCCAGTCAAAACACGTAAATGGAACCGTTCAATAACGGTTGAAGGTGCAAGACAGAATAACCTGAAAGATATTACTGCACAGTTTCCGCTGGACCTGTTGTGCGTGGTAAGTGGTGTGAGTGGTAGTGGAAAAACAACCCTGGTAAAACAGATCCTGTATCCCGCATTACAAAAGCTGAAAGGTGAACCTGCTGATAAAGTGGGAATGCACAAAATGATCAGTGGAGATACTGACTATATTTCCCAGGTAGAAATGGTGGATCAGAACCCGATTGGTAAATCATCGCGCAGTAACCCGGTTACTTATATTAAAGCGTATGATGAGATCAGGGAGCTGTATTCCAAACAACCGTTGAGTAAACTGCGTGGGTTCCAGCCAAAGCATTTTTCATTTAACGTAGATGGTGGTCGTTGCGATACCTGTAAGGGTGAAGGCGAACAGATTGTAGAAATGCAGTTCCTGGCTGATGTGCACCTGACCTGTGAAGTATGTGGCGGAAAGAAATTTAAAGAAGAAGTACTCGAAGTAACCTACAGGGAAAAGAACATATACGACGTACTGGAAATGAGTGTGGATGATGCGCTGGCGTTTTTTAAAGACGAAAAAGATATTGTCAATAAAATTCAGCCATTGAGCAGTGTTGGTCTTGGTTATGTAAAACTGGGACAATCATCTGACACACTTTCCGGTGGTGAAGCACAGCGTGTAAAACTGGCATCTTTCCTCGGTAAAGGCCGTAGCCAGGGGCATATCCTTTTTATTTTTGATGAGCCTACAACTGGTTTACATTTTCACGATATTAAAAAACTACTGGCTTCTTTCAACGCCCTGATAGACCAGGGACATTCCATTCTGGTAATTGAGCACAATACTGATGTTATTAAAAGCGCTGATTGGGTAATTGATCTTGGTCCCGAAGCCGGTGATGGAGGTGGTAACATTGTGTACGCAGGCTTACCAAAGGGATTGAAGGATTGTAAGGAAAGCAAGACGGGGAAGTTTTTGTAATGCAGGTTGTAGGTTATAAGTTGTAAGTAATAAGTTTAATACAATTCTCACTTCTGATAAAAGCAAATCCCGAAGCACTGCTTCGGGATTTGCTTTGTGTGATGTGCTATGCGAAAATTATTCTTTAACCAGTTTGAAGTTCTGCTCTTTTACGCGCAGGATGTAGATGCCGCGTGGAGCATTAGGATCAATTGAAATAGCGTTAGAACCGGTGATGCTGAAGTTCACCTGTTTGCCCGCTACATCGTAAATACGGATGTTCTGTTTGTTTACGTCAGCAGCGGCAACGCCTACTAACTGTACATCAGAACGGAATGGGTTGGGGAAAATGCTGAGGCTGGTAGTGTTACCATTTTTATTGTTAACATATACCACTTTAGAATACTCAAATTTCTCATCAATATCCACCATTTTAAGACGATAATATACCGCGCTGTTACCCAGTTGCAGATCTGTGTACTGGTAAGTGTTAGTTAGTTTGGTATTACCGCCGGCAGCTACGGTAGCAAGGTCAATATAATTTTTACCATCAGTGCTGCGTTGAACAACAAAGTGTTTGCTATCGATTTCCATGGAAGAAGCCCATGTAAGTTCAGCAGTACCATTGTTTTTTACTGAAGCCTTAAATGAAGATAGAAAGATGGGCAATGTGCTGGTTTCGGTTATTGCTGCGATTTTTGCTACAGAACAAACCGAGCCGTCAGATTTTGTTAAAATAACAGAAGTAATGGCGGTAACACTGCAATCAAAGAAAATCGTTCCGTAGCCATCTGCATCTATTTTACTTTCAGTTATATTAACCCTGGTAACACCATTATAAACATGAATATTGGCATTAGCCATAAGCTTTGGCGCCTGTAATAAACACAAAGCATTTGTTTTCATCTTTGTACTTGTACGGAAATGCGTTGGTTAACGAGCAATCTTGGGCCTGGGTAAAGGAAACGGTAGAGCATAGCACAATAAGCACACTGAAAAAAGCGTAAAGTTTTTTCATTTTACAACAGTTTGAATGAATGATAAGAGGTCAATGGCTTATCATAGCAATAGAGGACAATGAGATTCTGGAATAAGGTAATAGTTACTTACGCAGTTTTTGAAAGGAATAAAGACTATGGCAGTTTTCTGATAGGAGATAAGACACTAAGAGGAGGCAAGGTAGGCAAAAAGATTGGATGGTGCAAGTGCTCATAGATTAAAGTATATCAATATGTAATGATTACACGCTCATTTTTTAACATAATCTGATGCTTAACTTGGTGTTTATTTGCAGCAACGTTTGAACAACTTCACATGAAAGTATTTTTTCTGTTTTTGTCGTTGATTTTCAGTGCAGGTATATATGCACAAAGACTGGCTGTGCCCGATCTGCTGACTATTGTGGATGCAACTTCCAAAACAATTGATACCACCCTTAAGAAAAAAGGGTACCTGTTGATGAAAAGGGAGGTGGACTCAACCAACACTTTTTACCAGTACTCAACTTTTAATGTGGATGATGAAAAGAATGAACCCAATATCCGTACATTAAATTATATGGATGTTTCTGTAAGAGATATTAAAAGCAGGCTGGTCACTTATCGTACTTATGATAAAGATGAATACCAGGAAATAGCCAGCTATCTCCTTACGCATAATTTCCATTCCACGGGATATTTTGACTTTAAAGAATCTAAACATACGTTATACAGTAATGGCCAGCAAACTATCCGTGTAAAAGTGATAGATACCCAATTGACCAAGTCAAAGAAGAAGATCGTGGCGTATGAGCTGGAGTTAGGGAAGTAATTTGCAAATGTGCAAATGCAAGCCCGGAAGTGAATACAAGCTGCGATCGAAAACAAGTTGGTAGTTTGCAGTTACAGAAGAATGGTTTGATGGCTATATAGTTTGATTGTTATGGATGATAACCATGGAACCATCTGGCAATTCAGCCATCTTTTTTTCACATTTGACTTTTCACGAATTGGCTCTCACATCCCAATCCCAAAATCAATAGATCCCTAAATAAGTAAATAAAAAGCGGCTACCTGGTACACCCGGATCGCCGCTTTTTTACAATGATCTTATCCACGGCTGATCGTTCCGCCAACCTGTGTAACCATGCTGCTGGTGGTAAACGTAGTGCCCTTGGTGCCTGGTGTATAGGTGCCACTGGTGTACAGCCCGCTAAAGCTGGTAGCGTTACTTACACTGCCACCGGTATAGATAGTATAGCTTGTGCTGCCTTTAAGTTTTGCACTGGCAAATAGTAATGTACTGTATGCTTTGGGTGCAAGAAATGTGAGCGCTTCCGTGCCGTCCGCTGCTTCGATATGGATGATCTGGTTAGCCTGCCCGCTGCCCAGTATCACAGAGTAAACAGTAGAAACGCTGGCACTTGGTCCACTGGTAGCGCCACCTGTTCCTACAACAATGCCACCTGTGATCTTGAGGGTGTGTGCATCACAGTCAATGCCGGCTTCCGGTGATCCGGAACCCACTGCTATCACTTTGCCGCCGGTAATTGTAAATGTACCGTTGGAGTCCATCGCGTCATTATTGCTGCTGATCGAATAAACATATCCCCCGTTGATATAGATAGCAGTACCTGCATTCAGGCCATCATCATAGGTATTGGTAGTGATGTAGCCATTGTTGATGGTAAGTACACTTTTACTTTCAATACCTTCCCCTTTTGATGACGTAACTGCTATGGTACCGCCATTGATGGTAACATAGGGCGTAATGGTAGCATCACCTTCTTCATAAGAGGCGGTAATGCCATCGTCTCCTGTGGTAAGTGTAAAGGAGCCGCTGTTGATAATAGCATAGCCTTCTTCCACTTCTATACCATCGCTGGTAGCTGTTATTTTAAGCGTGCCGCCATCTGCAATAAATGCATCATTGGTATGAAAGCCATCAGTAGCGGCACCTGTAACAGTTATACTACCGGAGCGAACCCTGATATAGTCATCACTGCAGATGGCATGTTTATAATTACCTTTTACAGAAAGACTACCGTTGCCACTGAAAATAAGTTGCCCTTCGCTGAAGATGGTACCTTTCTGATCCTCATCTCCTGTAGCGGCGGCATAAGAAGCTCCATCTGTAAGTGTATTGGTGGTGTTATCTGCCAGCACAATAAAAGCTCTTTTGGAAGATTGGATATTGAGTGCAGGCCCATTGGCATTGGTAATGGTAGCCCCGTTCAGTGTAAGCTTGAATTTCTTATCGCTATAGATCTTCAACATGCCGTCTGTAGTGGTGCCGAATACATTGTATTCTACGCTGGAAACAGTTGAGGTTACTGTTACATCTGCACCGCTTACACTTACAGTTACGCCTGCAGAAGCAAGCGGGTTAGTAATTGTTACTGTAGTACCGAAAACAATAGATACGGTAGATGTAAAGCTGGAGTTTTCTACCAGGTCCTCAGTATTAGTTCCTGTTTCAGTAGAGCCTTCTGCTGTTCCCGAAGTAATGCCTGTACTGTCAATGGTTACTGTTGAGCTACCGGAAGAAGATCCGGTTGATGAGTCTGTTGTATCGCTTTTGCCGCAGGAGATAATGTAAACACAAACCATCAGCAGCATGACGAGGCTTAAGATTCTTCTGATCATATAGTTCCATTTAATGTTGAAAGAAATAAGTAAAGCCTACGTCGATAGTGGTCGATTAAGTGGTTTAAAAGGTGTAGATACAAAACTGTGCCTTTAATAAAAGATGAACAAGCCTTATCGGTAAAACCGGCTTTTGTACCGGTAATACGCTCTTGAAGATGTTTTACGGAGAAGTATCAATAAGTGTTGGGGTTATAAAAGAAAAAAGCCCCTTCTTTTTCAGAAGGAGCTTTCAGTGCTATTAAAAATAGTTAATTACTATGCTTAGCGTAGCCTGTTAATGTTGCGGATCAGTTTTTCATCTTTATAAATACCACGTGCTGACAGTAGTAGTAACACCGGGATTATAAATGCCAATACACAGGTAATGGTATAACGGCCTTCAGTGAATTTTTTCGCTTCCAAAAAAAACAGGACGATATCAATAATGGCTACCAGTACAGCTACCAGCGTAAGACGTAGCTGTAGTTTGCGATTCTTGTACAAAAAGATGCTGATCAGCGACAGCAATCCTGTTGCTACAGTCAGGATCAGCAAAAATGTATTAGAGCGTGCTGTAACATCCTGGAAAGTTGATTGACCGTTTACCAGCTGGTTGCCACTGAAGAACGAAAAGTTCATTGTCAGGAATGCAGCTACAGCTGCCAGTAATAACCAGATAGATTGTTTGCGTTGTAACATATTCTTACAGGTTTAACCCAGTTCAGGATACAAAGGAAACTGTTGCATAAACTCAGCCACCTTGCTTTTTACAGCGGCAACTTTTGTTTCATCATCAGCATTTACCAGTACTTCATCAATAAAGCTCACGATGGTTTCCATGTGTGCTTCCTGCATACCTCTTGAAGTAATAGCAGGCACACCTACACGGATACCTGAAGTAACAAATGGTGATTTGTCATCAAAAGGTACTGCATTTTTATTTAAAGTGATGTGTGCTTTATCTAATGTTTCCTGTGCTTTTTTACCAGTAAGGTTTTTATTGCGCAGGTCAATCAGCATTAAATGATTGTCGGTACCGCCGCTGATAAGATTATAACCGCGGCTTACCAATGCTTTGGCCATAGCCTGAGCATTGTTTACAATTTGTTTGGCATAAACCGTAAAATCATCAGACAGAATTTCACCGAATGCTACTGCTTTTGCTGCAATTACATGTTCCAGTGGTCCGCCCTGCATTCCGGGGAATACTGCCAGGTCGAGCAATGCGCTCATGGAACGGATATTGCCTTTGGGATCTTTAATGCCAAATGGATTATCAAAATCATTACGCATCATAATTACACCGCCGCGGGGGCCACGTAATGTTTTGTGCGTAGTAGAAGTTACGATATGACAATGATCAAATGGATCGTTCAGTAAACCTTTTGCTACCAGTCCGGCAGGGTGAGCAATATCAGCCATCACCAGTGCGCCGATCTCGTCAGCTACTTTGCGGATACGTGCATAGTCCCAGTCACGGCTATAAGCAGAAGCACCACAGATGATCATTTTAGGTTTTTCTGCACGGGCTGTTGCTTCCAGGTGTTCATAATCCACCAGGCCGGTTTCTTTTTTCACACCATAGAACAGTGCCTGGTAATTTTTACCGCTGAAGTTGGCAGGGCTGCCATGCGTTAAGTGTCCACCCATGCTCAGGTCAAGACCTAAGATCTTGTCGCCGGGTTTCAGGCAGGCTAAAAACACTGCCGTATTGGCCTGTGCGCCGCTATGGGGCTGTACGTTGGCCCAGGTAAGGTTAAAGACTTTTTTTAAGCGCTCAATAGCGAGGGTTTCAATTTCATCTACTACTTCACAACCGCCATAATAGCGTTTGCCTGGATAACCTTCAGCATACTTGTTCGTTAATACAGAACCCATGGCCTGCATTACCTGGAAAGATGTAAAGTTTTCTGAAGCAATGAGTTCAATGCCGTTTCTCTGACGGGCCAGCTCTTTGTTGATGAGGTCAAAAACCAAGGTGTCTTTTTGCATGGCGCAAAAATAGGCCAATGAATAATAAATACGAAATGGGAAGTACAAAAGAAGGCAGAAGTATAAAAGGCAAAAGGCTCAGGAAACAAGGCACAAGGAATACTGGAATTAGGGATTGGGTGTTAGGTATTAGCTAAGGGTGAAAATATCGAATGTTGAATATCGAATCTTCAAGGTAGAAGGAAGACAGAGCTCATGCTCACTTAATAAGGAAGCTATAAAATACTTTGGATGTTACCGGGCCCCTCCGTTGGAGGGGTTGGGGAAGCTTGAAACTGGCAACTGGTAACCGTTTCCTGCCGATTGCCGTCTGCCGATTCACGACTCACGCCCCCGCAACCCAAAACAGACTTGCCGTTTCACCAGTTTTCATTACTTTCACAGCTTTGAAAAAAGTAAACGTACTTGTTTTTCAATTAAAACGGTCGTACCGAAGCCCGGTTGCAGTGTCAGTGAACAGATGGGCAGCGCAACAAAACGGGTAATCAACCCGGACGTTTTTTAATCGGTCGCTGAAAGACAATATTTTTTCAATGAAAGCTATCATTCCCGTAGCCGGTGCAGGCACCAAACTACGACCACATACCTATACACAACCAAAGGCTCTGATCCCTCTCGCGGGCAAAACCATCCTGAGCTTTATTGTAGACCAGCTTTGTGAAGCCGGTTTCAAAGAATTCATCTTTATTGTTGGATACCTGGGTGATAAGATCCAGGATTATGTGCGGGAAAAATATCCTGACCTGCAGGTGCATTTTGTTCACCAGAACGATCGCTCCGGTATTGGTCATGCCATTTTACTTACAAGGCACATTGTAGGTGATGATGAAATATTTGTGGTACTGGGCGATACCATCTGCGAATATGATGTAAAAGAAGTACTGGCAATGCCCTGCTCCGGGCTGGGAGTTAAGCGTGTGGACGATCCCCGCGATTTTGGTGTAGCTGAGCTGGGTGATGATGGGTACATCAGCCGCGTGGTAGAAAAACCGCAGATCCCTAAATCAAATATGGCGCTGGTAGGTATTTACCGCGTTAAAGAGACCTCTTTTCTTTTTAACTGCCTGGAAAACAATATACGTAACCAGGTGAAAAGCAGGGGAGAGTTCAGCATTACAGATGCCATTGAGTGTATGATCGAGCACGGAGCCAAATTCAAGGCATTTAAGGTGCAGAACTGGTTCGACTGTGGGAAAAAAGAAACACTGCTGGAATCAAACGCTACCTTGCTTAAAAAGATCGGTGCAAACATTGCGCAGGATCATCATTTTGAAAATACTATTATTATTCAACCTGTTAGCGTAGCTCCGGGTTGTGATATTAAAAATTCTATCATTGGTCCTAACGTGGCCATAGGCGAAAAAACCACCATTAACTACTCCATTATTAAGAATACGATCATTGGCTCATTTGCCGATCTCTACGATATCGTATTGACAAATTCTTTAATAGGCAGTGATACTGAGGTCAAAGGAGAGTCGCGCAGCCTCAACATTGGCGATAATACCGAGATCGACCTGGGAGAGTCATGATAATTTCCGAAAATTTAGGTTAAAATCCTGTTACGTTTTTGTTCAAAAATTAAGTACCTTTCACGTGCCAAAACAAAACTGCTGGCAACATTTGCGATCATTCAGTTGAGAACAAATGATGTACAGCTATCAACAGAGATTCTGTCTTGCCGACCTAACCTTAAAAACTCTTGAATCATGAGAGTCGGGAAAAATTTACTGCTCATCGCAGCTCTTCTGCCGCTTTCTGCACTTGCCTCTGACGATAATGGCAAAGATGCAGGAAAAGCTGAACCGGTTATTTTCGGTTTAATTACAGATGCTTCTACCAAAAAGCCTGTACAAGGTGTTACAGTTTCTATCTCATCTAACAAAGGCCAGGACAGAAAAGAATTTGTTTCTGACGCAGGTGGTTCTTTCAAAGTATCCCAGCTGCCTTTGGGTGAAGTAGTTATTGTACTTGAGAAAAAAGGCTATAAACCTTTCCGTAAGGAAGGTGTAGTAATTAAAGAAAACGTATCGCAGCGCCTCAACTTCGATATGGTAAGCGTGGAGGAAGAGGATAGTGATGTCTTCTGGCCGCTGATGCGAATGATGGATGGAGAATAATTTGTGTTCTATAAATGATCAAACCCCGGTGATAAGCCGGGGTTTTTTATTGGTCTGTTGTTATGCTTGCTAAATGTAGGGGTTCTAAAGTGATATCTTTTTAAAAGCATGAAGTAGTATTGTCAATATGTTGGGTACAAACAGGATATACACGATATAAAACCCGGTAAAAGATGTTTTTTCTGCAAATAAAAAATACAGCGCAGTACAGTAGGCGATAAACAGGAAAATGAGCAAAATTTTTCCAATCCGTATGGCAGCCACTGTATAAAAAAGTAAAGTAGTTATCAGGGAAAGCAGGGAGCCATACAGCCAGTTTTTCGATTGCGGATAGCTGGTCAGCCAGCCCATGACAAGTAAAACGATAGATGTTATATACAGCATACCAATTGAAAGGCAGCGTATTTTCATTCTTGTTTTAAATGCTTGTTTATATTTTTCCTGGAAAAATGCAGGGATATTGGAAATAGGAGGGATCACGAAAATAGCAAGACTGGTAAGCAGAAATATCCAACCGGTAGTCATAAACAACTTTGAAAGTATAGTATAAGTTGTTTTGGATAATTCATATAAATAGAGTGCTGCAAAAAAAGCCAGGATACAATAAGACAATTGAATAACATGGCTTTGATTGAAAAAGCGAACTAGCTTGTAGTGTAACCGGTATATCCATAACTTACGCAAACCAATAGATGCGTCATCCAGAGCGGCTGGATTAAAGTTAGGGTTGTTGCGCAACGCATCTCTGAATAGTTCACGTGCGGTATCAAAGTTATCAGCTTCTCTGAAGATAAGTCCTATATTATGTAAGAGGTAAGTATTGTTCGGTTCCAGTTTCAGTGCCTGTTGAAATGAGATCAGGGCGTCTTCATAATTGTCAAGGTGAAAATATGCTAACCCAAGTGCTGACAAAGCAGGGACATTTTCCGGATCATGCTTAAGGCCGTTAACAGCTTCCTGTACCGCAGAAGGCTCATCATGTTGCATTAGGAGGTAGTTGGATAAGGCAGCATGATAAAAGGCATTATCCGGTTGATTCTTTAGTGCCATCCGGATAAATTCTTCCGCAGTGGCAGGCTCCCCTGAATATGCGTGTGCTTCTGCCAGCAGAAAAAAGGCTGTTGGATTATCAGGGTAGATACCCAGTAAATTACGACCGATACTGATACATTCCGGTAGCTTATCGAGATACAGTTTACATCTGCATAATAACTCCAATGCATCGATGTCGTTGGGAATAGTTGCAAGTACTTGATGTAACAATGTTTCGGCCTGGGCATAGCGGCCTAAATCCATTAGTGCATGCGCTTTATTTACCAGATTATGTGCAATATCTATGGATTGCATTGTAATAAAAAGATATAATAACCTGTATTTGTATTCTGCGTTAAGCGTTCCGCGTTTAGCATCCCGCCTTACTTATAACCTATAACTTACAACCTATAGCCTGTATTTGCGTTCCGCGTTAAGCGTTTAGCATTCAGCCTGCCTTATAACCTGTATTCAGCGTTTCGCGTTCAACCGGATGAAATTCTTTCTCGCTTTTCGAGATCACGATCGTAGCAACGCCATTGCCGATGATGTTAGTGATAGCACGGGCTTCACTCATAAATTTATCTACGCCCAGTAAAAAAGCCAGTCCTTCCACAGGTATTTTATGCAGTGCAGTAAGTGTAGAGGCCAATACGATAAACCCGCTTCCGGTAACACCCGCAGCTCCTTTAGAAGTGATCATCAGGATGCCGATAATGCTCAGCATTTCAATAGGCGTTAAATGCACATTATACAATTGCGCCAGGAAGATCACTGACATGGATAGATAAATGGAGGTCCCATCAAGGTTGAATGAATAACCTGTAGGAATTACCAGGCCTACAACAGATTTACCACAACCCATTTTCTCCAGTTTCTGCATAATGGATGGTAGTGCCGCTTCAGAGGACGAAGTGCCTAATACCAATAACAATTCGGCGCGGATATATTTAAGGAACTGCCAGATGCTTTCTTTGTAGAATCGCATAATACTGCCTAGTACCACAAATACAAACAGGAACATGGTGATATATACTGTCAGCATCAGTTTGCCGAGAGGGATCAGTGTATGCAAACCAAACTTGCCGATAGTATAAGCCATCCCGCCAAATGCACCCAGTGGGGCCAGGTACATCACGTATTTCAATCCTTTAAAAACAATACTGGATATTTTGGACAGGAAGAGGATAGCCTTTTCACGGTGCTTTGAAAAACTAAGGCCAATACCAGTAAGAATGGCAACCACCAATACCTGTAATGTAAAATTTGACAGGAAGAATTTCAGCCAGCTGAAAGCCTCTGCCGGGTTTTTGGTGTATTTGCTGGCATCCTGGATGGGCAAGCCAGCTTTGTCAATTTTACCCGGTTGTATAAAATGCGCTACAGTAATTCCTATAACAAGTGCTAGGGTGGTTACTATTTCAAAGTACACAAGCGATTTAACGCCGATACGGCCTACTTTACGAAGATTACCCATACCACTGATGCCGAGCACAATGGTAAGGAAAATGATAGGGCCAATAAAGATCTTGATGAGATCCACAAAACGTTTACCTACTATTTCCATTTTAACCGCTGTGGTGGGCGCATAATGTCCCAGCAGGATACCAATGATAATAGCGATTAAAACCCAGAAAGTAAGGTTGGTAAATATTTTATACGCAATACTGCGCTGAGGTGCATTAACAGAGGCCGGAGTCGGATGCATGAAGAGTAAAAAGTTAAAAGCGATATTACAAATTTTTTCCGCCACTGGCTAAGCTAATTTGTCCAAACGGACCAGGAAGTTAGCAGTGGGCAGTTTGTTGTCGCCTGGTACCTAAAACTTGTAACCTGTATTCTTTAACTCATAACCAACATCTGGTTGCTAACAGCTCTATTAACCTTCATGTACCCTCTGATTCTCCCGGACAAATGCCCTTCTGGGTATTACGTGGCCTAAACCTGGGTAAAAGGTGGGTATGACCTGAGCAAACCCTGGTTAAAATATGGCTGATACCTGGATCAATCATGAATAAAATGCAGGTATAAGTCTGTTTTGCGCATTTATAGCAGAAATTAGATATATCCTACCTTTACCTGGTATGTCTGAATTTTGTATACCTGCTGATATTTTAGCAATTGCCAGGGGAGAGCATCCTGGTGCTGTTAATTGTTTGCAATACACAGCTACTAAGGAAACAATAAATAACAAGGTTGTTCTGCATCAGCACCTTTTCAGTTTTTTATTGGAAGGCAGGAAAATAGTTTACTATCCCCGTAATCATGCACAGATCGATAACGATCATTTTCTGTTGTTATCGCCCGGTAATTCTATTATGACTGAAAGACTATTAAATACAGATGGAGTGTATAGAAGTCTTTTACTCTTTTTTGACAACCAGGTGCTGACCGATTTTTTTGCAAAGCATCCTTATATTTTGCAGAGCAGTACAAAAGATGTTGCTGTACAGCAACCTTTCCTGGTATTGGATAAAGATGAATTTATAAGGAATTATATTACTTCCCTTTGTTTGCTGTTAAATAATACAGGAGGCATCTCTCAACAAATGGCATTGTTAAAAGTAGAGGAATTATTAATGTATGTTGGTAATCGGTATCCTTCATTATTGAAGGCATACAGAGCATTAACACCGGCAGACGATGAAGAACTGAAAATTAAAAAAGTAACAGAGGCCAATATTGAGAACAACATTTCTGTAGAAGAGCTGGCCTTTTTATGTAATATCAGTGTATCCACTTTCAAACGTCGTTTTGTAAAAATATACGGCACCTCGCCCAACAGGTGGATGCTGCAGAAAAGAATGGAACGAGCTGCAGACCTGTTACAATATCATGGTGAAAAGCCTGCGGAGGTCTACTTCAAAGTAGGTTATGAAAATCTGTCCAGCTTCAGCCAGTCCTTTAAGCAGGTATTCGGTATAAGCCCCCGTGAGTTCCAGCAACAGAAGTTGAACGTTCATCCATAGTTTTTGAACTGATAGCCTAACCTGCGCCGCTGTTCATGAGTTTAGTTTTGCAGTACAATTAAACTCAAGCGAATGAAAAAGGCAGTTTTTATTACAGTACTGGCGCTGTGGGCATCTATACATGCTGATGCACAGACCTTCACTTTAAAAAGCAGTGATATTGGTGGACAGGCAACACAAAAGCAATTCGCAGCAGCTTTTGGTTGTCATGGTGAAAATGTATCGCCACAGCTTAGCTGGGAAAATGTTCCGGCAGGTACACAGGCTTTTGCAGTAACCGTATATGATAAAGATGCACCAACAGGTAGTGGTTTCTGGCATTGGGTCATCTTCAATATACCGGCCAATATAACCTCCCTGGCTTCTAATGCGGGTGATATTACCAGGAACCTTACACCGGCGGGTGCTGTACAAAGTAATACAGATGCCGGTAAGCCGGGCTATATCGGCCCTTGTCCGCCTCCCGGTGCTCCTCATCAATACCTGTTTACAGTATACGCATTGAAAACAAAACTGGAGCTTGATAAAAATGCTTCCCCTGCATTGGTAGGATTCTATTTGTCAAACAACTCTATTGCAAGAGCTTCTATTGTAATGTATGCACAACAATAAAAGCATGGCTAAAAACTTCCGGTAAGCACCGGAAGTTTTTATTTATAACAGTGATGGCGTATTTCTTTCGCCATGTTGCATTAGCTGTAATACTTCCTCTTCTCCTCCTTTAAAAGGCCCGGAGCTTTCGATCTTCAGGCTGGCCATAGCGGCTGCAAATTCTCCGGCTTCCTGTATACCGGCCTGTTGATGACGCTTGTACAGGTACCCGGCCATATAAGTATCTCCGCAACCCGTAGCATCTGTTGTAGTGCGTGGTATAAAAGCGGGTATATTATAAAAAACATTATTGCTATAGATCACAGAGCCTTTGCTGCCTGCCGTGATCACCACTTCTTTCGCACCCCAGCCTGCAAGTGTTATAGCACCTTGCTTAATATCTGTGTGCCCTGTAAGTACGGTCATTTCAGATTCACTTGCTTTCAGAATGGAGACATGCTGTAATGCTTCTTTCTTTTCTGCCCAATCTATTGCTATTACTTTCTGGTCTGTAACCTTGCGCAGGTAACCCTGTACATCCAGCGAAACAATACTACGGGCTGCCAGGTCTTCAATCAATGCTACAGGAATGTCATCTGCCAGCAATGGCCCCAGGTGAAAAATGGCAGCGTTAATATTCTTTAATTGTTCAATGGTAAACGCATCGGCTGTAGCCAGTACGTTCTGGATCCTGTGGTCGGAGTGCTCAGGGTAAATATTCTCAAAAAAAACAGTATGCCTGCTGGGGAAAGCGGTTACTGCAATTCCTGCCTCACGCAGATCTGTAACATATAGCATTTCTTTTTCAGACAATGCTGTTACTAACTGGTAATGTACATCCAGTTTATGAATGGCATTTGAAAAATAAAAAGACGTGCCTCCTGCCATATAAACGGTAGACTGCGGGGTAACAACCTTATCAAGCGTAATATGTCCTACACAACAGATATCGTACATGCTCTTTTTTTGAAATATTTACCTGGAACAGGTAAGTGACAAATGTAGCCATTAAAATAATGATAGATAGGCTGTCTGCAATGCAGATAGCTTCATAAAGGATATATTGTAATAATAAATATAAATCTATTCGTGTATAGGATGTTTTTTAATGTGTCTGCATGGAAATAAATAAGTACCGGATTCGTTTGATGCAAAACCCTTTATCTTATGACCTTGACACGATCTCTGCCTGTATTATTGATAGCTGGTCTTTCTGTTATCAGCGCCTGTAAAAAAGATACCGATCGTATTGCTCAACCAGAACCTGTAACTCCTGACCTCACTGTTAAGATCACTTCTTCAGTAGCCGGTTTCGTAACTGATGAAACCAATGAGCCGGTTCCTTTTGCAGAGGTTGTTGCTGGCGATAAACAAACCCGGACAGACGAGTATGGCTATTTTAAGATCTCCAATGTAGCACTTCCCAAATCTGCCGGTTATGTAAAAGTATCAGCAGGTGGTAGCTTCGATAGCTATAAAACCTTTGTACCTGCAGAGAACAAGGAAGCTTTTGTACGTATTAAACTATTAGCAAAAAAAGAGATTGGTGTAGTAGAGGCTTCGTCCGGTGGCCCGGTAAATACCACGGAAGGGGCAACGATAACCCTGCCTGCAAACGGAATAGTAATTGCCGGAACCGGGGTAAGTTATACAGGTAAAGTGCATGTAAATGCCCGTTGGATAAACCCTGCAGAAGAAAGTTCCATTCAATCACAGATACCCGGCGATAACCGTGGTACTGATACCGAAGGGCATCTTAAAACATTGAGATCATATGGTGCGGTAGCTGTTGAGCTCACCGCTGATAACGGTCAGTTACTACAGATTGCAGGCGGTAAAACTGCCACCTTAAATATCCCTGTTTCTGCCTCTTTAGCGGCGCAGGCGCCTGCCACGCTGAACCTGTGGTCATTTAATGATTCAACAGGTTTATGGAAACAGGAAGGTACAGCCACCAAAACCGGCAATGCCTATGTTGGTACAGTATCACATTTTTCTTTCTGGGATGGTGCTGAAGGTTTCAATATGGTAAATGTGAAAGCGAGGATCACTGATGCTTCTGCTCACCCGCTGGTCAATGTTCCTGTCAGCATAACCTTTGCCGGTATGCCGCAGAATGCCGGCTATAGCAAGTTTGGATATACTGATGCTGATGGTTATGTAAGTGGAGCTGTTTTTGCCAATAGCAACCTGGTGCTGGATGTTCTTACCACCTGTGCTACATCGGCCTATTCACACGCATTTACAACTGCGGCTACAGATATTGATCTGGGCACCATTACCGGCAACCTCGGACAAAATACAGTAACGATCAGCGGAACCGTAACCAATTGCAATAATCAACCGGTAACGAATGGTTATATACAGACCTACGATCATGGATTTTATAACAGGATAAGTATCAGCAACGGGAGTTTTAGTTTTACAGGTCTTGCCTGTACTAATACCGCTGTAAGTGTGGTAGCTGTTGATAATGCCACCAATCAGCAGAATGCGCCGCAAACAATTACACTGGTTCCCGGCGTAAACAACCTGGGTACATTATCAGCCTGTGGCACCAGCACTGTAGGCGTTATTACTTATACCCTTGATGGCGTTACTACTACATTAACAGAACCTGTTGATACGTTGGGTGCTTACTATATAACTGCCGGGCCGATCTCTGCAACCCAGGTACTGACACTTAGTGGCAACCCGAACCAGTCACAACAAATGGCATTTCAGTTCGACGGCGGGGCAGATACAGAGAGTGCGCATCATGTAACTGAAGTCTATTCTGTTGCATTCCCGGGTGGACGGGGTTACTGGCCGGTGCCTGTTGTAGTTAATATTACAGAATATGGAAAAATAGGAGGCTTTATAGGTGGCAACTTCAGTAGCTATTTGCTCGATATTGCTAATAATGGAGTACACACATTCAATTGCACATTCCGGGTAAGACGTAATAATTAGAAGACAATACAAAATAAAAATCCCCTGATCTATCTCTTATGGTCAGGGGATTTCTGTTTTATGGGTATATAGAAATCAGATCATTTTCCGGGAAACACCTGGTATTTCCATGATCAGATCTTCACCGTAGGCACTTGCTGGTGTCTGGTAGCCGGACTTAAACTGCCCGTTCAATATTTTTTGAGCTATCAGCAGGATGGTATAGGCTGTTACAGAATATGCTTCGGGACACTGCATCGCAGCCGTAAGGGTTTCCCCTTTTTTGTTGCTTACCTTCGCCTGGATAAGACTTACAGCTTTATCGCGGACAGTATCGTTTGGACCGGAAGATTTACTGGTAATGATCTTTCTTACAATAGCACGTACAAATGAAGTGCGCAAGAGCCAGTTAAAAGCAGATTGAAACTTCAGGAAATTCCAGACTGATTTCTGGATACCAGTATAGGTTACAATATTGGGAATACCCGTAGAGAAATAAGCCGTACTGATATCTCCCCAGGGAATACTCATCATAAACTGCTTTTTGTACCCCTCAAATTCAACCCACATTCCCCTTTTGCCAACAGGCTCTGGTACCAGCACTCCATTTTGACGGGTAGCACCGGGCATTCCCAGCTTCAATAAAGTAGTAAGGGATGTGCCGCGCGACAGCGCACTGCCCAGGATTACAAAGGCAATGGTCAGATCGGTAGCATCGGGCAACCTGTTTTTCAGGAACAGTGAAAGGCAGTCGGTAGGAACCACGTCAAAACCCGCCCCCGGCATCACCATGATATTGCTTTCCTTCGCCTGTTTGTCATAGCCCATCAGCAATTCGAATACATCAGCATCTCCATTCAGGTCAATATAATGCGTGTTGGTTTCAATACAGGCTTCTATCATTGGTTGCGCAGTAAAATCGTATGGGCCCGCGGCATGCACCACCAGGTTCACTTCATTCAATGCGTCTTTCAGCGAATAGGTATCATGCAGGTCAAATACAAGAAAGGGAAGGTCCAGTTGCCGGGCAAGTGCTTCAATAGCACTTTTATTTCTGCCTGCCAGGATGGGTTGCAAACCGTATTGACCCGCAAAACGCGCAATCAGTTCGCCGGTATAACCATTGGCGCCGTATAAAAGAAATTTATTGGAGTGCATAGATATATGAAGAAACGAAATAAAAACTGCTTTACAGCTTTGCAGGCCATCTTTTTAGGTTGAATATTCCTCCCGCTATTGATTGACCGGCACATATAATGCGCGATTTATTGATATGAGTATGATCCCGGAATTTATTTTATAGTAACGTTAGTTGTGTATATTTAGCTCCCAAAACAACCACTAATGAAGCTTCTTCCTGTTATGACGGTTTGCATAATATTTGCAGGCTGCATGACCAATTACCCGCTTACTACATTCTATGTAAAAAATAATACCGGCAAAACTGTAAACTTTAAAGCAAGTGTTGATAAAGCCAGTACAATGGGCACTTTCAATATGACCCTGCCGTTTACCGTATTGCCCGGCGATAGTGTGATAGCAAGAAGGGTAAACTTTAAAAAAGATGCAGCTCCCACGGCCTGGTTTACCCAATTCATATTATTTCCTGTAGATAGTGTAAAGCTCAATGATCCCAACCTGGCAGATAACTGGGTGAGATCAGCAGACGAAAAAGGAAAACCCGTATACACCTTCAATGTAACAAAATGAAAAAGCTACTGACCATATTTTTAATGATAAGTTATTATACTGTCTTCGCTCAGAGTGATGATAGTTTGTTTTCCCGTTTAAGCGGCATCGCAGCCAACGGTTCTGAATTCTATAATATAGATGGTATTGAAATTTCCAGTAGAACAGTTACTGGTGAATTTTCTGTAAAAAATATTGTAAAGAATTTCAAGGGCTATAGCATCAAAGAGAAAGAGCTGGTGGCTGGTGATAGTGTACTGGGAGTGCGAAATTTTTATATTGACCGTTCAGAAAAGCAGGGAGAGGTGCTGGTACAAAATGCTTCTGTTTATGTGATTGAAAACGCAGAGAAAGGAATAACAGTTGTTACGTTCAATGCTATAAATAAATCAGACAGGGATTTTGAAAGAAGATTTGTAAAGCTGATCAATTCCAAAATGATCCCTTCGGACATTTATGCGCCCATGAAAATAGACAGCATCAACTTTGCAGGGCGAAAGATTGCTTTAGGTGGTAGTTGTGGATGGCAGGGAGTAAACAATGTACAGTGTCCTTATTATGGGCAAATGAACTGGAGTGTGCACAGGGATCTGCAGGATGCGATCCGGACTGCAACCAATCATTCCAATGCGAATAAAGGCAGAAATGGCATTAAGGTCATTTCTGAGGATTCTGTCGCGGTGCTTTTCGAGGGTGTTGACATCAAAGTGAGCAAGGTGGTGTATGATCTGAAGGGTGTCAAATCTCTCCTGGCTGGTATGAGTGGTGGCAAAACACTGACTGTTTATTATGTAGCTGCGCCTGTGCGGAATAATTTTGTGAGTTGTGTAATGAGCTACTGGAATAATGATAACATTAATCCCTCCGGATTACCCCCTTTGTTAGAGCAGGTAATGAAGCTTAAATAGTTGCATACTGCAATAAATGTTCTATACAAATGTTTTATGTGCTGAAAATAGTTTTCAGCATTTTATTTCCAATGTATGAGCAACACCATAAAAGTATTGATAGCTTTCTTGCTGTTATTGTCAACCACAGCTACAAAAGCACAGGCTGATCTAAAGCAATACCTGCAAACACACCATTATGCTATTTCGCTGGAGAGCGGGTTTGCCGGGGCTGTAGCAGATACCCTTAAGCAGAAATTAAAAGACTATAAACTGATCCTGCAGGCTGAGGGCGGTTCCCATTACCTGGATTTCTATACCCGCCTACCCATAACATGGCTTCGTTTTTTGAATGAAAATTTTGGAGTAACGCATTTCTTCCTGGAATCCGGACACACTTCGGACATTTTACTGAACAAATACCTGCAAACGGGTGATACCGGTTATATTGTCGGTGACAAAAGATTCTGGCAATCATTATATGACTATAATGAGAGAGTAGGTGATCAACGTAAATTGAAATATTTTGGAATTGACTTTGAGCGCGTAAGGACCTATGTAAAAGCACTCAAAACACTTTTGCCTGCTACTATACCACCGGCAGCTATTAATGCGGAAATAAAGCTGATAAAAAATGCAAATGATACATTAAAGGACTGCGACTATATTCTGCAGATCAATAACAAGTTGCAAAAAGCTATTGCTGCAAATAGAAAGCACTTTGAAATGTATTTCGGAGATCGTTACAGTGATCTTGAAATGGTGGTTTTTAATAAAGGAAATTGTAAGGACGTCTACAAAAACCGCAATAATAACCTGGCTGAAAGTTTTCTTGCTTTTGACCGGCAGTTCAATAGAGAGATGTATTATGGTGAATTAGGCGAGGCCCACACTGTATTGATCAATAATAATTTTGCTTCTAAGATCAGCAATTCAGCAGCCTTTAAAAATAAAGTATGCGTGGTAAACCTGTATTGCTATAATTGTACAACGCCGCAGGAAGCGGTATCAAACTGGCCGCTTGCCAAAATTGAAAAAGAGCTACTGCAGCAATTTCTCCCTTTCTGTACGGCTGATTTTACACTATTCGATTTAACCGGTAGCTCTGAGCTGGTAAAGAAATATGCAGCCTATGGGCAATTTCTGATCATTGCGAAAGAGCAGCATTAGTCAAATGCTTTTGTTAACGTAAATATGAACGTATGGCGATATTTGGTCCCATTTCTAAATCTGTTTTACTGGAATGTGGCCCTTGAACTGATGAAAAAACAGAGTGAACAGGACATTTAAGTAAATCAGGTTCCCCGCATATAGGAAAATAAACCTGACAGGTTAAGCCTCTAAGCGCAACTTGCCAATATCCGGAGAGCGGGGTAAGTAAAAGGGTTAATGAGCCTTCTTTGAGATCATTTGCACCCGGAAATATTCAATTGATCTATATAGAACTTATCATGTTTTGGTAGTTAGTGAAGTTGAGATTACCGGAAAGAGCTAAACGAAAATGTTGCTCCCTCTCTTTTTTTGAAATATTGTCTTTTCCTGCTGCTGCTCCTCTATAATTTGTATCTTGAACAGGTACTTTTTTAGCTTAATAACCAAATACACGAATGAGAACCATGCGCAACATGAAAATGTCTTCATTGATAATAGCTGTTTGTCTTTACCAGGGAGCAATAGGACAGCAAAAGAACCAGGTTACAGAAAAAGACCATATCATTCCTTTTCAGCTAACCAAATACAATAATCTTTCTGTACAGGCTGTGCTAAACAATAAGGATACTGTTAATTTAATGTTTCATACGGCAGCCAGTTCTCTTACATTAACGGAGGAAGCAACTAAAAAAATAACCAGCCTTAAATTTGAAGGAACTGATACGGTGAAAAGCTGGGGTGGGGCAGACAATGAATCAAGATTTAGCAAAAGCAATACATTACAGATAGGAGATCTTAGCTGGGAGAACATTGCTATCTGGGAAAATAAGAACTCAGGACCATTGACTGATGGGAAATTTGGTCCCGACCTGTTTGAAAATAAAGTAGTGGAAATTGATTTCGATAAAAAAGTAATCATCGTCCACGCTGCACTTCCTGCCAAGGCTAAAAAATATGAGAAGCTGAAACTGACGCATGAAAGCGATCTGTTGTTTGTAGAGGCCGAATGCTCAATTGACAAATCCACTTACAAAAATAAATTCCTGCTTCACTCCGGGTATTCAGGTGCCATCCTGGTAGATGACAAATTTGCTGCTGAAACTAAAATGGGCGATCAACTGAAAATTGTTGATGTAAAAGAACTGAAAGATTCTTACGGTAATGTGCTTAAAACTAAAAAAGCAATATTACCTGCTTTCAGGATTGGCAATGAAAAATTGACAAACACTTCTGTTGGCTTTTTTGAAGGAGCAATAGGCAGACAAAAGATCAGCATTATTGGTGGTGATATCCTGAAAAGGTTCAATATCATTATTGACGCACAGCGTGAATATATTTACCTGAAAACCAATAGTCTTAAAAATACGGCCTACAGTAATGTATAAGCCGGTTGATGGTTTTCTGTAACATCCCAATTACAATCACGATGAGAAAACTTGTTTTGGTGGTACATCTTTCGCTCGATGGCTTTGTTGCCGGCCCAAACGGAGAGTTAAATGATTTCCCTGCCGGAGCAGAAAACCTCGGGTTTGTATGCGGACTTACAGAAAATGCTGATGCTGCATTATTCGGACGTGTTTCTTATGAATTGCTGAACCAATACTGGCCAACTGCGGCAGATAAGCCCGGAGCATCAAAAGAAGAGATCGCTTATTCCTGTTGGTATAATAAAGCAACTAAGGTTATTATTTCTAAAACAATGGCCAATGCAAAAATTGACAACACCATTGTGATCAGCAATGATGTTATCAATGGGGTAGCTGCATTAAAACAACAGGCAGGTAAAGAGATGCTCATCTTTGGTAGCCCATCAGTAGCACAGTTGCTGATGCGGGCAAACCTGGTAGACAGTTACTGGATCTTCATTAACCCTGTGACGTTTGGAAAAGGTATTCCCTTATTTACAGGAGCTGTTGACAAAAAGAAGTTTGAGTTGCTTACAATGGTCCGGTTCCCCAACGGAGAACTTGCCTTGAATTATAGAGATAAAGAATAATGCTTATTGCTCCGGTAAATTAATAATGAAATTCCTGCTGTTCTTCGGAATGCCGGGGATTTTACTTTTTTTAATAGTTAATGAACCATGTGCATCCGGGGAAATAAATAACCCTGCTTTGTCTTTGGTAACCAGTCCCTCATTTGATATATATACGTTTTCCACAGTAGCATTGCGCAGGTAGCCAATATGTTCATTTACATTTTTTGCAATCACGCTTAACCCGTTTGATAAACTCCGGTCTATAACTATGTCGCTGATCTCCAGGCCTGCTATTTCCCGTTTGTCGGTACATATTTCTATGGCTGCACGCCAATCCCACTCATGATCAAAACCTCCGCTTGTCTTTATTGAACATGATTCTATAACAGTAGTGCCACTGAAATTATTATTGATGCCCTTAGCCTTGTTCTCGGTAGGAAATGTAGTGCTGATAAGAATGGCTGAACCCTGTGTAATATCAGTGAATGAACATGCTTTGATCATATTGCTTTCTCCTCCGTAAATAGCAGCGCCATTGGCAAGAAAGGGAAGCTGTACAGTACAATGTGTAATAAGGTTATGACCGGGCGTAAACTGCTGTTTACCAAAAGCCGCAGGCCAGATAGCAAAGCCATCATCACCGGTACCACGGGCTGTACAGTTGCTAATGGTAGAATAAGCCATGCCTACACAAAAGTTAATGCCATCCGCAATAGTGTTCCGCAGGCGACAACCGGTAACTTGCAGGTTGGTGGAGTTCTCAATCCACATACCAACTTTTGTATGATCAATCCAGATGCGTGAAATGGTAGAGCTATCGCCAAAAGAACCAACGATCCCATCGTTATCTTCCCGGTCGCTTCTATATGTAAGTTCGCCGGTAATACTAAAGTCAGAAAGATGAATATTGCTGCCTTTTCCAATAAATCTTACACGCTTATTGGCATTAGTATAAAGCAATGCATCTCCCACCAGTTCACTATACCACATGCCTGCGCCCTGGATCGTTACATTACCCGGGATAGTAACATTGCCGGTGATCTTAAATTGTCCTTCCGGGATCCATACTGTTTTTCCTGTAACGGCAGCTTCAGCAATACATTTTTGAAATGCCTCTGTATAATCATTGGTAGGATTGCTATTCACAAACATTTTCACAGATAATGAATTAGCAGGAGCTTGTAATGGCGCGGCAATATTTTCAAGATCAACAAGATCAATAATACAATAGCTGCTGGTATCACCAGGTTCTATCCTGCGTTGTATTCGAATGATGTTTCCTTTTTCTATCCGCAGGTCTTTGATCCGTATCTCATCATAGAAATGTCTTGGTTTGCCTGCTGAAGGCTCATTGACAAAAGGATATTTTCCATACAACCATGTATAACGGGAGGTGGTATTACAATGACGGGCAATCTTTCCATTTACATAAACATCAAGTACAGAGTTCAGGCCACCGCCATCCTTACTATCAGGCATGCTATACCTGATCACCATGCTATTGGCTTTACTAGCTGATGCAAATTCAATAAAATTATCCTGTGTGTTCAACCGGACAGCCTGCTGACCGGATGATTCTGTTTCAACAAAATGGGGAAGATAATTGGGGCTTAATACCTGTCCGTTGGTGTGCATCTGTTCAGCTTCGTAAGTGATCCAGGGAAGGGTGGCCCCGTATTTATGCTGTGCTATACATACACAGGTATTAAAAAGCAGGATAAGGAAGATACAATGGGGTTTTGTATGCATCCTTAAAATTAAAAATGTTTGGGCGAAATGATAAGGTCAATCTAATGCTTTTATGGATTACTTATGATCACCCAGTGCAAAGCCTACCCCTGCTCCAATGCCAAACTGCAGCATGGTTGAATAGGTAGTGGCTCCTGCTCCAATGCCGCCGGTACCAAAGCCAATACCCACGCCCACACCCTGTACAATGGATTGCAGGTAAGCCTGTACTTTAAAAGAGACAACAGAGCGGGTTTTAAGTTTAGCTCCTAATCTTAAATCCCATGCAAACTTGGTAAGAGAGGCTTTATCATCATCAGTATAATTGAACGAGGCTATACCTACACCAATACCGGCACCTACGTAAGGTAATATATTGGAATTAGTAGGGAAATAGTTGTTGCCTCCGATTAGAATATAGTTGATGTTTGCGTCATCTGACCTTTTATTTGTCTGTCCCAGGTAGTCATAAAATGGTGCATGGGTGCCCATATACATATAGCGCAGTTCAATTGATCTTTGCGGATTGACAAAAAACTCAACACCAGCTCCATATTGACCGGCTGCATTGATATATCCATAATCATTATAGCTGTTATAATAACCCAGGTCCACACGGTCCTGGAACGTGTAGCCGCCATATACATTAAGCGAAATGGGTATTGAATGTTGCGCACTAACGATTGTATACCATGTAGTTAGTATGCTAATAAATAGGTACTTTTTCATAATACTGTTTTATTGGTTTGCATTCCGCGTTTTGCAGAATATGTAAGGAACAGGCTCAGGTATGGTACATATCTTCAGGACACGCCCGGCGGAGCATATCCGCCAATGATCCTGTTTTTTATCAGGAAGATGACCCGGCCAAAAGAAGAAGAATGAAGGGGAAACCTTATGTAGTCGGTGATGTATATTTGGAAACAATATTTCCTGTTCCCACCCGGATATAAAATCTCCTTCTGTAAATACTAACAAGCTGGAAATGAAGAAGAAAATAAGAAAATGGTCATTCAGGTTACTGGTAACAGTATTAGTGATAGCGGGTATGCTGTTATTAATAATCCTGAACCCGGTTTTAACATACGCCAACAAAACGCAACACGATAATTTTACGGTTTATCATAGTGAAGCCATTAACCCGGCTTTGTACAAAGCACTGGACGAGGCGGGCGCTTTCTTAAAGACCAGTGAACTCTACAATCCCCGGCTTAAGCTCGATATCTGCCTGAACGATGGCGCTGCTTATCCTAAACTCATGCGAACACTTCGGGGGCCTGCCTTTGCATGGGGCTTTTACAACAAAGTGGTAATGCAGGGAACGGCAGATTACAACGGAAACTATGTTGAACTAAACGGTTATAAATGGAACCTGTCTCAGTTGCTGGCTCATGAAATGACACATTGCCTGCAGTTTGATAGGTTAGGGTTCTGGAAATCAAAGCCGGTTGCTGCTGTGCCTGAGTGGAAATGGGAGGGCTACGCTGAATATATTTCAAGAAGGTCGGTGGAGCAGCAGGATCTTAAGGTCAATATCAAAAGACTTAGTAATGCAGATAAAACAGATCCAACAGGTTGGGCAATAGCCTTTAGCGACAATACTATTGCTCCACGGGAATACTACAATTACTGGTTACTGGTACAGTATTGTATGAACGTAAAGAAGATGAATTATGAACAGGTATTAAAAGATACGACCCGGGAAGCAATCTTAAAACAAGAAATGCTGACCTGGTACAATAGCCCGCATCATTAAGCCGATATCTGCTGCCAGGCAGGTTTGTAACATATTTGAGTCTCATACGTATTATCGGCTTAACTATTAAAAATGAGCTCAGAAAAACAAACTGCAAGACTGGCCGGCCTTATCTACCTGGTAGTGGTACTAACAGGGATGTTTAGTTTAGCTTATGTGCCTTCAAAACTGATAGTTTGGGAAGATGCAGAGAAAACTTTCCGGAATCTTTCATCGGAAACACAATTGTTCAGGTGGGGCATAGCCAGCAGCCTGCTTTGCTATCTCGCTTTTCTATTACTGCCTCTTGTTCTCTATAGAGTATTACAGCCGGTAAATGAAACCCGTGCTAAATTAATGGTGATCTTCGCTTTGGTAAGTGTACCGATTTCCTTTCTCAACCTGCAGCATAAGTTTGCTGTACTGGATATTATCAATGGAACTAGCTACATAAAAGGGATGGATTCCACACAATTGCAGTTACTGGTAATGCAACACCTGGAAGCCTATGATTCTGGTATCCTGGTAGTACAGCTATTCTGGGGGCTTTGGTTGTTGCCTTTCGGTGCGCTTGTTTACAGATCTGGCTTTTTACCCAAAGTGCTGGGTGTATTACTGATGCTGGGATGTTTTGGTTACCTGGTCAATGTATTTGGGAGAACCATAATACCGCATTTTGATGCATCCTCCATCGCTAAATTTATACGATTGCCCGCATCACTGGGCGAAATAGGTACCTGTCTGTGGCTATTGATCTTTAGTGTAAGAAAGAAGCAATGATCAATTATATTCAGAACAGGAATGCTCCGTTTAGAAATCACAACCTCGTGCTCAACTTTCGTATCTTTAAGCAATAGCTGTTATTGCAAATGGAGCTTAAAGAGTACATACCAACCGCGGCGTTAAAACCTTATATCAGGTCTTTCAGGATAATTGAAAGCAGGAGTGAGGTAGTAAACAGGGTGGTACCTAATACTTCTTTTGCTCTTGCATTCCGGTTAAAAGGGAGTATTGCCTATATAAATGGTGAACAGAAAGTAGAATTACCTTCGGCAGCATTCTCCGGGTTGCGAAGGTCAGTACGTCTTATCAGCTATAATGCAGATAGTGCTGCGCTTATTGTTTTATTCACAGAAACCGGCATCTCTGCATTTTTCAAAGAGCCATTACATGAGTTGTTTGAACAGAGCATTTCACTGGATCATGTTCTGCGGCAATCAGAAGTACAGATGATAGAAGAACGTTTAGCTGATACAGGAACAAATGCAGAAAGAATTAAGATCGTTGAGCGGTTTCTGCTTTCGAAATTGATCCGTAATGATGCTGATAAACTCGTACAGTCTGCAGTCGCTGATATTTATGCAAACAATGGGATGCTTAAAATAAAAGAACTGTCTGAAAAACTATACATCAGCCAGGATGCGTTTGAAAAACGTTTCAGGAAAACGATTGGAACTTCTCCGAAACAATTTGCATCTATCATACGGTTAAAAAGCATTACTCAAAAAGCTGCACCAACTTCTCTCCTTGATGTTGCTATCGAAAATGGTTATTACGACCAGGCACATTTCATAAAAGACTTTAAACTTTTTACCGGCCTTACTCCCCGTGAATTTTATAGGTCAGGGTTATTCTGGTAAGATCAATGATTTTTTACAATGATCTGGGGCTACTGGTTACCAATTTTGTATCAACAAAAACGGTAATCATGAAACCTCTCTTAAAGCTATGGCTAAATGCAGCTGCAATCCTGGTTATACAGGCGGCTTTTGCACAAACTAAAAATGATCATTCAGTAAAAATCAATACAATGCAAACCAATACAAATAAAGAAGCTATCCGTAACTTATATGAAAATATCCTGAACAACGGCAAGTTTGATCTGCTCGGTAATATCATTTCGGGTGAGTACACAAATGCACAGGGTGCAAAAGGCGTAGAAGGATTTAAAAAAACAGTTACCGACCTCCGGAATGCTTTTCCGGATGCAAAATGGACATTGACTGCCATTGTTGCCGAAGCTGATAGGGTATTTATAAAACAAAAGATGGAGGGTACCCATAAAGGAATATTCCAGGGAATAACGCCAACCGATAAAATTGTCACTACGGAAGGAACAGTGTTGTATGATTTCAAAGACGGAAAGATCATTCATAGCCAGGTACTCACAGACAGGTTTGGCTTTTTACAACAGCTAGGTGTTATTCCCGCAGATCTTTTGTCATTGGCAAGGAAAAGCAGCGAGACTATCTATTTTGTTGACAGGTTTACAATACCCGCAGGATCATTCAATGAGTTCATGAGCAGGACTACCTACAACAGGGATTTTATAAAACACCTCGAAGGATTTGTAAAAGATGAAGTAATGGTAAGTAAAGACAGCACCGGGAATATAGTAGTGATGACTGTTGCAGCCTGGCTAAACAAAGATTACCTGGAAGCGGCAAAAAAGAAAGTACAGGAAGAATACGCCCGTATAGGCTTTGATCCACAGGTATTTTGCAGCCAGTTGGGCATTACTATGGAGCGGCAGGTTTATAGTGCGTACCAGCAGTAGGGTTCAAGTAAGAGGATTTCAGGTTTCAGGATCGTGAGTCGGCAATATCGTCAAACGCGAAACGTGAAAAAGGATGGCTGAATTGCCAGATAGCTCCATGGCTATCATCCATATCAATCAAACTATATAGCCATCAAACCATTCTTCTGTAACTGCAAATTACCAACTGCCAACTTTCTTATTGCTCAAGGCTCGCAGCTTGTATTCACTTCCGGACTTGCATTTCGCGTTCTGCGTTAAGCGTTAGGCATTCAGCCTTTGCTACCCGTTAAAACACCCTCATTTTATTGGATTATTTTTTGTAATATCGGAACATGTAATTGACTGGCTTTGTAAGTAGCAGTTGTTAAGGCGTAATGGTATTGATAATTGTTGAATAACATAAGATCAATAAAGCATTATGAATACTTATGTACCAAAAAAGCAGGAAAGAAAAGATCTTTCAATTGCAAACAATTTATCCGGGCAAAAGAACAAACCTAAGCGGGCTATCCGGTTAGTAAACAATTCGCCGGAAGCTGTTGTACAAAAGAAACTACAGGATAAAATAACAGGTCATTCTCCCGTAAAGCAGTTAAGCGCTGCCAGCCACCCTCTGCAAAAAAGTATCAATAATACAGGGCTCCCCGGGCATTTAAAAACTAATGTTGAACATCTCTCCGGTTATTCAATGGATGATGTGAAAGTGCATTATAACTCAGAAAAGCCGGCCCGGTTACAGGCGCATGCTTATGCACAGGGGGCGAATATCTATTTAGGGCGTGGACAGGAAAAACACCTTGCTCATGAAGCATGGCATGTGGTACAGCAAAAACAGGGACGCGTAAAGCCTGTGCTGCAAATGAAAACTGGTGTCAGTATAAATGACAATACAGGATTAGAGAAAGAGGCTGATATAATGGGCGCAAAAGCTATGCATACTTCCAATGTCATCCAGGCTAAGGGCAGCCTGCCTGTTGCGGTCGCTGCTTTGCAAAATGAGGTAGTGCAAAGACAGATCCAGTTGGTAGATGCTGACGATGGCTTATATGAAGAAACAGAAGACGCAAAAGCTACGCCTAAGGATACAGAGTTTTATTATTGTAAAATTCAGCATAACCTTAAACCTCTTTTTGTATTAAAGTCTTTTTTAGACCCTCTGGAAACCAGGATCGATGTAATCGATGGAAATGATGATTTAAACATATTTGCAAAAGAGCAGGGTAGGATGATTGAGCTACTATCTGCAGCAAAGAATGCCCTCTTTTACACCGATGATGGAGATGTAACCGGGGCAATTAAGGAAAAACAATTCAGGCTAAAGATGGCTCTGGGCCATCCTTTGTATAAAGATCCCGACAGAACGAGAGGATTGCAACATCGCTTTGCTGACCCGGACGGTGTATTGTTCTCAAAATTGCCTAAAACGAAGGTAGAAGAGAAATTGGGTATCCTTTCACCAGGCATTAGTTTTTACCTGATACCACCCGGTGAATGGAAGGCAGAGGTTGCCAAATTCAAAGATTTCTGGACGGAGGTCAGTGGAGACTTTGCTTATGGAAGACATGCAAATAAACGGGATATTACGCCGCGCAATGCAAGGTCTAAATTCCGTAAAGGGACTAACTCATCAGTAAATAAGGACGATTTTAGCGGTGATTTATTAGCTGCTGCTCTTCCACCTTCTGCAAGTACAAAAACAGATTCCGACTGGATTAAATATACGAGGTATGCTAATCCTAAGGATCGTGGAAAGGGACAGTTTAAGGCAATGAACAACTGGAATGCGCTCGCCTATGCGGCCTATATGTCGCACCACGGGCATCCGGGGTTACAACTGGACCAGGATTGGGAATGGCTTCATATCCATGGGGCACAGAATGGAGGTGCTACAAATAAGGATAATTTAGTTGCCGGAACATCTACTACCAATTCCCGTATGATCCCCTGGGAGGATACTATTAACTCCTGGACTAACCAGGCTAAACCTGCGTATCCTTTATCAGTACGTTTCCTGGGTGAAAGGGAGCCTGGTACTAATCTTGGAAAAAAGATTGAGATCAGGGTAGCTGCTGAAAATGGAATTCCGGGGCTGTTAAAGCCCGTAAGCAAAGATTCTCCCATGCACCTTATATTCGATCCGTTGAATGGAACTGCGTATGACAAGATGAGTAATAAGCTTACCGCCGACGTAATTACGGAAGAGGCCTTTGATGACACTTACAAGAGAAACCAGGAAGCTAAAGTGAGAGGTTTTCTGAATACGGGCACTGGTTTAAAAAGGTTGCGAATTATTGGCAAATCTGTTTATAAAGGATACCAGGCTGAATTTAAAAGATATTATAACGATGAGGCGCTGGTATTTGTGGTTCCAGCCATGCGTGATGCAATAGTTCCACTTTGGCAGTTGGAGCCTGAGAAGTGATGATCCATTATTGCAGGTATTGTACATTAAGACTAGTATTGATGTCTGTCTGAAATTCTCAAAGCATAAAACTTAGTACATAAAAAAAAGAAGGCCCTGCCAGGAGCCTTCTTTTTTTATCAATATCATCTGATAAATTACCTGATACTTATCTTATGAGCCTCTCTGAAATCTTCAGCACCTATTTTTACCACATAAAAGGCAGCGGACAGCTGTCCCACCTGTAATACAATATTATTGATACCGTCTGCCAGTGTTTGCTGACGGGCCAATACAGGTTGCCCGGTTTCACTGAATAATTGTATGGTGACCTTTTGCACCCTGTTGCTGGAGATACGTAACTGTATGCTATTCCGGTTAATTGCCCATACCCGCACCCTGTCACCGGAAGATACAATGGTTAACCTGCCTTTTACATAAGTGAAGTGGTAGTTGGTGGCTGCTGCACCGGAAGGTATTATGTCATAGTATCCAAAAGGAGATGCCTCGGTTGCCGTCGTTGCTATTTGAACGGGTTTTGTAAACACACTGGCATCTTCGCCGCGCACAAAGCCTCTATAAGTAAAGGTTAGTTCCGGGTTCTTTTGTCCCTGCTCTCTTTTTTTATCATCTGCTGTAACAATCATTTCAGCTTGCGTAATGGTAAGGTTAGCCTGCGTGTAATTGTCTATTTTATAATCTTCATTACCCGGGGATTTCATCGTAATAATATATTTTCCTGCATTCTCTCCCTGTTCACGCTCTGGTGTTACTATCAAAGCATCGCCGCTAATGAGGCCGGTGATCTGGTAAGTGAAAACAGGGTCTGCCGCACCGTACACTTTTGAAACGCTATCAGCAATTACATTTACTCCTTTCTTTTGGATGCTACCGATATTAGCAGAGGCGGTAGTGTAAGTAAGTGTATAATTGTTTGCCCCGGTGCCTTGTAATTGCAATCCACTTACTGTTATTGTCTTTCCCTCACCTGCGTGTTTGGTGTCATAAAGCCCGTAAGCCGGCTTGTTCAGCGTTGCTTCATCGCCCTGCAATATACCGCTTACAAGATAGTTGCCGGTAGCAATCGTAGCCATATCATTACCGTCGTAAACTTTAGCAATGGCAGGAGTAGATAATAAAGAGACAGTTACAGGCCGTGCCGTAATATTACCGGTGGTATTGGTAGAGGTGGTGAGTAGCTTATAGTTGCTCTTAGGGGCTCCGTTTAATACCAGGTTGGTCGCCGTGATGGTTTTATTGTTAGCAGCACTGTTATCTGAATACCTGGCTGTACTGCTTACTGTCAGGCTGTCTCCGGCTACAAGATTGCTCAGGCTGTAATTGGCTGCATTTAAGATTGCAGTATCTCTTCCATCATATACTTTGGTAATTAACGGACTTGCATTCAGGCTAAGGACAAGCGCTCTTTGTGTTACAGTAAATTTCCCGGGTTTGTAGGTTATTGCATAATTGGTGCTGACGTCAGCGGTTACGGTTATCCCGTATTCACCGGTATCTGATGTTTTTACAACCCCCGTTGTTACTATTACGCCTGGTACGCTTGTTTCTCCATTCACAAGACCATCATAGCTAACGCTTAATTCCGGGTTATCATCGCCGTATGTTTTTGTTTTATTGTCAGCGGTAAGTACTAAAGGCCTGGCATTGATCATAAATCCCTGGGAAAAGACCACCGGGTTGTAATATTGATTCCCTGCCTGGTGGGCAGTTACAGTTGCGCTGCCGGTTCCGTTAATAACCACTACGGTATCATTTTTAATCACTATGGGGCCACCTGCTATTGTAAACGTCAGCGGCAAGCCCGATGATGCAGTTGCGCGCAGTATTACAGAGGTATCACCATAAAGCCTGTCTTGTAGATTATTAAAAGTTATCGTCTGGTTGGCTTTATCCAGTACTAAAGTAAAGTTCTTGGTAGCAGAAGCTGCTCTACCCGATGCATCAGTCACCTTTACCATAAAGTTGAAAGTGCCTGTTTCGCTGGCAGTACCCGAAAGTATGCCGGAGGTGCTTAAATTAAAACCATTAGGCAGTGATCCTGACAGTACCTGGTAGGTATATGGTGCTACGCCATCTGTGGTAGAAAGTGTATCTGAATAAGCTTTTGCATACACCGCATGTTTCAGCGTATCGGTTTGTATAGTTACAAAAGGCCCAAACACATAAGATGGCATGTTGATAGAATCATTCCTTACATAGAACTGCATATCGGCATAACCTCCATTAAATCCGGCAAAACTGGTATTATTGGAAGTGGGATCAGGCAAAGTAGAAGCATCACAGTTATTACAATACACCATTCGGGGAATGGTCAGGTACTTGTTGGTCTTTAGCAGGTTGGCCTGGTAGTAATTACCGCTTGGCACAAATAGTTCTATTACATAATCTGCCCCCTTGTTCAACCACCGGTAATTGGAAAGCGAAGTGTAATTAAACTGCTGAGCAGCACCACCAACGCTGGTTTGCTCCAGGATATCTTCTGTATCCAGGTCAAAAAGTGTTACCGTATTGGTACTTGCCACAGGCATTTGTTTGCCCAGCCCGGTTACCAGAATGCTTTGTTTAGGTCTTATCCAGATCCCTCTTTGCGCGTTATTGGCTGGGCTACCTACCTGCTTTTCAGTAGTAGAGTCAGTGGTATTAAAGGGGCCCTGGAAAGTACGCAGGGTAGAAGCAGGTGTTGCACTGTTGTTGCCGTAAAACATATAAAATACCAGGCTGTCATTGGCTGGCACATAATCTATTTGTACCCATACCTTGGTCGAAGTTGTATTAGCGCCACTTTCTATAAAATAAGAAAATAATATGTTTCCATTGGCATCTTTACTAAACCGCAGGTCTTTCAGATCAGCCGATAGTTGCCCTGCATTGACCAGGCTTCGGGTATCTATCTGCAGCAACTGATGAAAATTGCTTGTAGCCTGGTTGGGATTAGTTATCCTGATTGCTAATTTATGCTGCCAGCCTGTTGGCTGTGCCTGCGCTTTGTGGATTATTGCTGAAAATACTAATACAAATAATAAACATTTCAACAATGTTTTGCAGGTAGGATTAAAAAGATTTGACATGTGTTATCCAGGTAAGAGTTTTTTACCAGTTTAATTCATCTGTTTAGAATTCGCCAGTACATTAACGTGATAGGCAGTATCGAATTGTGTCTGGTATGGTGTACGTAAAACAAAAGAGATAATAGATATTCTTGATCTGTTTTTTTCTTTTAAAGCTATTTACCGGAAACATGTTTTTCAATTGAAAAAGTATGAATGGTAAAATGTAAATTCTATATAAACAGGAAAATTTAAATTGTGCTTGTATCCTCAAAAGAAGCATAAGATAAACCACTGGAACATGAGAGTTTTAGTTGCTGGCTAAGCGAAGGACAAAATCATCCTACCCGGAGTTTTGGATTGCTTTTAATAAAGAGAAAAAAGAATGAAAAGAACATTGTACAACAGTTATCATAGAGTACCTTTTTTTCTGGAAGGGAAATATCCTGTTTATAATTGTCTGTATAAAAAGTGTTTACTACTGGTCTGTATTTTTATCGGTTGTATCAGTTGCTTATCTGTGTCCAATGCGCAAACTGCATCCGCGAGGCCCTCTCAAAAAAGAAAAGAGCCCGCATTGCTCTGGACAGTTGCCTGGAGCCCTGATGACAAATATGTTGCATTGGGTGGTGATGATAGTGTGCTTACTGTTTATGAAACCGTTCATTTTACCCTTTACAGATCCTGGAAAATGAACAGCATGATACGGTGTGTACGCTGGCATCCTAAAGGGCGGTTCTTGGCTATTGGGAACAATGATAATGTGCAGATGCTGGATATGCAGTCTGTGCGGATCATGAAACCTGTTTTACTGAATCATGGAGCCAGGGGTATTGGCTGGAACCATACGGGCGATCTGTTAGGAGTGGCAGACCTGGAGGGCATTGTATGGATCCTGCAAAAAGATGGTAAAATACTCCGGTCTGTTAAGAAAGAAAATAGCAATAGCTATTTCTCCCTCGACTGGCATCCTGCCAGGAATATCCTGGTAACGGGTGGCGATGAGATCAGGCTTTTTGATACTTCTGGTCATTCACTGCAGGTTATCAAACATCGCAAGGAAGAAACAGGGGTACTGTCTGTGGCCTGGCATCCCGGAGGTGATTTTTTTGCGATAGGTGATTATGGACATGATACAGTGTCTTCCGTGCTTCAGTTCCGGCATAAGAACGGGACCCTGTTAAAAGAACTGTGGGGTAGCAAAGCTGAGTACAGGAATATCCGGTGGAACAAGAGCGGCAGTTTACTGGCTTCAGCCAGTGACGCCTTGCGGATCTGGACAAAAGAAGGGAAGTTAGTGAGTACAGGAAGCAATGGTAAGTTATTGTGGGGAGTTGACTGGAACAGTAAAGGAACCTTGTTGATCACTACCGGTAATGACGGGAGCATCCAGGTATGGACAAATAAGGCAAGGCTGATTAAAACGATCCGGTAATTGCTCTAAGATAACCAGAGTGCTTATACGGTAGATATAAACCGGCTTTTAAAGTTCTCCATAGTGTAATCAGCCATTTTTGGATTGGGCCTGCCAAGACTATGTATTATCTGGTAACAGCCGTCAATATCAGCCAGTTTTTTAATGTCAATATTAGGCCCCACCACTTCCACATAATAATTTGTTGCAAGCACTTCATCAGGAACGTCAGTTACATCAACAGTAGTAGTGCCCAGGGAGATCCTGCCAATTACAGGAATAGGATACCCTGCTAAATTCATATAAACACCTTTAGGATTTTCATCGGTTTCACTTAGTGTTCGTAAATAGCCATCTTTATAGCCTATATGTACTAATGCCAGTTTAATATCACGTTTAGTTGTATAAGTTCCCCCGTATCCTATGGTTTCACCCTTTTTGATCTTTTTAACCTGGGATATCTTAGCATATACCTCTAAAGTGTGCCTGGCATCAGGTGATATGGGATGATTGGCATTAGGTGCCCCGCCAACAAGACCAACTCCGGGTCGGATCATATCAAAATTGAAGACAGTATTATCCAGTAAAATAACGCTATCCGTGCAGGCAAATGACACCGGTAAAGGAGGCAGCTTCTTCCGGTATTGTTCCATAATTGCGAGTTGCTTATAGCAATTCGTTGTATCGGTGCCTTTAATATCGAAAAAGTGGCTCATTAAAAGAACCATATCAAGATGACTGGTGAATTGTTGGTAATGCTGACTTAACATATCAACCTCGTCATCCAGCAAACCTAGTCGGTTCATGTGCGTGTCAAGATGAATCACAGCTTTTGCTTTACCGTGCTGTTTACACCAGTTATTCCACCTGTCTACCTGTTCAAGGCAATTTAAACAGGGAATAATCCTGTTTTCCGTGAAATAAGGCTCTTCATAAGGCAGTAACCCTGCCATTGCATAGATCAGCGCGTCCTCTTGTGGTAAAATTTCACGCAATTCGATTCCCTCACTCAGTTCCTCAATAAAAAAATGTCTTACTCCTTCATTATAAAGTAAAGGAGCTACATCAGCCATTCCCAACCCATGCACATTCCCTTTTAATACTACAGCACATTGTGAGTTGGTGGCAGCAGCCTTAGCCAGGAATAAACGATAATTATGTATAACTGCTTCAATATCTCTTAACCTGACAATTGCTTTGTCTCCAAAAGCCGTTGCAGGAATTGCTCGCATTGTATTCACCATAATAACAAATGTAGAAAGAAAGTTAATCGTTTGTACCAGGGGTATTTAGTTCAACCCGGTGTTGGACATTAAAGAAGAGGCATTCCTTTAATTGTGGCGCTGAGCAGTGTTTGGGGAAATATAAAAAGGCTTTAAAAAAGGTAATTATCTATTTGCGGTTAAAAATCATCTTTTTTAATGATATAAATCAGCTCTTTGTCATTTTACTTTTATAGCCCAAACCTTTCGGGGATAGAAAGGTCTTCAACGTAATTGGCAGCAATTTAAAAACGTAAAAATTGAAAACAATCTTTCTTCTCATAAACAATTTACCACTGTAATTGGTGGTAGATTTTAAAAAAGTGATGCTCCCTTTGAATCAGGATCAGATAGATTAAAAATAAATTGATCAATGCAAATAAAATAGAATGAAAAAGATACTTCTATCCTTATCGCTGTTTACAGTTCTGGCAGTCCATGCCCAAAGTGATAATGAACTTAACCGGGACTCTGTAGTGGGATGGCAGTATGTTATAAACCCGCCAAAAGCCAATGCTGTCTACAAGCCTGTTAAAAGCCAGTATGCCAATGGTGCCACCTATACTGCCTGGCAACAGCAGGCATCAGACATGCTCATCAACTGGATTCAGCAATCTTATTTGCCCCGTGGATTGGTAATGAGAACCATTGCAAAAAACGATGAACGATGGTATGTGGATGGCAATGGTCCCTTGCATAGCTATGGCGTAAATTTCCTGGGATACTCCACACGTTTTGCCAATGGAAAAATTGACCTGAAGTGTTGCGAACAGGGGCAAAGACTGGTTGCAGGGTTTAATGACTTCCCCGGTACGTATATAAAAGGTTTTAATCCTGGCAACTTATATTTCTTTGCAGAGCTGGCGCAATTTAGCACCGGAGATGATGAAGCCCAACTATCTAAAGAAGGCATTGATAAAAAAGTTCAACCTAACCTCTATAACTATCGCACTTATCTCGATCATTATCACGACAATGGACTGCAAATATTCAAAATTGGTGTGGTCGTTCCTAAAAACGGCGAGTGGCCTTTTAAACCGGTGCTTGTAAAAGATGCTATAGCATACATTCAACAGCAAATAGCAGCATATCCGGGCATCATGCAAAAAAATCCTTATTCGGTCAAAGAAATTCAGGGTGCCCTGGAACGCTTAAAGCCTTATTACAATGAAGTGGTGAAATTGAAAGACAACATCAATTACGATAATTCTATTAATGATGGTAATGGTCATTACCTGCTTGACCCAAGATATTTTATTAATGGAAATAAGGGTAACAAAACATTTCCTGAATACAGTATCCTGGTTGCTGCCACGCAACAAACCATTGACCAGACAAAAACGGATAATCCACTTTGGGTGTACTTTAATTTAACGCCGACAAGTGTGACTGTAGAAGAGAATCTTACAAAGTTTGATACAAAATTCGGTACAGGAATATCGCATATGGCGTACTCTTTATTGAATAATTTGAATTTTGACTATGTGGCCAAATGGCTGGCACAGCCGGATGCAAGGAAAAACATGACCTATGCACCAATGAAAATGCCTGCAAGAGCTACGGGCAATGTATTTTCAGTAGCTACTACGGTTTCGGCAACAGCATCCGCAAAAAATAAAGACCCATATACTATTTTGTATGAGGATTTTGACGGTTATCCAGTCGGCGAAATATCAGCCAAAAAATGGCATACAGCAGGGTATGGCTTTGCCAATTCTTCTTTAGCTAATGTCAGTGGGCAAAATGGTAAATGGGTTATCATTCCCGGAAAGTTTACCTTTTATCCTGATTTGGATATACCACTCCCACAGAACTATACAGTAAGTTATGATATATATTTTGGCCCGGGTATTACCAATAAAAGGGTGCTGCATTATTTCAGGCTGGACGCCTATGATCCGAAAGCTAAATATCCACAGCCGATGAACATGGGTAGTGCTATTGACAAAGGAATGAATTTTAGCATTGCCATGTCTGGCGAAACTACAACAGAATGTAAATTTAGAAACGGCCAGTATAAGGAAATGTACCAGGAAGTAAAGATTCCGGCATTTAAAGAAAAAGATATAGCGCATGTAAGTGTATCTGTAAATGGTATTGCGGTTTCAGTTTCGGTAAACGGTAAGGAAGTAATCAGGAACGACAATGCAATGCCTGTGGGGCAAACGTACAAACGTATTGGCTGGTATTGCAGCATTCCCAATATGTTACTGGGAAATATTTATATCAAAAGCAATAGCCCTGTTCAAAATAGTATTCCTAAAGAACCACAGTTTGCCGGGGTGGTAAAAGATAAGAATGGTACAATTCCCGATGCTGCCGCTTTTGAAACATCGGATTACGCGTTTACACCTCTGGCCAAAATAGAGAAAATGCCGCCTGTAAATTACCCTGCCGGGTTTAAGAGTGCGATCCCCTCTTCTCCCGAAGGAAGTGATAAAGCAGTGGCAACATTGCCCACATTCAAAGCGCCTGTCCGGTCATCATTATTAGATGCATTACCTAATACGGTAATAACAAGTATTGCATTCAAAAAAAATATTGACGATCTAAAGACTGTCGTTGCTACTAAATTAAATGCAGATAATGTTTCCAAAATTGATAATTATCTAAAGGCAAAAAAAATCACAACTTCCAGGGACATTGCAGGTGAAGCGATCGGAGCCTGGTTGAATGCCAGGCCTACTGTAGCCTTATATTTATTTTGCAAATCCCTGCAGGCAGACTATAATGAGATGAACACGGCCAATAATCTGGCATCGTTGCTCAACGCTTACGGATATTCAGAAAAAGCCATATCCATTTTGCAATATGTAAATTCAAAGATGAATGGATCACCGGAAGTACTGGCAAATATGGCTGAAGCCTACTACAACTTAGGTGATATGAGCAGTGCCCTGTCATTTGCTGAAAAAAGTATTGCCAGAGACAGCCTGAACGCAAATGCCAATAAAGTGGCAGCCTTTGTACACCTGGATAAAGCATCTCAAACCAATAACAGGGCAGAGGCCGATAAGGCTGTTGGCTGTCTGAAGCAGTCCCTTAGATCGAAGTACGATAAAGAAGCCTCTGATCTGTTAACTAAAGTAGAAGGCAATCATCAAAAAATGGGCGATTTTTCAAATACCAATTTCAAGGAGTTCCCCATGCTGCGCCGGCTGGAACTGCCTGCTATGCCCGGAGATCTGGCGCAGGCAAGATCATTCAATGAATTTTTAGAAAAGGAGAAAAACGCGTTGTCCCAAACTTCAGACGATATACGCAATGCCATGCACAAGCAACCGGAAACGGATATGAAACAAACGATGTCAAAACTGCAGGGAAACCCAGGGCTGGGCATGCAGATGGTGAAGGCCAGCGCCATTATAAATGCAGGAGCACAATGGTATAGCAAAATGAAAAGCGACCTGGAACAGGTTTATTTGCAGGATAAAAAAGAATTAACTGCTGCCTATAACAAAAAAATAAATGCTATTACCAGGAAATATAATGATCGCTTGAACAAACTGGAAGGTGGCGAAGGCAAAGCCGGTGAAGAAGAAGAAATGGAGCGGCTAAAAAAGGCGCGTTGTGAAGAATACAATAAAGAAAGTGCGGCATATCTGTCTGAGGTGGCAAAACTTACCAACCAGTTCGCTCAAAAGTCAGAACTGGTTAGTCGTACTTATTTCAGGGATTATGCCAACTGGATGCCCGTTCAACTAAACGATAATAGCAGCCGCTATTTCCTGGATGCACAGGTAAAATACATTAGTGATGTGAGAAAGATTCTTTCACTCTATTCAACAGTAGAGCCCTGTATTTACCCAACACAACAAATAAAAAGTGACAATAAGCCTGTTAAACCTAAGCCATGGGAAGAGGAGTACTGTGCCAATTTTAAGGGTGTTATCGGCCTGGGTGCGGTAAAAATGAACTGGACATGCAATTCAATGAGCGTGTCCGGAGGTGAAGGTTTTGTGGGAGAAGTCGGACTGAATTTCAATGATAACGGAGGGTTTAAAGAAGTCACCATTGGCGCAGGCATAGGAGCAGAAGGGCATATTGGCAATCAGAATGTAACAGCCATATCTGCCGGCGCTTCAATAATGGAATATGTTACCATCGGTGCCGGGCCAAATGGCAGTGTACAGGTAACAGACTGGGGTATTTCAGCCGGTGTAGCAGCAGGCGGCAATATAGGCGCAGCAGGTGGTGAAGCCAATATTGCATCTACCAATATTTCTGTAAACGGGGGGATTACTGCAAACGGCTATATTGCCGATGCACTGGGAATAAACAAAAAATAAGATCTTTTTTTAATGGTGGGTTTTGATCTGCTTTTCCGTTTTTAATGCCATTTCTTTTGAAGGGTATTTTCAAATAAAACAAGTCTGAAAGGAATGCGGCTTTTAATCTTTCGGAACGATTTGGTAAAGTATTGCGTTATGGCCATCGTTGAAAACGAAGTATAACTAATTAAGAAGGAACCGGATTTACAACATTTAGTGCAGAAAGAATAAATGATGGGGCTGTACAATCCGGATTTATATGATTGTTTAAGGAGTATTAGTAAATGTAAATTGTGTAGATGAGCTAATGCCCGTTCCTGCAGATGAAAAAGTGCCGGTCATATTGCTACCTGTAATGGTACCGGTAAGTGTGTAGGTTAATACAGGCGATCCATTAGGCTGCACCCATGTTGCTGTAATTGTAGTATAACTTCCATCTGTTCCTTGTTTGATTGTGTAAGTACCATCAAGTTTTATTTTCGCGCCTGCTGTGTCGCTTGCAGTCATACTTGTTCCGGGTGAGTAATAATCGTTCGCATATTCCCTCATGGTACCGTCGCTCCTAAGTAATATTGCATTTCCGGGGCCTATTATGGTGGATGGAGAACCAAGAAGATTACCATGATAAAAATTACTGTTTGTAGTGGTTGGAGTAGTAGTACCCTTTTTGGAGCAGGAGGATAAAATAATTAAAACTGATACTGCAATAACTGACAAGAAATAATAAACTGTTTTCATCTTTTATAACTTTTGGTTGATACTAAAATTTGATAAATGATATATTGGACATCGTCATGACGCCGGTAATCATAGCTGTGCCTTGTTACTTAACAAAAACAGAATTAGCCGTGGCATCTTTAGTTCCATCGGTAAGAGCAGTAGCTACCCCGTTTTTCCAGATCTTAGCTACGGAAAATTTTCCCGTATTTGCTTCATAGCCCACGGCATAGACATCCGTACCGGAAACAAAAACAGCAGCAGTCGAAGCATTTCTCGTTCCGTCGGTAAGGGCAGTAACTACACCATTCTTCCATATTTTCGCCACAAGAACACTGCCTGCATTGGTTGAACGATATTCGTCACCTGCCACATACACATCTGTACCTGCTACATAAACAGAGTTGGCGTCTGAAGCGTTGCTTCCATCGGTAAGGTGGGTAACTACGCCGTTCTTCCATAAATCAGCAATATTAACTTCACCTGCTACATACACATCAGACCCCGATACATAAACAGAGTTGAGGAATACATCGCCGCTTCCATCGGTAAGGGCAGTAGCCACGCCGTTTTTCCATATCCTGCCGGTATAATAGCCAGTGGTTGGATTAAGCTCCCGACCTGCCACATACACATCTGTACCGGAAACAAATACAGACATGGCGGCTGCACCCCTGGTTCCATCGGTAAGGGCGGTAGCCGCTCCGTTTTTCCATATCTTGGCAACATAATTACCAGTCGTGCTATTAAACTCATATCCGGCAGCATACACATCTGCCCCGGAAACAAAAACAGAAAAAACCTTAGCATTTTTCGTTCCATCAGTAAGGGCAGTAGCCGTGCCGTTCTTCCATATCTTCGCTACATAAACATTGGTTGCATTACCATCATAGCCGGCAACATATACGTCCGGGCCTGATAAATATACAGAGGTGGCTTGTGCATTATTGGTCCCATCAGTAAGAGTGGTAGCCGTACCGTTTTTCCATACTTTGGCGATAGTATTGCCTGCCGCACTTCTTTCATAGCCTGCCACATATACATCTTTTGTACCGGTAGAGGTGGAGGTAACATTGTTATCCTTCTTACTACACGAAGCCATGATTGCCAATAAATGAATTACGGGTAATAGTCTGATTATTTTCATTGTTTTTAATCTTTGGTTAGTACTAAGATTTGATAAATGATATCATTCATGTCATCGTGATGCTGATACCATTGCCATACTTTGTGTTACTTAACAAAAACACCGGTAGCATTAGCGGTTTTCGTTCCGTCGGTAAGAGCGGTAGCCGTACTGTTCTTCCATACTTTGGCTGCGGCATTTGTTCCACCGGCTTCATATCCGGCAGCATATACATCTGTACCGGAAACAAAAACAGTTTTAGCCATAGCATATTTAGTTCCGTCAGTAATGGCAGTAGCCGCACCGTTCTTCCATATCTTAGCTACATAAACATTGGCTGCATTAATTTCATAACCTGTCACATATACATCCGGGCCCGATAAATAAACAGCAAAGGCTTGTGCATCTTTAGTTCCATTGGTAAGAGCAGTTGCCACGCCGTTTTTCCATATCTTGGCTACCTGTACCTGGCCTGCAGTACTTTGTACATATTCAGAACCGGCTACATATACATCTGAGCCGGACACATACACGGAAGCGGCTTGTGCATCGTAGGTTCCATCCGTAAGAGCGGTAGCTGTACCATTTTTCCATACTTTGGCTACTCTGCGGTTAATAGTACTGTTAACAACCGGTTTATTTTCAAATCCTGCGGCATAAATATTTGTGCCTGAAACAGAAATAGAATAGGCAAAAGCGGCCTGGGTTCCATCGGTAAGGGCAGTAGCCGTGCCGTTCTTCCATACTTTGGCAACACTATAACCGGTTGTGCTATTAAACTCATATCCGGCAGCATATACATCTGTACCGGAAACAAAAACAGCAAGAGCCATAGCATCTTTAGTTCCGTCGGTAAGGGTGGTCGCCGTACCGTTTTTCCAGATCTTCGCTACGGCATGGGTTGCATTACGCTCGTAACCTGAAACATACACATCAGTTCCTGCCACATATACAGACGTGGCTTGTGCATCGTAGGTTCCATCGGTAAGGGAGGTCGCCGTACCGTTTTTCCATATTTTGGCTGTGGTTATATTTGCCGCATTGATTTCATAGCCGGACACATATACATCTTTTCCATTGGTGGTGGAAGTGGCAACATCGTTATCCTTCTTACTACAGGATGCCATGATTGCCAATAAAAGAATTGCGGATAATAGCCTGGATCTTTTCATTGTTTATGATTATTATTTAGCAGTTTTCCTATGTATTAGGCTTTATCAGTACTGTCTGTTATTGTGGTACTACAAAAACTGAACTCGCCGTTCCTCCACCAATCAGGTTGATTGAGCTTGCGTCGTTGTCGCTGTTTCCTAAGTTTGTAGCCACGCCGTTTTTCCATAAGGTAGCTACCCGTTTTCCTTTTGCATCGAGTCCTGTACCGGCCACATACACATAGCTACCGCTTACAAATACCGAATATGCAAAAGATAGATTGGGATATGTAGTCAGGTCGGTATTGACACCGTTTTTCCAAAGGGTAGCTACACCCGTTTGCTGATTGCCTCCTGCTATATATACATCGCCACCGTTTACAAAAACGGACGATGCATAAGTAAGCGCCGAGTAATCCTGGTGTAAAACAGGATTGTCTGCTACGCCATTTTTCCATATTACACCTATGTGGTAGGGGAATCCGTAAGTGAAACTGCCATTGATAAAAAGAAAAAGATTGTCCGTTAGGTAAGTTTTGTTAGAATCGAGTTGCATGAACCATTTGTTCTGTAATGTATTAGAAGGATATCCTTCACCGGTAACATATACATCGCGATTGCTTACAAAAATGGACGTTGGCGGATAGTCTTGTGCCCCACTGCCAGAAAGTGCAGTGCCAACACCATTTTTCCATACCATCGTATTAGCATCATTGCTGCTTCCTGTTACATATACATCATTTTCCGATACGTACACAGAGGTAGCAAGGCTTCCATCGGCGAGGGTAGTGGCTACATTATTTATCCAAAGCTTAGCCACCTTACTGTAGTATCCGGCAGTAGCAAGTTTTGACGATTCATAACCCGCTACATACACTTTACCATTGCTTACAAATACAGAGCTTGCCTTTGCGTCGTATTTACCATCGGTAAGGTTGGTAAGTACTCCATTTTTCCACAGCTTGGCTACATTTATACCATCCTTGTTAGTCTCATAGCCTGCTACATACACATCTTTACTATCTGCATATACTGAGCTTGCACCGGCATTGAAAGTGCCATCGGTTAGTTTGTAGGCTTTGCCGTTTTTCCATAAGGTTGCTACGCGTGGAAGACTATTTGAATTTGCTTTTGCTGCATCATAACCAGATACATAAACACCCGGACCGCCGCTCACGGTTACAGCAATTGCCGAAGTATCCGTTCCTCCGGGCGTATCAGGGTTACTGCTGTTTTTATTACAGGAAGTAAGGGTTCCGGCAAATAAAAGCAGCATTGCTAATAGCCTTATTGCTTTCATAATTTTGAAATTAATTGTCCTTAAATCAAGGTCAACCTAAGCTGTCGTTGTTATTTATGCTGCCCGAGCCTGTAGGTCAATCCGATGTTTAGCCCTCTGTTGGTGATTTTTCCGTCTCCCGATGGTGTTTTTGAAATGTCTGTAATCCCACGTATCCAGCGTATATTAATGCCCAGGCCGGCGAGCTGTGTTTTGTTGAGTTCATATCCTAAGCCCAATACGCCTTCAAAATCGGTGCTTTTAATATTTTGTTTAATATCGGTAGCTGTGCCGTCAAACACTTCATTTGCAGAAAGTAAAAAACCAAGCTGTGGACCCAGTTCTATATAACCACCAAACCGAAATTTATACTGTGCCAGCAAAGGCACGGCGAGATAGTTTGCTTTGATCCGGTCGTTGGTAGCGGAACTTGACGAAGCACTCAGGTTTGCTCCCGCACCTACATAGTTTAATTCAAGCTGAAGAGCGAATGGAGATGTAGTTTTGTAATTGGCAAAAAGTCCGCCATAAAACCTTGCTAACATCCTGTGGTAAACATTGTTATTCCCGTTCAATGTTGCGAGATTGGCACCTGCCCTGGCTCCAATTGAAAATTGCGCACGGACAGCGAAGGTTGAAAACACAGCGCTGCAAATGATCGAAGAGATAATTACGGTTTTGATTATTCTTTTCATAATGTTATGGGGTGAGTTTATTATTGCCGGTTATAAAACGATTGTAATAACGCTCACAAAAGTGGGGTACAAAAAAAGCAGCGACAATAACTCATTTGCGTTATTTTTTCCAGGGGAGCTATGAAGGATATTTGCACCAGATATTTATCATACCTTTTAGTCTAATTACACGCTATGTTGCGGAAATATTTTGTTATCGGTTTATTGTTGATTTTCTATAATATGTGCCAGGGGCAAACCACAAAGATTGACAGCCTTAAAAGGCTGGTTAGCCTGGCAAAGAACAACGGGGAGAAGCAGGCTCAATTGCTGCTTTTGTGTGATGAATTTTATGACCTGCCTACCGATACACTGATGCGTTATGCCAAAGCGCTAAAAGAAATTGCTATTCAAAATAAAAGCGTAGACGACGAAAGTTTTGGCAATTTTTATATTGCATATTCCTTATTTCAACAAGATAAATTAGATACAGCCCTTCGGGTGCTTCGGGCTATTTCGGATAACTATAAAAAGACAATACCGCCAATAGCGCTTTATAATAAAATTTATCAATTAAAATCTAATGTATATATCCGAACACAACGTTATGATGACATGATAAAATCCGGTTACGACTGGCTACGTTTTTCGGAACAAAGCAACGATACCATAGGTTTGATAAGCGCTTATGTAATGATAGGAAATGCGAACTATCATTCACTGAAAAAAAGAGAATCTATCAATTGGTATTTAAAAGGGTACGAGCTTATTAAAAATGACGATAAAACTCAATTCATCTCTATTTATAACAATCTTGGTGGCGCGTATGCCGAATTATCGCAAGAAGATTCTGCTTATTTTTTTTTAAATAAAGGAATAGAAGTATGTAAAAGCGTTCATAACGACTTCAAATTATCCCAGATCTTAAACAGTTACAGTGGCGCTTTGATACAGTTTAAAAAATTAAGACCGGCAGAGCAAGCTATAAACCAGGCTATTGAAATACAAGAGAAAATCGGAAATTTCCATCAGGTTACTTCAAATATGATACAATTAGGAAGTATCTATTCAAAAATTCCCGAACCGGAGAAAGGCATCAAAGTATGCTTACAGGCATTGGAGCTTTATAAAAAATTGCCGGAAGATATTTCCTTAAAAACCTTAGCATATCAAGCTCTGGCCGATAATTATGAGGCTGCCGGCGATTATAAAAATTTAAGCAAAACATTAAAGACAATTCACGAGTTATCGGACTCGATATACACAAAGCATGTGGCTCAGTCGTTTGCCGAGATGCAGACCAAATATGAAACCCAGAAAAAGGAAACTACCATCCTTCAGCAACAATACGAACTTACAAAGCGAAACTATTTACTGTACGGCACCATCGGTCTGGCATTGCTAAGCCTCGTTGCAGCCCGGATATTTTTTGTACAATACCACAAGAAGCAACAGCTAAAATTACAACTGATGCACGCAGAGGAGCAGCATCAGCTAAACCAGGCCATTGCCGCCGCCAAAGAATCCGAGCGCAAACGCATCGCCGCCGATCTGCACGATAATATTGGTGCGCAACTAAGTTATATCAGCAGCAATATTAATTTCGTACTGGATGCACCGCAAAAAATGAGTGAAACCGATGAGAAACATTTCCTTGGCATGGTAAACGATACTGCCAAAACAGCCATCATAGACCTGCGGGAAACCATTTGGGCGTTAAACAAGGACAGTGTTACTTTTCTGGAATTTGCCGACAAGCTAAAGATGTACCTGAACCATCATTTAAGCAACCAGCAGGTGGTGCAATTGCATATAAGTGAAAATGTAACAGGGAATATGCAGTTATCCTCGGCAGAGGCTATTCATATCTTCCGCATTATGCAGGAAGCGGCAGGTAATTCTGTAAAACATGCAGCAGCTTCAACTTTGCAGCTTTCGATAAATGCTACAGCAAATAAATACAGCATACGGCTTAGCGACAATGGAAAAGGCTTTGACGTAAATGCTACTTACGATAATCACTATGGCCTTGAGAATATGCAAAAAAGAGCGGCGGAAATAGGTGCGGTTTTGCAAATAGAAAGCACCCTGACTAAAGGCACCACCATCTTGCTGGAAAAAGAGATGAAGAGCTAACGTTTAAATTACTTCTATTATGAAAATAGCAATAGCGATTGTAGATGACAATACACAAGTGCGCCGAACATTATCGGAACAAATAAAATATTCCGATGAGCTGGAAGTAACGCTTATGGCTAAAAATGGTACTCACTTCCTGGAGCAGGTAAAGGAACTGCCTCACAGCCACCATCCTAAAGTAGTGCTGATGGATATAGAGATGCCGGAAATGAATGGCATACAAACCGTGGCGTTTGCCAAACAGCTTTATCCCGAAATGAATTTTTTAATGCTTACCGTTTTTGATGATGATGAAAAAATATTTGAAGCCATAAAAGCGGGAGCCGGTGGGTATTTATTAAAAGAGGAGAAGGCAGGTACTATTATTGAATATATACAACAATTGGTAGAAATGGGAGGCGCTCCTATGAGCCCGGCAATAGCCCGCAAATCTTTACAGTTATTATCAAAGGCATCGTGGCAGGAATCTGATAACAGTGCAGGTTCTGTGAATCTTAAAGAGCATCTCTCTGAAAGGGAAACAGATGTGCTGAAATTAATGATAGAGGGGAAAAGTTATAAAGGGATAGCCTCTTCGTTATTTCTAAGCACGCATACTGTCCGGAAACATATTGCCAACATTTACCACAAACTACATGTAAACTCCAAGGCGCAGGTAATCAACATCGCACACAAACAAAAATGGTTCCCTGGCGATTAAATACACACTTATATATGACCGTTGAAGTCCGTTATTGTGAAATGCTAATTTGGCTTTTACGTCAGGGGTACCACCGATATAGTATTTGTGATCCTTTAAAGACTGTATGATATAAACATAATGCATAAAAAAAGTGGCTTTTTTCAGAACCCCTTTCTAAGTCATCCTGTCAGGGCAATTTTCGAATCATTTCTTGGCGGATTTAAGAAAACTAGTGTTAGAAAACTAAAACCGAATGAATTGACATACAGATTTTTAAGCAATTAATGGTAATTGAAAAATATTAACGTTCAGAATAAAATTCTTTGTGGTTCGAACTTTTTGCATTTCGCACATTTCTATCGCTAGTAAACTGTAAGTACTCATTCTTCTAACTTTGGGGCCCGCCTAGATTATATGCTTCTGATAAGAAAATATTTAGATCACTAAACATATCATTGAAACTGTCATAAACCTGATAACAGGTACTAGCGTAATTGTTCGAAATGGATTTGGGTTCAATTTCTAATGTCTTTAAGGCATCTTGGAGTTTCGACTTCGAATTTCCTGCTTTGTGTGCATCCAATTGTCTAATACTATTCACTGCAAATAACTTAGCCAAAGGATCAAATTCTCTTAATTCCTTTACCCTTTCAACAATAGTTTCTTTATGATCAATTGGATTTAAGCCGCTTTCGGCTGCTACACTCAAATACTTTATAATGAGTTCAAGCAGCTTTAAACTTCTATAGTCTTTAGTTTCGGTGTTTGAAAACCCCAAATGATCAACGATTTTCCTCAAAGATTTCTCTTTAAGATTTTCAACCAATAGAACATATAATTTTTTACACCTCGAAATAAATTGTTCGTTGGAAAAGGATTTTAAATTGATGTGGTGTGTTATTGGGTTGTAATCATGGAATTCTGACCAGCCGGTATATTCTATTCTTTTTTCATCTAAACTGATGACATCTTGTGCAGAAAGGTTAAAATCCCAAATATGGTTCACGAGACCAGAGAATAAGCGGCTAAAAAGAAAATACTTTCTTGTCAGTCGTTCCGCTTTTTGAGCAATATTCTCGCCTTCAACAATTTCAGATGGATCAATCGAAAATTTATTCCAATAGTCAATTACAGCATATCTATTACCTTCGTATAGTTTTTTAATTTCAATTTTAATAGCATTTTTGCCAATACGATCACAGTGTGTTATTGCCCATTGATTTCGATAGCTTACACTTCCTGATAAAGGGTGAACCTCATAATCCTCGTCAACTTCATATTTTGCCAGTACTTCGTCAGAGACATATACATACTCAAATGGCATTTCGTGTTTTGCTCGCCACTTTGTTACTAACCCATTAATTCCTTTCCAATAATGTCCTGCTATTGTTTCTTCTTCTTTATTATTGTCTCTATTTTCTAATAAAACTTTGAAGCCATTTATCTCTAAGCGAGCTGTATTTTCTTTATGATCAAATCTGCTAATCCTTATTTCGAACTGTTCAAATTCTTCTATAAAATGTTTCTTTTCTTTCAGTAGAATGGAGATATCTTCATCTATTGAAATATCTCGTTTTATTGTAAATACCTGTATAGCGACTTTCTTTCTGAAGGCCAAATAAGCCTCCAGATAATCCTTCTTGATTTTTACATATGCATCGGAATGACGTGGAAACTTATACTCAGAAAGAGGTTTTATTTTTACTACGTAGTATTCAGGTTCTTTTAAATCATGCCATAAAATTTCATCCTCTAACAAACGTGGTGACAATTTAAAAGCACTTAAAAAGCCTTGGTCAATCATAAATGTTGTATGATTACCAGAACACCAGGAAACCACTAAAGGTTCTGCTTTATTTAATCCTGAAGATTTTGAAAGATATAACCAGAACGAAGGTTTGTATTCATAATCTTCTCTATAGTAAGCCCCCGACTGATTTACACATGGATTAACATGTGAAGACTTTATTCTACTGAGCAGGTTTGCTGATATTAAGGCAGTATTTATATCAATTGTTTCATTAAATCCACTCTTGTCAATTGTTTTAAGTTCCGCAACAGTAACATACTCTCCCTCTGTTTGAATGTCCCATAGATTTCCTATTAGTTTCGATATGATTTGATTCTTATTCATTTAAAACTTCTCAAAAATCGTATTACGGTGATACTCCAAAGCAATTTGACTAATTTCATATATTACAGGAATTGAAATCGTTTTTCCAGGAATCTCATTTAACCAATTTTGAGCCGGCAAACTCAATTCGTCCAATTTTGAAGTAATAATTACTTCATAGAATTTACTAAGTGTAAAATATCCTTTGTCAAATAAACTATCATACAAGGTAGAAAGACAAAGACCGTTATGAGGAGATAATCTTGTTTCAATTTTAGTTGACCAAGGAATAATATGGCTTGCTACTAATAACTCATTTTCAGTAACTCCTGTTAGGCAACATTTAAATTCAAAATTCTCTAGTACTTTTTTTCGGAAAGAAGATTGCTTAATCCTTACTTGTATTTCTCTTTTTGCATTTTCTATCGCATAATCATTTGCCCCTTCTGTACTTAAAATTAAAGACTCTACCATGAAAGAAGTAGGAACGCTGTATCTATGAGAAATATTTAGCTTTACTCCTGTATTACTTAATGAAATATGATGATTGATAATATTCCCAATCCAACGTCTTCTTCCTTCACTTTTAGCAAAAGTGTTTTCAAGCAAAATATGTTTTAATTCTTCAAAAGGGATTATATAGAAATCAGTTTCAATATCCTCATCTCCATAAATGATAATATTAAAATTATCATTAGTCAATTGTCGATAATAACTGAGCTTGCTATCTGATAAGTCAAGCCAATAGTTCGTTTTCGCATCTGCTTTTCTGACGTAATTATTTACAGCAAGTTGTTCTCTATTTATTTTTACCCAATTCATATCAGATAGCGATTCCGAAATTCACTCTTAAAAATTCACCCACAACCTGTCTAGCCATACCAACATATACCTCTGTCAGATCTAAAAACCTTTTTAACCGTTCAAGTTCTCTTTTTAAAATTCGTTCAAAATAAAATTTCTTTGTTGTATCGGGGTCTCCTACAATATTACTGTAGTTCTGAGTGGCTTCTTTGACCCTTTGTATTTGTGCCTGCATTTCGATGAGTACTTTTTCTCTTGATTGAACAAGGGGAACCCTTTGCAAAACATAAACATCGATAGATGTTTTTGCCATAATGCTCTGTGTCCCTGCCGCATCTCTTTTAGGGCGAATAACGCCTTCTTCACCGTATTCCAAGTGTTCTTCGGGATTATCAATACAGGGGTTTAATAGAAGTCTATACGGCTCTTCATCTGCAATTCCATTGGGATGATCATGTTTTCGTACATATCTAGTGATATCTGACAATGGAAACTGATTCATTTTACCCATTATTTTTTTATTAGCCGTTCCGTAGATAGAATGGGAAAGTTTTTGGTTACAGTTTCTACAAGATAGAAGTAAATTGTCCCAATCTGCTGCGAGCCAATAATAGCCCGGTTTCTTGTCAGGAGTTGCCTCTTCTATTTCACCTTTTGGTCGGAAATGTTCTACATCACCGGAATAAACATGTAAGAATGTACTTTCGCAATAAGCACATTTCCCTTTAAACAGTTTTATTAGAGACTCTTTTACTTCAGAATCGGAATATACTTTAAAGTTGAAGTTTGTACCATCAAAAACAGGAGATATATAATGCTCAATGGCTCTCTCGGTTTCTGTTTTGCCTTCTCTGTTCTTTTGATCCAATGCAGAAGGTTTGGGTACTTGGGCTCTGTCAACCTTTATCATAGCGGGTTATTTTTAGCATCTAAAGATTTCCATATACTCGCAACCCTTTTGAGCGCTTCTGCTTTTAAATCCTCCTTTATCTTCAATCCATCTTCTCGGGTTTTACGGGCAAGTAATTCATCAATGACATAATAAGTAAGCTCTTCCCGTTCTGTATCCCCTAAGTGCTTGATCCTTGGGATTATTTGGCTTAATTCCAGAAGCCGGTTCTTTTGTTCTTCACTTCTGACTTGTTCTTCTAAAGCGAGAATAGCATAGTATTCTTCAAAGAGCCGTTCCGTTTCGGCGTCTATAGTGCTTTTCAGACCAAAGAAATCAGAAGTCAGTATCTGATCTACTCTTAATTCGCTTGGATCGGGTAAGTCCGTCAGTGCTATTACTTCTTTTTCCTGATTTTTCGTAAGCACGACAGTTTCACCAGCATGTAGTCCTCTTAAACAAAGCGGTTCATGTGTAGTAACTACAAAGCGAATTTTCGGGAAAGCTTTTCGCAAACGTCCCACCACTTCCATTCTCCAGCGTGGATGTAAATGGGTGCCAATTTCATCAATAAGTACCATTCCTTCTGCTAAGTCAAACGTTACATTCTCTCCAGCTAAAGTTGCCATTATATCTACTGCTAAATAAAATACTGATTTATACCCATCGCTTAATTCGTCAATAAAGAATTGATCATTCCCTCTTTTTACCACAACTTGATATTCCTCAATTCCGATAGTATCCTCTGTGTCTAATAACATGAGGTCTTTTAACGTTAACGCTGCACGGTCAAATATTTCCTTTGGAAGAGTTGAAAGCCAATTGTCGGCATCTACTAGAGAAAATGTATAATCAAAAAGATTTTTGGCTTTGGCACCATAAAACTCAACCTTTTCAGGAACCATTTTCCCAATTACTGGTTTCAACCTAATGGAGTTATATGCTACGATATTAACAATCGGCTGAGAAATTGTAGTCCTAATTTCATCTTTATTAAAGGTTACTTCAATGGGCTGTTGTGCACCAACCAAATGTATTTTGATGAAACCATTTAGAGTACCGTGTTTTAACAGGTCATTACTATTTATTCCTAAATCTTTTATGTATTCTTTCCCTGTCAGTCCGATTACAAAAGCTTTTAATAGGGAGCTTTTTCCTACGCCATTTTCTCCTAAAAACAATAGCCATGGCTCACCAAATAAAGATGATGTTTCTATATCAGGCATTGTTCTTACATTTTTAAAGTCTAACTTCAAGTATGAAAAGCATTTGAAATTCTCAATCTCAATACTATCAACATAAACATGTTTGATTTTATCCAGATTAAGGTTTTGACTGATTTCTTCTTTATCTTCAAAACTTAGTTCTATTTTATTTGCAAATTTTTCTATTTCTTCTTGTGAGAATCTTAAGGCAACACCTTTTAAAATTTCTGATTCTTGAAATATTTTGAAATCTCTATTCGCTAAATAATCACTAATTCCGGCCTCTTTAAACAGTTTGGTTAATACTTGTCTTTGAATCGCCACGTATGGTTTGTTGGACTCATTACTAAAAATACTTCCCCAGGATTTTGCAAATTCATTAATAGCAATCATATTTTCGTCAGGGCTAGAGAACAATGTATTAAACCTTTCCCATTCATTTTTAAGCTCGTGAATACTACGCCTTCTTGCCTCGACTAATTCCGACCGATTTAATTTTATGATTTCAATTGTTGCTTTTCCTTTGGATGAGAGAAAATCGACTTCACACTGCTCATTAAAAGTCAGATGCTCTTCAGGTTTGTCTATACAAGGGTCTATAAGAAGTGCCTTTTCAAAAGAGATAATATCTTTATAGGACATGTTAATTGGAGAGCGTTCTCCTTCAATGGGGAACCAGGTAGATTTATATTGATTACAATTGGGGCAACAATAGTACAGATTATTCCATTCATAGGTTAACCACCAATAGTGATCTGTAGAAAATTCCTTGTCAAATCCTCTTGCTCCATTTTTGGGTCGGAAATGATCATATTCAGATTTAGTTACCTCCAGTGGAATTATGGATTCACAGTATGCACATTTACCGTTGAATACCTCTCGTAAAGCTCTTAAAAATTTATCTCGAAGTTCTGGTTCAAAAGGTCTGGAATACTTCTCCTGAGAACGACTGTCTTTTGATCGATTGTAGAATTCTTCCAAGCGCTTTTGGGCAATCTCAATTTCTCTGGAGTAAAATACTTCAGGATGAGAAATTGTATTTCTATCTACAAAAATCATCGTGTATGGGTTTTGGCAAATTTTTCTAAAATGGTTGAACTTGGATGATTGGAAAGTGAAATCAGCTTATTTGCCAACGCTACAGGAACAATTGCATTATCATACATATCGCACCTCAATTTTTCAATATTCCAAAGAGTAATATCAATATTTTTGAAATCTGATTTTTGAGGATTTAATACAATATTCTCGTTTTCTACTGGTAGCGTTATTACATGCATTCGTTCATCTCTTGATTTGAATATGATTTTTGAACTGTAATAGGATGTTCTGGCGTAGGGTTCGGGATTATCTGAAGGGCCTGGTAAAATATATGAGTATATATGCTTGTTATTCAGTAATAAAGCTTCTCCGGGATTGAGTAAGTTTTTGATCTCATCAGCATGTTCAACGAAAGCTCCAGACTTTTCAAGTCCAGCCAAAAAAAGATTGTATCTGTTAAATAAATAATTACATAGTTTTCTTACAGGGTCGTGCATATTGGCGGTCTGGCCAAAGAATGCCAGAGGACCATCTTTAATAAAAAGAAATTTTTGTAATAGTTCCGGCTTATTCTCTTTGATAAATTTGATCGTATGAATAATATTCATCTGTTCTATCAGGTTAGTGAGATAGCCCAGGATTCCGCCTGCACCCAATTCGTCATCTATTACTTCGTGTAACCTGAAGACATCAGTAAGGTAAATCTCTTTGCCGCAAGACTGGCATGATGAAATATAATCGCTATTGAAGTTACTTCTGTTTAATGCGACATTTCTTTCTCCACAATAAGGACATTGAGATAAATTGTAGGTTTCAGTTGGAGCATCGTAAAGTTCATAAATCAACCAATGCAACGTGACCAACAGATTGCTATCATCACCCTTGTTTTTAAAAAATTCATAGATAGCTCTTCTTACGGAGTGGGTTAAAGTCACATTGGCCTTATAAGAGACATTTTTTGTAGGAAGCACTAATTTGCTTCTTTCCAGCTCCTTTAGTTTCGACATTGATTCCCGCGAAATAAATGGCATTTCAGAGATGCTATTCAAATCTTCGGTATTTATAAGTATCTCACCAAATTGGAAAAAGGTGATCAGAGAAGACGGAAAAGTTCTTTTAACCGGAATCGTAGAGTAACTGCCATCCATAGCAATAATATGCTCAATGGGGTTTTCTTCAGGATATTGAACCTTTATCACTAACGCTTTATCCAGTTCAACTTCTCCTACCGACTTGGGATACTCACAACCTTCCAAAAAAGCTTTCACCTCTTCATCATTGATGATGTGGGAATGCGAAGACTTGCTCGCTAATTCATCGGGTCGCTTTCCTGTTCTGCTGCTATATGCCATCTGCTATGATTGTTTAGATGTTTCAACCGAGAATTTATCTATTTGAACAGGTACAACGAAAGGATTGGAATAGGTTTTCATCCTGACAAAGCCTTTATCGTTCTTCGCGCTAAAGCGTATCAAGGCATCTGCAAAGTCATCAAAATCATAATACTTCCTCAGTTCTTTGATCTCGTCTTCATTATTTAAATGGGCAATAAACCAATTCTGGGTATTCTTCAAAATATTTGAGCTAATTGAACTGACTTCTTGAGTAGCATAAATCATCCCTAGGTTTAACTTAGCACCTTCTTTTGCAATCCTGTTATATATCTGGCTTAAATCTTTGTCGTCTTTTTTAGGGAATAGATTATGGGCTTCTTCGAAGTAAAATTGTATAAAGTTATTTGGAAGATTACTGATAAACCTATTCATGGAATGGTTAAAAATTTTCTGACATAAAATCTCTGAATATAATGCCTGTATTTTGGGATTACCTTGTGATAGATCAATAATAATAATTTTTCCTTCTCGTAGTTTTTCAATAATTTCTTCTTCGAACGGTTTTACTCCTGTGTTTGTATGCTGTTCTACGATGCCCCGTAACTTTTGATAGCCACTTACATTAACGACTCCGCCTGGGGTGCGTTTCCTTGTTAAGAATACAAGAAGTGCTTTTAAATCTTCATCAGCCCATTCTCGCCCTTTTTTAGCTCTGTAGTCGGTAAAATGCTTGTGGGAATTGTAATTATCCCAAACGGTAGTAAACCAATTTACAGCGTCATCGAATGAAATGCCATTATCAGGTTTTAAACTGCCATCGCTTTTGACAAGTTTATTCAATTCATCGTTTCCTGAAAATTTTATAGTACCCATGTCAACAGGTAGCGGAAACTTGGCGGCATGTAAACAACATAAATAAGCTGCAATTTTTCTTTCCCATCTTGTATAGGCGCTAATGTCTGTTTTCTCTGGTTCCGTCAAATCAATAGCAAGCAGGCTTTTTACATAGTCTCCACTTTCATCATAAAGGAAACTTTTTACCAATTCAAACCCCGATTGTATCTGCTTATAGAAATTTACTTTCATAACAGTAAATCCTTCTTTTTTTAAGACGCTATACTTGGTTACGTCATCTTTATACCTATCAGAAATAGCATTCCCATCTTGTAGATTTGAATTTGCATACTCTCCATTTATGTCAAAAATTATTTGTCCAACAGGAAATTTAGGAGCGCCACCATTATCGAAGCTTTTTAGATATTCTTCTATTTTTGCAGAATCTAACTTCTTTAAATCCTGCGTAGCCTTAGACGAAACTTGAACTGTTGCTTCAATAACCTTTTTAACTGTATTGGACTTACCCGTTCTGGTCATACCAAAAAGGGCAGTTCTTTTCCCCAATAGATCTGCGGGGTGAATAAAAACCTCTGCTTTGTCTTCTGGATTTTTGCTCTGAAATCGAAGGCTTGAGCTATAACGCACGTGTCCTATTGAAAATTCATTATCGTTGCCGGGTATAATATCAGGAGAGTCTCGTTGATTTACAATGAATCCCAATACATCTTTATTAACCTTATAAACGCTGTAATGATGTGCAGAGTAGAAGTTTTCAAGGTCTGCGCCAAACTCAACTTTCTTTTGGTCATTTCTGTAAAATGTTCCTAGCACCCGACATTCTAATCCTGAAAAGCTGAATTCGTAACGTGTAAAATCGTCAAGTTTTGAGCTTTTTCCCGAAGTAGATAGATTGTCTTTATAATATTCAATCATGGAACTGATTACCGCACTATCTGTTGGTAGTTTGGCTGGTGCAAGTGCTCTTAATAAAATTGCTTCTTCAACGGTTTCCTCATTATCATAAAAGGCTAGTAAAAATGTTCCCTGTGCTATTCCTTTTACCCGTTCTTTATCATCATCACAAACAAGTACGTTTGCTTTATTATAGTCGAGTGTGAAAGGATGCCCCACAAAAAGATCTTCCTGTTTTCCCTGTTTTAAGGGATCTACAGACATAAGTGCTTTTATTTTATCGACGGTTTTCATGCTTTTAACTTTTTTAGAGGTGATTTCAATGAAGGATCACTGAATCGAATACGAGCCTGCTCGATATAATCTTCTTTGATTTCAAAAGATACCCATTTACGATTTAATTTTTCTGCACAAAACCCTGTAGTATTACTTCCTGAGAATGGATCGAGAACCAAATCCTTTTCATCTGTCAAAAATTGTATAAAGAAGTTTATTAAGCCTCCAGACATACGTGCAGGGTGAGGCGTTATTTCTTTCTCTCGACAAGTTTTCAAGAAATAATCATTGGAATTCGTGTTTGAAAAACTTAACACGCTATGTGGCAGTCGTACATCACGCTTTTTATCCAAAGCTTCCATCTCAAAAAAATTATGGGCTATACTCCCTCCATTATTTTTTAAGAAGCCCGCTTCACTTATTTGATGTTCTGAAGGTCTTTTCCCCGCATTATAGGTTTGCCGTTTTAAAAGCTGCTGCATACTTTTACTATAAGGGCGTAAGACCTTACTATTATCGGCTTTAGGGTAGTCATTCTTTGCAATCCACCAAACATGGGTATAGCTATCCACAGTTCTAAATCTATTTACTGTTACCCATTGAGCCGGAGAAGGAAGCTTGGACGGATTATAACAAATAAATTCCTGAATCAATCTCAAATTGGCGTCTGGGTGTTTTACTAAACCAAAGAGACATTCTAGATGGAGCAATGATTGTACAGGTCTTTCAGGTTCCCATGCATTTCCGATCTCAATCACAAGTGAACCATCATCTGCTAAAAGTTCTGAAAATACCGGCGCTAGTTTAATAAACCATTTTTTATAATCCTCACCTTTTTCATTCCCATACTGTTTTTTGTTATTCAAAGGAAATGGAGGAGAAGTTACTATCAGATTCACTTTCCCCTTTAAAGCTGAAATTTCTTTGTCTTTCTCAAGTAATTCTATTGAATTCCCCTGAATAAGCATTCCTAGCTTAGATTTATAAATATGATGTGCTGTCTTTATAGCCATTTATATGCAATTCAGTTTATTATTTGTTCAATTCTTTTAAAACTCTTTTGAGAGCTTGCCTTCCAATTTCGTCATTTTCGATAATCAATTTTATTTTATCTGCCGTCCATAAAATCAAAAGCTCATCTAAAGAAACGTTCAAAAAAGCTGCAAGCCTTTCTAAATGTTTTCTTGGCAGCAATCTCTCTTCGTTTTACCCCTTCTAATAAAAGTATTGTACAACTCTAAGGCTGTTCCAATTTCTCTCAAGAATAGATCTTTATCCTTCTTCAATTTTTTATACGCTTTCTAAATGCCATTTTGTTTTTTAATAACGTATTTAAACAACTCAATTTAATAAAAAAAGCCAATTTTTTACTTTCGTACCAGAATAGACGAACAGGCTCAAAAGGCGTATTCCCAACGTAAACAGAAATAAAAGGTTGTATAAATACTGCAACAACAATCATATTTAATTTGCCCAGACAATATTGAGGATCGGTCAACTATGGCTTTGATAGGGTAGCCTAAAATGTTAGGATGAAGCAATTGAACGCAACTAAGGCTTCAAGGCCCAATATAATTCTTTTACCTGATGTGACAGGTTTAACGGGAAGACGGCCAATGCCTATAATATCATTAGCCAGATTGAAAGTATGGGTATTGAGCCATTGGTTATAGAGAATCCTTCGGATATAGCAATACCTTGGAATATGGTTTTGCTGACCATATATATCGTTATGGCAGAAAGAGAATGATCGCAGGCCTTTAAACTTTTATAAAGGGGATAAATATAGCACATAAAAAAACGGGCTCTTTTCAGAACCTCTTTCTCAGTCGGGAAGACAGGATTCGAACCTGCGACCCTCCCGTTTCAGACGGGATGCGCCACCACCGCACTACCGTATCGCTCCGGTTAAACAAAATAAAAAAGCAGTCTCTTGTGAAGACTGCTTTTTTTAGTCGGGAAGACAGGATTCGAACCTGCGACCCCCTGGTCCCAAACCAGGTGCGCTACCGGCCTGCGCTACTTCCCGAACACTTGCTCATTTGCATGAGACTTTTTGATTACCGGGCTGCAAATGTAGGAGTTTCATATTATTTCACCAATAGATTTCTGTTTCTTTTATAAAATATCCAGCGCATACCCGCTTTCTGCCAGTAACAATTCATAAAAAAGCTAACTTTTATGCAAAATTGCCTTTCTTAGAAAGTGTAACTGGCTTATAATGTCACCATTAGAGCCTGTTTTTATATTGGTTGTGAACGAATAACCGGATTATGCTGCAAAAAGAACTCTGGCAGGAACTTTTGAAGATCAATGAGCTGCTGCGCAACCGTGATTTTACCATTACGCTCGCAGCTGCCCAGGAAGAAGCTTATTACAGGGCACAGGACAAAGAACCTCCCCCTTTTCTTACAGAGCCGGATACTACCATCACCAAAAGCAGAACTGAGCGGAAAGTGGCTGCCTTTGCAGCAGGTTTCTATGCGCTGGAGTGTGGTATCGGAGCCTTGATCGAACGCAAGGGGCAGACACCCGTGTACTGGCTGCACCAGATCATCCATAACCAGTTGGGCGCCGGCGAAGCCCTTTTGCTCAACCGGTTTGCCAATGCCGCCTGGAAAGCCTCCCAGCTTTTCTTCTCGCTCGACCGTATTACAGGCGATGGTTTTGTAGCTGCCGCTTTGCTGAACTCATCGGCAGTGCAAAAGGATGCCAGCATTATACGTGCTGCCGCGCCTGCTATGCTCCGTGGTATGAAGGGGGCCACCAATTCCCCGCTTTTTTTGCAGGTTGATAAGGTGGCAGCCATTCTGAAAGACAAACAGTTTGCCCTTACCATTGCCAAACACATCTTTGAAGCTCCTTATATAGCGATCCGTCAGCCGCCACCGCCCTTTATTGAACCGGGTGAAGATGGAGGCGTCATTGAGAAAAGTGCCAATGAAGAGAAAATAGCGGTTAATGCCGCTGCACTTTATGCACTGGAGGGCGGACTGAGTTATTTTGTAACAGCAGAAAACAAATTTCCTTCTGCGGTATTGGCGTCCATTATTAACAATACTATTTCACCATTCAATAAGCGGTTACTGGAACGTTTTGCCAATGCTACCTGGAAGGCTTCGCAGCCCTTCAGATCCTTTGACCGCATAGAAAGAGATACTTTTACAGCCTTTGATCTTTTATCGGAAGAAGAAGTAGAAAAAGATTGGGTCCAGGTAAAAACTGCGGCTAATCACATGCAGGCTGCGTTTTGACATTTGTCTGATCAGTTGTACCAATAAATCAATGTCGCTATTCAATAAGCGAACGGGTGTTTAAACCCTTATCACATGTTTTTCCACTGGTACGTAATTATACTATTGTGTATATATAGTATTTTTAATATTATTATAGATTGCTTATCCCACCCCTTTAGAAACTATCTTCCTGCTCTGTTTTCTTTTATTTCTAAAAATACCATTAAACCATGTCTTCACGCAAACAGGAGGCTAACAACGAAAGCGGCAATTATAAACTGGACCTTATCAATAAAGCCAGGAGTGTATTGAGAGGCGACCGTAACCGTAGTGCTGAGGAATTAAAAAAACTGTACGAAGAACTGGAACATCACGACCAGTTTGCCTATGCTACAGAAGTATTGCTGGTAAAGATGAATATGGAGGAAGATAATGGTGTACTGGTACCATTAAAAGAATTCCAGAAACTGGCCACCTATATCTATAAAGATCATTCCCTGCCTTCCTCCTTCAAGTTTGAAAAAGCATTGAAAGAACTCAGTAGTCATGATGATCTTATCAGGACCAATAATTGCGAAACACTGGGATTGGTAGGCGCTATTTACAAACGTAAATGGCAGTTTGATCACCAGTTTAAAAACCTGATGTTATCCATGCACTATTACAAGCGTGGATATGATGTATGGGCTAATTACATTAAGAATATTAAGCCCGGAGCCGGGAAGGGGAAAGAACAGGATGTGCGTGATGATGACGGCTATACAGCGATCAATTATGCGTATGTAAACGACCTGATGGCCATAGACCGGCTGGAAGAATATGGCAACCTTACAGGCCTCAATGAAAATATCGGCAACCAGCTGAAAGAGGCTGAAGATGCACGGAAATTTATCATTGAACAGTTTGTTACCGTCACTGATAAGGGGCCGGCGTTAAAAGGCAGCAATTACCCGGGTTGGGTATTGTCTACCATTGCTGAGGCCTATTTTGGTTTACAGCAATACGATATCGCTTTACAGTTTATACAGCAATACCTCAAGCTGGAAGGCAGCCGCAACTGGGAGATAAAAACTTTCAGTAAACAGTTGTTTTCGATTGCTTACCTGCAACGGTATCTTCTGCGTTTTAAAACAGATGAGGACCCTACTGATGACGATCCTACAACCAGGAAAGTAAAATCTGTTATAGCTAAGCTGGATGATGAAAAGATCAATCAATGTTTGTCTGAACTGGCAAATGCCGGAAGCTCAGATGGTAATAAGAAACATCCTGAGGTGATCAAAGCAGGTAAAACAGGAATTGCTTTATCCGGCGGTGGGTTCAGGGCTTCATTGTTCCATATAGGTGTATTGGCAGGACTGGCAGAAAAAGATCAGTTGAGATTTATTGAAGTGATCTCCTGTGTATCCGGTGGCTCCATTATCGGTGCTTACTATTACCTGAAACTGAAGCAACTGCTGGAGCGTAAGGCAGATGAAGAAATTGTACGGGAAGATTATATAGAGTTGGTAAAAGAGATTGAGGTTGATTTTCTGAAAGGGGTACAGAAAAATCTGCGTATACGCGTATTCTCTAACCTGTGGTGTAATATAAAAATGTTGCAGGTTAAAAAGTATTCCCGCACACACCGCATTGGTGAGTTGTATGAAGAACATCTGTATAATCAATTATGGGAAAAAGACCCGGCCTATAAAGAGAAATTGAAAAGCAATGGCGGTACCATTTTTATGTCCGATCTTTTTATTTACCCCAAAGACAGGCCCGTATTTAATATCAGTGAAGACAACTGGCAACGAAGAAATAAAGTTCCCCAGCTGGTGCTGAACGCAACCAGCGTTAATACCGGGCACAACTGGCAATTCACCGCCTCATGGATGGGAGAGCCGCCGGGCAATATCCAGGCCGATATAGATGTGAAACCCCGCTTAAGGCGTTTGTACTATGGGGAGGCGCCGGAAGAGAGATTCAGGAAATTCCGGTTGGGATACGCCGTAGGAGCATCGTCCTGCGTGCCGGTTATGTTTCACCCCATGCCGATGCATGGTTTGTACGAAGAGGTAGACCTGCAACTGATCGATGGAGGCCTACACGATAACCAGGGCATTGCTGCATTGATAGAACAGGAATGCAAGAATATTATTATCAGCGATGCCAGCGGCCAGATGCCAACCAATAATGTAGCTACCACTAACATACTGGCCGTGTTTTACAGGGCTGATAATATTCTGCAGGAGAGATTGCGTGAGTTACAATTTATGGATATTAAAGAACGGAATTACACTACCCAGATCAACGCCCTGCTTACTGTACATCTGAAAAAAGACCTGCAGGAAAACCCCGTTAGCTGGAAGTATTGTACAGACCCGCCACGCTCTATTGTGTACGCTAATCTTTCTACTGATAATACTGATCTTACCAAATATGGTGTGTTGTGGAATGTGCAGGCTCAGCTTTCAGAAATACGCACCGATCTTGATTCGTTTAGTGATGTGGAAGCAAAAGGACTAATGTATAGTGGCTATGCACAGATCAATTATGAATATGCAAAGGTAAAAGGGGGAGCTGCTGATGAGGGCAGTATAAAATGGAAGTTCCTTGATATTGAGGAGTATGTAACCTTACCGGAAAAGGCCGAAAAAATAAAACTACAGCTGGATACTGCTAAGAAGTTGGCATTTAAAGTAGTTGATCTGAGCTGGACTGTAAAGGTCGTTTGCATCCTGCTGGGGGCGCTTGCGGCAGCAGGACTTTTATACCTGGGCTATAAGTTCTGGGACGAAACGGTGCTGACGATCACAGTAAAAATATTGGTCTATTCCTTTATCATATTTTTAATAGGGCTGGTGTCGAAAGTAGTAGCATCGCTGATCAATTATAAAACTACTTTCCGGCGATATGCGGCTTTTGTGATAGTGATGTGTTTCGCCTGGATCTTCTGCAATATTTACCTGGCCATCTTTAATATTATTTATAATAATGCCGGTAAGATCCCGGCGAAGAAATAATAACATTGATGCCCGGACACAAATTATCTTTCAAGGCTTTTTTAAGTCACCGGTACAAATCGCCCGGTGTGAATCTCTATTTCTTCGATGTTTTTAAACAGATTGCTGAGGTGCAGTTTGAAGCTGATGAAGGAACCTCCAGTACCAATGTAACCCGGCTGGAACGGATGATTAGGAATGCAGATGCATTTATTGGTATCTATCCTTTTCCGGGCTCGGCAGAAGAAGGAAGGACCCCGGAAGAGTTGAAAAAGCAATCCCGGTATTTCAGGCTGGAAATTGACCTGGCGATCCGTTCGCAAAAACCTGCTATCATTTTTTACGATCAACGTTATGGTGATCTTTTAAAACCTCCGGCAGATGTTTTTAGTTACCCTTTTGATATTGATGAAGTAACAGGAACAGGCGGTTTCCCCAGTTTTGATACGCACAAACGGGTGTTTAAGATCTTTTGCGAGGCGGTTGCGTCCAGCAAACAATACGACAATGTTTTTTTGAACAGCCAGAAAACAAAAGTGGCTTTGTTCCTTCCGCGAAGATCGGAGCAGTATAATGCCGATTGTATCGATACCATTAAGCAGGCATTTGAAAATAATAATTACAGTGATGTGGTTACGTTGCAATATCCTTTTGCACTTGATACAAAACTGTTCCGTCTTTTAGCTGAAATTGATTTTGCAGTAGTTGATATGTCAGATACTATTGCATTAACAGGGGTACCTGCTTACCTGCATGGAAGGTTTATCCCTTCTATACGCTTAAGATATGAAGCAACAGACGCCGGTGCCGAAATTTCCCCCATACAACATTTTCTTTATGGAGGGGTGGAAGTAGGTTACCTGAAAGATACAATAGTGTGGAATGATGTTGAATCACTGGGTAAACAGTTGTCGGACAAATTGAAAAACATCAATACCAAGGTCAATCGCATTAATACGAATGAAGAGGCAGTAGTCTATTTCAACCGTGCAGCATTACGGAAAGAAGCTGTTTTCCTGAGCTACTCGGGAAAGGATGTGGAAATAGCCGGTGTGGTTTCAAATACCCTGAAAAAACATTTTCAGACAGTATTCGATTACAAGGATGGCTCTTCCATAAGGCCCGGCCAGCCCTGGCTGGAAGAGATCTTCAGGCAATTGTCTACCAGCGCTATTGGTGTAAGTTTGCTGTCTCAATCGTACCTTGAGAGTGGCAATTGTGTTCATGAGTTGCAGGAGATGGTTGCCAGTCGTGACAGTAAGAAGTTATTGCTCCTGCCTGTTAAATTATATGACGATGCACTGGAATTGCCCTCTTACCTGGGTAATATACAATACCTGAAACGTTCTAACTTTGCAGATACCGATGCAATGACAAGGGAAATTATAGCACTGTTGTCGCCTGCATTGAAATAAAACATTAGTAGCCCCTTCCCGAACTTAACAGAATAACCACATTTCATCACCGGTTTAAATGACTGTTATGCGCTTATTATCTGAAATTGTGTTGCCGCTGGCTACTGGTAAAGCATCCATCCAATTATTGCAGGGCGATCTGTCTACCATTCCAAAAGAGCATGAAGCTGATATCCTGGTTATCTCAGCCTTTCCCAACGACTATACACCTTTACCCGGCAGCCTATTAAATGCTTTAGGTGAAAAAGGATTGAATGTTGCTGAGATGGCAACACACAAAGCTGTTGATATGGTGCAGAGCACGGGCTGCTGGCTTTCCGAACCATTGAGTGCAGCACAGCAGGAGCAATTTAATTTCCGGCAGATCCTCTGTTTTGAACCAAGGCGTGATGCTGGTACGCCCGACCAGGTGGTAGGAAATATCTTCCGCTGTATCAACAATTTTGCATTTGATGATGATAACAATGTGGTAGCAATGCAGGTATTGGCTACCGGCAGACAAAAAATGCCCGTAGAAAAGATGCTGCCTGCTATGATCGATGCGTCTATCTTCTGGCTGGAAAGTGGTATTCCGCTGGATGTAATAAAGTTTGTAGTGCATCGTGATGAAGTGGTTCCTGTTGCCCTGTCTGAGTTTAACAAAGAAAAAGTGCAATATGAAGCCCGCACCTCTGCTGCAAAGACTGCTCCCGCTGGCAAAACAACCAAAGCAGCAAAGAAGGCCCCGCCTCCTAAAAACTCAGGCGTTCTAACAGGTGGTTATGGTGGAACAATGGTAATAAAAGAAGAAATTGAAAAATATGAATCCAGGGCCGGACGCAATGCAGGAGCAGCTGCGCCTGCATCAGCAGCACCCATGTCGCCCGCACCGGCACAGACGGCTGCGCCCGTTGCAGCTACAGAATATGATTTCTTTATCAGCTATTCGCATGAACATACCCCACAGGTGGCCGAACTGGTAACGGCCATGAAAGCTCAGAACAGTGCATGGAACATATTTTATGATAAAAGCTCTATTCCTACTGGCGGTTTATGGATCAAGATGATCTCCGATGCTATTCAACGTGCTAAATATGTAGTATGTATATTATCTCCACAGTATCGCGATTCACCGGTATGCTGGGATGAGTTTCAATGCGCAAAAGCAAAAGAGTACCGCACCAAAAAACCGGTTATTAAGACCATCAATCTTTTTAAGGATGATGAAATGCCATTGATCATGTCAGTGTACAGTTATGTAGATTGCACCGAGGGTGATATACAGAAATTAAAAGATGCGATAAAAGTATTTGCTGCTCCATAGAAATAAGTTTCACTCTTAATAACTTCTCCTGGTTCTACGGATATAGGCAAGTTGCGCTAAAGGGCTTAACCTGTCAGGTCGGGCAATAGCAGCTTTGTTTATCAGCTTAGATCTGACATCTTTACTTTCCTATATGGGAGGGCAGATACTGCTCCATAATCAATGTCATTTGGTTAGTGGTTTGTGAAGATCCCACATACTGTGGGACGATAGTGTGCCCCCGGCGGGTGTCTTTACCCGCCGGAATCAAACTCCATCATTACAGATTGCAGGCTTAACAACTTTTAATGTTTTCCCTGATCTATAGCATCCGATCATATTATCTGTTCAGCTGCTTTTTATTTTCCCCGTTGGCTGATTTGTACAACAGATGTCCCTGATTGTTTATTGACTCCTGTAGGAGGTAAGAATAATTTTGCCTTCAGTTACTGCTATTTATGGTTCAGCTTCCCGGCCGGTGCCCTCACCTGGCACAGAGCATCCTTTTATCTGGACCAGACAACATCGTAAACCTAACATTCACTATAAAGAAACAGCCTTTAAAATGAAAGTATCCCCGCTTTTAATTGACCCCGCCAATCATGCACTTGTACTGATCGATTTTGAAAGCCAGATGGCATTTGCTACAAAGAACATTGACATTACTACGCTGAGAGCGAATACTGCTTTGATCGCAGGCGCTTCAAAGATCTTTAATGTAACAACCATCGTTACCACTGTAGCTGAAAATACATTCAGCGGCCCGGTATTTCCCGAGATAGAAGAATATTATCCGCAGGCTACTTCCGGTTATATCGATCGTACTACAATGAATACCTGGGAAGATGAAGCCGCTTATAAAGCTATAACAGCTACCGGAAAGAAAAAGATCGTGCTGGCTGGTTTATGGACATCTGTATGTATCAATGGACCTGCATTATGTGCATTGAACGAAGGATATGAAGTATATGTAATTACCGATGCCTGTGGAGATGTAAGTACGGAAGCGCACGAACGTGCAGTTACAAGAATGGTACAGGCAGGTGCACAACCAATGACTGCTTTACAGTATTTGCTGGAGTTGCAGAGAGATTGGGCGCGTTCAGAAACCTATGGACCGGTAACAACCCTTGTAAAGAAAATAGGTGGCGCTTACGGTATTGGCGTGCAATACGCTCATACCATGCTTAATCACTAAACAATAATAATTGTGACGATACGATGGGTTAATAGATTGTGCCTGCTTTGCCTGATGCCGGTACTACCTGTTGTCTGGAATACAACGCAGGCACAATCATTCAGACTGATGCGGTATGATGATGCAATAGTTAAAAGCGATTCTGTAAGATCATTTTACCGGGACCTTAAATATTTGCCACTGAACAGGTCGCATTCAGTATATCTGTCGGCAGGTGGTGAGATCAGGTATGAATACTCATCGATGGTGAACCAGGATTGGCAGAGTGATGGAGAAGGACGCAATCATTCGTTTTTCCAACGCTATGTATTTTTCACCAACCTGCAACTGGGAAGCAGGGTACGGGTGTTTGCACAGGTAAACAGTGCGTTGGAAGACGGGAATAAAATGGGGCCCGCTCCCGTGGATGAAGACAAGCTGGTAATTGAAAACCTGTTCATTGATATTGGTATAGATAAAAAGAAAAGCCTGACGGCAAGAATAGGCCGGCAGGAACTTGACTATGGAACAGGCAGGCTCATTTCTGTAAGGGAGGGCACTAACGTCAGGCTCTACTTTACCGGTGCAAAGCTGATCTATACAAAAGGAAACTGGCAGGTAGATGGGTTTGCCATGATGGCCGATTCTGTGTACCCGGGTGTATTGGATAACAAGTCTACACACCAGTTGAACTTGTGGGGACTCTATTCAAGAGTAGCCATTCCCCGGAGCGGTAATATCGATCTCTACTATCTCGGTATCAAAAGAGAGAATGCCCGATTTGAAGAAGGTATTAAGGATGAAAAAAGACACACTCTGGCGGTAAGATACTGGAAGTATGGCGGCGGTTTTATTTACAATGCAGAAGCCGCCTGGCAGTTTGGGAAATTTGGTGACGGAAATATTAACGCCTGGACGTTTGCACTGGAAATGGGGTATCTCTTTGATAAGCTCAGGTGGAAGCCATCTGTCAATCTTCGTAACGATTATATTTCGGGCGACAGGAAAAAAGGTGATGGAAACCTGCAGACATTCAATCCTATCTATCCCAAAGGCGGATACTTTGGTTTTAATCCACGGGTGGGACCGGTAAACTTAATTGATCTGCATCCTTATTGCACACTCTCACCCACAAGTAAACTGGAAATACAGGGAGATGTAGTGTTCAACTGGCGGATGTCTGCTGAAGATGGCGTGTATCGCCCTTCGGGTACACTAAACCTGAAAGGTGCAGGTGTCAGCAAAAAATATATAGGAACTGCTTACCTGTTGAGTGGCTCCTACCAGGTCAATAAACATCTTTCATTCAGTTGCGGGGCACAGTTCTTTAAGACCGGCGGTTTTGTAAAAGAAGTTATTTACCCATCGGCCAATTCCGGGTTTTTCAATGCGCAGGCAACTTTTAAATTTTAAAAGATCACACTAAATAAATGATATGACTATGATGAACGCAATTATGAAGCGCTGTGGTGTACAACTGTTCTTTTTATTAATGATCACAACTGTACAGGCACAGCAAACGGAGAAGCTATTGCCTAAAGTGGGTACAGCGTCCATTGCAGGGGTAATAGATGGCATCAGTATCGAAGCAAAAGTACAAAGCCCTTCAGCGCAGGCAACACCGCTGCAGATAGCTTGTGTATTTGAATATACAGAGAACGACCTCACAAATCCGCCTGCTTTACCGGCCAACCTTAATGGTATGTTGCACCTGGATGAGGCATTGCATGGTATTATAACCGATCTCAGGAAGAACGGAAAGTTTTCGGGACATGCTTTTGAAACGCTGCTGATCACCCCGCCTCCCGGAACCATCCCGGCAAAGCAATTGCTGTTGGTAGGTCTGGGCGACAGGAATAAGTTTACGCCCGATGTTATGACAACGGTAGGAAGCATTGGTATGCGCGAAGCGCTCAGGTTAGGTGTAAGCAGCTATTCACACGCAAGCGATCTGAAAGATGCCGGTATAGAATCCCCAACGGCTCTGGTAGCAGGTAATGTATTGAAAGGGGCTGTCAGCGCTTACCGCACACAGGTTTACCTGAAAGGTAAAAAGATGGCATCCTTTAAACCACTTACCAAAATTACTCTACTGGCAGGCCCTGCCTTTTATGAAGTATCAGGCGAAGCACTGAAAGAAGCGATCGCCACTTTTAAAAATTAAGCTGCATACGATTCCTGAATCCTGAAACTGAAAATATGAAGGCTGACCTGGTTGCGTATAATGGAAAGATCCATACGGTAGATAAAACTAATATAGCCGCAACGGCACTGGCAATAAAAGACGGAAAGTTTGTACTGGCTGGTAGCGATGCAGAAGCAATGCAGCTGGCAGGCAAGGGTACTGTAATGATAGACCTGCGTGGTAAAAGAGTAATTCCGGGGTTAAATGACTCGCATACACACCTGATAAGAGGCGGACTGAATTACAATCTTGAATTGCGATGGGATGGTGTTCCGTCCCTGGCTGATGCACTGCGTATGTTAAAAGTGCAGGTAGACAGAACGCCGTCGCCACAGTGGGTAAGGGTAGTAGGTGGATGGTCTGAATTCCAGTTTGCTGAAAAAAGAATGCCTACACTGGCAGAGATCAATGCAATTGCTCCTGATACCCCTGTCTTCATTCTGCATTTGTACGATCGTGCATTTCTCAACAGGGCTGCCCTCAAAGCAGTAGGTTATACAAAAGATACACCGGCGCCTCCCGGTTCACAGATTGAAAGAGACAGTAAGGGCGAACCAACAGGTTTAATACTGGCAACACCCAATGCGCTTATTCTGTATTCAACACTTGCCAAAGGGCCAAAACTGAGCTATGAACACCAGCTCAACTCTACCCGGCATTTCATGAAAGAACTGAATCGCTTTGGAATTACCAGCGTAATTGATGCCGGTGGCGGTTTTCAGAACTATCCTGACGATTATAAAGTAGTTGAGCAGTTGAAAAAAGATGACCAGCTTACATTACGCATTGCATATAATCTTTTTACCCAAAGGCCTAAGCATGAGTTTGAGGATTTTGACAATTGGGTAAAAGCGGTAGATCCTCACCAGGGCGATGATATGTATCGTCACAATGGGGCAGGGGAAATGCTGGTGTTTTCTGCAGCAGACTTTGAAGATTTTATGCAGCCCCGCCCTGAGCTTTCCGAAAACATGGAAGCTGAGCTGGAAAAAGTAGTGCGGTTACTGGTTATAAACAAATGGCCTTTCCGTATCCACGCTACTTACGACGAAAGCATTACCCGCTTTTTAAATGTATTTGAAAAAGTAAACAGGGATCTTCCCTTCGATGGACTGCACTGGATCATTGACCATGCAGAAACCATTGGCGAACGGAATATTGAACGCGTTAAAAAACTTGGTGGAGGTATTGCAGTACAAAGCAGGATGGCGTACCAGGGTGAATATTTTGCCGATCGCTATGGAGCATTGGCTGCCAATCAAACCCCACCGGTAAAAAGAATGCTGGAGATGGAAGTTCCTGTGGGTGTTGGTTCTGATGCAACACGCGTAAGCAGTTACAATCCCTGGGTATCCTTGTACTGGCTTACTGCCGGCAAAACTATTGGAGGCCTGAGTCTTTATGATGATAATGCCAGGATCAGCCGTGAAACTGCATTGGAATTGCATACAGCAGGCAGCGCATGGTTTTCAACAGAGCAACAGAAAAAGGGAATGATCAAAACCGGGATGCTCGCAGACTTTACGGTACTGGATGCAGACTATTTTACGGTAGCTGATGAAGCGATCAAACATATAGAAGCAGACCTCACTGTAGTAGGTGGCAAAATAGTGTATGCCAAAGGAGATTTCTCCTCTTTTTCTCCGCCGCCGGTTCCTGTATTACCAGATTGGTCGCCTACGGCAGTGTACAATGGTTACTATTCCCCCTCACTGAAACAAGCAAAGGGAAATGCGACTGCTGCATCTTTTTCAATGGCTGAAGCTCATTTGCCTTCCGGCATTCACCAGTGTGCAGGAAGTTGTACTGTACACGGACACGACCATGATATAGCGAGGCGCTCTTCTGTACCAGTGAACAATTATTCAGGGTTCTGGGGTGTATTAGGTTGTTCCTGCTTTGCTTTTTAACAGATAAAATGAAGCGTATGATAGAAATGATCAGGCAAATATTATTCAGTGACCTGGGAAGCACGGTAAATAACATTGCTATGCTGGTATTTCGTGTGCTGCTGGCCCTGGAGCTTTTCCGTGTACATGGATTAAAGAAGTTCAGGCTGGAGAACGGGCAGAAAGAACATGTACCTAACCCGTTGCATCTGCCGGATAAGCTCAATGGGCTGGTAGCTACATTCTCTGATACGGTTGTTCCCTTCCTGGTAATGCTGGGTATTGCCACAAGGCTGGTGATACTGCCGGTGATCGGTGTAACCGCTATTGGCTATTTTGTAGTGCACCGTCGTGATTCGGCAGAAGTAAGAGATGTTCCCTATATGTACACACTTTGTTTCCTGTTCTTATTAGTTACAGGAGCCGGTACCATATCCATTGATCATTATCTCGCGGGATTACTTGCGAAATGATCATCACTTTAAATAATTCCCGATGACTGGAAATAATGCGATCCGATACCTGACCTTTCTGCTGGCATTCTGTGCCGGCTTTAGCGACACCACTACTTTCGTAAGTGCTGATGAACTGTTCTCTGCACATGTAACAGGCAACTTTATTGTATTTGCTTACGATGTTGTAAAAGGGGCTGATGCCCAGGCCTGGGTAAAACTTATGTCATTTCCTGTATTTATCATATCTGTAATGACTGGTGGCAGAATTGCTGCAAGATCAAAAGATCAATACAGGTTACTGATCTGGGAAGGTATTTTGCTTGTTATCAGCGGTGCTATTATCTGGGTGCTGAATTTCAAGGGAAATGCCTCTCATGCAATGCTTTTTGGGGTTTCAATGATCATTGTATTTGCAATGGGGTTACAGAATGCATTCGGAAGGATCTATGCCAAAGAAACCTTTGGACCTACCACTATCATGACGGGGAACGTAACGCAGCTTTCGCTGGATGCAGAGTCATTCCTGAGAAGCAGTTTTCACGATACCACCATGCTGGCAAGTTTAAAAAAGCATACCGTAACCATTGGAGGTTTCCTGGTTGGCTGTCTTACAGGTGGCATAAGTGCCCATTACGTTGGGCTCACCGGTATTTTAATTCCTGGTATTTTACTGTTGTTCATGGCATCAGGGATCAGAGAAGTGGCAAAGCCCTGATGATTTAATGTTTCCCCCTGGAGATCCAGGGTGTAAAGTTTTTTCAGAACACTACGGATACTGAGGATGTTTTTCATACAGATATTTTATAATATTTGCGTGTACTCGTATATGTTATAATTTATTCAATAATTTCTTCGATATTATTCTTGTCATGATAAGGGGAGGTTAAATTTAGTTGACGGACTTTATTTAACCTTAAACTCTTAGTTATGAGAAAAAAACATCTCCCCGCCATTGGTATTGCTATTCTTTTGACCTCTTTATTTGTGTGGGTTGCCTGCCAGAAACATGGCTCAACCCTTTCGGTTACCAAACTCGACGAAACCGGTGACATAGGTACGCCTGCAGACACTGCTTCTCCCAATCCTATTTACAACATTACCGATAGCTGTGGCGTTACCTGCGAATTGGGTAGCTGCGCCAGGAAGGCAACTTTTGATGCCCGGTATTGTAAACTGGAATGTAAATGTGGTGGTTTCCTGGGGCTTTATCCTCAATGTAGTCTCAACTGTAAGTTTCCCCCCACAACACCTACTAATCCAACTCCCACTACGCCTACGCCCGATACCACCCAGCCGCAGCCTTCTTACACTATCAGTTACACCATCCAGGCAAATGAGCAACAACTGAGGGCACAAGCAGACCTGATAGCCAGGATCAGGTCGAGCCGTATGAAGAATGCGGATAAGATTGTTAGCGAACTACAGGAAATTTACAATCTCTTTAAAAATAACAATGGAAAGGTAACCGGTGCCAACACAGAAAAATATCTGTATCACATCAGCAGGAGTGAGGCATTGGAAAGCGATAAATAATTTGATCATTTGTTTACGCTGTTTTTTACATAAAGAAGGGGCCACAGGTCCCTTCTTTGGTATAAGAACGATGCTGCAATCCGGAAGAGATAATATCAAACTTCAGTTATCAGTATCCGGCATCCGGTATCTTTGTACCCAATTTATTCATCTATGTCGGTAAGCAAGGCCATTGATAGTTTGAAACAATCTGTATTAACGTTTCCGGAGCAGACACAGGTAGCAATAGCTATAGTAAGGAAGAAAGCCGTAGAATATTATGGATTCATTAATCGTAATGGCGGGTCAGAAGAAATTGACAATCGCCTGTTTGCTTTTGAGATAGGGTCAGTTACAAAAGCTTTCACCGGTTATGTATTAGCCCAACTGGTGAATGAAAAGAAAGTAACACTTGATGATCTTGCACAGGCTTATCTGCCTTTTCCATTATTAAATGAACCGCCCATTACGCTAGGGCAATTGGCCATGCATACCTCCGGTTTACAGCGAATGCCACATGATTTTGAAACCAGCCATAACTATGATGAAAAGGATCCCTTTGTAAATTATACCGAAGAGCACCTGGCTGAGTATTTTTCACATAACCTGCGCATGGATAGTGCTCCCGGGGAAAAATACCAATATTCAAACCTGGGATCAGGCTTACTGAGTTATATTATTGCGCGGGTAGAAGGGAAGCCTTTTGCAGAAGTAGTAGCTGAAAGAATTTTCAGGCCATTAAAAATGTTACACTCTTCATTTAGCGTTCATGACCTAAAGACAACAATTGTAAAGGGCATTGATGACAAAGGGAGTTTCTGTGAACATTGGGATGGTGGTATTCTTAACGGGTGTGTAGGCATTATTGCTACTGTTGAAGACATGGCCCGCTTTACCATTGCTATATGTGATCCCGAAAACGCAATAGCGAACCTGCAGTCGGAAGAATACTTTGTAGTAGATGAAGCAGTAAAAACAAACCTGGGGTGGAGTGAACGGCTGATCTTACCTGAAAACATCCGTATGCAGGGCATAAATGGGGGTACCGGTGGTTACGGAGCCTCTGTATTGGTCAACCGGGAATTTCAGTGCGGCGTTGTGCTGTTATCCAATTGCTGGCCCTGGCATTACCTGGATAGGATCTATCCGTTGGGAAAACAGTTACTGATTGAGTTGTCAAAGGAAATTGAGGAATAGCAGGAGAAATGCATGCCTGTTAGAATTGCTCTTTGTAAGTTTTACCTCAAATGTTTATATCAAGGATTTTGAATTTATTTTCTTCCTGTTCTTTTACAATTACCTGAACGTATTCAGGCTCTTCCCATTTTATAGTTTTGAAGTGTTCTATAAACGGTTCGAGGTCAAAATAATTAAATGCTCCAACATACAGTGGGGTTTCTAAAAACTTAGAGCCTCCATACCATACGGTACGGTTTTCCGTATCCTTATTAAAGTCAGCTGAGATAAGGTTCATTTGCAGGCCCCGGTACTGATAAGCATTTACCTCTTTTATTCTCTCTTCTTCATCTTCTGAGATCGAAAAGGAAAATATCATATTAGTTACCCTGCTCATTGTAAACGCTATTTAACCTCAATATAGGGATAAAAGCCAGTCCTGCTCTCCGAAACGCCCTTCGTTTCGATGATTTTACTATGTGGCTTGTAGCCACTAGGTGTATAGCAAAAAGCGAGGAAAATATACCTTCAGCAGCAGTAATAGGGGGATTTCTTCTTGTTTCATTCTTACCTGGTTCTTGTTTCATTCGCCCGCCGCCAAGAGCAAACCCCTAATTTATACGCTTTAAATAAGAAGGAAACAAGAACGAGACCAGAACAAGACCATAACGAAGTCGCTGAAATACAGGTTTTAAGTTAAGCCTCAAGGGATAAGAGACAAGGCACAAGGAAATACAGTTCACAAGTTGAAAGGTTAATAAGTTAACAAGGGAAAATCCATTGTTTTGGTGTTATCAGACTTCTAACCTTTGACTTTCTGCTTCGTATCACGAATTAAAGACGGCAAAATCGGCAAATTCTTACGTTTCCGGCAAAATCGGCACATCCGTTTGGAGATGGGGGTGAGAGGGGTGTAGCTTTGCTCCTGATATGAAAATCGTGAGGGGAAATGAGAAATGAAGAATAAGAAATTTGGAATGAAGAAGGGAAGACAAATATTGAATGTCGGATACTGAATTTCGAATATCGAAGGAAGGCACAAGAGGGTTGAAAAGTTGAATGGTTGATAAGTTTACAAGGAACAGTCATTCACTATTGACCATTGACTATTCACTTACTTCAGCCACTCACGACTGACGATTCACGTCTCACGGCTCGTAGCTTGTATTCACGTCTCACGATCCCATATCACTAAACAACATTGTATAATTAAATTTTTTAAATGAAGAGGATCCCGAAAGATCTTCCGCCGGTTTACTTTGTCGGTACTTACGGTAATCTTACTTTCTATTTCTGGAAAGGTAAATACTGTGTTCGTACCAAAAGTTCACTGACGGGAAAAAGGGTAAAGACATCGAAAGAGTTTTGTCTTACCATGCAATATGCAGAGCGACTGGGGCATGCTTCCCGGATCGCATCAAAAGTGTACCGCCAGTTGCCTGACGGCTGGAAACTGCACTACCTGTACCGTAAAATGACAGGAGTAGGCGCACAGTTATTGAAGGAGCGTGCGTGCACTGAAGAGGACGTGGAAATAGTATTGTGGCAATACCTGGCCTCTGTTGGTTTTAATGCACAGGAACATGGTATAGAACATCCATTGCCGGTAGCTTTGGAACAACCCAGCATGATACCAGTGAAAGCACCACCACCTCCGCGACCGCTGGTTTACTATGGTATTCCCGGTTCAACGGCGGCCAGTAAAAAGAATAGGGTGAAGAGAACCAGGGTAAAACGGGTAAATCTATTTGCCGGATAGCGGTTGTAAGGAAGACTTCAGAGATCGATAGACGATACAATATCCGGCTTTAGCCGGTAAACAGACATGGTTTGGATAAGATGTTCTATTCATTGTTATTGCCCTGTCCTTTAGGGTAGGGAAGAGAACACCGACCACTATGTAAACAACATTGAGAGGTGGATAGCCAATATTGCTGATTTGAGATGAATGTCGTTGAATCAGGAAAGGGCCACAGCGTGGCCTCCTGTTTATAGGAATGATCGTAATAAGCGTGTCATGGCTCCGGTAGGAGCCTCCGGTGCTTTACAGGAAGCTCCTACCTGAGCTGAATATCTTTTAAAATTGATTTTCTATAAACAGGCAGCTCCTCCGGAGCTTAATTTAACAGCATTGATTGAGGGTTGAGAAGTTCTGATGTAAGAATACAGGTCGCAAGCTCCAGGTTACAGGGGAATGCCAACAACTAATCCCTCATAATTACCCTTCGCATATCCGGCTCATCGAAACGAAGTATGTTTCGATGATTTATTATGTGGCTTGCAGCTACCATGTATATAGTAAAATGCTGTGGAAAATGTATCTTCAGCAACATAATGAACTGTCTGTTCCCTTTTCGTTGCATATTGATACTGGTTTGGGTAATGATCAGTTATCCTGCTTTTAGTCAGCATGATCCCGGAAATAATACCGGTGAATATACCATCAGCAAAAGAATGCTTTCCATTGAAGATGGACTGGCTTCTCATGAAGTATTTTGCGGACTGCAGGATCAGGCCGGGTTTATGTGGCTGGGTACACGCAATGGTCTCAACCGCTTTGATGGTAAGAACTGCCTGCTCTTTACCCGTCAGCGAAACAACCTGCAGGATAACAAAGTGGTGCAGCTTGCGAAAGACGATGCAGGCAACCTGTTTATTGAATATGGCAGTACGGGTTTTCAACTCAATACCAATGGTAAGGTAGACGTAATGAATGTGGTGACGCATGAAGTGAAAACCCTTACAGCCGCATTTCCCGGCATGCCTTTCAGGGAACAGGATGTTTACTGGATCTCGAATGATGGCACAGGCCAGGTCAATTTTCTTACAGCATATCCTTTCAGGCTTTGGAAATACTCCTCCAGGGGAGGATTTAAACTGCGATACCAGGTAAATGACTGGGGCAGCAGGGATTCTTTGCCTGCCACTGATTTTCGCCGTACCGGCCCTCTGTGTCTTTTTGCGAAGGGAAAAGTATTGATGAAGTTGCATAACCGATTAACACAGTATCTTATAGCTGATGATACTGTAGTTGCTTTTACGCAAAAAGATGCAATGAGATCATTGCCGATCGGTTTCAACAACCAGGGTGATCTTTTAATTACTTACAACATACCTGCGGATAGCAATGCCTTTAATATTGGCATGATAACACGTGCAGGGAAAAGTTTATTTCCGGCCGGCACCAGGCAGCCCGGCACGGATAGTGTGAAAGGAAAATACTGGTACCAGGTAGTTTGTGCTGCTGATGGCTCAGCCAGTATTCTTGATATTCCCGGGGGACTTTACCTGTGGAATGAAAATGCTTTCCTGGAAATACTTGACGGATCGGAAATAAAGAATTTTGAGAACCTGTTCCTTTACCAGCTTTTCCCGGACAGTTTTGGGAATCTCTGGCTTTGCACCTCGATGGGTGTGTTGCAGTTGAAAATTGAAAAGAACCGCTTTAAACAATACTTTACAGCCAGGCAGCAAACCATTGAGAAAAATAACCAGGTGCGTGGCATTTATGCAGATGAAGCAGGCAATGTAGCTGCCAATATATGGATGCATACTTTTCTGCAGCAGCATGGAAAAATGAAGAGCATTGCAGACAATGAAATAAAGTATGCGCTCATCAATAATCACTCTTCATTGTATTATGGAGGTTATGTACTGTACCAGTATGATGAAGAAAGAAAAAAGATCTCGCGGTACCAGGATAAACAAAGCAGTGAAATATGGTCACTGTATCCGTTCAGCGACAGCTTGTTGCTATTGGGAAAAACCAATGGTATCTCCTTCTTCAATACAAAGAGCAAAACTTTTGATTCCATTTCTTACGGGGCTCAGCACGGGCATGAACCAAAGTTCGTGTACCGGTTTTTTAAGGATGCGGCAGACACATTATGGGCAGTTGCGGAAAACGGGCTGTATAGAATTATTGGGAAAAAGACCATTGATGATCGATCATGCTCAGTCGTTAAAAACAAGTTGTCAGCCATTAACCAGCTTAGCTTACTGGATGCTTTTGCCGATGCAAATGGCGTATTCTGGATTGCTACGAATGGTGAAGGGTTGTATAGATGGGATAGAAAAACAAATGCCTTTCAGCAATTCAATATTGCAGGGGGATTTCCTTCAGATGTGCTTTACAGGATAGAGCCTGATGATTATGATAATCTCTGGATCAGCTCCGATTATGGATTGATCCGTTTTAATAAAAAAACATTCGCTGTAAACACCTATACCACTACAGATGGTCTCTCGCATAACGAGTTCAACAGAACTTCTTCATTTAAGGCAAAAGACGGCAGGTTGTTCTTTGGAGGAATTGATGGGGTGAATGCTTTTGATCCCAAAGACTTTATAACAGATACTACAGAATTGAGCGCGCCATTACAGGTTATTGAGTTTAACCAGTTTGTTGGTTCAGAAAATGAATTGATCGACAGAACAAGCGATCTGTTGATCAATTCGCAGATCGTTCTGGCGCCCAATGACAGATTCTTCACACTTGGGTTCCGCTTGCTGGATTTTGCAAAAGATGAGGCGCACCGGTATGCTTATAAAATTGAAGGTGTAGATAAGGACTGGAACTATATCAATGAAAATTCTATTCGGATCAGTGGGTTGCCTTATGGAAAGTTTGTACTACACGTAAAGGCCCAGAACAGGGAAGGAGCCTGGAGTAAAAGCCAGTTAAGTATTCCTTTACTCGTTTTAAAACCATTCTACCTTACATGGTGGTTCATTACGCTGGCCGTTTTATTGTTTTTTATAGCTGTTTATTTCATCATAAAATTCAGGACAAAGCAATTAGCTGCTGATAAAAACAAACTGGAGCAAACAGTAAATGAAAGAACTGTTCAGTTAAAGAAGTCTCTCTCAGACCAGGCTGAATTGCTGGCTGAGAAAGATGTATTGATGAAGGAGATCCACCACCGGGTAAAGAACAACTTACAGGTCATTTCAGGATTATTGGAATTGCAAAGTAAGAACCTAGAGGAGGGAAGTGCAAAAGATGCATTGAGAGAGGGGCGTAACCGTGTACGGAGCATCGCATTGATCCACCAGAACCTTTACCAGTTTGAAAACCTCAGCAGTATAGAGTTGAAACGTTTTGTAAATGACCTCTGCACACAGATCGGGAGTGTATTTAAAAAGCAGGATAATATTGTAATGAATATCTCGGTGCCGGTTTTATACCTCGATATTGACTCTGCTGTTCCCCTTGGGTTAATTATGAATGAATTATTATCTAATTCCTTTAAATACGCATTTAATAATGGTGTTCGTGGCGAAATAGATCTTAAGATCCTGATCATAGCACAGGGGAAATATGAATTGCACTATGCGGACAATGGCCCCGGGTTGCCGGCAGATTTTGATCTCAGCTGGGCTGCTACCCTGGGTATGCAATTGATCAGTGATCTTAGCAGGCAGATAGGAGGAACTGTAAAATATGAGTACAGGAACGGAGCCTCATTTATCATTAATTTTACGAATCGGGATTTCCGTAAAAATGAAGATTAAAACTTATGAGCGTTCTAAAGATAGGAGTTGTAGAAGACGAGCTGGTAATTGCCAGGACAATTTTGAGTACGCTCGATGAATTGGGCTATTCGCATTGCGGGCCTGCTATTAATTATACAGAGGCGATGGAAATGCTGGGGCAACATAAACCAGACCTGCTGTTACTGGATATTCAGTTGTCGGGTAAAAAGGATGGGATTGATGTTGCGGAAAAGCTCAATGAATTATACCGCGTACCGTTTATTTTTTTAACTGCTAACAGTGACGGTGAAACCATTGAACGGGCAAAAAAGGTAAAGCCCCATGCTTATATTGTAAAGCCATTTACTAAAGAAGAGTTGTTTGCTGCTATCGAAATTGCATTCAGCAATTTTACCGGTAACAGTAATAACGATACAAAACCGGAACAAACAACTTCCTTTCATGCAAAAGAGTACATGTTTGTAAGGGATGGCTATATCTTCAAAAAGATACTGTTTAGTGAGCTCCTGTATCTTGAAAGTGACGCCAACTATGTAATACTGCACCTCAGATCACAGAAAAAGGTAATGGTGCGTTCTACGCTTAATGATTTTTCAGGACAGCTGGACCCAAAAGCTTTTGTTCGTATTCACCGGAGCTATTCTGTCAATATTCACCACATAGATGACATCTCTCCTACGGAAGTATCTATTGAAGGAACCAAGATCCCTGTTGGTAAATCGTACAGGGAAGAGCTTTTTAATGCACTGGGAATAAAGGAGAATTAAGAGCGCTACTGGGTAGGACCATCGGCAATAGACTATTTGGTCATTACTTTAAATCAGAGCTTATGCCTTTTAAATTTGAAAAACTGGAAATCTGGAAACTCGCGGTAGATTTTGCTGATGAAGTTCATTTGTTGACACGGAAATTTCCCAAAGAAGAAATGTTTGCTCTTACATCACAGTTTAAAAGAGCTGCGGATTCAGTCTCTCTTAACATTGCTGAAGGTGCTATCGGGCAGTCCAATCCCGAACAAAGAAGGTTTGTGGGGTATGCAATCCGCTCCCTTTCAGAGTGTGTTAATTGCCTTTACCTTTCGAAACGAAGGAATTATGTTGATGCAGAATCTTTCACGCTCTTTTATCAACGGGCAGAAATACTTTTCGCGAAACTGAATAAATTCAAGAGCAGTTTAATTAATTGATAATTTCTTCCGATCATAGGCCATCGACAATTGCGCTTTGTCAATAGTCAATGGTCTATGGTCATTCTTTGTTTCCCAAACTTCCTGCTATTCATCCCTAACCAGCCGGGTTTATCCCTTTTATTTTACAACCTTTTTGAGCAGTAACACTTTTGCTGCAGTTATGGCATTATTGGATCTGGACAAAATTGTTATCAAGCGGACTGTTATAGGGATCCGTTGTACATCCTGCGGTGGCAACCTGGTAACTATGAAAAGATCCTTTTTATGCTATTTGCTGAGTATAGCTTCTTTTGGACGCCTGAAACCTCAGCGATACAAATGCGAGAATTGTAAAAAAAAGCATCTTCTGTTATAAAGCCTTTTCCCCGTTAGTTGATAAAGATCCTTTACCCATTGAAATACTGAGTTATGTACTCTAACAAGCATTCAATCATCAGTCAAATCTAAAAACAATGGCAACTTATTTAATTGAGATACCACATTCAGAGAACACGTTTGAGTGCAAACAGGTGATCAAATTATTTGTGGAATCAGGATCGCATCTGCTGGCAAATGCACATTGGGGCTGTAAGTCGGGTGTACATAAGTCATGGTTCATCAGTGATTTCAACAGCAGGGAAGAAGCGATACAGATCATTCCGCCGTTTTTAAGACATACAGCGAATATTATTGAGTTGGTAACCTTTACCAAAGCAGATATTCAGCAGTTTGCCGAAGCTAACAAGTAATGACAGTATTTTAGTATAACAGGCTGCAAAAGGTGAAGGCGTAATAGAAAATGCTCCTGCCGGGAGCATTTTCTATTTTGATGAAGGGATCATCACTAATTACTTTTCGCGTATTCAATAGCCTTCTCTAAAACGGCATCTCTTTGGTGAACTATGTCTGTGATAGTATATTTCACCGGGATATCGATGGGGATTCCTGCGTGCTGTGCTTCCTTGCCATTGGCTTCATAGATCCCGAATCCTGAAAATGAAATTCTATAACCACCGGGAAACATCATCCTGGTTTGGTTACCATCGGCACCGGCTGTCTGATTACCAACTATTATCGTGTTCTTAAAAGTTTTAAAGATCAGGCAATCAAATTCCGGCAAACTTTGTGTTCTGTAATCAACCAACAGGATCAGTTTACCGGTATATGGATTGTTGTTTGCTTTGCCTACCATTTCAACAGTAGTACCGGCATTTGTATTTTCATAGACCAATAACCCCGGGTAGTTGAAGTTATTTCTTGTTTGTTTACTGTAAACAGTTGGCTTGTCAAGGAAGTATTCAATTATCTTATAGGGATTCATCGTATTGGGATAGTTTCTCAGGTCCAGTATAATTGCCCTGGTCTTTAGCAGCGGCTGCATTATGCTATCCATGTTATTCCTGTTAATATTAGACGCATATATATAGGCAATATCATTGGTGATCATTGCAGAAGTAATGGGGCTGGTCATTCCATAAAAATCAAGGAACTCTGCAAGGAAATTTCTTTCGCTTAGTTTAATGTTCGACGAAAATTTTGTTCCGTCCGGGTTATATCCACTATATAATGCAAGGGCATCCTTACTGTTCAGGATCAGTTTGTGCAGATCCCTGTATTTGCCGGTCGTATTGGAAGCAGGAATGTAGTTCCACAATTTTTCAGCCCTTTTTTTAACAGGTAAACCGTTTATCTTTTCAATAACACTTCCCCTTTGTATGTTGGCCTTACGGGCTTCTTCCTCATCAAGGATCTTAGTAATTACAGCCTTATTGTCTATTACATGAAAGAAAAAAGGTGGACTGTATTTTCCTGCAACAGTAATATCAATAAAAGGATAAACACCGCCGTGCCCATCGTCAATAGAGGCCGCCATTCTTAATACAGCCTTATGATACGAGAGCGTGTCGCCTGCATTGATAAACGCTGGTATCAGTTCACTTAATACTTTATCCCAGGGGGTAGCTGTGCCATATTTGTAGGGATAATAATAGTTGATCACATTCCAGAAACGAAAAAGCCCGAGGAGCCTGTAATTGACATCCGGCATTTTCATTTCCGGGTAGGGCTTTTCATTGGGTGTTATAATATTCCCATCGTCATTGGGATTGTTTTGGGCATAATAATTCGGTGCCTGGGCCGGGTGTGAGTAATTATACTGTAGCGCTTCTTTTTGACTGGCGCTTATGTTGGAGCTTTTGTCAAGCCAGGAGTGGTCTATATTTCTGTAGGTATAGGGATGAGCAGACTTGTCAATGATGAATACAGCAGCATTGTTTTTGCCGGCAATCTGCAACATCAGGTCGATCTCATGCTGAAAGCTGTTCTGAGAACTGTTATTCAGCATTCTGCCTGCTGCTGAAACCAATACTGAGTCCCAATTGTGCCTGCCGATTGCAACCTCAGGATGGAAGTATTTCAGGTTGCCCCAGGCTTTGCATAGATCACTTAATTGAGAAATTAACCTTACTGATTGAGCCTTTACTGTTGAACACATCACGAGGAAAAGAAGGGAAATGAGGATGAGTTTGCCTTTCATTTGTCGATAGGGTTTTATTATGCACCTGGAATAGTTCATGCTCTCCGGATGAACCTGTCAGGAACTAAAGACGATTGAGGCTGTGGAATGTTACACCTGGAAAGAAAAGGGGAATGCGGTAAATACAGTCTTTCAGTCTTCCTTTTCATTTTATATTCATTCATTGCAAAAGGACAGGTACCTGAAATGGCCATGGTTTGTCGGGATCTGCCCCTAATGTTGTCGTTTTTGCACAGGTAGAATCCTGAAATGTTTCCCACCTTTGTATCAATATCGTTTAATTAAGCGTGTTGATTCCGGCGGGTGGGGACACCCGCCGGGGGATGCGCCCGTAGCTGGTGTCTTCACCAGCCACTAACTAAACGACATTGATCTTTGTATTGTCACTAACCATCAAACTAAAGCGGGCAACTTTATGAGAAATATATTAAAACCAGGAAATCTTGTTAAATTACTCCTAATCGCAATCATTATGACTGTAGCATCTTCATCAAATGCGCAACAAATTAAACCTGCCAGCAGCGGTTATGCACCGGTTAATGGTATCAAAGTTTATTATGAAGTGTACGGCGAGGGTAAGCCTATCGTTTTATTACATGGTGCTTACTATACCATTGAGATGAATTGGGGGGAGTTAATACCTGAATTGGCAAAAACAAGAAAAGTAATTGCTGTAGAATTGCAGGGACATGGACATACGCCCTATTCAGATAGAAAATTATCGCGGGCCACTTTAGCCAGTGATGTAGAGAAAATAATGGATTACCTGAAAATTGACAGCGCTGATATAGCAGGATACAGTTTTGGCGGCCAGATTGCCTACCAGTTTGCGATACAAAGTCCTAAACGCTTGAGAAAGCTGGTCATCATTTCTTCTGTTTATAAAAGTGAAGGCTGGGTAGCGGGGATAGCCGATATTTTTAAAAGCATGAAGCCCGAGTTCTTTGCAGATTCGCCTCTGCACACTGCCTATGATGCTGTGGCGCCGGATAAAACAAAATGGAATAGTTTCCTGGAACAGATGATTGCCCTGGCTGGAGAGTCATTTGATATGGGTGACGACAATATAGCAAAGATCACTGCGCCTGTATTAATTATATCAGGCGACAATGATGGCATGGATAAGATCGAATTGGCAAAAACATATAAACTGTTGGGAGGAGGTGTTGCTGCTGGGTTGCAGCCAACGCCAAAATCACAGCTGGCCATTGTTCCCAATCAAAGTCATGTAAGCCTGATGATGCAAACAAAAACGATATTCGGTTATTTGGATAGTTTTTTAGAATAAGCTATCCGATTGGATGCTGATCATTCGGGTAAAGTACTATCAATGTCCTTTAATTAAGATCTTTCATTCCGGTGGGTGGGGACACCCGCCCGGGAGTTGTTCTGTTGCTGGTGTCTTCACCGGCCACTAACTAAACGACATTGAAAGTCTATTATCAGCAACCACCTATGCTGATAGATATAAAAAGGGGAAAAACAAATAATTGAGGTAAGGTAGAAGTGTTTGATTCCGCATTAGCGAACAAGCCCTCCAGGGCTATGAAATAAAAAAGCCCCGCATTTGCGGGGCAACCAATTTGTCAGCGGAGAAAGAAGTAACAACTTTCGAACCGAGTTTATAAGTAGACATACAGTTTAATGACAATCAAGGAGATATGTCCATCAATTTATATTCAATCCATTTGATTGTTATACACATACATAAACATTTGCATTGATAATCAGTTGTTTATGATTCAGTGGCAAAGATTTTATAAGATAAAAAAATTGTAATTTAGAGGATGGACAAAAAGCCAATTTATACTATCGGGCATGGCAATAGGAAAATCACTGATTTTATCAAAACACTAAAAGATTTTGATATACATTTCCTTATAGACGTGCGGTCACAACCATATTCAAAGTTTAACCCGCAGTTTAATCAGAGTGATCTCAGGCATTTCCTTGGCTTGAATGGGATTAAATATGTCTTTATGGGGGATAGTATAGGAGGAAGGCCTTCCGATCCAACATGCTATGACAAAGATGGGAAAGTGGATTATGAACAAGTAAAGTCGAAAGATTTTTTTCAAAAGGGAATTCAAAGATTGAAAACAGCTTACGCTAAAAATATACCTATTGTGATTATGTGTAGTGAAAGTAAACCCTGTGAGTGCCATAGAAGTAAATTAATTGGACGGTTTCTTTCTACTGAACAAATTAATCTAATACATATAGATGAAAAAGATAGAATAAAAACACAGGCTGACGTCATCAATGAATTAAATAAGGGGTTATCAGATATAACATTATTCCCTAATGAAATAACAATCAACACTACTTCACGAAAATCGTATTCCTAAAATGGAGTTTTTTACTATTGGAGTTTACAATTCAACAGAGAACGAATTCTTTAATAAGCTTACTGATAACAATATTGATACCTTTTGTGACATTCGTCAACGAAGAGGTGTACGAGGTGCGAAATATTCTTTTGTGAATAGCAACAAATTGCAGGGAAGATTGAATGAATTGGATATAAGGTATGGCCATATTGTTGACTTGGCACCTACTGAGGAAATTAGAAATTTACAAAAAGAAGTTGATCTTACAAAAGGAGAATTGAAAAGCGAAAGACAACAGCTAGGCCAAATCTTTTCCATTGAGTATAAGAATAAAATCATTAACAAATTTGACTTTGATAGTTTCTTTGAAAAGCTTGATCAAATCGGCGCCAATAAAATAGTGTTGTTTTGTGTAGAGGAATATCCGGATGCTTGTCATAGATCTATAGTTGCAAAAAGAATAGAAGATCAGTATAATTATAAAGTAACTCATCTTTAACATGGACGTTCTTATTCTGTCGAAAACTCATTTTGGAAATAATGTTTGTGTCGGTGGGATGGTTTTAAGGAATAACCAATATGTAAGGCTGCTTAATCCGGGTGGTTGGTATCAATATGCTGATACTGAGTTTAACATAGGCGATATATGGGATATCAATTTTACAATAAGTACATCAATAAGCGAACCTCACAATGAAGACGTAATAATTAATTCCAAAACCTATGTGAGTAGAGTTAACAATATTACTCAGTATATACTAGATCAAGATGTAACAATTTGGCGCGGCTCGATCAATAATATTTTTGAAGGAAAAATTCAATGGGCAAATTCTGGGGCTGGTTTTCTTTCGGCTAATTTTCCAGACTATCCTGCTCACAGTATTGGTTTTTGGTTAAGTGACAAACCTCTTTCCTACAATGATGATCATTACTTTTATCCTACGAGTATTCTTTCAAGGAAAAAACTAAAATACAAAGGATTGCCAGATCCCATACCGGCAATTCCTGCTAATACTCTACTTCGTGTAAGTTTAGCCAAATGGTGGAAGCCCGCGAATTCAGAATTAGAGGAAAGATGCTATCTCCAACTTTCTGGATGGTATGACGATAAAAAATAAGAAAGAACAAAATTGTTCTGCAGTCTATTCAATATAAAGTTTAATCTCTTCGTTTTTTATAACTCATTTTTGCTGATTCATAATTTTAAAATAGAATACGAACATATCGGCTTATTGATTCTATGCAGAGTTTTTTGTGTCAGTTAAGAAACCTGAGCTTTTTGTAATTATCAAATCTCTATATACTTGTTTTATCTTCTTTGCATAGATCTCAGTCATGTATTTAGAGTGGTGGCCGTAGATAGTTTTTAAGGCGTCTAAGGGAATACCGGCCAAAATATTGTCATCTGCTCCAGTATGCTTTAGCCCATACATAAATTTATTAATGCCTAATTCTTTCCTTACGACCTTGTTGAAAAACTTTGTTACAGTATCTCTTCTTATCCTGAAAGCAGAAGGCGTAAAATAGTCGGGCCTGCCAATTCCCCTTTCATAAACTCCTAAATGTAATTTGCATCCTCTAGGGCCATTTGGTAATGGACTTCCAAATATGTAATGATCTGCCGGGTACTTTTCAAAATCTAAAGTTTTAAGTAAGGGTAGGAGGTGGTCATTAATTGGAACGTTCCGGATTTTTTTTGTTTTGCTGTTTTTCTTTTTTGAGCTAGGAACAATTTTTATATTCCTTTTTGATAGTTGCACATCTGGAACTTGTAATGCTAGAATTTCTTTTGGTCGGATGCCTGTATGATAAATTATCATTAAGTAAACGAAAAATTTCCAATGGTGGACAGATGTATAGTCAGCCATTGTTTTTTTCTCTTCCCAGGTCCATGCCTCATATTTATCGCTTTCAACCAGTTCATGTAATTTTAGTTTGCTGGCTGCATTAAAATTTACAAGTTCCCATTCTTCACAAACAGAAAGGACAGCACGGAAGGTTTCTGCATATTTGTTTTGGGCATGTTCGCTAAAATTTTCCTTAGACTTTTTTACCTGGGATAGAATTTGCTTTACGTGAGTTTTGAGAATGTCCTTTACAGGATGAAGTGATAGGTTTAAATCACTTGCAGCAATTTTTATGTACTTTATGGGGCTCCTATAAGTTCGCCTGGTTTCTTCAGTAAATTCGCCCTCTTTTAAACCGAAATCTAAGGCTTCATTCAGCCCCATTAATTTCAGTTGTGAAACAGTGGGAATGTCTCTTTTTAAAAAATCGGGGTCGCTTACTGGATTCCAACCGCTCTCTAACCATTGCTTTTTTGCTTCTGCTAGGGCTTCAGCTTCTTTTCTTCTTTCCCCTAAATCCTTATAACGGTTAATTCCTTCGCGTTTTTTGCGTTCATAAGTTTTGCCGTTAATGGTAAACTCAAAATAGACATACCAATCATTGGGATCTGTTGTACATACAACAGGAACAGTAAATGATGTTTGAGAGAACATAAAATGTTTTCCGATTAGCCCCAGGAGGGGGATTTGTAGCGATTCGGAAAACCTATTGAAACAGAGGTTTCAGAACTTATTTTAGCGTATGGGCTACCGGTTTACTTCCGGGTTTACTTCCGGAATTGGGGGGCAATTCCCTTAAAACCACGCCCATATTGAATTTTAGAAAAATCAGCGGAGAGGGTGGGATTCGAACCCACGGTACAGTTTAACCCGTACGACGATTTAGCAAACCGTTCCTTTCGGCCACTCAGGCACCTCTCCATTTCCGTTTTGGGACGGCAAAAATAAGTGTAAAAATGCAAATACCAAATTCAATTTCAGTTTTTTAGCATAAAAAAATCCCGGTTCTTATTGTGAACCAGGACTTTCTTATAATAGATTGAATTAAGTAACAGGATATTTTACTACATCGCTGCCAGTTGTACCTTCTGTTGCAGTTCCATCACGCTTTCGCGGAAGGTACTGTCGGTATCCATCAGGTCTTTTACTGTTTGGCAGGAGTGGATAACGGTAGTATGGTCACGGCCGCCAAAATGCTCTCCAATGGTTTTTAAAGAGTTTTTGGTGAACGCTTTAGCGAGGTACATAGTTATCTGACGTGCTTGTACTATCTCGCGTTTGCGGGTTTTTTGCAGCAATTTATCGTAGGGTACATCGAAATATTCACATACCATTTTCTGGATGGTTTCGATAGTAATTTCCTTGCTGCTGGTTTTCACAAAGTTACGGAGTACGCGTTTAGCCAAATCAAGGTCAATTTCCCGCTTATTAAGCGAAGATTGTGCCAATAATGATATCAATGCTCCCTCCAGTTCACGCACATTACTATTGATATTATAGGCAAGATATTTAACTACTTCGCGTGGCATTTCCAGCCCGTCGTTCTTCATTTTACGCTCAAGGATCTCAATCCTTGTTTCATAATCGGGTACCTGCAGATCAGCGCTTAAGCCCCAGCGGAAACGGCTCAGCAATCTTTCCTGAACACCCTCAAGGTCTTTGGGTGGTTTATCTGATGTAAGGATCAGTTGTTTGCCGCTCTGGTGCAGGTGGTTGAAGATGGCAAAGAATGCATCCTGCGACTTTTCTGCACGGTTAAAGAACTGAACGTCATCGATGATCAGTACATCTATTAACTGGTAAAAATGAATGAAGTCGTTGATAGCGTTATTACGGCTATGGTCCTGGAACTGGTTAATGAACTTCTCAGAACTTACATACAGTACCACTTTATTGGGGTGTATGCGTTTGGTTTCATTACCTATAGCCTGTGCAAGGTGGGTTTTACCCAAACCTACAGCACCATATATAACCAGTGGGTTAAATGAACTGGCGCCGGGCTTTTCGGCCACAGTCTTTCCTGCACGTCTGGCAACCCTGTTGCTGTCACCTTCTACAAAGTGGTCAAAAGTGTAGATATGATTCAACTGAGAATCAATCTGCATCTTTTTAAGCCCCGGTATTACGAAGGGGTTCTTAACGGGATTGTGTATGATTAGCGGAAAATCCATTTCATTACTGGAAAAGGTTTTGTACCCATGAGCAGGAACATCAACAGTAAGCGGTTTATTACTGTGATTTCCGCTGTCAACCATAATACGATACTCTAACTGGGCATCTTTTCCTAATACTCTACGCAAAGTCTTTGCCAATAAATTTACATAATGCTCCTCCAGGTATTCATAAAAGAACTGGCTGGGTACCTGTATAACAAGAATATTCCCTTTTAGTTCAACAGGCTTTATTGGTTCAAACCAGGTTTTGAAATGCTGCCACTCAACAATATCCTTGATTACTTCCAAGCAATTACTCCAAACTTTATCAAAGGTTTTAGCCATTATAGAATAAGCAGTTTTTATGCTGAGTTAAGAATTTTCAATGTTGCCCTATATCATAATTTTCACAGGATGGTTGGATAGAGTGTATATCCAAAAAAAGTTATGCAGGGCGGCGAATATCAAAATTTTTTACTGAATAAAAAATTTTTTATTCATTCATTTTTTGCCTCTGCTTACAGTATGACACATTGACTTTTAATTCTGCTATAGGAGATAAGAAATCAACCGGATTTGTCACTTGCTTATTGAACGCAATAGACAATTTTTTGTTTAAATAATACCTGTTGAAACTCAACATAAAGATGTGATTTATGCAATCGTTAAATGAATACAATAACTACATCAATATAGGACTACGCACTACCAGTGCCATTACCCATATTGCTTATTGCACTATAACAAACCTTACATACAGCTTATGAAATACCCACTGCATGCACGATCAACCACTAATACCAAACTAATAATAAATAATGTTGCAGAAAACCTGAATGAGGATTACAATACCATCGTGATGAGAAAACCATGTCCATAGGTAACCGTTCAGATGCTATTGAAGGTACAAATTATTTGATATGCCGTGCATTTAACTTCCTGTTTTTTTCACCCCTTTTAAAAAATATTTTTATGTCATCCTTTTATCTTATAAAGAGAAATTTATTATAGATCCACTGCTGTTTTTTGCTGCCTTATTGTAACAACTCACAGCTATATATAACTACTCCTCAAAATCGAATAAAAACTTCTTTCAGGCCTGTTGTATTAGTTTTTGTTCTACGTCAAGAACCGCTGGTCTTATTGTCGACAAACTACTACGTGTGGATAAATATCTACGTAAATAGTAGTCTCCGGGTTTTTTGCTCATCATATACTTAGTTGAGTATCCGGTTACTAAGAAAAAAGATAGGCCTGGCTTGTTAACGGGTTATATTCATCAGGATCAGATGGTAGCAGAAGAGGGATAGATAAGATGGCTTGTGTAATTTTTTGCTGCATTTTATACTGCTTATTATTTGCCTTGTTACAGGCGGTATCTTTTATGCGGATACATATTAAACCCAACCTCAATTTTTACTACAATGGCTATGTTCCGGTTACCATTTTAAACAACCGGCTTTGCAGGTATATGCAGCCGCTTGCTTCCATATAAAGTGTTACTTTTGGGCCGGTAAGATTGTACTATTTTTTTCAGTTTGCAACATTTAGTACAGTAATTATTAAAAGATTTTTAGGTTAACTACCTGACATCAGTATGCAACAGACTATCTCTTTAAAACTGCTCCCTTCCGAAGCTGCATCGGCTGATATTATACAGCAATATATTGCTAAAACACTGACAGTACCTTTAGCATCTGTTACAGGTTACCGGCTTTTAAAACAGTCTCTCGATGCCCGCGGCAGACAGCCCTGGGTGCAGCTTACTGTACTGGCATTTGTAAACGAACCTTTTGAAGACAGGCCGCTGCAGCACCTGGCTTTAAAAGATGTATCTAAAGCCCGCCACAGGGTAGTTATTGTGGGGGCAGGGCCTGCAGGGCTGTTTGCGGCCCTTAGTCTTATTGAGAACGGCATTCAGCCTGTAATACTGGAAAGAGGTAAGGATGTACGCTCACGCCGCCGCGACCTTGCTATGCTCAATAAAGAAGGTATAGTAAACCCCGAGAGCAATTATTGCTTTGGCGAAGGCGGTGCAGGCACTTACAGTGATGGCAAGCTATATACCCGCAGTAACAAGCGTGGCGACATTAACCGCATCCTCAACATACTGGTACAGTTTGGGGCCGAGGAAAAGATCCTTTACCATGCTCACCCGCACATTGGTACCAATAAACTGCCACATATTATTACAGCCATGCGTGAGCAGATAGTGGCCTGTGGCGGCATTTTCCTTTTCGAGAAGAAAGTAACAGACTTTATTATAGAAGGCGATAAGCTTACCGGTGTACAAACTGCCGATGGCGATAGCTGGAAAGCAGATGCTGTAATACTGGCTACCGGTCACTCTGCCAGGGATATCTTTGAACTGCTGCACCGCAGAAATATCGCTATCGAATTCAAACCCTTTGCCCTGGGCGTGCGTGTAGAGCATCCGCAGCAACTGGTTGATAAAATGCAGTACCATTGCGAGGCCCGCGGCGAATACCTTCCCCCGGCTTCGTACAGCCTGGTGCAACAGGTTAACGGCAGGGGGGCATTTTCCTTCTGTATGTGCCCGGGTGGCATTATAGCCCCTGCAGCCACCAATCCTGGTGAACTGGTGGTAAATGGGTGGTCTCCGTCTAAACGCAATAACCCCTATGCCAATTCGGGGATCGTGGTTTCCGTAGAACTACCTGATTTTACCAGCTCAGCTACCAAACGCTTTGCCGGGTCTGAAGCTGCAAACTTTACAGGCCCGCTGGCCGGCATGTATTTTCAGCAAATGGTGGAACGAAAGGCATTTGAAGTTGGCGGCGGCAATTTTGTAGCGCCTGCGCAACGCATGGCCGATTTTTCTGAAGGGAAAGCCTCTTCTACGCTACCGGATTGTTCTTATGTACCGGGTATCCGCCCTGCTTCATTAAAAGAAGTGTTACCGCCTTTCGTATATGCTTCCTTGCAGCAGGCCTTTATTGAATTTGGTAAAAAAATGCGTGGTTACTATACCAACGATGCAGTGGTAGTGGCTACCGAGTCACGCACCTCTTCGCCTGTGCGTATTCCGCGAAATGCAGATACCCTGCAACATCCGCAATTAAAAGGTCTTTATCCCTGTGCAGAAGGAGCGGGCTATGCGGGAGGTATTGTAAGTGCGGCCATGGATGGCGAACGTATTGCGGGCGAACTGGCTGCCATACTGCGGTAAGAACGGGGTATTGAATAAAAAATGGTTGTTGTTGTAACATTCTGCCTCGTTCTGCTACTAAACTATCAGCAAAGCATACAATGAGGGCTATTATATAAGTGGTGTTGCCGGGTATGGATAGTCAATGTCGTTTAATTAGTGGCTGGTGAAGGCACCAGTCACGGATCTGCTCCCCCGGTGAGTGTCCTCACCAGCCGGAAGTAAAACATTTAATTAAAGTGATATTGAACAGAGAGTGGCGGTTAAATGTGTAGCTTATATCCCGGAATAATGTGATGAGCAGCCCTTGTGTTTTGCATCTCCGTTCTACAACTCAATCAAAGCGCTGATATGAACATCCTCGAAGTTAAAAACCTGAAGAAATATTATGCCACCCAGCGTGCGGTGGATGATATTAGCTTTACGCTGGCACCGGGCAGCATCTTTGGATTGCTGGGACCCAATGGTGCAGGTAAAACCACGCTTATTCGTATGATAACCGGTATCTTTTTTCCGGATGAAGGAGAGATTATACTGGATGGCCGCAAGTTTGATCCCGTTAACGATGTGGCTCACATTGGTTATATGCCCGAAGAAAGAGGCCTGTACAAAAAAATGAAAATTGGTGAGCAGGCACTCTACCTGGCACAGCTTAAAGGGCTCAGTAAAGCCGATGCTTTGCGTAAAGTAAAAGTGTGGTTCGAGAAATTTGAAATGCAAAGCTGGTGGAATAAAAAGATCGAAGACCTGAGTAAGGGTATGGGACAGAAACTGCAGTTTGTAACTACAGTGCTGCACGAACCCAAACTGATCATCCTGGATGAACCTTTCAGTGGTCTCGATCCTGTAAACTCCAACCTTATTAAAGATGAGATCTATAACCTGGCCAAAAAAGGTTGCAGTATTATTTTCAGTACGCACCGTATGGAACAGGTAGAAGAAATATGTGATCACATTATTCTTGTTAATAAAGGACAGAAAATTTTAGACGGTACTGTTGATGGTGTAAAACAACAGTTTAAAGAGAACCTGTTTACCATTGGTTTTGAGAAGCTGCCACAGGCATTTTCTTCTCCTACGTTCCAGCTTGTTAACAGTGATAAGAATGCACTGGTAATTAAGATCAACGAGGGGCATCGCACCAATGATGTATTGCAGTACTTTCTGCAGCAGGATGCTGTTGTTACCGGATTCCAGGAAATGTTGCCCTCACTCAGCGACATCTTTATCAAACTGGTAGAAGGTACACCGCTGACAAGGCAATTTGAAAAAGTAACCGCTTAAAATTATTGACATGAATAAGACATTACTCGTTTTACAACGTGAATATAAAACAAGGGTGGCCAAAAAGTCGTTCCTGCTGATGACCATCCTGGTACCCCTGATCATTTTTGGTTTTTACGCTGCTATCATTGCCATTGCAGTAAAAGATGGCAAAGAGAACCAGAAGATAGCTGTGATAGATAAAGCCAACCTGTTTGACGGAAAGAATATTGATACAAAAAACCTGAAGTATGTTTTCCTTAACCAGGAAGACACGGCTACCTACCAATACAAATTTGCAAAAGACGGATATTCTTCCTTATTATTCATTCCGCAGTTTAATGTAGAAAAACCTGAAGGCTTTAAAGTGTTCAGCGAATCTGAATTAAGCTTTTCCGTAAAAGGCAGTATCGAGAAAACGATCAACAATGCTATCGAACGAAAAAGAATGGTCGCTGCAAATATTGATTCTGCTACATTTAAAAGCATTAAAGCCGATGTGTCAGTTGAATCAACGATAGGAACCGGTAAAGCGCGTCGTAAAGGATCTACAGGAGGTGCTTTTGCTATAGGGTATGCAGCGGGTATCCTTATCTATATCTGTATGCTCATCTATGGCATGATGGTGATGCGTGGTGTAATGGAGGAAAAGATCAACCGTATTTCTGAGGTGATCATCAGCTCCGTAAAACCTTTCCAGCTGATGCTGGGTAAAATACTTGGTATTGCAGCGGTAGGATTGACACAGTTCTTAATATGGATTGTATTAATGGGTGGCCTGGCTTTATTGTTGCCGATGCTATTGCCCAATGTGTTTGGTGGCAGTGGCGCAGCGGCAGCCCAGAGTGCAGGAGGCCTTTCCGGGCTGGTGAATGGCTTAAGTGGTTTGCCCATTGCGCGTATTGTATTGTGTTTCCTTTTCTATTTTATCGGTGGTTATTTTATGTATGCGTCCCTGTTTGCAGCAGTGGGTAGCGTGGTGAGCGAAGACCAGCAGGAAGCACAGCAATTGACCTTCCCTATTACAATGCCGATCATCCTTTCATTTGTGATCCTTACAAGAGCAGTAGCAGAGCCTAATAGCGGCCTTGCATTGTTTGGCAGCCTGTTTCCCCTTACATCACCTATTGTAATGATGGGACGCATTGCTTACGATCCTCCTTTCTGGCAGATCGCGTTGTCAATGATCTTCCTGGTAGTGGGTTTTCTGGGTACCACCTGGGCAGCCGGCAAAATTTACCGCACAGGCATCCTGTTGTACGGTAAAAAAGCTTCCTGGAAAGAAATGATGAAATGGGCCTTCAAGGCGTAAAAGTTGTAGGTTTTAAGTTATAGGTTATAAGTTTAAACCTTAAACTTTATACATTATACTAAAAAACTGCCACTCATACAGTGGCAGTTTTTTTTATTTGCCGGGCTGTTATCTTTAGAGATACAAAAACCAACTACATGAAACAACTGATAGCGGGCCTATGCTGTCTCTGTGCCAGCACTGCCTTTTCTCAAACCATTGTTCAGAAAGACCCTGTTATTGAAAAAATGGTGCAGGAGGTAAATGCAGACAGCCTGAAATCATATATCACCAAACTGGTAAGTTTTGGTACACGCAATACACTCAGTACGCAAACCGATGCCAAACGAGGCATAGGTGCAGCGCGCCTGTGGGTGCTAAGCAAGTTCAATGAGTTTGCAAAAGGTTCGGGAGGCCGACTTACTGCTTTTATTGATACTACCACCTTAGCGGCAGATGGCCGTCGTGTAGATGTACCTATTGTACTGGGCAACGTAGTCGCTACATTAAAGGGTACTGATCCTAACGATGATCGTATTTTCATTATCAGTGGTCACCTGGATAATATGCGTACCAGTGTAATGGATCGTGAAAAAGATGCACCCGGTGCCAATGATGACGGCAGTGGTTCTGCTGCGGTGATCGAGTGCGCGCGCATTATGAGCAAACGTTCTTTCCCTGCAACCATCATTTTTGTAACTGTCAGTGGCGAAGAACAGGGATTGCTGGGCTCTACCTACATGGCCGAGAAAGCAAAAAAAGAGAACTGGAATATTGAAGGTGTTTTGAACAACGATATTATGGGAAGTAACAATTCAAGTGAAACCAATATTATCAACAATACCAAAATACGCGTGTTCAGCGAAGGGTTGTCTGCTTATGAATTAGAGAAAAATGCAGCATCTATCCGCAACATGGGATTAGAGAACGATGGCAAAGCACGCCAGTTGGCCCGTTATGTAAAAGAAACCAGCGAGCGATACGTAGATAACCTGGAAGTAGTGCTCATTTACCGCAACGACCGCTTTTTGCGTGGAGGTGACCATACGCCTTATGTACAACGTGGGTATGCAGCAGTTCGCATTTCTGAAATGAATGAGAACTTTTATCACCAGCACCAGGATGTACGTATGGAAAATGGGATCCAGTACGGCGACCTCGTTGAGTTTATGGATTTTGAATACCTGCGTAAAAATACAGCCATGAACCTGAGCTCACTGGCCAACCTGGCAAAAGCAAGTGGCATGCCACAGGAAGTTAAAATAGAAGTACGCCGGTTGACCAACTATACCATCTTAAGCTGGAAAGCACCTAAATATGGTAAACCTAAAGGCTATTACATATTAATGCGTGAAAGTAACTGGCCTTTCTGGCAAAAGAAGTTCTATACCACAGACCTTACTATACAGCTACCTTATTCAAAGGATAACTACTTTTTCGCTGTACAATCTGTAGGCGATGATGGCAATGAAAGTTTGCCCGTAGTACCCGGTGTAGGCAGGTAGTAACAAGATAATTTAGTTTGCTGAATGGCCTGGTTGTTAATCTCTTAAAACAACCGGGCCATTTCTTTTTCCGGTATCCTGCATTTTATGCCCTGTACGCTGCAGTGCAGACAATGTTGTTTAGTTAAGGGTTTTGATTCCGGCGGGTAGGGACACCGCCGGGGATGCGCCCGTGGCCCCGCTGTATGAGGATCTTCATTAACCACTAACTAAACGGTATGGACAGTACAATATTCACAACAATTTTATTTCCCCATGCAACATTTTACGAAAGTCATCGTATATTTATACGAAAGACATCGTATTTGTAACCATCAAATCACTTAGTGCCATGAATATTTATTCTTTTAAACGCCTGGTGCCTGCCGGGTTATCATTAATGGTTATCGGCATCGCATTGGTAGCCTGGAAAGATCAGCCACGTCAATCAAAAAGCAATTATGTAAAACAGGATACTGTTCCCAGGCGGGAAAGAACTATCCGTGAAGAGGAACAAGAGCGCGACTTCGATAAAGAGCTTCGCCAGTTGGAAGAAGGCAAAAAAAGACTGGAAGAAGTAAAGCAGAGAGACTGGAATAAGATCCAGGAAGAGGTAGAAGCTGCTATGAAAAATCATGCCCTGGCCATGTCTAAGCAAAAGCTGCATGCAGAAGATGCCATGCGGAGAGCGCAGGAACAGGTAAAAGCTATTGACATAGCCCGCCTGCAAAAAGAGATCAATGAATCTGTTTCAGAACAAACCCGTGAGAAAATACTAAAGGCTATTGAAGAAGCCAAACTGAGTGAAGCAGAGCAGCAACGTGTACAGAGATCAGTAAAAGATGCCATGGAAAGGGTAAAAGAGGAAATGGCTCATAAAGACCTGGCTGCCCTGGAAAAAATTAAATCAGTAGATATTGAACGCTCTATGGAAATGGCCCGTAAAAGCATGGAAGCTACACGTATAGATATGTCGAAAATGCAGGAGCGTGTAGGTGAGCAGATGGAAAAGGCAAAAGTGGAGATGGAAAAAGCGAAGAAGGAACTGGAAGCTTACCAGGAAATGGTCTACAGCATGGAGAAAGATAACCTGCTTGATACAAAAAAAGATTACACCATTGAATACAAAAATGGCGAGCTGCTGATCAACGATAAAAAGCAACCTGCAGCCGTGGTAGAAAAATATAAAAGCTATTTCAAAAAAGATATGACTATCAGGAAAGAAGACGGTCATCTGAATATTACTAGCAGTAACTCTTACAGGCACTTTGATTAGCCTGATTTTCTCATGTTGACACTATGGCGGGGCTGGTCGCAGTCCTGTCTTTTTAATGCATTAGCCATGAAAAAAAGCAGTCGGCATCCTTTACTAAAAGATGCCGACTGTTACCTACGTCTTCGGGTTCTGAAAAATATAAGAGTGCTATCTGAAGCGTTTGTTATAAAAAAGTCCCCATCTGCGGTTAGGCAGATGAGGAACGGGGGAGGGGAAAAGCTGTAACATCAGCTTACATTACACGAGAAATCGTTTAAGCAGGATTTTCTCATTTCTAAATCAGGCAAACAATGCTTTGCCTTTAGCTAATAATCGTGTAAACTTCTGCGATGATGTATCTCCCCTTATGTCGAGACGCTGAACAAGTAATGGATTTCGCAGTGGCAAAGTATTTAACCTGTTGCCGATACGGAAAGCCATTGATATATTGTTAAACCTTAACGTCTCAAAAAATTCATACTGTTTTGCCTGGTCTCTTTTAGGATATGCGCCATAGGGAAATGCCAGGCAGGGTTGAAAATCGATCCCCAGCTTTTTCAACAGGGCCTTACTCTTCACAATGTCTGTATCCATCTCTGCCGGTGTAAGCTCCTTATAGCTTTTATGATCCAGCGAGTGCAGTCCATACTCCACCAGGGCAGGGTTCATTGCCCTGATATCGTAAACGGACAGGTATTCATCGTTTTTTTCTTCTTCGGGTATATCATCATGTTGTAAAAAAGTGGCTACCAGGAAAATATTGGCCTTCATGCCATATTTTTCCAGCAACGGGTACATAACAGTGTAATTGTTCCGGTAGCCATCATCAAACGTAATAAGTACAGGGTTTGGGGGCAATGGCTGGTGATGCTCTGTAAATGCTACCAGGTCGCTCAACAGTACTGGTGTATAACCATTTTTTTGCAGGAACAGGAACTGGGCTTCCAGTTGTTCCGAAGGAACAGTCAGAAAATCGCCCGTACCATCGCCTGAGATCTTATGATACATCAGTACACGTAACTGCTGTAGCGAACCGGCTCCGAATAATTTTTTTATTACCATGTATTATTGATCCTGTTCGTTCTGTTATCTTGATGTCTGTTGCAGTTCTTTTACTTTCAGGTATTTCAAAAAATGGTAGTAAGCTGAAAGTACTGACCAGTAAAATCCTTTGGTGCCATTCATGAAATTGCGCTCCAGCATGTAATATTTAAAAAAGTTGAAAGGCAATGCCATCAGGATAAGGAATAACGATTTGTTCTTTCCCTTGCTGAAAGCCATATCTGCAGAATAGCTGGAATAACGGTTACATTTTTCCAGGTATTGATGCAGGCTGGTATAACTGTAATGCTTTATATAATGCTGCAGCTTTTTGGTTGGTCCTTCCAGGTGAAGGCCTTCATGTACCTTGGCATCGTTGAAACTGCCTTTTCTTTTATTGAACAGGCGTAAAAAATACCTGCCGCTTTCTTTGCCATACACAAACTCCTTGTTCAGGAAAACCATATTCATGGGCATTGAAAAACCGGCGTAAGGGGTGTCTTCTGTAAGTGTATCCCGGATCTCCTGCACCAGTTCGGCAGATAATACCTCATCTGCGTCCACACAAAGTATCCAGTCGTTGGATGCCTGTGCTACGGCAAATTTTTTCTGCGAACCGTAACCATCAAATGCTCTTGAAAACACTTTACAGCCAAATTCACGGGCTATACCTACGGTATTATCAGTACTGTTGCTGTCAACAATAATGATCTCATCGCACCAGTAAAGTCTTGATAATGTGCGCCGCAGCACTTTTTCTTCATTGTAGGTAATAATCACGGCGCTAACCCTTACAAAGGAGGGCAAAAGAGGCCTTAATGACGGTATTCTATCGAGCCGTTTGCTGATTGCTACAGGAGTTGCTGTCATCATGATTTGTACACCTTTAAAAAGCCCCCGAAGAGATGATACTACCGACAGCTTCGGGGTTTCTGTTCAACTAAAAAAATGTTGTAAAATACAGGCAATGTGTAACCATTGATCTTGCCCGTTTAATGGTAAAGGGTGATGATTAGAATAATAACAGCCAGCAGTAAAATACCCCTATATCGCAGTGGGATGAAAAACAAAAAATAACAGGGATTTGACTTAAATCAGGAGGGGAAATTACCATAGAACATCGAAGTAGACGATACGTTCGCGGCGGGCTGAGCCCCCAAAAACACCCAAACCGTTCTGAATGTTGCCATTAGGTGTGTTCAATTGACCGGCAGGCAGGCTTCCAAACTCAGTTTTATATTTTTCATAAGCCAGCAGGTAATCATACAATTCCTTGCTGACTGCTTTAAACTGGATCCTTACCCTTCCTTTTTGTGCCGGATCATCAGTTTTAAAATAACTGCGGTCTATATATACTTTGGTAACGTACGATTGACCTTTGATGGAATTACCTGCTATAAAAATGCGCCGGAATGCATTCTGAAGATTATCAATATCTGCATTATCGGTAATGGGGTCAGTGGTGTACATGTACAGGCGGGTAAATTTTGCCTGCGGCACCGTATCGCGCTGAAGTTTAATATTGTAGGTGCTATGTACCTGGTCAAACAGGGTTTTGCCCTGCTGCGTATCATAATCATATCGCACATTGCGGTAAATAAAATAACGAAGCAATTTTACATTCTCCTTTACAGCCTCAATAACGTAATAATTGGTGCTGGCAGAATCGTCTGTAACCTTAAAGTCAACAGCCAGTGTAGGCCTGCCCTGGAATTCAATAAAAGAAGTATCTATAATGCTTACCGTTGGCAGGGGAGGAATAGTAGTGGTAGCTTTGGCTGTACCTAAAGTGAGGTGTTTGATCTCAATGGAATAAGTAGTTGCATACTTCAACCGGTGCCGGTTGGTAAATACTGATGTGGGGTTCGAGGCATATATAGACGACCAGTTAGGCTGCAACACCCAGCTACGTACATTGTCTTCAGTTACTATAACCGATGCGTCATTTACTTTCTCAAAACGAATAATACCGCCTCCGCCTACTTTAATGGTTTTACCAATAGGAACCTTGAGGGAGTCGGGCGCTGTAATCTCTGCCAGTACCACCAGTTTGTCATCTATAAACTGGCCGGATGTAAAATCTTTTTTGCATGCCCCAAATACCAGCAATACCGGCAATATCCATTTATACGGATGTTGCAGCCTGCTTTTATATGATGTATTTGTTACGGGCATCAAAATGAGATTGAATATGAAATATACGGTATTACATTAAAGAAATCATATTTGGTAGTTACTACCAGCGAACGCTTTCCGAGGGTGCCTTCCAGGTCATACACATACTGATTGGGCGAGCCGTACAGGTTATAAACACCGGCAGTAAATACTCCCTTTGTGTTTTTGAAAGGAGCATGATGCCAGGTAGCTGAAATATCCAGCCTGTGATAAGGCAATGTACGGTACTGGTTGGCTGCTGATGAGTGATAGATGAGCCTGTATTCTTTCGGGGCCAGCGGATCGGTGATCTGCTGGGCATCATCAAAGTCGGCATAGATGCGATTGGGAAGTGTAAACACATCACCTGTTGCAAATGACCATGATGCTGCAAAGCTCCAGCGGCTGGAGAGAATATAACTGGCATAGATGTTCACATCATGACGGCGATCGTACTTAAAGGGAAACTTCTTACCCTCGTTAATGTCTTTAAACTGGCGCCAGTTCCATGCAAGTGTATAGGATGCATAGGCTTCCCAGCGGGCCGTTTGTTTGCGTGCTTTCAGTTCCAGGCCGTAGGTCCAGCCCTTACCCGACTGAATGTTCTCTTCCCAGTTATCAGTGTTCAGGAACAGGTTTTTACCCTCTGCATTATTGGTCACGTTGCGCATCTGTTTGTAATACACTTCAGCGCCAAACTTCAGGTTCTTCTTCGCATTATAAGTATAACCTACGTTCACCATATTGCTTTCTTCAGGCGCCAGCATGTGTGTGCTGGGTACCCATACATCGCTGTTGATACCCAGGTAAGGATTGGTTACCAGGTGCATGAACTGCGTCATGTGGTTATAAGAGAAATTGAACTGGTGTGTATGATTGAGTTTATAAACTGTATAGAAACGTGGCTGCCACGACAGGTAATGAAAATCTTTGTACTTAAACTCTGCTACATGCAACCCCGGACGGATAAAGAATTTACCCAACCTGATCTCGTTTTCATAATAGCCCTCTACTTCATAAAAGGTAAGTGGCGCTACACTGTTAAACTCTTCCGGTCTGTCGGCAAAATCCTCAGAGATGTTGGTGTCAAAAGGCTTAATGCGTGTTGATGATGCCTTCAGTCCTGCCAGGAACTTAACCGTATTTACAGGAGAATATTCAATGCCGGTCTGTGCGCTGTACTGTGCAATGGATGAGAAGGTATTGTAAACACGTTTCTGAATATTTACACCCGTGCTGTCATACAGGTTATAGCGAAAACCTGCGATATTGTTATAACTGCTTGCATGTACCGAAGAGGTAATAAATGCCTGGGGCCCCAGCAGGTGATTCCATGTTAAGGAGGCTGCTTTGTTGCCCCATTGCTGCTGGTTATTGGTATTATCTTTCAGTAAGGTTAGTTTATCATGACCGGCATAACCGCTTACCAGCAATTTATCCCTGCTGCTGAGCACTTGTGTGTACTTCAGGTGAATATCATAAAAGTCAATATTCATACCTGCTTTTACCAATTCCAGTATAGGGTTTACCCAGCTATGGCGTACTGATAACATCAGCGATGCCTTGTCTCTTTTAATTGGGCCTTCAACAGTAAAAGAACCTGCCATGAGACCTACGTTGGCTTCACCTGCCCATTTTTGCATATTGCCTTCGCGTGTAACCACATCCATTACTGATGAAAGACGACCGCCATACCTTGCAGGGAAATTGCTTTTGTACAGGTGCATGTACTTCAGCGAGGTTTTATCAATAATGGAAATAGTACCCAGTAGGTGTGTGGGATTAAAGATGGTATTGCCATCCATTAAAAAAACGTTCTGGTCAGGGCTGCCACCTCTTACCAACGTACCATTGGTAATTTCGGGTGTGTTCTGTACGCCGGGCAACATGTACATGCTGCTTAATGCATCTGTACCGGTCTGCATATTCTCTGTAAGCGATTCCTGTCCCAGTATCAACTGATTGTCTTTTTTATCGGAAGTAACCACTATTTCATCAATGATATTCTGTGGTTCCAGTTGCGCATCTACACGCTGATCGCTTTCAAGATTAATTTCGAGCGTGCGTGGCGTATGACCTACGTATGAAATGCGCAGCGTATGTTTTCCTTCCGGTAATTGCAGGGTAAAATATCCCTGTGCGTTTGACAGGGTACCCCTGCTGCTCGTTGCATCCCATATTGTAGCTTCTATCAGGGGCTCTTCACTGTTCTTTTCCTTGATAATACCATACACAGAGTAATAAAGCGAAAAGGCATTATCCGGTAAAGGAGTAAGAGAGGGCACAAGAATGATCTTGTTGTTTTTTTCAACAACGCTTACCAGTTGTCCTTTCAATACCTGTTGCAATACATGGCCAATAGTAGCCGGGCGGCCGGAGAGAGAAATAAGTTTACCGGTGTCAATATTGTTCGTGGAATATTCAATAACGATGCCGCTGTTGGCATTTACATCATCCAGGAAGTTCCTGATAGTTGCCTTTGTTGTAGAAACATGGTAAGGGCGTGCAAACAGGCTTTGCTTTTGGGCAATCGCTACCTGTGCGCAGAGACAAACCATTACCAGCAGTATGAGCCATTTGCCCATCATACAGTCAACATCAGCAGGGGTTAAGTTAGATGTTGACGGCAAGTTGCCGATTAATTGCGAGAAAAGCTGCTATTTTTTGTAAAAGATAAGGGAATCACCCTCTTTTTTTACGGATAAACCTGTGAGTAGTTTTATTTCGTCAATAACCTGGTCCAGCGACTGGTTCTGGAACTGAACGTTCAGGCGGATGGGATGCTCTACAGTATTTTGTCCCTGGTCCGTCATGCCTATGGGCGTATCGTAGTAATGCTCAACGTCTTTTAATACTTTGGACAGCTCAGCGTCTTTAAAATCAAGTACTCCTGTTTTCCAGGCCATAAAGTTAGAGTCGGTTACTTCGCCTTGTTGTAGCTGGTTACCCGCCACCAATACTTCCTGGCCGGCAGTTAATACTACCTCCCGGCTTTCACGGCTGTTAGCTGCTACCTTTACTTTACCGGTTACTACCACTACTTTATCAGCTTCATTATCAGCATCTACCATAAAAGAAGTGCCTAATACGGTTACTTTTGAGTGGGTAGTAGAGATATTAAAGGGTTTATGCTCATCATGTTGTACCTGGAAAAAAGCCTCACCAACCAGTTGTACGTTTCGTTCGCTGCTCTTAAACGCATTGGGGTAACGAAGGATACTGCCTTTACGCAGTAATACAGAAGATCCGTCCGGCAACTGAACAGTTTCATTGTTGGCAGATGCCATTACTTCCACCGGGCGGGCCTGGTAACTGTTCCAGGCAAACCAGCCTGCGGTAACTGCAATCAGTATGGCAGCCGCAATAGCCAGCCATTTACGGGGAGCTATTGATCTTATAGGGGTAGTGGTGGACGAAAGCTCTTGCTTATTTTGAATAATTGCATCCAGCTTCTGCCAGGCAGCTTCGCTGTCAAAACCGGGCTTTTGTAATAAGCCGGGACTGGTTTCCCAGATGGTTACCATTTCCTTGTAGGCCTGCTCGTTTTCTGAAGAGGCGGTTATCCATTGCTGTAGTTCCCGCTGTTCCTCAGTGGTAGCAATACCTTCCAATTGGTTAGTAATCAGTAATAATATCTGGTCGCTTATCTGCATAACATTGTTACCTGGTTATAAAACGTCAAAACATTGGAATACCCCTATTGACGTATCTTAAAAAGAGAAAATATAATGACGGTCAGTATAATACCCGGCAGTCCTTTTACAAAGGAACGCAGTATCCGCAAAGCCTTACCCATCTGGTTTTCAACGGTTTTTACTGAAATACCCAATGTGTCGCCAATCTGTTGGTAGGTAAGCTTGCTCATGCGGCTCAGAATAAATACTTCACGGCATTTGGGAGGCAGTTGGTTCAGTGCTTCCGCCAATAGTTGCTCATATGTTTTGCCATTACCCTTCTCCGGGAAATACTCCTGTTGTTCCGCTGCCACATCGTTTCCGTTAAGAGAGGTTGTCGCATATTTATTACCTTTTTCCAGGGCGGTAAGGCAATTGTTGCGTACAGCGGTGAACAGGTAAAAGCGCAGCTCTTTAGTACCTATGAGATCCTGTTTCTTCTCCCATACGCGTAAAAAAACTTCCTGCACTACGTCTTCACTCAGGTCCGCATCTTTTAATATGGTATAAGCATATTGGCAAAGCGTGGTATAATACTGATGAAAATCCTGCCGGAATGATCCGTATAATGAACTGGTTATTGGCATGTTGCTATCACGAAGGCGACAAATTAAGCATTAATTAATGAATTCTTGAATCGGCAGACGGAAATCGTGAGAGGTGAATCGTCAGTCGTGAGTGGGGCGCTGCTTTTTCATGAAAAGTGAAGCGAGTTGCCGGACACCAGATGCCGGTTACAGGTTACTGGATGCCAGATCCTGTATTTGAGATTAATTGTCAACTAGCTTCCGGTTTGCCCTTCGGAATTCGATATTCGGAATTCAGTATTCGATATTTCTTCCGGACTGTATTTGCGTTCTGCGTTGAGCCTTCGGAATCCAATATTCAAAGTTCAACATTTGATCTATCCTTTCGGGATTGCCCTGAAACAAGAAATCCTTCAAACCTGAAACTTGTATCCTGAAGCAGGTATTCTAAAAAATATTTTCCTTCCCATCAAACCCTGGCACAATTAACAAGTCTTAATCCTGTTTTAATATTAAAGCATTTTTTATGCTATTGCGTTAGATCAAAAACAATAGCACAGCATTACTAAACATAATAAAATCACTAACTAAACGTTACGGCATCCGGGCCAATCTTCAAATCCGGGTTGCCCCACTTAAATCAGCTACTATGAAACAAACGACAATCAACACGATGAAAGTCACGGGTATTGCTACCCTGTTATTATGTACTTTTTTTGCCTGTAAGAAAGATGAAACAAAAACACCTACTGCCGAAGATCAGGCTACAACGCTTGAACTGGCAGCCTCTGCAGGTGGTTCCGCCGCTATTTATGACGACGTATTTGATGTGGTAATGCAGGAAGGTGAAAATGGCAGCATTGCAGGAGCCCGTGAGGAAGCCTGTGCTACTGTTACCATTACCCCCAAAGACACAGTTTCTTTCCCTAAAACCATGGTGGTTGACTTTGGTGCTGGTTGCGTAAGCAGCAATGGCATTACACGCAAAGGAAAGTTTACAGCTACCATCAGCGGTAAACTGCATAAAACCGGCACTACAGTAACTGTAACATTCGATGGCTATTATGTTAATGGTTATAAAGTAGAAGGTACTTATTCTATCACAAACAATTCAACAGCCAACGGCTCCAGCTTCACTACTTCTACCACTGGCGGTAAAATTACTTCTCCCCTCGGCAGTTATTACAATTACTCCGGTACACATACTTTAACACAAACAGCAGGTGCAGGTACACTCTCTTTTGAAGATGACGTGTTTTCGCTTACTGGTAGCAGCAAGAGCAGTACTTCTGCCGGTAAAAGCCTGGATGTAACAATTACCAGCCCGCTGGTGAAAAAAATGAGCTGTAAGAACATCGTTTCCGGTGTACAGTCTTTCACTTATCTCCAGTTCATCTCCGGTACACTCGACTACGGTGATGGTACCTGCGATAACAAAGCTGTGCTGAAGATCGGAAGCAGCTCTACCGAAATTACTTTACCGAGATAGGTTGTAGAAGGTTGTAAGTTATAAGTTGTAGGTTATAGGTTCTAAGGTTTAAAGATTGATTTTCAATTGTAAAATGCATTAACCTGTTACCTGAAACCTGCAACATATAACCCCTTTCAAAAAAAATTAACAATTAGTCCACTCTGTTTGTAGGAATTTAGAAAGAAAACTTTTTATATTTGCTGCAAATACGTCTCAAACTAAATGACCAATATTATTACATACAAGGCTTGTTGTTGTTGTTGTAAACAATATGAGGTTATTATAGTGGGGGATAGCCAATGATAATGTACTAATATTAATGCATCAGTATATAAAAAAGCTCCACTGAACGTGGGGCTTTTTTTATTTAATACAATCAACAATGCAACAACTGGCCAAACAGCAGTTACCTGACACTGCATTGGTACACAATATACATTTGCTGGGTAGCGAGGTCGGAAATACACCGCTGCACCGCATTTCACAGTTATTCAATAAGCCGGGGGTTACTGTTTATGCCAAGAAAGAATGGCTGCAATTATCAGGTAGCGTAAAAGCAAGGGCTGCCTACAATATTTTTAAAACCGCCGTGGAAAACGGCGATCTCATACGTGATAAGATACTGCTGGATGCTACCAGTGGGAATACAGGTATAGCCTATGCTGCTATCGGAAAGCGGCTGGGTATACCTGTTGTTTTATGTCTTCCCGAAAACGCTTCAAAAGAAAGAAAAGATATTCTTACTGCATTAGGGGCCGAAATTGTTTACACCTCCCGTTTTGAAGGAACGGATGGCGCACAGGAAGTTGCACGCGAGCTGGCTACTACTCACCCTGAAAAATATTTCTATGCCGACCAGTATAAGAACAATAGCAACTGGCTGGCCCACTATCATTCCACGGCACCTGAGATTTTTAACGCGCTGCCTACAGTCACTCATTTTGTTGCCGGGCTGGGTACTACCGGCACCTTTACCGGTACCGGAAGGCGTTTACGTCAATTGAACCCTGCTATAAAATTAGTGTCGCTGCAACCCGATAACCCTATGCATGGCCTGGAGGGCTGGAAGCATCTTGAAACGGCCATAGTGCCTGCTATATATGATGACACGGTAGCTGATGAAAACCTGGAAGTAAGCTCGGAAGAGGCATACGAGATCATAAAAGCTGCTTATAAACACGAAGGCCTGTTATTAAGTCCTTCAGCGGCAGCTAACCTGGCGGGCGCCATACGGGTGGCAGAAAAAACAGAACGTGGAACTGTAGTAACCGTTTTCCCCGACAATGCAGATAAATACAGTGAAGTGATCAATAAACTCGGACTAATATGATAACGCTTGAACCTAAGGCCCGGAAACTGTTGCTCGAAGATGCTGTGCAGGCTTTTCCTGATGAATGCTGCGGATTTTTACTGGGAACAGAAGATGAAAGTGATAATCGTATAATAACAGAAATACTGGTAGTAAACAATGCGAAAGAGGGTGATAAAAGAAGACGCTTTCTCATTGCACCAAAGGATTACCTGAAAGCTGAAGCGCACGCTGAAAAAAAGCAATTGCAATTGCTGGGTATTTATCATTCACATCCTAACCATCCGGCCATTCCCTCAGAGCATGACAGGGTAGCGGCACAACCTTTTTTCTCGTACATCATTGTTTCTGTACTTGAAAAAGTGCCCGGTGCACTGCGTTCCTGGAGGTTGAATGATGAACAGCAGTTTGAAGAGGAAGAGGTGGCGGTGCATGTAGAGGGATTTAAGTTATAAGAGTTGAAGAGAAAGAAAAACACAAAGGGAACCGGGAATTAGGAATGTGCGTATGTGCAGATTTGATAATGTGCAAATGGAGGAAACCGAAGTCTGAATAAAGCCCGGAAGATGGGAAGACCGAAAGACCGGAAGGAAAACAAATATCGAATGTCGAATACTGAATTTCGAATATCGAAGGAAGACAGGAAGAAAATTGGCAGTTGGCAATTTGCAGTTATCAAATCCAGGATCTGGCATCCAGTAACCTGTAACCGGCATCTGGTATCCGGTATTCGGTAACTCTCACGATTGCCGTCTGCCGATTCACGAACTCATTCACTATTGACTATTCACCATTCACTATAAAAAACACACAACTATGGCAACAGTAATTATTCCAACGCCGCTGCGCAGGTTTACGAACAATACTGCAAAGCTGCAGATCGATGCAAAGAACATTGATGAAACTGTTAATGAGTTAACCGTTAACTTTCCTGAACTGAAAAAACACCTGCTGGATGATAAAGGACAGATTCGTTCCTTTGTAAACATATTTGTAGGGGACGACGATATCCGCGACCTGCAGGAAGGGCAGACTTCAGTAAAAAACGACACGGTGATCAGTATTGTTCCGGCTATAGCAGGCGGTAGTTTATAAACCGGTTATCAGTAACACTCAAAACAAATCTTTATGAGCGATCATACTAACATAGCATTTTCCAAAGAAGAGCTGGCCCGTTATAACCGGCATATCATTATCCCTGAGTTTGGGCTGGAAGCACAGCAAAAGCTTAAGGCTGCAAAAGTATTGGTAGTTGGCTCTGGTGGTTTAGGCAGTCCTGTATTGCTGTACCTGGCTGCGGCTGGTGTAGGCACTATCGGTATTGTTGACTTTGATGTGGTTGACGATAGCAACCTGCAGCGTCAGGTATTGTTTGGAGTAGATGCGATCGGCAAACCAAAAGTAGAAGCAGCAAAGAGAAGGCTGGAAGCATTAAATCCGCATATCAATTTCATTCTCTACAATACACAATTGACCTCTGCCAATGCTTTGGATATCGTGAAAGAATACGATGTTGTAGCAGATGGTACTGATAATTTCCCTACACGTTACCTGGTGAATGATGCATGCATATTGACAGGCAAAACAAATGTCTATGCCTCTATCTTCCGTTTTGAAGGACAGGTATCTGTTTTCAATTACCGTAATGCACAGGGAGAGTTAGGTCCCAATTACCGTGATTTATATCCAACACCTCCACCCCCGGGACTGGTGCCCAGTTGTGCGGAAGGTGGTGTACTGGGGGTATTGCCAGGTATTATTGGAAGTTTGCAGGCGCTGGAAGTTATTAAAATAATTACCGGCGTAGGCGAAACATTATCCGGTCGTTTTTACATTTTTGATGCATTGAATTTTGAAAGCCGCACTTTCAATATCAAACCACGCAAAGACAACCCTATCAGCGGTGAAAACCCTTCTATTACTGCCCTGATCGATTACGAACAGTTCTGCGGTGTAAAAGCAGTGGAAACGCCTGTAAAAGAAATTACTCCCGAAGAGTTATACAACTGGCAGGTAAAAGGCGAAACATTCCAGTTAATTGACGTACGTGAACCTCATGAATACGATATTGTCAATATCGGTGCAGAGCTGATACCATTGGCTACTGTGGCCGACAATGCGGCCCGCATCAGCAAAGACATCAAAGTAGTGGTTCATTGCAAAATGGGTGGTCGCAGTGCAAAAGCTATCCGCGAACTGCAGGATAAATTTGGCTATAACAACCTGTACAATCTCAAAGGCGGTATTCTTGCTTACATTGACCAGGTGCAGCCGGAATTGACGAAATACTGATGTGCGAATGTGCGATTAACAAATGTGCAAATGGAAGGCAGAAGGTAATGAGGAATTGGGTATTAGGATTTAGGCGTTAACTAATACAAGACCGGAAGTGTGAAGAGGCTGAACGCTTAATGCTTAACGCGGAATGCAAATACAAGTCCGTAAGTCGGAAAGACCGGAAGTCCGAAAGAAATATCGAATACTGAATATCGAATTTCGAAGGAAAGACCGGAAGCAAGTTGGCAGTTGGCAATTTGCAGTTATCGTGAATACCAGCGACGAGCTTTGAGCTACGAGCCGCGAGCAAATACAAGCCAGGAGGAAAGTTTGCTGTTGTTCCAATCTAAAACTTCAAACATCAAATCTCAAATCCAGTATCCGGCATCTGGTATCCGGTAACTCGTTTCACATTTGACATTTCACGAGAAAAGCAGCGCCCCACTCACGACTGACGATTCACGTCTCACGATGTTAACTGGCTCGCTTCTTCTTCAGGTATTTCTGGTGGATGACATCCTGAACAGGTACATTATTGATCTTGCTTTCAAGCCATGAGATAATATCGAGATAAGAAAAGGCGCGGGTTTCAAAACGATCACCTTCAATCGCCTTCAGTTTGATCAGCAGATCTTCAAAAGCTGTTTTCAACTGGCGGGGAGAAATGCGGAAAGAGTTGCGTAAGAAGTGGAAGATCTCTTCTTCGACCACGCTAAGGTTTTGCATTTTGGCCATAAAGCGGTACACTGATTTAAACAGGTATTCCAGCAGGTCAAAATTGCCGAGCTCATAATGCGCGATGAGATGCAGCAGGCGGGCATAGCATTGCAGGTCTATTCGCAGGTCTACCTTCCAGTTGATGATCTTATTGAGATAGTCAATAGATACTTCAAAATTGCCGCTGCCAAAATAGAGGGAAGCTATTTTATAGTAAAATACCAGGATGCGGTGGCGATCGAGGTACAGTTCATATTCTACCAGTTTTTCTTCAATATGCGGCACCAGCTTTAATCCTTCACTGAAGGTACCCTGCATAAAATGCCAGTTGATCTGGGCAGTGCTCAGGTACACAAAGGTCTGGATGCGGTTATTATCGTTGCTGTTAGCGGTAGCTGATTGTGCAAATTCCTCGAACTGCTTCAACAGGTCACTGAATTTATTATAATTCAGGAGATCAAAGTGTGCACTCAGCAGGTTGTGCATGCCTTTGATGTATTGCGCTGTTTCCACATCCCTCATGAATGGTTCCTTATCAAACAACTCCACCCATTTCTGGGTGTAGCGGTAATACATCAGGAAGTCCTGCCTGATAAACGCATTCCAGCTATAGCTCTGGTACAGGTATAGTCGTTCGTAAAAACCTTTTGATTCTTCAGCCCCGGAGGGAAAATGCTGTTTAAAAAAGTTATTCAGTGCTTCTTCGTCTTCGGCGTTGCGGGCATGCCCGTTTTTGATGTACCAGCTATATAGCTGAAGCGACAGGTTAGAGAGTTTGCTGATCATTACCAGTTTCCTGTTCACTTCGTCTACTTCAGCGGTGAGTTGGTCGGCTCTGTCTTGCATACTGCGGGTAATATGCAATGCTTCGATCTTTTTCTCAAAAAAAAGCACCTGCAGCAGATAGGTATATTGGTTGTAGCTGCGGGCAAATTCTTTCATGCGATCCAGCACCTTCAGGCTTTGATGATACAGACCCTTGTTGTACAGGATGCGGGCATGATCCATCTGTTCATGTAATTGAATATCAATGTTATTATCGTCTTTTATCACCCTCAGGCTGGAGAGGATCTGCTTGTACAGGTGGGCCTTGATATTAGAAAGCTGCTGTTTCTTGAGATTGGGGTATTTTTTCAGTAGTACGGCCTCATCATAACGCTCCATTTTGTCCAATGCGTCAAATAGTTGCACCACTTTCAGTTCGTCACTTGATGAATTCCGCTGTGTATATAGCTTAAAATTGCGTTTTTCAGACTTTTCCAGTGATTTAATAAGCTGGAAAAGGGCGTCGGTAGATCTGTTGGGCATCGTATTCGAAAATCGTTAAAATCCTTTACCAATAAGGGTTTAAGCCCTGTCTGAAGACCTTAACCAATGTAAATTAGGTACAATTTTGGTTTTCAAGGGCAGAAAAATGACAATAATTTCGATAAAGCAGGTTGTTTTATCTCTTTTAAATAGCAAGCAACACAAAAATAAGCAGCCTGCTAATTTTAAATAATATCCTCCTTATAAAAATGCCTATGTCTGATAACAAGGTCTATATTTTCGACACCACATTGCGTGACGGCGAGCAGGTTCCTGGTTGTAAACTGAACACACGGGAAAAAATTGAACTCGCCCTGGCTTTGGAACAACTCGGCGTAGACATTATTGAAGCCGGTTTCCCGATCTCATCACCCGGCGACTTTCAGAGCGTACAGGAAATTTCCCGCATCATTAAGCTGGCTACCGTTTGCGGTTTAAGCCGTGCTGTGCAGAAAGACATTGAAGTAGCTGCGGAAGCGCTGAAAGGTGCTGTACGTCCCCGTATCCATACGGGTATCGGAACTTCCGATTTCCATATCAAATCCAAATTCAACTCTACAAGAGAAGAGATCCTGGAACGTGCAAAACAGGCTGTAAAATGGGCGCGCAACTTTACGGATGACGTAGAGTTCTACGCAGAAGATGCGGGCCGTACCGACAACGAATACCTGGCAAGGGTAGTAGAGGCGGTAATTGCAGCAGGCGCTACCACGGTAAATATTCCAGATACTACCGGTTATTGTTTACCACACCAGTATGGCGAAAAGATCGCTTACCTGGTAAACAATGTTCCGAATATTGATAAAGCTGTGATCTCCTGCCATTGCCATAACGACTTAGGTTTGGCTACTGCCAACTCTATTGCAGGCGTTATTGCAGGTGCAAGACAGATAGAATGTACCATCAATGGTCTTGGTGAAAGAGCCGGTAACACTTCACTGGAAGAAGTAGTGATGGTATTAAAACAGCACCAGCACACACTGGGCTATACTACTGGTGTTCACACACAACAATTAAATCCCCTTAGCCGCCTGGTAGCAGATACCATGCGCATGCCTGTACAACCTAATAAGGCCATCGTAGGCAGCAATGCATTCTCTCATTCCTCCGGTATTCACCAGGATGGATTTTTGAAAGATTCATTGACCTACGAGATCATTAACCCGGTAGATGTAGGTGCCGAGGATAGCAAGATCGTGTTGACAGCCCGTAGCGGACGCAGCGCGCTGGCACACCGCTTCCGTAAACTGGGTTACGAGTACACACGTAATGATGTGGATGTACTGTACGAACAGTTTTTGAAAGTAGCAGACAGGAAAAAAGAGGTAGAAGATGCTGACCTGCATGCAATGGCACAGGAGTACCAACCGGTATTGAACTAAGAGCAGTATTTTTTCTCATAACAGTTTTTGTTTTTCACGCGTGGCGTTGCAAAACGCCACGCACTTTATATCTAACAGACGAAATGAGTAAAACATTATTTGAAAAGATTTGGGAGAGGCACGTCGTAAGGCAAATAGAAGGCGGCCCTGCTGTATTGTATATTGATAAACACTTTATTCATGAAGTAACCAGTCCGCAGGCATTTAAGGGATTGGAGCAACGGGGCATGAAGGTTTTCCGTCCCCAGCAGATCGTGGCAACGGCCGATCACAATGTACCCACACTCAACCAGCACTTACCGATCAAAGATGAATTATCACGTTTACAGGTACAGCAGCTGATTGAGAATTGTAAAAAGAATGACATCGAATTATATGGCCTTGGACACCCGTTCCAGGGCATTGTGCATGTTATAGGACCTGAGTTGGGCATTACCCAGCCCGGTATGACCATTGTTTGCGGCGACAGCCACACTTCTACACACGGCGCTTTTGGTGCTATTGCCTTTGGTATTGGTACCAGCGAAGTGGAAATGGTAATGGCAACACAATGCCTGATGCAAAGCAGACCCAAACTGATGCGCATCAATGTAGAGGGTGAACTGAATAAAGGCGTTGTATCAAAAGATATCATTTTATACATCATCTCTCTTATTTCGGCCAGTGGCGCTACCGGTTACTTTGTTGAGTATGCCGGATCTGCTATCCGCAGCCTTTCAATGGAAGGCCGCATGACCATTTGCAACATGAGTATTGAAATGGGAGCACGTGGCGGTATGATAGCTCCTGATGATGTGACCTTCGACTACCTGAAAGGCAGATTATTTGCTCCCGGCAATGGCCAGTGGGGTCGTAAAGTAGCTGCGTGGAGAGAGTTGTATTCTGATGCAGATGCTGTATTTGACAAAGAGATCAATATTAAAGCAGAAGATATTGAACCAATGATCACTTACGGTACCAACCCCGGTATGGGTATTGGCGTTAGCGGTCATATTCCTGCAGAAGCAGAGATCAATGAGAAAGAAAGACCTTCTTTTATCAAGTCTTTGCATTACATGGGACTGCAACCCGGCAGTAATATCAAGGGTAAAAAAGTTGACTACGTTTTCATTGGCAGCTGTACCAACAGCCGTATTGAAGACCTTCGTATGGTTGCATCTTTCGTAAAAGGAAAGAAAAAGGCCGACGATGTGGAAGTATGGATAGTGCCCGGTAGCAAACAGGTAGAAAAGCAGGCGAAGGAAGAAGGCATCGACAAAGTATTTGAAGAAGCCGGTTTCCAATTGCGTCAGCCTGGTTGTTCAGCCTGCCTGGGTATGAATGAAGACAAAATACCTGCCGGTAAATATTGCATCTCTACTTCCAACAGGAACTTTGAAGGAAGACAGGGACCTAATGCAAGAACCTTCCTGGTAAGTCCGCTTACTGCAGCCGCAGCAGCTATTACCGGTGAAGTGGCAGATGTAAGAGAATTGTTATAACAGCGTAATAAATAATCAACATGCCCGCCATTCAATGGAATGCTAATCTGTACGACACCAAGCACGACTTCGTATCCCAATACGGAGAAGATGTGCTGGGTTGGTTACAGCCGCAGAAAGATGAGCGCATCCTTGACCTGGGATGTGGCACAGGGCAGTTGGCTTATGCTATCAGTGAGTACGGCGCAGAAGTAGTAGGTATTGATAATTCTCCCGAAATGATAGCCCGTGCAAAACAGGCTTATCCTTCCGTACAATTTGAAATAAAAGACGCTACAGGCTTTTCATTTCAGCAACCATTTGATGCTGTTTTCTCCAATGCAACATTGCACTGGATCCAGGAACAGCAGCAAACATTGAAATGTGTGTACAATAGCCTGAAGCCGGGTGGAAGGTTTGTATTGGAAATGGGTGCCCGTCACAATGTAGAAAGCATCTGCAATGCTATAGTACAGGCTATGGATGAGGAAGGGCTGGCAGATCTGTTATCCGCTGATTTCTGGTTTTTCCCTTCTGTAAGTGAGTACACTGCATTGCTGGAGCAGCAGGGTTTTACCGTAGCCTCTGTGATCAATTTCAAAAGGGAAACAGCATTAAAAGGAGAAGAAGGGATGCGTAACTGGATCACCATGTTCGGATCGTTCTTCTTTAAACATATAACAACTGAACAGGCAGAAAAAGTAACAGCCCGGGCAGTAGAGCTTTTACGTCCGCAACATTACTGGGAAGATACCTGGTATGCGGATTATGTGCGTTTACGTATAAAGGCAGTAAAGAATTAATGATAAGGTGATGTAGAGATTTTGAAATGTAAGTTAAGTAACTGTATTTTTTCACGATTCACGTTTGACGATCCACGATTTATACAATGAGCAAACAAATTAACATAGTATCCTCCACCGTTGTTCCGGTTAATATTGAAAACATCGATACAGACCAGATCATTCCGGCCCGCTTTTTAAAAGCAACCAGCAGGGATGGATTTGGAAAGAACCTGTTTCGCGACTGGCGTTACAATAATGACGACGAAAAACAGCCTAAGGCTGATTTCGTAATGAACGATCCTACCTACAAAGGAAAAGTAATGGTGGCAGCCAAAAACTTTGGTTGCGGATCGAGCCGAGAGCATGCTGCATGGGCTATTAAAGACGCAGGTTTTGATGTGGTGGTAAGTAGCTTTTTTGCAGACATCTTCAAGAATAATGCACTGAACAACTTTTTACTGCCTGTACAGGTAAGTGAAGAGTTCCTGGCTAAAGTATTTGAGGCTGTTGAAAAAGACCCTTCTACTGTAGTGGAAGTAAACCTGCAGGAGCAGAAAATTAAACTGCCCGGTAAAGGCATAGAGGAGTTATTCGACATCAACAGTTACAAAAAGACCTGCCTGCTGAACGGGTACGATGATATTGATTACCTGCTGAGCATGCGCAAGGATATTGAAGCGTTCGAAACAACCCGTAATTAAATTTTTTAAACCATATCCCCAACCACCCGAAACCAGTATAGTTATGCAGAAAAATATTGTAGTAATAGAAGGCGATGGCATTGGACCCGAGGTTACACGTCAATCTGTAAAAGTATTGAATGCTATCGCTCAGCAATTCAACCACGAATTTCATTATACCTATTGCTTAATGGGAGCCGATGCAATTGATAAAACCGGCAATCCATTACCCGACGAAACAATAGAAGCATGCCTTAACAGTGATGCTATCCTGTTTGGCGCTATCGGTCATCCCAAATACGATAATGATCCTACTGCAACAGTAAGACCTGAACAAGGTTTGCTGAAACTGAGAAAATCACTTCAGTTATTTGCCAACATTCGTCCTGTAGCTACTTATCCTTCTTTACACCATTTGTCTCCGCTGAAAAGCAAATCATTGGAGAATGTTGACTTTGTTATTTTCCGTGAACTGACAGGCGGTATTTATTTTGGTAAAAAAGAAGTGGACGCTGAGCACACACGTGCTTCTGACGACTGCGTATATACACGCGAAGAAATAGAAAGAGTATCACATCTTGCTTTTCAATATGCACAGCAACGTCGTAAAAAATTGACGCTGGTAGATAAAGCGAACGTACTGGAAACATCACGTTTGTGGCGCAAAATTGTACAGGAGCTGGCTCCGCAATACGCCGACGTAACAGTTGATTTCCTGTTTGTTGATAACGCTGCTATGCAGATCATCCTGAACCCCGGCCAGTTCGATGTAGTATTAACCGAAAACATGTTTGGCGATATCATCAGCGATGAAGCCAGCGTGATCAGTGGTTCATTAGGTTTGTTGCCTTCTGCCTCTATTGGTAAAGGTGCTGCCCTGTTTGAGCCTATCCACGGTTCTTACCCACAGGCCGCAGGTAAAGACATTGCCAACCCGATTGGTTCTATTCTGTCTGCTGCTATGCTGCTCGATCACCTGGGACTGGCTACCGAAGCTGCCCTGGTACGTGAAGCTGTAGAATGGACGCTTGTTAACAGTTTTGTTACCAAAGACATAGATCCTATTAATTTCTACTTCACTTCTACTATCGGTGAGCTGATCAGCGATTATGTAACTAATCGTATACCCGGTGGCGTTAATAAGGCCAATATTGAGCTGAGGAAATCTACTATCATCTAATGGATGCTTGGATAGATTGATTGTTAGATGATTGTGGCGTACAAATGAAGAAAATTGTTGAAAAACAATTAATAATATAAGTCGGTAAATAACCGGCGGTTTGACAAAGTTTGGCCTTGTTAAGATCTCTGATAAAAGAGCAGAGTTGAGGCCCGGCTAAAAAAAGTTGCTTGCTGTAGTTCTTTAATTCAAATGGCGGGTGTATATTCGCAGTACATCAATCTCATGCTACAGAGCAGAACATATAATATCATTTCCGCTTTAGCTGCAATTATTATTGTGGTGGTCGTGATTATTATTATACCTGTTACGTACGGAGGTGGTGTTTAACGTTTATACAAAGACTTAAAAATACTAAGCGACCCGCCTCCACCAAGGCGGGTCGCTTTTTTTTATCACTAAAATTTCCTCTGCAACGGGAGGAAGGAGTTGAAGCCATGGCATCATATTACAACGCTGATACTATTCTTTACCTGAATGGTGAATACGTAAAGGCAACAGCAGCAAACACTGACTTTTTTGGTCAGTCATTACATTATGGTTATGGAGTATTTGAAGGAATTCGTTCTTACAAAACCATTACCGGTGAAACGAAGATCTTTAAAGCAACGGAGCATTTTGACCGGTTGAGAGAATCTGCACGTGCGCTGAACATGCCTTATATATGGAGCAATGAGCAGCTGATAGAAGCCACGTACGAAGTGTTGGAAAGAAATAGTTTACAGGATGCATATATCCGTCCATTGGTATATGCGCCGGCCAATATGAGTTTTAATAAGAACACTGAATCATTCATTATGATTGCAGCATGGAAAATGGAGCCCTTCCTGGGTGAAAAGCTGCTGCGTGTTAAAACATCCTCCTTCCAGCGGCCTAACCCCAAAGGGTTTAAGATCCATGCCAAAGCAACCGGGCACTATGTCAATTCAATACTGGCAAGTCATGAGGCAAAGGCTGAAGGTTATGACGAGGCTTTACTTACTGATATGGATGGCTTTGTAGCAGAAGGACCCGGTGCCAATATATTTTTTGAAAAGAACGGAACTCTCTATACACCTGCGTTAGGAAATATTCTTCCCGGTATTACAAGAGCTACGGTTATTGAATTGTGTAACGAGCTTGGTATTACAGTTGTAGAAAAACAATCCACTATCGAAGAATTAAAAAGCGCTGATGCTGCTTTCTTCTGCGGTACCGCCGCTGAAGTGATTGGCTGGCAATCTATCGATGATGTTGTTTTTCCAAAGACATGGAATCAGTCAAACGGCTATGTTATTCAGCAGGCTTATAAGAACAGGGTAGTGGAGTTTGAAAAAGAGGAATTGGGAATCAGCGAATAGTTTTTCTAAACCTCTGCTTCTCTTTTTTCTGCGGTTGGTTGACGGAGAAATAGCCGGTTAAACCTTATTCATCATTTAAAATTGTACAGAGCTTAAATAAACGACGATAAAAAATGAACCAGGAATTAAACAAGTACAGTAAGACAATTACACAGGATGTTACACAGCCTGCTGCGCAAGCGATGTTGTATGGTATCGGGTTAACAGATGAAGACCTGAAAAAAGCACAGGTAGGCGTCGTCAGCATGGGATACGACGGTAACACGTGTAATATGCACCTGAACGACCTGGCAAAGATTGTGAAACAGGGTGTGTGGAATAACGACCTGGTTGGTTTGATCTTCAATACCATCGGTGTTAGTGATGGTATTTCCAACGGTACAGATGGTATGCGTTATTCACTGGTAAGTCGTGATGTTATTGCCGATTCAATTGAAGCAGTTTGTGGTGCACAGTATTACGATGCTGTGATTGCATTACCCGGCTGCGATAAAAATATGCCAGGGTCCCTTATTGCTATGGGAAGATTAAATCGCCCTGCAATAATGGTTTACGGTGGAACTATTGCTCCCGGTCATTACAAAGGACAGGACCTGAACATTGTTTCTGCCTTTGAAGCATTGGGGCAAAAAATTGCCGGTAAGCTGGATGAGGCCGATTTCAAAGGCATCGTAATGAACAGTTGCCCTGGCGCAGGCGCCTGTGGTGGTATGTACACCGCTAATACAATGGCTTCTGCTATCGAAGCAATGGGCATGAGCCTTCCTTATTCTTCTACCAACCCGGCGGTAAGTGAAGAGAAAAAAGCAGAATGTATTGCAGCAGGTAAGGCTATCCGCCTGCTGATGGAAAAAGATATCAAGCCAAAAGATATCATGACACGCAAGGCATTTGAAAATGCTATTGTAACCATCATGGTATTAGGCGGCAGCACCAATGCTGTACTGCACCTGATCGCTATGGCACGCAGCGTAGATGTTCAGTTAACGCAGGATGATTTCCAGGCAATCAGTGACAGGATTCCTGTACTGGCCGATTTTAAACCCAGTGGTAAATACCTGATGCAGGATCTGCATGAGCATGGCGGTGTACCGGCAGTAATGAAATACCTGTTGCAAAAAGGTTTGCTGCATGGCGACTGCTTAACTGTAACCGGTAAAACACTGGCTGAAAACCTGGAAGAAGTACCGGGCCTTGATTTTGAAACCCAGAAGATCATATATCCATTAGAACAGCCTCTTAAAGCAACCGGTCACCTGCAGATACTGTATGGTAACCTGGCTTCAAAAGGTAGTGTTGCCAAGATCAGTGGAAAAGAAGGTGAGCGTTTTGAAGGTCCTGCACGCGTGTTTGATGGTGAGCATCACCTGATACAAGGCATCAACTCCGGAAAAATTAAATCCGGTGATGTGGTAGTGATCCGTTACGTAGGCCCCAAAGGCGGCCCCGGTATGCCGGAGATGCTGAAACCTACTTCTGCCCTGATTGGTGCCGGATTGGGTAAAAGTGTAGCATTGATCACAGATGGACGTTTCAGTGGTGGTACACACGGTTTTGTGGTAGGTCACATTACACCCGAAGCATACGATGGTGGCTTGATAGCACTGGTGCATGACGAGGATGTAATTGAACTGGATGCAGTAAAGAATACCATTACGCTCAAAATAAGCGAAGAAGAGATCGCCAAACGTAGGGCTGCGTGGAAACAGCCGCCGCTGTTGGTATCTAAAGGTTTATTATACAAATACGCAAAACAGGTAAAAGATGCTTCTGAAGGTTGTGTAACCGACGAAAGCTAGGTAACGCCACTTATAACTGTGCTGGCAGCACGTAAAAATATTTTTATGAGTACTACTGAATTAATAGCTCAAAAGAAAAAAGCAGAAAAAACAACCACTACTATTTCCGGTTCTGCCGCAGTGCTGGAAGCATTCCTGGCAGAAGGAGTGGATACCATTTTTGGTTATCCCGGTGGCGCTATTATGCCGATTTATGATGCGCTATACGATTACCAGGAGAAACTAAAACATATCCTTGTTCGTCACGAGCAGGGAGGTATACATGCAGCACAGGGTTATGCAAGAACTTCCGGTAAAGTAGGAGTTGTTTTTGCAACCAGTGGTCCCGGCGCTACCAACCTGGTAACAGGCCTGGCAGACGCTATGATAGACAGTACCCCGGTTGTTGCAATTACCGGTCAGGTATTTGCTCACCTGTTGGGTACTGACGCTTTCCAGGAAACAGATGTGATCAACATTACCACACCTGTTACCAAATGGAATTACCAGGTAACTGATGCCAATGAGATCCCGGCAGTACTGGCCAAGGCCTTTTATATTGCCGGCAGTGGCAGACCTGGTCCTGTACTGATCGACATTACCAAGAACGCACAGTTACAGCAATTTGAATACGCAGGATATGAGAAATGTAAACATATCCGCAGCTATCGCCCCAAACCTATTGTACGTAAAGAGTATGTAGAGCAGGCTGCCAAACTGATCAATGAAGCTGAAAAGCCTTTTGTGATCTTTGGCCAGGGAGTGATCTTAGGTGGAGCGGAAGCTGAGTTCAAAAAGTTTATTGAGAAAGCCGGTATTCCTGCTGCATGGACCATTATGGGCGAAAGTGCTATTCCTTCTGATCATCCACTGGCCGTAGGTATGCTGGGTATGCATGGCAACTATGGTCCCAACGTACTCACCAATGAGTGTGATGTGTTGATTGCAATAGGTATGCGTTTCGACGACCGCGTAACCGGCAGACTGGACAAATATGCAAAGCAGGCAAAAGTTATTCACCTCGATATTGATCCTGCTGAAATTGATAAGAACGTAAAATCTACCGTACCCGTATGGGGCGATTGTAAAGAAACATTGCCCTTACTGACAGAACTGGTAGAACCTAAAGTATATCCCCAGTGGTTGCAGAAATTCCGCGACTATCGCCTGCAGGAAGAAGAAGCCTGTATCAATCCTGAACTGAATCCCACTTCGGAAGAAATGACGATGGGTGAAGTATTGAAGGTATTGAACGAATTAACCGGCGGTGATGCTGTAGTTGTAACAGACGTAGGCCAGCACCAGATGGTAGCCTGCCGTTATGCAAAGTTCAATAAAACAAGAAGCAATATCACCTCTGGTGGTTTAGGCACTATGGGTTTTGCCCTGCCTGCGGCCATCGGTGCCAAATTCGGTGCGCCCGACAGAACTGTAGTTGCCATTATAGGCGACGGTGGTTTCCAGATGACATTACAGGAACTGGGTACCATTATGCAAAGTGAAGTGGATGTAAAGATCCTTATTCTTAACAACCGCTTCCTGGGTATGGTGCGTCAATGGCAGCAGCTTTTCCATGATAAACGTTATTCATTTGTAGACATAGCAAGCCCTGATTTTGTACAGTTGGCCAAAGCCTACGGTGTTGCCGGCAGCAGCATTGCAAAAAGAGAGGATCTGGAAAATGCTGTGAGTGCGATGCTCAATACAAAAGGCTCGTACCTGCTGGAAGTAATGGTAGGAAAAGAGAACAACGTATTCCCGATGGTACCACAGGGATGCAGTGTATCTGAGATAAGATTAAAGTAACAGGATCAGACAGCGCTAATCGTAATTAATTATCAGTAAAAAAGAGATTCCATGTCAAAACAGGAATTCACCGTAACAGTATATACAGAGAACCAGATCGGGTTGCTTAACCGTATCGCGATCATCTTCTCCCGTCGTAAGATCAATATTGAAAGCCTTAATACATCGCCCAGCGAAGTAGAAGGTATTCACCGCTTTACCATTGTGATCAATGAAGTGGAAGAGGTTGTAAAAAAACTCGCCCGCCAGATCGAAAAGCAGGTAGAAGTATTGAAAGCTTATTATAACACCAGCGAAGAAATTGTATGGCAGGAACTGGCTATGTACAAAGTGCCTACAGATGAAGTAGCTGAAAAAGTAAAAGTTGAAAGGCTATTACGCGAGCATGGTGCCCGTGCAGTAGTGATCCGTAAAGACTATACCATTTTCGAGACTACCGGTCATCGTGAAGAAACTGACAAACTGATCCAGGTACTGGAACCATTTGGTCTGATAGAATTTGTACGCAGTGCACGTGTAGCCATCATTAAAGACAGTCACGGCTTCCACGAAAAACTGAAGGAATTTGAATACAAAGAGCCCGGTGAAGAAGTGATCGAAAATGAGTTCCTTGATAAACAATCAGAAGTATTCTCTATGTAGGCTAAGAGCTTAAAGAGGAAAAGAGATAAAGAGCAATTGCTCTCTGACTCTTTTTTCTCCTTGTCTCTTGTCGCAAATTGGGAGCAAAAGGGCGAGAAGGTAAAAGAACAATGATTTCTCTTTATCTCCCTCATCTCTTTCTCTCTTATCAAAAGTAAACACTAAGAGCTAACAGAGTCAAACGAGTAAAAACTCTTTGCCTCCTTCCACTCTTTCTCTCTTATATCTAATAAACTAAAACAAATGGCAAAATTAAATTTCGGTGGAGTTGAGGAAAATGTAGTAACCCGCGAAGAGTTCCCGCTCGCCAAAGCACAACAGGTATTAAAAAACGAAGTAGTAGCAGTTATCGGCTACGGTGTACAGGGACCAGGCCAGGCCCTGAACCAGAAAGATAATGGTGTAAACGTAATTGTAGGACAGCGTAAAAATTCCAAAAGCTGGGATAAAGCTGTTCGTGATGGTTTTGTACCCGGTGAAAGTTTGTTTGATATTGAGGAAGCGCTGGAGCGTGGTACCATCATTTGCTACCTGTTGAGCGATGCTGCCCAGATTCAACTGTGGCCTACAGTAAAAAAACATCTTACCCCTGGTAAGGCTTTATATTTCTCTCATGGTTTTGGTATTACCTACAACGACCAGACAGGTATCATTCCTCCTGCTGACGTAGACGTATTCCTGGTAGCTCCTAAAGGCTCCGGTACTTCACTGCGTCGCATGTTCCTGCAGGGACGTGGCCTTAACAGTAGCTATGCTATTTTCCAGGATGCTACAGGCCGTGCTGCTGAAAGAGTAATTGCATTAGGTATTGCTATTGGTAGCGGTTACCTGTTTGAAACTGATTTCAAACGCGAAGTATTCAGCGACCTTACCGGTGAGCGTGGTACTTTGATGGGTGCTATCCAGGGTATCTTTGCTGCTCAGTACGAAGTATTGCGCAAAAAAGGACATACTCCTTCTGAAGCATTCAACGAAACAGTAGAAGAACTGACCCAATCTCTGATGCCATTGGTTGCTGAAAATGGTATGGACTGGATGTATGCTAACTGTTCTACTACTGCACAACGTGGTGCTTTGGATTGGTGGAAAAAGTTCCGTGATGCTACTTTACCTGTATTCACTGAATTGTATGAAAGTGTTGCTGCCGGTAAAGAAGCTGCACGTTCTATCTCCAGCAACAGCCAGCCAGACTATCGTGAGAAACTGGAATTGGAACTGAAAGAACTGCGCGAGAGCGAATTGTGGCAGGCAGGTAAAACAGTACGCAGTCTGCGTCCTGAAAATCAGCCTTCAGATGCGAAATCGGCTAAGAAAGAAACTGTAGCCTAACTTATACAACAGCCACCGGTTTTACCCGGTGGCTGATTTTTCAATATTTGATCAATTATGGACACGCTCACACACACCACGCCCCAGCTCGATTTTCATAAAGCTGCATTCCGTTTGAAGAAGGTGGTAACAAGAACGCCGTTGGTGTACAATCTTAATTTGTCGCGTAAATACCAATGCAATGTTTACCTGAAACGTGAAGATCTGCAGGTGGTAAGATCGTACAAGTTAAGAGGTGCCTACAACATGATGAGCAGCCTGCCCACAGAGCAATTGCAACGTGGCGTAGTATGCGCCAGCGCCGGCAACCATGCCCAGGGATTTGCTTTTTCCTGTAAGAAACTGAATGTAAAAGGTGTTGTGTTCATGCCCATTATTACGCCCAAACAAAAAGTGAATCAGACCGAGATGTTTGGGGAGGATAATATTGAGATCAAACTGGTAGGTGATACGTTTGATGATTGTGCTTTTGCTGCCAAGCAGTTCACTGAAGAAAACGGTATGACCTTTATTCCTCCTTTTGATGATTACCGCATCATTGAAGGGCAGGGAACTGTAGCATTGGAAATACTGGAAGATCAGTCAGACATTGACTATGTATTTATTCCTGTAGGAGGAGGTGGTCTTGCCTCTGGTGTAGGAACTTATTTCAAGACCTATTCTCCTAAAACAAAGATCATCGGGATAGAGCCCGAAGGTGCCCCTTCTATGCGCAAGGCTTTGGATGAAGGGCAACCTGTAACACTTGGTAATATTGAGCGTTTTGTAGATGGTGCTGCTGTTAAAAGGGTAGGCGATATTACTTTCTCTATCTGTAAAGAAGTGCTGGATGATATGAGACTGGTACCGGAAGGCAAAGTTTGTTCTACCATCTTAAAGTTATATAACGAAGATGCGATTGTAGTAGAACCTGCCGGTGCGCTCTCCATTGCAGCATTGGATGACCATGCAGAGGCTATCAAAGGGAAGAACATCGTTTGTATTGTTAGTGGCAGTAACAACGATATTGATCGTATGCAGGAGATCAAAGAACGTAGCCTGCAATACGAAGGATTAAAACACTACTTCCTGTGCGTTTTGCACAACGCCCCGGCGCATTAAAAGAATTTGTAAACCACGTATTAGGTCCCACCGACGATATTACCCGCTTTGAGTACATGCAGAAGCATAACAAAGAATCCGGTCCAGCCCTGGTAGGTATTGAATTAAAGAACCGCGAAGATTATGCAACACTGCTTGAGAACATGCGTCAGTATAATATTAATTACACAGAGCTGAACAAGGACGATACACTTTTTGGCTATCTCGTATAAAGTTTAAGGTTTAAAGTATAAGGTCCTTTGTGCAGCATTGTTTACTGTCATTAGCCTGCTATATTATTATAGTGGAAGTATCGAGTATCAGACTTTTCTGATGAAGAGCTATTTGCTATTTACTCTGTATGCAGGGATTTCAGTGCCTTCAACTTTAAACCTTATACCTTTCACCTATATACGAAAACTGAAATATCTGCACGCTTTAAGGATTTAGCGACAGTGTGTGTTGCGGTATTCTGCCCGTATTAGAAATTATCTACTTATTATGTAGACTAAACACATTTAAATGTGGAAAACAATTAAATAATTATTAATAATTCTATTAGAAAATCCGATTTTCTTCGTATTTTCATGCAGTTGCTTGCTTGCCGTATTGGAAATCCTATGAAAAATTGCCATATTTTTTAAAAATTTTTCAAAAATCAACATTGCAATGGCGAGCAACCAGGGTTTATATCATCCCTCATTTGAGCGTGATGCCTGTGGCATAGGATTCGTTGCCAACATTAAGGGCCATAAGTCTCACCAGATCATTTCCGACGCACTTACTGTTCTGGAAAACATGGAGCATCGCGGAGCTTGCGGATGCGAGAACAATACAGGTGATGGCGCGGGTATCATGATTCAGACTCCTCACGAATTTTTCTTCGACGAATGTATTAAGTTAGGTGTTCCTTTGCCTGCCTTCGGCCGCTATGGCGTAGGGGTGGTTTTCTTTCCAAGAGAAATACGCCTGCGTGAAGAATGTCGCGACATTTTTAATCGTGCTGCTGAAAAAATGGGGCTCGAAGTGCTGGCTTATCGTAAGGTTCCTGTAAATCCCGACGATATTGGGCCTACTGCACTAAGTGTAGAACCGGAAATGGAGCATGTATTTATTGCATGTCCTGATCATATTACTAATCCTGACGAGTTTGAACGCAAGCTCTTCGTGTTGCGTAATTACGCCAGTCATACTATTAATAATACAGTACGTAAAGATGCAATCGGTTTTTACATTGCATCCCTTTCTTATAAAACTGTAGTGTACAAGGGACAGCTCACCAGTATGCAGGTGCGCCACTACTTCCCTGATCTCGGCAACAAACGCGTGGTATCAGCATTTGGCCTGGTGCACTCCCGTTTTGCTACCAATACTTTCCCTTCCTGGAAACTTGCGCAGCCATTCCGCTTCATTGCGCACAATGGTGAGATCAATACATTACAGGGTAATCTTAACTGGTTGAAAACCGGTGAGCACAACTTCACTTCTTCTTTCTTTAGTAAAGAAGAGATGGAGATGTTGTTGCCTATTGTAACTGCGGGACAATCAGACTCTGCCTGTCTTGACAACATGATCGAACTGCTTACATTAACCGGTCGTCCGTTGCCACACGTAATGATGATGCTGATCCCTGAGGCGTGGGATGGCAACGATCAGATGGACTCGGTAAAAAAAGCATTCTACGAATACCACGCTGCTATTATGGAGCCATGGGATGGTCCTGCATCAATTTCCTTCACTGATGGAAAAATGATCGGTGCCACACTGGATCGTAATGGTCTGCGTCCTTCACGTTATTGCGTTACCAAAGATGACCGTGTGATCATGGCTTCTGAAACAGGTGCATTACCTGTTGACCCTGCCATCATCCTGGAGAAAGGTCGTCTGCAGCCCGGTAAAATGTTTGTGGTAGATATGGAGCAGGGCCGCATTATCAGCGACCAGGACCTGAAGTCTGCTATCTGTTCACGTAAACCTTATGGTGACTGGCTGAACCAGTATAAGATCCGCCTGGAAGAACTGGATGAGCCACGTGTAACATTTACCCATCTTTCCGATACATCTATATTAAGATACCAGAAAGCATTTGGATACTCTACTGAAGATGTTGATACCATTGTAAAACCTATGGGTCTTGATGGAAAAGAGCCTATCGGTTCAATGGGTACAGATATTCCGCTGGCTGTGTTAAGTGACCAGCCACAGCATCTTAGTTCTTATTTCAAGCAATTGTTTGCACAGGTAACCAATCCGCCTATCGATCCCATTCGTGAGCGCATGGTAATGAGCCTTGCAACATTTGTTGGTAATAATGGTAACCTGCTGGAAGAAGATCCTACGCATTGCCACTCTGTAGCATTGAAACACCCGATACTTACCAGTACTGAGCTGGAGAAATTACGTAGTATCGATACCGGTATCTTCCAGGCAAAAACACTGCAAACCTATTTCCGTGCAGACGGAAAATCCGGCTCGCTGAAAGCAGGTCTGGACAGGCTTTGCCGCTATGCTGAAGATGCTGTGCACGATGGCTTTGAAGTATTGATCCTTTGTGACCGTGCAGTAGATTCAGACCACGCTGCCATTCCTTCACTGCTGGCAACTGCTGCAGTACACCACCATCTTATCCGTAAAGGATTGCGTGGTCAGGTAGGTATTGTAGTAGAAGCAGGTGACGTTTGGGAAGTTCATCATTTTGCATGCCTGTTAGGATTTGGTGCAACCGCTATCAACCCCTACCTGGCATTAGCTACATTGCGTAGCTCAAAGCAAAATGGTGTGCTTGAAACCAGTCTTACTTGGGAAGAGTTGCGTAAGAACTATATCAAAGCAGTATGCGATGGTCTGCTGAAAGTGTTCTCTAAAATGGGAATCTCTACCCTGCAATCATACCAGGGTGCGCAGATCTTCGAAATACTTGGTTTAAATAAAGAAGTTGTAGATAAATATTTCACTGGTGCTGTAAGCCGTATTGAAGGCGTAGGACTAGACGAACTGGCTAAAGAAGCACTGGCGAAACACTGGTTTGCTTTCAGCAGGAAAGATATTCCTGTAGATCGTTTGCCTGTGGGTGGTATTTACCAGTGGAAGCGCAAAGGCGAGTTCCACCTGTTCAACCCACAGACCATTCATCTGTTGCAGTACTCAACCAGGATGAATGATTACAATACGTTCAAGAAATATTCACGTCTTGTAAATGACCAGAGTGAAAAAGCATGCACACTGCGTAGCATGTTCCAGTTCAAACGTAACAAGCCTGCTATTTCTATTGATGAAGTAGAACCGGCTGAGAGTATTTATAAACGTTTTGCAACCGGTGCAATGAGCTTTGGCTCTATTTCATGGGAAGCACATACTACACTGGCGATTGCCATGAACCGTCTTGGTGGCAAAAGTAATACCGGTGAAGGTGGTGAGGATGAAAGAAGATATGAACGGCTTGCAAATGGCGATTCTATGCGTAGCGCTATCAAACAGGTTGCTTCTGCACGTTTTGGTGTAACCAGCTATTATCTTACTGAAGCTGATGAGCTACAGATCAAAATGGCACAAGGTGCAAAGCCCGGTGAAGGTGGCCAGTTACCCGGACATAAAGTAGATGAGTGGATTGGCAAAACTCGTCACGCTACACCTGGTGTTGGTTTGATCTCTCCACCGCCACACCATGATATTTATTCTATTGAGGATCTTGCTCAATTAATATTCGATCTTAAAAATGCTAACCGTACTGCACGTATCAATGTGAAACTGGTTTCAAAAGCCGGTGTTGGTACTATTGCTGCGGGTGTTGCAAAAGCAAAAGCTGATGTGATCCTGGTATCAGGGCACGACGGTGGTACCGGAGCATCTCCTATCAGTTCTATCAAACACGCTGGTTTACCATGGGAGTTAGGTCTGGCTGAAACACACCAGACACTTCTGAAAAATAAATTACGCAGCCGTGTAGTGGTACAGGCTGATGGGCAGATGAAGACTGGTCGCGATATTGCCATTGCGGCATTATTGGGTGCAGAGGAATGGGGTGTTGCAACAGCGGCACTGGTAGTGGAAGGTTGCATCATGATGCGCAAGTGTCACCTGAACACCTGTCCTGTAGGTGTGGCTACGCAGGACCCTGAATTACGTAAACGTTTTACAGGTGATGCAGATCACGTGGTGAATTTTTTCAAATTCATTACGCAGGAGTTGCGTGAGATCATGGCTGAACTTGGTTTCAGAACCATCAATGAAATGATTGGCCAGGTAGATACCCTGGAAATGAGAGAAAATATTACACACTGGAAATACAGCAAACTCGATCTTTCTCCTATCCTGTACAAAGAACCTGCAAGTCAGTTTACAGGTCTGTACAATACAGAAGAGCAGGATCATGGCCTGGCTGCTGTGCTGGACTGGCAGTTGCTGGAGAAAGCAAAACCGGCACTGGAAAATAAAGAAAGAGTGTATGGTGAGTTTGCTATTAAAAACACTGACAGAACTGCGGGTACAATTCTCTCGAACGAGATCACTAAGAAATATAAAGCGGCTGGTTTGCCGGATGATACCATTCATTACAAATTCAATGGTACGGCAGGACAAAGCTTTGGTGCATTTAATACTGCCGGCGTAACGCTTGAACTGGAAGGTGATGCCAATGATTATTTTGGTAAAGGCCTCAGCGGGGCGAGACTGGTGGTATATCCTCCTAAAGAAGCGACTTATACTCCGGAAGAAAACATCATTATTGGTAACGTAGCATTTTACGGTGCCACTTCCGGTGAAGCGTTCATTCGCGGAAAAGCCGGTGAGCGTTTCTGTGTGCGCAATTCAGGTGTGCATACAGTGGTTGAGAGTGTAGGAGATCATGGTTGTGAGTACATGACAGGCGGAAGGGTTGTGATACTGGGTAGCACCGGAAGAAACTTTGCTGCAGGTATGAGCGGTGGAATTGCCTATGTGTACGATGTGGAAGGAAAATTTGCAGATAACTGCAATAAGGAGATGGTAGACCTTGATCCCGTAGGAGAGGAGGATGCACAGGAGTTACAGGATCTGATAACACGTCATTACGCATATACAGGAAGCACCGTAGCAAAATTTGTATTAGACGATTTTGAGAATCAACTGAAGAACTTCATTAAAGTATTCCCACGCGATTATAAGCGTGTAGTATCCGCCTTACTCTCCGAAAATCATAAGCAGGCAGCAACCGTAAAGGTTAAAAAGAAATAGTATTTGCCCTGTGCGGCAGCCTTCACTGGTGTATCGTGTATAAGCGATGCCGGTGCAGGCGCCGCGCTTAAGGCAGGCTGCTATTGAAAGGAATTATTACGTAAGAAAGGAACAACACCAAGACAAGCTCAGAACATTTTTAGAACACAACGGCACTGGTTGTATATAACCGGCTGCTGCATACACAACTGACGTTTCAACGATTAAACAATACACCACAATGGCTAAACCAACAGGATTTTTGGAATTTACCAGGGAAATGCCCGAAAAACGCCCCATACAGGAAAGAGTAAAGGATTATGGGGAGTTTGTAAAGCTGTATCCCGAACAGAAGCTTAATGAGCAGGCTGCACGTTGCATGAACTGTGGTGTACCTTTTTGCCATAACGGCTGCCCTTTAGGTAATGTGATACCTGAATTTAACGACGCGGTGTACAGGAAAAGCTGGAAGGAAGCCTATGATATTCTTTCATCTACCAACAATTTCCCTGAGTTTACTGGTCGTATTTGTCCTGCGCCTTGTGAAAGTGCCTGTGTATTGGGCATTAATCAGCCTCCTATTGCCATTGAAGAGATCGAGAAACATATCATTGAAATAGCTTTTGAAAAGGGCTTTGTAAAAGCCCGCAAACCGAACATGCGCACCGGTAAAAAGGTGGCGGTAGTAGGTTCTGGTCCTGCGGGGCTGGCTGCTGCTGCACAGCTTAACTATGCCGGTCACCAGGTAACCGTATTTGAGCGTGATGATGCACCCGGTGGTTTACTGCGTTATGGTATCCCTGATTTTAAACTGGAAAAATGGGTGATTGACCGCAGGGTCAAAGTGATGGAAGATGAAGGTGTTACCTTCCGCTGTCATGCTAACGTAGGTGTAAACATAAGCATCAACGACCTGCTGCGTGAATATCACGCTATTGTATTAACTGGCGGCTCTACCGTTCCGAGAGATCTGCCGGTACCGGGCCGTGAACTGAAAGGCGTGTATTATGCTATGCAGTTCCTGAAACAACAAAACAAACGTAATGCAGGCATTGATCCTCTTGCCAATGCTGCATTGGAAAGCAACATACTTGCAGAAGAATTGCTGGCCACCGGCAAAAATGTGGTGGTTATTGGTGGTGGTGATACCGGCAGCGATTGCGTAGGTACCTCTAACCGTCATGGAGCGACTTCTGTAACCCAGTTTGAATTATTACCAAAACCATCGGCATCCAGAACTGCCTTTATGCCCTGGCCTACCTATCCCATGATCCTTAAAACTTCTTCATCTCATGAGGAAGGTGCCGATCGTAAGTGGGCTGTAGCTACGAAAGAGTTCATTGGTGATGGAAATGGTAACCTGAAAGCCCTGAAAATTGTAGACCTGGAATGGAAACTTTCTGACGAAGGTGCTCCGGCAAGGTTTACCGAAGTGGCGGGCAGCGAGCGGGAAATTCCCTGCGAGTTGGCTTTGCTGGCTATGGGGTTTGTGCACCCACAGCACAAGGGGGTGCTGAACGAACTGGGGGTTGAGCTGGACGAACGCGGAAATGTAAAAGCTGCAGAGAAATCCTATCAGACGAATATTCAGAAAATCTTCACCGCCGGCGACATGAGGCGTGGTCAGAGCTTAGTAGTTTGGGCTATCAGTGAAGGACGTGAATGTGCCCGTAAAGTAGATGAGTTTTTGATGGGTTATTCACTCCTGGAATCCAAAGATCTGAACCTTGTTATTGGCAGGTAATCCGGCCTGCCCTTTAGTGTAAAAAATACATATTTATTTTTTGCTAAGGCGTACTTGTCTTTTTTTTAAGAAGATAAGGATAGGATATTTTTTGACCTTTTCATATTATGATTTAAAATATATTAATTTTTATTGAACAAAATGCTTATATCGTGGTATATTTATTAAGAAATTATCAAATTATTTATTAGTTTAATAATATATCTAAAAACAACTGCAATGAACAAAATCACCTTTAAACAACTCGCACCTTTCCTTGTCCTAGCTGTGGTGGCAATTGCGGCCATCTTTGTAAAACCGATCGCCGACTATGCTGATACAAGTAAGTATAGTGCAGCCGATATTGCCTGGGTTATCGTTGCAACAGCCCTGGTATTCCTGATGACTCCCGGCCTGGCTTTCTTTTACGGAGGGATGGTGCACCGCAAGAACGTTATCTCAACAATGATTAAAAGTGTGGTGGCTGCTGGTGTGGTTAGTATTTTATGGGTTGTGGTAGGTTATAGTCTTTGCTTTGGCGAATCAATCGGCGGATTTATTGGTAACCCCGCTACACATCTTTTCTTTAAAGGAGTTAACTCAGGCGAGCCTATCCTGCAGGGTGCTTCTGCTCCGCTCACTATTCCTTTAACGCTGTTTGCGTTGTTCCAGCTCATGTTTGCCATCATTACTCCCGGCCTGGTAGTAGGTGCGGTGGCTGAGCGTATCCGCTTTACAGCTTATATCCTTTTTATCGCATTATTCAGTCTGCTGGTATATGCCCCTATTGCACACTGGACATGGCACCCCAAGGGTTTTCTGTTCGGTATGGGCGTACTTGACTTTGCCGGTGGTACTGTAGTACATATTTCTGCCGGTTGCGCTGCCCTGGCTGGTGCGCTGGTATTGAAACGTCGTAAAGTACATATGGAGCATAAAGAAATTCCTCCTGCCAACATTCCTTATGTACTGATCGGTACAGGTTTGCTGTGGTTTGGCTGGTTTGGCTTCAATGCAGGTTCTGCACTGGGTGCCAGCGCTCTGTCTGTTTCTGCTTTTGCTACTACTAATACAGCCGCTGCTGCTGCTGGTCTTTCCTGGATGTTCTTTGATGTATTGAAAGGTAAAAAACCATCTGTGCTTGGCTTCTGTATCGGTGCTGTGGTAGGCCTGGTGGCTATTACGCCCGCTGCTGGTTTTGTAGCTATTCCTCAAAGTATCTTCATCGGTGTATTTGCTGCTATTATCTCTAACATTGCAGTTTACTACAAACAGAAATCTACACTGGATGATACATTGGATGTGTTCCCCTGTCACGGTATTGGCGGTATGGTAGGTATGTTGCTGACCGGTGTATTTGCTACCAAAGCTGTGAATTCTGCCGGTAACGACGGTTTGTTCTATGGTAATGTTTCTTTCTTCCTTACCCAGGTAAAAGCACTTGGTATTGTTGTAGCATACAGCTTTATCGTGTCTTTCCTGATCTTCAAGTTCATCAATTTCATTCTGCCTTTGCGTGTTAGCTCTGAAGAAGAAGAAATGGGACTGGATGCTTCTCAGCACAACGAGAATTATGTGCAGGGTACGCTTCTTGTTCACAGCAGCTCTAATAATACGTACGAAGAAAAGTTGGCTGAACAACTGTAATTCCTGGATCTGATCGATCTCTCTTCCCCCCAATGATAATTGATTTTCTGCCGGAGTACTGAGCCTCTGACCGGGCTCAGTACCTCTCCGGTAAACTGCAGTGTGAGAGCACTGATGGGCTATTTGTGTGCCAGTGTATTACGTTACTGTGTATTCGAAAAGGTAAAAAGGTAGCGTAGTTAGGCCTTGATTCTTAATGCGAAAGCCTTCAGGTGACAGGTGTTAAAGAATGCATGCAGTTTGTGCTTTTCCTTTCCAAACCGTTTTTTGCTTTCACTAAAACAGCGATAATAAAAAAATAAAGGCTGTAAAAAAAACGAAAAGGTACAGTTATTATCAAACCTCTGACCAGGTTTAATACACCGTACCCTTTCATTTTAACACTTAAAATCTATTGCAATGTTAAGAAAATTCTTTTCATCTGCCATGTTATTGGCTTGTTACACAGTAGTATCGGCACAAGATTCCACGAAACCTAAGCTTCTCGTTTCCGGCTATGTAGATGTTTATTATCGCTACAACTTTCAGAATGCCAAATCTCAGGGTGCCACGAATAATGCTACCAGCTTCACTAATTCGCAAAATTCTTTTGAGCTGGGCATGGCTTCCGTAAAGCTTGAACATAGTTTTGGCAAGGTAGGCGTGGTGGCTGACCTTGGTTTTGGCAAAAGGGCAGAAGAGTTTTCCTACAATGACTCAGGCACCCTGCTCGCTGTAAAACAGGCTTATATTACTTACGCTCCTTCCGATAAAATAAAATTCACTGCAGGTAGCTGGGGAACGCACGTTGGTTACGAGGTACTGGATCCATACCTGAACAGGAATTACAGTATGAGCTATATGTTCTCCTACGGTCCTTTCTTTCATACAGGAGTAAAGGCAGATGTAACGCTGGGGAATTTCGGCATTATGCTGGGTATAGTCAATCCAACTGATCTGAAATCTGCCAACTTCCAAAGGAAGTTTTTAATAGGTCAGTTGAGTGCGGCCACTTCTAATGGAAAACTGAAAGCATTCCTGAACTACCAGGGTGGAAAATATGAGGATGATACAAAAGTGAAACAGGTTGACCTGACTGTTACCGGCACTGTGAGCGACAAATTCAGTGTAGGTTATAATGGTACTGTGCAGTCTGTGAAGCCTTCCGGTGGAGATGCAGAGTCATGGTGGGGATCTGCTGTTTACCTGAACTATGATCCTACTGCAGCATTTGGACTTACACTGCGTGGTGAATATTTTGATGATAAGAAGGCTGTGTCTGGTGGTGCATTTGGTACCAGCATTTTTGCCACTACTTTATCTGGCAACATAAGAATTGGTAATCTTACTGTAATTCCGGAGCTACGCCTGGATAGTGCTAAGGATCCTTATTTCGTGAAGAATTCTGGTGCAGGAACCAAGTCTGCCAGCAGCTTCTTGCTGGCCGCTATCTACCATTTCTAAAAAAGTTATATTTATTTTAATGTAATATAATTTCCTGTTTTTAGGTTTAGTTTTGATTCCCGAATACAATTCATTGATGATCAATAGAAATTCAGTGAATGGTGTTCGGGAATTTTGTTTTTGATAGGGTTATAATTGTATTATTAATAATTTTATATGTTATTGAACATGGTTTTTTGGATAAAAAAACTATATCTTTACAACAGATATTTGAAAAACGGGTTAAAACAAAGGAAAATTGAAATATGTAACTTTTTTTAATCTGTGGAGTTGATACCTGTAGAAAATGAGTGAGTTGGGCATCAAATGTAATAAGAAACAGGTACAATAGAATATTAAATTAAAGTGACTAGGCCTTTGTTGATTTTCTGGACAAGGCGCTCAAACAAGATATTTATCTTTTTTTCATATGGCAAGCAATCGTTGAGGCCTTCCATTTCTATGGAGGGCTTTTTTGTTTCTATGATCTACCAGCGTTGTAAGAATTGATAAGTAAGTATTGGAGCATCCTCTGTTTTGCTATTTTATCCGTTACTCAGCTATTTTAAATTTTACTGATAGACTTTCTTAGTTGTATATGTTACATTTTTAGGGCATAATAAACAATGGTTAGCGCCTTCCATTTCTATGGAGGGCTTTTTTGTGCCTCCCCAACCCCTCCTTTAGAAGGGGCTTAGGAATTCCCGGAGTGTTTTGGCTATATGCTATTTAGGGAGTCGTGCTCTTAGTCTCTTATTTCATACCTAAACGGGAGCGCGGGGTTGAGCAAAAAAGTATGAGATCAGATGTTTATAATTTGATATGTATGATGCCGGATACCGGCTGCCAGATCGCGAGTCGTTGATTGCAGCTTTTGTTTGCAGTAGAAAACTCTGGATCCTTGATCTTTCATTTCCCTTCAGTATTGGATTCTTCTTCCTGGTTCTTCTGAGTCTTGTTCCCTGAATCTTGTGCTTTTTGCTGAGTTTGTGTACCGGGTTTGGGGTTTCTTCTATCTTCCTGCATTGTGCAGGTGTACGTAGGATAATCTTTTTCTTTTTGAGCTGTATATCGGGGTAGCTTATTTCTTTTCGATAGCCCCAATCGTAGAGCTGTAGTTCCAAGGTATCCCGGATATCATTGGCACATTTTCCTTCTTTGAGCAATTGTGCTGCAAGTCCCGTGAGCCACTGGTATAATTCAAACATTTTCCAGCTTTCCGGCAGCTTTTCATATACAGCACCTGCCAGTACTGCCCCTTTGCCTAACCTACGAGCATAGGCCATTGTGCCGGCAAACTTTTTACTGGTCTTTACCCTGCGGCCGCTGAGAGAGCTTTTTATACGTGCATACCATTTGTTGCCCATCCGGTAAAAGACCACGCAACCAAAGGTTCGTTCATATTTAAAGGGGCCTAATTGTTTTGCCATAGTTACCCGTTTGTGCTATTCTGGAAACTATGGGGAAGGCCGTGGGGACTAAAAAGAAGTTGTTAAAAGAAGTGAATGGTGAATAGTGAGTGGGTTGCTGATTAATTGCTGATTTGGGAATTGGGGAATTTTGAGATTTGAGCAAAAGTGGTTGTATCCCGATGCCGGTCGGAGACCGGGTGCATATGGAAGGCACGAGAGCGCTGCTCTAACTCTCGCGCCAGAGAGAGATGTTTGCCACAGATTGCACGGATGTGCACAGATTCCCGATGCCGGTCAGAGACCGGGCCCATATGGCAGACACGAGAGCGCTACGCTAACTCTCGCGCCAGAGAGAGATGTTTGCCACAGATTGCACGGATGTGCACGGATTCCCGATGCCGGTCAGAGACCGGGTGCTATGGAAGACACGAGAGCGCTACGCTAACTCTCGCGCCAGAGAGAGATGTTTGCCACAGATTGCACGGATGTGCACAGATTCCTGATGCCGGTCGGAGACCGGGTGCATATGGAAGACACGAGAGCGCTGCGCTAACTCTCGCGCCAGAGAGAGGGCTGTTTGCGTAGGATTGGTAGCAGACCGGTGGTTCTCAGGTTCGATTCGTCTGCTTGGTAAAAGTGTATTTCGTAAAAAATGTGGGTGTATGGTATCACGGGTTTGGAGGTTTGAGAGGGTTTCGTGGAGGAGGGAAAGAATTGCTGATTTTGAGATTTAGGTGCTCAATAGCAATTTGCCACAGATTTCACGGATGTACACAGATTGGGATTTTGAGGGGAGAATTGCTGATTTGGGAATTGGGGGATTTTGAGATTTGAGCAAAGATGGTTGTATCCTGATGCCGGTCAGAGACCGGGTGTATATGGAAAGCACGAGAGCGCTGCGCTAACTCTCGCGCCAGGGAGAAATTTGCCACAGGTTTCACAGATGTGCACAGATTGGGGTTTGAGAGGGAGAATTGCTGATTTTGGGATTGAGGGGGGTGAGATTGGGGGCTGTGTGTCTATTAAATAACAAATCCTGCCGTGGGCAGGACTTGCTGTTTGGAGAAGTTTGTTTGTTGTATAGCAGTAATGTTATGCTGAGTTTCGACCGGCATTGATGATGCCGAATGAGCAACGCATAACCAGCTTTTCAAATGTTTCTTTGTGCTGCGCCTGCGCAGATTGTTCTTCCAGCTGGCGGATACGTGCCATTGCATATTGCTGAATGGTGGTAAGCGGTAGTACAATACGCTCACGCATCTGGATAGATAATTGTTCTACCGGATAGTCTGCCATCAGTTCGCTGTTGCCGGAGATCTGCAGAATGTATTTCCGGGTGAGCTCGTATTCTTTGAAAATAATATTCCAGATCTCGCCGTACACCGGATCGTGTGCAAGAAATTCTGTAAGCGGGAAGAAGCATTTTTTCATCGCCATCTCACAGTTGTTGATCAGTGTTTTGAAGAAAAGGGATTCCTGGTAGAGTTTTTTGATTGCCGGGAGTTTTCCCTGCTGATCAAATAATTGCAACGCAGTTCCTACACCATAGTAACCAGTTACGTTTTGTTTTAACTGGCTCCACGCACCCACAAAGGGAATAGCACGCAGATCTTTGAGTGATATTTTGGATGAACTGCCTCGTTTTGCAGGACGGCTACCAATGTTGGTGGCGCTGTAAAACTTCAACGGGCTGACATGTGCGAGATAGGTGAGGAAGTCAGGGTGATTTTTAAGCGCAACGTATGCTTTGAGTCCTTCTTCTGCCAATGCTCCCAGGAGTTCTTCCTGCTCCTGATCGAGTGTTCTGTCTTTTGATGTGGAAAGGTCATTGGAAATACCGGCATTCAACAACTGCTCAATGTTGTATTGTGCAGAGTCGATGGTGCCGAAATTGGAACTAACAGTTTGCCCCTGGATGGTAAGCTGAATTTCTTTATTGGAAATGTTTTTACCCATAGAAGCATAGAACTTATGCGTTTTGCCACCACCACGTGCAGGGGGACCTCCACGACCATCAAAGAACACTACATCTACACCATATTGTTTGGATATGCTGGTAAGTTCTTCTTTGGCTTTGTAGATACTCCAGTTTGCCATGAGGTAACCACCATCTTTGGTCCCATCGGAGAAACCAAGCATGATCGTCTGGCGTTGCTGACGCTGCTGGAGGTGCGTTCTGTATGTTTCATTTTCATATAGTGTACGCATGATGTCTGCAGCCTGTTTGAGATCTTCGATGGTTTCAAACAACGGAACGATATCTATAGAGAGTGATTCTTTTTTCCATCCACGCAACAGGAAGAGACCAAATACTTCTATTACATTGAGTGCGCTGTTGCATTGGCTGATAATATAGCGGCTGCAACCTTCCTGTCCATTGAATGCCTGGATATCTTTTATTCCACTTACCGTTTGCAGGGTATCTTTTATAATGCCATCTTCGTACGAATCGGCTTCAATAGTTCCGGTAATATTAGTTAGGATCTTTATTTTTTCCTGTTCGTTTAAGGAAGCGTAGTTGCCTGGCAGTACGTTTTCTTTTTCTGCAATAGTTTCTAATACCGTATTGTGAACACTGCTTTCCTGGCGAACGTCCAGTGCTGCAAAATGTAATCCAAATACATGTACTTTATTGATCAGGTTGTCTACCAGGTGCTGGAACAGCCCATTGTGCTGGTAGATAAGGATCTCGCGTATTCTTTGCAGTGAACTGATAATATCCTGTTTCTGCAGATTGGTACGCTGACCGGGAACAAAGATGTTGTCGTAGAGTTGTTTTTCGAGTTCGTTGAGGATGGTATCTACTCCTTTGAATGTAAGCCTGCGTTTTAGCTTTCTTACATCGAGATAGTAACATTTGATAATAGAACCGCGCAGGGCATCGGCTACTTTCAGGGTCGTATCTTCCGTTACGTGCGGGTTACCATCACGGTCGCCACCGGGCCAGAAGCCCATTGTAATAACCGGGTTGTTGTCTGGTACTGCATCAGGGAACTGGCTTCTGAGGAATGTGATGATACGTCCTGCGGCCTGGTAGAATACATTTTCAAGATACCAGATAAGGCTGACCGCTTCATCGAACGGGGTTGGTTTCTGCTTTTTGAAGAAAGGTGTTTTTCCTAACTGTTGCAGATACATATTGATCTGGCTGGTATTGTTATCGCTCAATGCTCTTGACAGATCATTGATGATACCCAGTACGGAGCCGGGATAGAATTGTGTAGGGTGTGCTGTTAGAACCAGCCTGATGGAAAAATCTTTTAATTTTTCAGCAAGTTGTGCGTGTGTACCATTTTGTACTACTTCGGATTCTAGGTGTTTTAAGGTACCTACGCCGTTCATATCATGAATATCGCGATAGCCTGCATCTTCGAGGGCATCGAATAATACTACCTGTCGTTCTACATATTGTACAAAGCGGAACAGCAGATCGAGCCTGTCCTGATCTTTGGTGTAGGAGGTGTGTTTTTCAAAAAACTCTTCAATAACCTGGGAGGGGCTGAGTTTTCGTTTGTAACCTTCTTCGCAATTATTTAATAAAAGAGAAAGGAGGATACCGGTCTTTTCGATCCGGTGGAAGGGGAGCGATGTAAATAAGCTGTTGTATAGCTGGAACTTAATCCCAACAATATTCTTGAATTGCTGCAACCCCCTCTGTGACTGGTGATCCATGTATATAAATTTAAATCGTTGATGAATATTTCAATATGACAAGCAGCAAAACAAACGGGCGATGAAAATACGTTGAAAAAATTAATTTACATGGGATAGGATTGATTTTTCCTCCTGTAATGTCCTTTGTTCAGGAGGAAAAGCTGGCTTCAAAGTATTTTCCTGATCCTGATCTATTGCTACTGTGGCGGGTGATGAATAGTGCTGTTTCATGATCATTAAATGTATAATGGTTGATGTTGACAGAAGGCCATCCGATGTCGTTTCGTTAAGGTTGTTGATTCCGACGGGACGAGACACTCACCGGGGATATGGCCTTGTGTGTATATTATATGTATATGAAATCTGGCTATTACGATTAAGCAGGTTCCTTTATAATGCAGGATGATGGCCTGTTGCGGGGAGTTTTAAAAAAAAGCAGAAAACTAACACTTGTTATCAATCTGAGGTATTATCTTCACATTCTCTATCAAAATAGTGGAAAATCGTTTTCAACATATCATTTCTTTCACCGGGTCTGTAGCAACAGCTACTACCTCCACTATTATTACAACTACAATTATTACAACCCGTTAAGGGTTGTACAGTTTCATATTACCACCTGGGGCTTTTTTCAGCCTTCTCCAAGAAGAAAAGGAGATCTCAATTCATCAGTGTATCATTTCTATAACAAACATCAACGAAACCATCTATCATGCAGGTTTTAAAATTTGGCGGTACTTCGGTAGCCAATGCGGAAAACATCAACAAAGTTGTAGCCATCGTTCAGAAAGCATTAGAGCAACAAAAAACAATTGTAATAGTATCTGCCCTCGGGGGTGTAACGGATAGTTTATTATTGAGCGGAAACCTTGCAGCAGCAGGGGATGAACAATATAAAGAGGTATTGAAAACAGTAGAGCTGCGTCACCTGGAGGCAGTAAAAGCATTGATACCTGTTACCAAGCAAAGCAGTGTGCTGAGCTGGGTAAAACAACGTTGTAATGAAATTGAGGATGTATGTAATGGAGTGTTCCTGCTTGGTGAATTATCAAACCGCACAAAGGACAGGATCGTGAGCTATGGTGAGTTGCTGTCTTCGCAGATCGTATCTATGCGATTGAAAGCTATAGATGTAGAGAATACGTGGACAGATATGCGGCAACTGATCGTAACTGATAGCAATTTTGGACATGCGGCAGTGGATTTTGATGCGACTAATGCGAAGTGCCGTCAGCATTTTGTTGAGAGTGATGCTTCTTTGTTTATTGTTCCTGGATTTGTGGCTGCTGATGAGCAAGGTAATACTACTACGCTGGGAAGAGGTGGGTCTGATTATACTGCGGCTATCATTGCATCTGCTGTTGATGCGAAGCTGCTGGAAATATGGACTGACGTTAGTGGTATGATGACTGCTGATCCGCGCCTGGTAAAACATGCACGTGTATTGCCCCATATCTCTTACCAGGAGGCAATGGAGCTTTCACATTTTGGTGCTAAAGTAATTTATCCTCCTACTATTCAGCCGGTGATGGCCAAGAACATACCGGTATGGATCAAGAACACTTTTGCCCCGGAAGATTATGGTACGCTGATAGAAAATGAGGTACATAAGAATGGTAATCATATCCGTGGCATCAGCAGCATCAATAGGATCGCGTTGCTGAGTCTTGAAGGAAGTGGCATGGTGGGTATTCCCGGTTTTTCAAGAAGGTTGTTTGAAGCATTGGCTACTGAGGAGATCAATGTAATACTGATAACGCAGGGTTCTTCGGAGCATTCAATATGCGTAGGGATAGATGAGGCGCTGGCTGATGAAGCTAAGCATGCTGTTGATAAGGCTTTTGCTTACGAAATACAGAGCGGTAAAGTGGAGCCACTGGTATTGGAGAAGGAACTGGCAATAGTAGCGCTGGTGGGTGATAATATGAAAAGCCACCCGGGTGTAAGCGGAAAAATGTTTGGTGCTTTGGGGCGTAACGGTGTGAATGTGCGTGCTATTGCCCAGGGATCTTCTGAAAGGAATATCTCTGCTGTTATTGCTGCACGTGATGTGAAGAAGGCTATTAACGTATTGCACGAAGAATTTTTTGAAACAACTTACAAGCAAGTGAACTTATTTATAGCCGGTACCGGCAATGTGGGCAGTAAGCTGCTGGCCCAGTTGAAACAACAACAGTCGTATCTTGAAGAGCATCTGAAGCTGCAGTTGAGAATAGTAGGTATTTCGAATAGTAAGAAGATGGCATTTGATGACCAGGGGATTGACCTGGCTAATTGGAAAAGTGCCCTGGACCAGGGGGAGGTGATGAACCTTGACAATTTTGTGGAGGTGGTTCGTTCTAAAAACCTGCGTAATTCTGTATTTGCGGATGTAACTGCTAATGATAATGTAGCTACTGTGTATGACAGGTTGCTGACTAAAAGCATTTCTGTGGTGGCCTGTAATAAAGTAGCCTGTTCTTCTGCATACGCTTATTACAGGAAACTGAAAGATCTTGCAAGGGAGTACAATGCTTTCTTTTTGTTTGAAACGAATGTAGGTGCAGGACTGCCTGTAATTGGCACACTGAATGACCTGCTGCGTAGCGGAGATGTGGTGAACAGGATAGAAGCTGTATTGAGTGGTACGTTGAATTTTGTTTTTAATAATTATAACGGAGAGAAGAGTTTTGCTGAAGTGGTGAAGCAGGCCCAGGACGAAGGTTATACAGAACCTGATCCACGTCTTGACCTTGGCGGTACTGATGTAATGCGCAAGATCATGATACTGGCGCGTGAAACAGGTGCAAGACTGGAGATGGATGATATTTCGAATGCGACATTTATGCCGCCATCCTGTATGCAGGGAAGTGTTGCTGATTTTTATGCGGAGATGGCAAAGCAGGAGTCTCATTTTAAAAAGATCTACCAGGAGGCAGCAGCAGAAGGGAAGAAACTGAAATTTGTTGCAAAGTATGAGAATGGGAAAGCGGCAGTAGGGTTGCAGCATATTGATCCGAAGCACGATTTTTATCACCTGTACGGAAAAGATAATGTAGTGTTGTTTTACACTAATCGTTATCCTGAACAACCTTTGGTGATAAAAGGAGCAGGTGCCGGTGCTGAAGTAACAGCATCTGGTGTGTTTGCTGATATTATTCGTGCCGCTAAAATGTAAAAAAGACATTGAAATAAAATGAAACAGGTAAAAGTTTTTGCCCCGGCTACGGTTGCTAATCTTGTATGCGGATTTGATGTATTGGGCATGTCATTGCATAACCCGGATGATGTGATGACAGTTCGTTTGCTGGATAAACCCGGTCTTGAAATTCAACATACAGATGGTTACCAGTTGCCGGTAGAACCTGAAAAGAATGTAGCTGGTGCTGCATTGCTGGCTTTGCTGGAAGAACTGGATGAACCAACAGGGCTTTCTGTAACTATTGAAAAGCGTATTAAGCCCGGTAGCGGACTGGGGTCCAGTGCAGCAAGCTCTGCCGGTGCAGTGGTGGCAGCTAATCATTTGCTGGGTAATCGTTTTTCTAAGGAGGACCTGGTTCGTTTTGCGATGAATGGAGAGAAAGTGGCTTCGGGTGTGAAACATGCTGATAATATTGCTCCGTGTATCTATGGAGGAATCACCCTGATACGTTCTATTTTTCCATTGGATATAGTGCAGTTGACGGCACCGCCTTTGTATGTAACCGTTGTTCACCCGCAGATTGAAGTACGTACTGCAGATGCAAGACAGATACTTCGTAAGGAGGTGCAACTGAAGGCTGCCATTAAGCAGTGGGGCAATATTGCCGGGCTGGTAGCCGGGTTCCTTAAACAGGATTATGCATTGATAGGCCGCTCGCTGGAGGATGTGATCATAGAGCCGGTGCGCAGCATACTGATACCGGGGTTTGATGATGTGAAGAGTGGCAGTAAGGAGGCCGGTGCTTTGGGCGGTGGTATTTCGGGTTCGGGGCCATCTATTTTTATGCTGAGTGAGAAAGAGGAAACGGCGAAGCAGGTAGAGCAGGTAATGAATGCTGTGTACACAAAGCTTGGAATTGAATTTAAAACTTATGTTACTACTATTAGTCACAGCGGGGTGAGAATAGAGGCGGAGTAACAACCAAACTAATCAACGATGCAATATTATAGTCTTAATAAACAATCTGCTGCTGTAGATTTTAAAGAAGCTACGGTGCGCGGGCAGGCCCCGGATAAGGGGTTGTATTTTCCTGAAAGGATCCCTGTACTGGACGCTGCATTTTTTAAGGATATTGAAAATCTTTCTAATGAAGAGATCGCTTATCGTGTAATAGCGCCCTATGCTGCGGCTGCCATTCCCGAACAGGAGTTGCGCAGGATCGTAGCGGAGACAGTGAATTTTCCTTTGCCGCTGGTGAAGGTAAATGATCGTATTGCTTCGCTGGAATTGTTTCATGGCCCAACACTGGCATTTAAAGATATCGGTGCGCGGTTTATGAGCCGGTGCCTGGGTTATTTTGCTGCTGAGCGTAGTGAGAAAGTAACAGTACTGGTGGCTACCTCAGGTGATACAGGTGGTGCTGTTGCTAACGGGTTTTATGATGTACCTGGTGTGGAGGTAGTGATATTGTATCCTTCGGGCAAAGTGAGCTCTGTACAGGAGAAACAACTGACTACGCTGGGTAGAAATATTCATGCGCTGGAAGTGAGTGGTACGTTTGATGATTGTCAGCAAATGGTGAAGCAGGCTTTTGCAGATGAAAGCCTGACAAAGAAGATGTTCCTTACTTCGGCGAACTCTATCAATGTGGCGCGTTGGTTGCCCCAGCAGTTCTATTATTTCTTTGCTTATAAGCAGTGGGCTGATAAAGAGAACCCGCCGGTTGTTTCAGTGCCCAGTGGCAATTTTGGAAATATCTGTGCCGGATTGCTGGCGCATCGCTCAGGGTTGCCTGTGCAGCATTTTATTGCGGCCTGTAATGCGAATGATGTGGTGACTGAATACCTGCAGCATGAAAAGTACCAGCCTAAAAAAGCAGTAGCTACTTTGTCTAATGCGATGGATGTGGGTAACCCCAGCAATTTTGTAAGGATACTGGAACTTTTTCACCGTGAATTTGGCGCATTGAAAAATGTACTGAGTAGTTACAGTATCAGTGATGATGAGACAAAGGAAACGATCAATAAAGTTTATTCGCAATATAATTACCTGCCAGACCCACATGGTGCTGTAGGGTATCTTGCATTGGATCGTTACCTGCATAAACACCGTGATCAGAAAGGGATTTTCCTGGAGACTGCTCACCCTGTTAAATTTTATGATGTGGTGGAGCCTGTTATTAAAAATACTGTTCCGATACCTGCTTCAATAGAAGGATTGCTGACGCTTGAAAAGCAAAGTGTGAAGATAGAACCAGTATATGAAGCGTTGAGTGCTTTTTTGCAAGGTAAATTGTAAACAAGAAGTAATACGTATTTCGTTGACCTGCTGTAGTTAGAAAATACAGCAGGTTTTTTTATGGAACTTAATGCCGAAAATTTTAATTACTATCAAAAAATCAGCATTTTACAAATCCCTAAAAACTAACGGCATGAAGAAACTCCTCCTCCCCCTGTTTTTGTTATTGGCATCATTTGTATCCTTTGCGAAGAATGATGAAGATTCCACAGCCATTATGGTGGCGAAGTACCTGAAATACAGAGATTCGGTGGAACAGGCGCTTAAGTATGAAACCGGTACTATTAAACTGTCCGGCGACATGGTAACGCTGAATGTTCCGAAAGGATTTAAGTACCTGAACAAAGAGCAAAGTAATTTTGTACTGACCAACTTATGGGGAAACCCTCCGCAGGACTATGTACTGGGAATGTTGTTTCCTGAGAAAGGTGGCCCCTTGCGTGACACCAGTTATGCATTTGTGATCAGCTTTGATGAGATCGGTTATGTGAAAGATGAGGATGCTGATAAGATCGATTATTCAAAAATGCTGAAAGATCAGCAGGAAGAAGAACCCAAGGAAAATGCAGAGCGTGTAAAGCAAGGTTATGATCCTATACATTTTATAGGATGGGCACAGCAGCCTTTTTATGATAAGGAGAATAAGACACTGCATTGGGCAAAGGAATTGCATTTTGGCGCTGCTGATGATAGTGGCAGCAATACGCTGAACTATGATGTGCGGATACTGGGCCGTAAAGGTGTGTTGTCGTTGAATGCAGTGGGAACCATGGATAATCTTGATCTTGTAAAGAATGATATTGGCCAGGTATTGCATATTGCTACGTTTACGGATGGAAATAAATACAGCGATTTTGACCCGGGTGTAGATAAAGTAGCGGCATGGACAATTGGTGGCCTGGTAGCTGGCAAGGTACTTGCTAAAGTGGGGATCCTTGCTGTACTGGGCAAGTTCTTTGTTGCAGCGTGGAAGTTTATTGTAATTGGTATCGTAGCTGCGTGGGGTGCTATTATGAAGTTCTTTAAGCGTAAGAAGCCGGAAGATGAGGTAGTATATGAGCCAGCACCTGTGGAACCTGAGCCTGTTCAGGATACGGCAACAAGTGAAGAGACAAATGCATAATTGATACTGATCTTTTGAGTATATGTGAGCTGCGATCTAGCGGCTTAACCTGTCAGGTCTTGCCTGAGCGGTTTGATTACTCTTGTAAGGGAGCTTTGATTTGCAGCTTGGACCTGACAGGTTTATGCATGATTGATTTAGGCCTTTTGAATATATGTGAGCTAATGTTGCCTGGTTAGTTGCTGGTGAAGGTGTGGTATATCTTTTTCCCTGCCCTAAAGGACAGGGCAATAACGGTGAATATGATATCTTATCCCGATGATGTCAGTTTACCGGCTAAAGCCGGACATTGTATTGTTGGCTATCGATCACTGGGGAACTTTTATTTTCAGCTTAGGCCTGACCCGTCATTCAGCCGGGCAGGCAGGTGTAGTTCCTTACAGGCGGAAAACCAGATAAATTATTGGGAAGAATTATAAAAGCTCCGGGGGATGCCGGAGCTTTTTGTTTGAGGGAGTATGCAATAATAAAAAGAGGTTACTTTATGGGTAACCTCTTTTAAAACACGCAACAAAACTATTTTAGATGATCCCTGCCAATTCGAGGCTTTTCTTTTTGAGCTTACGAACTTCTACATCTTCAATAATGGGATCGGGTGTAAGGATGAGTGATGTGTTGTTTTCTTTCCACCAGGTGTTGTTTGCCAGTTCTGCAAAATTCAATACACCTACTAAATATTTGCGATCACTTTCTGCATGCCACTCTTCAATCCATTCAAATTTTTCGCGTGGAATATATTTCCAGTCGTCGAAACTGATGTAAGCACGTACGTAGAAGTCGTTGCTTAAAGTGTGTGGCGTATGGTGATAAAGTTTTTTGTACTCGTAACGGTATTGATAGCGCAGCGCGGAGAGATCGCTCAGTACTGCTGAAGCAGTGGGGAAGCTGCCAGCTCCCTTGCCATAGAAGAACTGTTTGTCGGAAAAACCACTTTCGATAACTACGCCGTTGTATTCATTTTTTACAAAGGCAAGGTGGTCATCATGTTTTACAAATTGTGGTAATACAAAGGCTGCTACTTTGCCGTTTTCCAGTTTTTTGGCCTGGGCTACCAATTTTATATCGAAACGTTTTTCTGTGGCTACAGTTGCGTCGCTTAACTGGATGTCCTGTATGCCATTGAATACAATTGCATCAGGTTCGGCTACAATGCCATAGGCATGTGTGAGCAGGAAGGTCCATTTGTTGAGTGCATCAAAACCATTTACATCTAATGAAGGATCGCTTTCTGCAAAACCTAATTGCTGTGCCAGTAATAAAGCCTGCTGGAAGTCCAGCTTGTCTTCAAACATCTTGGTGAGAATGAAGTTGGTGGAACCGTTGACAATGGCTTTGATGGAATGCAGCAGGTCATTATCATAATATTCTTCGAGGTTGCGGATAACCGGAATGGAAGCGCAGGCAGCAGCTTCGCAAAGGAATGAGCGACCGGTTTGTTTCTGCAGACCGAGTAATTCGGGCAGGTGTTCGGCAATCATTTTTTTGCTGGCACTTACTACATCTTTACCGCCTTTGAGAGCAGTAGAAACAATTTCGAAGGCCGGTTCGGATTCGTTGATCACTTCTACAATTACATTGATCTCCGGGTCGTTGAGCAATACATCTTTGTCTGTAGTGAACAGCTCTGCGGGTGCATTGCGTTTTTTGCCGGGATTTTTGATACACACTTTTTTAATAGTGGCTTTAAGCGAAGGAGTTTGTTGTAATACTTTGTACAAGCCTTCTCCTACCACTCCAAATCCGAAAAGGCCGATCGTTAATTGTTTGTGCGCGTCCATGATATAGCTAGATTGTTATTTTAAGTGAATTGTCAATGGTGAATCGTGAAACGAGTTACCGGATACCAGATGCCGGTTACAGGTTACTGGTAACCGGATACCGGATCCTGGATTTGATAACTGCAAATTGCCAACTGCCAACTTGCTTCCAATCTTCCCTTCGAAATTCGATATTCAAAATTCAGCATTCGATATTTCTTTCTGATTTTCGTACTTCCTGGTTCGTATCTGATCTTACATTCTCACTTCCCATTCGTCTTCGATCAATTTCCAGTCGTTGAATTTTTCTTCACCGCCTCTTATTTTCCAGTCAGAGTCGATGGTTAGTTTGGAACTGATGCCACCGCGTGGATTGCAAACCATTACGATGCGCATTCTTTCCGGTTCGTATACAGCAGCAAGGTCGTCGTAAATGATATTGATGAGTCTTTCGTAAGAAGCTACAATATTCCTGAGCTGGAAAACATATTGTTTCAGCGATTTGAGTTCAATGATCTTTTTCTTCGGGTAGAAGGTGAGGTAGATCACTGCGAAATCGGGTTGTTCCTGTACACCCAGGAAAGTAAATTCAGGGATCTTGATCTTTATTTCGTAGGCATTCCCGGTAGGGTTGGGGATTGCTTTGAGAATACTGCTATCAATGTCCTTGTAGGTTTTTACTGCTTCTTTAACGGCTGACATCTGTTAATTGTTTGTGGTTAAGCTGCTTTTTCGGTAACTGGTTGAGAAATATTGGCCTGGTAATGAGCCAGTGCGTGCTCAAGATCTTTTATGAGGTCTGTGGCATCTTCGAGCCCTACACTCAGGCGGAGAAGGCTATCGGCAACACCAGCAGCCTGTCTTTTTGCTGTTGGGATAGATTTGTGGGTCATGGTAGCCGGGTGACTGATGAGGCTTTTGATACCACCAAGGCTTTCAGCGAGTTTGAACAACTGTGTACTGGTAGCAAATGCCGTTGCTGCCTCGGTAGTATCTTCTTTCAGTGTGAAGGAGATAATACCTCCAAAGCCTTTGCTTTGTTTTTTTGCAATCTCATGATTGGGGTGTGAAGGCAGACCGGGATAGAATACTTTATCTACTGAAGGGTGTTGTTGTAAGAATTCTGCAATTACCTGTGCACTGCTACAATGCTGACGAATGCGCAGGTGCAGGGTTTCAATACCGCGGATCACCAGCCAGCTATCGAAAGGGCCAAGTACATTGCCGCAGGCGTTCTGTAAGAATTTCAATTTAGCACCCAGTTCGGCATCTTTGGTTACTACGATACCTGCAATGAGATCGCTGTGGCCGCCAAGATATTTTGTAGCAGAGTGTACTACAATATCAGCTCCCAGTGAAAGAGGTTGTTGTAACGCCGGTGAAGCAAAAGTGTTATCCACGCAAAGTAAACATCGGTGAGCCTTGGCAATGCGTGCAATTGCTTCTATGTCAGAGATCTTTAAAGTAGGATTGGTTGGTGTTTCGAGCCAGATGAGTTTTGTTTTGGGCGTAATCGCTTCAAATACTTTTGCCGGATCGGTGGTATCAACAAAGTTGATCTTAATGCCGAACTGTTCATAGACCTGTGTGAAGAGACGATAAGCTCCGCCATAGATGTCATCTACAGCAACTATTTCGTCGCCTGTTTTTAGCAGCTTGGCTACTGCATCGATAGCGGCAAGGCCACTGCTGAATGCAAGACCTACCTGGCCGCCTTCTAATTGGGCAATAAGGCTTTCGAGTGTGGCGCGGGTGGGGTTGCCACTGCGTGCATAATCGTAACCTTTGTTTACACCGGGTGCATCCTGGACAAAAGTGGATGTTTGATAAATAGGCACAGATACTGCGCCGGTTAATGGGTCAACAGGAATGCTGTGAATGAGTTGTGTTGTCGCTTGCATGATGAACATTTTTTGTTGTTGATAAACAGTGTTTGCGACAACACTTATCAGGAATTTACCGGGAGAGTTTCTTTGTTTGTCCTTTGGTGGGGGTATAAAACAAAAAAGCTCTTCCGATAGGTCAGAAGAGCTTTTAATATGTTTAGTAACGTATGTCGAAGCTTTTAATCTGACTTATCTGTTCCGCTTTGCAACGGAATGGAGTTGGCACCTTGCCTTGCAGGATTACTGCAGGCAGGTTGTCAAGGCGTCATCGGGCCATATCCCTCAGCCTTTCTTGATAAGTGTTGTGAAAAGAACTGGTGCAAAGGTAGCGTCGGAATTTAAATCTCCAAATATTTTTTTAAGATGCTGATTTCCGGTTGCAGGGATTATCCCCGGAAATGTAATATGGGCCTGAGTTTGATTGTTTTATGCTTATGGTTATATTTCTACAAAAACAGCAGACTTCTATTGTAAGAGGCCTGCTGTTTGTTTATATTGATTGAGCGACTATCAGAAACGGTATCCTGCGGAAACACCGAAACCTGTATTGCGGTATTTGGCATCGGTATCCACATTTTCTATTTTGGGGTTGATCTTTACCATGCCCAGCTGCGCATTGAACTGGAATGACAGTTTGTTGCTGAACTCGTAACCGAATAACAGATTGCCGCCTGCATCAAGACGTTTGAGATACAATGCGGTGAGTGCTTCGCCGGGAGATATTTCATTTTTGAACTTTACATCAGCATCGGTACCGTTATCGTTCTTTAGTTTACCGCCTACACCAAAAGCGATATAAGGACCTACACCCAGCAACAGTTTACCGGAACCGAGCATCGGTTTGTACAGGAAGTTAACCGGAACTTCGAGGTAAGAGATATTGAGTTTTACATCATCGTTGTACTTAGCTCCTTTGGTAGTAAATAATACTCCGGGTTGTATGTAGAAATCCGGAGCTACGGGAACCTCTGCATTTACTCCAACGTGGAAGCCTGTTTTTATTTTATAATCCAGGTTGTCGCCGGATTCATCTTTACCATTAATGTTCTGGAAATTAACTCCTGCGCGGATTCCGAAAGTTGTTCTGCCCATTGTGGCAGTGCTTTGTGCCATGGTGCCGGCAGTAAAGGCAAGGAGCACCGTTGATAATAATGCAATTGTCTTTTTCATGTTGTAATGATTAGTGGTTTCTGAAATAAGTTATTGATCTCCTGATGTTCGTATTGGAGTTATTTGCCTGTGCCAGCTTCTTTGTTGGCTTCAGCTTTCATTTTTTCATTGGCTGTGATCAGGAAATTGACACGACGATTCTGGGAGCGTCCGTCTTCTGTATCATTACTGGCAACAGGTGCGCTTTCGCCATAACCTTTGGTAGTGACACGTGCGCTGCTGACACCCCTGTTCCGGATATAGGAAGCTACAGAGCCAGCTCTTTTTTCTGATAAAGTTTGATTGTAGCTGTCTGAACCTTTACTGTCTGTATGTCCCTGGATCTCGATATCTGTATTGGAATATTCTTTTAAAACATTTACGAGTTTATCGAGATTGCCTTCGGCTGTACCGGAAAGATCGGAGCGGTCGAAGCCAAAGAGGATCTTGTCTTTGAATTCAACGACAATCCCTTCACCTACGCGTTCTACAGTAGCGCCGGGTACTGTTTTTTTGATCTCTTCAGCTTGTTTATCCATTTTTCTACCAATTACGGCACCTGTAACGCCGCCTACTGCTGCACCGATAATAGCGCCAAGTGCAGTATTGCCGGCTACTTTACCAACAACAGCGCCTGCAGCAGCGCCACCTGCGGTACCAATTACAGCGCCCTTCTGGGTCTTGTTCATGCTTTTGCAGGCCGACAGTAAGAAAAGAACTGTGAAAATGCCTGCCGTGATACGAATTGTCTTCTTCATCGTCTTAAATTTTATGGTTCGCACAGGCTCTTTCAAACTTTGTACCATATATAACAGATTGATTATTATTTGGATGATGTGGGCTTTTCTCCGCAACTTTTCCACAGTTGTTTTGTTTTATCTTTGATTAATCTATGGCAAAAAAGAAAGAGAATGCTGTTACATTGTCACAAAACGGAGCGGCAGCAGGAACTAAACAGGAAGCGATTGAAGTGTATGGGGCGAAGGCACACAATCTGAAGAATATAGACATCACAATACCCAAAAACAAGCTGGTTGTGATTACAGGCATCAGTGGCAGTGGTAAATCATCACTGGCATTTGATACTATTTATGCCGAAGGCCAGCGTCGTTATATGGAGAGCTTTGGCGCTTACGCCAGACAGTTTGTCGGTGAAATGGAGAGACCTGATGTGGATAAAATTACGGGTCTGTCTCCTGTTATTTCCATCGAACAAAAGACTACCAATAAAAATCCCCGCTCTACAGTTGGCACCATTACGGAGGTATATGACTTCATGCGTTTGTTGTATGCGCGTGTGGGTGAAGCCTATAGTTATAACACGGGCAAGAAGATGGTGAAGTTCAGTGAAGAGGAGATCGTGGATAATGTATTTAAGAAGTTTAAAGGGAAAAAGATCACATTACTGGCGCCACTGATCCGTGGGCGTAAAGGTCATTATCGTGAATTGTTTGAGGATATACGTAAGAAAGGATATCTGAAAGTAAGAGTGGATGGAGAGGTGAAAGACCTGGCGCCTAAAATGCAGGTTGATCGTTATAAGATACATGATATTGAAGTGGTGATTGACAGGCTGGCAGCTACTGATGATATGCGCGTGAGACTGAGCCAGAGTGTGCAAAAAACATTGCAGGTGGGTAAGGACCTGATGTTTTTGCTGGTGAATGATGATAATAAAGTAGTGCAATATTCTAAGCAGCTGATGTGCGAAGATACCGGCATCAGTTATGAAGAGCCGTCTCCGAATAGTTTTTCATTTAATAGTCCTTATGGCGCCTGCCCTACCTGTAAAGGACTGGGTACCGTGTACCAGGTAAGTATGGATGCTATTATTCCTGACTGGAACCTGTCTATTAAAGAAGGAGCAGTTGCCCCATTGGGTGAGGAGAGAGATGCTCATGTGTACAAACAGGTTCAGCAACTGGCGAAGAAACATAAGTTTAAGCTGGATGTACCTGTGAAAGAGATGCCGCAGAAGGCATTGAACCTTGTACTATATGGTACTGAGGATGCTTCTGCTGAGGATTATATCGCTTTTGATGATTCCAGTGAAGTAGGGCAGATGTATAGTGAGGAGTATGAGGGGGTAATTCCGCAACTGAAACGCTGGTTTTCAGGTAATGCAACAGATGCATTGCGTGAATGGGTGGAGAAGTATATGGAGTTGAGGAAATGTGAAACCTGCGATGGTGCCAGATTGAAGAAAGAAAGCCTTTGGTTTAAAGTTGATGAGAAGAATATTGCAGAGCTGAGTGAGTTTAACCTGGATAAGCTAATGGTATGGTTTGGCGGGATTGAGAAAAGACTGAGCAATAAACAGAATGCCATTGCGAAAGATGTGTTGAAGGAAATCCGCGAGCGTTTGCAATTTCTGCTGGATGTGGGGCTTACTTATCTTACACTTAACAGGGCTTCACGCACACTGAGCGGTGGGGAATCGCAACGTATAAGACTGGCTACACAGATCGGTTCGCAATTGCAGGGTATTACCTATATATTGGATGAGCCGAGTATTGGATTGCACCAGCGCGATAACCAACGTTTGATAGATGCTTTGAAGAACCTGCGTAATATCGGTAACAGTGTATTGGTGGTGGAGCATGATAAAGATATTATGATGGCTGCGGATCACCTGATCGATATTGGTCCTAAGGCTGGTTTTCATGGAGGCAGGGTGGTAGCACAGGGACAACCTGATGCATTGCTGAAGCTGGATACACTTACTTCTTCTTATCTGAACGGCCATCGTGAAATTGCAGTTCCTAAAGAGCGTCGTAAAGGGAATGGGAAAAAGCTGGAGCTGAAAGGTGCGAAAGGTAATAACCTTAAAAATATTGATGTTGTATTTCCATTGGGTAAGCTGATAGTTGTAACAGGGGTGAGTGGCAGTGGTAAATCGACCCTGATCAACGAAACCTTGTATCCTATCCTGAGCAAGCATGCTTACAATTCAAAGATGACTCCATTGGAGTACAAGAGCATTAAGGGATTGGAGCATGTTGATAAAGTGATCGAGATCGATCAGTCGCCTATTGGCCGTACTCCGCGCAGTAACCCTGCTACTTATTGTGGCTTCTTTACTGATATCAGAACATTATTTGCATCGGTACCTGAGGCTAAAATACGCGGCTATAATGCAGGGCGTTTTTCATTCAACGTGAAAAGCGGCCGTTGTGATGTTTGTGAAGGCGGAGGTATGCGCGTAATCGAGATGAACTTTTTGCCTGACGTATATGTGCATTGTGAGAAATGCCAGGGGAAACGTTATAATCGTGAAACACTGGAGATCCGCTATAAAGGAAAATCTATCAGCGATGTACTGGATATGACAGTGGATGAGGCTGTAGAGTTTTTCCAGAATGTACCTTATATCTATCGTAAGATTAAAGTATTGCAGGAGGTAGGCCTGGGGTATATTACGCTAGGGCAGTCTGCTGTAACACTGAGTGGGGGCGAAGCGCAGCGTGTAAAACTGGCTACCGAACTGGCTAAAAAGGATACCGGTAAAACTTTTTATATCCTTGACGAACCTACTACCGGTTTGCATTTTGAAGATATTCAGCATTTGCTGGAGGTATTGTATAAACTGGTAGACCGTGGTAATACCGTGTTGGTGATAGAGCACAATATGGATGTTATTAAAGTGGCTGATCACATTATTGATATTGGCCCTGAAGGTGGCGATGGAGGTGGAGAGGTGTTATTTGAGGGAACACCGGAAGACCTGTTGAAAGTGAAGAGAAGTCATACGGGGAAGTATTTGAAGGAGGAGCTGAAGTAAAGGTTGTAAGTTTTAAGTTGTAGGTTATAGGTTTAAGACGGAAGGAAATAAGGAATTAGAAATGTGGAATGAAGAATGAGAAAGGTTTAAGAAGAAAGGCACAAGGAACGCGAAATACAGGTTGTAAGTTTTAGGTTATAAGTTATAAGTAATACAATTGATAGGTTATGGGTGTGGCTTTGGCCGGGACCTGTAACCTATTTCTTTTTGTGTTTAGTTCATGATTTTTCCCAGATCCTTTTTTCCTGAGGGCTTAAAATACAAATAGCCTGCAATTACTCATCGCAGGCTATTGAGGATACTGGAATGAACCAGAAGAAGTTTAGTATTATTCGTATTGACCCAATAAGCGAGTGCAGGGAATGATTAATAAAATCTTTTATGATAATCAGGGTACTAAACAATAGGGAACGGATCAGGTTTTGACTCAACCGGATATTCGGATTCTACTAATTTCCCTGCTGCTTATTGGTCATTAGTTATGGAAAAGCAAAGAACTTTGTTTACTGTAATTAACTAACGGATAATGACCTGTCCATTTTCTATTCGCTGGTCGTTGCTGAATACTTCAAACAGGTAATTACCTTTTTCTATATTATTTAATACAGTAGTTTGGTTGTTTTTTATATTGGCCTGCTTTACCAACACGCCTTCCATGTTGAACATAAATAACTGGTATGCTTTACCTGCATCGCCTTCCACACTGAAGAATAGTACTTCGTGACTTGCGTTGGGATAAAGTTTGATCTTATGTTTTTTACTGGAAGTTTGTACCTGTACCAGGATGGTATCACGTACCGGTAAATTGTTGCCGGTGCTGGGTAAGGTACCTGCCTGTGTATTGCCTGCAAAACAAATGCAGGCAGCAATTACAGAAGCGGTGGTAATTCGGACAATATGTTTTCTAAAGGGTATAAGTATTATCATGCTACACCTTTTGTAAAAAGGTAAGTAAAGGGTACGGATCAAAAACGGGCGATATTACATTTTTATTATCTCAAAGCTTAGAATCTTAACGGACAGCGTGTTGAGTTGTTCCAGCGACTGTTGCTGTTAGCACCCAAACGGAAGCCCAGTTTAATTCCTACAGAGTAGTAAGCATCATTGTTTGTTGCTGTTCCTCTTTTATCACCGGCAGAAAATCTTGTAGAACCGCCATTGCCACTTTTATTGGCCATTCTTTCTGCAAGCTGCGCCTGTGCTAATGGCATGTTCTGATAGAATAATGCAGGATCAACGTAGGTAGTACTTACGTCATCAATGTAATCTGTAAATGTTTTGCGGTGGAGAATCTCCAGGCTTACGTTTACAGCCTCGCTGATGAAATATTTTACACCAACGCCCATTGGGATGTTGAGCTGTGTAAGTTTATAAGGTTTCCTGTCGGGATATTCAGCGAAACCTTGTCCTTCAGTATGCAATGGTGCAAGATTCACCCAATCACCCGTTGCAGGATCGGTGCCCTGTGGGTTAAAGTGGAATACACCAACACCAATTACACCATAAGGTCTCAGTCTGCCAAATACGTCGGTAGGATCTGGCTCAATCAAAGCGGTAGGATACAGTTCCAGCATTACTAATCCTTCCTGAAACTTTGATCTGAAGTTTGAGTTACGCAATTTACGGGCTTCTTCATAGCCACCTTTTCCTTTAATAACAGCATCATCTCCTTCAAGTGTACCAAAGTTGGCTGCAAGTCGTACACCGAGCCATTCATTGGGTTGATAGGTTGCATATAAACCTACCGTTAACTTGGTCATGGAAAAGTTGTTGTCTTTGAGGAAGGATGTTCCTTTACCGGCATTACCGCCAAGGTCGCCGAGGAAGTTTGAGGGGCCTAAAGTAATACCCGCTTCCCAGAATGATGTCTTTTCTCCGTTGTACTGGCTGAATGAAGATGCAGAGCCTAAGAGTAACATAGCAAGTACACAACACCCCTTTACAGAAAAGTGTAGTTTCTGTTTCATTGAATATCAGATTTTAGTTTTCAGATGGTCAAAGGATTCCGCTGCTAAAATAGCGTACGCGGATACATATAAACAAACGCGGAAATGTTTGTTTTTGTGTGTTGTGTGGAAAAAAAACTAAACGTTAGTTACAATACTAAGTAGTATTACTAATGTGTGTTGCTGTATTTACTGTAGTAGCATTTCTATGTGGGGTATGCCATCTTCCATATAAACATCGCTGGTTTGCTGAAAACCAATGGATTCGTAAAAATCCTTAAGGTATAGTTGAGCTCCTATTTTTATTGCGGACTTACCCCATAATTTATAGAGGGTATTTATAGACTCGTGCATAAGTTCTCTTCCATATCCTTTCTTTCTGGCTTTAGGGGAAGTTACTACACGGCCAATGGAAGGTTCTTCATAAGAAATTCCTGCAGGTACTAATCTTGTATAAGCACAAAGTAGGTTTTCTTCCCAACCCATGAGGTGATAACAATGCTGGTCTTTGTCATCCTGATCGAGGAATACACAATTTTGTTCTACTACAAATACTTCGCTACGCAATTGGAGAATGGCATAGAGTTCGTTTGGCGTAAGCTCGTTGAAAAGTTTATTGGTCCACTGCATGGTTTAATTTGTGAAAAGTGAATTTGAATCGTGAGACGTGAGACTGTTTCGGGTTTAGAGTTTAGTGTTTCGGGTTCTGCATTTACGGGCTTTGTTCCCTACACAACTGCTAACACAGATTCCTGATCCCCTATTCCTTGTCAACTTATCAACCTTCCAACTTTCTTCCGGACTTCCGGTTTTTCCGTTCTCTGCCCACTCTTAAATTTTAATACCGATATTTTTCTCCCCAGAGTCCTTTGAGGTATCGGCGTATTTCTTCTTCGCGGGCATTTTTGCCGGGATCGAAAAATTTAGTGCCTGCAATTTCATTGGGAAGGTATTCCTGTGCTGCAAAGTTTCCTTCGTAGCTATGTGAATATTTGTAATCCTTACCGTAGTCCATGTTCTTCATGAGTTTGGTAGGCGCATTACGGATATGTAATGGTACGGGGAGATCGCCATATTGCCGTACGGCAGCCAGTGCTGCATCGATAGCTACATAGGAAGCATTGCTTTTGGGTGAGGTAGCAAGATATACCGCGCATTGCGATAAAATAATGCGCGCCTCGGGATAACCAATTTTGTTGACAGCCTCAAATGTGGTATTGGCGAGTACCAGTGCAGTAGGATTGGCATTGCCAACATCTTCGCTGGCTAAGATGACCATGCGGCGTGCAATAAATTTAATATCTTCTCCTCCTTCAATCATTCTTGCTAACCAATACACAGCACCATTGGGGTCACTGCCCCTGATGGATTTGATAAAGGCTGAAATAATATCGTAGTGTTGTTCACCGCTTTTATCATATAACGCAATACGCTGTTGTGCGATCTTCATTACTTTTTCATCCGTGATCACTGCATTATCGCCCAGCGTATCAATTACCAATTCGAAAAGGTTTAACAGTTTACGCGCATCACCACCGGAAATATTGATAAGTGCTTCGGTTTCTCTGAGCTCAACTTTTTTGGTGCTGAGGATCTCATCTTTTTCGAGCGCATTGTGCATCAGTTGTACCAGGTCTTTCTGATCCAATGCTTTCAGTACATAGACCTGTGAACGGCTCAGCAAGGCACTGTTGACCTCGAATGATGGGTTTTCTGTGGTTGCGCCAATGAGTGTAATGATGCCTTTTTCTACAGCGCCCAGTAAAGCATCCTGTTGTCCTTTATTAAAACGATGAATTTCATCAATGAATAAGATTGCCTTATCCCGTTTCCTGGCCTGCTCAATTACTTCACGTACTTCCTTTACCCCCGAGCTGATAGCACTGAGTGTGTAAAAAGGAACCTGTAATGTATGGGCTATAATATTGGCAATGGTGGTTTTGCCGGTGCCGGGTGGTCCCCATAGGATCATGGAGGGCACTTTGCCCTGTTCAATAGAAGTTCGTAAGATGCTGCCTTTGCCTGCAAGATGTTCTTGTCCAACCAGATCTTCCAGCCCTTCGGGTCTCATTCTTTCTGCCAGTGGTTGTAACGCTTGTTTCATGGTAGCAAAGTAACAAAAAAGTGCAGAGCCGTGAGGGAAGTTTTAGCCGCCGTACTGTTGCAGAAAAACAGTAACCTTATTGATGGAATCGTCGAGATTGGCGCCTGTCCAGCCATGTCCTTCTGAAGGATATAATACCAGTTGGTGAGTAATACCTGCGGCCTGTAGCGCATTGTTCAAAAGTGTAGCCTGTGCAGGAGGAACAATATCATCAACACCGCCCTGTAGCAATAAGGTAGGCGCCAGTCCTGCTTTTACATAGCGAACAGGGCTTGATTGCTGGTAAAGCGATGGGTTTTGTGTTGGCGTTCCGCTCATGATCTGTGTGAGCAATACAGGTACGTAGGGATTCGCTGCTGCGTTGTACAGAGCAGTCATGTCTGTAGGGCCAAAAAAGGAGATAACGGCCAGTGGCTTGCCGATGGTATCATATTTATATCCCTGCAAGAGGGCTAAATGAGCGCCTGCGCTGGCTCCCAGTAAAATGATCTTGTGTGAATATTTGTATTCGAGTGATTTACCGAGCAGCCATTGTACAGCGGTTCTTATATCGTTTTCCTGCGTAGGGAATTTGTTCTGTCCGCCTGTAAAAAGCCGGTAATTGATATTGGCAATAGCGTAACGGGGAAATCTTTGCTGCAGGACGGAAACGAAATCATTGAAATCGGCCTTATCGCCTTCCACCCATGCACCACCGTGGATCATGATGAGCAGTGGTGTGGCAAAAGTGTCGCGGCCGGCAGGGAGATAAAGATCCATTTTCTGCTGAGCATCGGTGCCATAGCTAAGGTTCTTGAAGCTGGTGGCAGCTACAGTACTTTCATCTTTTACATCCTTTTGGCAGGCAACCAGGATCGTTACGAAAAAGAGATAGAAAAGGTACATTTTCCGCATACTTAAAGATACGTATCCTGAGTGGTACGCGGATATTAAATACTGTTACTGTTTAAGGGGTGTTTTCGGTATCAAGAAAACCTTCTACCATAGCAATATGGTTGCGACGGATGGTTTTGCGCAAATGAAGTTGTAGGCTGATAACATATATGCCGGTAAGTACAATGGTGAAACATAAGGCCATTATCATTACCTGCCGAACTCTAAGCGGATTGTAATACGAAGAACGTTCACGGGACCAGAATTCGATACTGATCCATGTGGTGAGGACAACCAGTGCAATAATTGTAAGGATGGCCATGATGTACAATAGTGTGGAGAAATTTAAAAATGAGCCGGATGGATATTTGTCAGGATAATATTTTTCTAGCAGCAGGATATTGAAGATGCCATTTACAAGCAGAGAGGTAAGACCAATTGTTAGTAACAGGAATGCAAGTATATCAAATGCGTTGGCAAATCGTAAAGGGTAAGTCCAGTACATGATCATAGTGAAAAATGCACAGCTACCTACTATGTGCAGTGTATTAATAACCCTGAATATTCTCCATTTAAGTGGTAGCATATACAAGTTTTATTCTTTGAAGATGCCCGGTGAATTTTCTTCGCCCAGTTTGTCCCAATCGTTCATGGCATTGGTATGAATTTCTCCACGGAGCTTTGCCATGCCTACCAGGAATATAAGATGGAAAAGAAAGATGAGGGTCACCAGAAAGAGTGGATATCCTATCAAAAAATAAAGACCGAAACCAGCGTTTAACAGCATTAGCAGTGGTACTGTTGCACGCCACTCTGCAATGATCTCTGCAAAAAGAAAAGCGATCAGTAACAAGTTAATGATGAACAGCCAGTTGAATTGTTTCTTTTGTTTTACTGTAAGTGGTATATCCGGGTAGTTATCATTCAGTAAGGATAAGCCTTTGTACAGGAACACAAAAATGAGAACATAGGCAATAGCTTCAAGCAAGGCCGTGATCACAAACGTAGTTCTGAAGATCCAGTTTACTGTGAACACAAACTGTAATGCAACCAGCACCATCTGTACAATGCAGCCGGTGCGAAATACTTTCCAGGAGGTGGGGAGTTTGTTCATTGTCAATAACTTTATGCTATGCGAATGCTTCTTCTAGCTGTACAAAATAATTTTTCCGGATAGTTTTTACGATCCTGCGAGCACCAAGTGTTTGAATTATATTAATTGCTATTATGAGCAATACTGTACCTGCAATAATAAAATCTTCCTGTGTAAGTGACGAAATATCCGAATCAGTAAAAAAAAAACCTACAACTGCAAATAACAGGAATGCCTGGCATACCCAGCTTGATACAAATACGATGCGATGAAAAACCATGCTGCTTGTTCTTATTTCTGTAGCCGGATAATATTTATGATATATAATAAGTATGACAATACTCTGGCATATCATGTTAATGAGTGAAATCATCAGGCAGAAGAACGCCCAGGCATCGGTAGTGTTTCTTTCGTTATTGATAGTTGCTAATTGAATAATAAAAGCGAACGACACGACAACCAGGTAAACAATTGCCAGTATCCGGAGCAACAAAAATTTCTTCATAAAAAAACCGGGCTTCCGGCCCGGTTTAAAATTAATTGTTCTTATTGCTTATTGCAAATTCAGTTTGATCTGCAGTTCGGTCAGTTGTTTGTCGTCGATGGAGGAAGGAGCATCCAGCATTACATCGCGGCCACTGTTGTTTTTGGGGAACGCAATAAAGTCACGGATACTTTCGCTGCCACCCATAATAGAACAAAGCCTGTCGAAGCCAAATGCAATACCACCATGTGGAGGAGCGCCGTATTCAAAAGCCCCCAGCAGGAAACCAAATTTGTGCAGTGCTTCTTCAGTGCTCATGCCCAGTGCTGAAAACATTTTTTCCTGCAGCTCACGCTGGAAGATACGGATAGAACCACCACCGATCTCATTACCATTTAATACCATGTCATACGCATTTGCCTTGATATTGGCATAAGGATGTTTGAGGTATTCTTTGGCATTTTCAATCACCGGGTTGTTATTGATCATCGTATCGATCTGATCGGGTTTGGGCGAGGTGAACGGATGGTGACGTGCTACCCAACGGTTGTCTTCTTCGCTGTATTCGAACAACGGGAAATCGAGTACCCACAGTAATTTGAATTCATCTTTTTTACGCAATCCAAGACGCTCGCCCATTTCAAGACGGAGTTCGCTCATTGCCTTGCGGGTTCTTTCTTCTGCACCGGCCAATATCAGGATAAGGTCGCTTTTGCCTGCGCCAACAGCTTTGGCAATGGCTTCCTGTTTGCTGCTATCAAAGAATTTGTCTACGCTGCTTTTGAATGAGCCATCAGCACCACAGCGAACGTAGATCAAACCACTCATGCCGATCTGCGGGCGTTTTACCCAGTCTGTCAGCTCATCGAGCTGTTTACGTGTATATTCAGCAGCGCCGGGTACAGCAATGGCCACCACGGTTTCGGCATTGTCAAATACGCCAAATCCTGCATTTTCAATAGCATTGTCAACACTGGCTGTGGCAAATGCATTTTTCTTTTCCGGGAAAGTATGTTGCGGAAATTTGAGATTGGCCAGTTGCATTCCAAAGCGGATGTCTGGTTTGTCATTACCATATTGCCACATTGCATTTTCCCAGGTAGTGCGTTGTACCTGCTCAGTAATGTCGATATTTTTTACTGCTTTGAAGATGTGCTTTATCATGCCCTCAAACATGTTGAGAATATCTTCCTGCTGCACAAAGCTCATTTCGCAGTCGATCTGTGTAAACTCCGGCTGACGGTCTGCACGCAGATCTTCGTCACGGAAACATTTTACCACCTGGTAATATCTATCGTAACCACTTACCATCAGCAATTGCTTGAAGGTTTGGGGCGACTGTGGCAGTGCGTAAAATTGCCCGGGGTTCATGCGTGACGGAACCACAAAGTCACGTGCACCTTCGGGTGTACTCTTAATTAAGAAAGGCGTTTCTATATCCATGAACTGCTGTTCGTGCAGGTAATTACGGGCTGCACGGTTTACAGCATAGCGCAATTCAAGATTTTTCTTTACCAGGTTACGGCGCAGGTCGAGGTAACGGAACTTCATGCGCAGGTCATCGCCACCATCTGTATCATCCTGGATAGTGAAGGGGGGAGTAACTGATTTATTAAGAATGGTAAAGGAGGTCAGTTTTATTTCAATATCGCCGGTAGGGATATTGGGGTTTTTGTTGGTACGCTCAGATACAACGCCGGTAGCCTGTAATACAAACTCGCGACCCAGCGGCTGCTGATCCAACTGTGCATTCAGGTCTTCTCCAAATACTAACTGGGTAATTCCATAGCGGTCCCTGAGGTCAACGAATGTTAAGGTGCTGCCAAACTTCCTGATGGTCTGTACCCATCCTGCCAGTGTAACTGACTGGGCTGCGTGAGAGAGCCGTAATTCGCCACAGGTATGCGTTCTGTACATAACTATTTTTTATAATTTCTACTGGTGAGGTGCAAAGGTAACTGAAAACGGGAATGGTTCCCAAAGCTGCTGCACTTTGCCGGAAATGATTATTTTCACGCCCGAATGCCTCAGGATTCTACTAATATCCTTCTTCAAACCCGCGATACACCACCTATCGGACTGCAGGATACGCTGCACCATGCTACGCTTTCCCATACTGTAGCTTTACAGGCCGAGAACGGCGACCTTAAAATGCCTTCTGCAGGTACTCTGCTGGTGTTTATGCTGATCATTTTCTGTACGGTAATGGTGCTTTACTGGTTGCCGGTGTTTAGTAAAAGGGTTATGAACCTGGTACGGGATAAAGTGCTTTACCGTCGTGCCCGGCGACTGTACTGGCTGGGGCATGCAAAGTATGATGACATTTTGCGGCAGTATATGCCATACTATCGCCAGCTTGCAGTAGAACAGCAGGAGCTGTTCCTGCACCGTACGCTGGTATTTATGTCTGCCAAAGAGTTCAGGTTTAATAATATTGAAAGAGAAGAGCGTATTCCGCTGCTTATCAGTGCTGCTGCCGTACAGCTTACATTTGGATTGGATAATTACCTGCTGGACCATTTTACTACCATATATATTCTCCCCAATAAGTACCAGTATGCCGGTAGTGAAGTGCCTTTTCAGGGCCATGTGAGTGAGGAAGGCGTGTTTTTTTCATGGGAAAACTTCCTGGCGTCATTTGCGAATTATAATGACGGGGATAACGTAGGATTGCATGAATGGGCTCATGCACTGGCATATGTAAATATTATATCAGATGAAAGCGAGGACAACGGTTTTCGTAAGCGGTTTATGGTATTTACCAGGACAGGCAGGAAGGTTTTTGAGGAGATACAATTGCGGGGTAATTACCTGCTGGGGAGTTATGCCGCTACCAATTACAACGAGTTCTGGGCGGTATCTGTAGAGAAGTTTTTTGAACAGCCCCAGGCATTTCGTGCCCTGCTGCCTGAACTTTATCGTTCGATGTGTGTTTTACTGAACCAGGATCCCTTGTCGGAAAGTATTTTGCTGGAGCCCATAGAAGAGGTTTATAACCAATAAATTATAAAGAGTTCATAATTTTTTTCACACTACTTTCATTTTTTAAAAAAACTTTCTATTTTGTACGGTGATTAGTGTGTTTTCTTTGAATCACTACTTGCCTGTGTAAAATTTCCACCATTCCCGAAAGACCGTTTTTTCGAATCCAAACTTTGTGAAGACCGTACTCAATCCGTTGACTCGTACCTGCATTTCACAAAAAGAAAAAATGGAGCCCTTATGGAAATTTTGTTCATTTTCCTCGTGGTAATCAGTGTAATCCTACTACACGTACCAGTAAGTAATCTTTATCATCGCCTGTATGTAAAGCGTCAGCAGAAGTTGTTCCTGGACCAGGAAAGTATTTACCACTCAATTGTTTCCCGCAATCTTCGTTATTATAACCGCCTTTCACAGGAAGATCAAAAGCGCTTTTTATTCCGCACTTTCTTATTCCGTAAATCAAAACGTTTTCACTATATCGAGGTAAATGAAAATGTAGAAATGCCGGTACTGATCAGTGCTGTGGCTATTCAACTTACGTTTGGTCTTGAAAAATATTATCTCAATTATTTTAAGGATATCTATGTGCTGAAGGATGATTATCACTATGGCTTTTATTCACGTCCATTCCAGGGGCATGTAGATCACAGTGGTATTTATCTTTCCTGGGATAATTTTCTGAAAGGGGTTAGCGGATTAAGTCCTAACTGTAATGTTGGTTTACATGAAATGGGACATGCGCTGGCGTACGTGAATTTTATTACACAGACTGAAGAAGACAAACACTTTAAAAAAGAGTTTAAGAACTTCTCTAAGGTTGCCCGTCCCATCTTTGAATCGATGCAGACCGGTTCCAAGAACGTACTGGGTGATTATGCCGGTACCAATTATCACGAATTCTGGGCTGTGAGTGTGGAAGTGTTTTTTGAAAATCCTATTCGCCTGCGTCATGAACTGCCTACGCTATATGCAGCAATGAGCAATCTGCTGCGACAGGATCCGATTGTAGTGGTGAATAATGCACGGAAAAAGCTGGCCGCGTAAGAATTATACTTTTTTAATTATAAGTGTATCCCCGGCATACTGATTATTTGCCGGGGATTTTTATTTCATATTGCTCCAATACTTTTATTTTTGGTGCAACCGAGTGCTTATGAGCTATCAACCCGGCATGCACATTGTTGCCGAATTACATTCTGAACAAACTACAGTACTAAGTAATTTCAGTAGCCTGAAGGCCTTTCTTGACCGGGCGATCCCTGCTTATGGCCTAATCAATCTGGGCGAAGTGTATCATAATTTTAATCCGGGAGGGTTTACAGCGGTGATCTGTCTCAGCGAATCACATCTTTCTTTTCATACATGGCCCGAATATAGCAGGGTGAATATGGATATCTATCTTTCCAACTATCAGCGTAATAATGATAATACGGGTCAGCAACTGTTTGCTGAGATCGTTGAATTTTTCTCCGCCACTATCATTGCTCAACAACAGCTAAAAAGATAAAAAATTACCATGTCTGTTACAGGTCTTTATAGCTGCCCGTCCTGCAAAGCTGCTGTTACTTTCAGAGCAGCAAACACCAATGCTATTATTTGTCAGCAATGTAGAACGCCGTTGGAGAGAACTGATGCAGATGTTTTGCAGACCAATGTCAACCTGAAGCCTGTTACAGATAAAATACCTGGTATTATCAGGTTGGGTACAAAGGGAGAGTTCGATGGTAAAATGTTTGAGATCATTGGCAGAGTAGTATGTTACTATGAAGAGAGTGTTGTGTGTTTTTGGACCATGCTAATCGGTGGTGGTAGCATACTTATGTTGGCTGAATGCGGAGGGGCACTGACCGTGCTGGAAAGAACAGGTTTGAATAAGGCGATCTCTTTTTCTGAGCTGGAATTGAAAAACTTCAATGACAAGAACTATGAACTGGAAGAAGGAAGGAAATATATAGTTGAACGAAAGGATAATTGTAGTAAGCAGTTGATAGAAGGGGAGACCTGGTGTTTTGATGCAAATGGCTTTTTTGCAGATAAGGAATTGGCTGCAGGGGATGGCAGCAGGCTGAAGCTCATTTATATTAATCGTGATAATGGTTTTATCTGCTTCAGGATGCATTATGTAACGCCTAAAAAACTGGACCTGACCGGTTTGCGTACTGAAGATGTTGGTGGGGTATTAAAAGAGTTTGCCTGTGAGCAGTGTAAGGCTGTTATTGGTTTCAGAGCATTTCCTTTATCACAGTCCTTCGCCTGCCCTCAATGCGGGGCGAGGCATATTATAGGAAATAATGGTATAGCGAAGTTACGATCCCGTACTCAATTGAAAACAGATCCGGCTATTTTACTGTATTCAAAAGGTAAACTGGATGGTACTTTATATGAAGTGATCGGATACACGCAGAAAGAGGATGCTGAAGGCTATAACTGGCGGGAGTACACCTTGTTCAATGCGGAAACAGGGTTTGCATTTTTGTCGGAATTCAATGGGAACTGGATCTTTCTTACGGAAGAGCAGAATGCGCCAGTATTAATATACCGTGCTAACAGTTTTACTTTTCATAAGCAGCATTATAAATTATTCAACGAGTACAGCTTTAAGATAACAGATTGCAGGGGTGAGTTTGCAGAGAATATTTTTAATGACGGCAATGTTAAATGTATGGAATACATTGCCCCTCCCGAGATGTGGATCCGCGAATACGGGGGCCAGGGGCATACATGGTATAAGGCCAGGCATATTACAGGTGATGAGCTATGGGAGGCATTTGGAGAAGATAATGTGACGCGGCCTTATAAGATCGGGATGGGTGTTATAGAACCCGTAAAGGGGTTTATGCATCCGGACGCATTGCTACGCAATACAGTCATCGCATTTATTTTATTTATAGTGCTTTTTGCAGTTACAGCCATCCAGAACAAGGAGCAGGTGTTGTATGAAAACACTACCTATTTTTATAACGACACAGCAACAACATTTGAGCCTATTGTTGCCGGACCTTTTAAGCTTGATAAATGGCGGAGTAATATAAAACTTGATGTCAGCGCTCCGGTTGCGAACGACTGGTTGGAAGTAAACTTTGTATTGGTGAATAAAGATAACGGGGATGAATTTGCTGCAGAGAAGGGAATAGAATACTATACAGGATATGAGGATGGCGAAAGCTGGTCGGAAGGAAGCCCCAGTGATGATATTATTATTCCTTCGGTACCACGCGGCAACTATCTTCTGCAGATCTATCCTTCAAGAGCACCTGCGAGTACCGTGAAAGAGTTTACGGTGAAGGCAACTTATGATATACCCATGTGGAGAAATTTCTGGTTGTTTGGTCTCATGCTGATGGCGCCACCTATTATATTAATGATCTATGCATATCGCCAGGAAGGAGTCCGTTGGGAAAACAGCCCTTTCTCCTGGCAAAACGAGTAAAATATGAGAAACTTCAATTTTAATGGATCGGGCTGGTTCTACATATTTGCCATTTCCATATTGGGTTGGATGGTATATGCAAACCTTACCGGCTGGCGCATTTTTACATTTAATAATACCCAGACCTGGAGCGCAAGCGGTCCGGGCTATCATAAATAAATTCATAAACAATAATTACCTGTCAGTATATGGATACTCTTCTTGTTTTGAGCCCCATCCTTAACTCGTTATTGTATGCCTTCCTGGGCATTGGCGTATTGGTGGTTACGTTTGTTATTATTGAAGTAATTACCCCGCGTCATAATTTGTGGAAGGAGATAGTAGAGAAACAGAATACGGCGCTGGCACTGGTTGCTGGTTTCTTTATGCTGGCGATTGCCATTATTATTGCCTCGGCTATTCACTAAAAGGGTTGTATGCAGTTGTTATTGTTGCTGGCTGTTTTTGTAATAGCCACCTGTGGTTTGATCTATGAACTGGTGGCCGGTACACTGGCCAGCTATTTGTTGGGTGATTCTGTAACACAGTTTTCTTTTATAATAGGTGTTTACCTCTTTTCAATGGGGGTAGGCTCTTTCCTGTCTAAGTATTTTACCCGCAACCTGCTACGCTGGTTTGTGCAGATAGAGCTTTTGGTAGGATTTGTAGGGGGATTCAGCGCACCTGTATTGTTTGTGTTGTTTCCGTTGGTAAGCTCCTTTAAGATAGTACTATACTCGTTTGTTTTTTTAACCGGGGTTCTGGTAGGTTTGGAGATCCCCCTTTTGATGCGGATATTGAAAGATAAGGTTGCTTTTAAAGACCTTGTATCAAGGGTATTTACCTTTGATTATATCGGTGCATTACTGGCCTCTATTATTTTTCCTTTATTGCTGATCCCTTACCTGGGTCTTATACGTACTTCCTTATTCTTTGGTATTCTCAATATTGCAGTAGGCCTGCTGCTTACTTTTAAGTTTGAAAAGGAGATCAGGCCGGCAGGGATGATCAGGGCTGCCGGTATTTTCCTGATAGTAGCACAACTGGCTGCTTTTATTTATTCAGAACGTATTTTAAATTATTCGGAAACTGTTACTTATAACGATCGGGTGATCTTTGCGGTTTCTTCTCCGTACCAGCGTATTGTAATTACCAGAAACAGGAGAGAGCTGAGGCTTTTTCTGAATGGTAATCTGCAGTTCAGTTCAGCCGATGAATATCGTTACCACGAAGCATTGGTGCATCCTGGTTTGCAAGCTGTGCATGAGCCTAAGCATGTATTGGTACTGGGAGGCGGTGATGGACTGGCTGTGCGTGAAATATTAAAGTATCCTACAGTGGCTACAGTTACACTGGTGGACCTTGATGCAGAAATGACGAGGATGTTTACGGGCAATGAAATGCTGATGCAGATCAATCAGCATTCTCTACTGGATAAGCGCGTGACGGTAAAAAATGCAGATGCGTTTATCTGGCTCAAGAATAATCAACAGCAGTTTGATTTTATTGTAGTAGACTTTCCTGATCCCTCCAATTTTGCCATTGGTAAATTGTACTCTAATACATTTTACCGTTTATTGTGGCAGGCGCTTGCACCTGCTGGTATGGCTGTAATACAATCGACCTCTCCTTTTGTGGCTCCCAAATCCTTCTGGTGTATTGACCAGACCATCCAGTCTGTAGGTTTTCATACGGTTCCTTATCACAATATGGTGCCTTCCTTTGGTGAATGGGGGTATATACTGGCTATGAAAGGCAGCGCCTACCATGTACCGGATCATTATCCCGATGGATTAAAGTATGTAAATGCTGCTACTGTACAGCAGATGATGGTATTTCCTGATGATATGAAGACAACTTCGGTGTTAACAGTAAATAAGCTGAATAACCAGTCGCTGGTTACCTATTTTGAAGATGAATGGAATCATTATTTACAGCAATGATGCGCAGACGTTCCTTTATACAATATGCGGTAGGGCTTTCCGGCATCGGCTGGTTGCTGGCGAAATGCAGTGCTAACCGTAAACGGGTAATTCCTGGTGCTGTAATCGGCGCTTCGGCTGCTGCGGGTCACCTGTTGCGGGATAATTCCATACAGTCGGAGCCTGTTTCTACTGAATATATCGGTGTTGCCATTATTGGCGGAGGTATTAGCGGATTGTCTGCAGCAAGATGGTTGCATAGAAGTGGTCGTAAAGATTTTGTGGTGTTTGACCTGGAGAAAAAGTACGGTGGTAATGCTGCCAGTGGCAGGAACGAAATTTCTGCTTATCCCTGGGGAGCACATTATGTACCATTGCCTAATAATAACCTGGAAGAGTATTTGTCTTTTTTGCAGGAGTGTAATGTAGTTGCAGGATATAATGAACAGGGGCTTCCGGTGTACAATGAATATTACCTGTGTTTTGAACCAGAGGAAAGACTTTTTATCAATGGTTCCTGGCAAAATGGACTGGTGCCACACCTGGGTGTTCCTGCTAAAGAGAATGAAGAGATAAGACATTTCATGCAACAGATGGAAGTTTTTCGCCAACAGAAAGGAAAAGATGGGAAAGATGCTTTTGCCATACCGGTAAATGATTCGTCGCAGGATGAAGAATGGAAGCAACTGGATAGCATTACCATGAAAGAATGGTTGCTGCAGCATAATTATACCTCATCTTACCTGCATTGGTATGCTAACTATTGTTGTCGTGATGATTTTGGAACCAGGTATGATGAAACTTCTGCCTGGGCTGGTATTCACTATTTTGCCGGCCGTAAAGGTATTGCTGCCAATGCCAAACCGAATGACGTGATTACGTGGCCCCAGGGCAATGCATGGCTGGCTGAGCAATTGTGCAAAGATTACCAGGATAAGATACAGGTTAGTTCAGTTGTTTTATCGGTGGAGCATGTTAATGATAAGGTAGCTGTGAAATATTATGATCTTACCGGTAAGCAAGTAAAGAAGCTGGTGGCCGATAAATGTGTCATCTGCACACCACAGTTTGTTACGCAACGGTTATTAAAGCAGTTTCCTGAAAGGCAGTCACTGGTACAACAGCATTTCTCTTATAGTCCCTGGATGGTAGCAAACATTACTACTGACTCATTGGCTGAACGTAACGGGGAGCCACTGAGCTGGGATAATGTTGTGTATGGAAGTGAATCGTTGGGTTATGTGGAGGCCACTCACCAGCTTCTGGAGCAACTGGTACCTGTGAAAGTACTTACGTATTACAGGCCTTTAACAAAAGCAGACCCTGTTACTGAACGTAAACAGGCTTTGCAACGCACGCAGGCTGAATGGGCAGAGTTGATATTGCAGGAACTTGAACCGGTTCATGAAGATATCCGGGAGAAAGTAAAACATATTGACGTAATGGTATGGGGACATGCCATGATACAACCAGGAAAGAACTTTGTTTATAATGAGGCCCGGCATTTATTGTCTCAGCCTGTTAATAACTGTATCTTTTTTGCGCATACAGACCTAGCGGGCATCTCTATTTTTGAGGAAGGTTTTTACCAGGGTATCCGTGCTGCTCAACTGTTATTACAATCAGTCTGAAATAAACCTGCTATGAAGAAACAGCCATGGATTGATAATGCATTACTGGATGGGGCCTTTATCATTGCTCCACCTTTTTTGTCATTACTGGTGATCCTGTTGTTTCCGGGCATTTTTCACAATGAGCAGGGGATCTCTACCTGGTGGTGGGTGGTACTGATATTGTGCATTGATGTGGCGCATGTGTACAGTACGTTATACAGAACCTATTTTGATAAAGAAACATTCCGGCAACAGAAGAATGTATTAATTGTTATCCCCGCGGTAGCATTGCTATTTGCGGTGATTGTGTATGCCTTGAGCCCGGTGGTGTTCTGGCGAATATTGGCTTACCTGGCTGTATATCATTTTGTACGGCAGCAATATGGCTTTATGCGGATCTATTCCCGTAAAGAGGCTTTCAGCAAATGGAATCGTTTTATTGATAAGGTGGCTATATATTATGCCACTTTTTATCCCATATTGTACTGGCATCTGCATGCACCCCGTAATTTCAACTGGTTTGTAGAAGGTGATTTTCTGTATTTCCAGGCGCCCTTGCTTGATGGGATAGCTACCTGGCTATATTACCTGGTTATTGCAGTATACCTTGTAAAGGAGGTGATACTGGTAAGCAGGCAACATGTTTTTAACCTGCCCCGTAATCTTGTGATTGCCGGCACTTTCTTATCCTGGTATTTCGGCATTGTGTATTTTAACGGCGATCTTGCTTTTACCCTGCTGAATGTGGTTTCACATGGTATTCCTTATATGGCTTTGATCTGGATACATGGAAGAAAAAAAGCAACCACTGTTCAGCAACAATCTTATGGAAAGCTATTGAGCCGCTTCTTTACACGTTATGGTGTTCTGCTGTTTATTGTAAGTCTTGTTCTTTTTGCCTATGTGGAAGAAGGTCTTTGGGACGCCTGGGTATGGAAGGAGCACGATACCGTTTTTCCCATATTTGCAGCGATCAATTTTGAACCGGGCAAAGAGTTAATGGCGATAATTGTACCATTACTGGCATTGCCACAGATCACACACTATATTATAGACGGCTATATCTGGAAGGTATCCAGGGGGCATATTCCTTTTAAACAGAACTGATAAAACTTCCGGGCTTATACTTTCAGTTTTTCTTCTTCTACCTCTATCGCAACGGTAACCATTTTTGCTTTTCTGTGTTCGCGTGGCAGAATGAATCCGTAATACATTACTATAAAGAATAAGCCAATGCTAAAGGGGATCACGGTAAAGATCCGGAGGTGTTCGTCTTTTCCGAGGAACTCAACGATCATCCAGTAGCCGTTGGCACAGATCCAGAAGGTAACTGCAAGGTTGTGATACAACTCTGCTGTTAACTTTCTTGTTTGCCAGGTAATGAGTATGGCTACTGTTAATGTAGGTACCAGCATGGCTACTCCCAACGGACGCCATAGCATGCACCAGCAGATATCTTTGAGGAGCCAGAAAACGATGTGAAGGTTTTCAACTTTTCTGAAACGTTCGGGAATGACGTACATTTTTTCTTCCGGCATGTGACTATAAATTGAAGGTGATGCCGCAAAAATATAAAACCCGGCGAAACTAAGGCCTGTTATTGTTTTGACAGGATGCGCCGGAAGCGTTGTATGTCAACCTCGGGATGTAAAGGTGTTTGATGTTTGAGATGGGCGGCCAGTTCTTTTGCAAAAAATGGTCCCAGCGAGCAGCCCTTGGTGCCCATGCCATTAAAAATGCCAACAGCAGGATGCAGGGGGTGGAAACCTATAAATGGCCTCCTTTCCAGTGTAGCCGGGCGAACAGATGCTTTGTGTTCCAGCAGTTCAAAAGGAGCTTTTACCCATTGGCGCAGGGCCGCTGTCATCCGTTCCCTGAAAATATCTGATGGCTGATCATGAGTGAAATTCCATTCGTAAGATGACCCAATCCAGAAGATGTCATCTTTCCAGGGTACCAGGTTCATTCCTTTTTTGAAGATAAAGTTATCCGGCAGGCCAGGGATCCTGACCAGTAATGCTTCTCCTTTGTTAGGTGCAAAAGGCAAGAGGCTGAAGAAAGGTCCGGTAGCTGCTGCCAGACCGTCGCAGAAGATAATTTTGCCGGCAGTGATATCCTTGTATTCAATATGGTCTGGCTGTACTACCAGCAGTTGGTGATCAAAATGCTCTTCAATCAACGTTCCCTGCTGTTGCAGTTTTTGCCTGTAGGCCGGTAAGAGCTCCGGAAGGTTTACAAGATAACAGGGGCTGATCTGTCCATAACCAAAATCATAATTGAAATGATCTCTCCACGTATCATCACTCACCGGCGGACGCAGGTAGCTGGTATCTTCTGTATATCGTTTTGCATACGCCTCTTTCATCTGCGGGGTAGGAAAGAAGTCAGTAATGTCTTTTTGGGCAATGGTGGTAACCTGAAATACAGTTTCCAGTTCTTTATAGCTACTCCATGCTGCCGGTAGCACTTCGTCGATCAACCATGTTTGTACAATACGGCGGCCTGTAACGGGGTTGATAATGCCTGCTGCTACCCTGGATGGAGCATTGGCATTTTGTTCATCCATTACGAGTACAGAAAAGCCTGCCTGTTGCAGATACCAGCTTAAAAATGTACCACAAATGCCCTGACCTATCAGAAGGAAGTCTGTTTGCATGGTGTAAAAGTACGTGAAATGGTGAGTGGTGGATCGTGAATCGTGAATCGTGAATCGTGAGACGTGAGTGGTGAGTGGGCCGCTGCTTTTTTCATGAAACGTGAAAAAGGATGGCTGAATTGCCAGATAGCTCCATGGCTATCATCCATATCAATCAAACCATATAGCCATCAAACCATTCTTCTGTAACTGCAAATTACCAACTGCCAACTTGCTTGTGGCTTTTCCTTCCGCATTTTATATTTCTAATTTCTCATTTCTATTTTCACTACCTCCTGCTTCGAATAGAAAGTTGACAATAAAAAAAGGATGACGATCATTGCTGGTCATCATCCCCGGTGTAGTGAGTGAGCACTACTTTTTCATGGCTATAACGGTTGCAAGTCTGAAGTTTAAGGTTTAAAGTTTAAAGTGTTGAACCTGGATTTTCATAAGTAAACCTGACTTGCTGATTGATCTGCAGTTTGTAACTATCTATGTTGAAGGCCAGAATTGAAGCACCTTATACCTTAAACCTTATACTTTAATCCTGTATTTACAATTTTTGTTTTAACGGAAGGCTGTTCTGTAATGGCAGCCTGCGCTTTTTCTTTACGGTATTTGGCAAGGTTGATGAGTAATACGCTGGTGAGGATCACTGCGAGGCCAATGACCTGGATCAATGAAATACGCTCGCCGGCAAAGAATGCACCCAGCAATACTGCTACTACAGGGTTTACATAAGCATAGGTACTAACCTGTGTAGCCGGGCGAACCTGTAATAACCATACATAGGCGCTATAACCTGCCAGCGATCCCATTACAATGAGGTACAGTACAGAGAGCCATGATTCGGTGGTAACAGCCTGCCATTGAAAAGTGCTCCACTCGTTGTTGAGAAAGCTTGCAGGAATAAAAACAATGCCTGCCGCCAGCATTTGCCAGGTGGTATTTACAGTGGCTGATCCCTTGCCGTTGTATTTTGAATACAATGAGCCGCCAGACCAGCTTAAAGCACCGATAATCAGAATAACAAGACCAATGATCTCATAAATATTGCCACCGGAAGCAAGCGTTTGGCTGGTACGTTCGCTGAACAGTAAGATGACACCAACGAAACCAATTGCCAGGCCAATGAGTGTGGGACGACTGGTAAAGTTCTCTTTCCATTTTGGCTTGTCCAGTAGTACAAACCAAATGGGTGCCGATGATACCAGTACGGCTACCAGTGAGCTGGGCAAAGACTGTTCGGCCCATATTACAGCACCGTTACCAATGAACAGAAGAAGAATACCGCTGATCAATGCCGGCTTTATTGCCTGCCAGTTCCAGATATCTTCTTTTTTATAGATGCTCCAGCCCAGCATCAGTAACCCGGCTGTAATAAAACGCATGGAGCCCATTATGAAGGCAGGAATGTGCTGTACTGCTTTTTGAATAAAGAAATAGGTGGAACCCCATACTAAGTAAACTGTTGCAAATGCAATGATGACCATTGCAGTGGAAGTGTTTTTCGTGGCTTTGGTTGTCATGACTATTAATTTTTAGGAATCACCAATTGTTGTTGCTCTTTTACTGTTTCCAGTACAATCGTTGTTTTGGTGGAAGCGATGCCCGGAACTTTTTTGAGGGAGTTACGCAGAATATCCATCAAGGTGGCAGAATCTGTAGTACGGATCTTCGCAAGAAAACAATCATCTCCTGCAACAATGTGGACTTCCTGCACTTCAGGTATCTTAGAAAGGGCAGTCACTATTTTATCGTTAGTGCCAAACCCTTCTGTTGATTTGATAAAAATGAATGCCAGCAATTTCTGCTGAAGCGCCATTGGGTTGATCTGAGCCGTGTAACCGGTAATAACGTTTTTCTGTTCGAGCTTTTTTACACGTTCCAGTACGGCCGAAGGCGCCATGCTTAATTCTCTTGCGAGGTCTGCGTTTGAGATCCGACCATTATTCTGCATTAATTCCAGTATTTGCAGATCAATATCGTCAAGAGTGATATCCATTGATATAAGTTTCTGTAAAACTAGGTAAATTCAGAATATTATTCTGTATAAATTATTTATTACAGAATATATTGTAGCAGAATATTTTGCAAGCACAATTATTGATTGACCGAATTTTATTCGGTTTTAGTGTTAATTCCGGTGAATGGAGAGCCTGGGTGAGCACCTACTGATTAAATGTTATTGATGGCGGTACATTGAAACAAGAAGCCCCATCCTGTAACAGGACGGGGCTTCTTCTATTAAGCAGGTTACTATTATTCTACATTTACTTTAATGCCTTCGCTGTGACTGGTAAATTCAGGTGCATACATACATTGGATGGAGGTAACGCCATTGCTGAATGTACCGGTATGTGTAACGAATAAAGAATATTCGAAAACATAGGTGCCTTTGGGCAGCCAGTTGAAGAAGAAATTGGTGCTGGCATCTTTGGTGGCTTCATAATATCCAAGACCTCCCTGCCATTTGTATTGGCTCAGCACATTGACTGGTTCCATACAGGCTGCGCGCATATCTTTCATGTGTACATATTCCATAGCACGGTCTGCACGGAGCTCAATACGCACTTTTACTTTATCGCCTACTTTTAAGGCATCGCCTGCATTTACGGGCTGTAATACCGGGCCACGGTCGGTGTTCTTTTCCACAAAGATCTTTTTAATGATCTGCAGTGGCGTTGTTTTGGTATCGCCTGATGCGGTAATATTTTCGAGGTTATCAAAGTATTGCCAGTACACTGCGCCCCACGAAGGCATTGGTGTGCCTGTTTGTTGTACTGTAACCTGTATATTACCCATTGCTGGTTTTATGGTTTTACTGTCGATTACTTTTTTGAAGTAGCCTGTACCATCTTCCTGCTGCTGGTCTTTACTGCTGATGGTGTAATCACCCAGCTGAATGGTAACTGCAGGAGTATTAACAAGCCAGTTATTGCCTTGTAACAGCAGTGCATAGCAGGCGTCTGCCGTAGCTTTTGTGGTACGCCAGTTCTGTGTTTGTTTTTGTTTCAGCAACCAGGTTTTCATGGCTTCTACAGATCTTGTATCGTTGGTTACTTCGGTAAATACTTCTATCAATAGTGATTGTGTTTCCACGGGTGCCTGGTACCAGAAATAGCCGGGTGTGTTTAATTCTTTCCAATACATGCCCATTTCTTCACTGGTAAGGGCATTTTGTTTTAATGAAGCTACAATGCTTTTGGCAGTAGTTGTTTCGCCTGTCCTGTTAAGGGCCAGTGCTATCATACCCTGCATAAACCTGCTTTGTGTAAGCCAGTATTGTTGTGCCTGTTTTTTATAGAAATTATAGGCTGTACTGGTTGTAGCCGGTATAGCATATTTAGGGAAGAAGCTACGCATATACAGGTATTGGATCTGCAGGCTACCCAGGTGATTATCTGTAAGCTTTGCTTTGTTTTTTACCAGGTTATCATAGTCTTCTTTAATTCTTGCGTCAAGATAGCTGACTGCTTTACTGATAACACTTTGAATACCCTCATTATTGGGTAAGGCTTTCAGTTGCTGCAGATGACCAAAACCAGTAGCGATATACTGTGTTACAAAGCGGTCATCATTGCCGCCTTTGAACCATGTAAAACCTCCGTTGCTGAGTTGGGCTTCCTTCAGTTTTGCGAGAGAAGCGGTAAGCCCCTGGTTCATACGAACCATATCAAATAACAGGGCAATATTCTTTTTCTGTTGCGCTTCATTATTCGCGGCCAGTACCCACGGTGTTTCCTGCAGCAGTACTGATTTCAGCTCTTCATTTTTTTGCAGGTTGCTCAGTAACGCATCTGATGCATTGCCCCTGGTGTTTTCTGCCTGCCAGCGGGTTACCATTTCTTTAATGCGTGGTGAACTGTTGGCAATGCTACTTGCCAACGCATTGGCATAATAGCGATTGAATGTTTGCTCAGCACATTCATAAGGATAGTCTGTTAAATAGGGTAATGACTGTACTGCATACCATGCGGGATTGGTGGTGAACTCAACGGTAAGTGCATGTTGATTGAGGGTTTCGCTGTTACCGCTTTGCAGCAATTTGGTAAATGTGAATTTTTTACTGCTGGTGCCATTCATAGGCAGTGGCAGGCTTTCTGTTACCAGCATACGGTTGCTGATCACTGGTAACAAGGCTTCTTCACCATCGCTTAATGAGCTGCTGTCGGTAGCAGACTTAGTGCTGGCGATTAACCGGTAGGTAACAGGTTTATTGTACTGGTAAGGAATTTCAATGGTAAAAGCAACCGGAGTGCTTTGTCCTGCCGCTACTGTAAAGAACTGGTTAGGGAACATATTGCGGAACCAGCCATCTACTGATTGATTGGTAGTAGGGTCTATCAGTTGCAGTTCTACCTGGCCGGTAATTTCCTTATTGGTCATGTTCACGATCTTGCCACTGAAATCCATACGGTCGCCTTCGCGCATAAAGCGTGGAGCATTGGCCTGTACCATCAGTTCTTTCTGGGTAATGATCTCCCTGGTATTGTAACCAAATGCCAGTTCTTTGGTATGGGCCAGTGTCATCCATTTCCAGGTGGTCAGAGACTCCGGCATGGTGAAGGAGAATGAGATATTGCCTTCGGCGTCTGTTTTCAGATCCGGGAAGAAGAAGGCTGTTTCGTTGAAGTTTTTGCGTAGCTGTGGTGAGGTAGATTGCGTAGCTCCTTTAACGGGTTCACCTTGTACATACATCTCTCCCTGTTGAACGGTATCGGCTTTTATAGCTTCATAGGCTAACGGAGCGGCAGCCTGTACATTTGATTTTTTATAATAATTACCTCTGTATGGAGCCATATCATCATTATCAGCGGCTCTTCCTGCCAGGGCTGCAGACCTCATCATTCCCGGAGCTGCATTGAAATAGCTAACATAAGAAGTGGCTGATCCCAGTAGCACATCGTATTCTTTTTCGAATGAGTAAAAGTCACCATCACCCTGGTTTCTGGTGGCCGATTGTTGTGTACGGAAGCAATAGTTGCCACTCCATACTGAACCTGCATAAAATACAGGCCATATACCGGGTGTATTCCAGGAGTGTGGTTTAAACTGGTCCAGCGAGGCGTCATACATGGCAGTCAGCATTTCTGCCGCTACTTTATCGCCTTTGGTTCCTTTAATATTCACAGCCCATTTTTCTTCACTGCCCGGTAATGTTTTATCACGATATGTTTTGTAGTCAATGGTCAGCTGTTTGTTGGTGTAGGGAATGTTGATATCCTGCTGACCAAGGTATGCACGGTTGTGCTTTACAAATACAAATTGTACGCCGGCGCCACCACGATCGCTTTCTGTTACGGGAAGATCAAAGGATCTGCTATTCTTATCCAGCACGGTTACATTTCTTTCGGTTTTATTATTCTGCCGTACAATGTCATGGATCATGTAAACACTGTCCAGGTTGGTGCTGAGTGTATAGCTGGCTTTTTCACCGGGGTTCAGGGCTTTATCATCAACATCTATATTGCCAAATGCCAGCGGGTTTGTATTGGTTTGTTTATCATACAACTGAATGTATTTAACAGCCTTTACCTCTTCGCCGTATTTGTCTTTGGCAATTGCTTCTATTACATACCATCCCGGTGAGAGCGGTGTTTTGATGGAAAATGGCACCTGCCGGGTAGAAAGGGGCGCTGCCGTTGTAGTATCTGTAATGTCCATTGCCTTTGGCTGGCGTGGCCATTGGGCCACTTCATCTTCATTACTATATACGTCATAAGGGAAAGCCTGGTAATACTCCTGTTGTGTCATTACAAACTGGTCGGGCTGTGTCCAGTAACGTTGGCGGAATGTACGTAATGGTGTTTTAAGCGGATAGATACTTACTGTGGCAGTTGTTTTTTCAAAAATGTCGTTCAGATTTTTTGTTGATACCGGAACGGAATGAAGACTGTCTACAGGCAACCTATCGGGTAAGCTAAATTCCATTTGTAATGCCTGGTATGCTACAGCAACAGATGTACTGCTGCTACGCGTTTCTCCGTTAATGTCCGTAACATCTGCACTTACTTCATAATAGAATAAGGGCTGTGTTCCTTTGTCAATGCTGTTATCGGGCAGCGCTTTGAACGTGATATGAAAAGCTCCCGTAGCATCGGTAGTGGTGGTGCCGTTTGTAATTTCGGTTGAAGTACCATAAGCAGGTGGCCATATTGTTTTACCAAAGAATGGGTACAGTATCCTTGTTCTGCGCACTACACGGTATTTTACCTGTGCTCCATCTATATTATTACCGGCATATGCTTTTGCCGTACCGGTTACCTGTATAGAATCATTGATACGGTAGGTACCGGCAGGTTTACTAATCTCTGTAAAGAATTTCGGGCGTTTGTATTCTTCTACTGAAAAGTAGATCCTGCTGTTACTGCCTGTTTCTTCGATCCTGAACTCACCAGTCAGTACATTGGATGGTAAGGTGAACTTACCACTGTATGAACCAAATTCGCTGGTAGTTAATTTAAGCGAATCTACCCGTTGATTGTTGACATCAAATAAAACTATTGTTACTTTTTCATTGGGTAAAATAGTGGTGTTCTGCTCTGCGTTGTTGCGGTTTGTGAGAATGCCTTTGAAATAGATCGTTTGGGAAGGACGATAGATGGATCGATCTGTGAAAAGAAAAGATGCCCGGATATTTTTGCTCTTATCTGGATTTTCAGGTCTTGAATAATTATAAATATAATCATCCATAAAGAGGTGATCGCCCTGTGTGGTGATCTCCAGTTGCAATTCGTTCTGGCGGTTATTTGTCCGGGAAGGGTAAATTGTGAAAGCCCCGTTTTTGTCAGTAGCAATATTCTCTCCTTTGCGTTGCAGGTATTTTCTGCTGGAGGCTTCGTAGTAACGATACCATACCTGTACATTGGCTCTTACCTGCGGCTGACCTGTTTCACGGTGTAACACAAGGTATTCATTGCCTTTATTGACAAAAGAGATATTTGAAACATAAAAGTATTGAACGGCCAGTGGGTTATTGTTTATAGAGAAGTCTTTGTTTACACTGGCTATTAATGCATAAGCCCCGGCCGGCAGTGCGTTCACCTTTATTTCAGTATTGTGTGCCTGGTAATCTTTTGTATCGGGTAATGCCTGTGCAAACGAACTGAGAACAGGTACTTTCAGCAGTTTCTGCCAGTATTCGTCTTCCCATTGGTTGGTGCCAAGGTTTTCGCGGATGTTGCGGTCCATTGCTACGATGCGGAAATACACCTGTGTAAAGTTCCTGAAGGATATCAATGCACGGGAGGGCTGACCCGGTATGTTCACTCTCTCCATCTGAACGGCCAGTGTTTTGCTGTTGATATCTCTCAATAAATTAAGACAGTTTGTTTTTCCTTCTGATGAATCGGGCTGTGCAGCTACTTTTTCGCAAATGGCTTTGGCCTGTAAATAAGCGTAGCGATTACTATCTCCTTTCAGAGGCTCATACTTACGTGCCTGTTGTGCATAAATTTCTGCCTGTAAGTACCATGCCTGGGCCGCTGCAGGAAGATTACTGTATTTGTCTGTGATCTGTACCAATGCTTTTTGATACAGGGCATCTTTTTGCTCCGACACGCTCTTGTCATATGCAAACGACAGCCTGGCAATATCTGCATCCAGCAAGGCATCGGGCTTTGTATCAGTGAGGTGAAATTGTATCAGTCGCTGGTATAACTGTAAGGCTTTGTAATGCAGCGACAGGCTATCGCTGGTAGTGAAATGATGTGTTGCAAAAGTTTTGGCATCTGCAAATACTGCATTGTCATTGATCTCAAAAGAATTGGCTGCACGGTTTATTTCTCGTTCATCGTTTTTGAAATATTCCAATGCACGGTGTGCCAACAGGTCAAACAGGGTAGGACGCAGGTAACGTACATTACCTTTGGTGATGATGACGTCATAGGGCTCCAGCTTTGTTTGTTGCAGTTGCTTTTCATTTTTCAGGGAAGCCAGGTAGTATTCGCTGATCTTTTTATGAAGATCTGTGATACTCCATGTTGCTATATCTTCTTTTTTAAAGTTTACTGTTTCGCTGCGGTTATAAAATTTCCAGCGATTGTTCTGAAAATAGTTCCAGTAGTTCTGTGCTGTTATGCTTTGTAAAATAGCTTTGGCAGGCTCGGGGGTGCCGGCTATTTCCTTTTCAAGGAGTTGAATGTTGTTTACATCACTATTTTCCTCTTTAGTCTCAGCCAGGTTTATCCTGTATAACAGGGCTTTTATCAATTGTGCCTGGTTATTGCTTTTTTTCGCTTCGGTATAGATCTTATTTACTTCTGTGAGTGCAGATTGTGTGAGTCCTTTTTTGTTGACCAGGCTATCGATCTTTTTCCAGGCTGCTTCGTAATTCATAGGCTTGATTTGTGCGGTTACTGTAAAAGCTGCTAAAAGGCCAAGAAGCATTAACAGTAGGCTGCTTTTTGCGGGCATGCGTTAAAATTTTAATACAAGTTATTAAATCCGTGGCCGTTGCTGTTATGGAACAACGGGATTTTCATTACTGCTGATGCAGTAAAAACGATAATATCATACGTGACCGTTTTTTTTAACTTATTGTTGCATCAGGTTGGTTATCATTTGTTTCAGTATCTGTAAAGTTAATATAACTGTACCGGGAGGGCTTGCTTCAGGGTAATAAAAAAGCCCCCGGAGGTACCGGAGGCTTCTGTAGTAAATATTGTAAAGAGATTATTTCTTCAACACTTTGGCCATAGTAGCGCCAATATCAGCAGGGCTTTTTACCACGTGGATACCGCACTCTTCCATGATCTGCATTTTTGCTTCAGCAGTATCTTCTGCACCGCCAATGATAGCACCGGCGTGGCCCATACGGCGTCCGGGAGGCGCTGTTTGACCTGCGATGAAACCAACTACAGGTTTTTTAGCGTTGTCTTTGTACCAACGGGCAGCTTCAGCTTCCATGCCACCGCCAATTTCACCAATCATTACCACAGCCTCGGTTTCGGGGTCGTTCATGAACAGTTCCAGCGCTTCGCGGGTGGTAGTGCCGATAATGGGGTCGCCACCAATACCTACAGCGGTAGAAACGCCTAAACCAGCTTTCGCTACCTGGTCAGAAGCTTCGTATGTAAGGGTACCTGATTTGGATACGATACCAATTTTACCTTTTTTAAACACAAAACCGGGCATGATACCCACTTTGCACTCATCTGCAGTGATAACACCAGGGCAGTTAGGGCCAATGAGCCTTGTTTTTTTAGTATTCTGCAGGAACAATTTGGCTTTTACCATGTCCTGTACAGGGATACCCTCTGTAATACAAACTACCAGCTCAATACCAGCCTCAGCAGCTTCCATAATGGCGTCAGCAGCAAATGCAGGGGGTACAAATATGATAGAAACGTTGGCTCCTGTCGCTTTTACTGCCTCTTCTACTGTATTGAACACTGGCCTGTCAAGATGCTGGGTGCCACCTTTATTGGGTGTAACGCCACCTACCACATTGGTACCATACTCTATCATCTGCGTTGCATGGAACGTACCTTCTGTGCCGGTGAAACCCTGTACCAGGATCTTCGATTGTTTATTTACTAAAATGCTCATGACGATAGTTTAAAAAGTTGGGCAAAAATAGGGTAACTAATTTGAAAATGTGAAAATTAGGCAATTTGAAAATGAGGTCTGCCCGTATATTTTCAGAAGAATGAGGCGATATGAGGATTAAATTTTTATAAATAGCTCAACATCTTTGGATAAAGTCCCATTAGCAATTTTTCAAATTAAATAATTTTCAAATTATTTAATGAGCTCATCCATATTGCGGTTGTTGTCAATTTTGCCGGTTTGCTCCAGCATACGCATGTCTTTGGCGTCTTTTAAGAACTCGGAGGCAAAGATAAATTCGTTCAGTTTTTCGCTTTTACTGAAAATGATCTCTTTGTTATTGCCTTCCCATTCTTTAAAGCCCTTATACATGTAAATAATGTGATCTCCAATTTCCATCACACTATTCATGTCGTGGGTATTGATAACGGTGGTAATGTTATATTCGGTAGTGATCTCTTTGATCAGTTTGTCGATTACCAGTGAAGTTTGCGGGTCAAGACCGGAGTTTGGCTCATCACAGAAAAGATATTTGGGATTTAACACGATAGCGCGTGCAATACCCACCCTTTTTTTCATACCGCCACTCAGCTCAGCCGGGAATTTTTTATTAATATCCTTCAGGTTTACCCTTTCCAGTACCTCGTTTACTTTCTTCAGTTTTTGGGCATAGGTATCTTTGGTAAACATATCCAGCGGAAACATGATGTTCTTTTCCACGTTCAGACTATCAAACAGTGCTGAACCCTGGAACAGCATGCCAATCTGTTTGCGGATCTCTTTCTTGTCCTCATCGTTCATGGAAATAAAGTCTAAACCATTGTAAAGGATCTCTCCTTTATCCGGTGTAAACAATCCCACAAGGCATTTCATAAAAACCGTTTTGCCACTGCCGCTTGAACCAATGATGAGGTTGCATTTGCCAGATTGCATTACAGCACTTACATCGCTGATAACGATCTTATCTTCAAACTTTTTCTGTATGTTTTTAACTTCAATCATTGCAATAACAGGGCTGCTAAGATGTAATCGGCAAACAAAATGGCTACACAACTAACTACTACGGCTTTGGTACTGGCGCGTCCTATTTCAAGCGCTCCACCTTGTACATAATAACCATAATAAGCCGGTACGGTAGATATGATGAATGAGAATGTATAAGCTTTTACCAGTGCAAAGAACACGTTGTACTGCTGGAAATTGTTCAACAACCCTTTTTCGTAAACGTTGGCTGATAGAATGCCGGCGGAAACTACTGCCAGCCTGCCACCAATAATGCCAAGTGCTGCAGAAACAATAACCAGGAAAGGGATTGTAATAAGGGCCGCACCGATCTTTGGTAAAATGAGATAAGATTTGGTATTGATACCCATGATCTCAATAGCATCGATCTGTTCGCTCACACGCATATTACCCAGTTCGCTGGCAATTTTACTGCCTACTACACCTGCCAGTACAATACAAACCAGGGTAGGGGCAAATTCAAGAATTACGGTATCGCGTACAATCTGTGCAATGGTAGATAAGGGAACAACGGGGCTTACCAACTGATAAGCTGTTTGCAGGGCAGACACAGCACCCATAAAAACAGAGATGATGATCACAATGCCCAGTGAGCCAATGCCTATTTCTGAACATTGCAGCATCAGCTCTTTCCAGTACATCTTGAAGTTTTCCGGTTTGGAAAACATTCCTTTAATCATCAACAGGTAACGGCCAAATTCTGTAAACAACGTCATAATCAATAGTCTGTAGGCGACACAATAATACTGTAACTAATTGACAATTTCCCTTTCAATATTGTTTCCATGCGTGGCTGTATATTAAAAATACAGCGCATTGAATGGCTTACCAGTTCGATTAGCTGTTTCCACATTCAATGCGCTGCGGGAAAAATGCTTATTAAAATTACAACATTAAGCTGTACTTATTTATTCCGTTTCCAGCGGCTGGTTTTAGGTGCCTCTTCGCCTGCAGCGGCCTGGCATTTCAATTGGGCATCTACTACGGCCAGCAGGGTCATATTGTAAATACTCCTTACGGAACTGCCCAGTTGTAACACATGTACTGGTTTTTTCAATCCCAGCAGAATAGGTCCGATAGCATCAGCACCACCCACTTCTTTCAACAGGTTGTACGCTACGTTACCCGCTGCCAGGTTAGGGAAAATGAGGGTATTCACTTCCTGGTCTACCAGTTCACTGAAAGGATAATTATCACGCATAATATCCTGGCTGAAAGCGATGCTTGCCTGCATTTCACCATCTACTATCAGGTCTGGTTCACGTTGTTTTACAATATTGCGGGCTTCTGCTACCAGTTTGGCTTCAGGTGAATTGCTGCTGCCAAAGTTAGAATAGCTTAGCATGGCAATGCGCGGTGTAAGGTTGAACAGGCGCACTTCTTTTGCCACCATTTGCGTAATATCTGCCAGTTCTTCTGCTGTAGGGTTAAAGTTGACTGTAGTATCGGCTAAGAACAATGGTCCGCGTTTGGTAAGCAACAGGTACATACCTGCAATTTTCTTAACGCCGGGTTCAGTACCTATTACCTGCAGTGCAGGGCGTATAGCTTCTGCATAGTTGCGTGTAAGACCAGAGATCATACCATCGGCTTCACCGGTTTCCACCATCATACAGCCAAAATGGTTTCTCTCTTTCATGATCTTTCTTGACTCATATTGATTCAGTCCCTTGCGCTTTCTTTTCTCAAAGAACAGTTCGCCGAAAAGCTTACGTTTTTCTTCGTAATCATCGTGGCGGGGATCAATGATGGTCATATCATCCAGCTCAATGCTGTTGGCCTGTGCAATGGTCCTGATCTTCTTTTCATCACCCAGCAAAATAGGTAATGCAATGCCTTCTTCACGTGCAATCTGTGCTGCTTTCAGGATCTTCTGGTTATCTGCTTCCGCAAATACAATGCGTTTGGGATCACGACGTGCTTTGCTGCCCAGTGCACGCATTACCTGGTTGTCAAGGCCAAGGCGTTTGTTCAGCTCAATAGCATAGGTTTCCCAATTCTCGATCGTTGCCTGCGCTACACCGCTTTCAATAGCTGCTTTTGCTACTGCAGGCGATATGGTAGAGATCAGACGTGGATCAAGGGGCTTGGGAATAATATAGTTAGGACCAAAGGAGATATTGTTCTCGTTGTAAGCAATGTTCACAATATCCGGTACAGGTGTTTTTGCCAGCTCTGCCAGTGCTTTTACAGCAGCCAGCTTCATTGCTTCATTGATCTGTGTGGCGCGTACATCCAGTGCACCGCGGAAGATGAATGGAAAGCCCAGTACGTTATTTACCTGGTTGGGATAATCACTGCGGCCTGTAGCAAAAATGATGTCTTTACGGGCGCCGGTAGCAGCTTCGTAAGAGATCTCGGGATCAGGATTGGCCATGGCAAATACAATGGGATTTTTTGCCATGCTTTTTACCATCTCTGGTGTAAGTACATTGCCTTTACTGAGACCAATGAATACATCTGCATCATTCAAAGCCTGTTCCAGTGTAAGGTTCTTGCCTTTGGAAAGGAACTCTTTTTTCATGTCGTCCAGGTCAGTGCGGCTTTCATGAATAAGACCTTTACTGTCAAACATCATAATGTTGGCAGGGTTTGCACCAAGCGCAACATATAATTTAGTACATGCCATGGCTGATGCACCTGCACCATTCACAACAAATCTTGCTTTTTCAATTTTCTTTTTCTGCAGTTCCACGGCATTCAGCAAAGCTGCTGCGCTGATGATAGCAGTTCCGTGCTGGTCATCGTGCATTACCGGGATCTTCATTTCTTCTTTCAGCTTGCGCTCAATATAAAAGCATTCAGGAGCTTTAATGTCTTCGAGGTTAATGCCACCGAAAGTAGGTTCCAGTGCTTTTACGATCTGTACAAATTTCTCCGGATCTTTTTCATTGATCTCGATATCGAATACATCGATGTCTGCAAATATTTTGAACAATACACCTTTTCCTTCCATTACTGGTTTGCCGGCTTCAGGGCCAATATCGCCCAAACCCAATACCGCTGTACCATTACTGATAACAGCTACCAGGTTGCCCTTGGCAGTGTATTTATAAACTGATTCTGGATTCCTGTGAATTTCCATACAGGGTTCGGCAACACCGGGAGAGTAGGCCAGTGATAAGTCGCGTTGTGTTTTCGCTTCTTTGGTCGGGATCACTTCAATTTTGCCTGGTCGTCCTTTAGCGTGGTATTCCAGTGCCTGTTCGCGGAGCAAGTTTTTCTTCATATAGAAATTTTATTGCAAGTGGCGTGCAATTTACGCCAGAAAGTCCGAATGGAAGTCAAAGCGGTAAGATGAGTGTGATAAGTCAAAAGAATCAACTGGTAACGTGTGAGCAAACAGCATGAAGTTAATTGTCAAATGGAGCAAAAAAAGGCAGGGAAATGATAATACAGGTTAGCAATATAAAGCAAGAAGTACGGATTGCTTTTGTGTTGAAGATGGCTGTTTAATAGTTGTTAATTTTTAAGGGATGATGTTATCACATTCCGGTTTTGGCTAAACAGGAGAAGCCCTGGGGTGATCAAAATGCCTTTATTATATAGCTCTATTCTTTAGAACAAGGCCGGTAACAGATTTTTCAGTGAACTGATTATTAATGATTTAGGTGCAACAGTAGGGTAGACCGTAAAAAAAGAATAAAAAAAGTTTGTGGGGTGAATAAAATCGGTATATGTTTGTGTGTACTATTTAAGTAGTACACTAAAACACCGAACATGATCAATATTCAAAACCTGCACTTTTCATACCGGAAGAAAAAGGTATTTACAGGGCTAAGCCTGCAACTGCAGGCTGGTCATATCTACGGACTGCTTGGTAAGAATGGTACCGGTAAATCTACTTTGCTGCGCAATATTGCCGGGCTGCTTTTTCCTAACGAGGGAAAAATTGATGTATTGGGTTTTGCTCCTGCCGATCGCAAGCCTGCTTTTTTACAGGACATCTTCCTGGTACCGGAAGAGTTTCATATGCCCGATGTGAACCTGCAGCATCTTATAAAATACCATAGTGTTTTTTATCCCCGTTTTAATCAGCAGCAATTTGAACGTTATGTTGCCGAGTTCGAAATTCCGCAGCACAACACTTTTGAAAGTATGAGCTATGGCCAGAAAAAGAAAACGCTGATCGCTTTCGGACTTGCCTGTAATACTTCTTTGCTGCTGATGGATGAACCTACCAACGGCCTTGATATTATGAGTAAAAGCCAGTTCAGAAAAGTAATGGCAGGCGCTATTGATGAAAACAAATGTGTTGTTATCAGTACGCACCAGGTGAAAGATCTTGAAAATCTCATTGACAGGATCACGATCATTGATGAAGGCTCTATCCTTTTCGATCAGACCATTGATGATATTACCCGCAAACTTTCTTTCCGCATTTCATTTGATAGTGAGGAGGTGAGGTCTGCATTGTACAGCGAATCATCCTTGCGTGGCAACGCTATTATTACTGCCAATACAGATGGTGAAGAAAGCAAACTTGATCTTGAATTGCTGTACAAAGCCATTGTATTAAACCGTCAGTCAATTCAAACTGTATTTAAAGCTTAATCAACCCATTGCTCTAACAGCATAAAAAAATATTTTCATGAACCAGGTCTTTAGTTTTAACCGCTGGCTTTTATTGGTCAATAAACATTGGAGTGAGAATCGAAAAAGATACCTGCTGTCCCTCGGCGGTGTTGCAGCCCTGCTGATCATTTGGTTTGGCTTTAGTATCATTATCAATAACCACAGGCCAATGCACGAGGACCTGCAAGCGCTTACCTATTTTGTAGGACTGGTGTTGGTGGGGTGCTTTTTTGCCAGCATGATGTTCAGCGATCTTTCATCCAAATCTAAAGGAATAGAGTTCCTTATACTGCCTTCCTCATTGATGGAAAAACTGGCATGTATGATCTTTTACAGCGTGTTCTTATTCTTTATCTGCTACACGCTGGTGTTTTATGGTGTAGATATTATAATGGTAAAACTTTCGAATAGCCTCGCCCGCGGTGCATGGGAAAAGGGCGAGTTATTAGCCAGGGAAAGAGAGTTGTATATTGAAAAAATAGCCAATGTATTTGTATTCAACTCCGAAGATCTGGATAAGGTAAACGTTAATTACTACGTAATACTGGCTTTTATAGTGGTACAATCTGCTTTTTTAATGGGCTCGGTATATTTTCCGAAATATAGTTTTTTGAAGACCCTGATCTCGCTGCTGGTGATAATAGTAGTGATGGTGATTATAATGGCAAAAGTAGCAAAGTACGTTATCCCTGAACGTGTAGGGTTTTATGAAGGTTTAACCTCGTTACGATTGTATAATGAAGATTATACAGCTATCAAGGTGGCAAGGCTTCCTGAATGGATCAGTGATTCGTTGCTCTTCCTGATAAAATATGCCTTTGCTCCTGTATTCTGGCTCATTACTTATTTCAGGTTGAAGGAGAAACAAATTTAAAAAGAACAAAACCGAATTGAATATGCAATTCCGTGAATCGCAGGCTATATACTTACAGATTGCAGACTATGTGTGCGAGAAAATATTGCTGAAAGAATGGAAGGCTGAAGAACGTATTCCTTCTGTGCGTGAGCTGGCAGTGCAACTGGAAGTAAACCCTAATACAGTTATGCGCACTTTTGAATTTCTGCAACAGCAGGAGATCATCTATAATCAGCGTGGTATTGGTTACTTCGTATCGACCGGTGCTGTTAAAAGCGCTATGCAGTACCGCAGGAATGAATTTACTGAAAAAGATCTGCCACAGGTATTCCGCAATATGTACCTGCTGGATATGGATATAGACGAATTGAAGCCACGCTTTGAAAAGTTCAAGAAACAACATTTTGAGTAAACCAGGTAATTCTGAATAGAACATGAAAACAAGCAATAAACTTTTACTGGGAGTATTCCTGGCCGTGGTACTGGGTATTATCGGCATCTATACCTCCCTTTATGCAAAATTGCAAAGCACCGATTTTGTAAAACTAAATACTACCCGGTTTGGGGAAATATTTGAGCAGCATGATCTGCCGCCTGCAGCAAAAAGTATCATTGTATCCGGCTTGTCGAACCTGGATATCGTTGCCTCTGATACAAACAGGGTTGTTATCAGTAAGATCGCTAAAGCTACCAACAGGATCTTCTTTTATCAGCAGGGCGATGTCCTGATCATTAAAGGAGATACTTTGTATGATAAAGCCAACCCGAATGATTCAAGAGCTGACAGACCGGTAACACTCTATGTGAATACTATTGACCAGGTAAAGATCATTAATGCAGAGTGCTATTTGTACGGAAATAAAGATAGCGGTTCTTCAAGATCACTGAACCTTGAATTAGACAATGTAGACCTGAATTTCAGAGGGTCGAAGGATGCTGATAAAAAAACGGGATATTGGAGCAACTTAAAAATAGAAGGAACAGAAGCTGATATAGAGTTAGCGAAAAGCAGTAATATCAGGAGTCTTGATGTGAGCCTGAAACAGTCAAAACTGCGTGACAAAGGAGTGAAACTGGGCAAGCTTTCAATACAGGCAGATGACCTGTCTGAACTCAGCCTGAAAGGGGAAAGTATTAACAAGATCATTTCCAAACAACCATAATATGAGTGCGCTTATTATTGAAACGCGGAACCTGGACTTTTCGTTCAGGTCCGGCGAACAGATCCTTCATGCTCTGAACTTACAGGTACCAAAGGGAAGCATCTACGGCTTCCTGGGGCCAAACGGGGCCGGTAAAACCACTACGTTGCGGTTATTACTGGGACTGTTGAAAAAACAAGGTGGTGCGATCAACGTTTTCGGACAGGATTTTCACCAGCATCGTATGGATGTATTGAAAAAGCTGGGATCGCTGATTGAACAACCTTCTCTATACATGCATCTTACCGGTCGCGAGAACCTGGAGGTTTTCCGGCTTACTTATCAATGCGATAAAAAAAGGATCAATGAAGTGCTGGAACTGGTTCGCTTAAAAGATGCAGCCAATAAAAAAGCAAAAGCCTATTCATTGGGTATGAAACAGCGACTGGCTATTGCTATTGCACTGTTGAACGATCCTGAACTGCTGATCCTCGATGAGCCTACCAATGGCCTTGATCCCAATGGTATTATAGAAACACGTGAGCTGATCAAATACCTGAACCGTGAACATGGTAAAACCATCCTGGTATCCAGCCACCTGCTGAATGAAGTAGAAAAGATGGCAACGCATGTTGGTATCATCAATAAAGGCAAGCTGTTATTCCAGGGGCCTTTACAGGAATTGCAACAGATGAAGACCAAACAATCTGCTATTGAAATTGAAGTGAGTGATACCGGTAAGGCAGCACAATTGCTGAACGGACATTTTCCTGTGAAGCAGGTAAACGGTACTAAACTGCTGGTGAATTTTGAAAGCAGGGAAAAGTCTGCTGAAATGAACAGGTTATTGGTACAGCAGGGAGTGGATGTGTACCAGCTATCAGTGACACAGAATGACCTGGAAAACTTATTCATTCAAATTACATCCGAATAATCATGGCATCATTTATCATAAACACGAAAGCTGAATTACTGAAATGCCGTAAAACGGCCGCTTACTGGATGACTTTGGGTTGCGGTGTTTTTATTCCGCTGATCATGTTCATTTCTTATATATCCAGACCGGATATTTTTGTAAAAGAGCTTGCTTCAGATCCCTGGGATATTCATTTTCAGCGAAGCTGGCAATCTGCAGCCGCCTTCCTGATGCCCATGTATGTGGTGCTGGTAACAAGCCTGGTGGTACAGGTTGAATACAGGAACAACACCTGGAAACAGGTATATGCTTCCCCACGCAGCTATGCTGATATTTATTTTTCCAAGTTCGTCATCGTTCACCTGATGATCCTTGCTTCCTTTATTGCATTTGATCTTTGCCTTATACTGGGTGGCTATATGGCCAATGTAATAAGAAGTGATTATAATTTCTTTTCTACTCCTATACCGTGGGATAGCTTTTTGTCAAGAACATCCAGGCTCTATATTTCAATTCTTGGTGTTACCTCTATTCAATACTGGTTAAGTCTCAGGTTTCGTAATTACATCGCGCCGGTAGGTATTGGCCTTGCCTTGCTGATAACCGGGCTGATCATTATGAGTTGGGAAAAAGTAGTCTACTATCCTTATGCGTACACGGCATTGACCTATTTCAAAAATCTTAACAGTAAAGTGGCTGCAGGGCATAAGCATGAGTGGTATTCACTCATCTGGTTTGCAGTGGTATTGATAGCTGGTTTCTGGGATACGGTTAAACGCAGAGAACGCGGATAAGATATCCGGGTCCGGAAAATACAACTAATACCAATTAACAAAACTACTCATGAAAAAAACAGTAACCCTGTTACTGCTGGCATTGCCATGCCTGTTGGCAGCGCAGGAAGGGGCATACACAGTTTCCGGCACCATTGGCCGGTTAAATGCACCGGCTAAAATATGGCTGGCTTATAAAAAGGATGGAAAGCGTATGCTCGACTCCTCCGGCCTGGTGAATGGAAAATTCTCGTTCAAAGGAACTACTGATGATCCTTTTATTGCCACGCTGGTACTTGATTACAAGGGAATAGGGCTGAACCAGAAAGAAAAGTATGATAATTTGAAACTTTATGTCAGTAAGGGTGTCACATCTGTAAAAAGCGGGGACTCGCTGTCAAAAGGAAAGGTAGCTGGCTCACCTGTAAACAATGATTACCTGCGTTTGATGGCGATGACGAAACCTCCCCTTGATAGCATGGAGGCATTAGAGAACAGTATTAAACAGGCGCCTCCTGAAAAGAAATCTGATCCTGCTTATAAGGCCCGCAATCAACAGTTGCTTAATAAATGGGCGCTTGATAGAAAATTACTGTACAGGCAGTTCTATCGCGAAAATAAGGGTTCGTACATAGGTTTAGTGGCTTTGTATGATTATGCAGGATCAGACCCGAAACCTGCAGAGTTGCAACCCATGTTTGATTCTTTAACATCAGCGGTGAAGTCTACAAAAGCAGGGCAGGACTTTCAAACCTTGCTGGACAATGTACTGTTACTAAAGCCCGGTGCCATAGCACCTGACTTTACAATGGCAGATCCTTCGGGGAAAATGATCAGTCTTGCCGGCTTCAAAGGACAATATGTATTACTTGATTTCTGGGCCTCCTGGTGCGGCCCCTGTCGCGCAGAGAATCCCAATGTGGTAGCCGTATATAACAGGTACAAGGATAAAGGATTTGCTGTATTGGGTATCTCACTCGATAAATCAGATGGCAGGAATGAATGGTTGAAAGCTATTAAAGATGACGGGCTTACCTGGACACAGGTAAGTGATTTAAGAGGATGGGATAATACCGTGGCAAAACTGTATGGAGTGCGTGCTATTCCCCAGAACTTTTTGATTGATCCGCAGGGAAAGATCATTGCCATGAAATTAGAAGGCACTCAATTGAATCAATATCTCGATAAGATCTTTTCACAATAACAATTATTCATGTAGTTGCAGTTTGTTTTTAGTCAGAAGTATAGCCATGAAAAACAAAACACTGATCGATGCAGGCTGCAACCATTTAAATTATCCTTTATGCAATACATTATTCTTGCCTTATCCCTTTTATGTATGTCTGCAATGGCCAATGCGCAGTGCGACAAAAAAGTTACCTGGTATGCTTCTAAGCTGGAAGCAACAGACTCTACCGGAAGGGTGTTGGATACAATAGAAGATGAGTTGCTGATCATCATAAAAAAAGATGAAATTCTTCTTCAGCAACCGTCAGATGAAAGAAATAACCTGCATGCAGCTATTAAAGAAACGATCTGCAACTGGGAACAACCTTATAAAAAAGGCCGCTCATTTTATAAAGTAGTGTTTTCCAAAGAGAATGGTGACACCAGCCCGGGAACACTTGCCGTAGAAATAAAGGACGGTGCCATTGTCATTAATGTATTTATTGAGAAGGTGAATGAAACTGCCCACCTGACAATCAGTAAGTATAAAGAGGAGGCTTTATAATAATCCGGATGTCCGGAGAACGGGATACCTATCACATATTTAGGCTTTTAAAGCTCATTTTTATGTAGTATCTTATTTCCGCACCAATCCTCTTCTCTTTCTCTTGTAAAAGTATAGTCAGCCTGATATGTCAGTACCCGCTTTAGTTTTTTAACCTTTAAAATATATACTATGCGGTACCTTATCCTTACGCTGACCTTATTATTGATCTCGTCTGTTGTTAATGCTCAATGCGATAAAAAAGTAAAATGGATCAGCCAGAAAATGGAAGTTATTGATTCAAGTGGCAGTGTGGTTGGAACTGTGGAAGATGATATTGTCATAACCACAACAAAAGAACAAATACAATTGCAACGTCTTTCAAACCCCAGGCAGGATCAGCGGGCAATGATCAAAGAAACCAGTTGTTTGTGGGAGCTGCCCTATAAAAAGGGTAAGACCGTTTATAAAGCAGAGTTTTTTTCGCCAGGCGATGAAGAAAGTTCCCCGGGAACAATGACAATAGAAGCTACTGAAAACGGTAAGATTACCATCACCGCTATAATAGATAAGATAGGACGAAAGGCGCGGATGGTGATTACCAGGTACGAAGAACAACCTTAATATATAAAAAAGTATAGCCATGAAAAAAGAATTGATTGATTACATCGGGTGTTTGCTTTTCAGCAAGCAACATACTCTGGATGCCACACACAAGCTCGCATTGCAAAGCGAAAAACAGTTTACAGTAAGCAAGGAAGGGATTCTTGAACAGGAGCAGTCGTTGGTTACCAGTATTGTGGTAGATAGCAACACCATAAGTATGTGTTATGTACTACCTGATGGCCGGATGGTGAGTTTTGTAAACGATATTGCAGATGTAAGTTATGTAATGGGCAACGACTATACCATCAATCGTATCCGATATAAAGTGATCCCTTCCCCTCAAACACCTGCCACAGTTCAATCACCGGAATTACTGTTCACCCTTGAATGCGACGAAGACAAGCTGTTCTTTGTAGAAGAATGTGGCAACAGAAGGATCCTGTTCTCCATTACAGAATCACACTGACATCCATAAAACCGCTATATGAACCCTTATAAAAAGAAGTACTGGCTGCTTTCTTTTGTTGTACTCATGCTGTTGTATTCAAAAACAAGAGCGCAGGGAATTGATTTTATGCCCGAAGGTACTGCCTGGGAAAAAGCACTGCAATTGGCAAAGGACTCCAATAAACTGGTGTTTGTGGATGTATTTACCGATTGGTGTGGACCCTGCAAAGCAATGGATAAAGACGTATTTCCGCAGCAAAAGGTGGGTGCAAAATTTAATGCTGCCTTTATCAACTATAAGCTGGATGCAGAAAAGGGCAGAGGCCCTGAATTAAAAAAGCAATACAGGGTTATATCCTATCCAACTTATCTTTTCGTAAGGGCGGATGGTACGTTGATCTATCGTACCAATAGCTCTATGACGGTAGCTGCCCTTCTGAAGGAAGCTGATAATGCTTTAAAGGAATCCAAAAACCCGGTGACCCTGGTTCAGTTAGACAGCATTTACTATAGCGGTAACAGGGATAAGCAATTTATGTATAGCTACCTGAAAAAACGATTGCAGTTAAAACAGGACAATGTTGAGCTGCTGGAAGAGTATGTGAATATGCTATCACCACAGGAACAATCAGATACCCTGAACCTGAAGTTGATAGCAGATAATGGCAATTTCCTGGTCCGTAATCTGAAATTAGGAAAGCCATTGGAACTGCTGATGAAACAAGGGAGTAAAATAGGGCTTACTCCTGAAGAGCTGTTGGGTCTTGAAAGCACAGCCATTGATAAAAGCTTTACTATTGCCGTACAGCAAAAGAATAATACTTTATTACAGCAGGTATTGAAGGCCAATAAAAGGAAGGATGGGAATTTTGGCGATAACAATAAGGCATTACAGGCCAATTACGATTACCTCACAGAGCAGTATACTGCTTTTATGCAATCCTCGGCAATATATGGCAGTTGGCTGATGCATTTTGCCGAATCAAAGCTGGATTCGATGGATAAAGTGATCTATGAAAAGATGATACCGGACATTAAGGCATCGGATATGTCTGCCGCAGACAAGGAATTCTATATCCAGAGTTATAAAAGAACGCAAAGCATTCAGGTGATCAGGAACCTGGAGGGGCTTTGCAGCAAGATGGTAAATGCAAAACCAGGCAAACAGGGTTTAGCCAATGCTGCGGCATGGGGAAAACGGATGATCTACCTGCTTGAAAAAGATACTGCTTATTACCAGTATGTATATGCTCCTTGCCTCAAAACCTATGCAGAGGTGCTGTATATCAACAATCATACGGCAGAGGCTATTAAATACCTGGAAAGAGCTGTTGCACTGATGCAGGATAAAAAAACACAGGTCGCTTATAGTGAGCTGCTTGATAAATGGAAGCAGAACAAAAGCAACAAAGTTGTTGTAAAATGATCGGGATCATTGTAGAAATATTGCTTTCGTGGTTGCTGTTGCGTTTTATTGCAAAAGCCGATCTCCGTGTACTGGGATGGCAACCGGTTGGTAAAAGAACGTTCCAGCTTTTTGCAGGTTTGCTGATGATGGGCGTTTTGTGTGCATTGCTGAAACTCTGGGATAGCTGGTTGACGCATATAAGCTGGAAGGTTAATAACGCAATGTCACTAGCTGCTGTAGTGGCAGGTATATGGTGGAATCTTAAATCTGTATTGTTTGAAGAGCTGATCTTCAGGGGAGCGCTTCTTTATATTCTTATTCAGAAAATTGGCTGGAAGAATGCCGTATTGATCTCCGCGACAGCCTTCGGTGTGTACCATTGGTTCTCATTCAATCTCTGGAACAATCCCATACAGATGGCGCTGGTATTTTTAATAACAGCATTAACGGGCTGGGTATGGGCTTATGCTTATGTAAGAACAGGGTCAATGGCATTGGCCACCGGTATGCATTTGGGCTGGAATTATGTTTCCATCAGTGTTTTTTCATCAGGTACTTTAGGCAATCAATTGTTACTACCGGTGAAAGGAGATAATTATACGCCATTAACAGGTTTACCTTCTCTTTGCAATTTCCTGCTGACAAATATTCTAATAGTAGTCATCAGCTTCTTCTTTGTTCACCTGGTGAGTGATAAAAGGAAAAAGTATAAGGCAGGTTAAAGGGCTGAACGGTTATTCCAACAGCATGCATTGGAAAACCTGTCAGGTCTGGCTTGATTGTTATCGTAATCTGACAATTTCAACCATCACTAATTAATCACGGATAGCTGTACATGCGACGGAAGCATTGTAGTATGATATATTTTATGTGTAGCTGCTTTAAAATCTGATTCCTTTGCTTCAAAAATATTCGGCACATAGGTTTGCGGGTTCCTGTCTATTACCGGGAACCAGGTACTTTGCACCTGCACCATAATTTTATGCCCCTTTTTGAAAACATGATTAATGCTGTGCAGGTCTACCGTATAAAACTCCACCTTATTGGGTGTAATGGGTGAAGGATTAACGAAACTATTGCGGAAACGTCCACGCAATACATCATTAGCCACCATTAGCTGGTATCCCCCCATTTTATAATCAGCGGGATACTCTGCAGGGTAAACATCGATCAGTTTTACGATCCAGTCTGCATCGCTGCCTGTAGTAGAGGCATATAATCTCGCCAGCAAGTTGCCGGCTACGGTAATATCCCCTTGCAATACGTCTGTCTCCCAGCTTAATACATCGGGCCTGTTGTGTACAAAACGTTGATCTTCGGTAAGCCATGTAAACCATCTTGAACCACGGCCATAAGTTTGTTCAATAGGTCTTGGTCTGTATGGTACAGGATGTGCAGGATCTGATACATAGCTATCTGCTTCTGTAGCCTCTGTAGCTGGTTTCTCAAATGTCAATTTCCCGTTGCTATGGAAATAGAGATCTTTATTCACTGATTCTGCAGGAGGCCAGTGATTATAGGTTTTCCAGGTATTAGAACCTGTTTGAAAAGTAATGGCCTCTGCAAAATTGCCATCACCTTTTCCTTTCAGGTAGTAAGCAAACCAGCGGGCCTGGATATCTTTTCTGAAATAAGGTCCGGTAGCAGAATCAAAACTGATATTGCCCAGTTTATCACCCTGTCCGCGCGACCATCCACCATGATTCCAGGGGCCTACAACCAGGTAGTTATTATTTCGTTTATCCTGTTTCTCCAATAGTTCGTATGCTTTCAGGGGACCGTAAAAATCTTCCTGGTCCCACCAGCCGGCTACATGCATAATGTGTACACGTGGTGAATCAAGCCGGTCAACCAGTGATTGTTTTTGCCAGAACTCGTCGTAGTTCGGATGTTTTACATAGTCGTTCCAGGAAGGAATGTTGTTGTGAAAGTATTTCTGGTTCACGTTTGATAAAGGACCCAGTTTCAGGAACCAGTCGTAAATATCATAAGTACCAAAGGGAAACAGTGTATCCGTTTTAGCAGCTTCTTCCATAAAAGCATATTCAAAACCATAGCTTAGGCGAAAAGCTCCCTGGTGGTGAAAATCATCACCCATCCACATATCTGCAGGGGTTGCCTGTTCAGAAACAGCCACCAGTGCAGGGTGTGGATCTATGGCGCCCTGAACAGTTGTCCACCCGTCGTATGAAATACCGTACATACCTGCCTTTCCGTTATTATTAGCAATATTCTTCACCAGCCAGTCAAACGTATCATAAGTATCGGTGCTTTCGTCAATGGCTTTAGGATCTTTTTTATTGCGCACAAAACGTTGCATTTCAAACTTGCCTTCGCTCTTATAACGACCACGTATGTCCTGGAATACAAAAATGTATCCATCATCGGCCATATCTTTGATGTAAGGGTTATTATCCGGTGCAGACCTGTTGGTTACCCCGTACGGTGTGCGAAGTAGCAGGAATGGCAGTTTTTCCGTACTGCTTTTAGGAGTAAAGATCACTGTGTTTAAGCGCACGCCATCACGCATAGTGATCAGGATTTCCTGGCGGTCGTAGTTGGTAGTATTCTGAGCAATTGCTGTGCTATATACAAAAGCGCATAGCAGCAGCACAAAGGTTTTGGTATTAGCAGCCATAGGAATAGTTGTGGATACTAATATACGAAGGAGAGAGGGGAATCAGGTATCAATGTCGTTGAATTAAGTGGCTAGTGAAGACACCAGCCACGGAACATTCCCCGGCGGGTGGGGACACCCGCCGGAATTAAATCTCTTAATTCAACGACATTGAATCAGGTATTAGAAATTAGCTGTTAGTTAATGCGGTAATTGTTACATTGTTTGATGGTTCTATAGCTATCTAACCATCAAACAGTCCAGCCATCCCTGACCTCTTTGCCTTTTCTTTTACCCTGCATTGGCACCCAGCCATGCCATCAGTCCCATACCGGTTTCAATAGCGCTTTCGTCAATATTAAAAGTAGGAGTGTGTACACCGGAAGTAATACCCTTTTCCACATTCATTACTCCCAGGCGATAAAAACAACCAGGGATCTGTTGGGTGTAGTAGCCAAAATCTTCAGCACCCATGCGTACTTCAGTGGTTTCCACTTTACCCGATGGCATATATTCTTCTGCCAGTTTACGGGCCACCACATTCAGCTGTTCGTCATTATATACCGTAGGATAGCCCACATCAATATGCAGGTCTATTTCGGCACCCATAGCATGCACCAGTTCAGTAGCATTGCGGCGAATGAGTTCATGCGCTTTAAAACGCCATTCCTCATCCAGTGCACGGAAAGTACCCATCAGTTTCACTTCACTGGGAATTACGTTAGTGGTATGTCCGCCCTGGAAGGAGCAGATCGATAATACTGAAGGGGAAAGCGGGTTACAGTTACGGCTGATGATCTGCTGCAGGCTTACGATCAGGTGAGAGGCGATCAGGATCGTATCAACTGTAAGATGTGGTGCTGCGGCATGACCACCTTTGCCTTTAATGGTGATATATATTTCATCGGCGCTTGCCATTACCTGGCCGCCACGAAAACTTACTTTACCTATCTGTAATTGAGGGTGTACGTGTAATCCAAAAATAGCCTTCGGGGCAGGGTTCTGCAATACGCCTTCCTTAATGAGAATGCTGGCGCCACCGGGGTTGCGTTCCTCACCCGGTTGAAAGATCAGTTTCACGGTCCCTTCCCATTCATCTTTCAGTTCATTCAAAATACGGGCAGCGCCTAAAAGACAGGTAGTATGCACATCATGTCCGCAGGCGTGCATAATGCCGTCTTTGGTAGATCTATAGGGAACATTATTCTCTTCCTGGATAGGCAGGGCATCCATATCCGCGCGCAGGGCCACAATTCTTTTGCCCGGATTTTTGCCTTCAATAATACCCACCACACCGGTGGTAGCCATTACCTGGAAAGGGATCCCCATCTGAGACAAATGCTGTTGTACAAACTTAGATGTTTCAAACTCCTGGTAGCTCAATTCGGGGTTTGCATGCAGGTGATGACGGATGTCAACGAACGCTGCCTGGTAGGTATGGGCAAGATGTTGGATCTTATCTTTCAGGTTATTCATGGCTCAAAAGTAGCCAAAAATGCTTAACGCTAAATACAGGTTGCAGGTAGTAAGTTGAATACAGGGATCAGGTATTAGGTTTTAGCTGTTAGCGAATACAAGGCTGGAAGAAATATCGAATGCCGAATTTCGAATATCGAAGGAAAGAAGGAATGTGAGAATGTGCAGATTGGCTAATGTGCAAATGGAGAAAACCAAAGTCTGAGATGCCAGAAGTCTGAAAAGACACAAGAGACAAGGCACAAGAAGTTGAAGAGTTGAAAGGTTGATAAGTTTACAAGGCCCCCCATTCACTATTCACCATTGACTATTCACTTGCTTCAGCCACTCACCACTGACGACTCACGATATTGCCGCCTGCCGATTCACGATTGCCGTCTCACTGCAGTTCCGCCGACTTATCAGGATTTACTTCAATAACATCCATTACCACGTACACACCGGAAGAAAAGATGCGTTGGATGGAGGGAAGAGCCTGTTCAGCTTCCTCACGATCTTTATAATTACCCACTTTCAATTTATAAAAAGGTGCCTGGTAGGTAAGATACACTTTCAGGTCTGGCATTTCCTGGTAGATCTTTGACTTGGCGTTCATAGCCTTGTTACGATCATTGGTATTTATAACCAGTATGCGGAAGCCCTGTGCATAGCGACGTGATTCGCGGGTATTAAATTCATTTGCTTCCACGTGCTTTTTTACCAGCAGGTCAATACGTGGATCTTTATGAACAACTATGCTGTTGGTATCAGTTTGCGCCTGCATTTTCAGTGCAGTCAATAACAATAAAAATCCTAATACCTTTTTCATAATGGTTTTTTTAATTGTCCCTCGCAAAGATGCAAAGCCGCAAAGGTTTATGCAAGTTAAAAGTTCAAAATACGAAATAAGAACTATGAAGTACGGATTTGCTCTGATCCGGGCCTCCTCCAATATTCGAATTTCGAAATTCTGAATTCGATATTTTCTAATTCCTCATTCCCTCCGGACTGTATTTGCGTTCGGCTTTAAGCGTTCCGCATTCAGCATTCCTAATACCCTCCCACAGCTTTCTCTCCCTTCACAATAGCCACGCTTGCACTGCATCCCAACCTGTCAGCACCGGCTTCAACCAGTTGTTTCGCAAACTCATAGGTCCGTATTCCACCGGAAGCCTTGATCTTAACAGTAGACGGCAGGTGTTTACGCATCAGTTGCACATCTTCCACAGAGGCACCTTTTTCAGCATAGCCGGTAGAGGTCTTAACAAAGTCAACATTTAGTTTAGCGTAGATCTCACAACACCTGATAATCTCTTCCGGAGTTAAAACCCCGCTTTCAATGATGACTTTTATCAACCTTTCATTCTTATGAACAGCTTCTACTATATGTTCCATTTCCTGCTCAAGATAGTTCCAGGCATTGTTTTTCAATGCCGTCAGGTTAATCACCACATCCAGTTCATCTGCACCGTCCTGGATAGCCTGCTGTACTTCAAATATTTTAGCCCTCGCAACAGAATACCCAAAAGGAAAGCCAATTACTGTAGCTGTCTTCACTTCAGAGGCCTTTAGCACAACTTTAGCTTTTCTTACCAGCGGGGGAGGCACACAAACTGCCGCAAACCGGTATTCCATAGCCTCATCACATAATTTCTTAATATCATCATTTGTCGTCGTAGGCTTCAGGAGGGTGTGGTCAATATAGTGGGCAATATTCATGTAGTTTATTTACCGGTTACGCAATTTTTGGTAGCCCGAAATTAGTTCATTTGACTAAATTGGGCTTTCATCGTTTATATTTATTAAAACCAACAGTTATATGAGAAAATCTCGGCTTTACCCGCCAGGAAAACTACTTTCCCTGGTTTGGGTATTATTGTCCGCTCATGCTATTTCTTATGCACAGCCTACTTTCCCGGTAAATGGGGTGGCCGATCCTAAAACACGTAGTTACGCTTTTACCAATGCAACCCTTGTAAAAGATGCGCAAACTACTATTGCCAATGCTACATTGGTGGTTAAAGAAGGCAAGATCGTAGCTGCTGGTACTGGCATCGCAGTTCCTTCAGATGCAGTAACAATTGATTGTAGCGGTAAATACATTTACCCTTCTTTCATCGACATTTATTCTGATTACGGTATTGCTATTCCCCAGCGCCAGGGTGCCGGTGGTGGTTTTGGCGGTGGCTTTGGCCAGCCTGCACAGCTCACTTCCAACACAAAAGGTGCTTATGGCTGGAACCAGGCTATCAAAGCTGACGTACAGGGTATTCAGCTTTTCAACACCGACGAAACCAAAGCAAAATCACTGCGTGATATTGGTTTCGGTACAGTGTTAACACACCAGAAAGACGGTATTGCCCGTGGTACTGGTGTAGTGGTTACACTGGCCGATGAAAAAGAGAACCTGGTGATTGTAAAAGACAAAGCTTCTGCTCACTACTCACTCAGCAAAGGAACTTCTGGTCAAAGCTACCCTAGTTCAATGATGGGAACTATTGCATTGCTGCGCCAGTCGTACCTCGATGCACAGTGGTACAAAAGCAATCCCGCTGCAGAAGGCGTAAACTTAACGCTGAAAGCATGGCTGGATAACCAAAGCCTTCCCCAGATCTTTGAAGCAAATGATAAATGGAACGACCTTCGTGCCGACAGGATCGGTGACGAGTTTGGTGTTCAGTATATTATTAAAGGCGGTGGCAACGAGTATCAGCGTATTAAAGAGATCGCTGCTACCAAAGCTGCTTACATCCTGCCTTTAAACTATCCTGCTGCAATGGATGTTGACGATCCCAATGATGTTCGTTTCGTTGGTCTGGACGACCTGAAACACTGGGAAATGGCTCCTTCCAATCCTGCAGCATTTGAAAAAGCAGGTATCACTTTCTGCTTAACTACTTCCGATCTTGGTAATGCTTCAGAATTCATGGCCAATGTTCGCAAAGCCATTGAATATGGTCTTACTGAAACAAAAGCCTTCGAAGCATTGACAAAAGCACCTGCTACTTTACTGGGTGTATATGACAAAGTAGGTAGCCTGGATGCTGGTAAACTTGCAAACTTCATCATTACTTCAGGTCCCATCTTCAACGAAAAAACTGTTGTATATGCCAACTGGGTACAGGGCAACAAATACAGCGTTAAAGAAGATGGCTGGTATGATGTAAAAGGCAGCTACAAACTGCTGGCTAATATTGCCGGTGGTGCAAAAACATTTGCTGTAGAACTGAAAGATGGCGGTGTTGCTACTTTCGTTGCCGGTGATACACTTACCGGTAAATATTCTTACGATGGTAAACTGGTTAAACTGAGCTATACAGAAGGTCGTGGTCCACGCGCTACAGAAATAACACTCAGTGGTGTGGCTAATGGCACTACCTGGAATGGTAGCGGCCGTGATGTACAGGGTAGCATGTTCACCTGGACAGCAACGCTCGATAAAGCTACTGTTGCCAAGGCAGACAGCGCCCGTCCCAAACCTCCTGTAACAATTGGTAAAGTAACCTATCCTTTCCTTGCTTATGGTTTTGAAGAGTTGCCAACACAGGAAACCATCCTTATCAAAAATGCAACTGTATGGACCAATGAAAAAGGTGGCAAACAGGAAGGAACAGATGTATTGGTGAAGAACGGAAAGATCGCTGCAATCGGCAAAAATCTCTCTGAAGCCGGTGCCCGTGTAATTGACGGTACAGGCAAACACCTTACACCCGGTATTATCGACGAGCACTCTCATATTGCAGCAGCTTCTATCAACGAAGGTGCACAGAGTGTTACTTCTGAAGTACGTATCGGCGACAACATCAATCCTGAAGATATCAACATCTATCGCCAGTTAAGCGGTGGTGTTACTACTTCTCACATTCTGCACGGTTCTGCCAACACTATCGGCGGACAAACCCAGCTGATCAAATTGCGTTGGGGTGCTAATGATGATGATCTGAAATTCAAAGGCAACGATCCTTTCATCAAATTCGCTTTGGGTGAAAACGTAAAACGTTCTTCTTCTCAAACCAACAACCGTTTCCCTGATACCCGTATGGGCGTTGAGCAGGTATTACTTGATGCCTTTACACGTGCAAGCGATTACCAGAAAGCGCTGAAAGCTGCTGAAGAGAACAATAAGAAAAAAGGTGCTACTCCAATTACAGTTCGTCGCGACCTGGAACTGGATGCACTGGTAGAGATCATGAACAAGAAAAGGTTCATTACCTGCCACTCTTATGTACAGAGCGAAATTACCGCTACTATGCGCGTAATGGAAAAATTCGGTTTCAATGTAAATACCTTCACCCACATTCTCGAAGGTTACAAAGTAGCTGATAAAATGAAAGCACATGGTGCAAACGCTTCAACCTTTGCAGACTGGTGGCAGTATAAAATGGAAGTGGTAGATGCCATTCCTTACAATGCTACCATTATGCAACGTGTAGGTCTTAATGTAGCGATCAACTCAGATGATGCTGAAATGGCCCGTCGTTTGAACCAGGAATCTGCAAAAAGCATCAAGTTTGGTGGCATGAGCGAAGAAGATGCCCTCAAAATGTGTACACTCAACCCTGCTAAAATGCTGCACATCGATGATAAAGTAGGTAGCATTAAAGTTGGTAAAGACGCTGACCTGGTATTGTGGAGCGATAATCCCGTAAGCATTTATGCAAAAGCCCTGACCACTATTGTTGACGGTACTGTTTATTTCGACCGTACAAAAGACCAGGAGCTGCGCAAACAGATACAGGCTGAAAAAACAAGATTGATCCAGAAAATGGCTGCTGCAAAAAGAACTCCTGCTGCCGGCGGTGGACCTCAGAACTTCCAACGTGCAAGGCCCAGGCTCGAAGTTATTATGACCTGCAGCGAGCACGATCATAGCCATGGACTGTTGGCTATTGAAGGCGACGGTTCAGACATCTATGGTGTAGAGGGAAATGACAATCAATAATCCTGTAATGAATCCCTGCAACGGGACAACAACAAAAATTTACTGATGAAAAAGAGACTTTTCACAATAATCATGGGATGCTGGATGATGAGCAATGTTTCCGCACAGGAAACTGTTTATCCGGCTCCTGCACAATCACAGGCCATCGCGCTGACCAACGCTACTATTCACGTTGGCAACGGACAGGTCATCGAAAATGGTACTATTGTTTTTTCCAATGGAAAGATCACTGCTGTAGGTGCTTCTGCAGCTTCGGGCAATGCTAAAGTGATCGACTGCAAAGGCAAACACATTTATCCTGGTCTTATCCTGTCAGGTTCTAACGTAGGCCTGGTAGAGGTAAGCAGTGTACGTGCTACATCCGATGTACGTGAGATAGGCGAATACAATACCAACATCCGTGCTATTGCTGCATACAATACTGATTCAAAGGTTACCAATACACTTCGTATGAATGGTATCCTGTTTGCCAATATTGTACCGGAAGGTGGTACAATTTCTGGTTCCTCATCACTGGTTCAGTTAGATGCATGGAACTGGGAAGATGCAGCCTACCTGGCAGATAACGGTATTCACTTCAATATGCCTTCTCTGCTCAACAGGAGTGGTGGCCGCCGTGGCGGTGGTGGTGGATTTCCCGGAGGTTTCGGTGGTGGTGCTCCCGCTGGCGATCCTATCAAACGTTCACTGGACCAGATTGAAAAAGTAAAAGGCTTTTTCCGTGAAGCACAGGCTTACCTGGCCCAATCATCACACGAACAAACCAATCTCAAATACGAATCAGTAAAAGGTCTGTTCAGCAAAAAACAGAAGTTCTTTATACACTGCAATGTTGTAAAAGAAATGCTGGTAGCTATTGACTTTGCAAAAGAGTTTGGCTTTGAGGTGGTAATTGTAGGTGGTTCCGACAGTTACTTAATCCCGGATCTGCTGAAACAAAACAACATCGCTGTAATCCTTGACCAGATGCACAGCCTGCCTACCATGGTAGATGATGATGTGGATCAGCCATTCAAAACACCGGCTGCTTTACAAAAAGCAGGTGTGTTATTTGCTATCAATGATGATGATGGCAACACACGTCAGCGCAACCTGGCTTTCAATGCCGGTACAGCTGCTACCTATGGTCTCAGCAAAGAAGAAGCACTGTCTGCTATTACATTAAACCCCGCAAAGATCCTGGGCGTTGGTGATAAAACCGGTTCACTGGAAGTTGGTAAAGACGCCAACCTTTTAGTAAGCGTAGGCGATATCCTCGACATGAAAACTAATATCCTTGATTATGCTTTCATCCAGGGACGCCAGATAGAGCTTACAGACAAACACAAACAATTGTACGAACGCTACAAGTACAAATACGGACTGAAATAACAATTGAGGTCTGATAAATAAAAAGTACGAAGTACGGAAGCCTGAGGCCGATGTACTTCGTACTTTTTTTATGTAATAATCAAATCTCTATCTCCACGAAATCTGTGTTCCCAATCCGCACAATCGATGTCTTCAATCCAACCCCTGGCGGGTGTCCCCACCCGCCGGAATTAACCATAATATTCAATGAAAGTTGTTGTACTTGCCTTTTATTCTTTGCTATGATGCCGCGTAGTAAACATTTAATCCAATATTGCTATCTTTCTATAGGCATTGCCTTATTTCCATCCCAGAAGATCGTATCGCCCTTTATTACACCAACTAATGGCAATGAGATATTGCTAGTGTTGATTATCTTAATAGTGTCGTTAAGCCGTTTATATTTACCATGATAGACCGTGCCACCGAGCATATTATATTCTTCTAATCGAAACTTTCCATTGGCTTTAAACTCAAATATTCGGCCAGGATCACTGGTCTCAGATAAGTTGCCCACCTTTAATACAGTTGGGGCTCTGTCAATTAAATAATTCTCAGACATTCTGATACAAACGGTCAGGCAAAATAAAATCCCTGCAATACTCACGAGGTATTGGGCTATGATGTTTTTTGAGCGATTATAAAAATATTCCAGGAATATAATGACAGTAGTTAATACAAGAAGTATAATAAATGGAATATGCTGAAACTCACTAAAAAGGCCGGTATAATATGGGTCATAGGTCTGGTCAATCGCCTTTATACCAAAATATAGAATAAACAGAGTAAGGGCTATTCTTACGTGAGGTCTCATTATGCAATATAAATATTCCCATTGCCATTCTCTAATCCGCACAGTCCGTGTCCCAATCCACGTAATCCGTGTTCAAATAAAAGACCCCGGACACGATCCATAGGGAAAAGATCAGCCGGGGTCACATACTATGATGGTTTTTCTTTCTCTCGGTTAGTCAGCTTTCTTCAGTTGCTGAATTTCTGCTTTCAGTTGTTCTACCTGTGCCTGCAGTTCCTGGATAGAAGCAACCAGTACGGGTACCAGTCTTTCCGTATCCAGTGTTTTTACCTGCGCAGTACGGGTGGTGTTCTTACCAAAAGGGATCGAACGGCTTTCTACTTTTACCATGTCAGGAAACACAGCCTGTACATTCTCTGCCAGGAAGCCATATTGTTTACCTGCCGGCAATTTCAGGCCCTGGTATTTACTTTGATCATACTCAAACACCTTCGGCTCCAGTTTATTAATGCTTTCCAGCGGGTTCGAAATAGGCGTCACGTTTTTCTTAATGTCACTGTCTGGAATACTTTGAGAAAAGGCTGTTGTGGCAAACATCGTGGCTGCAATTACAATCCCTGCTTTTGCAGCATTACGGATAACGGAATACATAATGCTAAGTTTATGAGTTAAGTAAATAAAGAAAAATTATAGGATGCGGTAGCTTTCAAACAAAAGCTGCTGCACCAATTCACGTTGGCAACAAGGTTAAATACAGTCAGGTGGTGGAGTAGGAACGGAGCGATGAAAAGTCTGTAAAACAGTGCTCTTCAGATGTGGTTTTTTACAGGTTGTAATGTGGTAAACAGCTATAACACCATTTCCGGCAAAATGTTCCGCAACATATTCCTGTTCGGACATTTTTTTGTTTTCGTCAGGTGTCTCCTGTTTTGTGCCCGGTTCAGAATAAGGTTGTTCTTTCGATACCGGGTTGCAGGTCACTGTTAGCAGGGGTAGGATTGCGGAAAAACCTTTTACAATAAAAGCAATGAGTAATAATACACTGCAAATATGTACCAAAGGTTTGCTCATTCTGATGCAAAGGTAATGCGCATAATTGATTGTAAACCGTTAAAGAATCCGGAATAATTTTAATGTAATTACATTAATGCATACAATCCAATGCAATTAGCAATACGACAATAAGATTATTAGTACTTTATGTAAATGATAGTAGCTATAGAAATTATTTACGTGATTAAAAATGGTAAAATGAAAAGCAAGAATTGTTAAGCGTTTGCAGCAATAGTGCTACTTGATCACAAACGTTTCCCAGCCATCATAATCACCATTACACCGGCTTGCCTGTTTACGTAACTCCAGGGTAAGCGGTGTAATAGAAACAGCATCTACTTTATCTGTTCTTGAGATCTGCAGTTTAAAAGGCCTGGTGCCGGTTACTTTATCTTTGCCTTCTACTTTAAAATTCTGTGCAGTAGCATAAGTAATAAAACAATCCTGGTCTTTTTCACTGGTAAAATAGATGAAGTGATCTACTTTCCGTTCTTTCTCAAGTTTATCTCCGGCTTGAGTGAGATTTAAAAGCACTTTTTGATTTTTCATAAATTCCAGCACCTCTTCACTGGGATAAAGAAAATCGAGATAGCCACTCCAGCTCTGATCTTTCCTGATATTTACATATCCTGTATAGCCGGGAAAATTCTTTTTATACATAGCCTGCAGCTTCTTTCTGATGCCTGCGGTGTCAGAAACATAATAATATTCCTGTCTTTCACAGGCATAAGTATAAGTTCCGGCATGCTTGGCTTGTATATTTTCAGTTATAATATTTTCAATGGAGTCTTCCACTTTATACAGGTTATCAAACTCTTTTTTAGAAGGCATACCATCTTCGGTACAATCTTTAAACTTCACGCCGGTAATAAGTAAAAAAGGCATTTTTTTCACAGGAGCTTCTGCCTTCAGCGAGAGATTGATCATGGTAGAGGCGAGGCCTTTATCCTGTTGCGACATATACACATCCCAGTTGTCTTCCTGGGCATTGGCAAGCAGTGAAAACAGCAGGCCTGGTAAAAGGGTTAGTTTATGAATTTTCATAATATAGGGTATTGGTATCTATATAACGTAAAAACAGGGACAAATGATATATGTCAAAGGCATAAGTAAAAAGTACGAAATACGAAGTACAGAACCCTGAAATAGCACCTGGTTCCCAACTCCTTATCTCAGCCTTAACCAGCAGCAATTAATTATAGACTTCAAAGTTCCAACCACCCGTACTTCGTACTTCTTATTTCGTACTTACTCTCGCAACCGCCACTCTATAAAACTCATATCCTTTTTCCGTTCTCTCCGGCATATACATATTACGGTATTCATTAGCGCCGGAATCGCTGAGCAAGGTCAGGTGAAAATCTTTCAGGTAATCAGCCAGTTCAGCGGGGTCAAAGCCAAAGGTCCATGATTCCTCAATAGATGCCAGGTCCTGGAGCAGCTTCTCTGCGCCATAAAACGATGCGGGATTTTTCAGCACGTCAAGGTGTACATAAGTAAAGATGGCATAGGAGCCTTTGGCAAACCTGCTGATAAATGCAAAAGTTTTATTGATAGCTTCTGCAGTAAGATAGTTGGTAACGCCTTCCCATATTATGGTGGTAGGAATAGAAAAATTGAAATTATAAGTAGCTGCCAGTTGGTCCAGACTCTGTTTATTAAAATCAATTTCACAATACACGATATTGGCAGGCAATTGCTTCAGTTGCTTCTTCAATATAGAAGTCTTCCTTCTTGATGTATTAGGATGATCTATTTCAATAACGGGGATAGATTGTAATGCCTGCAGGCGAAGTCCGCGGGTATCAAAACCGGCGCCGAGTATCATAACCTGTTGTACGCCTTGCTCAATGGTATGTTGGAGCAGGTCATCAATATATTTTGTGCGGGCAATACCTGAAGAAAAAGCGCCAGGGATTCTTTTATGACCAATGTTATGTACCAGTTTCCTTGCAAAGGGGAGTACAGATACCATTGCTGCAAAGCGGTAACTTCCTTCCAGGAAATGGATAGCATAAGGGTCTGAGAACAATCTTTTATCAGCAGGATGTTTTGTTTCGAGAGCACGGTTAAGTGCCATTAACTGTGCGGTCTTACTTGCTTTATCGGCTTTCATATGTGGTGATGTGGTGATTATGCATTTTTGCAATCGCTTTATTCGTACACACAGCCAGCCTGTAGAAATAGTAAAATTCGTCTATACTGTTTTAAGTGTTTTTTGTTTGTTCTGCAACATCAGCAATGCTTTCCCTGCACGTGTATGGCGGGTAGCTTCCTGTTTAGCAGAGCCCACCCAATCACAATAAGCTCTTTTATGAGAGGGGGCCAGTGCCTGGAAAAATGAATTAGCTGCGGCATCTTTATCAAGTAAAGCCTGTAATTCAGCGGGAGTTCCTTCAATGTGTTCGCCTTTCTTAAGCATAGCTGCAGGTTTAAGTAGTGATTCTAAAGTTAACAAATAAGTCCGGAAGCAGGTTGGTAGTTGGCAATTTGCAGTTACAGAAGAATGGTTTGATGGCTATATGGTTTGATTGATATGGATGATAACCATGGAGCTATCTGGCAATTCAGCCATCCTTTTTCACGTTTCACGTTTGACGATATTGCCGACTCACGACTGACGATTCACGATAATTTTCACAGATCTCAAAATCCCTCAATTACGAAATCTGCACTATTCACCATTCACATCTCTCTCAGATCATACCGCTGTTCCGTCACCAATCTTCCAAACGTAGTCGATTCCTTCTCTTCCGAAAGTTGAAAACCAAATTTCTTATAAAGCGCGGCTGCGGCATCCAGGTCACTCGTGGTCCACAGGTAAGAAGAAGAGTAGCCTGCTGAATAAAAAAACTTCATATAATGTTCCATCAGCAATTTACCCAGGCCTATACCGCGATACGAAGGAGTAATGATAAAATACCGGAGCTGTGCAGTATTGCCGGGTCTGTGCATCAGTAATAAAAAGCCAACGATCTTACCATGATGCTCACAGATCCATACACAATCCTTTGTAGCGTCATACTGTGTATAAAACTCGTGCAACCCTGCTGCTACATAACTTTCAAAATCTACTCCAAAGTCATATTCCTGCTTATACAGAACGCCGTGCAGATATATAATGTAGCCTATATCACCGGGTTGCAATTGAGTGCGGACCGTAATCTCATTAATGACATTCTTATCTGGCATAGGGGCAAGTGTTGAGCCATACAATTTACTGAATTAACGTGAACATTGTTGTGGACTCAGGGCTTTATTGGCTCTATCAGGTCCCACTGGTTGCCATACAGATCAGCAAATACAGCAACGGTACCCCATGTTTCCTGTACCGGTTCGCGAACAATAGTAATTTTATTATCCAGCAGGTTCTGATAATCCCGTTGATGATTATCCGTATACAGAAATAAAAATACACGGCCACCTGTTTGATTACCAACGCGGCTCTGCTGTTCTTCATTAGCAGCTTTCGCCAGCAGCAAACAGCAACCGGATGATCCGGGAGGCGCCACAACTACCCATCTTTTAACAGGAGAGAGTACTGTATCCTCAATAAGTACAAAATGTAGCTTTTGGGTATAAAACTCAATAGCTTCATCATAATCGTTTACAACAATAGCTATACGCGCCAGTTCCTGCTTCATGATAAATTTATTTATACAGACGGACGACTTCCTTTGAGAAGGAAGTCGTCCGTTTTTTACTATTTAGAGACCTCTGATGATTTAAATGCTTCCAGTCGTTGTTGCAGCAATGCTTTCAATTCCTCAAACGAAATAGCCATAGCATTTACTGAAATATTTACCGGTGAGCCTGAATACCTTGTATTTGCTTGCATAAGCCTTTGCTTCATCTTCCCTGGCTGTTGAGCCATATAGGCTTCAGGGTCTTTCAGCATTATCACAATAAACCGTTGTTTAGAAGCAATAGATACCTGGATGCTTTTTTCAAAGATGGAGGCAACATCTGCCCAGTTAATACGTCCTGCAGCAACTGCGCCTGACCTGTCCGTAAAGCCCGTTTCATCTATAACAAATGCGGGTTCTTTTACAAAAAGCTTTCTTACAAAAAACAGCACACCTGCCAGCCCCATTAAAGCACTACCGGCTCCTGCAATATTCCTGAGCACAGGATTATTTAAAAGAAAATTGCTGCTGGAAGGCTGAGCTATTAATATCCATGTACCTACAGCTACGAACAGGAGCGAGAAGAAGAACAGCTTTACTATTTTGCCTTTGCTTAAAGATATTTCAATGACTGGTGGCTGATTTGTGATCATAGTTAGAATGGCAATTGGTTTATTTTTCCCCGGTATTTTTATCAGTGGCGCATTTTATCCGGTAGCAGATCGCTATCCACATAACCGGCAGCAGCAGTAATATAATAACAACGGCCGACGAAAGAAGCTGCCGTAAATATGTTTTAAATATTGCTGTCGTACTCCCTTTCAGATCACCGGGATTAGCAAGATTAATAGTGATAACAATATAGCCAAACAATGCAGCGGCAATGAACCCGCCGCACAAAATACCGCTAAGTATAAAATGCTTTCGACCCAATAAGATAGCCTTGCCGGCTATTGCCCCCAAAAGCCATGTAAGTGAAAAAAGGATACATAGAAAAAGCAGCACGTAAGCGCTGGTAAGATATTGCAGGGCAAATAATATTCCGTTAGCAAAATCGCCGCTTGTTTGCCGGAAAATAAATACAATTACCAGTAGCAGTGTAATAATACCGGTGATACCGAGCGCAACTTTTCTACCGGTTGTTGTGGCTGTTGAAGAGGTCATGAAGATGAAGATAAAAAGATTCTGCCAGGAAAGGGACGACATCCTTCCAAAAGGATGTCGTCCCTTGTAAAACAAAAAAGCACCCGCCGAAGCGAGTGCTCTATAAAGAAATGTATCTTCTTAAACTTTATACTTTCTTGTGCCTTAGGCCTTACGGCTTGTGCCTTGAATTAAGCGTCTTTCCCATGACAGTTCTTAAACTTCTTACCACTTCCGCAAGGACATGGATCGTTACGGCCCACTTTAGGTCCTACACGTACTGGTTCCTGTTTGGGTGCTTCTGAAGGATCAAAATAGTCATTCTCATTCGCTGCATAGTCTTCACCACGTGCATCTATTTCTTCCTTGTTAGCGCGCATACGGCTCATATCGGTTTTCTGCTCATGTCCTTCACGTATCTGTACGGGAGCAGGAGGTGCAGCGGGAGTACCGGGATTGCTGTTACTACTGCGCTGCTCTACAGGAATAGAAGCATGACAAAGGAAGCTGATGATATCCTTATTTACATCGCTATCCATCTGGCGGAACAGGTCAAATGCAGTGATCTTATAGATCACCAGCGGATCTTTCTGCTCAAGATAAGCGGTCTGTACACTTTGTTTCAGATCGTCCATCGCACGCAGGTGCTCTTTCCATGCGTCGTCAATGATAGCAAGGGTGATCTGGCGTTCAAGTGCATTCGTCAGCTCACGACCTTCTGTTTCAACGGTTTTATTAAGGTTGGTCAGTACCTGCATACCTTTTTTACCATCGCTGAAAGGAACTACCACATTCTCAATATGACTGCCTTGTGTTTGACGGATATTCTTAAATACCGGTACAGCCTGTTGTTGTACATCAGTTATTTTACGTTGATAACGTGTAGTTGCTTCCTGGTACAATTTATCAGCCAGTTCTACTGCATTGCCTTTCTCAAATTCCTGCTGCTCAATAGCGGTATCAATACCAAAGTTTACGATCGCTGCCATTTTGAAACCTTCATAATCACTCTGCTCCTGGAATGAGTTCACCAGGCCTTCAGCAACAATATAAAAGGCATTATCAAGGTCAAGCGCCAGGCGTTCGCCAAACAATGCGTGGTTACGTTTTTTATAAACCACGTTACGTTGCTTGTTCATTACATCGTCATATTCCAGCAGGCGCTTACGGATTCCGAAGTTATTCTCCTCCACTTTGCGCTGAGCACGTTCAATGCTCTTCGTAACCATGCTATGCTGTATCACCTCACCTTCTTTATAACCAAAGCGGTCCATGATAGAAGCGATACGCTCACTACCAAACAAACGCATCAGTTCATCTTCCAGTGATACATAGAACTGTGATGTTCCGGGATCACCCTGGCGACCGGCACGACCGCGCAACTGTCTGTCTACGCGACGGCTTTCATGACGTTCTGTACCAATAATGGCCAAACCACCTGCCTCTTTTACACCAGGGCCCAGTTTAATATCCGTACCACGACCCGCCATGTTGGTAGCAATAGTTACAGCACCTGCCAGACCGGCTTCTGCCACTATCTGTGCTTCATGTGCGTGCTGTTTCGCATTCAATACTTTATGGGGTATTTTTTTACCTGTCAGCATTTTACCCAGCAACTCACTCACTTCCACGTTAGTGGTACCTACCAGTACTGGTCGGCCTTCTGCACGCAGCCTTTCAATTTCGTCAATAACAGCCTTATATTTCTCACGCTTCGTTTTATATACCAGGTCCTCGTGATCTTTACGGATAGCAGTAACGTTGGTAGGAACAGTAACTACATCCAGTTTATAGATATCCCAGAACTCACCGGCTTCTGTCACCGCTGTACCGGTCATACCAGCCAGCTTATGATACATACGGAAGTAGTTCTGCAAAGTAATAGTAGCATAGGTTTGTGTGGCAGCTTCGATCTTCACGTTCTCTTTCGCCTCAATCGCCTGGTGCAAGCCATCACTGTAACGACGGCCATCCAGTATACGACCTGTTTGCTCATCCACAATTTTTACCTGTCCGTCCATTACCACATACTCAATGTCTTTGTCGAACAAAGTGTATGCTTTCAGCAATTGCTGCACAGTATGGATACGGTCAGCTTTAACGGTATACTCATTCAGTACGCCTTCTTTCAACTGCAATTTCTGCTCAGGGTCACTTACATTCTTATCGATCTCAGCCAGCTGTATACCAATATCAGGAAGTACAAAGAAATCAGGATCTTCACCTGATCTGGTAATAGCCTGGATACCTTTATCCGTAAGATCTACTGAATTATTTTTTTCATCAATATGGAAAAACAGTTCCTCATCAACCATTGGCATTTGTTTCTGCTGGTCGGCGAGGTAATAGTTCTCAGACTTCTGAAGTTTTACACGGATGCCGGGTTCGCTCAGGAATTTGATCAATGCACTGTTCTTAGGCAAACCACGGAAAGCGCGCATCAGCGATAAACCACCTGTTTTAGGCTCATCTTCTCCATTGGCAAACTGTTTCTTTGCCTCATTCAGGTATTTGATCACTACCTGTTTCTGCATATCGAACAAACGTTCTACGCGGCCTTTCAGGATATGATATTGCTGATCATCACCTTTCGGTACAGGACCAGAAATGATCAGTGGTGTACGGGCATCATCGATCAATACACTATCCACCTCATCCACCATGGCAAAATGGTGTTTACGTTGTACCATCTCATCCGGAGAGTGCACCATGTTATCACGCAGGTAATCAAAACCAAATTCATTGTTAGTACCGTAGGTAATATCAGCCTGGTAGGCTTTTCTTCTGTCGGCACTGTTGGGCTGATGCTTATCAATACAGTCAACAGTCAGACCCAGCCATTCAAACAGGGGGCCATTCCATTCAGAGTCACGTTTTGCCAGGTAATCGTTCACGGTTACAATGTGAACACCTTGTCCGGCAAGTGCATTCAGGTAGGCGGGTAAGGTAGATACAAGGGTTTTACCTTCACCCGTAGCCATTTCTGAAATTTTACCCTGGTGCAACACACTACCACCGATCAACTGAACGTCGTAGTGAACCATGTTCCAGGAAACCTGGTTACCACCGGCAGCCCAGGTATTGGCAAATTCAGAAACGTCTCCGTTTATAGTAACATTACTTCTTTTAACACTCAGGTCACGGTCAAGCTGGGTAGCTGTGGCCGTCATAACAGGGTTTTCTTTAAAACGGCGGGCAGTTTCTTTCACCACTGCAAAAGCCTCGGGCAATATCTCTTTCAACACCTCTTCAATCTGCTTATCCCTGTCTTTCACAAGTTTATCAACCTCCTGGTACAGGCTGTCCTTACCGGAAATATCACTGAATGGTAACGCCTCTGCCTGTGCTTTCAGATTACTTATTTCATCATCTGTTTTAGACAGATGCTCTTTGATACGCTGTCTGAATTCCTGGGTTTTGTTTCTCAGTTCGTCATTGCTGAGCGACTGGTAAGAAACGAATTGCTGATTGATCTTAGCAATAATTGGCTGAATCGTTTTGACATCCTTCTCCGACTTGCTTCCACCGATCAGTTTAGAAAGAAAACCTAACATGTTATATTCAATTGAATGATGAGATGTAGTGTTGAAAATTTATGTTGTCAAAAAGAGTGCTACAATACCATAACAAGCCATTTTGACAGGACGTCAAAGGTACAAAAAAGCGACCGGATAGGGAGCGATGGATTTAAAGTATAAAATAATTGATTAATAATTAGTTATCTGATTTGGCTATCAGGCAATCTCAAAATCTGTTTAAGAAGATAAAATGGGATCTCGCAAAGGCACTAACCGCCATAAGAATTCAGGGCAAGAAACATAACATAAAAAATAACCTGGCCTCCCGGTAAAATACAATTTCAAAACCCCTCAATCCCAATCTGCGCCCATCCGTGCCATCTGTGGCAAATGTCCCCTCTCTGGCGCGATGTGTTCCGCAGTATCACCAATACCTTCCATAATCCTAATCTGTGTACATCTGTGCCATCTGCGGCAATGTCCGGCTTCAGCCGGTCGGTGATGTTGTTGAATAGGGTAATTGTATTCACGTGCTTGCCTCGTCCTTCAGGGCGAGGCAGGCTGAAATAGGCATGCCAGTCAATGCCGTTTAGTAGTGTCTGGTGAAGACACCAGCCACGGGTGCATCCCCGGCGGGTGTCCCCACCTGCCGGAAGTAAAACGCCTAACTAAACGACATTGATTCCTAACTCTTTATTTCTCATTCCCTTTGGAGGCATTCGCAGGGGTCTTGTTATGGTCTTGTTCTGGTCTCGTTCTTGTTTCCTTCTTATTTAAAGCGTATAAATTAGGGGTTTTGCCTTGGCGGTGGGCGAATGAAACAAGAACGAGATATAGATGAAACAGGGAGAAATCCTGGTTGAGCTGGTGAAGACACCTGCCACGGGCACAGCTCCGGCGGATGCCCCCACCTGCCGAAAGTAAAACGCTTAACCAAACGGCATTGATTCACACTCCCTTATTTCCCATTCCCTTCAGAGCCCTTGTTATGGTCTTGTTCTGGTCTCGTTCTTGTTTCCTTCTTATTTAAAGCGTATAAATTAGGGGTTTTGCCTTGGCGGTGGGCGAATGAAACAAGAACGAGGTATAAATGAAACAGGGAGAAATCCTGGTTGAGCTGGTGAAGACACCGGCCACGAGCACGGCCCCCGGCGGATGCCCTCACCCGCCGGGATCAAAACTCTTAATTAAACGATATTGATCCACTACTCACGATTGCCGATTCACGCCCGCCCGAACGAATTCATTCGGGCAGGTCTCACGATTGCCGAATGATTTTTACGTGCCCCACTCACGACTGACGACTCACCACTCACGCCCCCAACCCCCAAAAGCTGAAATTCTTTGCTGTTGTTAAAAAAATTAGTATTTTGCGCTAAACTTATTAGTCTATGTCAGTAGCCGGAAAAAATCTGAAACACCTGCGCAAGCTGCGCGGATGGACGCAGGAAGAATTTGCCGTGCGATTAGGTATCAAACGTTCATTACTGGGCGCGTACGAAGAGGAGAGAGCTGAACCGCGCATTGATGTACTGGAAATAGTGAGTGAGTTGTTCAAATTGTCATTGGACGAGTTATTGCTACAGGATCTCTCCAATAACCAGGGAGGTTATCTTGCCAAACGCCGGGCGCAAAAAATGGCATCCGGAGTGGCAGAAATTCAATTTGTACCGGTAAAAGCGGCAGCCGGTTACCTGGCTGGTTATGCTGATCCCGAGTTTATTGATGAGCTCAACACCTTCACGTTACCCATGTTATCCTCCGGGTTTTACCGTGCTTTTGAAATTGTGGGAGATTCCATGTTGCCAACGCCCAGTGGTTCTGTAATTGTAGGTGAAAAAGTAGACGACCTTGAAGAAGTCCGCAACAGCAATACCTATATAGTGATTTCACGTAGTGAAGGCATAGTGTACAAAAGAGTGATGAAGAGCAATCGCTCAAAGAACAAATTCACACTTATCAGTGATAATCCATCTTACCAGCCTTATAATATTAATGCGGAAGATGTTATAGAGATGTGGAAAGCCTCGCTGGTAATAGCCAAGGCAAACAGTCAGAACCGTTGGGATGTAAACCAGCTTGCCACTATGGTCAGCAGTCTGCAGGACCAGGTAAGCACCTTGAAAAAGAAGATGAACTAACGCGTTGATCTGGCTGATTTTGGGATTTTGAGCTGTATCAAACGGGTTACAGGATACAGGTTTCGAGTCCCGGGCAACTGCTAATTGCCAATTCCTCAAGGCTCGTGGCTTAAAGCTCAGGGCCTTCCTTCTTCACTCTAAAATTTCCGGGGTAACAATACAAAGCTTCGCATGCTGCGGGGCTTTTTTATTGCCATTACTTCACGCTCCCTGTATTTACTTATAACTTATTACCTACAAGCTGTTTTGCCTGTTTAAATTAATTACATATATTTGACTAAATATAAATTTAGACAAGCCTAAAATATAATTTAAATGAACATAATCAATTGTGTTACAAAAGCAATGTTGACAGTAGTACTGTATTTACCATTGTCGCTTGTAGCGCAAACCATTGCGGGTACGGTACAGGATGGTTCCACTGGTGAAAGACTGGCTGGGGCAGTAGTAAATGCCGGTAAAACCAATATCGTTACCGATAATACAGGTAGGTTTGTTCTGGAAAATATGAGCTTACCGGTTTCGCTAATCATAAGCAATACTGGATACCGTACAGACACTCTACTGGTGCAGGAATACAACGCACCCTTGCACATCATGCTCTTCTCCTCATCCCGCCAGTTAGACGATGTAGTAGTAACAGGAACTATGAAGGCGGTACAACGAACAAACAGTCCCGTACCGGTGGAAGTTTATACCCCGCAATTCTTTCGTCGCAATCCTACACCCTCCGTATTCGATGCATTGCAACAGGTAAATGGTGTTCGCCCGCAGTTAAACTGCAATGTCTGCAACACCGGCGATATTCATATCAATGGGTTAGAAGGGCCTTATACAATGGTGTTGATAGATGGAATGCCAATTGTAAGCAGTTTATCCACTGTATATGGTTTGTCAGGCATACCTAATTCACTGGTAGAGCGCGTGGAAATTGTAAAAGGCCCTGCTTCTTCCCTGTATGGCTCAGAAGCAATTGGCGGTTTGATCAACATCATTACAAAAAATCCCGCCAAAGCCCCCTTGGTCTCTGCAGATATAATGGGTACTACCTGGGGAGAATACAATATAGATGCAGCCGCAAAATACAATCCGGCAAAAAAGACAAATGCGCTGATTGGCATCAACTACTTCAACTTTGATAAACGATACGATAAGAACGGAGATAATTTTACCGATGTTACCTTACAGAAAAGAATATCCCTTTTCAATAAACTAAGTTTTGACAGGAAAAATAACCGTGTAGCGGGGCTTGCGATCCGATATATTTATGAAGACAGGTGGGGAGGGGATATGCGTTGGACAAAACAATTCCGCGGAGGAGACAGCTTATATGGCGAAAGCATTTACACTGCACGTTGGGAGGTATTGGGAAACTACCAGTTGCCGGTAAAAGAAAAATTGCTATTCTCTTATTCCTACAATAGCCATCGTCAGCGTTCAGCTTACGGAACACATTTATTCAATGCATTACAACAGATTGCATTTACACAGATTACCTGGGACAAAACATTGGGTCGGCATGACCTGTTGGCCGGTGCTGTCTTCCGTTACACATGGTACGATGACAATACTCCTGCAACAATGGATGCCATTACAGCAAAGAATAAACCCGATAGAACCCCGTTACCCGGTCTGCTGCTGCAGGATGAAATAAAGCTCAATGACCGGCAGCAATTATTGCTGGGCATTCGCTGGGACCATCATCCCGTACATGGTAATATTTTTACACCCCGTGCCGCCTGGAAATATTCAGTAACCTCCAATGATATTGTGCGTGTAAACGCGGGGACGGGTTTCAGGGTAGTCAACCTGTTTACAGAAGATCATGCTGCGTTAACCGGTGCCCGTGATGTAATAGTAGAAGCTGAGTTAAAACCCGAACGCAGTTACAATGCCAACATCAATTATGTAAAAAAGATCTATACAGCTACCTCATGGATCACTTTAGATCTGAGTGCGTGGTACACTTATTTCACCAATCGCATTATACCTGATTACACAACCAATGTAAACCAGATCAGGTACAGTAATCTTGATGGACATGCCATTTCAAAAGGTATCAGCCTGGCTGCCGAATTTGGTTTAACCAATTCCCTGCGCGGACATATCGGCAGTACCTTTATGGATGTAAATATTACTAATACTGATAAAAATGGGAAGAAAACAACATCCCGACAGTTACTTACCGAACGTTGGAGTGGTACCTGGTCATTATCATATACCCTCCGTAATCTTGGGATGAGTATTGATTATACCGGTAATATTTATGGCCCTATGCTGTTGCCATTGTTGTCAGAAACTGATCCACGCAAACCCAAATCCCCGGTATGGAGTATTCAGAATATCCAGGTAAGTAAAAAGCTTGGTAAAAAATGGGAGGTTTATACTGGTATCAAAAACTTATTGAACTGGACACCGGCCAAAGGAACCCCTTTCCTGATAGCACGTACCAACGATCCGTTTGACAAGCAGGTACAGTTTGACAACAACGGCCAGGCAATGGTAACACCCGATAATCCCTACGGCCTCACCTTCGACCCCAATTACGTCTACGCCCCCAATCAGGGCATAAGAGGATTTGCAGGAGTAAGAATGACAATAGCGAAGTAATTATGGATGCCGGATACAAGTCTGTGAGACGTGAGGGGTGAATCGTCAGTGGTGAGTGGCTGAAGCAAGTGAATAGTCAATGGTGAATAGTGAATGGGGGCCTTGTAAACTTATCAACCTTTCAACTCTTCAACTTCTTGTGCCTTGTCTCTTGTGTCTTTTCAGACTTCTGGCATCTCAGACTTTGGTTTTCTCCATTTGCACATTAGCCAATCTGCACATTCTCACATTCCTTCTTTCCTTCGATATTCGAAATTCGGTGTTCGTAATTGAACATTCGACATTCCTGTCTTCCGTACTTTCCTTGTCACCTTCTCAACCTTTCAACTTGTGAACTGCATTTCCTTGTGCCTTACTTATAACTTACAACCTATAACTTATAACCAGCTTTTGCGTTCCGCGTGCAGCATCCCCATATAACAAAGAATATATATGAATGCTTAAGATACTTTTAACACCCTTTGAGTAATCCCCATCTGTGAATAACGTTAGTGATAAGAACGGCTGATAATTTGTATATGTTTGTAAAAACTAAACCCAATGAAAAATCTCACACACCTGCTCACGGCATGTGCAGCCGTATTTACTATGCAGGCAAAGGCTCAGAAAGCGCTTGAAAAAAATACTTCCACGCCATCTTTTACGGTGGCAGTAGAAAAGATCCTCGGCGATTTCCCTTACAATTACAAACACATTACCGGTGACCTGGTACTAGCAGAAGGTGATCTCGAAAAATATGCCTCTACCATTAATCTGCCTGGCTCCAAAACTTGTGAGATCGGTATCTATCACTCTGCATTTGATACCACTGCCAGTTGGCAGGCTACTATGTTCATGAGCGATGAATTTGCTGTAGCTGCTAAGGAGTACAAACGTTTATACCAGCAATTAAAAGCCTGCCGGTTAAAAATGGTAGATGGTAGTTCCTATTATCTTACAGGAGAGTTAGATGCAGCAGCAGAAGAAAAAGATTTTGTGGTAAGCACCTTTACCATACAAACTGCTGATGAGCGTTATCGCGAATTCAAAGTAGAACTTGAAATGTTGTACAGGATAGATGGCTGGCAGATCAATATCAGCATGGCCAGCAAGAAAAAAGATAGTGAAGTCCGTCCCGACTGGATGGAATCAAAGTAAAGCCCCAAATTTTAAGGAACAAGGCATAAGAGAATTACAATTGTATTCCCTTATGCCTTTCTTTTTTTCTTGTATACTTAGAGCCTATAGTCTTCTCTTACCGGGTGAAACGCATCCAGCACTCTGCAACGGGTAAGGGCTACAGCACTATGAGGTGTATTACCGGGAATAACATATACACTACCGGCTGTTAATACCATTTTTTCTCCGCCAATGATCATCTCCAGCTCTCCTTCCAGTATATGAGTGATCTGTTCGTGTGGGTGACTATGTTCAGGCAGGCTTTTACCTTCCTCAATATCTACAAACGAAAGGGTCATGGTTTCGCCATGTACAAAACGGCCGAAATAACCCGGTACGATCTCTTTTCCTTTAATATCAGAAAGTTGCGGCATAGAGTTAAATTATAATACACAAATGTAGAGATCGTAGAGACACTTAAAAAATAGCTTTCTATAAGTGGTAACCTTAAGTTACAGGTTGGTATTACCGGGTATCGCTATTGCTTAAGGTAATGATTCACAATCCTGTTTCCAGCAGTATCTGTGCTTAGTTTAAAGAGTATAACGAAGATGGATATATGCTTATTCATAGTGCTGATATTATCCTCAAGTATGCAGAAAATGATAAGTTTTAAAAAATGGTAATAGTGCTAAAATAATTCAATAAAAAAGATTAACTTATCATGATGATTGGAAATACTTAACAGGTTTTATGCGTGGTGCAGTTCTATAAGTGATGTCCTGTTCACAGCTATTAGAATTCTTACAAAGAAGCACAGGCAAATATATTCAGAAAGTTAAAGACCAGTGCCGGTACATACAGTTCCGGTAATCTCTCCCGCCATGAAAAGCGCAGGCAATTACATGTCTGCCATAGCCATCCGTAACCATTGCGATATATGTCTCTTAATTAAGCAAAGTCAACGTCCCTTGCATGCCAAACGTGTCAGTAGTTGAAAAATTACTGAACGGGGCTTTATTGCCCATACTCAGGAGCTATTCTTTTATTATAAACCAAAATTAGCTACGACATGAGAAAACTAACATCACTGCTCATTGCGCTATTACTGATAGCAGGTATCGCGCAGGGGCAAACTAAAAATGTAAGGGGCAGGATAACAGATGAGGGAGGAAGTCCTGTGCCTTTCGCTACAGTTGCAATAAAGGGAACCAGGTCTGCTGTGGTTTCCGATGCGCAGGGAGCCTTTGCAGTAAGATCCAAAACGGGCGATGTGCTTGTAATTACTGCCCAGGGATATGCAGCAAAAGAAGTTACGATTGCCAATGAAGAGGTCATATCCGTATCACTTACCGTTAACAACAAATCACTGGAAGAAGTAGTTGTAACGGGAGCCTATAATACCAAGCGTTCCGCGCGCAGTACATCCTACAGTGCACAGGTGGTTCAGGGCGAACAACTAAACGTTATCCGCCAGACAAACCTGAACAATGCACTGGCAGGTAAAGTGGCCGGCTTACAGGTGCGCAGTCAGTCCGCTGCATTGCTTGGCAATACCGGTACTATCAGGTTACGTGGTACAAGCGGTCTCAGCGGCGATCAGGATATTATTTACGTAGTAGATGGTACCATCCTGCCCAATCCAAATGACATTAACCTGGACGATATTGAGAACGTAACTGTATTGCAGGGACCCGCTGCTGCAGCTCAGTTTGGTAGCCAGGGTGCAAATGGTGCGATCGTTATTACAACACGTCGTGCAAAAAAAGGCGCCCGTGGTATTGGTATTGACCTGAACCTTGGTGCCCAGGTAGATAGGGTCTATGTATTGCCACATTACCAGAATTCTTATGCCGGTGGTAACAGTGCCGATTTAATTAAGTACGAATGGCAACCCGGCCAACCCGAAGAATGGAAAGCATTGAACGGCAAATATTATCACAATTACTCTGATGATGCCAGTTGGGGCCCCCGAATGGTTGGCCAGGAATATATTCCCTGGTATGCATGGTATGGAGGCACCCAATACGCTTACAAAACAGCCTCTCTCAATTCTCAGCCCGACAATGCACGCGATTTCTGGAATACAGCCACAACGCTCAATAACACCATCAGTATTACAAAAGCAACAGACAACATCAACCTGCGCTTTAGCTATGGGAATGTTGATGCAAAAGGCCTGATCCCTAATTCGAGTCTCAAAAAACATACACTGAATTTTGTTACAGCAATAGACCTGAACCAGCATTTCACAGCCACTGCCAATATCAACTATGTAAACCAGGTATTGTCGGGCGAATTTGATCAGGGTTATGCTAACCAGACTTCAGGCTCATTCAACTCCTGGTTTCACAGGGACCTTGATATGAAGATCATGAAACAACTGCGTGGATTAAAAACACCCAGTGGCATCTACGCCAGTTGGAACCATAATGATCCTACAGTGTATGGATCAGAAGCTGACGAACTGGCTTTTTTGGGAGGTAACTACTGGTACAACTTCTATACGTATTACGACCTTACGCATCCTGTAACACAAACCGACCGTTTATACGGGGATGTATCATTAACATATAAGGTCAATCGTGATCTCAGGATCAAAGCCACTTACCGCAAGCAACAGAATAATACCTGGGGCGAAACCATCTATGAGTCTGCCTTGGAAACCAGCGCCACTCAAACCGGTGTAAAAGCCTACTATGGTACCAGTTCATCCTATTCAAACCGCAGAAATATGGAACTGGCTGCCTCATACTCCAAAAAGTTCGGCGATTTCCAGGTCGATGCAACTGTAGGTAGTGACTTCTTTAAATGGGTATCCAAATCCTATTCGGCAGCCACAATTGATGGTTTAAGTGTTCCGGGATTATATACGCTGGGTAATTCAAAAACACCTTCCACTCCATCCAATTCACGATCTACTGAAAAATATACAGCTTTATATGCGTTGGGAAACCTGGGATTCAAAAACATGGTATTTGCAGATTTTACATTGCGTAACGACTGGTATTCTACATTACCAAAAGACAACAACAGGGTATTGTCCAAATCATTCGGTGCCTCATTTGTATTCAGTGATCTGTTAAAAGACCTGCCCTTCCTGAGCTTTGGTAAATTAAGAGCCTCATGGGGTGAAGTACCTCAGGCATTGGGTACCAGTACCACCACCTTTGGAGCCTACCGCTATCCCGGAGCTTCTTACTCTCCCGGAAACCCCTGGTACGACCCCATTACCAAAACATATATGACCACGATGGGTACACCCGACCAGTTGGTTGATTCCAGTATTCATGGAGCTGTAAAACAGATGAAAGAAATAGGCATTGAACTACGTTTCCTTAACAACAGGATAGGTACTACTGTTGCCTACTGGGATGGAACAGAAAAAGACATTCCTACTTCTGTTACAATTAATGGAGCCAGTGGGTACACCTCTTTACTGACCAACAGTGGTAAGATCACCAAAAAAGGTATTGATATAACCCTCAATGTAAAACCTATCTGGTGGGAAAACCTGAAATGGGAGATCAACGCCAGCTATGCTTATTTACTGGAAAACGAAGTCGTTAAAATTTCAGATCAGTCCACAGCAACCAACTCTGTAAGTACCATTTGGAATGCTACTACCACTCCCTACGTATTGCACGTTGAAGGTAAGCAGTGGGGGCAATTATATGGTTCGGCCATCAAACGCCTGGATGGCAAACCCATTTTAAACAGCGATGGTAGCTACCAGTCCGAACTGAAATATTTCGGAAGTGTGTTACCAAAATATACAGGTGGTGTACAGAACAGCTTCGAGATCTATAAGAACTTCCTGCTCAATATAAATATCGATTACCAGGCAGGCGGTAAATTCTTCTCCCTCTCCGATATGTGGGGAGCTTATTCAGGTCTTACTGCAAGAACTGCTACGGTAAACGATAAAGGTTTTTCTGTTCGTGACCCGGTTTCAGCTGGTGGAGGTGTACATGTAACTGGTGTTGATGAAGCAGGCCATCCAAAAGATATGTATGTACATTCCCAGAATTACTACCAGGGATTGTATTCACATGCCACCTACGATGAATTTGTATATGATCTTACTTTTATAAAACTGCGTGAAGTTTCATTAGGGTACCAGATCCCGCTAAAGGGCAATGCAAAAAAATATATCACCAGCGCACTGGTGTCACTCGTCGCACGAAACCCCATTCTCATCTATGCCAGAACAAAAGACCTGGATCCATCTGAAGTGAGCTATATCGCAGGTGAGCAGGGACAGTTACCTGGTACAAGAGGTGTTGGTCTTAATCTTAAACTCAGGTTTTAATCAGTACGTACACAGAAAAACTATTTCAACATGAAACAATCAATCATATATATATCAAGGATATTGCCACTGGTAGTTGCAATAGCTGCCTGCAATAAGGTCAAGGATTTTGGAAGCACCAACGTTGATCCTAACTCTACCACTACACCACTGGTAAATGCTTTACTTACCAATGTAGAATCAGGAATAAGTGGTTATGCAACCAGTACATCAGGAGGTCTTTTCTGCCAGTATTTCTCAGAGACCCAATACCCGGGAACAGGTCTGTACGCCAGTTCAAGCCTTACTGCCTCATTTACCGGTAACTATTCTGGCTCGCTCATGGATCTGCAGAATATCATCGCAACAAACTCAAGCAATAACCAGAATGCTGTAGCTCGTATTCTGAAAGCATATATCTATTGGAAAATAAGCGACCAGTGGGGAGATCTGCCATATTCCGAAGCACTCAAAGGAAACGGTACACCTAAATACGATACACAGGAGGAGATTTATAAAGGATGCATCAAGGAACTTACAGAAGCAATAGCCCAGTTTGACAATGGAATATCATTGATTACCGGCGACTTCATTTACAGTGGAAAAGTTGCCTATTGGAAAAAACTGGCCAATTCAATTCGCCTGTTAATGGCTATGAGGCTCACTAAAAAATACCCCAATGCTTCCGATTATGCTGCTACTGAATTTAAAGCTGCCCTGGCAGGAAATGGAGGCATTATTACTGATGTTTCAGAAAACTTTACAGCAAGCTATGGCGGAGATAAATACAAAAGCCCATGGTACAGTCTTTATGATGGTCGTAAAGATATAGGTGAAAGCCAGACAATGACTGACCTGCTTGCTTCATTTGGCGATGGAAGACAGGATGCTTATGGTAGTTCTACACAGGGAGTTCCTTATGGCTGGACACGTACAAATATTGAGAACTGGGCAAACAGTAATGGGGATTGGTCACGTGTATTGGCTGCAAACTATAGAACCACCGCTGGTTCTGTAATTATTATCAGCGCAGCAGAAGTTTTCCTGGCACGAGCAGAGGCGGCAGACAGGGGCTGGACTACTGAAAATGCACAGAATATGTACACATCAGGTATCAAAGCTTCGTTTGCACAGTGGGGACTCGGAACGCCTGCAGCATCCTACTTTACACAATCTGGTGTAGCATTTACTGCAACCCCCGGTACAGGTGCTAACCTGAAACAGATAGCGATTCAGAGATACATTGCTTCTTATCCCGATGGGAACGAAGGTTGGGCTGAATGGAGAAGGACCGGTTATCCGGCACTTACACCAGCTATTGCGGCTACCAATACCTCTAAACTCATACCACGTCGCTATGCATATCATTCTTCTGAATATACCAGCAACACTGCCAATGTAAATGCTGCTGTGGCCCGGTTAACAGGAGGAGATACCCAGGACGCAAAGATCTGGTGGGATAAGTAATCAATTTATTAATGAACACAACTTCAAATAATATGAAATATAAATTACTGCGTACGGTAAGCCTTGCTTTGCTGGGCTCGCTGTTAATGACGTCATGCATTAAAAACAATGTGGAGGACCTGGGAAGCTCCGGCAGCACCTGGATAAAATTTCTGGAAGCCCCGGAAAACCCTATTTACTTTACACCATTCTCCACAATAGACACACTGGATCTGTTCAGTGTAAGAAAAGATGCTAACAGCAATGCAAATCTAAAAACTGCTACCACGGTTACCTTAACCAGTCTGCCAGCGATGATAACAGCATACAATACTACAAATGGCAGCAGTTTCGAAGCGTTGCCGGATAGCTTGTATAAACTGCTGAATACAGCTTTCACAAAATCAGGTACCGGCTATACATTAGCATTCAAAGAAGGGGTAGCCGCCAATGAGTTTACTATTGCACTGGATGGTAAAAAATGGGACGTTTCACATACCTACGCACTCGCTTTCAAAATTTCATTAACTGGTGCCGAAGCTACAGTTCTTCCCGAACAGGATACTATCATGGTTTTCCTTAGCGTAAAAAATAAGTACGATGCAGAATATACGGATGAAGGTTATTTCTATCATCCATCTTCACCACGCGCTGTTTCCGGTACAAAAGATATAAAAACTGCCGGCCCCAGTAGTGTTACTGTAACGGTAGCCGATCTGGGTGGTAATGGCTATGTGGCTTTGATCACAATTGACGAGGCCACTAATAAATTAACTATTACTGCTGCACCCGGAGCAGGTGGCGCGCCCTATACAATGTTGACATCAGGTCTTCCCGCTACCGATCCTGGTTATTCAGCAGCATGGAGTGGTTCGGGGCTGTGCAACAATACCTACGATCCGGTAACCCGGACTTTCTACTTAAGATACGGTTATCAGTCTGCAGGTGTGTGGCGTGTTACAGAGGAGATCCTTACAAGAAACTAGTTTTAGGATTCTCATGTACTATAATGTGATGGGGCTGTTTCCCTCGGTGGAGGCAGCCCCTTTTATAACATTAGCCTTGCTTTTTTCGTAAGGCTTCATCAAGGAGTGTTCTATAGCTGTCACTCACAGGTATCTTTACATTATCTATATCAACAAAATTCTTTCCCCTCACTGAGACTGATGCCAGGCAGATAATATAAGAACGATGAATACGTATAAACAGGTCTTTAGGTAGCAATGACTCAATATATTTCATTGTCATGTGCGTAAGATAACTGCTACCTTTTGTTACCAGCTTCAGGTAATCCTTCCTCGCCTCTACATATAAAATATCCTGGTGAAAGAGCTTTATAAGATTATTATCGACTTTGATGAACAGGTAATTCTTTACATCTTCTTCCTGGGGAAGAGGATTGATCTTTAATGCTTTTTCGATGCTCCTGTAAAATCGCTCATACGAAAATGGTTTCAGCAAATAATCAATTGCGTTGAGATCATAGCTTTCAGCAGCATATTCGGCAAAAGCGGTGGTAAATATAACAGCAGGAGGTTGCTTTAATGATCTCAGAAAGCTGATACCATTTATCAGTGGCATTTTAATGTCCAGGAAAGCAACATTAATAGTTTGTTCCTGTAAAATACGATAGGCATCTACTGCGTTACTACAGGTAGCAGTCAGTTGCAACAAAGGCGTACGGGAAATATAATTCTCCAATACCTGTCGTGCCAGGGGTTCGTCATCAACAATCAGGCAATTCAGCATCAGGATAAAGATAGATTTAAATATACCGAATATTGCCGCTCCGTTTCAGTTGCCAGCAGTTTGTACTTATCAGGATACAATAGAGCCAGTCTTTTTTGAACATTTACCAGGCCAACTCCTTTATCCTCCGTCATATCATTACCTGCTATCTTCGGTTTACTGTTTTTAACAGTCATTGTTAACTCATGTGGTTCTGCAACAATTACTATCTCTATAGAGCCGGTACCTGTTTCATTATCTGTTCCATGCTTAAAAGCATTTTCTATGAATGGAAGTAATAGAAAGGGTGGCAGGTGCATGCCATTAGCTTTTCCCTGGAAATCAAAACTGATCTGTACATTGGCATCATGGCGAAGCTGTTCCAGCGAAATATAATTACTGATAAAATCAATTTCCTGTTGCAGGGAAACGGTAGGGGCATCCGACTGGTACAACATATAGCGCATCATGGTTGCCAGTTTATTTACAACCGGCGCAGTTGATGAAGATTGTTGCAATGCCAGTGAATAGATGTTATTAAGCGTATTAAAAAAGAAATGAGGATGAAGCTGGGCCTTTAATACATGCAGTTCCATACGCAATTGTTGCTGTTGCAGTTGCTGTACCTGCCGCTCTTTCCGTAATACCTGTACAAAAAAGGCAAGGGCTGTAACGCTTAATACATTCATGAAAGTGATGGTTATACCTTGCCTTATCCATCTGGTTCTTTTAAAGGAAGCTTTCCCAAGTTGCTGTACCTCATCAGGCAAAAAAGACATTTTCCAGATTCCCAGGTCTATTATATATCGCAGATAAAGATCAAATGCAACAATAAATAACAGCAATACACAAACAAACAATACATATCTGCGGGTAAAAAGATAACGTGGTACTATTACTTTATAATAGAACAGAAAAGGAATAATATCCAGTAAACCGGCAATAGTGTGATAAGAGAAGGTTACAAAAAAATCTTCATTACTATAGCTTCCCCTATATTGTAAGCCGGTAATAAGAGGAAATGCCACGAAATAAATGACAAAGAATAATGCTTCCTGCCAGGTTAAGAATATATGTCTCTTCTTTAATTCCATATAATTAGCTCAAAACTAAAGGTCGCTATGTACTGTTCAAACCCATTCGACCAATGACACTTATTTTTAGACCAATTCTTTAAGAATAGCACTCGTCTAAAGAGTGGGTATTTCCGGCTAAGCCTTTTTAATACAATACTCAGGGCTGGTAATTTCGGACAAATCAGCAGCCATGAAAAAAATATTTCTCTCTGTTATTTTATTTAACATCCAGCAATGCTTTGCCCAGTCTGATAGTAGTGAAGCGGTAAAAATATTGCAGCAACTGCAATACAGGTATAACAATCTGCAGAATCTATCCTATCATTCCACCGCTTACAGTCATAATGCAAGGGGAGATGGACAGGAAAGTATTACTACAGCTACAGTGTGGCTGGAAGGCAGGCCAACAGATACAATATTTGGTGGTGTATTTCATTTAAAAGGGAGTGATAAAGAAAGAACATACGACTATTACTATGACGGCCAGCGAAGCCTCGAAATAGATCATCGTAGTCACGCTGTTACCATCTTCAACCCCTATGATTTTCCGAATGATGAACGCAATCCTGCCAAAGCAAGAACAGCATTAACAGCTTTCAATACACTTTTTGTAAAGAAAGAGTTGGTGCAGTCTCTTTTAGAAAAAAGACCTGTTTTAAAACTTAAGGATACTGACCTGCAATGGGTAATAACGTTGATCTATCCCGTAAATAAATTCGGGCAGGAAACTACGGATACCCTGGTTATACAAAAAGCGCCCCTGGAATTGCTGAAAACAGCCCGTCAGGTGCTTTGGAATGGCTCCCTCTATAAATACTCCTGTCTGTTGGATAATTATGTAGTCAATGCGCAGCAGAATGCCGACAGCATTGCTCTGACTGCTACCTATGCGGGGTATAAAATAAAAGAGTACAAAAGGCGGGAGGAATCAGCCTCAGACACTGTAGTACCACGGGGCAAGGTGGCAGCCGGTTTTACCTACAGTACCTTTGGTGGTGGTACCGCCTCTTTAAAAAATATGAGAGGAAAATACGTGTTGCTCGATTTTTGGGAAACCTGGTGCGGCTACTGCATTATTGCATTACCTAAAATGAAAGAGATCTATAACCAGTACCATACAAAAGGACTTGAAATAATAGGCGTAACCACCGAAAATGAAAAACAGATTGAAAAGATCATCCGGGCCAATCAATTACCTTACCTGCATGCAAAAGGTGACAAGGCTATCCTGGATAACTATAATATATCCGGCAGACCTGCTTATGTGCTGATCGATAAAGATGGAAAAATAATAACCACCCGTTGGGAAGAAATTGAAAAGTTCCTGGCGGCCTTGTAAGGGACATTACTTTTCAAAATAACACACACTGCCGCCTACCCAGGTCTTATCTTTATTATAGCGTACACCGATCATCTTCCCTTTGCTCAGGCGGGCTAGATTGATAGCGGGTTTAGGGCGTGCCCATCCGTCTTTCCACCAGTACATCATCCTTATCTCTACTTTGGCTGGTGTATCTGGTGTTTCAATAATGTCAGCGTATTGTACTTTTCGTTGCAGTATCCAGTTGTGCGGATCAGTAATGTTGTCGATATCTGCCTGTGTTACATCGATCACTACACCCTGGCCTGCAAATGAGAACAGGGGCTTTAATACATAATTCGAAAGGTCGCCTGGTATTTGCTTGATCTCGTTCAGGAAAAAAGTAGCAGGTATATAAGGATGGCGTATAAAAGGAATAGTGTACTTACTGATACGGTAGAACCAGTTAGGATGGGGGATCCATTCCACATCCAGTTCCTGCCTGATGTCTACAAAGTGACCAAGATGTTCTTTTTGAGCGTTCAGTTCGTCAAATATAACACGGTTATATATGCGTTTAATGGCTGTTTTTACACCATCACGCATGTAAAATAGCTTTTTATCTTCCTGTATCAGTTCTGTGAGACATACAGGACGAATACCGGTAAATGCTTCTGTACAATAAAAATCAATACGTGTTTTTTGTTCGTGCGGTTTTATTTCCAGCAGTATCACATTTTCCACGGCACAATCACCTTTCAGTACATTGTTCAGTTCCTGCAGGTAAGTATCTCTTGTATAGTTTCCGAGGTACTGGCTGTAATTAGCAGGTACCGGCATAAACTCACGCAGGATTTCCGGAAACCAGCATTGAAACCCAAACAGGGTAGGGAAGCCTTGCATTTCAATCAACCGTGGTTCTGGTTCACCGGTTTCCTCATTAATACATACCCCAAAATCGAACGCGATCATATGGGCATGATCATTTTCACCAGGCACATAATCCGAAGAAGGGATCGCGTCTTTAGTAAGTATTTTAAAAGAAGGGTCAAGAATGATGTCAACAATACTCTCGCAGGCATCTACCAGTTTATTACCAAAAGCTTTATCAATGAACACCGGTGTTTCTGCGATCTTAAATTCAATAGCACCCGGGTATTCACTGTCCAGTTTAGCTATAAATGCATTGTATTTCTCTTCAGTAAAGGCAGCGTTATAAGCTTTGCGCAGGCTGGGAACCATAACGGTAATTTATAATAGGAAAGTTACGGCAAATTAGAATATTGAATGGTCAAAGAGAAAGAATTTGAAAACGAGAAAAACCGAAGTATGAGGTCTGGTGGCAGAAGTCTGAAAATACACAAGAGGCAAGGCACAAGAAGTTGAAGAACTGAAAGGTTGATAAGTTTACAAGGAGCCGACATTCACTATTCACCACTGACTATTCACTTGCTTCAGCTACTCACGATTCCTCGCCCACCAACTGCTCTGTTGCAATATTCAGGAAATTAGGAATTACGTGCGCGTAAGTATAAAGAATTTTATCAGGATCATTCAGTTGCTCGATCATGGATTGCCATTTTTCAAAACCATGATTGTCAACAACGATCTGTTTGCGGTCATCACGTTGCAGGTACATACTGGTACCTATAGCATCAGCTTCGGGGTGAAACTGTGTACCGATCATATATTCATTAAAACGAATGCCCATGATAGCCCGTTCCAGCGGAACATGAGGACGTTCCTTTTCAATGGCCAGCAGGCTGGCGCCAAGTTCCTGTAAACGTTCGTAATTAGGTTGTACTACCTGGTAATCGCGGCTGTCCAGTACATAAAAAGGATCCTGCAAACCGGCAAAGATGGGTTCGCTAACACCATCAGGCAGCATGTGTACAGGAAATACACCGAAGGCTGTAGAACGCCTGCGTGCTACTTTCGCTACATCAAAATAGCGGCATGCTAACTGGAAGGAGTGACAAATAAAGAACACCGGCTTCTTATCAGCATTATTAGTATCCAGGTTATAATCCACTGTCTGCCGGATCCAGTTAAAGTAAAGATTTTCCCATTCGCTGCCCTCACTATCGAGCGGAGAACCGGGACCACCACTGGAAATATAAAGATCGTAGGAAAGATCGGGGACCTGTTTTTTCAGACGTACATCAAACTCATCACATACCAGTTTAAACTGGTTCTTTTGAGCAAATTCCTGCAACAGCTCACGTAAACAACGCATGCCCTGATTGGCATGCCCTTCATAGAGGTCAAGGATTGCTACACGGATAATTTGTTGCTGTTGGGTCTTGTACATCGCTGCAAAGTTACCAAATTTTCGTCGTATCGCTGTCTGGAATGGGTTTTATGTTATTTGAAAACGGCACTACAGGCGTTACGGAAACATTAAATTACTTTTAATGGTATGCCTGCAAACAGGTATCTTTAGAACAGGTTGCCTGCCATATGTTAGTTTAATTCTACCAAAACATACTGCATCGCTATGTCGGCACCTGCATTAAAAAAAGTTTTAAAGCCCGTGCATCTCTGGGCAATTGCTGTTGGCCTGGTTATTTCCGGTGAATATTTTGGCTGGAACTATGGCTGGGGAGAAGCCGGAACAATCGGTTTACTGATCGCCACATTGATCGTCACTATTTTCTACATCAGTTTTATTTTCAGTTTCACAGAGCTCACAACTGCCATTCCCCATGCGGGCGGCCCATTTGCGTATGCCTACAAGGCCCTGGGGCCGTTGGGAGGGCTGATTGCAGGATATGCTACATTAGTTGAGTTCTTACTGGCTCCTCCTGCTATCGCTTTTGCATTGGGCAGCTATGTACATTTTCTGTATCCTGCAATGCCGGTAGTAGGTACGGGTATTGCCTGCTTTGTGCTGTTTACGCTGGTAAACCTGTTGGGCATAAAAGAATCTGCTGTATTTACCTTGATAGTAACATTGCTGGCAGTTGGTGAATTACTATTGTTCATGGGCATAGTAGCCCCCTCTTTCTCTGCACATAACTTTTTACAACACCCTATGGATAATGGCTGGAGTGGTGTTTTTGCTGCATTACCTTATGCCATCTGGTTCTACCTTGCTATTGAAGGAGTGGCAATGGCTGCCGAAGAGGTAAAAGATCCGCAACGTACCATCCCACGGGGATACATCTATGGTATCTTCACACTGGTGGTCCTGGCACTGGGGGTAATGATCTTTACGGGTGGTATTACAGACTGGCGTTTGCTCAGCAATATTGATTATCCTCTGCCTGAAGCAATAGGAATTGTGTTGGGCAAACAGAATAACTGGACAAAACTCTTTGCCGGTATTGGTTTATTTGGACTGGTGGCGTCCTTCCACAGTATCATTCTTGGTTATTCACGACAGATGTTTGCGTTGGCGCGAAGCGGTTTTTTACCGGGCTTCCTGGCAGCGGTCAATAAACGTTTTCAAACACCGCATTGGTCATTGGTAGTTGGAGGGGTAATTGGGATTATTGCGCTTTTCATTGGTTCGGCAGACAAAGTAATTATCATCTCTGCATTGGGCGCAATTGTATTATATATAATCAGCATGATCAGCCTTTTTATCCTGAGGCGAAAAGAGCCTTTGCTCGAACGGCCTTTTAAAGTTCCCTTATACCCCTGGTTGCCATTGATAGCATTGGTCCTGGCATTGGTTTGTTTAGTGGCAATTGTATGGTTCAATGTGTGGCTGAGTGTATTGTTTTTTGCAGGGTTACTGCTTGCAGGAGGCATTTTCTGGTTATGGGGAAAGAATAAAGCGGCAGACCTGAAAAGTGAAATGTGAAAGAAAACCGTGAGTCGTGAATCGGCAGACGGCAATCGGCAATCGTGAGACGTGAATCGTCAGTCGTGAGGGTAAGCTGCGAGCTTTGAGCTACGAGTCGCGAGGAATACCAGTTGGCAGTTGGCAATTTGCAGTTAAATCCTTCAGGGACAAACCTCATACTTCTATCTCTTTGCATTTTCCTTCGAAATTCGATATTCATTATTCAACATTCGATATTTTCTTCCGGACTGTATTCGCGTTCTGCGTTAAGCATTTAGCCTGTATTTACCTACAACTTATAACCTATAACTTACAACTTGTATTTGCGTTAAGCGTTCTGCGTTGGGCCTTCCGCAAAAAACTTATAACCTACAACCTATAACTTATAACCCGGATTTACACTAACTTACTCCCATGTCCTTCGGTATTACCATCAATAATTTCAATTACCGGTTTGAGGATCTAAAGACCTTACTGGCAAAAGCATCTCCCTTACGTTCCGGTGATGTGCTGGCAGGGGTAGCTGCAGTTACTGATGAAGAACGGGTGGCTGCACAAATGACATTGGCTGATGTACCGCTGAAAACATTTTTACAGGAAGTGGTGATCCCTTATGAGGAGGATGAAATTACAAGACTCATTATTGATACACACAATGCAGAAGCTTTTGCTGTTATCAGTCATGCTACAGTAGGGGAGTTGCGCGATTGGTTATTGAGCGACCAGGTAACTACAGCAACATTAACAGCATTAGCGCCGGGTTTAACACCGGAAATGGTTGCGGCTGTTTCCAAATTGATGCGCAACCAGGATCTTATCAGTGTAGCGCAAAAATGTGAGGTAATAACAAAGTTTCGCAATACGATAGGTTTAAAAGGACATTTCTCTGCACGATTACAACCCAATCACCCTACTGATGATCTCAAAGGCATTGCTGCGAGCGTGGTAGATGGCTTACTCTATGGTAGTGGAGATGCTGTTATTGGCATTAACCCCGCTACAGACAATCCTGCTATGGTTATTGCATTACTGCAGATGCTGGATGGATTACGTGAAAAATATGAAATTCCTGTTCAGTCCTGTGTCTTGTGTCATATAACAACTGCATTAAATATTATAGAACGTGGAGCGCCGGTGGACCTGGTGTTTCAGTCAATAGGCGGAACAGAAAGAACCAATACTGGTTTTGGCGTTAGCCTTTCTTTGCTGAAAGAAGCCTACGATGCTGCCAACAGCCTGCATCGTGGTACGGTAGGTAACAACTTTATGTACTTTGAAACCGGGCAGGGAAGTTCCTTGTCTGCCAATGCACATGGGGGAGTAGATCAACAAACCTGTGAAGCGCGTGCTTACGCAGTAGCAAGGGCTTTCAATCCGCTATTGGTCAATTCTGTAGTTGGCTTTATTGGCCCCGAATATTTGTTTGATGGAAAACAGATCACACGGGCTGCGCTGGAAGATCATTTTTGTGCCAAGCTATTAGGCTTACCAATGGGCATGGATATCTGCTATACCAATCATGCTGCTGCTGATCAGGATGATATGGACAACCTGCTGGTATTAATGGGTGTAGCCGGTTGCAATTATATTATGGGAATACCAGGTTCCGATGATATTATGCTGAACTATCAATCTACTTCTTTTCACGATACGCTTTTTATCAGGAAATTACTGAATCTGCGCCCTGCTCCTGAGTTTGAGCAATGGCTCATCAGGCAGGGCATTATGGATGAAAAGGGGAACCATTTATCTGTTAGTGCTTCACATTTGTTGTTAAGAAATTAAGAGCCAAATGAGTCAAAAAGACCTTCCCGGAAAATTGCAGGGTAGCCAACAGGATGCATGGCAATCGCTAAAGGCGTTTACCAGGGCAAGGATTGCGTTGGGGCGAACTGGTACTGCCTTGCCCATGCAACAATGGCTGCAGTTTAAAATGGCTCATGCGTATGCCCGGGATGCTGTCTATTCAGCATTAGAAGTCGATAACCTTGTAACTGCATTACAGGGGGCAGCCCTTCCCGTTCTGTTATTACATAGCAAAGTAGCAGGCAGAGATCAATACCTGCAACGTCCTGATCTTGGTCGTCGCCTTCATGAGGATGCAGAAGATAAACTAAAAGCACTTTCAGGGGAGCGATATGATATTGCTATTGTAATAGCAGATGGTTTGTCCGCAACGGCTATCAATCATCACGCGGCAACATTAGTAAATGAATTGGCCCCTTTATTAAAAGAAAAAGGATTTCACCTGGCGCCGGTAACTGTGGTACAACAGGCTCGTGTGGCAATTAGTGATGATATAGGAGCATTACTGAATGCCAGGCTGGTATTGCTGCTGATTGGTGAAAGACCGGGTTTAAGCTCACCGGATAGCATGGGTGCATACATTACCTATCAGCCTGCACCGGGACTTACAGATGAATCACGCAATTGCATTTCCAATATCAGGCCGGAAGGTCTGGCTATCTCGCTGGCCGTGCAAAAAATAATGTATCTCGTTACTGAGTCACTGCGATTAAAACTATCCGGGGTAAACCTGAAAGACGAGGGCGGGTTGTTACAGTAGTATTGTTCCTACAAAAAAATGGCGGGTGTCTCCACCCGCCGGAATCTGACGAAACGATATTGATACAACAATGTCTTATTTTACCTTCTCCCCATTAATATAAGTGGCCAGCACTTTTATTGAAAGCAGTTCCTCAGGTTTGGTTGTCATCAGGTCTTTATCAATGATGATAAAGTCAGCCAGCTTACCTTTTTCAAGACTTCCTTTTTCCTGCTCTTCAAAATTTGATCTGGCTGCCCAGATGGTCATGCCGCGTACCGCTTCTTCCCTGCTGAGTGCGTTTTCTGTCTGATAACCATTCGCAGGCCATCCTTTGGCATCTTTACGTACTACAGCCGCATAGAACGTTTTGAAGGGCGAAATATCCTCTACAGGAAAATCGGTTCCCAATGGTATCCAGCCATTTTGCTGTAGTAATTGTTTATAGGCATAAGCACCTTTTACACGTTCAGTTCCAAGACGGTCACCAGCCCAATACATATCGCTGGTAGCATGTGTTGGCTGTACAGAAGGGATCACGCTGTACTGGCCGAACAATGTAAAATCACTTTGATTAACCACCTGTGCATGTTCTATGCGCCAGCGCAGGTCATTCTTTTCTTTCAGGTATTTTGCATAGGTATTAAGAATGATCCTGTTGCCTGAGTCACCAATAGCATGTGTGCACATCTGGAAGCCATGTTCATAAATGATCTTTGCTACAGAATCAAAGTGCGCAGGGGCACTTAGCAAGAAGCCCTGCCAACCCGGTTTATCATTATACGGCTGCAGCAAACAGGCTCCTCGTGAACCCAAAGCGCCATCTGCATATACTTTAAAGGAACGTACATTCAGGCGATCCGTTTTTATCTTTCCCTTGCTGAATAAAAAAGTATAATTATCCGGTGCATCACTCAGCATGGCATACATACGCATTTTAAGATCGCCGGCCTTTTGTATACTGTCAATAAAGCTCACTTCGCTATGGCTTAATCCACAATCATCAACAGTTGTTAACCCTACCTCAAAACAATTTTGCTGTGCAGCTAACAAACCTGCTTTCATCTGCGCAGGTGTTGGGGCCGGAATGATGTTTCCTACAAGATCCACCGCATTATCAACCAGGATACCCGTTAGTTTTCCATTCTTTACTTCTACAGTTCCACCGGTTAGCTTAGCGCCAGCTTTTACACCTGCAAGATCAAGTGCTTTCTGGTTGGCAATGGCCGCATGCCCGTCTATTCTTGTTAAGATCACGGGCCTGTCCGGGAATAATGTATTTAACTGTGTATTATCAGGAAATTCTTTTATTGTCCAGTCATTCTGGTCCCAGCCACGGCCAATTAGCCATCCTTCAGGATGTGAAGCAGCAAAGGTCTTCAGTTTATCAAGGATCTCCTGCCAGCCGGTAGTCTCAGTCAGGTTCGCTGTTTGCAACCCCAGCCCGTAACGATAGAAATGGGCATGTGCATCAATGAGGCCGGGATATACAAACGCTCCTTTTACATCATTTTTCGCCGCAGCTTCATATTGCTGTTCCAGTGATTCACTGGTACCGGTAGCTACAATTTTGCCATCTTTTACTACCATAGCTGTAGCGGTCGAAAACGAACTGTCTACTGTATAGACTGTTGCGTTATATACCAGCAGGTCAACTTTTTCCTTGGTCTTATAGCTTACTATGGCAAGTAACCCGAGTGCAGTACAAAATCTTTTCATAATTATTGGCAGTTATTAATCGGAGTATAGAAGGGTTGTTTTATTGTAAAAACTTCTCCGGGTGCTTTTTATTGAATGATGTATTGTCCTGGAAGGCTTTGGCTACAGCAAGGATAGTTGCTTCTTCGTACAGGTTGCCAAGTAAAGTAATGCTCACTGGCAGTCCGTTTTGATTAAAGCCTATCGGAAATACTACTACCGGGTGACCGGTAAGGTTGGTCATTGCCAGTTGACTACCACCAAAGGTAGGCGTAATAATTACATCGTATTGCTTTGTAAAAGCATTCAGCTTTTCTATCAGTACAAAACGATGACGATTCGCATTGATATATTCCACTGCAGGAACAAAACGCGCAGTGCGGAAGCTATTTGGCCAGAAGCCCTTATCCTGTCTACGGATCAGGTCATCGCGGTTACTGCGTGTCAGTTCGTCAAAAGCGGCAGCCGATTCCGCATTGATAACCGGTTCCATAATATTAAAAGGATAAATAGCCGAATCAGGAAAGTCAACGGCAACTATTGTTGCACCCAGCTTGCGATAAGTTTCCAGTACAGTCCATTGTGGGGCTGTCTGTGGCAGGTTTTTGAAATAGTTCGCTGCATAAGCAATGCGTAATTTCTTCCAGTCCACTTTGCCGGTATAATTAAAGGCGCGGTTTATTGCACTTGCGTCTTTACCATCTGTGCCTTTGAGATAATAAAAAACAATAGCTGCATCTTCTGCACTCCGGCAAATAGGCCCGGCTTTATCAAGACTCCAACTCAACACCATTGCTCCACTGCGGCTTACTGATCCAAATGTGGGGCGTAATCCTGTTACACCGCAGGCATTGGACGGCGATACAATAGAGCCATGTGTTTCTGTGCCTATTGCAAAAGGTAATAAGCCTGCTGATGTGGAAGATGCTGAGCCTGCGGAAGAACCACTCGATCCCAATTGTGTATTCCAGGGATTGCGGGTTCTGCCACCAAACCACAGATCGTTAAACGCCAGTTCTCCCAACGTAAGTTTGGCGCAAAGTACGGCACCTGCCTTTTTCAGTTGCGTGTAAACAAAAGCGTCTTCGTCAATAACCTGGTCTTTATAAGGAACGGATCCCCAGGTTGTTTTATATCCTTTTACTGCAAACAAGTCCTTTAACCCGTAGGGAATACCATGCAGGGGACCGCGATAAATACCTTTCTTTAGTTCATCATCTGCCTGCTGTGCCTGTTGCAACGCAAGGTCTTCTGTCAATGTAATAACACACTCAAGGGTATCACCCCATTTTTTCAGGCGATCAAGAAAAAAGCGGGTAAGTTCTACCGAACTGATCTTCTTGCTTTTTATCAATGATGCCAGTTGCATTACTGAGTAAAAGGCCAGATCATTTTTGTTAGCGGGAAGAGTTACAGAAGCTGGAAGGTTCCAGTCGATAGCTTCCTGCTTTACAGGTATCGTAAACCCCGGAGGGGCGGGTGTAAAAGCAAATGGATAGGCAAGGCTATTAGGGATGGGCTGTTGATGCATTTTCTGATAGGTACGTACATTTCTTTTCAATCCATCCAGCATGGAGTCTTTTTCAGAAGGGGTGAAATGCAGGTCCAGCAAACGCTCAGCCTGGGAAACAGTTGCGGTATCTATAGCAGTTTGAGCAAAGCCATTGCTGGCAAACAGCATGGATATTAATAGCAGCGGGTAACGCATATACAGTTAGTAAAGTTGGTTTGAAATTAGCAGGAAACTGATCCTTATAAAGATACCGTAAAGGAAGTAGCATCCCAACCTGTACTGGATGACTGGTGAATGGAATATGCGAATGTGCGGATAGAGAGCCGGGATTAGAGGAACCAGGTGTTAGCAAATGCAAGTGCGGAAGGTTGTTGACGGGTTGAAAAGTTGATAAGGTGACAAGGGAGGTACGAAATAAGAAGTACGAAGTACGGAAGACAGGAAGAAAGTTGGCAATTTGCAGTTATCGTGAATACCAGCGACGAGCTTTGAGTTGCGAGCAAATACAAGCCAGAAGGAAAGTTTGCTGTTGTTCCAATCTAAAACTTCAAGCGTCAAATCTCAAATCCAGTATCCGGCATCTAGTAACTAGTTTCACGTTTCACGAAAAAGCAGCACCCCACTCACGACTGACGATTCACGTCTCACGATTGCCGTCTGCCGACTCGCGATCCTGTATCCTGCTACTCCTATATTCCCGCAAGAAACTGGCTGCTGATATAATCCACTACTGCTGCAAGGCTTTTCTGTTCCTCAAAAACCTTCAGTTGACGATCAGCGCCGGTACCTTCCTCCATCATACGGGGGATATGGTTAATAGCGTGGCGGCTTCCGAGATGATCTACTACATCATCAATAAAATCAAGCAGTTCATAGATCAGCACCCGGGTGTTGATCTCTTCCTCCTTGCCAAAATCGATCAGCCGGCCATCTATTCCGTAGCGGCTGGCGCGCCATTTGTTTTCATTGATGAGTGCGCGGGAATATTGAATGAAATTGAGATTCTGCGAACGCAGTTTATAAATTTTAGCACACACACCCTGGAACAGGGCTGCAATGGCAATCGTTTCATTCACAGTCATCGGTACATCGCAGATGCGGAATTCTACTGTATTGAAAAAAGGATGTACGCGAAGGTCCCACCAGATCTTTTTAGCATTATCAATACAGTTGGTTTTCACCAGCAGTTTGATATAGTTATCGTACGCCTCAATGCTTTCAAAAGTTTCTGGTATGCCGGTGCGGGGGAATTTGTCAAATACTTTTGAGCGGAAAGATTTATAGCCGGTTTTTCTGCCCTCCCAGAAAGGAGAGTTGGTGCTGAGTGCATAGATATGCGGCAGAAAGTAACGGGTAGAATTGGCAATATGATTAGCCATTTCGCGGCTTTCCATCCCTACATGTACATGCAGCCCAAAAATGAGATTGCTGCGTGCTGCTTCCTGTAATTCGTTTACGATTTCACTGTACCGGGCATGATCAGTGATCATCTGGCTTTCCCAGTGACTGAAAGGGTGAGTACCGGCAGCGCCTACTTTACAGTTCAATCCTTCTGCAATCCCTGAAATAGTTCTGCGTAAAATAGATACATCATTAAATGCTTCATCTACATTCTGGCAGATATCCGTACCTACTTCCACAACAGCCTGGTGCATTTCGGCTTTCACCTTGTCTTTGATAACTTTCTGTCCCTCGGAAACGATTTTCTGTTCGTGACTTTTCAGTTCACGGGTTTCCGGGTCCAGTACCATGTACTCTTCTTCAATGCCCAGGGTAAAGTGATTATAGTTAATGGCAGCCATAATGTTGATGTGCAGATTAATTATTGTGCAAATTAGTTAATGTGCAATTGTAATTTGAAAATGACTTGATCTGAAGATTTGAAAATGGAATCGTTGTATAAGGCATTTTCAAATCTTCACATTCTCAAATTAACGCTTGCTTCTTCGTGCTTCTCACCACATACTCTCCCCAGGTAAGATTGTCCTTGCCTGCTGTATGTTGCATAGCCCTTTCAATAGCATAGGAGGCGGCAGTTTCTACTACCCACTCAAAATTTTCATCACCAATGCTGGGGCGATCTGCATCAGGAGCTGGATTACAAAAATCAATAGCGTAGGGAATACCATCGCGTACAGCAAGTTCTACTGTATTAAAATCATAACCCAGGTATTGATTGAGCCTGATCACGATATCTTCCATCTGTTGCAAGCGCTCTGCTGAGGGTGAAAATGAACTTACATAACGCAGATGGTGTGGATTACGCGGCTCATACGGCATTATACGTACGTTTTTGCCACCTATGCAATAGCAGCGATAATATTCTTCAAAAATGATCTCTTCCTGCAGCAGCATCACCAGTTGACCGGTTTCATGATGTTTGTGAAAGAAATCTTCCATATCATGCAGTTTATAAACATTCTTCCAGCCGCCGCCTGCAAATGGCTTCATGTAAGCCGGGAATCCTACATAGCTAAAAATTCCTTCCCAATCCAGCGGATAAGCAAGATTAGTGAATGATTCATTACTGGTGTCCGTCGGTAGTTCGCGCGACGGAAGGATAACTGTTTTGGGAACAGGCACGCCGATCTTTACAGCAAGACAATTATTAAAGAATTTTTCGTCGGCACTGAACCAGAAAGGGTTGTTGATCACTGCTGTACCGCAAATAGCTGCATTTTTCAGAAAAGCGCGGTAAAAAGGCACGTCCTGCGAAATGCGGTCTACAATAACTGCATATTCGTCTGCTGCTCCCTGGATAACTTTGTCCATATGCACGGGTTCAGCTACAATGCCATCAATTCCTTTACCGTTGATGCGCTCAATAAATGCCATCGGGAAAGTTCTTTCCTTGCCAAACAGGATACCAATCTTTTTCATCAGGAAGTTGCGCTTTTGGTTGAATAATAAATGATTGCAGACAGGGTAAGCATTAACCGGGCATACATTTTAATTGCAAATTCAGGACCCGGGGATCATCTCTCTCAAATTTATCTGAACCGCGTGTAAAAAACAAATCATAACAAACATTAAAAAAAATGCGCCAGGCAGGCGTAGCAGATGACGGTACATTGTTATTCATTACTTTTGGCCCATGCAAACACCACTAACGATTGATGTATGGGCTGACACCCTTACAATGTACTCCGTTAAACTGGCCCGTGAAGTAAAGCTTACAGTGTATCTGCCGGCCGCTCCTGACAAAACCGTAAATCCCGATCTTTTACTGGTGAATGATGGACAGGACCTTGAAGCGATGGGCTTTGATAAAATGATTGGTTACCTGTTACATGAAGCGATTATCCATCCTTTAATGTGTGTTGGTATCCATTGCGGCGAAGAACGCCTGAACGAATACGGCGTATCGCTGGCACCTGATTTTAAGGGGCGCGGAGCCAAAGCCGGGTTATACCGGGAATTTATTGCGGAAGAGTTATTACCGTTTATACGAACGCATTACGATCAATATACCTTCAGGGAAACAGCTATCGCCGGTTTTTCGCTTGGCGGCTTAAGTGCGCTGGATATTGCCTGGGGATTACCGGGTGTATTTTCCAAAGTAGGTGTATTCTCCGGTTCTTTCTGGTGGCGTTCGGTAGACAGAACTGATAAAGCTTTTAACGAAAACAAGCATCGCCTGATGCATAGGTCCATCCGCGAAGGCAAATACCAGCCAGGGTTAAAATTCTTTTTCGAATGCGGCGAGCAGGATGAAAAAGAAGACCGGAACAACAATGGTGTCATTGACTCTATTGATGACACGCTGGACGTAATGCGCGAGTTGGCTGCCAAAGGGTATAAGGAAGGAAAGAACAGGGATATGTATTATCTGCAACTGAAAGATGGTAAACATGACGTTACTATCTGGGCAAAGGCCCTACCGGTATTCCTGAAATGGGGCTGGAAGAAGAAAATATAAGGTATAGAGATTAAAATTTACGAGCTAACTATATAACATAAAAAAACCGGTTTCAATTGAAACCGGTTTTTTTATTGCTTAACTATTTACAACGATTAGTTAAAGATATATCTCAAACCAAATTGCATGTAATAAGTAGAAGTAAGAGTGTTGTTATCTCTGTAAGTAGCGATAACAGGAACACCTCTGTCAGCAGCCAGAGAGAAAGTTGGCTTAACTGTACCACCAGCAACTAATGAAGATACGTTTCTGGGGGTCAGCAGAGCAGGAGTATTAACTGTTTTGTAGATACCCCAGTTTTTGTTCAGCAGGTTACCAAAGTTGAAGATATCCAGTGTGAATTGCAGGGTATTGCGTTTGCCACCGATGTTAGCAAACAGATCCTGGGCAATTCTGATATCCACCTGGTTACGCCATGGCAATTTAGCACCATTACGTTCTGCATATTTTCCTCTGCGTGAGTTCAGGTATTTATCCTGCTCAATGTAGCGGAAGAACATATCGCTCTGTTGTTTTGCAGTGTATGTAGTGGTTACACCGTTCAATGTATAAGTCTGATCAGCAAAAGTGATTTCGCTGGCATCTTTTGGTACATAGATCAGGTCATTGGTCTGGCCATCACGGTTAAAGTCGCTGCTATAAGTATATGAGAAGCGGCCGCTGATAGAACCTTCGAGGAACAGTGATACTGTAGTCGCCAGGTGCTTCAGGTATTCTTTGCGATAAGATACGCTCGCTACGATACGATCAGGTACCACGTAGTTGGCATAGCTCATAGCCGGGTTGTTTGCAGTTGCATTACCGATCTGGGTAATTGACCATGTGTTCAGCAACTGATCACCGCTACCATCATACAGGTTTCTTGCTTCGCTGTGGATATAAGCAAATGAAGCAGAGAAGCCTTTAGAGAACTGTTTATCAACTTTAGCCATTACAGACCAATAGTAACCTTTTGACTTGTTATCCAGTACTACAGGGTTAAAGGCCGCAGTTCCGGTAGGACTAGCCTGACCAGCTGTAGTTAATGGGTTAACATATTTCTGGGTATTGCTGCTAGGATAAATAGGTCTGTTGTCTGCATAACCGGTAACATTTAAAGGAGTAGGATCTACCAGGTTCGGGTTTCTGCCCAATGCCACGTTCAGATCTTTGTTATAAGCTCCTTCCAGTGTACCAATCATACCCCATGGTAATCTTACGTCAATAGCCAGACTGCTTTTCCATGTTTGAGGGAATTTGAAGTCTTTGCTGATAGCACTGATAGTGCTTGGAATTGCTGTACCTGCTGCAGGAGGTGTAGCAGGGCGGTAAGCTGCAGGATCAGGATTGAAAGGACCAGGAGTGTTTGCCTGACCTTCGTAAGTCTGAGTGAACTGCAACAAACCTGCATCGCCTGATTGTGCCACCAGCCAAACTGTTGGTACACGACCAGTGAATATACCGGTACCACCACGCAGTTGTACTGAACGGTCACCTTTCACATCCCAGTTGAATCCAATTCTTGGAGACCACAGGATTCTTGTTTTAGGCAAAGTACCTGTATTAACTTTCTCTCCATTGTTAAATGTCAAAGCTGCAACCAATGGGTGAGTTTTGATCTCTGGTACAGAAGGGAAAGTAGGCAGATCCAAACGTAAACCAGCAGTCAGACGGAAAGTTCTGCTCAGAGAGATTTCATCCTGTCCGTATACTGAATACTGAACGTATTTGATCTTGGGATAAGCCTGTGCAAAACCGGGTAACAGAGAGTATGTAATAGCATAATCTCTTGGTTTAACACCATTTACAAAATCATCCCATGAGTTAAATGTGTAGTAGCTGGTACCAAAACGTTGGAAACCGTTTTTAGTATCCTGGATATCCAGTTGCAAGCCAGCAGTAATATTATGAATACCGGTTGTTAATTGTGCATAGTCTACTACTGAATAAGTAGTTACGTCACGCAGGTTACCATAAGTGAAAGGCTCATATCCGAAAGATGTGAAAGGAGTTCCATCTTTCAGGATGTCCACAAACGGGAAGTTGCGGCTGTCAGAACTACGTGGGTCATTCTGGTGAGTATAAGAAGCACGTAAAGTATTGGATACTTTACCAAATGATGAGTTCAACTCAGCTGCAAAAGAATAGAAGTTTGCATCCTGGTAGTAGTTAGAATTCTTAAACCATAATGCGTTCAGTGTAGTACGACCAGCTGTGCTTGAATAAGCAGTCAAAGGACTTCTGGAAGTACTTACAAAGCTGGGTGAATTGCTTTCTACCTGGCTATAGCGAAGGCTCAGTCTGTGTTTAGTACTGATGTTCCAGTCGATACGGGCTACAAAACGGGTATTCTTGGTTTCAAAATCATAACCCTGGTAGCTACCCGGATCATACTCGTAAGTATTTTTCAGGTAAGTAGCGATAGCGTCCAGCTCAGAAGCTAAAGGACGTGCAATGTTTGTTTGACCATAAGAACCTGCACCGCTGGTAGCAGTAGCAGCAAAGCTTGTTTGGCCGGGGCTTACTGTTTTTCCTTTCTCAGCATTGATGAAGAAGAACAGTTTGTTTTTGATGATCGGGCCACCAACGCGGAAACCGTAGGTATTTACCTGCAGGTTCTGTTTGAGGAAAGGATCGTTACCGGCAACTTTATTACCCTGCTGACCCTCACTTCTCCAGAAAGTATAAGCAGAACCAGAGAAATCGTTAGTACCAGAGCGGGTTACTGCGTTAACAGCACTACCTACGAAACCTGACTGCTTGATATCATAAGGGTTCACGCTCACTGAAATTTCTTCCAGGGCGTCGATAGAGATCGGAGAACCGTTGGCGGGCAGATTGGTTCCGATACCGAAAGTGTTATTGAAATCAGAACCGTCTACTGTAATGTAGTTCTGACGATAGTTACCACCACCAATGGCTCCTGTGCTTGTAGAAGTTGCCTGTGGGGTTAAACGGGTTAAATCGTTAATACTACGTTGAATAGTAGGTAATGTCTGAATTTGCTGACGGCCGATATTGGTAATGGAACCGGTACGGCTGGCATTCAACACTGAATTGTTACGGCGACCTGCTGTAACAACCACATTTTCAAGAGTTTTGCCAGTACCAAGCTGCGCGTCAAGTACAAATGGCTCACCCAGTTTTACGTATACATCACTGGCTGAAAAAGATTCAAGCCCTGCAAATGTTACTTTTACTGAATAAGGACCACCTACACGCACATTACCCAGTGTGTACTGGCCGTTTTTGCCGGCTGTGGTAGTGTAGCGTGTGCCTGAGGGGGTGTGAATGGCTTCTACAGTAGCCCCTACCAATGCTCCACCTTTGTCGTCTTTAGCATAACCTGTAATGCTACCAGTAGTTACCTGGGCATAGCTGGTTGATGTTTGTACGAGCACGAGAGCAAGAATAGCAAAGACAAAATGAATAATTCTACTCATATATACACGTTTGGTTTTTGAACTTTTCTAAAGAAACACAAAGAAAGACCACATTACAGGTTCGCTGCTGCGTGCCCCATGTTATGAAATAATTAACAAACTCCTGCCTAAGGGGAAAGCATACAGATACTGAACTAATAATGTGCTACTTAACAGAGACCCTGGTTAATTTTTATGGCAATAATCAAGAATGGTGTTTTCGAGGATCAGGCTCAATTTAATGGTGTAGTTAGGGCTAATGTCGCTTATATGATACCGCGGGCAAATGTATAGGAAAATCATCGTCAAATCAGAAAATATTGTTAAAAAAACGGTCACAGGTTATGCACAAATAACCGTTACAGGCATATTACCCAGACACCTGTAAGTATATTGATGCACAGCCCTTTCCTGACACACCGGCCGTATACACACGTTAATATTTTTTATCATCTGAACGCGGCGTTTTTGAACGATTGGTTAACAGGCAATACGGAACAACCAAACGCTGCTTTCGGGTGTTTTATATCGGACAGCCTGTCATTGCAGGCTTGGTTTTATTGTTAACTTTGCGAAAATAAAGGACCCCCTTATGCTGGATACTATTGAAAGTGCGATTGAAGATATCAGGAATGGTAAAATGGTAATTGTGGTGGATGACGAGGATCGCGAAAACGAAGGTGATTTTATTGTGGCTGCCCGCTGTGTAACACCGGAGATCATCAATTTTATGAGCAAACACGGCCGTGGCCTCATCTGTGCGCCTCTTATTGAAGACCGTTGCGAAGAACTGGAGCTCGGGCTCATGGTAAATAATAATACAGCGCTGCACGAAACTGCTTTTACTGTTTCTGTGGACCTGTTGGGGCATGGTTGCACTACCGGCATCTCTGCCCACGACCGCGCTAAAACAATGCAGGCCCTGGTTGATCCTGTTACAAAGCCTGAAGATCTGGGCCGCCCGGGTCATATTTTCCCACTCCGAGCTAAAAAAGGGGGGGTACTCCGTCGTGCAGGGCATACAGAAGCTACTATCGACCTGGCACGCCTGGCTGGTTTTGAACCCGCTGGCGCCCTGGTGGAGATCATGAATGAAGATGGCAGCATGGCCCGTCTTCCCGAACTGGAAGAAATTGCCAAAAAGTTTAACCTGAAGCTGATCTCTATAAAAGATCTGATCGAATACCGCCTACAGCGTGATTCACTGATCGAAGAGATCGTTCGCGTAGATATGCCCACTGAACATGGTCATTTTAAGCTCGTGGCTTTCCGCGAAAAAAGCACCGACAACGAACACCTGGCTCTTATTAAAGGTGAATGGGAAAAAGATGAACCTGTACTGGTTCGCGTACACTCATCCTGTTTTACCGGCGATATTCTTGGTTCACTCCGTTGTGATTGTGGCGACCAGCTGCACGCCGCCATGGAAATGGTAGAAAAAGAGGGCAAAGGTGCTATTATTTATATGAACCAGGAGGGTAGGGGTATTGGCCTGATGAACAAGCTGAAGGCATATAAATTACAGGAAAACGGGCTTGATACAGTAGAGGCCAACCTGCATCTTGGTTTCCCGATGGATAAAAGAGATTATGGTATTGGTGCACAGATCATGCGTTACCTGGGCATTACCAAATTGCGCCTGATGAGCAACAATCCTAAAAAACGTGCTGCTTTACTGGGCTATGGCCTTGAAATAGTGGAAGCTGTACCCATTGAAATTGCACCTAATCCGCACAACGAACGTTACCTGCAGACCAAGCGCGATAAACTGGGTCATGAGATCCTTAAAGGATAAGAAGTTACAGGTAATTAATTATAGTTTTTAAGTTTTACCGGACATAAAACAGCCGCTGGGTAATTGCTCAGCGGCTGTTTGTTTTTATGATCAATAATGGCTTGCTTATTCAGCCCGCAGACTTTTTACAGGATTGGTGATCGCTGCACGGATGGTTTGAACACCTAATACCAGTACGGTGATCAGCAGCATGCTGAAACCGCACAGTACAAATACCCACCAACTCATGCTGGTTCTGTACACATAGTTCTGAAGCCATTGATCTGTTGCCCACCAGGCAATAGGGGCGGCAACTGCAAAAGCAATACATACCAGTTTCATAAAGTCTTTCGATAAAATAGAAACAATATTGACAACAGTTGCTCCCAGTATTTTGCGGATACCAATTTCTTTGGTGCGCGTATGAATGGTAAACATTACCAGGCCCAGTAACCCCAGTGAACTGATGGTAATAGCCAATGCTGTAGCCCAGCGCAACAAACTGGCAGTACGTTGTTCCGTTGCGTACATGCGGGCGATTGTTTCATCAAAAAAAGAATACTTAAGATCGGATTCCGGGTAAATGCTTTTATAAGCTACCTGCATTTTGGCAATGGCTTGTTGCCAGCTTACACCATTGGCCTTGTTGGGCTTTAGCTGAATATGAAAAGCATGTCCTTTATTGCCTGCAAACACCAGCGGGCCAATAGAGCCATGTGTTGATTGGGCATTAAAGTCTTGCATTACGCCTACTATGGGCATTTTTTTGTTATTGAAACTTAGTAGCTTACCAATTGCCTCATCTGGTTGCTGAAAGCCAAGCATCTTGGCATAGGTACTATTAATGACAAACTCCTTCATCGTATCACTTGCAACCACATTTCTACCGGCCAGTAACTTTATCTTGTACACAGCCAGGTAATCAGGATCACCCCATCTTATCTGTACCGGGGCGTTTACATTTTTTACCGGTTCGTATGAAATATCAGTAAAGGCTGCGCCTTCACTGGCCGGTGGTAAAAAGCCTGTAGCAGCCAGCGATACTTCCGGGATTGCTTTTACCTTATCCAATAAAAGTGAAATATGACTTGTAACCGTATCGCGCGGTATTTCAAAAGTAACCACCCCTTCTTTATTAAAACCCAGGTCGGCATTGATAGAGTAGTTGATCTGCTTGCTCACCATCACTGTTGCTATAATGAAGAACTGGGCAATTACAAATTGTGATACAGTGAGCGTTTTTCTTATCCAGGCATGCCTCGTCTCTTTACTGCTTACCTGTGATTGGCTTTTTAATATATCCACTGTTTTGTAGCCAGCTAATATCAATGCAGGATAAAGACCTGAAAGGAAACTAACAACGATGATAAGTAGCGTCAGGAAGGTAATAATAACCGGCTGGTACAACAATGCCGCTGTGAGCCCCGCTGGAATAAAATCTGAAAATGCTTTCAGCAAAACCGGCGCTATAAAGAATGAAAGCAAACCTGCAATAGTGGTGATCAGTAATGTTTCTCCGAGGAACTGGATCACCAGTTGTCTGCGCGAACTCCCCATCGTTTTACGGATACCTATTTCTTTGGCACGTTCCGCTGCATTGGCAGTAGTAAGATTAATAAAATTGATACAGCCGGATAATAACAGGAAGACTGCTATCAACAGCAGACCATATAAAGTTGGTTTATGGGCAATGCGTTGTCCTACGCCTGCATATTGATTGTCGAAATGCACCTGCTGCAAGGGTTGCAATCGCAACGCTATCCAGTTGGCAGCATCTTTATGCGTATCCTTATTGTATTTGGCAAAAATGGCGTTGAGTTGTTTTTCAACACCCGCTGCTTCACGGCCGTGTACCAGTTTTATATAAGCCTGAGAATAAGCCATCCAGTCGTTCCACACATTCATCATGAAATCGTTCTGCAGATGTGTTTCTGCAATAGTCGCAAACGAAATAAATTCAACGGCAGTGAAAGTGGTGGTTTTATCAAGATCTTTTACTACACCTGATACAGTGGCGGTAATATCGTTATTATAACTGATCTGTTTTCCAATGATATCAGTTGCCGGCAGGGATGGAAAATATTCTTTTGCCCTTTTTTCTGTAAGCACTACTGTAGAAGGAGCGTTCAGAACAGTGGTAGGCGTGCCTGCAGTCCATTGATAAGGCAGCAGGGAAAAATAGGAAGAGTTTGTAAATACAATACCTGGCTGTTGTTTAAATTCAATTTTTTCTGAGTTTCTCGTAATGCCTACGGTAGCTGTAGCATCTCCCTGGAATTGCATTACGGGTATGCTGAGTTCAATGCCGCTAGCTTCTTTTTTTATGGCTGTACTGACAGGGGCGGGTATCCCGGCGCTATGGCCATCATTGCCATTAAAAGACGCGTCGAGTACTACCCGATAAACATCACTTTTATCCCGGATAAAGCTATCATAACTGAACTCGTACCAGGTGATCAGGAATATCACCAGTGCAGCACTGATACCAACAGATAACCCCAACACATTAATGGCTGAAAATATTTTATTGCGGCGCAGTGTTCTGATCGCTGTGATGAAATAGTTCTTTAACATAAACAAACGTTGACAGTTATCCTTATGGCACCAAAAAGAAGGCCGCTTTGTACCTCACTGTGAATTAATTGCTTAGAAATTGCCTTGTTGTTAAGGGTGTTCGCTGACGATACAGTTGGTGTACGCTGGGGTGGCGGAGGGAAAACTGGTTTCAGGATACAAGATGCTGGATCGTGAGTCGGCAGACGGCAATCGACAATCGTGAGACGTGAATCGTCAGTCGTCAGTGGTGAGTGGTAAGTTGTGAGCGGGACGTTACTTTTTCGTGAAACGTCAAACGTGAAATGAGTTACTGGATACCAGATGCCGGTTACTGGATGTCAGATCCTGGATTTGATAACTGCAAACTGTCAACTTTCTTCCTGTCTTCCGTACTTTCCTTGTCATCTTATCAACCTTTCAACCAGCCAACTCTCTTCCGGACCTGTATTCGCTAACAGCTAAAAACCTAACACCTAATTCCTGTATTCAACTTACAACCTATAACTTATAACCCGGTATTCGGGTTAAGCATTCAGCATTTGCACGTTTAAATTAATCGTTGCTTCCCGTATTCACTGTATCCGGTACTTTAATGGCAGTAGAATCAGGCTTTGCCGGGGCGGGCTTTTTCTTTTTGTTGCGGTTACCTCTCCACAGATCGGAGATGCGGTCAAATTCACGACGGTAACTGAGGGCTGTACCAGAGCGATTCTGACGGGCGCCGGTACCACTGAGGTAGTTGTAAGAGTCGCGGTAGAAGAAGGTGAGTACCAGGCGACCATCCTGGCGTATTTTCCATTCAGCATTGATATCCGGCAGGAACTGGAGATTTTTAGTTGCCTGTACCTGTTCGGATGACAAACCAAAATCCAGGGCACTACCAAATGTGAACGTAAGGCGCTCGTTCAGGAAACTTTTACCAAAGTTCAGGTTCACGTTAGACCGGTCGATATTGAACTTGTTATTATTGTTGAGGTTATCAATAAGGTTTGAACCATTATATAGCTGGGCATTAATAGTTACTTTAATGCTGCGGTCTTTAAACAGCTTCTGGAAAATACCAGAGAATTGCTGGCTCAATGTATTGGATAGAATACCGGAGATACTATTCACCACTACACCTTCAAATGCAATATTAGCCAAACCACCCTGGTTGGTTGAAGTAGAAAGAGGGCCAAAGCTGTTGAATACGATCAGGAACGCCACCTGTTTATTCAGTTCGTTTACATCATTCTCAATACGTTGCAGGATGGCAAGTGCATCCGGGTCATTTTTAAGCGAACTGTTGGTCGGCAATTCTATTTCGAAATGAATAGTAGGTCTTAACAGTTTATCGGTCAGTTTCGCAATTACATTTACTTCACCACGGTATTTACGTACGTTGTTGTTAACGCCACTGCTCGATGAACCTGATTGAATAGAGAATTGATCCAATCCCAGGTCGCTGAAACGAACGTTCTCTGCCAGGTATTCAGCATTGATATGGATATCTGCATCGTAAGGATCTCCTGTCCATTGAATATAATTACCTGCATCTTCACGCAGGGTAAACGGTTTTCTGAACAGGGTCTGGAAGGTGAAATTGTATTTCCCCCTTTCAATATCATAGCGGCCGGTAATGGTAAATTCACCGTCAGTTGAAGCACGCATTTTAAGATTACCACTACCATTGGCCTGGATGATGTCACCTGTTAACTCATCCATGATCACATAAACATTTGCGTAGTTATTGGCATGAATATCCAGCGCGACACTCAGGTTCGCTTCCTGTGAAGATCGTTTGGTGGTCATTTCACGGCCATATACCTTCCATTCAATAAAGTCAGCCTGACCGCTTTCACGCCCTGCACCGGGACGTATAAATAATTTAGAACTATCTGCTGGTTCGCCGCGAACGGTCAGTTTCATTTCTTCCAGTGGTCCGCGGAAGGTGGCATTTGCTTTTGCAAACACAGTTCCATAGTAAATATCCCCTGAAGTGCCGGTGGTAGACAGTACCAGCATTTTATTGGTATTGAACGCAAAGTCAAAGTTCAGGTCATCAAAATTGCGGTGCTTCATTATGCCTTTGGTGAGCTGACCTGTGTTGCCAAATTCATCTTTTATGGTAAAGCTGCCAAAGTCAATAGCTGAATCCCTGAAGTTAAAAGTAGCCGAAGGTATTTTGTACAATACATTGGTGTATTTCACGCGCAGGCTTCCTTCCTGCAGGTTTACACGGCCTAGATATTTCAGATCATTAGGTGGTCCCTGTATTTCCAACTGACCTGTAGCATAGCCGCCCACATCGCTGAATACAGAGTTGATATATTGTTCCAGCAGGTTAACCCTGGTATTCCGGAAGTTCCCGATAATATCGAGGTATTCATTTTCACTGTTACTATCGGGCAGGTTATATTGACCTTTCAGATCAAAATCGTAATTCTTGTTTTGTGAAATGGTCGCAAAATGAATTTCACCGGTATTTTGATTGTAATTACCGTTTAATTGCAGCAAACCGATAGAATCATTATCCAGGCGGAACATATCTGCTTCGCCAGACATGTCTGCCTGCATTTTACCAAAAGGATCTATAATGTCAATATTGGCATTCAGTAAACCTTCGAGCCTGTTTGATTTTACTACATAAGGAATAAAGTCACCAATATTCAGTTTTATCAACTCTATTTTTATGTCGTTGGTATTGCCTATGTCCGATGGCTGTGTGGTTACCAGTATTTCCTGCTGGCCGTTATAGATCTTTACTCCATCAGCAGATACCAGTTCTTTACTCAGTACCATTTCGCCATCTTTATCGATGGTCCAGGTTTTACCATTCAGGTCAAAATGCGATTCATCAAACACGATGCGAACACCATTACGCATGGTCTGCACTTTAGCTGAAAGATCGGCAGCATTAATAGCCTGGCTGGCACTGGTGCGTATGCTTACCTGAGATACATCATTAGAAGAGCGGATATTGATACTGCTACCGGGAAAATGTAGGCTGTCATTAATATAAACGTCTGCAATGGAATTTTCCATGATCAGGCTGTCCAGGTCACCCGTGCCTTTGAGATTGAAATTATACAGCAATATGTTCTTATAGCCGAACTGGGGTACTTCCACATTCAGGTCAAGTAAGTTGTCGCGGCTGTTAATGCGGCCTGTAACGGTGCTATAATTAAATCCTGAAAGATTTTTATCAAAGAAGTCGAGATACTCTTCTACCTTTTTGGTAGTGATAACAAAGCTGAAATTCTCATCCTTTGGAATTTCTTTAGCCGGCTTTATATAGGTAGGATAATATTTGTTGAGAAAAGTACTGAATGCCGCCGGCAGATCCCTGATAGAGAATTCACCAACCAGGGCCGCATCAAATTCATTGCTGACAGCAGTAATAACTTTGTTATTGCCCATTGTTTTTGATTCAAGACTTAGTGAATCAAATGAAATGCGCCTGCCTTTTTTCATGACTGTAGCATCATAGATACGGGCAACTCCTAAAAAGTTATCAATATTATCACCGGTAAAATCAACATTTACTTTACCTATAAAGTCGATACTGTCTTTTGTAATGTTCAGGCTGCGTAATTCAGCTTTGCTGAAGTTGGCATCAAAATTAAATTCAGGGATCTCTTTATCAAGATCAACAAGGCCGTTCATGGTTACCTGCAGGTGAGGATCATTCACTGTCAATTCTCCATTAAAGAGTTTCTTGGTAACTGTTCCTTTTACGGCAATATTCTGGTAGTTATATCCCTTTACCTGTAATGCGCGGATCGTTCCATCCAGTTTTGCATTGAGCGTACTGGCTTTTAATCCGCGACCGTTTATTTTACCTTCAAAATTGATGATACCAAGTTGTGGTGAGCCGGTAAGACTTCCCAGGTCAAAGCCCTCAGTTTTGATACTACCTGCATAGCCTGTAGGAGCGTTGTCAGGAAAACGCATGTTCACATCACTTACAATTGTTCCCAGGCGTGTTTTAATAGTACCGTAGGTAACAAAGTTCTTAATGAACCCTGTAAGGTTGCCCCTAAACTGGATGTATTGCAGTTCGTTGAGATTAACCTGTGTGATATTCTTTAACTCCGGTACTATCCTGATGGCATCATCATAAGTGGTCCTGAAATCATTAGCCACAAAGTCGATAAAGGTTTTATCAATATCCGGCAATCCACGTAATGCGATATTTCCATTCAGGTATGTGTCTTTGCCGGCTTCAATAACCAGGTTACGGGCATTCAGGTTTTCGATGCTGCCTTTTATCTTGCCTTTAATGCGGATCTGCTTTTTCCAATCAGCCAGTTCCGGGGCAAAATAGGCGATATCATCACTATTCAGTTCGGCATCGGTGAGGTCAGCCTCCATACGCACCTTCGATTCAAAGTCCGCCATGTCATCGAACGTTTCATAACGCATGGCAAAGAAATGCTTCAGGTGGCTGCGATTAGTGATAAGGTCCAGGTTGCCAAATTCCATAGCCTCCGGATGCCATTTCATATTGGCCTGTAGTTTTTTTACATGCAGGCCACTGCGTTCCTGTGTGCTGAGTACCACTGCAGCGGTAATAGTATCACGTTTGAACAGCACGTTTTTGAAGGAGCCGTCGATCTTCGCAAACTCTATATGGTTCCCATCAAAATAATTGTAAGGTTTGCGGTCCATCTGCACTTCGTTTTTAAAAGTGCCGTTCTTCATGGTCATATCAGTCACACGTATTTCCCATTCGCCGGGATTCCATCTCAGGTTATTGGGATCATTCACTATGGGAACGCGGATATTTTTGGGGCGAAGCGAATCCGGGCGATTGCCATCGTAGTTGTAAACTGTAAATGAGGGGTTGTCAATTACAACAGAATTGATATAAACCTGTTTCTTACGAAGGTTGAGTTGCTCTGCGTCCACATCCAGCGCACCCAGTTGAAGAATAAGATCTTCTCCACGCCAGCCATCACGCTGGGCCAGTTGAACATTCTTGAATTCTACCGTTTTCAGGTTCAGCTGAATGCTGCTTTTACCGGAGGATTTGCCGCCACCGAAATAATCCGCAAGAAAACGATAGTTCCAGATGGAGTCTTTTCGCTGGAATTGTATCACCGCATCTTCCAGCCCGATGTATTTCAGCTCGATATTGTCTTTAAAAAAGAACCAGTCGGTGATATTTACTTTTACAGTACCTGCATACAGAAGGGTATCTTTTTGCTGGTCTTCCACCAGGGTGCCTTCCAGCAGCATTTTATTAAAGAGGGCAAAATCAACGTGTTTAATACGAACGGTGGTGTGCAGGTCCCTGGAAAGTTTTGCCGTTGCCTGGTGTACCAGCCAGTTCTGGACAACGGTGGTTTGAACCGCCAGCCAGGCGAGCAGGATCAGGGCGATCAATACCAGCAATACGGTTCGGGATATTTTCCAAAATTTTCTCAGAGTCCGCGTATTAAAATTGTAAAATTAGCCAATTGATGTTGCTGAGCAAATTCAATACCAAGTGAATGCTTATACGTTCATTCAACGTAATTGGTTAGTACAAACGCATTAAAAGGGCTCCGAAAAACAAATTTTAACCCGTTTTTGGCTTTGGAGGCCTTCACAGGCAATGGGTATTTCCGGCGGATATCTTCACCCGCCAGGGACGTCGGGGGCAAAGAAACGAAGCCGGATTGACAATTGCTAACCCGGCTTCGTTTTTACCTGTTATTTTTTGAAGTGATTGGCAGGGTCTTTAATTCCTTCGGAGCGATTGTATTCGTCCGATTTTCCTTTTTCGATCGACAAACTTTTCCAGTTACCGGCTTTTAGCATTTTACCAATAAAAATGATCTGCCCTACATGATAGGGATAATGGGCCAATTGCCTGTTAATGGCGTCTATAACGATCAGTGGTTCCTGCCGGATGTAAATTGTTTTCAGCAGGTCATTTTCAGTAAGTGATTCCAGCGCACCGATAAAACAGATCCAGCCTTTTTCCCAGAGATCGGCCAATTGCTGGCGCGTGAGTTGCTGCTCTTCAAATTCAGTGTCTCGGTTGCGCCATTCCTTTTCGCCATCTTCTGTCAGAAAATTCGTCCAGCGACTGAGCATATTACCACCCACGTGCTGTATGATGGTTGCAATGCTGTTACTGCCTTCTGCTGCCTCAAAATGGAGTTGTTCGTCAGTCAGTTGTTCCAGTGTTTTATCACCCAACTGCTTGTAGTACTTCATCCGTTTGATGGCTGTTTGCAGATAGGTTGCGCCAGGTGAATTTTCTGTCATGACTGTTTAATTTGAAAATGAAGGCCAGAAGAAAGGAAATGTCGAATACTGAATGTTGAATATCGAATTTCGAAGTGAAAGCTGAAGGCTCAACGCTCAACGCAGAACGCCTAACGCTTAATACAAGCTGCGAGCAATTTGCAGTTATCAAATCCAGGGTCTGGCATCCAGTAACCCGTAACCGGCATCTGGTACCCGGTAACTCGTTTCACGAAAAAGCAGCGCCCCACTCACCACTGACGACTCATAACTCACGATTGCCACATCAAAACCCTGCCGCATGATCTTCCCCACGGCTATCGCCTACTGCTTCAATTTGTCCGTTGGGTAAAATACGGATCACCTCTGTACGGCCAATAGCTCCACGGAAAGTGATCTTATATCCCATTTTCTGTAACTGCTCCTGCACATCTTTCGGGAAATTCTTTTCCACGGCAATCTCATCGGGCAGCCACTGGTGATGAAATTTAGGTTTGTTCACTGCATCGTCCACGCTCATATTAAATTCCAGGATATTCACCAGGGTTTGAAATACTGAGGTTGTAATGGTTGTTCCGCCGGGAGTGCCTACTACCAGGTAAGGCTTGTTATCCTTCAGTACTATAGCTGGCGTCATAGAACTTAACATACGTTTACCAGGGGCAATGGCATTGGCTGCACCGCCCACGGCGCCATACATATTAGGTGCACCGGGTTTTACGCTGAAATCATCCATTTCATTATTCAGGAAAAAACCGGCGCCACCTACCACAGTTCTGCTGCCATAACCACCATTAAGGGTAGTAGTAACAGCCACTGCATTGCCCTCACTGTCGTAAGTGCTTAGGTGCGTGGTTTCTTCACTTTCAGGAATCAGGCCGGCTTGTGTTTCTTTGCTGGAACCTGCTTTGGCAGGGTCATAATCTTTCATACGTTGTTTGGCATAGGCGTCGCTGGTCAGGGTTGTTACCGGCACTTTAAAGAAATCAACGTCACCAAGGTATTTCGCCCTGTCAGCATAGGCACGGCGTTCCACTTCTGTCATCAGTTGTACGGCCTGCACAGAGCTGTAGCCATATTCCTTCAATGGCTTATCTGCCACCATTTTCAGCATTTGCGGTAGCAGAATACCGCCACTGCTGGGTAAAGGCATTGTGATAATGGTATAGCCTTTATAATCGAAGCTAACGGGTTGTCTTTCTTTAGCAGTATAGCTTTTCAGGTCATCTAGTGAAATAATACCCTTTCCGCGTTGCATTTCGGCAACAATAAGCCGGGCAGTTTCCCCTTCATAAAAACCTTTCTGACCATTGTCGCGCACACGTTTCAGTGTATTGGCAAGATCAGTTTGCACAAGCGTATCACCAGCTTTCCAGCCACCGGCTTTCACAAATGCAGGTGTTACGGTATTGTATTTGGCTAGTGCCCCTTGTATGCTGTTGAGACTCCTGGCTTCGCCCGGTGTAAGTACAAATCCTTTTTCTGCCAGGTCAATGGCTGGCTGGATAAGTTTCTTAAGAGGAAGCTTTGCGTATTTCATGGCTGTAAAAACTCCTGCAATTGTTCCAGGAACACCTGCTGCCAGGTGACCATCCAGGCTTAAAGAGGTAATGGCATTACCATCTTTATCAAGGTACATATCACGGGAAGCAGAACCGGGTGCTTTTTCCCTGAAATCGATCGTTACATTTTGTCCATTGGCAAGACGCGCTACCATGAAGCCGCCTCCACCAATATTGCCGGCACCGGGGTAAACAACGGCCAGGGCCAGTTGGGTTGCAATGGCAGCATCTACTGCGTTACCTCCCTGCTTTATTACAGCAACGCCAATTTCACTGGCTAAGGGGTGGGCTGATACAACTGCGCCATGTGTGCAGGTAATGTTTTTCTGAATGTTGTACTGGTAGGGATTGATACCCGCAGTATGCAATGCAGACTTATGGCTGCTGCAGCCAGCTGCCAGCAACAGCGTAAGCAAAGCAGCAGAAACGTTCGTTTTTAGCATGTGACAGATTGAAAATGGTATACGTAAAGTTAATTAAGACGACACAGAAGGGAAAATAGGGATGATTTGACAGAAAAATTTGGGAAAAGGGAGGAAAGGAGTTCCTAGGGTATGAGAATATTTGATTATATTGCAACTAAAATATAGTTGCAATTATGCTCCCTTCTAAAATGTGACTATGTTTATCCTGACATCTCTTTGCAAAATGAAAAAACATCATTGTATGGCTCAACCAAATTGTTTTAAACTAATTGTATTGAAGCATGTCCAAAACGGAAAAACTATTGCAGCGCTTGCTATCTGTGCCAAGGGATTTTACCTGGGAAGAACTCGCTAAAATTCTGGGACAGTTTGGTTTTGAAGAGTTGAAAAAAGGGAAAACCGGAGGCTCAAGAAGGAAATTTGCAGATAAAAAGAATAACATCATATTGCTACATAAGCCTCATCCCGGAAACATTGTAAAAGAGTATGCTCTGAAACAAGTAATTGAATATTTAAACGAAAAGGGATTTCTTGAAAATGAATGATGTGTTACAATATAAAGATTATATAGCTTCTGTTAATTTTAGTGCAGAAGATGAAGTGTTTTATGGCAAAGTGCTTGGTATCAATGATCTGATTAGTTTTGAAGGTGCTTCTGTAAAAGAGCTAAAAAAATCATTCCGGGATGCAATTGAAGATTACCTTGAAACCTGTAAAGAAGTAGGAAAAGAACCCAATAAAACATACAAAGGCTCTTTTAATGTTCGGATTGGAACAGAACTGCATAAAGAAGCCGCTGTTTTTGCAGCATTGCATAATCTTTCTCTTAATGATTTTATAAGAACTGCCATTGATTACGCTCTCTTAAACAAGGAGGGAATGAATAAATATCTTCATCCCTAATTCCCGGAATTAAAAACAAAACCACCAACACAAAACGGTTTTATTCAGGATGTCTCCTTGTTATCATAGCCATATGATCATTCTGGCTTAGAAGCTCGTCTTTGCAACCTTTTCGTGGTAGGGCAGGTACATCGGCAATGCGGCAGAGCCGTACCAGGGAACCAGTTCGGGTTCCAGCAAATGAGCTTTAATAGCCGGATCGGTATTCAATAGTTGTTGTGCTTCTTCCGTTGTTTTAGCGTTTAGAATAAAAAGGCCGCGAAAGTCTTTATCATTTTTCCCGAAAGGCCCGGCTACTACCAGTTTACCTGCCTGTGCCAGTCTATTGATGTTTTGCATATGGCCGCCAAACAGGCTGTCGCTGGTTGCTTTATCAACTTTTGCTGTTCCGGACTTAAGAATGACGAAAACATACATTTTCATTCCATATTCATCAGCACCTAAAGAATCTGCCAATGCTTTATTATAAGTCGTTTTACCGGCTTGTGCGTAAAGTGAAAAACCGATACTAAGCATTGAGAGGGTTATGAACAGGGTGCGCATAATATTAGTTTTGGTTATGGTAATAAGAACGCTTGCTCAATGAAAGTTAAAATTTCCTTTCTGATTAATAAAGTATGAAAAGCGAAGTGGAGTGATTTCGGACAAGTAATTTATTTCCGGGAAAGGAAGAAAATAAAAAAGGTTCCCTTTTGAGGAACCTTCTTGTTGTTGCGCGGGCAAGGATCGAACTTTCGTCCGCCTGCTGGCGGATATGAGCCCGACGAACTACCGCTGTTCAATGCAAAAAACAAAAAGGTTCAATTGAAGTGGTATTGCGGAAAACAAAAAAGGTTCCCTTTTGAGGAACCTTCTTGTAGTTGCGCGGGCAAGGATCGAACTTGCGACCTTCGGGTTATGAGCCCGACGAGCTACCGCTGCTCTACCGCGCGATATAATGAGTTTATCAAGTCAATTTTTTAAGAACTTAAACAGATTTTTTACTTTCTGTTCCCTCTCTTCGTCCGTTGCGGGGTGCAAAGATAAAGGTATATATCTTTACCACCAAACAAATTTTATTCTTCTACCTTTGCAGCAGTTATGAAATCGGGTTTTGTAAGTATTATAGGGCGACCCAATGCTGGGAAAAGCACTCTCCTCAACGCTTTGCTGGGAGAAAAGCTGGCTATTGTATCCCCCAAAGTACAAACTACGCGCCACCGCATCAAGGGAATTATTACAGAAGATGACTACCAGGTAATCTTTTCTGATACACCCGGCATCATTGAACCAAAGTACAAGCTGCACGAAAAAATGATGTATGCAGTGAGGCAGGCGATAGAAGATACTGATGTGGCTGTACTGCTGGTAGACATTAATGATAACCTGGAAGAAGCGCATGCTATTTTTACCAACCTGCGGATGAAAGCCCCGGCTATCGTAGTGGTAAATAAAACAGATACTGCCAATGCTGATAAAAAGGAAGCCGTATTTAGCTTCTTTAAGGCACAATCTTATTGCAGGGAAGTGATTGGCATATCGGCGCTTAAAGGTACGCAGGTAAAAGAGCTGCTGCAGGCTATTGTGAAGTTGTTGCCTGAAGGCATGCCTTTTTTTGACAAAGATGAAATGACAGATCTGCCCACCCGTTTTTTTGTGGCAGAAATGATACGTGAAAAGGTTTTCCATTTATACGAAGAAGAAATACCCTATCACACAACAGTAATAGTTACAGAATTTAAAGAAAAGGCAACACTGGTAAAAATTGTTGCCGATATCATTGTGCAGCGCGAAACCCAAAAAGCCATTTTACTGGGTGAAAAAGGTAAAATGATCCGTCAATTAGGTACGGAGGCACGCAAAGACATTGAACAGTTCATTGGACAAAAAGTGTTTCTTGAACTGTTTGTGAAAGTGCGGCCCAAATGGCGCGATAATGATTATATGTTGAAAGAGTACGGATACCATTAAAAATTACAGCAGTTTATGGCAGGATTTACAGTTGCTATAGTAGGAAGACCGAATGTAGGCAAAAGCACTTTTTTTAACCGTTTGCTGGAGCAGCGAAAGGCTATTGTAGATGATGTAAGCGGTGTGACCCGCGACCGTCAATACGGTGTAGCTGAGTGGAACGGAAAAAGCTTTAACCTCATCGATACAGGCGGTTTTGTTCCCCGTAGCGAAGACATTTTTGAAAGAGAGATAGGCAAACAGGTAATGATTGCCGTTGAGGAAGCCAATGCCATCATCTTTATGGTCGATGCAGCTACCGGTATTACCGACCTGGATGAAGCAATGGCCGATGTTTTACGTCGCACTGCCAAACCTGTGTATCTTGTAGTGAATAAAGTAGATAACCACGACCGTTTGCTGGAAGCAACCGAGTTTTACGGTCTTGGGTTTGATAATATTTTCTTCCTTTCCTCTATGTCTGGTAGTGGAACGGGCGAATTACTCGACGCTATCACCGGGCTGTTACCCGATGTTACGGATGAGGATGCCGGAGATGCAGTCCCTGTCCCCAAGTTTGCCATCATCGGGCAACCTAATGTGGGTAAATCCTCGCTGCTGAATGCCCTTATAGGGCAGGAGCGTACCATCGTTAGCGATATAGCTGGTACTACGCGTGATACCATCCATACTCATTACAACCTCTTCCAGAAAGAGTTTGTGCTGATTGATACTGCAGGTATCCGCCGCAAAACGAAAGTGGAGGAAGATCTTGAGTTTTACTCAGTTATACGTGCTATCAAGGCAATGGATGAGGCTGATATCTGCATGCTGGTGCTGGATGCTGAAAAAGGCATTACAGCCCAGGATCTCAATATCTTTAGCCTGGCCTCACGCAAGGGCAAGGGTATCGTGATACTGGTAAATAAATGGGATGTAATGGAAAAAGCCACCAATACAGCCCGTGATTATGAAGAGGAACTGAAAAAACGTATTGCTCCCTTTACTGATGTACCTGTTATCTTCATTTCAGCCAAAGAAAAGCTACGTATCCATAAGGCTATAGAGATGGCGCTACAGGTGTACGAGAACAGGCAGCGTAGGGTGCCTACTTCCGAACTGAACGAAGTAATGCTGAAAGCTATCGAGTCTTACCATCCACCAGTGGTTCGTGGAAACCCTATCCGTATAAAGTATGTAACCCAGTTGCCTACGCACGTTCCGTCGTTTGCTTTTTTCTGTAATTACCCTGACGATGTGAAACAGCCATATAAGAATTACCTTGAAAATCAATTGCGTCAGCACTTTATGTTCAAGGGAGTGCCGGTTCGCCTGTTCTTCCGTAAAAAGTAAAAAGGGCGGGGAACTTTACAGGGTTAATCTTGATCGGAAAGTGATTTTTCATCGGAAATGTACTGTGGATATTCATATTATTCACAGTATTTGCATGTATTTGCGATTAGTCGTATATTGGTGCCCTGAACAGACTGGACACTGACCACAACAAGCTGATTCCTACATAAAACCTCTGGAATCCATCTCCTGTGCATTTCTTGTAAATAATCAAACTTAGTATGAAGAAATTCTACTTGGCTGTAGCGTGCTTACTCAGCTGTACCGCTGCTTCATTTGCACAGACAAACAGGTATTGGATAGGTACCAATGGAAACTGGAATGACGTTAATAACTGGTCAGCCACAGCAGGTGGTAGTGGTGGAGCAACTGTTCCCAACAGCACCAGTTTTAATGCGGTTTTCGATAAAAATGCAGTTGTTAATGTGGACATTGCATCGTTCAGTCTTAATCGTTTAAGTGTTGGTGTTACAACTACCTCTGCCGTTAGACTCTATACCTCCGGCAATGTTGTAATAACGCTTACCAGCACCTCCACTTCATCCCGCGCATTGGAAATAGCAACAGGAAGTACATTGACTGATAGTGCTGGCGTTGGTAACGCAGCCTTCCAGGTAGTGTTTGCTAATGCTGCCAAAGGAGTCATAAATGGTACCTGGGCGTTTTCCGGGGTACCGGGAGCTACATCAGATCCCAGCGATGATGGTTTTGCTTATTTTTCAATGCCTGGTACTACAGGTCAGGGTAATGACCTGCAGGTAAATGGTACCATTTCATTGAACAGCGATTATACTGCTACGCCTGAATCACCCAATGGCAGTGGCTATATTACTTTTAACAGTGGCTCTTTTTATATTCTGAATTGCGATGGAGGTGGTACACCCAGTGCCAACTGGAATGCTGCTTCTACTGTAAGTGTAACAGGTGTTGAAACAATTGTACCTGTCATGAATAATTCAGTAGGCAATACTGCATTGGTTGGCAACCTGATCTACAACTGTGCAGGTATGAGTGCTGATGCCCAGTGGAACCTGCCCCAGGATTTCCTTGTTCAGGGCAATATGAGCGTATTAAATACAAATAACAAGGTATTGTCACTCGCCCTTAATTCAGGGCTTTCTGATCCGATAGATTATATTGTAAGCGGTAATTTAAATATCAGTGGCTCTTCTGCACTTACATTTGTAAATGCATCTCCCGATGTACCTTATACACTGCAGGTAAACGGTAATTTTAACCTTTCCGGTGGCATATTCTCGCTTCGTGATTATAATGGACTGGGAACACCAACAAATACTGTTGCGCTTAAGATTAAAGGTAATATTAATCATACCGGCGGAACATTTACCAGCAATCATCCTGCTACCAGTACTGCCAATGAGTTGTATGTAGTGGAAATGAATGGCACTTCAGCTCAAACCATCACTTCTTCCAGTGCCATTGATAATGCTGGCCACGCAGTTACATTACGAATAAACAATAGTGCAGGTGTTACTTTGACCTCACCTGTAACGGTAGGTAAAATAAGCTGGAACTCAACCAATAAAGGGAATCTTAATACTACACTTATCAACTACCTTACAATAAATAACCCCAGCAACACTGATAATACGGTAGTAAATGGTGTTTCTAATGCAGGGTATGTAAGTGGTCCTGTTGCGCGTGTTACCAATGCTGCAACTGCTTATAGATTCCCCACAGGTAAATCCGGAGTTTACAGGTATGCAGAAGTGATTCCTGCAAGCACCGGCGCCTCCACTTATATTTCTGAGTATTTTAGAACAGCCTACAGTAATCTTACTACCAACGGTACCGTTGACGGTGTTTCAAATACTCAATACTGGTATATTAATCGCGTTTCAGGTTCTAATGCTGCTGTAAAGCTGACCCTGCAGGATGGTGCAGTATCCAATGCTACTCCGGGCTCCTTGATTACCGTAGCGCAGTATGCTACTATTTCGCATTGGAAAAATGCCAATAACGGGGTAGGTACTACACTTCCAGCTGCAGCTACCACGGGTTCGGTAGTCTCTGATGATATCAGTAATTTCCTTACTGGCTATTTTACATTTGGTTATGGTAATAACTCAACCCTGCCAATTGATCTGCTGGACTTCAGTGTTAAAAAGCAAACTACTTCCAGTGCCTTGCTAAGCTGGAATATTTCAGAGAATAGCACGCCTGTGAAATTTGGTGTTCTTCGTTCACTGGATGGTGTTAACTTCTCAGCTATAGGTTCTGTAAATGCGGTTGACCAGAAAACTGATTACAGCTTTACTGATAACAGCCTGCCAACCGGCAACATCTATTACCGTTTGCAGATGTATGACCAGGATGGTTCATATAAACTAAGCAAGATCATTGTACTGATGAATGGTGCAAAAGGTGTGCTGATGACAGCTATGATGCCTACCATTGTTCAGGATCGTGCAAGACTGAATGTATCTTCTTCTGAAAAAGGCACATTACAACTGGTTGTAAGCGATATCCAGGGCAGAATTGTATATCAGCAACTGGCCGGTATCAGCAACAGCAGTAACCAGGAAGTATGGATGAACCTGTCTTCTCTTTCTGCAGGCACTTACCAGGTAGTTGGTTACATGAATGATGAGCGTGTAGGTACTTTCAGATTTATCAAGCAATAGAACAAGTTTGACAATAAAGTTTGGTTACAAAAAAACTCCTGCCACCTGGCAGGAGTTTTTTTATGTAGTGAAGTAGAAGTGATCGTTACCATGCTGGCTTAGCCGGATGCTATACTGCAATGGCCTTACCGGCTAGTTTTAATTTACCGATAAGCTGATTGATCTCTTTTTTATAAACCTGCAGGCTTTTTTGCTCCTGCTTAATAAAGGAATTTTCAGATAATTTGCCCACTACCTTTTCCATAGACTCCTGGCTGTTGTACACCATTTTACGGAAAGGATTCTTGTAATCTTTGGCTCTTGATTCATAGATCCCCTTTGCAATCCATTCGCGGGTAGCAATGCTTTGCGAGAATAGCTGGTGCAATACTTCGGGTGCAGCTTTCCTGAGAGAAATACCATGTGTGATCTTTAATGCACTCATGGCATGAGCCAGTTTTTCCCTGGTATAATTATTTCCTTGTTCTTTATAGAACAGGTGAATGTCGTTCCACGATTTTACTCTGCCTGTATGTACATTCCTGATCAGCTTTTCAATTTCAGTTTGCCTGATCAGTTGTCCTCCCGCATTAGCCCATTCACTTAAAGCTGTTGCTGTCGGAAGGCCTTCCTGCAACTGTGCTAAGTTCTTTGGATTAGTGCTACTGATGTATTCCCGCAATTGTTGTACTGCATAAAGGGTTACCAGCTTTTTAAATAACTGGTAGCATTGCTGCACTTTGATGATCTTAACCTGTCTGCGGCTGTTCTCTAAGCCTTCAGCAGTGATCGATAGCGTACTTACAACAGGATCATTATTTTCCAGTACTTGTTTACCGGCAGCTATCGCATCTTCGTCGCTTATTTTTTTACGTGATCCCTGCTGCTGTAACAAAGCCTTACCTGTATACAGTTGCAGTAATGTAATAGACCGAATGATCTCGTTAACGGTATCCGGTGCCAGGAAGTTAAATTCCAGTGGCTGGGTTTTATTGATGCGTTTATCCCGATCCGTATATTTCCACGAATTACGCGCCAGTGCATACATGTTGTACATAAACCAATAGCCCGGCATTACCGTCAACTGGTTGTTGTGAACATCATTGCTTACAAGTGCAAAAGGGAGGGGTATATTCAATTCAGCAGGATAATCGCCTTTTGCCAGGATGGTATAAGATGCAAATTTTGAATTGTGTTTGAGGCTTACACAGAGGCCCGGCCAGAATCCACGACCTGCAACCAGTTCTCCATCCGGGCTGCGTGAGTTGTGATTGGAGCCAATTGTTGCCCCGGCTGCCATATTACTTTGTCCCTGGATCAGCGATGCGCAGAGGAACGAGTTATTATGGTGTTGTTCGTGTGCAGGAAAGATCAGTGAGTTCAATACTTCGCAACAGGAGATCGTGGAATTATCGCCCAGGTATGAGTTAATAAGACGTGCTCCATACTTTAACTGTGAATGTGAAGCCAGGAAAAAGCGTACGGCCTTTACGCCATAAAACACGCGGCAGCCATAACCGATGATCCCGTTTACCAGTTCACAACCTTCGCCTACCTGCGATTTTGCTTCGGCTGAAGAGTTGATCGTAACATTCTTGATCTTATTGGCTCCTTTCAGGTAAGCGTCACTGCCGATCTTTACATCTTTTACAATGCGGCAGTTCTTGATAACCGTTCTGTCGCCGATAGTGCCATAGTAGCCCCGGCGTTTGTCGAACTGGTTTTCAGTGAAGTCTTTCAGTTTTTCCTGTAATACCTCATCATCCCTGTATTGGGTCCACAGCCAGGCATCTCCAGGCAACATGCCGTTGAAGGGGATCACCTTGCGACCACCATTTTCATTACATACTTCCAGCCAGATGCGTATGTTTTCCTGCTCGCCTTCTTTCAAAAAACCATTGCCAAATTTCGCATGATCGGTAGTGGCAATCTCATTGGTGTTTACCAGTATTACTTCATTACCGGTGATATAGTGCGAAATGTAGTTAACGTTGTCTACTACCACGTTATCGCCAAAGTCGCAACTGATAATAGTACTGTTATACAGACCAACTGGTCTTTTCAGGTTGTGAAATTCGAGATAGTATGGTTCCAGCTTACCAATACGTACAAGACCGTAAAACTTACAATGTTGTACCAGTTCAGGATTGAATGCATCAGACACCAGTATTTTGTTCCAGTCATCTGATGTATTACGATTGCGTACCAGTACTTCAATTTCGTATGCTGTAAGATGGCGATATTGGATGCCGCTTTTATTCTGCTCATTTCTCAGGTAGTATTCATCCTTTCCTTTGGGCAGGTATTGTGCCGGGATGAAATTGTATCCCAATGTTTGCAGCGGACTTTTTTTTATGTCGTTCATGATAGTAAATAGTCAATGGTGAAATGCGAGATGCGGGTTTCAGGTCACAGGATACAGGGTCGTGAATCGGCAGGCGGCAATCGTACGACGTGAATACAAGTTGCGAGCTTTGAGCTACGAGCCGCGAGCAAATACAGTCAGGCATCCGTACCTTCTTATTTCGTATTTTCCTTGTCACCTTATCAACCTATTAACTCGTCAACCATATTTCCTCACTGCTGTCTTACTAATGCCTAACACCTAATTCCTGTATTCAACTTACAACCTATAACTTAAAACTTATAACCCTGTATTTACGTTCCGCTTTAAGCCTACTCCACCGTCACACTTTTCGCCAGGTTTCTTGGTTTGTCTACATCCAGTCCTTTGGCTACGCCAATATAATAGGCCAGTAATTGTAACGGAATTACGCTTAAGATAGGAGCGATCAGTTCATCGGTTGCCGGTACTTCAATATAATCATCAGCCATTTTAGGGATCGTTTCATCGCCTTCTGTAACGATGGCAATTACCTTTCCTTTACGTGCTTTGATCTCCTGTATATTGCTTACAATTTTTTCGTGGTAAGAGTCTTTGGTAGCCACAAATACCACAGGCAGGGATTCATCTACCAACGCAATAGGACCGTGTTTCATTTCTGCAGCAGGATATCCTTCTGCATGTATATAGGAAATCTCTTTCAGTTTTAAAGCGCCTTCTAAAGCTACAGGGAAATTATAGCCGCGACCGAGGTACAGGAAGTCACGTGCATCCTTGTATTTCTCTGCCAGTTTCTGAAGGGCATCATTTGTTTTCAGGGTTGTTGCCGCTTTTTCCGGAACCTCCTGTAGTTCCTTCAGTAATTGCAGGTAACGTTTGTTATCGATGCTGCCTTTTTCATGCGCAATCTTTAAAGCGATCATGTATAGCACGGCTAGCTGTGCAGTAAAGGCTTTTGTGCTGGCAACACCAATCTCTGGTCCGGCATGCGTATAAGCGCCGGCATGTGAAATACGCGCGATAGAAGAACCTACCACGTTCACTACGCCAAAGATAATAGCACCTTGTTCCTTTGCTTTTTCAATGGCTACCAGCGTATCAGCTGTTTCACCACTTTGCGAAATAGCAATGATCACATCGCCTTTATGAATGATGGGGTTGCGATAACGGAATTCTGAGGCATATTCTACTTCTACCGGTATACGGCACAGTTCTTCAATAACATATTCGGCTACCAGGCCTGCATGCCAACTGGTACCACAGGCAATAATGATAATGCGTTGCGCATTTTTCAATTGCTCTATATGGTTTTGAACACCTGCCATAGTGATAGTACCGGCTGTAGCGTCAAGGCGACCACGGAGACAATCAAAAATGGTATGAGGCTGTTCAAAGATCTCTTTCAGCATAAAGTGGTCATAGCCGCTTTTTTCAATGGCAGCTAATTCCAGGTCCAGCTTTTGAACGTAGGGTGTAATTTTTTCGTTGCCCAGGTTTTTTAAGATCAGTTCATCAGGGCGGATAATAGCCAGTTCGTAGTCGTTTACATACACTACTTCCTTGGTATATTCAATAATAGGGGAGGCGTCTGATGCAAGAAAGTGTTCTCCTTTGCCTACACCAATTACCAATGGGCTTCCCTTGCGGGCTGCTATCAGGGTGTCAGGATGATCTTCATCGATCAGTACAATTACATAAGCACCGGTAATACGTTTCAGTGCAATACGAACGGCTTCTTCCAGTTCACACTGGTTGTTTTGCTGAATATCTTCAATAAATTTCAACAATACTTCTGTATCGGTATCGCTGGTAAATGAATAGCCTTTTTTCAGCAATTCATTTTTTATCTGGGCGTAGTTCTCGATAATACCGTTGTGGATCATGGCCAGTTTGCCATTGGAGGAGCGGTGGGGGTGTGCATTGCGATCACTTGGTTCGCCATGGGTAGCCCAGCGTGTATGACCAATACCGATATGACCATGTACATCTTTTCCTACCAGGCTTTCTTCAAGACCTGCCACCTTACCTTGCTTTTTGTACACACGTAGTGTTTCGTTTAAAAGCGCTACACCTGCGCTGTCATAGCCACGATATTCTAGTCTTTTTAGTCCTTTCAGGATAACGGGATAAGCTTCTTTAGGGCCGATATAAGCAACAATGCCACACATAGAGATAGTTTAATGATGATGATAATACATTGCTGTTGCGTTGATTAACAACTTTTCAGATGCCGCAATTTATCAAAAAATACCGCAGCTCGTATGAAAGCAGCTGCAATGCGTAAACATTTGCATTTCATATAGATAAAAAGAAAAATTCAATGCAGGAATGTTGCAGACTCATGCAGATTCAGGAAGAAAAATGCACTAAAAGCAGCATAAGAAGGAAAGGCCTGGAAATAAAAGGCTTCCCTCTGTTTATCGGAAGATGAACCTGCCAGGTCTAAGCTGAAAAGCAAATTACTATCCAAAAAGCGGTTAAGCAGCTTGCCTGTAGATCCAGAGGATGGAATAAAAAAGCCCCGGTATATCCGGGGCTTTTGAAAGATATATAAACTGTTTTACTTCTTCAGCGTAGTTTCAAACAGCTTGTAAATGCGTTTGTATTCATCTGTCCAGCTACTGGGTTCTACAAAGCCGTGATCTTCCATAGGGAATACTGCCAGCTCCCAGTTGTTCTTGCCCAGTTCAATCAGCTTCTGTGTCAGGCGGATGATATCCTGGAAATGTACGTTTACATCTACCATACCATGGCACATCAGCAGGTTGCCTTTTAAGCCTGCGGCAAAATTGATCGGTGAACTTCTGTAATAAGCGATGCTATCTGTAAATGGCTCATTAAGAATATTGGCTGTATAGCCGTGATTGTAATGCGCCCAGTCAGTAACGGAGCGTAATGCGCCGCCTGCAGCAAATACATTTGGTTCATTGAACATGGCCATCAGTGTAATAAAGCCACCGTAAGATCCGCCATAGAGACCGATATTCTTAGGATTTACACCCAGTTTCTCTACCATGTATTTAGCGCCGTCAACCTGGTCGCTAAGGTCTTTGCCGCCCATAAAGCGATAGATGCCGGTGCGCCAGTCGCGTCCGTATCCCGCACTGCCACGGTAATCAATATCCAGTACGGTGTAGCCATTATCAGCCAGCATATTGTTGAACATATACTCGCGGAAATAGCTGCTCCACCATTTGTGTGCATTTTGCAGGTATCCTGCACCATGTACAAAGATCACTGCTGGTTTTGAAGCAACCTGTTGTGCTGGTTTGTACAGGCGTGCATATACAGTAGCGCCGTCTTGTGCAGGGAAAGTTATTACCTCAGGATCTTTCCAGGCATAGCTTTTAAATTCTGCACTTTGTGCCAGTGTTGTTACCTGCTGTAGTTTGCCACCGGGCTTGTTTTCCTGTACATACAGTTCCCATGGTTTGTTGCTGTAAGAATAAAGGAAAGCGATCCATTTTTCATCAGGCGACATGCTAACCTGGTTGGCGCCGGTCAGCGTAGTGATGCGTTCAGCTTTACCACCTACCACAGGAAGACGGTAGAATTGTTGCTCACCGGGATGTACCTCGTTGGTAGTGATGTAGAAAAATTTCTTGTCATTGGAAAGGGAAGCGCCCTGCACTTCATATTTTCCACTGGTAAGTGCTTTCTTTTCTTTACTGATCACATTGATGGTGTACAGGTGAGAGTAGCCTGTAGCTTCGGATTGGAACCAGAAAGTATTATTGTCTATCCAGCCTGAACTGCTGCCGCCAAAGCCGCTGGTGCCGGGGCCACCGATCCATGCTTCATCATGCTGGCGATCCAGCAGCGATAGTTTGCCGGTAGAATCCAGCAACATGATCCAGCGGTCTTTATTATCCTGTGAACGTAACTCTACTGTTGCAAAACTGCCATTGGGGCTCCAGTTAGGGTTGGTAAAGTTAACAGTGCGTACAGTGGGGTGTTTGCTTTTTTCAGCATACACAGCAGGGTAATCTTTTACATATTCAGGAATATCGCGGATGCCTTCAACTGAATCTGTTTTGATCTGCCATACCGTATCCAGTTTAGTATCGAAGAGGAATAATTCCTGGGTACTTTGTGTATTACCAACTTTTGTTCTGCCGGGAATATCTTCTGTAAAACCACTTTCAGTAACGTAGTTGGGAACAATAGTATTTTTCGACGCAACGGCAGGCGCTTTAATAAGGCGATAAGTGATATAGCGTCCGTCCGCGCTGATAGATGTACCAGACAATGTTTTGTCCTCGATATTCAGTGTACGAAGGCTTTTTTCTTTAGGCAATAATTTGCGCATAGAATCGGCCATGTCTCTTTTGCTTTTGCGGCTTTGCAATACTAAAGAGTTAGCAATGGCTTCGGTTTGCAGCCATTTATCCTGGGGGTTACCATTGGCTACAGGGCCGCGATTACCACCCGGGCCACCACCGGCACCCGTACGTACAGGAGGCTGACCTTGTCCGCCACCGCCGCCACGCTGAAATCCGCTACCACCGCCTGCAGGTGCTGCAGGAGTTGCTGTGGCTGCTGATGCCTGGAAGTTGGTCAACTGTGTAATGACACCGGTACCAATTTCCCAGGAATAGAGATTCTGGTTGCGGGTGTACACGATCTTGTTATCATTAAAAGAAAACTGGGGATTGTTTTCTGATTCAGTAGTCATTGTAATACGGCGTTTAGAGCCTGTTTTTACATCTACTAAAAAAAGGTCGCCCATGTTGCTGAACACATAGCTGGTGTGTTTGCTGTTGTAGCGGATGTCATTTTCTCTCAACAGTGCTTCACGGAAAGAGAAAGTTGTTTTTACCGGTGTTAATGCTGTTGGGGTTATGGAATACAGGGAATCTGAAGGTGCATTATCAGGATTCCAGGTAAACAGGATGTTCTTACTGTCGGCACTCCAGTAAGGTGAGCCGGGAGATACGCCTATCCATTTCGGATCGCGCATAATTTTCTCAACAGTTAATGAACCCAGGGATTGGCTGCGGGCTGTAGCAACGACGCACAGCAGCAGCAACGGCAGAGTGGATCTTTTCATGTGTTGGTTATATTGAAATCGTGAAACGTCAGATCGTGAATCGGCAGACGGCAATCGTGAGACGTGAAATACAAGTTACCGGATACCAGATGCCGGTTACAGGTTACTGGATGTCAGATTCTGGATTTGATAACTGCAAATTGCCAACTGCCAACTTTCTTCCTGTCTTTTCCTTCGAAATTCGATATTCGAAATTCTGCATTCGGTATTTTATTTCCGTACTTCCTTGTGCCTTAACTTACAACCTATAACTTAAAGCTTATAACCCTTAGGCGTTAAGCATTCCGGTTTTCACTCGCACATCTGCACATTTTCAAATTTGCATATTGGTATTTACAGCAAAATATTCCTCAGGAACAAATATGCCATCGAGAAATAGATAACAAGCCCGGTTACGTCTACCAGTGTGGCAACGAAGGGGGCAGAAGAAGTGGCAGGGTCAGCACCCAGCTTTTTGAGAACAATAGGCAACATGGAACCGGAAATAGTACCCCATAGCACCACACCGATCAATGATGAACCAACTGTTAAGCCGATCATTACAGTATGTTCGCCATAGGTATGAAATACCATATTCCACAATATAACCCTGAAAAAGCCTATTAATCCCAGTACACTTCCCAGCATCAGACCGGATATCAGTTCACGTTTCATTACCCGCCACCAATCGGCGATAGTGATCTCTCCGATTGCCATTGCCTGGATAATAAGCGTGGAGGCCTGCGAACCGCTGTTACCACCACTGGAAATGATCAAAGGAACAAACAGGGCCAGTACTACTGCTTTGGCAATTTCATCTTCAAAATACCCCATGGCAGTAGCTGTCAGCATTTCGCCCAGGAACAAAACTATCAACCAAACCACTCTTTTTTTGAATAATTTGATGATAGGCATTTCCAGGTAGGGTTCGTCCAGGGCTTCGGTACCACCGATCTTCTGGATGTCTTCGCTAAACTCTTCCTGTGCCACCCACAGTACGTCGTCGATGGTCACAATACCCAGCAGTATATTTTTATCGTCCACTACCGGCAAGGCCACGCGGTTATTCATTTTGAAGATCTGGCTGGCAACTTCCTGGTCGTCGTGAACATTCAGTGCTATAAAACGATTGTCAATAATGTCACCGATCTGCTTATCGGGACTTGCGAGGATGATCTCACGGATCCGGATGTCATCTACAAACTCGCCCTTGTCATTCACCACATAAATTACATCAATGGTTTCACTGTCCTTGCCTACTTCGCGGATATGCTCCAATACCTCCTGTACCGTCCAGTCTATCTGCACGGCAATATAGTCCGGGGTCATCAGCCTGCCCACGCTGCTTTCGGGATAACCCAGCAGGGCTAGGGTTACTTTGCGTTCTTCGGGATCCAGTAATTTGATCAGTTCTTTTACCACTTCGCTGGGAAGCTCTTCCAGGAAAGAGGTACGGTCATCCGCCGGGAGTTCGTTCAACAGTTCCGCCGTTTTAAAAGGGGGGAGGTCCTGTATTACAGTTTTCTGAGTAGAGAGGTCAAGGATCTTGAATACACTGGACGCCCGGTGTATGCTCATGTTACTGATGATCTTGCTTTCGTACTCAGGAAATTCACTGATCAGTTCAGCTACATCGCTGATGTTCTGATCATTCAGAAAGTCCCTGATCTGCAAAACATCATCCTTTTCTACCAGTTGCAGAAACTGTTCCCTTAAATCTTCAATTTCGAACTCCATGCTCATGCGCCAAATTTACAGTACTCTGCCAAAACAGTTGTAAGTTTTACGTTATAAGTTTGTGGCCTAATGCAGAACGCGGAACGCTTAACTGACTGGCAGGGGGTATTGGGGCGTAATAAGCCTGATCAGCCAGGGACCAGGATCTTAATTGAGAAAAATCTTACAATTGGCTATTCCTGCTAATTCCTAAAACCTAAAAGCTAACACCTGTTATCGGCTTCCGCCAACATCCTTTTCTTTATTTTTATCCCATGATTCTACCATGCCTGTTCATAGCCCCTTCTGGCAACCGGGGGCGGGGGGTATTTACTTCAGAAAAGCTGCGCAAAGGAACCGTTATTGAAATTGCCCCCGTAATTGTAATGGGGCAAAAAGACCGGCAACTGCTGGACCAGACCCTCCTGCATGATTATATTTTTGAATGGGGCGAAGAGCGCAATCAATGCTGTATGGCGCTGGGTTATGTACCTGTGTACAATCATTCCTATACTTCCAATTGCGAATATGAAATGGATTTTGAAAGTGAGCTGATCTCTGTAAAAACAGTTCGCAGCATAAAGGCAGGTGAAGAATTGTTCATTAATTACAATGGCGACTGGGACGATGCGAAACCGGTGTGGTTTGAAGTGAAGGAGTAGGAAGGGAGAAATGAGCTAATTTGTTGATGTGCGAATGTGCAAATGCTGAATGCTTAACCCGAATACCGGGTTATAAGTTGTAAGTGATAGGTTGTAAGTTGAATACAGGAATTAGGTATTAGGCTTTAGGTTTTAGCTGTTAGCAAATACGAGTCCGGAAGAGAGTTGACGGGTTGAAAAGTTGATAAGGTGACAGGGAAAGTACGAAATAAGAAATATTGAAGACAGGAATATCGAATTTCGAAGGAAAGACCGGATTAAAGAACCCGAAACTTTAAACCCTAAACCCGGAACTGTTCTTTATGGATTTTCGCTGAATTTCCCTCTTAGTCAAAATCAGCTGCCTTATGCAATTGCGCCTGCGTACTATCTTCCGGTCGTTCATGCGGCATAAAACTGCGTTCTTTATTAACCTGGCCGGCCTTTCTATGGGACTGGCTGCTGCATTACTGATCTATCTCTGGGTAGATGACGAATTACATGTAGACAAATTTCATGAAAATGATTCCCGTCTTTTCCAGTTGATGTCAAAAGGGAAACAGGGAGACGAGGTGATTATAGCAGATGGTACCAGTGCTTTTCTGGGCGATGCGCTGAAGCGGGACCTGCCGGAAGTGCAATACGCTGTTACTACTACGCCAGCCGCATGGTTCCGGCACTTTGATCTCTCTTATAATAATGCGGCGGTGGATGCCAAAGGCAATTTTGCAGGAAAGGATTTTTTCAATGTGTTTTCATATCATTTATTCGCCGGAAACAGCAATACCGTACTGGCAGAGCCTAATACTGTTGCTATTTCCCGGGACATGGCTGTGAAGCTATTCCATTCAGCAGACAATGCCCTGGGCAAAACGATCAGTTGGAAATGGGCCTCTTTCACCAGGGAATGTCTTGTTACAGGTGTGTTTGAAAACGTGCCCGCCAATTCAACCGTACAGTTTGATTTTATTGTTTCCATTGCTACCTGGAAAACATTGTTGCCGGGTAATGGAAACGTCAATCAAAAGGAGGAACTGGTGGGTGGGCCTTTTCATAATTATGTAGTAATAAAAAAAGGTACGGATGAAACAGCTTTTCAGCATAAAGTAGCTGGTTATCTTGCATCGAAAGTGCCGGGTATTAAAGGCTCCTTACAACCGGTACGCTATTCTGATTTTTATCTCTACGGCCTATTTGAAAACGGGGTACAGAAAAATGGCAGAATTGAATATGTAAGACTGTTTTCCTTTATCGCCATCTTTATACTGATCATTGCCTGCATTAATTTCATGAACCTCTCTACTGCAAAAGCGGTTGAAAGAATTAAAGAAACAGGTATCAAAAAGATCCTCGGGGCCAACAGGTGGTCGCTGGTATGGCAGTTTTTTACAGAATCAATATGGATGAGCTGCATGGCATTGGTGATAGCGTTAGTCCTGGTAATGTTGTTGCTACCACAGTTCAATAGTATTACGGGTAAGCACATTATACTGCATGCCAATGGCCGGATCATCACTACGGTAATAGCGATGGTGCTCACTACTGCATTAGTCGCGGGAACTTACCCTGCATTGTATCTTTCAGGTTTCAATCCTGTACAGTCTCTCAAGGGAACAATTATTCCTTCCGGTAAAAGTGTCTGGATGCGCAAAGGGCTGACAGGCTTTCAGTTTATGTTATCATTTGTTTTTATTGTAATGGTGATGGTGGTATATAACCAGGTGAAATTTATACAGGACAAGCAACCCGGTTATAACAGGGATAATGTGATCAGTTTTGAAATGACGGGTAAAGTATCCGAAAACCCTGCAGCTTTTATAACCGGCGTAAAAAATATACCGGGTGTAATACAGGCCTCCACTATTCAGAACTCTATTATACTGCCCACATTTACACCCTTGCCTGGTGTGTATTGGGAAGGGAAAAATGCTGATGATGCTATCCGGTTTTACCAGATGCCTGTTAATTATGATATGATAGAATTGCTGGATATTCCTGTAAAGGAAGGGCGTTCTTTCTCACGCAGTTTTGGTATGGATACTGCTTCTGTAGTACTGAATGAGGCAGCTGTAGAAGCAATGGGAATACAAGACCCCATTGGCAAGAACATCAAAGTATGGGGCTATCAAAGACAGATCATCGGTGTAACAAAAAACTTCCATTTTAATTCGCTCCATGAAACCGTAAAGCCCTTTATTTTTAAACTGGAACCAGCTTCTACCATGCTGATGATGGTTAAAATGACTGGTGCAGGAGAAGGTAATACACTCAGGGCCATTCAGCAATATTATCGTGACTTTAATCCCGGCTATTCCTTTAATTATGCCTTTCTCGATGAAGAGTATAGTGCGCAATATGTTTCAGAAACTTTAACAGGCACACTTGCAAAATATTTTGCCGGCATGGCCATTGTTATTTCCTGTCTTGGACTGTTTGGACTGGCTGCTTTTATGGTAGAGAAAAAGACAAAAGAGATCGGGATCCGCAAAACACTTGGTGCAGGAGCATTTTCTATTGTCTATCTTTTATCTGCAGAATTTACGCGTATTATCTTGTGGGCAGTATTGATCGCTTTACCGGTTAGTTACTGGATTTGCCACCAATGGCTGAATGACTTTGCTTATCACATTTCATTGACGCCTGTATATTTTATTGCTGCTATCATTATTACTATCCTCATTGCCTGGGGCACGGTAAGTATTCAAACGATCAAGGCTGCGGTGATGAATCCTGTTAAGGCTTTGAAAGGGTAATACGGGGTTGTAAGTTGAATACAAGTCCGAAAGTCGGAAAGACCGTTAACAGGTTGAAAAGTTGATAAGGTGACAGGGAAAGTACGAAATAAGAAGTACGAAGTACGGAAGACAGGAATATCGAATGTAGAATATCGAATTTCGAAGGAAAAGCCGAAAGCAAGTTGACAGTTGGCAATTTGCAGTTATCGTGAATACCAGCGACGAGCTTTGAGCTGCGAGCCGCGAGCAAATACAAGCCAGGAGGAAAGTTTGCTGTTGTTCCAATCTAAAACTTCAAACATCAAATCTCAAATCCAGTATCCGGCATCTGGTATCCGGTAACTTGTATTTCACGTCTCACGATTGCCGTCTGCCGATTCACGACTCACGTATTCCCTCTATTTCAACAAACTCGCCGGGGGCTGTCCTATCAGTGTAATATTTCCTTTAATAAAAGCCTGTACCTGTATATAATCTTTCTGTGGTAATAGTCCTACCAGTTTTATATCCTGGAAAGTGCCTGTGGTACTCATCCAATCGGTTACCTGTTGGTTGAGGCGTTGTTCAATAGCTGCTTTATTCCGTTGGATCAATGCTGCAATATCAAGCACCGTTTGATTCTTTAGTTGCTTCATGATCTTTTTGTGAAAAAGGCTCTGTGCTATTTTCAGCATCATATCTTTCGTATCTACATCGAAACTGATATCAGGCATGGACAGCACCTGTTTGGCAGTATCCAGCAAGGGAGTTCCGCTGAGATGTAAAACGCCTTTGCGGTTGCCGGTAAATGATACGTCTACCTGCACTTTGCCGGTATTGGTACCACTGATATTTACATCTTTGATCACGAAAGTTCTGCCGTCAACTTCAAAAGGTTTGTTGCTTAAACTATCGTTCAGCAGTTTATTAAAGAACTTATATTCATACACTGCATCGAGGTAGGTGTTGATATTGCCATTATAATCAGTATTGCTGATGGCAGGCAAAGGAGCGCGCGTAACCAGCCGTGAACTGTCAGACGAAAATTTAGGGCTGCCATTAAAGCCCAGTGAAAAATAGAGCGTGTCTTTAACTACATTAAAACGACCGATACGCAGACCGGTAGGATTCAGGTTGAGGAATCCATACTTACTTACCGGCATTACGCGGCTGCCGCCACTACGCCATTGTTGCAATAAAGCATTGTTATTAAGTGTTTGCACAAACTGATCGAAGGAAACACAATAAGTTTGAAGGGATGCTTTGATGCTGTCCATCACCTGCCCGGTCATATCATTTTGTAATAAGGTAACCTGGCATTTGTCAATAGCATTTACTGCATTCAGCCGTGTAGTGGTTTGTACCTGGTGATTGGGCAATACAGCCAGCAACGAACTGATGGAAATATCCACGCGGCGCAGGGATTCATTGCCAAAGCCACAACTGCCGTTTACCCAGGGTGATACCTGCCTGTTTAATGTACATACAGTACGGCTGCCGGCAATCTGGTAATAACCTCTCAGGGCGATCGTTACTTTATTATTGACACAACTGAAAACAAAAGGAGAGCGTAGAAAACGGTATTTATACCTGAAATCACAGGATGCTGGTGAATAGTCGGGCCATTTATCGCTGGTAAATTCTTTGGGTGTGGTGCTGTCCATCATTGCCAGCAGGGGGCGCATGTATATTTTAACGGGAATATTGATCTCCGAAACAGGCAAGGCAGGTAATAACCTCGATGCCTCTTCGGCAGAGGAGGTTGCTTTTTTAGAACTACCACAAGCTGTAAGGAATACCAATGCTAAAAGTGTAAATAAACCCTGTACTTGTTTCATGGGGAAAATGCATGATGATTGCGGGCTCAAATATAACTGGAAAGCGCGAAGCGTCAAACGTGAAAAGCCAGATGTGAAACGTGAAAGCAGTTTCAGGTCTCAGGATATAAGTTGCTAGATACCGGTTACCGGATACAAGATTTGAGATGAAAACAACCGCAAATTGCTCGCAGCTTGTATTAAGCGTTTAGCTTCTTTTTGCTTTTCCTTCGAAATTGAAGACACTAGTTACGCAAGGTTCCCGGCGGGTGGCATACCCGCTGGAATTAAACTTCTTAATTGAGTGACATTGATCCCTCATTTGTCTTCCATTTTTCATTCAAGGTTTCTAATTCATTATGTATCAGTAACCTATCTTCCCCTCTCCCAGAGCTTCTCCTTGTTTCCTTCATACCTGGTTCTTGTTTCATTCGCCCTCCGCCAAGAGCAAACCCCTAATTTATACGCTTTAAATAAGAAGGAAACAAGAACGAGACCAGAACAAGACTATAACGAAGTCGCTGGAATACAGGTTTTAAGTTAAGCCTCAAGGGATAGGAGACAAGGCACAAGGGAATACAGGTATTAGCTGTTAGGTTTTAGGTATTAGTAAGACAGCAGTTAGGAAATACGGTTGACGAATTAATAGGTTGATAAGATGGCAAGGAAAGTACGGAAGGGGGAAATATCGAATGTAGAATTTTGAATATTGAATTTCGAAGGAAAGCCGATAAGGCTCAGGAGGTTGAAAGGTTAAAAAGTTTACAAGGGCCAGGCATTCACTATTGACCATTCACTATTCACTTGCCTCAGCCACTCACGACTGACGTCTCACGACTCAATGGCATTGAATTAAGCTCCGGAGGAGCTACCTGTTTATAGAAAATAAATTTTAAAAGATATTCAGCTCCGGTAGGAGCTTCCTGTGAGGGACCAGAGGCTCCTATCGGAGCCGAAACACGCTTATTACGATCATTTCTATAAACAGGAGGCCACGCTGTGGCCCTTTCTTAACTCAATGACATTGACCCACATCTCACGATCCTGAAACCTGAAATCATCTTCGTATTTCGGATTAGAAAAAGAAAGAACGGAAAGTTTCGACATAAACGGCAAAAACGGCACAGGCGTTTGGAGATGAGGGTGAGAGAGGTGTAGCTTTGCTCCTGATATGAAAATCGTGAGGGGGAAATGAGAAATGAAGAATAAGAAATTTGGAATGAAGAAGGGAAGACAAATATCGAATGTCGAATACTGAATTTCGAATATCGAAGGAAGGTACAAGAGGGTTGAAAAGTTGAAAGGTTGATAAGGAAAGTACGAAATAAGAAGTACGGAGTACGGATGCCTGACTGTATTTGCTCACGGCTTGTAGCTCAAAGCTCGTAGCTTGTATTCACGTCTCACGATTGCCGATTCACGATCCCGTATCACGAAACAACATTGTATAATTAAATTTTTTAAATGAAGAGGATCCCGAAAGATCTTCCGCCGGTTTACTTTGTCGGTACTTACGGTAACCTTACTTTCTATTTCTGGAAAGGTAAATACTGCGTTCGTACTAAAAGTTCACTGACGGGGAAGCGGGTAAAGACATCGAAAGAGTTTTGTCTTACCATGCAATATGCAGAGCGACTGGGGCATGCTTCCCGGATCGCATCAAAAGTGTATCGCCAGTTGCCCGACGGCTGGAAACTGCATTACCTGTATCGTAAAATGACAGGAGTGGGTGCCCAGCTATTGAAGGAGCGCGCGTGTACAGAAGAGGACGTTGAGATAGTATTGTGGCAATACCTGGCTTCCATTGGTTTTAAAGCAGAGGAGCATGGCATAGAACATCCGTTGCCTGTTGCTTTGGAACAGCCTTGCAGGTTACCGGTGAAAGCACCACCACCTCCGCGATCACTGGTTTACTACGGTATTCCGGGTTCATTAGTGACCAGGGGAAAACGTAAGGTGAAGAATGTGCAAATGTGCAGATTGGTTGATGTGCAAATGAAGGAATAGGAATTGTAGGATTAAGAAGGGTCATTGTGAAGCCTCATGTTTATAGAATGAGTATAATCGGCGTGTCGCGGTGCCGGTCAGAGACCGGGTGCATATGTAAAACACGAGAGCGCTGCGCTAACTCTCGCGCCAGTGGGGGAGTAAATACAAGTTGGCAGTTGGCAATTTGCAGTTAGATCCTTCAGAGATCAGGCTTCCGACTTCATAATTCTGGATTTTTGCATTTTCTTTCGATATTCGATATTCAAAATTCAGCATTCGATATTTTCTTCCGTACTTCTTATTTCGTACTTTTTTGTCACCTTGTCAACCCGTCAACACCCTTCCTGACTTGTATTCTACTTAAACCCTGCATTCAGCGTATTACCGCTTCGATGACCGCTTTTTCCGGTTCCCGGTTATTGACTTGTCTGGGTGAGGGTAAAATTGTCATTTTGTAGCCGGGTAATGTTAACAAATCCGCTATCTTGAATATATGAAACGAGGCAGGAAGCATGATGCAGATAATTGTGTAACGTTCGGGAACTTCAAATATCTCCCGTATGTTATTATTTTAAAGTTTACGCTGGCAGTTTCTGTCATCAGGTATTTTGTGATCACAGAGTGGAGCCTGGGTTTGCATATACTGGTATTTTTTACCCAGCTACTCTTTCTTACACTTACCTGGAAACTAATTGAGCGCCTGAGCGCTTTCCTGGATAAACGGATCCCCTTCAGCCAGAGCCTGCGTAAACGGGTAACGGCACAGATCTTCCTGTCGGTATTTTGCCTGGCTCCCTTTGCCTTTTTGTTGTTGTATGGATACAGAAGTTATATGCCTGTATATGCTACACCACAATTCCTGGTACTGGTAGGCGCATTGTTCCTGATCATTATAGTACTGATCAATTTTATTTACTACTTCAAGTATTTCTTTGAAAGATGGCAGCAATCGGTATTGCACAATGCTGAATTGCAGGTGAAGGCGGCACAATTGGAAAAGGAAAAGTCCCTGATGCAGTATCATCACCTGAAGAACCAGGTGAATCCGCATTTCATGTTCAACGCTTTTACATCGCTCGATGGGTTGATCCATTCGAATCCTGACCTGGCATCTGATTTTATCAGGCATCTTTCAAAAGTATATCGTTATGTACTGGAGCATAAAGAAAATGAAGTAGTAACGGTGCAAACAGAATGTGGGTTTATCCAGAACTATATTTCGCTGCTCAATATCCGGTTTAAGGATGCTTTATATATTCACCTGCATATTTCTCCCGCAGGTATGGAGAAGGGTATTGTAATGGTAACATTGCAGATGCTGATTGATAATGCACTGAAACATAATAAACTGGAGGAGAGTTCTCCATTGGTCATTAAGATCTGGGATAATGGCGACATTTTATCGGTGCGCAATAATAAGCAGCTACGCAAACACATCGAGCTGTCTACGCGGCATGGTCTGCAACACTTAAAACAATTATACACTTACCTTAGTAAAGTACCGGTAACGGTTACAGACGCTGAAGAATATTTTGAAGTTAACCTCCCTTTGTTATGAATATACTGATCATTGAAGATGAGCCGCTGGTAGCTATCAGCCTGGCTAAGATGGTACGTGAGCTGCAACCCAATGCTTCTATTATGGGACCACTGGGAAGTGTAAGGGAATCGAAAAGATGGCTGGCAGAGAACCCGCATCCCGATCTTGTACTGAGCGATATTCAATTATCTGATGGTATCAGCCTTGATATTTTTTCAGCGGGTGAAATTACCTGCCCTGTTATTTTTACAACTGCCTATAATGAATATGCAGTAAGGGCCTTTAAAGTAAACAGCATTGATTACCTGCTGAAGCCGGTTGATAAAAAAGAACTGCAGGCTGCTTTACAGAAATTTCACCTGTTGCAGTTAAAGTTCTCGAATGAAGCATACCTGCGCGAAATAGCTGATCTGTTCAGCAATTTCGGACAGGGAAAAAAATATAAAGAAAGGTTTGCTGTACATGCAGGCCGTTCGGTAACATTGGTTGCTACTGAAGACATTGTTTGTTTTGTGAAGGAAGAACTGATCTATCTTATCAATAAAGAAGGCAAAAAGTTTATAACAGATTACCGATCCCTGGATGAAGTGGAGGAGCTGCTGAATCCTGATCTGTTTTTCCGCGCCAACCGCCAACACCTTGTACAACTGGCTTTTATAGAGAGCTATCGCAGCGATGATACTGGTAAACTGGTAGTAACCCTGCGTAATAGCAAACCCTGCGAAGTGATCATCAGCAAGGAAAAAGCCGGCGAATTCCGCCAGTGGTTTGAACAGTAGAATACAGTTCATTGCACTATTACCCCCGTTTATTAAGTTTTTGCCACAATCTGCCCGTTCTTATTTTCTGCAGGCTGGTTTGCATAGTAGCTTTGACTTGTCAAAAAGATCATTAGCCATGCAAACCTTGTCCCTGTTGAGTTTCCTTGTGCTGTTTAGTAGTGTTTCAGGCAGGATATTACTCAACGATCCGTACCAATTTTCAATGTGTATACTTAAGAGACCTTGATTGATTTTCTTCTTCCCAAACGGGCGTGGCAATAACCAGGGTGGTAACGGGTGCCTGCCTGCTTTGGGCGAAGAAAAAGAAGGTACACATTCTTTAACCGGTTCATTTTGCAACAGAGTTATATAGAGGTTTTCACAGGATTTTGGATGCTCCTTCCTTTTCTAAGGAAGGACTTTTTTTTATATGACTATCCTGATACTTAATGTCGTTGAATCAGGGAATTATATTCCGGCTGGTGGGGACACCAGGCATTTAATTCAACGACATTAATTGTGATACTGGCTTGCTTAAATGTTATCCAATGAAAATATTATTGTACAGTGAGGTTGCGGGCGTATTCCCTGTTACCGGAAGGAAGCACCAGGCGAATTCTGTTATAAGCACCTATGGGTGTGCCTGCCGGTACTTTTAGTATTAACCTGTCTACCGCAGCACTGGTAAGTGTAAGCTGCTGCCAGGAATTATCTGTACTCAACCGCATGTAGAAAGCAGTGGTTTCAGCGAGCAGTCTCCCACGGATGATGAAGGTATCTCCTGCAGACAAGGTATAGGGAAAACCGAATGTTTCCACTCCTATTGCTGTGGGATAGGTTACGATCATATTGTTGCGGGATGCAGCATCGTCATTGTAAATGGTATAAATGCCATTGATCACTTTGATATCATATTTGCCGGTGGTAGGTACATTGGCAGGCACATAGAAAGAAGCTCCTGCGCCGGACAGCTCCACAAGCTCCATAAGATATTCCTGTTTTGTATCCGCTGATACAAGGTAGATCCTTGTTTTTGCCGTGTCTGTCAGCCACCAATCGCCGGGAAGGGTGCATTTAGAGCCAATGAGTAACTGGTTGCTGGAATAGATAGTAAAAGATGGCTTTGGTTGCCGGAAATCAACAGCAAGCGTATAGATCTTTTTAGACCCTGACTGTGCTGTAACTGTAAATTTTGTTCCGGTTACAAAAGGTACTCCGGTTCCCGATGCAGGGGCAATAGCTGTTTTTTCAGGAAGCAATATTTCCGGTTTAATAGTATCCGGCATCTTTTTGTAACTGGGCCAGTACACAATGATGCTGTCGCTTTTAATGGTTGCTTTCAATGCTGTATCTGCACTGAACTCGTGTACTGTAAATGAGGATATATATGTATAACCGGATACAGTGACGGTATCTCCGGGTATAATGTTGTATTTGTCAATATATTCTTTTTTGCAGGAGCTGGTAACACTGGTGATAAATAATGCTGCAACCAGGATTGTCCATGAATACTGTTGCTGTTTAGATTGTTTGTGCTGCATGTTATGCTGTAACGGATTTAAAAATGATACGCCTTCCTTGTTTTGTTTAGTGTTCAACACTGTATGGATAAGTGCTTAATGGTTATAAAACCTTTCTGTACTTCAGGTACACTGAAGCGCTGAGCCCGTTTGCTTTAATACTGTCTACTTTTATTACAAGTGCTTCTGACGCATCATCCTGCGGATTGCTGACAAATGTAGGGCTGCTTGAATTGGTATCTTTCCAAACGAGCAGGGCTCTCTGCGGTGTGGGCTGACCTATTACATAAGAATAGAAGCCACGCGCAAAGCTATAGCCGAAGAAAGAGCCGTTTAAGCCCAGCACATTCTGTGGTATAAATGTGTAGCTCCATGCAGTAAGGTTAGGATCTGATCCTACATTACCGCTTGCATTTTTCACCACTACGTGTTGTGCAATGTCTTCCCAGTCGTAACAAACCGAGTCAAGATGAATATCGCCAATGTACCAGCTGGTACTGGTTGGGCGTGAGAAGCTGATATACTGTCCTTCCTGTTGTATGGCCGGGCCTCCGGTTGGTGTCCATGTTACCGGCTGCCAGTCGCCATAATAATAACCCGGTGAACTGGCTGAAGTACTGTTGATGACAGTGTCTGTCCAGCTACAATCTTCCAGCAGGCTGAAGCCTGATTTTGCCGATGAGGATGATTGAGGTTGAACGGCTGATCTATCTGCACTTTTCTGACAGGATATGATGACCAGCGTAAAAGCTGCTACTGTGCAGAGTGCATAAAGTGTTTTCTTTAACATAAAATAAGTCGTTTAATGGTTTAATTAAATAATAGAACGAACGGTGCGTATTGTACAGGAAACAATACAGGAAGGCGTATCAATACGTTTATATCGCTGAATGATAAGTCTGTTGGTTATATGACCTTTATTTCGTGATCCGCACAGGGTACTGCATACGGTAGGTAAGGGCATAACATTTCACCTGGAACCAGTAGTCGGTATTGACAGCCAGTTTGTCTTTTGCATCGCTGCCAAAGAGAAAAGGCATACTGGAGGTGCTTGCTGTTTCGGAACCATTGTACTGCTGCAGTTTATAGACCTGGTTGCCATCTTTATCAAGCAGGTAAACAGATGTTACAGAATAGGAAGGGATGATGTTGCTACCGGTAAGTATGAGCGTACTGGTATTGATATTGATGCTGGATGTGCTGGTGGCAGTGGAGCGTTCAGTTAGTTTTATTTCGGGTTGCTGTATAATGATACGGACGGTGTATGTGGATTTAGAACCGTCTTTGCCGGTTACTGTATATGTAAATGGGCTGGTGCTGAAAACCGGTACCAGCTCGGCAGGTGATGGTGAAATGGTAGCTTTTTCCGGTAAGCTGATCTCTGTTTCCAGGTAGTCCAGCTGGTAATAGTGTGGCAGGTAAACTGTGATCTCTTTTTTTGTATCATCAATGCTGGCATAGATACTGTGCTCGCCACTGTTGGCTACTTTATAGGTAATAATGCGGCTTTGTGAAAGTGTAGTAAGGGTATCGTATACTGTATCAGCCTTTTTATCGGACCACCTGTCTGTTTTTTTTGTACAGGCAATAAAGTTCAGGACAATTGTACATAGCACAACCGGTGTAAAAAGATAGATGCATGGCTTACGGTTCATGTTGTTCGTTCTTATGGTTTTATTTCAAATTTTTTACTTCCCTGTGGTACCAGTACATATTCAAAAGTGAAATACATGTGTGGTGTGTTACGAAACCATTGAGTGGCTGTAAAGGCATTTTTATAGCAACTGATCATTTTTAGCTTGGCATAATTGCCTTTTGCTGTACGAACGACTACTGTACGGGTGGCAGGCAGTGCATAGGCAACATGCTGTTTGTCATAACTGCCATCGCCCAGTATATTTCCATTGAAATCATACAGATACCATCCGGTTCCCTGTCCAAAAGATCCGGAATCATCAGTGCCTGCGATATCCTTACCTGTTTTAAACAAACTGTCAGCAGGTATGTCAGTTACATTGTCAAAAGCCTGGGCCAGTACCAGTATACCTCCTTTGCCGGTAGTGCCGTACCCGTTATTTTTACTATCACTGCCATTATTGCCCGATATAAAACTGTTGTACAGTCCGCCAAAAGCGAGGTCCCAACGGCTTGTTTTCTGATAACTGTCTGTTCTTGATATATTTTCTTCAAGGCTGTAGTACAGCGTAGCTTTTACTGAAGTGGGAGCATTGTCGGTAGTATCGCCCTGGAAGTTCTCCACACGATGCAGTTTGTAAAACATACCGGCGTCTGTGGCAACAGTATCCGAAGGATTACTGGTATCATTGTTTGTTCCTTCTTTTTTACAGGAAATGATTGATGTTGCAAGTATTGCAATAACAGTAATAACTGATCTTGTATGTTTATAGCAATGCATATATTTCTCCTGCAGTTAGTGGGCGAATACTTTGTTTTGAAAAGCAAATGGTTACAACTGTGATGTTACCTTAATGATTGAGCGATGCAAAGGTGCGTACACAAAATGACCAGCTAAGGAAAAAAAGCAACCCGTGAGGGAAATTGTGGAGCTTACTTTTTTATTTTATTGGGAGGTATGCCGAAATGCTTTTTAAAAGCGCGGGCAAAATGTGCGGCGTGTTTATAACCTGATCTATCGGCTACTTCTGCTACAGTATTGCCTTGTAATAACAGGTCTCTTGCAAGATCCATTTTTACATTGTGCAGGTAGCCAAACACGGTGTTATTGAAAACCAGCTTGAAATGCTTTTTAAGGTAGGCCTCATTGGTGCCTACCTGGTGTGCAAGATCAATAAGCGAGCAGGGGCTATCTATATTGGAAAGAATGATGGAGCGGGCATGATGCATTCTTTCTACATCATCTTTTTTCAGGTTATTACCGGGTGCCTCACTTTTCAGTGGTCCGTAAAGCTGCTCGTATTGTGCTAGCTGAAATGCCAGTAGTTCCAGCAGCTTGCTTTTGATATACAGTTGTTTGTAAGGCCCTTCCAGCGGGCAGTGCAATACCTGGAACAGCATAGTATAAAGTGTTTGCGACAGTGGCAGGTTTAAGGTGTTGATAACGGAAGAGATGTTCCGGTCCATGCTGTTGCGTACAGTGGTATAAAAAGGATGTTCAGGAGGAAGGTGTTGCAGAAAAAGAACAGGGCTGATGCCCAGTTCAAAGAACTCTATTGTTTCGTTATCCTGCCAGTGCAGCTCAATCTGTTGCTTATTAAGCAGTAAATAATTGTATTCGTTGTTGGAAAGTGTTATGAGAGGAGGTGTGCCGCTATGAAGCTGATACTGTTTCCGGCCGCTTACAGTATAGCTCATCTGTATAAAAGGCTGTTGGTTCTCAATAATGCATTGACCTGCTTTTTTAGACTGGTCGCGGCAATAACAAACACTGAAACCTTCAGCACTGTTTAACGTATACGTAAACGATGATGGATCGTCTGCTGCTTCCCGCCTTGTTTCCCGCAATGTATGATCACCATTGTTATATATATCAAACGAACACTGCATGGTAAGGTAGGCGGTTTTCGTATGTCATATAATTGTAAGCAATTGTACAGCAATGATAGAAATTCAATGTCTTTAACGGTATAGTGCAAAGGAATTTGACTTGCGCAATCGGGAAAACTCCTTTTAGGGTAGATGTTTTTCCGTATATGGTAGACGTTTATAAAGACATTTGCGAAAAATATTTAAGGCCTTATCGTTATGAAAAACGTAGTGTCTTTGCTTGCTTGTATATTTTTATGGCTTGTAACAAAGGCGCAACAACAAACCTGTTCTGTACAGGGTAGTGTAGCGGATGGGCATATTATATTGGCTGGTGCCGGTGTGCAATTATGGCAAAAGGATTCCCTGTGTCGTGAATTGATCACGGACAATAAAGGCTTGTTTTATATAAATACAATACCCGCAGGGTATTATAGCATTATTGTAAGCTTTGCCGGGTATGCGAACCTTCGAAAAGAATTGGAATTAAAACCGGGCAACACAGCCATCGAAAAACTGATGCTGGAAAAGTTACCGGTAACACTGCAGGAAGTATTGATCAAAAGCAATTCATTAAAAAAAGAAGATGATCTGATTGATGTTGGTAATATGGTACAGCCGGTTACCATTATCAACAGCAAGACCATTGCGCAAATGGGAAGCCGCCGCCTGGATGAAGTGTTGCGCGAGCAGACCGGTATGGCTATTGTAAGCGACCTGGGAAGCGGCAACCGCTCAGTGGGGTTACAGATGCAGGGTTTTGGCTCAGCGTATATTATGATCTTGCTGAATGGTGAACCTATGACGGGGCGTTTCAATGGCAACTTTGATCTGTCGCGGATCAGTATTACTGATATTGAAAGAATAGAGATCATTAAAGGAGCTTCTTCCAGCTTATATGGTAGTGAAGCGTTGGGGGGAGTGATCAATATTATTACCCGCTCACTGCAACACGAAAAAAGAGGTACAGTGAATGCCAGGTATGGAACTTATAATACGGCCGATGTTGCAGCAGAGCTTGCAACAGGTTTTGCAGAAGACAAAGGTGCCGTTTCGGTATCCGGTAATTTTTACCGTACCGATGGTTTTAATGTAAACCAGGCTTACCTCAAGTATGGTCAAACTGCTCCTCCCTATACGAGTATGAACCTGCAGGCAAGAAGTGGTTATAAGTTTAATGAGGTACATAGCCTGAATGTTTCAGCAAGATGGTCGCACCGGCACTCGGTAATGGATCGGTCTTACGGGGTACAGGACTTCAGTGATAAACTACAGGAGCAGGATGCTAACCTGGCTATCAATCTTAACAGTCGTTTTAAAAAGAGCTTACACCTGCTGACAAGATATTACGTTACCCGCTATGCCACGGAGCAGTCTGTACAGTTAAAAACAAATCATACAGAACTACAGCGGAATGATTTTGTACAAACCATCAACAGGTTGGAAGTACAGGCAGAGCGTGACTGGTGGAATAAGAAATTATTACTTACCGCCGGAACAGGTGGAGATCATCAACAGCTCAATAATATTGCAGATGCCGGTACACAGCAGATGTATAACTATTTTGGTTATGCACAGGCAACGCTTACGCCCTTTTCATCCTTTACCATCATGGCAGGTGCCAGGTATGATGGTAATAATGTGTACGGCGGAAAAGTAAATCCTTCGGCAGGCATCCGCTACCAGCCATTACACTGGCTGTTGCTGAAAGCATCTTACGGGCAGGGATTCAAATCTCCCACCTATGCACAGCTATACCAGGTATTTACCAATATGATACAGGGGTACACAGTGATCGGGGCTAATAATTTTGATAAAGAGATCGCTGCATTGAAAGATGCAGGTATCGTGCAGCAACTCTGGGATGTTGCAGATGCGGTACGCCCCCTGCGCCCGGAAACCTCGGAGTCATGGAATGCAGGCGTTACCATTAAGCCGCTAGCAACGCTGGAATGGACTATAAATGGTTTTTACAATAACCTGCGCAACCAGATCTTCAGCAGGCAGGTAGGCATTACTACCAGTGGGCAGCAGCTGTTTTCTTATTTCAATATTGCGCGATCTTTTACCACCGGTATAGAAACAAACCTGCAATGGAAGCCTGTAAAAGGGTTAATGATCACCGGGGGCTATCAGCATCTCGTTGCAAAAGACAAGGCAGTAACGGATAGTATCCGCGCAGGAAAAGCAACGGTAAGAGATGTTCCTGTACGCACTGCTGTTGCCAGGGATTATTTTAACCTGCCTGATCGTAGCCGTCATAGTGCTACTGCCCAGGTATTTTATGAATACGAACCCTGGAACGTCAACTTTTCTGTACGTGGCACCTATCGTGGCAGGTACGGTTTTATGGACAGGGACAATAATGGTTTCATTGATCCTTACGACATATTAGTGAGTGGTTATTTCCTGGCCTATGCTGCTGTGCAGAAGAAGCTGTGGAAAAACAGGCTGGGGGTGCAGCTTTCGGTTGATAACATATTCAATTATACAGATTACCTGGTGCCTGCCCAACCGGGCAGGGTGATGATGCTGGGGCTTTCCTATACCTGGAAGAGCAGTAAGCTGAACCAGTAAAAATTCTACGTATGAAATTATTGATCCGAATTAAAATAGTGATTGCTGTAATAGCTGTACTGTTGATAGGCTGTACCAAAAAACAGGATGCGAATGGAATTACGGATGATGGCTTTAGTACCGTGATCACAGACCTGGTGGGAGATACTTCTGCTTCCATGTCGCAGGGAGGGGCCGGAGCTTTTAAATCGCTTTATTTCAGTTTTACCACTAATGATAAAATTGAGATCAGTTCCGGTGAACAAACCACTGTGAAGTGGGATCTTGCTTTTACCGGGCCTTATAACTCTGAGATCTATGTGAACTATGGGGGGTATCAGTATAACCCTGGGTATGGAGGTGCTGGCAAAGGCGCCGTGGTGGTAGCTGATAAACCCTATAGCCTGGTAGATGCAGCCCCTGCTGACGCGGTGTTTGAGTCTTCAGGAATTACCAAAATAGGTTGGGATGCCGGGGATGGAAGAGGCTGGTTCTTTTATAGTCTTAACAATCATATCTGTGTACCTGTAAAGAACAGGACATTTATATTGCGTACAGCTACGGGTAAATATGCCAAGCTGGAAGTGATCAATATTTACAAAGGCAATCCCTCAGTAGTAACAGACCTGTTCTGGCCCGCCCCTTATTTAACCTTCCGTTATTATGTGCAGCAGGATGGCAGCAGGGACCTACGTACAAATTGACCTGACCAATAAGGGTATAGCCAGGCTGCGATCAGGCGGTATAGACCTGAACCTGCGCAGCTGGACCTGACAGGTTAATGCAGCGCTTTGAAATTATATTTAAAAAGGAAAATAGCCTTAGTAGCCCGGATCTGTCAGGTCGGACCTGGGCATTAATTACTGATCCGTTTCAGTGCTTCACGTTTGCTGAGTGCCGGCAATTCATGTGTTGCCACAAACTTTTTCACCCATGCGGCATTGGTTTTGGAGTATTCACGTAAGGCCCAGCCAATTGCTTTCTGAATAAAGAATTCATCGGAATGCCTGCAATGTAAAATGTATGCTGACAGCAGTTCTGTATTGGTCTTTTGTTTGTACGGATTCTGGAAAATGATACTGACACGTTGCAGCCAGAAATTGTCAGCCTGATTCCATGCATGTGTTACCGGTTCCATTTGTTCAGGAAACAATAAAAAGTAAGGCGCTGTAATTTCACTGGCAATTTTGTCTACAGTATCCCACCAGCTTTTGTGGGTAATAAGATATTCAACCAGTTTTATAATATCCGGCTTCCATTGTTTTTTGTGAGCAAGCAATAATTCTACAGCAAAATAATGGAGTTCACGATAGGGTTGTTGCCACAGGGCCTTTATAATAACCGGCAATTCCTTATAGTCCGGTAGTTCTTTTTTGAAATAGGCTTTCGCTGTACTTCTGCGCAAAGGTGTAGGCAAACCGTAATGTTCAAACTGGTTGCGCAGATAAGCTTTGGCACCTGCAGCATTGTGCGGATCTGCATGCGTGCGAAAGATCTTTTCTATGCCGGTAATATAAGGGTGCATCTACAGCAATATTTCTGCTACATGTTTCTCAATGTTCGAAGCGATCTTACGCGTAGGCAGATCATTGGGATCATCACCAAAGGGATCTTCAATTTCTTCTGCGATCAGTTCAAGACTGGCCAGTACATAGAAAATAATGGTAACTACCGGAATGGCCAGGTAGCCCAGTGAGATCGCAAAGCTGAAAGGCAGTGTAACTGAAAACAGGAAAATGAACTTTTTCAGAAAGGCGCTGTATGAATAAGGGATAGGTGTATTCTTGATCCTTTCGCAGGCGCCGCATATATCAGTAAAAGACAGCATCTCTCCATTCAGTACAATAAGCTGGTCGCCGGTTATCTTTCCTTCTTTGTACAGGCGGTTGATGCGATGTGTAAGTAATGATGCTACCTGGTTGGGAATATGTTTGTCTGTATCCAGTCTTTTCAGTTCAGGATGATCGTGATCGTCTAATGCCAGTCTTGTTTCTTCAGTGCCTAAGTGCTGGCTCAGAATGGATGCATACATGGCAATGAGCTTGGCAAAAAAATGCCTGTCGGTTTTATCGTTATCCTGCAACATGCTGTTAAGCTTCATAGCCAGGTTGCGGCTGTTATTGACCAATGCTCCCCATAATTTGCGGCCTTCCCACCAGCGATCATAGGCTGTATTGGTACGGAACACCAGCAACATCGAGATCGCAAAACTCAGCAGCGTGTGCATGGTGGAAATGTTCTTCAGGTGCTCATTCTTCGGCAGGTTAAAATATTCTATTTCCAGCCAGGCTACTCCCCAGGTATATAATCCAATAACGATCAGCAGGGGGAAAAGGGTGCGTAAGGTATCGGCCTTGTGGAAGTTGAAAATGAATTTGTACCAGTCTTTTGGATTGTATGAGATCATGGATCAGGCGTTCTTTATTCAAAAATAAACGAAAAAAAGAGCGTCCGGGTTGATTAAATTTTCACATTGAGTGCAACTTGCCGGTTTATTCGGCAGAGAATCCCTTTTCCATCAGTACTATCTTCTGTATGATCTCATTCATCCTGGCCCGTTCTTTCCGGATGGCGCGTTTTCCCAATACAAGCAGGGCAAACAGCATCCAGGCTGTGTATGCACTGATACTGATGATCTTTCCTGTAACAGAGAATGGCTGTAATACTTCTATAAAATAGAAGATGAAAGCAATGTTTAATACAATAGCGTAAAACAATACGCCACGGGTGTTAATGAGCTGCTGCTGTTTATAGAATTGCTCCAGTTGTTGCAGTACCAGGGCAGGGGTATCATCAAGCCGGATATTCCGTAAGCGTATTGCCTGCCTGATCCGTATAATGCCAAACATCAGCAAACAAAGGATCATCAGAGCGAGGCTGATATAGGTAGTGGTCAGTTTGAAATGGATGATACTGCCGAGCCAGGCAATGTAAACCATCGTCAGTAAAAGTATAATTCCCTGGAAGGCAGACTTGTTGGCTATTTTCTGTTTGTCTTTTCTTGCCTTTTGCAACATGCTGGCCGCATCCGGGTGTGGAGCAGGCGCCTGTTGTTGCCAGAGTGATTTTATATCATCAAAGCTGCTCATACTTCTTATAAATTTCGTTGAGTTGTTGTTTAATGCGATGGATCTTTACCCGCAGGTTTCCTTCTTTAATACCGGTGCTTTCAGCAATTTCAGGGTAGGGAATGTCTTCCAGCACCATGGTAATGATCAGCCTGTCCGTAGCTGCCAGTTCGTTGATACAGCGATAAAGCAGTTGGATCCTTTGCTCTGTATCCGGCAGTTCTTCCGGCCTGTTTTCCATGTGCTCTTTCAACTCTGCCTTTGGCTTATTTTTCGGTGAGCGTAAATGACTGAGGCAGGTATTTACTGCAATACGGTAGATCCAGGTGCCGGGTTGAGATGAACCACGAAAGCGATCCATGCCCTGCCATACGGCAATAAAGGTTTCCTGCAGCAGGTCCTGGGCCAGCTCCTCACTGCCGGTATAGCCCATGCAAAGACGCAATACCTTGCCGGAATAGGTTTCGTAGAGTTGGGTAAAGTCCTGGTCCTTATGTTTGAAAAATGTTGTCAAAACTGTTTTCCTGGTTGTAATAAAATTAGTGGTATGCTTTGGATGCAGTACCGGCTGTTTTGTTACAGGAATAAAAAATATTTTTTCTCCGTGGGGATTTCGTGAGACGGCAAGCGTGAGACGTGAGTCGTCAGTGGTGAGTAGTCAGTTGTGAGCGGGTCGCTGCTTTTTCGTGAGACGTAAATAGTCGAGCGACTTACAGGATGCCAGATCTCCAATCCTGATCTGTGTACATCCGCGCCATCTGAGGCAGATCATTCTGGCGTGTAGTGTTCTGTACAAGCTGTGCCAGGCTTTTAGCTTTTGGTAATAATTCCGGTCAGCAGCCGGGAGAATATAGCAGATGCCGGTTAGTCCCCGATCTGTGTACATCCGTGCCATCTGTGGCGAATCATATTTATCCCTGCGCCTTCGCAGTTAAATACGATCTCTAAATCCCTCAATTTCCCAATCAGCAATTATCCTTCCAGTCAGGGCTTTAACTGGTAAGCAATGCCCAACGCGGCAAAAATGTTGTAGAGTGGGAAATCGAGTCCTTTGAAGTCTTTTGGAAATAGTGGCCTTACACCCCAGGACAGATCAGCATTTATGCTGATGCGTTTGCCAACAGCTCTCGCAGCGCCGCCCCGGAAGCCCCAGTCAAACTTCCTGACCTCGGTATCAAAATCAAAACTGGCTTCGTCAATATCAACCCGTTCACCTGTGGGGCCTCCATTCCGGATATAGCCGTCTGATACGGTGCCATAAAACTCAGGATTAATAAGCCATGCGAAATAAAACCCTGCATTGAACCGCCATTTGTCATTAGGGCGAAATACTGCAATAACAGGAAAGGTGAGATAGGAATTGTTGACAACGGTTTTATTCTTCCCCGAAAAAGTACCGGTAAAGGTGCCGGTATTAGCGCCATCGTTCACTACAATAATGGTGGGAAAATACAGCACCTGGTCCTCTGTGCCCATACCCTTAAATTCCACTTTAATACCTGTACCCGCACCCCATTTGGGATTGAACATATAAGTCAGTTCATAACCGAACGCCGGACAGAACTTTGGCCAGAAGCTATGGATCTTCCTGATGGTATTGGGAAAACCCAGTGGTGCTGTTGCGCCAAGGTTAAAACCTGCTACCAGGCGTGATTCAAAATAAGGGGTAAATGTTTTTTGAGATGTATCTGGCTGTGCATGCAGCAGGGCTGTATTGGTGAATAACAGGCCGGTTATTAAGTAAATGCTGTATTTCATGTATGGTGCATGCATTTATTGATGAATGATGGAAACGCTGTCTAATACCAGCCTGCTGTTAATGGCGCCTTTATAAGAGTCTCCGTCTTTACTGGAACTGGCTACAATGGCCATCATCAGGTTACCTGTGGTGGTAGCGCCCGGTTTGTAGGTAAACGGGATATCAAAAAGTGTAAAATTCCCTCTTGCAGAACCGTCAGGTAACATGGCTGTGGCAATGATCCTGTCTGAAGTAAGGATATCTGTTCCGTCCAGTCTTGTGGTACCGTGATACAACACTGCGTAAATGGAACAGGAGTCTGTAACACCCGGAACAATATTGCCGCTCTTATCCTGGTAGTTTGGGCCGGGCTGGTATTTATAATACCCTCTGAAGCGGGCTGCCTTGCCTATGTAGGGTTGCCCGAACTGTGTTGCTTTTAACGGGGCAACAAAGGCATTCTTAGAATCAAAATTCCCAAGGAAAAGAGAGCCTGCAAATAGTTTAATACCTACAAGCCCTGATAATGTAGTGCCGGGCAGTGTGATCAACTCTGCTGCATAAGTGCCGCTGTATTTATCGGTGGTGGCTTTTAACGGGTATGCTGAAGGATTAGCGGGAACACCACCCAATGCCACACCCGGGTTGCCTGATGACCATAAGATGCTGCTGTCGCTTTCAAGCGGGTATTGATAATGATCTTTATCATTCTCACCCCACCATTCAAAATCCCAGGCCCAGGTACCGATGTTCACTACCTGTACCACATAGGTTTTGGTATAAGCTCTGCTTTGAGAAGTCACTACGTATTGTGTAATACCGGTTGAGTCAAAATGAATAGAATCGCCGGAGGCTGGTGCTATGGAAGCGCCTTCGGAAATGGTAATTACAGGAGCGATGCCCGTTTCATAAGCCGAGGGTTTAAGGTAGAGTAAGATCCTGTTATTGGCGTGATCAATAAACGTGCTGCTGGTGATCTGGCCGGGGTTTACAGTAAATGTTTCAATATCTGCTTCCGGGTTCAGTGGAGGATCTTTAATGCAGGAAGCTGCCAGTATGCACATTGCAATACAGTAGGCTGTTTTAATAAGGTTCATTTGTTGAGTGCTTTTTACAGGGTTTGTATATTGAATACCTGTATCCAGGGCAGAGGGGGAAAGTAATTGCATTCCAGGCAATTACTTAATCGTAACAACCTTTATTGAATTAGGTTTATTTATTGGAGTAGGTGGAAGGATGTTTTTATACAAAAAACGGGTTTGTTGTAAGAACGGCTTTTGATGAGGGTTGTTTGATAAACAAGTTTTTGCCTGTCATGCCTGGAGCATTTGGCCATATTGCTTATTCTATGCGTTGAATTATCTGACTCCCCATATATGGGAAAGCAAACCTGTCAGGTCTAAGCAGATAAGCAAAGCTCCCTTATAAAAAGCAAGGAGCTGACTCTGGCCCGACCTGACAGGTTAAGCCTCTTGGCGCAACTTGCCTATATCCGGAGAGTCAGGTTGAATTAAGTGGCTGGTGAAGACACCAACCACGGAACGCCCCCGGCGGGTGTCCCCACCCGCCGGAATCGACATAACTAACGGGTACCGGCAATAAGAAATATAATTGTTGTATTTACAATAACCTGCTATTCACCTGTTGCAGGAATTCATTCCTGTATTTTTCGCTGATGGGGATCCGCGCATTACTGATCAGCACATGATTGTCTTCAATACGGGTAATATGGTCGCGGTTGATGATGTAGGAGAGATGTATACGTGAAAAATTGTCCGGCAGGCTTTCTTCCAACTCCTTCATGCGTTTATATACCAGCAGTTTGTTACCGGGTGTGTATAGGCAAACGTATTCCTTTACAGCCTCCAGGTATAGCATATCATTATATGCCACTTTTACGATCTGTTTGCCTGATTTTACAAACATATAGGATGCTTCCGGTGATTCCTGTACGGCAGTAGGTGGTGCCGGTAAAGAAAGGGCCTGTGCTTTTTGTACAGCCTGCATAAAACGCTTAAAGGTAACAGGCTTCAGCAGGTAGTCAATAGCGTTGTATTCATAGCCTTCCAGTGCATGTTCGGAATAGGCCGTGGTAAAAACGATCTTCTGTTCTTTGGGTAAAATGGCTGCCAGCTCCATACCTGTGAGCTGCGGCATATTGATGTCCAGGAAAATAAGATCAACCTGCCGGTTCTTAAGGAACTCCAGTGCCTCAAAAGCGTCATAACATTTTTGCAGCAATTGCAGGTAGGGAACCTTATGCACATAGTCGTCCAGCAGTTGTACTGCATTGGGTTCATCATCCACTATCAGGCAGGTTAACTGTTTCACACCGGTATAGTTAGCTGTGCTGTAAACTTGTTGTCTTTTTTCTCTGTAACAAAGGTAAAATGTTGCCGGTACAATAATTCCAGTCGATGGATAAGATTGGGTAAACCATTACCGCCGTGCTTAGCTTCAGGCTGATCATCGTACACACTGTTTACCACGGTTATTTTTAGCTGGTTATCAGTTGTTGTAATATTTACGTCAATGCTGTTATCGCTCCGCCGTTTGTTGATACCATGTTTAAATACATTTTCTACCAGTGGTATCATAAGCATAGGTGGTACCTGGATGCCTTCTGCATGACCACTTACAATAAATGTTACCTGCAACGGGTGACGCATACGCACTTTTTCCAGTTCTATATAATCCTGTAAAAAAGCAATTTCACGGGTCAGCGGAATAAAGGCCCTCGGGCCTTCATCTACAAAGTAGCGCATGATATTCGATAAGCGTTCTACCAATGCTGCTGTGGCAGGCGATTCACGCTGTGCTACAAAGTAGATATTGTTGAGGGTATTGAACAGGAAATGTGGTTGCACCTGTGCTTTCAGCAGGTTCAGTTCGGCTTCGGCCGTACGTTTCTGTAATGCTTCCTGCTCGCGTTGTATTTTAAAATAATCCATTGACAACCGGAAAGCGATACTGAAAATATACACCAGCAGGTGCGAGAAAAAGGTGGCTACATAAGATTTGAAGGGGATGGGCATCGGCTTTTCGCCTTTCGAAAAAAAATGGTTGTAGATATAATTCTGTACATCCATGCGCAGCCAGGTGAGCAATACAAGTGCAACGAGCACAATAAGAACATACAGTAGCTTCTGGTTACGGAGATAGAGCCTGGGAATAAGCCAGCAGGCATTTCCGTAAATGATGATCATGTAAAACAGTACATAGAAAGCCGTGTAGGTGACGGCTTGCGGTACAGTATCATAACTCAGCATTACGAAGAACATCACAGCGCTGACAAAAAGCCAGACGATCCATTGCAGCTGAATAACAGAGACCTTTTTACTGAACAGTTTCATGTAGTTCAAATTTACTGCTAATCATATCCCTGCCGGGATATTTTCAACGAACGGCCCTTTTTCTTCAATGCTTTGCTTCAACGGTCAAAAAGGCAAAAGGATTAAAATAAACAGTCTGTTGGTTGAAACGAGTTGCTGTCCTTTACAGCATTCTGTCTTTTTGTGCTATAAAAATTAAATGTATGGACAAATTTCTGCTTTGGGCAGCTACCTTATTCCTTCCACAGCTTTTGCTGGCTCAAACACTTGTAAGATCGGGTGATGCCACTATCCGGTATGATCTGATCAGACCGGTTAATGAACTTAAGAAAATTACAGTATTCGATTCTGCCGGTAAAGTACTCAGTAGCTTCGTAAGCCAGGATATTATTTCTATTGATACAGCACATGGGGTATTGATACGCACCCAATCCAATGTATTACCGGATGGCCGTTTGCTGAAGGATTCAACGGTGGCCGATCTTAAAACGCTGGCGCCTGTACGTATGCGTATGGTAACCTTTCCTCATTTTATGAGCATGGCACTTAGTTTCCAGGCCGATAAAGTGCATGCAATGGTAGACCGTGGTGGTAAAAAGAGGGACACCGTGCATAGTATGGCATTGGGTTATTTCGATTCCAACCTTATTGAATATATACTGGGATTGCTGCCCTATAAAAAAGGATTTCATGCCACACTCAACGCCTATACATTTGAACGTGATGGAATGGACCCTTATGAAGTAGAATATGTAGGTGAAGACTGGCTGGAGAATGCTGCCGGCGGTCGTGTAACCTGTTATGTAGTGAAAACCGGTACCGGTGGCAGACCTATGGATGCACTTGCCTGGGTGGAGAAATCAACGGGCAAGGTCTTAAAACGTGTAGTGCCTATTGGTCGCAATTATTATGTGATCACCAAAGTATAGCCAGGAAAAAGTACGCATGGGCGTAAATAAAAAACGTCACCTGCACAGCAATGTGAAAGTGACGTTTTTGCTTTTGTATAAGTTGATTACATGCCCGGGAACAAAGGTCTTCCGATAGCGCGGAAAGGCCAGGGCGTAGCGATTAAGATCAGTAATAAAGCGATCAGGAAAAACCAGAATGCTTTTTTGAATTTGATGGTATCAGCAACAGGCTTTTTAGACATACCACGACCTAAAGTGATGAAAACGATCGCCAGTATCATAGCAACAGGATGTTCTACCCAGAAAAAGCGGTAAAAACTATCTTTCATTACACTGGTGCCTTCGGGCAGGGTAGTGGTGAGGATACCATAGCGGCCGGCCAGTACCTGGTACAAACCGATCAGCAGGGTGATATGTGCTGCGATCATAGTGAACAGCCACAGTTTTTTATCGCCCGGTGTAAATATTCTTTTACTCTGCCATCCGGTATAGCTCTTTACAATAGATGCGATTAACAGGATGAGAATTATCCAGCGAAGCAGGTTGTGGAGATGAACCAATCCAATTGCCATATATACAAGTTTGGTGCAAAGCTAAGGAATCAGGGTTATAAGTGAGCTGAGGATATGGGGTTATAAGTTTTAAGTGATAGGTTGTAAGTTAAGGCACAAGGAAAGTACGAAATAAGAAGTACGGAAGGTCAAAATATCGAATGCAGAATTTCGAATATCGAATTTCGAAGGAAAAGACAGGAAGAAAGTTGGCAGTTTGCAGTTATCGTGAATACCAGCGACGAGCTTTGAGCTGCGAGCCGCGAGCAAATACAAGCCAGGAGGAAAGTTTGCTGTTGTTCCAATCTAAAACTTCAAACATCAAATCTCAAATCCAGTATCCGGCATCTGGTATCCGGTAACTTGTATTTCACATCTCACGATTGCCGCCTGCCGAATCATTCACTATTGACCATTCACCATTCACTCCTCATTCCGCCCAATCCGCTATAAACACATTCGTGTCCCTGGTGCCGCCATTATTGCGGTTGCTGCAGAACACAAATTTCTTTTTATCAGGACTGAACATCGGAAAAGCATCGAATCCATTATCACGACTGATCTTTGTTAATCCGCTGCCATCCTCATTGATGGTGTAAAGGTTGAAAGGAAAACCTCTTTTGTACTCGTGGTTGGAAGCAAAGATGATGCGTTTGCTGTCCGGTAAAAATGCAGGAGCCCAGTTGGCCTGCCCGTAATTAGTAACCTGGTGCGGGTTGCTGCCATCGGCATTGGCTACCCAAACTTCCATGCGGGTAGGAGCTACAAGATTTTCGGCCAGCAGGTCTTTGTATTCTTTTATCTCTTCCGGTGTTTGCGGACGGGAAGCGCGCCAGATGATCTTTTTACCATCAGGGCTGAACCAGGCGCCCCCATCGTAACCAGGTGTATTGGTAATCCGTTTTTCCTTACCGGTTTTCAGATCCATAATGTAGAGGTCAATATCGCCGTCTTTGGTACTGGTGTAGATCATTTTATTTCCATCGGGCGACAAAGTGGCTTCAGCATCGTATCCTTTTGAACTGGTAAGCTGTTTTACAATTTTGCCATTCAGATCGGCCATGAAAATATCATAGCTGTCGTATAACGGCCAGATGTATTTGTTGCCGTATTTAGCCCTGTCTGGTACAGGCGGGCAGGCATCACCTGCCAGGTGTGTGGAAGCATAGATCACATGCTTGCCATCTTTGGTAAAAAATCCGCAGGTAGTACGGCCTTTGCCGGTGCTTACCATTTTGTATTCAAATTTTTCATTGGCATTGGTGGGTATTTTGCCAATGAACATCTGGTCGCAGGGCAGGCCGTCTTTGGGATTGGTGCGTTGGAAGATGAGCCACTTGCCATCAAAGCTGAAATAGGCTTCTGCATTATCGCCCCCGAAAGTAAGCTGGCGAACGTTTTTAAAATGAGTTTCCCCGGGATACAGCAATGTGTCGCCCGGTAATGTGTTGATGATTTGCTGATGTGTACGGTGTGTAAAAGCTGCCAGTATAAAAACTGAAGCCAGCAACAGGAGGCCTGCAATTTTTCTCATACAGATCGTTTAAAAGGTTAGGCTGTGATTAAATTAAATTGCCTGGGTGCCGGGTGGTGATGTTGGGCGCAAAGATACCTTTTTGGAATTACTGCTGCCTACTTACATAAAATCGGTTAGTTTTGACGTATGAACAAATGGTTGTTATTATCCTCCCTGTTGCTTTTGCTGGCCTCTTGTGGCGAAGGTGATGAAGCAGCGGAAAAAACAAGGAAAATGCTGCAGTCGCCGCCCTTTGCCGGGCTTACTGACAGCATCAGCCAGTTTCCGAAACAGGCAGACCTGTATCTGCAAAGGGCAGTACTGCTGTCACAACACGACCAGCATGAACTGGCTAGCGGAGATTATAATAAAGCATGGACATTACATCCCGATGAAGGTACCGGCATTATGTATGCTGCCAACCTGATGCTGATCGGTGATCTGAAAACAGCCACCAACCTGTTGCAGGATTGTATCAAACGTTTTCCCGATAACAGGGAATTTCCACGCAGGATGGGAGAGATCTATGTGCAGACGGGGCAGAGAGCAAAAGCCCTGCAGCAGTTTGACGAACAGTTGCAGAGGGACTCTAATAATTTTGAGGCATGGTACGAAAGAGGGCAGTTGCTGGCGCAGCTGCAGGATACGGCAGGTGCTATCAACGCACTCAGTAAGGCCTACGCTATCCAGCCAATTAACCATACAGGTGTAGCACTGGCCAATTTATATGCAGCCTCTCTTAATCCTTTAGCACTTACCATCTGTGATGAACTGATTGCAAGAGATACAGCAGGTATACAGACTGATCCCTATTTTATTAAAGGAACTTTTTATTCTGATACGCGCCAGTACCCGCAGGCATTGGCGGCCTTTGAAGAATGTATTAAACGCGACTGGAAATTTACCGATGCATATCTTGAAAAGGGTATTATCCTGTACGACCAGAAACATTATGATACGGCACTGCATGTATTTGTAATGGCCGCTACAGTTTCCAATACCAATGCGGATGCTTATTTCTGGATGGGGCGTTGCTTTGAAGCAAAAGGCAATACCAGCGAAGCGCTTACCAATTATGAACGTGCTGTGGCACTAGACAGAAATTTTAAAGAAGCTAAAGACGGTATCAGGCGGTTAAAGTAAAAGTGCTGAACGCTTACGCGAATATAGTCCGGAAGCAAGAAAATATCGAATGTAGAATGTTGAATATAGAATATCGAAGGGCAAGGCATAAGGGGTTGAAAAGGTAAAAGGTTGAAAAGTTGACAAGGAACAGCCATTCACTATTGACCATTGACTATTCACTTGCTTTAGCCCACTCACGACTGGCGATTCACGTCTCACGATCCGGTATCCTGTAACTTATAACCCGTATCTTAACATCAATTTCAAAAATTGCGTATGCCAATAGTTGCTCCTTCTTTACTGGCCTCTGATTTTTTACACCTGAAAGATGAGTGTGATATGCTGAATGCAAGTGAGGCCGATTGGTTTCACCTGGATGTAATGGATGGCCGGTTTGTTCCCAATATCAGTTATGGTCTTCCTGTAATAGAACAGATCCGTACTGCCACCAAAAAGGTTTGTGATGTACACCTGATGATCTGGGAGCCGGAGAAATATGCAGAGGCATTTAAGAAAGCGGGAGCTGATGTGCTTACGGTACATGCTGAAGCCTGTGTGCACCTGCACCGGAATGTGCAGCAGATAAAATCACTGGGTATGAAAGCGGGCGTGGCACTTAACCCACATACGCCGGTTGAATCACTCAAAGACATTTTACATGATATAGACCTGGTGCTGATCATGAGTGTAAACCCGGGGTTTGGCGGACAATCCTTTATTCCCCATTCCATTCAGAAGATACGTGACTTGCGTGGTATGATCAATGAGAAAGGTTTGTCAACATGGATTGAAGTAGATGGCGGCATTACTGTAGAGAATGCTGCAGAAGTAGTAAAAGCAGGCGCTGATGTACTGGTTGCAGGCAGTACTGTTTTCAAATCGAAAGACCCCAAAGCCACTATTTCGCAGCTGAAGCATATTGTATGAAACTGAATTTAACTCTATTGATAGTCATCCTGACCTAAGGAAGGATTTTACCATGACAAATAATAGAGAATGCTGCTTTGGAGAAGATAGCTGAACCTTGCAAATGTAGTAATTGGTTACGCCTGCTTATACGTCCCAGTAGGTGATCGGTGTATCTGTTTTAAAGAACAGGTGACCGGCTATCAGCATCCTGAGCAGGTCAAGCCCCTTCTGGTAAGTAACTGCAGGGAGCTCTTCGCTGAACGGGCCTTCTTCAATTTGCCTTTCGATCTCATGAGTGGGCCATAAAAATTCGCCTGTACCCACCAGGAAATGTCTTACCTCCCTGCGGAGATCGTGCAGGTGAGAGCCGGTTAGGTATTGCGGGTCGTTGGCGATCTTGTACTGGATGGTTGAAATAAGGTCCAGCAAAGTTGTTTTCCGGGTATCGTCGGTAATGGTTTCATCGAGACGCATGGACATGCCGCCGAAAACCAGCGGCAGCGATTCCATTGCCAGCGATTTTTTATACTCGTTTAGCCACGGCAGCGTATCCTGGTACTGCAATTGGATCTCCCCGAATAATAACAGTTGAAAAGCCTCTGCAAAGCCGTCTGCAGCCCAGAAACCATTCTCTTTGAAGCGAATAAAACTACTGCTCATGTGGTGAATACTTTAAGTTTCTTCCCTGAAATTACGTATCAATTTCTTTGCCGATAATCTTTCGCTGCGTTTTACTCATTCGTTTTAAGCAAAATACGCCTGCATGCTGGTAGTTATCCCCATAGCCATAAACAGGTATTGCCCGCATTCCGGGAAAATGTAAATTGCCCGTTCAAAATATTTAAGTACGCAGCTAAATTTATTAAGTATGATCAAATTACAAGTAATCGGTAACCTGGGCAAAGATTGTGTAACAAACACGGTAAACGGCAAGAACGTGATTAACTTCAACGTGGCGCATACCGAGCGTTTCCGCGATGCACAGGGCAACCAAAAAGATAAAACGATCTGGGTAGAGTGTGCTTACTGGACAGACCGTACCGGTATTGCTCCTTACCTGCGTAAAGGTACACAGGTATATGTGGAAGGAAGTCCTGAGGTAAGAACCTATGCCAAAACCGACGGATCAACCGGCGCATCACTTACCCTGCGTGTGCTAAGCGTACAACTGCTGGGTGCCCGTCCTGAGGGTGGTGGAGGCGGTGGCGATTATGCTGGCGGCGGTGGCAACAGTTATGCCGCGTCTTCAGCACCATCTGCTCCTGCAGCTGGCGGTGGTGATGGCCCTATTGATGATCTGCCATTCTAGTAAAAGCTTATACACAAAAGCCCTGCTCTCCAAAGCGGGGCTTTTTTATTGTTAGTTAAACCTGTATTTTACTTATAACTTACAACCTAAAACTTATAACCTGCATTTGCGTTCGGCGTTTAGCATTAAGCGTTCTGCCTGCTTATAACCTGCATTCGCATTCAACTCTTGTGTCTTGCCCCTTAAATCTTATTTCTTTTTAACCCATTCCTCCACTTCCTGTCTTGTCACCGGTTTCTGTTGATTATCTACATTGATCACATACAAATACCCTTTACTTCCCGGGCTGGAAATAAAAGCGCTTACCAGGTTCCACTGTTCGCTGATCAGCAGATTTCCGTTTGTAACATTCCAGAGTTCTTTGGCACATAAACAGCCCATGGTTGGCGTAAGCGGATAAAATGGTTTGTTACTGAAATACTCAGGATCTATGGTAGTGCCGTGGGCAATAATGGCTGTACGGCCTATCTTACCTGCATAATAGGCTTCACGCATAGGTGTATAGGTGCGCCATGTGGGTGGCAGCAATTGTAGGTAGGGGTTCAGCATATCCACAACAGAATCTTCCGGCTGGTAAAAATAATTAGCCCAGTAACTTTCATAGGGCATTATCATTTGCAGGTTGGGCGTAGGGCCGATCAGTTTATTATTTGAAACAGCAGTTCCGGTGATGCGATAGACTCCCTGCGGGGTGCTGCCATCTGTTAAAAAGTAAGGCAGGTCAGATGCAGAACGCGCCAGTTGTTCAAATACCATCAATCTGCCATCGGGGTGGCGAACAAAACTTCCGTCTGCATTTTGCACGATAGCCATGCCGGCGTAATCGCGGTTCCAGCGTTGGAAAGAGTAGATCACCTTCTGCTTCAACTGCGGTGCATAATTGAACAGGTTACTGAGCGAAGGAGTGGGTTGCTGAACCTGCTGGTGGTAGTTTGAGAGATATTTTTTTAATTCAGCCAATACCGGGATGGTATCATAACCTGCAAACCCGCTATTCAGTCTTGCGTTTATCTTATTCAGAAAAGTGGCTGATGGGTCATTACGATAGAGGTACACAGCAGCCATCGCAAACAGTTTGGGCTCCTGCTCGCTGGAAAGAATGTTATTTACTTCAGCTTGATAGGTAGCAGGATAAACCGCATAGATAGCTTCCAGCAAAGCCTGCCTTGTATCGTATTCGAGTGTGGAATAGCTTGCAAACAATTTATCGCACACTGTCCTGGATTGTTCATCTGCAACCAGAAACTGTGTTATAGCCCGACAGGCATATTCAAACCTGAATTCAGTTGTGGAATCTACCGGAAAAGAAACCGCTTTCCCAATTACGTTTTCCTGCAGGTCTTTCTGTAATAGTTTTCGTTTGGAGTAGGTAACAAAATCTGTATGAATATCTTCCCGGCGCATCTGCGCATCAACTGTAAAACACGCTGCCATTAACAACATGGAAAGTACTACCAACTTTGTTTTCATGGAGCAAATGTAATTAATGTGCAGATTCGTGAATGTGCGAATAGGGAAAGCAGAAGTATGAGGTCTGATGTCAGAAGCCTGAGAAGCCACAAGAGACAAGGCACAAGGGAATACAGTTAACAAGTTGAGAGGTTGATAAGGTGACGGGAAAATACGAAATATGAAGTACGAAATACGGAAGACAGGAATATCTAATTTTGAAGGCAAGACCGAATTAAAGAACCCGAAACTCTAAACTCTAAACCCGGAACAGTCTCCCGATCTTCTTCGTACTTCGTATTGCTGATTTCGTATTTTTGTTTTCCTATGGCTGAAACATTGTACGCTTACCAACGATTGGTGGATTTTACCCGGAACATTTTCCTGAAAATAGGTTGCAGTGAACAGGATGCTGATATTGCTACTACGGTGCTGTTGTCTGCAGATCTGCGTGGTATTGACTCGCATGGTGTGGCCCGCCTCAGTGGCTATGTTCGTCTGTGGGAAGCCGATCGCGTTAATGCAACACCCAACATCCGCATTATTCATGAAACGCCTTCTACTGCGGTGGTAGATGGTGACGGTGGTTTGGGGCTTGTAGTTGCTCCCTATGCTATGCAGGTAGCAATTGATAAAGCAAAGAATGTGGGAACAGGGTGGGTGAGTGTGCAGAACAGTAACCACTTTGGTATTGCCGGTTATCATGCCATGATGGCTCTGCAACAGGATATGATCGGTATTGCGATGACGAATGCCAGTCCGCTGGTGGCGCCTACATTTTCAGTAGAACGCTTATTGGGAACCAACCCCATCTGTGTAGCCATTCCTGCCGGTGAAGAACCTGCTTTTGTTGCTGATATGGCTACTACTACTGCGGCTAACGGCAAACTTGAAATATTACAACGTAAAAACCTGGAATCACCTACCGGTTGGGTGCAGGATAAAGATGGCAACCCGTCTGTAAACCCACATGAGTTGAAATCCGGTGGTGCTTTGTTGCCATTGGGCGGAGATCGTGAACATGGAAGTCATAAAGGATATGCACTGGGTGCTATTGTAGATATCTTTTCTGCAGTACTCAGCGGTGCCAACTATGGTCCCTGGGTGCCTCCGTTCCCTGCCTATGTTCCCATGCCTACGGGAATGCCCGGTAAGGGAATAGGACACTTTTTTGGCGCCATGCGTATTGATGCGTTTCGGCCGGCAGATGATTTCAAAAGCAATATGGACAACTGGATCCGTCGTTTCAGAAGTGCTAAAACAGTTACAGGTGAAGAGCAGGTATTAATTCCAGGCGATCCTGAGCGTGAAATGGAAAGTAACCGTCTCAATGCCGGCATCCCTTTATTAAAACCTGTGGAAGAGGATCTGAAGTTTTTGGGAGAAAAGCTGGGGGTGGAGTTGTAAGACGTGAGTGGTGAGTAGCGCATGATACGTCATTCGGCAGACGGCAATCGTGAATCGGCAAAGCCTGTTTCGGGTTTCAGAAATCGTGAGTCGTGAATCGTCAGTCGCGAAAGGCTGAAGCAAGTGAATAGTCAATGGTCAATAGTGAATGGCTGTTCCTTGTCAACTTTTTACCTTTTCAACCTCTTATGCCTTGCCCTTCGAAATTTGATATTCAGAGTTCAACATTCGGTATTCCTATCTTCCGTACTTCTTATTTCGTATTTTCCTTGTGCCTTAACCTATAACTTACAACCTACAACCTACAACTTGCATTTCCCCATGCGCACGATCCTCCTGGTCCTATCCTTTTATTTTTTGAATAATGTTGCTGCTCAGCCGGTTGCTTCATCGTCATTAACTCCCCACCAGGTACAATCCCTTTCTGTACTGGGTAAAGTATGGGGCTTTCTGAAATATTATCATCCCCAGGTAACAACCGGTAAACTGAACTGGGATAGCGTACTGATCAGTAAAACACCCTTGTTTGTACAGTCGCGTGATGTTGCTGCAACGTCTGTACTGGTGCAATCATGGTTAACAGAGTTGGGAAAAGTAGATACCTGTATTACCTGCGATAATCAATTGCCGGATAGTGTGTGTTACAATCTTGATCTGTCGTGGTTTTATAATAGCGGCTTTGATGCAGCATTGATCCACCGATTGGAATACCTGCAGCGCAACAGGAGTCAGCAACAGTATTATGCTTCCTATGGCAATGCATCACAGGTAAACTGTGGCAGTGAACTGCCTTATGCCAAACCGGAATACCTGTATCCTGAACCAGCTTTTCGATTACTGTCACTTTTCAGGTATTGGAATATTGTACAATATTTTTCGCCTTACAAATACCTGTGCGGGCAGGATTGGAAAAATGTGCTCAATGAATTTATTCCCCGTGTGTACAATGCAAAAGATACGCTTGAATACCATCTTTGCTTATTTGAGCTGACTGCAAAATTGAATGACGGGCATAGTGTTACCAGTTATTCCCCACAGCTATTACAATACTTCGGCAGTTATTCCAGGGTACCATTTCAATGTACTTTAATTGATGGTAAAGCGGTGGTAGAGAGAATTTACAATGACTCTATCTGTGCGGTTCAGCATATACAAAAAGGAGATGTATTTATTAGTGTGAATGGAGAATCCATCGCAGACAAAAAAAAGCGTTGGCTTAAATATGTAATGGCTGCTTCCAACGATGGGGCAAGAGAGGCTGTTTTTTGTTCTACCCTGTTATTTCAATCTGCGGACAGTATCTGTAAAGCTGAAAAACTGGTAGATGGTAAAAGAGTCCCTGTCGTGTTGAAAGTGTACACTACCTATCCTGAAAACCCTGTGGTTGCAAAGCCCTGGAAATTATTGCAACAGGATATTGCTTATGTGGATCTGGGGCAATTGCAGGTAAAAGATGTGCCCGGCATGATGAATGAACTGAAACAGGTTGGTTCCATCATTTTTGATATCCGCAACTATCCCCGCGATACCTGGCCTGCACTGGCTAACTATCTTGCTGCCAGGCCATTTACATTTAGCAGGATGACCTTCCCCGATCTGAAATACCCGGGTGTATTCAGGTGGATGAAAGCCGCTGTATATGGTCGCCAGAGCGATACTGCCTACAAAGGCAAAGTAATACTGCTGGTGGATGTAAGTACCAAAAGTCATGGAGAATATACTGCTATGGCATTGCAGGCGGCTACCAAAACAATCACTATCGGCAGCACTACTGCCGGAGCGGATGGGAATATTACCCCCTGGACTACCTTTCCCGGCAGGTTCATGACCCATTTCAGTGGCCTGGGCATTTACTACCCTGATGGAACCCCTGCCCAACGCAAAGGGATTAAGATTGATATCGTTGTACATCCCACCATTGCTGGTTTACAGGCCGGCAGAGATGAGGTGCTGGAGAAGGCGGTGGAGATCGTGAGGCGTCAGTAGTGAGTGGGAAGTGCGTGAAACGTGAAATGTCAAACGTGAAAAGAACCGTGAATCGGCAGGCGGCAATCGTGAATACGGCTGCGAGCTTTGAGCTGTGAGCCGCGAGAAAATACAAGTTGGCAGTTGGCAATTTGCAGTTCTGGCTTTCAGACTTCTGCCTCTTTGTATTTCCCTTCGATATTCGAAATTCAGTATTCGACATTGTTTTCCTTCCGGACTTTCGGTCTTTCCGACTTCCGGACTTGTATTCGCCCTAATTCCCCTCCCATGCCTTATCTTTGCCCACCTTAAAATTAAATTCAACGTAAGCAACCATGAAAGTGATGAAGTTCGGTGGCACTTCGGTAGGCAAACCGGAGCGTATGCACCAGGTCTCTCAGCTGATTACAAAGGATGCAGAACCCACCATCGTGGTATTAAGCGCCCTTAGTGGTACTACCAATGCACTCGTATCTATTGGCAATGCAATGGCTTCAGGCGACCGTGAGAAGGCCAAGCAGGAAATTGATAAGCTGGAGGCACATTACCAATCTTTCATTAAGGACCTTGTAAAGACCGATAAATCACTTACAAAGGCTAAGGCTATTGTTGCCGAGCATTTTGAGTTTCTGAATATCATTCTCCGCATATCTTTCAGTGAGGCATTAAGCAAGGATATCCTGGCACAGGGTGAACTGCTTTCTACCAAACTGTTCTCTGTATATCTTGAAGAAAACAATATTGACCACATGTTACTTCCTGCACTGGAGTTTATGGTGATCGATATTCATGATGAGCCACAACTGGCTGCTATCCGCTCTAAGCTGATGCCGCTGCTGAGACAACACAGCGATAAGAAACTGTTTATTACCCAGGGTTATATCTGCCGTAATGCACGTGGTGAGGTGGACAACCTGAAACGTGGTGGCAGTGATTATACAGCTTCACTGGTAGCTGCTGCTGCCAATGCTTCTGTGTGCGAGATCTGGACAGATATTGACGGTATGCACAACAATGACCCCCGTGTGGTAAAGAAAACCGTTCCGGTAGAGCAACTGAGCTTTGAAGAAGCTGCTGAGCTGGCTTATTTCGGAGCCAAGATCTTACACCCCACTTGTATCTGGCCTGCACAGCAGGAAAAAGTGCCTGTAAAATTACTGAACACTATGCAGCCTGAAGCTACCGGCACCGTAATTACACAGGAAGCTGGTTCTGTAGGTGTAAAAGCTGTAGCTGCAAAAGATGGCATCGTGTCCATCAACATCAAGAGCTCACGCATGTTGCTGGCATATGGTTTCTTACGTAAGATCTTCGAAGTATTTGAGAAATATCGTACTCCGATTGATATGATCACTACTTCAGAAGTAGCTGTATCTGTAACTATCGACAATGCTGCCAGCCTGGCTGCTATTGTAAAAGAGCTGGAACCATTTGGTACTATTGAAGTTGAGAGCGATCATACAATTATCTCTGTAGTTGGTAATGAAATTGCACAGACCAATAATGTACTGAGCAGGCTTTTTGAGGCATTATCACCTGTGCCTGTACGTATGGTAAGCTATGGTGGCAGTAAGCACAACGTTTCTATACTGGTACCTTCTTCTTACAAAGTACAAACATTGCAATTACTGAATAAGGGTTTATTTGGATTAGAATAACTGTGATGCCGGTTCATATATAGGAAAAACCCCATTTTTATGGTTGAAATCCGGCGCTTACAGATAGTATAAATTCAATAAATTAAAATTTAACGCATTCCCCGTAAGCGGCAACGTACTTACGGGGTTTTTGTTTATTTTGTGCCGATAAAACCCCTAACAACCCCGTCTATGAAGAAACATGTCCATCCTGTAATAGCGGGATTGATAGTTCTTTTTTTAGTAAGTTGTACTTCAGGAAAAGATAAGCTGAGTAAAACCTGGTTTTACACGCTTATTGACAATGCTTCGCTGCCCACGGAAGCCAGAAAAGAAAGCAATACTTCCACATCCTCTTCGAAAGATCCGGTTCTTACACCTGTAAATTTTCTGAACCTCCAGAGAGATGGCAGCTATTCCTGCTATTTTTCTGACTTTGAATATGGTACATGGAATTATGAGAATAAGCACATTATCCTGAAAGATGGTAAAGGACACGAAAGAAAGTTAACGGTATTCAGTGTGTCGGATAAGGAACTGAAAATGGATATCGAGCCGGCTAATAATGATGTAAACAGCTATAGTTTTGAAGGAATAATAAACCCCTACGCCAATACTGCCGATGATCCCTATGCCCCTGCAAATAATCAATGGCGTATAAAGGCAAGGGCAAAAGAGGATGAAGAGGCTATCAAAAAAAGATTGCTGAATCATTTCAGGTACTGGGAAAAGTATTTTGCATGGGGATTGAAGACTGACAGACAAACACTTGATGTACGCAGTTTGGCCGGCCCGCTAAAGATCTACGGAAATGGATTTGAGTTATTGCCCCTGGATAAATGGTCAGAAGAATGGACCCGCTATTTTTATGATGCTGATGATGCTGCAAAAGCATATGACCAACTGCGCTGGTTTTTTACAAATGAACGGATAGCATGGCCAAAGACAGATCATAAGTTCAAACAGTTTATTTCGGCTTATCAGCAATTACAACAGAAACTCTGATAAATTTTTCCATACCCTAATTTTTATTCATGGAGAATAAAACGAAAATTATACTTAACCGTAAGCAGGAGTGGATAAACCGTGCCCGCTCTTTTAAAGTGTATATTGATGGCAGTGAGGTAGGACGTATACGCAATGATTCCGCAGAAGAATTTTCAATTTCACCCGGAGAGCATGTGGTACAATGTAAGGTTGACTGGTGTACCAGTCGAACGGTAACTATTAACCTGCGCCAGGATGAGAAGGCGTACCTGAAAGTACAAAGTGGCATGAAATATTACCTGTACCTGGTAATTCCATTATTCATTGGTGTGTTGCTGAACCTGGTGTGGCGTACGCAGGGAGTAGCAGCAAAACCTGCCTGGTTCTATATAGTACAGACGATGTTGATCCTCCCTGCCCTGTGTTACCTTTTCTATTATGTTACTTTTGGCCGAAAGCAATACCTGTTGCTGGAAGCAGACAAAGACAATCTTTTTGCCTGATGTATCGGGCTTATACAGGGAAATATTAAGTAGTCCATGAAATGTAAGAAATTTTTGCCGGTTCTTTTAGTAGCGATGCTGTCAGTTTTGTGTGTACACGCACAGGATAGAAATCGTATCTCGGGTAAGGTGGTCAATGCCAATGGCAGCACACCTATACCTAATGCCAGTGTGTTTATCAGTAGTACTTCAAAAGGAACAGTTACTGATGCAGAAGGTAATTTTGCTATTAACAATATCCCTGCAGGCACTTATGACCTTATTATTTCATCAATAGGCTACACTACTGTTGTTTATTCTTTCTCGGCCGATAAGCTTCCCCTGCAATTAAAAGTTGAAATGACGGCCAAGCCATCAGTGCTGGATGCCGTTACGGTAGAACCCTTTGAACAGAACGGATGGGAAAGGTGGGGTAAGTATTTTACCGACAACTTTATAGGTACAATGGATGCATCGAAGAACTGTAAGATCAAGAACTATGAGGTGATCCATTTCCGTTATTCAAAAAAGAATGGTACACTTACTGCTATAGCCGATGAGCCATTGATAATAGAGAACAATGCATTGGGCTATCGTATTCAATACCAGTTAGAGGATTTTGTTGCCGATTTTAAAGAACATTCTGTTTTCTTTCTTGGCTATACATTGTTTGAGGACATGGCAAGCGACAGGCGTCGTCTTCCCAAACGCTGGGCAGATGGACGTAAGAAGGCTTACCTCGGCTCCATGATGCATTTTATGCGCAGCCTGTATAATGGTTATATTGCCGAAGAAGGATTTGAAACCCGCCGTTTGTTCAAAGAGCCTAACCTGGAGAAACAACGTGTGAAGCAGATCATGCAGCACCGTGTTCGCGAGCGGACCCTGGAATCAAGAGGCCAGAAAACAGTTACGATGACCAACATCATGGGCGATTCTTCGGACTATTACCAGCGTATAATGGCGCAGCCCGATATGAAGGATATCCTGGCTTCCTGGACGCTCACTGCTGATAGCCTTGTTTCGGTAACCAGTGATTCTACCAAAATGCTTTTCTTCAACGACTATCTCTATATCACCTTCAAAAAAGGACGTGAAGAGTTGTCTTACCTGCAATCGCAGGGCCAGTCATCGCGTCCGGCATGGTATCCGCGTTCTACCATTTACCTTCGTGGCGGAAACCCTGTAGTTATTGAAAAGAATGGTTTCTATTACCCTCCGCAGGAAGTCTTCAGCTATGGTTATTGGGGATGGAATGAAAAGATCGCGCAACTATTGCCGCTGGATTTTAAGTATGAGATCCAGTAGCTAATGTGCAGATGTGCGAATGAAAACCGGAATGCCTAACGCGAATACCGGGTTATAAGTTTTAAGTTATAGGTTGTAAGTTAAGGTACAAGGGTTAAGAGACAAGGCACAAGGAAAGTACGAAATAAGAAGTACGAAGTACGGAAGACAGGAATATCGAATGTTGAACTCTGAATATCGAATTTTGAAGGGCAAAGCCGGAAGCAAGTTTGCAGTTGGCAATTTGCAGTTATCGTGAATACCAGCGACGAGCTTTGAGCTGCGAGCCGCGAGCAAATACAAGCCAGGAGGAAGGTTTGCTGTTGTTCCAATCTAAAACTTCAAACATCAAATCTCAAATCCAGTATCCGGCATCTGGTATCCGGTAACTTGTTTCACGAAAAGGCAACGTCCCGCTCACAACTGACCACTCACATTCCTCAATCCAACGTTCTATACAGCAGCAAGGCTAAGTTATTAGTGCAGTAACGGCTATAGTCTTTCATCGGTTCAAAGCGCTGGTCTTTTTTATTGAAGAGAAACACATATTCCACATCAATCTTCCGGAAAGGATTGTCGAGAGAGTAAGTGACCTGTGGCTGACCTTTGGTGATCTTTACATCGTACCACAAACCGTTTTTAGTAACAGCCTGGATCAGTACGATCTTCCCTTTAAATACAATGTCTTTATAGCCGTCTTTATTAACATCGGTGAAGGATACATTCAGTGCAAACGGCTCATTTACTGTTTCATTCTGACAGGCATCATAGGTGCGCGGACAATCTTCGTAAAATCCTTTGAAGACGTTTACGAGCTTGTTATTCTCTATTTTATAGAATGCGTGTGTACCATTCCCTTCTTCATTAGCTGTTACCAGCATTAAGTAAGGTGATTCCTTGTCCTGGATCTTTACAAGATCATATTGCAATGCAGAGAATATTCTTAATAATGTACCATTGCTGTTGAATACCAGCTGGCATTTGGAAACAGTAGTGGTGGTGTCATCATCATAATGGCTGTATTCAACCAGGAAATAATTGGCAGCAGAACCTGCCAGGCTGATCTTTTTAAAGGCTGTTACCTGTTCATTTGCTCCATTGGCAAGGTGACAATTGGCCTTAAGCGCGGCAATAAAAACAGCAGAGTCTTTTATTACAGGACATTCTTTTACCAGCAGTAAAGCCTGGGTCTGATAACCGAGTGTATCGGCAGAAGGATGTTGAAGGCTGTTACCTGTATTCCCCGTCGTTGCCTGTAACGATTGCAACGATAACAACAGCGTCAAGTACGTAACCAGGTATCTCATATGGTCCAAATCGTGATCTAAAAAGGGTTTGCAGGCCCGAAAGATAGCTTATTTATGCTTTTTCAGCCATCCTTTTTGCTCCAGCCATTTCTGCAGCAGGTCCATCCATTTAACGTCGCTGGTTTTGTTGTTCATACCAAAACCGTGGCCGCCTTTTTCGTACAGGTACATTTCTACCGGTACATTGTGAATGCGGAGTGCTTCAGCAAATAAGATGCTGTTCTGCACTTTTACGCCACCATCGTCTTTGGCATGTACAATAAAAGTGGAAGGTGTATTATCGCTTACCTGCAGTTCGTTTGAATATTCTCTTTTCTTTTCAGGATCAGGGCGTTCGCCCAGCAGGCTGTTGCGTGAGCCCATGTGGGTAAGACTATCGCTGAAGCTGATAACCGGGTAAAGCAGGATCATCAGGTCGGGACGCAGATTGGTATTGGCTGGCACGTCGATATAGTGCTGTAGAAAATGCGTACCGGCTGTAGAGGCAACATGTCCTCCTGCAGAGAAGCCCATGATGCCGATCTTCTGGGGATTGAGATTCCATTCAGCAGCACGTGAGCGAACAAAATTGATAGCCTGCTGTGCGTCCTGTATTGGGCCGATCTCTTTATTCAGCATTGTCTGATCGCTGGGAAGACGGTATTTCAGTACAAAAGCAGTAATACCCATGTCGGCCAGTTTCCTCGCAACATCAGAGCCCTCATGGCTGGCAGCAAGTATTCTGTAACCACCGCCGGGACAAATAATGATCGCCGCACCTGAAGCCTTATCAGGAGCAGGGAGATATACTGTAATGGTAGGGTGGCTGACTTTACTAATCCGTACTACACCATTTGAATCTGTAGCACTGGATTCTTCATCAGGACCAGGCTTCGAATTGGGGATACTATCCTTATACAAAGGGTACACAGTCTGGGCAAAACCTGTCATGCAAAGCGAATAGAAGGTAACGGCAAGAATTATTTTTTTCATCAGAGCGCAATTCAATTCAAATCTAAACTTTTTCACCGGAAAATAATAGTGATATGAGCTATCAGACGGCATACAGCTTGCATACTTGCTGTGAATTAACTAATCTTGCCAACAATTAAAAATACCCGGTATGCGAATCGGCATTGACGTTCAGAGGATCTTCCGGCCTAAGAAACATGGAATGGAAGTGGTAGCGCTGGAACTGGTACGCCAGTTACAGCAACTTGATAAAAAAAACGAATATGTTCTTTTTGCCAAAGATGACACAGACCGCCAATGTATTACCGAAACAGCCAATTTTAAAGTACAGACCTTACCCTCATACACCTATGCAGACTGGGAACAGTTTAAACTGCCTGCTGCTGTAAAGAAGCAAAAATTAGACTTTCTGCATTGTACCAGCAATACGGCACCCATTGCGCCCGGCGTTCCTTTGCTGTTGACGTTGCACGATATCATCTTCCTGGAGAAGGTAGAGTTCAAAGGAACTGCTTACCAGAACTTTGGTAATCTCTACCGCCGCTTTGTAGTACCACGTGTGGTAAAGAAGAGCAAACTCATCCTTACTGTTTCTCATTTTGAGCGCAACAATATTCTGCAGCAATTACATTTACCCGAAGAAAAAGTAGAGGTAGTGTATAATGCTGTTAACCCCCGGTTCAATATCCAGGCCGGACCTGCTGAGCTGCAGGAGTTCCGCAAACAGCTTAATCTTCCGGAGAAATTTATACTGTTCATTGGCAATGCTGCCCCCAGGAAAAATACCCAGAATGTGATCCGCGCTTTTGCTGAGTACAGTCTTTCCGGCAAAGACACCTTGCCGATGGCGTTACTTGGGTATGATAAGTTGCTGGTAGAAAAAGCGCTTACAGAGCTAGGACATCCCGGGTTGATCGGGCGTTTTATTTTCCCCGGTTATCTGCCTGCCGCACAGCTGCCATTGATCTACAATACTGCTACTCTGTTCTTATATCCATCCCTACGCGAAGGATTTGGCTTGCCCATCCTGGAGGCAATGGGATGCGGAGCCCCCGTTATTACTTCCAGTACTTCTTCTATGCCCGAAGTAGCGGATGATGCAGCCATGTTGGTTGATCCTTTCCAATACAAACAGATTGCAGAGGGTATTGCTACTATGCTGGGCAACCAGCAGTTACTGGCCGATTACCGTGCGAAGGGGCTGGAACGCGTAAAACTATTTACCTGGGAAGCAGCGGCGAAACAGTTGTTGTCTGTATATGACAGGATGCTGTAAGGTTAATACAGGTTGTAAGTTTTAGGTTATAGGTTGTAAGTTGAATACAAGTCCGGAAGAGCGTTAACAGGTTGAAAGGTTGATAAGGTGACAAGGAAAGTACAGGGATAAAATATCGAATGCCGAATTTCGAATATCGAATTTTGAAGGGCAAGGCATAAGGGGTTGAAAAGGTAAAAGGTTGAAAAGTTGACAAAGAACAGCCATTCTCTATTGACCATTGACTATTCGCTTGCTTCAGCCTTTCACGACTGCCGACTGCCGATTGCCGACTCACGTCTCACGACTGCCAACTTGTATTTTGCTCGCGGCTCGTAGCTCAAAGCTCACGGCTTTTCCATAACAAAAAAAATCCCCACCAACCGGCAGGGACTTTTCTTATTTTATCTGACAATTCACAAGTTTAGATAACCAGCATTGCATCACCGTAGCTGAAGAAACGGTATTTGTCCTTGATTGCTTTCTTGTATGCTTCCATCGCCAGGTCGTAACCGGCAAAAGCGCATACCATGATCAGCAGGCTGGTTTTAGGCAGGTGCAGGTTGGTAACCAGTGCATCTGCAATATTGAAATGATAGGGTGGGTGAATAAAGATATTCGTCCAGCCCTCAGAAGGTTTCAGTAATTTTTCTGCGGTGTAAGAAGATTCGATAGCACGCATAGTGGTAGTACCAACAGAGCAGATGCGGTGATTGCCCTGGATAGCCTTATTCACCACTTTGCACGCATTATCTTCTATGCGATAGTATTCAGCATCCATTTTATGTTTGCTCAGGTCTTCCACTTCAATAGGACGGAAAGTGCCGAGACCAGTATGCAGGGTTACTTCTGCAAAACGGATACCTTTAATTTCAAGACGTTTGATCAGCTCAATGCTGAAGTGCAAACCGGCTGTAGGAGCCGCTACTGCACCTTCGTGCTTAGCGTATACAGTCTGGTATCTTTCTTTATCTTCAGCCTCAGGCTTACGTTTAATGTATTTGGGCAGCGGGGTTTCACCTAAGAATTCCAGCATCTGGCGAAACTCATCATCAGTGCCATCCCACAAAAAGCGGATGGTACGGCCACGTGAAGTAGTGTTGTCGATTACTTCAGCTACCAGCTCATCATTTTCACCAAAATACAGTTTATTACCTACGCGGATCTTACGGGCGGGGTCCACGATCACATCCCACAGGCGGTTAGGCTTGTTCAGTTCACGAAGCAGGAACACTTCAATTTTAGCACCTGTTTTTTCCTTACGGCCGTACATGCGTGCGGGGAAAACCTTGGTATTGTTAACGAGGAAAACGTCTTTATCATCAAAGTACTCAATGATATCGCGGAAGTACCTGTTCTCAATCTGACCGGTTTTGCGATGAACCACCATCAGGCGGGCATCTTCACGTTTTTTGGCAGGGTGTTGGGCTATAAGATTAAGCGGTAAATCGAACCTGAACTGTGAGAGTTTCATGTAATCTATTAGGTTTTAAATCAAACCCATGATACCAACAAGGTAGTAAGATCCAACGGGGTACAGCGGGGGAGGCAGTACAAACGAGGTCTTACGGCACCAGGTTTGATAACATTTTCGGGCTATTTTTCAAGCGGGCAAAGGTAATGGTTAAAAGTCAGAAATAAAAATTAAATATCCTATCCCCTTGAAATAACGGGTTTTAGGGCTATTTCCCCATTTTAACATTGATTTACAGCCGGATGTTCATTAAAAACGCAAATATTTTATGTTTTTGGGCGTTTTTATCATCTTAACGGTAACGATCATCTTGATTGTCTGTTATATATTCATGATTGTTGAATCAGGTGGCCGGTGCCTTACCTCTGCTCGTCTTCCTCTTTATTCAACAATACCTGTTCTCGATAGTTATTCATTTGCCTAAATCCTTCGGTTCCGATATGAGAAAATTGGTTTGGAGTATCGCCGCCTTTTTATTGCTGACAGCTATGCCTGCCGGGGCGCAAACAAAAAAGCAAACTAACAGGAAACCTGTTGCTGAGAAAACAACTATATCCACCATCGCATTACCACCGGTTGCCAAAAAATATCCCAGTCTTTTGTGGGAGATCTCGGGCCACGGTCTTAGTAAGCCATCTTACTTATTTGGCACCATGCACGTAAGTGATAAAATGGTATTTCACCTGGGCGATTCTTTTTACAATGCGATCAAAAGCGCTGAGGTAGTAGCGCTGGAAACCAATCCTGAAACATGGCAGGATGATTACAGCAACTCTGTTTTCTTCAAGAGCAGAAACGGTCGTAAGGACCTTAGTCAGTATGCTTCCCGAAATGAGCGACCCAACGATAATTTGCGTATTACATCCTTTTCTATTGATACCTACGAAGAAATTGTAAAAGCTGCCCTTGCCATGGAGCCATCTATGATCAATGGCATGCTATACCGTACCTATGGTACGCGTATGGATGATTTTGAAGAAGACACTTTTCTCGACATGTATATTTTCCAGACCGGTAAAAAATTAGGAAAGCGTTTGAGTGGGGTGGAGAATTTCCAGGCCAGCGAAAAACTGGTTATGGAGGCTTATCGCGATATGGTGAAGGATAAGAACAAAAGAAAGAAAAGTTATGATTACGAAGGGTCGATGACCAATCCTAAAAAGCTGGAAGATGCTTATCGTAAAGGAGATCTGGACCTGCTGGATTCTCTCGAAAACCTTTCCGTTACTTCTGATGCTTTCCAGGAAAAATTCCTGTACAAACGCAACGAAATACAGGCTGAGTCTATTGACTCCATTATAAGGAAATCCACGTTGTTTGTAGGCGTTGGTGCTGCGCATCTGCCCGGTAAAAGAGGTGTAATTGAAATGTTGCGCCAGATGGGTTATACTTTACGCCCTGTATCACTCGATGAAAGGAACGGTGTACAGAAAGACGCTATTGATAAAATTAAATTCAGCAACACTTTTGTCTCCCAGACCTCAGATGATGGCATGTTCAAAGTATCAGTACCCGGTAAAAAATTCTATCGTTTTACTGACTGGAGCGGGCTTGATGTGGTACAGTATGCTGATCTTGTAAATGGCGCTTATTACCTGGTAACGCGCATTAAAACCAATAGTCTTACGTGGGGACATAATGCAGATGTAGTGTATCGTAAAATAGACAGCCTGCTGTATGAGAATATACCGGGCAAAATAATAAAGAAAACGCCTGTTACCAGGAACGGCTATAAGGGATTGGATATTACGAACAAAACCCGCAGGGGAGATATCCAGCGTTACCAGCTTTTTATTACACCGTTTGAAGTGATCATTTTCAAAATGAGTGGTAATAACGAATTTGTAACTACCAGTGATGATGCCCAGCAGTTTTTTAACTCGGTACAATTAAAAGAATACGGTGCAGAAACCTGGCAAACCTGGCAACCTGCAACCGGTGGCTTTAGTGTGGCAATGCCCCATGCGCCCTCTTTACTGCGCGATAATGGTTTCGGTACAGACAGGTTAGAATATGCTGCATGGGATCAAAAGGATGGGAACAACTACCTGGTGATGAACCTCAACCTGCACAATTATAATTTTCTGGAAGAAGATACTTTTGAACTGAACCTGGTGCAGGAAAGCTATGCTTACTCTCCGTTCATTGAAAAACAACTGACCCATAAGTTTATCAAAGTGGGGGGCTACCCGGCACTTGAAAGCACATTCAAACATAAAGATGGCAGCTACAGTGCTGCGCGGTTTATTCTTCGCGGACCGGTGTACTATGCAGCCATTGCTCATTATAAAAATGATAATGCCAATGCGCGTCGTTTCCTGGAATCATTTGCCATTACCCCATTTGTATATCCTGCAGCTACACTGTATACGGACACTACCATGCGTCTTACAGTAACATCGCCGGTCTATGAGGGCAAAAAAGAAGCATCGCAGGGCATTGAGGACCTGTTACGCGCTTCTATGATGGATATGGAAGATGGCGATGACGCAGATAATGGAACAGAAGCAACATTTGCTTCCAAGTTGATAGGTAATGATACCATCGGTGAAAAGATCTTTGTGAACATGTATCGTACGCCATCCCATTACTTTCAGCTGGATAGCCTGGAAGTGTTGAAAGATAGAGAAAGGAAAGACAGTGATTTTGTGTACAAGGTAGATAAGCAATATATGTTGCCCGGTGGTATTGAGTGCCGGGAAATGCAATTGACCGACACAGGAAGCAGTAAAACCTTACTCATAAAGTATTTTTACAAAAACGGTAATTCACTCAGCATTTGCGCACTTACCGATACATTGGGTACAAGGAGTGCTTTCCTCGAAAAGTTCTTTGGTACCTGTACGCCAACCGATACACTAAATGGTCCATCGCCGTTTACACGAAAGACAAAGCAGTTTGTACAGGACCTTTTCAGTAAAGACAGTGTTATCTCACGCAGGGCATATAAATCTCTTAACGATATCTCATTTGATTCGCTTGATGTGCCATTGGTAAAGCAGGTAATTGATTCGCTCAATTGGGACATGCGCGACTATATTGATACTAAGAAGTTTTTTATCGCAAGTCTTGGAACACTTAAAGACACCAGCATCACCACTTATTTGCAGCAGTTGTACTGGAAAATAAAGGATACTTCCGATTTCCAGAACGAGATACTGAATGCATTGCTATCCCAGCAAACAAAAGGTGCTTTTATTGCTTTTAAAGATCTTGTATTGCAGGATCCGCCGATAGTAGAAGAAGAAAGCAGCAGTAACTATCGTTATTATTATAACAGTGCCGGTCGCCCACGGATCTATGGCAATGCCAGGAGAAAAGTGATCGCCCCAATGAAAGATGTGAGTTATTATATGTCTGGCAGGGGATGGAGGGGATTGTATGATTCGCTGGCACTCACAAAAGTCATCTTCCCCGATATTCTGCAATTACTGACAGTAGACGACTATAAAGAAAATATCATTTACCTGCTTCAGACAATGGTAGACAGTAACTACCTGCAGGCAAAAGATTATGAAACTTATTTCAGCAAACTATACCTGGATGCCAAGCACCTCTTAAAAAAGCAACGCGCTGCTGAAGACAAGAGCCGTATTGCAAAAGCCGGTAAAAAAGAAGACAATGATGAATATTACGATATACTAAGAAGGTCTTCGGCTGGTGATAACGATAATGGTAACAGTAAACTGGATGTATATGCCATTTTGCTATTGCCTTTCAGGGAGAAGAACCCTGGTGTGCAGAACTTCTTTGAACAGTTAATGCAAACACAGGATGAGCGACTGTTGTACAATACCAGTATGCTCCTGATGCGCAATAACGTTCCGGTTGCAGATTCAATACTGGTGAGATTTGCTAAAAAAGAAAGTTACCGCAGTGAACTATATGCAGCTCTGAAGGAAATGAACAAGCTGGATAAATTTCCTGCTGCATGGAAAGGTCAGCCGGAGATCGTAAAAAGCATTCTGAGTAATTCAATGCGTAATTATGACAAGTTGGATACCGTGATCTTCCTGGATAAATTACCGGTAACCTATAAGAACAAAAAGGGATACGTGTATTTCTATAAGTATAAGCAAATGCGCGACGATAATACCTGGCAGGTAGCGGCCATAGGTATGCAACCGGAAAATGTAAATGAAACAGATCTTGAAAACGAGGATTTTGTTTCTATGGATAAAGCCCTTAAACTGGAGCTCAATAAACCGGTAAAAGAACAGTTGCAGAAAATGCTGAAAGAAATGCTGTACTCAAAACGTCCCAGCGCTGCCGAGTTTTATGATGCCCGTTCCCTGGCCTTGTATAAAAACTATTTATCAGAAATGGTGAAGAATAAGCGTTACCAGGACTAGGTAGTAAGTTATAAGTGATAGGTTGTAGGTTTGTTGCTGATGATCAGGGCTTACATTCCCGGGATCAATTGTTAAAGGTGATAGATATACCACAAGTATAATGACTGCTGAATACCTGGGATGTAATTACGAACAGGCAGCGATAAACCTATAACTTAAAACCTACAACTTACAGCCCTTTAGGTACCGATGCAATTAACTGCTGCGTATAGGTATGTTGAGGGTGGTAATAGACCTGGTCGGCATCGCCGGTCTCTTCAATTTTTCCTTTATTCATCACCATAATACGATCGCTGATATAGCGTACTACCGAAAGGTCATGTGAAATAAAGATGATGGTAAAGCCAAATTCTTTTTTAAGATCATTCAGCAGGTTCAGCACCTGCGCCTGAACACTTACGTCCAGTGCGGATACAGATTCATCGCATACTACAAAAGAAGGGTTCAATGCCAGTGTACGGGCAATAACAATACGTTGCCGTTGGCCACCGGAAAACTCATGCGGATAGCGATAAAAATGATCTGCCTGCAGGTTCACTTTTTCCAGTAACTCAACTACACGGTCTTTCCGTTGTTGAGCGGTGGGTAATAGTCCATGCACTTTCATGGGCTCAGCAATAGCACTACCAATGGTAAGACGTGGGTTAAGAGAAGAATAAGGGTCCTGGAAAATGATCTGGATATCTTTACGCAGTTCTTTAAGATCGTCTCCTTTTTTAGCGGTGAGGTCAAGATGGTTATAGTAAATTTTACCTGCAGTAGGCTCTATAAGGCGCAGAAGAGTTCTGCCAAGAGTGGTTTTGCCACAGCCCGATTCACCCACCAGGCCCAGTGTTTCTCCTTTATACACTTCAAAACTTACATCGTCCACCGCTTTGGTATAAGCTGTTGTTTTACCAAGCCATGTTTTATCCGAAGGAAACCACACCTTCACCCCTTCAGCCTTTATCAGTATTTCTTTACCTGTATTTTCTTGTTCCTTCTTACTTGTGTTTTTTAGATTTTCTTTTTCCGTATTTCGTACTTCGTATTTCGTATTTTCTTGAGCTTTGTCCCTTGTGGCTTGTAGCTTTTCTTCCATAAAATCACTTACCACCGGCAGCCTTTCCCCTTTCTGATGCAAAACGGGGCGGCAAGCCAGCAGACCTTTGGTATAAGGATGCTGAGGAGCTTTGAATAATTGCTGCACGGTTCCCTGTTCCACAATAGCGCCTTTGTACATTACAATGGCACGGTCGGCCACTTCGGCTACCACACCAAGATCGTGTGTAATAAAGATCACCCCCATCTGTTCTGTTTGCTGGAGCGATCTGATCAGTTGGAGGATAGTTTTTTGTACGGTAACGTCCAAGGCTGTTGTTGGCTCATCACAGATCAGCAGTGATGGATTGCAACTCATTGCCATAGCGATCATTACCCGTTGTTTCTGGCCGCCACTTAGCTGGTGTGGGTACCGGTGAAACAATTGAGATGGATTAGGCAGTTTCACCTTCTCGAACAACTCGATAGTTTTTGCTGTCGCTGCTTTCCTGCTCATTGGCTGATGCAGGCGTATGGCTTCCAGTACCTGCTCACCACAGGTAAAGACCGGGTTCAGAGAGGTCATCGGCTCCTGGAAGATCATGGCGATCTTATTGCCACGGATGCGACGCATTTGTTCGGGCGACTGGTGCAACAGGTTCACCGCGGTATTACCATCAGGCGAAAAAAGTATTTCACCCTGTACATACTTTGCAGGAGGCGTAGGTAATAATTGCAGGATGGATAGGGAAGTAACCGACTTTCCTGAGCCTGATTCACCTACAATGGCAACAATTTCACCGCGGTTTACTTCCAGCGAAATATTGCTGATAGCGGTAGTGTGACCGATATCTGTGATAAAATCGACCTGCAGGTTATTGATATGTAGAAGAGGGACCGGCATGAAAGTAATTAGGCTTTGCTTGTACAGCACAAATAATGCTGTAATTTATTCCTTTAAAAGTAGGAAAAGATCACTAAGCGTTGTTTTAAGATCTCAATAAATAATTTTTAATACAAATATGACTGGTATTCAGAAAAATGCAGAAGGATAATCGGCAATTAATCAGGATAATTATTATCGCGTTTGCAGTAACTGGAAACAGGTGTCATCTTGCAATTGCCCCTGTGAATTACAATACTCATGGGGCTTATTTACTCAGATATTGTTCTTTTGGAAGAAATTTTAGGGATACCTCGTGAAGATGACCATCCAAAAGTCCCGCACCGGGAGTTAATAACGGAATAAATTGAAATACGATAACGACAATTTAAAATCATTGCATGAAACTGATGAGGATTATAATTTTCCTGAAATACTGCTTAATTAATACTTTAATTACCGTATCCGTTGCAGGTATAATAGCATTGCTGATTAATGTTTTTCATAAAACCGATGAATGGGGTGATTTTCTCCCAATGCTGTTTGTATATTTTTTAGTGTCTTTTGTTCCGCTTTATATCTATACTGTTTTTTTAAGCGTGTTTATTCAATATGTTATAAAACGTATTTCAGACAATGTTATAATTATAATCGGTTTAACGTCTTTTATATTACTGGTGCTTCTTTTAATAATGTCTTTGTTCGACTGTGGCGGACGATTTATTGACCAAACAATCCTCAACTGTTATTTTAAGACGATAAAAGAAAGTGTTTTTTACATTCTCTTTTCATTTATTACTACGTTAGTGATCTATTACAGGGTATTTAAACGAATCACAAGCTAAGGAGGCGAAAGCAAAGAACAGGAAGAAACTGGTAAATCATTGTGTCGAAAACAGGTATGAATTCTATAGCACAACAATTTTGAAAGTCGCCATATTATCGTCTGCCAGGTAGAACAATTCGTTAGCTTCGCTGTTGAATAATTCAGAAAAAAGAGAACTATGGAGAATTTAAAAGGAAAGATCGCATTGATAACAGGTGGTAATAAGGGCATCGGTAAAGCAATTGCGTTAGCATTGGCAGCAGAAGGTGTGCATGTAGGTATTACCGGCCGTAATGAAAAAGACCTGGCTGCAGTAAAAGAGCTGATTGAAAAAGCCGGTGTAAAAGGGGCTTATGCTGTAGCTGATATCAACAAAATAGACCAGGTAAATGCAGCAGTAGCTTCAGTGGTAAAAGAACTGGGGCCTGTTGATATCCTCGTAAACAATGCAGGTATTGCAGCTTTTGGTACACTGGTAGATATGCCTGTACAGGAATGGGAGGCCATGATCCAGACAAATGTGTTGGGTGTTTATTATACCTGTCGTGCAGTAGTACCTTCCATGATGGAGCGCAATACAGGAGATATTATCAATATTTCATCTACTGCCGGTCTTCGCGGTAATGCAGGTACAAGTGCTTATAGTGCTTCAAAATTTGCGTTACTGGGTCTTACTGAATCGTTGACTATGGAAGTGCGCAAATACAATGTGCGGGTAACAGCATTACTACCAAGTACCGTAGCTACTGATATGGCATTACAGTTAAAACTTACTGATGGTAATCCTGAAAAGGTAATGCAGCCTGAAGATGTGGCAGAACTGGTAGTGTCTCAGCTAAAACTGAATCGCAGGGCTTTCATAAAATCATCTTCGATCTGGAGCACGAATCCATAAAGGAATGGTTACTATCTGTTCAATTATTTAAACGGGTGTTGTGAAAACAGCATCCGTTTTTTATATGAGGCTTTCGGTTAGTCAGGGGAGGACGAGTCCCTTCTTGGTTGAGGCTAATGAAAACGACCAAAATATAATGGGAACAGGTAATCGCAAGATTGTGTGTGTTTATAATTTAGGTGGACTACTTTTAATTCAGATAGTCTTGTATCAAAAAATAATTATAATATTTAAGTAAGTTCGGTAGATGAAACAGGCGGTTGAAAATAGTGGTAATTAATAATGTCAAACTATGAAAATAAGAATAATTGTATCGACATTTCTATTAAGCATGCTTTTGATTATACTATTTGAATCGTTTGAGGTTTCGAAACAGGATCATGATACTTACTTGCACAGTATAGTTTATTTGATTTATGTTTTTTTTGGTGGCTTTTTTTATCATTTTATTATATTCATTCCCTATTATTTTTCCGTTGTCTGGCTCATCAAAGTTTTAGAGCGTGGATGGTTGTTTTTCATATCATTGTCGATATTGACTTTGGTTTATCTTTTTACTGTTCTGATATGTTGTAAGAATTTATACCCTTTGAGTTTCAGCGATTATTGGACTTATCTTAATACAGGAGGGCACTTGCTTAATTATGCGTTTTTTGTGGCATTAGTAATTAATTTGCAGGTAGTTGTATTTCGGAGACTATGATAAATAACTTGTAGATATTTACGCAAAGTTTCATCGCAGCAAAATAAAGCAACAATGTTAATAGCTTTCAGCTACTGTTTAGCAATAACAAAGAGGATGCTGCTTCTGTAGTATGAGCAAGATTTTTTAACACCAGTTCCCACGCTTTTTAACTGTGAATTACCCCTCATTAAGACGGACGCATCCTTTTTTGGGTATTATGTGACCTAAACCTGGGCAAAAGGTGGGTATGATGCAGGTAAATCGTGGTTAGATATTGGCTAAGATCAGGGTATATTATGGCTAAAACGTAAGTAAGAGTCTTTTTTTCATTATTTATAGCACAATACAACTTCCATGACTGATAAAAACACCAGTCATGGGAGTGATAATTATTCTGGTACCAGGAATCATTTTTTAGCGCAGTAACTGCGCCAGCTTATTGTCCAGGTCTTCACTGTACAGGTTGTGAGCGATGATAATGCCATTGGGGTTGATCAAAAAGTTAGCGGGGACATAGTGGATCTCGTATTTAAGGGCTGCTTCATTTTTCCAGCCTTTCAGGTCTGATACATGTTCCCAGGTAAGTTTGTCTTTGGCAATAGCGGCTATCCATTTTTCCCTGTTCTCATCCAGTGATACACCCAAGATGGTAAAGCCCTTATTACTGTATTTGTTATAGGTTTTAACGAGATTAGGGTTTTCAGCGCGGCAGGGGCCACACCAACTTGCCCAGAAATCGATCAGTACATATTTCCCTTTGAAGGCAGAAAGATCAACCGGTTTTCCGTGAACATTGTTTTGTGTGAATACTATGGCAGATCGGCCATCTGCTCTGTTATCCAGTGTTGCCAGTTGCTGCACGATCTTTACTCCACGGGGTGTATTTTGTAAAGAGGTATCCAGTGCAGAGAACAACTGGTGCAATTCAGTAAATTCAAGACCTCCCTTCAATTCTTCCAGCAGTAAAAGGCTCACGGAGCTTGCAGGATGCTCAACAATGTAGGACTTATCGCGCTTATCTATTAGCTTTTGTACGCTGTCGATCTGCGCTAAAGAAGTAGCAATGCCGTCAGGGTCCTGGCGGCCTGAGGCTTCATTGTTGAGTTTGTAGGCAGCCCTTAATTGAGATGCCAGTTCTTTTTTAGATACAAGATGAGCATTCCATTCATCATTAGCAGGAATACCTGTTATGGTCACTTTATTCAATGAATCTGCAGAGCCGTTGACAGCAATATTTCCCTGGTCAATGATAAGACCAATTCCGCGCGACATCGTTTTGGAATAGATCGTGGCAAAAAAAGGAGAGGGGGCTGATCCGGTGAAAGAGAAAGTACCATTATGTATAACAGTAGAGTCGGCTTTTTTGCTACCTCTTTCTTTAAGGTAAACCAATGTATCAGTAAGTCCCTTGATATTACCTGTAATTGTAAAGGCTTTTTGGGCCTGGCAGTCGGATGAACAGATAGATACAATAATCAGTAACAGCAATAATGCAGTTGGCTTGTGTGACATGGTGCAGTAAGTTTTGTTTTTGATGGCTATATGAACACGATAAGTATACGATTTTTTTTCGACTAAGGGGATGACAACCTTTTGCAACATGTAATATTTACTTAGTCTGTCGCAGAGGTTGTTATCCCTGGCTTTTAATTCTGAACATACAGGTTGCTGCAAGTCATATAAATAATATCGTCGAAGTGAAGGATGCTTCGGGTAGCACGAACCTGTAATATTTGCTTAGCCTGCCGTAAAAAATTGTGATCCCCGGTAAGTGGGTAGAATACACATAATGTTTATTGCCGAAGCTAAGGACGTTGTGGAGAGTGATAGTACCGTATGTGATTGAAGGTTGTCATCCCCTTATTGATGACATTTGTCAATGAATCGGTTTAGCGCTTATTCTACCATGTATTTATCTCAATTTCCCTCAACGGGTAAACCTCATCTTGTTATTAGTTGCTATATGTTTTACCGTCACGGACATATAATAAACATCGTAAAGGTATAGTTGATGTTGGGGACATGTCATCTGCAATAAGACCGGGCGCTAACAGCATAAAACAGGTGCTAAACAATAACGTTTGCGGCATCAGCTGTCCTGTTTGCAGTAACGCTGAAACGCAGACTGAGTGCGCATAAGGTTACCGTTATTAAGTCATTTATGCATGAAATTAACCTGGATTTGCATTCGGGAACGATTGCATAGATTTTAGGTATAAATCAGGATGCTTCAGGATAGTTCAGCATACTGTCATGTTAACTTAGTGTTCGATAACGAATTAGAATATAACGCATTGCTGCAGAAAGAGAAGTGTTGAGGGCGCTCCTTTTTTAACCATAACGAACTTGCCATGACTAGTTTACTGCTATCACTCCCTGCACTTGCAGGATCTTCCACTCCACAATGGCCACATTTTTATACCCTACAAGGGGCAAAAAGGTCATATTGTACTTTTTCAAAATATCATAAAAACAAGTTTGGTGCTTTCAGTAATGAAGGCATGGCAATAAAGGGTATATAATTAAAGCATAACAGCAACGCTGTTGTGCTTTTTATTTATAAGACTTTTTTTAATTAAGATGCTCATGAACAAGTTCATGTTAAGAGGGTGTATGCTGTTGGTAGCTGCATCAATATTAACACAGTGCCAGAAAAAGGCCTTTGAAGACAAATACGACCGGCCCGATAGTCTGCAACCTCCGATCTACCAGCAACTGGAAAGTCTTGGCCGTTTTACCAATCTGCTCAAGTTGATTGATAAAGCAGGCTATAAAGCAACCCTTGAAGCCGGTGGTTACTGGACGATGTTTGCGCCTAATGACGAAGCGTTTAAACAATATTTTACGGACAAGGGTATAGGTAATGTAGATGCTATCGACTCTACTACTGCAAGAGCAATGGTGCAATACCTGCTGGTGTATAACTCATACAAAGAAGAACGCCTGGACGATTACCAGGCTACTGCTAATAATACAGGCTGGACACCTTCTATTGCCTTCCGCCGCCGTACAGCTTATTATACTGGTTTTTATAAAGATACTACCCAGTATAACAGACAGATTGTGGCATTGGCAACCAATCGTAATAATAAAGGTGGTACAAGTGGTAACTATGTAACTACGGATGATAATAATAAATACATCACGTATTTCACTACCTCTTATTTTAATTCATTCAACCTTAGTGCGGCCGACTACAATTACTTCTATCCAAAATCTGAGTACACCGGTTTTAATATTGGAGAGGCCAAAGTGGTTACCAAAGACCAGGTGGCAGAGAATGGTGTTTTCCATGAAGTAGATAAAGTGATCACACCGCTGATGAGCATTGATGAATACATCCGTACTAAACCTGAGTACAGCAGCTTTAAAGCGATCCTCAATCGCCTGTATACCAATAATACGATCAGTTTTATTTACAATGCTACTGCTGCAAATCGTTACAAGGTATTAACCGGGAAGAGCGATTCTGTATTTGTCAAGATCTATTCAAACCTGCTGGCCTATTCGCCCAACAACGAAAACTTCATGAAAGAAGAAGACAATGACGGGCAAAAAGACTGCTGGAGTATCTTTATTCCTACCAATACAGCGGTCGATAATTATGTAAAAAATGTATTGTGCCAATACTATGCTACTATTGATGACCTGCCGATTGAAGTAATTACTGACTTCCTGAATGCACACATGTTCCCCACGGTAGTATGGCCCAGTAAGTTTGCTGTTACTAAAAACAATTTCAGTGAGCCTGCACGTTTCGATCCCAATGCGGATGTTGTAGAGAAAAAGATCCTGAGCAATGGCTTCCTGTATGGAACTTCTAAAGTAGAAGAGGCAGACGTGTTCAGTACTGTATATGGTAAAGCTTACCTGAATCCCAAGTTTACCATGATGACAAGATTGCTGAAATTCAGTGGTCTGAACCTGCTGATAGCTAAATCAAACATTAGTGCAAATGTGCTGATGATACCGGATGCGGTATTTTCTGCAGCGGGTTACAGCTATAACGCAACCAAAGATCAATACGAATACAAAGCTACACCCACCAGTACGGCCACTACCAATGGCGTTAATGATAAGCTTACAAGGATCATTAAGACCTGTGTGTTCTTTGCGCCTTACAAAGAATCAACAGATAATCTTTCCGGCAGCGGAATTGTAAAGTCAGGCGATGCCGGCAACGAAGGTGATTATATCACATTCAATGCAAATAAAATCCAGACCGGCGGTTTACTGGATGCAGGTGTGTGGGCTAATGTAGACAGCTCCAAAACAGCTACCAACGGGAAAGTGTATTTCCTGAACCAGCTTCCGATCTATAGCGAAAAAGGGGTAGGTACACACATTAAGAATTTAGGAACAGCTACCACTTCAGATTATAACTATTTCTGGCAATATCTCAGCAACTCATCTTACTACAATACAACCACTACAGAGATTGTTGGTTTAAGTGGCTTTTCAACCATCTTCGTCCCTACCAACACGGCTATTAAACAGGCGGTAAACGACGGTTTATTGCCCGGTACCGGAACTGCGCCCAATAAAACACCAAACTTTGTCCCCAGTGATGAGGCCGGCAAAGACCTGGTGCGCAAATTCATCCAGTACCATATTCTGTATGGTCACACGGTAGTGCCTGATGGTAAAACAGAAAGTCCGTACAACTATGATTCGTTCCTGAAAAATGCACAGGGAACTGCACTGCGGTTTACAGTAACCACTACACCAGGTGCACTTTCTATAAAAGACAACTATAGCAGAGTTGCAAACGTGATAGTAGCACAGAGCAATAACCTGTCTAATAGAAGTGTGATACACCTGATTGACAATTACCTGAAGTATAACGAAAACTAACAGCGATAAAATAATTGTATGCGAATTATTTGTAAACCAATTACTGCCTGCCTGCTGAGTGTGCTGCTATTCATTACGGGCGCATACGCACAAACAGAGCCTGTTGTTATTACCGGTAAGATCACCGATAAGAAGAATCATCCTATCCAGGGTGTATCGGTAACAGAAGTAGATGCAGATAAAAGAACAGTGCGAGGTGTAAGTACCGACGTAGATGGAAATTTTGCTATCAAGGTAACCAATACCAAACACACCCTGTCATTCTCTATCATCGGTTATAAAGCGGTAGAAGACCTGTCTATCGGTACACGCAAAGTGTTTAACCTGAGTCTTGAACAGGGATCAAAAGATATTGACGAAGTAGTGGTAATTGGCCAGAAAAGAATTGATAACGGTATGATGCCCGTGGCGGAAAGAAACCTGACCATTGCCGCCACCAAGATCAACGCGAAGGAAATGGAAGAAATGCAGGCTGTGTCTATTGACCAGGCATTGCAGGGACGTGTAGCGGGTGTGGATATTGCAGCCAACTCCGGCGACCCCGGTGCAGGTATGCAGATCAGGATCCGCGGTACATCATCTATCAACTCATCAACAACTCCCTTGATCGTAGTGGATGGTATGCCTTATGAAACAGAGATCCCTACCGACTTTAACTTCGGTACTGCCGACGAACAGGGATATGCTTCACTGCTGAACATTGCCCCCAGCGATATTAAAGATATCACCATCCTCAAAGATGCAGCCGCAACTGCTATCTGGGGTTCAAAGGCTGCCAACGGGGTATTGATCATCAACACCAAACGTGGTGCAAAAGGCAAACCCGTATTGACCTATACATTTAAAGGCTCTGTGTCATTGAAGCCAAAATCAATTCCGTTACTGAACGGCTACCAGTATGCAACACTGATACCGGAAGAGTTCATGAACAGGAACGGTATTCCTTTAAATACACAGGATGTAAATGAATTTAAATACGATCCCAACGATCCATACTGGTATTATAACTACAGCAATAATACCAACTGGGTAGATGCGATCACAAGAATTGGTGTTATTCACGATCACAATATCTCTATGACAGGTGGTGGTGATAAAGCACGTTATTATGGTTCACTGGGTTATTTTAACCAGAGTGGTGTAACAAAAGGTACCGGATTACAAAGGATCACTGCAAGGGTAAACCTTGATTACAATATCTCAAACAGGATCAGGATCAGAACGGACCTGTCTTATGCAAGAAGCTCAAACGACAGGAACTACTACGATGATATCAGGAACGTGGCGTATGTAAAAATGCCTAACATGGGTATTTACGAGTATGATGAATATGGCAACCAGACGCCTAACTATTTTTCACCTGATGAGAATATACAGGGTATGTATCCTAAAACATACAATCCTGTGGCAATGGCCGAAGCGGCTAAATACAAGATTATATCAGAACGTGTAATACCGAAGTTTAATATCCAGTATTCTCTAAAACCAGGTGTACTGATGGCTACGGCAGACGTACAGTTTGATATTAACAATACCAAGAACAAAAGCTTCCTGCCACAGATCGCTACCGGTCGCCCATGGACAGAAACTGTTGTGAACAGTGCTTTTGATGGTGATGTGGACAATTACAACGTGCAAACCAAAACTGCCCTGGTGTACACGCCAAGGCTGGGAGAGAAGCATGACTTCATGACCCTGCTGAACGTGATGACCTATGACAGCAAGAACGTACTGTACCAGGCAAAAACATCCAATACTGCATCATCCAACTTCCAGGATCCCAGTATTGATTCACGTGATAACGCATCCAGCTCTAACCTGTCGGCACGTACCAATCAAACCCGTACTTCTTCAGCTACTTTCAGCGCACAGTACGGTTATGATGATAAATACATTATCAATGTAGGTTTAAGAGGAGATAATAACTCAAGACTGGCAATTTCTAACCGCTATGGGCTGTTCCCTTCTTTCTCGGGCCGATGGAGGATATCCGGTGAGCATTTCATGGACCGCTTTAAAGAGAAAGTGGATGAGTTCAGTCTTCGTTTGAGTTATGGACGTAGTGGTAATGCACCGCGTAGCGACTATAGTTTCTATAATACATACGAAACTTTTGACTGGAACTACCTCGATATGTCTGGTGTTTACTCCGCCAACCTTGGTTTACAGAAACTGAAATGGGAAACAGTGATCGGTACCAACCTTGGTTTCAACCTGATCATGTTCAAAAATAAAGTGAACGTAGATGTGGAAGTATACCGCAACCGTACCAAAGACCTGTTCTTTAATGGTCTGCAGATCGGTGGTATTAATGGTTACAGCAGCGTGAACATGAACGTAGGTGTGATGGACAACCAGGGATGGGAGGTTTCAATCCTTACCACGCCTTACAAAACCAAAGACTGGACTATTGATTTTAACCTGAACCTGGCACGTAACGTAAACATGATCCGCGAGATCTCTGAATACTATCCGCTGGAAAAAGGTAATATCACTACCAATGGCCAGTACAAAACCTATATGCAGGTAGATAATCCGTTCGGATCTTTCTACGGTTTCAGGTACAAAGGTGTGTACAAAGACAAAGAAGCTACCATTGCACGTGATGAAAAAGGTGCTCCCATTGTTACTCCAACCGGCAGCACAGTGTACATGCGCTTTAACTATCCTAATACTGACTATACGTTCCAGCCCGGTGATGCTGCTTACGAGGATATTAACCATGATGGTACTATCGACTATCGTGATATCGTATACCTCGGAAACAGTAACCCCACATTTACTGGTGGTTTCGGTCTGAACGTAGCTTATAAAGGATTGCGTCTTTCATCATTCTTCAACTTCCGTTACAAATACGAAGTGGTGAATGGAACTGAAATGAACACTACCAACATGTATTCTTACAACAACCAGAGTACAGAAGTGCTGAAACGCTGGCGCCAGGAAGGTGATGTAACAAACGTTCCCCGTGCATTGTACAATACCGGTTACAACTGGCTGGGCTCATCACGTTATGTAGAGGATGCTTCTTTCCTGCGTTTCAGAACAGTGACACTGCGTTACACATTTACACCGGCGTCATTACAGAAAATGGGTGTAAAGACAATGAGCGCTTATATCACTGCTGAGAACCTGTACACCTGGACAAGATATACAGGCCAGGATCCCGAGGTAAGTGTACAGGGTAGTGACCCGTTCCGCGTGGCAAAAGATAATTCTATGACGCCGCCGGTAAAAACAATCACATTAGGTTTAACAGCTTCATTTTAAAGAAACGAAACATGCGCACCAGATATATATACTTACTGATTTGCCTGCCGCTGCTGCTCGGTACAGCTTCCTGTAAAAAATGGGCTGACCTGAAACCCAGTGATGGTATCATCAGCGAAAATTACTGGCAAACGAAAGAGCAGGTGTTGGCAGCCGTTGTCGGTTGTTATTCTTCCCTGCTGGCAGATCCGAACGGTAAATCCAAACAATTACCGGAACTGTTGTTCCTCTGGGGTGAGCTGCGAGCAGATATGCTGGCTACAACTGCCAGCACCACTGCAGAAGAAATTGCCATCATGAATGTGAACGCAGTATCCAGTAATACAATCACCGATTGGACTGCTGTTTACCGCACCATTAACTATTGCAACATTGTAATTGATTATGCGCCCAAAGTGCTGGATAGGGACAAGACCTTTACAGAGGCAGCGTTAAATGCTTACCTGTCTGAGGCAAAAGCATTGCGTGCACTGATGTATTTTTATCTTGTACGCACCTTTGGTGATGTGCCATTAAAACTGGCTTCTACCAGCAATGATAATGAGATCGTATCGCTCGCAAAAAGCAGCAAAGATGAAGTATTGGCACAAATAATAAAAGACCTCAATGAGGCTGAAACCGGTGCAGTACTTACCTACGGAATTCAGTCTTATGATAAAGGCCGTATTACACGTTATACCATTAATACAATCCAGGCTGATGTGTACCTGTGGATGGATAAATACAATGAGTGTGTGACTGCCTGCAACAAAGTGATCGATTCCAAAAAGTTTGGGATGCTTACTTCCAGCACTGCCTGGTTTACGAATGTATTCCGCAATGGTAACAGCAACGAAAGCATTTTTGAGTTTCAATATAGCTCTCAGAAACTGAATACATTCTATACCATGTTTGCTGTAGGTTCCAAAAGGTTCATTGCATCTAACCGTGTAATGGATATGATCTACGGTACAGATGAATCAGGTTCATTCAAGGATATCCGTGGCGATGGTTGTTCAGTAAGAGCTGAGGACAACCTGATCTGGAAATATGTAGGAAAAAATGGTAGTGATCTGATCGCCTCCGGTGATTCCTATACCCACTGGTTTGCCTATCGCTACCCTGATGTATTGCTGATGAAAGCAGAAGCATTGGCAGAACTGAACCAGGGTGCAGAAGCGCTGTCACTGGTAGAGTCGGTTCGTACAAGAGCCCAGGCCCTGCAGGTTACCAATGATGACCCCGATCCTTCCAATAAAGAGGCTGTAGCCCAGTTTGTACTGGCAGAAAGATCACGTGAGTTCATGTTTGAAGGTAAAAGATGGTTTGATGTATTGCGCTATGTAAAACGCAACAATTATGCACGTATCGACTACCTGATGGATATGATCTCCAACGTAGTACCTGCCAACATGATCAAAACGGCACAGGCTAAATTACGCGACGCGAACAGTAATTACCTGCCCATCTATGATTATGAGCTGCAGACAAATAAGTTATTGGTACAAAACCCTTTCTATAAATAAGAACGATTAAAAGCGCTTGTTATGAAAGCATCACGTATTATTTTTATCCTGAGTGCATTTGTTGCCCTGGCAATTATTGCATCACAGTGTAAGAAACTGACAATTAAAGAAACCACCAGTGAAGATCCCAACATTGTAGACTACCTCAAACAGGATACTACAGGAGCCTTTACAGACCTGGTAAAAATGATCACCCGCGTACAGTACAATTCTTTCCTGAACGCGTATGGCACCTATACCTTATTTGCGCCTACCAATACGGCGATTGCCAGTTATCTTAAAAAAGCTGGTAAAGGAACTGTTGAGCAATTGACAGATAGCGAAGTAAAAGACATCCTTAACTTTCACATCCTGGAGGAGCCGGTACTTACGTCTGACTTTAATGACGGTAAGCTGAACACCATTACCATGTACGGTCAATTCCTGGTAACAGGAGTGGCAAATAAAGATGGTGTATCTACCTTCGTGGTGAACAGGCAGGCTACCGTTACTACATCCAACATACAGTTGGGTAATGGGGTGATACAGGTAATTGATGAAGTGTTGGTTCCCACTACCAAAACCATTGCACAACTGGTAACAGAAGATGCGAACTATTCCATCTTTGCCCAGGCGTTGAAAGAAACAGGTTTGTATGATACACTTAATAAAAGTAATGCAGGCGCTGATTCAAAAAAATGGTACACGCTGATCGCAGAGACCAATGCAGCCCTCAGCGATTCCGGTTTTACTACGTATGCAAAATTAAAAAGCAAATATTGCAATACCGGTAATCCTAAAAACCCGGCAGATAGTTTGTACCTGTATGTTTCTTACCACGTATTGCCTGATGTAAAATACCTGGCAGATATTGTAATGTCAGGTTCACACTCTACGCTGGCCCCATTGGAAGTAATTACAGATAAACTGGTAAACAGCAAGGTGTTGCTGAATGATGATGAATATACTACTATCGACGGTACTGTACATGAACCCGGCGTTGAGCTGGATCAGAACAACAGTGATGTATCTGCTACCAACGGCGTATTGCACCGCGCATTAGGCCACCTGCCTTTAAAGATCCGTCAGCCATTCCCTGTGTATTGGGATCTCTGCGCTACGGTTCCTGAGCTTACCCGCCTGAGCAGTGTGTACAGGAAAAAAACTTACTTGTTTGATTTTGGTGACAGCAACACCCTGGCTGATGTGAAATGGGAAAAAAGCTGTTTAAAATACCGTGCAGGTGTTGTTGGCTATCTGGGCGATTACTGGCAGATTGGTTTTGGTACCAGCGGCAGTAACACTGATAACCTGGGTGCATGTTCAGGTAATAGCTGGATTGAATTTACCACTCCATTGCTGGTAAAAGGAAGATATAAAGTATGGGTTGGTTATTATACACAGAATACCGGTAAAGTAGTGAATGTTCAGACCTTGTTTGATTCTGTGCCGCTCACAAGTGCGTTAATACAGTTCCACCAGAAGATCTCTTCGGTAAGTCCGGCAGATGAGGCAACGCTGGAAGCGCTTGGATGGAAATGGTGGGCTGGTACCAGCAAAAAATCAGGTTCTACTGCTGCACGTATGGTGGGTATAGTAGATGTGGCAGCTACGGGCAGACATAAGTTGCGCTTTGAACTGGTATCTGGCAGCAACAGTGATTGTAACCTCGACATGGTACATTTTATTCCGATTGGTATGAACCAGGTAAGCCCGAGGTTTAACCCGGATGGTACAATAGAATATTAATAATACTTAAGATAGTTCTTTCGATCTAGCATCTGCAAGCTTCACTGGTCCGGAGGACGTAATACTCCTCCGGCGCTGGTGATATTCTGAGCAGAACGTCCACTTGTAGTGAATCTTTTAAAGAGAGAGTCGTTAAATTTTTTTACGCATGCGTTCTAAGAAACATTTTGTATGGCTATTGGTAGGTAGTATCCTGGCAACAGGGTGGTTTGCCTGTAAAAAATGGGACAATCACATCAAGCCCAATGAAGAGGTGCTTGACCAGGACCTGATGGAGCAGATTAATAGCCATGCCAACCTCAGCAAATTCAGCGAATACCTTGTAAAGACCGGTATGGATAAAGTATTGGCCGGCTCTAAAACCTATACAGTATGGGCTCCTACCAATGATGCTTTGCAGGAATTAGGTACGGATGTAATAAATGATACTGCAAAACTGAAAGCGTTTTTACAGAACCATATCTCAGGACAGCAGTTCTTTACACGCATGGCGGCTGACTCTGTAAGAGTGCCTATGCTGAACGGAAAAAAGGTTTATTGCATCGGACAGAAATTTGATGTAGCAAATATTACACAAGCTGATGTCTATGTACGCAATGGTGTATTGAATGTGGTAGATAAGATAGTGCCGCCTTTACAAAACATCTGGCAGTACATTAATGCTACTACTGCTACTTATGACCAGAATGCTTACATAGCTACCCTGGCATATGAATACCAGGATGTAACAAAGGCAGAGATCGACAGCATTAACCCTGCAACAGGTTTACCGGTGTATAAGCCCGGTACCGGTGTTGTAAAAAGCAATTACTTCCAGGAAAAGTGTACAACCTGGATAATGAAGATAGCTTGTACACATATGTTGTTTTCAACAATACTGCCTTTGCGGGTGAAGTAACCAAGCAGAAGCCTTATTTTCAGAGTACTTCCGCTACCATTACACAGAACAATGCTTCATGGAATGTGGTGAGGGACATGGCTGTTCCGGGAGTATATGCTACCGCGCAATTACCTGCTGTACTGCTTTCGAAATTCAATGTACATGTACCGCTGAGCACTGCTGCCATCACTAATACTTATAAATTAAGTAATGGTATTGTATATGTGGTAAATGCTGCGGTTACCAGCATGAGCGAAAAAATACCTGTAACCTATGTGCAGGGAGAAGAGCCTTATGCTTACAAATCTTACGAAGACAAATACGTTACCAAAATATTCTTCCGTCAGCGAATGAACCCTGTTACGGCTACCTCATTCAAAGACATTTACCTGAACCTGGGATCAAGTGGTTCCAAATTCTATGTGGATTATAACAGTACGAAACTGTACACTACCAAATACAAAGTGTATTGGGTGGCATTGAATGACAAAACGATTTCAGGTCAGGGTGATGACCCTTATGGTACTGATTCAACGCTGCAACAGATCTTACAGATCGGCCGAATAGTAAGTGATACACTGGCTTATGATTTTAACATACAGAAAGCTGTAACACCATTGAACTATACTGAAATATACCTGGGTGAATATACCAATGCCAGCTATGATGCATTGATAGCTCCTATGGGTAGTAATCAGAACCTGATGAATGCAGCTACCAGGCGTTTGAGATTGCTGGCTCCCACTACAGTAGGTACTGGTATTCCTTACAATCTTACGCTGGATTATATCAAACTGGTACCGGTGTTCTAGTTCGATAAGGTAAGGACCTGGCTGGTCTGGTTTGCAGGAGCAAAAAGATCAGGGCCAGGGATAAAAATGATAACCACGACTAATTTATTAATGCGGATAAAAAAGAATTTCATGTTCAGGATAAAAGCATTGCCGGCAGTTTTGTTGCTGCTGTTGATAACAGGAGCATTACAGGCTCAGAAGGCAAAGCCCGGTGAAAAAACTGTAACTGGTTATGTGCGCGATGCTGTTACAGGCAAAACGATGACCGGTGCCAGGGTTAAGTATGGTAAACTGTATGCAGCCATTACAGACAGTACGGGTGGATTCTCTATGACTGTACCAGACTATAATGTAGACATTCATGTAGAGGCCGATGGTTACCAGTCTGCAGAAGTATCCTTACAGGGAAAAGCTTCGATCAATGTAATATTGTATGATGATGGTTACCTGACTTTCAGTGACGAGGTAATAATGCCGTTTGGTACTACTACCCGTAAACAGTTGACCAATGCGGTAGGAGTGGTGCAAACAAATGGTAACTGGAACATGCTTACAGAAGCACCTGATTCTTACCTGCAGGGTAAAGTATCCGGTTTAAATGCAACCCGCCGTTCCGGAACACCAGGTATAGGTGCTGATCTTTTATTGCGTGGTTACTCTTCACTGTACGCAACCAATCAGCCGCTGGTGGTAATTGACGGTTCTATCTTCGATATTTCTACTTACGGCACTCCAATGATAAGCGGCTTTTATACCAATCCATTAGCTTATATCGATGCCCGGGATATTGATAATATTACTGTAATTAAAGATGGTAGTAGCCTGTACGGAACAAGAGGCGCTAATGGTGTGATCCTGATCACTACGGCAAGGGCACGCCAGGAAGCTACACGCATTGATGTAGGATTATATGGCGGGATCAACTTTTCTCCTTCCAAAACACCGGTAATGAATGCGAGAGATTACCGTATTTACCTCAATGAAATGCTGCAATCAAAAGGCCTGAGCCCGAAAGAGATCGGTGATATGCCTTATATGAATGATAATGCGTCAAATCCTGATTACTTCAGAACGCATAACGATAACAACTGGCAGGATAAGGTATTTGACAACAGCTATTTTCAGAACGCTTACCTGAAGATCACCGGTGGCGATAACATTGCGAAATATGCATTGTCCATGGGCTATCTTGGTAACGGAGGTGTGGTTAAAAGCACTAATCTGACCAGGATCAACATGCGTTTCAATGCAGACCTGAACCTGAGCAAACGTCTTACTGCAGGAGCAAACCTGAGTGTAACCAAAAACGAGCAGAAATTAAAACACCTGGGAATTAACAACGCTGTAAATCCTATTTATACCTCACTGGTAAAAGCTCCTCTTTTCAGAGCCAACCAGATGGATGACAATGGTGTTGAATCTCCATCCCTGTCATTAAAAGATACATTTAATGTCAGCAATCCTGTAGCGATCATTGATAAAGTACAGGCACTTTCAAAAAATTACCGCTGGTCGGTAGGAGTAAACTTTAAATACCTTCTTACAAATAATATTTCTATCAGCACCGTGCTGAACCTTGTAAAGGATGAGGTAAGAGAATCTTACTTTATCCCTGAAAATGGCATCATAAGCGATACCCTGAGCAATGCGGTGATAAAAAATCGTTCTGCTAACCAGGTGATCCGTTACAATAGCTTTTATAACGATACACGCGTATCATTTGATAAAACTTATAACCGCATACACCATTTCGCTGCCAACCTGGGTTTCCGTTACAACACCATTTCAACGGAAGTGGATTATGGTTTAGGCTATAACTCTGCTACAGATGATTTTACCGGTGTTGGTTATGGTTTAAACAACCTGCGTCGTATTGGTGGTAGCCTGGGCCAATCAAAATGGGCAAGCTTTTACCTGAATGCAGAATATAGTTTCCGTGGTAAATACTTCCTCTCTCTGAATGCAGCGTCAGACGCTTCTTCAAAATTCGGTGACAATGTTACCAACGGAACACTGATCCGCCTGGGGAATGCCAGTTATCCTTTAATGTCTTCTCTGGCTGCTGCATGGGTAGTGTCTTCAGAATCATTCATGGCGGGTTTGCCCTGGCTGAACCTGTTCAAACTGCGTGGATCTATTGGTAAATCAGGTAATGAAGATATCGGCAACTTTACTGCCCGTAAATATTATACCTCACAAAACCTGCTGGGTATAGAAGGCCTGGTATATGGTAACCCCGGTAATCCTTCATTACAATGGGAATCTGTTACCAAAACAAATGGTGGTGTAGATATCTCTTTATTAAAAGAGAGACTGAATATCAGTTTTGATGTTTACAGGAATAAAACGGATAACATGATCGTGTATCAGCCTGCGCCTGTGGCCAGTGGTTTTGAGTACACTGTTACCAATTCCGGCGCCATGAGAACCTATGGCTGGGAATTCAATATCAACGGTCGTGTTGTTAATAACAAGAACCTGAAATGGGACCTGGGCGCACAGATCAGCCGTTACAAATCAACCATTGTAAAACTGCCTGTTGATAATATTCTTACGGATTATGCTGATGGTACTATGATCAGTGCAGTAGGTACTGCACCCAACGCTTTCTACGGTTATAAAACACATGGCGTGTACACTTCAAATGCTGAAGCTACCGCTGCTGGCTTATCCGATAAAAAAGCAGATGGCACTACTGCTCCTTTTGCTGGTGGTGATGTTCGTTTTGAAGACAGGAACAACGACCACGTAATTGATGAGAATGACCGCCAGATCATCGGTAACCCTAATCCTGATTTTACAGGTGCTATTACTTCTGGTTTAAGCTGGAAGAACTGGTCGCTGAACCTGCTGTTCACCTTCTCACAGGGCAATGATGTGTACAACTATGCACGTCGTCAACTGGAATCAATGAGCGGTTATGAGAACCAGACCCAGGCAGTAATAAACAGGTGGAGAACAAACGGACAGGTAACTGATATGCCAAAAGCTACCTGGGGCGACCCAATGGGTAACAGCCGTTTTTCAGACAGATGGATCGAAGACGGCTCCTATATCAGGCTTAGAACATTGTCTGTTGCTTATGCATGGCCTTTAAAACAAGGCGGATTCATCAGGGACCTGGTGATCTATGCCAGCGGCAACAATATTTTTACGCTGACCAAATACAAAGGTTACGATCCTGAATTCAGTGCAGGCAGCGGACCTTTTGGACAAGGAATGGATATTATGCTGGAACCACAGTTCCGTTCATTACAGTTAGGTTTAAAAGTGGGTCTGTAATTACTAATTATTACAATTGCTTTACGATATGAGATCATTGAGGTTTTCAATAGCGACAGTTTCAGTAATCATTGCATCGGTAACTTTTTCCGGCTGTAAAAAGCTGGTAGAGGTAACTCCTGAAGACGTATTGGATGCAAAGAATGCTTATCAGAATGTGTATGATGCAGATGCTGCTGTGATGGGCGCATACGGCAAGTTCATGAACCTGGCACCTTATTATGTGGTGCTGAATGAACTGCGTGCCGATCTGCTCACCACCACAGAAAATTCAGATGAATACCTGAAACAGTTGAACGAGCACAATGTACAGACGGGTAATCCTTATGCCAATCCCCGTCCTTTTTACGAAGTGATTGCCAATTGCAACGACGTGCTGTACAATTTTGACCTGATGCTGCGTGATAAAAAGATGAAGCAGGCTGAATACAACATGCGCTATTCAGATATTGCTGCACTCCGTAGCTGGGTATATTTGCAGTTGGGCATCCATTTCGGAGATGTACCTTATGTTACTGACCCCCTGAGCACCAATGAGGATATCCGCAATGTAAGCCTGAGGCCCAAAGTTACCTTCAGCCAGTTGCTGAGCAACCTGATCGTAACAATGGAATCTTTGCCATATTCAGATCCTTATTCATCCAGCCCTACATTGATCACTACCGTTGATGGATACAATACAGTAAACTTCTTTGTCAATAAAAAAGCGCTTTTAGGTGAATTGTATCTCTGGCGTAGCCAGCCCGGTGATTACCGCAAAGCAGCAGAAGCATTTAAAAATGTGATGGAGATGGGCGGTGCCGGTCAGTTGTACAATCTGCGTATGACAGGTGCTTCCAAAGCTGATAACAATGACATTGCTGTAGGTTATGTTCGTTATCGTGAAGAAGATGAGAATATGCTGGTGGACAATAATTCACAGGGATGGCGCTCGATTTTTGCCCGCGGACAGGACGCCCTGTTCAATTATGAGTGGATCTGGTTCCTGCCTTATGATAATACCATCTTCAAACCAGAAAATCCTTTTATTAATCTTTTCTCTAACCGTGGTGGTTCTTATTTGCTGAAACCTTCACAGTATGCAGCAAACCTGTGGAACAGCCAGGTACAGAAAAATGATTTCCCATATGATGCAAGAGGACGTGTTTTCAGTTATCGTACATTGGGTACCAGCCCGGTAGCAATGAAATACCTCTACAACTATCTTGGCGATGGTTTTCTGCCAACAAGCTTACTGGAGAAAAAAGGCAAATGGTTCCTCTATCGCGCAGCGGCACTGCACCTTGAATTTGCAGAAGCAGCTAACCGCGACGATCACCATGCGCTGGCCGACAGGCTGCTGAACCAGGGATTCATTGGTCTTAACATTAATAACAACGAAAGCTATCCTTACAACTTCGATGGTCGTAAAAGCGATAACCCACGTATTGCAGCAGACTGGTGTTTGAATTCCGGTATCCGCGGTCGTGCAAATCTTTATTCTGCGCCTGTAGTAGGGGATAGCACAATAGCACTGGAAGATAATATCATCAGGGAAGGTGCTCTGGAATTGGCATACGAAGGTAAAAGATGGTCAGACCTGTTGCGTGTTGCTATGAGAAGAAATGATCCTGCTTTCCTGGCTGATAAGATTTACAACAAGTTATTAGCTGAAAACAATGGACAGGCTGCAGCTGTTCGTGCCAAATTAATGAACAAAGCAAACTGGTACCTGCCGTTTAAGTGGGAGTAGATTGTAAGTTGAATACAAGTCCGGAAGATCGTTAACAGGTTGAAAGGTTGATAAGGTGACAGGAAATACGAAATAAGAAGTACGAAGTACGGAAGACAGGATATTGAATTTTGAACTCTGAATATCGAATATCGAAGGGCAAGGCATAAGGGGTTGAAAAGGTAAAAGGTTGAAAAGTTGACAAGGAACAGGCATTCACTATTGACTATTCACTTGCTTCAGCCTTTCACGACTGACGATTCACGACTCACGATTGCTGAAACCCGAAACAGTCTCACGACCCTGTATCAAAACACTACCATAAAATGAAAGCAAGGAGATTATTATTCGTACTCAGTATAGGTTTTACGGCGGCAAAGGCGCAAACAGTTGCTTTTCCAGGTGCAGAAGGGTTTGGTGCGCGTGCTACCGGCGGACGGGGTGGTGTTGTTTATCACGTGACTAATTTGTCAGATTCAGGTAAAGGATCATTCAGAGATGCAGTAAGCACTCCCGGGCGCATCATTGTTTTTGATGTGGCGGGCGTTATTAATATCGGAGATAAAATACAGGTTGCACCGAATACTACTATTGCAGGACAATCTGCTCCCGGTGATGGTGTTGTGATCTATGGTAATGGCATTTCGTTCTCATCCAATACCATTGTCCGTTACATGCGTTTCAGGGGAAGTATCAAAATGTCCAAGGGCTCCTGCACTGTAGTGGCTGATAACCTGGAAGATATCATTTTTGATCACGTATCTATACAATGGGGAAGATGGGACAACCTGCATATCAAAAATACCTCAAGGGTTACTATGCAGTATTGCATCATTGGGGAAAGCATACAACCACAACGTTTCGGTGCTTTGTTTGAAGGACCGAAAGATGTAAGCATCCATCATAGTTTGTGGATTGACAACCAGAGCCGTAACCCTAAAGCAAAAGCAGGGATCGAATATATAAATAATGTAGTGTACAACTGGGGAAGTAATGGTTTTGTAGGTGGTCACTCTGCAGAAGATCATTACCAGGACCTGATCAATAATTATTTCATTGCCGGCCCCGGTTCATCAGGAAAGTTCATTGGAATGTTCTCAGCAACCGATCATGCTTATCATTCCGGGAACATTGTAGATGACAACAAAGATGGTAAACTGAATGGAAGAGCTGTTGTGGACAGTGATTTTGTTGCTGCTACTGCCACACTGGTAAAAGAAAGAAATATGAAAGTGCTGGTACCTGTTACCACACACGATGCAGCCACTGCTTATTCAAAAATAGTAGCAGAAGCTGGTGCTTCACTAAAACGTGATGCTGTAGATAGCAGGCTTATAGGCTACCTGCAATCACTTGGAACAGCAGGAAAGATCTTTATGACAGAAGAGGAAGCAGGTGGTCAGCCGGCTATTGCTGCCGCCACTGCACCTAAAGATTCTGATGGTGATGGTATACCCGACGAATGGGAGAAGAAAAACAAGCTCGATGCAGGCAATGCTGCAGATGCCGGCAAATTCACATTGGACAAGAATTATACAAATATTGAAGTTTACCTGAATAGTCTTACTGAACGGAAAGGAAAATAACTGAAAGACGATCTCTCCTCGCTTTAAGATCCATGTATTAGAACCAGGTGCCGAGGCATACCCATGCTATTGGAAAGGGTTGCTATTGACTAACCAACCGGAGCAGAAGTAACAGTGTAGGATATTATTAAAACATAAACTGTCATTATAATACTAAACTATACTTATTAACCGCTGATTGCATTTTAACCACTTTCGCTTATGATGAAAACGATTGCTGCCTGCCACAGGCAACTATTCCTATTTGTGTGCTTTTTCTGGTTACTGTGCCAGAACAGTAATGCACAAACACTAGCATTTCCCGGTGCAGACGGTTTTGGCCGTTTTGCAAAAGGCGCCCGCGGCGCATCTACACGTGAGGTTTATATTGTTACCAACCTTAATGATGCAGGTACTGGTTCGTTCCGTGATGCAGTAAGCAAGTCCGGACGTATCGTAGTGTTTGCAGTAGGAGGTATTGTACGTTTACAGTCTGATGTTGGCGTGGCTGCTAATATCACCATCGCCGGACAGACAGCTCCGGGTGATGGTATTGTGTTTTTCAATAAACGTATCACCTTCTCCAACGCCAGCAATACTATCTGCCGCTTTTTGCGCATCAGGCTGGGAGCTACCAATAACTCCGGCAACGACGCTTCCGGTATTGCCAACGGTAACAATATGATCTTTGATCATATGTCCTTCAGTTGGGGTATGGATGAGGTATTCTCTATCAACTGGGATAATAAGAACGTTGCTCCTGATAGTATTACCGTACAGAGCTCTATTATTGGTCAGGGTTTACACCGTGAGAATCACTCTGCCGGTGGTTTGATCCAGACTCCGGACGGAGGTAAAGTAAGTTTGATCAGGAACCTGTACATCAGTAATAAAACCCGTAACCCCAAAGTAAAAGGGATAAATGAGTTTGTGAATAACGTAGTGTACGACTGGGGTAATGGCAATCGTCTTGATACCAATATGAACTATGGCTGGTCTGGCGATGCCTATATCATGGGTGGCTCTTCCGGCGTATCGGAAGTAAATATCATCAACAACTACTTCGTAGGTGGCCCGCTGACACCTCCCGATAAAACAACTCCTTTTTCAAGAGGTACCGGTACTTTTTACCTGTATGGGGCCGGCAACTATTTTGATAATAATAAGAACGGTGTACTGGATGGTGCACTCGTTCCTTATGATGCTAATGGTTATCCCGGCATTGATGCTTCTGGTTTTAAAACAACCCCATACAATTATCCTGCGCCTGTACGCTTTACTGCAGAGCAGGCTTATCAATGGATCTGTGACAGCGTAGGTGCCTGCTACCCCCGTCGCGACCAGGTAGATGAACTGATGGTTAATGAAGTTCGTTCAAAAGGTACGCAGGGGTTATATGTGTATCGTGAAACCAACCTGCCGCTAACCAATGGCGGTTTGGGTGATGTATTCAGTGCCAATGCTCCATTGGATACTGATAGTGATGGTATGCCGGATGCCTGGGAAGATGCAAACGGACTGAATAAAAATGATAAGAATGATGCCATTGCGTTCAATACATCTTACCCTCAGTACCTGAATATCGAAGTGTACATCAACTCGCTCATCTCTGTTACCCCTCCCGTATTTATTAAACCACCTACCAATGTTACTTTAAGTGCTACATCGGCAGAATTACCTTCGCCTAACAGTACCATTGTTATCAACTGGACAGACAATGCTTCAAATGAAGACTACTTCATACTGGAACGTTCTACGGATGGTACCAACTATACTGATATAGCTCACCCTGCTTCCGGTACTGTTACTTATACGGATAATGCAGGGCTATTCCCCAATACTACTTACTACTATCGAATAAAAGCTGTATCCTCAACAGGCTCGTCAGCATACAGTACACCTGTATCTGTTAAAACGCCGCCGATCCCTACAGCACCATCGCTGGCATCTGGTCCTACTCCTACTAATGGATTCCAGTTTGTGGAGTTAGTATCCGGTAAGGTTACTTTAAAATGGTCTGGCAGCAGTAATACAGATAAGTATAGTGTGTATTTCGGAACAAGCCCCACCAGTCTTGTCAAGAAGGCTGATGTTACCTACTCCGCAAGTCCTTCATACGATGTAACCGGTCTTAGCGACCTGGTAACCTATTACTGGCGCATAGATGCATCCAATGCAAAAGGAAATGCAGAAGGTGAAGTATGGTCATTCCGTACTACCAAAGTAATACCTGCAGGGCTGGTTGGCTACTGGAGTTTTGACGAAACTGGTGAAGGTACTGTAGTAACAGATTCCTCAACTTATCAGAATCACGGCCTGTTAGGACTGGACGATGACAACGTAAACATCCGTGTGGCGGGTAAAAGAAAGAATGCGCTGGATTTTGCAACAGCCTCTAATGATATGTACGTAGTGAGCATTCCCAACCAGGATCAGCTTTACCTGAACAAAGGATCATTCTCTTTATCATTCTGGATGAAGGCGGCTCCTTCTTTATTGCCTCCCGATAACAATACCAGCTCTTACCTGATGTGTAAGGGATCTATCACAAAAAATACTACTACCGGCGCTACCGGTAAACGCTTTGATATTGAATTCAAGAACAAACAGTTCCGTTTTGCACTGGACGATGATAATGATGCCGGTGGTGGTGGTAAAGACGAATTACAGACAGACGGCACTCCTTTCTTTGTAAACGACTGGGTGCATGTAGTTGCTATTCGTGATACACTCAATAAAAAGCTACAGGTATATCTTAACGGGGCACTGGTAAAAGAAGCTACCATTTCCAAGGCTTTATCCGGCATTGGTGAAACAAGTGCCTGGATCATCGGAAATATTGGTGAACTGGAGTTTTTGGCAGCCACCAACAAGCCTGCTCCTTATAAAGGCATGCTGGACGAGCTGAAGATCTATAACTATGTATTGTCCTATACAGAGATCGTAACATTGTATTATGGCAGTGCAGTAGCACAGAAACCTTACTCACCATCTGCCAATAGCACAACCATTGATGGTATTTCAGATACATTGAGACTAACCTGGAAAGGTGGTGTCAATACAACCAAATACCGTTTCTACCTGGGTACAAATGCTTCATCACTCAAAAATATGAGTGACAGTGTTTCCCTTGCGACCGCTGCTTATACGATCAACAACCTGAAAGCGCAAACTACTTACTACTGGCGTGTAGATGCTATTGGGCCGTTGGGTACAACTACCGGCGACGTATGGTCATTTAATACAGGATATGCCAAAGGACTGGTAGCGCATTATGCGTTGGATGCCACCAGCGGCACAGTGGCCTATGACAGCAGCAGCTTTGCTAATCATGGCGAACTGATAAATATGGCCAATGCTACCTGGACCACGGGTAAATGGCAAAATGGATTGGATTACGGTACGGCAGCAGGCGGAACACGATCGGCGATCACTGTTCCTGCACAACCGCAGATCAAGTTTGATGAGAACTCCTTCACTGTTTCAGTATGGATCAATATGGCAGCTTACAATAGTGCCAATAAATACAATGCATATATCATTCACAAAGGTAATTTCAGTAATACCGATCCTGCAGCAGGTAGTCGTGCAGATGGTAAATGGTATGGCCTTCAGTTAAACGATACCAAGCTCACCTTTGCTATTGATACCGGTGGCAGTGCTTCTACTGCTAAAACCAATATCGATGTTACTGTAAACTCCGGCACTTACCAGCTCTTTAACAAAGGATGGATGCATGTGGTAGGTGTACGCGATGCAGAAAATAAACTGATCAAGGTTTATATTAACGGCACACTGGTAAGCTCTAAAGCTGAGCCTGGTGGTTCTGTTGGTAAGGATAGTGATGTATTGTTCATTGGTGGTGACGCAGGTACCAATACTGCAGCAGCTTCTTACCACGATAAACTGGACGATATCAAAATGTATAACTATGCATTGTCTGATTCATTGATCCGCAAACTTTATTATAATACACCATTCCTGCAGAAGGTAACCAACCCGGTTCCGGCAAACCAGTCAACTGGTGCTGGTCCTGAAAAAGTAGTACTGGGCTGGACTGATCCAAGCACTACTGCACTTACTTATGATGTGTACGTTGGTAAATCAGCAGACTCTCTGGTGTTGAAAAAGGCAGGTGTTACCGCTGCCCAGTTGCAACTGGATACCTTAACAACCTCAGCTACTTACTACTGGAGAGTGGATGCGGTAAATGCAACGCAAAGGATTACCGGTGATGTATGGTCATTCACAACCGGTAAAGACGTAACGCCACCAACTGTCGTTACACAGAATATCAGTGTTGATCTTAGCACTACAGGTACAGCTACTATTACTGCTGCATCTATAAACAATGGCAGTAACGATGTGTACGGAATTGATTCACTGAAACTGGATAAAACCACTTTCACCTGTTTGAACCTGGGTGCTAATACAGTGACCTTAACTGTAAAAGATAAAAATGGCAATAGTGCCAGCAAAACAGCCATAGTAACTGTAAATGGTGTGAAACCGCCAAAACCGGTAATTGTAAATGCAGCTGATACCGTGATCTGCTACGGCGATAAGATTACACTGCGTGCAAATGCATTAACACAGGCTGCCTCTTATCAATGGTTCTACCAGGGGGCCGCTGTAAGCAGCGCCAAGCAGGTAAGTTATACCGTAAACAGTGCAGGCTCTTACAAATTGATCGCTATCTCTTCTCAAACCTGTGCTTCAGATACTTCAGCTTCCGTTATCGTTCGTTTTGACGCCGATACTGTATTGACTGTAAGTTCAGACGTAAGTATCAGCAGGGGTAGCAATACCGTGTTAACTGCATCAGGTGCAGGTACCATTACCTGGCTACCCGATGTCGCTATCAATACTACTACCGGTACCAGCGTAACAGTGAACCCGGTTGTAACTACCAAATACACGGCGTTGCTTACCAATAATCGTGGTTGTAAAGCCTCTAAGTTTGTAGTGGTGACTGTGAGCGATAAACTGGCTATCGAATACAACCAGGTAATTACGCCTAATGGTGATGGAGTAAATGACAAACTGGTATTTAAGAACCTGGCTGGTTACCCCAATAACTCGCTCCAGATCTTTGATGCATCAGGTAAACAGGTGTACCGCAAAACAGGCTACGGCAACGACTGGGATGGAAGAGTGAATGGATCACCGCTGGCCAACGGTACGTACTATTTTGTATTGGTAGTAAACAACACTACGCAGGTAAAAGGATCTGTAACGATTGTTCATTAATAAAAATGCGCTGCTCTCTGTGTGGGTAAACCTGTCAGGTGGTAACTGTGAAACAAAAGGCATTTCTAACACTATTGCCGCTCAGTTTAACCTGGCAGGTTTAGATCACCGGGAACAATAAAATAAATGTGATATGAAAAAGAATACGCTGTATATCATCGCAACGCTGCTGGGTTTGAGTCTTCTGACAACAATGCCTGTTATGGCACAGCGTTTTTTCACCAACCCGGTATCTCAGTATTACAGGGATGGGTTTCTGTGGAATCCTGCACAGGCCGGACAGGAGAATACAAGGATTTATGCACTGTTAAATAAATCATGGGCGGGTTTTGAAGGTGCTCCCCGCCAGATAAGCCTTGCGGGTGATATGAAAGTGAATGAAAGCTCCGGAGCCGGTATTCAGTTTGTTTCCGACAAAAGCGGCATCCTGCAACGCAATATGGGAAGTGTTTCTTATGCCTATGGGATTAAATTCTCAGAAGATGAACAGCTACGTATGGGATTGAGCCTGAGTTTTTATAAAGAACGCCTGGACAACAGTGCTCTTACTTCCGGCGGACAGGTAGATGAAACTGTAAAGAACTTTAATGGTAAAGGCATTCAGTTTGATGGAGATTTTGGTGTGTCGTACGAAGGTAAACAGCTGAAATTTGGCGCAGCAGCTTACAACCTCAGCAATGTATTAAAGAGTTCAGATAAGCGCTCTACTGACCTTGCTTTGGCCCAGGTACAGGCTGCTTACCGTTTTGAGTGTGAAGAAAAAATGACCTTACAGCCAATGGTAGCTTATAAAATGTTCTACAAACAGGATAACATCTTTACCGCTGGTATGCAGTATGAGTATGAGAACGTTTTTCACGCCAGTGTGTATTGGCAGTCAACCGGTAGTGCAATGGGAGGTGTTGGTGTAATGCTCAAAGAATATGGCGAACTAAACTTCTTCTATAGCGGAGCCAACAAATTTGGATACAACAAGCAATACGAGGTAGGATTGAAAGTAAAGCTGAAGTAAGGAGATCTTCGGCAATGGTGAGACAGTTTCGGGTTTAGTGTTTAAGGTTTCGGGTTCTTTAATTCGGCCTTTCTTTCAAAATTCGATATTCCTGTCTTCCGTATTTCGTACTTCTTATTTCGTATTTCCCTTTCACCTTATCAACTTTTCAACCTGGTCAACTCTGTTCCGGACTGTATAACTTACTCTTCCCCGAACAACACATCCTTATACTTGTTGTACAGGAAAGAGACCAGTAACAGAATAGCACCCAGTGAGATAAAGGAAATGGTTTTTGCAACAGTGCCCATACCGGCGAGATCGTAAAGGAATAATTTCAATAGAGTAATAATAAAAAAGCAGATGGCTGTGATACGCAGTAGTCTGCTTTTTTTTCTGATACCCTGCACTATCAGGAATAATGCATATAATCCCCAGAGAATACTTAATCCTAATTTATACTGGTTATCCGGGCCTGTACGCGTTGCCCAATGGAGGTACTCAAAACTGAGCATGCCAACAATAACTATATGTAGTATAAAGGTCCATACTGTAGCCAAAGGAAGGCTTTCCGTTAATAAGCGTACATTTTTAGTAGTAAAGAACAACAGCAATGCTGCTATTGCAATGATGACATACCTGATCCCGATATTCCAGGAACCAAAATACAGGCCTGATCCATTGCGCTGGTAATATAATGAGGCCTGCTCATTTACGCGACTCATGCCGGGTAGCAATATTGCTAATGCAATGATGCCAGTGGCAACAGCTATAGCTATTGCCAGCTTTTTATTCTGTATCTTATAATAATTAATAGAAGCAATCAGTGTTGTATATGCAATGGTGTATAATATCAATACACAGGCGCCCATACTTTCAATCTCATCGTGCCACAATCCAAAGCTGCCATCTGTATTTTGTAAGCGACTCAATTGCTGACTGAAATAGCCTAATATCTCTACAAAGAAAACACTGTATCCCGTAACTATAAATAACAGCGGAAGCCCGTAATTATAGACCAGCATGAACGCTGATTGGGGAGCTACAGCCGAAATATATTTTTTACTGCGGTGTATATAGAGCATGATGCCCTGCGATAGCAATACCAACAATCCTGTCAGGAATATAATACCCATGAAGGGAATGGGCTGTGGGCGAAGTGTGTAAGTATAATATTTCTGTACCTGGTTAAACCAATCCTGTCCAAGGCTCAGGAAGCTCAATGCCAGCAGCCCTGTTGCTATTTTTTCGTAAGCTGCGGACTGCTGTGTGCGCCCGATATAAAACACCAGCAAAGCTTCTCCCGCCCAGAGTAAGGTAACCCAGTTGCCATCAAATTGCACTGGAATAGCAATGGTAATAAAAACAAGTGCCAGGCCCAATACCAGGTAGTATAATGCCTTGTCAATAAGCTGAGCACGTTTAATAACGATACTTACTGTTAAATGGATCAATGCGTTGATCACGGTAAACAATCCTGTAAAGTTTTCACCCCCTTTATGATCTTCCAGCAATCCATAGCCTAATGCATAAAACACAAATGCATTGCTTAACAACAGGATGACACTTTCAATTGTGTATTTCTCTTTTTTGACCAGCTTATAGGCAAGAAAAGTGATATAAAAGATCAGGAAGAAGATGCTGAGAAAAGTGAACGCCAGTGTAAAATGGAGGTGTTCTTCATAACTCATCACGTACCAGGTAGTGAAAATAAGCCATGTTATAACGAATGCAGCATTGAATAATGTTTTCCAGTTTTTACGGAATGCCAGCACCATAATACCGGCATTGATAATAGTGATGTAAGAAAAGAATACTGCGTATTTACCAGAGTTATCACTCAGTAAGAAAGGCAGGGCATAGGCTGTTATCTGTGCAAGATGGGCAATAATGACCCGGTTGTAAACCAGTGCTGCATATACCGTAGCAGCAGTGCAAAGCAGCATCAGGACAAACGCTATGTATTGCGGCCATAAACCATAAAAACTGTAAGCAATATAGGTAACAAAATACAGTACGGATAAACCGCCGCCCATTAGTACCGCACTGTAGGCTTCATATTTCTTTTTAAGACGGATAGCTATACCTGTTAATGCAAGTCCGCAGGCATAACCGCAGATAATGCGTATTACGGGACTTACCAGGTTATGTTCAATAGCATATTTGGAGCCGATGAAAATACCGATGATCGTAACCAATATACCGGCCTTGCTGGCAATATTACCTCCTACAAATGCTTCCAGGTCTCCTTTATCTTTACTTTTTTGTACAGATGGTTTAGGTGTTACTGTTGCAGGAGCTGTTTTCTCCGGAGTGCGTGGAGGTGCCGTGATCACTTCTTTATGCTCAATTACAACCGGAGCTGATTTTTGCGGAACGCTTGTTTCACCGGCTGCAACTAAGGCTTTCAACTGTTCCAGTTCATTCACCAATTGGATCAGTTGTTTGCTGATACTGGTTTGTTGACCGGCCAGTTCATTAATGCGAAGCGTCAGTTGCTCTATTTTTTGCCGTATAGCATCCTCCATAATTGCAAGGCAATTGTTTACTTAAAGAAACTACAAAAACTGTTAACGTACAACCTAATTTCCGAAGAGTGGTAAAGAGGAGAGAGGTTGCAGTTGTGTACCTTGTTTCATAAAGGCGGCACAATAATGCCCGTTGGTAATCACCAGGTAAGGAACAGGTACTGAAATATTGTAACGTAAAACCTGTTGTAAAACACTTTCATCTAAGGGTATATCAGTGCTTTTACATTCTACCATCAGCCAGGGTTGATGCTGTTGGTTATATACCAGTATGTCAAATCTTTTTTTCAATTCACCCAGTCTGATCTCTTTTTCAACGGCTACCAGCGCAGCAGGATATTGCAGTACCTGCAACAGGTATTGCAGAAAATTTTGCCGTACCCATTCTTCAGGAGTGAGACGTAACCAGGTCTTACGCAACTCGTCAAAAATAAAATGCTTCCCATCTTCTTCCTTTGTGCGAAAAGGATGATCGGGATATTCAATGCGGATCATGAGGTCAAAAATAAGGTTTAAAGTTTAAGGTGTAAGGTGCTGCAGTGGGGAGCCTCTGAGTAATTATTGTTCTTCGGGGCAGGGGATGATTTCCTTTAAAACAGGTTGCATTTACTCAGCCCGCAACAAAGGATGTCATCCCTGAAGTACTGTTTTTCAGGGATGTTTGGGGCTTGCAGCCCCGGATCTTTGTTATATCGTTTTTAGTGACATTGTAAACATCTCTGTGATAATTTCTGCATGCTCTTGCTCTCTACGGTTAGGAGTTGATCAGCAGCCATCTTAAACATTAAACCTTACACTTTCCATCCTGAACCAAAAAAAATCATTATATTTGCACAATTAACCTGTCGGGAACGAAGGTGAATTGCCCGGGAAATTGGGAGCATTCATCACACTTACCTTACTGCTACGATGCTCCACAGGCAATGTTCCGCGTTCATCTTTCATCTGTGTAATCCCGCATTAATCATTACGATGAAGACAAAAGAAGATATAGTAGAAAACTGGCTTCCCCGCTATACGGGTGAACAGCTGGAGAACTTTGGTAAGTACATTCTGCTTACCAATTTTAGTAATTATGTAAAAATGTTTGCTGAATGGCACAACGTGCCAATCGTCGGTGAAGGAAGGCCCATGCAATGTGCCACTGCCGATCATATCAGCATCATTAATTTCGGAATGGGTAGTCCTACGGCAGCCACCATCATGGACCTGCTTACAGCCATCAAACCTAAGGCCGTATTGTTTCTTGGTAAATGCGGCGGATTGAAAAAGAGGAATAACATCGGAGACCTGATCCTCCCGATCGCTGCTATACGCGGAGAAGGAACTTCTAATGATTATTTCCCTGCTGAAGTACCCGCGTTACCTGCGTTCGCATTACAGAAAGCGGTATCCACTACTATCCGCGATTATGGGGTAGATTACTGGACCGGTACTGTGTACACTACCAATCGTCGCGTATGGGAACATGACGAGCATTTCAAAGAGTACCTGCAAAAAGTACGTGCTTATGCCATTGACATGGAAACAGCTACCATTTTTTCAGTAGGATTCTACAACAAGATCCCAACGGGTGCGCTGTTATTAGTGAGTGATCAGCCAATGATACCGGAAGGTGTAAAAACAGAAGAAAGCGATAAAAAAGTTACCGCTACTTACGTTGAAAGACATCTGAAAATAGGTATTGATTCTTTAAAACAACTGATCAACGACGGATTAACTGTTCGTCACCTGAAGTTTTAAGAGCAGTAAGGGATTGATCCCTTTACTGTTTTTTTGCGAGCTTGTAAATATCTGTAGACTGGGCATTACCGCGCCAGATCACCAGTGAATCATGCTGTAGTTGAAATGTATAAGTGCCACTCAGGATCAATGTCCAGTCAAATTCTGCAGTAAATGCGCAGGTATTTTCAAAGCGAATACTATCCTGTGTAATTGAATAATTGCCTTCGCAGATAGAAGGATATTTTGAATAGCCGTCAGTATCAGTCTTACCTCCGTTGAATTTTCCTTCCTTTAGTGTCAGCGTTACATTGACAGCCGGCCCCGCTGCCAGTGACCCGGTCCGTTGAAAAGTACCTGTATAGGTGGCTTCCTGTATGTGATGGTCTGATTTACTGCAGCCTGTGCAGAGAGCGATACATAAGAACAGGAAAATTAGCGGCTTCATAACGTGGTTTCCCCATCGGACACATCTGCCTCACCTAACGTTGCATTGCCTTTATTGGCCTGAGATAAACGCATAAAAAATCCCACTCTTTACGAAGCGGGATTTTTATTTATATGTTTATTGAACACTGTTCAATTTCCAGCCAATATATTCAGCATTGACCATTCACCATTATGGGAAGATACCCAACTCTGCATAGCTGGTACCAACTTTATTGATGGCTACCACGTAAGCAGCAGTACGCATATCAGGTATGCTGGGATTAGCTTTCCAGGCATCCATAATTTCGCGTGTAGCGGTGATCATGGTTTCTTCAAGACCACTGCGTACCAGGTCAACCTCATCAGGACCGTGCATGATGAATTCTTTTTCCTTGGCATCTACCTTTTTACCGGTAAGACCTTCAATCTGTCCCAGGATGTGGGTGTTCAGGTTTTCGGTAAATCTTTTCTCCATGCGGCCATAACGTACGTGGCTAAGATTTTTGAGCCACTCAAAGTATGATACAGTTACACCACCGGCGTTGAGATACATATCTGGTACTACAAGAACACCTTTTTTGATCAGTATTTCATCAGCTTCCGGAGTTAAAGGACCATTCGCGGCTTCGCCAATGATCTTTGCTTTAATACGGGGGGCATTTTCGCCATTGATAACATTCTCCAGAGCAGCAGGGATCAGGATATCGCACTCCATTTCCAGTGCATCTGTATTTTTGGCAAAGTTAGTAGCGCCGGCATAGTTAAGGATAGAACCGGTTTTCTTACGATGTTCAAATACTTTGTCAACATCAAGGCCATCATTGTTGTAAATAGAACCTTCATATTCTGCAAGGCCTACAATGATAGCGCCATGATCCTGGAAGAACTTAGCACTGTGGTAACCCACGTTACCAAGACCCTGCACCACCACTTTTTTACCTTCTACACCTACTGCCATTCCCAGTTTATCCATTACGTCTTTCATGCTGCACACTTCGCGCAGGCCAAAAAATACGCCAAGGCCGGTAGCTTCGCGTCTGCCGCGTACACCACCCTGGGTTACAGGTTTACCGGTTACACAACCCAGGCCGTCAATTTCGCCGGGTTTCATGCTGGTATAGGTATCTACGATCCACGCCATTTCACGCTCGCCTGTACCATAATCAGGAGCAGGAACGTCAATGCCGGGGCCGATAAAGTTTTTCTTGATCAGTTCTGATGTATAACGACGGGTAATTTTTTCAAGTTCGTAAGGTGTGTATTTTTTGGGGTCGATAGTGATACCACCTTTAGCGCCTGCAAACGGTACGTTTACAATTGCGCATTTATAAGTCATCAATGCCGCAAGTGCCATCACCTCATCAAGGTTCACGCTCATGGCAAAACGGATACCACCTTTACACGGTAATTTGTGATGTGAGTGCTGAACACGGTAAGCTTTAACAACTTCAATCTTGTCTCCGATCTTCACAGGAAAATGCATACGATATACGGCATTACACTGTTTGATCTGTTCTAATATTCCGGGATCCCATTGGGTAAACTGGGCGGCTTTATCAAAACTTTTTCCTACCGCACCAAAGAAACTGTAATCTGACATGACTAAGCGAATTTAAGTTTTCAATATTAAGCAATCGTATTATAAACATTGAACAAGTTAGTGAATGGCAAAACCAATGGCTGAATGATGAATACAGAATGAAGCGGGAAGGTATGATATTGTTCCCTTTCAATCATTCATTACCAGGTGTTTAAACTGTACTATAAACAACACATGCAGGTTTTTGTTGTGCCTGCACCTGAATTAATTCGTTAAGAATGTTGTTTCTCCAGTTTTGAGATCTTTCTGTCTAAGCGGATCACATACAGAAATAAGCCGATCAGGATAGTAACCACCACCGCTATCACCACATAAATTTTACCATCAGCACGAAGTCCTGTTGGCTGGTCACCTGCCGGTGATTGTGCAAAAGCAAAAACAGTAAGTAGCAGGCATATAATTGTGTTGAATATCTTTTTCATCCTTTGATGGTTGTTTCTTGCGGAAAAGGTTTATTATAATAAATGAGCAGTGCAATTTTTATGAAAGAGCCGATTCGTGTTTCTTTTCTTCCAGGATATTAACACGAATACGCAGGGTACTGATCCAAACGCCCAGCAGTGTCCAGCCAATTACAGCAGGCCAGAAAATAAGGCGCATGGAAGGGTCAAGGCTATTGCCACCCATACCCGGATTACCTTCAGAACCTTTTCCGCCGGGATGCAATGACTCTACCAACCTGGGCAGGATCATGATCATGGGTATATAAATAAAGTACGCAAAAATGTTGTACACGGCTGCCACACGACCTCTTTTATCCATGTCGGTGATAGAGCTACGCAAAACAAAATAAGCGAGATAGATGAGCAGGGCAACGGCCGCTCCCAATTGCTTGGGATCATTATTCCAGGGAGTACCCCATGTATAATTGGCCCAGATAGCGCCGGTTACCAATCCAAGACAACCCATTACAGTGCCTGTTCTGGCAAATTCCGTAGCATAAAAATCATCCTTCAATTTAGTATTACGCAGGTAGCGGATAGAATATACCAGCGAAACAGTGATGAGGATCAGTTGTCCGAACCACATGGGCACATGAAAGAAGAAATTGCGCATGGATTCATACAGGTTGCTGTCTTCATAAGCTACCTTATGCGGTAATTCAACTAAAAAACCTGCTATAAATGTGTAGATCAGCAATACAATGCTGAGTATTTTCCACCAGTACTGACGCATAGATTCCGGTCATTGGTTTATCGGTTATTGGCTGGGAAAATATCTATCCCGGGGTGATAAAGCCAACAGCTCCGTTTAAGTGGGCAAAATTAGGGGAAAGGCCGAAAGTTCCTAAACAAATACAGAAAATTCATATCAACGGCCGTAACGTTAAACAATTTGACAGGAAAGCAGCGGTTTCTTGCTGGTTTTTAGGGTTTAACGGAGGTTTTCTGAACGGGATTGTTATAAGTTGTAAGTAATAGGTTATAGGTTTGTTGCTGTTATTTTATGCTTACTTTCCCGTATTTGGCGGTTTTTACTTACAACCTACAACTTATAACCTACAACCCTTAATCTTTCCACAAAAAAGGGAACAGTACCACTGCCAGTGCAATGATGAGTACATCAAAACCAGCCAGTGACAATACGATCTTGGTTTGACCTAATTGTATTACGTCTGAGAACGCTGTATTGGAAAGACGCATCAGTAATAATAACTGCGGAATAATGAGTGGAAAACCCATGATAGCCATCATGGCCGCATTTTGCTGTGCGCGGGCGGCAATGGCTGCCAGGAAAGTAAAAACAAGGCTTAAGCTAACGCCTCCTAAACAAACGATACCGGCAAACTGCCAGGGATGCTGTAATGGGCTGCCCAGCCATAACTGAAACAACAGCAGGCTTACGAGGCTCATCAGCATCATTAATACTGCATTAAACAACAGTTTCGATAACAGGAAATCCCTTGCGCCCGCTATTGAATAAAAATACAGCATGCGGCCACGGCTTTCCTGTAAAAAGCTTTTGGCCACTGCATTGACGCAGATGAATAACTGGATCATCCAGAAAAGGCCATTCCATACGTCGCTTTCAGGATGTTCCATAGCGAGGTACAAGACAAAAATGGTAGAAGCTACATAGAGTACGATACCATAAAAAGTGTATTGCTGGCGTATTTCCAGTAACAGATCCTTTTTAACCAGCGCCCAGATATGGTTCATTTGTTTTGACATGCGAACACAAAATTAAAAGGAAATCAGGAAGGCACAAGGAACAGGGTGCAAGAAAGTACGAAATAAGAAGTACGAAGTACGGAAGTCGAAAAAAGGGTTGACAGATTGAAAAGTTGATAAGGTGAAAGGGAAATACGAAATAAGAAGTACGAAATACGGAAGACAGGAATATCGAATGTTGAACTCTGAATATCGAATATCGAAGGGAAAGCCGGAAGCAAGTTGGCAGTTGGCAATTTGCAGTTATCGTGAATACCAGCGACGAGCTTTGAGCTGCGAGCAAATACAAGCCAGGAGGAAAGTCTGCTGTTGTTCCAATCTAAAACTTCAAACATCAAATCTCAAATCCAGTATCCGGCATCTGGTATCCGGTAACTTGTATTTCACGTCTCACGATTGCCGTCTGCCGATTCACGATCCAGTTATCCTTTAACCAACAGCAAATCTCAAAATTTCTACATCCCAAAATCAAAAATTCTATGCTATTTTCTCATTTCTGAATCTCATGACCTTAAACTTTTTCTATGTTTTGTAACAGGCTGCTTCCGGGTTTATTGATTGTTCTGACAGTAATTGTTTCATGCAGGGATGCACAGAATACTTCCGGCAATACATGGATTTTTAACCCGGCTATTGATGCATCTTATCATTTTACAATAAAGGAGGAAGAAGCATTGGGTGGCGTAGATAGTGTATCTGATGTAGTTTCAAGCCAGGTAGAATGGGCGCTTCAATGTGTAGCAAAGGATGATAGTTTACGCACGATGAAGCTGCTCATTGGCCCTTATGTAATCAACAGGCAGGGGATAAATTATAGCACCGCCGAAAAGAAATGGGAAAAACCTGTACTGAGCGGTTTCTCCGGTGCAGCATACAGCGCGCTGCTCATATACTATACACAATATGTGGTGGGGGATTCTTTATTGATAACAATCGATAGAAAAGGCAAAGTATTACGGGTAAAAGGATTTGAAAGAATTGTAGATACTGTAACCTCTCTTACGCAAGAAGACAGGCGTACCGTACGCGCGTATCTCAGGGAATTTATTGGTACAGAATCCATGCAGGACAGGCTGACGCAGTTGTTTCAATATTTGCCTGGCAGCGAAATTAAAACAGGCGATAATTGGATCAGCAATATGGTGTTGATTGCCAGGGCGCCTGTAAAATACAGCAACCTGCTGACTGTAAAAGATGTCCGGAACGATTCTGTAATACTGGATGTAAAAGCAGCCATCTCTGCATCCACCGGCGAAGGTGGCAGGGTATATGCACAGGGGGCAAGAAAAGGAGCAGCCGTTATCAGTAATAGCACAGGTGTGCTTTATTCCTGTGCTTTACTGGATTCTGTTACTACCAATACGGATAGCCAGGTGTACAGGCGTATCCGCAAACTGACGATAAAGAGAAGTTAAATTTCGAAATCCCCGGATCTCCCCAATTATAGCTTGGCCTCAAAATAACATTTGCGGCACAATGGTTCATACACATCTTTTTCTCCCAGCAGCACTTGCGAAGCAGTTTTGCTTTTGCGGTAGGAGTAATTGGCAATATGTCCGCAACGCATACAGATGGCGTGCAATTTGGTAATAAAATCAGCTTTAGCGAGTAAGGCAGGCATCGGTCCAAATGGTTTGCCGGTATAATCCATATCGAGTCCCGCAATAATAACACGGATGCCCTTGAAAGCCAGTTGATCGCAAACTTCCGGCAATTGATCGTCAAAAAACTGTGCTTCATCAATACCTACCACATCAACATCGCTTGCCAGTAACAGAATAGTTTGTGAGTTATCAATAGGAGTAGACATGATAGCATTAGTATCATGCGAAACGATATTCATTTCATCATAGCGCACATCTACCTTAGGCTTAAATATTTCTACACGCAGGTTGGCAATACGTGCACGCTTCAACCTGCGGATCAGTTCTTCAGTTTTTCCGGAAAACATGGAGCCGCATACTACTTCAATAGAGCCACGCCGTTCGCCAGATATATTTGGTTCAATAAACATCGCAACGAAATAGGTATAATAATTGTTAACTTTACTATTAAACACTAACCCATAAAAGGTACCCACTAATTATGGAACGTCTGTCACAACTGATCGGCAAATTAAAAGAACAATTCGAACAAAGTGCCGATCCATCACAATTATTAGTTATCACCCGTCACATCCAAGCGGAGTTGGAACTGCTGTCGGCCACGTCCCGCAAGAGTTTCAGCACTTCCAAGGTGGCTGTGGTGATGCCTTCTTCGCGCCCCGTTCAGGCTGCTGTTGCTACTGCTGCTGCTGTAAAAGAAGCGCCGAAACCTGTGCCCGAAGCAAAAGAAGAAGTAGTAAAGAACGGTACTCCGAAACCGCAGGTTGCCGAACTGAACTTCGATCCTTTACGTGAAATTCCTACACTTGCACAGCAACAAACCGCACGTGAATTGAATGAATCCATGGCTTCGCAGGATTTTTCTCTTAATGATAAGTTAAAAGAAGAGGTAATAGAAGTTGGTCACAGGCTTACTGATGCTCCTGTACGCGATCTGCGCAAAGCAATTGGTATAAACGATCGTTTTGTATTTGTAAACGAGTTGTTCCGTGGCGATGATGTGATGTACGAACGCAGTATTAAAACCATCAATGGTTTCCGCATTTTTGCTGAAGCTGAATACTGGATAGAACGTGAACTGAAGGTGAAACTTGGCTGGGATGAAAGCCGTAGTTCTACACGTCACTTCTATCAATTGGTTAAAAGGCGTTTCTCCTGAATATACTCCATGATCATTGCTGTGGCTCCCTTGCTGGCATATACATAATCGTATGCTGCGCTGCATGATGAACGGTATAACTGGTTGTCTTCCATTAATTTATTGAAAATCTGTTCCAGTTCCAGTGCATTGGAAACGGAAAAGGCGCCTTTTGCCTCCACCAGGTCAATGGCTTCGGCGTATTTGTCATACTCCGGGCCAAACACTACAGGTTTGCCATATACGGCGGCTTCCAGTATGTTGTGGATACCATCTTCACCAAATCCACCGCCTACATAGGTAATGGTGGCATATTTATACAGGCGTGAAAGCATGCCGATATTATCGATAATAAGCGTGTTACAGGTTACCGGATGCTGGTTCCCGGTAACTGGCAACTGGTAACCGGATTCCCGTAGCTTCGAAAACCTCACAGTGTATTTAAACAGCTTTTCAATATCCCGAAGGTGTTCCTCATCGATCATGTGCGGGGCTATGATAAAGCGGGTATCAGGATGCGTATTGGCATAATGATCTATTTCCTCTTCATCCTCAGCCCAGGTACTGCCGGCAACAATTACCGGGTGATTGCCACAGAATGCTTTTATTGGCTCAATATCTTCAAACTGCTCTGCAATAGTAATTACCCTGTCAAAACGGGTGTCGCCACCTATAGAAACGTTCTTCTTTACACCAATACCGGTCAGTAATTCTACAGACTGGGCATTCTGAACAAAAATATGTGTAAAGCAGTCCAGCATGTATCGGTGCAGGCGGCCATACCAGGTGAAAAAGGGCTGGCTTTTACGAAAGATACCGGAGATCAGCAGGGTGGGGACCTGTTGTCTTTTTAATTCGGCCAGATAATAATACCAGTACTCATATTTTACCCATAGTACTAAGGACGGTTTAAAAATATTGATAAACCTGCGGGCATTTTTCCGGGAATCCATGGGCAGGTAGCATACATAATCTGCTCCCTTGTAGTCTTTCCTGATCTCGTATCCTGAAGGGGAGAAAAATGTCAGTACGATCCTGCAGCCGGGGTATTGAAGGCGTATTGATTCCAGTAAAGGGCGGCCTTGTTCAAACTCGCCGAGAGAGGCGCAATGCATCCAGATAGTGAGTGGTGAGTCGTGAGTGGTGGGTACATCCCCTGACTCATCTACCTTTTTTGAGTCACCTGGCTTCCCGTTTTCCGGACTTGCTAAAGCTGTTTCCAGCTTCTCCAATAAGCCTTTCCGGCCATCTCTCCACAGGCGGGCTTTGGGGTTCCACAGGGCAACAATCCGAATGGCAGTGGCGTAAAACCACAGAAAAACATTATAAAAAAATATATGCACGGTTAGTTTTTGAACAAGGGCAAATGTCGGAAAATATGGGCTGTTTGAAGCAGATTGGGGACTTAACTTGTGCGATTAGCAGCTGCAACTCATGGAATTCAGGTATTCTTAACCTTATTTTTACCGTAATGCTACGCCTTATTATTACTTTTCCGGCCTGTGGACTTCCGGGTTCGTATTTTTTGCAGTAGGTTTGTGACCGTTTCAAAGAATTAAGATTTTTGTGTATGCGGCCCATTCAAATGGTTGATTTAAAGCAGCAATATGCTGCTATTAAGACAGAAGTAGATTCAGCAATCCACGAAGTACTCGACAGCGCAGCGTTTATTAATGGTAAGGCAGTTACTGATTTTTCTGCCGCCTTAGCGAAGTACCTTGATGTAAAACATGTAGTTCCCTGTGCAAATGGTACCGATGCTCTCCAGATAGCTATGATGGCATTGGGATTGCAACCGGGTGACGAAGTGATAACGCCTTCTTTTACATACGTGGCCACTACCGAAGTGGTAGCATTGTTGCGTTTGAAGCCTGTGTTTGTAGAAGTAGATCCAAAGACTTTTTGTATTGATCCTGCGTCAATCGAAAAAGCAATTACACCCAGAACCAAAGCTATTGTTCCCGTTCACTTATACGGACAGTCTGCCGATATGGAAGCAATTATGCAGATTGCAACTAAACACAATCTGTACGTAATTGAAGACAATGCACAGGCTATCGGGGCTGACTATCGCTTCAGCAACGGAACGGTGAAGAAAACAGGAACAATAGGCACAATAGGTACAACATCCTTCTTTCCTTCAAAAAATTTGGGTGGATACGGAGACGGCGGTGCAATATTCACCAACGATGATGCGTTAGCCAACCAGCTTAAAATGATTGCCAATCACGGCCAGAGCAAGCGTTACTACCATGACCTGGTAGGCTGCAACAGCCGTTTGGACTCATTGCAGGCTGCTGTACTCAATGTAAAATTGCCGCGCCTCGATGCTTATATTGCTGCCCGCCAGCAGGCTGCTGATTTTTATGATAAGGCTTTTGCCAATCATCCAAAGATCACAACGCCTTTCAGGGCATCCTGGTCAAGCCACGTATTTCATCAGTACACACTGATCCTTGAAGGAGTGAACCGCGATGGTCTGAACGAGTTTCTTGCAGAGCATTCAATCCCTTCTATGATTTACTATCCCGTGCCGGCTCACCGTCAGAAGATGTTTGACGCTTTCGGTGGATCGGGCTACCAGTTGGCTACAACAGACTGGCTTACAGAACGGGTGATTTCCTTGCCAATGCATACTGAGCTTGATAATGAACAATTGCAGTTCATTACAGGTAAAGTACTGGAATATGTAAATCGGTAAATAGAGTTTTCTATAAACCTTTCCCTTATCAAAAAAATATACAAAAAATGAAAATTGCTGTTGTAGGAACCGGCTACGTTGGGCTGGTTACCGGCACTTGTTTTGCAGAAACAGGAAATGACGTAACCTGTGTAGACATTGACAAGTCGAAAGTAGAAAAGCTTTCTAACGGGCAGATCACTATCTATGAACCCGGATTGGAAAAGTTGTTCATCCGTAACCTGAAAGAAGAAAGACTTCGGTTCACTACCAGCCTCGAAGAAGGGATTAAAGACGCGCAGATCATATTTTTAGCATTGCCTACTCCTCCGGGAGAAGATGGTTCTGCAGATCTTAAATACATCCTGGGTGTAGCTGATCACCTTGGTAAGATCCTGAAGGATTATAAAGTAATCGTTGATAAAAGCACTGTGCCTGTAGGTACTGCAGAGAAAGTACATGCTGCAGTAGCTAAAAATTATAAAGGCGAATTTGATGTGGTATCGAACCCCGAGTTCCTTCGTGAAGGTGTAGCGGTTGATGACTTCATGAAACCTGATCGCGTAGTAATTGGCGCTGCTTCTGAAAGAGCTAATAGAGTAATGGGCGAATTGTACGCTCCTTTTGTACGTTCAGGCAACCCCATCATTTTCATGGATGTTCGCTCTGCTGAGCTTACTAAATATGCTGCCAACTCATTCCTGGCTACCAAGATCTCTTTCATGAACGAGGTTGCGCAACTGTGCGAACGCCTGGGTGCTGATGTGGACATGGTACGTCGTGGCGTAGGAAGCGATGATCGTATTGGTAAAAGATTCCTGTTCCCTGGTATTGGCTATGGCGGAAGTTGCTTCCCCAAAGACGTACAGGCCCTGGTAAAATCTTCTACAGAAGTTGATTACGAATTCCAGATCCTGAATGCAGTAATGGATGTGAACGAGAAACAGAAATTACACCTGCTGCCCAAGATCAAAAAATACTTCAACAATGATCTCAAAGGCAAAAAATTTGCTTTGTGGGGATTGGCGTTCAAACCTAATACAGATGATATTCGTGAGGCACCAGCTTTATACATTATTGATGAGCTGACAGCAGCGGGCGCTTCTGTATCTGCATTTGATCCTGAAGCTATCAACAACGTACGTAATCTTATCGGCGATAAGATCAGCTATGCTGAAAATCAATACGATTGTCTTGAAGGTGCTGATGCGTTGATCATTGCTACTGAGTGGAACGAGTTCCGTACACCTAACTTCCTGAAAATAGTTACCGCGTTGAAGAATAAAGTGATCTTTGATGGTCGTAACCTGTTTGAAACAAGCGCTATTAAAGAGTTAGGATTTTATTACGAAAGTATTGGAAGAGCAACCGCTATTCCTGCAAACGGAACTTCTCAAAAATAAACTATAGCATGGCACGCAAAAGAGTTTTAATTACCGGCGCCGCCGGATTCCTTGGATCACATCTTTGTGACCGTTTCATTAAAGAAGGTTTTCATGTTATAGGGATGGATAACCTGATTACAGGTGACCTGCGCAATATTGAGCATCTGTTCAAACTGGAGCAATTTGAATTTTATCATCATGATGTTTCAAAATTCATTCATGTTCCCGGTGAACTGCATTATATCCTGCATTTTGCATCTCCGGCCAGCCCCATCGATTATTTGAAAATACCTATCCAGACCCTGAAAGTAGGTTCATTAGGTATTCACAACTGTCTTGGTTTGGCTAAAGCCAAAAATGCAAGAGTGATCATTGCCTCTACTTCTGAAATTTATGGTGACCCATTGGTGCACCCACAGAATGAAGAATACTGGGGTAATGTAAATCCTGTTGGCCCCAGGGGTGTGTATGATGAAGCCAAACGTTTCCAGGAAGCGATGACCATGGCTTATCATAATTTCCACGGACTGGAGACCCGCATCGTTCGTATTTTCAATACCTACGGTCCCCGTATGCGACTCAATGATGGCAGAGCATTACCTGCATTCATTGGCCAGGCTTTACGCGGTGAAGATCTTACTGTATTTGGCGATGGTTCTCAGACACGTAGCTTTTGCTATGTAGATGACCTGGTAGACGGTATTTATCGTTTACTGATGAGCGACTATCATTTCCCGGTAAACGTTGGTAACCCCAATGAAATTACCCTGAAAGAGTTTGCCGAAGAAGTAATTGCTTTAACCGGTACCAACCAGAAGATCGTGTACAAACCACTGCCTGTAGATGATCCCAAGCAAAGACAACCGGATATTTCACGTGCGAAAGAAGTACTGGGATGGGAACCTAAGGTAAGCCGTAAGGAAGGTTTGAAAATTACTTACGATTACTTCAAGGCATTGCCACAGGAAGATTGGTTCAAACAACCGAAAGAGTTTGTAAGCAATAAATAGGAACATCACATATTGCTGATTTTGAGATAAGGAGGGATTTTAAGATTTGCTGAGCGGTCTTAAAATCCCTCAATTATAAAATCCCGGAATTGCATATGTACCAGGCATTAGTGAATAAGAAAGCATCGCTTGCTGTAATAGGATTGGGTTATGTGGGTTTACCGCTGGCCTATGCCTTTGCAGAAAAGATCAGTGTGATCGGTTTTGATATCAACAGTAAGCATGTAGAGGGCCTGCAGCAAGAGGTCCGGGAAAAAGAGCTGGATATTTTGCTTACCAGCGAGCCAGAAGTATTATCAACTGCGCAGTTCTTTATCATAACAGTACCAACCCCGGTTGACAGGTATAATATTCCTGATCTGAAGCCGCTGATGGCTGCCTCAGAAACGGTAGGTAAGGCTCTTACGCCAGGTAGTTATGTAGTGTATGAATCTACTACCTATCCCGGCTGTACTGAAGAAGATTGTTTACCTGTACTGGAAAAGCTTTCCGGTCTGAAGCCGGGGCAGGATTTTAAATTGGGATATTCCCCTGAACGCATTAATCCGGGAGATAAGCAACATACGTTGCAAACAGTAATAAAAGTAGTCTCAGGTTCAGATAGTGAAGCGCTGGAAGAAATTGCTAAAGTATATGAACTGGTAGTACAGGCAGGTGTGTACAAAGCACCTTCTATTAAAGTGGCAGAAGCGTCCAAGATCGTTGAGAATACACAACGTGATCTCAATATCGCTTTGATGAATGAGCTGTCACTGATCTTTGACCGGATGGGTTTAAATACGTATGATGTAATTGAAGCTGCAGGTACCAAGTGGAATTTCCTGAAATTCTATCCGGGTCTTGTTGGAGGACATTGTATAGGGGTAGATCCTTATTACCTTACCTACAAAGCAGCATCATTGGGATATGATTCAAGGGTAATTGCTGCCAGCCGATATATCAACGATGATATGGCAAGGTATGTGGCAAGAAAGATCATTACACATGTATTCCGGCATTCGGGTTTGCCGAAGGTGTTGGTAAAAGGAGTGACGTTTAAAGAAAATGTATATGATATCAGGAACTCGAAGATTGTAGATACAGTGAAAGAGTTACTGCTTTTTCATATAGATGTGGATGTAGAGGACCCTTTTGCAAAAGCGCCGGATGTATTTAAAGAATATGGATTGCATCTTTCTTCTGACGCAGGAAAGAAATATGATGCAGTGATCATTACAGTACCACACCAGCCTTATTTACAATTGGATGATGCTTATTTCGCATCCATTACCAATGAAGAGGCGCTGATAATAGATCTTAAAGGTATATACAGAAACAAAATTACGAGCAGAAAATACTGGAGTTTATAATGAGTGCATTTACAAAAACAATCATGGTAACAGGCGGAGCCGGTTTTATCGGTTCTCATGTAGTACGCCTGTTTGTAAACAAATATCCCGCTTACTTAATTGTAAACGTGGATGCATTGACCTATGCCGGTAACCTGGAGAACCTGAAAGACATCCAGGATAAGAGTAATTATACATTTGAAAAAGCTGACATTACTGACGAAGCAGCTATCGGTGCTTTGTTTGAAAAATATAAGTTTGATGGAGTTGTCCATCTTGCTGCGGAGAGCCATGTAGACCGTTCTATCATGGATCCCCTGGCGTTTGTAAAAACGAATGTACTGGGTACAGCCGTATTGCTGAATGCCAGCCGTAAAAGCTGGGCAGGAAATATAGAAGGCAAACGTTTCTATCATGTTTCTACTGACGAAGTATATGGCTCCCTGGGCGAGGAAGGCTTCTTTACAGAAGAAACGTCATACGATCCGCGTTCACCATACTCTGCTTCAAAAGCATCTTCAGACCATTTTGTAATGGCCTATTATCATACTTATGGTTTGCCGGTTGTAATGAGCAATTGCTCTAACAACTATGGTTCTAACCATTTTCCTGAGAAGTTGATCCCCCTGATGATCAACAATATCAAGAATAACAAACCACTGCCTGTTTATGGCAAAGGAGAGAATGTACGTGACTGGTTGTTTGTAGAAGATCATGCACGTGCTATTGATGTGATCTATCACAATGGTAAAACCGGTGATAAGTATAATGTTGGCGGTTTTAATGAATGGACCAATATTGACCTGGTACACCTGCTTTGCAAGATCATGGATAAAAAACTGGGCAGACCGGAAGGTACTTCTGCCGGTCTGATCACTTATGTGAAAGACAGACCTGGTCACGATCTCCGCTATGCAATTGATGCTACCAAACTGAATAAAGAACTGGGCTGGACTCCGTCTTTGCAGTTTGAGGAAGGACTGGAAAAAACAGTAGAGTGGTATCTGCAGAATGAAGAATGGGTAAAACACGTTACTTCGGGCGATTACCAGCATTATTATGCCGATCAATACGCAAAGCGCTAAATGCTGAACGCCTAACGCTGGTACAGGTAATAAGTTATAGGTATAGCGAAATAATAAATTTTATGGTGTAATGTTGACTTTGGTAGAGGCATAGAGGTTGTGTAATAAATATAAAAGTTACAGCGATCTACTCACCATTCACTGCTCACCACTCACAACAACATTTACATGCCATTCATAGAAACCGGAATACAGGGATTAGTAGTTTTTGAACCAAGAGTATTTGAAGATAGCCGCGGCTTCTTTTTTGAATCCTTTAATGAGAAAACATTTTCCGATCAGGGTATTCCTATGCCTTTTGTGCAGGATAATCAATCTAAATCCAGCTATGGCGTTATCCGCGGGTTGCATTATCAATTAGCTCCACACGCGCAAAGCAAACTGGTAAGAGTATTGGTTGGTAAGATCCTGGATGTAGCGGTGGATATCCGCAAAGGCTCACCAACCTATGGTAAAGTATATAGCATTGAACTGTCCGGAGAAAATAAAAAGCAATTATACATTCCCAAAGGATTTGCGCATGGCTTTTCTGTACTAAGCGAAACTGCCGAGGTACTGTATAAATGCGATGCTTTTTATGATAAAGCGAGCGAGGGTGGTATTGTTTACAACGATGCTACATTGAACATCGACTGGCAGATCCCTGCCGATAAAGCGATCGTATCAGAAAAAGACGTAGTGAATGCTACGTTTGCAGAGTGTAAGAATAATTTTGTGTTTTAAATTCAGGACCACCACAGTGGTTTAAAGCCTTACAATATGTCAAAGCCAGTTGTTCTTGTTACAGGCGCCAACGGCCAGTTGGGTAAAGAGCTGAGAGGTTTGGCTGATGCATACGCACAGTTTTCCTTTGTGTTTGTAACACGTGAGGAGTTACCAATAGAACAATCTGAACAGGTAAGAGAATTTTTTAAGAAACACCAACCGGCATATTGTATCAATTGTGCTGCCTATACTGCTGTTGATAAAGCTGAAACCGAAAAGGAAAAGGCTTTTGCGGTGAATGGAACTGCGGTAGGCGTATTGGCAAGTGCCAGCTATGCTATTGGCTGTAAGTTTGTTCATGTTTCTACTGATTATGTGTTTGACGGCACTTCGCCGGTCCCTTATACAGAAACAACACCTACCAACCCGGTTAATACTTACGGTCTTTCTAAACTGAAAGGTGAAGCTCTTGCCTTGTTGCAGAATGCTGCTTCAATTGTAATACGTACTGCATGGGTATATTCGGCCTTTGGTAACAACTTTGTAAAAACCATGCTGCGCCTGATGAAGGACAGACCGGATATTAATGTAGTGGATGACCAGGTAGGTGCGCCTACTTATGCTGAAGACCTGGCTACAGCTATTATGTCGATCGTAAGTAAGCATCAATGGGATGCCGCTACATGGCAGCCCGGTGTATATCATTACAGTAACGTTGGCCGTATCAGCTGGTATGATTTTGCAGTAGCGATTAAAGAGCTCTCCGGCAGTAGCTGTAATGTGCATCCTATTCCTTCTTCGCAATATCCCACTCCTGCAAAAAGACCTTCTTTTTCATTACTGAACACAGATAAGATACAGGCTGTGTATGACCTGAAGATACCCGAATGGAAAGATAGTTTGCAGCGTTGCCTGGTGAAGATCAGGGAGCAAGGGTGAAGGTAGCGGGGGAATGAAGAATGAGAAATATGGAATGTGAAATGAGGAAGGAAAAACGTGCAGATGAGTTGACAAGTTAACAGGTTGATAAGTTTATAAGGGAATTAGGGTTAAGGGTGTGTATTCACCATTCACAATTGACTATTCACTATCCCCCACCACTCAGAATATGAACCGGAATTGCGATATCATTTGTTTTACACTATCAAGATGGGATGCAGAAATTTCATCTCCCTCTTTGTCGTTGGCAAAAGTATTTGCACGGAATAACCGTGTATTTTACATCGACCATCCCTATTCCTGGAAAGATTATTTTAAAGAGCGCAAGCAACAGGATGTTCAGCGTCGCAAACAGGCTTTGTTGAGTGGAAAGAATATTTATACTAACCCATCCACACTGCCTGCTAATTTAACCGTGGTAACACCTGAGCTGACATTTCCTATTAACTTTCTTCCTGCAGGGCCGCTGTACAACGCGCTTGCTGCTTATAATGATAAAAAGATCCTGAAAGTGATCCGTCGGGTAATCAAGGATTACCAGATCAAAGATTTCATCTATGTGAATTTCTTTGATCCTTATTTTGTACGGAAGCTGCCTGCTGATATACAACCTGTAAGAAGTATCTACCAGTCAATGGATGATATTTCGCAGGTAGCCTACTCTAATCGTCATGGAACAAGACTGGAAGAGGAGATCATCAGTAATTTTGATTATACCTTATGTACATCTAAAGAATTGACGAGATTGAAATCTCCGTTCTCAAAGAATGTGCATTTTCACCCGAATGCTGCCGACGCTGATAATTTCCGCAAAGCAGCTACACAGGTATTACCTAAACCGGCGGAACTGCAGCATATTACCCAGAAGATCATTGGTTATACCGGTAGCATTGAATATCGTTCAGACTTCGAGCTGCTGAAGAAAGTCGCTGAATATCATCACGATAAAATATTGTTCTTCATAGGCCCCATCCAGGGCACGGGCCCTTCGGATATAGGGTTGGATAAATTGCCCAACGTGATCTTTGCAGGACCCCGTAAGATAACAGAGTTACCTAACTACCTGCAATATTTCGATTGTGTATTGATCCCCTTCAGGAAGACAACGCTTACCAAAAGCATTTACCCGCTTAAGATAAATGAATATCTCTCTGCCGGTAAGCCGGTAATCGCCACGCATTTTTCTGAAGACATTTACTCCTTTAATAATGTAGCCTATGTAGTGGATACGCATGAAGAGTTTATCCAGGCTATTGACAAGGCTATTGCAGAGGATAGCGAGGAGCGCAAGCAAGCCCGCATGAAGGTGGCTGATCAGAATACCTGGGTTGCGAGAGTAGAGCAGTTCTGGGATATTATTGAGCCGGAGCCGAAGAAATAATGTGCTAATTAGCAAATGTGCTGATGTGCAAATGCTGCGTTTTGAGACTCCCTCGCTAATTGGAGCTTACGTGATTTCAAAAGAACAGAGCTTATAAAAAAGAAAAGTGCGAATGACATCATTCGCACTTTCCTTTTTTATTTTATTTCCACAGTTGCTGATCTGCAAATGGGCTAGTTGTTTTTTAATGAATCTTTATCTCCGGGTTTTCCCCCTGGTCCTCCCGGGCCGGGGCGACGGAAGGTAGTCATGCGGTAAACGATCTCTTTAATTACAGTATCAAATTTGGCAACCTGCTCAGGTTTGCAAAGGGTTCTCACCTGTTGGAAATGCGTAAAAGTAAGCATGTCCAGTTTCTGCTGTAGTCTTGCAACATTGTTATTGGCAGCACGTACCACAGAATCGGCAGGAGCGGGCTGTTTCAGTAAGTCGAAGAATTGTTTTTTAGCATCCCGGATAGAATCCATCAGCGGACGCTGTTGATTTACCATTGAGTCTCTCAATTTCCAATAGGTATCTTCCTGCTGCTTGTCAAACTTCATCTCGTTCACCATAAAAAGCCCCATCCTTCTTTCCCGTTCACCGGGTTTCTGGTTCTGGAAGGGCGCATCATGGTGCTGCGGTCTCATTGACCAAAAGAACGCAAGGGTTATGATGTTGGTCAACAGGAGAATAACTACCAATAACATGAGCCATTTTTGCCTCGGAAATTTCGTCATGGTTCAACAGGGTTTTCATCATACACAGGGTAAGTACTGATAGGGTAATCGGAAGCTACCAACTGTGTACTTTCGGTTGCAACATTCGGCGCCGCACTTTCTGAATTCCACATCTGCAGAATGGCTGTTGCATTGATTATCAATATAATAGCCGCAAGGCTGAGTGCGAGGGCCGGTCTGGTCAATAAACGTACCAGCGGACCTCCTGAACTTTCGAGTTCTCTATCCATCCTTGCCTTTAAACGGGTGTAGAAAAAGGCCGGAGCCTTAGCACGTTGCATGCCATCCAACCCATCAAGGATGCTCTCTATTTTTCCCGGATTGTTATATTCGGTTGGCATAAAACTGAATTTATGTGTAAACTAATCTATTTGACGTTTTCCTGTAATAAAACATGCGCCCGAAACTTGTCATGTGAATTACTTTGTGAATAAAGCCTTTTCCAGCATCTTTTTCAGGTTTTGTCTTGCCCTGAACAGCAGGGACTCCACTGCCGACACTGAAATGCCCATGATATCTGCAATCTCCTGATAACTAAGGTGTTCTGTTTTGTGCAAGTTGAATGCCACTTTTTGATTTTCCGGTAATTTGTCTATCATGGAAAACAATAAAGCAGCCTGTTCTTTTTTGTCCATGGCTACGCCGGGATGATTAAAATCCACGGGATCATGCAGTAGCTGACCATTATTTCCGAACAGACCGGTGATGAACGCAAAGCGCTTTTTCCGCTTTTTACTGCGGATATGATCAAGTGCTTTGGTAGTGGTAATGCGATAGATCCAGGTGGATAAACGGGCGTCTCCCTTAAATTGGTCAATGGAACGATATACCTGTATGAATACTTCCTGGGCTACGTCTTCGGCGTCTTCTGTATTCTGAACAACGCCTAAGGCTGTGTTAAATACCAGATCCTGGTAGTTTTCCACCAATTGTTTGAAAGCCAGTTCATCTCCTGCCCGCAGTCTTTGTATCAGGTCCAGTTCGTTCAAGAAACAGCCAGTTAAGTTTAGCGGTACAACTTACAAAAAAAATATGAAGCATTTACTGAAGTACGAAAGATATGGTAAGTAAAATTATGTTTACCGGTTTATCTGCTATAAGTGGTAGCAGCGAAGGATAAATTATTCCGTTTTGAGGCTTTTTACAGGATTGGTCAATGCAGTTCTGATGGCCTGGGAGCTTACTGTAAGTAATGCAATGCCAAGTGCGGAACCACCTGCCAATGCAAATACCCACCAATGGATGGCAGTGCGGTAAGCATACTCCTGCAGCCAGTTGTGCATGGCCCACAATGCCAGTGGAAATGCAACTGCACAGGCCCAGATAACCAGTTTCAGAAAATCTTTGGATAACAAACCCGCCAGGTTGTATACGGGTGCTCCCAGCACCTTACGGATACCAATTTCTTTGATACGTTGTTCGGCAGTAAAGGCAGCCAGTCCAAATAATCCCAGGCAGGATATGAATATGGCCAGTACAGCAAAAACACCTGCCAGTTTTTCTATCAGTGTTTCTGTAGTAAATAATTGATTAAATGCATCATCTATGAATGTATATTCAAAAGGATAGCCCGGATTTATAGTATTGAGTGTAGTTTCGGTTGCAGAAAGGGCTTTACTGATATCTATGCCATCTTTAAAGCGGATCAGCATTCCTGTAGCAGGAGCGGGGTTGCACAAGAGAATAAAGGGTTCGCCGGAAGCATACATATCGTTGTAAACATAGTTTTTAATAATGCCTGTTACCTGTAACGGGTAATTGTCAACTGTAATAGTAGCTCCTAATTTCCCTTCCTTTCCCATTAACCTGGCCATGCTTTCATTAATAATGATATGGTTACTATCTGCACCGGGAGTACTATAAAAATCCCGTCCCTCTGTCAACTGCATTCTGAGCGTGGAAACATATTCCGGGCTTACAACATTTGAATGAATACTTACATTGTTGCCAGGATCTTTGCCCTGCCATTTGAACCTGTCAGTACTGCTGTAAATATGCAGTGGATTGTGTAAGCCTAATGCGGCATTTTCAATAAATCCTGTTGCCTGTAGTTTTTCACGTACTATATTGAAATGCTGTTTTAACCCACCCTGCAGATCCATGTATATGAGGTTATTTTTATTGTAACCAAGATCGCGCGCTTTTATATAGTGAACCTGCTGGTATATAATAATGGTGCAGATGATAAATACAATGGAAACAGAAAATTGTGTAACAACAAGCCCCTTCCTGATAAGGATCACTGCGGGTGAATTGCTGAGCTTAATGCCTTTCAGCACTTTTACAGGGTTGAAACCGGATAAGTAAAAAGCCGGGTAGCTGCCTGATAACAAACCAGTGATAAAGCCAATTGCCAACAGGTAACCGAGGTGCAGCGGCTCAAAAATATTTATTGCAAGTGATTGCTGTACCAATTCGTTAAATGCAGGTAGGCTGAGATAAATAAAAATAACAGATAATAGTACAGCTCCAAACGACAGCACGAGTGCTTCTGAAATGAACTGTTTTACCAGGTTGCTCCTGGCTGCGCCTGTTACTTTACGTACGCCCACTTCGCGGGCACGCTTTTGCGAGCGTGCGGTGGATAGATTCATAAAATTGATGCATGCAATAAAAAGAATGATAGATGCTATTAAGGAAAACAACTGCACATACCTGATCTTACCACCATCCTGCTGCCCGTTGGTGAAGTGATTGCGCAGATTCCAGTCGTTCATGGAAAACAGGAAACATTGCCGGTTGGAAGTGCCTGCTTTGATACTGAGAAATGTAGACAACTGCTGGTTGATAGCTGTAGTATTGGCGGTCGGGTCCAATTCGGCCAATGTAGTTGTAAGGTTGTTACTCCAGGGTTTTATCCATGTGTTCTTGTTTTCAAATATTTCATAAGGTGAGATCCATTGGAAATGATAGGAGGATTTGCCGGGAAAATCCCTGTACACGCCAGTAACAGTAAAAAGCCCATCCACACTATATCCCAGCTTACCGTTCATTTCTATTGTGGCGCCAACCGGGTTGTTGTTGCCGAAGAGCCTTTTTGCCATTGACTGACTGATCACTATTGATTGCGGTTGACTGAAAGCATTTTGCGGATTACCATAAAGGAACTGCATGGTTAGCATGGAAAACAATGAAGGGTCCGCATATACGCCGTTCTGTTTGATCAGTTTATTATTTGTCACAATCAACTGATCCATGCTCCAGCTTAAGCGGGCTGCATTCTTTATACCCGGGATCTCGTTTTTGATTGCCTGTGCAAGCGGACCTGGCGTAGAGCCTGAAGTGAGTAATGTTCCATCATTGAGCTGATTTTCCATTATTTGATACAGGTAGTCCTTTTTCTCAAAATTGTGGTTAAAAGTCAGTTCATGTTCTACCCAAAGGAAGATCAAAGCGGAGCAGGTGATACCGATGGCAAGCCCCGTTACGTTCAGCAAACTAAAAGTGATGTTTTTCCGGAAGCTGCGAAAAGTGCTTTTAAGGTAATTTCTGAACATGATGTAGGCTTTAAAGATGGTGTGAAGAAGTGGAATAAGACGGCACATGATCTGTCCAAACAAAATAAGGGCGCAAAATATCCGGGATTGTTGCTTTCGATCTGGAAAATAATAATATAGCGTTGCACAGACAGGGATATCTGTAAGTAGCGTAGCGTAACTCTATGTTTTTGTATGATTTATGTTGAATGGTGTTTGGCTCATTTCATTTTTCAACAACACCCTGTTCCTGCATTATTGTATCATAACCCTGAACATACGAGGCAGGTAGTTAAAGAAATAACGGCACATTAGACCTGCGGAAGAAATGATATATGATGCAGATACTATATCATTTCAGAATTTCTTGTTTCCCGTTTACCGTAGTCTTACGTATTTGTTTGATTTAAAGCAAACTGATGATAATATTTTAGCGCCGACCACGTTTTCAGGCAGTTTTAGCAAAAACCATATTCCTAAACAACCAGTACTAAAATCGTACCCATGACAAAAACCCGTTTTACCTTCGGAAAGCTTGTTGCGCTTATTTCTTTTGTAACCTTATTCTCTGCCTGTGATAAGGTAAAGGATGCATTGAACCTGAGTATCACCATGGAGATGGCCAATGTTGAGTTTACAATTCCCACGCAGCAGGTAGGTACACAAACACTTGCTGAGATCAGTGTACCATTTAATGTGGATAGTCTGATCAAAGCCAAAGCTTCCGGTTTCAGCGTGAACAGTATCAGATCTGCCAAGATCAAATCGTGTACCCTTACGCTCCTGAATGGTACGGAGGCTAACAACTTTGCAGCGCTTTCTGCCTGCACTGCCGCATTTTCATCGAACAACATTACTACACCCGTAATACTGGCTCAACTTACTTCGAACCCCGATTCGTATGCTACAACACTGAACCTGCCTGTGAATTCAGATACAGAACTGAAGGATTACCTGAAGGCGAGTTCTTTTTCATACGTTATTTCCGGTACTACACGCAGGGCTATTACTACTGCACTTCAATGCAAAGCTACCATTACCTATGAGTTGGGTTTTTAAGCAGCATTTACTTAATGAAATATTATAATCTGAAAAGCTCCTTGTACAAAGGAGCTTTTTTGTTGTTTGAATAAGGTAATAGTCAAAATGTGCACAGAATTAAGTTGTAAATTGTTGCATGCAGTATGAGTCTCTATGTGAAGAGATTGAAGCTTATGTGGTCTCTCTTTTTCAACAACATCCTGTTCCTGCATTATTGTACCATAACCTCGAACATACGAGGCGGGTTGTTGCATCCTGTAAAGAAATAGCGGCATATTATAACCTGGGCGAAGATGACAGGTTTGTATTACAAGCGGCGGCCTGGTTTCATGATTCCGGCCACCTGGTAGGTGATATGGAGCATCATGAAGAGAACGGGAGCCTGCTGATGAAGCGTTATTTTGAGGATAAAGGAATTGATGCGGAGATTGTTGCACGCATAGCAGGTTGTATAATGGCTACTAAATATCCCTCGCACCCGCATAACCTGCTGGAGGAAATTATATGTGATGCTGATACTTATCATTTCGGAACTTCTTATTTCCAGGTTACAGATGAACTGGTGAGGCAGGAGCTGGAAGTAAGGTTACATCTCCATTTTGCCCACTGGCATATTAAAGCATTGCAATTGCTGATGCAGCACCATTTCTTTACCGTGTATTGCCGGCAATTACTGGAAGCGGGCAAACAAATGAATATTGAATACCTGCAAAAAAAGATAAAAGAAGAAGAGAAGGCTTAATCCTCAACAAGCGATGTAATGATCTCAGCAGTTGATCTTAGTTGTGCTTTTGCTGCATTTTTACCCGCCAGTAAAAAGATGAATTGTTCATTATTATGTTCCTTTGCCCAGTTGCGCAATGAAGTGGTGAGTACATTCTGAACGGGATAAGGTGGAACAGCAAGACCTGCGGTTTCAAGAGCCCGGGTAAATTCATTGGGAATGCATCTTGCCCAGCGACCAGTAAAGGTGCGTGTAAGCATACTTTCTTCACTATTACTATTCAATACAGCTTCTTTGTATGCCGGAACAGCGGCGCTTTCATCACTTGTAATAAAGATAGTGCCAAGCTGAACGGCCTGTGCGCCTGATTGCATTGCTACTCTGATAGTATCCTTGTTATAAAGGCCCCCGGCTGCCACTATGGGTTTGTTGGTAACATCGGAAGCCAGTTTGAGGAGGTCCAATAGTGGAACCTGTGGTAATGGATCCTGCTGTAAGAAGGATCCACGATGTCCACCAGCTTCAGTTCCCTGCAACACGATAATGTCAACATCTTTTTTATTCAGTAACCTGATCTCTGCTTCACTGGTAGCAGTTCCCTGGAGTATAATGCCATGCTGATGCATGAGTGCAATTTCCTGATCTGTGGGAATGCCAAACGTAAAACTAACTATCGGTACCTTTTCTTCAATGATAACCTGTAACAGGTCTTTGTAAGAATGAAAAGGAAGATCTTCTAATGAAAGTGGCTGATAGGGAATGTTATGGTCGTTGCATATTTGCTGTAATAATTGCTGCATGGTCTCAAAGTCCCCGGCATCAACCGCCTGAGGATAATCGTACACAAACAGGTTTACGGCAAATGGCTTATCTGTCAGTGATCTTGTTTTTTGAATAAGCTGTTTTGCAGTATCCGCCGCAAGGCCGCCCAGGGGAAGGGAGCCTAATGCACCGGTATTGGAAGCAGCGGCCGCCATTTGAGGAGTGGTAATACCCAGCATAGGCGCTTGTATAATGGGATACCGGATCCGGAGCAGGTCTGTGAGGCTATTCTTTTTATTCATGATCACTGCTTTTTGGGGATATGAAGGTACAGGTGATTCTGTAAAAGGAACTGTTTATTGAGTACTAAAAATCTGCAATCCCATTTCACTCGTATTTGCTTTACAGCTCCCGTACCTGTTTGCAAACATTCATTAAGCCATAACACCATTAAACTACCCCTTATGCTCCGTTATTATACCTGTTTCCTGTTCCTGGCATTATTTAGCCTTTCTGCAATTGCTCAGCATCTTACTCCTGGTTTTGATAAGCAGGAGTGTATTGAGTTTCTGAAGATAGGTGCACAGGTAGGCGATACTGCTTACAGAAGGAATATTGCTGATCCGGAGAATTATTCACTGGTTTATCGTTCGCCGGTGAATGGCCTGGAAAACCGTTGGGATCTCTGGATGCATAAGAACCACCAGCAGGCGGTTATCAGTGTACGTGGTACTACCAGTAGCGCGGTAAGCTGGCTGGCAAATACCTATGCTGCAATGGTACCTGCAAAAGGGTATTTACAATTGTCTGCTACTGATACTTTTCATTACGAACTGGCTACTGACCCCAAGGCTGCGGTGCATGTGGGGTGGCTAATTTCAATAGCATTTTTATCAAAGACAATATTGCCGCAAATAGATTCCTGCTACCAGCAAGGAATAAAGGAATTTGTGATTACCGGGCATAGCCAGGGCGGTGCTATCTGTTTTTTGCTTACCTCTTACCTGTACAGTCTACAAAGGCAGCATCGTATTCCGGCAGATGTCCGTTTCAAAACTTACTGTATGGCTGCTCCCAAGCCAGGTAACCTGTATTACGCTTATGAGTATGAGGTTATGACCCAGTATGGCTGGGCATACAATGTAGTGAGTTCCGCAGACTGGGTTCCTGAAGTACCTATAAGTGTACAGACGCTGAACGATTACAATACTGTTAACCCATTCCTGAATGCCAAACAGATGATCCGTAAACAGAAGTTCCCGAAGAATCTTTTTCTGCGACATGCTTATAACAGGATGGATAAACCTACACGCAGGTCGCAGCGTCGCTTTCAGCGATACCTGGGAAAATATATGGCTAAATCAGTGAGGAAGAAGCTGCCGGGTTTTGTAGAGCCTGTATATTATAAAAGCAATGATTATGTACGTACCGGTACCACCATTGTGCTGGCTGCTGATTCTGCGTACCACCAGTTATATCCGGATGATCCTAAACAGGTCTTCAGGCACCACCACCACGAATCCTATATTTATCTAGCTGAAAAACTGCCTGGTACACCGGTAAGAGCTGTTCAATAACAGGCTATCGGTAGATGCTTCTCATCTGGAAAGTAAAATCATTCATGATCTGACGTGTAAGCTCACGGTAAAGCTGGTCGTATGACGGAGGGTTGTTGAAAACGCCTCTTATTACGGCAAGGTCACGATCGCCCAGTGCACGTGCATCACCGGTGTATTTGCCGGTAAGGTTTTCCCAGGTATAGCGTGCAGGAAAACGATTGGAGTAGATACTTTGATTACTGCCCGGTTTTACAATATTACAATCCATCAGTGCGCGTGCCTCAATGACGCGGCGTGTTACAAATACTGTTGCGGTTACGGTTTCAGTTGTTTTGCCTACTGCTACTTCTTTGGAAACCTTGTATGAATAGTTGTTGGAAAATAGTTTACCGAACCAGATATCATAGATGGCAAGGTCCATCAACTGGCTGGCATTGACACCTTGTGCTGCTGCATCGGAGGATGAGTAAAACCTGTAATAACTGTCACGTGCAAGGTTATTGAGGTTCCATAGTATGTCGTTCTCGAAAAAAGTACCGTTTATATTGTACCTGCCAAATTTCTGATCAAATGTGCGTACCACTACGTCTGTGAAAGCAAGGTCATAAGCTTCTTTCATTCTTTCCAATACATCTCTATAACCGTGCACGTATTCATCAGCTTTTTTATAATGCAGGTAAGCTTTCTGTGCATTTTTTTCTGTGTGATTGCGGGCCATAATGGTATTGCCCCTGTTGTAATGAAAGTCGGCAGCGGCTTCTGACACACTGTCCAGTTGCTGGCTATAGCTTACCGGGGCAAATGATGGAATACCCGGGGATGCCTCATTGTAGGCATTGTACATCTCCTGCATGGAGAGATAGCTGTTGTACACCTGGGCAAGCCGCTCACTTTCCTTTTCCTTCCCATTGCTTTTAGCGCTACCGGCACTGGCAATGGCCATTTTATACTGGTTAACTGCCTGCTGGTAAGCATTGGGCAGAATTTTTATGGCGTCTGCATTGGTTGGATTTTTTTTCAGGTAATCAAGGGCGCTGAAGAAGGCTTTATCGTACAGTCCTTTTTCATACAATTTCTGAGCGGAGCGGCAGGCAACAAGCAGTATCGTTAAAAGAAGCCAGGAATAAGAGATTCTCATAGTGGCAATTGTATTACGTACAGGAAGTTAAGTAAATACAGGCAGAAAATGAAATCAGTGGCATAGTCCGGCAATTTTGAGCATTGCAGTAGAACTCTTTCTGGTTGTGGAATTTATAGGCGTTATAAAGGGGTAAATGTTGAATATAATTACCGTTATCTGTAAGTGCTGTGGCGCCATCTGAAATGCCCTGAACATTTTAAACAAATTGTTGTTGGTGACTTTTAATGCTAAAAAATTAAATATGAGAACCTTAACCAAATCTGTTTTGCTGACAATGGCATTGGTAGTAGCCGGTGCATTGTATAAAGGCTTTGCCTGTACAAGGGTAGTGTACAAAGGGCTGAACGACCTGATCCTTACTGCCAGGTCAATGGACTGGCGGGAAGATATTATGACCAATCTCTGGATCTTTCCACGTGGTATGGAAAGGAACGGAGAGGTAGGGCCTGCTTCAATAAAATGGAAATCCAAATATGGAAGTGTAATAGCTGCGGCATACGATATTTCAAGCACTGACGGTATGAATGAGAAAGGCCTGGTGGCAAACCTGCTGTGGCTGGTGGAATCGGAATATCCGAAATGGGACCAGAAAAAGGCAGGACTTAGTATTGCTGCATGGGTGCAATATATCCTGGATAATTACGCTACTGTAGATGAAGCGGTGAAAGATATGGAACAGGAAAAATTTGTTGTTGTATCTGATTATATGCCGGGACAAACAAGATATGCCACGCTTCATTTATCCATTTCTGATGCCAAAGGTGATAATGCGATCTTCGAATACATAAAAGGAAAGCTGGTTATCCATCATGGCAAGGTTTATAACGTAATGACCAATTCACCGATCTTTGATAAACAGCTTGCATTGAATGAATACTGGAAAGAGATAGGCGGTACTACCATGTTGCCCGGTACCAACCGTGCTTCGGACAGGTTTGTACGTGCTTCTTTTTACAGTGAGGCTGTTCCTAAAACAGATAATGTACGTGTTGCCGTAGCCATTGCATTCAGTATAATCAGGAATTGCTCTGTTCCTTATGGTATTACTACACCGGAACAACCTAATATCTCTACTACAAGATGGCGTTCTGTATCTGACCACAAGAATCTTGTATATTATTTTGAAACAGTGCTTACGCCTAATACCTTCTGGATAAACTTTAAAGATGTGGATTTTTCAGAGAAAGCGTCTGTTAAGAAGCTGACATTGGTAAACGGAGAGGTCTATTCGGGAAATGCGATCAAATCGTTTGTTAATACACCTGCATTTAAATTCCAGGGATTGTTGCAATAAGCTGACCTATCATAAAACGAAAAAGGAGAACAATTGTTCTCCTTTTTATTTGAGATGACAATCAGTATCGTTTAGTTAAGAATTTTAATTCCGGCGGGTGGGGACACCCGCCGGGGAGTACATTTGTGGCTGGTGTCTTCACCAGCCATTATTAAACGACAGTGATATGATGATGCCGGATGCTTTAACGGGGAATGGTCTCTAATGATACAGGCCATTTATCGGTACGGAAGGGAGAGGCCGGGATGCCTGCCTGGTTAAACAGGTTCACTGCTCCGGGATTATCGGCCCAGGCGTAGCGTACCGCAACGGGATCTTTGATGGCATCACTCCATACCACAATGGTATTATTCTCAATCTTTGCGTTGGCCCATACAAACTGTTTGTCATTGCCTGCAATGGCAAAGCCTTTCAGTGATGTTTCGCCATTACCAATTGCCAGGCCACTTCCTGCTGCGAAGGAGAGTCTTATTTTATTGCCTTCAATCTTCATCTGTTGATACACCGGCCCGTCGGCAATTATCTTTTGGCCGTAAGCTACTTTTAAAGCCTGCAGTGCCATTCTTTCGCCTACAGGTTTTTTGTTTTTGGGGTGTATGTCGTTGGCTTCTCCTACATCAATGGTGGTAACGAGGCCATTGTTCTTATTCTTTGAACAATTTAATTCTGCTTCACGCACTACAGCCCACTGACTGATCTCACCGGGATCTGTTGTTTCGGTTTTGTAATTGGGCATTTGTATGATGATGAAAGGGAGCGAAGGTTGTTGCCATGCTTTTCGCCAGTCTTTGATCAGGATGCTTAGCAGGCTTTCATATTCGTTTGCCCAGTTGGCATTGCTTTCGCCCTGGTACCAGGTAATGCCTTTGCAGGTGAAATTCTTTATCGGATAGATCATAGCATTGAACAGCGATGAAGGAATGTCATTGGGATGAAATGCCAGCTTTGCATGTTGGATGCTGATCTTCCAGTCGCCGGCAAGCGGAATATTTTTGTCAGCAGTTTTGAAGAATAATTTGGAAGCCGGTCCCCAGATACCACCGTTCCTTGCCTTGTTGGTAACACGTACCAGTACTTTATTAGTACCGGCTTTCAGCCATGCAGCAGGAACATTGTATTCTCTCAGGAAATCCCTGCTATCGGGAGATGAGCCCAGTTTCTGCCCGTTAAAATAAGTAATGCTCTGGTCGGCAATTCTACCAAGACTAAGGGTAGCATCTTTTGTTATTTCCTGTTCTGTAAGTGTGATCTCTTTATAGAACCATATAACGCCATCGGTAAATTCCATGCCTGCTCTTTCCCATAGTGTGGGCAGCTTCATCGTTTTCCATTGATCAGTTACTTCCGGTAAATTGATATTGGCTGTATCCCATATTACTTTGTCGGATGTATAAAAGCTGATGTTGCCAAATTGAGACAATAATGCTTTTTTCCTGTCTTCAATAAATTGCTCTTCTGTTTTTCCTGCTGTTTGACTGTAAATGCTTTTGAGTCTTTGTATAGTATCCATGGCAGGTTTGCTGATGAAGTCTTCGATGTAAGTACCTCCATAGCTGCTGTGGATAAGACCAATAGGAACCCGGAGCTTTTCCTGTAATGCTTTTCCCATGTAATAAGCCACTGCAGAAAATTCAGGAATAGTGGAGGGGTTACATTCCTGCCAACCAGAGGCGTTTTCAATATCGCTTTGCGGATTGAACTTCAGGTCTCTTGGTACAGTGAACAAGCGGATATTGGCATTGGCAGCCTGTGCTATTGCTTCTTTACCCCCGGTTGCATTCTGCAGTTGAAACTGCATATTACTCTGTCCGCTGCATACCCATACATCGCCTACCAATACATTGCTGAGTGTAATGTCATTAATAGTGAGTGTGTAAGGCCCTCCGGCAGTAAGTGCCGGTAAAATAATTTTCCAGTCGCCTGTTTTAGTTGTAACTGTTGAATAGGTTTTGCTGAGGAAGCGGATGGTTACTTTTTCACCGGCATCTGCTTTGCCCCATATATTGACAGGAGCATTTCTCTGCAATACCATGTTGCTGGTAAAAAGCGCCGGTAGTTTTACAGTAGCATTCGTTAGCAAAGGGAAACCGATCAGTATTCCCGCAATCAGTTTTACAGCAATCAATCGTAAGGTGTTTCGTTTCATGCGCATTGGTTTGTATTTGTCTGGATGGTTAGTAAGAAAGGACTTGACAGTGCAGGTATAGTTTGCAATCTTTTGTATGATGTAATGGCAATTTGCTTGTACAAAGAAAGAAGTATGTGACTAAAAAATGAAAATTCTGCCAGTGCCGGATGGATATTTTTACCGGCTTCCCGGCATCGTTCCCGGGAACCTTTTCAGTGATTGTTACTGCAGTTACGGACAGAATTTGACCTCATTGTTTGATGCTATCCAACATAAGTGCCGAAAGTTTTAATAACTATCAAAAGCCATTTTAGTCGTATCCGTACATTTCAGCTTAATCTTACTGTAGAATATCTAACGAATGCCTGCGTTGTATAGCAACTCACTAATGCTGCTGCGTGAAGTATGCCAGTGTGCATACGTATTATACAAAGACATATGTAACTATGTCTTTTATCCCTTGTTGCAAACACTCTTCGCTTTCCTTCGTCGCTGTTCTGATAATACTGCCTGCATCTTCTACACCCCCACACAAATAAAAACCAGTCTTCAGAAACATTTAAAAAATTGCTTATGCCAAAAACACTATTGTATTTATTCATTTTATTCATCTGCCTGCCGCTGCTGATACCTGGCAACTTATCGGCGCAGGAAAAAGGCAATGGAGGTATTATCACAGGAACAGTGGTTTCGGCAGCAGACAGTAAGCCTATGCAAGGGGTAACTGTACAGGCAAAAGGAACCGACCGGCTTGTATCTACTGATAAGGATGGGAACTTTCGGATAGAAGCACATACTAATGCAGTACTGGTGTTTTCTTTTGTAGGCTTTACCGCGCAGGAGCATACTGTTAGTGGCAACCAGCCGGTGAATATTGTATTGCAACTGGACGTAAAAATGACCGATGAAGTGGTAGTAGTAGGTTATGGTACAAGAAAGAAGTCTCATCTTACCGGTGCAGTTGCTAAAATAACGAATGATAATCTGAACCAGATACCTGTAGCCCGTGCTGACCAGGCGCTGGTTGGTAAACTGGCAGGTGTAAATATCCGCACTACAGATGCGCAACCCGGCGCGGCACCTACCATACAGATAAGAGGTACTACTTCTATTACGGCAGGCAGTAATCCGCTGATCGTAATTGACGGGTATCCTGTTCCCACAGATCTTTCTGCAGTGGATATGAATGATGTGGAATCTATTGAGGTGCTGAAAGATGCTGCTTCTGCTGCCATCTATGGTTCAAGAGGTGCAAATGGTGTAGTACTGATCACTACACGCTCCGGTAAATCGGGCAAAACAAAAGTGAGCCTGAATTCATCTACCGGTTTTAAAGATGTGTACCGCAGGTATCATTTTAAATCGCTGGATGAATGGGCTGAGGAAGTGAAGAAAGTGAATCATGGAACACTTTCGAATGAGATCATTGCCGCACAGAAATTTAATGTACCTACTGACCCGCAGGACATTGTTTTCAGAAGAGGCTTTTTCCAGAACCTGCAACTGAATGTCAGTGGCGGCAGTAATACGGTACGTTATTTTGTAGCAGGTGAGGCGATGGTGGATAAGGGCGTGATCATCACCAATAAATTCAATCGTTATGGCGTGAGGGCTAATCTTGATATCAGGCCTAATGACAAATGGCAGATCGGTATCAATGTGAACCCATCTTATACCGTGCAGCAGGCATTGCCTTTTAAGCTGCATGATCTTTTAAGATCTTTTGCTACCTGGCTACCCCTGTATGCAACGGATACTATTGCTGCTTATACCGGTATTCCTGTTGGCTATATTGTACACCAGCGTGATTTTGATCCTTCCGCGAATAAAAAATATACGGGCATTAACCTGTCTGCCACGGCAGGCAATAATGGCTATGCGTACCTGAATGGTATTACCAGCAAGAATTATTCTTTCAGGAATATCCTGAACAGTTTTGTAAAGTACAATTTCACTAAAGACCTTTCTGTACGGGTATCCGGTGGTGTGTTCATTAATAACTACAGGGAAGAGTCTTTCCAGCAATCATGGGCTACTGTAGATCCGTTGATACAAGGTGTTGCTGTGGCCAGGGCTTCTACAAAAGCGGGGCTGAGTAATGTACAGACCGTTGACTGGATCAATGAGAATATGCTGAATTATAAAAAAGTGATCGGCTCACATGATATTGATGCGATAGCTGTTGTGTCTACACAAGGTACAGAAGTGAACAGCAGCAGCATGAGCGCTACCAATTTTGCTACTGATAATATCCCTACACTGAATGCAGGTACATTGAGCGCCGGTACTTCTACTAAGGAGAAGAATACACTTGCTTCTGCATTGGTTCGTGTAAACTATGCATACGATAGCAGGTACATGCTTTCTGTGGCTTCACGCTGGGACGGAAGTTCAAGATTTGGAGAAAACAAACGCTGGGGATATTTTCCTTCCGTATCGGTGGGCTGGCGTATCAGTAATGAAAATTTCTGGAAGGAGAATAAAACGGTTAGTGACCTGAAATTGAGAGCCAGCTACGGTGCTACGGGTAATAACAATATTGGGAATTACCGTTCTTATGCCAATGTAACACCCGTGGGTGCTATCCTGAGTGATAATATTTCAACAGGGTTTACTTCAGGGTTTTTCAGCAATCCCGACCTGGGATGGGAGCGCACTTTCAGCTTTAACGCAGGTGTTGACGCGGGTTTCTTTAATAATAAAGTGAGGCTGAGTATCGACGCTTATAAATCGACTACTGATAAATTGTTGCTGTACCTGCCAATACCAACTGTAACCGGCGCCAGCGGTGTATGGGTAAACCAGGGCAAGGTGGAGAATAAAGGTCTTGAGCTTGAATTGAGTGTAAGAGTGCTGCAGAATAAAGACCTTACCTGGGATGTTGCAGCCAACGGATCAACGAATAGGAATACGCTGAAAGCATTTGGTCTTAATAATACACTGATCAGTACCGGTGATCCCAAGCGTAATAATTTCTTCCTGGCACAAGTGGGCCAACCGCTGGTACAGTTCTACGGATATAAGTATGACAGCGTGGTGCGTGTAATGACAGGTAATTTCTGGCCTGTAGGTGTTACTGCCGACAGGGTGTTTGCAAAGGATGTGAACAAGGATGGTACGGTGAACGAGGCAGACAGAACTGTTTTGGGACAGCCTTATCCCAAATTCAACTGGGGATTGACAAACAATATCCGCTATAAGAGTTTTGACCTGAGCTTTGTATTACAGGGATCGCATGGCGCTAAAGTGTTTAATGCTGATCCTAACTACTACGAGGTTCATTTCTCTGCAACTGGTACCAGTGCCTACCAGGCTTATTCTGCAGCAGACCAGGCCAGAACCAAATACAAATCAGAAAGTGCGCTGGAGGTAGAGGACGCTTCATTTATAGCACTGCGTAACCTGAATGTGGGCTATACTTTGCCACGTACCATGCTGAGCAAATGGAAAATAAGTTCATTAAGATTTTATGTGAGCACAGCTAACCTGTGGTACAAATTTGCCAAAAGCTATACCAGCTTTAACCCCGAAGGCGTGAATGAGTATACGGATGATCCGTTGCGCTATGGTTACCAACGTGGTGCTGCTCCTGTTACCCGTACGGTTGCTTTTGGTATTAATGCAGAGTTTTAAATCTTTAATTCCTTGAATCATGAACAAACGTTTTTATATATTATTCTTAACGATAGCAGTAGCTACAGGCAGTTGCAGCAAGTTGCTGGATCAGAAACCAGTGTCCAGCCTGGTAGAGGAGTCTTATTATGCCAATACCAACGAGGTGGAGACTGGTGTAATTGCCTGTTATGACGGTTTGCAACAGGTATATGATATTGAATACAAACTGACAGAGGTACGTTGTGATAATAATGGCAATAATATTTACCCGATAGAAGGTGATTGGGGCGCGATCAAACGTTTTACTGATGCACCGTCTACTTTTTTTACACTTGATTTCTGGCAGAAGAGTTATAATACTATTGCGCGTTGTAACCTGGTGTTAAAGCATCTTGATAATGTTACAGACGCAGACAAGAAGAGGTATTTTGAAGGGGAAGCGAAGTTTATAAGAGCGCTGATGTATTTTAACCTGGTGCGTTTGTATGGAGATGTTCCGCTGATCACTTCTAATATTAATTACACCGAGAAGGATAAGTTTAAGCGCATTGCCTCCACAGAAGTATATAAGCTGATCGTTTCTGATCTGTCTACAGCATTGGATATGTGTCCCGCTTCGTGGTCATCAACGGATGGATTGGCAAGAGCAAGCAAAGGTGCCGCACGTGCCTTGTTGGGCAAGGTATATCTTACTCAGAAAGACTGGCCCAATGCTAAAATAATGCTGGAGCCATTGGCTACCGGCACCACTTATAATCTGCTAGATGCTTATGGTGATATCTTTTCCCTTAATAAGGAAATGAGCCAGGAGATCATTTTTGCAGTTCGTTATAAGGCTAATTCAAATAAGGAAGGAAATACATTCAGCTACATTTATACTGCTACCGGTGACGCACGCTATATCAGGGGCAGTACTGATTACCTGGCATTGTTTGTAACAGCGGATTCAATAAGAAAGAAAACTACTTTTAGCACCACCAGTAATCTCTGTGGTAAATTTCTTGATCCTACGGCTGCAAGCTATGATGCGGGCAATGATTTTCCTATACTACGTTTTGCAGATGTATTGCTGATGTATGCAGAAGTTTTGAACGAATTGAACGGCACACCTGCTGATGCTACCCTGGCTCCTTTGAACAGGGTTCGCAAAAGAGCCGGTGCAGGCCTGGAACAGTACACAACAACTACCTTAACTACACAACAGGCAATACGTAACGCGATCGACAAGGAAAGAAGGCTGGAGTTTGGTTATGAGAATCAACGTTGGTACGACCTGTTAAGAAAGGAACCCGCTACCGCTATAAGTATTATGAATACTTTTTTGACCGGGGCCGGTTATCTCAATGTGAACATCCCTGCTTACCGGCTTACTTATCCTATTCCACAAAGTGAAATAGACCTGAGCAGCGGAGTAATGGAACAAACAGCAGGTTATAAATAGCAGCAGTTTGTATTAATAGCGAAAGGGCAAACCGGTTTATCCGCGTTTGTCCTTTTTTTTGAACACGGATTAGGGGATTGTTAAGAGTCGTGAAGCGGCAGACGGCAATCGTGAATCGTGAAATACAAGTTACCGGACACCAGATGCCGGATACAGGTTACTGGATACCAGATCCTGGATTTGATAACTGCAAATTGCCAACTGCCAATTTGCTTCCGGCTTTTACTTCGAAATTCGATATTCAACATTCAGCATTCGATATTTCCTCCGTACTTCGTATTTCTAATTTCGTATTTGTTTTCCTTGTGCCTTTTCTTAAAAGCTTTGTCCGAATGTCAGCAGATTATTATCGGGATCGAGGAGGGAGAATTCTTTTTGCCCCCAGGGTTTTGTTTGCAGAGGTCCCTGAGGATGTATGCTGACCCCTTTTTGCTGTAATGATTGATAAAGGTCTTCAATCTCATTTACCCTGATATAGACCTGTCCATAGTTTTCTTTGGGATCAAGTGTCTTGAATTCAAAGAAGTGGATCTCTATATTGTCTTTCTGTACCATTAAATATTCCGCATAGTCTGCACTGCCCAATTCCTGGAATCCTAACTGGTTTAAATAGAAATCTCTTGTTGCCGCTTTACTACGCATAGGTAGTTTGGGATTTATAGCAGTGTACATACGCTGATTGTTTGGAGGTGTAAATGTAATGTGAAACTATATGTTTCGGGTGTTGGGTTTAGAGTTTCGGGTTCTTCAATTCGATCTTTGCCTTCGAAATTCGGCATTCGATATTTTCTTCCGGACTTCTCATCTTCGACCCTCTGCGAAAACCTCTGGTTCTCTTGTTCTCTGCGGTTGGGGGGCTGATCCCTGGGTCTTTTTCTTTCTGAATGTTTAATTAATGAGGCGATTGTTCGTTTATTTTTATACAAATCGATCTGCCGGGAGTGAGACCGGGTATCATCGTAAACATACGGGTATATCACCGGTTCGATTCGTCCGGATGGTAAAAGCGCATTTCGTAAAATCACGGATTTCGTGGATTGAGGATATGGATTTCATGGATCCGGTCTATTCTTCGCCATATAATTGGGCTATTATCCCTAAATGTCAAAATCCCTCCATTCCGAAACCAGCAATATTAACAACTCCTTTTTAGTTCTGACACCCATCCTGATGGTTTTTAAAATACCTCAAAACGGCAGCTTATGGCAAAGCAGTTAGGGCGTTTTAAGTTTGAACGCACTTTTGGTGACGTGGTTTTTTACCGGCTGGGCGACAAATGGTATGTACGTATGAAAAGTTCCCTCAGCGGACGCAGGGTGAAGACCGGTAAGAAGTTCGTCGAGACAATGGCCTACGCCCGTCGTTTGGGCCTGGGAGCCGCACTGGCAGGAGCCGTGTATGAAAAACTCCCTGAGAGCTGGAAGATGTTTGAATTGTACCAGAAGCTCACCGGTGTTGCCGCACGACTGCTGAAAGAAGAGAAAAATGTTGATGATATAAATAATGCCCTGGAGCAACAGCTTTACGACTGGGGTTATCGTAAAGGGATAAACTACCCTGATATAGAGCTTAAAAAGAAGAAGATCAAATTGCGCACTCCGAGACAATGTAAGAAGATAGAGAAAGAAGAGGAATTAAAACAACCGGAAAGCAAAAATAGCATCCCCGTTTTGCCAAAAAAGGTGAAGCTGATCCGAAGAGTTATATTACCAAGTGTTACACATTTCCAACCTGATACAAGGCCGTTGCCAACACATAAAGGGAGTCTGAATACCTCTTCAGTACGAAGGGCCTTAGGTGCTGTTTCCCCGGAAAGAAAACAAATACGAACTATTCAACCACGTGCACCGGTGTATGAAGTTATTGCAAAGTACCTGGTGGCGGGATAGAGATATTACGGAAGATCTTTAGTTTTGTCTTCAGGTAACCGTAAATATGAGAATGATCTCCTCCTTGTTTTGCAGAAGTTTTTTTCTATTATCCTGTATAATGGCCTGTTGCAGTACTTATGGACAAACAGCTCTTCAAAAGAAGCTGGAGTTGATCCGTTTGCGATTGGAAAAGCAGTATTCTATTTTATACGATTTTGATACTACGGCTTTTGTTACAGTGTATGCCAGTAACAATATATATGGATATATTGATACGTCTGGAAATATAGTAAAGCTCCAGGTCAATGAGGATATTTATACTACCAGCGCTTTTTTAAATGGCTTTGCCTTTATTGGTACCCTGCTTAATAAGCAGCACAACTATTATATCATTGATAATAAAGGAAATGTTATTCATAAGCTGGAAGATGTTGAGGATATCAGGGATTGGAGCAATATTGACAGAATAATAGTTAAGCATAGGAACGGGAAATACGGTGTGATCAATAGAAAAGGGCAGGTGGTAATTCCTTTTGAATATTACCTGTTGGAAAGTATTGGCGATAATTTATATAAGGCTTATAGGGGAGAGGCTTTTTCTCATAAAACGGGTGTTGTTAACAGCAGGAATGAAGTGATTGTTCCGTTTATTTACGACGAGCTATACTATTATAACCCTCTCACAAATTATCTCCTCGTATGCCAGGGTAAGGACCTGGTTGCCTCCAGGGGAAAGCAAAAATACATAGCGAAGGATGCATTTCTTTTTTATTCTCCACAGTCTTCGGGTATCCATATTGATTATGTGGGTGGAATGATCCTGAATAAGACACAGAGAGTTGATATACTTTATAACCTGCAGCTCGATACGATCAGGGCTGTTACGCAAAAGTTTGACAACATCGAGTTTATTTCCGAAGGATTGATTGGTGTAAGAAACTGGTTTAATAAGGAATTTGATGAGCAGGGTAATTTTAAGAAGGCAACCGGTTCGGAGTTTATGCTTATTAACAGAGAGGGGAAGATTGTTACCGATAAGAAATATAATAATGGGGAACAGTTTAAAGAAGGGATGAGCCAGGTAACCGAAGTAAAGGATAACAGGGGATATTATGGCTTTATTGACAGAAAGGGTGAGCTAAAGATTCCCTGTGTTTATAAAAAGGCAAGTAGCTTCAGGAACGGGTATGCAAAGGTGCAGCAGGGTGACAGGTATTTTGTGATTGATAAAACCGGCAATTTTGTGATGGGTATAAAGTCATTTTAATATAACTGACTATCCGGAACAGACAAGTTGCGTTAAGAGGCTTAACCTGTCAGGTCGGACCCGGGTAGGTTAATTGCTTTTTATAAGGAGGCTTTGTTTGTCAGTTTAGGCCTGACAGGTTTACTTTCCTATGGAGCGTAAACAAAATGAAAAACCCGCTGATAAAGCGGTTTTTTTAGTTGCCTGACCTGGATTAGCTCGCGACCTTCGGCCGCTCGTGATCCAACCCGCTTTGCATTACCCAAGCGCTCACGCTGCTACGCAGCCTGGGCGTCTCCATTTGTACGCTTATGAAAGCAAGCTTTCAATGCTACCAAATGAAAACGCCCCCGGCTATTGCCGAGAGCGCTTGTTGCCTGACCTGGATTCGAACCAAGACAAACAGAGTCAGAGTCTGTTTAGGTCCAATTTCAGTATCATAACTACTTGACTGCGACAGTATTAAGTTTTTCCTTTTCTTAGTTTTTTGCGTTGTGAAAAATAGTGGACACATTTAGTGACACCCTTATTCTTTTGCTCAAATCCTTACTGGGTAAGGGTTTGGTGTATTTTTAAATCATTTGTTGAGAAAATCAAAAAGTTCCTTTTCAAATACTCCCGAAGATTTTGCAGAGAAAGCATACTTTTTTGAATACCCCCTCATCCTCTTTTCATAGTAAGCCTGAAGATTGGCAATGCTGGCATTTACTTCAGTGGCGTTGCCTTCCTCTTTCAGGACGATGTTATAATAGCCTGAAACAACTGAAGGATCTTCCTTCACTCCATCAGTCAAAATAACAAGAGAGCCAGGTGTTTTAGGTTCTCCGTTTTTTAAATAACAGTAATGTTCAAGGAAGCTCTGTTGAACTGAGACTATTAATCCAGTTGGCCTATCCAAGGTTTGAATGGCGATCCCTTTTTTTGCAAAAAATGTAACTATTTTATTTAAAACAGCTTCCCTTCCTTCTGCAATCCTGATCTGCGAAAAGCAGCTCACTGATACCAGTATTAAGAAAAATGTAAGGATGATTAACCTGATTTTCATGGGAAACAAATTGAGTAAACAATACGATAGAGTAGTTCTTGAAAATGGAGTTAATTTACCTATTTACAAGATTCAACTAGGTCTACAAGCTTTTTAAAATCTTCCTTATCTAAAAATGCATAAGAATCTTTATCATACCTATCTAATTGAAGAAAGTACTTCCATCCGTCTTTTTTATCATTATAAGATCCTGATTGGAATCCTCCTCTACTAATAAAATTATACTCTATATAATTATTGGTCCCTTCTGTTGGCATATCCAATAGCAACCTACTGGATTTTACGAAGGCTTCAATTTCATCTTGATCTAGGATACTGGAAACGGATGTTGTTCCATAAGATTTCGATATGGGCATTCCCAGTTTAACTCCTTTAAGTGAAGTCTGCTGAATAACATCCGTAAAAGTTATGGCCTTTATGTCGATGCGCCTTATTGTTCCTATGTCTTTAAATTCCCTTTTGAAAAGACTACCAGTTTTTAGAGCGAAAACCTCAAGCTTTGATTGTGTTGCCGCATCTTTTGCTGTTTGAGCAAACACGGAGGTACTTACAATTAGGGAAAGCAAAAGCATCGTCGATTTCATACGTGATATGATTTAAGGTTAAAGTGGGTTAAAGACAAACTCTGCTTGGTACAGGCGTAAGATATCACTTTTATGGATAGGAGTAGTTTTAGCGTTACCGTTATAGGGTACCAGCAATAATTTCTCAGGGTCATCAGGATCCAGATGAATAGTCTCTATTCCGTTTTTGGTATGTACTATATAAATGTCTCCCGATACAATTACACTTAATTCTAGCATTTGACGCCCCCCACAATTGCATGATTTCTGATAATGGGATGCATGCTATCGACTTTTGCGCGGCACCCATAGTCGAAATTTACCTGTAAGTACCCTTACGGCAAACCGGGTGATCAGCTTTGGGTGAGGGAAAGTTTTCAGCCATTAGTAACAGGAGGAGTGAGTATTTTAATCTATATCAGTATAAAGCAGATATAGTTGGCACCCGATTATCCCAATGGAAGTCTTCTATCCACATGCCCAAAGAAGTAGCTCGTATCTGGCTGAGGGTGGAAGAAATCAGGTGTGAGAGATTGCAGGAAATTTCTGTTTCGGATGCGATAAACGAAGGCATTGAATATTGGAATATTGATGCCGAAAGATTTGAAGAGGAGAATTGATTGCCGATTATAAAAACTATACGTGGTGGGATGATCCTGCCAACGAAGACTACCACTCCTCTCCTTTGCTGATCCTATTGAGTCATTCAGAACGTTATTTCAATCGATCAATGGATATGAATACTGGGACGCTAACCCGTGGGTGTGGGTGGTAAAGTTCAAGGTAATATCTACAACGGGAAGGCCAGAATAAAGTCCGGATATCGACATGCTACCCGGACTTAAAAAAGTTGCCTTTTAAAGAACATCAGCCTCAATAGAATTAGCGATAATATTTTTTAATGTCCTTTCCTCTTGATTTAGCGGATTAACAAGTGGTACTCTTAATCTTACCGTTCTGTCAATTGGTTGTAGACAATGAAAATGGTTCCTTACGACAATGGATAACCTTTCATCATTAATAAATACAGAAACAACTATGTGGTCCAGGATAGTGTCATGTGAATACTGAATGGAATACTCCTGATTTCCGTACGGAATAATTAGACTTTTCATATGCAAACAATATTAGGGCTGCAAAATTATGACGTAGAATAAATAGCAGAATGCACAACTAATGCACAGCAATTTTTTCGTAGTGAACAAAATTCAAAATCTTTAAATACTCAATATTATGGGAAAACGTTTATCCTACATCGAAGCATCAAGGCTCGATTGGACAACAGACAACGTAACTGCTAACGGGTATCCGGGAGAAGAAAAAATGAAAATGGGATGCCTGCAACGGATTGCATGCGCAACAGAGGCCTGCAAAACCAAGTTGAAAAATGCAGGTGTTGGTATTCGACTGAGGAATTGGAAATCAAGGTGTTAAGGAATAAAGTTGCTGCGCTGAAAGGTGTTATTACGAGGTTGAAGAATATCCAGGCCAAATGACTTTGTAGTTGTTCCACTCAGTAACTGGTCGCCTTGTTAATGTTTAATGCTGTAATTTACTGTTATTCACTGGTTTCATGTTGTTTGTGTTTGTTTGTTGTTGTTATTTGAAGTTTGTTTGTGTCTGTTGTTTTAGTCTTTTATGCTTGTTTTGTTGTTATTTGTTGTTATTTGTTGGAGAAAGTATTACTGTTTACGTAATTTTACAAAAGAGAAAGCCGGCGCTGGAACGCCGGACTTTATTAAATCCCTGATTAATGATTCTTTAAAACGATCACTAATTCAAGGATAAATCTAAAAACTACCAGCACTTGGCTGATAACCCGGAGGCATTGATACTGCTGTCCGGGATTTTTTTGGGATTTACCCATAATCAAAAAGGGCTTTTATATGCCCACCTTCTTGATAAAATAAGTTCTGCATAAAGGTAATTTAAATACCACCTTCGTTAATAAAATGTACTTAGAAAAACATTTTAGTTTTTTATGCTTTTTTTTATGTATTTGCAAGTACTAGCAAGCATCTGTAATCTTAGATAACCCGGGAAAGGCCCGCTTCTGAATCCTGAAGAATAAACGTGAGAGTATCAAAGAGTTCATAAGGTTCGCCACAACCTGCAGCTGGAGTGACAAAACCACAACCATCAGAAAGCCTATAAAAACTTAGGTCGCTTCCGAATTCCCGGCGTAAATCTTCATCATCGAAATTTACTAAAGAATTATCTTTCAACATGGTTACAGTTGCGGTGTGAATCGATTCCCGGAAGGGAAACTCAATTGAATATGTAGGATTTTCGACTGACATAAAATAGTATTTCAGCAAAGGTGGAATTGGGGCGCTCTGCAGCCAAAAAGTAGTTAGGTAACAGAGCTACATATACGAACCTTTATAATGCATTGATTTACAATTGTGCTTAGAGTCAATAAAAAGCTGAAAAGGTTATAATAATAGGAGAAATTTCATAATAACGCCCTTGGGTTTAGTCATTTGTATAGAAATTCGTGTTTTAGTTTTTAGAAAGCAAATCACAACCCTCATTCCTACAATAGTAAAAAAGGGCGAGCTTACACCCGCCCCTTTCATAACCACTAACAGAAGTCTTAATTCAGTGATTGAATCACTTTTATTAACTCAATTGTCGCCCAAATGAGCGCAAACGTTAGTGATCCAGCCTTTTCGAATCGTTCCAGGTCCGAAGGCTGGATTTTTACATAAATTTCGATCATGACATAATACCTCCTTTTCAATTTTTAAGGTTAATAATAATATTAACAACTACAGTCAATAAATGACTACAGCTCACCGCAGAGATTAATAGGAATGTTTAAAGGAAGTTTAGCTTCTCAGGATCAAGTAAGGGATGATGGCAAAGCTTGACGTGTATTTGGACCAGAAATTGGAGGATTGTCCTATGCTTTTTATCGCTAGGTATTTATATAAACAACAAAAGTTCAGGGATTGACTAACCCGGATTAAAATAATTTTTATCAAATTCCCGTATGATACGTTTAAAGTAGGTTTAGCAGATATTATGCATAATGCTTCCGAATGGCCTTCTATCCATCAGATATAATAAATACTAGCTACTTTCCGGGGAGAGCAATGGGATGCAGGACTATTAGGTAAGTTACAGTTTTGGTTATTCCAGAATCTCCTTCAGCCTTACAAGGCGCAAATAAAAAGTGTCAAATACTGGATTGTCTTTTCCATTAAATAATGTAGTGAAGGTTGTATCTAAGAAGTTCTCGGTATTCCGGATTATGGTACCGGAGAATAATACGATGTCAGTAGGTAAGGGGCGGGCCAATGAATCAAAATAACCCTTTAGGGCGGAAACCTCTTGTGGTGTGTACATTCCGCGAATATACAGGGAAACCCTTGGTGTCAGGCAGTCAACACTAAGCAAATGAACTTAACCCAGCTATCATAGCAGCAGAAACCTGCAAACTAAAGCTCAGTTTTTTATAAATTGATTATTCGCAATGATCAGGATCAATTTATAATAGTCGGTGTTGGTATTTTCAGTTAAATTTCTTACGGGTTTAGTCATTTGTTGCAAAAACGATGTTTTAGTTTTCAGAAAGTAAATCACAACTCATTACTACAATAGCAAAAAAGGGCGAGCTTACGCCCGCCCTTTGGGTTTACACTAACTTAGTTCTTGAAATAGCATAAAAACTATTTTTATCAGAACAATTGTCGCCCAAATGAGCGCAAGAGTTAGTGATCCAGCCTTTTCGAATCTCTCCAGGTCGAGAGGCTGGATTCTTATATATATTTCTATCATCCCATAATACCCCCTTTCGGTTTTTTGGTGAATAATTATAATTAAAACAGCCTGCAGCCATTAAATGGCTACAAGATTTTTTTAATCTCTAATTGAGTTGAGGATAATCTTTCTTTCTTAACAGGGAGATGAATTGGATTTATCTGAAGGCTCAGGTATCGGTGATACACAAGCACAGGCTTAGGGGTATCATTATAACAATGTGCCCAAAGTAAATGATTAAAAGAATCCCGAAAAAAACTTAACGTCCTTTCTAAGAGGCTGTTAATCATCATTTAATGCTTCCTATCCATCGGGAACTACCTTAACTATAAATGGAACACTTACCGACACGGATGGACTTAACTGCTTCACTACTTCAAAGTAAGCTTCCTCATCAACCAGTTCTATTACACGGTCAGTACAATTAAACTTGGCTGGATAAAGAAGGGTAGTGGCGGCATTGAGCCTGATCTTTATGCCATCCGCTAGATCAAGCAAGGCTTTATTTCCACTAGGTACAATACCCGGTATTATATTGGTGAGCCTGCTTATAATATAATGAATCAGGATGTCCTTTACTTTCTCTACAGGTTGTTGTTTATTCATATGAACAGGTTTTTGGCACCATCATATAATTCTAATGGAACATAATAATAATGTTCACAGCATAGTTAATGCTGATAACAAATTGTTTTAATGGCATAATTGCCACCCTCTAATGGATGTATGTAGGGAAGTGTGAAGCCGTGGATAAGGTATAATGGCCAGAAGTGTAGTGAGTGGACATTTTATTGGAAGTTGGAGTATTTCCAATAATTAATGCTAACAACTCAGAGTTACTTAACCATAGAGCAAAAATTGCTATCCCAAAATAGTAACTCCTGCTATATTTAATAACAATGATTTTCTGTAGCTGTACTAATCCTGATCAATATTTTTTTAATAGTTATGTAACTTTTATTTACAACAGTGGATAACTGCGTGGTTAAGTAAAGGCGACGCTTTTGTAAAAGTGTGTACACCTTCGGTTGTACTTTGTGCACACTATGCAAAACCAGTTTACCCTCACAAAATCTGAACTGCAGATTATTGGTTACGAGATTGCACATAAGCAGCCAGGCTTAAACAAAACAGCTTATCGCTGAAAAGCAATCAGAAATATCAGGCTTTAAGGATTTGTCGCTCATTACCTCTCTTTCGGAATCCTACCAGGTACCGACTCCCAATAAGCTACTGTTTGCCGGTGTAATGCTCGGGCTTTTCCATCCTTTCGTTTTTGACGGAACGCCATTATTGTTCACGCCTAAGCGTGGATTTGTAAAAGCAATAGCCACTGCTTTGTCAATGGATACAGGTAATGGCTCAAAGCTGGTAGGGAATGCTTTGCTATAGCTTAATTTGTATGAGGACTTCAGGTCTTCCATTATAAATATTGTTTCAACTCTAAATGTTCCCGGCTATGGCGAAGAAAGTAAAGCCTAAAAAGAAGCCTGCCGGTAAAAGGCCTTTTAATGACAGGCAGAAGGAGTTCTGCGATGAGTTCCTTCTTTCTGGGTAATAAGTTAGAAGCGGCAATAAAAGCAGGCTATTCCAAAAGTACTGCCCACAATCAGGCTCAGTTATATATAGGAAAAGATAGGAATTCGAGCCGGTTCCCTCTGATGTGGGATTATGTAGAAGCAGGGCTTAATTTAAAAAGATAGCAGACAAATACGAGATCACTTAGGAAAAGGTAATGGCTGAGCTGGGGAAGATACTGTTTACCGATGTAAGGGAACTATATGACGAAAACGGCAACCCGGTACCGGTTCACATGCTATCCGATGGAGCTGCTGCACTTATTGCCGGTGTTGAAGTAGAGGAAGAGAAGACGGTTGAAGGCAAAAACTACAATTCAGACAAAGAAATATAAGCTGCTGAAGAAAACGGAGGCTTTTTTCGTCTCCCAATTCTTGGGAGTTACGAAATGGGGCTGCGGCTGCAGCCATTGAAGGTGAGTTTTTTCATACTCTGCGCAGTTTAAAATTGTGACGTTTTTAGTGACACTTTCAACTGTCGCAGAGCGTTGATTGAAGGATAACCATTTGATAATTAGTTGGTTGCCTGATCTGGATTAGCTCTCGGCCTTCGGCCGCTTGTGATCCAACCCGCTTTACATTACCCAAGCGCTCACGCTGCTACGCAGCCTGGGCGTCTCTATTTGTACGCTTATGGAAGCAAGCTTTCAACGCTACCAAATGAAAACGCCCCCGGCTATTGCCGAGAGCGCTTGTTGCCTGACCTGGATTCGAACCAAGACAAACAGAGTCAGAGTCTGTCGTACTACCGTTATACTATCAGGCAGTGTCTCAAAAATTTGAGGCTGCAAAGATAATGGAGATTAGGATTAAAAATCTAATTTTTTACAACTTTTTCCCGGCTGCCGGGTTATTTTATCTGTCAAAACTGCCTGATTGTCAATCGCCAGTGTGCTTTTAGGCCGTCGATTGCCCGTGGTTTTTGGTATCTTTGGTACCCATCCTGCCTTCTCTTTCACTTAAATTATTATTGTTATGCCGTGGAATCCTGACGTGTACAACAAATTTAAGACCGAGCGTTATGCCCCTTTTTACGACCTGTTGGGCCTGGTTACTGTGAAAAAAGGTCTTTCTGTGGCAGACCTGGGCTGTGGTATTGGTGAACTGGCGCGTAAGCTGGCCGATACATTGCCGGAATCGCAGGTAACAGGTGTAGATGCTTCTGCTGAAATGCTGGCAAAGGCAGCTGTTTTTGCTGATGAGCGTTTACATTTTATACAACAGTCGGTGGAGGATACCATTGAGCAGGGTAATAAATACGACCTGGTATTTTCAAATGCAGCCATGCAGTGGATCGGAGATCATGTAAAATTGTTTCCCCGTCTTATTTCACTGGTAAAAGAAGGCGGCCAGCTGGCGGTACAGGTACCTTCTAATGATGATAATATTTCGCACGTAGCTATACGCCAACTTGCTACACAGGAACCGTACCGTACTGCGTTAAAAGGCTGGATCAGGACTTCGCCTGTATTACCTATTGAACAGTATGCACAATTATTGTTTGCCAACGGTGGTCATGATATTACTGTATTTGAGAAAGTATACCCTCATATATTGGAAAACGCAGCAGCTGTAGCTCAATGGACTTCGGGCAGTACACAGGTTCCTTATATGGAAAAGCTTCCTGAAGAGCTGCGTGAGTCTTTTGCAAAGGATTATCTCGCCTTACTGGAGAATGCAATGCCCGGTTCCCCGGTGCTTTATACTTTTAAACGAAAACTTATTGTTGCTTCATTTTGATGTAACCTGATGATCCGACTAAGCGGCTTAACCTGCCAGGTCTGACTTAAGTAGTTTGACTATCTTTTATAAGGATACTTTGATTAGTAGCCTAAACCTGAGAGGTTTACTATCCTTCCTTCTTTTTTATTTTTAATACTACCAGTTTGGATGTGGGTGTATCGCTTTTATCGGCGATGCTGTTGATAGGCACCAGCACATTTGTTTCGGGGAAATAAGTAGCTGTGCAACCGGCCGGTATGGGATAAGGAATTACAATGAAGCGGTGGGCCACACGCTCAATATTATCGTGGTAATTGTACAGATCCACCACATCTCCCTGTTTCAGCTGGTGTTTATTCATATCTCCCTGGTTCATCAGTATTACGCGGCGTTCATTGTAAATACCACGGTAGCGATCGTTTAAACCATAAACAGTGGTATTGAACTGGTCGTGACTACGGATGGTCATCATCATCAATTCATCATCTGCCAGGGGAATGATATGGGGTGTTGCAATATTGAATTGGGCTTTTTTGTCGGCAGTATTGAACCATCCCTCCCGGTTGCAGTTGGGCAGGTAAAAGCCGCCCGGCACGCGTACACGTTCATTGTATCTTTCAAAGCCGGGTATGGTTTTCTCAATATCATTGCGGATGTGATCGTAATGCTGCATGTACTGATCCCAGTTTACTTTGCTGCGGTTGCCCAATGTTGCTTTGGCTAAACGTGCAATGATAACCGGCTCGCTCAGCAGGTGTTCTGAGATCGGTGTAAGTACACCTTTGGAAGATTGTATAACACCCATTGAGTTTTCGCAGGAAATAAATTGTTCTTCACCATTGACCATATCTTTATCGCTACGGCCAAAACAAGGAAGGATCAGGGCTTCCTGTCCGTGGATAAGATGGCTGCGGTTTAGTTTGGTTGATACATGTACGGTAAGCAGGCATTGCTGTAATGCTGCTGCGGTAAACAGCGTATCAGGCGTAGCAGAGAGAAAGTTGCCTCCCATACCGAGGAATACCTTTCCCTGCCCGGCATGCATCGCTTTGATGGCTGCCACCACATCCCAGCCATGTTTGCGTGGCGGACTGAAGTGAAAGTTCTTTTCAATAGCATCAAGAAATGCTTCTGAGGGCTGTTCGTAAATACCCATCGTACGATCTCCCTGTACATTACTGTGTCCGCGCACGGGGCAAGTGCCAGCCCCGGGTTTGCCGATGCTGCCTTTCAGTAGTAACAGGTTTACTACTTCCTTAATGGTATCAACTGAATTCTTGTGTTGTGTTAATCCCATTGCCCAGCACACAATGATCCTGTTTTTGTTTTGCAGCATAGCGGCAGTTTCTCTTATCTGTGCCAGTTCTATGCCGGATGCTTCTGCCAGTGTAGCAATATCAAGTTGTTGCAGGTGTTGTATAAATGCTTCGTAGCCTGCAGTATTCTTTTCGATAAATTCTTTGTCAAACACAGTGCCGGGTGCGGCCTGTTCTGCCTGCAGCAGCAATATTTCAATAGCCTGCAGTAAAGCCATATCTCCATTGATCTTTACCTGCAGAAATATGTCTGTGAGGGCTGTATCCATTCCCAGGAAACCTTTTACCTGCTGGGGGTTATTGAAGCCCATCAACCCGGTTTCCGGTAAAGGATTTGCGGAAATGATAATGGCGCCGTTGTTCTTCGCTTTTTGTAAGGCGGAAAGCATGCGTGGATGATTGGTGCCGGGGTTTTGTCCCATGATCATGATCACTTCTGCTTCGTAGAGATCTTCGAGTTTTACAGAACCCTTGCCAATGCCCAGTGATTCGCCCAATGCCACGCCACTGCTTTCGTGACACATGTTGCTACAGTCTGGCAGGTTATTGGTACCGAACTCTCTTACAAAGAGCTGGTATAAAAATGCAGCTTCGTTGCTGGTGCGGCCGGAGGTGTAGAAAACAGCTTCATCAGGTGAAGCGAGGCTATTGAGTACCGTGCCGATCTTTGCAAAGGCATCTTCCCAGGAAATGGGTTGATAATGTGTGGCGCCCTGTGGCAGGTACATGGGTTGTGCTATACGTCCCTTACGACCAATTTCATAGTCGGTAAGCTGTGCAAGTTCCTGTACTGAATACTGAGTAAAGAAACCCGGTGTAAGTTTTTTAGCAGTTGCTTCTTCTGCAATGGCCTTGGCCCCGTTCTCGCAGTATTCGGCAATACCACTGCGTTCATCATCGGGATCGGGCCATGCACAACTGGGACAATCAAAACCACCTTTCTGATTCATGTGCTGCAGGGCCTTTAATCCACGGAACAGACCTGCTTCACCAAATACATGTTGAAATGCAGAAACAATAGCCGGTACACCAGCCGCTGCGGTTTTTACATGTCCTAACCTGAGACCGGTAAAGAGTTCTGGATTTTCTGCACCGGGAACAGGGGTTGCTTCGTTGCTCATAACACACATTTAAGTTAATAAGAATACTCACGCCAAAGCTGAAATACGGATACGCTGATTGCCTGTATAAATATTAAATCTTTTATTGCGTAAAAAGCCAACCAGGGTCATTTTGTATTCTGCTGCCAGATTTACTGCCAGGCTGGAAGGGGCACCTACCGCAGCAATTATTTTAATACCAGCCATAGCTGCCTTTTGGATCAGTTCAAAACTGGCCCTGCCGCTCAATAGTAAAATGGCATTATCAGCCGGTAGCTGATCCTGTAACAGGTGATAGCCTATTAATTTATCCAGGGCATTGTGCCTGCCTACATCTTCACGTAATGCTATAAACTTTCCATTGAGATCGAATAATGCAGAGGCATGTAAACCTCCTGTACTTTCAAAAACAGCCTGTTGGGTTTGCAAGGTATCTGTAAGCTGGTACAATATTTCATCTGTTACCACCAGGTTGTCGGCTGTTGGAGCGAAAGGTGAAATTGTTTTGATGGCATCAATGCTGGCTTTACCACAAACACCGCAACTGGAGGTTGTATAAAAGTTTCGTTCTGTTTTCTGAAGTTGGGGTTCAATGCCGGGATGAAGTGTAACGCTGATAATGTTATTATCAGCATTTACATGCTGTACAGAAAGAATGGCTGAACTGTGTTGTATGATCCCTTCGGTAAATAAAAAACCTGTAGCTAATTCTTCATCATTGCCGGGCGTGCGCATGGTAACAGCAATATTTTTCTGCATGTTGCTGTACTGCAACCGGATTTCCAGTGGCTCTTCTACAGCCAGTTGGTCGCGGAGCTCTGTAATGTTGCCGTTCTGTACTTTTTGTATGGTGAAATTAGCAATGGCTGTGGTATCCATACCTGTAGATTAATGATGAATACATGTCTGTATACGAAAATTGTTTGAAGCAGGAATGCTTTTATAGAGGAAAGTTACCAATAAACAATTGAATGCTATTGTTGTGTGAGCAAAAGAAAAAAATGATGGTAAATAATAAACAGTTAATTGCCGGCAGGGAAAGAAGAAGGGCAATAGATAGGGTAATTATTTACGGCGTGCAGACCTGGCCGGTGCTAATGGCCTTGGGTCTTCTCCTTCAGTAAGGATCTGACTGGGGGGAGCCATCGGTTTACGTATCTGTAAATAATGTAGTTGTGCCATGAATGCTGAATCTTTTAAAAGATTGATAATAAAGTTACGATTTTCTTTTGAATCCAGGTGAATGTCTGAGACGGATGGATTGGTGATATGTACCTCCGTCGCTTCTTTTTTATCTGTTTTCATGCTATAGTCGTACACGAAAAACGGCAGGCTTATTATGATGAATATCAACGATCTGATGAGGAATTTTTCGCAGTTGTAGCTGAACTTGGTTTTTCGCAGGTTATTCCGTTGATTTTCACCGGTATTTTTTGCCATTTCTTTTACCAGGTATTCTTCCAGGTCTTTATCTGAATTATCTACACCTGTAGTAGCATAATAAGCCTTCAGATCAGCGTAATACTTTTCTACCACATCGTTATCCGGCAGCAGCAGGTAATTGTATTTATCGGGGAATCCATTGTAGGATTTGATGAGATGATAGATGGAGATTGCGAGCTGGATAACAGCTATAATAACCAATAGCAGGAATACACCGGAGATGGGGTAACTAAATTTGTAATCAAAATTGGAAAGCAGGTAAAATACACTGGCAATCAGCGCTGTGATGAGGCCAATGGGTAATGATAATGAGTTGTTGATGGCATCTTTTTTATCCAACTCACGGAAATAAACATCTTTATAGTAATCAAACCTATTCATTGATCAATGCTTTTTTGAACAGAAGCAAATATGACTGAATAGTGGTTGGCAGAAGAAGTGTTCCCGGATGAAACGGAGCTATAACAGAACAGTACTAATATAATTGAAGTTTTACTGATTTCAAATTCTAAGATCATGCCCGGCTGCCGCTACTGAATTGTGTATATATTCCTGCTTCCGTAATTCAATTTTCCGGTTGCGTAAGTGCATGGGAATGGTAACCAGCATTTTTGCTGCCTAAACTCCTGCCGTGTCTGCATGGCATCTGTATTTATGGCAAAATCATTCCGACTGCAATGGGCAAAACACCAGCAACGCTGGTTTGGGAAATGGCACGTTTATCTGGGTATTATCGCGGGCTTTATAGTGGCATTTGTTGGTGTTACAGGTAGTATCCTGGTGTTCCAGGATGATATTGACAGGGCACTTAGTCCAACGCTTTTTGAAGTAGCGGAACAACGGCATAAAATGTCTTTTGATGAGATAGTACCTGTGGTGCAGCAAAAGTACCCGGCACTGAAGTTTACTTACCTGATGAATGCAGATGATAAGCCGAACTACGCTTACCGGTTTTATAATTTTACTACAGAGGAAGAATTCTTTATTAATCCTTATACCGGTGACATGAGTGGTAAAAGGCTGTATGAAAGTTCTTTTATCCATATTGTAACAGACCTGCACCGTACTTTACTGGTGCCGGTAGTGGGAAGGTATATTGTGGGCCTGGCTACATTGTGTTTATTGATACTTACGATCAGTGGTCTGCGATTGTGGATCCCGGCCAAATGGAAATACCTGAAATCAGTACTTACTGTAAAGTTCAGTTCAGGATTTAAGCGCCAGAATTACGACTGGCATAACGTGTTAGGTTTTTATTCATCACCTGTTGTTGCATTTTTATCACTTACCGGTTTTTGTATCACGTTTTCACCGGTAGTAATTGCGTTGGTGTTTGTGATGGATGGCCGTTCACCACAGGGTGTGGCGCAGTTGCTGGGTGCAAAATCGGTTTATACTACCGGGGCAAAGGCATTGCCATTAAAAGATATAATGGACAGAGCTCACACCGCTATGCCGGGTGCACGTGTGGTGGGTATTGCTTTCCCGGCAGACAGTACGGGTAATTACAGGCTTGATATGATGGGGCAGGGGCTTCCTAAAAGTGGTAAACGTGAAATGCTGATCCTTGATCAATATTCCGGTAAGGTAATGCTGAACAGTCGTTTTGACTTTCCTGCTTCCGGAAAAGCATATCTATCATGGCTCACACCCATTCACTATGGCAGTTTTGGAGGGAGACCTACCCAGGTACTGGCATTACTGGGAGGTTTGATGCCCCTGGTATTGTTTGTTACCGGCTTTATTATCTGGTGGCCCCGTTACAGGCGACAGAAAAAGAATGCAGGTAAAAAAGCAAGTAAGCCCGGGATCATTGATAACGATAAAGAAACAGCTGTAACTGTTGGGGCATTCCGGTACTTCTTTACCAACCTGCAAAAAGGCTTTAAGTATGCTTTGTACACTTTGGGAGTAACTGCCGTAATGGGTATGCTGTATGGATTGTTTTCGGGTATAGTAATAGAGCCGGCCATATTTGGTATTGTATTTACTACTTACCTGGTGATCATGAATTTTATTATTGCACTGATAGTTTTCCTGTTCAACCTTATTTTCCTGTTGCCGTTTAAAAAAGGCAGCAGGGGCGTATTACGATATTTTGGTTTGTCGCTCGCGTTCTTACTGATATACCTGGTTGTTTATTTATTGTTGATGAATACGGGTATTAAAGTATTTGGTTAATGCCTCGCAAGAGCATGAATGTGAGTTTTCGATTCCGGCGGGTGGAGACTTCCGCCGGGAAACGTGCCCGTGGCTGGTATCACTTCGTTTAAGGTAGTTTTAACATTCTACCAGTAAAGACATTTATGCAATTTTTCAGGTGACTGAATCATATCGGGAAACTTATCTGCCATGAAGCTTCCCATACTACTGCTCTCCATTATTTTATGGAGTGAAACGGCTATCTGCCAGGATATTGCGTTCCGTGGTGAATTTGCTACCAACAGCAATGGACTGATGTATTCTGATACCAGTATGAAGATCCTGCGGTTACTGGTAGACTCTCTCAATCTTCGCTTTAAGACCTGTGATATGTCGAGACCGTTCTATGCCTGTCCGCAAGGAAAGGTGTGGAAATTGTCTTTTAGCAGTGAGACGGATAATCTGCAGGCCCTGAAAAAAGACCTCGACGCCAATATTAAACCGGGTGATCTGTTGGTAAAATATAAAACAATTGTGAAAAGCATTGATACCAATAGTATTGCGATCTGTTATAACGATGAAGATGATGATAAGGATACTTACTATCTTACCGGGAAGCCGCAAAGCGGATATGAGCATGATTATGTTTTGGGCAAAGAAGCATTAAGTGCGTTGGCTGGTAAGTGGATCTATGATTATTCTCCGAAAGAAAAATACCAGAAATATTATAAGATAGAATGCAGGTATGTACCAGAACCGCTGGTACGTAAAAACATTCCTGATGAGTATGGGAAATACATCCAGTACGTGGATTGTATGGTAGATACCTCCACCGTTGTTTTTTTAACTAATGAACGTAATTATAACTGGCTGGATGAAACAGCATCAAAGAACAGCCAGCGTGTACTTGAATATATTGATCAGAAGATGGGTGCTACAGGGAAGAATAAAAAGAAAAGCGAAGGATACCTGACGGAAGAAAAAATTGAATACGCTAAACAAAATCTTACGCGGGATAGTGCTTTCAGGAAACTTGTTGTTGCATTGGCAGATGATTGTATTGCCGATAATAAGGGGTCGGATGCATCTGAAGAGTTAGTGGCAGCCATTGTATCAAAACGAAAAGCGCTGGAAATGAAAAGACATCGAAGGGTAGTAGGTATGTGCAGCCAGGATCAGAGCCCCAGGATGCATGCACGTGATATTGCCATACTTGCTGCTGAATCGCATAGCTGGGATGTATTTCTGAGAGCGCATCTTGATATTATGAATGACAGGTTTGAAAGAATGAGTGATGGCAGCTACGCCTGGGGCCGCAGGCAAACTTATCTGAAGGAACTGGAAGAGCTGAACCTGGATGTAGTGGACCTGATGCTTGGCCCCACACTCCGGGCAGCTAATGTAAGTAGTAAACACTATTACGGAACAGTATGGCGTATTGGAAAATCGCTGGCAGAAAGTAAGGACCAGCAATTGTTTGAAGAGAAAGCATTGCTGATGATGAAAGACAACCGGCTGGATGAATTTAACAGGGGGCTGATCTTTCTTCTGTATAACAGTTACCTGAATTCACTGAGAGATACAGGCACTGCAAATACAAAGATTGCATATTTAAAGAATGATGCATCGCAGTATCCGTTCTTTTTGCAAAGTGCCATCAGCGGGTTGGAGAAGAGAGAAAAGAAGGCTGAGGAAGAATGACTACCATTTAGCATTCATTGCATACAGCATAACTACAGGAAGAAGAAGAGATAACCTGTCCGGGGGAAAATGCGTCCGTAAGGTGTGCAGGGCCTCGTTCATGTGTTTTTCAATAGTGTTGGTACTGATGTTAAGTTTATCGGCAATTTCACGGTGTGAGAGCCCTTCTTCACGCACCATTCTATAGATAGCCCGGCGTTTTTGCGGAAGGGTTTTGATCGCGTCTTCATAATCCTGCAACATTTCTTTTAATAACAATGCATTGTCTGCGGTACAGGTTTCATCCTGTTGTTGCTGGTATGTTGCATGGCGTAAAGCTTCGCGTGCAGATCTGCGCACATAATCTATAATAAGATTGTGTGCGTATTTGCGTAGTAACACCAGTACGGTGTGATCATCCTGAATGCTCTCCAGTTTTTCCCATAACCTGATATAACATTCCTGTATAATATCGTCGGCAACAGATTGGTTGTGAACATTGTTTTTTACAAAACCGATCAGACGATCCTTTGTTGAAAAGTAGATTTTTTCATACCGCTCTATCTGTGCCTTTTTATGATTGGTAAAAGTTGCCATGAGAAGATTATCTGCCGGTGCGCTTGAGTGAAACCCCGACAAAGTTGTAAAATACTGCTCCTGATATAGCCTGTTAAGATGAGAATTAATAATTCCTTAATTGGATGTCCTTCTGCTCAGCGCGCATTGTCAATAGTTATCACATATTTTCTGCATTTGTTCTCCCTGTTGTTATGATACTCCTGCAGACCAATGTTAACTCTGTATTAAGTCGCAAAACAGGGTAACGGTAAAGGCTTTTGGCTTCGTGTAATATATGTATGATAGAAAGAGAACTATTACGAAAATATCTTGAAGGTGATTGTACTGCTGAAGAGAAGCAACTGGTTCAGCATTACCTGGCTACTGACCCCCAGGCTACGGCATTGCTGAATGAATTGCTGGACGCTTCGTGGGAGCAGCAGGAAGTTGCTGTAGTGGATGAAGAGGAAAGTATGGCCGTGTTACAGCAACTGCGTGAGAAGTTATATCCGGAAGCTGTAGTAGTACCTATACACAGAAAACTGTCGTGGTACCTGCTGCGTGTAGCAGCTGTACTGGTACTTGCTGCTATTAGTGCATTCTATTTTGTACATCGCTCTGCACCGGTGCAGCAGGTTGCTGCTGTTGTTACCTGGGATAGTTTTTTCAATACTGGTAATACGGCCGTTCACATCACTTTACCGGATAGCTCTACTGCATGGGTAAGCCCGCACAGCCGCCTGTACTGGAATATGCATGCTGCTGCAAATGAAAGGCAGGTACGTTTGGAAGGCGAGGCTTTTTTTGATGTAACTCATGATGTACAACATCCTTTCCTGGTGCATACAGGCAGCATTGCCACGCATGTGCTGGGTACTGCTTTTAATATAGAAGCATACAGGGATGAAAGTGCAGTAAGAATATCGCTGGTCCGTGGAAAGGTAGCTGTAGAAAAAATGGATCAGCAATTGAAAAGCATTGGGGTGATGGAGACGTTAAGCCCCGGTGAAATGGCGAGCTATCATAAGGCAGACAGCAGTATCAGCAAAGAACAGCTTCGTATCAGGGATATAGAGCAATGGACTAAGGGATACCTTGTATTGAATGATGTATTACTGCCGGATGCATTGGAAAGGATTGCTGCCCGCAGTAACATTTCGATCACTTACAGTGATAAGATAAAAAGCAGCAGGAAAAGAGTTACCACCGTGTTCAGAAATGAAAGCACGGGGCAGATGCTGGATATCATTGGCTTTATTACGGGATGTAAGTACAGGTCAACAACAAAAGGGCTGGAAATATTTTAGCAGAATAACAATAGTCATAAAATGAAGGCAGGATTGCTGCGAACAACCCTGCCGGATAAACCTCTTGTTACAAGGTTCATTAAAAAATCAAAACAAAGTTATGTCGATTCATGCATTGAAAGCAGGAAAAACTGCTGCACCAGAACGAAAACTGCGTTCTACCTTATTTACGTGGTTGCTTTGCACCATTTTGCTCTGTGGAGCCGCGCTGAACGGTTTTGCACAGGAGCGCCTGGGCGAGTTGCCGGGTAAGATCAACTATTCCGCAACCACGGCAGATGCCGCACAGTTGCTGGAAGCATTGCAAAGCCAGACCGATTATGTGTTTTCTTTTGAAAAGCCGGTAATGGCTTCGGTAAAGCTAAGTAATATCCGTTTTGTCAATAAACCCCTGGGTGAGGTGCTTACCTTTTTGCAGGATAAGTACAATCTCCAGTTTATGGTATCCGGGAAAAATATTGCAGTAAAAAAAGGCGGTAAAAAAGAAACGGCTTCATCCGGTAATGCCCGTAGTAGTGTAGTAACTGGTCGCATTATTGATGAGCAAAGCGGAGATGGTGTTCCGGCAGTATCTGTAAGTATTGCAGGTGTTACTGTTATTACCGATTCAACGGGTTTATTTACCATTACTGTTCCTGACGGCAGCAATGCACTGCAGGTAAGTTCGATGGGGTATGTTGCTAAAACCGTCCCTACTACTGCATTGCGTAGTCCTTTGAATATTTCCTTAAAAAGAGAACAGGCACAGCTGGAGAATGTGGTAGTAACTGCATTGGGAATACGTCGTGAAGAAAGATCGCTGGGATATGCAGCGCAAACAGTAGGTGAAAGAGCTGTGAAAGATGCCAAAACCAATAACTGGGTAAATGCACTTTCCGGTAAAGTGGCTGGTCTTAATATTATGGGTGCGGGTTCGGGGCCTATGGGTTCATCGCGCATCACATTACGCGGCGAATCATCTCTTAATCTTGACAATAACCAGGCATTGATCGTGATTGATGGTGTGCCTGTAAGCAGTAAGATCACCGGAACCGGTTTCAGCTCTCACCTTTCTGCTGATAACCCGGTGGATTATGGTTCCAACGTATCTGACATTAACCCTGATGATATAGAAAAGATCTCCGTGTTAAAAGGCCCCGGTGCCACTGCGTTGTACGGAAGCCGTGCTGCAGGTGGTGCTATCATTATTACCACTAAGTCGGGCAGTCGTGATAAGGGACTGGGTATTACTTATAATTTCAATGCCAGTATGGACCAGGTGAACCGCTGGCCCGATTACCAGTATGAATATGGCGAAGGACGTGTAGATACTTATTACTCTTATGGCGATAGCCCCGATGGTGCCAATACCAGTACTTCTGCCGGCGGTGGCCGCTCATGGGGACCGAAATACAATGGACAGATGTATTACCAGTATAATCCAAATGCGGTTGATGGATTGCCTACTGAACGTACACCCTGGGTGCCTTATAAAAATTCAAGAAAAGGATATTTCCAGACAGGACATACGATCTCTAACAGCTTTTCTATTGAAGGTGGTAATGACAAAGGAAGTGCACGATTGTCGTTTACACACATGAAGAATGAGTGGATCATTCCGAATACCGGATATGAAAGAGTGAATGTGGCTTTGTCGGTAATGCAGAAGATAACTGATAAACTGAAGATCACCGGTAAAGTAAATTATGCCCATAAGCAGAGTGATAACCTGCCAATGGCCGGTTATAATAACCAGACGCTGATGTACTTCCTGATCATTGGTACTACTACCAACGTAAAGCCTGAATGGCATAAACCTTACTGGGTGCCGGGATATGAGCAGGTACAGCAACGCAGGCCTTTCTACGCCGGCCCCGATAACCCTTACCTGGGTATGTATGAGATGCTGAACAAAATGAAGAAGAACAGTGTGACCGGTAATATCTCTGCTACTTATGAATTTTCACCCAAAGTGGAATTGTTGGTGCGCTCAGGTATTGACATGGGTGTGGAATTCCGATCTCAGCAACGCCCGTTCAGCATGACGAAATATCCGCGTGGTATGTTCCGTACCCAGGATGTTTTCAGTTATGAGATCAATACAGATGCCTTGCTGACCTATAAGGATAAGATATCTCCATCTATCCGTTACTCAGTATCGGCAGGCGCCAACGCCATGCGACAGACCTATGATTTTGATGGAATGTATGCTGACCAGCTGTCTCAGCCCGGTGTGTACCAGATCTCCAATAGTCTTGACCCTGCTGTAGCTGATCCGCAGAGAAGTAAAAAAGCTATCAACAGTATTTATGGAATGGGACAGTTGTCTTTTGACGAAAAGCTGTTCCTCGACTTTACAGGACGTAACGACTGGTCAAGTACTTTGCCTTATGCAAGCTGCTCTTTCTTCTATCCATCTGTAAGCGCCAGTGTAATACTGAATCAACTGGTTCAGTTACCTGCTGCTATTTCATTTGCAAAGCTCCGTTTATCATGGGCGCAGGTGGGTAATGATACCCGTCCTTATCAAACCAGTAAATATTACGATGGGATCTATGGTAACAGTTTTACCAATCCTACCACTTTGTATAATGCAAACCTGAAACCTGAGATCACCTCCAGCTATGAGGCAGGGATCGATCTGCGCCTGTTCAAAGGCCGCGTAGGTATTGATGTGGCTGCTTATACCAATAACAGCCGCAACCAGATCATTGCAATACCTCTTGATCCTACTTCCGGTTATGCAAATAAAATGGTAAATGCAGGTTTGATCAACAGCCGTGGTGTGGAAGTGAAACTGACAGGCAAACCGATCGAGAACAGGAATTTCAGCTGGAACACTACTTTGACCTGGTCAATGAACCGCAGTTATGTACGTGAACTGGCAGAAGGTATTACCAGCCAGGTGATCTTTGCGCATGGCACTGACGTTACTGTTGAAGCAAGGGTAGGTGGCCGTATGGGTGATCTTTATGGTAAGGGATTTCAACGTTCACCTGAAGGAAAGATCATTTACACCTCTACCGGTGTGCCTGCAGCACTTGACCCCGTGGCACGTAAATGGGGTAATGCTTTTGCAGACTGGAAAGCCGGCTTGCTGAATGAGTTTACTTATAAGAATTTCCGTTTCAGCATTCTGCTGGATGGTCAGAAAGGCGGCGATCTGTTTTCACAAACCAATCATAAGAACAATGAGTTTGGCAATACAAAGATCACATTACCCGGTCGTGATGGCGGTATAGTAGGAGATGGTGTGGTATTGCAGGCCGATGGAAAATATCTTCCCAATGCCATTAAAGTAAATGCACGTTCTTATTACGAGAATGTATATGCACGCAGCAATGCGGAGATGAATATTTTCGATGCCTCATTCTTAAAGATCAGGGAAGTACGTGTTGAGTATAGTCTTCCGCAGGGCTTCCTGAGTAAAATGAAGGTAAGGCAGGCAACTATTGCCCTTTACGGACGTGAATTGTTCAATTTCACCAAGTTCCCCGGTTTTGATCCTGAAGGTGGCAACCTTAACAGTGGTACACTTACTCCAGGTGTTGAACTGGCGCAATTTCCTTCTACCCGTAACATGGGCGTTAACCTCACCTTTAAATTCTAACTCATTTAAACGAATATGATCATGCTACATAAAAAAGTATATGGTATCATAGCCTGCTGCTGTATGTTGCTGGCATCCTGTACAAAGAATTTTCAAGAGACAAATACAGATCCCATACGCCCTACCACTATTACTCCGGGTGTATTGCTGGGTCAAATGCAGTACCGTTTTGTGAATACTTCAATTTCTACTGCCAAGGGTTTTACGCATGAGTTGATGCAGGTAACTGCACCACGTGAAAGCACCAGTGGCGGTACACACCGTTACGTGATCACTGCAGGTTCGGCCAATGGTTTGTGGGATGGTTTTTATGCACGCATGGCAGACCTGGAAGATCTTTATGCAATTGGTGACAGGCTGGGTGAGAATAATTATAAAGCCATTGCCCTTATTTACAAAGCGTGGGCTTACTCTATTCTTACTGATTGTTTTGGTGATATACCTTTTTCACAGGCTGTGAAAGCGAAGGATGGTATAGTGGCCCCGGTATTTGACAAACAGAAAGATATCTATGTACAATTACTGAAGTACCTTGATTCTGCCAATAACATGCTGGTCCCTTCAAGGGCGCTGACCTATGGCGGAGACCTGGTATATAGCGCGAATTCACTTTCCGGCAGTACTGCTCCCGGTATTGTAAAGTGGCAGAAGTTCTGTAATTCACTGCGTCTGCGTTTGTTGCTGCGTATCAGTAAACGCAATGGAGAGGTGAATGTAAATGAGCAGATCACTACTATTTTGTCAAACCCCACAAAATATCCTGTATTTACTGCTATTTCGGATGATGCTATTTTGCGTTATCCTGGTACCAATCCTTATTATAACCCCTATTATAATACCCGTGATCTTGACTGGCGCCAGGGAGATTATTATACAGTGTTCTTTATTAATAAAATGAATACTGATAATGACCCACGTCGTGCCGTGTGGGCAACTACAGTAAAAGTGAATGGTGCAGATGTGTACCAGGGTATTGAAAGTGGCTATCCCGGCACTACTGTGTATGTAACTGATAAGAACTCCAGTTATAAAGATGCATTGAAGACTTCTCCTTTGCTGGGTGTAATGATGACCTATGCTGAGCTGGAGTTTATTAAAGCAGAACTGGCATTGAAAGGATTTAATACCGGTAACACCGCTAAACAGCATTATGAGAATGGCATCTCTGCTTCTATTACGCAGTGGGGTGCTACTGTACCGACAGGGTACCTGCAGCAGGCCGGTGTGGTTTATAACAGTGCAGGAACTGCTGATCAGCAATTACAGCAGATCATATTGCAGAAATATTATGCGTTTTATTTTACCGACTGCCAGGCCTGGTTTGAAAAAAGAAGGACCGGCTACCCGGTATTGTCGCGTGGCTCAGGTATTCCGGCAGAGAACCAATTCCCTTCGCGTTGTTTGTATCCTACTTATCTTCAGTCGCTCAATCCTGTAAACCTGCAAACAGCAGTACAGTCACTGGGTGGCAAGGATGTTAGTACGGTGAAGGGCTGGTGGGAACTGTAAGGGCGTGAATCGGCAGACGGCAATCGTGAAGAAGTGAATGGTCAATAGTGAATAGTCAATGGGAACTTTAAACCAGGATGGTTGAATTGTTTGATGGTTCTATGGTTGTCAGACCTACTAACAATGAAACCATATAACCATCAAACCATCCTGCTTCCCGACCCCTTGTTAACTTATCAATATGTCAATTCTTATTTATGACTATAAGGTTTCTGGTAGCACTGTTGTTCCCTTGTTGTATGTATGGACAGCAGGTTGTTAATGTGCAACAATTTACTGTTAAGGAAGCGAAGCAGGCCGTAGCTGTTGACAAGGAATATTTTTATGTGATCAACAACAGCACTATTACCAAACACCATAAACAAACCGGTGAGCAGGTGAGTATATGGGATGGTACGAAGGATAGTGTTAAACACCTGAACAGTGGCATTGTGATCAAGGGTAAACTGTATTGCTCTAATTCAAATTACCCGCAGTCGCCAATGGCCAGCTCTATCGAGATCTTTGATCCCGTTACCATGAAGCATATCGGTAACCATAGTTTTGGTATTGGGTATGGTTCTGCTACCTGGATAGATGAACATGACGGATACTGGTGGGTGGCTTTTGCAAATTATACCGGTAGAGGCTCCAGTGAAGGGAAAGATAATCGCTGGACCTGCCTGGTGAAATTCAGTAAGTCGTGGCAGATGGTAGAATCCTGGATGTTTCCCTCCAATATCATTGAAAAGTTTGGAACAAGAAGTAATTCAGGAGGTGTGTGGGGTAAGGATGGCCTGCTGTATATTACCGGTCATGACGAACCGGAACTGTATGTACTCCGTTTGCCGGAGATAGGCTTTACACTGCAATATGTGAAAACAATACCGGTGCCTGTCTATGGACAAGGTATTGCACTGGATGGTACCGTCAAGGACAGAATGGTGTTTTATGGGCTAAGCCGGAATGATAATACGATTACGCGGTTTGAGTATCGCTGATTGAGGGATTTGAGCAAAGACGGTTGTATGCTGATGCCGGTCAGAGACCGGGGGCATATGGAAAACACGAGAGCGCTACGCTAACTCTCGCGCCAGAGAGGATTTGCCACAGATTGCACGGATGTGCACAGATTGGGGATGCCGGCTGCTGGTCTTTGGATTGCCAGCCCCCGTCCTAAAGGACGAGGCTATTCGCTGAATACATTGTCTTATTGAATGATGCATCTGCTTACCGGCTGAAGTCGGATAGAAAGAGTGAAATTAATTCCGGTCAGAGACCGGGGGCATATGGAAAACACGAGAGCGCTACGCTAACTCTCGCGCCAGAAGGGGCCAGTGAATAAAGATTTGCCACAGATTGCACTGATGTGCACAGATTGGGGATGTCAGCTGCTGGTCTCTGGATTGCCAGCCCCGTCCTAAAGGACGAGGCTATTCGCTGAATACATTGTCTTATTGAATGATGTATCTGCTTACCGGCTGAAGCCGGATAGAAAGAGTGAAATTAATTCCGGTCAGAGACCGGGTGCTATGGAAGACACGAGAGCGCTACGCTAACTCTCGCGCCAGAAAGGATTTGCCACAGATTGCACGGATATGCACAGATTGGGAGTGTAGAGTAATATAAAAAAATAACCGCAGCGGATTGCTGCGGTTTGTAACGAGATAGGTAACATCACAACTGAATCCTTTGAAGCACGTTTGGTAATGTCCCGCTTATTTAGGCGGGACTTTTTTTATGCCCGTTCATTGTACACACCTACTTCTGCAATGGCAGGCGGGTTCTGGAACGTTTTGAAACTGATCCTTATCTTTTCGCCCCAGATACGGGTGAAGCGATGAATTTTTATACGACCGGTTTTATTACCTTCTAATAGTTTATGCCAGCTACCATTGGAATAATACTCTACTGTATAGGCTGATACATTGGGCTTGCTTTCTGTAATAACAACAGTATTGAACGGTACTTCTTTGTCGAGCTTTATTTCGAGCCAGGGTTCTTTTACAGTGGGATTGGAGAGCCAGTTGGTATTGAAATTATCATCAACAGCAAAGTCCATGATCCACATGTCATCGCTCCAGCTACTGTTTGCCGGGCGTTTTTTGGCAAGATTGCCGGATATGACCGGTGCATCGCCCGCAGGGAATGCAGGCAGTTTTTGTGCAGGATGGTATAACTGCCCGATCTCTTTTAGTGCAGCGAGTGCATTGTCATCGATCTGCCCGTCGCGGTTGGGAGCTACATTGAGAATGAAATTGCAGTAGGCCTGGTTGAAGGGAAGCAGGTTGTCATTTACCAGTTTCTTTGCATCTTTTACCGGGTCTTTGGGGAAGGATGTTTTCCAGAACCATGCTGCATTTAGTGGCAGACAGCTAAGTGCAGGGAGCTTGTTGTTTTCTTTTGAAATATGCTGACCGGCACCCTGTTCGTATGATTTGATGTCTGTATAGAACAATGCTTCTGCCGGGTATTTGGCAGCATTGAGATCCATTATAAGACAATTGGGTTGTAATGATTTTACCAGGTAATAAACTTCTTCGAAAGGAATATCATCATAGGAGATCCTTGACCAGGGTGCATCCCATCCATCGATGATGAGGGCACTGATTTCACCGTAATTGGTAAGTAATTCTGTCAGTTGTTCTTTTACCATCGCAATATGTGCCGGTGTAATATGCCCGGGTCGTAGCTTATGATGTGTATCGAGAATGGAGTAATACAACATTACTTTGAGTCCCTGTTTGCGGAAGGAGGTTGTAAATTCCTTTACCACATCTTTTTTTAGCGGACTGTTCATCACATTGTAAGGCGTTGTTTTGGTATCCCAGATCGCAAAACCACTGTGATGCTTTGTGGTTAAACAGCCATAACTCATATTGGCTGATTTAGCTGCTTTTGCCCATTGGTCTGTATCTAATTTGCCGGGATTGAAAATAGCAGGCGATGCTTCAGGATCGGCCCAATCCTGGTCCATATAAGTCGGGATGTTGTAATGAATAAACATTCCAAAACCAAGATTGACAAAATCCTGCTGTAGTGATGCCAGTGTACGATTGTTTTGTGCATGAAGCTGCGGAAGTCCTGTAACGAGGAGTAACAGGAATACGGGTGTAGATAGATATTTTCTCATAGTGAAGCACAATGTAAGGAAATGTGAAGACAGTTCCGGGTTTCGTGTTTGACGTTTCGCGTTCTTTAGTCCGGTCTTTCCTTAAAAAATTTGATATTCTTATCCTCTGTACTTCGTACTTCTGCTTCTTTGCATTTTACTTCGAAATTCGATATTCAATATTCTGCATTCGACATTTTTCCCGGACTTCCCACTGTATTCACTTTCTCATTCTTCATTTCACATCCCTCATTTTTACTTTAAAAAGAAAAGGACAGTATCGCTACTGCCCTTTGTCTAAACCTTAAACAACTCCAACCAACGACTGACTGACGTAAGATCTTGAATGTTCTTCGTAAGGGATAACCATGCTACAGGTCTTATATAAACTTTCGAAATCTGCATATCCATTGTATCGTTTTCCGTTGATGAAGAAAGTGGGTGATCCATCTACACCACTGCGGATACCACTTTCAAAATCACTGGTCACTTTCTGAAAGAGCTTCCTGTTGGAAAGGTCTTTTTCAAATTGATCCATATCCAGTTCTATAGCACGGGCAAAATGTGTGATAGAGTATGTGTCAATATCCTGCTGATTCTCAAACAACATGTCGTGCATTAACCAGTATTTACCCTGGAGTCCTGCTGCTTCAGCTGCTATAGCAGCTTTTAAAGTGGAAGTGTGTATGGTGGGTAACGGAAAGTTTCTGAAAACAAATCTTAGCTTATTGCGCAGAACATCCTGCAGAAATTTGATAACAGGATACGCAATAGCACAACGTTCACACTGGTAATCCCCGTATTCCACCAGTTCAATCACAGCCTTGTCGGGCCCCTGAAAGTGGTCACGGGTAGCATCAAATACGGGAAATAGTCTGCTCATATTTGTGGTGTTATGGTAAATGATTGTATAACAAAAATACATTGAACTAACAGCGGTGTCAATGGATAAATCATAGCTTTTCTTGTATATTCAATTATGGGCCGGAGCTGGTATTGCGTGTGAAGTGTATTAATAAGATCATGCATTTAGTTTTTTTAGTGCTTTGTTCATGTCGATGCCTTTGCCAAGCACCGGTAAAAAAATATCACCTTTTTTTTCAATGCGTTTTAAAGCATTTTTGATATTGAAATCCAATGGATGTAAGCCTTTTTTTACTTCTTTCCATTCTAATGCCATAGATACCGGCGCACCGGGCTTTGGGCGTAAGCTATAGACCGAAGCAAGCGTGGCACCAATCTTATTCTGCAGGTAATCGATATAGATATTTTTATTGCCTCGTTTGCTTAAGGATCGTTCAAGGCTGGTAAAGCCGGGGATCTGTTCGTGTGTAAGGTTTGCTATCAATTCTGCAAAAACTCTTGACTGTTCGTAAGTGTATTTTCCAGCGAGTGGTATGTAAATGTGAATGCCCGTGGCACCGGAAGTTTTACAATAGCCCTCAACTCCTGCCTGGTCGAGTATTGATTTGATGACCTGCGCACAGTTGATGACCTCATCGAAAGTGTTTTTAGCGGAAGGGTCAAGATCAAGAATAACATAGTCGGGATTATCAGGGGATGTTGTTTTGGAACTCCAAGGATTGATCTCGATGCAACCGAGATTGACGATATACTGGAGTGCTTTTTTATTGTTGCATACAATGTAGTCAACTGTTTTGCCGGCGCTTTCTGAATACACAGGAGAGGTATCTACCCATTCCGGCACATGCTCACCCGCATCTTTATGGAAAAAGCCTCCACCCTTTATTCCGTTGGGTGTTCTGAATAAAGACTGTGGTCTTCCTTTGAGGTGTTTAATGATGTATTTGTACACGCTGTTGTAATAATCCAGCACATTGCCTTTTGTGAATTTTTCATCAGGCCAATAGATCTTGTCAGTATTGGTGGCGATCCATTGTTCGGTTGAATGCATTGTTCCGGTTGCCATAATGCTGGTTTTATAATTGAACAGATCATTGAACTTCTATGCCTGCTTCTGCATGTACTTCTTTGGCGATTTTATCATCTCTCAGTCCCATGAATACCGGGTGACGACGGCTGCCGTCTGCCGTTACTTCGGTGAATTTGAGATTGCAAACCAGTTTAGGTTTTACCCATGTAACCGGTGCGTTTACTTTTACCTGCGTGTCGAAGGGTGATGTTTTTACCACCAGTGGTTGCAGTTTGTTATATACAGCCTTTAAGGTTTTGTCAGTAAATCCTGTACCTGTGTGACCGATATATACCAGTTTATTCTTTTTGTACACACCCAGAATCAATGCCCCAAAGTACTTTCTGCTGTTGCGTGGCCGGGTATAGCCGACAATGACTGCTTCATCAGTAAGTACATTTTTTACTTTAAGCCAGTCGCTGCTGCGTGTACCTTCGTAATAAAGACTGTCAGCTTTTTTGGCGATCATTCCCTCCAGCCCCTGTTTTTTTACCTGTTTAAAGAATGCTATCCCTTTTTCTTCAATATGATCGCAATACCTGATAACATCATTTTGAGGTAACAATTCTTCCAGGATCTTTTTTCGTTCAACCAGTGTTTCTTTTTCCAGCGAACGGTTACCTGCTTTGAGAATATCAAATACATAGTAAACCAGTGGCACGGTCTGATCTGTTTCATATTGCTGCAGTAACTGGAAGGATGGAAGTCCTTTAGGGTTTAATGCAGTGATCTCTCCATCAATGATCATCTTTTGTTTGATAGTACCCAGTTGTTCAAATATCAGGGGATACTTGTGTTCAAACGAAAGTCCGTTGCGTGAATACAATCGTGACCTGCTGCCATTGATCTCAGCTATAGCCCTGTAGCCATCCCATTTAATTTCATATACCCAGTCTTTGTCATCGAATGCTTTATCGTGTAGTTTGGCCAGCATGGGATGAATAAAATTGCTCAGCTTTGCGGGCTTCCTGTTCTCTTCAGGCTTAGTGAACGACCCAGACTGACTTTTTTTTTACCTTCAGAAGAGGCTTTCCTCCTTTCGGCTGTATATTTCAATGAACTTTTTTTAGCATAATCTTCGCTGTTGTATTCTTCATCGGTAGCATATTTGTCCCGGTGCTTGATGAGCAACCAGCTATTGTTGCTGTTTTTTAGTTTTACCAATGCAAAACTGCCTTTGAGCTTACGGCCTTTCATATTGAATTTGATGCTTCCTTTTTTCAGGTCGCTACTGAACTGCCTTGCAGAAACAGGTTCGCCTTTTTCATCTTCAGGCTCATAGGTGCCGTGATCCCACACATCAATATGTCCTGCTCCATAATTTCCTTCAGGAATATCGCCTTCAAAAGAAGCATAGGAGAGAGGATGGTCCTCTACCATCATGGCGAGACGTTTGTCTTTAGGATTAAGTGACGGGCCTTTGGGAATAGCCCAGCTTTTTAAAGTTCCGTTGAGTTCAAGACGAAAATCATAATGCAGGTGTGAGGCATGATGACGTTGCACTACAAAAGTGAGCCTGTCCCTGGAAGAAGCTGTTTTGCCTTTTGGTTCAGGTGTATTGCTGAAGTTTCTCTTGCTTTTGTAGGTGCGCAATGTCATCAGGATGCTTTTTTAGTTTTTTGAATACTGGCTTTCAGTTGCGACATAATATCTTTTGCTTTACCTTTTACCACTCTCAGTTTAGGTGATGCAACTGGTTTCCCTTTGGCTTTGGCATGTATGATCTTCAGCAGCGAAGCATTGTATTTATCCTTGTATTTGCTGATGTTGAATTTTTTGGGAGTGAGTTGCTGGATCAGCGAAAGGGCCATTTTCAGTTCGGCAGGCTTTACTGTTGTTTTTGCAGGAGCAGTAATATCTTTTGTACTGCGCAGCTCTTCTGCAAAACGTAGTTTCATCAGGATGAGAAGGTTCTCATAAGGCCTTATCATGCACAGATGCTCACGGGCACGCAATACAAAAGTGCCGATAGCTGATTTCTCACTTTCTTTCAGGGCTTCGCGCAATAAGGCATAAGCACGCTCGCCTCCTTTGGATGATTCTATATAGTAAAATGAATCATAAAAAACGCTGTCGATCGTTTCGGTGGTTACAAACTCTTCAATTTCGATGACCTTACTTTTTTCGGCGCTGGCTTTTTCAAAATCAGCATCACTCAGCACTACATAGCCGTTCTTGTACTTATAACCTTTTACAATGTCTTCCCACTTTACCGGCTTACCGGTATCGGCATTGATACGTTCAAAGCGAATGTTGGCATGATTGCGCTTGTCCAGCATATCCAGGTCTAGTGTACTGCTTTCAACAGCACTGTACAGTTTAACCGGTATATTGACCAACCCGAAACCAATAGTTCCTGACCATATTGCACGCATACCCCTGGGTTTTTAATATTTGTAATAAAAAACATGCCACGCCGGTTTTCGAAATCAGGGCTTTTATTGACAGTTACGGGATTTCTGTACTTAGGGATTAGCTTGTTTAGCAGTGGGGGCTTCCGTTTGTCATTAATTTACAAATTGATAATATAGTTATCGCTGTTAATATGTGGTTGGTTAAGCAATAGCTGTGACAGAAAACAAAATGTCTGAACAATATGGTAAGTGTGGTTTGGTAATGGTTAATATTCTTTTGATTTGGTATGAAAGTCAATAGGTTAGGGGGCTTTTTGAATAATGACTTCAACATTGTTTGAACAGGATTGATCGGGTACCGGCTAATTGTTATTGCTTATATGATGTGGACAACAAAAAGAGGATTGGTGCATTAAGGAGGGTGGTAATGGCATCGGGCTGGTAGTCGTAACAGGAGAGGTGTGAGCAGTATAATTTTTTGCGTAAACTTGCGGCATGTCTACTATTGCAGAAAAGGGGTTATACCATTATCTGTCGGAAAAGCAGGTGCCCGGTTTAAAAGAGAAAGTAGCACATTTTACTTTGAAGAAGGGGACACAGCTGTACGGGGCTCCTCAAAGCTTTACCAACCTGTATGAAATCATCAGTGGTGCAGTGAAGCTGGGCCGTTTATCGCCCAAGGGAAAGGAATGTGTGTATGAGATACTGACACCCGGTGAGTTTTTTGGCAATCTTTCCGTGCTGAACGATATGCCTTTTAACGAGTTCAGCAAAACACTGACAGCTACAGAGATCAGGTCGTACGATATACGTTTTTTTAAAGAGCAGCTTATCGATCCGCAGGTAGGCGCCTGGTTTTATCCCAAAATAGTATCACGCTGGTACAAAACCGAATCTCTCCTTTTTTATATCCGCTCATTTGAACCCCGCAAGCGTATCCAGCAATTGCATTCGGACATGCACAAAAAGATCATCACTGCACACAGCCGCGAAGTATTTCTTGATAAACTTATTTCTTACTCAGACATCGCTGATCTTACGGCTACTACAAGACAGTTGGTGGCGGAGACGGTGAAGGGAATGTAATGTGCGAATGTGCAGATTTGCAAATGTGCAAATGATGGAATCTGGTATTAGCTGAACGCAGAACGCTTAACGCGAATACAGTCCGGAGGGAATATCGAATGTTGAATATCGAATTTCGAAGGAAAGACAGGAAGAAAGTTTGCAGTTGGCAAAACAGCAGTATCCTTTGAGCAACGAGCAAATATAGCAGCGACCACTCACGATTCCCATTCACTATTGACCATTCACCATTCACTTGTTTTAACCACTCACGATTCACCACTCACGGCTCACGATTTCAATCTCAAAATCTCTACATCCCAAAATTCGCAATCCCCCGCGCATTAGCCATTTGTTCCATTATTACACTACCAATGTTCGAATCTGACACGCGTAACGCTAAAGTAATGATTTGGTGATTTTAGCAACACTATTTGTACTGTGATGTGTTGGTAGATTTGCAACTCTGTTTTCGGGTTCGCTGCAGCATTTACTCTGAAAGCATTTAATGCTTTAATAATTGTTTATGAAAAAGAATTTTACATTCTTCAGGGTAATGCTATTGCTGTTACTCACCGGAATGCAGGTAAAGGCTCAGCAAGATGCAAACGCTGAAAAAAGACAATCAAAGTATGTAGTACTGATCAGTATCGACGGTCTGCGTCCTGATTTTTATCTCGATCCCTCCTGGCCAACTCCCAATCTCCAATATCTTAAGAACAACGGCGTATATGCCAATGGCGTGCGCGGTGTTTTCCCAACAGTTACCTATCCTTCGCATACTACCATCATTACAGGTGCTATGCCTGCAAAGCATGGCGTTTTTTATAATACTATTTTTTCTGACTCAGGATCTACCAACGTATGGTATCGTGAGGAGAAAATGATCACCACCACAACACTGTGGGATGCCGTGCGCAGTGCCGGTATGACATCTGCCGTATTATCATGGCCTGTATCAGTAGGTGCGCCTGTGGATTATAATGTACCTGAATCATGGGTAAATAATGCTACATCTATCAATCCGAATGTAACGCCTGGCCTGTTTGAAGAAATTCAGCAGAACGCCACCGGTAAACTTACTTATGCGGATATGAACCTCGATAATCTTGCGATCGATGAAAACCTCAGTCGCATGGCTGCTTACCTTATCAAAAGATATAAACCCAATTTTACCACAGTACATATTGTGTGTGTAGACCATGCAGAGCACAGTGTAGGCCGTGAAGGGGAGGAAGTGAAAAAAGCACTGGCTTCAGCAGATCATGCAGTGAGCAATATTCTGCAGGCAGTGGAAGCTGCCGGTATTAAGGACAGCACTACCATCATCGTAACCGGTGATCATGGTTTTGTTGACATTCACACCAGTTTTTCTCCCAACGTATTACTGGCGCAGAACGGTCTCATTACAAAGCAGAATACAAAGGATGGTTGGAAAGCTATGTTCCACAGCAGTGGCGGTTCTGCTTTTCTGCACCTGAAAAACAGTAATGATACCAAAACCTTAGCAAGGGTTCGTGCTATGCTGGATAGTCTTCCGCTGAATGTAAGAAAGCTGTTTCGTGTTGTAAACCGTGAAGAGATGGATAAGATCGGTGCAGACCCCAATGCTGCACTGGCACTGGCTCCCGTAGAAGGTGTTTCTATCTCAGGTGGTATCAATGGCGACCTGTTACGTGCAGCACGTGGCGGTACACATGGTTTCTTCCCCGATTTTCCCCATATACAAACAGGATTTATTGCATACGGTGCCGGTATCAACAACGGTATTGTAATTCCACAAATGGGCCTGGAAGATATAGCGCCTGTGATTTCAAAATTACTGGGGCTTTCTTTCACAGCACCTGATGGTGTACTGCTGCCCGGTATCATCAAAGGCGCTTCGCGCAATTACAGGCAACCTGTGATCAATGGAAATATCAACGCTACTCAAAGCAAATAAGCTTTTAGAACGATAGCAATTCAATCAACACAATTTAAAGCAACCAAATGAGTATGAGTAAAAAGAGCATTCTGTATGCATTGCTGCTGTTCCTGCTGCCCGCTATAGTAGCAGCGCAGGTAACAACCGGTACTGTAACCGGTACAGTTAAAAGCCCCGATGGCAAATTGCTGACGGGTGCATCGGTTACACTTACGCATGGCCCTTCGGGATCAAAGTATGTAACCATATCCGGTAAAGAAGGTGCATTTACAATACCAGGTGTGCGTATTGGTGGTCCATACACCCTGCTGGTAGAGTTTGTAGGATTTAAAGCTCAGAAACGCGAAGGCTTTACCATTAACCTTGGTGAGCCTTATGATTTCAATATCTCTATGAATGACATCAATGCCACTGAACTGGAAGGTGTCGTTATTAAATCAGCAAAACGTACTGCTGCTGCCGAAAAAAGCGGCGCCTCTACGGTAATTGATTCCAGGATGCTGTCAACCCTGCCTTCTTATTCAAGAAGCATTACTGATTTCACCAAACTTACCCCACAGTCAAACGGTGGTAACTCTTTCGCCGGACGAAGTGGTTATTACAACAACCTGAAAGTGGATGGTGCCAACCTGAATAACAACTTCGGTTTAAGCACAGACCCATTACCTGGTGGTGGTGCACAGCCTATTTCACTGGATGCATTTGATGAGGTATCTGTAAACATTGCCCCGGTTGACGTACGTCAGTCTGGTTTTACCGGTGCAGGTATCAATGCTGTTACTAAAAGCGGTACCAACGATTTCCACGGAACTGTTTTTGGTTTCTATCGCGACCAGTCATTCAATGGCAGAAGAGCTGCTGATGTAAACCTTGCACAGGCTGCCTCTTCTTCAAAGAAGAATATCGGTGCCAGCCTTGGCGGTCCTATCATTAAGAACAAATTGTTCTTCTTTGTAAACGCTGAGTATGAAGTAAACTCTGGCTCACGTATTACCAACTATGTACCTAAAGGAAGTACTAACCCCGGTACTGTATCTGCAGCGCCACTGGATTCGCTGGCTAAACTGGCCCAGTACCTGAAAGATACTTATGGCTATGACCCCGGTGCTTATGACAACTATCCTTCAGCTAAGAAGGACAACTATAAATACCTGGTAAAAGTAGACTGGAACATCAACAACCGTCACAAACTGACTGCGAAGTACAGCAACTTTATCAGCAACGAAGAGCCTTCTTCTATCAATGGTACTTCTATCATTGGCGGCGGTGGTTTTTCGTTGACAGGTACTACTGCTGCTATTTCCACACTGCCAAACAGCAGGATGGGTAACAGGGCGATGACCTACTCTAACTCTGTATATGGTTTCAAACACATTGTTCGTTCAGGTACGCTGGAGTTGAACAGCAACTTCCACAAAATGTCGAATAGCTTGCTGGTAACTATCAGCCGCATCCGCGACACACGTGTAACGAACAGCAGTCCTTTCCCCTTTGTTGATATTTTTGATGGAACTACCACTGCCAATAACTATATGAGCTTTGGTTATGAGCCATACAGCTTTAACAACGATGTTATCAACAACGTATGGAACGTTACTGACAACTTCAACTATTATGCAGGTAAACACACTATTACCGGTGGTGTTTCTTATGAATATCAACTGGTGGGTAACATGTTTATGCCTGGTGCACAGAGCTACTATGTGTACAACTCTCTGAATGACTTTATGACGCAGAAAGCGCCGATCTATTATTCTTATGCTTATTCAATGGTGCCCGGTCAGTCTGCTGTATATTCTGCAGAACTGAAATTCGGACAGCTTGGTTTTTATGCACAGGATGAGATCAAAGTAAACCCTAAACTGAAAGTTACACTTGGTTTACGTGCTGATCGCCCTGTTTATATTGAAAAAGCACTGGAAAACCCTGCTATTACTGCGCTTACTTTCCCTGATAAAGAAGGTAACCCAACCCATTATAACGGCCAATGGCCCACAGCCCGTTTCAATCTGTCGCCCCGTATTGGTTTCCGCTATGATGTAAAAGGCGATAAGTCTTTGATCATCCGTGGTAGCACCGGTATTTTCAATGGTCTTAACCCGTTTGTATGGCTTACCAATATGCCTACCAACAGTGGTATGTACCAGAACAGCGTGGCATTGCGTAACACTAACCCTGATGAAGCAGCTGTACTGGCTGGTATGAAATTTAATCCGAATGTAGATGCATATGCCAGCAAGTTTCCTCCGGTAGCCGGTGCTTCACTGCCCAGTAACATTGTACTGATCGACAAGAATTTCAAATTCCCTCAGATCTTCAGAACAGACCTGGCAATTGATAAAAACCTGGGTAATGGCTTTAGCATGACACTGGAAGGTATCATTACAAAAGATATCAATGCCATTGTAATGCGTAATGCTAACCTGAAAGACGCAACAGGTTATGTAACCGGTCCTGATAACAGACCTCGTTATATGTCTACTGCCGCTTCTGACAGGTATATTTATCCTGCTATCAGCTCTGCTGTGATCGTTGAGAATACTAAAAAGGGTTATTCTTATGCATTGACAGCACAACTGGCTAAAGCATTCAGCAAAGGATTTTATGGTTCAGTAGCCTATACTTACACCAAGGCAAAAGACGTAACTGCTAACTCTGGCTCACAGGCTTATTCAGTATGGAACTCTAATGCTACCGTAGGTACTACCAACGACCAGGAACTGTATCCTTCTTCCGGTGTTGCCAGGCACAGAGTGATCGGCGTACTGTCTTACAGACTTGAGTATGCCAACCACGCTGCAACTACTATTTCACTGATGTATGAAGGCGCTCCCAGCGGCAACGTTACTTACAGGATCAATGGTGATATGAACGGTGATGGCAACAACCAGGACCTGATGTATATCCCTAACAAAGCAAGCGATCTGAACTTTGAACAATACACTGCAACTGTAAATGGTGTTGTGTACACGTTTACTCCACAGCAACAGGCTGCAGCACTGGAGAAATTCATCAACAATACTCCTTACCTGAGCAAACGCCGTGGTAAATATGCTGAAAGGAACGGTGGTGTAATGCCATGGTACAGCAACATCAATGCAAGGTTGATGCAGGATTTCTTCATCAAAGTGGGCGGTCGCAGACATACACTGCAGGTTACTGCTGATATCCTGAACATTCCTAACATGCTGAACAGGTACTGGGGTATTCAACAGGGTACTACCACTTCACAGCCGCTGGCTTTCAGAAGCTTTGACGCCAATGGTGCTCCTGTGTACCGTATGCAGAACCTGAACGGTGTATTGTACACCAAACCATACCAGAACCTGTATTCTTCAGCCAGCACATGGAATATGCAGTTAGGTGTGCGTTATATTTTTTAACCTGAATAATCGCTAAATAAAATGAAGAGATTTTTGTATTTAATAATCGGTGGTTGCATTATGGCAGCCGGATGTACAAAAAATAACGATTCAGTAAAAGCAAGTCTTGAGAATGCGTTACCTGCAGTAGAAGTTACCAGCCTTGGTTTAATGAACCAGGTAGGCCCCTTTGCGCAGTCTGATGCGATCTCGGTAACCTTTGGTGGTGCATTGACAAAAACAGAAGCAGGAGCTTTTGATATCGCCTGGTACGATGCTCCTACAACTGGTGCTGCCACACGTGTAGACAGTGTGCATTTTGATAGCTGGAATGTAGCTGCTGCTACTGCCACTGCGAATAATGCCATTACCACTACTTTTATCGGTACCTCTTACGCCAATACCAACGCCTTCTCCGGCAACCTGGTATTGAAGCTGGCTAAACTGCCCAGCGGTTCAAAATCATATACATTGAGAGTGTATGCCCGTACAAAAGACAATCAAATGGCTTCTGTATCGGTGAGCAAAATGATCACAGTTAAGTAAAATAATGAGAACGGGGATACAATACATCCATGGTTTATTCCATGGATGTATTTTTTGTTCTTGCCAATCCGGATAAAGGCAAGCCGCTATAAAGGGCTTAACCTGTCAGGTCTGGCCTGAGTAGATTAATGGCTTTTATAGGGAAGCTTTGTTTAGCCGCTTAGACCTGACAGGTTTACTTTCCTGCAGGCGGCCCCGCCGGAATCATCTCCTCTCTAAACAACATTGCATTAGGAACGTAGCTCTTGAAACATTTTAATATGAAAATAGTCAACAGGTTAGGCTTTATATTGCTGTTGCTGGCAGCCAATATGCTGCAGGCACAGCAAACATATTCTATACGTTGCAACTCTGTTACTGAGCTGCAGCAGTTTTTATCATGGAGTAACAAACGTTACCCACTGATCAGTGCACACCGTGGCGGACCAGAAAAAGGTTTTCCGGAAAACGCACTGGAAACATTTAAGAACAGTACCAGGTTTCAGCCAATAATCATTGAATGTGATATTACCCTCACAAAAGATTCTGCGCTGGTATTAATGCACGATGACCGCCTGAACCGTACATCAACAGGGAACGGGCCAGTAAGTGATTATACATACGAGCAATTGCGTGAACTGAAGCTGAAGGACAACGATGGTAATGTTACTGATTTTAAGATCCCCTTGCTGGATGAAGTATTGCAATGGGGTAAGGGAAAAGTGATCTTTACGCTGGATGTAAAACGCAATGTGCCTTATGCACGTGTAATAGAGGCCGTAAGAAAGGCTGGCGCCGAAGCATGCTCCGTGATCATTACCTATAATGCCAACCAGGCTACAGAAGTGCATCAGCTGGCGCCTGACCTGATGATCTCTGCTTCTATCCAGAATGCTGCTGATCTTGAAAGATTGCATAACAATGGCGTACCTGATAACAGGCTGGTAGCTTTTGTAGGTGTTCGCGAAGCGAGTGACAGCTTATACACTTTGCTGCACTCACGCAATATCCAGTGTATTGTAGGTACTATGGGCAACCTGGACAGGCAGGCCGCTTCAAAGAATGAACAACCTTATTACGATTATATCAGCCGTGGAGCAGATATCCTGTCAAGCGACAGACCCAGGGAAGCAGGAGCTATGTTGCAACGCTATATTGCCGATAACAAATTATTTTCCCAAAGCATCAGGAGCCCGAGAACTGAAAATCGTACAGAGGCCGATACCACTATGAAAGTGGTTGCCGGCAGGATAAACAGCAAGGAAGCGCAGAAAAAGCCTTACGTGATCCTGATCTCCCTGGATGGCTTTCGTTATGATTATGCAGAGAAGCACAATGCCACGCACCTGCAACAGTTTGGAAAACAGGGCGTGCATGCCAGCTCTATGATCCCTTCTTACCCTTCACTTACCTTTCCCAATCACTATACGCTGGCAACAGGCATGTATCCTGCACATCATGGATTGATAGGTAACAGCTTTTATGACCCTGCTTCCCAAAGCTCTTATTCAATGGGAGATAAAGTAAAGGTGGCTGATAACTACTGGTATGGCGGTACTCCTTTATGGGTGCTGGCAGAACAACACCAGATGCTTAGCGCCAGCTTTTTCTGGGTAGGCTCTGAAACGGATGTAAAAGGCATCCGTCCCACTTATTATTATAATTTTTCCAACGCTATAGATCCGGGCAAACGTATAGAAGTAGTAAAGAACTGGTTGTCGTTGCCGGAAGAAACAAGACCGCACCTGATCACTTTTTACCTGAGTGAGCCGGATCATACCAGCCATACTTATGGGCCGGATGCTGCGGAAACACATAAAGCAGTGCAGGAGGTTGATTCCATTCTGAATGAGTTAACCAAAGCAGTAGCAACCACTGGCCTGCCTGTAAACTATATCGTGGTATCAGATCACGGTATGACTGCTGTAGATCGCGAACACCCGCTGGCAACACCGGCGGTTGTGAGCAACCAGCAAAAGTTTATCATTCCATTCTCCGGCACCACACTGGGTGTTCATGCAAAAAATAAGGAAGATATTCAACCAACCTATGAGCAACTGAAAAAAGAAGCGAAAGGTTATACCGTTTATCTCAAAGAAAATATGCCTGCGTATCTGCATTATGGTGCAAAGGACGATAGTGCAAACAGGTTACCGGATATTATGCTGCTGCCTGTGTGGCCACAGGTATTTTCAGCACGTACGCCCGGTATTGGTCATCATGGCTTTGACCCCGTAGCTGTAAAAGACATGCATGCTATCTTTTACGCCTGGGGACCTGCTTTTAAAAAGAATATGACCATTCCTTCTTTTGAGAATGTACATGTATATCCGCTAGTAGCAGGAATGCTGGGCTTACAGTACAAGGAAAAGATTGATGGAAAGAAAGAAGTGTTAAACAAAATATTGAAATAAAAGTATCACTGAAAACCCAACAATCGCGGGGGCTTGCCAATGGCGGCCCCCTTTTTTATTGCCGTAACTGTGTTGGTATAATTTTTTTACCTGCTCCCAATATATAGGGAAATAAACCTGTCAGGTCTAAGCTGATAAGTAGAGCTACCATATAAAAAGTAGTTAATCAGTTGTGGCCCGACCTGACAGGTTAAGCCTCATATCGCAGCTTGCCGATATCCGGAGAATCAGGTTTTTTATAGTATGCATTACATCATAAAACCCATTAATTATGGCTAAATATTCAAAGAAAGCTGCTAAGAAAGTAGCGAGGGTGATGCGTGAAAAGAAAAAGGGAACACTTAAAAGCGGCAGCGGTAAAAAGGTTACCAGCAGAAAACAGGCTATAGCTATTGGTCTTGCAGAAGCAAGAAAGGAAGGCGCAAAGGTTCCTAAAAAAGCTGCAAAGAAAAAAGCAGCTAAAAAGAAAGTAGCAAAGAAGAAAACCGCCGTTAAGAAGGTGGCGAAAAAGAAGACTGTTAAAAAGGCAATGAAGAAAAAAGCATAATGCTGAACATTCGTGCTTTTTGAAAACAAAGAAATGCCTGCTCAATAGCTGGCAGCGAATTAAGTAGTATAGATCAGTGATTCTCCGATGCAGAAGGCCGATTCATCGATTTTAATAACAGAAATTGGTGAATTGGCCTTCATTGTTTTTATAAAACCACTTCTTACGGTTCTGCTTAATGGGTTAAATGTTTTTTTTCTCTTTATGGTAGTTAAACCGCGATTGGTCGAGCCTGTTGCATTGCTCGCCGATTAGCGCCACAACTGCGTTTTAAACGAATAACAAAATATTTGTCGTTGCGTTTTTGTACAGTCATTGTGTGCTTTTAAATTTTTAGGACGGTAAAAATTTTAATTATGTACAAAAACAAATGGACACTTTTTTGCTGCTTCATTGCACTGCTTCCATCGCTGTTTGTTTCGTGTAAAAAAGATTCAGATGGCGGTAAGCCCATTGTTACGATCACAGATACTGCACAAACAGTAAGCGAAGGCGTTGGAACCGCTGCTATTACCTTTAACCTTAGTAAAGCTCCTTCTGCAGATGTAAAAGTGGAGTATGAATTAAGCGGCACTGCTATACTGAACGGTGATTATGAAATGGCAACTGCTTCTCCTATCACTATTGCTGCGGGTAGTACAACGGCCACTATCCAGTTTACGGTATATGATGATGCAGTACCCGAAGCTGATAAAACCATTCATGTAAAACTGGTATCGTCAGACCTGAGTTTTACAGATACTTCGGCTACTATCACTATTCATGATAACGATGTAAGCAATGCTGCCAATGGCTTACAGGTAAACCTGCTGTGGGATGCGGGTGCTCATGTAAACCTGGACCTGTATGTAGCCAACAATGTGCAGATCAGTAATAATGAAATAACTGATTTTGACCTGGTGAGCGGGAGCCAAAATAAATATGGGTTTGAGTCCGTATTGCTTAATAACAGTGCTACTGATGGCGAATATTATATAGTAGCCTATTATGAATCCGGCTCACGTGCAATCAATTATACATTGAACTGGAACAGTCCCAGCTTTACTGATGTAGAATCGGAAGGCTCATTTACTACGGCAGATGTGGGTTATGCTCAATTCTGGGGACCTGTTACCAAAAGCGGTTCTTCTTACTCGAAGCAATCCGGTGGTACGTTCAGTCTGAAAGGTATAAAGCCATATACCTGGACCGGGAAAATAAAACAATGATAAATAATACAATCGTTACAGTGCGGGGTTAATATACCCGGTACTGGAAAGCTGTTTAGTTTTTAATAAGGGTTAGGGCTATTGTTCAAAGGCTGGTATTTTGCCAGCCTTTATTTTCAAAGCACTGGTACTAAAACAACTGTACAATTACCAACCTTACCTGCTCCTTAACCTGATAACCTGTTGCGCGTATAGAAGAGAATGCTACTTAACTAATTTCCGGGGTAAGATTGGTCCGTAATACTTATCAAAACAGATCTGTTGTAACTGTATGTTTGCTGCTGTTGTTGTGTATGCCTGCATGGGCGGTTGCCATGCCGCAGGCTGATACTACAAAGCCTGCAGGTGCCGATACACTTAAATATCCTATTCACGATAGAAGGGGGGATAAATACAGTGAGCCATTGCGCAATTCGCTCAATCTTGCTGATCCTGCCAATATCCGTGACTCTGTGGTATATGATCCTGCTACAAGAAGATATTATTTGTGGGAAAAGATAGGCAATCACTATTACCGGTCTCCCGGTTATCTCACTTTTGAAGAGTACCTGCAATGGCGTGCAAAACAGGATGAGAATGATTATTTCAAGAAACGTGCTGATGCATCAAGCCTGCTCAATAAAAAACTATTGCACCCGGAGCTTACAGCAAAAGAGAGTTTTTTCAACCGCATTTTTGGCAATGGTAAAGTAGATGTGCGACCGCAGGGCGAGGTAAATGTTTCAGCAGGTTACCAGGGACAGAATGTCAAAAATCCTTCTCTGCCGGAAAGCTCACGTAAAACAGGTGGCTTTGATTTTGACATGAATGCCAACCTGAGTGTACTGGCTAATATCGGGAACAAAATGAAGTTGCCGATCAGCTACAATACGCAGTCCAACATGGATTTTGAGAACCAGTTGAAACTGGACTATACCGGTACTCAGGATGAGATCATCCGGAAAATAGAAGCAGGGAATGTATCTTTTACTACCAAGGGTTCACTGATCCAGGGCGTACAACAATTGTTTGGTATCAAGGCACAGCTACAGTTTGGCAGGCTCTCTGTAACCGGTGTACTTGCCAACCAGAAATCGACCCGGCAGACATTGGGTACACAGGGCGGCTCTTCTACTACCAGCTTCCAGTTCAAGGCCGATGACTATGATGAGAACCGGCACTTTTTGCTGGCGCAGTACTTCCGCAAAAATTATAATAAGGCAATGGCCAATCTGCCGGTTGTAAACTCGCCGGTGCAGATCACTAAAATGGAAGTATGGATAACCAATAAAACAGGTGCTACTACTGATGCCCGGAATATAGTAGGCCTGATGGACCTGGGAGAATACCAGCCTTATAATACGGCTGCAGTTACTTCACAAACGGGGCTCACCTATCCTTTCAATGATGCTAATAACCTGTACAAAAACATTCTGAGTGATGCGGGGAGCCGCAGTGCTTCATACATTACTACCAAACTGAAAGCGCTGGGCCTGCAGCAGGTGCAGGATTTTGAGAAAACCTATGCCCGTAAACTAAGCGCCACTGAGTACACTTATAATGCAAAAGCGGGGTTTATTTCACTGAATACATCTCTTTCATCAGATGATGTACTGGCTGTTGCCTTTCAATATACTTACAACGGGCGTGTGTACCAGGTAGGTGAGTTTGCACAGGACGTATCGCCTGATTCTACAGGTACACAAAAGGTATTGTTCCTGAAACTGCTGAAAGCTACTTCGCAACGTACTGCACTACCCATCTGGGACCTGATGATGAAGAATGTGTACACCTTAAAATCGGCCAGTGGTGGTATCATCTCTTCTGTTCAATCGGGCGATTTCCAGTTGAACGTACTGTACGACCAGGCAGGCATGGGACAAAAAAGATACCTGCCGGAAGGTGACAAGTATGGTATTCCATTGATCACGGTATTGAACCTTGACCGGCTGAATTCCAATAACGACCCTTCACCGGATGGTATGTTTGATTACCTGGAAGGATATACCGTTGTTTCCAGTCAGGCCCGGGTTATCTTCCCATTGATAGAGCCCTTTGGTAAAGACCTGGATACTATTGCTTTTAAGAACAACCCTGCACTGGCAGCGAAATACACTTTTCCGCAGTTGTATGATACCATTAAAGCCATTGCGCAAACCTATGCAGGATACAACCGTTTTTATATCAGTGGTTCGGCCAAAGGCCAGTCCAGTTCAGAGCTGAGCCTGGGAGCGTTCAATATACCACAGGGCTCTGTAACAGTTACGGCAGGCAGCCAGACGTTGACGGAGAATGTGGATTATATTGTTGACTATAATCTTGGCACCGTAAAGATCATTAACCAGGCCATCTTAAACTCCGGCGTAGCGGTAACAGTAGGGTATGAGAACAATGGCAGTTATGGCAGTACGCAACGAAGTTTCCTGGGGTTAAGATTTGATTACTCGCTGATCAGTAGACCTAAGGAAACACTGAATATCGGTGCTACGCTGGAGCGCCTGAGTGAGCGGCCTTATTTCAGCAAAGTAACTTATGGTGAAGATCCTATCCGTAATACGATGTATGGCCTGGATGCCAGTTATACTACAGAGTCGCACCTGCTTACACGATTGCTTAATAAACTTCCTTTCTATCATTCCAATGAGGTTAGCAGTATTACTGCCTACGGCGAAGGAGCATTTCTGAAACCCGGTCATGCCTCGCAGATAGGAGATGGTACCAGCGGGATGATCTATATAGATGATTTTGAAGGCAGCAGTAGTTCTGTGGACCTGCGTTTTCCATTGATCAATTGGGGGCTTGCATCTACACCGGCAGAAAGTGGCATGTTCCCGGAAGGCAGCCTGTCTGATTCACTGGAGTATGGTAACAACCGTGCTAAACTGAGCTGGTATAATATTGAAAGTGTATTGCAGGATAAAAAGAATACAGAAAACCCTGTGAGGAGCTATGAAGACCTCACAGACCCACGTGTACGATCGGTACTGCTGACACAGATCTATCCCAATAAAACGGCTGATTACGGTGAATCGCAACTGGTAACATTTGATATGGCTTTTTATCCCAAAGAAAGAGGCCCTTACAACTTTGATGCTACCAATGTTGCTGCTGATGGTAAACTACTGAACCCACAGAAAAGATGGGGTGGTATAATGCGGGGCATTGACCAGACAGATTTTGAAACAAGCAATATTGAATATATCGAGTTCTGGGTGCAGGACCCTTTTCTGAAGATGCCTGCCAGTACAGGTGGACAATTGTATTTTAACTTAGGCAGCATATCGGAAGACGTGCTGAAAGATGGCAAGCGCTTTTTTGAAAATGGTATCAGCGGGGCTGTAACGTCTGCATTGGAAGACTCTTCCACCGTATGGGGAAAGGTACCTGCCAATGCCACACAGGTTACCAATGCATTCAGCAACGAATCAGGCGACAGAACTTTACAGGATGCAGGGTTTGATGGCCTGAGTGATGAAGCAGAGCAACGCAAATTCAAAGCATACCTCGATAAGCTGGCCGCAACATTTGGCACTAACTCCCTTGTGTACCAGAACGCTTTGAAAGATCCTTCTTCTGACAACTATACCAATTACAGGGATGCAACTTATGACGATACTAAAACCGGTATTATAGGCCGGTATAAAAATGTAAATGGCCCACAGGGTAATTCCCCGATCTCATCTTCGGGCGATAAATATGTAAAGGCATTTACCCTGTATCCCGACGAAGAAGATTTTAATGGTGATAATACCATGAATGAGCTGGAAGAATATTTCCAGTATAAAGTAGACCTTACACCTGCACAACTGGAAGTAGGAAAGAACTTTATTACCGACATCCGCACGTTTACACCCAGTGGAGGCACCCAGGAAAAATGGTACCTGTTCCGCATACCGATATCGGAATACCAGCAAAAAGTAGGCGATATTCCTGATTTCAAATCTATCCGTTTTGTAAGGATGTTCATGACAGGCTTTGAAGATTCTGTGATCCTGCGTTTTGCCAAACTGGAACTGGTGCGCAACCAATGGCGGCAATTTGGTTACCTGCTGGATACAACAGGTCAGTATGTTACTATTCCTGCCAATACCACCACTACTGTTAACCAGCTTACTGTAAACGTAGAGGAGAACAGTGCACGTTCTCCCATAGTGTATAAAACACCACCTGATGTGGTACGTCAGCAATTGGTAAGTAATAACAATACTACCGTATTAATGAATGAGCAATCACTGAGCTTACAGGTCTGCAACCTTGCGAAACGTGATGTGCGGGGGGTAACAAAAACGATGAGCCTGGATATCCGCCGCTATGGAAGGCTGCAAATGTATATACATGCGGAGGCTGTTAATTCCAGTGCAGACATTACCAACAATCAACTCTATGGCGTTATTCGGCTTGGTACGGACCTCGTTAGTAATTATTACGAGATCAGGATACCACTGGCAATTACAGCATGGGGCACCACTGATGAAGCAGTGATCTGGCCTGCGCAGAATGAATTGAACCTGGCAATGGACAGCCTTATCCAGTTGAAAACTGCACGTAATAAGTCGGGGCAAACGACTACTTACTATAAAGAAACTGATGCAACAGGCAGGGAGCTTGCCATCCTGGGCAATCCTAACCTGGGTGATGTACAGGCATTTTTTATTGGCGTAGAGAACCGGGCAAAAGACCAGGCCTGTACAGAGGTATGGTTCAATGAACTGCGGTTGAGTGAACTGGATGAGAGCGGGGGATGGGCTGCCATGGGCAGACTGGACATTAAACTGGCCGACCTGGGTACTGTGTCTGTATCGGGCAGTGCACATAGCAGCGGGTGGGGTAGCATTGACCAGAAGGTGAATGAACGTGCTATGGAAAACCTGTCGCAACTGGATATGGCTGCTAACCTTGAACTGGGCAAACTGCTACCGAAAAAAGCAGGCATGTCTATTCCTTTTTATGCCAGTCTTTCACGTACTGTCAGTACGCCTGAATATGATCCCTATGATCTCGATATTAAGCTGAAGGATAAACTGAATGCCGCTTCTACAAAACAGGAACGCGATTCTATCCGTGAGGCAGCCATAGAATGGAAAATAGTAAAGACCGTGAACTTCACCAATGTAAGAAGAACGAACGTGTCGGGTAAAAAGCTAAAGCCCTGGAGTATTGAAAATGTAGACCTCAGTTACTCCTATTACAAAGAAGAGGAACATACCCCCCTGATAGAAGCGCGTGAACTCATCCGTCATAAAGGGAGCCTGGGATATAGTTTTACTTCTACTCCCAAGTTCTGGCAACCGGTAAAGAACATCATTAAGTCGAAGTCGCCGTGGTGGTCGCTGATAAAGGATATAAATATCAACCCGGTACCTTCCCTCATCAGTTTCCGTGCAGATATCAACAGGCAATTTGGTGCTTACCGTTCGCGCAACGTAGGAGGACCCAAAGGAGTATTACCTGAAACCTTTGATAAATATTTTACGTTCGACAGAACCTATAACCTGCGTTGGGACCTTACGCGATCGCTGAACATTGATTTTTCTGCCACCAACAAAGCGTGGATAGATGAGGATACCGGCAGGCTGGATAAGGCAGAGAAGAAAAGTATGATGGAACGTTTCTGGAAAGGAGGGCGTACTACTTCTTATGTACAGACCAGCAATGTATCTTATACATTTCCGACTTCAAAATTTCCCCTGCTTGACTGGACAACCATCAGGGCAGGATACGGCTCTACCTTTAATTTTGCAGCAGCTTCCTTACTGGCAAAGAATCTTGGCAATACACTCGCCAATACACAACAAAAAACACTGACGGGAGAGTTTGACTTTACCAGGCTGTACAGCAAATCAAAATGGTTGAGAGCAATAGAAGAGGATGATGCAGGGATCGCTCCACCCGGAGCTTCTATTAAGAAGCGTGATTCTGCCAATCGCAGACCTGTAGCAGTCAAAACAAATACGCTGCAATTAAGCCCGCTGGAGAAATTCTTTGGCCGCTTGCTGACCTCTGTAAAGCGTGTAGGCGTGCAGTACACCCAAAATTCCAGTGCCACCATTTACGGATATACCGACAGTACACACGTGCTGGGTATGAACTTTAAGACCGGTGCACCGGGACTGGGTTTTGTATTTGGTGTACAGCCCGATACTGGTTTTGTAACACGCATGGCAAAAAAAGGATGGATTACAGCAGATTCAAATTTCAATTACCAGAACACACAGGAGTATTCGCAAAAGCTTAATATCACGGCACAGATAGTTCCTGTCCGTGATCTTGTTATAGACCTGAATCTTGATAAATCATTTGGCAAGGGTTACAGTGAATTGTACAAGGATACTACAGGTACGGGAAGCAGCTTTGGCAGGCTGAGTCCTTACTCATCCGGTAGTTTCAGTGTAAGCTATATTTCATTTCAGACCATGTTCCAGAAAGTGAAAGGCAATGAAGTATCACCGGCATTTAAAAAGTTCTCCTCATACAGGCTTACACTGTCCAAACGACTGGCGCAACAGAATGAATACTGGAAACAATTGTCTGCCGGTAGCCAGGTACAGTCTGACGGTTATTATACGGGTTATGGGAAGTATGCACAGGATGTATTGCTACCTGCTTTTATTGCAGCCTATACCGGAAAAGATCCTGAAAATGTGGCGCTGATCAAGCAATCCAATTCCGGTATGAGTTCCAATCCTTTTTCCGGGATCCTTCCACGGCCTAACTGGAATATTACCTATACCGGGTTAACAAGACTGCAGAGCCTGCGAAAGATCTTTTCGAACTTTACCATTACACATGGTTATAACAGTACGCTCAGCATGAACAGCTTTAGCTCGTCACTGTTGTACCAGGACAGTGCCTCCCTGGGCTATCCCAGTTTTATTGATACTACCACGGGCAATTTCATTCCTTATTTTACGGTGCCGAATGTAAGTATCAGCGAACAATTTTCTCCTTTAATTGGCATTGATGTACAGTTTGTAAACCAGGTAACAGCCAGGTTTGAATACCGTAAATCACGACAACTGAGCCTGAGCCTGACAGATTACCAACTCAGTGAAAGTCGTTCCAATGAAATTGTATTGGGGGCTGGATTTCGTAAGCGTGGTCTTTTTTCATTTATACGGTTAAAAGGGAAAGCGCTCAGTAATGATGCCAGCTTCCGGCTGGACCTCGCATTCCGCGATGATATTACTGCCATCAGCCAGCTTGAGCAGAACCTGTCTACCATTACATCAGGACAGAAACTGATCACTATCAGCCCCAGTATGGATTATGTGATCAGTAACCGGGTAAGCCTGAAGTTGTACTTTGAACAAAAACGAACGATCCCTAAATTATCTACTTCATCACCTACCATTACTACCCGAACGGGATTGCAGTTGCGTATTTCGCTGGCGCAATAAAAAAGGCCCCGGTATTGCCGGAGCCTTCTGGTATTAATTATTTTAAATGCTCAATATTCTACTGACGTGTACAACTAATGTCGCGACGAGACCTGTCAGGTCAGCCAGCAGAGGCTTTTAAAAGCTGCTAAGATTTCGCGAACCTCTCAATACCTTCTACCAGTACATCCAGGTTTTTGGTTGTAGTGTACACATTGGGTGTAACACGCACGCCCTTGAGGTTTTCGAAATCTACTGTAGTAGTATGGATCTTATAATTGTTGAACAGGAATGCATCGAGGTCCTGCACTTTTTTACCTTCCACTCTTACAATAGCCAGCGCACAGGAGAAGCCCTGTTTGAGCGATGTACCTAATACTACACCCGGAATATCCTTTACTTTACTTGCCCAGTAATTCTTCAGATAAAACAGGCGTTGTTCTTTACGCTGGGCACCGATCATATCATAAAAATCGATAGCCTTACCTATTGCCTGTTCAATGAAGAACGGGCGTGTACCCATATTCTCAAACTTGCGGATATCATCTACCGTAGGATCAGGTGCAGCAAAAAGCGGGAACAACTTCTTAACCTTATCTTTTTTTACATACAACATGCCACTGCCAATACAGGCACTGAGCCATTTATGCAGGCTGGTACCAAAATAATCAGCACCCAGCTCAGGAATAGTGAATGCAAAATGTGCAAAGCTGTGAGCACCATCTACCACTACCTCAATACCACGTTGGTGTGCAGCATCTGCAATTTTACGTACAGGAAGGATCTGCCCGTTCCAGTTGATAACATGCGTAACGTTTACAACTTTTGTTTTAGCTGTAAATGCTTTGATATAGCTGTTGGCAAGATATTCATTGTCTTCGCTGGGCAGGTCAAGATTTATCCAAACCAGTTTAATGCCATCACGCAGTTCGCGTTGTTTCCATGCATTCATGATGTTGGGATAATCCTGTTTGCTCAGTACTACTTCATCACCGGCTTTTAATGGCAAACCAAAGATCACAGCTTCCAGTGCTTCGGATGCATTGCGTTGTATCGCGATCTCGTCAGGAGAGCAGCCTGCCAGTTTAGCGAGGTTGCGACGCAATGGTTCGCGGCCCTGGTCAAGAATGCGCCACATATAATAGCTGGGTGCTTCGTTGCTGAGATCATGATATTTTTTCATGGCTTCCTGTACCACGCGTGGTGAAGGAGATACCCCACCATTGTTCAGGTTGATAATGGAAGGAGATACCGTGTAAGATTGCTGTACATAGTACCAGAAATCCTCATCGCTTGCCAGTTGATCGGGTGGCGTATTAGCAGCATCCTGCAATGCCCTGTTCAGGTTACGGCTCCATGCAGGTTGTGTAAAAGAAGAAAGAACGGCTGTTGCTGAAAGTGTGCCAAATGCATTGAGAAATGAACGGCGATGAAGGGAACCCATGAGTTTAGTTTTAGTGCTTTAAATGTATCAAAAAGTAGGAAGAAAAAACAGTGATATGCTGCGTAACTCCTTCAGCGGTAAGAAAAGCGGTTTGCACGGGGCAGAAAAAAATGAGGAATTTTTTCAAAGCATTTGGGAGAAAAGACAGTAAACCTTATTTTTGCATCCCCTTACAGGGAAGGATTGCCCGATAGTATAATGGCAGTACAACTGATTTTGGTTCAGTTTGTCTTGGTTCGAATCCAGGTCGGGCAACAGGTAACCCCCTCGCAATGCGAGGGGGTTGTTTTTTACGGCTGCTTTATAAGCTTATTGTTTTCCGTCACTTCAGTAATAATTCCTTTGGCTGATAATAATAGTAAAAAACCGCCCCCGGAGAGAGGCGGTAACCCCAGCGGCCTTACGGAAGGGCCTTTGAAAGTAGTATTATTCTATTACCAGCTTTTTTGATATTAAAGGTTGGAGTGGCTTCGCTTCATAATCCTTATAAACAAGTTCAGATGGTTTTAACGGGTCCGGATTGTGAAAGATGCACACGCTGTAAATGCCAGGTAATAATGGGGAAATATCGTTTATCGTGGTGATGTTGGTCCCCTTAACAAAGTACACTGAAAGGGCTGTGATAAACTTTTTAGAGGAATTTTCTCCCTTTTGATACATCAGGCTGATTGCACTTTGAAAACTTCTTCTGGCTTTAACTTCAAAAACAAGTTCTCCCTTTTTTCTTAGTTCAATGGTTGCAGACTCTATCATATCACTGCCGGTAAGATTTTGGAAATTAAATAGCGTGGATCTCTGCTTACCGCCTTAGAAGGTACTGGCATACCTGGCAAACGATAAGAGAGAACCCACGCCAATACCGACGCAGGTTCCGGCTTATCTTCTCGTTTGCGTAAAAAACTGCCAGTTTTTCTAAGACGAGAGAAAAGCGAACCCTTAATATGTTGAGTGCGCTAAAATAAATGTAAATACTACAATAAAGCCGTAACCAATAGCAATATACTAAAGATAACAATTATCAACGGATCCGTTGATGAGTTTTTTCTTTAATGAGAATAGCATTGTAAATGCCATTTAGCAAAAGTCAACTTAAATATTTGAAAGCCTTAGGGTTAAGAGTAAAGGCATTGCGAGAGGCGAAAGAGTTGACTTTAAAAAGTCTTGCTCATGCTATTGGCAAAGATCCGCAAAGCATTCACCGTCTTGAACAAGGTGGCGTAAATCCAAGCTACCTTTATCTTCTTCAAATATGTGAAGGACTTGAAATTGACATCTCCGAACTTTTAAAGGATCTGTCAGAATAACTTCTTGCCTGGTAAATCTGAAGTAATACAAGCTGCGAGCTTTGAGCTGTGAGCTGCGAGGAGAGGCAGTTTGCAATTAACAGCTTGCGGTTATCCGGGACTTGTAACTGGCATCCCGTATCCTGTAATCTATAGCCTCCCTTTCTCATTCCTTATTCCCAATTCAATGTCATTGAATTAAGAAAGGGTCACAGCGTGGCCTCCTGTTTATAGAAAAGATCATAATAAGCGTGTCCCGGCTCCGGTAGGAGCCCCCCGGTGCCTTACAGGGAGCTCCTACCGGAGCTGAATACCTTCTAAAATTGGTTTTCTATAAACAGGTAGCTCCTCCGGAGCTTAATTCAACGACATTGATTCCCAATTCCTCATTTCTAATTCTTGTCTCCTTGTGCCTTGTTTCTTAAATCTTGTGCCTTAGTCCTCGCCCTAAAGGACGAGGCAATCCTTTTAAATACAATTGCCCAACAAACAACATCTCTTACCTGCTAAAGCCGAACGGGAATAAAGGCGTGGTACGGTTGCACCATCCAGCTAGCTATCAGAAAACGTGCTTATAACCGTTCCACGTCTTGCCCCTGCTTTGCGTTGGGCGTTAAGCTTTCCGAGTTCTGCCCTCCCTTTCTCATTCCTGCTTCCTTGTGCCTTTAGTCCTCGCCCTGAAGGACGAGGCTCCTTTTAAATACAATTGCCTAACAAACAACATCTCTTACCGGCTAAAGCCGAACGGGAATCAAGGCGTGGCACGGTTGCCGCATCCTGATACCTATCTGGCAACGTCCTATAACCGTTCCACGCCTTGTACCTGCTTTGCGTTGGGCGTTAAGCGTTCCGCCTTCCCTTTCTCATTCCTGCTTCCTTGTGCCTTTTGTCCTCGCCCTAAAGGACGAGGCAATCCTTTTAAATACAATTGCCTAACAAACAACATCTGCTAACCGGCTAAAGCCGGACCAGCTTGTCAACTTGTTAACTTTTAAACCTATCAACCCCTGCTTTGCGTTCTGCGTTAAGCATTCCAAGCTCCTGTTTTCCTTGTGCCTTGTCTCTTAAATCTTGTGCCTTTCCTTTTTCCTAATTCCTCATTTCTAATTCCCTATCAGTTCCCTACCAACTCCTGACCTGCTCCCTGCTTAAGCCGTACTTCCTCCGTACCAAACCCTTATTTTCTGCGCTCTTAGGGCGAACAAATACCGAAGGAAATACGGACTAATACCGAAGTAATAGCGAAGGAATACCGAATCAAACCCCTGGCAGGGTATAAGCAGGGCCCTGGAAGTTACGGCCAATAGCCAGTATTTTGTTAAATATCAGTGATTTAGAGCTGTTGTGTACGTACCAGAAGCCCCGGTTTGGGCTGATAGAATGGATATATTAGGCTAAGAGTTTACCTTTAAAGAGCATTATCCATGATAAAATCGCTTGCCCCATGAGAAACAGGAAGAAGGAACCGGTTCCTGAAAACGCCTGGATAGGAACCATGAAGCGCAGGGCGCTTACCCTTTACATGCTGAACGGGGAGTACCTCATTCGCACCAGGAGCTCACTGAGCGCTGAAAAGGTGAAACGGGCCGCCTGCTTTAAGAATACCAGGAGATCTGCAGAGCGGCTGAGCAATGCCTCTTCATTGGCTGCCGCTGTATACAATCAACTCCCCGAAGGCTGGAAGCTGCATTCCCTCTACCGCACCATGACAGGCATTGCCACCTTGCTGTTGAAAGCAGGTGATCAGGATGATACAGCCATTACCATCGCATTGTGGAAATATCTTGAAGAAGCAGGGTTTCGTAAAGACATAGTGTATGAAACTATACAGCCTTCTACGGTGGAATATGAGGAGCGGGTAAGGTATAAGGTTCAAGGTTTAAAGTCTTTTAGCGGGAAGTCGTTGAGCAAATACAAAGCAGGTTTAAAGTATAAGGTGCAAAGTGTAAGGTCGTTTTATTGCAAACCTCTATGGAGCCACCAGGCATTCGTTAATGCGCGGATACCTTCCGTGCAAAGAGATAAGGTTGTAAAGACGCGATACTACACAGAGATGATATCGCTGGATTCTGGTTAGTAAGAATGATTCCACAACACTGATAAAATACAGCTGTCAGCATAATGCCAACCAAATAAGAGCAGGTTTACTTTCCTGTGAACCGGAAGTCAGTTATTTTTATTTATCTTTTGGAAAGTGATCCGGAAAGCTAAACCTTGATAATATGAGTAACACAAAACTACCAGCTTATCCTATTTATGTAAAAGTGGCCATGGTGCTGGTAAGCATTTTTATTATTGGTTACCTGGCTATCCTGGGAAAAGAATTGCTGGCACCGCTGATCATTGCCATGTTGCTGGCTATCCTGGTTTTGCCTGTTGCTGTTTTCCTGGAAAAGAAACTAAGGTTCCCGCGTAGTGCTGCTACTTTTGTGGCTATGCTGGTGCTTATTGGCGGCACCTTCCTGTTGTTTTATTTACTGGCTTCACAACTTTCTAACCTGGCGCAGGACTGGCCGTTGTTTAAAGAACAGATGCAGCATTTTTTTGAGAATGCACGCGATTGGTTCAGCCAGAAGTTTCATCTTAATCCCAAAGACCGTTTGACCTACGTGCACAATGCCACAGAGAAGATCATTTCTTCTTCTACTGTAGTGCTGGGCTCTACGGTAATGTCCTTATCATCCCTGATGGTGTTCCTGGTATTTATAATGATCTATACTTTTTTCCTGTTGTTTTACCGTACAAGGATCCTGAAATTCCTAGTGAGTGTTTTCAGGGAACAGAATGAATTGCTGGTGTACGAAATAATGGAGCGGATCCAATATATCATTCGCAAGTATTTATCAGGAGTGTTGCTGGAGATGGGCATCGTTGCATTGGCATGTTGTCTTGCATTTCTTGCACTGGGTATTAAGTATGCCATCCTGCTGGGACTGATCGTTGGTATTTTTAATATCATTCCTTACCTCGGTGTTATCACAGCCTTATTGCTGAGCTGTGTGGTAACGTTTGCCACAGGCGCTTCGCTGGCAACAGTAGGCGGCGTAGCCGGTATTATTATCGGCGTGCATCTTATCGATGCGAACTTCCTGCTGCCGGTAATTGTGGGTTCTAAAGTGCGGATCAATGCACTGGCCACTATTATTGGTGTTATCATTGGCGAAATGATGTGGGGCATTTCAGGGATGTTCCTTTCGCTTCCGGTAATTGCTATTCTTAAAATTATTTTCGACAGGGTAGAAGGGCTGCAGCCCTGGGGCATTTTGCTGGGTGATGAGGTGGAGAAAAAAGAACCGGCAGTTGTGGTGCAGCAAAATGAAGAACCCAAAGAATCCTGATCATTCTCCTGATGGCGCGGCCAGCCCGATCCGTTTGTAATACAGTATCGTATCGGTAAATCCTCCCAATGGCTTTAATGCATAATCAGGTATTACGCCTGCTTTGATATATCCCTGGCGTTCATAAAATCCTGCGGCTCCTTCGTCTGCTGCTGTATCAAGATTTAATAAGGTACGGCCATTTTCTACTGCAAGGCGTTCTGCTTCCTGCAACAGCGATCGTGCAATACCACGACCACGCCAGGCTACCCTTGTCATCATTTTGGCGATCTCTGCACGGTGTGGCTGGTTGGGCGGACAATCGAGCAGCAATGTAACAGTGCCTACCAGTTCGTTCTCGTGCCAGGCGCCTAATACCACCCGCTCTCCCCGGCCGGCGGCAGCCAGTGAGTTTGTCCAGAAATTAACGGCCATTTGCGGGTCCATTGGATGCATAAAACTTACCGAGCCTCCGTTGGCTACCGTTTCAATGATCAGATTTGCCAGTGTTGAAATAATTCCTGGTTCACTGCTGAGCGTAGTAATGGTAAATGACATATAATTTATTTAGAGATAATAGAACGGTTGGGCCAATAACAGATCAATGCGTTGAATCAGAGAGGGCCACAGAGTGGCCTCCTGTTTATAGAAATGATGGTAATAAGTGTATTCCGGCTCCGGTAGGAGCCTCCTGTGCTTTACCGGAAGCTCCTACCGGAGCTGATTGTCGTATAAAATTGGTCTCTATAAACAGGCAGCTCCTCCGGAGCTAACCTAACGACATTGATAAACAAATGGTAGTAATTGCAAATTACAAATTTGAGCAGTTATGTCAAAGCAGGCATTTTGGTATTACCGGATATATTCTTTTCTGATACCAAGCTTTTTCATTTTTGATTTCAGCGTTGACGGATGAATATTCAGGATCTCGGCTGCAGCTCCCGGGCCCCAGATCCTGCCATTACATTTTTTTAGTACAGATAAGATATAGTCCCGCTCATTTTCATGGATGGTTTTCATCCGTGACTCATCACTTTCAGTAGCGGCAACATTTCCCGGAACCATCGTCAGGAGAATATCTTCAATAATATTACCCTTTGCCAGAAGCACACTTCTTTCCATTAAATGTTCCAGTTCGCGGATATTCCCGGGCCAGTGATAGGCCATCATTCTATTTAATACATCGTCAGCTATTTCGCTGATCTTCCTTCCTGCTTTCTGGTTATACAATCTCATAAAATAATAAGCCAGGGCCGGAATATCTTCCCTGCGCTCCCTGAGAGGTGGAAGCGTTACCGGAAATACATTTAAACGGTAGTAGAGATCTAATCTGAATCGTCCTTCTGCTACTTCTTTCTCAAGGTTTTTGTTTGTTGCTGCAATTACACGAACATCAATTTTTATAGTCTGGTTACTGCCTACTCTGTCTATTTCCCGCTCCTGCAGCACCCGCAGCAGTTTGATCTGTAGTTCAACCGGCATTTCACCAACTTCATCAAGAAAGATGGTACCACCATTGGCTTTTTCAAACCTGCCTATCTTTTTTTCAATGGCGCCCGTAAATGCTCCTTTTTCATGACCAAATAACTCTGATTCAATCAGGGTAGATGGAAGTGCTGCGCAGTTTATTTTTACAAAAGACTTCCCTTTGCGGTTGGATAAGTTATGTATGGCATCGGCAATTTTTTCCTTTCCTGTTCCACTTTCACCCAGCAGTAATACGGATGTATCGGTACCGGCTACCTGTGTTATCTGGTCAAATACATTCAGCAATTGATGGCTCTTACCGATTATACCGCTGAACCTTTCCGTTGCGGTTATTTCTTTTGTACTGTCTGTAGTTGTTCCTGTCCGCGGCTTATCAGTTATTTTCTCATTCTCGGTCTGCAGCATTTTTTCAATGCTATCGGCCAGGTCAAACCGGATACGTTCAAATAAAGCAACATGTTCCGTGTTATAAGCATCCGGCCTTCTGCTATACAGGCAAAAACTAAAGGGTTTTCCATGCAGGATGCTGACAGGCATTCCGAACTGTGATCTTAACTGAAAGGTATCTGCGAACAATTGTATCAACGGAGCATGTTTGCAGATATCCCGGAATGCACTCTCCACGTAGAACGTTGCATTTGTGTCTTTGGGATTGGTTGACTGCAATGCAGTGAGTTCTTCTCTTGTTTTGCCGGTAATGATCTCCAGTTCTTTTATTCCAATTGTTTGATATTCGCTAAACCCGATCCGCAGGAAGCACATTCCCTTAAAAGCAGCATTGCCTATGTTACCGAATCCGACAGTCATGAAATCAAAGGGGATAAATGACTGGAGGAAGGTGGCTATTTTTAAGAGCTTTTCGGGCCAGCTCAATGAGGTGTTCACCACGTCTTTTAGCTGTTTCAATAACCCGGTTTCCCTGAGGTTTTTAGATTGCTGGCTATGTTCATGACGGTACCTGGCTATCTCAAGCGTAATAAGCAGGTCTTTTTCCCTGAATGGCTTTACAAGAAAGCCATAGGGTTGGGTTGCTTTGGCTGCATTCAACACATCTTCACCGGAATTAGCAGACAGGTACACAAAAGGGATATTTTCATCAGTGAGTTGCCTGGCAAGATCAATGCCTGTTTGGTTTCCTTTCAGGAAGATGTCCAGAAGCACAAACCCTGGTCTTTCCTTTTTTATCAGATCCTTTGCCTGCGTTACCGAGCGGGCAATACCGGTAACACCATAACCTGCCTGTTCAAGCATCAATCGCAGATAATCGGCTTCAACAAACTGATCTTCTACTATAAGTATTTTTTGTTTCATTATGCGTTGGATAATTCTTTCTTATCAGAAGTGTACAGACTGGTATCATCAGGATCGAGTTTAAAATAAAGGCTGATCTCTGTACCGGTATCACAAGAGATGTTGAATGTAGCGTCTATATCTTCACTAAGCCCTCTCATAAGCCGCATGCCCATAGAAGCAGGATTTTCCATATTGAAATCGGCAGGCAGGCCCACTCCATTATCAGCGATCAGCAGCATCAACTGGTCTGGCATGGTGCGTTTGAACTGAATAGTAATTACTCCGTTCCGGTTGCCTGGAAAAGCGTACTTGATGGCATTGGTGATGGCTTCATTCATGATCAAACCGAGGGGAATACAATGCGAAAGGCCCAGCTCAATTGGTTCTATCTGCAAATTGAATTGAATGGACCTACTGAGTTTAATGCTATCACGCAGGTAGTTTACCAGCTCGTGAATATAATCTGCCATATTAATGGCAGATAAGCTATCTGATTGATATAATTTCTGGTGGATGAGCGACATTGCTTCTACCCGGTGCCGGCTGTCGGCAAGGGCGTTAATGGCCTCGTCACTTTTGAGATATTCTGATTGGGTACCCAGCAAGCCCTGTACAATATGAAAATTATTCTTTACCCGGTGATGGATTTCTTTTACCAGCCATTCTTTTTCAGTAACAAGCTGCTGGAGTGTTATATTTTTTTGATTGATCTCCTTTTGTTGCGCCTGCAGTTTTTCGTTGCTTTTTTGTTTTAACCTGTACCGGTTGTATCCCAGGGCAAGTAATAAGCTGAGAAAGATGGTACTTCCCAATACCATGTTCCTGGCTGTCCTGGCCTGGTGTAAAACTGCTTCCTGCAACTGTTCTCTTTTAGTTAAAAGTTCGATATTCTGGTCCTTGAGTTTTAGGTCCTGGTCTTTTTTCTCCGTTTCATATTGAATTTGCAACTGGGCTATCTGCTTGCTTTTGGTTTCATTGAACAAGGAGTCGTTGAGCAACTTGTATTGCTGGTAATGAGCAATAGCAGCAGGGTACCGGCCCTGGGCAGAATCAAGCCTGAACCACCATAAGTGATTTTCAGATATATCGCGTAATGAACCCAGCTTTTCGGCTATGCCTTTATTTACCTGTAAATAATAGGGGAGTTGCGTGTAACGGCCTGTATAAAACAGGAATTGTATCACACCCCTGCAAATAAATCCCCTGGTATAGTTTGATAAAGTAGTATCGTTTTTAAAGGTCGATGCAAGCTGTTCATAGTACTTCTGAGCCAGGGGATATTGCTTTAAAGCGAGGTAAATTTTGAGAAAGCAATCATTGACGGTAATGATCTGTGCCTCCGCCGCTGCCGGATTTTTCTTAACGAATTTCTGTAGCAGCACCAATGCTTCTTGCGGCTTGTTCAGCCTGATGAGTGTACGGGTAATATTAAGCGTAAGGATAAAGACGGCACCCTGGTCATTATTTCTTTCCGCGAATGGGATACCTTTTTTAAAATAGGTCAAACCTTTTTCAAAGTCCTTCATATTGTTATAGGTCATCCCGATGCGATTATAAAAGGTGGCCATCTGCGTTGTAGTGTCGTTGTCGGCTTCTGCCATCTCCACGGCTAAAAGCCCGTATCGTATTGCTTCCTTATAATCTCCGATTGAACTTGATGCTGTTCCCAGCAGATCATATATACCTTGCAACCTGGGGTAGTGTACAACCTGGTAAAGGTTAAGCGATGTTTTAAGGTAGATTAATGATTTTGGAAAATCACCGTTTGAATGACTCAGGTCTCCTAATTCCCTGTATATATTCGCCAGTTTTAATGTATCCTTACTTTGTACTAAAGCCGATAATGCCAGTTCCTCCAGCCTTATCCTTTCTTTGAGTTCCAGGGCAACATTTGTGGAATAATAGGTGCCGAGTTCATGATATGCTTCGCCAAGCTCACCAAAGCAATTATCGTGAGTAAAAACATTAATGGCTTTATTGATATACTCTTTCCCCTTTTCTACATTTTGGGTTTTTGTCAATACCCTCGATTGAGCCATATAGCTATTGCCCAGTCCCTTTGCATATTTTATTTGTGAGCTTACTGTTTCGGCCCGTTTTGCAAATAGTAAGGAGCTGTCAAGGCCCGCCTTTTCATCATGGCTATTCAGTAAATAATGATTGCTGAGTTCCAGTAACCATCTGATATAAGTGGTATCCGGCTTACTTTTTTCAATAGAAGCTAATAATTTCTGAGGATCAGTTGCCTGCCGTTCCTGGGTAACTGCGGTAATATGAACTCCGCATGCCAGTAAAATAAATAACAATCGCCTTCTCATAGCCTGGTTTTTAATACGAGCTCATAAAATAAGCCATTTTGTCAAAAAACATCATACACAAAAAAACGGATTACTAATTTGACTGGGAGGTATTGCAGTAATTAATTTTTCGCTCGCAAAGCATTATTCTAAATATACGATTCCAGACCGTGATATTTCGCGGTATTGAGTGTGTGACGATGAAATTTACCCGGTGGTTCTTTTCCATGAAATTGATATGGCGCTGATTGATAAGTACTTGACTTGATGGCATCCTGGTTGACATAATAGTACCAGTAAAATTAAAACCTGGATATGAACTCAAATACTGTAGTTTTTTTAACGGGTGCTTTTGTCCATCATAGTTGCTGGGATGAATGGCGGCTTTATTTTGAAAGCAGAGGTTATAAAACAATGGTGCCACCGTGGCCACATAAAAATTCCCCTGCCGAAACGCTTCGCATGAGTCATCCGAATGCAGAGATCGCTTCCAACAGGTTATCACTGCTTACTGATCATTACGATGATATAATCAGGCAGCTACCCGAAAAGCCGATCCTGGTTGGTCATTCAATCGGCGGTCTTATTGTGCAGCTGCTGCTGCAAAGAGGGTTAGGTGCTGCCGGAGTTGCCATTCATTCGGTGCCGCCCCAGGGCATAATCACTTTTAGTTTTTCCTTTTTAAAAGCCGGTTGGGGGCCTCTTGGCTTTTTTACACCTGCACACAAGTCGTTCCTCATGTCCTTTAGCCAGTGGAAGTATGCTTTTACCAATGGAATGGATTGTGATTCACAAAAGGATTCGTATTACAAATATGCTATACCTGAATCAAAGCTTATTGTAAGGGATACGATCACAAAGGCTGCCAGGGTAAACTTTGAAAATCCGCATGCACCGCTGCTGCTTACATCGGGCAGTGATGACCATACAATACCGGCTTCACTTAACTATACCAATTATAAAAAATACAAGAAAAGCAATTCCATCACTGATTATAAGGAATTCAAAGGCCGGAATCATTTTGTATTAGGCCAGCCAACCTGGAAGGAAGATGCAGATTATATACTTGAGTGGCTCAGAAAGTTGTAAGCTGAAACACTGTACGAAGAAAACATCCGCTCTCATTTAACTCAAAGTAATTTATCAATCATTAAAATTTTAACCATGATCAGAATATTATTTGCAGCTTCTATTATTGTAACGCTACATGCATGTAATAGCAAGCCGGCCAACTCTACTGCATCTGCTGACCCTGCCGGGACAGCTACAGGTGATACTACATCCGTTCAGCCGGCTTCGCCACCTGCAAATTTTAAACATGCTACCGCCAATGCAAACGGAATAAACATTCATTATGTAACCGGCGGACAAGGTGAGCCATTGGTGCTCCTTCATGGATTTGGTCAGAACTGGTACATGTGGAACCGCCTGCTACCAGAGCTTTCAAAACATTTTACCGTAATAGCTCCTGACCTTCCGGGCCTGGGAGAATCGGGTAAGCCTGACAGCGGATATGATAAAAAGACAATGGCCTCTTATATCCATGAGGTTGTGAAGCAGCTAGGCTACAGCAAAATAAACCTGGCTGGACATGATATTGGGCTGATGGTAGCTTATGCCTATGCAGCGCAGTTTTCCGGTGAAGTAAAAAAGCTGGCATTGATGGATGCACTGCTCCCGGGTGTAGAACCGGTATGGAGCCAGGTAAAAGGATCGGCCTGGTGGTTCGGATTTTTCGCATTCCCTGCATCTGGTGAATTGGTAGCCGGAAGAGAGCGTTTGTTCCTGACCAATTTCTGGCCTGTGGTAGGTCATGTAAAAGATCCCTTTACTACGGAGGAAGTGAATGAGTTCGTAAGGGCTTATGCTGTGAAAGGAGCAACAACAGGAGCTTTTCACTGGTTTGGTGCTTTTGAACAGGACGCAAAGGATAATAAAGAGTTTATGAAAACCAGGCTGAAAATGCCATTGCTTGCTATGGGCGGTGAATATTTTGGTGCTGCATTCCTGGTTGATCATTGCAGGCTTGTTGCTGAAAATGTAAAAGGCTCAAACATAAAAGGAGCAGGGCATTGGATTGTGCAGGAAAACACTGCGCAGGTGCAGAAAGACTTACTTGATTTTTTTCTCGATAAACAGGATTAGCAGAGCATATCTCCTTTTCTGCTGATGATGTAAGAAACCATTCATTCCCTTTTGGCTATCGTTAATGACAGGTAGTGTATGCGGAAGGTGGTTTTATAAAAACGGATCTGAGAATGCCGGGGGTCCCATACCAGGGTCTCAATGTCATTTAGTTAAGCGCTTTCATTCCGGCGGGTGGGTACATCCGCCGGGAGAGGCCTTTGTAATCCTGCAGCAGGCGGGATCTTTCTAAACGGCATTGACCGGGAGCTTGCCAGATACTACGGAGGCTTTCAAAACAAATAAAATGAAACATGTTAACCTGCAGGTGGCTGTAAAATCCGGGGCGTGCTATTCATGAATGCAGGTGTTATTCTCATAAGAAAATTTTAAAGATGAAGCCCTTATTTGTTTTGCTGATATTTATTTTCTTACTTAATAGCGGCACTACTCAAACCATACTTCGTTTTAAACAACTGCGATATGATGAAGATTATTCCTTCCTCAAGAACGATAGTAGCAAAAGCTGGTATAAAAGAACAAAATTCAATGCGCTTACAAAGAGCGGCAAAGTATACCTGAGCATAGGCGGTGATATCAGGTATCAATACCAATGGTTTAAGAATGAGAACTGGGGAGCATCTCCACCGGATAATGACGGTTTCATTCTCACCAGGTACCAGGTGCATGCTGACCTGCATGCGGGAAAGTACTTCAGAACATTTGTGCAACTGCAAAGCAGCCTGGCTAATGGCAAGGAAACACCTCCTTCACCGGTAGATGAAAATCAGTTGGACCTGCACCAGGCTTTTGCAGATGTAGTGCTTTCTGCCGGTAATTCGCAATCACTGATCTTCCGGATTGGTCGCCAGGAGCTGTTGTATGGTTCGCAACGATTGGTTGCTGTTCGCGACGGCCCCAATAACCGCCAATCGTTTGATGCTGCCCGGCTATTATATGCCCGCAATAGCTGGAAAGCAGATCTTTTCTTTTCTCATTTTGTACGTTCGAAACAACAGGTATTCGATGATGGGTTTAACAGGAATACCAAATTATGGGGTGCATACCTGGTTAAGAACAAGCTACCTTTTCTGAGTAATATTGATCTTTATTACTTCGGTCTCTGGAAGAGCAGTGCAAAGTTTGATGATGGCACGGGAGAGGAGCTGAGGCATTCGATTGGAAGCAGAATATGGAGTAACAAAAGGTCCTGGCGATACGATATAGAAGGACTTTATCAATTCGGTGATTTTGCGGACAAGAAAATAGCTGCATGGACTTTCTCTGTCAATACAGGCTATAAGTTTACAACTGTAAAGCTTAGACCAGAGATAAGTATAAAGACTGAATTCATAAGCGGGGATTCGAAGTATAATGATAACAAACTGCAAACCTTTAATCCCTTATTCCCCAGGGGCGGGTATTTTGGTCTTGTATCATTAATAGGGCCTGCCAATCTTTTTGATATCCATCCTGCACTGACACTTGACCTGGCGAACAATTTATTCCTTAACATGGATTACGATATCTTCTGGCGTTACAGTAAAAAGGATGGCATTTATGGCCCCAATGCGGCACTGATCCATTCCGGTCAGGAAAGTGATCACAAATATATCGGCAGACAGTATTCTACCGATGTTGTTTATACACCCAGCGATTATCTTTATTTCCGTGGAGAGTTTACCTGGTTCAAAGCAGGTGATTTTTTAAGAGATGTAAGCCCGGGAAAAGATATTTTATTTACTGCAGTAACAGTACAGCTTAAGTTTTAAGATAACGGATTGAATAAATTTTTATTGATCTCTTGTAATTGTATTACGTGTGCTGTAAGGTCGGTAGCTACGGGCAGATGAATGTTACCAGCGTGCCACAGCATTGGGATGAAAAGAGAAGTTCTCTTTTTTAAAACGATCAGTAAGTCTTTTGATCAGATCAGAAAATGTATCAGGAAACTTAATAGACAGTGAAGTCTCTTCCCGCCATTTCTGTTCCTGGTGTCTTGCAAAAAGAACATACTCATCAAAGTCTTTGATGATGGTTAATGGAAGTACAAGCATTACGTCGCTGATGGAAGCAAAATTAAATACAACCTCAGCCGGAATTGCCTGATCCCGGTGTATGAAAAAGAATGAATTTTTCATAGTCTGATGTTAATAGTAAACACGTAAAGACAACAATAATGCCACTTGTTTAATGTATATGTGAAATAACCCGGGAAGATGCTTATACTATTAAGATTTACAGCATTCTATAAAACAACAAGTGGATGTTACGGAACAGGGGTTGATTGATCTTTTATTGGTTACAAATAACTGAACCGGATTGAGATATATAAGTAAAACAAGAAAATGTATAGCGTGTGTGAATATTATTATAAAAAAATCACGGGATCAGGAGTTAAACTGTGATATGCTTTAGCAAAAAAAAGTGCGGATGAGAACATCCGCACTTATAAAGAATATTCAGTTAAAATTCTTACACGGCTTTAACCAGGTAGTAATTTTTCTTTCCTTTCTGCACCAATAGATATTTACCATGCAACAGTAAGCTGCTGTCAATGCTAAGTTGGGGATTATCTATTTTTTTACGGTTGATGCTTACGCCACCACCCTGTACCATTTTACGTGCTTCACCTTTGCTGGGGAAAACACCTGTTTCGGCCAGGAAGCTTACCACATCAATACCTGCACTGAGCTTATTTAAAGCGTAGTCGAATTCTTCAACCCCGCGCATATTCTCAATGTCTTCAAGACTTAAAGATTCAGCGGGAGCATTTTGATTCTTATGCAGTTTTTCAGTGGCGTCAAGAGCGTCTTTATATCCTTCTTCACCATGCATAAAAATTGTTACTTCCTTAGCCAGTACTTTTTGCAAGGCTTGTTCACCGGGATTTTCACGGTGACGTGCAATCAATGTATCAATAGTCTCTTTGTCAAGGAAAGTGAAGATCCTGATCCATTTTTCAGCATCTACATCTGTTGCCCTTATCCAGAACTGGTAGAAGTCGTAAGGAGATGTTTTTTCCGGATCGAGCCATACATTTCCTTTTTCACTTTTACCGAATTTGGTTCCGTCTGCCTTTGTTATCAGCGGACAGGTAAACGCAAATGCTTCACCACCGGCTTTACGACGCACCAGTTCGGTACCGGTAGTAATATTGCCCCATTGGTCGCTGCCCCCCATCTGCAGTTTGCAGTTCTTGTTCTTGTACAGCCAGTAAAAATCGTAACCCTGCATCAGCTGGTACGCAAACTCGGTATAGCTGATCCCGGTTTCACCTTCAATGCGTTTTTTAACACTGTCTTTCGCCATCATGTAGTTCACGGTAATGTGTTTGCCCACATCGCGCAAAAAGTCGATGAACGAAATATCTTTAAACCAGTCGTAGTTATTGGCCATTTCAGCCGCATTGGGTTTGGCAGGATCAAAATCGAGGAAACGGGCCAGTTGTTTGGCGATGCCGGTTACATTTTTCTGTAACTGCTCCTCGTTCAGCAGGTTCCTTTCCTCGCTTTTGCCGGAAGGGTCACCGATCATACCGGTAGCGCCTCCTACCAGGGCAATGGGCTTATGCCCTGCCTTTTGCAGGTGCACCAGCAGTAATATGGGTACAAGGCTGCCAATATGAAGGCTGTCGGCCGTGGGGTCGAAGCCGATATAGGCGGTCGTCATTTCTTTGTTTAGCTGTTCGGCGGTTCCGGGCATGATATCCTGTAGCATCCCTCTCCAGCGTAATTCCTCAACCAGTGTCATACAAATTGCTTTAAACGGTCAGTTTGATAAGAGAAAACACCCATAAACATCAAAAAAACAGCTTTTTTAATCGTTAACAAGCGGTTTTAACGTCTGCCTGGTCGGGTCAATCTCTTGGTAAATCAATGAATTGTGCAAATGTAAGGATTCATGCAGGTTTCCGGGGCAGATGCAATATTTTCGCCTTAAAATCGTTTGGCAATAATTGTGTCTGCTGCATAGAAGTGGTTCATTTTCAAAGTCCGAAAACAGTTTATGCGTTATGCAGCCAATATCCGAATGAAATAGTCCTTATAAATGAAATTGCTTATTCTGAAAATTGGATCGATGAAAAGACTCCTTCTCTGCGCGATCGTATCCGCAGGTGTGTTGTGTCAGCAGTCAGCTTTTGCCCAGTTCCGTAAATACTCCAACGAATTTCTGAACATTGGTGCAGGGGCAAGAGGTATGGCTATGGGAAGTGCGCAGGTAGCAACGGTAAGTGATGGAACTGCCGGTTACTGGAACCCTGCCGGCCTGGTGAATGTGAAAGATGAGCCGCAGGTAAACCTGATGCACTCTGAGTACTTTGCAGGCATCGGTAAATATGACTACGCCAGTTTAGCTATTCCACTTAAGGACAATAAACGCGTGCTGGGTTTATCATTGCTGCGTTTTGCGGTGGACGATATCCCTAATACGATATTCCTGATAGAATCTGACGGTACTATCAACTACAATAACATTACTAATTTCTCTGCAGCCGATTATGCTTTCCTGATATCACTGGCACAGAAGGTGAAAGTGAAGAACAATGACCTGAACTTTGGTGGTAATGTAAAGATCATTCACCGTAAGGCGGGTGATTTTGCAACCGGCTGGGGATTTGGTTTTGACCTGGGTGCGCAGTATAAGGGAAAGAATTTTCAACTGGGTGTTACTGTAAGAGACGTTACTACCACCTTCAATGCCTGGACGTTTAACCTGAATGAACGGGAACGGGAGGTGTACTTCCTTACCGGGAATGAGATCCCTACGAAATCAACTGAGCTCACCGCACCACGTGTAATACTGGGCGGTGCTTATAATTTTAAGCTCAGCAACAGTCTGAACCTGCTGGCCGAAGCGAACCTGGATGTTACATTCGATGGTAAACGCAATACGGTATGGGGTTCAGATGTATTGAGCATTGATCCGAAAATAGGCCTGGAAGCTGGTTGGAAGAACGTGTTTTTTGTAAGGGCAGGGATCAACAACTTTCAGAGAGCACTGGACGATAACGATACCACCAACACCAAAAAGATATGGATCTACCAGCCTTCTGTAGGTGCGGGCTTCCATATTTCAAATGTGCAGATCGATTATGCGTTTACCAACCTTGCCAATCAATCGAACCCTTTGTATACACACGTATTTTCATTGAGAGTGGATCTGAAGAAAAAGCAGAAAAAATAATCCGTACAAATACCTGTAGAGAACTTTGAAAAGCTTTTATATGAAGAAATTTTTTACGCTGTTGCTTTTACTCGCTGGTCTGACAGGTTTCAGTCAGCAGTACTACAATGAGTGGATCAGGCCTGGACAAACCTACTATAAGTTTAAAGTAGGCCGTTCCGGTTTATATCGCATCAGCAAAGCTGTTCTTAATACGGCAGGCATTGGCAATACGCCGGTTCAGAACCTGGAACTGTGGCGTAACGGACAGCGGGTACCTTTTTATCCCACAGTATCGAGTGGTGCATTACCAACAGGGGGCTACCTCGAATTCTGGGGACAGATAAATGACGGTCTACCTGACGCTCCTTTATACCGTGACCCTGCATATCAGCATACCAATAAGATGAGCCTTATTAACGACACTACCATGTATTACCTGAGTGTCAATACCAACCAGTCGGGCTTTCTTATTAGTGACATTACCAATAACGTAGCAGGCAGTTCATTGACGCCGGAGCCTTATTTCATGTACACGATGAACAACTTTTATCGTACAAGAATTAACCTTGGCTTTGCCTCTATTGTGAGCGAGTATATTTATTCTTCTTCATACGATAAAGGCGAGTATTATTCAAGTGCTGAAACAAGGCCCGCTACTCCGCTTTCTACTACAATAAATAATCTTTACCCGTATTCCGGCGGTCCCACACCTACCATGACATTCGGGGCATCGGGCAACGTACGTAATGAAAGAAATATCCGGGTTACAGTGAATAATACAGTGGTGAAGGATACGATCATGAACTATTTCAATGATCTGAAAACCGGCGTACAGCTTACAGGAGGCATTTTGTCTTCTGGTTCGGTAACGGCGGTGTTTACCAATACTTCGGCGATATCTACGGACAGAATGGTGGTCTCTTATTTCGACATTACTTACCCCCGCCTGTTCAACTTCAATAATCAGTCAAGTTTTGAATTTACCCTGCCGGCAAAGCCTGCGGGGTATATGTTGCATATTACCAATTTCAATTATGGTGCGGTTGCTCCTGTGTTATATGATATCAGCAGCGGACAAAGGTATGTAGGAGATATTTCTACAGCAGGCACCGTAAAATTTGCATTGCCGGGTTCTACCTCTGCGCGTAACCTGGTGCTTGTAAGTGAAGAAACCTCGAATGTTACGGACATTACAGACCTGGCATCGAAAACCTTTGTGAACTATACACAGGCTGCGAACCAGGGGGAATATATTATTATCAGTAATCCTGCTTTGTATACAGGTTCATCCGGTAACAATCCCGTAGAAGATTACAAGGCATACAGGCAATCTGCCCAGGGGGGGAGCCATAAAGTAGTGATTGTAGATGTAAATGACCTGATAGATCAGTTTGGTTACGGCATTAAGAAGAACCCGATAGCGGTTAAAAACTTCCTGCGTTTTGCCCGGGCCAATTATGCTATACAACCCAAGTTTGTGTTGCTGATAGGGCGCGGTATGACCTATGTGGATTATCACAATAACGAGGCAAATGCACTGACAGACAGACTTAACCTGGTACCCACGTTTGGTTATCCTGGCTCTGATAATATGCTGAGCTCTGATGATGGGGCAAGCCCTATTGCCATTACACCTATAGGACGTTTGTCTGTAGTAGAAGGCAAAGAAATAGAAGTGTACCTGGATAAACTGAAAGAATATGAATCTGTTCAGCAAACAGCACCCAATACAATTGATGGACGTGCATGGACAAAAAATGTAGCGCATGTAACCGGCTCCAGTGACATTTATCTTGGTACGATACTTTGTAACTATATGAGTGTTTACAGGCAGATCATTGAGGACACCGCATTTGGTGGCAAAGTGCAGATGTTCTGTAAAACATCTACCAACCCGGCTGAAATGATGAATGGAGAACGTTTGTCGTCCCTGTTCAACGAGGGTATGAGCTTCCTGACTTATTTTGGTCACTCTTCTTCTACTACGCTGGAGTTTGATATAGATAAGCCTGAGTCGTATGCCAATGAGGGAAAATACCCGGTATTCTTTGTAAATGGATGTAACGCCGGTAACTTCTTTACTTATTATGCACAACGTTTTTCAGTCAATGAAACATTGTCGGAGAAGTTTGTATTATCTCCCAAGCATGGTGCTATTGCTTTTGTAGCCAGTACGCACTATGGTGTGGTAAGTTATCTCAACGTGTATCTTAATAGTCTTTATTATGAGATAGGGCAGATAGATTATGGTAAAACATTGGGTGAAACCTGCCGTGATGCACTGACCCGCATGTTGAATGTAGCAGGCAGTACCGATTACTATGCGCGTATACATGCCGAACAGATCTCCCTGCACGGAGACCCTGCATTGTATATCAATGGTCAGCCCAAACCTGACTATGTGATTGAAAAGTCTTCTATCAAAATTTCTCCTTCTTTCATTTCGATAGCAGAAAGCAGCTTTAAGGCCAATATTAAAATGGTAAATATTGGTCGTTCAATCAACGATTCAATAGTGCTGGAAGTAAAACGTCAGTATCCTGATGGTACAGAAGGGATCATTTACCGCGACAAAATAAAAGGTGTGCGTAATACGGACTCCATTACTTTATCAATTCCCATTGTTCCACTTCGTGATAAAGGGTTGAATAAAATTACCGTAACGATCGATGCCGATATGAAGGTGGATGAGATGGTAGAATCGAATAACTCTGCTACACAGGAGTTTTACATATATGAAGATGAGGCTAACCCTGTTTATCCGTATGAGTATGCTATTATTAACGATCCTACGCAAAAATTATATGCTTCTACAGCCAATCCTTTAGGCTCCAGCAGAAGTTATATAATGGAAATGGATACCACAACGGCATTCAATTCTCCAATGAAGCTGAGTAAAACTTTGACTTCTACAGGTGGTGTACTGGAATTTACTCCGGGTATTGTGTACCAGGATAGCACAGTCTATTACTGGCGTACAGCTACTGTACAAACAACCGGTGATATGCAATGGAATGTTTCATCATTCACCTATATTCCCAATACTGAGGGTGTTAACCAGTCTCATTATTTCCAGCACCTTAACTCTGTGACTGAAGATCTTGCCTTAAAGGATAACAGGACCTGGACCTTTAACACTACAGTGAATAACGTGTTTGTGCGCAACGCTGTGTATCCTACGGCTGCTACACTTCAATCAGCTTTCATGATATCTGTAAATGGCCTGGACTATATAGGACCAGGTTGTGATTATGATGAGCTGATCTTTAATGTGATCGATCCTATTTCTTTCAAACCCTGGAAAAATGATTATTCAGTTCCGGGAACCGGCGCCTATCATAGTAAGGCTAATTGCGGTACCAGTCGTGACTATGGATTTACGTATTCGTTAACAACTGCAACGACCCGTAAATATGCTATGGACTTTTTGAATATGATCCCTGATGGTTTTTACATTATCGCAAGGACGAATACCAATCCTGCTTTTGCATCGAATACATTTATTGATAAATGGAAGGCGGATACTTCAACACTGGGACCTGGTAATTCATTGTACCATACTATATATAATATGGGTGGTTATGCCGTTGACCAGTTTACACGTTCAAAAGCGCTCAGCTTTGTATTCAAAAAAGGAGATCCTTCATTTACCAAATATGCTATCTCTGATAGTATTTATGATAAGATCAACCTGTCAGTAGATTGTTTGACACCAGATACTATCGGCTATATCACCTCACCTAAGTTTGGTCCTGCAAAAAGCTGGCGTACTGTAAAATGGGGTGGTACCAGTCTTGAAAGTCCGTCGACAGATCACGTATCAGTTGATGTAATTGGTATTGATGCAGAAAACACGCCTACTACCTTATTTACAATGGATGGTAATACACGTGAACTGGATATTTCTTCGGTAGATGCTAACCAATATCCATTTATGCAATTGGAAATGCGTGTGGCAGATTCAGTAAAAGCAACTCCATTCCAGTTACAGAAGTGGCGGATCCTGTATTCTCCGGCGCCTGAAGGTGCAGTGGCACACAACCTGTATTTTGAAGCAAAAGATACACTGGATATAGGTGAGCCATTGAAATTTGGTGTTGCATTCAAGAATGTCAGCAAAATAGCTTTTGCAGACAGTATTGTAATGAAGGCATACATTGTTAACAGGAACAACCAGCAGACCACTATTAACCTGCCTAAACAAAAGCCATTGATCTCCGGTGATACGGTAAAGCTGAACTTTATCATTGATACCAAAGATTATGTTGAGGATAATACCTTGTATGTAGAGTTCAACCCTGAAAAGAATCAGCCTGAACAATACCATTTCAACAACTTCCTTTACCGTCCGTTCTACGTTCGTCCTGATAAAACAAGCCCGGTAATGGATGTAACCTTTGACGGTCAGCACATTCTTAACAGGGATATTGTTTCCAGCAGACCGATAATACAGGTGAAGATCAAGGACGAAGCTAAGTACATGTTGCTGAATGATACTTCGATCAGTTCTGTAGATGTTAAATACCCTGATGGTAATACCCGCACGTATTATTTTGACAATGATACATTGCGCTTTATTCCTGCTACCAGCGGTGCTAACAATACAGCGAGCATCGAGTTCAGACCGGCATTTACCAAACAGTTTAACCCTGATGAGGATGAATATGAACTGATAGTAAGAGGTAAGGACAGAAGTAATAATAAGGCTGGTCAGCTGGAGTATCGTATCGCCTTCCGTGTAATTACCAAACCGATGATCTCGAATGTGCTGAACTATCCTAACCCGTTCAGTACTTCAACAGCCTTTGTGTTTACCATTACAGGTAGCGAAGTGCCCAGCAATATCAAAATACAGATATTGACCGTAACCGGTAAAATTGTAAAAGAGATTACCAAAGGTGAATTAGGTCCCTTGCATATAGGACGTAACATAACAGAGTATAAATGGGATGGTACGGACCAGTATGGACAAAAACTGGGTAATGGTGTTTACCTCTACAGGGTAGTAACAACACTGAATGGTAAGTCGATGGATAAATACAAATCGGAAGACGACAATACTGATAAGTACTTTACCAATGGCTATGGCAAAATGTACCTGATGCGATAAACAATAAAATTCAAGAATAAGCAAAGAGGCTGCCTTCGGGTGGCCTTTTTTTGTAGGATACCGGATGCCAGATACCGGTTACCAGCTGCGAGCCTTGAGCTACGAGGAATACAAGTTGGCAGTTGGCAATCGTGAGTCGTCAATCGTCAGTCGTGAGGGGCAAGCTGCGAGCTACGAGCCATGAGCAAATACAATAAACCATCCCATACTTCTTATTTCGTACTTCCCTGTCACCTTATCAACTTTTCAACCTGTTAACCTTCTTCCGACTTCCGGGCTGTATTCGCGTTAGGCGTTCCGCATTTAGCCTTTGGCTGGATTAAAGCGTTTTGAGGTACTCAATCACCGCTTTTCTTTCTTCATCAGTTAGTTTGTCACCAAAATAGTGACCGCGGTTACTGTAGCCGGGGAGGTCTGTATTGTAGATTTTCTTTTTAGGCTGGTCAACGGTGGTGTATTGCCACCCGATGGATCTGTAATCGTATTGAGGTTTATCAAAATCCCTTGACCAGTATCTTGGTCGCAGGTCACTGTTCAGCAATGCTTCCAGTGTAGGAACAGAACCATTGTGCAGGTAAGGTGCCGTACACCAGATACCATCCAGCGGGGGAGCTATATATCCGGCAAAAGGTTCCAGCTTTGCAGGGTGATCACCCTGGGTAAACCAGCTATTATTGAACCAGTTTACAAACTGGGGATTGGAGTAATTGCTTTTGTATAGCATGGAATCTGTTTGGATAATAGCCTCGGGGATCAGCAGGTTGGGATAACTTTCGTTTTCACCATAGGTACCATGACACCGGGAGCAATTGTCCAGGAAAACCTTTTCTCCTTCTTTGGCTAACTGTATATCAATGGAACTGGGATAAGCAGGAGGCTTTAGGGAATAGATATAAGCGAGTACATCGGGCATGTGGCTATCTACTTCCCTCGACTCAGATGTGTCGTTTACTGTCAACAGGTTGGATGCCATGAGGAAGCGGCCAAAATCGCCGCGGCCAAAGCCGTTATAGAACATCGCATTCTTTTTGCGCAGCAACCACCATGCAGGTACATCAGTGGGGATCACTTCGGCCGGAATGTCCAGTTTGGGATTATCATTCCATTTAAAAGTAACAGGGTCACGGTGAGCAACCAATATGGCGGCCAGCCTGTCGGCAGCATTTACGCCCTGTACTTCTGTAATAAGGTAAGGGCCGATGGCCTTTGCAATTTCAATGAACGACCTGGAAGCCTCATATTTACGGGGAGCTGTCAGTTTTAATACAGACTCTACACGTTGCAAATTGCGCAGGTTCAGTTTATCATCTTCTGCAAAGTTGATCGTTGTATTGCCCATGCCGATGTACAACTGGTCATCAAATACCTGTGCATGACATTGCAGGCAATTGGGAGCTACCAGTATTTCACCATTCGGCGCTGTAACTGCTGTATAATCGTGAGAGAGCTTTTCGTTTTTACCGTTGCGTTGCAGGTAATTCTTTTTGTCTTTGCCAATGCCTAGCAGGAAAATGCTGTAGGGGATGCCTCCTTTCACATAATCGCCTGTAGTGAGATAGGCCAATCCTTTTTGGATATCACCATCCATGCGTTGCTTGCTGGGAGGAATGGGAACCGGCTCATTATCTTTGAGTTCATTCAGCAGGGTAGTGAAGGCCATTCCGCTGACCACGATCATGATAAGGACTCCCCATTTTTTCATTGTGTGCCGGTTTCGATGCTTTGTAAAATTAAGGCATAGTTGTAGGTTATAGGTAATAAGTTATATGTTAAATGCTGATTGTGGCCGGAAGCTTTATTAATCAGAAAGCTCGGATAGAGCGTTTTTAACCTACAACGTATAACCTGTATTTCACATTTGCACATTAATTATTTCCCGTAGATCTCCAGCATCTTCTTCAGATCATCTAACGTATTGATCTCGTTGGCTTTTTTGTCTTTGCGCCAGCGACTGATACGGGGAAAGCGCAATGCCACGCCGGATTTGTGACGATTACTGGCTGCAATACCTTCAAATGCAATTTCAAATACCAGTTCTGGTTTTACGGTTCGTACGGGCCCGAACTTTTCAAGTGAATTGCGTTTTACAAAGGCGTCTACTTCTGCAAACTCTTTGTCTGTGAGGCCGGAGTAGGCTTTGGTAAAAGAAACCAACTTGTCTCCATCCTGTACGGCGAAGGTATAATCGGTGTACAGGTTACTGCGGCGCCCGGCGCCTTTTTGTGCATAGATCATAACTGCATCAATAACAAGCGGATCAATTTTCCATTTCCACCAGTCACCTCTTTTTCTGCCTACCTGGTAAGCTGATGCTTTTCTTTTTAGCATCAACCCCTCGCTGTTAATGCTGCGTGATTGTTCACGCTGAATGATCAGTTCATTCCAGTCTGTAAAAGATACAATGGGCGACAATTGTAAGAGGGGCAACTGAACATCCAACACCAGTTTTTCAAGATGGGCCCTGCGTTCTGTAAGAGAAAGATGGCGGATGTCCTCACCATTCAATTCAAGCAGGTCGTAAGCGAAAATACCGGCAGGTGCTTCCTGCAGGTTTTTCTTTGTAACGTTCTTACGACCAATACGCGTTTGCAAAACATTAAAGTTCAGTACTTGTCCATCCTTAAATGGAAGAATTTCACCATCAATGACAACTCCATCGGGCAACTTTGCTGTAAGCGCTTCATATTCCGGGAACTTGTCAGTGATCAGCTCTTCTCCGCGACTCCATACAAATAGGGTTCCGTTGCGTTTAATGACCTGTCCACGGATACCATCCCATTTCCATTCGGCCTGCCATTCTGCAGGCTCTCCCAATTGGTGAGGAGCTTCTTCCAACGCGTAAGCCAGGTAAAAAGGATAGGGCTTTGAATGGTCAGTGGAAGTTGCTTCGGCACTCAGCAGGTCTTCAAAAGAAGTTGTAGCGGGGTTCCAGTTGCCGCTGATGCGGTGAGCAATGATACCTGCATCAGTGTCCAGTGATTTAGCGAGTGCATTCACCATCAGTTTTTGTGATACGCCCACCCTGAAGGTTCCTGACAGCAGTTTATTAAAAACAAAACATTCTGTATGATTCAGTTCGAGCCAGGATTGTATGATGAATGCTTTTTTCTCTTCTTCAACGGCTTTTTCAAGTGCTATAAATTGTTCTGCATAATAATAGAGAGGACGATTAACTATAGTGGATACTGAAAACGTATCGGGGATCAGCAGTGCAATGGTTTCTGAAAGATCACCAACGGTATGATAACTTTCTTCCAGTAACCACATGGGCAGTTGCACCAGTTCTGCACACCAGGTTTGCAATTGGGTAGAGTTAACGGTACGTTTTGGCCGTCTGCCGCTGAACAAGGCAATTACCCATACCTTGTCTTTGTCTTCTGCATGCGCAAAGTAATCTACCAATGCATCGAGCTTGTCATTGGTTTTGGTAGACATGCTTAAGCGGGTTACTAATGCGGCAAATGATTTCATAATAAATTAGATGGCTATATGGTTGTATTGTTTGATTGTTAGCTTGCTGCTATTGTAAAATACTCCTGGCCATCAAACTATCCGGCAATCAAACCATTATGCCATTCTCAGGTTGATTCATTTTCAAGTGGTTCTTCCTCTTCCGTTCCAAAGGCAGTTTGTACTTCAGCGGCCATAACGCCCTGTTCGTTCAGGTAACGACTAAAGGCTGCCTGGAAACCATGTGTTACAAATACTTTATCGGCACCGGTTGCTTTTACTGCTTCCAGCAAACCTTTCCAGTCTGCATGATCACTTAATGCAAATCCTGCATCTGCATTGCGCCTGCGCTGGTGACCACGCACCTGCATCCAGCCGCTGCAGATCCCTACGCTATAGGGAGCAAAACGGTTCATCCAGGGTGTTCCATCTGCTGAAGGAGGAGCAATTACAACAGCTCCTTTGTATTGTTCTTTAGGAGTTTCGGGTGTTACCCGTTGAACAGCGGGTAATTTCCATCCTGCTGCGGTTAATACCTGGTGGGTATTCCAGATAGCGCCATGTAAAAAGATACGGTCAGTAACAGGCTCAATGGCTTTCAGTACTCTCTGTGCTTTACCTAAACTATAGGCTATCAGTACTGAAGTACGGCCTGCAATTTCATTGCTACGGACCCAGTTCCGGATATCAGTAAAGATCTGTTGCTGTGGTTTCCAGCTATAGATAGGTAAGCCGAAAGTTGATTCTGTAATGAAGGTATTGCAGGCTATGGGCTCAAAGGCGCCGCTGATACCATCGTTCTCTGTTTTATAATCACCGCTTACCACCCATACCTCTCCATTTTGTTCAACACGTATTTGTGATGAGCCTATAATATGGCCTGCAGGATGCAGGGATACTTTTACTCCATTAAGATGAATGACCTCGTTCCATTCTACACTTTGATAAGGATGATCGCCCAGTCGTAATTGTAGCAGGGGAGTGGTATCGCGGTGACAGAGATAAGATTGGCTACCTGCACGTGCATGGTCGCTGTGGGCATGTGTGATCACTGCTTTTTCTACCGGTTTCCAGGGATCAATATAAAAATTACCTGCCCGGCAGAACATTCCTTTATCGGTAAACTCGATCAGTGGCATAGATGCTTGTGTTAAAATATCATGCCTAATGCGAATACAGGTTATAAGTTATAGGTTGTAAGTTATAAGTTAAGGCACAAGGCTTAGGAAACAAGGCACAAGGAAAACGAAATACGATATGCGGAACGCTTAACGCCGAACGCAAATACAAGCTACGGGCGAATACCAGCTGGAAAAGAATATCGAATTTCGAAGGAAAGCCCGGATTGGAGAAGCTTAAACCCGAAACTGCTAGTAGACCGCTTTCACCACACCATCTATCTTGCGGATAAAATGCAGCTTTTTGTTCTCAAAATAATCGAGGGTCATTGTTTTCCTGTTCAGAACAGGTTGAATATCGAAGTCGTTGAATACTTTGTATTTTTTGTCGCCAATGCTGGAACTAAGGTTTTTACCATGATCGTTTAACAGGTGACCAAAGCGATAAAGCGTTTCATATCCCCGGTAAACCATATCGGAAGGAATGGCAAACATGGCATTTTTGAAATAATCCTGCATGGAAACCACCAGTTTGTTAGCAGGATCGGCATAAAAGGGAGTACTGTAATAGATCTCAACGCCTTTGTAAACAGGCTTTTCAAAATCGACAACATCCCAGGTAGGCATACCAAACACCGTGCTGGCATAGCTGCTGCTCACTGAAGCCAGTTGCTGGCAGATAGCCTGACCAAAAGCGGCATCCAGGCTACTGACAAGACATACATTGGTAATATTACTGTCGATATAAGCCTGCAATTGCTTTATGGTGAAATTGTTTTCCAGTGTAACGTATTTCACTTTCAACGGAACACCGGTAGTTGTTTTACCGGCTTCCACAAAATATTCCTGCAACCGGTCTTCAGTTACTCCTTTTTTGCGGAAAATAATGATGTTGGAAAGTGCGAAGTTCTTCTGAAGATATTTGTAAATGGCTGTACAATGTGTTGACAACGTAGAGTTGAGAATAACGAAATCAGGGTTATTGGTTATGCCGGCATCATTGGGCAGGTTGGCATTGATAAAAGGAATGCTGAGATTGGCTGCAAGGTGTGCCAGCAGTACTGTTTCGTTTAAAGAAACGTGACCAATCAGCAGGTTCATGTTCTTGATCTCTTCGCTCACCATTACGGTTTCTATTTTGCTAGCGGCAGAGCGCGTATCGTACACGTGGATATCCAGTTGCAATCCTTCTTTTTTCATGGAATCAATGGCAAGCTGTGCGCCTTCCCAGAATTCCAGGCCGGGGTTTATAAACCGGGGCCAGGTGGTCTTATCGTAACGGTAGTTACCGCTTGCGTCAAAAGCTGAATCGAGATACAAAGGTGCAAAAACTGCAATACGATAGGGGCCCTCGTGGGGGGCTGCTGCAGAATCCTGTGCCTGTGCAAAAAGCACCTGGAGTAATGTAAGAGACAGGAGTACTGATAACCGGATATGCTTCATCAGCAAACAATTTTGAATGATTCTTCCCTGCAAAATCAACACCAACTTATGTATTAAACTACCGGGGTTGTGCCCAGGCCTGCAAAAAAACGCTCAATTGCTTTTTTCATTGCAAAACACGACCACAACCCCGCGGTATTATGTTGTACTACAGACGATTACTCCCATTCAATAGTTGCAGGCGGCTTGCTGCTGATATCATAAACCACCCTGTTGATGCCGCGCACATTATTGATGATATCGTTTGAAATATGTGCCAGGAACTCATAGGGTAAATGTGCCCAATCGGCTGTCATACCATCTACAGATGTAACAGCGCGAAGTGCTACGGTAAATTCATACGTTCTTTCATCACCCATTACACCTACACTTTTTACCGGCAGCAAAATGGTTCCTGCCTGCCATACCTGGTTGTATAAGTTGAATTCTTTCAGACCTTTTACGTAACGATCATCTGCATCCTGTAACAGCTGTACTTTTTCCGGGGTAATTTCTCCGAGAATGCGGATCGCTAAACCGGGGCCGGGGAAAGGATGGCGGTTCAGCAGATCGTCGGGGATACCCAACTCACGGCCTACGCGACGAACTTCGTCCTTAAACAGGAAACGCAGCGGCTCTACCAATTCAAGGTGCATAATGTCTGGTAAACCTCCTACGTTGTGGTGTGATTTGATAGTAACTGAAGGTCCATGAACGGAAACACTTTCAATTACATCGGGATAAATGGTACCCTGTCCCAGTAAGCCAATGCCTTCAATTTTTGTTGCCTCTTCCTGGAAAACGTCGATAAACAGTTTACCAATGGTTTTGCGTTTTGCTTCAGGATCTGTTTTGCCTTTCAGTTCATTGTAAAAGAGATCTTTTGCATTGATGCCTTTTACATTTAAACCTATCTGGCGGTAAGTATCCAGTACCTGCTCAAACTCATTTTTGCGCAGTACACCATTGTCAACAAAAATACCATACAGGCGGTCGCCGATGGCTCTGTGGATCAGTGTGGCAGCTACGGTAGAGTCAACACCACCGCTCAGCGCCATAATAGCTTTGCGATCACCGATCTGTTTTTTCAGTGCATCTATAGTATCGGTAATAAAGTGGGCAGGCGTCCAGTCCTGTTTGCAACCACAGATATTAACGAGGTAATTTTTTATGATCTTTTTGCCTTCGATGGAGTGGTACACTTCGGGGTGAAACTGTACACAGTACAATGGCAAGCCGCCGGTCACTTTTTTGAAACCCGCATACGGAATGCTTTCAGTAGTAGCCAGTACTTCAAACCCGGCAGGCATTTCCAGTACAGAGTCGCTGTGGCTCATCCATACCTGGGAATTGTCCACTACGTCTTTCAGCAGTACATCTTCCTGCTTTTTCTGCATCAGTGCGCGACCATATTCGCGTTTGTTGCTTTTAGCTACTACACCGCCAAACTGTTTTGCTGTAAGCTGTGCGCCATAGCAAACACCCAGTACGGGTACTTTCTGGTTCAATGCCTGGATATCTACTTCCGGTGCATTGGGGTCGTTTACCGAAAAGGGCGAACCGGAGAGAATAATGCCTTTCAGAGAGGCATCGAACTGAACTTGTTTGTGGTAGGGAATAATTTCGCAATAAACATTGGCCTCACGTACGGCCCTGGCAATCAACTGAGTATACTGGCTGCCAAAATCGAGAATAAGAATCTTTTCCGTCATGGTGACGCGAAGGTAGGAAAGTTTAGGGGGTTTCAGGTTGCAGGTTGCAGGTTACCGGTCAAAAAAGCCGGGATGCCTGAATAAATTCTTCCGGGAAGATGAGAATTGCAATATTTAACTCTTCAGGATCAAATGTAGCCCCCGAAATCTACTCACCATTCACAATTCAATGTCGTTTAGTTAGTGGCTGGTGAAGACACCAGCCACGGGCACGTCCCCCGGCGGGTGGGGACACCCGCCGGAAGTAAAACGCTTAACTAAACGACATTGATTCACAATTCACCATTCACAACCTGTAACCTTTTTACACTGCCTGCGTCAAATGATTTTGAAAAGAGTATTATTTCACTAATTTTTGTAAAGCTAAAACCACCATATATGAAAAAGGTATTGTTGTTTTTATTGTCTGCAGTTGTGTTATTCAGCTCGTGCCGTTTTGTAACCGGCAAGAAAATAAGGGGTAATGGCAACGTGCAGACTGTGAGCCGTAATGAGACCGGTTTTACGGGGGTACACTCCAGCGGCTCTTTTGATATTTATGTTTCTACAGGTTCCGCAAACAGTGTGAAGATTGAAGCCGAAGAAAATATTCTTCCTTATATAGAAACTTATGTTGAGAATGGTATTCTGAAAATTGATACTAAAGACGGTGTTTGGCTGGATACCAAACGCGATGTAAAAATATACATTACTGCCCCTGAGTACAATGAGATCAGCTCCAGTGGTTCAGGCGATATTATTGGTCAGAACCTGCTTACCAGCAAAAACAAGCTGGAATTGAAAGTGAGCGGTAGTGCAGATATTAAAGCAGAAGTTGATGCTCCTGCAATAGAAGCCTCTTCCAGTGGTAGCGGCGATATGGAACTGAAAGGACAAACCAAAACCTTTAAAGGTGATGTTACTGGTAGCGGAAATATCCATGCCATGGATCTGAAAACCGAAGAAACTACTATTAAGATCGTAGGTAGTGGTGATGCAGAGGTATATGCCAGCGTGAAACTGGAAGTGCATGTAAGTGGCAGCGGTGATATTACTTATAAGGGTAATGCCCAGGTTAACAGCCATATTGCGGGCAGCGGTAGTGTGAAGAAGCTGGATTAGTGTAATGCTGAACGCTTAACGCGAAACGCCTAACGCTAATACAGTCCGGAAGAAATGTGCAGATTAGCAAATATGCAGATGTGTAAATGGGGAAATAGGGGGGGCAGGTTGAAAGGTTGATAAGTTGACAGGAAAGTATGAAATAAGAAGTACGGGATGGTTTATTGTATTTGCTCAAGGCTCGCAGCTTGCCCCTCACGACTCATGATTACCGATCATTCACTATTGACCATTGACTATTCACTTGCTTAACTGCAAATTGCCAACTTGTATTTAAAATAGCTACTCCCGGTTTGTGTAATGCAGGCCGGGATTTTTTTATCCGGTATCCATCAAGCATTCCGCATCCTATAACTGGTAACCGGCAACTGGTATCCTGCATTCCTTACATATTCACCATCTTCACTCTTATCCAGATATCCCGGTTCCTTCCCTTATCGTCTGTGCAGGAAATTTTCACGGGTCCTTCCTCGGGCATAAAGAATTGTTTGGTGCGGGCATCGGCTATTTTGTAAAACTGGTCATTGATATACCAATAAACCTTGCTGACGTCGTTCCCTACAATACAGGTAAGTTGTAACGGTTCCGGGTGCTTTTTGCTCACCAGGTATTCAGAACCATTGCGTGGGAAAGTAATAACGGGCGCTCCTTCCTTAAAGATCTTTTCGCAGTTAGGATTGTGTGGAGGGATCATTTCATAGGCTATATGTCTTTCAGCAAAATAGCGCTGCATTTCGGGAGTAATAATGCGGTACCATTTCTTTTTGTAACCGGCATCGGGCATACAGTACCTGCAGTAGGAGATCTTTTCGTCGGGCGATACCATGATCTCCTGCCGGTTGTTACAGGTTTGGGTGGAAGAGATCAGCGGAATGAAATAGTCTGTAATAACATCCGGGCATTGTTCTGTTGGCATCATACCCGTTTCAGCACATACCATCCTGCTTTCACAGTCCTTAGGCATGGTAAACCATTCCTGGTCGCTGTCGTAATCAATTGTATTGAAGATCTTAAACAGCAAGGGTGTTGCTACGTTGGCACCGCTTAATTCGGGAACACCAATGGCTGAGAAGTTGCCTACCCACACACCTACTGTATAGTTTTTATTGTACCCAATGCTCCAGGCATCACGGCGGCCGTAGGAGGTACCGGTTTTCCAGGCAATTTTAGGCATGTGCTCAGTGCTTTGCCAGTTCAGGGGAAAATCGGGTCTGTTTACTTTGGAAAGTGTTTCATTGATCATGAAAGTAGCCGCAGCCGATAAAATGGTTTTGCCGGCTGCTGCCTGCGTGGTATCCTCCTGCCGGTATGCCGGTGGAATATATCGGCCATCATTGGCAAATAATGAATACATGCCGGTCAGTTCTTCCAATGTAGAGCCACAGCCTCCCAATATCAGGGAGAGGCCCAGTTTCCGTTGATCTTTTCTTACCTGCCTGAAATTGCATTGTGACAGGGTTTGTACAAATTTGTCTTTACCCAGTAACTGTAACCCTTTTACTGCCGGGATGTTCAGCGAATGTTCCAGCGCGTATTCCATAGTTACATAGCCGTTGAACTGCTTGTCATAGTTTTCAGGGGCATACCCCTGGTAGTTTACTGCTACGTCGGTGATCACTGATTTGGGTGTCATCATACCGGCGTCAATGCACATGCCATAAAGCAGGGGTTTTAATGTACTGCCCGGCTGACGGATTGCCGCGGCGCCATTTACCTGTCCGCCATCGGTAGTATCTTCAAAATTGGCGGAGCCAACATAACTGATAATGCGATGGGTATGATTATCAATAACCACTACAGCCGCGTTATGGATATTCCTCAATGCCTGTGTGCGTGCATAATCCAGCACCAGCTTTTCTAACTTCAGTTGTGTGTTTACTATAATATTGGTATGGATAGCATAGCCTCCCTGGTGTTTTAGTTTATAGGCCAGGTGTGGGATCATCTGGGGTACCTCGCCCCGGGTGGCGGTTAAGGGTTCCTGCAGGGCATCGGTAATTTCTTTGAGGGTAAATACTTTGTCATTCGCAAATTTCTGCAACCAGCGGTTCCTTTCCTGTATAATGCGATCGTTGTTCTTTCCGATCACCAGCGAAGAAGGCCGGTTGGGAATAATGGACAGCGCTGTAATTTCTGCCAGCGACAAATGGTCCGGGTTCTTTTTGAAATACAGGATGGAGGCAGATTTTACACCTTGTATATTACCCCCATACGGTACAAGGTTTAAATACATTTGCAGGATCTCGTCCTTACTGTACTTCCATTCCAGTTGCAGTGCGCGGAATGCTTCAATACCTTTATTAAAGTAGGTCCTTCGTTTGGGTTCAAGTGCGCGTGCTACCTGCATGGTAATGGTAGAGGCGCCGGAAGTACGTTTTAACCTGAAGATGTTTTTGACAAAGGCCCGGCTGATAGCCAGCAGGTTTACCCCCGGGTGATAGTAAAAGTACTTGTCTTCTTTTTCAACGATGGTCTTGCGAAGGAGTGGGGAGATCTCGTCCAGTTCGGTTTTCATGCGCCATTGCTGGTCTTTGGTAAGATAGGCATGGATCACTTCTCCTTTGCTGTCGGTAACAATGGTTGAATATTCAACAGTATCAGGAACGGGAAAGCACCAGTTCAGTAGAAGAAACAACAGGAATAAAGCAAGACAGGCAACACCGGCGCGTTTCAGCCATTTGAATCTGCCTGTGGTGAGCTTATTCCATAGCCTGGAAAAGAAGTTTTTCAATTTCATCATTCAACAGTGCTGACAATTACATAGCAAAAGAACGAAAGTGAAACGGTATTTGTAGCAGGCGTGCCACGGTTTTAAACCGTGGCACGCCTGCTACTACCTTATATATAGCTTTTCTGTATCGTCGTTGGCGATAACCTTATATGAATCATTATAAAAAGTTTGAGGATTTTGATCTAATAACTCAAAAAACAACCTTTTATTGGGAATCGTTCCATTTCTGAGCCCTATATAATCCCTGAAAGATGAGTATTGCCAATCTTCCATTTTTTTAACGAGCCCGGCTTTTAAAGGGTTCTGGTGGATATAGTGCATGCAGGTAACCGCATAATTGTCTTTTCCGTCAAGAACGCATTTTGCTTTTGTATTTTGTTGAAATAAGGAACCGGTAGTCTTTAGTTGCTTGTTGATTGCCTGCGTATAAGAGCTTAAAAGGTTCTTTATTCCCTCCGATAGTACATTTCGTGTAAAAGGACCTGAGGCTCTTGTTGCTATCGTTCTGGAGTCAGCATAGATCAGGAAATGGAAATGGTTGGGCATTAAACAGTAATTAAGGATTTCACAGTGTGGTGAGATAAACTTGCGAACCTTTTGCAAAAAGAATACATAGTTATCTGTACAAAGAAAGATCGGTTGGCGACGGTTTCCTCTGTTATACACATGATAGATATGATTTTCACGAAACTCCATAAAAGTAGTTAAGTTGAATCTCTATAAAACCGCCAAATCTGTAATTTGATTAAAACAACTCAAAGGTTATCCTGCATCTATTCTCCCAAATCTGCTTATTCGAATTAACAAATCCTTATCTGCAAAAATTTGAAGTTCGCCCTGACGTGATAGTATCTTTCTGATACAAATCTTCACATATGGATACTTCGGGTTCGGGTTCCCGATGGTACGATATTCCTCCTTAGTTTTATACAACTATTGTTGCCAGTACTCCAAAAAGTCTGTTGAACAATTACTACTCTTTTTAATTTCATTTTGTATTTTAACACACTATTTTCGTCCTCAATACATTAACCATTACCTTTTATGCGTAACCAACTGTTTGCCCTAACAACCACACTGGTTGTTATTTTTTTATTGGGCTGTAACCGTACCCTCGTAAACCTTGATTACACAAACGCTAAAGAAGAGGTGCAGCCATTGGGCAACCTGGTATTCCGTTTTGATAAGCAACTGGTAAGTGATTCGTTGCTGAACCAATGGGATTCTACAGAGTATATTTCCTTTGAACCGAAGATCCGTGGCCGTTTTCGTTGGGAGCATCCTGATGAACTGGTGTTCTCGCCTGCAGGCCCTTTGCCTCCCGCGACCACTTTTAAGGCAAAGCTGAACAACGATATTCTTGAAAAGAGTGAGTTTGGGAGTATTGGTAAAGCTAATGATATCACCTTTTTTACTCCCTACCTGAAGCTGGAAAGCAGTAATGCTGCCTGGGTTTTGCAGGACGAGCATTCTACCACTGCAGTGCCACAGGTTGATCTCTATTTTAATTATCCTATCGCTACAGCCGCTCTGAAAGATAAAATGAAGCTGTCAATAGGTGGCAAACCTGTAGACTATACAGTTACCACTTTAAACAATGACAGCCGGGTAACTTTAAGACTTGCCGGACTGAAAGCCGAGGATAAAGACCTGGAAGCAAGTGTTACACTGGAAAAAGGGATCATTCCTGAGGGCGGTAATAACGGAACAAAAGAGGCTATTGAAAATAAGATCTTCATTGCTTCACCCTACAATCTTGCTATCAACGATATTCGTGGGGAGCATGAAGGTACCTCCGGTACTGTATATGTACGCACCAGTCAGCAGGTAAGCGGTGAAAACATTGCATCCTTTATCCGTTTCAATCCTTCTGTAAAATTCTCAGTACAGGTTACCGATGATGGTTTTTCAATAAACAGTGATGAGTTTGACGCAGATAAAAGCTATGTAATGACCATTGCCAAGGGCTTACGTGGTCGTATTGGTGGCGTATTAAGAGAAGAATATCAGAACAACGTAGCATTTGGCGAACTGGAGCCTGCTATCAGCTTTGCCAACAGCAAGGCCGTGTACCTGGCAGATAAAGGACGTAAAAATATAGAGGTACGCATTGTCAATATTCCTAAGGTAAAGGTGATCATTTCCAAAATATATGAAAGTAACCTGCTGATGGCACAGCGCTATGGTTATTATCCAACTGATAGCAGGCGCGGCAGCAGCGATGAGGAATATTATTATGAAGGAGAAGATTACGATGAGGGCAATGTTTCACTGGGCGATGTGATCTACGAACAGGAGATTGAAACCCGTTCATTACCAAAATATGGCAATAGCCGCCTGTTTACTTTTAATGTAGAAGACAAATTGCCTGATTTTAAAGGCATCTACCATATTAAGATACGCTCTACCACCGATTACTGGCGGAGCGACAGCCGCTTTATCTCCAAATCGGATATCGGTTTAATTACAAAAGAGGGTAAAGACAAACTGTTTGTGTTTGCAAACTCTATTCAAACCGCACAGGCAGTGAAGGATGTGAATATTGTAGTATATGGTAATAACAACCAGGTGCTGGGTATGGCTAATACCAACCAGGATGGTGTGGCTGAAATTGCTTACACCCGCAAAGACATGGCTGGTTTTCGCCCGGCAATGATCGTTGCGAAAACTGCCGACGATTTTAACTACCTGCCTTTTAATACTACCCGCGTTAATACTTCCCGCTTTGAAGTAGGTGGTAAAAGACTCAATGCAACAGGTATAGACGCGTTTGTATATGCTGAACGGGATATTTACCGTCCGGGTGAAAAGGTGAACTTCTCGGTGATCATGCGCGACCGCCAGTGGAAATCGCCCGGCGAATTGCCTGTAAAGTTGAAGTTCCTGATGCCAAACGGAAGAGAGTTCAAAACCTTCCGTAAAACATTGAATGCTCAGGGATCATTGGAAGGCGACATCGACATCCCTGTTTCTGCCATTACCGGCAGTTATTTGCTGGAAGTATTTTCCTCAAACGATGTGCTACTGACCAGTAAGAACTTCAGTATCGAGGAGTTTATGCCGGATAGAATTAAGGTGACTGCCAAACTGGATAAGTCTTCACTGACCCCGGGACAGTCTGCAACACTTTCCATTAACGCTATGAACTATTTTGGTCCTCCTGCTGCCAACCGCAACTATGAGGCTGAGATCCAGGTAAAATCAAAATACTTCAGTCCTAAGAAATACAGCAGTTTTGATTTTAGTATAGAAAACCAGGCCCTTTCACTGGATAAAGCGGTGAAAGAGGGTTCAACCAACGAGAGTGGTAACGCTATTATACCTTATACAGTACCTGATATGTATAAGAATATAGGTTTGCTGCAGGCTACTTTTTATGCAACTGTATTCGATGAAACCGGCAGGCCGGTAAGTCGCAGTACAAGCACCAATATTTATACCCAGGATGTGTTTTTCGGTGTTGGCAGCGATGGTTACTGGTACTACCCGCTCAACCAGTCAGTGCGTTTCCCGGTAATTGCACTGGATAAAAATGAAAACCTTGTCAGTGGCGCCAGGGCTGATATAAAAGTGATCAAGCACGAATACAGAACTGTACTGTCAAGAGTTGATGGCTATTTCCGCTATGAATCGCAGAAAGAAGATAAGGTAGTGGCAGCGCAATTGCTGACGGTGAATGGTGAAAAAACAGAATATGCTTTTGTGCCACGTTCTCCCGGTGAGTATGAATTGCGTGTTAGTATTCCCGGTGCCAACAGTTATGTAAGTAAAAGTTTCTATAGCTATGGTGCCTGGGGTGGAGAGAACAGCTCATTCGAGGTAAATACGGAAGGTAATATTGATATCAGCCTCGATAAAACGGCGTATGAATCAGGAGAAAGTGCTAAGGTATTATTCAAAACACCTTTCAGCGGCCGTATGCTGGTTACTATGGAAACAGACAGGGTGGTATCTTATCAATATGTAAATGTAGAGAACCGCACTGCTTCACTGGATCTGAAACTGACCCCTGACCACCTGCCCAACGTATATGTTACAGCAACACTGATCAAACCACATGATATCAGTGATATTCCTTTAACGGTGGCGCATGGTTTCCAGAGCATCAGGGTGGAAGAGAAGAGTCGCAAGATCCCGGTAGAGATCGTAGCGCAGAAATCAGTACGCTCACGTACACATCAGCAGATAAAGATCAAAGCTGCTCCTAATAGCTATATAACACTGGCAGCAGTAGACAATGGTGTGCTGGCTGTAAGTGATTTTAAAACACCTGATCCATACAATTACTTCTATGCCAACAAAGCCCTTGAAGTAAATGCTTATGATCTGTATCCCCTGTTGTTCCCTGAACTGCAGGCAAGACTGAGCAGTACCGGTGGTGACGGCGACCTGGAAATGAACAAGCGTACCAACCCAATGCCTGCCAAAAGGGTAAAACTGGTTTCGTACTGGAGCGGTATCAAGCAGGCCAACGGAAGCGGTGAAGCTACTTTTGAATTTGATATTCCCCAGTTCAGTGGAGAGGTTCGCCTGATGGCAGTTGCCTACAAAAATGAGAGCTTTGGTAGTAGTGAATCTGCCATGACGGTAGCTGACCCCCTGGTGTTGAGCACTGCATTACCCCGCTTTTTAAGTCCCGGTGATACTGTGACAGTGCCGGTGATCATTACCAATACAACAGCCAAATCTACTTCCGCAACAGCCACCCTCAATGTAAGCGGTCCGCTGCAGGTAGTTGGAAGTAATCGCCAGTCTTTATCACTCAATGCCAACAGCGAGAACAAAGCAGTATTCCAGGTAGTAGCAGCGCCTGCTATCAGTGTAGGAAAAATTGGGGTAGAGGTGCAGGGTCTGGGCGAAAAGTTCAATGATGAAACAGAGATCAGTGTGCGTCCCGCTTCTCCTTTGCAGGTAGCTACCGGTAGTGGCTCGCTGACAGGAGGTAGCACACAACATATTAATATTACTACTTCTGACTTTATACCGGGCAGCACAAATTACCAATTGGTAGTAAGCCGCAGCCCGGCACTTGAATTAGGTAAGCAAATGCGTTACCTCGTTGAGTATCCTTACGGCTGTACAGAACAAACTGTATCAATTGCTTTCCCGCAATTATACTACGGCGACCTGGCAGAGAAAGTGAACAACAGATCTGAAACCCGCACCAGCGCCAATTATAATGTAACCGAAGCGATCCGTAAGATCAAACTGAGACAATTGTATACAGGTGCTATTACGCTATGGGATGGGGAAGGTTCTGAAAACTGGTGGGCTACTGTATACTCTGCTCACTTCCTGCTCGAAGCACAGAAAGCGGGTTTTGATGTAGATAAGAACATGCTTAATGGTATTCTTGGTTTCCTCAACAACAAGCTGAAGAACCGCGAGACCATTACTTACTATTATAATCAGAAGGAGCAGAAGAAGATCGCTCCCAAAGAAGTCGCTTATAGTTTATATGTACTGGCATTGGCAGGCAAACCCAATGTAAGTGTGATGAACTATTACAAAGCCAATCCTGCCTTATTGAGCCTGGATAGCAAATACCTGTTAAGCGTAGCTTACGCAATTGCAGGAGATAAAGCGAAATTCAAGGAACTACTGCCTGGCTCTTTCAGTGGAGAGGTTTCCGTAGCGCAAACCGGGGGTAGCTTCTATTCCGATATTCGCGACGAAGCCATTGCTTTAAATGCTTTACTGGATGTGGATCCCGGCAACGCACAGATTGCTATAATGGCCAAGCACCTGGCAGACAGGTTAAAACAACGCGACTGGTACAGCACACAGGAATGTGCATTCAGCTTCCTGGCCTTGGGTAAAATGGCAAAGGCTGCTGCCAGTGCCACAGTATCGGCTGATATTAAAGTAAACGGAAAGACGATAGGTTCTGCAGATGCAGCCCCGGTGAAGTTTACAGCTAAACAGTTGGGAGGCACCAGCATTGATATTGCAAGCAAAGGCTCAGGTCGTCTGTACTACTATTGGCAAAGTGAGGGCATTAGCGCCAGCGGAAGCTATAAAGAAGAAGACAATTACATTCGTGTACGTCGTAAGTTCTTCGACAGGTTTGGCCGTATGGTCAACGATAACACCTTCCGTCAGAACGACCTGGTGATAGTACAGATCACTTTGGAGAAGAACTACAGCGGTAGTGTAGAGAACATTGCAGTAAGCGATCTGATTCCGGCAGGTTTTGAGATAGAGAACCCGAGGACCAAAGAAATTCCGGGTATGGACTGGATCAAAGATGCCTCTACGCCTACAGCGTTGGATGTGCGCGATGATCGTATTAACCTGTTTGTGGACCTCTATAATACCCGGCAGACCTATTATTATGCCGTACGTGCGGTATCTCCGGGTATCTACCGTATGGGGCCTGTAAGTGCCGATGCCATGTACAATGGCGAATACCATTCATACAATGGGGCAGGGACTATCAGGGTGGTACAGCAATAAGTCTTGAGTCTATTAATAAAAAAGCGCTGCAGGTATCTGTGGCGCTTTTTTTATGCTCAATGCCTGATAGAGTTATAAGTTATAGGTTTTAAGTTATAAGTAAAGCCTAATGCTGAACGCCTAACGTTAAATGCAAATACAAGCTGTTGGCTTTGAGCTGCGAGCAAAAACAGCAGGGGTCCACTCACGACTGACGATTCACGTCTCACGATTGCCGATTTCCGATCCTGCATCTTGTATCCGGTATCTGGCACCTGTTATTTGTGTTTTTAATTTTTTTTATTGCTGTAAGTCTTACTGGGCTTGTGTTTTAAAAAAAGTTGGTATAAAGTTGTGTGGAAGTGCTTGTTGTGAATATGTAAGTCCCTATCTTTGCGTCCCGCTTTTAAAAAGAGGGCCTGTTAAAAGGGGCCCGGAAGACCTCGGTAAAAGCTTACTTAATTAGTTCTTTATTTACGAAGACGATAATCCTCCGGTAAGCGCGAAAAAAGATAGCAAAAAGATAAAAAAGATTTGGTGGAGCGAGAATAAATGCTACCTTCGCACCCCCGCTTGAAAAAACGGGGTAGTTCTTAGAAGGAAGGATGGTGTAAAAGGCCAAAAAGAAGTAGCGAAAAAGGGATAGAAAAAAAGTGAAAAAAGATTTGGTGAGAAGATAAAAACGGCTACCTTTGCACTCCGGTTTAAAAACGGAAAGTTCTTCGATAAGTGATTGAAATTCAGCCAGATAGTTTAAAATAATTTTTAAAAATATTTGGTTACGAATAAAAGAGTTTGTAGCTTTGCAACCCCAACGCTGAATAAGCGGGAGGGAAGTTTGAAAAGCAAACGAATTTGAATAAAGATCTTTGAAAGATTGGAAGCAACAGCACTCTGATTTAAATATCAGGGGTAAAGTTTTAAG
>JASGHY010000001.1:0-3390000 GCA_047602185.1 Chitinophagaceae bacterium | reverse complement strand
AGTTTGACCACAGCAGGTGATAGTCCTGTAAGCGGAAATTGTTGAGGACGCGCAGTATCCTGAGTAAGGCGGGACCGGAGGAATCCTGCCTGAATCTGCCGGCACCATCCGGTAAGGCTAAATACTCCTCAGAGACCGATAGTGAACCAGTACCGTAAGGGAAAGGTGAAAAGCACCCTAAACAAGGGAGTGAAATAGTACCTGAAACCGTACGCCTACAAGCGGTCGGAGCCAGCAATGGTGACGGCGTGCCTTTTGCATAATGAGCCTACGAGTTACTCCTCACTGGCGAGGTTAAGTTCTTCAGTAACGGAGCCGTAGCGAAAGCGAGTCCGAACAGGGCGACTAGTCAGTGGGGGTAGACGCGAAACTTTGTGATCTATCCATGGGCAGGTTGAAGGTGTGGTAACACACACTGGAGGACCGAACTCATTAGCGTTGAAAAGCTATGGGATGACCTGTGGATAGGGGTGAAAGGCCAATCAAACTGAGAGATAGCTCGTTCTCCCCGAAATGTTTTTAGGAACAGCCTCGTATAATGACGTTTACCAGAGGTAGAGCTACTGATTGGGCTAGGGGGCTTCACCGCCTACCAAACCCTGACAAACTCCGAATGCTGGTAAATATCTACGGGAGTGAGGCTGCGGGTGCTAAGATCCGTGGCCGAGAGGGAAATAACCCAGATTAGCAGCTAAGGTCCCTAAGCGTATGTTAAGTTGATCAAACGAGGTGGGACTTCTATAACAGCCAGGATGTTGGCTTGGAAGCAGCCATTCATTTAAAGAGTGCGTAACAGCTCACTGGTCGAGAGGTCCTGCACGGAAAATAATCGGGCATCAAACATACCACCGAAGCTCTAAGATGCACACTAGGTGTGTTATCGGTAGGGGAGCATTCTGAACTGCATCGAAGGTGTACGGCGACGTATGCTGGAGCGTTCAGAAAAGAAAATGTAGGCATAAGTAGCGATAAAAGTAGTGAAAAACTACTTCACCGTAAGACTAAGGGTTCCTGATCAACGTTAATCGGATCAGGGTTAGTCGGGTCCTTAGGAAAACCCGAAAGGGGCATCTGATGGAAAACTGGTTAATATTCCAGTACCTGCTTTAGTTTCGATGGGGTAACGGGGTAGTGAAAGGTCCGCGCACTTACGGAATAGTGCGTTAAAGGGTGTAGTTATATTTTTTCCAGGTAAATCCGGAAGAGATGGCGAACCTGATAGTACTGCAAAGCTTCGGCAGCGTAGATAGTGACCCTAATCAAACCCCCGAGAAAAACCTCTAAGGTGTGGCTAAAGCAGCCCGTACCGCAAACCGACACAGGTAGTCGAGGCGAATAGCCTAAGGTGCTCGGGTGAGCCGCGGAGAAGGAACTAGGCAAATTGTGGCTGTAACTTCGGGATAAAGCCAACCACAGCGATGTGGTCTCAGTAAAATGGTTCAACCAACTGTTTAACAAAAACACAGGGCCCTGCAAAATCGTAAGATGACGTATAGAGCCTGATACCTGCCCGGTGCTGGAAGGTTAAGGAAGGATGTTCGGCGCAAGCCAAAGCTTCTGACTGAAGCCCCAGTAAACGGCGGCCGTAACTATAACGGTCCTAAGGTAGCGAAATTCCTTGTCGGGTAAGTTCCGACCTGCACGAATGGTCTAATGAGTTGAACACTGTCTCCTCCGCGAGCCCGGCGAAATTGTAGTATCGGTGAAGATGCCGGTTACCCGTCACGGGACGGAAAGACCCCGTGAACCTTCACTACAACTTTGCATTGATTTTGAGCAACCGATGTGTAGAATAGTTGGGACGCTATGAAGCGGTGCCGCCAGGTGCCGTGGAGCGGTCGTTGAAATACCAACCTTCGTTTGCTTAGAGTCTAATCCCTGACGGGAAACAGTGCATGGTGGGTAGTTTGACTGGGGTGGTCGCCTCCTAAAAAGTAACGGAGGCTTGCAAAGGTTCCCTCAGTACGGTTGGTAATCGTACGCAGAGCGTATTAGTAAAAGGGAGCTTGACTGTGAGGCAGACGCGCCGAGCAGGGTCGAAAGACGGCTAAAGTGATCCGGTGGTTCTGCATGGAAGGGCCATCGCTCAAAGGATAAAAGGTACTCCGGGGATAACAGGCTGATCTTTCCCAAGAGCTCATATCGACGGAAAGGTTTGGCACCTCGATGTCGGTTCGTCACATCCTGGGGCTGGAGAAGGTCCCAAGGGTTCGGCTGTTCGCCGATTAAAGTGGCACGTGAACTGGGTTCAGAACGTCGCAAGACAGTTCGGTCCCTATCTGTGATGGGCGTTAGAATATTGAGTGGACATGACCTTAGTACGAGAGGACCGGGTCGTACACACCGCTGGTGTATCTGTTGTGCCGCCAGGTGCAATGCAGAGTAGCTATGTGTGGCCAGGATAAACGCTGAAAGCATCTAAGCGTGAAACCTTCCACGAGATGAGTATTCTTTTAAGGGTCGTAGAAGACTACTACGTTGATAGGCTACAGATGTAAAGCTGGTAACAGCAAAGTCGAGTAGTACTAATTACCCGTACGCTTTAATTTTTTTAACAATTTTGAAATTATATTTTGTTAGTACTTGTTACTTGCTTTTACAACTATCCCAATATGACCTTATTGATTTGAAATTTAAATTTGAGGTTTGGCATTTAGTATCAAATCCCGAATAGGAAATATCAAATTTGAAGATCTTATGGTGGTTATACCAAGGGTGTTCACCTCTTCCCATTCCGAACAGAGAAGTTAAGCCCCTTATGGCCGATGGTACTGCACTATCATGCGGGAGAGTAGGTAGCTGCCATATTTATTGAGCCCTGTAGCGTAAGCTATGGGGCTTTTTTTTGTCCCTACTCCATCCGGAAATACCAACTACGAAATACAAAATACAAACTACGAAGTACGAAGTACGGAAGACTGCCGGGAAATCATGAATTAGAAATGTGGAATGAAGAATGAGAAAGTGAATACAGTTCGGAAGAAATATCGAATGTAGAATGCTGAATATCGAATTTTGAAGGAAAAGCCGGAAGCAAGTTAGCAGTTGGCAATTTGCAGTTATCGTGAATACCAGCGACGAGCTTTGAGCTGCGAGCAAATACAAGCCAGGAGGAAAGTTTGCTGTTGTTCCAATCTAAAACTTCAAACATCAAATCTCAAATCCAGTATCCGGCAACCGGTATCTTCTAATAATTATCATCTAAAGAACGGAACTTCATAATCCATCGTAGCATCAATAGCACGGTTGTGAGAAATTGCGGGAGACCATTCCAGTGTTTTAAGAAAACGTTCTACTTCTTTACTGAGCAAGGGATGAGGAGATTGTACTACTTTAAAATCTTTTAGCTTCCCTTCTTTGGTAACAGTATATTTTACAGTTACCACTCCGCTTATATTGGGAGGCAGGCTTGGGGGCCAGAAAATATTATCCAATGCGTAATCCTGAAAGCTGCTGAATTTACCCTGGGGAACAGGAGGCTTCGTAATACTGCAGGAGAAACCACTTGGCTGGCCGAGGCTATCGAAACAGGTAAGATCAGCTATCTTATTATTACTGTATTTCTCTATAGTGCTTCGTACACCATTTTCACGAAAGAACTGCCATTCTCCTTCCATTGATCCATTTACATAGCTACCTGTAGATTCCTGTTGTCCGTTTATATGCCAGTTTTTCCATATACCTTGTTTCTGATTGTTATGATAGATACCAGAATCCTGGATCTGCCCATTGTTATAATATTGTATTGACAACCCTTCCTTCCAGCTCATTACTGTATCAGGATCTACTATCGTATTTTTCTTGTTTAAAGTGGCTTTTGTTCCGGGATATGTAGGGAGATTATCGGGAGAGGGGTAATTGCGTATAAGCATCAAATGGCCATTGGGGTGCCATGAATACCATGTACCAGTCATTCGGTTGTGATCAATAACGCCCGAGTCCCTTGCCTGCCCGTTTTCATAATAGCTTATCCAGGTACCATGTTTTACGTTATTCAGGTACATACCTGAAAGACCCTTGATCTTTTTAGGATGATAGATATCGTAAGGGCCGTCTTTTATGGTGAGAGAGCGGTCTTTAAAAAAGATCTTCAATAAAGTATTGGTGTCCTGGTATACGCTATATAAAAGCCAATGATCATTAAATCGCATTGCGAGTGCAGGGAATACTGCTTCATCTTTGCTGGTAAAGGAAAGATCTTCATTAAGATACTTACGTAAAGTATCTCCTTTTTGAGCCAGGGCCAGGTTTGACAGGAACAGTAAGATCAGGAGGTGTAAATACTTTGACATAGGCGGTTAATACTACCCTTACAAATTACACAGATACTGGCAGTAGTAAAATTAAAATATATACAAAATTGGACTGTGCTGAGGTTAGTACTAATAATAAAGCCAGGCCTGAGCAGGCCTGGCTTTATTACTTTATAATATATTGATGCTTATTTCACTATTCTGTATACAGGATAGGTGAGGTGAGCAGGCTCGTAGTAAGGAGAGTTTTTATATACGAAATCCAGCTGAGCCTGGGCGCTTTTTGCAAAGGCGCTGTCTGTGGCCCTGCGTTCTTCCAGTTTGGCTTTAGTTTCAGGATGATCTTTGAGATACTGAGCTGCAATATCTTCAAAAGCATAGCCGCTGAAACCTTCTTTTTGTCCAAGTATGCCATCAAAGAAATTCCAGGCAAAATAAGAATCATCTCCCTGTGGTTCCAGTACTTCCATCAAAAAGCGGTTGGCAACCTGGTTTAGGGGAATATAAAGGTCGCCCTTGCGGAATTTGATCTTCTTCATGGAAGTGCTCAGTTTCACATCACTATTCATGTGATGCATTTCATAAGCACGTGGAGCTGCTTTATAATCTTCAATACGATACACCTGTACTTCAATGGTTGTATCGTTTGTTAAAGGGCGCATCTGTACCTTATTTATTTTCAGCAGATCAATGATCGTCCACCATCCCTGGGGAATGATATAAGCTTCAGGTTTTTGAATAGAGGTTTTAGTATTGAAATAGTTGAAGTATTTAATCTGTTTGGTAAATGGCTTGCTGCGATCATAATACAAACGTGGTAAACCTGACACTTCACTGGGCTTACGGCCAGATTCAAAACCTTTGAAAGTGATCTCGATAGATCTGTTCCTGTCCAGTTCCCAGCTTACCGGGAAATCAGTTTGTTGTTTTACTGATTGTTTGGTTTGCTCTCTTAGCTTTTTGATGGTTTCACTGTTCTTGCTGGTAAAGTCAATGAAACTTTCCATCAGGGCGTAGGTAGACTGAACACGCAGGTCATAGCTTTTTAGCATATGTGTTTCAGAAACGAAAGCAAAAGTATGCCATAGTGTTGCATAGCCACTGCTGTAGCGGGGGCCATCAAAATAAGCACGCATGCCAGCTTCAGGAACATTGCCTGCAAAATCAACATAGGGAACAAGATCATATCCCTTTTGTTTCATCAGGTCGTACAGCGCTGGCTCAAAGTTCTTGTTCAGGTATTCACCCATTACACCACCCAGCTTGCTATGCTGTGAAGTAAGCAGGGTCATAATGTGCTGGTAATCGGCACCATTACTTACGTGGTTGTCTAAAAAAACATCAGGATCACACAGGTGAAATATTTCATCGAAGGAACGTGCCTCTTTAGAGTCGCATTTAATAAAGTCACGATTGAGGTCAAGGTTTTGAGAATTGCCACGGAACCCGAATTCTTTCGGACCATTCTGGTCAACCCTGTAATCGGCACTGCGGTTGAGACAGCCGCCAATATTGTACACGGGGATGATAGCCAGTACAACATTGTCGGGTAATTTCTTTTTATTGGTAACAATATCCCTCACAAGCAACATGCTGGCGTCGATACCATCAGGCTCACCGGGATGGATCCCGTTATTTACAAGGATAATGCGCTTATTCTTTTTGCGCAGGTTGGCGAAATCAAAATCCTTATCACCGGAAACAATTACCAGGTTTAGAGGAAAGCCGGCATCACTGGGACCCATGGTAAGCATCTTTACCTGTGGGAATTTCTCGTCGAGCATTTTCCACCAGGCAATGGCTTCATAATAAGTAGGGGTTTCCTGTGCGTGCGTTTGTTCGTATTTGGTAGTAATGGTTTGGCTGAAAAGAAAATATGGGGCAACCAGCAGAAGTAGTGTACTGATATATCTCATGTTGATAATAGTTGAGGTATAAAAATACAGAAGGCAAATGGACGGAAATCCATTTGCCTTCGCCGTTCATAGAAAAACTATAATAGCTTTAATCTCTTTCTCTGCAGGCCCTGTATGTGTTATTCATCAGGGCGGCAATGGTCATAGGACCCACGCCACCGGGAACAGGCGTTATAAAACCGGCTTTTGGAGCCACCTCGTCAAAATCAACATCTCCTTTAATAGCGTAGCCCTTTTTCTTGCTGGCGTCTGCCACACGGGTAATACCTACGTCAATTACAATGGCACCGGGTTTCACCATATCACCTTTTACAAAACCGGGGCGACCAAGGGCTGCAACAATGATATCTCCCTGGAGGCAAATTTCTTTAAGATTGCGGGTTTGAGAGTGGCAAATAGTAACTGTACAGTTTCCGGGGTTAGAGTTTCCGCTGAGCAGAATACTCATTGGACGGCCCACGATATTGCTGCGACCTATTACTACCGCATGCATGCCTTTGGTGTCAATTTTATAATGTTCCAGCATCAGCATAATGCCATGCGGTGTGGCCGGTACAAAAGAGGGGAGACCCTGTACCAGTCTTCCTACACTTACAGGATGGAAGCCGTCAACATCTTTTGAAGGGTGGATGGTGTTGATCACCTTTTCATCAGAAATATGTTTAGGCAGGGGTAATTGAACCAGGATGCCATCAATATCAGGATCGTTGTTCAGTTCTTCAATAACATTTAGCAATTTAAACTCACTGATGTCATCTTCCAGGCGAATGAGTGTTGATTTATAACCTATTTCTTCGCAGGTTTTTACTTTGGAGCCAACATATGTTTCACTGGCGCCGTTATTACCTACCAGCACAGCTGCCAGGTGAGGTACTTTCTTACCCTCACTTACCAGCTGAGCTACCTTGATTTTCAACTCATCTTTTATAGCCTTTGAGACTAAGTTTCCATCTAAAATTTGCATGGCGCAAAGGTAAAGTGCTCCCGACTGCCTCCAAAGGATAAAATAAAAAAAACTACTAATTTTTTTAATCTAATCAGGTGATTACAGGTTTTAAGAAAAAATAATATATGTGGAGGTATGTTTATTGCCTGACGCTTATTTTTCCTTTTCCTGCTTTGTTTAGTCAATCCCTTCATTACCCGTCCGCTGCTACAACTATTGGTTCCGGCGCTTATAGTCAATCCTTTTCAGATGCTTTTTCCTTTTTAAATAACCAGGCCAGTCTTGGATCTCTTAAACAGGTAAATGCCGGCGTGTATGGCGAACGCAGGTATATGCTGGAAGAGCTGAATTTCTTAATGGGTGCTGTAGGATTGCCGGTTGGTTCAGGGGGGCTGGGAGTGGCTGTAAAATATTTTGGCTGGAGCCAATATAATGAATCTTCAGTAGGCCTGGCATACGGTAAGAACCTGGGCAAGGTAAATATAGGCGTACAGTTTAATTATACCATGTTACGTATAACCGGGTACGGTAGTGATAATGCTTTATCGGTAGAAGCGGCTACCACGTGGCAAATAACAGACCAGGTACAGGTAGGGCTACAGGTCATTAATCCTGTTGGCGGAAAGTTCAGCAACAATAAAGAAGAGAAACTGGCATCAGTATATAAAACTGCTATAGGGTGGGAGGCTTCTTCTGTTCTATATATGAGTGCAGAATTAGTGAAGGAGGAAAATAAAACGGCTACTGTACTGATCAATGCACAATACCGTTTTGCAAATTGTTTTTTCGCCCGTGGCGGAATAGCCACTGCATCAGGAACTCCTTACTTAGGTGTAGGTTGGAAATTGAAAAATATCCGGGCAGATATTACGGGGAGCTATCATCCACAATTAGGCATTACTCCCGGGTTAACAATCAGTTTTTATGGCAAAAGCAATAAAGAATGAAACCAGCTTTGTTACTAACGCTTTTATTACTATGGGCAAGGGCACTTTTTACGCAGGAGGTTGCCGAAACTCTGCAACAGCAACTGGAAAGCCAGGCTACTGACAATGAAATTGAAACAGAAGATGACAGTTATTGGCAACAATTAGATTATTTAAAGAAGCACCCCCTGAACCTGAATACTGCTACAAAAGGGCAACTGGAAGAATTGCATTTACTCTCTCCATTGCAAATAAGCCATTTTTTAAATTACAGGAGCCTGCTGGGAAACCTGGTAAGTATTTATGAACTGCAGGCAGTACCAACATTAGACATTGCAACGATAAGAAAATTGTTGCCTTTTGTTACCATCAATGATGGAGGTGGATCTATAGCTGGTTTATGGAAACGGTTCGGTAAGGGCCAGGCAAGTGTACTGACCCGTTTTGGATCTCTGCTTGAAAAGCCGGCCGAATATGATAAGAAAGATTCAGGCGTTGGTTATTATACAGGGAGCAGGGCCAGGTTATTATTTCGTTACAGGTATAATTACCAGAATCTGTTACAATATGGTGTGCTGGGAGATAAAGATGCTGGTGAACAACTTTTTAAAGGACAACAACGCACAGGGTTCGATTTCTATTCAGCCCATCTGTTTATCCGCAAACTCGGAATAGTAAAAGCATTGGCTATTGGTGATTTTACAGTAAATATGGGGCAGGGGCTGATCCAATGGCAAAGTCTGGCATTTGGGAAAACAGCAATTGTTACTGACATTAAAAGGCAGGGACCTGTATTAAGACCCTATACTTCAGCAGGTGAATTTAATTTTCATCGTGGAATAGGTGTTACGATCGGGAAACGTAATTGGGAAGCAACCATATTTGCCTCCTACCGGAAATTGAGTGCGACACTGATAACAGATAGTATAAATGACAACAAGGTGTATGTAAGTACATTACTTACATCGGGTTATCATCGCACCCTTTCTGAATTGGCACGTAAGAACAATCTGCAAAGCCTGGTAGCGGGTAGTAATGTCCGTTTATGGGGAGCTAATGGCAATGTGGGGTTAAATGTTATTCAATACCAGTTTCGGTACCCTTTACAGCCATCGGAAAACCTTTATGATAAGTTTTCGGTCAATGGTAAGCGGTGGAGTAACTACAGTTTTGACTATAGTTATACCTTTTACAATGTGCATATGTTTGGTGAAATAGCTGCAGATCAACAATTTAAAACTGCAGCGGTGGCTGGTTTGCTGGCCAGTGTTGACCCCAGGGTAGATATTGCTATGGTGTATCGTAATATTAATAAGGCATACCAATCATTATATGGCAATGCTTTTACTGAAAATAGTATGCCTGTAAATGAAAATGGGATGTATATGGGTGTTGTAGTTCGCCCGTTTTCATATTGGCAGTTAAATGCTTACGCTGATCTTTTTAGCTTCCCGTGGTTAAAATACCGTGTAAATGCCCCTGCCACAGGCGGGGACTATTTTATTCAACTTTCCTGTACTCCTTCTAAGAGAGTTACATGGTATGGGCGTTATCATTACGAGGTAAAACCTGTTAATAGTGATGAAAATCAGCCTGTAAGGGGCATAACAGAAGCCTGTAAGCAATCATGGCGTACACAATTCTCGTTTATTATTGATAATCATTGGCAGCTACGACATCGTGTTGAATTGGTTAATTATAAAACAGGCAATACTATAACTACAACACAGAATGGCTTTTTAACTTACCTGGATTGTAATTATAGTTCTTCCAGGCTTTTTACCGGGTTACGGTTAAGCTATTTTGATACTGATGGCTATGATTCCAGGATTTATGCCTTTGAACAGGATGTGCCTTACAGTTATTATATACCTGCTTTTTACGGAAAGGGATTAAAATGTTATTTAAATGTGGGATTTAATACTACAAGTGTTATTAACCGTTATACTAATAATAGTTGTAGTTCGAAACTAAATTTTAAACTGGCAAGATTTTTTAGCAATAATGAAATGCAATATGGTAGCGGGTTAGAGAACACGGAGGGGAATAACCGCACTGAGTTTAACCTTCAATTTTTGTTATTCATTCGTTAATGGATTCATTAAAAAAAAATTAAAGTAAGTTAACGTTAACTTAAAAATGCAGCGGTTAAGTAATTATGCATGTCTGACAAAAAGCAGATGAAATCGGTTTAGATTGATAATTCATCTGTTTTTACGGGAAAAACATAAACATAATTACATGAGAAAAATCCTAACACTACTAACAGTGCTAGCGTTAAGCATTGTTATTGCCTATGGTCAAAACCCATCTGTGACCGGGCAGGTAAAAGATGCAAAAGGAGAGCCTGTCCCTTTTGCCACAATCAAAATCAAAGGAACTAACACGGGGGTTGCAGCAGATGCAACAGGAAGTTTTAAGATCAATGCCGCTTCTGGCACTACACTCGTTATCAGCGCTACCGGCTACGAAGCCACGGAGTTTAAATTAGGCGCTTCAGCTTCTATTACAGTTTCATTATCTCCTTCCTCTGCATTAAGTGAAGTAGTAGTAACTGCGCTTGGTGTAAGCCGTGAAAAGCGGTCTGTAGGCTATGCCGCACAGGAAATTAAAGGGGAAGATCTTACTCAGACAAAACAGGCCGACCTTGGTACAGCACTGGCTGGTAAAGTTTCCGGTGTGCAGGTGAGAGGTGGCTCTGGTGCCAAATTTGGTGCATCATCATTACGCATCAGGGGTATTAGCAGTATCGATGGCGGTAAAAACCCATTGTATGTTGTTGATGGAGTTATTGTAAACTCTACTGATGTTAACATGGATGATGTAGCATCACTTACCGTATTAAAAGGACCTTCTGCAACTTCTGTTTACGGACAACGTGGTGAAAATGGTGTGGTGGTGATTACAACCCGCCGTGGCACCAAAGGCAGAGGTGTGGGTATTGAAGTTAACCAAAGTACACTGTTTGAGAAAGTTTACACTTTACCAAAATACCAGAATGAATACGGTGGTGGTTATAGCCAGGATTGGAATATTTTCAAATTCAATGCAGCTACAATGGATCCTGCCCTGGCTGCAATGGATGGTGCAAAATATTATGACTATTACGGTGACGAAAGCTGGGGCCCTAAAATGGATGGCTCTTTGTATGCTCCCTGGTATTCATGGGATAAAACAGATCCTGAATACCTGAAGCTTAAGCCTTATGTTGCCCAACCGAACAATGTAAGAAACTATTATAATACAGGTATTACGGCTAACACAAATATCTCTTTCTCAAAAGCCGGCGAAAATTACAGTACAAGAGTTTCTTTTACTAATATCAATCGTACAGGTATTACGCCTAATAGTAGCCAGAAAAAGAATTACATAAGCTATTTCGGTAGCATTACTCCTTTCTCTGGTTTTACATTAGCAGCAAACCTGAATGCTAATTTCACTAAAAGCATAGGTATCCCTGATGAAGGATATGGTACGCAAACTTCCGGTTCATTTAACCAGTGGTGGCACAGGGACCTGGAAATTGATAAACTGCGCAGGTATAAAAGACCCGATGGTACTTATACTTCATGGAATATCAATGGACCAACTAACCTGGCTCCAAAATACTGGGATAATCCATTTACTGAAGCTTACGAAAACGTAAACCATAGCAATGATTCACGTGTTTATGGTAGCCTTAGTGCTTCTTATAACATTGCTAAAAGTTTAAAAGCAAACTTTATTGCCAGGGGTAATTATTACTCTTATTATGGTGATAACAGAACTGCTTCGGGAACATTGAACATTGCATCATTCTCAACTAACCAATCCCGCGCAAGAGAAAATAACTATGTGTGGAACCTGGAGTATGATAATAAGTTCAACGATCTTTCTTTGAGAGGTGGCGCATATTATGAAATGAGGAACAACCACAATGAGGATATCTCAATGGCAACTGCAGGTGGTTTAACTGTACCTGATTTTTATAATATTGCTGCTTCTAAAGACAGACCAACAGTAAGCAACTCAACTGTTGATAAACAGGTTAGAAGCGTATATGGCTTTGGCTCACTGGGATATAAGAACATGCTGTTCTTGGAACTTAACCTTAGAAACGACTGGTCTTCAGCGCTGCCCAAAGCAAATAACTCTTATCTGTATGGTGGTGTTTCAACTTCGTTTGTTTTTACGGAGTTATTCCAGAATACAGGTTTTCTTTCTTTCGGCCGTATCCGCGGATCAGTGGGTAGAACAGGTTCTGATGTAGACGCATATGCAATTCACCAGGCTTATGATGCTGGCGCTTTGTATGGAACAACTCCTTCAATGTCTGTTCCCAATCAGATACCGAATGAAAACCTGAAGCCTACTTTATCTACCTCTTATGAGTTAGGTACTGAATTACGTTTCCTGCGCAACAGGGTTCGTTTCGATTTCAACTACTATAACCGTTTCACAAAAGATCAGATTATTTCTCTGACCTTACCAAGTACAACAGGTTTCTCTACTGCATTGGTTAACGCAGGTGAAATTCAGAACTATGGTTATGAGATCAGCCTTGGTGGTACGCCAATCAAAAACAAAGCAGTTACCTGGGATATTGACATGAACCTGGGTATCAATAAAAATAAGATCAATGAACTGTATGGAGATATCAAAAACTTTGCATGGGCAAGCTTTGGTTATTCCGGTTCAAATGCTGTTACTGCAAACAGGGAAGTGAACAAACCATTTGGTACTTTAATGGGACTCGGTTTCAAAAGAGATGGCGCAGGTAATGTGCTGATTGATGACGATGGTTTCCCCTTAACTACACCTAATGTAAACTTTGGTACTTTCCTGCCTGACTTTACAGGTGGTATCACCAGTACCGTTTCTTACAAAGGTTTCCATGCTGGTTTCTCAATCGACTTCCAGTCTGGCGGTAAATTGTTGTCTATCACAAAAGCAAATGCTTCCGGCTCTGGTCTTTCTGCTGAAACTGCTGGTCTGAATGAAAAAGGAAATCCTAAACGTGATGATCCTGCAAGTGGCGGTGGCGTGCTCTTTCCTGGTATTGTTGAATCAACAGGAAAACCCAATGCCACTTATGTAGACGCTCAGACATTGTATGAAAGTGAACTTTCAACGCTTTGGGAAAACTGGATCTATGACGCTTCTTATGTAAAACTCAGAGAAGTTAGTATTGGTTATGATCTGCCAGGAAAGCTGATCTCTAAACTGGGTCTTCAGAGAGCAAGCTTCTATCTGGTAGCACAAAATCCCTGGTTAATTTATACTCCGGTTAAAGGAATTGATCCTTCTCAATTGGAACTTGACTGGAGAGAGGGTGGACAGTTGCCTGCTACAAGAAGCCTCGGGTTCAACCTGAAATTAACATTCTAATATTCTTTAAACTTACTAAGATGAAAGCGAATCTTTTTAAATATATACTGGGCGGTGCGGTGCTTGTTGGTTCTCTGGGATCATGCAAAAAGATAACAGATATCAACTATACTCCCAACAAACCGTCTCAGCCTCAGACTGCACTGTTAATTACCAGTGCCGAGCGTTCGGTAGCTGGTCTTGTGAATGCTACCCAGCCGAGATTGTATGTACAACAGATCTCAAACGTGTTTTACACGGATGAATCAAGATATAAAGCAATTCAGTTCGATTACAATGCGATCTACAACGGACCGCTGGAAGACTTAAACCTTGTAATACTGCTGAATACCGCAGATTCAACTAAGACCGCTCCTTATGTTGTGAGTGGTGGTTCTAATGCAAACCAGATTGCGGCCGCACGTATTCTGAAAGCATTTTTCTTCTTTAATATGACCGATAGGTTTGGAGATATTCCATATAGTGAAGCACTGAAAGGTGTAAGTGAATTAACTCCAAAGTTTGATGCGCAGAAAGATGTGTATACAGCACTTTTTAGCGAGCTAACTGCTGCAGTTGCACAGTTTGACGGTGGTTCGTTAAATGGCGATATCCTTTTTAGTGGTAATGTTGCTGCATGGAAAAGGTTTGCCAACACCATAAAACTGATGGCGGCACTGCATCTTTCCAAAAAAGATCCGGCTACAGGTAAAGCTAAGTTTAATGAAGCGCTGGCCGCAGGGGTAATTTCTTCCAATACAGAGAATATCTCCTATAAATTCCTGGCGGAGTCTGCAAATGAAAACAATATCTATAACAACTACCAGGTAGCTAAGCGTTATGACTATGCTATCAGTAAACCGATGGTAGATATGCTGACAACACTGAGTGACCCTCGGTTGGCAGTATATGCTACGCCTACAGCTACGAATACTATTGTAGGTATGCCTTATGGTTTATTGCAGGGCGCTCCTGGATATTCTGCTGGTACTGTAGACAATCTTCCAACCAGCGCAGGTAATATTTCATTAATTGGCGCAAAGTTCAGGCAGCAAAACTCAGCTGTTTCAATTTACACTTATTCTGAAGTATTGTTCAGTGTTGCTGAAGCTTACAAACTGGGTTGGATCACTGGTTCTGCTGATGATGTAAATGCTGCCGCAAAATATACCGCTGCGGTTACTGCATCATTCAATGAGCAAGGCATTACAGATGCAGTTGCCATTAGCAACTATATTGGCCAGGCTGGTGTAGTTTACAATTCTGCAAATGCTATCAAACTGATCCTGACACAGAAATGGATCGCCAGTTATATGGGATATGGTTATGAAGCATGGACAGACTGGAGAAGAACAGGTTACCCAGAGTTAACTGTTACTCCGAATGCTTATACAACACCCAAGATTATTCCACGCAGACAAGGGTACCCTCTTACAGAAAGAGACTTGAATACTGATAACTATAATGCCGTTGTTGCCAGCCAGGGTGCTGATGATTTAACAACCAGTGTATGGTGGGATAAACCCTAGGAGAAATATCAAATTTTAATAATAAAAAAAGGCCGGCATTAATGCCGGCCTTTTTTTATTTGCTAAACAATGTATTTTAATTTAGTATAATGTCTTTGTTTTTTCCTTTCTAAGTTATCTTGTTTTTGTATCATATTGATATTCAATAATATTTTATATGTTTAACATATTAATTAAATATTTTATGTTTTTATTATTGGATTTTATAGCCTAAAATTTCAGGATAAGTTGCAGCACTTCTATTTTCACTTTTGTCTTTGGTTAATAATGTAGGAATTCCATAAAAACTTTAACATTTTTTTGCGAAGTTTTAAAAGTTCCTATATTTACTGCGTCACATTTTCAAACATAGTCACATGAGAAAAGTTTTATCACTGCCTGCAGTGAGAATGCCTATGCGCATATCCTCATTGCACTGTAGGCTAATACTGCTGCACGCTATTGCAGACAAAGCTCCTCCGCCTTTGTTTTACCTATCTGATAAGTACTGTACTTTCTGGCACCATTACTAAGCATATCACGTTTTTAAACTTCAAAACTCACAGTTCACATGAGAAAATTTCTATCACTGTTCGCAGTGCTGGTACTGTATTCTGTACTTGCATTTGCGCAAAACCGTGTAGTAACGGGGAAAATTGTTGATGATCAAAACAATCCCATCCCTTTTGCTACGGTTAAGGTAAAAAACACAACAAGAGGTACCACCTCTGATGCAGATGGTAACTTTAAAATTGACCTGGGTACTTCCAAAACTTTAGTATTTTCTTCTACTGGCTATGCCGATCAGGAAATATCTCCCGGTGAAAGAAAGCAGGTGATCATAAAACTTGCTTCATCTACCAAAACAATGGATGAGATTATCGTTACTGCGGGTGGTATCAAAGCCAAAAGAAAAGAGATTGGTACTGCTAATACGGTAATCAAAGCTGAAGATCTTACTGCCGGTAAGTCTACCTCTATTTCAGGTGGCCTTCAGGGTAAGGTTGCCGGTTTGCAGATCAATGCAACTGGTGGCGGTGTAAACCCCAGCTATCGTCTGGTGTTGCGCGGCCAGCGTTCTATTACTGGTAACAACCAGGCATTGTTGGTACTTGATAACGTGATTGTACCCAACGATGTATTAGGAAACCTGAATCCTGAAGATGTGGAAGATGTAGTTGTACTGAATGGTGCCGGTGCTGCTGCTCTTTATGGTTCTCAGGCTTCAAATGGTGCGGTTGTTGTAACAACCAAAAGAGGTAAAAAAGGTGTTACTACTGTTACACTTTCAAATACTACTACTGCTACACAGGTAGCATTCTTCCCCAAAATTCAAAAGAAATTTGGTGCAGGTGGTACAGGTTACAGCACAGATGTAAATGGTCAACCTGAATTTTCTTACCTGGAGAACCAATCTTACGGACCTGCTTTTGATGGTACTAAAAGACCTTTAGGCCCGGCCCTGGAAGATGGATCACAGGATTCTGCTTATTATGCTTATAATGATGGACACAATAAATTCTGGCAAACAGGTATTACTAACCAGACAGACTTTTCAATTACAAGTGGTGATGATATCTCTACTATGTATCTGTCTGCACAATACCTGAATACTACCGGTACAACTCCTGGTGATAAATATAATCGTGCTTCTTTACGTGCTAATGGTAGCCGTAAAGTTGGCAGTAAGATCAATGCCAGCTATTCAATTGCTTACGTACAGAACAGGTATGATCAGACTTCCCAGACTTCAAGCATGTATGGAAACATGTTGAACATGCCTTCTAACGTAGATATTACCAAGTATAAGAACTGGCGTACTGATAAATTTGCTAATCCTAATGGATTCTATAACCCCTGGTATCAGAACCCATATTTTACTGCAGATAACTACAGGATCAAAACAAGAAACGATTATCTGACAGGAAACCTGGAAATGAGATTTGCTCCAATTAAAGGATTAGAGTTTATTGCCCGTCAGGGGATCACTACAAGAAATTACTCTTATAAGCAAACACAGGGTGCATTTAATTATACAGACTATGCAAAGCATACTGATGGTAGTTCTAAATCAGATATCCCTGCTGCTGTTTGGGATCAGAGTGGTTATACAACTCAATTGCTGAGTGATCTGTTTGCTCAATACTATACCAAGTATAATGATTTCGACTTTAAGTTGATCGCTGGCGGCCAATGGCGTCAGGATGAATCTAAAACTGTAAGTGTTTCTGCAAGTGGTCTGGTAATCCCAACTCTTTACAACGTTGTGAATGGTGTTGGTACACCGGGTGCAAGTGAAGGTAACTATAAAGCCCGCCAGATCGGTGCTTATGGTGACTTACGCATCGGATTCAGAAACTATTTGTATTTACACGGAACTGCACGTCAGGACTGGGTTTCAGTGTTGTCTCCTGAAAACCGTGCTTTCTTCTATCCTTCAGTTGATCTGTCTTTCATTGCCAGCGATGCGCTGGACTTCCTGAAAGAAAGCAACACTATCAGTTATCTGAAATTCAGAGGTGGTTGGTCCAAAGTAGGTCAGGTGAACCTGAGAGGTACATTTGGTGCATACCAATTGGAAGCAATTGCTAACGTGCCTGGTGGTTTCCCCTTCGGCAGCTTGGCAGCTTACACAGTGGGTAACACACTCGTTTCACAGGATCTTAAACCAGAAATCACCAAAGGTTACGAATTCGGTTTTGATTTAAACCTGTTCAAAGACCGCTTTACTTCAAACGTAACCTGGTATAAAACAAAAACTGATAACCAGACTGTAGAAACTTCAGTTTCCAGTACAACTGGTTTCAGTGCATTAAGAACTAACGTAGGTCAGACACAAAGCCAGGGCCTGGAAGTAACTGCACACTATACACCAATTAAAAATGCTGATTGGACTGTAACAGTTGGCGGTAACTATACTTACCTGGACAACAAGGTTAATTTTATTAAAACAGATCTGCCTCGTTTGATCCTGTCCACATCAGGAAGTGCATCTTCTGCTGCACAGGCAGGCATGGTATTCCCTGTAATTATGGGATACGATTACAAACGTGATGGGGAAGGTCATGTAATTGTTGATGGAATCACTGGTTTACCAACTAAATCAGATACCATCTCCTACCTTGGAAATGCAGTAGCAAAACATCGCGTAAGCTTTGATGGTTCTATCAGGTTTAAAAACTTCACATTATCTGTGTTATTTGAGTATCGCGATGGATATAAGATCTTCAACGGTATGGGTACAGAGCTGGATTGGTCAGGCACTGGCTATAGAACAGCTTTGTATGATCGTCAGCGTTTTGTATTCCCCAACTCAGTAATTGCTGATCCTTCTAATCCCGGTAAATACATTAAGAATACAGACATTACTGTTAAAAATGGTAATGGTAACAACGGTTTCTGGTCTGATAATATCAACAGAGACGTTACCTCTAACTACGTTACTTCAGGTGCTTTCCTGAAATTGAGAGAAGCAGTTCTTTCTTATAACGTTCCTATGTCTGTATTAAAGAAAACAAAAGCGATCAAAGGGCTTACAATCAGTGTTCAGGGTCGTAACCTGCTGATGTTTATGGCTAAAGACAACTACTATACTGATCCTGAATATAGTGCAGGTGGTAGTGATACAAACGGTATTGGTCTTAACAGCCTTGGACAAACGCCTCCAACACGTTACTACGGTGGTACTGTTACATTTAAATTCTAATCTGCAGTCATCACGATTAATGTAACAATTCGGAGAACCTAACTAAAAAAAGTATTATGAAAAAAATAAGTCTGATTGTTTTTATGGGAGCAGTGATGCTAAGCTCTTCCTGTAAAAAATATTTTGATATAAATTCAAACCCAAATGATGCGTCAACAGGTAATATTACACCTCAACTGTTGTTGCCAGGATCGCTGAAAACTACAGCTGATGCGCTGAACAGCTATAACACCTATGGTGCTCAGATTGGTGGATATATGGCCAATGCCGGCGGTTATGGCGGTTTTGGTGTATACTTTACATATAACTTCGGTAACAGCAACTTTAATGAGTTGTGGACTTACGATAACCAGGAAGATTATCAGACCATTCTTGATCTGACTGACGGTAAAGCTGATTATGCTTATTTCAATGCCGCGGCAAGGATCATGAAAGCGTTGAACTTTCAGTTGATGGTTGACACTTATAATGATATTCCTTATTCTCAGGCTTTGAAAGGTGGTCAGTATCTTACTCCAACGTATGATGATGCTAAAACCGTTTATAAAGGCCTGGCAGAGGAATTGGATAAGGCTATTGCAACAATCAACACAGGCGCTGCATCTGCAACTACTATTGCCCTGGGTACATCAGATATCCTGTTTAAAGCAGATATGACCAAATGGAAACAATTGGCGAATACAGTTAAGCTGAGGTTGCTGATCCATGCAAACGGAAAAGTGACGTTCACCAGCACAGCTTTCAGCGCTGATGGCTTCCTGACATCTGATGCATTGATCAACCCGGGTTATGTAAGAGATGCCAGCAAACAGAATCCTAAATGGAGTAGCTGGGGCTTTTCAAATACCGGTACATCTGGTAACAAAGCCTGGATGCCTTCTTCATGGATACTTTCATTTTACAATGGTATTAAGTTAACAGACCCAGGTAGAGGAGCTGCTGTTTATTATCAATATCCTTCAACACCAACAAATCAGTTAGGCAATGAAGGAACCGGTGTTTCTTCCAGCCCTGAAGGAAGCTTCTGGTATGCCAGCACAAACAGGGATGGAAAATCAGCAGGTAGTGCTACTGGTACTTTAAAAGGTCCTGATGCCGGAATGCCTTTATTAACTGCAGCAGAAAGTTATTTCCTGCAGGCAGAAGGCTTAGTAAAAGGCCTTGTGACAACAGGTAATGCAAAAGACTTGTTTGAGAATGGTATTAAAGCCTCCTTCACTTATCTGTATACCTTACCTGCAGGTGGCTACCTGACTGGAAAGAATCCTGTTACCGATGCCGGTACTTATCTTACAGATAACTCTACAAGCCCATTGGTGAATTTCACATTGGCTACATCTAATGACCTGAAGATCGAAGCTATTATTACTCAGAAATACATAGCGCTGAACATGGTAAATAGTAATGAGGCCTGGAACGACTATCGTCGTACCGCTTATCCTAAGCTGGTGAACTCTGCAGGTGCAACTGCTACTCAAACTTTTGCTTCAAAAGTTTCAGAGTCAACAAGGCCTGATCGTTTGCCTTCAAGGGTTTTATATCCTGCATCAGAAGGTTCTTATAACAGTACTAATGTGCCAAAAGGTGTAAGTCCTTTTACTTCTTTGATTTTCTGGGCTCAATAACCAAAAACTAATTACGATTATGAAAAAACTTTCAATAAGCGCAGTTTTCTTTCTGGCAGTAGCTGCAGGCGTAGTATCTTGTAAGAAAGCACCGCAAGTTATAGATCTGGATAGCGGTACTGCAACCACTATCGTTGAATTTGCTAATACTGGTGATAACGTATCCGGAGCATCTTCAAAGTATCCAAGATTTAATACAGATCTTGGTAGTGTAGGAAATGGTAAATCAGTAAAATTCAATGTTAATGTAAGCTATTCTGGTGCTGGTGTAGCTCCTGAAGATATTACAGTAAACCTTGCAATAGACGCTGACGCTCTTACCCTGTACAATACTCAGAATGCCAGTGGTTATGTAGCTCCTCCAACAGCTATTTACTCATTCCCTAATACAGTGGTTATTAAAAAAGGAACACATCAGTCTACGATCGAGGTGGTTATTACCAACAATGCAAGTTTTGACTTCAATAAAAACTATGCGTTACCTCTTAAGATAGCTTCTGCTTCTTATGGTGTGATCAGCGGCAACTTCGGAAAGGCTATTTATTCCTTCTCCGCACGTAATGCTTATGATGGATTATACACTATGGAAGCAACTGCGCCAATGGTTGATGTTACCAGCACCTCATTGACTGGTTACTATCCGCTTACAATGGCATTGATCACATTTACCGGTAACTCTGTTGCTTTGTACGATGTAAATGGTGTTTATAGCAAAAACTATTTTCACCCCATTTTAAGTGGTGGAACTTCTGTATCTGCTTACGGTACCTTTAGCCCTGTGTTTTATTTTGACCAGACTACTGGTAAAGTAACAAGTGTAGGTAACTATTATGGTGCTAATGCCGGCGGTAACCTTCGCTCAGGTGTTATTGATCCTACTGGTGTTAATCAGGCTACTTTCAATGCAGATGGTTCTATTAAATCTTTTCAGGTTAGTTATATCATGACTCAAAGTATAACTGTTCCTAACGACCCAAGAACCTATTTTAAGGAAAAATTCACTTTTAAAAGTGCAAGATAATATCGTTGTTAAGAGTAAAAGCCCTGTATCCAATACAGGGCTTTTTGCTTTGAGAAAGTATTTCTAAAGTTCTTTAAAAAGCATCCACTTTTGCTAAAACGGTAGTAAATTTAATTGTATCAATAATCAACCAGATCACCATGAAAAAAAATATTATTTCTATTTTTTGTATCGCGCTGGCTCCTTTATTTGTAGCAGCTCAGGCTGTACAAACTGTAGCAGATAGCACACAGTATAAATCATTGCTTTTTGCAAAATTTTACGATGGAGTTGTTTTAATGAAAACCGGGGCAGTTGAAAAGGCACCTTTAAATTATAACAGCAATGATCAGAGTGTTGTATTTCAGAAAGGAGATGAAATTCTTACCTTAACAAACTTATCTGCTATTGATACTATTTTTATTCTTGATCGGAAGTTTGTAAATGTGGAGAATAAGGTTTACGAAATAGCCACAGGCACAGGTAATTATCCGCTGTATATCTCTTACGCCAATAAAATACGCCCTAATACAGCAACGGTGGATCAGAATGGGGGCTCCCGCAAAACGAACGGTGAAGTTAGTAATACTGTATCCGGAGCCTATACAAATAAAGTGTTCAGAAATGATAACTCTGTAGAAATTGTTCCAACCTTTTACTTAAGAAAGAGCAGGTACCTTTTCAAAGTGAATAATGTAAAGAATATTGAAGAAGCATTTCCTTCTAAGGACAAAGAATTAATTAAGTCTTTTGCCAAAGACAACAATATTGATTTTAAAAACCAGGATGATCTTTTGAAAATTATTGCTTTTTGTGTAAACAAATAAAGCCTTAATCTATAAGGTTATACCAATATTAATGTTAAACGTTATGTAAACTCTGCGCTATTGCGTGGAGTTTTATTTTTTAAGAGCCAACCTGTTATTTACATTTGCCTAAAGAAATTGCTATGGCAGATCAAGAACAACCCAACCAGTTAAATATTGAAATTTCTGAAGAAATAGCGGAAGGGATATATGCTAACCTTGCCATTATAACACATTCGCATGCGGAATTTGTAATAGATTTTGTGAACGTAATGCCCGGCACTCCAAAAAGCAAGGTAAAATCACGTATCATACTAACTCCTCAACATGCCAAGCGTTTTATGAAAGCGCTTATTGAAAATGTTAACCGTTTTGAGTCTCTGAATGGTAAGATCCAGGATCTGGAAGATGTTCAGATACCAATGAATTTTGGAGGACCAGCCGCCCAGGCATAATCCGGTTTCACACGTTATAAGTAGGTGAGGGGGCTGCTATAGCATACCGGCATCGGCGAAGCTAAAATAGCCTTCGGTACTTACTATAATATGGTCTATTAATTCAATATCAAGCAATTTGCCTGCTCCCTTGATCTTAGAAGTAAGTAATTCATCGGCTTTGCTGGGGGTTAGGTTGCCCGAAGGGTGATTATGACAAAGAATTATTTTAACAGCTTCTTCTTCCAGTGCCCTTTTCAGGATCAGTCTTGGGTCCGCGATGGTAGAGGTAATACCGCCTTCGCTTACTACTTCAAAATGATTAATCCGATTACTCTTATTAAGGTATAATACGCCCAATACCTCATTGCGGAGGTCACGTAGTAAAGCCTGAAGATAGCCAGCTACCGACTTGCTGTCTTTTACTACGGGTTTTTCCAGCGACATACTGGCCTGTCTCCGTCGTCCCAGTTCCATAGCTGCCATAATCGAAATAGCCTTTGCGCTGCCAATGCCTTTTATCCGGGTAAGGTCTTTGATTGTAAGTTTTCCCAACTCGCTAAGATTGTTACTGCTTAGGTACAATACTTCCTTGGCAATATCCACGGCACTTTTTTCATGCGTGCCATGATGAATAAGGATGGCTATCAATTCTGAATCACTCAGGGTGCTGGGACCTTTACTAAGTAGTTTTTCTCTGGGGCGGTCGTCTTTTGCCCAGCTTTTAATGGAGTAAATTTGCTCTTGCATGCTTTTGTATTATCTGCTACTTTCACGAGACAATAACCGATGTAATAAAATAGCTACAATCGCGTTATAGGTTATTAAAGCCAAATCCAATTCTTTTTTGAAACCCAATCTATATCCAATGAAACGTAAAACTACTTTTTCCGCTATCGGTGGTTATCAACCATTTATGTTCTGCATAGGCATGTACCTTGCAGCTCTGTTCTTCTCAATTTTTATTTGCTCAGCAGTTTTTTACGCAATTAACCCTAAAAAGACCTCCAGCAGGCAACTTAATGCAGCTACTGCGAATAGTTCCAGCAACCAGGTATTGTTGACAGTTGCGAAATAAATTATAACCAGGAAATTTCCGGCATCAAAAATACTAATAAATTTAGTAATTCATCGTTGATGCCGGAAATTTTTCTTGTACCGTTTAACCCCTATTCCCTTCCTTCGTTATATCTTCGCCGCACATTTTGACTGCGGTATGCAAACTTCTGTTAAGTTATTCTCTGGCACCGGATCACAATACCTGGCCGAAAAAATTGCCCAGCGATTCGGAGCTACGCTTGGAAAGATCACTATTTCACGGTTTAGTGATGGTGAAATTCAGCCTGTTTTCCAGGAAAGTATTCGTGGCGATATGGTTTTCCTGATCCAGGGTACTTTTGCGCCTGCCGAAAATATCCTTGAGCTGTTGCTGATGATTGATGCAGCCCGCCGCGCTTCTGCTTATAAGGTAGTGGCTGTTATACCTTATTATGGGTATGCCCGTCAGGACAGGAAGGATAAGCCTCGTGTAGCCATTGGCTCTAAACTTTTGGCAAACATGCTGGTCGCTGCCGGAGCCGATAGGGTGATCACTATGGATCTCCACGCCCCTCAGATTCAGGGGTATTTTGACATTCCTGTGGATCATCTGGATAGCTCGGCGATTTTTATCCCTTATATTGAGCAACTTCAACTGGAAAACCTTACCTTTGCCGCCCCCGACGTGGGAAGTGCAAACAGGATCAGGGAAATAGCTTCCTATTTCAATGCGGAAATGGTGATTTGCGATAAACACCGTAAACGTGCCAATGAAATAGCCAGCATGGTTGTAATCGGGGATGTTACTAATAAAGATATTGTACTGATTGACGATATCTGCGATACCGGAGGAACCCTTGCCAAATCCGCAGGGTTGCTTAAAGAAAAAGGAGCAAGAAGTGTAAGAGCATTGTGTACGCATCCGGTATTAAGTGGTAATGCATATGCCAATATAGAGAATAGTGTGTTGGAGGAGTTGGTAGTGTGCGATACGATACCTTTAAAGCAGAATATTTCGAAGATCAAGATGATTAGTGTAGCTGACTTATTTGCTGTGGCAATAAGAAATGCTTACGAAAACCGCAGTATCACTGGTTTGTTCATTCACAGCCAGATGCGTAACAAATAAAGAAGGTAAATTTTAAAACAAACATAGATAATGAAAACAATTACAATCGAAGGACAACTGAGGACCGAAACCGGGAAAAAAGCCGCCCGCCAACTTCGCTCTCAGGATTTGGTGCCTGGTGTAATTTACGGCGGTGCTCAGGAAGTTAGCTTTGCTGCTCCTGTGCTGGCTTTCAAACCTCTCGTATATACTCCGGATTTCCAGTTAGCTGAAATCAAAACAGGTGGTAAAACTTACATTTGCATTCTGAAAGACATCCAGTTTGACAAAGTAACTGATGCCCTTTCTCACATCGACTTCCTGGAACTGGTAGAAGATAAACCCGTTATTGCTACAATTCCTTTGAGATTTACAGGTAGTGCAGCTGGTGTTAAAGCTGGTGGTAAGCTGATCACTAAAATGAAGGCGCTGAAAATTAAGACCCTGCCTAAATACCTGAAAGAAAATATCGAAGTAGATCTTACCAATCTGGAGTTGAACGAAAACGTACGTGTTGAAGACGTCGTTCTTGATAACTATGAAATTCTGAACTCTCCCCGTATTCCTATCGCGTCTATCGTAATGACAAGACAGTTGAAACAGGAAGAAGCTGCTGCTCCTGCTGCCAAAGGCGGTGCTGCTGCTAAACCTGCTGCCGCTGCTAAAAAGTAAAAAAGCATCACAGTTATATAAGCCCGGTTAACCCCGGGCTTTCACTTTATCCGCACCTCATCAATAACCATCAGTACCAATAGAACACTACTTTATTTAAGAAAAAGGTATAGTTATCTGTTGAAATAAAGTTTTCCGGACATGTCAAAGTTCCTGATAGTAGGGCTGGGTAATATAGGCCAGGATTATGCAGGAACAAGGCATAATATAGGCTTCGATGTAGTAGATGCATTTGTGCGGAAACATGGAAGTTCTTTTCGTTCAGACAGGTTAGCCGACGTTGCAGAGATATCATGGCGCGGCAAAAACTTGATATTTGTCAAGCCGACGACCTTTATGAACCTGAGCGGAAAAGCTGTGAAGTACTGGATGGATAAGCAAAGAATTCCTCTGGAACACGTTTTGATAATTGTAGATGACCTGGCTTTACCTCTTTCAAAAATCAGGTTACGCTCTTCGGGTAGCGGTGCTGGTCACAATGGCCTAACCAATATTGAAGAGATCTTACAGACCCAACAATATCCTCGTTTAAGATTTGGAATAGGGAATAATTTTTCCAAAGGCCGGCAGGTCGATTTTGTACTTGGCCGCTGGACAGGTGAAGAACTTCAACTTATACAAAAGAAGATCGATAAGTGTGTAGAGATCGTCGAGAGCTGGATTATCAGCGGCATCGAAAGAACTATGAATGAAGCGAATAAATTGGAGTTTACACTATGATATTCTAAATTGAATCTTTATTTTCGCAATAATATGCCTGTTGGTAATAAGATTTTGATATTCAATACACCTATGAGATGTACCCCAGCCTCTTCAGGCTCATGAAACTTGAAAACAATTATCTCAGTTAAACCCTTTGTTGAGTATGAAAATTTTCTGTGTAGGCCGTAATTATGTGGCACACGCAAAAGAGCTGGGCAACGAGGTTCCGGAAGAGCCTATCATTTTTATGAAGCCCAAAAGTGCTTTACTCCAGGCTCATACGCCATTTTATTATCCTGAGTTTACCAACGAGCTACATTATGAATGTGAATTGGTATTGAGGATATCTAAAAATGGAAAATACATACAGGAGCGTTTTGCCAGCAAATACTACGATGCTGTAACTGTAGGTATTGATTTCACTGCCCGCGATATTCAGGCCGAATTGAAGGAAAAAGGACTCCCCTGGGAGAAGGCAAAAGCATGGGATAACTCTGCTGTTATCGGTAAATGGATCCCCCTTCAGAATGTCAAGAATAAAAAAGATATTAATTTTTGTCTTTATAAGAACAAGGAATTAGTGCAACAAGGTAATTCGGGGTTAATGCTTAACAATTTCGATAAGGTGGTTGCATACATTTCTAACTATTTTTCCGTTAATATTGGGGACCTGGTGTTTACCGGGACACCTGCAGGTGTAGGAGAAGTAGTAGTAGGAGATGAACTGGAAGGCTTCATTGAAGATGATAGCCTGTTAGCACTCGAGATCAAGTAACGTTATATAGATCACTACAAGGAAAAAGGCCGTTCCGCTTCTGCGGGATGGCTTTTTTATTTTACACGCCTGTTCTGCGTAAACACATTTAAATAATGCTGTTATCCTAAAAAACTAACGACTGTTATTATTACATTTGCCCGATACTGCTTGCTATGATAGCTACCGATATTTTATTAAAAGCTTACCGCCTGATGTGTGATGCCCGTTCTATGGCAGATACTTATGAAGCCAACAGACAGGTCTGTAAATATGTACATTCTACTTCACGGGGGCATGAAGCAATACAACTGGCCACTGCCTTCCAATTACTTCCCTGCGATTATGTGAGCCCTTATTACCGGGATGAGAGCTTATTGCTGGGTCTCGGGTTTTCTCCATATGAGCTCATGCTGCAATTGCTGGCCCGGCGCGATGATATATTTACCGGTGGAAGGGAATATTACTCTCATCCTAATTACAGGGGCTCTGATAAGCCTGTAATGATCCATCAGAGCAGTGCTACTGGCATGCAGGTGATACCAGCTACGGGCATCGCACAGGGAATACAGTATAAAGAAAGAGTAGGTTTGGCCGATACCGGCCAGCTACCTGTAGTAATATGCTCGCTGGGCGACGCTAGTGTTACAGAAGGGGAGGTAAGTGAGGCATTCCAGTTTGCTGCATTAAAGAAATTACCTGTCATCTATCTTGTACAGGATAATGGTTGGGGTATTAGCGTAAGTGCCGACGAAGCCCGTGCAATGGACGCCTGTACGTATGCAGGGGGCTTCCCGGGTATAGATACGGTACGTATTGATGGAAGCAATTTTGAAGAGAGCTATGATACCATGCGGCGCGTAATTCAGCATGTACGGCAATACCGTACACCGTACCTGGTACAGGCAAAGGTGCCCTTGCTTGGTCATCATACCAGTGGGGTGCGAAAGGAGTTCTACCGTTCTGCAGAAGATCTGGTTGTCCATACAAAAGATGATCCTGGCCCTAAGTTGCGCAGTCGCCTGTTACAATTAGGTATTCCGGAGGAACAGTTGCAACGAATGGAAGAAGATGCTGTAATATTTGTAACTGAACAATTTCAACAGGCGGTACAGGCACCTGAACCTGATGCTGCTACAGCAGCAGATCATGTGTTTGTTGCTACCCCTGTAGTTAAAGAAACGGGCACCCGTGAACCTGCCGGTGGAGAAAAGGTGCTGATGGTAGACGCTGCCTTGTTTGCTATCCGTGAAATTATGCAAACATATCCTGAAGCTGTATTATATGGCCAGGATGTAGGTAAAAGATTAGGCGGGGTTTTCCGTGAAGCAGCTACATTGGCTGACCAGTTTGGGGAACACCGGGTTTTCAATACCGCAATACAGGAAGCCTATATCATAGGGTCTACAACAGGGATGAGTGCAGTTGGAGTAAAGCCAATAGTAGAAGTACAGTTTGCCGATTATATTTATCCGGGCCTTAATCAGTTGGTAACAGAAATATCAAAGTCATGTTATCTCAGTTGTGGTAAGTTTCCTGTTCAAACGCTTATACGTGTACCGACAGGTGCCTATGGTGGCGGCGGTCCTTATCATAGTGGATGTGTAGAATCTACTTTACTTACTATTAAAGGAATTAAAGTAGTATATCCCTCTAATGCTGCAGACATGAAAGGTCTGATGAAAGCCGCATTTCTTGATCCTAACCCTGTAGTGATGTTGGAGCATAAAGGGCTTTACTGGAGTAAAGTTCCCGGCACAGAAAGTGCAAAGAGCATTGAACCTTCCAGTGATTATATATTGCCATTAGGTAAAGCAAACATTGTGATAGCTGCCAGTGCTGAGAACATTAACAATGGCGAGTCCTGCTGTATAATAACTTATGGCATGGGTGTATATTGGGCAAAAGCTGCTGTTGCCAATTTCCCACAACAGGTAGAAGTTATAGATCTGCGTACATTATACCCGCTCGATGAAGAACTCATTTTTGATACTGTAAAGAAACATGGTAAGTGTATAGTACTTACAGAGGAGCAGCAGAACAATTCGTTTGCAGAGGCATTGGCCGCGCGAATTTCATATCATTGTTTCCAATGGCTTGATGCTCCTGTTGAAGTAATGGGAGCATTAAATGTACCTGCCATACCAATGAATATGATACTTGAAAAAGCAGTGTTACCATCCGCTGAAAAGCTAACATTATTGATACAACAAATAATGAAAAAGTAATAGAGGTAATTGGGTAAGTAAATCGTTTAAGCAAGTCTTCATATAAAGTAATAATCCTCTGTGATGCAGCCTGCTACTGCGTTTTAGCTATCACTGAACAGTTGTTGATGATTAGTTGTTGTAAATATTTATGATCTTAAACGATCATGATAATTACATTAAGCAGCTTGTCATCATTGCATTTTTATTGACCACTTTTTTTAAGCATAGGCATCAGTTTTTGATACCGTTTATAAAGTTTTAACAAAAGTGTTATAATAAAAAATGTCTTATTTACGTAGAGTTACGTACTTCAAACCACCCGGTTGCCATGAAAAACAAATTTTTGAAAGGAGCCCATCTTTCTGAAAGGAAGGTTAGGGAGCTGGTAAGATTTTATTGTGAGGATCTTACAGCAACACAAATAGCCAACATCACAGGTATTAGCCGCATTACAGTAAATGCGTATTTCAAGTTGCTGCGCACGCACGTCGCACGCTTCTGTGAACACAGAAATCCATTTCATTACAACAACGGAACCATTGCATTTCTTCCTATCGACAAACAGGCAGGAAAAGATGTGAAGAAAGCATTTTATGGAATATTCAGGCAGGATGGTGCCATATATACCGATAAGATGATGGAAGTGGAACCTGAATGGTTGTATGATTGGCTGAAAGGCAAGACAGAAGTGGATTACGAGCAGTTAAAGCAGCACAGGTTGCATATTTACCATGGTATTGCAGATTTCAACAATGTAAAGCTTTATCGTATCAGTGATGCTGCGCCTATACAGGTTCGTGGCAAATCTCAGATTGATGAGGTCGATATGTTCTGGGGTTTGCTTAAGTCCAGGCTGGTAAAGTTCAGAGGCTTAAACAGCAGTACACTGTACCTGCATGTGAAAGAAACGGAGTTTCGTTATAATTATCGTGATGATGATATCTATGAATTGATCATGGATATTTTACATAAGCAGCCATTGCATTATTCAAAGGTAAGCTAGCATAATGTCGTAACATTATATATCTACCAAACTAGTGGGATATATAACTGAAACTTCATAAGTATGATGAACGATAAATATGTTATCCCGTTTATCGTAAATAATGTCCTTTGGTATAGCTGTATTTAATATTCACGATAAGTTATAAGTACTGGCATGTTTTGAAAGGCCTGTCGCTGGTAAGTTTGGCTTAAATAGCAGGGTAATGATATACTGCTTGTGTAGTGTCTATTTGCCTGTTTATCGTGTTTTTAGGGTAATCTAACCGCTGAAACGTTGATTTTGCCGAATTGAGGTTATTGCCTTGTTAACAGCATAAATAAAATAAATACGTGCACGGGCATCGCTGGAGCAAGATTTTTCGTATTTCATCTTATCTAGCACGCTATAATATCTCATAAATAATTTGCAAGACTATATGGTTTAATTAGCTTTGCAGCGTGAAATGATAAGAGAGAAGTAGGTAGATAATCAAGTAGCTTAATCCTGCCAGGTGTTCTGCTGATGAGTAACCGGACATAATTCTGGAAAAATTTTACCAGAAAGGCAATTTGCACAGATTATAATCGTCATATAAGCAAATGTGCTGTTACCGGGAACGACTGAAAACATTACATAGTTAGTATACATAACATAAACGCATTCCGGAGATACTCTAATTTACCTATCGCAGCTATTTCTCCGGGCCTTCGGGCGTGGTTGCGGTAATAGAATTTTTCTCATGTGATACGCGGCACCGATTCCTCGGAGCCGCCTTTTTTTTATAATAAGTTCTACTGCTTTTGTTGCTGTTCGTATTGATAAATCATTTCAGATACTTTGGCCATTGCCTTAATGGCTGTAGCTGTATCACTCAGTTGCTTAGACAAGATTACCAGTACATATTTACGTCCATCGGGTAAATACACAATACCGGAGTCATGCTGCACCCCGGTTATATTCCCCGTTTTATGTGCCACCTTCACATCTTTGGGTAGCAGGGCCGGAATAACCTCATTGAACCGCTGATCAAGCAAAATATTAGCCATTGCCTGTGATGTACTATCACTCACTATTTCACCCTTTGCCAGTTTTTCAAAGATGAGCATCAGATCATAAGCGGTAGTGGTATTGTTTAATCCTTTTTCATAGGCTTTTGAATCTTCCACCCCACGTAATACCTGGATGTCATTGGCTCCCAGTTGACGCATGGTATGCATTACATTCCGGGCATCTACCTTCTCAATAAGCATATTGGTAGCCAGGTTACTGCTTACAATGATCATATCGTATACAAGTGCGGCAATTGTCCTTTTAGTTCCCACTTGCCCGTACAACTCCTGTTCACTATCATCAGAAGCGGATAATTGGAAAGGACTACCATCAACAATACTGCTAAATGTATTTTTTATTATCGCTGAATCTGTCATGGAAAATTTCCCTTCTGCCGCCTGTTTAAATACTTCAATCATTACTGGCGTTTTCATTGTACTGGCAGCATGAAATACTTCATGTTTGTTGATAAATATAGTGTTGCCTGTTTGCAGATCTTTAAACGCTACTGCAAAAACACCTTGTTGCTGTTCCAGTAATTGCTTTATTGCTGTTTGTGTGTTTAGCGGAGAGTTGCAGGCGGGTAATAGTGAAGCCATAAAAACTAGCAGGAAAAGATTTCGTTGAAAAGGATTCATAAGAGGTTCTTAGGGCTAAATTAAAGGAAATGCCTGCATTTAACGCCATAGAAGCCTACTATTCCACAATGGCTAATGTCTCCCCTGTGGCGCATCTAAACAGTCTGCAGGTAATACTACGTAGAAAATATTACCCGAATTGGGTAATGGTGAATTGGCGTATAATTTGAGAGCGCAGATAATGTTGAATATCAATGAGTTTTTGTGTTTTCGGACTCCCGATTTTAAATAAATTGATGTTACTTTAAACATATGATTCTAATTGTTGATGACAATCCGGAAAACATATTTTCATTAAAAAGGATTCTTGAGCTAAACCAGTTCCGGGTAGATGCTGCTTCATCAGGTGAAGAGGCATTAAAAAAGATTTTAAAAAACACCTATTCTCTTATTATCCTGGATGTACAGATGCCGGGGATGGATGGTTTTGAAGTAGCAGAAGCTGTTAGTGGTTATAGTAAATCCAAGCATATACCTATTATCTTTCTTTCTGCAGTTAACACTGAAAAGCGCTTTATTACCAAAGGCTATTCCTCAGGTGCTATAGATTATATTACCAAGCCTTTTGATCCCGATATTCTGTTACTGAAGGTAAAGACCTTTGTACGCCTGCAGGAGCAGGCTGCGGAATTGAATGCCATTCACAAAACACTACGGGAAGAAATAGAATTCAGAAAACAGGCTGAGAAAGAACTGCAGCAGAGTGTACAGGAACTACGTCTTATTCTTGAATCAATTCAACAAATAGCATTCACTTCCGACGCAGGTGGCAATATTGAGTTTGTGAATCATCATTGGTACCAGTATTCTATCAGGAAGGAAACTTTACCGGAAACGCAGCCAGGGCAATTGTCGGTAGCTGCCTGTTTGCAGCAAGCTATTGACTCCGGGAGACCTTTGGTTGCAGAGATCCGTATCAAACCATTGGCCGAATCTGTTTATCGCTTTCATTTGTTGAGTATGACCCCTGTAAAACAGGATAAAGAGATCGTAAAATGGGTGGGCATATTTACAGATATTCACCAGCAACGTATGGTGAACCAGTTGCTGGAGCAAAGGGTAATTGAACGTACCCAGGAACTACAGAATGCTAATCGTGAGCTGGAAGCCAGTAATCACGAACTGCAACAATTTGCCTATGTAGCTTCGCATGACCTTAAAGAGCCTTTACGCAAAATACAGGTATTCAGTAACCTGGTAAGAGATAAGTTTTTACAACAGAATCCCGACGCTGTTGCCTTTATGGACAGAATTATCCGGTCATCGGAAAGAATGACTAATCTCATTACAGATGTATTGGGGTATTCAGAATTATCGATAACCGGGGCTTATGAAATGACTAATCTGAATAATATCATTAGTGATATTATGGGTGATATGGAATTGTTGATCACCGAAAAGAAAGCATTTGTAGAGGTTGATGAGATCCCATCAATAGAAGTAATACCCGCTCAAATGCGGCAGGTATTTCAGAACATACTCAGTAATGCCCTGAAGTTTTCACAAAAGGATGTACTGCCACGTATTGAAATTAAAGCAGAGTTGATAGATGATAGATCGGCATTTGCCGCCGCTAATGCTTCAGGGGCTTATTGCAGGATCAGTGTAACTGATAACGGTATCGGCTTTAATGAAGTTTACCTCGACAGGATATTTTCAATTTTCCAAAGATTACATTCCAAAGAAGAATATGAGGGTACAGGTATAGGACTGGCTATTGTAAAAAAGATCGTAGATAACCATAATGGGATACTTACCGCCAGAAGCAAGGAAGGGGAGGGTAGTAATTTCATTATCGTATTGCCGGTAAAGCAGTCGCAGAAGATCAATAACAATTAACGGAGCATAATACTATAAAGAAAGACTATACATGAAATCTAATTTTAAGCGTAACCTTTTGATCAGTTTTGGGTTTTCGCTTGTATTACTGATGATCAGTTCTGTTGCTTCTTATTTCAGCATACAGAAACTGACAGATAATGCACGGCTGGTAGATCATACCAACCAGGTGATACAGCAACTGGAAGAAACCATCTCAATTCTGAAAGATGCAGAGACGGGGCAGCGTGGTTTTTTGTTGACAGGAGAAGAGCAGTTCCTTACACCTTACAATGGAGCGTATGATAGTGCCGTTGCACATATCAGGAGATTGAAGGAACTGATCATTGATAATCCGGTGCAAATAAAGAGTTGTGACCGGCTGAACAGTGTTGTGCTGAACCGGTTAGCATCATTAAAAACATTGATTGATAAAAAGAGAGAGAATCATCCTATTGAAGCTGCAGAGTTGCGCAAAGGAAAGCTGTATATGGATGAAGCGCGTGATATAGTTACTGAAATGGGACTTCGCGAACAGCAATTGCTGTCAGACCGTACGGTGCAGATGGATAAATTTGCTGATTTTACCCCTATTCTGATCGTACTTGTAGCTATTCTCTCTATTGCTATTACTTCTATTTCCTTTTTGAGAATAAATAAAGATTTCGATCATCGTGAGGCTCTTCAGAAGGAATTACTGCATAAAGATGAAGACATTACAAGGCGCATCAATATCATTCGAGGTGTGGCCGATAAAGTCTCGGGAGGTGATTACGGGATTCGCGTGGAAGATAGTGGAGAAGACGGACTTGGTAATGTAGCTTTTTCATTAAATAAGATGGCAGCCTCATTGCAGGAGTCATTTACATTATTGTCTGATAAGGAGTGGTTGCAGGCTGGTTTGGCAGGGTTGAATGATAAGATGCTGGGTGAGTACAATATGAAGGATCTGGGTAACAAGATCATTTCATTTGTTGCCAATTATACAAAAAGCCAGGCCGGGGCTTTTTACCTCGTGGAGAATAACGGGCTAAGGCTTATAAGTGGGTATGCATTGGGACCTGGTAATAAAGAGCATGTAGCTTTTGGAGAGGGTATTACCGGCCAGTGTGTTGTAGATGGGAAAGAAGTAGTGGTACAGCCAGTTTCGGAGAACCAGATGATCATTCCTTTTACTTCAGGTGGAATTAAGCCTGCAGCTGTTATCGCATTTCCTTTTTATTACGAACATATGGTAACCGGGGTACTGGAGCTTGCCTCAGTAAACGTGTTTACAGGGAATGATCTCTTGTTTCTAAGAACCATAGCGCATAATATAGGTGTCGTTATCAATAGTGTTGAAAATCGTAAAAAGCTGCAGGAACTCCTGGAAGAAACACAATCGCAGGCGGAAGAACTTCAGGCTCAACACAATGAATTGGAAAATATCAACGAAGAGCTTGAAATGCAGGCGCAGAAATTACAGGCGTCGGAAGAGGAACTGAAAGTGCAGCAGGAGGAGTTAGTAGAGGCTAATGTGGAATTGGAAGAAAGAGCTAGATTACTGGAAGAGCGTAACCAGGAGGTATTTGAACAGAATATTGATATACAGAAGAAAGCTGAAGAGCTGGCATTGAGTACAAAGTACAAATCAGAGTTCCTTGCCAACATGTCGCATGAGTTGAGGACACCATTAAACTCCATCCTGCTCTTGTCAAGACTGATGAGTGAGAATAACCAGGATAACCTGAATGAAGAGCAAATAGAGTATGCTAAAGTAATATTCAGTTCAGGTAAAGGCTTGTTGACATTGATAGACGAGATCCTGGATCTTTCGAAGATTGAAGCGGGTAAAATGGATCTGCAGTACGGAACAGTAACGGTAGCAGAAGTTGCTAATGACATGATATCGATGTTTCAACCGGTGGCTAATGAGAAACAGGTAAAGTTCTCTGTAGAAGTATCAGCAGAAGTGCCGGCTACCATTGAAACAGATAAACTGAGACTGGAGCAGATTGTTCGTAACCTCATTTCAAATGCGTTAAAGTTTACATCCAAAGGCTATGTTCGAATGGATGTGCATACTCAGGAGAATGATAGCGCTTTCATTGTATTCCTGATAAAGGATACTGGTATAGGGATTGCGCATGAGAAACAGCACCTGATCTTCGAAGCATTTCAACAGGAGGATGGTTCTACCCGTAGAAAATATGGTGGTACAGGACTTGGGTTGTCCATCAGCCGCGAGTTGACCAAATTACTGGGGGGAGAGATCAAGTTGAAGAGTGAACCAGGAGAAGGGAGTGAGTTTTCAGTTATTATCCCGGTATCGCAGGCACAGAAAAAAGAAATTGCTGTACCGGAACAACCTGCTGTAGTCGTACCTGCTCAGCCGGTTCTGCCGAAAAGAGATACAGCCAAAAGGTACATTGCGCCGGTAATTCCGGAAAGCATTCCGGATGACAGGGATAAAATAAGTGAAGATGATAAGGTAATTCTTATTGTAGAAGATGATGTGAATTTTGCAAAAGCATTACTGGAGTTTACCCATAAAAAAGATTACAAAGGTGTAGTAACTGTAAGGGGTGATGAAGCTTTGTTACTTGCACGCAGGTATATGCCTGTTGGCATTTTGCTTGATATTGAATTGCCGGTAAAAGATGGCTGGGAAGTAATGGAGGAGTTGAAAGGTGATCCCGGAACCAAACATATTCCTGTTCACATTATGTCTTCACATGAAGTGAAATATAAAAGTTTGTCAGAAGGGGCTATTGATTTCATTAACAAGCCTGCCGCTTTTGATAAGATAGATGATATTTTTCACAAGCTGGAATATGTATTAAATCACAATCCCCGTAAAGTATTGATTGTGGAGGAAAATACGCGGCATGCAAAGGCATTGGCCTACTTCCTGGAAACGTTTAATGTAAATACTGAGATCAAGAATAATGTAAATGAAGGTATTACTGCATTGCGTAATAAGGAGGTGAACTGTGTGATACTGGATATGGGAATACCCGATCATAAATCGTACGAAACGTTGGAGGAAGTTAAGAAAACAACAGGGCTTGAAAATATACCTATTATTATTTTCACCGGTAAAAGCCTCTCGAAAAGTGAAGAACTACGCATTAAGCAATATGCAGACTCTATTGTTATAAAAACAGCACACTCTTATCAGAGAATACTGGATGAGGTAACATTGTTCTTACACCTGGTAGAGGCAGGTAAAACACCTGTTGCACCGCCCCGTCAATATAGAACGCTTGGCGCAATGCAGGATGTATTGAAAGGAAAAACCGTATTGGTAGCTGATGATGATGTAAGGAATATTTACTCACTGAGCCGTGCACTAGAAAATTTTGAAATGACCGTGATCTCTGCTGTAGATGGCAAGGAAGCATTGAAACAGCTGGAAGCTCATCCTGAAACACATGTGGTATTAATGGATATGATGATGCCGGAGATGGATGGCTATGAAACAACAAAGATCATTAAGAATATGCCGAAATACAGGAACCTGCCGGTAATTGCTGTTACAGCAAAAGCTATGACAGGAGATCGTGAGAAATGTATCAGTGCGGGTGCCTCAGACTATATTACGAAGCCTGTAGACATTGACCAATTGTTATCATTATTGAGGGTATGGTTGTACGATTCTGGTAAAAACAACCTAATGCCATAACATATGAATAATAGCGATAAAAAGATATTGATCATTGACGACGATGCCCGCAACATTTTTGCACTTAAAGCAGTACTGAGGTCGCGAAATTTCATTTGTATCAGTGCAATGGATGTAGAAGAAGCGTTTAAGCTACTTGCTACAGATAATAATATTCATATTGTATTGTTAGATATGATGTTGCCCGGACTGGATGGCTATGAAGCAATACCGGCTATCAGGAAAAGCAGGGGTTATGAAGATGTGCCTATCATTGCTGTAACTGCACAGGCAATGGCTGGTGATCGTGAAAAATGTTTGCGTGCAGGGGCCAATGCCTATATTTCAAAACCGGTGGACGTGGATGAACTGAAGCGTGTACTGGATATTTATTTTAAATGATTATGCAGCATAGCTACGTTAGCAATGAGAATATGGAAATGTTATTGGGCGATGTGCTTGAAAAGTACGGGTATGACTTTACTGATTATGCACGTGCTTCGCTCAAAAGAAGGCTTAACAGGCTTTTTGTACTTGATAGGTTTGTGAGCTTTGGTGAATTCAGGTACAGGTTGCTATCTGATGCTGAATATTTTAAACGTTTTGTGGAAGAGATCACGGTTAATGTAACAGAGATGTTCCGTGATCCGGCCTTTTACAAGGCATTACGCGAGCAGGTATTACCTGTATTATCAACACGCCCTTTTATCAGGATATGGCATGCCGGATGTTCAACAGGGGAGGAGGTTTATTCAATGGCTATTTTACTGCAGGAAGCAGGGGTACTACACAAATCGCTGATATATGCAACAGATCTCAATCCGGGGGTATTAGACAAATTGCGTAGCGGCATTTTCCCGCTTGCTAATATGAAGCTGTATTCTGAAAATTATATTGCTTCAGGTGGCAAGAGCGATTTTTCAAAGTATTACACTGCCAAATACGATTATGCAAAGTTTGATGATAGTTTAAAAAGCAGGATGATCGTATCTACGCACAACCTGGTATCGGATAGTTCATTCAATGAATTTCAGTTGATCTGCTGCCGCAACGTGCTGATCTATTTTAATAAAACATTGCAGGATAAAGCGCTTGAGTTATTTGATGCCAGCCTTGAGATGTTAGGTTACCTGGCGTTGGGTGCGAAAGAGCAGCTTAAATTTTCTGCGATCGCAAGAAAATATCGCCCGGAAGCAAAAGAAAGAATATGGCGCAAAATAGCCTGATGCAATACCAGATAGTTGTAATTGGTGGTTCTGCCGGCAGCCTGGAGGTAATTATTAAATTACTGTCTCAGTTGCAGGGGCTGCCGGGTGTAGCTATTGTAATTGTGCTGCACCGCAAGCCTGCTGCCGATTCTATACTGGTAGAACTACTTGCTGCGCGAACTGATCTTCCTGTTACTGAAGCTGAAGAAAAAGAACTCATTTTACCTGATCATGTATATGTCGCTCCGCCTGATTATCACCTGCTGATTGAGTCCGATAAAAGCTTTGCACTGGATACCTCAGAGAAAATTTACTTCAGCCGCCCCGCTATAGATGCCACTTTTGAATCAGCAGCCGAAGTATATGGCGAAGCACTGATTGGCGTATTGTTATCGGGTGCTAATGCAGATGGTGCCCAGGGGTTATTAAGAATAAAAGAGTGTGGCGGCCTTTGCATTGTGCAGGACCCTGTTACTGCTGAGGTACCTTATATGCCCGAACAGGCTATTGCTCATGCACATATAGATAAAATACTGGATACAGAACAGCTAATCGATTTCATAAATAGCCTCAGTAATTCCGTCCAAAAGTAGAGACTTCAGATTGTTTACAGAATTGGTTGAATTTACATTGAGTTAATATGGCAGTAACAATTAGGTATTGCTGTAATAATAATTTCACCTCAACTAACCAACCACCAACAATATGTATATCTACTGGAAATCGTATTTTCAGGAGAGGCGTTTTATTGTCTTTTCCACATTGCTCGTTATTGCATTGATACTTTTGCAGTGTTTTTTCTCCAAAGCTGAACTTTTTATATTAGCCAATGGTTTTCATACAACTGCATTAGATAATTTCTTTACGGGGTTTACTTACCTGGGCGACGGGCTATTTTGCATTAGTATTTGTATTATACTCTTTTTTACAAACCGGAAAATCAGCTATAGGCTTGGCATTAGTTTCCTCCTGTCGGGTTTGGTAGCGCAGCTCCTGAAAAGTCTATTCCAGGCCCCACGCCCTAAAACATATTTTGCAGAAGGGGTTTATTCCTATTTCATTGAGGGGGTAACCCATACCGGTAATAGCAGCTTTCCATCCGGGCATACCACCACGGCTTTTGTAACAATGGCGGTGCTGTCTTCATGTACAAAGAATAATTATTGCATTTTGTTACTGTTGCTGATAGCATTTGGGGTAGGTTATTCCCGCGTGTACCTTGGCCAGCACTTTGTACAGGATGTAGCAGCAGGAGCCGTAATCGGGTTATTGACGGCTATTATTGTTGAAAATTTGCAGAGGGTAATCAACCTTCGACCGGTCTCCGGCAAAAAGTACCTGGCACGAATTAACAAACCTGCAGAACCAGTTTACCTTGAGGCATAGAAGAAATACAATTGTACTAATTTTCATCGTATCGATAATACGGTTAATCCTTGCCAACTCTATTGAGCTTAGTAATGATGAAGTTTATTATCGGTTGTATGCAGATCATTTGCAATGGAATTACTTTGATCATCCACCAATGGTGGCTTTTTTTATCCGGATCTTTACTTTCAACCTGTATTTTGATAATGAGCTTTTTATCCGTCTTGCTGCAGTTTGCTCATCGGCTGCTTGTACATGGCTGATGTTTTTAATTGGCAGGCAACTACGTAATGAACGTACAGGGTTTATTGCAGCGCTTTTATACACAGCTTGTTTTTACAGCAGCGTTATTGCAGGATTGATGATCTTACCAGACTCGCCTCAACTGGTTTTCTGGATAGCTTCGGTGTACCTGATGCTGAGGATTGTAGAAAGGAACCTGCATAATGAAGACTGGTTTCTCAATTGGCTCTTATTGGGAGTTACTTCCGGCCTGTGTATTATCAGTAAAGTGCATGGTGTTTTTCTGTGGCTTGGTTTTGGAGCTTTCGTTCTGTTCAGACAAAGGGCATTATTGAAAAGACCTGGATTATATATTGCGTTATTGCTTTGTGTAATAATTATCCTTCCTTCTTTTCTATGGACATGGGGGCATAAGTTTTCTACAGTTGCTTATCACAGCAGTCGTATCAGTTTTTTACATCACTGGCAGCCAGATAGCTTTTTCAGTGCGCTGGGGGGCTCAGTGTTATATATGAATCCCCTGGTTTATATACTTATTCTGACAACGCTTGTTGCTACAGTAAAAAGGAAACTGGTAATGCATACGCAGGATAAGTGGTTGCTATTATGGTTAGGATTTCCTTTGATAATGGTGGTTGCTTTTATGTCTCTGTTCAACGATACATTGCCTCATTGGAGCGGACCTGGGTACGTAACCCTGTTGGGGCTTACGGCTGTATACCTCGACAGGCGATATGATGGAAAGATCCCTTCAATTTTAAAATGGGCTACAGGCATAACCGGGGGAGGAACTGTTATTGCAATGCTGATGGTATTGTACTGGCCTGGCTCGCTGGGCTCTACACAGTTACCTGATTATGGTAAGCATGATGTTACGTTGGATATGTGTGGATGGAGACAGTTTCAGCAACGGTTTGATGCTTTTTTGAAAGAAGACACCTCAGCAAAACGGGGTAAGCCTTATATTTTCACAGATTATTGGTTTCCGGGCGGACATTTAAGTTATTATGTTGCCCGTCCTATGAATGCAACTCTAAAAGTGACGGGAAGCCAGGAAGATATTCACCACTTTGCATGGTTGAATGAATATAACTCTGACCTGACTACCGGAGCGGACGCATGGTACATCAATATTTCAAATTTTTATAACTCACCACCTACAGTACTTACAAAGTATTTTAAAAAGGTTTCAGTACCTGTTGCTATTCCTCAATATCGTAATGGATTTATTGTAAGATATTTTTACCTCTATAAATTAATTGGCTATAACGGCGGCATCCCGGCAAATGGAATACTGAAATAACGCATTCAGGAACAGGCATTAAAAAAGCATGACATTTAAATGTCATGCTTTTTTATTACGAACAATTAATTGTACCGGTTACTCAACCAGTAATTTCTTGATATATGTTTTCTGTCCATGCTGTATACGTAAGATATACATGCCTGATGATAATTTACCGGGGTTGATATCTTCAGTAAACTGACCGATAAATGAACCGTATGTTTTTCTGTATACTGTCTGACCAACAGCATTTAACACATCAATACTCAGGTCGTCTTTTGTTTTTACCTCAAACTGCAGGGTAAATCTTCCTTTGGTTGGATTGGGCGATGCTTTCAATGCTATTTCTGTACCATTTACATCTACAGTGGCTGTATACACAACGTTTATATGATTGGATGCCTGCGCACAACCGGAAGCATCCGTAACTACTACGTAGTAATCGCCGGAAGCAACTACATTATAGCTTTGAGCAATTGCATTTGTAATAGCTGAGCCATTGAGGTACCATTGATAGGCTGAACCGGAGCTTGCTGTAAGTATATTGCCCGACTGGGTAGCCGTAGGTGCAGTAGCAGTACCTGCCACAATAGGTACACGGGTACCGGGGCAATTATTGAGTTTGATCGCAACATCATACAGGAAGTAATAGAATCCTTTATAATAGTTAACGGAGTCTGCTGTTGCTACAGTTGCACTATTTCCCGTAATAGAAAATACATTAGGTATTGAGAATGGATAATTGGTACCTGTAACCGCGTTATTCCGGAAAATATTAGCACCCTCAAGACATTCAACGATGATGATGTGATCACCGGCGTCTGTAACAGGTAACCCCAGGTAATATACAGCGCCAGTGTCTGATGCGTTGTTACCCGAAACCGCACCCGCCTGTGGAGTAGGCGTAGTGGGGTACACATCAATAGTAGTGCTGTACAGTGGATAATAGGAATAACCACCGGTGGTGCTGGAGAATGTTGCAAGATTTGCCAGGGTAAACTTGATCTTTCCTGCATTAGCAATATACAGGCGTGCTGTATTGATTGTTAAAGGAACGCTATTGTTTACTCTTACGAAGTTACCTGCAAATGCGTTGTAGCCACCTGTACCAAGGTAACTAAGCAGTTTGTTTGCCGGGCCAGCATGCGTTGCCCCGTCATTTGTGCTCAGGTAATAGGTGTTATTGCCGGTAATAGTGGTAGTAGAGGTGTTGGCTCCATAAGCCAGCGGTGTAGTGGAGGTTGCATCTGCATACCATACAGCTACATCATTGCCGGTCGTATTGGCTTTTAAAGTCACCTGGCTGGTTCCGCATTTCGTAGCAGTACCGGTAATGGCCGGGCTCAATGAGTTAACCGCAATGGTACTAACCAACTGGTCGTTGGCCGGGTTCTGATCACCGGTCAGTATTGTTTTGCTGGTAATGGTATAGGTATTGGCCGCTACAGTTCTCAGCGGAGCCTGGAATGTATATACCGCGTTACCGTACGCAGGGATTGAATTAGGATATGTAAAGGTCAGGGTTCCCAAGTCGGTAGCTCCGTTTTTAATATTAACGCTAATAGGAATAGCTGAAACCGCTGCGCTGCCATAGTTCTTAATTCTTACGGTTATGAATTCTTCTCCGGGGCAGGCTCCTACAACAGGCGTAATCAATTCCGAAATTGCTACGTCTTTTGAAGGGTTGATAAACCGTACAGAATAATCCTGGGTCTCACCATTGCCATAGGTACCACATGATACTACTGCAGATGCTGTACTGGTTTGTTGTACAATGATGCGCATACGCGTAAGAGCGCCGGCAGATACGGTAGTTGGTACTGTAATGCTTCCGGTAAATGTTGCAGTAGCGGCATTCAGCACACCACTTACAGCTACTTCTTCACCGGCATCGGTAAATACGCCATTATTGTTATAATCAATAAATATTTTAACGATCTTATCGGTAGCACCAGTTGCATCGCAATTGCTGATAGCTATGCTGAAAGGAATAGTACCTCCCTGTTGCAGACTGTCGATAAGAGTGGTAAAGTTGCTGTAAGTGGTACAACCTGCGACATTGGTATTGTTAAGTGTACCTAATGTTACATTATCAATACGTGCGCCGGCACTGCTGGTTGGTGCAGAAGTGCAATAAGCAGTACCGCCAACACCGCTTATAAGCAGTGAGTAAGCTTGCTGTGCGCGGTCCAAAGTATTTTTATGGGTAACCTTAATAACATAGGTTTCACCCGGAACAGTGTTAGGTATCTCAATCTTCTCTATGTTATCACGTATATTATCGCCGGTTGTAGCAGGGTCATTAGGTTTGGCAGGATTCAATATCCAGGGCATATATACCGTATTATCACTGGCACGTGTCACTCTTATATCCAGGTCATTTACCAGTCTTATTGCGGGGTTGTTTAGCCTGGTTGCTGTGTTGTTATCAACAGTGCCTTTTACGTCTGTCCAGCTTAATGTTACTACCAGTGAGCCTTTACCGGATGCTACAACATTTTTAGTATAGGTACTTCCATTGGTTAAAACGTTTTCTTCAATTACTTTATCTGTATTGTTGGAGGTAATGACTGCTGCTGCTTTTTCCATATTGATCACACCCCAGCCGTATTTGTAATCCGGCCCGGGTGCAGCGCCTGCTTCATCCGCAGTATGGATAACAATACCCTTTAAGGTAGCAGAGCGCATGAAGGTGGATGTACCATGCAGTTTGGAATAGTATTCCTGTAACAGGAATAATGAGCCTGCTGCCGAAGGAGAGGCCATAGAGGTACCGCTATAAGCTGCATAAGCATTGTCTGAAGTGGCAATACTTGAAAGCAGGTTAGCACCATCTGCTACTACATCAGGTTTAATACGTCCATCATCGGTTGGTCCCCAGCTGCTGAATCCTGTAAGTACCGCGTCAGCAACATTGGAATAACCTCCGGGTATTGGGTTGATTGCACCAACTGTCAATACGTTTTTGGCTGTACCATAAGTGGAGATAATGTCAAATGTGTCATTATTGCTGATCCCTGCAGGTCTGTTGCCGGAGCTTACCATAGTGCCGGAAGTGTTAAAACGCCAATAGGGCTGTCCTACTGCCGGACCGTTTTCGTCGCGGTTGTTACCTGCTGCTTTTACAATCAGGTAATTAGGGGCATTATAAGCAATAGAATCCCATACCTGGGCTTCGGAGGAATAGTAACCAAATTTATAGTCTTCCGTAGCGCCTGCATCACCCCAGAATTCCCAACGATTGCTCTGGTCTGTATTTAAGCGCCAGCCTGCAATACTGGAATAAGAGTGATTGGAAACAAGCAGACCTGATGCTTCACCCAGCATTTCGGGTAAGTGATTATTGAAGTCATAGGCGATCAATTGCTGTGCGCCAAACGACATGCCTTTGGCAACAGCATTTACGCCAGAAGCTATTAACGTACCTGCTACGTGGGTAGCATGATCGTCGTAGCCTGTTGATGTATTGTCTTTTTGTACAACTCTTCCTGTTAATTCCACGTGTGTACCACGTACGTTGCCACCATCCCAGATGCCAATCTTACTCTTAATATTGGCTGAAGAAGCGCTTAGGTTCAGGCCGGTAGTACCACCGGGCCAAAGCTGGTTGGTTTTAATAGTTGCTGCAGACAGAATATTATTATCTGCTTCTGCGTACAAAGGGTAGCCGGCTGCATCAACATCTACTAATATCGCCACACGGCCATTCTTGCCTCCGATACGCAGGGGCCAGCCTTTTTCGGCTGCAAGTTTTAATACGCGTTGGTTTAGGGCCTCTTGCTGAACTGATGCCTCGCGTTGTGCCCGCTGCAATACGGTAGTGTTGGTTGTTACCTGGCTATAGGATACGGTCGAAAATAAAAACACACCAATAGAGAGGGGCAGGAGTTTTCTTCTCATATAGTTATAAGATATTGTTTAAAGTTACATTTTTAACACATAATTTCAGAGTTATAAAATTGGAAATCATGAAAAAGGAAACCCTGGCAAGAAGCCTGTTCTTTGCGGCATTAAGCCTTTTTTGCAGTTCTTATACGTTCTGCCTTTTCTGCAAAAAACAGGGCATCGAAGGGTACGTATATCTCGTTACCGGCAACCAGATGCCTTCTCCCGATATTAAGAAAGCGCCACCTAAAGGGGTTAAAACCACATTGTATATTTATGAGCTTACCAACCTGCAGCAGGTAACCAGGGTTGGGCAATCTGGCTTGTACAGCGCTATCCATACAAAACTGGTTAAAACAGTAACCACCGATAAAAATGGTCATTTTAAGGTGAAACTGCCGCCCGGCCGCTACTCCCTTTTCACTAAAGATGATACGATGTTTTATGCCAATTGGTTTGATGGCGGTAATAATATAGCTCCCACGGAAGTAACAGCTAAAAAATGGACTACTGTAGAGGTTAAAATGGATAGTAAGGCGGTGTATTAAAATAATGAAGCCGGCAAAATTACCCACTTGCCGGGAGGTTTGTGGCAGACCAATGACTATTGGTTGTTAATTACAACCAGTACACAACTGAAATTATCTTCGGCTTCGCGTTCTATGCACAACATCCTGATCTTTTCCAGCGCTTTTTCCGGTTGCTTAAGCTGTAGCAAAATATTCAGGTCTTTTTTATTTAATATATTATAGGCTCCGTCAGAACAAAGTAAAAAGCGATCTGCAGGTTGCAGCGGTATAGCTGCCGATATTTGTGGAGTTACAGGTGTTTCACTTCCCAAAGCCTGTGTAAGGACATTTTTCAGGTAATGATCAGCAGCTTCTTTCTCAGTAAGCAAGCCCTCTTTTACCATTTTTGATACAAGACTGTCGTCATTGGTACATTGCAGTAGTTTGTGGTTGCGTAACAGGTACAATCGGCTATCACCAATATGGGCATAGTACGCAGTATTATGCCTGATAAAAAGTGCTGTAGCCGTGGTTCCCATCCCTTCATAAGCCGTTTGCCGGGTAGCAGTATATAAAATAGTGGATTGTACATGCTGCATCATGGCTTCCAGCATGGCAGGTACATTATGCTGGTTATAATGCTCGGCAATATAGTTGCGGGCAGCAATACAGGCAATATTGCTGGCAACTTCGCCGGCATTGTGGCCACCCATGCCATCGGCCAGTATTGCAAAAACGGTAGCTGTATGTTTTTCAGGATAATCTATCAGCAGGTAATCTTCATTGTTATCCCTCACCGGCCCCTTTTCGGAGAAGCTATAAGTATTACAATAATATTTGCCTGCCGGTGGAACCATGCAGCGGTAGTATAAATGTTGGATAAGTGTTTAAAATTCAAGGGTAGCGGGCTGGTGAAGAGTGCCGGTATTTAGCTGCTTACAACAGAGGCGACAATAGCCGGGCAATTTTTTCCAGCATGTATTTGTACATAGGGCGGTCGTTCCATTCCTGTTTATCTACTATTGTTGCGGATTGCAGGTCATCATAAAAATGTTGCCGCAACTGGGATGCTACATTATTATCGTAAATAACAGCATTTACTTCAAAGTTCAGTTCAAAGCTCCTGAAATCCATGTTGGCAGTACCTACCATCGAGATCAGCCCGTCTACAACAATCGTTTTGGCATGGATAAAGCCTTTCTGGTATTGATAGATCTCAACCCCTGCATTCAGCATATCCTCAAAATAAGATTTAGCAGCCGTATTTACCAGTACAGAATCGGAAAGACCGGGCACCAGCAGTTTTACTTTAACACCTCCCAACGCGGCAACGGCAAGGGCATCCATCAGGCTGTCGCCGGGAATAAAGTATGGGGTTGTGATCAGTATTTCTTTCTGCGCGAGGCTGATAGCCTGCATAATTGAATACAGTATTGTCGGTTTATCTGAGTCTGGCCCGCTGGCTGCGATCTGGGTAATGGTATTGAAGTCGTGGGGCGGACCTTCGCAGAAATAATCCCGTTTAAATTCCAGTTTATTGTCCGAACAGAAGTTCCAGTCGCACATGAAAATGTATTGCAGGTAATGCGTACCGGGGCCGTCTATACGTAAATGCGTATCGCGCCAGAACACCTTGTTCTTTTTATTACCATTATTAATATACCGGTCGCTGATATTGATACCGCCAACAAAAGAGGTGCAACCGTCAATGACGATTATTTTCCGGTGGTTGCGGTAATTGATCCGGTTGGCCGTGAACAGGAAAATGATCTCATAAAAGGCGTAGGTCTCAATACCTGCTTCCTTCATGCGGGGAATCAGTTTTCTGCGGATAGAACGGCTTCCGAAATCATCATAAACAAAACGTACTGCAACCCCTTCCTGCGCTTTTTTGATCAATGCATCCGCGATCTGCCTGCCGGTAATATCATCTTCGTAAATATAGTACTCAATGTGGATGTGCTTTTTCGCCTCGCCGATAGCTTTCAATATTTCAGGAAATGTCTCGTCTCCGTTTACCAGTAGTTTTACCCTGTTTTGCCCGGTAAGCGGGCTAAGGTTGTCTTTCAGCAGCAGGCTAATGAGTTCTTTACTCACCTGGATAGTGCGGCTGTTCTCATGCAGCAGTTTCTCGGTACCGGTCGTTATGTCTCTTTTCAGTAGCCGGAACATCTCATCATCTTCAACCAGCTTTTTACTATACAGCTTCCTTTTGCGATAATTGATACCAAAGGCGAAGTAGAATATCATGCCGAGAAAAGGAACAAATATGCAAACCATGAGGTAAGCCAGTGTCTTTGTATTACTGTGCGTATCGTAGATTACACGCAGACACACAATTATCAGCAGAACTACATAAGCTATTTCACCGGCTAATACCCAATTCATAAGCTAATCTAAGAAAGAAACTCCGAAGACCGGGGTATCTGTTTGAAAATGTGTTGATTTGGAAAACAGAATCGTGGAATTGTTAAATTGTTTTGCAGGCTATTTTTAAAGAATTGTAACAGGAACAGGTTTCAGGGGTTAATATCTGCAAAAACATGATTAACTGATGCAACTGCACATGTATTGTTTTATGTTACTTTTAAAGGTGCGATAAAGTGCCGGAAAACCGGCTCAACTAAAATAACTCTACCATGCCAGCCCGCAAAAAAATGATAACAGGTGCGTTGGCCGCAACCTGTGTAATGAATATGACAATAGCACAACAGGCAGATTATCCTATACAGCCTGTTGCATTTACACAAGTACACCTTACCGATAATTTCTGGGCCCCCAAGATCAGGGTTAATGCAGATATTACTATTCCATATACTTTACAGCAATGCCGCGATCATGGCCGTGTTGATAATTTCCTGGAAGCAGCAGGTATCGTAAAAAAAGATAAGCTAACCGAATACCCTTTCGATGATACTGATATTTATAAAGTGATTGAAGGTGCTTCTTATGCCATGCAAAGCAATCCTAACCCAACGCTGGATAGATACATCGATACACTGATCACTTATATCGCTGCTGCACAGGAGGCTGATGGGTATTTGTATACATTCCGGACCATTAAGCCTGCAAAACCTCATGCATGGGTTGGAACAAAAAGATGGGAGAAAGAAGAAGAGCTTAGTCATGAACTGTACAATTCAGGCCACCTGTTTGAGGCTGCAGTAGCACATTACCTGGCTACCGGTAAAAAAACGTTATTGAATATTGCCATCAAAAACGCAGACCTGCTGGTAAAGGATTTTGGCTATGGTAAAGAAGAAAAATGGCCAGGTCACCAGGTAGTGGAAATGGGATTGGTGAAGCTGTACCGTGTTACAGGAAAAAAGGAATACCTGGATCTTGCTAAATTCTTTCTCGATATCCGTGGCCCTAAAGGAGATATTTATGGACAGGCTGATAAGAAAGTAGTAGATCAGCATGAAGCAGTTGGTCACGCAGTGCGTGCAACTTATATGTATGCAGGAATGGCTGATGTATCGGCATTAACAGGTGATAAAAGATACCTGTCGGCTATTGATGATATCTGGCATGATGTAGTATATTCCAAATTATACCTTACCGGTGGTATCGGCGCCACAGGCAATGGTGAAGCATTTGGTGTTGCTTACCAGTTGCCCAATATGTCGGCTTATGCAGAAACCTGTGCATCCATTGCCAATGTGTACTGGAACAGCAGGATGTTTTTACTGCATGGTGATGCAAAGTATGTGGATGTACTGGAAAGGATATTATACAACGGGTTGTTATCCGGTGTATCATTGAGCGGCGATCACTTCTTTTATCCCAATCCGCTGGCATCTGTAGGGCAGCATCAACGCAGTGCATGGTTCAACTGTGCCTGCTGTATTTCTAATATGACACGCTTTCTTCCATCGGTACCGGGCTATGCTTATGCTCAAAACGGTAATAACCTTTATATAAACCTCTTTGTGAGCAATACTGCTGAGGTTACGCTGCCTGCTACAAAAGTCAACCTGGTTCAGCAAACAGAATATCCCTGGAAGGGAGATATAGGCATTGAAGTAAATCCACAGAAAACAGCTTCATTCGCTGTAAGGGTACGCATACCTGGTTGGGCACAGCAGCAGCCTGTTCCCGGTGATCTCTATCGTTTTGCAGATAACAAACAACAAACAGTTGTTATTAATATAAATGGTAAATCGGTAAGCTATAAACTGGAAAGTGGCTATGCCGTTTTTAACCGCACCTGGAAAAAGGGAGATAAGATCACAATGACATTGCCAATGGAAATTGAAAAGGTATTGGGCAATGACAATGTAAAAGACGATAAAGGACGTTTCGCTTTACAGCGTGGTCCTATCGTATACTGCCTTGAGGGGCCGGATAATAAAGACAGTGCGGTACAGAATATAGTGGTAGACAGATCAGCCGCTTTTACATCAGTCTATCAGCCGGCTTTGCTGAATGGTGTTGTGGTATTGACCGCCGAGGGAAATGCTACCCGCAGACAGGCTAATAGTGATGTGCTGCTGAAAAGTGCGCAGGTTGTAAATGCTATCCCTTATTATGCATGGGCCAATCGCGGTCCTTCCGAAATGGAAGTGTGGATCCCTTACGAAGAAACTGCTGCAAGGCCTAAGCCTGCACCAACCATTGCTTCGCTGAGCAAGGTGAGCTCTTCGTTGAAAAATGCCCGTATGTACAAAGCGTTGAATGATCAGTATGATCCTGAAAGCTCAAGGGACGATGCAATGCCATACCTGCATTGGTGGCCGAAAAAGAATACAACGGAATGGGTGCAATATGACTTTGACAAGGCATATACCATTTCAGAGTCAAAAGTTTACTGGTTTGATGATGAACCGTGGGGTGGTTGCCGTATTCCTGCATCCTGGAAACTATATTATAAAAAGGGCGAAGAATGGATACCGGTAGCCAATACAAGCAGTTATGAAATAGTAAAGGACAAATATAATATTGTGAAGTTTGAACCGGTTTCTACAACAGCATTGAAACTGGAAGTGCAGTTACCGGCAGATAATTCAACCGGCATTCACGAATGGATAGTAAAATAGATCTGTACTTATAAATAATAGAGAAGCGCTTCTGAACGGGAGCGCTTTTTTCATTAATAATGTAAATGCAGCGTTGCTAATTTTTTAGCAGATAAATGTGGAAAACCGTTATGAAAAACAGGCAAATGTTTTTTGAAAAAAAATAAATGTAAAATTGACAATTATATAAAAAATGGCTTAATTTGGTATTGTAATATACCGGGAGGTATTGTTGCCTTGCCAACTACCTGCAATATTTTCCCGGACAATTACAGGCAATCAGAGAAGCGAAAGGAAGGAGGTTGAGCATATTGATTTCCAACTGATGCTGAATGATTGTTTTTTATTGCTTGTACGATTGTAAACCTTAATTATTGCTGTATGAAGAAGCTGACCACGCTATTCTACGGTTTTGTTTTGTTTGCTTTGCCACCCGCACAAATAGCCAGTGATCTGTCTGCTACTCTCCGCTCTCTGTTCATTACATTTTTATCAGCAATTATTTACAGGAATTCTTCCGCATGTGTACCTGCAACTGGTATGCGTCCGGCTTTTAATGGCATTGCTTTACTGCATTGCCATACAGGCAATTAATATGTTCCCCTTTACCCTGCAGATGTGCAGGATGATCTGTGCCCGTGCCTGGAGTTAAGTGTTAGCTGGGTTTAGTTTATTAATGTACTTCCATTCCGGTAATGTAATGGTTGCAGGCATTCTTTTGCCTTTGCGAAACGGGTTACCGGTACTGAACAACTTTTTAAAAAAGTGGTAATGGCTTTGCTATGCCCATTATTTAGTAAAAGACCAATGTAGTAACGTCAATATATAACTGCTTTATTAATAACCATATTCTTTTTTTATGACGTAATCCATTTTTTACTGAATTGAACAATGTGATGCATACTGGCTGCATGCCCTGCAATACCCCCGGGTGTGTGGAGAGGGATCTTATTGCCATATCCATCATTAACGTAATCCAAAATTAAAACACAAAAACGCATTATGAGACGATTAACCAAACGATTGTGCAGGAAAGGCAAGCTGCTGCCATTTCTCACATTGCTGTTATTGTTTGGCCTTCAGGCAATGGCCTTTGATCCTGTAAAAGGAGTTGTGCTCGACAAGAACGGAAGCCCTCTTGCTTCTGTATCAGTTACAGTGAAGGGTAAGAAGCAGGCAACCGTAACTGCAACTGACGGAAGTTTTACCATTGATGTTACTCCCGGCGACGTACTGATCATTTCCAGTATTGGTTACGAACAATTAGAGCACACCGTAAAAGAAGGTGAAGCCATCAGGCTGATGTTAAAAGACAACAAAAGCACGTTGGATGATGTGGTAGTAGTGGGCTACGGTACACAGCGTAAACGTGCATTAACGGGTGCGGTAAGTGAAATTAAATCCGCCGATCTTGTACGTACACCTGCCGTAGCGGCCACCGCTGCGTTGGTAGGTAAAGTACCGGGAATCACTTTCCGTGCTACTGATGCACGCCCCGGTAATGGTACCAACATACAGATACGTAACCTTGGTAATCCCTTGTATGTAATTGACGGAGTGCCCTACAGCACCAGCGATGGTACTACAGCATTTGGCTTTAACACCGGTGTTTCGGGTACCAATATATTTAACCAGATTGGCCTGGAAGATATTGAAAGCATCTCCATATTAAAAGATGGTGCGGCAGCTATCTATGGTCTGCGTGCTGCAAATGGTGTGGTGCTGGTTACCACTAAAAAAGGTAAGCGCAATGAAAGTACTAATATCAATGTATCAGGTTATTATGGCTGGCAAAACTTTACACGCTATCCCCGCCCGGCCAATGCAGGTCAGTACGTACGTGCGTTGGTAGAGAATGAACAGAACTCAGGCAGAGACCCTTCATTGTTATATACAGCGCAGGAACTTGCCAAATGGGAGGCGGGAACAGACAAAGGCTATAAAAGCTACGACTATTATGACATCGTAACGCGGCCTAATGTACCACAATACTATCTTAATGCAAGTGCTTCAGGTGGTTCACAAAGATCCAACTACTATTTTTCACTCAGCCATCTGAACCAGGATGCCATCATTAAGGACTTTAATTTCAATCGTACCAATATGCAGGCCAATCTCAATGCAAACATTGCAAAAGGTTTGCAGGTCGGTACACAGATCAGGGGACGGTATGAAAAACGCCACAATGTGGGTGTTCCCGGTCTTGATGACTATTTCAACCCGCTTTTAAGTATATCCACCATGTGGCCTACGGAAAGCCCTTATGCCAATGATAATCCTAACTACATCAACCAGACTCACAATGTAAACGTAAACCCTGCTACCTATACTGACCAGGTAACCGGTTATATTGATGATGTATTCCGTGGCATCGATGTTAACTTTTCTGCGCAGTACGATTTTAAGTTTGGCCTCACAGCCAAAGCATTGTTTTCCTATGGTTATACCAACCAGGACTTTGAAGGGTTTGAATATACTTATAACGCTTATAAGTACAATGAGGCTACGGATACTTATGTTACAGATCCCAGCTGGGGCAACCAGAACCCATGGCGCGAAAAGCACAAGCGTAATGTGTGGAACCGTTTTGGGCAGTTCCAGTTGAATTATACCAAACAACTGGGCGATCATAATATTACCTTACTGGCTGCGTATGAAAGAAGTGATATGGAGAATTCCTACCTCGCCATCCATACCATACCACCAAATAACTACATACCCATTATGTCGTTTGCCAACCAGGATTACCTGGGCGATGAATGGAGCACTGAAGCCAGGGCTGGTTATACAGGAAAGGTCAGTTATGCTTACAGGCAAAAGTATATGTTGGATGGGTTCCTGCGCTATGAGGGATCTTTCCTGTATGTAAAAGACAAACGCTGGGGCCTTTTTCCGGGCGTGTCTGCAGCATGGCGTATTTCGGAAGAACCCTTCCTGAAAGACAAAGTGAAGTTTTTGAGCGAGTTGAAACTGCGTGCTTCTTATGGTGAAACCGGTAGTGAAATGGGCATCAATGCTTTTGATTACCTGCCCGGTTACAACTTCAATAATGGGAGCGCCATTTTTGATGGTACTTATGTAATTGGTCTTCGCCCGCGTGGTTTGCCCATCACCAATTTATCCTGGGTTGAAAACAAAACCACCAATATTGGTTTAGACCTTGGTTTATTCAGCAATAAACTGAATGTAACGATCGATGTGTTTGAGCGCAAACGCACTGGTTTGCCTGCTCCCCGTTATGACGTATTGTTACCGAGTGAAGTAGGATATGGTTTACCAAACGAAAATCTTACTTCCGAAGCCAACCGTGGTATTGAGGGTATGATCAGCTACAACAATTCGGTAGGAGATATCTCTTATTCAATTGGGGTGAACGGAACACTTGCACGCAGAAGAGATCTCCATTTTTATAAACCCCGTTTTGGTAATTCATGGGACAGGTATCGTAATGCATGGGAAGACCGTTGGGGTAATGTAAACTGGGGATACCAGGTAACAGGTCGTTTTGAAACACAGCAGGAAATTGATGCATATGCCGTTAACAATGACGGACGTAATAACATTACCCAATTGCCCGGCGACTTTAAGTTTAAAGATGTAAACGGCGATGGGGTTATCAACTCCCTTGACGAAAGACCCATTGGCTATGCTGAAGGGGCACAACCTTATCTTACTTATGGGTTAACCGGTCATGTAAGCTGGAAGGGCTTTAACCTCGCATTTGATTTTGCGGGCGCTGCATTACAAAGCTTCTGGCGCGATTGGGAACTGAAATTCCCCTTCCAGAACAATGGTAACTCTCCGGCTTATATGTTCACTGACCGCTGGCACAGGGAAGATCCATACAATCCTAATAGCAAATGGGTTGCCGGTACTTATCCTGCTATCCGTAGGGATTATGGCCATGCAAACTTCAGGAGAAGCAATTTCTGGCTCACCAACGTAAGATATTTTCGTCTTAAGAACCTTGAACTGGGTTACACATTGCCTGCTAAGCTTACTAAAAAGTATGGTGTAGGCAACATGCGTATTTACATCAACGGAACCAATCTTTTCTCATTCGACAATGTGAAAGATCTGCAGATCGATCCGGAGATCAGTTCTGCCAATGGTCTTGTATACCCGCAACAGAAACTGCTGAATGTTGGTTTTAATGTATCATTCAATTAATGCAACTATGAAAAAAATATATTTCAGTTTAATTATAAGCCTGTTACTGTTAATCGTTGCGGGCTGTAAAAAAGACTGGCTTGAACGAACACCGCAAACGATCATCCTGGAAGAGCAGGTATGGAACGATCCTAAAATGATCCTTGGTTTGCTGGCAAACTATTACGACCGTCTTCCCACTGATATGGGAGTAAATGACCAGGCTGGTTCACAATGGCGCAATATGGCTGATTATGATGATGCCATGTGGAGCGGCTATACCGGTGAAGATGGCAGGAACAATATTGTGTCATATCCTTACAGCCGCTGGGCATTGTGGGATTACGGTCTTATCCGCGATATTAACCTGGCGCTTGAAAGTATAGACAAATACAGCGTAAAATTATCAGAAGGAGAGAAGAAACAATTTGCGGGTGAATTAAGGTTCCTGCGGGCCTATATGTATTTTGAAATGGTAAAGCGTATGGGTGGGGTTCCTATTGTTACCAAACAACTGATCTATGACTTCAGTGGCGATCCTTCTCCTTTACAGCAGCCGCGTAACAAAGAAGCAGAAGTGTATGATTTTATTGCTTCTGAAATGGATGCTATCAAAGATGAGCTTGGCAACAGTACTGCCACATCTGCCAGCAACACAAGGGCTACCAAATACACAGCACTGGCCCTTAAATGCAGGGCAATGCTATACGCAGGTTCTCTTGCCAAATACAATAACCTGATGCCCGCACCTATCACCACTGCGGGTGGCGAAGTAGGTATCCCTGCTGCCAAAGCACAGGAATATTATACCAAATCGCTACAGGCTGCACAGGATATTATCAACAGCGGTGTATTTGCCCTGTACAAAGCAAAACCCGATAATCCCGGTGAGAACTTTTATGAAGCCATCACCAAAAAATCAGCAAACAAGGAAGCGATCTTTGTACGCGACTTCCTGTCTGCAAAAAGCAAGCGTCACTATTTTTCATACGACAATATTCCGCTTGGTCTGCGTGAAGATAACCTCGCGTCATCCTGTATCACACCTTCGCTCAATCTTGTGGAAGCATATGAATACCTGGATGGTTCTGCCGGTACAATCAAAACACGTACTGCCGACAATTTGGATTTTATTTACTACACCAATCAGGCAGATATTTTCGCCAACAAAGATGGCCGCCTGTATGGAACGGTCATCTATCCGGGTTCATCTTTTAAAGGCGTTCCCTTACAAATGCTGGCAGGGGTAATGGTATGGAACAGTGCCACCAATAGTTACCAGACAGTAGAAGGTACAACGCCCGGTAGTAACTGGGGGCCTCCTACCTATCCTTCGGGCGATGGAAAAATGCTGGTAGGTACATCCGGTCCTCACCGCTCATTACAGGAAGTATCCAATACCGGCTTTTATATCCGCAAATTTTTAGATGCAGGTGCCGGTACTAGTACCCGTGGTATCCTGAGCGATGTATGGTGGGTGTGGTTCAGGTTGGGAGAGGTGTACCTGAATGCTGCGGAAGCTGCGTTTGAACTGGGGCAAACGGGGGTGGCGGTAAACTATGTAAATGCCATCCGTGAGCGTGCAGGATTTGGTCCCAATAGCCTTACGGTTGCCACACTTACTTTAGACAGGCTGCGCAATGAACGTCGTGTAGAACTGGCATTTGAAGATCACCGTGTATGGGATCTTAAACGATGGAGAATTGCAGATAAGGTATGGGATGGGCAGGTCGCAAATCCCAATGCTATAGTATATGCATTGTATCCTTACCGCATTGTTCGTCCCGGTGATGCAGCACGCGATGGCAAATATGTATTTGTAAAAATGCAGGCGCCGCGTTTCAAAGCACCGCGCTTTTTCCAGATGGGCAACTATTATTCAGCCATCGATCAGAGCATTATCAACAACAATCCAAAAATTGTCAGAAATCCTTTCCATTAATAAACAGCCATGTTTATGAAAACGAAATTGTTTATATACGCCGCAGGACTTTTTGCCTTATTGCAAACAGCCTGCAAAAAAGATAACTACGATCCGCCACAGTCGGTATTAACAGGTAAGGTAATATACCAGGGGCAGCCTATAAGTGTACGCGCGGGCGGTGTGCAACTGGAGCTATGGCAGCCCGGTTACCAGCTATACACCAAAATACCGGTGTACCTGGCACAGGATGGTTCTTTTACCTCTACTTTATTTGATGGAGATTACAAACTGGTACGCTTACGCGGAAGTGGCCCGTGGGTGGATAATACAGATACCATCAATGTGGCAGTGCGGGGTAATACAGTAGTAGATGTGCCGGTAGATCCTTACTTCATTATAAAAACGGCATCTTTTCAGAAAAGCGGCACTAATATCAATGCAACCTTTTCCATTCAGCGGGTAAATACAACCCGGGTACTGGAAGCTGTGCGTTTATATGTTGGTCAGACTATACTTACAGATCAGGGTATCAACAATGCAAACGTGCAAAAGGTAGCAGCAGATATTACAGACATTACACAGCCCATTACACTCAGCATCAGTATTCCTGCCTCACTTACCGGCAAAACGTACCTGTATGCAAGAGTTGGGGTAAAAACTTCAGGAGTGGCTGAGCTGGCATACTCTGAGGCTGTGAAAGTGTCACAATAAACAGGCAGTTGGTGATTAATATAAGCAGTACACGATGATTACTGGTAACCCGGCTTTCTACAGCGGGTTATCGGTAATCTCATTTCAGAAGAGCCTGTGATAAAATGATAACTTTGTAAGCACCGATGAAAAGTGCAATTATTTACTTCCATTAACCCTGGAAAGCATTAATTAAGAATATAGCTGTGAAAAATAAGCAGATATTTTCCAAATGTTAACCAACTGGTTTTGATTGCAGATTGTGTAATATCTTTCCATGTCAGTCATTGTATTCATTTGGTTATGAAGCAGTAAACACATCCGGCAGGATACAATTAATAAGCAGGAAACCTGTACTATTTAAACCGATAGAAGTATGAAGTATTTGCTTTCATTTGTTTTTTGTTTAGGCGCAGTAACGATGCATGCCAATGCGCAGAACGTAGTATCAATAGAAGCTGATTCTGCGAAAACCACTATCAGCAAATATATTTACGGTCACTTTGCCGAGCACCTCGGGAGTTGTATCTATGGGGGCTTTTATGTTGGCGACAACAACACTAAAATTCCCAATACCAATGGTGTGCGTAATGATGTAGTGGCAGCGCTTAAAAAACTGAAGATCCCTAACCTTCGCTGGCCCGGCGGTTGCTTTGCGGATACTTACCATTGGAAAGATGGTGTAGGTCCAAAAGACAAACGTCCGTCTATTGTAAATACATGGTGGGGCGGAGTTACAGAAAATAACAGTTTCGGAACACACGATTTCCTTAATATGTGCGAACTGCTGGGTACAGAACCTTACCTGGCTGGTAACGTAGGTAGCGGTACTGTACAGGAACTGGCAGACTGGGTGCAGTATGTAAACTTCAGTGGTGCAAGCCCTATGTCAGACTATCGTCGTCAAAATGGTCGCGATAAGCCATGGAAAGTTCAGTTCTGGGGTGTAGGTAATGAAGCCTGGGGTTGCGGTGGCAACATGCGCCCTGAACATTATGCAGATATCTATCGCCAGTTTGCCACTTATATGACGGGCTGGAACAACGATACCAAAGTATTCCGCATTGCATCCGGCGCCAGTTCTGATGATTATAACTGGACAGAAGTGCTGATGAAGAATATTCCTACCAATATGCTCAGTGGTTTGGCAATGCACCACTATTCAGTTATAAACTGGAGCAAAAAGGGATCTGCTGTTGCGTTTTCGGAGCAGGAATATTTTGCTACCATGAAACAGGCATTGAAGATGGAAGAACTGGTACAGAAACATGCCGCTATCATGGACAAATATGATCCACGCAAACGTGTGGCATTGGTAGTTGATGAATGGGGTGGATGGTATGACGTGGAGCCTGGTACCAATCCCGGTTTCCTGTACCAGCAGAATACTATGCGCGATGCAATGATTGCCGGTGTTACGCTCAATATCTTTAACAACCATGCAGACAGGATCCGGATGGCTAACCTGGCGCAGTGTGTAAACGTATTGCAGGCAGTTATTCTTACCAATGAAGAAAAAATGCTGCTGACACCCACTTACCACGTAATGGAGATGTACAATGTGCACCAGGATGCCAAATTGCTGCCCATGAGCATTAAATCGAACGATTATACACTGGGCAACGAAAAGTTGCAGGCTGTTTCCTGTTCTGCGTCAAAAGATTCACTGGGCGTAACGCATATTTCGCTGGTAAATATTGATGCAAAGAGCAGCCAGGATATTACTGTTGACCTCAAAGGCGGTAAATACAGTTCAGTAACCGGCCGTATTATCACCTCTGCTAAATTGCAGGATTGCAACACATTTGAACAACCTGATAAAATAAAACCTGTAGTATTTAATGGAGCCAGCTTAAAGGGTGGTAGCCTGCAGGTAAAATTGCCTCCGTTCTCTGTGGTAGTGCTGACGTTGAAATAGTGAATGGACGATGGACCATAGACGATGGTCAATAGTCAATGGTCAATAGTCAATGGTCAATAGTCAATGGTCATTGAGTGTACACGATAAAACAAAAATCCCTGAATTAAAATCTGATAATCGGCAATGATAACAATGAAAAAAAGTATTGTGTCTGTACTGGGTATTGCCTGTTTAAGTACAGTGATGCAACCGGTAATGGCGCAGGAAAAAGTGTTTACGGTTAAGGCTGCTGAAATTAAAGGTACCATACAGCCTACTATGTGGGGCGTGTTTTTTGAAGATATCAATTTCGGTGCAGATGGTGGTATCTATGCTGAAATGGTAAAGAACCGTTCGTTTGAATTTTATCGCCCGCTGATGGGGTGGACCATTCAGCGAAAACAATTCCGTGAAGGTGAAATACTGGTGCTGAATCGTGAAGAAGTGAACAGCGCCAATCCCCGTTATATCCGTGTAAATGTAAGAGATGCCGTAAAAGGCAGTCTTGGTATGACAAACGAAGGTTTTCGCGGCATGGGTGTAAAACAGGGACTGCGTTACGACTTTTCTGTAATGTACCGCCAGGCGGCAGCAGGTGTTACCATGCATCTTGAATTGATCAGTGCAAAAGGAGAAGTGATCGGCAGCGGCAAATTTACGCCTGCAGGTACGGGTGCAGACTGGAAAAAAGAAGGTACCAGCTTTACGGCTACAGCTACAGACCCAAAAGCTAAACTGAGCATCTGGTTTGAAGGGAATGGCATTATTGACCTGGATATGATCTCCCTGTTCCCGGAAGATACCTGGAAAAAACGACCCGGTGGTATGCGTGCGGATATGGTGCAGTTACTGGCAGATATGAAACCCGGCTTCATTCGTTTCCCCGGCGGTTGTATTGTAGAAGGCTTTGACCTGGCAACACGTTACCAATGGAAAAGAACAATTGGTCCTGTAGAAGAAAGACACCTGATCATCAACAGGTGGAATACTGAGTTCTCCTATCGTTCAGCTCCTGATTATTACCAGACCTTTGGTCTTGGTTTCTTTGAATATTTTCAGCTGGCAGAAGATGTAGGCGCTGAGCCCTTGCCCATCCTCAATGCAGGTATGGCATGTCAGTTCAATTCATCTGAATTAGTACAGATGGATCAGCTTGATCCTTATGTACAGGATGCACTGGATCTTATTGAATTTGCCAATGGCGATGCTAATACCAAATGGGGTAAAATACGTATTGGTATGGGACATCCTGCACCCTTCAATTTAAAAATGATGGGAGTAGGCAATGAAAACTGGGGACCACAGTATATAGAGCGTCTGAAAGTGTTTACAAAAGCCATCAAAGAAAAATATCCCTCTATTAAGATCGTAAACAGCTCCGGTACCGATCCCAATGGCGAACGTTTCGATTTTCTCAATAACGAACTGCGCAATATGAAGGCAGATATTATTGATGAACATTACTACCGTAGTCCTGAATGGTTCCTTTCCAATGCAGCACGTTACGATAGCTATGATCGCAATGGTTCAAAAGTATTTGCCGGCGAATATGCGGCACACAGTACAGACAAATCATTGAATGGCGAAAAAAAGAACAACTGGCAGGCTGCGCTTTCTGAAGCTGCTTTCATGACCGGTCTTGAGCGGAATGCAGATGTGGTAAATATGGCCTCCTATGCACCATTATTTGCCAATATTGATGCATGGCAATGGGCACCGGATATGATCTGGGTAGATAACCTTCGTTCTTACGGTTCACCTACCTACTATGTACAAAAGCTCTATTCGCTCAATAAAGGAACACATATTGTTCCCATTTTGCTGGACAACAAAAACGTAACCGGCCAGGATGGGGATTATGCAACTGCCTGCCTGGATAAGAACACCAACGACCTGATCATTAAAATGGTGAATACTTCCGGTAACACACAACAGGCTTCGTTTGCAATAGACGGCATCAAAAAACTGGCCTCCGCTGCAACAGTTACTGTATTAAAGAGCGATACCAGCACCATTAACAGCTTTGATAATCCTAAAGCTGTAAGCCCTGCAGAGTCAACAGTACAGGTAAAAGGAAAGAAAATATCTCTTTCTCTTGCGCCATACTCGTTGAACGTGGTGAGAATTAAAATGAATTAATATCATAACCCGGGGAAGACATCCTTCTAAAAGGATGTCTTCCCTTTTTTCATGCATATATGAAAAAGATAATACTGTTTACGCTCGTACTGGTGGCTGTTTGTTCTGCCCATGCACAGGAACTACGTACCAATATTTCAGTGCATGATCCCGTGATGATCCAACAGGATAGTGTGTATTATCTTTTCTGCACAGGCCGTGGCATAGCGATGTGGTCATCGAAAGATATGGTAAACTGGAAACCGGAAAAGCCGGTCTTTGATTCAGCACCACGGTGGGCTGTAGAAGCTGTACCGGGTTTCAAAAACCATATATGGGCGCCGGATATATCTTACTACAAGGGGCAGTATTTTCTTTATTACTCCGTATCTGCTTTTGGAAAAAACACCTCCTGTATAGGTGTGGCTACCAATAAAACACTGCATACCGGCAGCCCTGATTATAAATGGACAGATCATGGTAAAGTAATTCAATCGGTTCCCGGTGTTACCCACTGGAATGCGATCGACCCCAATCTTATTACAGACAGATCCGGCACGCCCTACCTGGTATTTGGTTCTTTCTGGGATGGATTGAAAATGGTAAAGCTGAAAAAAGATCGGTTGCAGGTAGCTGAAGATATTAATAGCATTCCTACAGTTGCCAGCAGAAGAAAAGATCCTTCCGCACAGATGCCTGCAACGCCCGGTAATCCTGCAGATGCAGGGGGCAATGCTATAGAAGCCCCTTTCATTTTCAAAAAAGACAAATACTATTACCTGTTTGCATCCATAGACTATTGTTGCAAAGGAGTAAATAGTACTTACAAAATGATCGTAGGTCGTTCAAAGGATGTAAAAGGTCCGTATGTAGATAAGGATGGCGTACCATTGGCAAAAGGTGGTGGTACCATTGTATTGCAGGGCAATGAAAAATGGCATGGGGTAGGACATAATGCTGTCTGTACTTTTAACAATACTGATTACCTCATTTTTCACGGTTATGATGCCGCAGATAATGGCAAATCCAAATTGCGGATAGAAAAATTACAATGGGTAGATGAGTGGCCTCTTGTAAATGAGAAATAAGAAATGGAGAATAAAGAATAACAAAGTAAAGCAATAAGGAACAAGAATCAAGGCACAAGGGTTGAAAAGAACGAAGTAAGAAATATGGAGCACACGGGCCTTTACCTATAACTTACAACTTATTACTTATAACTGTCTTTCGGTCTTGCGTTAAGCGTTCTGCGTTAAGCATTAAGCATTCCGTCTTTCCCTCTTGCGTAAAACATATTTCCTGATTGCGATTCTTCACTCAGTAATGTGCAGATAATTTTGCCACGGATTTTTCGCGAACAGTTTTCCCTTGTTAAGATGAAAAAAATAATCTTTCGGGCTATTCCGGTTTTTTTGATCATGCGAATGATTGTTTTTCCGGGGTAAGCCCACTATGGAAATGACAAATGAGGAAGGGGGAATAAGGAATGAAGAATGTCGAATGCTGAATTTTGAAGGGAAGACCGGAAGAATGTTGACAGGTTGAAAGGTTGATAAGGTGACAGGAAAGTACGAAATAAGAAGTACGAAGTACGGGATGGTTTATTGTATTTGCTCACGGCTCGTAACTTGTCCCTCACGATTGCCGATTGCCGTCTGCCGATTCCTGCATTCTGTGTTGCGTAAATCCCCAAAGATCAGGCAGTTGAAACCGCTAAAACCGCCATTCAGACATTGTTTTATGGCGATTTCTGCTTTTTTCCTGATTTTTGCATACTGTTTGGGCAAACCAACCTTTTAAATAGAAACAATCCTAAAAAAATAGATCATGAAAAAAGTCTTATTCCTGGTAGTAGCAATGGTTACTGTAATGCTGGTAAATGCACAGCCTCCTGATCTGCCTACGACTCCCGGTACTGTATATGGAGCAACCACTACTGCAGATGGTGCTGTAGCAATTGCAACCCTCCCTGTTGAGTTACAGAAAAAGCCTGCGGTTACTACAAAGATGAAAGCAAAAGTGCTGGATGTATGTCCTAAAAAAGGATGCTGGATGGAGTTGCAGGTAAACGATACTACCAAAGCATTTGTAAAAATGAAGGATTACGGCTTTTTTGTTCCAACTGCACTGATTGGTAAAACAGTGGTAATTGATGGAGAAGCTACTTTAAAAACAACTTCTGTACAGGAATTGAAACACTACGCAGAAGATGCTAAAAAATCCAAAGAAGAGATCGCTGCTATCACCAAGCCTAAAACCGAATTGCGTGTAATGGCAAATGGTATCGTAGTCGTTCAATAATATTTATGTGCGTTTGTTGACCAACAAACCTGCGAATGAAAAAGGTTATCCTGCAAAGGGTAGCCTTTTTTATTTCAGGTAGAAGGTTTAAAGTATAAGGTTTAAAGTGTTTAAGTTCGGGATTGCGCTTTTAATAGTAAAAGCCAGCAATTCCTGAAATGAGGTGCTGCTATATCGACGTATTTCATTTTCTCAAGGACTTCAACATTCTGCACCTTAAACTTTAAACCTTACACTTTATACCTGACACTTTCAACTACTATCCGGCAGCCGATAGCTTGTAATCTGCTTGCTGAAGCGTCTTCTTATAGCTACACGGCGTTTTGTTGGGATGATAATAGGTTTTGTAACGATTGTTGATCCTGTTACGGCAGGTTGGAAAATTGTTTCACCGCCTCGTTCAATATATTGCTCAGTAGAAGGTTGTATTACTTCATAATCAATCTTCGGGTTATATCCCAGGCTATAGAGGTGTTCCCGTAAGGCAATTGCTACTTCTTCATCAGTACATTCTTGCGTTTTCAATAACTGGTTACCTACTCCCACCAATTGGCGGTACAGGCTATGCAGTTTCCAGCCCTCCGGTAATTGCCCATACACCTCAGATGCAATGGCTGAAGCCTTGCCTAGTTTGCCGGCAAACTGCATTGTCTTCTTAAACCTGGGAGAACGTTTTACCCGGTTTCCATCCAGTGAGCTTTTAGCCCGTACCAGGTACTGACCATTCAGCATGTAAAATGTGAGATTACGCTTATGCATCGTTCCGATCCAGACAATATATGCCGGATTATCGGGATCGATCTGAACACTTCTTATTTCACGCTCCTCCTTTTTCATGCTTCTTAAAGTTACAACCTGCTTTACATCACCACATCTCCCCCCACTACTTCTTTCTTGTTGGTACGCCCCCGGGGCCTTTGTTTTAACATTTACAGTGATCGCATTTGGGTATTTATATGTTTAAGCAGGGTATTGAAAGCTATCTGGTTATGGTTTGCTTGTAGTTTAGTTATTAATTGGCTAATACTTGCTTATAGTTTGGGTATAGTTTGCTCTTAGGTAAAGGCGTAGAAAATAAGGGTTAAGTAATAAGTAAACTATGCTTAAATATAGAGTTGGTATTAAGGAGTCGGGAGGAAGGTAATGTGCAAATGTGCAGATTTGCTAATGTGCGAATGGAGAAAGGCTAAACGCGGAGTAGGGGAAGGCGTGGCACGGTTATAAGCGCGCTGTCCGATATGTAGCCGGATGCCGCAACCGTGTCACGCATTTATTCCGGCTTTAGCCGGTAGGTAATGTTGTTTACCTGCGAAATGTATTTGAATTGATTGCCTTGTCCTTTAGGGCGAGGCAATGGAATGCTGAATTTTGAATCAATGTCATTGAATTAAGAAAGGCCACAGCGTGGCCTCCTGTTTATAGAAATGATTGTAATACGCATGTCGTGGCTCCGATAGGAGCCTCCGGTGCTTTACAGGAAGCTCCTACCGGAGCTGAATACATTCGATAAATTTATTTCTATAAACAGGTAGCTCCTCCGGAGCTTAATTCAACGCCATTGAATTTTGAGTATCGAAGAAAGGAAATGAGGAAGGAAGGTAGGTTGTACCAGGCGTGGCACGGTTATAAGTATGTTGTCTGATATGTAGCTGGATGCCGCAACCGTGTCACGCCTTTATTCCGGCTTTAGCCGGTGGGTAATGTCGTTTGCTTCGTCCCTTAGGACGAGGAAGCAAGAAGGGAATTAGAAATGAGAAATTGGAAATAAGGAATGAGGAAGGGAAAGACACAAGGTTTAAGCAAGTACGAAATAAGAAGTACGGAAGGCGAAAATATCGAATGTCAAATTTTGAATATCAAATTTCGAAGGAAAATACAAAGAGTTAGAAATCTGATGCCTCAGAGGTTTAACTGCAAATTGCCAACTGCTAACTTGCATTTCTCGCTGCTCAAAGCTCGCAGCTGGTATTCTTAACTGCTAACTTGCATTCTTTGCGTGAAACCTCCGGTATAAAACATCAGATGTTTTGATGAGATTCCCTACCTTTGCAAAACGTCAGATGTTTTGAAGGTTTATGGCAAAAAGAGAAAAGCTTGCAGATCAGGTAATTGCGAAGCTGCAGGAACATATTTCGATGGGAAAGTGGAAGAAAGGCGAAAAAATTCCTGCAGAGCCTGAACTGATGGCGCAGTTTAATGTAGGCAGATCAACGGTTCGCGAAGCAATTAAAACACTTGCTAATGCAGGTGTACTTCGTGTGCAGCAAGGTTCGGGAACGTATGTGAATGAAATAGCACAACAAAGTGAATCGCTTGAACAGCGTTTACGTCGTGCCGGCCAGAAAGAAGTAAACGACGTCCGCATCCTGCTCGAAAAAGAAATTGTACGACTGGCAGCAATACACCGTACTGCTGCTAATATCAAAGACATAGAAAAAGCGTTGGCGCAACGAAAAAGCGCGGTTCAGCTGAAGGACTACAACGCTTTGATGGAGGCTGACCTGTTATTTCATACAAGATTGGCAACTGCCAGTCATAACAGCGTACTCGCCGATCTGTACACCAGTTTTACGCATGTATTGCGTAACTTTTTTGCTCAGCGCGACGCAGGTAATGCCACTCAGTTCATCAGATCTCATCCTTTACATGAAAAGTTACTGACCGCTGTTATTGAGCAGCGCGAAGATGATGCTATTGCCTGTATTGACAGTTTATTACAAGATAATTCCTAATACGTATTGCATGACTGTTTTAGTTTTTACATTGATTCTTTTTGCAGGGGCTTATTCAGCAGGTCTGATAGGTTCGCTTACCGGCCTGGGTGGTGGAGTTGTGATCATACCCTTGCTGAGTGTTTTCCTGGGTGTTGATATTCATTATGCTATTGGTGCAGCACTGGTGTCGGTTATTGCCACCTCTTCGGGGTCGGCTGCTGCTTATGTGCGCGAAGGTATTACCAATATACGCATAGGAATGTTCCTGGAAATAGCAACTACTATTGGTGCAGTGTTCGGTGCATTACTTGCTACGGTGGCGCCTACGAATGTAATCGCTGTGTTGTTTGGATGTATACTCATCTTTTCTGCTGCAAATTCCCTGCGTAAAAAGAATATGCATGTATTGAAGGAGTCAAGTCCGCTGGCAACGAAATTAAAGCTCTATGGCAGTTATCCTACTGCATCCGGCACTGTAGAATACGGCACACGCAATGTAGTAGGTGGCTTTGTAATGATGATCGTAGCCGGTATTTTATCCGGTTTACTGGGTATTGGTTCTGGTGCGCTGAAGGTAATTGCGATGGACAATATCATGCGCATACCATTTAAAGTGTCTACCACCACCAGCAATTTTATGATGGGTGTTACGGCTACTGCCAGTGCAGTAGTATATCTGCAGCGTGGTTATATACAGCCGGGTATCTGTATGCCGGTGGTAATTGGTGTGTTGCTGGGGGCATTAACCGGTTCACGTATTCTCATTCGTTCTGCACCGGAGAAGCTGAAAATGTTTTTTGCCATTGTAATTACATTACTGGCATTGCAGATGATCTATAACGGGGCTACAGGTAAAATATAATTTCTACCTATCAGCTATTAATTACTATTTCTTCAGTATAACAGGAAGTGAAATGGAACAGGTAAAACAAGGAGTTAAAGACAAAGATCTTCAATATATAATCGGCAACCTGCTGCGCTGGGGTGTATGGATCTCTATGACCGTTACTTTTATTGGTGGAGTTATTTACCTCTGGCGTCACGGACATGAAGTATCCTATTATCCAAAGTTTGTGGAAGAGGATCATAGCACGGCTGCCATTCTGAAAGATGTATGGGAAGGTATTATGGGCGGACATGGTAAGGCGATGATCAAGCTGGGAGTGATCTTATTATTTGCCACACCTATCATGCGTGTATTGTTTTCGCTGATAGGATTTATAATGGAAAAAGATAAACTCTATATCGTAATTACGCTGATAGTACTGATGATCATTTTTGTGAGTGTGCGTGGTGGATTAGGTTAGCAACAGACATTCTGTTTACTATATAGAAAGGGAACCGGAAGACAATAGCTTCACGGTTCCCTTTATTTTTTATAAGTATCAGGCATCCAGAAATCCGTAGTTGCCGGTACTGAACTGGGTGGCGATATAACGAAGTGAGCGTATGTTTTGCAGGTTGGCTACCTGTGTTGTAAATGCTGAATCATTCGATTGTATATCGAATTGCATTTGTTGTTGTTGGGTAGAACCATTCTGATAAGTGATCACTACACCTATACTAAAATCGGCAGGTGACCAGTAAGAAGGGCCGGGGGAGGCATTGGTAATTTTACAGCCACACATCATTTTTACATAGAGTGTAAGCATATTATTGGCACGTGGCCCTTCGGTTAAATATAACCCGGGTATTATGGTTGTAATGCGATAGCTGTTTAATAAGGACGTTAAGGATACTATCTGGTTTATGATCAGCGGGCTATTGCCATTGCGTGGTATTGATGCAGACAATACGCCTGAAAGCTCCAGGTTATTGAGCGGTACGGATAACCGGCCTGATACGGTGTTGGACCCCGGCGTTAAATAATTGACAAAAGGGTTGTTATTGGTTTGAGGAGTAAGTATAGGCATAAAAGATGTATTGCCACTTATAAAAGAGTTGTTAATGATCCCGTCATCCATGCCTGTTTTATAGTAGGGAATAGGATATGATACTCCATTATAGGCAAAAGAAAGCCCTATTTGTAAAGGCATATAGGCATTAGGTCCCAGAAATTTGCCACCCAGTGCCTGTACATATACGAGCAGAATAGTATTAACCATATAATATCAGTTGATGGGTTACTGTAATAAAATTTATAAAAGCCGTTTTTATGTACGCATAAAAACGGCTTTATCATATATAAGAGTCCATGTCGTTTAGCCTTGATGCTGTATTCCGGCGGGTGGAGACACTGGCCGGGGACGCCCGTGGCTGGTATCTTCACCAGCCACCAGCGGGGCAACATCGGGTGACCTGGTTATTGTGCAGTTAATTTCTTTTCCATCATTATCAGTTTTTTCAAACGCATGTTTTTCTTTAGTTGCAAAGCGGGCGATGATGCTGCACCCATTGAAAAACTAAAGTCTGAAGAATAGGTATCAGACCCGGCCACAGTAGCACCGCGGTGACAGTTAAAGCAGGTAAATGTCTGAGCGTAGGATTCCAATGTAGTATTGGCTACGTTCATTGTGGGCTGAGTTAAATAACCTGTATTTAAAGGAGTGTGCAGGTTATTATTACCACTGGCATTGCCACTTTGCGACCATATTACATTTACCAGTTGATAATACTGCCATACTGAACCCGGATAGAACTGTTGAATACAGCGTTGAACCTGTTGATTAGTATAGCTGGCTATTCCATCTATAGGGCTTACCCGCGATACCTGGATCGGTTTGGGCTTGGGTCCACCGGGAACGAGGTAGTAAGATGGAGGCTGGTTTTCTTTACAGGTACCGCAGGATGGATTGTTGAAATTGTAGGTGCGGCTTTTATCAGCAACTGTTCCCGAATCAGGTGCGTTATCTACATGTTCAAAAGTAGCCCATGTCCATGCCTGTTGCAGCCTTGTTTTGTGTAAAATATGTAAGCCAACCAATGCCAGTATTACCGGCCGGTACTGACCGGTATTCATATCCTGAACGATTGCCTTGGTAAGTTTGTACCGGCTCCATTTAGGGTTTTTAATATCGTTCACTTCCATCCAGGCGGCTTTCAGTTCCAGCGCGCCTACGGTATCGGTATTGGCGGTACCAAATGGCAAACTCATCCGGCTGCCTTTTTGTACATAGGCCAGTTGATTATCGGCATTATAAAATTTGTTCTTTACCACATAATCGTACAGGTCCTTATTGAGACGTATCTCGTACCATACGTTGGTACTATTCTGTGCGCCCAGCCAGCTAGGCCCATGACGGGGCGCTGCCTGGCCTGCACCGTTGGTATCAATAATGGTGGAATCAAAACGGCTGAGCATTTCTATGCTTACTTTACTGGCATCTTTCATTACAGCAAGGCTGGTGTAAGCTGACTTTCCATTTAGCTGTACCAGTTTTTTTTCATCACTAAGTTTATTCCATGCAGGCGGTGCTGTGCCGTTTGGGGGAAACAGCTGATCCAGGGTAATATATGTTTGCCATTGTACCGGGTGCAGTGTATCATAGGGCTTTCCGAAGAAACCTCCTTCTGCATCACACCAGTTAAGGGCAACAAACTCCCACCAGGCGAAGGTATTCAGGTCATTCTGCGAGGAACCGATCGGGATATACCGGCCACCTACATCCGGTGGCACCTGGCTGATAAAAGGAACGGTATCATGCCTGAATGGAACACAGTAATTGATCGTTGTATTGGTATTGACCTTTCTGAGCCTGGAAACACCAAATGAGCCCAGGTATAATAGTAATAAGAGGCCGGTTGCAGATAGCAGCAACCGGCTCTTAAACAGGCGTGGCCTGTAATTCATAATATATGTTTTAGTTAGATAAAGAATTTCCCTCTACACGCAGCATAGCGGGCATGGATGTGCCTGTACCTATTTGGCCTACATCCTGGATATTAAGACTGTACATACCGGGAGGTACAGTTTTATCAATAGTTACATCCAGTTGTATGCCCATTACCTGGCTTGGGTAACTGTTGCCGGGTACAGCATAAGAGAATGGAGGAAAAGCGTGCTTCACTTCGACGCCAATGCCCGGATGATCGAAGGTTACTGTAGGATAGTTCAGGTAATTGAACTTTTTGATATCCTTATACGGCAGATAAGTAGCTAACATCTGGTACGTTGTGCCGGGCTTCACAACAGGTGCAATAAATGTACTGTTGCTGAGGAGTGTCATGCTTTGTCCTACCGGGTTAGGAACTGTTTGTGTAGTCATAGCTCCCCAGATGTCGAGATGGAATAATTGTAATGGTTGCGCCTGCCATTGTTTAGTGGGAGAGGTAGAACAGGTGAGCGCCTTTTGTGTATTGGTGCCGTAAACAGAAAGAAGGAGCGCCATGTTGAAATGCTTCATGAGCTGGCCTGCCCATTTTAATGGCTTTTTGTCAACGAGCATATTGTAAAGTGCCGGTTGACCTGCCGGAGCTTCAATGGTCACGTGCAGGTTCATAGTATATTCTTTTCCTTCTATATTCACGGAACCTCCTTTGCGCGTTACTTTGAAATAGGAGGAAACATCGGTAGTGGCTCCTGCAACTGTGAATGGGGTAAAAGAGTCAGGCAATTGAATATATAACCCCGGAGGATTGGCCAGTGTACCATAGCTATCCTGGGTGTTAACATTTACAACCGCACCAATATTGGGATCGCTATTGCGTCCGTACTGACCATATTGTGCGCTGCACAGCAGGGTTTGAATATCTGACGGGCTGATAGGTTGACCATTCCCATCAATACGTGGTATGGTAGCAGATGCTCCAAGACCAATTTCTGTTTGCAGCGTATTGGGTGTACTGGTAAGATGCATGGCTCCGCCGTATGTGGGCGTGGAAACGGTGCCGCTGTTCCAGATGTTTAGCGGGTTATAGGCTGGCCTTTGGGTACTGGGGTCAGTCACTACTTCGTTTTGAAGATTTTTCAATACCAGGTCGTCCATTTTAATATTAGGATTATTCAATGTCTGCTGGTAAAGCTCCAATACTTTGGTAGGGCTTATCATCCACAGTGTGTTCCAGTATTCAGGATTTTCGCAGGTAATGTCAATGCGGGTAATATTACCATTATTATCACGTGTAACAGACCATTCGCAGTATTCATCCTGCCAGCCACGTGGGCCATAAGGTCCGTAAGGGATAGTGTTGGTAGGATTGCCTACGCAGCCGCAGGAATTACCGGAAGGAAAATTCTGACCGTCGAAAGCAGTACAGGGGTATTGTGTTATCTGTGGAAATGTTTGCTTTTTATTATTGACATCGGTATAATAACCGGTATCAGCCAGCTCCAGTAATTGATCGTCGGAGAGTATTGCCGGTTTTGACTGGGGCTGATAATAGGTTCCGAATCTGCCCGGGAATGGTATCCAGTTTACTGCCGCATTTGGCGTATTATCTGCATCTGTAGCAGTAGCAGGATTGTAATAGTTGGTAGGTGGGGGAGTGTTAATGCTGTTCCAGGTATTTCCTACCAGGGCCTGTTGCGTAAAGCCGGTAAGGTTGGTGTGCCACAACTCCTCCAGTAGTCCCTGTATTATAGGGTCATTCGGAAAATCTTTGATATTACCGGGAGGCAGAAATTTAAATCCATTGGAAGAGCCGGAATCGGAAGCCGGCACCTTTTTGACTTGTGAAAATGCCATAACAATAGTGTTTAATGATTAATAAAAGGTCAGCAGTTGTAAACAACAACTGAGAGGCATGTGGTTTATCCGGGGTAAAAGAGAGGGTAATGCTTGCTGGTAGGAATTAAGGCGGCTAAAGTAGCTGATTCGGCAGACCCGGAAAAATTAATACCATAACTGTGATGGTTAATTTAACCGGTATATAGACTATAACGTTATTCTGTAATTGATCTGTGTAATGTTAAAACAATAAAAGAAGAGATTACAGGCTTTGTGTGGGGGAATTAGTAAACTGAACCAGCGGTTTGAGAAGGGGGTGTAGTTCCGGCTGGTGAGGACACCAGCCGGGGGACGTTGCGTTGCTGGACGCTTTATCAGTTATTAATTAAGCGGCATTGATTTATATAACTTCCGCTTATAGGAAAACAAACCTGACAGGTTAAGCCGCTTGATTGCAACTTACATATACACGGATAACCGATCTATTTATGCTTGTTGAACAACCACGCAGGAATATCTTCTCCCAGCAGTGTATTAGAAAAAATATCATTGTGATTGGTGTTTTCATAGATCCAGAACCTTGTTTGGCCTTTACTGTTCACTTCTTTAAAGAACAGCTTGTCGCTGTCTATAGGGTTTTCGGTGTCGCTGTTGCCATGTATAAGCCACAATGGAATGCCGGCCAGTTCATTTACCTTCTCAAATTGCGGAATGCCGGATATGCTTACACCTGCTGCAAAAAGCCCGGGTCTGTAGGTCATTGCATTGATAGCAGTAGAAGCGCCCATCGAGAATCCCACTACATAGATCCTACTGTTATCGGCATTCAATGCTTTCCTGAGAGAGTCTACCAGTTGCAGTGCTGACTGCAATGCCGGTTGTGGTACTGATGCCAGCACATGCCGGTTGCTATCCATTGTGTAGTTGGATGATCGTGCCGGGAACTGGGGAACTACTATATAAGCAGGATATTTTTCCCTGATTGGTGGCGTAGCCCATAGTTTGGCCAGCAGCCCCAGCTGTTTCTCATTATCCGCACCACTGGCTCCCGAACCATGAAATACGATGATGAGTGGGTATTGCCGGGATTGATCAGTTGGTGATGGCCTCAGTAAACGGTATTGTAAAGGGATACCTGCGGCTCCCTGGAAGCTATGTGGTTCAAACACATCATTACTGATCCCTTTGATGGTTGCTATACGCTGACGGATAGCGACCGTATCCGTATCCTGTTGCAGGATGCTGAGTCCCTGCCCGGGTTTGGTGCTACGGCAGGAAACTGTTATAAAGCAAAGCAGGCATAAACAGGTATAGAATGATAGCCTGGCAGTATTCATCAGGGTCAGTGATCTTGAAAAGTACATGAGTTTGTGCTGAAAATTGAGAGATGAGAAAGAAGCTGCAAAAATATTATTTACCGGGAGTTTTTGGCAGGTTGTTACTGGTTTAACAGAATTTCAACAGGTTTATTTGTTTTGTTTTTGGGCAATCGTTTGCGCTCTGTGCGCACCTTTATTTTATTTACTTTCATTGCTGGTGCGGGTTATAGCGCATCCGGAAATAAATAAAATGAAAAGAAAACGCTCAATGCTGAAAAGCGCTTTATTGTCTTTGCTGCCTGTTCTGCTGTGCCAGCAAATAAGTATTGGTCAGGCAGTGGTGAAAGACACCATTCCCTTGCAGCACGGCGCGCACCGCATTGGCAAGCGTACAGACAGTGCCATGGCAAGATGGCGCGGTTATGGCCTGGGACAGTTTATTCACTGGGGCTTGTATGCTATTCCCGGCGGACAATGGAATGGTAAAGAATATAATGGCGCTGCAGAATGGATCCGCTCCTGGAACGGTATTCCCAATTCCACTTACGATTCATTGATCTATCAATTTAATCCTACCAAATTTGATGCTGCAGGGTGGGCGCGTACCGCTAAGCAAATGGGAGCACGCTACGTTACCATCACTACCAAGCATCATGATGGCTTTTGCCTGTGGCCCAGTAAGTTTACCAATTATACTGTTGCCAGCTCGCCCTATAAAAAAGATATTATTGGTCCATTGGTCGATGCGTATAACAAAGAAGGCATTGATGTGATATTGTACTTTTCTGTCATGGATTGGCATCACCCCGGATGGCGCTACAGTATCAAAACTCCGGAGGATAGTATTGCATTTGAAGGGTTCAAACAGTTTACCCGTAACCAGTTGCTGGAACTGCTGCATTTATATCCTTCCGTAAAAGGTTTGTGGTTTGATGGTACCTGGGATGCTTCCTGGGTAAAGCAGGCAGCCTTTGCAGACGATCTGGAAAAAGAAATGCGTGCATTGGTCCCCGGTTTAATTATTGGCAGTCGCTTTCGTCCTGATGACCTGGGTAAGCGGCATACTGACTCCAATGGCAGGCTGATCGGTGACTATGAACAGGGATGGGAACGTAAATTGCCTAAACAGATAGAAGATGTGCATGGCAATGATTGGGATTGTGTAATGACCATTCCGCCAAATCAATGGGGATATAAAGCCAATTGGTCTAACCAGTATATCAAAACGCCTTACGATCTTACCGGTATGCTGATGCAGGCTGTATCACTGGGTGGCAATCTTGTTATCAATTTTGGTCCTAAAGGAGATGGCTCCATACGCAAGGAAGAACAGGATATTGCAAAAGCACTGGGTAGCTGGCTTGCCGTAAATAAGGAAGCTGTTTATAATGTGGAATATGCAGGCTTGCCCAAACCTGACTATGGTTATTTTACCAGGAAGGGCAATTTGCTTTACTTAACTGTCTTTAATCGTTCTGTCAATAATATTATACGGGTACCTGTTCCAAAGAACTATGGGTTGCATCCGCAGAGTGCCAGGTTACTGCTGAATAAGCAAAACCTGCCGCTGGTAACCAGCGATCCGGGTATGGACAAAGATGCTAACCTGTATTATGACATTACCCTTCCAAAAACATTGGTAACCGATGTGCCCTTTGTTATTGAAATGACATTGGAGAAAAATACCGGTACCAGTAAAAAGCGCGAAGACGCAAAAACATAAAGAACAAAGAAACTGATGATATACATGAGAAGACTGGTTTTACTATGGTGCCTGTGGGTTTGTGCGGCAGTGTTTCAGCAGGGATTTGCACAAACAGGCAGACAGGTAGTAACCTTCAACGATCGCTGGCAATTTAAAAAGTCTGTTGATACTGCCAACAGCAGTGTTGACTGGAAAGAAGTAGACCTGCCGCATACCTGGAATGCAACAGATATGCAATTGGGCAAGGACTTTTATGAAGGTGAAGCTATTTATCGTAAAGAATATGTGTTTGGTAATGAGCTGAAGGGGAAACGAATATTTATTCGTTTTGAAGGAGTAGGGCAGGTGGCTGATGTTTATGTAAATAATGTGCTGATCGGTACACATAAGGGATCGTACAGCGCATTTTGCTTCGATCTTTCTTATGCTGTTAAATACGGACAGGCAAATACGCTGGTAGTTAAAGTAAATAATACAGCCAGGAAAGATGTAATACCTGTCAATCATTTCCTTTTTGGTATTTACGGAGGTATTTATCGCCCTGTACAACTGATCATCTGCAACCCGGTAAATATTACTACTACAGATTATGCTTCTCCGGGTGTTTATATATCACAGAAAAATGTCAGCAGCAAAGTTGCTGAGGTGTCGGTAGCCGTTAAGGTAGAGAACATTACCGGTAAGCCGGTGAACATTGGTATCAGGAACAGTATTTATGATAAGGAGGGCAAACTGTATTTTACCAGAACTACACAGCATACTGTAACCACACAGGGCAGGCAGCAGTTTGTACAGGACTTTACTTTAAACAACCCGGTATTGTGGGATGGTTTCAATAATCCCTATTTATACAAATGTGTAACAGAGGTAATCCGCGATGGTGAAGTGATCGATAATGTAGTACAGCCATTGGGGCTCCGCAGGTTTGAACTGGTAGCAGGTAAGGGAATGCTGTTGAATGGAAAAGCTTACCCCATGTATGGCGTTTGCCGTCACCAGGACAGGTGGCAATATGGTAATGCGCTTAGCAATGCACAGCATAAAGAAGACCTGGATATTATAAAGGAGGTTGGCGCTACTACTATTCGTTTTGCACATTACCAGCAGGCAGAGTATCTCTATTCTCAATGCGATAGCATGGGATTTGTGATCTGGGCAGAAATTCCTTTTGTAAATACTTTTACGCGTGAGGAAGGTGATAATGCAAAGCAGCAGCTGGAAGAGTTGATCAAACAGAATTACAATCACCCTTCCATCTATATCTGGGGACTGCACAACGAAGTATATGGAAAAACGCAGGCTGATTATCCTGCCGTGCTTACCCGTAACCTGAATGATCTTGCCAAACAACTGGATCCTTATCGCTACACGGTATCCGTAAGTGGCTATGGCGAAATGGATAAGCCTACCAACCTGAATGCGGATGTACAGGGTATGAACCGTTATTATGGCTGGTATGAAGGAAAGATTGGCGGATTGGATGCATGGGCCAGTGGCCTGGAAAAGAATTACCCTGATAATATTGTTATTCTTACCGAATACGGTGCGGATGGTAACCTTCTTCAGCAACAGGAACAGGCTACCTTACCTGATTCATGGAAATATACATCTCCTGTATACCCTGAGAACTTTGAAACAAAGACCCACGAGATCCAATGGCCTGTTATAGCAAAGCATCCTTATATCACAGCTTCCTATGTATGGAATATGTTTGACTTTGCTACTCCTATGTGGAATAGGGGCAGTATGCCTGCACGCAATATGAAGGGGCTGGTAAGTTTTGACCGCACTGTGCGTAAGGATGCGTTTTACTGGTACAAGGCCAACTGGAGCAAAGAGCCGGTAGTATATATTACTGAAAGACGTACTGTACAAAGACAAAATGCCGTAACACCTGTTACCGTATATTCCAATCGCGGTATTCCTGTTTTGTACCTCAATGGAAAAAAGCTGGCTATACAACCGGTTGTAAAAGAGTCGCCGGTGCATTATGTGTTTGAAGGAGTTACGTTAAAGAAAGGAAAGAACCAGTTGAAAGTGGTAGTGACAGACGGAGGTAAGAAGTTGGAGGACCAGGTAGAGTGGGTGCTGGAGTAAGTTATAAGTTGTAGGTTATAGGTTTTAAGTTTGTCGCTGTTATTGCAGATGGCGTAGCGATGGAAGAATCTGCAACATAGAGTTTGTCGCGATTCAGACCTGACAGCTCTAAGCGGAGCTTTGAAAATACTTTTACAAAGGAAGCTCCCGTAGCGGCTCAGACCAGTCAGGTCGGGCTTCTGCAGTTTGCAGATAGTTTCTATCAGGAATCAATTAGCTCGCTTTTTTCATTCTTATTAATGAGATCCAATATGAACTGGTTATAGTCATCACGCATAGGTAGTTCAAGGTCTGTAAATAACTCTCTCCTTTTTACAATAACCCGCTCATTGGTTTTGGGGTTAAAGCCTTCGCGATCTGTTTCTTTCCAGTAAACACCAATTCCTCTTTTTTGCCAGTCAGGTAATTCATTAAAGTTTATTCCATACTTAAATAACAGTTCATTTTTTTCACTGGTACTTATACCTTCAATTCGGGCAGTAGCTTCGCGTTGTGAAAGATTATCTTTCCTCAATCGCCAATAGCAATGTGCGTTTAGGGCATTTCTGTGAGCGTCTTCATTACGCCACCTGAAATAATCAACAACAAGTTGTTTATTGGGTAATTCTGAAAGGCGGCAATCAAAAGCGCCAACACCTCCCAATAGTGTTGAGAACCGGGCACTGGCCTCACCTGCCAGTATGGAAATATACTTTCTTGTTTTTCTTGAAAAAGCAGCTTCGTCAATATGGAAGAGCAATGAGATCTCATCACTTTCAGTAAAGCCGTATATAACACTGAAGCCACAGTTCATAAGGTGCTTTACGGTTTCAATCATATAATCCCTGAACTTTTCGTCAAAGGGGGCTTCAAATTTGTACACCTCTTTGGTAAGTTTGGTAAAACTCCGTCCGTCGATTCTCGCTACTATGTACATGCCCGGCAAAACGCTTCTGTCCTGAGAGGTTTCATATATCCTCATTTTTAGGTCTAAATCATCAAATTTCATTGGTCCACTCTTTTATTGTAAATGCCTGTTCGTTGATCTCTACATAATATAATTTATCAAAACCTTCTTCCGGTACCGGAAGTTCAAGTCTTTTGTAGGTACCCTTGATCCCGATCTCCGGGATCAATTCTTTTCCGGTACGATGGTTATTTCTTTCAATAGCCTCGGTTAGTTTGGAACGAAAATAGTAGCCTGTTACTTTAAATTTATTGGTTTTGGCAATGCTGATATATTTCTGCCTCTCTTCCCTGGTAGGATTGGTATTATCTATTACAAAGGGGTGGCGGGTAGCAATGCAGGTTTCAATAAATTTCTGTTCTTTATTTCTTGTATTTAATTGATCCAGTGAAATACGGATATGCGTTTTGAAAAAGTGTTCTTTAAAAAACGTTGTTTTACCTGTTGCCTGGATCCCGCAGAAAATCACAGCTTCCATGTTGGTTGGGTTGGCGCCCAAGATAGTAAGTTTTGCTAAGTTATTTATTGCGAAAGAAAATTCTCGGGTTTCGGTGATTATATGAACTGCATTAGAGAGGATCTGCAGCATAGAGATTGTCGCGATTCAGACCTGAGGTCTAAGCGGAGCTTTGAAAATACTTTTACAAAGGAAGCTCCCGTAGCGGCTCAGACCTGTCAGGTCGGGCCTTTGCAGGCGATAAATTATAGTGGTTGTTGCGTTTCAAGGAAATTGCTCAAACGTACATTAAAGTCATCCGGCTTTTCCATGTTGATCATGTGGGCCACATTGGAGAGGATCTGCAGCATAGAGGTAGTTACCTGTTGGTGAATGTACCTGGCAGCATCCAGTATAAAAGGCACATCAAGACTACCTGCAACGATCAGTACGGGAATGGCCAGGGAATCTAATCTTTTTGCAGCGCCCTGTTTGTCAAATACTGGCCAGGGCCATGTATGTTTACTCTGTTGTATCGTTTTTAAAGTAGTATAAAGTATATAGTTGCGGCCATTCACATCAACTTCGTCCGGTTTCCGGAAAGGACCATCATACCAAAGCCTTGTAAAATTTTCAGCAATAGCCTTGTCGTTATTGCTGCTCATGATACTGTCTGTATGCTGAAATAATTGCTGGCTTAATGTATCCATCTTCATTACATCTGGCCAGCCGCTTAAGCCCGGCGAGCAGAGCACCAGTTTGTTTACCCGCTGGGGATAGGCCAGTGCAAGGTCCAGCGCACAGGCAGCACCCAGTGAAAGTCCCGCTACTGATGCCTGCTGAAGCTGCAGGCTATCCATTACTATGCGAAGTATATCTGCTATTAGCGTAACGGTATCTGTTCCCTTGCTATTGCCATGCCCCGGCAGGTCGATGGTGATCACACGCCAGTTGGGGGAGAAATAACTTACCTGCTGCTCCCACATGCGCATGTCCTGGAAACCGGCATGTAGCAATAACAAAGGATTACCAGTACCAGTACTTTGGTAATAGATGTTTAATGCACCGGCTTTGATGTGTCCTTTTTGTTGTGCAACTGACAGTAATGGAATACATAATATAACGATGAGGGTAAAGCGCCTCATGGGTAAATTTTGGAATTAATATACCCAATTTTGGCGACACATTTATTAAAAGTTTAATGTTAGAATTTATAATTATAGCCCAGGCGAAACACCTGGGTTTCATAATAGTCATTGCTGGTATAGCGAAACCCATTGCCTTTGATCTCTTTCTTTACCCGTAGTGTATTGCCTATATCAGTAGCATTCATAAATAGTTCGCCTCTTCCTTTTTGTATGCTTTTCTTAGCGCCAAGATCAATTGAAAAACGTGAGAATGTTTTTCCCTGCGGAATAAGATCAGGCAACTGGTAAATAACAGTTACCTGTGCATCTGTTTGTGCGGGTAAATGAAACAGGCCGTTGATCTTTACATTTCCAGAGAAGATATCTTCTCTTGCTGCTGAATAGGTATTTTCAACCGGGTATTTATTAACCACGGTAAAGGCATCAATGATATTCTGATATCCGTTCACGTTAAGATTAATTGTAGCCAGTTTAGCAATATCCCGTGAATAAATTAATTCAATGCCGGTGCTGTAGCTTTTGCCTGCGTTCTGGAAAATATTATAGATCAGGTTGCTACCGGGTACAATACTGGCAATACGGCTGATAGTAGCATTCATTCGTTTGTGATAGACGGAAGAGAACAGGGAACTTCCTGTCCAGGATGTTTTGTATCCCAGTTCAAATGTATTGGTGAACTGTGGACGTAATGCAGGGTTGCCCACTTTAATGATCTCAGCATCATCGTATTTGGGAAAGATGCGGATATCTACTTCGTTGGGCCTGTCTACCCGGCGATTGTAAAACAGGGATAATTTGTTGTTGTCGTTTATTTTATAGGCGACTCTCACATTCGGGAAAGGCTGCATATAGTTGTAACCATCGCTTTTATAAGTGGGGTGATTGGGATTTACATCATATTCCAGGTACACATATTCTAAACGGATACCTGCTTCCACTTCAAAGTTGTTATTTTCAAATACATAGTTACCATATACGGCAGGTATGGTTTCGCCATAATTGGCCCAGCCTCCGGCAGTAGAGTCAAGCGGTGAATTAAGACCGGGTTTGAATTGCATGTTAACCGGTATATAACGTCTGCGGAACTTGATACCGGTTTCAAACCGGCCATATTTTAGGGGATGTACATAGTCTATGTTCAGGTCGGCCACATGTTCATCCGATACCAGCTTAAAAGAATCAAGACCAGTGTAAGAAGGATAAATGTTAGTGAAGAAATATTTCTCATCTTCCCTGTGAAAGGTGTAATTGAAATTAACATTCAATGATCTGCCCGGCTGTTTGAATTTATGTTGCCATCCTGTAAAAACCGTAACAGTGGTTTTTAATTCATCTTCCAGGAATTGCCAGAGCCTTTCTCTTTTTGAAAGGTCGCCATTGAAGAAAGGTTCATCACCACGGTCAAGTATTTTCTCACTGCTGAACAGTCCTGAAACAGTGATTGTATTTTGCTGGTCAATAAACCAATCCATTCCTGTTTTAAGTGTTACGATATTAGTGGTTCTGTTTCTTTTGGTTTGTTGCCTGATGGTATCGCCATTGTCATAAAACCTGTCGGCAAATTCATTCTTATTCAAGGTTTTGGTATACAGATCATCTCCCTGGAAGAAAATATTTATTTTGTTTTTACGGTAATTGAGTGAAAGCGACGGATTGATCTTGGGAGTACCCTGGTATTGTGGCCTTATACCGGGATAGTTCGCTTTTTTTATCCATAAGGCACCTGCTCCACCGGCAAACCCGATCTTGCCATTAAACCCTTCTTTCTTTTCTTTTTTGAAGATGATATTGATAATACCAGCATTGCCATTCGCATCATATTTTGAGGATGGGTTGTTAATGATCTCGATCTTTTCAATGGCTGAGGCTGGAATATTATCCAGCCCGCTTTGAGCGCCAAACCCTGTTAAGGCAGTTTGTTTGCCGTCTATGAGTATCATCACCTTTTCACTGCCGCGTAACTGTATCTTTCCATCCTGGCCGGTCGTTATTCCCGGTAGGTTCTTCATTACCTCTAATACAGAGCCACCTGACTGACTGATATTATCGGCTGCGGTAAAGGTTTTTTTATCCATCCTGGACGAAACTGTTTCCTGTTTACCCGTCACGGTAATTGCCTGAAGCGAGGATGCATCTTCTGCAAGTTCAAGAGTACCGAGATCGAGGAAGTTGCTGAGCTGTCCGACAGTTACCGCCTGTAATTTCGATTGGTAACCTATGTGAGATATTTCAAGTAAATAATTGCCACTTTTTACATCCACTAATTGAAACCTGCCATCCTCACCAGAGATGGTACCCGTTACAAAACTGCTGTCTTTGGTTGTTTTAAGTGCAACGTTTGCAAATGCCAGCACAGAGCCGCTTCTGGTATCTTTGATTAAACCGCTAAGTGTAATTTTAGGAGTTTGTGCCTTTGCTGATGAGATTGCGAACAGGAAGAAAATATAAATAAGCCATCTTTTTTTCATTACCCAGGTGTTTCTGCATAGTTAGCACCTGATTTGGAAGGGATTTCAAATTAGAAAAGCATTAGAAAAGTATGTGTGCTCTTTTCAAAACGATAGGATACCTGCCATTTATAACGTATGCATATTTGCTTTACCAATGCCAGCCCCAGTCCTGTGCCGGGTGTATTGGAAGATATTGTGCCAAAACGTTTGAATAGCTTATCGTGATTTAATGACCCCGTGCCTGTGTTAGATATTGATAAAGCAGTTTCAGTAAGTTCAATTGAGATGGTTCCTGCTACGGGTGCATGCCTGATGGCATTGGTCAGTAAATTAGTGACCACAATGTCGATCAGTATTTTATTTCCTTCCAGCATTACGCCGGGAAGTATGCTGGTTTCTATCTTTAATTGTTTTTCTTCTGCAAAATGCGCGAAGAGCGATAGCATGTACTGTAAAAGATCAGAGAAGTTCACCAGCTCTTTTTCCATGAACTGGCTGTTCTCTATTTTGGTAAGCATTAACAGGTTCTTATTGATCCTCGATACTCTTGCCAATGCTTTATTGGCATCTTCAATAATATTATATTGTTCGTCTGTTAAAGAACTACTCTGTAATAATAAGTCCAGCTTCGATTGCACAATTGCCAGCGGCGTCTGCAACTCGTGCGATGCATTGTCTGCAAATTCTTTTTGCTGGTTGTACACTGCTATATTGCCCACTATCAGTTTGTCAATACTTTGATTTAGTTCTGCAAATTCCTCAATGTCCGTTTTTTCAAATTCGATCTTTTGTTGTTGATCCAGGCTGAAATGCCTGATCTTTTCAAGACTATTATAGAAAGGCTGCCATAAACGTTTGGATATTCTCCGGTTAATAAGTATAAGCCCGGTCATTAGCAGAATAAAGAACAGCGTGGTGAGGGATGTAACAGCAAGAATGATGAGGAAGCTATCTTCGCGGGCTGCTTCTGTAGTTATAATGATATCATGCTCGTCCAGCTCGTATTGCCACAGGCGGTTGATAATAATATAATAAGCAGGTATACTGCATACCAGCACAATGCCTGCATAGACAATGAATTTTTTCAGAGATTGATTGAGCAGTTTATTCATATATCCCATTTATAACCTGTACCATACAGGGTTTTCAGATAGCTTCCGCAACCGGCTTCCTGTAGTTTCTTTTTCAGGTTTTTGATATGTGCATATACAAAATCATAACTGTCAAATACCCCGGCCATTTCGCCTGAAAGATGTTCTGCGAGCGTACTTTTAGAGATCACCCTGTTCTTATTACTGATAAAATAGAGTAGAAGATCAAACTCGGTCCTGGTAAGTGATACCGACTTATTGTTAATCATTACACTTTTGCCGGGCAGATCAATCTTCAATTCGTTTAGCTCTATAAAGTTCGAATTGCCAAATTGCTTGCGCCGGATAACGGAGTAAATACGGGCTGCCAGTTCTGAAAGGTGAAATGGTTTTGTGAGGTAGTCATCTGCCCCGATCTGAAGTCCTTTTATTTTATCTTCCAATGAATTTTTAGCGGAAATGATAATGATGCCATCCTTTTTATTTTGAGCTTTCAGCTCTTCCAGTATTTTGATGCCATCACCACCGGGCAGCATCAGATCCAGTAAAATACAGTCGTAGTCAAAAATATCAGTTTTGTCAATGGCTTCCCGGAAAGTAGTAGCGTATTCACAAAGGTAGTTTTCGCCGGAAAGATAGGTGCCAATACCTTGTGCCAGCGGTATTTCGTCTTCTATGATCAGGATCTTCATCCCCAAACATAGTAATTGATTTTGAAAATATTCTGAACAGAGCATATTGATAAGCATTGAGTTGGTGTGAATTATGATGGAGGGCCTGATTGCTTATATAGCCTGCAAATACCGCCCGGGACTGAAGTATTTGAAAAGGGGTATGTCTATGAATATGTGGAAATGGGGATAACTAACTATTAAGCATAAGCTGTTTTAGAGTATGTTTAATTGATAATATCAACTTATCCTTTTTATGTATACACTAACCCGTTCAGAACATAGAGGAGAAAGTAAAGCTGTCGCTAATAATATGCCTCCTGCTCAGCATACTAAAGGTGTCGGAACGGCTCAGCTTAAGGTCAATAAGGCATTACAATCTTCAAATAATCTGCAACCGGTTGTACAGCGTGTAGTAGACAAAGGATTGCCGCGAGGTACCCGTGTATTGCCCAATTTACCAATGATAAGTGACCGGAAAGGAATTATTCTGCGTGAAACATCATTTGGTTATGAGGTAAGGCTGGTACCCGGGCCAAGAATGATTATAAGGTTTGCGGGTCTTGATCTGGATACAAACGATACTACATTGGCTGAGATTACACCTGAAATTGCAGGTCCATCCCGTGGTGCTACCACAAGGCGGGTTGTTCCCGTCACTAAAGCGAGAGCTACTTCTTCCCGTGACATCGGACATTTGTCTGCACTGGCTGAAAGTTCCGGTGATGAAGAAGAGGTTGCCGTTGCTGAAAAGGAGCGGCCTGAGGCTGGTAAGCATTTCCGCTGGCCGGAAGCTCTTGTGGACTCTATAGAAGCACTTCCCAAAGGTCAAAAGATAAAAGGTAATGACGTTAACTATCAGTATGATAAAGCAGGCGCATTATCTTATCAGCCGGCTGAAGGGAGAGAAATGAGAAAGAAGGAATCACTGATTAGCCGGGGTGCATGGAAAAGCGAGGAAGCCAGGAAGAATTATTTATTGAGTGTGGATGGTGGAGTACTGAAGGATGCTGAGGGACGTAGCATGAGCGGTGCTATCCAGTATGTATTGTCTGAAGACTGGAAACTTTATGGCCAGGAAGCTGAAGCGCTTGGGGCTGAAAAAGATAAATACGGACGTTCAAGTGATGTACATACCCGCTACCTGGCAGGAGGACCTGCCCGCAGTGCCGGATGGATAGTAGCAGCAGGTGGAAAAATAACCCGGGTAGGTAATGATAGCGGCCATTATGGGCCACATATGTTTATGATGTACCAGTTATTGGTTTTATTGCGTGATGGTGGGGTTGACCTTTCTGATGTTATTTTTCATGAAGAGGCAGAAGGCCAGGCTTACAATGCACTTGCCATGTACACATGGATGAAAGGCGGTGCCAAAAAAGGAGAAATGCCTGCTGGTAAGAAAAGTAAAGGCATGTAATCTGACAGACAGCGATCAATAAAAACAAAAGAGGGTGCTTCAACATCCTCTTTTGTTTTATAAAGATAATTGCAGAATTATTTTGCCAGTAATTCGTCCAGGTTGCCAAGTCCGGCAGTAAAGCCTTCCTGGAAGCCCATTTCAACGATTGTATTAAGCTCTTCCTCACTGGAGAACGTAATAGTGATTACTACCTTAGTTGTATCTCCTTCCTGCAGGAATTCGGCTTTCCATTGCATTACAGGAAAGCTGTTGTTGATATTTCCCTGTTCATCACAAAAAGCATTCTTAAAGCTGATGCTTTTGTGTTTTACAATAGCTTTAAATTCTTCCCTGCACCATTGCTTATCTCCATCAGGCCCCACCATAGCATATTGCCAGTGACCTCCTTCACGGAAATCCATGCTTTTAGTTACGGCTTTCCATGGTTTTGGGCCCCACCACTGATCAAGCAGTTCGCTTTCTGTCCACGCACGCCATACATCTTCAAGCGGTGCATCAAAGTCTTTATCTACTGTAATTGTTTTCTTTGCAACATCTTTAGTGAAGTTGGCTTGTTTGTTAATGATCATGGTTATGACTTTTTATTTTTTAAATTGGTCAATACATCTTCCAGTTGATTGAACCTGGTTTCCCATGTACGTCTGAAGGGTTCCAGCCAGTCTGCTATCTCTTTCATTTTTTTAGGATTAAAATGATAATAGATCTCTCTTCCTGATAGTTCCTGTTTTACCAGCTTACATTCTGCCAGCACCTGTATGTGTTTTGATACTGCCTGCCGGCTGGTATTGAAATGTTCGGCAAGGGCATTGGGCGTCATTGCCTGGATCGCTATCAGGCTTAATATAGCACGGCGGGTAGGATCGGCTATAGCATTAAATACATCTCGCTTCATGGTGGCGTTTATTTATGTGCAACTAACTGGTTGCAAATATACATGCAACTGGATGGTTGCGCAAAATATATTTCACGGCATTGATCAAGTGCGTGTGTTTCATATCATTGTACTTGCGCGCAAACCTGCTTTTAGCTATATTGTTGCCTGACTTAAACAGTACGTTATGCATAAAGCACTTGTTTTTGTGACCGTTATTTTCCTGTCTGCTTTGTCAGGTATTACAGCACAAACTGCTCCGCCACAACTGATCATCAGGGGAGATGACATGGGATTTTCGCACAGTGGTAACCTGGCATTGATCAAAACCTATAAAGAGGGAATTGAAAAGTCAATTGAAATAATTGTGCCATCGCCCTGGTTTCCGGAAGCGGTTAAGTTGTTGCAGGAGAATCCCGGGGTAGATGTAGGTGTGCACCTGGCATTAACAAGTGAATGGGACAACGTTAAATGGCGACCGGTATCTGTATGCCCGAGCCTTACTGATAAGGATGGTTATTTCTATCCTAAAATATGGGCAGATAAGAATTATCCCAATGGCGCTTTAGTGGAGCATAACTGGAAGCTGGAAGATATTGAAAAAGAATTTCGTGCACAGATACAACTGGCTAAAGAAAAGGTGCCGCGCATCAGTCACGTTTCAGCACATATGGGCTGTGTTAATATGAATGCAGAAGTTACTGCACTGGCCCGCAAACTGGCAAAGGAATATAATATTGATATTGACCTGAAAGAGCGTGGCGTACAATCTGTTGGTTTTAATGGGCCACATGCCACCTTTAAAGAGAAAAAAGAAAGCTTTTTAAAAATGCTGGCTACACTGCAGCCCGGTCAAACTTATATGTTCCTGGAGCATCCGGGACTGGATAATGAGGAGTTACGTGCTATCCATCATATAGGTTATGAGAATGTTGCTGAAGACAGGCAAGGCGTAACTGATCTGTGGACTGACAAAGAAGTGAGAACATTTATCACCAAACACAATATTCAGTTGATCGGGTATAATGACCTCTTAAAATGATGCCGGTTACCAGTTGCAGGTTACCGGTGTTTATGATCAGGCAGTGTTGATCGATGGCAGATTTTTTAGAAAGGGGGATAAGCATTTCAGTGATGAATTATAACATCCAGGCGACTCTTCAATATTTGATATGTGGCAGGCAGCTATTTTTACGGCAAATAGTATAGCCATGAAAAAAATTGCTTTTCTTTTTGTTGCAGGTTGCCTGTATGTATGCAACAGTTTTGCTGTTACGGAGAACCCTTCTCTTTCTACATACCAGCTGGCAGACCGTCATACCTACAATGTGTATAGCGAAAAGGGGAAATACCTCGGCACCTGTACGGTACAAGATCCTGCTGAACTGTATGTTTATGTGAAGAAGCTGGGTAAAGGCGTTTATGTTTTTGTTGAAACAGGTGTTTCGTCTGCGACTGCTGATCGCCGCATCATTGTTTATTAATACCTGTCAACTCGTGCGGCGCAGGCCGGTGCTTACTCCTGTTTCCTGAATAAAAGCCCTTTTTCAAATTCTGTATCTATGAGCCAGTCTGTTTTTCCGGGATGTATGGTGTAAAATACATGTATATATCTTGGAGTTGCCGTAGCGGTGTGTGGACAGTATTTACAGGTTTCCAGCGAACACATAATAGACCATGATGAATCTTTGGCTTTTTTAGAAACTGTTTTGTAGAAATAAAATCCACCTGTAGAATCGGAGTAGGTTACTATCCCGTTTTTAATTGATAATGGTCTTTTTTCCACTACAATGGAGGTGTCTGTAACGATAATAGTCGTTTCATGATACCAACTGCTGTCCATCTTTCCGATACGGGGCCCGAAGTTATAAATGCCGGGCCAATACATGGTACCGTCAGGCGTAACGGTTATCTTTTCCAGACCGATATATTTCCCATTTAAGATTTGCTGTGCTTTGCATTGGGGAATAATGAATAAGAAGCAGAGTATGGGAAATACAAGACGGAGAATAATTGTCATAGGTAATATTTTATCCTGGATGCTGTATTGTGAAATATTACATAAACTGTCTTGTAATAACCATCTGTTAATGTTCGGATGCAGGCTAGCATTTTTTTGAGATCTGTTGTAGGTCGCTAACAGCTAACACCTATTTCTTCAGTTCCTGTAAAAACTGCGTGGGCGTTTTGCCAAATTCCTTTTTAAATGCTTTGGTAAAGTAAGATTGTGTCTGGATGCCTACCCGGTACATCACTTCAGTAAGCGGAACATCTTCATGCGTCATGATCTGGATAGCTTTGCGTAGGCGTATAGTACGAACCAGTTCCCCGATAGACTGACCGGTAATGCCTTTTATCTTTTCATACAATCTTGTCCTGCTCATGCCGATCTTACTGCAGATATAATCCACGTCCATATCCGGGTTGGTAAGCTGTGCTTCAATAATGGCCAGCAGGTCGTCCATAAACAGTTTGTCTTTAGTAGAATGCACCTGCTCTTTAGTAGCAGCATAATGATCTTTGCTGTATCGTTCTTTTAAGATCCTTCGTTGATCGAAAATGTTGCGGATAGTCAGTTGCAGCAGGTCGATGCTGATAGGTTTGGCAAAATAAAAGTCAGCACCGGAATCTACGCCTTCCAGTCGGGCTGCCGGTGCATCTTTGGCCGTCAGCATCATAAAGGGAATATGGCTGGTATCAATATGTTCTTTTACCTGTTTGCAGAAATCAATACCATTCATACCAGGCATCATTACATCGCTGATGATGAGGTCGGGAAATTCTTCACGGGCTTTTATTAAGCCACTGTAGCCATCCGTTGCCTCTGTTACATGGTAAACGGGTTGCAGGCTATCCTTGATGAATTGGCGTAGCTCATCATTATCATCTGCCAGTAGTATGTGGTACTTGCCATTGGCTGTATTATTGATATCGTGTGTATGTTCATCTGTTGTAAGAGCGGGTTGTTCGTCGCGGTAATGAATGCTTTCAAGCCGCATTACCGGTTCATTATTGTGTACCCATCTTTCGGCTGGTTTATAGTCCTCCTTATGTACCGGTATGCCAATAATGATCTCGGTGCCTTTATTGCGCTCACTGTAAACATAGATATGTCCTTTGTGCAGGGCTGTTAAGCTTTTTACAAAGGCAAGACCTATACCAGAACCAAGATGTGAATCACTTATTTTATAATAACGTTCAAACAAATGACGGATAGAGTCGCCGGAAATACCAATGCCATTGTCTGCTACACGGATATAGGCATATTGTTTTCCCTTGTATTCATTTGGTAACAATAGTTCATTGGAAAAAGAAGGAGTAAAGTGATTAAGATCTGTAAACAGTTGTATAGCTACCCGGCCTCCGTCGGCAGTATATTTAAAGGAATTGCTCAGGAGGTTTAGTACGATCTTTTCCAGTACCAGCCTGTCAAACCAGTACTCAGGTAAGTTATCCGGTACCTCCACTGTAAAGTTGATCTGTTTTTGCGCGGCCAGCTCACAGAACTCTTCAGCGATCTCTTCTGTGAAAAGGCTGATATTGCCCGGCATTACTTTCAGTTCAAGAATACCGGTTTCCACTTTACGGAAATCCATCAGTTCATTGATCAGCCCTGTCATGCGGTGAATATTCCTTTGCATGATCTTATAATAATCCACTGATAATTTGCCCGTAGTTTCTTTCTGCAATTTTTCAAGCGAACCCAGTATCAATGATAGGGGTGTGCGGAATTCATGCGATATATTGGTGAAGAACTGCAACTGTTCCTGGTGCATCTCCTCCCGCTTCTGTTCTTCCAGTTTCCGTAAATGCAGTTTTTGTTTAAAACGATAGAAGGCAATGATGCCACCTGCGGCTGCCAGTATTACCAGCAATTTAAACCACCAGGTATCCCAGAAGGGCGGACGGATAACAATACGGATAGTGGCGCCCTGTTCATTCCACACTCCATCATTATTGGCCGCTTTCACATGAAATGTATAAGTGCCAGGATCAAGGTTGGTGTACGATGCTTTGCGTTCCGGGCCTACCAGGTTCCAGTCATGGTCCCAGTTATCCAGTTTGTAGGCATACTGGTTGTTTTCTGAAGCTGTATAGTTCAGCGCTGCAAAGCCAAGTGAAAAAGAAGATTGGGTATGTGATAATGTAATGGTATTGGCCACACTAATATCCTGTTGCAGCGGTGCATTTTTACCGGGAATTACTTTTTGATTGAAAACCTGGAGATCAGTAAGATAGACCGGGGGTACAAAGCTGTTGCTGGTAATGCTGCTGGGATAGAATGCGTTAAAGCCATTGATGCCACCAAAGAACATTTCACCAGAACGGGTTTTCATATAAGCATTGGCCTCAAATTCCAGTCCCTGCAATCCATCGCCGGTATTATACTTTTTAAAGCGATGGGTGTCCGGGTTAAAACAGGTAAGCCCGTTGGAAGTAGCGATCCAGAAATTACCTTTTTCATCTTCGGTCATGCCTTTGATAAATTCGGTAGCCAGGCCTGCTTCGGTTGTAAAACGGTTGAATGCTTTTTTTGCCGGGTCAAATAAATAAAGACCTGTCTGTCCCACCCACAATCTGCCCTTGCTGTCACAGAACAGTACCCGCAGATCAGGCATTTTATCGTCTGTATGGAAATAATGTGAGAAACCTTGTGTTGCCGGATCATAGCAATTCAAACCGCCATCATCAGTACCGATCCATAAATTACCGGCATTGTCCTCTGTAAGTGATACAATATTATTACCCGAGAGGGCGGTTCTGTTTTGCGGATCGCGGATAAAGCTGGTAAACTGTCTCGTCTTTCTGTCAAGCAGGTTTAAGCCACCGTAGTAAGTAGCAACCCACAGGTTGTGCTGGCGGTCCTCATAAACTTTCTGCACGTAATTGGAACTGATGCTGTTGGCATTGGCTGCATCATGTGTAAACCTTGTAAAGCGGCCGGTATGGTGGTCCAGTAAATTAAGTCCACCGCCCCAGGTAGCAATCCAGATATTGCCTTCACTGTCTTCGCTTACATGCAGTACTTCATTGGAGCTGATGCCGGAAGCATCAAAGGGGTTGTATTTATAATGTGTAAACTTGTTGGTTTGCCTGTTAAAGCAATTCAACCCGCCGCCATCAGTACCTATCCAGATATTACCCCGGTTATCTTCACAAAAACTTCTCACATCATTATAGCTCAGGCTATTCGGTTTCGATTCCTGTCTGTATAAAGCGAACTTATCAGTACCGGGTGTGTACAGGTTAATACCGCCACGGTGTGTACCTATCCATAGATTGCCCTGTTTATCTTCCAGCAGGGCCGATACGGTACGTTGCGACAGGCTTTCGGGATCGTCGGTTTCTTTTTTATAATGAAAGAATGCCTGGTGTGTTGCATCAAACAATTCGAGCCCGCCGTTTACAGTACCTATCCATATATTCCCTTCCTTATCTGTAATAATACTTCTTACCTGGTTGCTGCCAAGGCTCAGCGGGTCTTTTTCGCGATGCTGGTACTGGGTAAATGTTTTTTGCCGGGGATTAAAAACAAAGATCCCGTTGTCTTCGGTGCCTATCCACAGGTCGCCTTTTTTATCTTCACAGATAACACGGATGATCTTATTTTCAATTGACTTACTGCTGTTATCCAGTGTATAGTAACCGGTAACCTGCTGCAATGTTCTGTCAAATAGATTGAGGCCATTGGCTGTACCGATCCAGAAACGTCCCTTGCTATCTTCTAGCAGGCATTGCGTATTATCACTGCTCAGGCTTTTGGCATTACCAGCCTGGTAGCGAAAACGGGAGAAGTTGCCAGTGGTATTGCTGAAAAGATTCAAGCCGCCTTCTGCAGTGCAGACCCATAACCTGCTGCTGGCATCTTCGTACAGTGCTGTAACAATGTTGTTGCTGATACTGGCAGCATCTGCCGGGTTATGTTTATAACGCGTAAAACGGTTGGAGGAAATATCCAGCCTGTTAAGCCCGTTGGTAGTAGCAACCCATAAAAAATGTTGTTTGTCTTCGTAAATGGCGCGTATATAATTATCGCTGATGCTGTTGGAGTCTTTTGCGTCGTACCGGTAAATAGTAGTCTGGTAGCCGTCAAACCTGTTCAGCCCATCCCTTGTACCAAACCACATAAAGCCCCTGCTATCCTGGAAAATACATTCAATGGTGCTGTTTGAGAGTCCTTGCTCGTTGGTGATATGTTTAAATTTCAGGGAAGGTGCCTGTGCAGATGTACGCAAGGCAACAAGTGGCAGAAGGAGTAACAGCAGTTTCCCGGCAGTATGTTTCAGCAGGTTGGTGCAAAAATGGCATTTCATGTGGCAATACCTTTCTGTATAAAAATCGTTCCCCTAAATGTAGTTCAATTTGAAGGTAATTTATCCTGTTCTCCGCTGAAACGGATGATTAGAACCAAAGAAATGAACAATAGGACAAGCCATATAAAGCAGTGGTGAGTAATTTGCTTTTCTAACGATCCGGGATAAATGCTTGTCATTGTGGCAGTTCAATAAACGCCGGTGACGGCATTTCTATCCGGTTTGCAAATCCTCAAAACAAAACTGCTTAACAATGCAAGTGAAAAAACGATTGCGCCGGTTTGCCATGACCGCACTGGCTGTTTTCTGTTGCAGCCTGTCCTTATTTGCACAGCAAACAATTACCGGAACCTTGCGCAACGCTGCCGGTTCACCTCTTTCCGGCGCTACCATCACCGTTAAAAATTCTGACAGATCTGCTATCTCTAATGCGGAAGGAGCATTTTCTATCAATGCAGCTTCCGGGGCTACCCTCGTAATCAGCTATGTGGGGTATAAGACGCAGGAGGTAAAAGTTACCGGCACTGCACCGATAGCTGTTATTATGCAGGACGATGCTGCCGATATGAGTGAAGTAGTGGTAATTGGTTATGGTACCACCACGCGCAGGGACATCAGTACTTCAGTAGCTAAAGTAGATCCTAAAAAGATCCCTGCTGCTGCCAATAACAGTATCCCTGAGTTACTGTTTGGGCGTGCAGCCGGTTTGCAGGTAAACCAGCAAAGCGCACAGCCGGGTGGTAATATTAATATCTCTATCCGTGGTAAGGGTACACCACTGATCGTAATTGACGGGGTGGTATATCCCAATAGCGGGCTGGAGCCTGATAATGGTTCTGTAGAAGTGCAGGGGGTAAACAGGGGTATGCTGGCCGGTCTCAACCCCGGTGATATAGAATCTATAGAGTTTCTGAAAGATGCCAGTGCTGCCATTTATGGTGTGGCTGCATCCAATGGTGTAATGCTCATCACTACTAAAAAAGGTAAGGCCGGTCGTATGATCGTTACTTATGATGGTAATGAGTCGCTGATCAAAAACATGCCTTACCTGAAACCGTTGAATGCAACGGACTATATGACCTACTATAATCAGTTGAGCAAGGATAAATATTTATCTGATAAAAATATGGCCCCTTTCGGTACCACTCCTGTCGATCTCTCGGGCTATACTCCGAAGTTTACAGATGCACAGATCGCTTCAGCAGGGGCTGGTACTGACTGGCTGGGCCAGGTACTGAGATCAGGAAGGGTAGATAACCATGCTATTGCATTGAATGGCGGTAGCGATAAAGTAGTGTATTATTTCTCCGGTAGTTATTTTAACCAGGAAGGAACATTGAAAGGCTCTAACCTTACAAGATATACCGGTCGCCTCAACGTGTCGTTTGAACTGAACAAGTATCTCAAACTGAACACCAGTGTAAATGCCAACAGGAACTCTTATTCCAACCCGCAGGCCGGTTGGCAAACAGGCGGCTCAGGTACACAGGGCTTTAATGCGTTACAGGCAGCACTTGCATATCCATCTTACCTGCCTGTATATGATAATAATGGTAACTATACATTGTTTGGTTTTACAGGCAACCCGGTATCGCTGCTGGACATAAGCGACCGCACCAATTTCAATGGCATGCTGAGTAATATCTCGCTCGATTTTACCATCCTGCCAAAAGTATTGACCGGTAAACTTTCTTATGGTTACAATACAGAGTATGCTGTACGTGATTTCTATATCCCTAAAACAGTGTTCTGGGGACAGTTGTACCGCGCTACCGGTAACATTGCTGAAGACCGCCGCCAGAACCAGACAATGGAAGCTACATTGTCTTATAAGAAAACATTTGGCGACTTTGTAAAGCTGGATGCGGTAGCTGGCGTAGGTCAGTATATAGATAATTATACCGGTATAGGAGTAGAGGCATACGGTATGCTGGATGCGATCAATACAGCTAATCTTGCTTCGGCCACTTCATTTGGTACGCCTACTTCTTATCGCGGACAGGATAAATTCCGTTCTTTCTTTGCAAGGACCAACTTCGACTTCCTCGACCGTTATGTGTTGTCATTGAGTGTGCGTAGGGATGGTGCTGATAAGTTTTTCCCCGATAACAAATACCAGAACTTCCCTTCCGCTTCAATAGCCTGGAAGATCAGTAATGAAGCATTCCTCAAAAATGTGGACGCGGTTTCCTTATTAAAACTCCGTGGCAGTTATGGTAAAACAGGTGAAAGACCCGGTACTGCTGCTTACGGTGGTTATTCGGCAGATAATACGGCTGCTACTTTCAACAGCGGTTCTACGGTTTATATTCCTTACCAGGTAACTGCTTTTGATAATCCCAATTTGAAATGGCCCGTAACCAATACACTGGATATTGGTCTTGATTTTGGTTTTTTCCACGACAGGATCACCGGTTCGTTTGACTGGTTTACAGAAGATAAAACCCGTTTGCTGAGCAATGCCACTACGCCACAGTTATCTATCATTTCCACTTCACCTGTTAACGGTGGTCGCCAGCGCAGAACGGGTTATGAGTTTACATTGAATACAGATAATATCCGTTCACAAAACTTTAGCTGGAGCACCAATATCAATCTTACACATTACAAAGCATGGTGGGAAGAACGTTTTGTCAACGAACCTCCGCCTCCTTACGCCGGTGTAAAAGATCCCTTCGGAACTATTTATGTATATAAGACCAATGGTATTCTGCAACCCGGACAGCAGGTACCTGCATGGCAGCCCACCACCGGTGGTGCCAACAGACCCGGAGCTCCGCTGTTTGTAGATCAGAATGGTGATAAAATACTCGATAATAAAGATGTGGTACAGTATAAAGGCAACCCCAATATTATCTTAGGCGTAGGCAATACATTCCGCTATAAGAATATCGACCTCGGTATCTTCTTCTATGGTCAGTTTGGTGCATGGGGTAATGATTATACAACCCTCTGGGGCGATCCGCTGAGCCTGTTGTCAAACAACCAGAGCGGTACTGACAGAATTAAAGATGCATGGAGCACCAGCAATCCCAGTGGTACTTTACCCGGTGTGGCCTTCAATGAAACAAGTCTTGGTATTTCTCCCGGCATTGATATCCGTTTGATGAAGAGAGATTTTTTGCGTTGCCGCAACATTACACTGGGCTATACTTTCAATTCAGCCATGCTGAGCAAATATGTGAAAAATCTTCGCGTATATGCCGACGTACAGAATGCCTTTATCATTACCGATTTCAAAACGATAGACCCTGAAGTTCAGGCTTCTTCCATTAAAGGCGGTCCTGCGCCTTATCCAATGGCAAGAACCTATTCACTGGGTGTAAAAGCATCTTTCTAAAACGACAAAGCTTACTATCATGAAAAAAATATTGTATTTCGTTATGATTGTACTGCTGTTAACCGGCAGCAGTTGCAATAAGAACTTTGATCCAAACTTATCGGGCCTGTTATCACCTTCCACTTTTCCGCAAACACCTGAAGAGTTTGAGCTGTATGCGCTTGCTACTTACAAACCCTTTGGTGCAAAATGGGGATACCAGGATGTAGCTTACCAGAACATGTTTTTCAGTTATGAATATGGTCACCTGGTAATGTTTGATCTTTCTTCCGATCAGTTTGCTCCTTTTCCGGAATGGGGTGGTTTCTTTGAAAGTTTCAGCAAGGCCGATTTTACTTTCCTCATTACCCAGGGTAAACAAAGCCATTTCGAAAAAGTGCGCTATGTTACCCGTATGACACAGATCATTGCTGATCTTGAAAAAGCTACCGTGCTCAGCGATGCCAAAAGAAAACAGTTGATCGCTGAAGTGCGTATGGGACGTGGCTGGGCAATGTTCTACCTGTTGCACATGTATGGCCCCTTACCGGTGATCCTTGATCCTGCTAAAATAAATACTGATGCAGAGAGCGATCTTACACGTCCTTCACGTGCCGATTTTGTAACGGCTATTGCCAATGACCTGCGTTATGCGGCTGATAACCTGGATAAAAGTCCTGCTGAATACGGCCGCTTCAATAAGGGGCTTGCATTGGGAGTATTGATGCGTCTTTACCTCAATGAAAAAGATTTTGTAAAAGCAGAGTCTGTAGGTCGTGAAATAATACCATTGGGTTATTCACTGGTTACTGATTATGCCAGCCTGTTTCGTGAGGCTACGGAAAAGAATAGTGAAACCATCTGGGCCGTTACCTGCGATAAAGCTGCTACCGGCGATAACCTGAAAGGCAACTTCAACATCTGGGGGCGTTATTGTTACCCGGCTGATATGAAAGGCATCAGTATGCCAAGTGGCTGGGCCAGTCCTGCCGGTGCATTTACACCTACCTGGGCTTTTTATGATTCCTTCGATCCTGCAGATAAAAGAAGAACATTATTGATCGCTTCTTATACTGCCATTGGCGGACAGGCAAAAACACGTACCAATATGCGGGGGCCTGTTTTACGTAAATATCCTGATGAATCCGGGGGTGCCGATTTCCAGGGAAATGATATTCCATTGTTGCGTTATGCAGATGTGTTGCTGATGCTGGCAGAAGCTATCAACCAGAACAGTGGTCCTACTGCAGAAGCGATTGGTTTTGTAAACGAGGTTCGCCAGAAACATGGCGGTCTTGGTAACCTGGGAACAGCAGATGTGGCAAGCAAAGCTGCACTGAACGAGGCTATTTTCCGTGAGCGGGGATGGGAGCTTTACTTTGAGGGAGTACGCAAAATGGACCTGATCAGGTTTGGCAAATGGCAGTCTGCGCTGAATGCAGCGGGTAAAACACCTAATGCTAACAAAGTGTACTTTCCTGTACCTCAGTATGCACTGGATGTGAGCAATGGTAAGCTGAAGCAGACGGATGGGTATTAGAGGTTGTAAGTTTTAGGTTATAAGTTAAGGCACAAGGTTCAAGAGACAAGGCACAAGGAAATACAGTTCACAAGTTGAAAGGTTGATATGTTAACAAGGAAGTACGGGGGTAAAATATCGAATGCTGAATTTCGAATATCGAATTTTGAAGGAAAGTATAGTTGATAGGTTGAAGGGTTGATAAGGTGACAAGGAATAGGGAATCAATGTCGTTGAATTAAGCTCCGGAGGAGCTACCTGTTTATAGAAAACCAATTTTCGAAAGTATTCAGCTCCGGTAGGAGCTTCCTGTAAGGCACCGGGGGCTCCTACCGGAGCCGCGACATACTTGTTATGATCATTTCTATAAACAGGAGGCCACGCTGTGGCCCTTTCTTAATTCAACGACATTGAATGAGTAATTAGAAATAAAAAGGAAAGTCCGGAAGGAAGTTGAAAGGTTGATATGTTAACAAGGAAGTACGGGGGGGTAAAATATCGAATGTTGAGGGGAAAGCCGGAAGCAAGTTGGCAGTTGGCAAATCCAGGATCTGGCATCCAGTAACCTGTAACCGGCATCTGGTATCCGGTAACTTGTATTTCACGATTGCCGTCTGCCGATTCCCGATTTCAGAACCCGAAACACTAAACTCTAAACCCGAAACAGTCTCACGACTCACGACTGCGTTCGAAACTACAGGACGGTGCATACAGGCACAACATTTATCTTGTGTGCACCCTTGCCTGAAACCTGGTAAAATGAAAGTATTGAAAATCGTATTGCTGCCATTATTGCTGATTGCTTTTTATCAACCGGTTGTTGCTCAAAAGAAAACAACCAACCCGGTATATATTGATAAAAAAGGCATTCTACGCTGGACAAAAGATAATTCCGAAGCGGTGTTCTTCGGTGTCAATTATACAGTGCCTTTTGCTTATGCCTATCGTGCTCATAAGGCATTGGGTATTGATCCGGAAGCTGCTATCCGGCAGGATGTGTACCACATGGCCAGGCTTGGTTTTAATGCCTTCCGCGTGCATGTGTGGGACACTGAAATTTCAGATGCCGCAGGCAACCTGCTGAATAATGAACACCTGCGCCTGTTTGATGTTTTGCTGGCTGAGCTAAAGAAAAGACAGATCAGGGTGATCATAACGCCGATTGCTTTCTGGGGTAATGGTTATCCTGAGCCCGATGAAAAAACACCGGGCTTTTCTGCGCTGTATGGAAAGGGAAGGGCAACGCTCAATGATTCAGCCATTAAAGCACAGGAAAACTACCTGCAACAGTTTTTCAAACATATCAACCCTTACACTAAACTGTCTTACCGCGATGATCCGGATGTAATTGCTACTGAGATCAACAATGAACCCAGTCATGGTGCAAAGCCCACGGTTACATCTTATATCAATCGTATGGCCGCTGCTATCAAAAGCACCGGCTGGACAAAACCGCTGTTTTACAACATCAGCCAGAATCCTTCGCTGGCTGATGCTGTAGCGGCTTCTGTGGTAGATGGTTATAGTTTTCAATGGTATCCTACCAACCTGGTAGCGGGTCATAAATTGCAGGGCAATTACCTGCCGCATGTAGATCGTTATGCTATTCCTTTTGGGGATACCATTGCTGCATTCCGTAATAAACCCAGGATGGTCTATGAGTTTGATGCAGCAGACATTTTTGCATCGTATATGTATCCTGCAATGGCCAAAAGCTTCAGGCAGGCAGGTTTTCAATGGGCTACACAATTTGCCTATGACCCGTTGGCAATTGCTTATGCCAACACAGAATACCAGACACATTATGTAAACCTTGCTTATACACCGGCCAAAGCGATCAGCCTGATGATTGCCGGTGAAGCATTCCGGGAACTTCCTTTACAAAAAAATTATGGTACTTACCCGGCCGACAGTGTATTTGACGCATTTCGCGTAAGCTACAGGCAGCAGTTAAGTGAAATGAACAATGCAACCCGCTTTTATTATTCCAATAATACCAGTACGCAACCAATATCTATAGCACAACTACAACATATTGCCGGCGTAGGCAGCTCTCCCGTAGTGAGATATACAGGTGCCGGCGCTTATTTTCTTGATAAACTTAATGATGGTCAATGGCGACTGGAAGTAATGCCCGATGCTGTTCATATCCGTGATCCTTTTGAAAAAGCATCTTTGCAAAAAGAAGTAACGCGTCTTCAATGGTCATCAAATGCCATGCAGCTCTCACTTGCTGATCTTGGGAACAGTTTTGTGATCAAAGGCCTAAATGAAGGCAATCAGTACAATGTACTGGCACAGGATGGGGCATTTACCATTACACCCGGAACTTATCTTTTGAGCGCGAAGCCTGTAAGCGACATAACAACTCTGCCAGTAAAAGGAGTGATCGGTTTAACAGAGTTTGTAGCGCCAGCGCCTGTTGGCAAAAGTGTCTTTCTTTCACACCAGCCATTTACAGAAGTCTCTGCCGGTAGATCGTTTCCTGTTACTGCACTGGTAACCGGTGTTGATACTACAGCAGTTTTATCCTTGCTGATCAACAGGGCCGGTGAAGGATGGAACAGGAATGGCAATATTAAAATGACAAGACAAAATGGTTTTACTTATACCGCTATGGTCCCTGCTGAACTGGTAACACCCGGCTTGTTGCAATATCGTATAGTGGTCCAGTCCAACGGGCAGTACACTACATGGCCCGGTAATTACCAGGGTAATCCTTTTGCCTGGGATTATTTTTATAACGATCAATGGAAAACATTTGTGGCAGGTGAAAAAAGCAGGCTGGTGATCTTTAATGCCGGTACTGCCAACGATCTAACTTCTTATCCTTATGGCCGGGCGATGAATACAAAACTGTTGACAGCAGAAGAACCCGATCAGTTGATCTTTAGTATTACAAACAGGAACCTTTCGGCCGATGATGTAACCGGCTTTCAGCATGTATTTGCAGACCGTTTACAGCAAAGAAGCACAGAGCTTTCATCTTTCAACGAATTGATAATAAAAGCAAGAATTACAGCACCACAACAGGCTGCTGTAAAACTGGTATTGATTACCAGGGACGGAGCTGCTTTTGCAGCACCGGTGGTATTGACTGAAGAAATGACAAATGTTGTTATTCCGCTGAACAAACTGGTATCTGATTCCTGTTTGTTATTGCCAAGACCTTACCCCGGTTTTCAGCCATTATGGTTCAGTACTGCGGGCAAACAGGAATTTCAGTTGGCTGACGCAGAAAAATTGCAGTTCATTATTCAACCGGGTGCAAAACCATTATCGCCCGGTCAGCAGCTTACATTGGATGTACAGGAAGTATGGTTACAAAAAACTGAAGGCAGGTAGCCGCTTTACCTTATTGATAAACAAGACGAATTATTTTTTATGATGAGAAAAATGACTGGTGGTTTTTTATGGAGCGTATTGCTGGTATGCATTACGTGTAATGGATGGGCGCAGGTGCAACGCAAAAGAACCTGCCTGGATGATAACTGGAAATTCCATTTTGGTCATGCAGCAGATGCATCGAAAGATTTCAATTTCTCCATCGCCAATATTTTCGCCAAAACAGGGAGGGCTGAGAAAACAGCTATTGATCCGAAGTTTAAGGATAATGACTGGCGCACTATTGATCTGCCACACGACTGGGCTGTTGAACTACCTTTTGTAAAGGTTGACAACGCCGATGTACTGGCACATGGCTATAAACCTGTTGGCGGCCTGTTTCCTGAAACCAGTATAGGGTGGTATCGCAAACACATTACGGTTGCCAAAACTGATTCCGGACAACGTTTCGTACTGACCTTTGATGGTATTTTTCGCGACGCACGCATCTGGATCAATGGCTTCTATCTTGGACGTAACGAGAGTGGTTATGTGGGTGTGTCGTATGATATAACAGATTATCTCAATTATGATAAGGACAATACCATTGCACTGCGGGTAGATGCTACGCAATACGAAGGATGGTTTTATGAGGGAGCAGGCATTTATCGTCATGTATGGTTGAATCAATACAACAATACACATATTGCACAGGATGGTATGTTTGTGTATGCCGATGTAAAGGGTAGCAATGCTACTGTAGGCATTGAAACAACTATTGGTAATAAAAACCTGTCTGGTGCAAAAGGAACAGTGTATAGTTATGTTACAGACAGGAATGGTAAAAAGCTGGCGCAAACTGCTGAACAACCATTTTCACTGGCAGTAAACGGTACACAGACCATCAAACAAAAAACACAGGTAAACAATGCACACCTGTGGAACCTGGATGATCCTTATCTCTATCGCATTGTATCTGTGGTAAAATCAAATGGCAAAGTAATAGATACTATGGTACAGCGTTTTGGTATCCGTACCATTACCATCTCTGCTACCGAAGGATTATTCCTGAACGGAAAGCACGTGAAAATACAAGGTACCAACAATCACCAGGATCATGCCGGTGTAGGTAGTGCTATTCCTGATTACCTGCAATACTATCGCATTGGTTTGTTAAAAGAGCTGGGCAGCAACGCCTATCGTTGTAGTCACAATGCGCCAACACCGGAATTACTGGATGCCTGCGATAGCCTGGGTATGTTGGTACTGGATGAACAACGCCTGCTGAACAGCAGCCCCGAATACATCAACCAGTTTGAAAGATTGATCCGCCGCGATCGCAACCATCCTTCTGTATTCCTGTGGTCAATAGGTAATGAAGAGGGATATGTACAAACCAATAATACTGGCCGCCGTATTGCGCAGTCATTGATCGCAAAACAACAGGAGCTTGATCCCACACGTACCAGCACCTACGCTGCTGATCTTGCCAATGTATTTAAAGGCATTAATGAAGTGATCCCGGTGCGTGGGTTTAACTACCGGCACCTGGGTGTAGCTCCTTACCACAAAGACCATCCCGGTCAACCGGTATTAGGTACTGAGATGGGTAGCACAGTTACTACGCGCGGTATTTATGAAAAAGACAGCATTCGTGCTTATGTACCCGACCAGGATATTACTGCACCGTGGTGGGCCAGTAAAGCTGAAGACTGGTGGCCATTAGCGGCAGAGAATGCTTACTGGATGGGAGGTTTTGTATGGACAGGGTTTGACTACCGTGGTGAGCCCACTCCTTATGAATGGCCAAATATCAGTTCGCACTTCGGTATTATGGATATGTGCGGCTTTCCCAAAAACATTTATTACTACTACCAGTCCTGGTGGACAGATAAAGATGTACTGCATATTTCTCCGCACTGGAACTGGCAGGGAAAGGAAGGTAAGCTCATTGATGTATGGGTAAATTCCAATGCAGATAATGTAGAACTGTTTCTGAATGGGAAAAGTCTTGGTAACAAAGAGATGCCACGCAACAGTCATTTAAAATGGGCTGTTCCTTATGAACCCGGCAAGCTGGAAGCTGTAGCATTTAAAAAAGGAAAGAAGCTGACAGCTTCAGTAGAAACTACCGGCGAAGCCTATCAACTGGTAGTAACACCTTCACAGAAAACATTGAAGCCTGATGGCAAAGACCTGTCAATTGTGAATGTGTCTGTGGTTGACAGGCAGGGCAGGGTAGTGCCGGATGCCAATGTTCCTTTACAATTTACAGTAACGGGTAGCGGAGCTATTATAGGTGTTGGTAATGGCGATCCCAGTAGTCACGAAGCAGATAAAGTATTAGATAATAACTGGCAGCGCAGATCATTTAATGGCTATTGCCAGGTAATTGTACAGTCTGGCAAACAGGCCGGGGCTATACAGTTACAGGTAAAGGGAGAAGGTGTACAGGGTACGTCTGTTACATTGAATGCAGAAGCCGCTAAAGGATTTTGATAGCGAATGGACGACTTCCTTCTAAAAGGAAGTCGTCCATTCATCTATTCTCGCGTGTTACTATATTGTTCCGGACTCTGTCCGGTTTAAAGGGACGACATCCTTCCAAAGGATGTCGTCCCTTTAATATTTCCATTAAAGCCAATCCAACGTATTCACTACTTCAAAATAAGGGTTGCTTTCAAACAGGTGCTTTAAAACAGGTACATGATCATTCCCAATGATCAGGAACAGGCTTTTCTCCGAATAATCTATCTGCGCCAGGATCTTGGTATAGATCCATATATTTCTCCTGTACCAATCGCCTACTAATTTAACACCTGCAAAATAAGTAGAGTCATAAGTTTTAGGGAAAACATCCGTGTTGCCAAGGCGTACAAATACATTGAGGTAGGAGGCGATAGTAGTGCTTTGAACTGTTTTACCATTCATCCAACGCAGGTACTGTTGCAATGTGAGTGCATTGCGCAGGGAATCCTTGGTTTCCCTTTTTGTTTCGGGCATAGTGGTGCCGGGAGCAGTATAATCGAGTAAAGACTGTTGATCGTGCGTGCGGGCATATTTTTCAGCCGTAGTGTAAAAGAAACCCCATGAGCCGGGGTGATCGCACTGGTAAATTGTTTTATGTCCAAGATCTTTACCCATTCGAAAAGCCACCTGGTAAATTTCGTTTCTTCTGAGTTTGAACGTTCCGTTCAGGTAAGCCTGGTACAGGCTATCTCTTTTATTCACGTATTCAAATTCAGGATTCTGTTCAATGAATATTTTATCGGGTCTGAATTTTTCCAGTCGTGAAACCATTTTCAACACTTCCTGCTGTCTCTTAGGTGTCATGATATCATACTTCAATGTATCTGTTTGTGCAAAGTGAAATGTACCTACTAAAAGCACTTTGATCTTTTTTTGTTGTGCCTGTGCATAAAGGCAAATGAGCAGGGGCAGGAGGAGTGAAATGTATTTCTTCATTTTCAATTGTTTGCTGTAAAACTGTTACTTCCTTCCTGGTTGTTTTTTTAAATTCTGTGAACCTGTATAAATAATCTGCCAACAATGTTGTAGTGTGCAATGAATTCCATAAACAGGTTGGTCGATTAAAATAGGATGTTTGCAGAATAAAAAGCTACAGATGTCAGTAAGCCATAGCTTTAATCACTTATTTTTAATGTATGACAAAGCGGCAAAAGATCCTGTTCCATGCTGGTATCTGGTATTTCCTGTTGTTTTTTGAAGAAACGATCAATCTTAATTTCAGTCACTGGAACAGGATCTTCTCCTATACTTTTGCACTGGTCTGCATTGTTTTATTCTATTCAAATTATTTCTTCTTATTCCCCCGCTTTTTTAAGAAAGGAAAATATATTCAGTGGACATTGTATGCAGCCATCAGTATGATGCTTTGTGTAGGGTTGCGTTACCTGTTGGAAGAGAAGCTGGGACCGGTATTTGCAGGAAGGGCAAATTACCAGGGAAAGTATTCTGCCGGATTTTATATCCGTGATAACTTACATTTTCTTATCTATTTCCTGGTAGCCAGTATGCTGGTTTGCGCTATTGAAGAATGGCTGCGGAATAAAGAAGAAAAAAATGAGCTGATCATTCAATCCAAAAATGCAGAGCTGTTATTTCTCCGGTCGCAGATAAATCCACACTTTCTTTTCAATAGTTTGCACAATATTTATACGCTTTCCTATAAAGGATCAGAAGCTGCACCCGGCGCTATCCTTAAATTATCCGGTATTATGCGTTACATGCTGGAAGAAAGTATGGAAGATAAAGTGCTGCTGACAAGAGAAATTGAATATCTGCAGGATTATATTTCATTGCAGGAGTTGCGTTTTAAAGGAGGGCCTGCTTTCAGTTTGCAGGTAAGCGGGGATGTAAAGCAGCAACGCATAGCTCCGCTGCTGCTCATCAGTTTTATTGAGAATATGTTCAAACACGGTGAAATGAATGAACGGGCTCACCCTGCAAAAGCCCATATTGAAATGAACGGTAATGAACTGCTGCTGATCACAGAAAACAAGATAAAATTGCAGCATAAAGACAAGGGTAAGGGTATTGGTATGCAGAACGTACAACGCAGGTTACAGTTGTTGTACCATGATCAGTATGAATTGCAGGTTACAACTAAGGAGGGGTTTTATTATAATTCATTAAAACTGGTATTACAATGATCAGGTGTATTGTTATTGATGATGAACCTTTGTCAATAGAGTTGCTGGAAGATTATATTGGTAAAGTACCATTTTTAACACATGTGGCTTCTTATACCAATCCTATAGAAGCATTTAATAACCTGGATGGTATTGACCTGGTATTTTCTGACATACAGATGCCGGAGCTTACAGGGTTGCAACTGGTGCAATTGCTGAAAGGGAAGGTGCAGATCATCTTTACTACAGCCTATTCCGAATATGCAGTTCAGGGCTTTGAACATGATGTGGCTGATTACCTGGTAAAACCTTTTTCTTTTGAGCGTTTTCTGAAAGCTGTAAAAAAAGTACAAACCTTATTAAATGGAGGTACGGTAAAAGAGCCTCAGAGCAATGCACCTGTTTCTTTTGCCGACATGGGCTTTCTTTTTATAAAGACCTCGCATAAAATGGTAAGGGTTTCGCTGAATGAAGTGCTATTGGTGGAAGGGGTGAAGGATTATATTGCTTTTGTTACAATTACCGAAAAGATCCTTTCCCTGCAACGTATGAAATATGCGGAAGAAACATTACCGGCAGCTAATTTCATCAGGGTACACAAATCCTATATTGTAGCGCTTGACAAAATTGATTCCATCGAAAGAAACCGTCTTTTTGTGGGTGAGCATGTAGTGCCCATTGGCGAAACCTACCGGCAACAGTTTTTTGACAGGATAGGGTGGAGGGAAGCATAATGCGAGTATAGTCCGGGAGTCGGTAGTACCGAAAGTCCGCAAGTAAATACGAGTTGGCAGTTGGCAAAACAGCCGCGAGCTTTGAGCTACGAGCAAAAGCAGCCTTCATTGAAGGCATTTATCTCTATTTGTTATTAGTCATGAATTATGAGTCCGGTGCGCGGGTGCGTGTGTAGTCAGTCCGTATGATCGGAATAGATGGGGAACACTTAACCAGAAGCTTTTTTCGGATGAATAATCTTTGATCACAGATCTCGTCTTTATCGTTTCGAATACAGAATCCCTGATTACGGGTTTTCTTTCTTCGTATTTTGTCTTTTTCTTCCCGATATTTAATTACTGAAGGTCGGATCGTTTCATACTGTATTGTTTCATTGTAACCCAGTTGGTACAGTAGTTCCGGCAGTTTGCGCAAAATATCAGTAGCATTCATCTCTTCTTTTAATAATTGCATTGCATAGCCGGTGAGTTTGCGATACAAGGCGTGCAATTTCCAAGCTGGTGGAAGCTGGCGATAGATGACACCTGCCAGTTTAGAAGCTATGACCATGCGGTTAGCATAGAACATAGTATTTTTAAACTCCTTACTGTTCTTGACACGTTCACTGCTTAGGCTGCTGAGTGCACGCACAAAATACTTATTACGCATCTTGTAAAAGACGAGTATGCCAACTCTGCGTTCTCTTTTTATTATACCGGTTTGCCTGGGCATAGCTATTGTTTATTAAACATTCAATATGCGGTAGCTATTCAATGAAGTTATTTAAACTTAATAAGAGGAAATGCCTCAAAGCGGTCAATGCTGTTTACGAAATCTTAAAAAATGAAGTTGTGGGAGCCTACCTAACTGGTCGGCGAGGGTTTTCTTGCCTGTAAAGGAGACCGATTTGTGTAGATGACATTGATGTGTATAGATATGTTTAGCGTATCTATACTATCTGGAATATTGGCCACACATTGTATGCTGAACGCAGATAAGTCTAAGGTAATAAGATAACCGACCTGTTTATGGAGTCTGTACCTCGTCTTTAACACGTCTTGTTCTCAAATGCGGAGTAAAGGCGCACTTTTTAAGGGTTTGGAGGGTAAAAGGAAGCCTGAGAAGGCAAAGCAGCCAGAAGCAGAGTGCCGAAATAAAAGCCCAGGGTGAGAGGCAAGAGGGTTGTGTCTATGTTAATTGCCAGAGGCAATATAATAGGGCTTCGAGGCTACAAGCCTCGAAGCGCGCAAAAGTAAATACGAAATAAGTCATGTATTTGCTCGTAGCCCAAAGCTCGCAACTTGTCTTGCTTTCGGACTTCCGGACTGTATTTGCGTTAAGCATTCGGCGTTCAGCGTTCAGCTCCTGTATTAGTATTCAGCGTTCCTCGTTTAGCATCCTGCTCACCCTGTTGTAATAAGAAATCAAACAAGGTAACATCTCCCGTAAGGTTCAGTTTTTTACGTAGCCTGTACCGGCTGATCTCTACACCACGTACAGAAATGTTCATGAGCTGTGCAATTTCTTTGGAAGTAAGGTTCATGCGCAGGTAGGCACAAAGCTTCAGATCGGTATTGGTGAGTTGAGGAAATTTATTCTTTAAGGTATCCAGGAAGTTATTGTGCACCTGGTCGAAGTGAGTGGAGAAATGTTCCCAATCCTCTTCATTGTTCTCGGCTTCATCCAACAATCGCATTACACGTTTAAACTGTGCTGTATTGGTGGGTGATTCCAGCTTTTTGACAGATTGTACCAGTTCTTCTTTAATACGGGCCAACACTTTACCTCTCTCCACTAGGTGCATAGTAGCACTGGCAAGTTCTTTGTTCTTGAACTGTACTTCTGTTTCCAGCTTTTCATTTTGTAGTTTGATCAGTTCCTTTTCATTACGGTCTATTTCCAGTTGGTGCAGGTAACGCAGTTTCTCCTGTTCCTTTTCATGTTTTATTTTCTGTGCAATGAATTTTTCCTTTTGCCGGCGCATCAGGTACACAATGCAGCCTGTCAGTAATAACACATAGATGCAGATGGCCGGTATGCTCTGGTACCAGGGGGGTAATATTTCGAACGAATATTTTACCGGGGCTGATTCAATGCCCAGGTTATTACGCGCTTTTACTATAAAGGTGTAATGTCCCGGCGGAAGGTTGGTGTACTCTTTTTCTGTTTTTTGTGTCCACTCAGACCATGTTCTGTCGAAGCCCTGCAACTGGTAACTGAATTCAATATTGTTTTCCTGCTCGTAGGAGGTGGACGCAAATTCAAAATGGAAGTTGTTGTAAGCATCAGACAGGCGAACAGCATTTTTCTGATCCTGCTCTGCAAGCATTTTACTATTACCGGCAAAATAGCCTCCGAATACCAGGCTATCCTTTCCGCCATCACCGGTAGCTTTTACTTCGCCGATCAGTACCGTAAGCGCATGTCCTGACCGGATGTACTTTTTATAGTTAATGTGATAGATGCCTTTTTCTGCACCTACAAAAACGTTTTCTGAATTGTAGGGATAGATACATTCAAAGCCGCCCACCATCTTACCGTTCAGTTCTGAAAAATAGATGATGGAATAGGGTTTATTATTGGCTGGTTTCTGGAAATCAATAATGCCTGCTTTCTTATTACTTACAAACCAGATATTACCGCTATTGTCTTCTGTAACATATTTAATGGGTACTGCCCCCAATATGTCATGTAGTGAAGAATGCCGGAATTTATCTGTAGTATCATCATATTCATACAAACCTGAATCGGTGGCTACCACCATGCGGCTTTTGATCCGGAATACAGAGTTGTTGAGATCAGAAGGAAGACCATTGGCCTGTGTGTACAGTTTCCAGTCAACAGCAGTATCTCCTTTCAGGGTAATTTTATAGACACCACGGTAAGGGTGCGAGCACCAGATAACATTATCGTTATCTATCGCCATAAACCGCAATGATTCAAAAAGCCCCTGCAGGTGTTTGGCCGTGGTAAAATTATTATTGGCAAAGTGCAGTACCCGTAAGCCGTTGTAGGAACCCATCAATATAGAAGGACTGGGGTTGATGGAGGAGAGAGGGGCATATAGCCAGGAGCCTATGCCCTCCAGGACCGGTCTGGCAGCGGCGCCCTGTACTTCAAAAGTACCTTCGTGATGTCCCATCAACAGCCGCTGGTTGATCTCTGATAAATTCCATACCTGTCCCTTAGTACCGGATACAAAAGCGAAATTGCTTTTTACAAAACTCAGGTCATGCTCTGCATTATTGAGGGAGGCATTGTACAATCCATCTGAAGTGCCAACATAAAGTCTTCCGTTGAAAATGCGGATGGCATAAGATGAAAAGAGATTCTTTTTGTCAGGATAAATATGTTTGACGGCCGTGTTGTAACGGATGAGGTCAATGCCGTTATCAAGCGCCAGCCATAGATTCTGGTCACTGTCTGAAAAGATCTTCAGTACATTGCTGTTCTGCAATCCCTCCTGCACAGAAAATACCTGGATGATCCTGCCTTCCTTGTTGAGAATATAGCAGCCTTCCGAGGTAGTGCCAATAGCCAGTTGATCATCCTGCAGAATATTGGCACTGTAAATACGGCTGTTGAAAAACACATTATCGGCTTCGGTAGGTTTAGGTATCAGTTTGTGATTGTGCAGGTAAAAAATGCCATTTTTCAGTGTGGTTACGAGTAAGGTATCATTCCTTTCATATAATATGGAGGTCACCAGCATATTCCTGTCTGCAAATTCTTTGCAGGCAGGTTCCCAGCTATCGTTATTAAATTTCAGCAGGCCGCCCTTCATTTCCTGGGCATATAACCCTTTGCTGGTTTTACACAGAAAACGCCATTCTTCCGTGGCATTATAGGTGCGTATGGTGCCATCTTTCAACTGGAAGATCTTATTAAAGGCCCTGAAGAACACACTGCCATCATACAGCACAATGTTCCAGATATCTGCAAATTGCCTTTCTTTCAGAGGAATAAGTGGTTTTAGCGAGGTGTATTTAAGCTGGCCCTGATCATCGGGGAAAAAATAGCCTAACTCGTCCTGGGCACCTACATAAATTTTGCCATCCTTATCAATCTGCACGGAACGCATACGGGTTCCATTGGGAATTGGGTACAGCTTCCAGTACTTACCATTAAAGGTCAGCAACCCGTCATTATTGGCACAATACACAATTCCTTTTTCATCCATCTGGATATCCCAGGTCTGGTTGCCGCCATTAAATTGTTGTTTGGTGTAGTTGATTATTTCAGGGAAGCCAATAGTATTTTGGCCATTGAGTATGGCAGGAAGGCATACTAACAGGCAAAGCGATAGTTTTCTCATGGTGCAAGCAAAATCGTAAAATAAATATAACAAATTTTTTATGATGTATTGATGACGTAGCCAACTGATATTGACAATCAATACGTTGAATTTAGCTGTAGAGGTGTTGATGTAGCTCTAAACTTCCTTTTGCAGTGGTTTAAAATGAAATTTGCTATAACGGTTTTATAGATCTCATTTGCCAAAATCCACTTTAATAACTACCAAAATTGCTTGTGTATGAAAAAAAAGTACGTCCTCAGCGTCCTTCTCTTTTTCCTATGTGCAGCCGCCTGGGCTCAGGGAACGGGGTCGGGCAGCGAACTTCGCGTCAGCGGAAAAGTTCTTGACAAATCTTCTGGTCAGCCGCTACCAGCTGTTACCGTTTCCATTAAAAATACCAATCTCGCAACCGTTACAGATGCCTCGGGCAGTTTCAGCATTAATGTAAGACAGACCGGCGCTACCCTCGTTTTCAGCTATGCCGGCATGTTACCACAGGAGTTTGTGGTAACCAGGGCAGGCGATCCCATTACCATTTACCTCACCGACAAGGGAACCAATATGGATGAGGTAGTGGTGGTAGGTTATGGTACTCAAAAGAAGAGTGTAACTACCGGCGCCATTTCCAGTGTTAAAGCTGCCGATCTTGAAAACATGCCTATTGCACGTATTGAGCAGGCATTACAGGGTCGCACATCTGGTCTTACCATTGCTGCAAGCTCTGGTCAGCCGGGTTCAAGTTCTACTGTACGCATCAGGGGTACCACTTCTATTAATGGCGGCGCCAGCGATCCCTTGTATGTAATTGACGGAATGATCGTTGACGTTGGCGGTATCGACTTCCTGAACCAGAATGATATTGAGTCAGTAGAAGTATTAAAGGACGCGGCTTCTGCTGCTATTTATGGTGCACGTGCTTCGGCAGGTGTTATTCTTATTACTACTAAAAAAGGTAAAGGAGGAAATGTTCAGCTTAACTATAATGGTTACTATGGCACACAGGCCCCTGCCCGCAGGCTCGACCTGTTGAATGCTACCCAATACGCTACCCTGCGCAACGAAGCTTCGGTGGCAGGCGGTGGCAATATTATATACAACGATCCACAGTCACTGGGTAAGGGTACCGACTGGCAGGACCTGATCTTTAATAATGATGCCCGCATGCAAAACCACGAACTGAGTGTGAGCGGCGGTGGTGATAAATCTACTTACTACGCCTCATTTGGATATTATGCGCAGGATGGTATTGTGGCTACAGATATCTCCAAATACAAAAGGTTCAACATCCGTTTGAACTCTTCTCATAAAATAAAGAAATGGTTATCGTTTGGTAACAACGTAGCCTACTCGCACATTAAAAGCCAGGGACTGGGTAATACCAATGGCGAATTTGGTGGCCCGCTGGCATCAGCTATTAACCTGGACCCTATTACACCAGCTGTTATCACTGATCCTTCGGTTGCCAATCAACCTCCATACTCTACTAAACAGGTAGTGCGCGATGCCAATGGTAATCCTTATGGCATTTCAACTACGGTAGAGCAGGAAATGACCAACCCGCTGGCCTATATAAAAGCGCATGAGGGTAACTATGGCTGGTCCGACAATGTGGTGGGTAATGTGTACCTGGAAATTGAACCGATCAAAGGCTTAAAGATCCGTTCTAATGTTGGTGGTAAACTGGCATTCTGGGGCAGTGAATCATTTAATCCTGTTGTATACCTGAACGCTACTACTTCTACTACCAACAACTCCTTTTACCGCGAACAGAACAGGGGTATCAACTGGTTGTGGGAAAATACAGCATCCTATACCCGTTCAATAGGTGACCACAACATTACAGCAATGGTGGGTACCGGTGCTTATGTAGAAAATAATACAAGAGCAACCGGTGTTACTTATTTCAACCTGCCTGTTAATACCTTTAAAGAAGCATCTATGAACTATAGCACTGCCCAGGCCAATAAAGATGCATGGGGCAGTGAAGGTGTGTTGCATAAAGTAAGTTCACTGTATGGTCGCTTAACTTACGACTTCCAGGAAAAATACCTGTTCCAGGGTATTATACGCCGTGATGGTTCTTCGCGTTTCGGCAGCAATAATAAATACGGATACTTCCCTTCTGCTTCAGTTGGTTGGGTAATGTCACGTGAAAAATTCTTCCCTGTCAGCAAAACAGTTTCTTTCCTGAAACTCCGTGGTTCATACGGTGTAACGGGTAATGATAATATTGGGGACTTCCAGTATGTATCTACCATCGGTGGTGGCCGTAACTATACTTTTGGTTACGACAATTACTTAATTGGCTACAGCCCCAATGGTCCTGCTAACCCCGATCTGAAATGGGAGCAGACCAGCCAGTTGAACATTGGTGTGGATGCGATCCTGTTCAGGGACTTTACTGTTACGCTGGATTGGTATAAAAAGAAAACAACGGGCATTCTGCAGGTTATTACCATTCCTGCGTATGTGGGTACCGGTAATCCTTCCGGCAACGTTGCTGATATGGAAAATACCGGGGTGGAACTGGAATTGGGTTACAACAAAAGGATTGGTGAAGTGAGCTTTGGTGTAAAAGGTAATATTTCTTATCTGAAGAATAAGGTTACTTACCTGGGAGATGGTAAAGAATACCTGAGCGGTGGCGCTACCATCCAGAACGGCGCTTATCCTTTAACCCGTACACAGGTAGGCCATGCCATCGGTTCTTTCTACGGATTTAAACCACTGGGTATATTCCAGACACAAGCAGAGGTTGATGCTTACGTTAATAAGAGTGGCGGAAAAATTCAGCCTGATGCAAAACCCGGTGATTTTAAATGGGCTGATAACAATAGCAGTGGCGGTATTGATGAAGCAGACCGTCAGTTCATTGGCGATCCTACTCCCAACTGGAGCTATGGCTTCACCATCAACGCCAGCTGGAAAAACTTCGACCTGCTGATCTTTGGTCAGGGTGTTGCAGGCAACGATATCTTCAACGGCCTTCGTCGTCTGGATATCACTACTGCCAACTGGACAACAGCCGCGCTGAACCGCTGGACTGGTGCCGGTACATCGAATGATTTTCCAAGACTGACAACAGATGATAAGAATGGTAACTTTAAAAACCCTTCAACATTCTATCTGTCAAGCGGCGCTTACTTCAGAATAAAAACATTACAGATTGGTTACACATTGCCCAAAAGCATTACCGGTAAAGCCGGTTTATCAAGAACCCGCATTTACCTGAGCAGTGGCAACCTGGTAACCTTTACCAAATACACTGGTTTCGATCCTGAGATTGGTGGCGGCAGCTACGGCATCGACCGTGGTATTTATCCGCAGGCACGTTCCTTTATGGTGGGCTTAAATCTTGGTCTGTAATTTCTAAAAACTATTTACCATGAAACGTTTTTCATTCAAACATATAATTGTCCTTGCACTGGCCGGGTACACATTTGGTGGATGCGGCAAGGGGTTCCTGGATGTAGATGCAAAAGGAACCAGTCTTGAATCCAATTACTACTCCAATGCTTCAGAAGCAATGGCGGCATTGATAGCAGCTTACGATCCATTAGGTATGGAGGCTGCAGGAACCTATGCCAACAAGCTGGGACCTTTAAATTGCGCTTCAGATGATTGCTATGCAGGTGGTGGTTCAAACAGTGATATGAATACCTGGCAGGCATGGAATAACTATTCGCTTGATCCCGCCATCGGGCCACAGGCTGAATACTGGACACGCAACTTTACGGGTGTTTCGCGCGCCAACATTTTGCTGTCTAAAATTGCAGGTGTACCTGGTTTAAGCGATGCACTGAAAACAAGGTATATAGCAGAAGGAAAGTTTCTGCGTGCCTACTATTATTTTGACCTGTTGCGTTTATTCAAAAATGTTCCTTTGTTCATTGAACCATTAAAAACAGAGGAGATCTATAGTGTAAAACAGGTTGATCCTTCAAAAGTGTATGAGCAGATCGAGAAAGACCTGAAAGATGCGATCACCGGTTTACCCAATACTGTTCCTGCTGCTACAGAAGGTGGCCGTGCCACTGCCGGTGCTGCAAAGGCGTTGCTGGGCAAAGTGATCATTTATCAGAACAATACAGCCCGTATGCTGGAGGCTGCCAATTACCTGGAAGATGTAAATAAAGTGGGGAATGTGTACGGGTATTCATTGCAGACAAAGTTCGGTGATATCTTCAGTCCTGATAACAAGTACAACAGCGAATCAATTTTTGAGATCACCCATACTTCAGTATCTAACAGTAGCTGGGGTGGCTGGCCTAATTTTGAAGGTAACGTGTTTACCCAGATGATAGGCCCGAGAGGATATACAGGCCCTACTTACCAAGCTGGCTGGGGCTTCAATGTAATTACACTGGACCTGGTTAACGTGATGAAGAATGATCCGCGTTATCCTTATACCATTGCAAACATTGACAGCCTGCAAACTGCCGGTGTTTCCAGCTACCAGCCCAGTTACCAGAACACAGGTTACTTCATTCAGAAATTTGCGCCGCTCACCAAATGGCGTTCTACCGGTGGTGGCAATGCCGAGCTGAACTATCCCAATGATGTAATTGAGATCCGCCTGGCAGATACTTACCTGCTGGAAGCAGAGGCATTGGTACGTGGCAATGGTGATCTTACCAAAGCTGCAGGTTATCTGAATGCTGTACGTGGCCGTGTAGGATTAACAGGCCTGACAGCAACACTGGATAATATTTATAAAGAACGTCGCCTGGAACTGGCAACAGAGGGGCATCGCTGGTTCGACCTGGTTCGTACCGGTCAGGCTGCAACAGTATTGGCATCCAAAGGATTTAAGGCAAACAAACATGAAGCATTGCCTATTCCTCTGGCTGAACTGACCAATACACAATTGGTACAGAACCCGGGTTACACACAGTAGCCTGTTCTTTATAAAGCTAATCCCGGGGGTTGAAAGCGGTAGCAGGTAACTGCGAATGTATATACCTCCGGGGTTGATTGTAGACAAATGTTATTTATAACAGTCTATCCCTAAATACTTGTATATGAAACTTTCTATCGGTCAAACACTTTTATATATATGCGCCTCAGCAGGTTTGCTGATGGCTGGCTGTGCCAAGCAGTCTGTAAATGAAAACCTGGGAAGCCTGCCTTCACCGGCATTTACAGTAACACCGCTGGCAACCAACCCCAACCAGGTTGTTTTCAAAAGCACAACACCCGGAGCATTTTTATGGAAATGGGATTTTGGTGGTTCCGGTTCTTCCGTAAAAGAATCAGATACTTTTCTCTTCATGAAAAAAGGTGATTACAATGTTGTACTGAAAGCATTTAACAGGGCAGGTTTTGCTTCAGCTACGCAGAAAGTAAGCATTGCTGCCGACTTCCTGGGCATCAACGCGCTGAAGGGAAGTGAAATGAATGCTGCCAGCGCTTCAAGCTGGACGGTGCAAAGCACAGGCAATACATTAACCACACTTGCATGGGGAGCTGATGGATTGAAATTTTCCAACGGAACAGGATCGGCGCAAACAAACGTAGTTGTATGGCAGGCTGTAACGGTGAAAGCCGGTAAAAATTATAAGTTCTCTGCCAATGTAAAAGGCTCGGGAGCTACCAATACCTGGTTTGAAATATACCTGGGTACTGCCGCACCTGTAGCAGGGGCCGACTATACTGATAACAAGTATATAGCGCTGAGTACATGGGATGGTTGTGCCACCTCTACCTTCAACGATAATCTTGCCAACATTGGATGTGTAGGTAATGGTAAAGGAAAGGCGGGTGCTGTAACTTTTGCCACTGCGGGTACTGTATATGTGGTAATAAAAGGAGGAAGCTGGGATGGTAATATGGGTGCAACAGGTGTTACTATTTCGGATGTTCGTTTAGCAGAATTGCCTTGATAAAAACAGAGGATAAAAGAGCGTGTAATTAGCCGGTGCTCCTGATTTTATGCTGAGCCACCGGGCATTGAGGGGCCGGTAGTGCAGTGTTACAGGAGCCCGGCGATTATACTGTTTATTTAACAACGTAACGTATGAAACAATTTATTGGAATAGCAGTTTTGGCAGCAACAATTGTGTTTGCCTGTTCATCTAAGAAAGACAGCGGATCAGTTATTACGCCCCCGCAGGGAGTAGAAGATAAAGGCTGGACGTTTGAAACCACGCCAACATGGTCCGACGAGTTTGATTATACCGGTTCGCCCAACAGTGCCAAATGGGATTATGATATTGGTGGCAGTGGCTGGGGCAATAATGAACTGGAATATTATACCAACAGCGTTAACAATGCCAGTGTTGGCAATGGTGTACTGACCATTACTGCACGTAAAGAGTCGATGGGCGGAAAAAACTATACTTCTGCCAGGATGGTTACCCGTAATAAGGAAGACTTTTTATACGGCAGGGTAGAAGTGAAAGCCAAACTGCCTGCAGGCAAAGGAACATGGCCTGCCATCTGGATGCTGCCAACCGACCGTGCCTATGGCGACTGGCCCAACTCAGGAGAGTTTGATATTATGGAGCATGTAGGATATGATCCTAACAATATTCACGTGAGTGCACATACACAGAAATACAATTTCCGTTTGAACAATGGAAAAACAGGGACCACGATCGTTCCTACTGCGTTAACTGATTTTCACCTGTATCGTGTAGACTGGACCCCCTATGCCTTGCGTGGCTATGTTGATGATAAACTGATACTGACCTATGTAAATGATGGATCGGGCTCAGCTGTGTATCCATTTGATAAACGTTTTCACATACTGCTGAATCTTGCCATTGGTGGAGACTGGGGCGGTGCACAGGGTGTTGATGATACCATTTTCCCTGTATCGATGGTGGTGGATTATGTGAGGGTGTATAAAATGATAGACAAATGATTGTCGATTTATAGATTTTGTGATATCGGTATTTATTGTGGAGACAAACAACCTGATTAGTAGTATATCGCTGAAAGATAAATCACTAAATCCCTGGATCTCAAAATCAGCAATTCAACACATCCGTGATTCTCTGAACAAACTAATATATACACAAACATGAATTGTAAAAGACTAAAATTGGCAATTTTTATGCTGGCACTCGTTGCAGGTGCCAGGGCGCAGTATCTAAAGGCTGATGGTAAACGGATAGTTGATGCAAATAACAAAGAAGTATTGCTTCGCGGAATGGGATTGGGAGGATGGATGCTGCAGGAACCTTATATGTTGCAGCTAAGTGGTGTTGTAGATGCACAGCACCAGTTCAAACAAAAAGTAGAAGAACTTATCGGGAAAGAAAAGACAGCCATTTTTTATGACGCCTGGCTGAAGAACCATTGTACCAAAACGGATATTGACTCACTGGCCGCATGGGGATTTAACTGCGTTCGGTTACCAATACATTATAACCTGTTTACATTACCGGTAGATGAAGAACCGGTGCCCGGAAAAAATACCTGGCTTAAAAAAGGATTTGCACTGACTGACAGTTTGCTCAGTTGGTGTGCTGCTAATCATATCTACCTGATCCTTGACCTGCATGCCGCTCCCGGCGGACAGGGTAACGATCTGCCTATTGCTGACCGCGATAAAGCAAAACCTTCGTTATGGCAGGATGAGGCCAACAGGGAAAAAACAATTGCCCTGTGGAAAGAACTTGCAACACGCTATGTGAATAAACCATGGATCGGCGGATATGATCTGCTGAACGAAACCAACTGGGGCTTTACCAATGCCGCAGATAAAAACGGTTGTGCTGAAAAGATGAATGAACCACTGAAAAAAATGCTGACAGATATTACTGCTGCCATCCGCACTGTTGATAAGAAACACATCCTGTTTCTTGAAGGCAACTGCTGGGCCAACAACTACAGCGGTATGTTTCCTTTATGGGATAACAACATGGCAGTAAGTTTTCACAAATACTGGAACGAGAATAATAAAGGGTCAATACAGGGGTTTCTGAATATACGTGAACAGCAAAATGTACCTGTATGGCTGGGCGAATCCGGCGAAAACTCGAATGTGTGGTTTACGGATGCCATCAGCTTACTGGAAACGAACAACATCGGCTGGACCTGGTGGCCCCTGAAAAAGCTGGGAGGTAATAATCCATTCCAGGTGAAACAACCGGCAGGCTACGATAAAATACTGAATTACTGGAGAGGAAGAGGTGAAAAGCCAACTGCTGATGAAGCATATACTACGCTGATGCAACTGGCTAACAATACAAAAGCACAAAATAATATCTATCATAAGGATGTAACAGATGCTATGTTCAGACAGGTGCGCACTGCCGAGACAGTTCCTTTTAAAGATCATGTGATCAGCAACAACACGGTAGTGTATGCAACGGATTATGACCTGGGAAGAAACGGAGTTGCTTACGAGGATGTTGATGCTGCCAACTACCGGGTATCCACTGGCAAAAACACCGAGTGGAATAAAGGTCATTCCTATCGTAATGATGGAGTGGATATCGGGGCCTGTACCGACTCCCTGACCAATGGTTATAATGTTGGCTGGATTGAAGATGGTGAATGGCTACAATACACTATAAAGGTGAATGAGGCAGGTGTGTATGATCTTAATATCCGCACCGCTGCGGCAAATGATAAAGGTAAAGTGCAACTGGAAGTAAACGGAACGCAGTTACCACAAACCATCGCTTTGCCTGAGACCGGCGGTAATCGCCAATGGGCTACTACAAATGCAGGTGGTGTTACGTTGCAGAAAGGTGTAAACAAAGTGCGGGTGAAAGCAGTGAGCGGCGGCTTCAGTTTTAATTATATGTACTGGGCAAAGAAAGAGGTTGCGGGGAAATAATGAGCTAATGTGCAAATTCGATAATGGGCGAATGATTTTAATGAATTAGTTGAATATAAAATGCAGTTCTGTTAGTAATGCAATTGAGTAATGAAATTGTATTTAAACATCTGCACATTGACAAATTAATATGATACAGACCTTAAAGAAACTGGCTTTACTGCCTTTGTTACTGGCTACTGTGCAAACGCAGGCACAGCAACAGGATGCTGCTATAAAAGCAAAGATCGAGCAATTACTGAAACAACTGACCCTGGAAGAGAAAGTGCGCATGATTCATGCCAGCTCATCGTTTACGTCGGGCGGCGTACCCCGTTTGGGAATACCGGAACTGGTAACATCCGATGGGCCACATGGAGTAAGGGTAGAGCATGGTCGCGACTGGGATGCCGATGTGAATGTATATGACTCGGCTACCTATCTGCCAACCAGTATTTGCCTGGCAGCTACCTGGAATCCGCAATTGGGCTATGCCTTCGGTTCTGTATTGGGCAGCGAAGCAAATTTTCGTGGCAAGGATGTGATCCTGGGACCCGCTATCAATATTATGCGCTCGCCACTGAATGGAAGAAACTTTGAATACCAGAGTGAAGATCCATTCCTGATCTCAAAGATGGCAGTAGGCTATATCAAAGGTGTGCAGGCGCAGGGAATCTCTGCCTGTGTAAAACACTTTGCTGCTAACAACCAGGAAACTGACCGTTTTACTATTGATGTGCAGATGAGTGAAAGGGCCTTGCGTGAAATTTACCTGCCGGGTTTTAAAGCAGCGATCAGCGAAGGTGATGTGAATACAGTAATGGGAGCCTACAATAAATTCCGGGGACAATGGGCTACACAGAATAATTACCTGCTGAACCAGGTACTGAAAAAAGAATGGGGTTTTAAAGGTTTGGTGATGAGCGACTGGAATGCTGTGCACAACACCATGCAGGCTTTGTGGAACGGCTGCGACCTTGAAATGGGAACTGATCTTGGTATGTTGCCTAATCCTGATTATGGTAAGTTTTACCTGGGTGATACCGTGGTATCGCTGGTTCGCAATGGACAGGCTCCTGAATACCTGATCGATGATAAAGTAAGAAGGATCCTGTATGTAATGTTTAAAACAAACATGATTGATGGAAAGCGTATCAAAGGAACTTTTAATACCAGGGAGCATCAGCAGACTGCGTTAAAAGTTGCCGAAGAAGGTATTGTATTACTGAAGAATGAACAGGCAGCCCTGCCTTTACAGGCTGGCAGCATTAAAAGTATTGCTGTTATAGGATACAACGCTGAAAGAAGACAGTCATTAGGCGGTGGAAGCTCACAGGTGAAAGCATTTTATGAAATAACACCACTGAAAGGCTTGCAACAACTGGCAGGCAACAATATTAATATCACTTATAGCAAAGGATACAACATTGAACGTGGTGCAAAAGCAGACGCTACCCTGATAAAAGAAGCGGCCGATGCTGCTGCAAAGGCTGACGTGGCCATTGTTGTTGGTGGCTGGACACATGGTTATAACTATGCTGTGTGGAAAGACAATGCCTACGATGCAGAAGACACTGATAAGCCGGATATGAATATGCCTTTCGGTCAGGATGAACTGATCCAGGCGGTATTGGCTGCCAACCCCAAAACAATTGTAGTGTTGATGGGCGGCGGTCCTATTGATATGACAAGGTGGATCGACAGAGTTCCTGCTATTGTACAGGCATGGTATCCCGGTATGGAAGGTGGCAATGCACTGGCCGGCATTCTGTTCGGAAAGATCAACCCTTCCGGAAAACTGCCGGTTTCATTCCCTAAAAAACTGGAAGATGTGCCCGCGCATAAACTGGGACAATATCCCGGTGAGAAGGGAATTGTGTACTACAATGATGATATCTATGTAGGCTACCGTTATTATGATACTTATAAAGTAGCACCGCAGTTTGCATTTGGACATGGTTTATCCTATACCACTTTTGCTTACAGCAATATCAATGTACAGGGGGCAGGAAAAACTGCTGTAGTAACTTTTACAGTTAAAAATACAGGCAAGGTTGCCGGTGCAGAAGTGGCCCAGGTATATGTAAAACAGGAACAATCAACTTTACCCCGTCCTGAAAAGGAACTGAAAGGGTTTGAAAAAGTAGTGCTGCAGCCCGGTCAGCAGAAAACAGTGCGGGTAGTACTGAACAGTGATGCGTTCAGTTATTACAATGATGTAAAAGACCAGTGGGTAATGGAGCCGGGTACATTTGATGTATTGGTGGGCAGCTCTTCAAAAGATATAAAATTACAGGGAAAAGTAAAGTTATAGCATGATCTCCGGCGGGCGTTATCATCACCCGCCGGGATTATTTTCAACGATATAAAGAAATAGACTTATCGTTTAGAGGAAAGTAAACTTGCAAGATCGTTTGCCGTCAGCTTCCAGGCCTGACAGGTCAGAGGTTGCAGCGGTTTTAAAAGTTACTTTCCTGTATCGGATAATCAGAATATGAAATCTGAACTTTTATGATACGTAATGCTTGCCGGATCGTTTTGTTCATTGCAATTACTTTTGGTATTGCTATGGGTTGTGGTAAAAAGGGTGGTGGAAGTACTATTACTCCCCCCAATCCGCCTGAACCTCCTGTGACCCCACCTGTTACGGGGTCTTCAGATGTAGCGTTCTGGCTTACTACCGGCGACCAGGCAAAGTTGTTGCAAAAACAAACTGTGGTATTGTCATTTGGTACCACCAGCAATGCATATCCAAATATTACAGTTGACAGCACAGAGCAGTTTCAAAGTATTGATGGCTTTGGGTACACTTTAACCGGTGGCAGTGCCGACATGATCAATGGACTGTCTTCTACCGTAAAAGATGCTTTGATAAAAGAACTGTTTGGTACAGATAGCACAAGCATAGGTGTAAGTTATCTGCGTATCAGTATCGGCGCCTCCGATCTGAACTCTTCGGTATTTTCCTACGACGATGTACCGTCGGGACAAACAGATGTAAACCTGGATCAGTTTAACCTTGGCCCGGATACCGTAAATGTAATACCGGTTCTGAAACAGGTATTGACCGTAAACCCTGCCATCAAAATTTTAGGGAGCCCGTGGTCTGCCCCTGTATGGATGAAGGACAATACTAATTCAGTTGGTGGCAGCCTTAAAACGGAATATTATCCTGTGTATGCCAAATACTTTGTAAAGTATATACAGGCAATGAAGGCGCGTGGCATTACCATCGATGCCATTACTGTGCAGAATGAACCTTTGCATGGAGGCAACAACCCAAGTATGGTAATGACAGCAGTACAACAAACTGATTTTGTAAAGAACCATCTTGGTCCTGCTTTCCAGGCAGCAGCGCTTACTACCAAGATCATTATCTGGGACCACAATTGTGATCGTCCTGATTATCCTATGCAGGTATTAAGTGATGCAGATGCTAAAAAATATATCAACGGTTCTGCATTTCACCTGTATGGAGGCGATATCAGCGCACTGTCGCAGGTACACACGCTGTATCCTGATAAAGCGCTTTATTTCACAGAACAATATACCGCATCAACCAGTACTTTTTCGGGCGATCTGCAATGGCATGTAAAGAATGTAATTATAGGTTCTGTACGCAACTGGAGCAGAAATGCCCTGGAATGGAACCTTGCCAATAATGCCAGTTTTGGTCCGCATACCAACGGTGGTTGTACCACCTGTAAAGGCGCACTTACCATTGGAGCGGGCGTTACACGCAATGTTGGTTATTATATTGTAGCACATGCTTCCAAGTTTGTTCCCGCAGGCTCCATTCGTATAGCCAGTAATGTAAATGGCAGCCTGTACAATGCCGCTTTTTTAACACCGGCGGGTAAAAAGGTATTGATTGTTGTAAATGATAGCAGCACCCCTCAGCAGTTTAACATACAGTTCAAAAACAAGTGGGTAACCTCTTCACTCGATGGCGGCGCCGTTGGAACTTATGTATGGTAATTGATTGACTGGCTTTAATTGTAACTTATTGCTCTCCTCAAAGCAATATCGGGCATGTTCATGTTAGTTAGGTGTCGTTGTTGGTAACAGCGTGTTACTTCTTCCAACGAAAGCGTAACTATATGGGATATCATTTAACCTGTTTTCCGGCAGGATGGCATTGTTGTGTACTGAGGAACACAATGCCGGCCGGGCGTTCTCCTCCACTTCTTAACTGCGCAACAGATAGTTCTGTAAAAACGATTCTTAAGCGCAATTATCTGAATTTTTATGGTTGGTTCATAGCTGCATATACAGCGATGCTGTGGTTGCCTGCTATTAACTGAATTGCTATCATTCACCATTAACTTATCTTTTATGAATGTTACTACAATTTTAAAAAACATATCCAGGTTACTTGTCATTGCTTTACTGTTGATAGGAAAACAATCTCATGCCCAACTGTGGTGGGGAGATGAGTTTTCAGGCACTACTTTAAATACCTCCAACTGGAATGTTGACCAGGGAGGTGGCGGCTTCGGTAATAATGAGTTACAATATTACCTTTCCAATAACGTAGTAGTAGGCAATAACTGCCTGCAACTGATTGCCAAAAGAGAAAATTACGGAGGCAATGCCTATACATCCGGTAAGATCACTTCTTTTAACAAACGTCACTGGGGTAGTGGCTGGATAGAAGGCCGTATGTCTATTCCTATGGGACAAGGACTATGGCCCGCTTTCTGGATGCTGGGTATAAATATCGGCTCTGTAGGCTGGCCTGCCTGTGGTGAAATTGATATTATGGAACACATCAACAATGAAGGTGGCGTGCATGGTACTATTCACTGGGATGCAGGCGGGCATGTTTCCTATGGTGGTTATGGTTCTACTTCTCCTTCCGGCTGGCACAATTACCAGGTTAACTGGAATAACTATGGTATCAAATGGTATATTGATGGTGTACAGTACTGGGCTGCCAACACTACCAATAATATCAACAGTACTGAAGAGTTTCACCGCGATTTCTTTATTATCCTCAATCTTGCCGTAGGTGGTAACTGGCCGGGAAGTCCCAACAGTGGTACTCCTTTCCCTTCTACATTGTGGGTTGATTATGTAAGGGTGTACCAACCTTCGGCTGCTGCACGTGTAGCTGCAGGTGGTGATGAAGATACCGAGAGAAAAAGAGAGCCCGGTGTAATAGCTACCGAGGGAAACAATGATGAAGGAGGTATCAGTGTTTATCCCAATCCTTCTGTTCGTCAGCAGGCATTGAATGTAAAAGTGGATAAATATGATGCTACAGCCCTGGTAAATGTGGCGCTGGTGGACATAACCGGAAAAGTGCTGAATGTGCAGACTGATAATAAACAGGTATTTACAGTGCCGGTACAGAAAGTTGCCACCGGTACTTATTTCCTGAAAGTGACCAATGGTACACACAGCTACGTTAAAAAGGTATTGTTACAGTAAAGATGATCATCCGGGTCACAGAGTTATTACTCTGTGACCTTTTTTATAATCTATAAGAATGTAGATAAGCAATTTTCTGATCCCGCTTAAACCGACCTGACAGGTCTAAGCAAAGGTTTGAAAATACTTTAAGAATAGCAAGTGACCATAACGGCTCAGACCTGTCAGGTCTGCAAGCCGCTGCGAGTCAATTTTTATAAAACCAATATTATGCGGATAACTTTATATATCGTTTGTTTCTTTATGATGTGGGGATGTAAGGAACAGGAAGAAAAAGAATCGCCTGCTACTGTTGCCGTAAAGAAAAATATACCTGCTTTTGCACCGGAATGGCAGCAGAAAAAGATCAGGGATATTACATTACAATCTCCCGTTGATACTATCAATTATGCGCTCGGTGCTGCCTGGGCACATAATATGGGAAGAATAGGAATGCATAGAATTGCCCCCGCTTTTTACCTCGGTGTGTTTGACCAGTTTGCGCAAAACAGTTCTTTTATAAATGCGCAAGAGGCCAGCACCCGCCTGGACAATGAGTTAATGAATATTCCCAAAGAACATTTTCCTGTACTGAGTGAAGACCAGCTCTTGGGAAACATTTCTATACAGTCCGTTTATGATACCATTAGTTACGAACTGGGTTATTTATGGGCTTCCGGTGCAAAAAAATACGGTATCGCAAGTGTTACTCCTGCATTGTTATTGGGTCTTGAGCATGGGCTAAAGGGAGATACCTCTTTATTTACGTACGAAAAAGCAGATAAATACCTGCGTGGTTATGTGGAGCAAAAACGTGTTGCTGTTTATGCATCCGGCAAATCTGAGAACGAACAGTGGTTAAAGAATAACAGCACTTTACCCGGTATTACTATCTTACCCAGTGGACTTCAATACAGGATCATCCACAGTGGTAAGGGAAGAACGATCTCGCAACAGGATGTGGTATCCTGTAATTATACAGCCAGGCTGATCAATAATACCGTTTTTGAAAGTTCGGAAAGCGGAACACCATTGCGTTTGTATCCGCGCAGTGTAGTGAAAGGCTGGACAGAAGCATTGCTGCAAATGAAGGAAGGGGATAAATGGGAATTATACATTCCTTATCAACTAGGTTATGGCTTTGATGGCATTCCCGGCAAAGTACCTCCCTTTGCAACATTGATCTACGATGTGGAGGTGGTGAGAGTGGGAAGTTGAGTAAATGCGAAGTATGAAGTACGAAATACGAGGGGAAAATATCGAATGCTGAATTTTGAATATCGAATTTCGAAGGGAAAGCCGGAAGCAAGTTGGCAGTTGGCAATTTACAGTTGGCAAAACAGCTTTGCTGCTTTGCGGGCCTTCGCTGTCTTTGCGTGAAACCTCAAATTTCAGAACACGAAACTCCAAACACGAAACCCGGAAAGCTTTTATTGTAGTTTAAGGCCCATTTTTACAGTCTTTACGTGTTGGGGGGACTTACCCGCGAAGTAATTATGCGTGCTTCAGGTTTTAGCGGGGGGATGACAGTTCTACAGATAATGTCTTATTCTGTCGGTAATTAGATCGTTGGCGTTTGTCACGCTGACGAAGGAAGCGTCTACCCCTGCTGAGCATGGAGTAAGTAGGAGTATTTTTAGTTTGCCTTCCCTCTGTGATACATTTTATCTGGCGGCCATACATCGAATATTTCATCATTTAGAAATTTTCTCTCTGGATTAAGTGTGTCGATAAGTGCTTCTTTTTTAGCTCTTATCCAACCCTTGATCTCTTTTTCTCTTGCTATTGCAATTCTGATATCAGAGAAACATTCATAATAAAGTAAATAATATGAGTGATATCTGCCTGTAAAGGATTTGGGATTTCCTCTTGATAGATAATGTTCTATAATTCTTTGTTGCAGGTTATTGGTTACACCAGTATATAAAACAGATTTTTTGTAATCAGTGGTGATATATATGTAATACTGGCCTGATGATATTTTCATGGAATTAGTATTGCTTTTGAAAATAGTATCTCCCCCTGTTGAATGAATGATTTGTTGAAGAGTATCAATGTATTAGTGTTATTCCGCTTCACGGAAAAGGGGCTTAAATCGCTGAATATGCATAGCATACTTTTGAGGCGGCATGGTAAGACCCTTCGTTCCTCAGGGTGACTTACCCGCGAAGTAATTATGCGTGCTTCAGGTTTTAGCGGGGGATGACAGTTCCACAGATAATGTCTTATTCTGCCGGTAATTAGATCGTTGGCGTTTGTCACGCTGACGAAGGAAGCGTCTAACCCTGCAGAGCATAGAGTAAGTAGAAGTATTTTTAGTTTGCCTTTCCTGTGTGATACATTTTATCTGGTGGCCATATATCGAGTATTTCATCATTCAGGTTTTAGCGGGGGATGACAGTTCCACAGATAATGTCTTATTCTGCCGGTAATTAGATCGTTGGCGTTTATCACGCTGACGAAAGAAGCGTCTAACCCTGCTGAGCATGGAGTAAGTAAGAATATTACTTTCCAGCTTCTATTCATCAGGAAATGGGGAAATAGAATAATCTGTATCCTACAGTTGCAAACTGTAGAGCACTTTGCATTTGTTCAACAAATAAGGCTGAATAAGCCTATTACATATACATTCTTTTTGTCTTTCAACTAAATAGCACATTTTCATACTGGTTTTTATAACTCATAAAAAGCATAGTATGAAGAAGATCTCTATTAGTGTATTACTGATAGTTGCCCTGGCTTTTGTAACCCGTGCACAGGTAACGAAAACAACGCTCGAAATCAATAAACTCCCTCACCCTGCACAAAGTATCAGCTTTTCTCAGAACGAAGACCTGGTGAAAGATGCGCTGGAAGAAGAGGTAAAAAAGAATGGCAGTAAGCTCCGTAAAAGCAAAGGGGTGTTGTATGCAAAAGGGATAAAAGTGCAACAACTCGGTGGTAATCCTGTAACTCTTTATTATCAGCTGGAAGGAAAAGGAAAAAAGAAAAAACGCGTAACCACTGCTACTATGGCTGTAGAGCGGGCCAATGGCACTTTTGTAGATGAAGACGATAAGGAGTTGTACACAAGAGCTAATGTTTATCTGTCTGGTCTTGAACAGCGGGTTTTGTTATACGATAAAGACCAGCAAATAGCTTCTATGCAAAAGGAGCTTAAAAAGCTCAATGATGATCTGAAGAAATCTCATAAAGACCGTAGCGATGCGGCAGAGAAAAAGATAAAGGAGATCGGTGATCTGCAATCCCGTTTAAATGCTTTGCAAGGCAATTAATCTTCAGTTGAAATAATCTTTCTATCTCTTATTCATTCACCCTCAGATGGATCGGTGAAAGTGCTTTATTATTTCATTGTTAATGAGATACATATCGGTCTAAAGAAATGTTAAAATAGCGTCAGGGTCTGCCAGTTAGAGGTAAATTTAAGTTTATCAAAAACACCAGAACTGTATGCGTTTCAACAAAGTGAACAACCTCACGGGCTGGGCTGTGTGCCTTATTGCCTGTAGCGTGTACCTGCTTACAATGGAAAGAACAGCGAGCTTCTGGGATTGCGGGGAGTTTATTGCAAGCTGTTATAAATTGCAGATCCCGCATCCGCCAGGCGCACCACTGTTTGTAATGATGGGGCGCTTTTTTATTATCCTTTTTGGCAGCAACCCCACTACAGCAGCAATGGCTGTTAATGCCATGAGTGCATTGGCCAGTGGTTTTACCATCCTGTTTTTGTTCTGGAGTATTACGCACTTTGCACGTAAAATAGTGCAGACAGATAACCAACCATTGACGCGTTTGCAGATCTTCTCTATTATGAGCAGTGGTGTGGTTGGTGCACTTGCTTATACATTTTCCGATTCTTTCTGGTTCAGTGCTGTAGAAGGTGAAGTGTATGCTTCTTCTTCTTTGTTTACTGCCATTGTTTTTTGGGCAGTGCTGAAATGGGAACGCCAGGCAGATAAAGCCGGAAGTGACAGGTGGATCGTATTTATCTTTTTTACAATAGGGCTTTCGCTGGGTGTGCACCTGCTGAATGTGCTTACTATCCCGGCGATAGTAATGGTATACTACTTCGAACGATTTAAGGTCACTACAAAGAATACCATTATTGCATTGATGGTAGCAGCCGTTGTTACCTTATTTGTACAAAGCTTCGTAGTACAGACCGTTACCAAGATGTCCGGCAGGTTTGATGTGTACTTTGCGAATACGCTTGGCTTACCAATCTTTACAGGCTTTGCATTTTTCTTCTTGCTGGTAGCAATAGGACTTACTTTACTGATACGCTATGCCAATAAGAAAAAGTATGCGCAACTGAGAATGTTCGCCTGGTGTGGTGTATTCCTGTTGTTTGGATACTCTACTTATGTAACTACGATGATCCGTTCCAATGCCAATCCCGGCGTGGATATGTTCAATGTAGACAATCCTGTTAGCCTTGCAGGCTATCTTGGACGTGAGCAATACAATGACTGGCCTATTCTTTACGGACCGGATTTTACAGACAGGCCGGAGTATGTGGTGAAAGGAGTTGACTATGTAAAGGCGGGCGATAAATACGCAGAAGCAGGTAAAAGACGTAAAGAGGATTGGGCAAATACACCATCTTCACATTTGTTTCCCCGTATGTGGAACAGCAGTAATGATCGTCAGCAACTGGAGTGCTATCGTCGTTTTACAGGGCTGGAAGAAGGTGAGGCGCCTACCATGGGTGATAACATTAAATACTTTGCGAACTACCAGGCCGGCTGGATGTACTGGCGCTATTTTATGTGGAACTTTGCCGGCAGGCAAAATGATCTGCAGGGGTATGGTAATGCACGTGACAGCAACTGGGTAAGCGGTATTTCATTTATTGACAATATGCTTTATGGCCCGCAGGACCAGATGCCGGATAGCATTCACCAGGGCAATAAGGCTTACAACAAATTGTACATGTTGCCGCTTGCATTAGGCGTAATGGGTTTATTATTCCAGTTTAAGCGGAATAAAAGAGATTTTCTTGTAAATACCCTGTTGTTTCTTGCTACGGGCATTGCAATTGTGTTTTTCCTGAACCAATCCGGGTTTGAGCCGCGTGAACGTGATTATGCTTATGTAGGTTCTTTCTACGCATTTTCTATCTGGATCGGATTAGGTGTTTTATATGTTCAATCATTATTGCAGAAAAGACTGAGGCCGGCAGCGGCTGCTTATACCGCTGCAGGTTTGTGTATACTGGTGCCTGCACTGATGTGCCAGCAGGAGTGGGATGATCATGACAGAAGCAAAAAAACACTGGCGCTGGATGCAGCACGTAATTACCTGCAAAGTTGTCCTCCAAATGCTGTATTGTTTACCGCTGAAGATAATGACACTTATCCTTTATGGTACGCGCAGGAGGTGGAAGGCATAAGGCCGGATGTGCGTGTAATGGTGAATACCATTTTTGCAGGAGACTGGTGTATCAACCAGTTCCGGTATAAGATCAATGAGAGTGCTCCGATAGATGTGTTGTTTACTCCTGAACAGATCCGTGGTAGCAATCGCGAAGTGGTTTATGTAGATGAGAGGATGCCGGGCTTTGCAGCAAATACAGAGCATGACCTGTACAGTGTGTTGAAAAATGTGGTGGGCAGTGAAGACCCGCGCTATACACGCGAAACAGAAGAAGGAGAGATCATTCACATGTTGCCGGGCCGTTCATTCAGTATCCCCGTAGATGCTGATAAAGTTCGTCGCAACGGATGGGCACAGGCGGGTGATACTATTGTTAATACACTGCATGTTGATCTTGCCGGTAAAAATTACCTGGTAAGAAATGACCTCGTAATGCTGGCTGTTATTGCTGCCAACAAATGGGAGCGCCCTGTATGTTTTACCTCGCCTAACCTGGCAGAAGACCTGGGGCTTGGTAAATATGTACGCCAGGAAGGAATGATCTACCAGCTTTCGCCGGTTACCGGCAACAGGGTAAATACCAGCAAGTCTTATGATATTGTTATGAACAGGTTTGCCTTCAATAATACAAAAGGCACTTATTACGATGAAACCAATCGTAACCGCTTAAATAACTTCCGCCTGGGATATGCTGAAATTGCAACGGCACTGGCGCAGGAAGGCCGCTATGATGAGGCGCGCAAAGTGCTACAGCGTTATGATATGATAGTAAACGAAAAGGATTTCAGTTATGGAACAACGAGCAATCGTGGCAACCAGCACAATGCGATCTCCATGCAGTTCTTACAGGCGTGTTATGCAGCCAATGATGCAGCGCTTGCTAAAAAGGTATCAGATTCTGTAAAAAAAGACCTGCAGCAGCAATTGCGTTATTACCATGCATTGGGTAATACTTCTATGACTGATGAGCAACTGGCTGCAGCAGCGTATAGTTTACTGAACGGCCGTGAGAGCGAACTGTCTAACAGGCAGGCATCGTTTGCCTATGATATTCTTTCTTCTTTCCAGATGTTGCGCCAGTTGCACGACTGGGAGACACAAACCCGTAAGGGATAACTATTTGATATAGAAATATACTGTAAATGCCCGGCAACTGTTGCCGGGCATTTTTATTAAACCTAATTTTTTGCTGGCATGTATTGTAGCCGGTGATATAGCCTGAAGAAGATAATGTTGATAGGGATCATCAGGATAAATGTAGATAGCATATTGATCAGCAGGTCATAATTATGTGATGTAGGGATGATCTTAAAATAGTTGAAAACAGTGATGATGAACAGTGCGAATAATACCATGTGAAAATGTAATGTCTGCAAAGCAAGTACTTTGTATATTTTATTGGATGATCTTTTCCAGCATATAAAGGCTATGATCAAAAGAAACAGCCAGATAGAGAAATAGCCGATTAAAAAAGGTGCATCATCTGAGAAAATATCAAAGGTGAGCGCAAACAGTAAAATTAACAGACCAATATGTACTATGAAGCTATATATTATTACCGGCACTGGTAGTTTTAAGATCTTTAGTTTGTACTTCTGGCTCAATAAGATGGACAGGCAGATAGTGGGAATGTAGATGAGGAGAGAAAAAAGAAAGAGAGCTATTGAAAAGTCATCCGATGAAGTGGTCAGGTACATTCTAAGCCCATCGGTATTTTTGATGAAGTTTGTGAAAAAATTATCTATGTAATTGAAGTCATAAAGTTTATAGTAGTCAAATGCACCAAAGTTCCGTAATAAATCCGGAAGGACTTTCCCGATAGAATCCAGGCGTTCCTGTGTAAGAGAAAGCAGTTGTTTTAAGCCTTGTGTATTGTAACTGTTGGTACTGTCAATAATGATCTTATCTATGGGAACAGACCTGGCAGCTGCTGTTTTTGTTGCTAAAATAGCATACGAGAGTATAGAATCTGAGTTGCTATAACTATTAAAAAGGATCAGGCCTCCATTATGGCAGGGTAGGGGAGTTGAATGGTCTTCTTCGGTTCCCAGATCACTGAGGAATGAAGTCATAATAAATTTATTGTCTTCCAGTCCCGACTGTCTTACCTGGATATATGTATCAGGGTAAACAAGATAGGCACGGATCTTCTGTATCTGGTCGTCGTTGATGTTTTTGAATCTTATAAGGTTTAGCGTGTTGCAAAGATCATAATTAGCCAAAACCTTCTGAGTTCGTTTCTCCAGTACAAAAGGAATGATCAGCATTAAAATATAACTGAACAATATGCCCAATAAGATAAGAGGATACAGCAGGCATACTTTTTTTAACGACAGGTTGATCTCAAAAGCAAGATTGATCTGGGTTTGCCAGTAGATAAGGTTGAGGAAAAAAAAGATCCCCTGGATCAGCAAAACACTTTCTGATGAAATATTGAGTGGTAAAATACAGGCGAGTATAAGCTCAATTGCGCAAATGATAAGGAAAGGAATTATACAGCGATGCAGTTGGCTGATCCATAATGCAGGCCAGTTTGCGGCCAGTGATCTATCCAACTTGTTCAGAATATTCATTTTTCACTGATTCATGATTGTTGAGCAAATATTTTCGGGTAGAATTACTGATGTCGCGTATTGATTGAATGGGAATATCATTTTGAGAGAAATAGCCCATGATATTGTTGATGGTTACGGAAAGATCGGTAGTGATAAGGTAAGAAAGACCTGTACTTGCAAGGTTGTTGTAGCTGAAGCGAGCAAGTTGTTGCTCCAATTCTTCGCGGCTCAACTTTGTTGTGATCTCATACGTATTTTCGGTTCGCAGGGTACCAATATTCTCAGTAGGTCCATAATAGACAGATCTCCCTTTAGATAATAATAGTATTTTATCTGAAATGGTTTCTACTTCTTCAATATGTTGAGAGCTGAAAATAATAGAAACGGGATTGCTGATGCTATTGGCTAATGCCCGCAGATCATTAAGAACGATATTAGTAGTATAGACATCAAGACTGGCCAACGGCTCATCCATCACAATTAGCCGTGGTTTTCTTACCAGCAGCCTTGCCAGTGAAAAACGAAGTTTATAACCGCCGGAAAGCTTATCCCAGGTTTTATGCTGATGTTCTTCGAGACCCAGGCGCTGAATGATATAGTCTACTTCCAGCTCGTTCTGCCTGCCTGTAATATTATTGACAGATGCCGTGATGCGAAGATTTTGGATCATGGTGCCATACAACCGGGGAAGTTCCTGTGGCAGATAGGCCATTTGAGATTTAATGACCTGCCAGTTAGTATGTGGTTTCTTTTCGTAACCAGTATAAAAATCAAGATCGCCACTATCGTGCAGAATCTCTCCGGAAATAATTTTCAGCAGGGTAGTTTTACCATTTGCATTTTCTCCAACAACGCCGGTGATCTCCCCCAACCGAAGGCTCAGAGAAATTTCCTGTAACTGAAAGGAATTGCCGGCGTAAGTCTTATTGATATTATTGCAATCGAAAACGATCTTTTTCGGAGTACCCTGTTCAAGAAAATGCTTTTTCTTTTCTTTTGCTATTGCTGCCTGCTTTTTTAGTTCTTCAGAAGTTTCCTGGCTGCTTTCACTGGCCGTTGTTACCAGTGCCTGCATCTGCGCTATATAGGTTAATTGTTCATCGTGGCTGGTAGTGGAATTGTAATTAGAACTTAACACCATCGCATGCATATATAATTGTCTCAATGCAGGTTTGGATCTGAGGAAACCGATCATTGCCACAATCCCCTTTTTAGGGTCTTGCTGCAATGTTTCCTGCAATTTGTCATATATGTTGTTTTCAGAATCCATTATGCAGCTTCAGGTATTGGGCTAATTGATTTAATGATCGGTTCATTACGTACTTCGTCCAGTAAGCTGAGCAGCTTTATAATCACAGCTTCTCTTTCATTAACATTGTCTTTCTGATCTTTTTTGAGTGATTGGAAAAGGCCGGTAATGGTTTTGGCTCTTATCTTGAATTGGTTGTTCCTGGGCGAGAAGTCGGTGCAGAAATCCATCAGCAGGTAACAGGCTTTAAGAATTTCACCATCCATAATGGCCTGTTCAATTTCGTTGCTACGGTAATCAATGTTGCAACGGTTCAGATCTTTTAGAAAACCTTCTTTTGCGTTGGCTATAGCTTGTCCAATAGCCTCACATACATGTACACATACCACATCAAAATTATCCCATGCTGCCATAGCCCTTACACCTGTATTGGCACCGGAGGGAGCAGGTTTGGGTAATGCCTGTATTTTGTTAAACGGATAGTCAAGGTCCGGAATGGGATTCATGATCACTGGTATAACCAGCGAGCGCTTGCTGTCGTGCAGGTCCAGTGCTGATTGCATTTCGCGTGCCATACAGAACCGGGAGTTCAGGAAATCGACGGAAAGTAATAAAACAATGACCTGGGAGGACTCCAGGTTTTTCATAATGGCCGGATCCCATTCTTCTCCGGCTTTAATAGCAAGATCTGTCCAGATGGAAAAGCCCTGGTCGCGGGCAAGCACATCCAGGTAGGACTTTAGCCTGTTTTTTTGTTCAGTATCTCTATGCGAATATGATATAAACAGTTTAAGCATTGGTTACCTTGAAAATGATAACACAGGGGCTATAGATGTTAACAAGATATATTTTTTTTCCTTCAAAACATCGGCAGCATGCCATTTTTTGAGTAAAGTAGGGCTTACGGCAATGTTTAGCCTTATGGAACCGTCAGATGCGCGTTTTGCCGGTCGTTAAAACAGGTGTTTTAACCGTAGGATGATGTGCAGTTGCCAATAATAGAACAATGACTGTGGAATGCACCAGATAAGCTAAATTTGGGCCGATAAATTAAAACAGCTCTATGTTTACCAAAGAAGTTTACGAAGCAAGAAGACAACAGTTGAAAAAGACGGTGGGTAGCGGTATCATTCTGCTGCCGGGCAATGGTGAAAGCAGCATGAACTATAAAGACAACTGGTATCATTTCCGGCAAGACAGTACATTTTTGTATTATACCGGTATTGATCGTGCTGACCTGTTTCTTGTAATTGATATTGATAATAATACAGAGACCCTGTTTGGTAATGAACTGACGATCGATGATATTGTATGGACAGGTCCTAAGATCTCGATCGGCGAGCAGGCTGCGCAGACCGGTATCGGCGAAGTATTGCCGCTGGCAAAACTGGCTGCTGCTGTTAAAGGAAGATCAGCTATTCATTTTCTGGCTCCTTACAGACCTGATATTGCTATCCTGATCAGTGAAATGACCGGGTTCCCTGTTGCTTCACTAAAAGAAAAAGCCTCTGTAACGCTTATCCGTGCTATTGCTGCACAACGTTCTATTAAATCTGCTGAAGAAGTAGCAGAGATCAATAAGGCGGTAGATATTACTGCTGATATGCACCTGGCTGCTATGCGTAACGCAAGGGCAGGGGTAACAGAGGCCTATGTTGCCGGATTTGTACATGCACAGGCTATCAGTGCAGGTGGCAATCTTTCGTTCCCTACCATTCTTACGGTAAATGGTGAAGTATTACATAATCATTACGGCAATACTATATTAAAAGATGGCCAGATGGTATTGTGTGATGCCGGTGGTGAAACGCATAATCATTATGCGGGTGATATGACACGTACCTTCCCGGTAGGGGCTAAGTTCAGTGCAAAACAAAAGGAAGCCTACAATATTGTGCTGGATGCACAGCAATCAGCTATAAAGGCATTGAAGCCCGGTATATTATTTAAGGATGTTCACCTGCTGGCCTGCGAACGTCTTACCATCGGGTTGCAACAACTGGGGTTAATGAAAGGTGATGTTAAAGAAGCTGTAGCAGCCGGTGCACACACTTTGTTTTTCCAATGTGGGTTAGGACATATGATGGGAATGGATGTTCATGATATGGAAAACCTGGGCGAAGAGTATATCGGTTATACAGATGATCTGAAGAAGAGTAAAGAGTTTGGTTTGAAATCACTGCGCCTGGGTCGTGCATTGGAAACAGGGTTTGTGGTGACCATTGAACCTGGTTTGTATTTTATTCCTGAACTGATCGATCGCTGGGGGGCAGAGAAAAAACATGCGCAGTTCATTAACTACGATAAAGCTGCTGAATATAAAACCTTCGGCGGTATCCGTATAGAGGATGATTACCTGATCACTGCAACAGGCTCTCAATTGCTGGGTAGCGATAAACTACCACGTATTGCAGAAGAGGTGGAGAAGGTGAGGGAGGAAAGTATTTAATGTGCGAATTGGTTATAAGTTGTAGGTTTTAAGTTATAGGTTAATACAGGTCGTTGATTATATAAAAAGCTCCATTTAATCTTGTTGTTGCAATTGAGGAGATACCTATAACCTACAACTTATAACTTACAACGAAATAAAAAGCACAAGAGGAAATGATCCTGCTTGTGCTTTTTTCTTTAACCTTGATCTGACTGCTGAATGAACCTTAACCTATGTTTTATCCTTGTTCTTTCATGACTTACTTTCCCTATTTCCAGCCGCCACCCAGTGAACGATATAATTCTACCATTGCACTGAGTTGCTGACGCTGGATATCGGCCAGTAAAATAGATGCCTCTAACGAATTACCCTGTGCTGTTATCACCTCGAGGTAATCGGCCAGACCGCTTTTGAATAACATTTCTGCCTGGCGGATGGCTGTCTGTAAAGTATGTGTACGCGCTTCTGCTACTTCATGCTGTGTTTTGAGCTTATCAAGCTTTACCAGTGCATTACTTACCTCACCTACTGCATTCAATACTGACTGGCGGAAGCTGATAACTGCCTCATCGCGCCTGATATTGGCTACTTCTTTTTGTGTTTTCAGTTGCCTGCGCTGGAAGATGGGTTGGGCTACACTACCGGCTACTGTTCCAAATAAGGAACCGGGAACCACAAACCATTTACTTGCTTTGAAAGCATTCAGGCCACCGGAAGCGGTAATATTCAGGGAAGGGTACATGCTGGCTTCAGCAACACCTACCTGTGCGTTGGCTGCTACCAGCGCCATTTCATTTGACCTTACATCAGGTCTTCTGCTCAGTAAGCCGGCAGGTAAGCCGGTTGGCAATTCCTGCCACACTCTTACATCGGCCAGTTGAGAAGTACGATTGATCTTGCCGGGCAGATCGCCGAGCAGGATACGCAACAGGTTTTCCTGTATAGCTACCTGCTGTTCCAGTTGAGGAACCAGCAGGGCTGTGTTTTGTCTTTGTGCAGTTGCCTGCTGAACGGCCAGTTCTGTTACAAGACCAGCCTGTTTCTGTAGCTGGATCATATTTACAATGGTATCGCTCAGCAGAAGGTTCTTATGCGCAATATCCAATTGTTCGTCCAGCATCAGCAGGTTGTAATAACTGTTGGCAATCTCTGCCACCAGCGTTGTCTGTACTGTTCTTGCCGCTTCGTACGATTGCAGGTAATTGGCTCTTGCAATCTCTCTTTGCCTGCGCAGTTTGCCCCAGATGTCAATTTCCCATGAAAGACCAACGTTGGCATTGTAGTCTTCCACATGTCTTGACCCCAGGAAGCTTTCGAGACTAAGGCCGTTCAAACTGTTTTTAGAAGGAGTGGTGGTAGAAGCAGCTACCTGTCCCTGCAGGGAAGGAAGCCAGTTTACCTTTGCCTGTTTTACATAGGCCTCTGCTTCTTCAATACGTTTGATGGCCAGTTGCTGATCATAGTTGTTCTGCAACGACTGTTCGATCAAACGTTGTAAAGTAGTATCAGTGAAAAATTCTTTCCAGTTCATGCCTGCTATGCTGGTATCCGAAGGAGCTGTATCGCCAAATTGCTGTGGCAATGCTACTTCAGGCCTGCTGTAGTCCTTTCCCATGCGGCAGGCAGCAGCCAGCATAACAATGAACAGGGTGATATAAATCCGATGCTTATACATGATGTCTTTATATTTAAAATAAATTACCTGGTTTATTATTAGCCTGCTATTGCTGTTTCAGGAGCAGGTGTGTGTGATGCTGCATTGGGTGTTTTGTGCCTGCTCACTTTTTCGTGCAGGTATTGGAAGATTACAAATAACACCGGTATAATGAATACACCGAGTATTACACCCGTAAGCATTCCACCTACAGCGCCTGTACCAATAGAGCGGTTACCTAATGCAGATGCTCCGTTTGCCCACATCAATGGCAACAGGCCCACAATAAATGCGAAGGAGGTCATCAGGATAGGACGTAACCTTAACTGTGATGCTTCGAGTACTGACTCAACCAGTCCCATACCTGCCCTGCGACGCTGTACAGCGTACTCTACGATGAGGATAGCGTTCTTCGCCAGCAAACCTACCAGCATGATCAAACCAACCTGTACATAGATATTGTTGTCGATACCAGCCCAGCCGATAAAGGCGAATACGCCAAGGATACCGGTAGGTACTGATAAGATAACGGCAAAAGGAAGGATGTAACTTTCATACTGGGCAGCCAGCAGGAAGAACACAAATAATACGCTCAGCAGGAAAATGAAGGTTGTCTGATCGCCTGTGCTGATCTCTTCCCTTGTCATACCTGTGAACTCATAGTGGTAGCCCCTGGGCAATACCTGTTTGGCAGTTTCTTCAATGGCTTTAATAGCATCACCGGTACTGAAACCTTCTTTGGGAACACCATTGATGGTAACCGCATTGTACAGGTTGTTGCGTGTTACTGTTTCAGGGCCATATACACGTTTAATGCTTACCAGCGTATTGGCAGATACCATTTCGCCACTGGCATTTTTAACGTAGATATTGTTCAAAGTTTCAGGGCTGGAACGATAAGGAATATCGGCCTGCGCCATTACACGATAGTATTTACCAAAACGGTTAAAGTCTGACACGAAACTACTACCATAATAAACCTGCAGTGTTGATAACAACTCGCTTACAGATACACCCAGCTGTTTTGTTTTTGCATTGTCAATTTCCAGCATGTACTGTGGATTGCCTGCCGCAAAAGTGGTGAAGGCATAAGCGATCTCTTTGCGTTGCATCAGTGCACCGATAAATGCGTAAGCGGTATTGCCTAATTGTTCTAATGAGCCGTTGTTACGATCCTGCAACATAAATTCAAAACCACTCACGTTACCAAAACCCTGGATAGTAGGGAAGGTAAAGAAGAAGGTATTGGCATCTTTTACTGCACTTACTTTAGCAATAAGGCCATTAGAGATCTGTTGAGCGTCTTTTACCGGTCCTCTTTCTGCATAAGGTTTCAAACGGATAAAGCCTGCTCCGTAAGGTGCTGCATTCGCATTGGAAATGAAGTTGAGACCGTCAACATTGTATCTTTTATCAGCGGCTGGTTCATTTTTTACGATTGCGTCTATCTGTTCCATCGCGCGGTGTGTTCTGTCGAGTGAACTACCGGGAGGGGTATTTACAGCATATAAAATAAAGCCCTGGTCTTCTGTAGGGATGAAGCCGCTTGGTGTTTTACGTACCAGGTAAAAAGCAGTAACAGAGATCAGCAGCAAACCGGTAATAGCTACCCATTTGCGACGCAGTAAAAAGCTGATGCTACGTTGATACCTGCTTGTCATAGCAGTAAAGCCCACGTTGAAGGCTTCAAAGAAGCGTTTGCCAAAGCCTTTCTTTTTGGTATGACCATTCTCTTCGTGGCTATGATTGTTTTTCAGGAACAGTGCACACAAAGCCGGGCTCAGCGTAAGGGCGTTCAATGCCGAGATGAGGATGGAGATGGTTAATGTAAAGGCAAACTGGCGATAGAATACACCGGCCGGCCCCTGCATAAATCCTACAGGTACGAACACCGCGATCATTACGAGGGTAATGGAGACGATGGCTCCTGAGATCTCACTCATTGACTGAATAGTGGCTGCTCTTGCCGGCATGCGTGTTTGCTCCATCTTTGAGTGCACGGCTTCTACTACCACGATGGCGTCATCCACCACTACACCAATGGCCAGTACCAGCGCAAACAGTGTAAGCAGGTTGATGGTAAAACCAAACAACTGCATGAAGAAGAAGGTGCCGATGATGGCAACAGGTACAGCTATCGCAGGGATAAGCGTAGAACGCAGATCCTGCAGGAAGATGTACACTACCACGAACACCAGTAAGAATGCGATGATCAGCGTTTCACGTACCTGGTGTATGGAAGCATCCAGGAACTCTTTAGAGTTGTACATGATAGAGGCTTCAACACCTTTGGGCAGATCGGCAGAAAATACTTTTAATTGTTTCTCTGCTTCTGTAAGGATATCGTTTGCATTTGATCCTGCTGTCTGGTACACAGCCACACCGGAAGTGGGATGACCGTTCAGTGTACCGCTGGAAGAATAGTTGTAAGAACCAAATTCAACCCTGGCCACATCTTTCAAACGGATCAGTGAGCCATCAGGATTGGCTTTGATGATGATATCTTCGTAATCTTCGTTCTTGTTCAGCTTGCCTTTGTACTTCAATACATATTCAAATGACTCACGGCTGCTTTCACCAAAACGACCGGGAGCGGCTTCAAGGCTCTGATCTTTAATGGCTGAGGTAACTTCCTGCGGAGACAGGTTATAAGCAGCCAGCCTGTCGGGCTTCAGCCAGATACGCATTGAGTAATCCTTGGTGCCAAAGGGCTGTGCCTGACCTACACCGGGAATACGTTGCAATTGCGGGATCAGGTTGATCTTGATATAGTTCAGCAAAAATGTTTCGTCGTAGGAGCTGTCTTTACTGCTCAATGCAACGAACATGATGATACTGTTCTGTTGTTTCTGTGTAGAGATACCTGCCTGTATTACCTCCTGTGGTATCTGGCTGGTTGCCTTGGATACACGGTTCTGTACGTTTACCGCAGCAATATCAGGGTCAGTACCCTGTTTAAAATATACAGTAAGTGTCATACTGCCGTCGTTACTGGAGTTGGAGGTCATGTAAGTCATGTTCTCCACACCGTTCACGGCTTCTTCTATAGGCGTAGCTACAGAACGTGCAACTACTTCTGCGTTTGCTCCCGGGTAGTTTGCTGTAACCACTACGCTGGGTGGCGCAATATCTGGGAACAGGGTGATGGGTAAGGATGTCAGTGACAATCCACCCAGCAACAGTAATATGATTGATATAACGGTAGATAATACCGGTCTTTCAATAAACTTTTTTAACATGAGAGACTTTATTTTTTTCTGATAAGAAGAACCCTTGTATCAATTTTTGAGCAAAACATCCCTGTCAACAGCATTTACCTGTTGTTTCATTGCCTTTTACAACAATGCTTATGTTATGGAAGTGATGCTAAATGTTAATCATTCGGATTTTTTGTATTTCACATTCAGGCCTTTGATTACAATGGTCTTGATTTCAAGAGGCTGTCTGCGGATACCGGTTGCGGAGTGATCACTGTACCATTTCTCAGGTTACCAATACCTGTCAGTACAATCCTTTCGCCGGGAGTAACGCCATTGCTTACGAAATAGTAGTTGGCGGTTTTACCTGCAATACCAATTGGTTTGCTGATCACTTTATTACTGTCAGCTACTGCAAATACAAACACTTTATCCTGGATCTCGAAAGTTGCTTCCTGTGGTACGATGATAGCAGACTGCACAGACTGTGATATTCTTACTTTGCCGGTGTTGCCACTTCTCAGCATTCCTCCTGTGTTGGGAAATGTAGCGCGGAAGCTGATAGAGCCCATTGTTTTGTCGAACTGGCCTTCTACAGTTTCAACACGTCCTTTGGCATTGTAAACAGTATTGTTGGCCAATACAAGCTCTGCTGCCGGCAGGTGACGAAGTTTTTCCTGGATGGTAGAACCGGGAAACTGCTGTTTGAATTGCTCAAAGTCCACTTCACTCATAGAGAAGTAAGCATATACTTCGCTCACATCAGAAATGGTAGTGAGTGGCAATGCTTCGTTTCTTCCTACCAGGCTACCTGTTTTGTAAGGTATCCTGTCTACGTAACCACTAACAGGTGCTGTTATTAATGTATAACCAACATTGATCTGCGCATTGTGTACCAGTGCCTCTGATTGTGCTACAGTAGCTTTGGCAGCAGCCAGTGCTGATTGTGCAGTTTGCAGTTGTACAGGTGATACTACGTTATTGCTTACCAGTGGCGTAAGCCTGTCAACCTCTACCTGGGCTTTCTGCTGATTTGCAATAGCAGCCTGCAGCGCAGCTTTCGCATTGCTCAGTTGCTCATTGTACGTACGGTCGTTTACCTTGAATAATGGCTGACCTGCTTTTACAAGTGCGCCTTCATCTACATAGATCTTATCAAGATAGCCATCTACCTGTGCGCGTATCTCAATATTGAATTTGCCTTCAACTGTGGCTGAATAGTCACGATGAGTGGTAGCCGGTGCTGTGGCTACAGATAATACAGGTAATGCAACGGGCGGCTGCGCTGCCATCTCCTGACCTGCTGCGGAAGCGTTCCCGCAACGGGAAATAAGTACGGCTACAGCGGCAGTAAGTGCCAGAAATGCAATCCTGTTTTTGCCTTGTGCGTTATGATAAAACATAGTGTGTTGTGTTTTCTTTTGTTACAATAAATAATAAATGGTTATGCCTGGCGAGCAATCGTCAAAAGTGCAGACAATAAATGGCTACATAACAGCGTGGCTTGCTGTTGTGATACCGGGGGAGATTTGCCTGGTGGCAACGGTATGTTTACAGAATATACTATTCCCGGGCTTTTGAGCCCAAGGCATTGTATCAAGGCTGTTTCGGATGCTTCGTTATGAACTACAAACAGTAACGACTGCCGGACAATTTACTTTTCGAATGCTTTGTCCCTGTTTATAATCCCTTAACATGTTCTGAAGCGCATCAATTGCTCAATGCCTTTTACTTTCAAAGGGGGAACGTAGATAAAAGAGTGTTTCATAATTAGTACATAAAGGTAGCGCGCGTTGAAGTGAATTACATTTACTTTATTACGGCATTAATTGTACTTTTCGCGGATTGTTTTCTGGAAGGACGCCGGGGTTTTTCCCGTATGCTTTTTAAAAAAGCGGTTGAAATAACCATCATCTTCAAAGTTCAGATGCCCTGCAATTTCTTTTACAGAGTGCTGCCCCCAGAATAATAAGCGTTTAGCTTCTACCACACGTTTTTCATCAATGATCTGTTTGGCAGTACGGCCGGTAACGTTTTTGATGAGGTCGTTGAGGTGACCCGGTGTGATGTACAGCATATCCGCATACTGTGATACCTGTGTGCGATCAAGAAAATGTTCATCTGTCAGGTCTTTGAACTGGCGCACAGTTTTGTTTTGCGTACCATCCATCTGAACTATCCTCGTTTCGCAGGTCGTTAGTCTTGCAGAGGCTATAATAAACGCGTTGAGCAGGTTACGTATTACAAGATCCTTTTGGGGCTGGTCCTGTTTAAATTCACTCAGCATGAGGCTGGCATAGGTTTGCAGCTCGCGGAGTCTTACTTCATCCTGCACCGGGATAATTACCTGGCCAAACATGCAATCCCAGCAGGAAAGGATACCCTGTGATTCATTCAGTAAATAATCTTTATTGAATGAGATCTGTACCATTTTATGATAGGTATTGTCAGTGCGCTGGTGTACCTGTTCGGGAGAGAGGAACAGTAAGGCTGGGGCTTTGGCCCTGTACTCTTTAAAGTCAGTAAAGCAGACTACCTCACCTTCCAGTAGTAAGCTGATCTTGTAGCTACTGTTGCGGTGAGGGATCATCATGTCAGGCGGAACCTGTGCTGTAGCAAATTGCTTGATGAAAAAATCAGTGTTTGGTACGCACTGTTTCATATCCAGAACAGGTATCAAGGTGTTGTTTTTCATTACTCTCGAATTAACAAGGATAAGCAGTTATGATAAAAAATCTATATTCAAAGTTTAACAGTCAAAACAGTATATATTAGGCACTATCTGAATGTTAAATGAATACTATAACAAGTATGGCAGGTAAAAGTTAAAAAGGAATGAAGATTTTGTGTAAACAGTTGGTCGCAGGGTTGGGATATTTTGTAACAGATCAGGCGAAACAAAGTTCTCAGTACCAGAAAATGCTAAATTGCCGTATCTCCGGTTTTTATATCTATCAGTATCATTTACAACATGAAAGCACATATTTTTTTAGCAATAACAGCTTTGTTTTCGGGTGTCGCTGTTTCGGCTCAACAGGCAGCTATAGATACCGCTATAGCCCCGCCGGCTGTACTGCCGGGCGTATATGCTGACCCTCATATTGCAGTTTGGAAGAATACATACTATATCTATCCCACTACGGATGGCACTGAAGGATGGAAATCTACCTTTTTTACCTGCTGGTCGTCCAAAGACCTGGTGAAATGGAAAAATGAGGGCGTGATCCTCGACCTGCCGAAAGACCTTACCTGGGCTCCTGAAAGGGCATGGGCGCCTGCCATTGCCGCAAAGAATGGGAAATTCTATTTCTACTATTCGGCCAATACCAATATTGGAGTGGCTGTTGCCGGTAAACCAACCGGCCCCTTTAAAGATCCTTTGGGCAAACCACTTGTTCGTAAAGGAATGCTGAAAGGGCAGATGATAGACCCGATGGTATTTGTAGATGATGATGGAAGCGCTTACCTGTATTGGGGACAGGGTAACTGCAATATGGTAAAGCTGAATGATGATATGATCTCTTTTGATTCTACGAAGATCACTTCAATTCATCCTCCCGGGTATAACGAAGGGCCTTTTGTATTTAAACGAAATGGAAAATATTATCTCATGTGGTCTGAGTATGATACCCGCGACCCGCGTTATTCTGTTGCCTATGCTACCTCCGATTCTCCCCTGGGACCCTTTACCAAAGCTGCGTCTAATCCTGTATTGAAGGGTAAGGGTGTAGTGAAAGGTGCAGGACATCATTCTGTAGTGAAAGTGCCGGGCAAAGACGAATGGTATATAGCCTATCATCGTTTTAAAATTCCTGATGGCAATGGGTATAACCGTGAAACCTGTATCTCACCCATGCGTTTTGACAGTGAAGGAAACATTTTGCCAGTAGAGGTTTTTGAAAAGGCGGGACCTGTGAAAAAATGAGACGGCAGACGGCAATCGTGAGTGGTTGAAGCAAGTGAATAGTCAATGGTCAATAGTGAATGGGAATCGTGAGATGTGAATCGACAGAAAAGCTGCGAACTTTGAGCTACGAGTGGCGAGCAAATACACGAAGGCTATTCGTACTTCGTATTTCTAATTTCGTATTTGTATCCCTTGAGCCTTTACTTAAAACCTATAACTTACAACTTATAACCTACCCTTCGTATTTTCGTAACTAACCAAACACTTAAAAACTAAAACCATTGTATGCCATTATTTGAAAACAAGCGTCGTAAATTTTTAAAGACAGCAATTACCGGTAGCCTTGTAGCAGCTGCAAGTCCACGTGTACTCGCTGCATCTGATGTAGCTGCTGCCGCAAAGCTGAAACTGAATAAAGGTGATGTAGTGCTTTTCCAGGGAGATTCCATTACTGATTCCGGCCGCAAACGTGATAACCTGAACCCGAATAATGTACAGGCTTTCGGATCAGGCTATGCTATGATCGCAGGCTCTGTATTGATGAATAAATTTGCCGATAAAGAGCTGACACTCTATAACCGTGGTATCAGTGGCAATAAGGTATATCAACTGGCTGAGCGTTGGGAAGAAGATTGCCTCAAACTGAAACCCAATGTACTCAGCATCCTGATCGGTGTAAACGACATCTGGCATAAGCTGAATGGCAAATATGATGGTACCGTTGAAAAATATCGTACTGATTATAAGGCCTTGCTGGAAAGAACAAAACAACAGTTGCCTGATGTAAAACTGGTAATCTGTGAACCTTTTGCTGTTCCCGGTGTGAAAGCTGTTGACGATAAATGGTACCCTGAATTTTATGACTACCAGAAAGCTGCCCGCGAAATATCTGACAGCTTTGGTGCTATCTGGGTTCCTTACCAGCAGGTATTTGATAAGGCTCAGAAAAAAGCTCCCGGTAAATACTGGACTGATGATGGTGTACATCCTAATATGGCTGGCGTACAGTTGATGGCAGCAGCGTGGCTGGATGCAGTGGGAGTGTAGTTGCAAGTCTGAGAGTCAGAAAGTCCGGAAGACCGGAAGTCCGAAAGAAATGTAGATGGTTGGACTGTTTGATTGTTCTATTGTTATTTATACAGGGAAAGACCAATTAAAGTATAGCGTATTTAACAATCAAACAGTTCAGCCATCAAACTATAATCAGTAAATTCTATCAATGAAAACAATTCTTTGCTCCGTTCTGCTGGTATTATCAGCCTGTTGCTTTGCACAACAATCGCACCTGCTGCAGTTTAAAACTACTGAGGAGCTACGCAGCTTTCTGAGCTATAGTGAGAAACGTATTCCGCTGATCAGTGCACACAGGGGCGGACCGGAGAAAGGATATCCTGAGAATGCAGTAGAGACATTTCAGCACAGTATTGGTTTTCAACCATTGGTTATTGAATGTGATATTGCATTGAGCAAAGACTCTGCATTGGTAATGATGCATGATGACCGTCTTGACCGTACCACTACAGGAACTGGTGCTATACAGGATTATACATTGGCAGAACTGAAGAAACTGCAATTGAAAGATAATGACGGAAATCTTACAGACTTCCGTATTCCTACACTTGATGAAGTATTGCAATGGGGTAAAGGCAAGGTGATCTTTACACTGGATGTGAAACGTGGCGTTCCTTTTGAAAAAGTAATTGCTGCAGTGCGTCGTAATAAAGCAGAATCCTGTTCGGTGATCATTACTTACAATGCCAACCAGGCTGCTGAAGTACATAAACTTGCTGATGACCTGATGATCTCTGCATCTATTCGCGGTAAAGAAGATCTTGAACGCTTGAATAGCTATGGGGTGCCGGATAACAGGCTTATTGCTTTTGTTGGTATTACAGAGCCTGATCCTTCTGTTTACCAGTTATTGCACGAACATAAGATCCAGTGTATACTGGGTACAATGGGCAACTTAGATAAACAGGCTATTGCCCGTGGTGATAAAGTATATTATGATTTTGTAAGTCGTGGTGCAGATGTATTATCATCTGACAGGCCAAAAGAAGCAGGACAGGCACTAAAGCAATATATCAGTGATAATAAGCTGAGTTCTCCGCATATCAGAACCGTGAAATGATTGCTGATTTTGAGATTGGGGAAGTGTGGGATTTCTTTAGCATAAGAGTCTCTGAGAAAATCTAAATTCTCTATTTGCCTGAGATTGACTCGCAGCAAATCACGAAATCTCTACATCTCAAAATCACAAAATATTAAACTCTCCCAATTGGATCTGGGGAGGCGTTACCGTTCTGCTGGTAATAGGGGCTAATACGCACCAGCACAATCCCAATAACAGGTTGGTATATTTCTGAATATCTTTCTTAAGCGAGAAGCCTGAAGGTTCCTGCAGGTTGCAGGTAGCCAGCGGACTGGTGATATCCTTTTCGTAGATCACCAACTCTGGCAATGAATTGCCCTGTGTAATAGAATAGTTGTAGTGATGGCCATCAATATCGATAACCCCAACATTACCATTCCAGGGATCTTTTTGCAAACGACCTATATTAACACCATACTCATTCTGTAATACCGTTTGCTTGTTCCAGAAACCGGTACGTTCCAGGAATAACAGTCGTTGTTTGCCCGGATCACTAATACGTACAGTTTGTTGAGCAGGATTGTATTTGATAACAGCTTTAATTTCTCCGTCCTGAACAAGGTGATATTCCTGTAGCGTGTTGGCAGGTTTGCTTATCAATGTCCATTTCATAAAAGAGAATTTTAAGTGTAGCAGAAGAACCTATCCAAAGGTTAGTACAACCCTGCATTAATGCAAGTTTTGATATGCACATCCTATGCACAGGGATATCCACAAAATTGTGAAGCCTGTAATGTAGAAACAGCTACTAAATATTTGACAAACATATTATTATAAGGGCAATTCCCTGTGTTAAGTCTGTATTATCAAATTGTTACCTACGCTAAAATTTCGCTTATTTTTCGTATTCTATTTCACTTTGCTATAGGAATGAAGAATAGCTTTTAAGGATGAAAAGATTACTGAGATGTGTTAATGTGAAACAGGATCTCAGGAGTATAAGATCTCTGATTACAACAACAGTTATTGTTTAATCCCATATAAAAGGTCTTTCAATTCCAATGGTCCGCAGGTATGATAAGAATTGCCCTGTATGAACAGACTCGTGGTAACCAATTCGCAGGATATAATCACCCAATAACTTTTCAGCCCCGTTTCCCGGGTGAATAATGATTGTTTCTGCCAGTTCTGTTTCAGAAAACCGGTTGATACTTTCTAAAAATTGTTGCCGGTAAGGTGCCGCAAATGCAAGCTCCTCTTTCACACTCATGTATGGGCGACCCTTCCACGGTGTCTGGTAGTTGGACATATCTCCACGGTTAATGATAATATTCCAGCCATAATCGGCCTCCAATACATGCCTGATCACCTGGATAGCAGTCATCGCATTGTTATCTGGTTGCCAGTTGTAGAACTCTTCAGGAAGCCCTTCCCATAAAATAGTGCTTCGTCGTCTGATCTCTTTTAAACTCCGGAGGATAAGGTCGTTTTGTGTCATATATCCCATAAAGATAAAAAACTGTGATATTAAGTTGCAACTGAACCAGTTATAGTATTCGCAAGATATTAATAGCCGTAAAAGGCAAGAATTGCTCATTGTTTAACTGAAATTGTCATAAATGGCGGTTTTATTTGAGCAAAGCGGTAATTTTGGTTTATATGAAAGCCATTCAGTTTACTGTTCCCATCAGTGAAAAAGGCACTGTAGTGGTGCATGAAGATGTGCTGCCTCATTTCTATAATTACTTCCATCGCCATGCTGAAGCGCAGGTTTCGCTGATCCTTAAAGGTGAAGGAACGTTGATCGCGGGCAACTATACACAGCCATTGAAACCCGGTGATGTATATGTGATCGGCGCTAATCAACCACATATTTTTAAATCGGCCCCGCAGTATCTTACCAACGACGAACAGGATAACGTGCATGCCATTCATATCTTCTTTGATTTTGAGAAGACGTTAGCAGGTCTTATCAATCTTCCCGAACTGGACAATATCAAAAAGTTTCTTTCTCATACTTCCGGCGGCCTGCAATTGCCGGATAGCTATAAACACAGTGCTGCGCAACTGATCAAAAAAGTAAATGTGCTTTCGGGTTTAGGACGTTTGCTGGAGTTTGTAAACCTGCTGCAGTTCTTTGCCAATGAAGTGAAAGACTGGAAACAACTGAATACCGGGTTTTCAAAACATAGTTTTTCCGATTCTGAAGGAATGCGCATGAATGATATTTACCAGTACACCATGGAGCATTATACGGAAGACTTTTCGCTGGATAAGATAGCCCGTGTAGCACATATTACTCCTCACGCTTTCTGCAAATACTTTAAAAAGCATACACGCAAAACTTACATGAGCTTCCTGAATGAAGTAAGGATCAGTGAAGCCTGTAAAAAGATCATCAATGGCAATTTCGATTCTATAGCTTCAGTAGGCTATGCTACAGGTTTTAATAACGCTATTACTTTTAACCGCGTGTTTAAACGGGTTACCGGCATGTCGCCGAGTGAGTATATTAAGAACTACAAGAGGTTATAAGTTATAGGTTGTAAGTCTTAGGTAAAGCCTCAAGAGATAAGAGACAAGGCACAAGGAATACAAATACGAAATTAGAAATACGAAGTACGGATAGCCTTTGTGTATTTGCTCGCGACTCGTAGCTCAAAGCTCGCAGATTTTCTGCCGATTGCCGTTTGCCGATTCACGATTGCAACCTGTAATAAAAAACAAGGGGACAGCAAATGCCATCCCCGTCTTGTGATGAATGATCCGACTTACAACCCTTTTTATAATTTCTTTACTGAGCCTGAGCCCGATATACTTGAATTTACTATTGGACTTCCCTTGTACAATACAGTTCCGCTGCCGGAGATATAGGCATCTAATGTTTGCTGCAGGAATAATTTGATGGTTCCCGAACCGCTGATCTCAGCCCTGCCTGTTTTGGCTTCCATTCCCAGCAGATCGATATATCCACTGCCGCTGATCCGTGCCTGGCTACTGTTGCTGCTACCACTGTTCACAATAATATTTCCTGAGCCGCTGATAGAAGCGTCAATATTACCTGCAATCAATTGGTTTACCTGCACGTTGCCCGAACCATCTACAGCCAGGCGGATAGAAGAAGGATGAATAGGCAGGGTAGCGTAGAGATTGCCCGAACCTTTTATTTCAAGATTGTTGATAGCAGGAGAAGCTGCATAGATATTGATCACGTCATGTTTACCGATACTGGTATTGTGATGTTTAAACCTGATCTCTACATTGTTGCCACTTACTACGGTTTCAATTTCATCCAGTATATTTTGCTGAGCCCTTAATTCCAGTTTCTGTGTGGCATCTTCTGTGTAATACAGGTTGCCGGGTACTTTTAATACAATACCGGTAAATGAGGATACTACACGTGTTTCTGTATTTACCGGTCCTTCGCCTACAATTTTATGACAGGAAGAAAACAGGAATGCGGACAAAGTGTATAGGGCGATGATAATGGTTGCTGCCGGTTGTTTTTTCATAACTATACTTTTATAAGGTTTATTAAAACTCTATTTTGTAATTCACCACGGGTAGAATGCCGATCTGGTTTTCAGTGTACACTTTTGAAGTGAGCGGATCAAAATAGTTGTCATACACGTTTTTACGATTGGTCACGTTCTGTATATCCAGTGAAAGCGTACTGGTTATTTTGCGCATGTTCCATTTAATACTGGCGCGTATATCTGCCCTGAAATAATTAGGATTTTTTAAAGAGAAGGCCTGCTTTTCATAATAGACTGTATATCCCTGCGCCCTTGATTCTTCTACATTAATGGGTGTGGTACGATAGCCGCCTGCATAGATCACTTTAATGTTGAAATCAAAGGATGTTTTTTGCGAGGGTTGTATAAACTCTTTACCAGCCAGGAAAGTACCTGTATAGCCGCCATTAAAACGGGTGTTTCGTTCAATGCCATCCAGCGCTTTGTATTTTGCCTGGTAAATGGAGCTGGTAACCATATAATAGAAATTATTGTACAGGTATTTTTCCAGCGATAGTTCAATGCCGTAGTTTTTGCCTGTCCCTTTGTTTACCAGTTTCTCCGTAATGAAGTCTCCTTCAATGTTTACGGTAGAGAATGTTTTTGAACTGTCGTTCTCTACAGGCACATCAGTCAGGTGTTGGTAGTATACCTCCGCTTTGAATCGGAGATGAGGAGCCAGGGTTCTGTTGTAGGATAAAACGAAATGCTGTGCTTTGGTAAAACCAAGATCATTATTGTAATATTCTGTATGACCATTAACCTGCTGTTTGGCAAAATAGATCCCCATAGATTGTACCTGGCTATGCATGCCGTAACCAAAAGCCAGTGAATTGCGCCGGTTAATATCCCATTTTATGGAAGCACGCGGCTCTACAGAGGCAGAATGATTATGTGTCAGCAAGAGGTAGTGCAGGCCCGTATTGAATGAAAGGTTATTGGTTGGTTTGTATTGCCATTGCCCGTACAACTGTACTGTTTGTGTATTACCAGACGTATTGATGGTTTCCAGTACAGGAGATGCTGCATTTTCACGCGACAGCCTGTAATAATCAAACTGTATAAAAGTAATATTGGCACCTGCTCTCAGGGCATTTCTTGCACTGAACTTATGATTGAGCATGGTAGCGATATTGAACTTGCTTGTTTTATCTTTTTCCCTGAAAGTTTCCATATCGCTTTTGTCATCTTCGCGGTACAATTGCTTTCCGGTATTATCTGTATAGGAATAAGCAACAGATGAACGCAGGCTGGTATTACGACTCAATACCGTAAGGTTGGTAGCACCTGCTGCACCGGTATTGGCTTTGAATACCGCTCCATAGCGATCAAAGTCATGTTCCCATTTGGTAGTATCGTCATCTACCTTTTTTGTGAAATCACTCAATCCGGCAAAGCCAAATAATGTGAAGTAGCTTCCTTTGCTACCGGTAGGGAGGTAAATATTGTAAGAGAGATCCTGGAAATTGGTACTGCCCCCGTTTAGATCTAATCCCATTTTTTGTAATAATCCTAATGTAGAATAGCGGTAATTGACGAGATAGGAGCCTTTGTAAAACTTCATCAATGGTCCTTCTGCCGCAATATTCAATCCCAGTACGCCTGCCTGTGCCGTATATTCTCTTTTTTCATTGTTGCCCCTGCGTAGCTTAAGATCAAATACACCGCTTAGTGCGTTACCATATTCTGCTGCAAAGGCACCGGTTATAAAATCAGAGTTAGATAACAATTGTGAGCTCAGGATAGAGATACCGCCACCACTGCTACCGGGAGGTGCAAAATGATTGGGATTGGGAATATCCACGCCTTCCATGCGCCACAATAAACCATTGGGTGCATTACCACGGATTACGATATTGTTATTGCCATCAAAAGATGTGTTAACACCAGCAAACGCTGTCACCATGCGCAGGGGATCATTTACAGAAGCCGCATAACGTTGTGTTTCTTCTACGGTAAAAGCACGGGCGCTTACTACGCTCATGTCATTGAGCGGACGATTCTTTTTACTGTTTGCGGTTATCGTAACTGCATTCTCAGCTTTAATATCTGCCTCCATCGGAACTGTAAGCACTACCTCTTTACCACTGCTTACATCCACATTGTCCATTACTACTTCTTTATATCCGATATGAGATATTTTTATCGTGTACTTGCCTGCGGGAATATCCCGAAAACGGAAATTACCTGTTGCATCAGATACCACTGAGGTATTACCAAGCGTAATGGTAGCATCAGCAATAGGTGTTTGTAATAAAAGGTCTATGAGTGTGCCTCTTACGTTTTGTGATGTTTGTGCTATTGCATTGAATTGTTGTACCAGCAATGCCGCGACTATTAACAGGAACCGGTTTAATGATAATGACATATGCAATGATTTATAGTGTGACAATTGAAGATGGATTTACCCCTATGTCAATTTGAGAATTAGTTAATTTGAAAATTTGAGAATGGAGGGAGGTTCACGGGTTGCGGAATGCAAATACAGGTTGTAAGTTTTAAGTTATAGGTTGTAAGTAAAGGCTCAAGGGATACAAATACGAAATTAGAAATACGAAGTACGAATAACGTTTGTGTATTTGCTCGCCACTCGTAGCTCAAAGCTCGCAGCTTTTCTGTCGATTCACATCTCATGATTCCCATTCACTATTGACCATTGACCATTGACTATTCACTTGCTTCAGCCACTCACGACTCACGATTGCCGTCTGCCGATTGCCGACTTAAAACACACTCACTCCCGCGCTCCAGCCAAACCAGCCGTGCACATCTTTATCACCTATTTTGAATGAATGATAATTGCCGGTAGCAGGCGCCAGCTTATAATCTCCAATAGGATAATGCTGATTGGAATAAAAGACATTGAATGCTGGCCCGCCGAAGATGGCGAGATGACGTGTGATCTTATAATTAAACAGGATATTGGCCCTGTTGAGGATGTTACAAAAATCCCAGCTACCCTGGTAAATGTATTGGGAGCTAAGCTCAGGGTTAAAAGAGAAGTGATTGCTTAATAAAATTTCCCGGCCAATACCAAAACCAAATGAATATGACTTTCGCTTATTGTCCGCGTTGGCGCCTGCCAGCAGGATACTATAGAATTTACTGCTCCCTGTTTTTACAGCAATATTTACATGTTGCAATTCATTTGAGTAAACAGCTACTTTGTGATATCCCTGTCGAACGACGTTGATCAGTCCTATACTATAGCCATCAGAAGAATCTGCAATGTTGATCAGTCCTACCTGTACACCTTTTAATCTTTTAGTGTAGTTCAGAATACCTGCAACCTGTACTCCATCTGTTAATCCGTTGGTGATGTTGGCGATACCTGCTGTTTGAATGCCATGCAATTGTTTGCCTGCAACATTGCAGATGCCTGCAGCTTGTACACCCGTAATGCTATCCAGTGTATGATTGTAAATACCGGCTACCTGTACACCTGTTAATTTCTTATTGACAATATTAAAGATCCCGGCAGTCTGCACGCCATATACAGTACCACCAACTACGTTAAAAATACCTGCTACCTGTACGCGTTGTACGTTCTTTTTATCAATGTTAAATAGTCCACCAACTTCCACACTGTTTACTCCGCCGTTAGTGCCTCCCAGTATATTAAAAGAGAACTGATTGGTAACTTGCTGATGTTGTTTATTATAAATGCCAAGTCCGGGAACAAAGGATATTTGCAAGGGAGTTATTGTGTCATTGTGTTGTTGTGCAGATACATTGGTTGAAGCAAATGTTATCATGACCGCAAAAAGAAGGTGTTTCATTCAATTGCTTTTAAGTGTGACAATTGAAGTTTCGTTTACCCCTATGGTAATTTGAAAATAATGTGCAGATTTACTGATGTGCGGATGTGCAAGTGAAGGATTGCTTGATGGTTGTATGGTTTGATTGCTAGCGCTGTTAACCATAAAGCAATTCAGCAATATAGCCATCTGTTATTCACGATTGCCGTCTGCCAGCACTAAAACAAACTAAACCCAACATTCCATCCAAACCAGCCTTTTGCTTTGCTGTCGCCTGAACTGATCTTGAAGGTGTGGTAACTTTCGGGAAGGAGGGAAGAGGCATAGCCGGGAAATACCTGTTGCTGTTCTGACTGGTAAATACTGAGTGAAGGGCCTGCAAAGAGAGAGAAATATTTTCCGAAACGGATATGCAGGTGTGCTGTAAGCCGGGTGAGCAGGTTGAAATAATCCCAGCTACCCATGTATATATATTGAGAAGTGATCTCGGGGTTTAATGTAAATCGTTTACTGAGTGTAATCTCATGCCCCATACCATAGCCAAAGGAATATATTTTGTTATCTTTCCTTGGCGTACTGCCCAGTAAGAGAATGCTGTATAATTTCTGGCTACCGGTTTTAAAGGCAGCATTCAGGTCAAGTGCCTCGGAGTTATAGAAATCAAATTTGTGATAGCCTTTGAAGATAATGTTGATCAGGCCAATGCTGTAACCATCGGAAGTATCTGCAATGTTGATCAAACCGATCTGTACGCCTTTAAGCCTTTTGGTATAGTTAAAAACGCCTGACAGCTGTAAGCCTTCCACGTCTTTTTTAGCAACGTTCAGTACACCGGAGATCTGTGCACCGAAGATGTACCTGCGGGAGAAATTGGATACACCGGCCAGTTGTAAACCCCGTACACTATCTGTAGTGTGGTTATACACACCACCGATCTGCCAGCCGATGAATTTGCCCTGTACATAGTTGTTAACGCCGGCTATCTGTACACCGGTAACATTATCAAGTACTGTATTATTAACACCGCCTATCTGTACGCCTGTTACAGTACCTCCTGTTACGTTAAATAAACCGCCAACCTGTGCAAGCCGTACGTCTTTTTTATTGATGTTGAACAGACCTCCCAGCTCAAATGCTTTTACGCCACCGGTATAACCACCCAGTATATTAAAGGATAACTTATTACTCACCTGTGCACTCAGCTTACCCTGGGTGCTGATGCCCGGTAACAATGACACCTGGAAGGGACGTTCAGCAAAGAATCTTTTCAGGTTGATACTTTGTATCTTTTGTTTGGCTGAGAGCAGAAATTTACCGGCTGCCGTTCTTTCTACTTCTTCTTTAGGAATCAGCAATGATGGTATTGTAATACTGTCTTTGGCAGGGATAGTAATCGAGTCGGGCCTTTCAAAGTCAACGGGGCTGATGGTTACAGTTGCTACTGTTGTTTCTTCCGGTATTATTGCAATTATGATCTGCTGGTTAAAGCGTGGTGTTACTGTAATGCTGGTATCACTGAAAGATGCTTTACTGGCTGTAAGAGATGCTCTTTTATACCTGCTTTTCAGTTTTATTTCAAAATACCCCTGTTGATCTGTTAGTGTAGAAATAAGGCGTTCTTTTTCATACACACTTACGTCCGGCATTTTTTCACCGGTCATGGCATTCATTACAAAACCGGTAATAGTATAGAGCTTTTCTTCGCTGGGTACGGTATTGGAAACAATGGAGCTTTGTATCACAGCCCTGCGCAGAATAATGTAATTGTTGTTCTCAATATAAGTGTAGCGATTTTTTAACAACTGGTCCAGGACCTGCCGGATAGATCTGTCAGTAACAGTAATGTTTACGATGCTATCGCGTTGAATAATATTGCTGTTGTAAGAGAAGTAGAAATTGCCTTTATTGCTCAGCAGTTCAAGCACACGGGCCAGCCTTTGACCTGTAACGTCAATAGAGATTCTCCGGTCAAGGATGCTTTGTCCTTTTACGGTGGTTGTAGTCACTATAAAAAAAATAATTGGCAACCCTGCTCGGATCAGCCAGGCAACATTCATCATAACGTGCCGGGAAACATGGTTTAATGGTTATTGCAATACAATCTCATTTCCATTATGCACAACTGTAGTATTGAAAGTACCACTAATTATGGAAAGAATATTGTCTAATGATTCGTTTTCAAAAGTTGTAGTAAGCGGTTGATTACGCAGCGAGGGCTTTTGTATCGTAATCTTTACATGATATACTTCTTCCAGCAGAGCTGTCAGTTTCCATAATGGAGTACCATCACATATAAATTTCCTGCTGCGGTAATAGTTGTACAGGTGATCTACGCTCTTCTCTTTGGTCATGCTGCCATTCACTTCATTTACCGATACCCTTTCTCCTTGTTGTAAAGTAATGGTCTGGTTATTACGGGTTACCTGTACTATACCGGTTTCCACGATCACTTCAGTGATACTATCGTGATTCTTTACATTGAAAGAAGTACCAACCACCCGTACGGTTACATCACCTGTAGTAATGATAAAGGGTTTCTCTTTATTGGGTGTTACTGCAAAAAATGCTTCACCCTTTAACTGTACATTTCTTTCGCTGCCTGTAAATTTTGAAGGATAACTGATGCTTGTCTGCCTGTTGGAGGTGATAACGGAGCCATCCGGTAATGTGTCGGACTGTACCTTATCCTGTGTTTGTATGGTAACCAATGCAGTATCTGTAGTATTGCGCTGCAGTAGTGAGTAAGATAGCCAGCCTAGTCCCACGGCAACTACCAGCAGTGCAGCAATACGTGCCCACCGGGACATTTGTACCACCACTGGTGTTGCTGTTTGTGGGGCGTTGGTTGTTCTCTCTTTAAAACGTTGCCAGGCTGCTTCTTCATCTACAGTACTTGTTGAAGCCAGTTGCAGACTCTCTTCCCAGATAATTTTAAAATGTTCAAAATGCTTTTGATTGGCCGGGCTGTCGGCAATCCATGCTGCTACCTGTGTATTTTCGGCATCAGTGGTTTCACCGATCATGTATTTGACCAGGAGATCATCAGTTATATTGTAAAATTGTTCTTTCAAGGGCAGTTGGTTTTAGCGATGGAACAGGAAAGCTATAATAAGGGGTAGAAATTCTACCAGTTTGCTGCGTAGTACCTTCAGGGCCTTACCCATCTGGTTCTCTACTGTTTTTACGGAGATCTGCAACTGATTGGCTATTTCATGATATTTCAACCCTTCAAAGCGACTTAGCTGGAAAATGGTACGGCATTGCTCCGGCAATTCGTTCAACGCTTTGCGCAGCCTTTCTTCCAGCTCTTTTGCCAGTATCTTTCCTGGAGTCATGTTCAGAAGAGGGGTTGGTTTGCATAGCATGTGCTTGATAAGTTGCTTTAATTTTCCGGTGTTTCAGGTTATTCAAACTTTCATGATACACCGATTTATACAGGTAAGCCTTGAGGGATATTTCAATGGTAAGGCGTTCTTTTCGTTCCCAGATCTTGTAAAAAACCTGTTGAACGATCTCTTCCGCCAATGCATCATCCTTCAGAATAGTATAGGCATAGGCATGCAATCCCCTGAAATGGGTTTTGAAAGCCTGTTCAAATACTTCGTCATGGCTTACAGGTAATGGTTTAGTCAGTTGTACGTCGGTCAGTTCCACAATTTTGTCTTTGATAGCTGGCCAAAATTACTGCCGTCACGGCTTTTGTAATGTTATGACAACCCAGAACAACATTTCCCCTACATGAAAATCAATTTTTTTTGGATGAATTGTATTAGGGCCAGGAAATAATAAGTCACAACTATCAGAACATGCTGAAAGTCAATGCTTGTGTAAGTTGGTATTTTTATTGAAAATCTACCCGGGATTATGGTTAAATATGCCTCTCTGCTGTTCCCGGGCAACCTGTTTGGCGGCCTTTACCTGTTCAATGAAGTGCTTAAAGTCGCTTTCCGGAATGTGTTGTATCACTTTTTCATCAGCGTGCGACACAGGCATCTTATCGCCATTAGAATCCTGATCAAGGCTTTCTGGTCTTAGTGTGGCCCATGAAAGCAGGCTACCGCTTTTTACCAGGTCAATATTCAGTGTATCGTTCTTGTCCACGATCCAGCAATAGGTCATCTGAACATCTCTTGTGTCTGACGGGCGTAGTTTATATATTTTGAATTGAATGGTAGTAACAGGAATTACCATAGCAGCAGGGTGGCGGTGCAACCAGTCATTAACGATGCTGTCTGTATAGAGAATTAAATGCATGTATTTACGCTGGTATTTGTTCTCAAGCCCCATGGTGCGGCCAACCAGCGAGTAGTTGTGGAAAGAATCACTTTTAATATTACCGGCCAGGTATTGAAAATGTAATTCACTGGCAGGAAAAGAAGGTGCAGGGCTGGTACAACTGATAAATGTGATCAGGATTGCAGCAAGGGTCAAACGGATAATGTGGTTCATAGAATACCGGACTGTAATTAATTACGCAAGGATACAAAATAATTACTGAGATCATATTATTTGTACTGCTCCAGCAATATGGCAGCCTGCTCACGGTATTTTTTGTTGGTAGATCTTTTTAATATGTTCAGCAAAGGAGTTGCTTTGTCCTGCTGTTCGATACGTATATAGGCAAGGGACAGGTACCAGCCAATGTCATCACGCAGGGCAGTGGCATTGTTGCGATTGCTATATGCTTTTTCAAGATAGGCCCGTGCACTGTCTGGTTGCTGTAGTGATAACTGGCAAAGTCCGTTATAAAAGTCCGCATACACCTGCAGCATCTTTTCATCAGGGTTATTACCTCTTATTTCTGCTACGCCTTTTAATTCATTCAATGCACCGGGGTAATTGCCTTTTTTATACAATGCAGCTACCTGTTGCAGTTCAATAGGCGTAAGGTCGGATGGTGTATAGGTGTTAAAGAATTTTTCATATGCCAGTTGTCCTTTGGGAGGAGTAACTACCGGTGGCAATTGATTTTTGGGTGTATCTATAGTATTGTGCTTTTTGTCATCAACAAGCGGTGCCGGTTCTTTTTTCTGCAAAAGGAACCATGTAAGCAAGCCCCCGACAATAAGCAGTATTACGGCTATCATCCATTTGCGTCGTTGCATTGCAATTACTTTCCCTGTATGTTGCCGGCTGTTACCGGTGCTTAATGCCCCGAGCTTTTTTTTATATTGCTGGTATTCGCTGCTTTGCTGTGCTGCAGTTACCAGGCCGGGCGCTTCCTGCCAGGGCTGCTCTTCTTCGCTGAGCAAACGGTTAAATTCAAAGACTTCCTGCAATGCAGGATTGGCTGCTACTTCCAGCAGAAATGCCTGGCGTTCTTCTTCCGGCATGGTTCCTGCAAACCAGGCACTGATCTTTTCATATTGTTCTGCTGTCAGCTCCATAGGCCAGCCCCCTGGTAATTGTATTTGGTTTTTAATAATTTCAAAAGCTCTTCTTTGCACCTGGAAATTTCATTGCTTACCGATCTTTTGTCAATCTGCTTTTTTTGTGCAATCGCTTCAATGGTGTCATGGTTCAGCAAAAAAGCAGTGAGCGTATCTGTACAACCTTTACGCAGTGCATTGATCGCTTCTTTTATGGTATCAACAAACGTGCGGTGTTTTTTCTCCTGTTCCTGCAAATAAAGCGTGGTGATATCCGTACTCTCCGGTAATGAGTCTGTATTAAAATAGCGGCTTTTCTTTCTTCTTATTGCCCAGAAACTGTATTGACAGCAACTGTACAGGTAACGCGTAATACTGTTTTTACCGGGCTTCATCCTTCCTTTGGTAATGGCAGAGATCACTGCTATCAATCCTTCGTGATAAGCGTCTTCTGCGTCTTTTATATTTTCATCTGTAGCCTGCAGGGCAGGGTTGTTTTCATTCAGTAAGCGGGTAATAAAATCCCTGTGTTTCTCATAAAGGTGTTGCCATGCAGCATCCTTCCTGCTTTCATTATTTCCTGTTAATGCCGTGTAGTAAGCCAGATCATCACTAAAGACATCGCTGTTCGCCATGTTAAACCGGTAATTCGTTTTGGGGGCATTAAGATAAGGATTACCGGGTAAAGTGCAATAGATAAGGATTTAGGTATTAGTTTCAATATCGTTGAATCAGTGGCTGGTGAAGACACCAGCCACGGGCGCTCCCCGGCGGGTGTCCCCACCCGCCGGAATTAAATTCCTTAATTCAACGACATCATATCAGGTTTTAGGAATTAGTTGAAAGCATAAGGTATAAAGTTTAAGAAGCCTGCTTTCAGGAGTGAATACCTGAATATAAGACCTTAAACTTTATACCTTATACCTGTAACCCGCTACACTTTAGGTTGCAGTGACTGATAACTGCCTGTTCCTGACAGTTGTTTCTTCTTCCTGGTAAAGAATTTCTGTAACGGTTTCTGTACCAGTGCGCGGATAGCGCTTACCGAAATGTTGTACCAGGTAACCGGCACAATGGTCATTACACCTGCCTGCTGCTGGAAATCAGGATTCAGGTCCAGGTAAAACAGCACATTCTTATCCATACTGCTGTAAATGCGTTGTTTGTCTTTTTCGCTCAGGTGCACCTGGAAATGGATCCTGAGCACAAAAGGCCTGATCACTTTCTTCGTCATGCCATAGAACTGGATCAACTGGTCGCGCAGGTCATGAATGTGTTGCGGAACCGGTACACCTGCTTTGGGATACACTTTATGTGTGTAACGGCAGATCATTGAGTACAGGATAGGGTTTGCCATATAACCGGTGATGTACATTTTTTCTGTAGGGTGCATCAACCGGTAGCGGATGTAATGCCAGCACAACTGCCAGCTTGGTAAACCACCACCACGGTATCCTTCTTTTATGCCTGCTGCACCACGGCAGATGGTATAGGTTTTATTGCCCAGTTTGTGTTTATAGAAAGTAACACAGATAAAACCTACTACCTTATCACCGTCTTCCAGGAAGGTGATATCCATCCGGTGCGGCTTATGGCGGAAGTAAAAGAAACGGAACTCGCGATAGCTTAATTCAGGATTGAGCGTAGCTGTAAAAATTGAATACAGCTTTTGCAGCGTGGTATTTGGTTCGTCGAAGTTCGACAAAGCAACATGCCTTAACGTAATCATTGTACATACGTTTTTGAAGGTTAATCATGTAGCATTTGCTAAGCGAAACTTCCGGAAGCTGGGATCAGCAGATACTGTTTACTATAGATTATTGTAGCAAACCGGAAAATATCATCAGGATCTGCAAAGTTTTTTTTCAGATCTTTTAAAAGGCCTTCGCTCAGTTGATAAAGTGCTGATGATGAGAATCAGGGGAAGAGGTAGAAAAAAACGGGACAGAGAGTATGTGCATCCTTTGTATCTTCCGGTACCCAATAAAACCTTATGACCAGAAGAATGATAACCTGCCTGATGACATTTGTCATCATTACCTGTAGTCTGCAGGTGCACGCACAATCAGCCATTGATATTTTCAATAAAGCAGAGGAAGCGCTTAATGAAGGGAAATATCTGCAGGCGATGACGTTGGTAGAACAATCGCTGGAAAAGGCTAAAAAGGATTCAGGTAATGCCAGTTTGCAATACGCGGCTGTGGCTGATAATGCTTCTACTTTTTATATACTGATGGAGATGTTTGATATGGCACAGCGACTGGGTACTGCTGCCGGTAATATCTATTTATTCTTCAAGGGAAAAACCAGCATGGAGTATGCCGGTACCAGAATTAACCTGGCTAATATATGCATGAAAAAAGGTGAGTATGTAAAAGCCGCTTCGCTGCTACGGGAGGCTGAGAACGTAATAGATTCTTTGAAAGCAGATACTACAACAGCATATGCCTACCTGCTGGATGCAAAAGCCAATCTCGGGCAATTTACCGGTAATAATAATGTGGCTATTCACCTGCATCAGCGTGCTGCTGAGATCTATAAAAAATATCACCCTGCAGCACTGAGTGACTATGTATATATCGTCAATAACCTGGCGCAGGCTTATACCATGGCTGGTATTTATGACAAGGCAGAACTGGCTCTTAAAGAGACGGGTACGCTGTTCGATAAACTCGGGGTTAATCATCCTGTATACAGCACCTATATAACAAATGTGGGTACCCTGAATATGCAAAAGGGAAACCTGGAAGCAGCACAAACGCAATACAAAAAGGCAGCGGCAGCACTCGCTGCAAAAGCTATCCCCGGCGATGATACCTATCTGCTATTACTAAATAATATAGGGTACCTGTATATTTTGCAGCGGAAATTTACAGAAGCAGATTCTGTATTCAATGATATACTAGCCCGGCTGAAAAGATCAAAAGGAGAAAAAACAATAGCTGCAGTAAGGGCATTAGGTAATAAAGGGGTATTGTGTCAGCAAATGGGGCAGTGGCAAGAAGCAGATTCTGCATTTACCCGTGCCATAACCTATTTAAAACCACTTGTTGGCGAGCACCATCCTGACTATATAACATTGCAGATAAACCTGGCAGCTGTACGGATGAAGACCGGTAATACAGCAGTAGCTGTGGCGCAGTTAGGGCAGGCAAATGAAGCATTGATGCATTACTGGCAAAGAAGCTTTCCCGGCCTGTCAGAAAAAGAAAAGCTGTCAATGGCTTATACCATCGCGCAAAGCATAAATATTTTGCCTTCTCTGCTGCATAGCGGGGATGTGCCGTTGACTCCTGCTATTATCACCCAGCTGTATAAAGAACAGGTGAGCTATCGTGGGGCTGTGTTAATGGAACAAAGGGATGTGGTACTTGCTGTGAGCCGGTTACATGATCCTGCTGTTACTGCTACTTACGAACGCGGTGTACAGGCAAGGCAGATGCTTGTTAAACAGGAATCCCTGATGTACAGGTCTAAAAAAATAACAGATAGTTTACAGCGGGTAGTGGAGGAAACCGAACAACAGCTTTCCTGGAAATTGGCTTCTTTAAACAGGTCTTTGGGATGGGAAAATATAACGCCTGCAGCAGTCAGCAAAACATTGCAACCGGGTGAAGCTGCTATAGAGTTTATCAACTTTCAATATTATAATAATGACTGGACAGATAGTGTTTTTTACGGTGCGCTGATCCTTACGCATGGTGATTCTGTTCCTGCATTTGTACCCCTGGCTGAGAACAGGCAATTACTGCAATTAATGCGTAAGTCAGGGAATGTTAATAGTAAAAGTCTCTTACTATCGCAGCTATATCCGGATGTAAATATGGTAGCCAATATAAAAGCTACAAGGGGCTATAAGCTTTTTGAACTTGTATTGAAACCATTACTTCCTTACCTGAAACAAACAAAGAAGATCTATATAGCCCCTGCAGGGGTGTTGCATGAAATAGCCTTGCAGGCTTTGCCTGTTGGCAATAAGCGGTTGCTGGGCGATGATTTCCAGCTTCATTACCTGTTCAGTACCCGCACGCTTTTGAACAGGCAGGATGAAGCGGTTAACAAAACAGCTTCTCTATGGGGAGGCATTCAGTTCAGTACAACTTCAAAAAAGAATACAGAGTGGGCATCATTACCATATACGCTTACTGAAGTAAATAATATTAGCGCGCAACTGGGCAAAGCAGCTTTTAAAGTAGATACATATACCGGGACTGGCGCTACTAAAACTGCTTTTTTCAATACAATAAAGAATAACCCCGGTATTCTGCATATTGCCACACATGGCTATTATACATCTGATAACCTATCGGGGAAGCAATTGTTCCGTACTTTATTTACAGGTGAAACGCCGGTTGCTCCTGATCCTTTATTGCGGTGCGGGCTTATCGTTAGCCCGGGTACAACCGGTGGAAATAATAACGAGGAGAAGCTGACAGGATATGAAATTGCAGGGGCAGACCTCAGCAATACTTCACTGGTAACATTGAGTGCCTGTGAAACTGCCCTGGGTGATCTTCACAGCAGCGAAGGTGTATTTGGTCTGCAACGTGCCTTTAAACTGGCGGGTGTACATTATATCATTATGAGCCTGTGGAGAGTGCCTGATAAACCTACAGCCGAACTGATGACGGCTTTTTACAGTAACCTTGCAAAAGGGCAAACTATAACAGATGCTTTTACTGATGCAAAGCTGCAATTCCGGAAAAAGTACCCACCTTATTACTGGGCCGGGTTTACACTGATAGAATAAAAACGAACGACATCCTTCTGAAAGGACGTCGTTCATTGCATTTCAATATCTGATAACCTGTTATTCGCAGGTTACTCCCGGTGTTTTTTCCGCTCTTTTCAGATCGTCACCACAAAACTCCTGTGCAGGCCCTTTTACTCCCATTACTTCCGCTGCACATTTTTTACATTTTGGCCCACAGGAAGCAACAATAAAGGTGGCAATAAACAAGCCAGCAATGATCAGTTTTTTCATACACGTTTTTTAATTGAATAATAGTAGGTAGCCGATAAAGAATATCTAGCTCGCTATATAAGAAAGTAAATCTGCCTGTCCGGCAGAACGACGGGTCAGGTCTAAGCTGATAAGTAAAGTTGCTATTCAAAAAGTAGTTAAGTTGCTCTTGCCCGACCTGACAGGTTAAGCCTCTTTGCGCAACTTGCCTATATCCGGAGAGTCAGGGAAAATAAACTATTGTTGGTGACTCGTATTTTTGTCAATGTCGTTCAGTGTAGCATTGATGCGGAAAAACACGATGATCAACTCGCACCATACGCGCCACAGGATGTTGCCGATTACAAGTACCAGCAGACCGGTAAGAAAACCACCGGGCATCAGGCTGTTGTAACCATATCCATATCCGCGGCCACCACCGCCATTAAACATCAGGGCCAGTGCTCCGAATGTAATCAGTACGGCACCTACGCCATACACGATCTGCATAATAGAGAGGGTGATCATTTTTTTGAAACTCATAAAATCACCGAATGAAAATCCCTGTTGGGGAGTAGCTCTTTGCGTAACATTAGTTGTTGGTTCCATAATTATAGCAATCTGATTTGTGAAAAAAAGGGTTATAATGAGCGTTTATCAATCTATACCAAAAGCATAGGCATCAATACTATTGGCTCCCTGCGCCGGTTTGCCGGCAAAGAAGTATTCGCCTTTCTCCAGCTTTGCACCGGGTGTTATCTGGAAAATACCTTCCTGTAGTTTAGATACATTGATAGAGATCACATCTTCGCCGGTAGTAACTCCTTTAAAGGTGCTTACTTTCATGTTTGCTACCTCACGCCTGTTCTTGCCTGATTTTAGTTTATATAAAACCAGTTCGGGTAGGGCTGTGCTACCTGTATTGATGATAAAAGAATAGGTTTCACTTTGTGGTACGCGTATACCTGCTTTATCACCTTCAATATGCCATACTGATGCACCGCTGAACATACCTTGCTTGGTACGCAGGCCTGCTACTGACTTTTCGAGAGGCTGGGCACTATTGGTAGCCTTGTTAAAAAAATATACATGGTTCATGAGCTCGGCTGCTGAATAGACACTTTTACTGACAACAGGCGATTTTGTTTCTGTAGCAGTAGTTGTTTTAGCCGGTTCAGCAGGAGTAGAGGTGGATGCCACAGCCTTACCATTTGTTTTATCCAGCATGGCTTTAATGATACCGGCACTTACACCTTCTTTTTTCAGACCTACCAGTCCGTCGGTTGACATATCGAATTTGCAGGAAGAGGACGAGATCTTTGAAACGATCAGTTCTTCATCCAGTCCGGCCTTGCTGAGATCGATGACACTTTTATTGGTTAAGATCTCTGCTTTTACAGTTGTTGTTTTTGATGTAGCGCTTTTTGTTTGCCCGTACACACCTGCCGATAGTGTGCTGCATAACAGGAGGGCGTAGATAGAGTTGATCCGCATAGCGATGGGTTTTGAAAGGTGAGTAACAATGACGTTTTTAGAGGTTATTTTCTTTTATACACTGCCACAGTTGAATAAGCGGTACCATTGTAAACATCTGAATAGAAAAGTTTCATCTGGCTATCGTTCAGTTCCATGATGGTGAAGTCCTCACCATCAGCTACCAGTGTTTGTTCGTCAGAAGATAAGTACCAGGCAAGCAAAGTAACCTGGGGATCGCTGGCGCTGCATTTGGTGGCGCCTTCATTCTGCTCATAAAAGCCGGTGTTCAGAAATGTGTAGTAATCATCTTTGTTGCAGGCAGGCATGTATTTAAACTCATCGGAGTCTTTAACGCCATCACCATTCCAGTCGTAGACTGCTGGTGTGGTAATGGCAGAGGTCAGTTGCCAGCTACCGAGTATTTTCTCATACGTGGTTTTAGAACTGTCCCCGCTTTTTTTACAGGCTGTTACAAAAAGAAACATTACAGGTAATACTAATGCAAAACGGCTTAGCGAATAGAGGCTTCTGTTCATGATTAAATAACTTGTTTAAGTGGTTTAAAACTTAGTTCTGCAAGGGACAAATTGGACGAGGAATACCCGGGACATTAAGAAATTGCACGAGGAAATTGGTGCTGTAAAAATGTGACATGCACGGCAAAGGGGCTGTACCCCCCGGGGGGACAAGAGGAAGATTTAAGACACAAGGAAAACAAATACGAAATTAGAAATACGAAGTACGAGGGTAAAATATCGAATGCTGAACGCAGATACAGGTTGTAAGTTTTAGGTTATAGGTTGTAAGTGAATACAGGTAGAATGCTAAACGCTCAACGTCTAACGCAAATACGGTCCGGAAGTCGGAAAGACCGGAAGTCCGGAAGAAATATCGAATACTGAGTTTTGAATATCGAATTTCGAAGGGAAGCCCGAATTTAAGAACCCGAAACCTCAAACACTAAACCCGGAACCGTCCTCACGATTGACGACTCACGATTCCCGTCTGCCGATTCACGATCCGGTATCTGCTTCTTACAACAACCCCTCTACTTTCAGGAATAAAGCAGCTTCGATGGTGGAGGGAAGTTCTTTTTCTGTTTTGTGAAAAAAGTCGCGAGCCTTGGTAAGAAAGCGTTTGTAGTAAGTATCGATGGTATGAACAGAGCAGTCAAATTCTTTGGCCATCTGTGCCTGGGTAATACCGGGTTTGTAAGCCAGCATACGTGCAATCTGTAATTCCTTCACAGAAAAGACCTTCATTTCAAGAAAGTATTCCAGTGATTGCAGTAATATTTCTTTCTCCTTTTCCATTTCACGTGCACCATAGGTATTGTACATTCTTGGCTCAGCAGGTTCGCCATTGTAATCGCCTATAATGGTAAATTCATCCATATACGCGAGTAACCTGTTCCGGCTATCATATTGGAAAATAGAAGAGGTCTTTTTAGCCAGCAGGTAATGACCATTGCGATGTCTTACGCCTATTTTGGTAGAGAAACGTTGTACCATAAATTCCAGAGGGTACATGCCGGCGCACAAACGCTGATACATCTGTTGCACTACCAGTAGCAAAGACTTTTTACTGCCCGGATGCACTACCTGGTCCCAGTACTGTTTTAAAGTAAACTCCTTTTCAGAATATCCCAGCCATTTCTGAACCCCGTGCGCATGCTCCATTTCAAAGTTCAGCATGTTCACCACGAAGAAAAAACGCTCACCGCCCAGGGTCTCTTTAAGCAGGGCTATTTCCCTTAGTTGAGCTTCTTCAGTAACAGCGGGTTTAATGAGATTATGATCTTCATTGAACAGGGTCAGTGCGCTCTGCTGTAGTTTATCGAAATCGATCGAAAAATCTTTTGCAGGCATATCAGGGGTTAATGGCTTATTAGACATACAGTATCAATCACTTAGGGTATTTTAAAGGTACTAAAAAAACACTGGTTCTCATAACCGGAAATGACCTTTTGAGATATATGTTTCACGAATATTGAAATGCTTTAAAATCAGCTTGTTAGGAGGCGTAAAATGCCCGATACCACGATGCCGGATGGAAATGATAAAGGATCTTTTATCCGTCAGTCTTATCAGCAGGTATAGGACAAAGACTGTCCTGCTTAGGGTTTCCTTCGGTATTTGTCCGTATATCGTCCGTATTTCCTTCGGTATTTGTTCGCCCTAAGAGCGCATAAACTAAGGGTTTGGTACGGACGAATAACGAATAAAATAGGGAGAAGTCTCCTACCAGGCCATAAGCAGACCAGTGTCGTTTAGCTAGTGGCTGGTGAAGACACCAGCCACGGGCATCCCCCGGCGGGTGTCCCCACCGGCCGGAATAAAAGCTCTTAACTAAGCGACATTGATATACAGACTACTTCGTTTTGACCTGAAGGAGGTATCGGGGCTGATCATCTTTGAGTGGAGATGTTCGGTTTAAGGGTAGCGGAATAGAGTTGCAGAACTGGTATTGCATTCTGTATCCGGACTATGCTATCCGGGGGCTTCTGATCATAATTATTGGGAATATTCACCATTCACTTTTAATCCCTTCAACCGCTCACTTTGGTATTATTCTTGCTTCATTTTGGCGTGAAAACGAATATCCCCGAACAGGGATGTTAAAATAATCCGGCTATACAATAAAGTAGTTTTGATAATGTTTCTATAGAAGAATCAGGCCCGGCAATATAAATAGTCCTCATTACTGGTTTTAGTAATACGCTCCCGGATCATTTAGTTTTCCTTCCCCAACCAACCCGTCCGTTCATCAATCGTTAGTGCTGATATGGGATAATTGTACGTAAAACTTTTTGATGATGATGGTATTCATTGTTTCCTTCTACGAGTTCAGGCAATTCTTACGTATTGTTTGGTGGATAGCCTTACCAGTTACATTAATTGCTGTTATTGTTACGGTAGTATTGCATTACCGGCGTAAAAAGAAGCCCGCTATTCCTGAAATGGCCATGCCTCCGGAAGGCATCCTTCCCTCAACAGTAGAGCTCAATAGTGATAATATTCCTGACTGGCTTGCCAGCTCTAATCCTGACAATGCATCCCTGTTAAAAAAATATGAGCGTGAAGTGAGACGTTACAGGGAGGATTATGCGCGTCTTGAACATGATTTTCATGACCTCGAAGGGAAATACAGTGAGTTGATGAACAAGGCTTATCAATCAGAAAAAAAAGCAGATGATAAACTGGTGAAGCTGTTGCAGAACCAGGTGCAGGAATACCGTGATAAAGTAGAGCAATTGCAACAACAAAAAATAGCATCTATTGCCAGTGCAGACGCAGATGATGAGCTTACTGCATTGCAAGGGACTATCCAGGATCTGCAACGTACATTATACCAGCATGAAACCCAACAGGCAGAGGCCGCACAGGAGATCAATAAGCTGGAAGAGTTACTGAAGAATATGGAGCAGTCTGTTGAAACATCCCGGGAAGAGAACAAGTTACTCTCTGTTAATTTCAGCAGGCAACTGGATGAGCTGGGTATGCAGTACCAGGCAGAGAAAGACAGCCTCAAAGGTCAGCTACAACAGGCACAGCAGGCATTTGAAAAAACTAAGAACGGCAAGGATTCTGATTATAATCCGCGCATACAGGAGTTACAGATATTACTGGAAAAGGTGCATGATGAAAAAGCTGCATTGCAGCAACAGCTATCGGAGCAGTCTTTTTTAAATGACATGCTGGAAGAGCAGAAGCTACAGGTAAACTTTCTGCAAAACCAACTGGAGCAACGTGTAAAGAATTATCACCAGTTGGAACATAAGGCTGGCGAAGCTGCTTTACAGGCAGATACTTTGCAAAGCGCTTCAAAAAAACTGGAACAGGAAATACTGTCACTAAAAGAAACATTGGAACAGAAGCAGCAGGCGCTTGCCGGTACGCAACAGAACCTTGAACGCAGTTATGAAGAAAGCCGCCAGCAACAGGAACTGGTTAGTGATAAAGTAGCAGTGATAGGTAAACTGGAAAACGAATTGCAACAGTTGCAGCAACAGCAGCAAACACTGCAACATGAAATAGAGGATCGCCAGCAGGTTATAGTGCAGTTGCAACATGGGCTTGCACAGGAACAGCAAAAAGTATTGGTGCTGGAAGATAAACTTAGCATCAGTACCCACCTGATAGAGCGTATCTATAAAGAATTATCACATTCATTTTCCGGTAAAGAAGATTCCGGGGAAGCAAATATCATTGCGCCGGTAGCGGCATTAGCATAAATCATTAAAATTTGTATTTTAAAGGGATGTTGAGTTTCTCTGAAAAACCTCAGCATCCTTTTGCTTTTAACAGACCCGGGGATAAAGGGGCATGCTTAAAAAGAGGTGGGTTTGTGTAATCCGGGAAATTACTGCATCTTACCTTAAACCCTTTTTATGCGCCGTCTTCTCCTTTTCTTTATTTGTCTTTTTTCAATTACTTCAGCTTTTACACAACAGGATTTACAACAATTAATTAATGAAGGCATTGCGCTTCATGATAAGCAGGACTATGAAGGTGCTTTGAAAAAGTATGATGAGGCGATTGCGATCGATAAAACCAACTATACGGCCATTTATGAAAAGTCTGTTACCCTCATGTATATGAAGAAATATGATGAGTGTGTAACACTTTGCAAACAACTTTTGGGACTTGACCCTAAAAATGAACTGACCAAATCAGTATATGTAAGCTATGGCAGCGCATTGGATAATAGCGGAGATGCAAAGGGCGCTATTAAGATCTTTGATAAAGGCATAAAACAATTTCCTGATTATTACCTGTTGTATTATAACAAAGGGCTTACTCAGAATAGCCTGGGCGAACAGGATAATGCCCTGGAAACAATGATAAAAGGACTGCAATGCAATCCTCTGCACGGCTCGGCGCACAATGCCATAGCAGTGATTGCTTTGCAACAGCATAAAATAAAAGCCTTACTGCCTACCATTGCTTTTCTTGCGGTGGAGCCCCAGGGGCAAAGGGCAACAGTAAATCTGAAAAGAATGGAAGCGATCCTTAACAGTAATGTGAAACAGAAGGACGAGAAGAATATTACGATCAGCCTGTCGCCCGATGCCCTGGATGATAAGAAGAGTAATGGCTATGGCCCGGTAGAGATGATGATGAGTTTGACCAGTGCCCTGGATTATGATGATAAGCACAAAAATGAAACTGCTCCTGAACGCTTGAACCGTAAGCTGGAGATGGTGGTCAGCAGCCTGAAGATCCACGATAAAAAGAAAGACCCCGTGGGGGCGTTTTATACTCCCTTCCTGGCCGATATGAAGGACAAAAGCATGCTGGAAACCTATTGTCACCTGGCTTATGCCTCTACGGATGATGCAGCCAATAAACAATGGATTAAAGACCATACAACAGAAGTTGATACATTTTACCAATGGTTAAAGGCTTATCAATGGGGCAAATAGGCTCGCGACAACGTAAAAAGCAGGCTATTAACAGGTTGCTCACATGCTAATAGCCGACGGCGGGTTTTCCGTAACTTGCACCCCATGCAACAATACCTGGATTTACTGCAGCATATACTGGATAATGGGGTTCAGAAACATGACCGTACAGGTACCGGAACCATCAGCTGTTTTGGCCACCAGATGCGGTTTGACCTGCAAAAAGGTTTTCCCCTGGTAACTACCAAAAAGGTACATCTCAAAAGCATTATTTATGAGTTGCTCTGGTTCCTGAAAGGGGAGACGAGTATTGCTTATCTCAAGGAGAACGGGGTAAGCATCTGGAACGAGTGGGCTGATGCCAATGGCGAGTTGGGGCCAGTATATGGCAAGCAATGGCGCAGTTGGGAAGGGGCCGACGGCCAGGTAATTGACCAGGTTACCGATCTTATCAAACAGATCAGGTCTAACCCAGACAGCCGCCGTTTGATCATCAGTGCGTGGAATGTAGCTGATCTGCCTAAAATGGCTCTCATGCCTTGTCATACCATGTTCCAGTTTTACGTGGCGCAGGGCAAACTATCCTGCCAGTTGTATCAGCGCAGTGCCGACGTATTCCTGGGTGTTCCATTCAACATAGCTTCTTACGCTTTGCTCACCCTGATGATTGCACAGGTATGCGATCTGCAGCCCGGTGAGTTTATCCATAGCTTCGGCGACGTACATATCTACAACAACCACCTGGAACAGGTAAAACTGCAACTGAGCAGAACACCTTATCCGGCACCGGTAATGAAACTCAATCCCGCCATCAAAGACATTTTTGCATTTACTTTCCAGGATTTCACACTCGAAAACTACCAGAGCCATCCGGGCATTAAGGCGCCGGTAGCGGTGTAGGATTTAAAAATGAGAAATGTGGAATTAGAAATGTAAAATGAAGAAGTTGAAAATACAGGTAGCTGTTAAGTAATAATTTGCACTAAGGGGAAAAGGAATGCTGAATGAGGAATTGAAAACAATTCAATCCTCATAAAATGGAAAGCAAAGTACAAAAGTTTGATCTTGAAGACAGGTTAGTGGATTTTGCCTGTATGTGTCTTGAAGTATGTGAACTATTACCTGCCTCAAAAGCTGGTCAAAACCTGGAATATCAGTTATCCAGGAGTGGAACTGCTCCCGCATTGATCTATGGTGAAGCACAGGCCGCTGAATCAAGAGCGGATTTTTTGCATAAAATGAAACTGGTGTTAAAGGAGTTGAGGGAGACAAGAGTGAACCTGAAAATTATACGACGGAAACCAGTGGTTGTACACGATAAAGTAGATAAAGCTTTTAATGAAGCTAACGAACTGATGGCTATATTTATTAAAAGTATTGAGACTGCCGTAAAGAACATGCGGCCGGTGCGCAAGGGGTAACTTTATCATTCCTTATTCTTCATTTCTAATTTTTTATTTAATGATCAGCATAATAGTGGCAGCGTCGGAAAACAATGTGATTGGTAAGGACAACCAATTGCTCTGGAAGCTGCCAAACGATATGAAGTTTTTTAAGAATACTACCTGGGGAATGCCGGTGGTAATGGGGCGGAAAACCTTTGAGTCGCTGGATTGTGATTACCTGGCCGGACGTTTTAATGTAGTAATAACCCGTCACCCGGAACAGATAACAGAAAAGTTGCCACACCTGCTGTTGGCTGATTCACTGACGGAAGCTGTTGAAAAAGCAAAAACCACAGACTGTAAAGAGATCTTCATTATTGGGGGCGGACAGATCTATGCGGAAGCAATGGCAATTACTGACAGGATCTATATGACCCGGGTGCATACGGTGATTGAGGGTGATACCATTTTTCCGGAGATAGACGATAAGATCTGGCAAAAGACCTCCCAACAGGACTTTTCCGCCGATGACAAACACGCGTATGCGTATAGCTTTGAAGTGTGGGATAGGAAAGTGAAATAAGAAATAAGAAACAATAAATGAGAAATCAGCAAGTGAACTTCCTTTGGCATTCCTTATTTCTAATTTTTAATTTCTAATTTGCCTCCATGTATTCCCGCTGGCAATTAGCCAAACAATACCTGCAATATTATTACAGCGCTGCCAATAGCAAAGGACACGGTGTGCATTCGCCGTTTGTTTATGATTTTATAAGACAGGTACTGAACGATGAACGTCGTTTTTATGCCTACTACTACATAGAGCAATTACGAACACAGTTACTGGCTAATGAGGCTGTGCTGGATGTGGAAGACCTGGGTGCCGGCTCTGTTACTACTAAAACAAGACAACGTTCTGTGGCATCTATAGCGGAACATGCAGCTAAACCTAAAAAATGGGCCCAGCTCTTATTCCGTATTGTACACTATTATCAACCGCAGCATATACTGGAACTGGGCACTTCCCTGGGGGTTTCTACAGCTTATATGAGCCTGGCAAACCCCAATGCACAGATCATAACGGGGGAGGGGAGTAAAGAAGTTGCTGCGCAGGCAAGAAAGAATTTCGGTGACTTGTTTCTGAATAATGTCGAATTGGTAGAAGGTAATTTTGATGACACCTTACCTGCCATGATCAAACGGATGCCATCAATTGATCTTGCTTTTGTGGATGGTAACCATCGTTATGAGCCTACCATGCGTTATTTTCATCAGTTATTACCAGCCATGAGTGCCTCTTCTATGATCATCTTTGATGATATTCACTGGAGTGAAGAGATGCTGCAGGCCTGGACGGAAATACAGCAACACCCTTCTGTAATGCTGACCGTTGATCTGTTCTTTATCGGGCTTGTGTTCTTTCGCGATGACTTTAAGATAAAACAGCATTTTGCTATCCGACACTAAGGAAAATGAGAAATAAGGAACAGATAAATTAGAAATGAAAAAGTAAATGATCTTTACTTTCTTATTTAACATTCTTAATTCCTCATTTCTAATTTCCCTTAAAGATTCACCACCAGTATTGGTATATGCAATTCATGACGTACTGAGTTAATGGTTTCACCATACAGCCAGTCTTTCACGCCACTGTGGCCGTGCGCACCAATTACCAGCATATCGGCTTTTTCCTCCCGGATAATACGTACAATTTCTTTAGAGCGGTCGTGGTAGCCGAGTCTTGAAATAGCGGAGAACCCTTTTTCTTCCAGTTGATGCACGTAGAATTCCAGGCGCTCTTCATCCGTACGGGTTTCAAAATCGTCACTATGGTGTTTCAGCATTCTCGCAGAAGCGCTTTCTACTATATGGATCAAAAGATAACTGGTGCCGGGTTTTCCCTGCCCGATGGCATGTGCCAGCATTGTAGGGTCATGATCCCCGAAATCCAATGCCACTGCGATCTTTGTGTAGGATGGGATCTGCAGGGCCTGCAATCCAACCGCATCGGGGTTGGGATGCATTTGTATCGAAGAGGGCTTTTTGAGCCGCTGGAAAAAAGGGAAACAAATAATGTAGGCCAGTAAGAAAAGAAAACCGGCGCTTGCCAATACGATCACTGTTTTCCATACCAGGCTGTGAGAATGGGTAAAGTATTCACCGGCTTCATTTATCACCATACGGATATTGAGGTACACCAGGATGGTGGCAATGATCCAGGCAAGGATCTGTGTCCAGAGTGGAATAGAGAAATTGCCCATTGCCTTTTTATCACTTACAAAATGGATCAGCGGAATAATGGCAAATCCCAGTTGCATGCTCAGTATTACCTGGCTTAAGATCAGCAGGCTGTTCACTTCATCTTCACCAAAAACATAGATCACTATCAATGCCGGAATAACAGCCAGTAAGCGTGTGATAAGACGGCGTACCCAGGGATTGATACGCAGACGCAGGTAGCCTTCCATTACAATTTGCCCGGCAAGGGTGCCGGTAACGGTAGAGCTTTGGCCTGCCGCAATTAATGCAACGGCAAATAATGTTGGTGCCAGTGAAGAGCCCATCACCTTTTGCAACAGGTGGTAAGCATCTTTGATCTCACTTACTTCAGTGCCGGTTTTAAAGAACGCTGTAGCTGCCAGTATTAAGATCGCTGCATTTACGAGGAATGCGAGGTTCAATGCAATGGCAGAATCAGCAAAGCTCCATTTCAGGGCCTGTTTGATGCCTGCATCAGTACGATTGATCTTCCGTGTCTGTACCAATGCAGAATGCAGGTAAAGATTGTGTGGCATTACAGTGGCGCCGATAATACCGATAGCTATATATAAGGCTTCTTCATTGGGAATAGAAGGGATAAAACCTTTGGCAACTTCGCGCAGGTTTGGTGGAACGATTATCAGCTCTACCAGGAAGGAGAAACCAACGACTGCTACCAGCCCGATGATAAAAGCCTCCATTTTACGGATGCCCAGGCGTTGAAGAAAAAGCAAGAGGAATGTATCAAGAACGGTAATGGAAACACCCCACATTAAAGGTAAGCCGGTAAGCAGTTGAATACCGATAGCCATCCCCAATACTTCTGCCAGGTCGGTGGCTGCAATGGCTATCTCGGCCAGGATATAGAGAGCAAAGTTAACAGAGGCGGGATAGGTTTCGCGATTGGCCTGTGCAAGGTCGCGGCCGCGTACAATACCAAGACGGGCTGCGAGGCTTTGTAATACGAGTGCCATCAGGTTACTCATCAGCAACACCCAGATGAGTGTGTAGCCAAATTTGCTACCGCCGGCAAGATCGGTGGCCCAGTTGCCGGGGTCCATATAGCCAACGCTTACAAGATATGCCGGTCCAAAAAACGCAAGTATTCTTCTCCAGCCTGTCGTTTTTGTATTGATATCTACCGATTCATGTACTTCGCTGAGTGACCTGTCGTGATGTTTTCTATTCGTCATACTTCACAAATACGTTTTTTGCTACGTGTTCGCTGATGGTAACGGAGCCCTGGTTTTTTATTTTCAGTTCGAGAGAATTATCAAATGCAAACTTCTTTTTAACCTCCAGCTTTGTGTTAAGCGCGATGTTTTTGTGACTCAGTAATTCCAGCATTTCCGGAGACTGGTCACCAATACTGCTTACTTCTGCCACTTTATTCAGGGGCAGGTGCAGCAGGTCTACCTGCCGGGTAAGCACCCATCGGCCCTGGCTGTCAGGAATAGGATCGCCATGCGGATCTGTTTTGGGAAAGCCCAGATACTCATCCAGCCGGTCGATCAACTTTTTACTGCTGATATGTTCCAGTTCTTCAGCAATCTCATGCACTTCATCCCAGCCAAAATGCAACTTCTCAACCAGGAAGTATTCCCATAACCTGTGTTTGCGGATAATTTGCAACGCAACCTTTCTGCCCTCCTGGCTTAGTTTGAAGCCTTTATATTTTTCATACAACAATAACTTTTGTGCTTTCAGCTTTTTAAGCATGTCAGTTACAGAAGCAGGACGTGTTTGCAATTCGTTAGCAAGATCGTTGGTGGTAACAGTATTATCTTTCTCCTGCAGGTGAAAGATAGCTTTGAGGTAATTTTCTTTACTGCTTGAATAAATAGCCATAAGTGAAAAAATACCGGGAAACATTGAACAGAAACAGCATCTGGCATTGTTCAATCACCGGTTTGTTTCAATGATCTAAAATTTAATTTAGACAAATCTAAAAAATACTCTTCAGTCTTCCAAACTAAGTTTCCCTGTATGGGGGTGAATGATTATTTTTAACGCGCTAACAGCAACCTGGTTATGAAAAAGTACCTTTTAATATTACTACCGTTTTTTATATTATTTGTTGCTTGTAAGGGAGGCAAAAAAACTTCTCTGAAAGACGACGATAAGGTTGATGTGGCTGATTTTATCAGTTTCTTCCCTGATATGGCGCTTCCTGTAAGGCTTGCGGACACCAGTTTAAAAAAACAAAATGATTCTGCTTTGATCGGTTACAGGGTGTTTACCCAGTTTGTGCCGGACTCAGTATTGAGCAATGTATTTGGTAAAGGTGTACATCCTAAACTGTATGCTATTGGCAAAACAGCAGAAAAGGGAAAAGAAACTTACCTGTTCTTTAAAGCGGTGAGCGGATCAAAACGTGCCGGGTATATGGCCTGCTTTGACGATAAGCAGAAATATCTCAATGCCATGCCTCTTGTAACCAGTGGTTTTGATACTTATACAAGCGCCTATGGTATGCTTGACAACAAGTTCCAGATAACAACTTACCGTGAAAAGAAGAATGGCAACAACAAAAGCTTCAAGAAAAATGTATATATCTACAATGGCGGTGCCAATGAGTTCACGCTGATCTTTACGGAGCCCAACGAAGAAATGACCAACGAGGTCATTAATCCCATTGATACCCTGCCCCGGAAAAGCAAGTTTGCAGGCGATTATGTACAGAGCAAAAACAACTATGTGTCTGTACGTGACGGCAAAAACGCATCAGAGGTCCTCTTCTTTATACATTTTGAGAAAGAAGGTGATTGTAACGGGGAATTGAAAGGAACAGCCCGGTTTATTTCGCCAACTGTGGCCCAATATGTACAAAGTGGTAATCCCTGTGTGGTTGAACTGTCTTTTGCCGGGAACCGTGTAACGTTGAAAGAAAAAGGCGGCTGTGGCACTTATCGTGGCATCAAATGCTTTTTTGAAGGCGGTTTCCCCAAAAAGAAAGAGGTAAAACCCAGGCAGGCACACACTAAAAAATAGTCCTGTACAATAATCCAGCCTTCCCCGAAGTTTTTATGGCACGTTTTTCCCTGAGATTGCCATTTGAATTATAACCATTATCTTGCGAGCTATTGTGTATAAGATACACAATGCTGCTTTTTAGATTGCAACCTGTTTGTCAAAAAAACATAGCGAGTAATTATGAGCTTTTCCAACTTTAAAGTACCATATACCTTAGACGAGCGATATACCAAGAGTGTGGCCTATTTTTCAATGGAATTCGCTGTGCATCAGCCATTAAAGATCTACAGCGGAGGATTGGGATTTTTGTCCGGCTCGCATTTACGCAGTGCGTACGAGCTGAAGCAGAACATGATAGGTATCGGTATTCTTTGGAAATACGGCTATTATGACCAGGCCCGTAACCAGGATCAGACCCTGCAGGTGACCTGGCTGGAGAAGCAAACCAGCTTCCTGGAAGATACAGGCATCAAGTTCCAGGTTACCATTCACGACCACCCTGTTTGGGTAAAAGCCTGGTACCTCAAACCGGAGACCTTTAACAGTGCACCGCTCTTTTTGCTGAGCACTGATCTGCCGGAGAATGACTATGTATCACAGACTATCACACACCGTTTATATGATGCCAACGTAGCTACCAAAGTAGCCCAGTTCATTTTACTGGGTGTTGGCGGTGCTAAACTGGTAGATGAGCTGGGTTTCAATCCTGATGTGTACCACCTGAATGAGGCACATGGTGTTTCGTCTGTGTTCTATCTCTATAAAAAATTCGGTAGTGTGGAAGAGGTGAAAAAACGCCTTGTGTTTACCACCCACACACCTGAAGAAGCCGGTAATGAGAAGCACGATATTTACCTCTGCCATAAAATGAGTTACTTCTGTGGACTGAGCGTAGATGAGGTGCGCAAACTCACCGGTATGCAGGATGACCAGTTTAACCATTCGCTGGTGGCATTGCGTTTTGCAAGACTGGCCAATGGCGTTTCTGAACTGCATGGAAAGGTTTCAAGAAGCATGTGGTCTAAATATGAAGGAATATGTCCTATCATTTCAATTACCAATGCACAGAACTGGCAGTACTGGGCCGATAAACAACTGTACCGTGCTTATGAAGAAGGGAATGATGTGTGGTGGTCTGATCGTAAGAAATACCTGAAGAAAAGAAGCCTGGAGATCGTTGCAGACCAGACCGGGAAGATCTTTGATTCAAACGTACTTACCATTGTATGGGCACGTCGTTTTGCAGGTTACAAAAGAGCAGAACTGATTACCCGTGATAAAGAACGATTTGAAAAACTGCTTAGCAATACAACCTACCCGGTACAGATCATCTGGGCTGGTAAGCCATACCCGATGGATTACCCCGCTATCAATGACTTTAATTACCTGGTAAACCTGAGCCGTAATTATAAAAATATTGCAGTACTGGTTGGTTACGAACTGCACTTATCAAAGAGATTAAAGCAGGCTGCTGATATCTGGCTGAATAATCCGCGTGTACCACGTGAAGCATCCGGTACCAGTGGTATGACGGCTGCCATGAACGGAGCTGTTAACTTTTCAACTGATGATGGCTGGATCCCCGAGTTTGTAAATCATGGTAACAATGGCTTTGTGGTTCCGAGAGCAGATTTTCAACACCTGAGTGTACCAGAGCAGGATCAGTATGATCTTGATAAAATATACGATATACTGGAAAACGAGATCCTGCCAATGTACTATGCACAGTACGATACCTGGGTAGAAGTTGCAAAGAATGGCATGCGTGATGTGCGTCTTCGTTTTGATTCAGGCCGTATGGCACAGGAATACTATGACCTGCTGTACAACGCTAAATAACTCATCTTTTTACAGATAGCTGATCCACTGTCGCAAGACAGTGGATTTTTTTATTGATTTTATCATGTGTGCGTACTGGTTGTAAAATACAACTCTCTCTTTTTCCAATAGATGGCAGTTACTGATAACTTTAGAATAACAGCCTATGCTGTATTCATAAACCACTTAAACATTATCAGTAATGAAAAGAATGATGCTAAGCGGACGTACATTGAGCCGCGAAGAACAGCGCAACCTTGCTGGTGGCGATCTTGTTTCTGCCTGCTGGGGTTCCTGTACACCACCGGTATTGGTGAACCCACCCATATTGGTTCCGTGGGACCCTAATAATCCGATACCGGCACCCGATCCTGGTCCTATTTATGTGTATGACCCTCCCCGCAGTATCTGTGCTCAGGGGTGCAGATGCGTGGCCGATAAATGTGTACCATAGCATACTGATCAAAACAGACCTATTACAACGCCTGCGCGGTAAACAGCGCAGGCGTTTTTTATCTGTGCAGTTGTAAAGTACAACCTTGCTTATTTCAGGAAATTAATGCTTGCTGATAACTTTAATAAGATAGTTTGATTTATTAATGAACCATTAAAAACTTGTCAGTAATGAAAAAGACGATGCTAAAAGGACTGGGTGTGGTAAACAGCCGTACACTGAGCCGCCAGGAGCTTCGCCACCTGGTAGGAGGTGATGATCCGCAACAGCCACTTTGCCAGGGACCTTGTTATGGACCTTCTGAACCTGAGTTGCCGGATAGTCCGCCATCACCGCCACCATTATACATTTGTCCGGATGCCTGTGTATGCCTGGAGTACAGATGCGAGGTGAGGGTAAATTACTGATCAGATCTTTTGCAATGCCTGCATTTTGTAATGCAGGCATTTTCTTTTATGTAATCAATCACAATATTGCATCAGGAAAGTAATATTCACGAAAATATTACCACTATGAGAGTCGCAATGATTGTATTTGCATGGTTACTGGTTAGCATCTCCACAAAAGCAGCAGATGATAAACAAACAATTAAAGCCGCATTAAAATCAGCAGTAGTGTACCGTGCAGGTGCTGAGCTGGTGCATACCGCAAAAATAAACCTGCGCCAGGGTAGCAATGAACTTACTATTGAAGGGCTGAGTAATAAAATAGATGTAAACAGTATTCGCATCGGCAGTGATGCTGCATTAACAATATTATCAGTAGAGTTTGCAACAGATTACCTGCGGCCCGTACAAAAGTCTGCCACTATTAAAAGGCTGGAGGATTCGCTGGAAATAGTGGATAAAGATCTTGAGAAAGTACAGGTGATGATAAAAACAGACCAGGAACTACTGGACCTGTTGAAATCGAACAGGCAGATAGGAGGTTCTCAAAATGGATTGAGTGTAGCTGAGCTTACTAAAATGATAGATTATTATCGCAATAAAACACTGGAATTACAACAGGAACTATCATTGTACAGAGAGAAAGAAGGAAAGTTAACAGAGATCTCATCGAAGATCAGTAAACAGATAAAGGAGGAAGAACAAAAGAACAGTAAAGCTATCGGAAAACTCAACCTGCAGGTATTGTGTCCTATGGAAGGAACACAGAATCTTACGATCTCTTATATTACACCCGCTGCACTATGGTCGCCAACTTATGATGTACGTGTTGAGAATATAACAAAGCCTGCAGTTTTATCGTACAAAGCCAAACTGGTACAAACCACAGGCATAGACTGGCAACAGGTGAAGCTATCGCTTGCTACCGCCATGCCCAACCAGAATAATAATGCGCCTGTATTGCGTACCTGGTTCCTGTCGTATGTAAACCGGTTTGCAGATGCCGGCACTGCATTACAAGGGAGGGTAGCAGGTGTTGCTATGAAATCGCAATCGCTTGATGAAGTAGTGGTAACAGGCTATGGAGTGAGAATACGCGGTACCAATTCATTGGACGACGATAAAAAAGAACCGCCAATATATGTGGTGAATGGTAGCATAATGACAGAGCGTGAATTTAAGAAGATAGACGTAAGGGCTATTAAAGAAACAAAAGTATTGAAAGATGCAGAAGCTACTGCATTGTATGGCAGCCGTGGATATTATGGCGTCGTTGCTGTTACCCTGAAGGATGAGTTGAGCGATTATGTAGCCGTGAATGATAATGAATTGAATGTAACATTTGATATAGACCTTCCTTATGATGTACCCGGCAACGGAAAAGAGCAACAGGTGAAGCTGAAAGAGTTTACAGTACCGGCATCCTACAGGTATTTTTCTGCACCAAAGCTGGATAAAGATGCCTACCTGCTCTGTAACCTGAATGAATGGGAACAGCTTAACTTATTGCCGGGTGAAGCAAATATTATTTTTGAAGGAACTTATATCGGTAAAACAATGATCGACCCTGGTTCAACCAATGATACATTGCAAATGACGATGGGTAAGGATAAACGTGTTGTTATAACCCGTCAGAAACTGGTTGATTATAGCAGTGTGAAGTTTCTTGGCAGCAACAAAAAACAAACCTTTACTTACGAGATCACCGTTAAGAACAATAAGAAAGAGAAGGTGCAACTGGAACTGAAAGATCAATATCCCATTACCAGTAATAAAGACTTTGAAGTGGAACTGTTGCAAAGTGATGGCGCTACGGTGAATAATGAAACCGGTATTCTCTCCTGGAATATGGAACTGGCAGCAGGTGAAACGAAAAAACTCCGGTTAAGTTATAGTGTTAAGTACCCGAAGGATAGGGAGGTGAATGTTAATTAGTGAATACAATCGTGAGACGTGAGTCGTCAATCGTGAGTGAGGAAGCAAGTGAATAGTGAATGGTCAATAGTGAATGGGAATCGTAAGACGTGAGTCGTCAATCATGAGCGGTCGCTGCGTTTTAGTGCAACGTGAATCGGCAGACGGCAATCGTGAATTGGTAAAGCCGGTTTCAGGTAGCAGGATACAGGATGCTGGATACCAGATGTAAGATTTGCAATGGGAACAACTGCCTTGCATATGCACGCGGTCTGTGACCGGTTAGTAGAAAGTTACTTTACTTTATTTACGATCCTTGCGGTATGCCGGACAAAGTCCGGGTCGATATGTTACACACCAGAGCGCTTCGCTAACTCTGGCGCCAGAGGAGAAGAGATTAAAAACGAACGGTTTCGTATCAAAAACGAACAGTTTCGTGGATGGGGTATTTGGTAAATAATTGAGCGTCATAAACCTGTAAATGTGGCATTTTATTGGATGATTATTCCGGTATAAACTACTGCTACATGTTTAATCACTACCTGGTAATAGCGTGGCGCATGTTGTCACGAAACAAGGTTTTTTCCCTTATTAATGTTTTTGGCCTGGCATTGGGTATTTGTGCGTGTCTTGTAATATGGACCATTACACAGTATGAGTTTAGCTTTGACAGATTTCATGCAGATAAAGACCGGATCTACCGGATTAATACATCAGAGCAGCTGACAAAGAGTGACCCGGTAAGATTGGTCCCCGCTGTTCTGCCTCCCCTGGCTGCTGCTGTTAAGAGTGAGGTACCAGGTGTTGAAACAGTAGCGCCCTATCACTTTTTATATGATGGAGTCGTTAGTGTTCCGGGAAGTGGTTCTACACATGTTTCTTATGAGTGTAAACCTGTTGTTGCGGGCCCTGAGTATTTTTCCATTATGAAGTATGAATGGCTTGCAGGAAATGAACATACTGCCCTGCAGGAGCCATTTAAGGTTGTATTATCTGAAAAGCAGTCATATAAATATTTTGGAAAGCTGCCTGCAAGCGAGATTGTTGGTAAGGAGCTGGTGTATAATGATTCTATCCGTGTAACAGTTTCGGGTATTGTAAAAGACTGGAAGGAAAACAGTGATTTTGCTTTTACTGAATTTATTTCTCTTGCTACCGCGGAACATGGATACTTGCAAGAGGTTCTGAAGCTTGATCAAACGAACTGGAAAGGAGTGCCTTATTCTTCGCGTGTATTGCTTAAGCTGGCAAAGGATGTGAACGAAAAGGATGTAAATGCTGTAATAGTGAAGCTGTTTAGCAAGAAATGGGATAAGCCTTCAATGAGCATCTCTCTGCAACCATTGACCAGCGTACATTTTACTGAGTATGGCGGAGAAACTGAAATAAGAACAGCTCATTTACCTACCCTGTACGTTTTGATGAGCGTGGCATTGTTTATTTTATTACTTGCTGTTATTAACTATGTAAACTTAGCAACTGCACAATCTCTCTCGCGCGATAAGGAAATTGGTATTCGTAAGGTACTTGGCAGCAGCAGATCAAGAATAGCTGTTCAGTTTTTGCTGGAAACGTTTTTGATGAGTCTTCTGGCAGTAATGCTTGCAACTGTATTTGTAAATCCTGTACTGCATGTTTTTCGCAGTTTTATTCCCGAAGGTGTAAAGTTTGCTCCTTTTGCTTTGAGCACAATCACTTTCCTTGCAGGTATCAGCCTGGCTATTACACTACTGGCCGGTCTTTATCCTGCAAGGTTCTTGTCTTCTTATCTGCCTGTACTGACCTTACGGGGTTCCGGTGCAAAAGGCAGTGAGAGATGGTGGTTCAGGAAAGGCCTGATCGTATTTCAGTTTTCCATCTCCCTGGTATTTATTATCGGGACGCTTGTTGTTGGCAGCCAGATCCATTTTATGCTGAGCAAGGACCTGGGGTTTAAATCTGATGCGGTAATATTACTTTCTACTAATGAAAGCAGGGATAGTTTGTTCAGGGTAAAACAGGTTGAAGAAAGCATAAGGCAGGTGCCGGGTGTGGCGATGGTGGCACGGGAGAATATGCCCCCGATGGGACTGGATCGTGGTATTTTTACAATACGATATAAGCCACTGGGAGATGAGTTTATACCGGTGGCGGCTATAAAAGCTGATGAACATTTTATACCTCTTTATGGTATGAAATTACTGGCCGGTAAAAACCTATCACCCAGTGATACCATTAAAGAAGTAGTGATCAACGAAAGTTTGTCGAAGTTGCTTGGTTTTAAAACACCTGAGCAAGCGTTGGGACAATCAATATTTATATGGGATAAGTTTTGCCCTATTACGGGTGTTGTTGCTGATTTTCACCAGGCTTCTTTCCACGAATCTATAAAACCTTTACTGATCACAGGTTTGGCCTGCACCGATATTGTTGTAAAGCTTGATACTAAAGGGGCGTCTGCTGAGAATACTAAAGCTATATTGGCCAGGATTGAAAAACAATGGAAACAGTTTTATCCGCATACACCGTTTGAGTTTAGTTTCCTTGATGAAGAACTGGGACGTCTCTACGAGAAGGAACAGACTACATCGTGGCTAATGAATATCGCCAGTGGCATTACCATTTTTATATCCTGTATAGGTTTGTTTGGACTTACACTATTTACCATGGAGAAAAGGACCCGTGAAATAGGTATTCGTAAAGTAATGGGAGCCAGCATACCTGATATCGTTGTTATGCTGAGTAAGGATTTTGTTGTACTGATCGTTATTGCATTATTAATTGCTTCACCTATTGCATGGATGCTGATGCATAAATGGCTGCAGGATTTTGTTTATCGTATCTCACCGGGCATCGGTATCTATCTTGTTGCTGGTATTGCTATTTTATTCATTACATTATTGACTGTTAGTTTTCAATCTGTAAAAGCGGCATTGGTGAACCCGGTGAAGAGTTTAAGGAATGAGTAAGGAGGAGAATCTTTATAGCTGTACTGTTTGATGGATGTAAGGCAGCTGCTCTCTATCAACCAGGTAATTTAAACAGGTTATTATAGAAATAAAAATCCCGGAGACGTTAATACGCTCCGGGATTTTTATTTATTACTTCGTAATTATTTCTTCACGATCTCCAGCAGCTCAACATCAAAGATGAGGGTAGAACCCGGTTTGATGGTTTCGCCTGCCTGGTTGTCGCCATAAGCAAGGTCTGAAGGAATGAATAAACGCCATTTGCTACCTGTAGGCATTAATTGTAATGCTTCTGTCCAGCCGCGGATAACATTTTTTAATCCCAGTACAATGGGTTCGCCGCGTTGAATGCTGCTATCGAAAATAGTACCGTCCAGCAATGTACCCTGGTAATGAACTTTTACTTCATCATCAATGGTAGGTTTGGGACCTGTACCTTCCTGCAGCACTGTGTATTGTAAACCGCTGGGTAAAGTTACCACACCTGGTTTCTTTTTATTTTCAGCAAGGAAAACTTCACCGGCTTTTTTATTGCCTGATGCTTTTTCACTGCGGATACTCTGCATATAACTCATTACCGCATTGTTGCACTGCATTTCGTCCATAGTGGGTTTACCATTCTGAACATCTTCCAGCGCTTTTAAGATCAGTTGTTTGTTAACGTTCTTAATACCCTGCGATTTATAGAAATTAGCCATGCTTACACCGATGGCATAACTGAAGCTATCCAATTGGTTTTTCATGGCAGGAGCACCTGTTGCGGATTTTGCTGCTGTTGTTTTTGCAGCAGGCTTAGCGGCGGTAGCCGGTTTTTTAGCTTGTGCCATTACTCCTGCACTCAGGAAACCACAAATGGCTATCAGAACTGTTTTTTTCATTCAGAGATTTTTATGGCGGCAAAAATAATGGAATGTATCGACTTTAGGTTGATTATTGCTGCCCTAGCTGCTGTAGTATGGCACTGGCTTCTTTATTGTCCGGTTGCAGGCGCATGGCTATGCGGCAACAGGCAATAGCGGCTGTTTTATCGCCGGTTTTGAGGCGTGCGCCGGCCAGTGTGGTCCACGCAACAGGGTCAGCAGGAAACAGTTGTGTATTTACCTGGTAGGTCAGCAGGGCTTTGGCTGTATCGCCGGCAGACAGCAACAGGTTTCCAAATGAGTGTAATTCCCCACGGGCTGCTGTGAGCGGTTTCAGTTGGGATGCCAGGGCCAGCGTGTCTTTTTCCAGTTTCTCAAATGGGGTAGTGCGGTATAATTGCGCCAGCATGGCCGCCCCGGAATAATGGGGTGTATAATTGTTATTGCGTACAATGGTCAGCAGGTCTTTTTCCCATGACGCTACAGGGCTTTCAATAACGCGGCTGAGTTCATTTTTATCATTATATACCAACAGGTCAGGCACACGAAATATGTATAATCCCTTTTCTTCGTGCCCGGGGCTTTGTTTGTAGGCTGTTTCTGAATTGTTGAGATTGATCAATTCTATCTGCGAAGGTTGTACGCCGCAGTAGTCCAGCAGTTTGTAAATGCGTGGTACTTCGCGGCGACTGTCTCCACACCAGGTGCCCATGAAGATGACAAAACGTTTGTTTTTCACTAATGGCTTTAACTGGTTGGCAGTGGCGGAATCTATTGTATAATCAGTATAGTTTTTATTGAACCATATGCCAAAGGGCTCCTGTTGTAAACGGTCGCGGGTGCTTTTGCCCAGCAAGTTGATGGTGCCCTGCGCGTTGGTGATAGCCTGGTTATAAGTGCTTGTATCCTGTACCTGTGCTGCGGTATGGCGGTGACAAGCTGCTGTAAGGATAATTGCCAGGAGAAAGAATGTGATATTAATTGTTTTCATGATTGTGAGTTGTGAGTGGTGAATAGTGAATAGTGAATGGTCAATCTGCCACAAAGACACCAAGACTCAAAGGATATATAAAGAAAATAGCTTGATGTTCTTTTCTGCCTTTGTACCCTAGTGGCGAGAATAGTTTAACTAAGTACGTTGAATAGTGAATATTTGCTGTTGAATGAAACTCCTCGTTACGGCGTGAACCCGGAGCAGTAGTATGCAATACCGGCTTTAGCCGGATAACGAATGTTATCCAACAAACAAGATGTGTTACTGTATTGCCTCGTTCTTTGAAAACCGGCAGCTAGTACATATAGAGATACGCTGCAATGATGCAGGTATTGCTATTGAAATACAGGAACAATGATTAACAGATGTAGAGGAATCAGCAGGAGGGTGGGTGGAAGATAGCAGCAACAGGGGCTGTGGGAAGATGGAAAGTATAAGAAGTGTAATGTGTTGAGATAATGATCACTACTGGCGGTGTGCAGGCAGTGGTATGTGCAGCACAATAGGTTTCTTCAGACTTTTCTTTGGCAAAATGTATTGCAGCGTCGTGACTGTTGTTGTGTGAACTGGTATCAGCGTAGTTCTTTTCGCAATCGCAGGCTGTGGTGGTGGTGACAGTATTTACTATGCGACAGTGCCAATAGCTTACTATTCTGCCGTATTGCAGTGCGAAAAAAGCAACGATGCATATAATGGCTGTAAGCGAACGCATAGGAGTAAAGGTGCCTCCGGTGTGAAAATTAATAATTATAAAGGATATCCTTCTAATTTTGCAGCAAATTTATTTCGATGACATCTTATATTAAGCCATTGGAAATACGGTGGTCTGATCTTGACCCCAACGTTCACCTGCGTCATTCCGTATACTACGACTATGGTGCTTATTGCCGTATTTCTTTTCTTGAGGAGGAGGGATTGACATCAGCGTATATGGCAGAGCATAAGTTTGGTCCTATCCTGTTCAGAGAAGAATGTGTATTCCGTAAAGAAGTGCGTTTGGGTGATAAACTGAGTATTGACCTGAAATTGGTGAAGGCAAGGCCTGATCAGTCGCGCTGGAGCATTCAGCATCATATTTATAAAAATGAGGATGTAATAGCAGCTGTAATCACTGTAGAGGGTGCCTGGATTGATATCGCGAAGCGAAAACTGACGGTACCTCCTGAAAATGTGTTACATGTGTTCAATAATATGCCCCGTGCTGAGGGTTTTGAATGGCTGAAATAAGAATAGATTAACAACTTTTTAATAAGTATGACGTTATTACAACGTTATTTTACCGTCTAAAGCTAAAAATCTCCATTTCACTATGAAGAAAATATTGTTACCTCTGTTTCTACTCTCTGCAACTACCACAGTAACTTTTGGTCAGGGCTCCCTGTTAAAAAAAGCAAGCGGTTTATTGGATAAGTCAAAAGGCGGCTCATTGAGCAATGATGATATTGTTGCCGGCCTGAAAGAAGCTTTATCTGTAGGTGCCCAGAACAGTGCCTCTAAACTGTCGGCAATAGATGGTTTCTTTGGAAATGCAGCCATTAAAGTGCTGATGCCTGAGGAAGCTAAAAAAGTAGAATCTGCTTTGCGTAGTGCCGGGATGGGTAAACTGGTAGATGATGCCATTTTATCAATGAACAGAGCCGCAGAAGATGCGTCAAAATCAGCAGCGCCTATTTTTGTGGATGCTGTTAAGACCATGAGCTTTAACGATGCCCTTGGCATTTTAAAAGGAAGTGATACTGCAGCTACCAGCTATCTGAAAGGAAAAACATTGTCTCCTTTAACTGAAGCGTTCCGTCCTACTATTGAAGGTGCATTGGCTAAAACTGATGCTACCAAGTATTGGAAAACGCTGTTTGACACTTATAACAAACTGCCAACTACTTTCAAGAAGATCAATCCAGACCTGACTGCTTATGTAACAGACAGGGCATTGAGTGGATTGTTTTTCCAGGTAGCACAGGAAGAGCAGAAGATCCGTAAAGATCCTGCTGCCCGTGTAACCGATGTATTGAAAAAAGTATTCGGTAGCTAACAATAAATTGCCGCTTCGGCAGTTTAATACATAACGATTTATTTCAACAATTTTTCAAAAGGTCTGCCTTACCCGGCGGGCCTTTTGTTTTTTCATTTTTACGGGTTCCGACTGGTGGAGACACCAACGGGGGCCTGTATCCGGGATAGTTAGTTTTATTTTTGATGCCATTTTAACTCTGTTATCTTTGTCATACTTCGTCAAACGGGTATGATCAACAGAACCTTGTCGCTTTACAGGAATGCTTACAGTGGTTTAACTCCTTCCACCTGGTGGTTGTCGTTTGTAATGCTTATTAATCGCAGCGGCACTATGGTATTGCCGTTTATGATCATTTATCTTACCAGTCCTGCAATGGGATATAGCATTGGTAAGGCCGGGATCGTAATGGGCTTATTTGGGCTTGGTGCTGTGATAGGGGCTTACCTGGGTGGTAAACTAACTGACAGCATTGGCTTTTATCCCGTGCAGATCATGGCACTGGTAGGAGGGGGCATCTTGTTCATGGTACTGGGGCAAATGAAATCGTTTCCGCTGATATGTACGTTTAGCTTTCTGCTGAGTTTTGTAAATGAGGCATTCAGACCTGCGAACGCAACAGCTATTGTGGCTTACAGCAGCGCAGAGAACCGTACGCGTTCCTATGCAACGAACAGGCTGGCTGTGAACCTGGGCTGGGCAGTAGGTAATGCTATTGGCGGCCTGCTGGCTTCTATTGATTATCATTTATTGTTTTGGGTAGATGGCGGTAGTAACCTGTTGGCAGCACTGCTGTTGTGGTATGTATTGCGACCGTCGAAGAACCCGGCGAAGCAGGTTGCGAAAAAGAAAGTGACGGCTGATCCTACACATTCTGCCTATCGTGATAAAGTGTATCTATGGTTTATCGCAATTATCGTTGTGTTTGCCTGTTGCTTTTTTCAACTGTTCAGCAACCTTACTGCTTATTATCGAAATGAGCTTAATTTTTCTGAGCGGTTTATCGGTCTGCTAGGCGCTGTTAACGGGTTAATGATCGTTGTTATTGAAATGGTGCTGATCTTTAAACTGGAGAAGAAGAAAAGCCCGGGCTACTATATTCTGAGAGGGATACTGCTTTGTGGTATTGCTTACCTGTTATTGAATATTTTCCCTACTACGCATCTTATGGCTTTGGTGATAGTAATAGTGATGACTATCGGGGAGATCCTTGCTATTCCATTTATGAATACTTTCTGGGTATCGCGTACCAATGAACATAATCGTGGTGAATACGCTGCTTTATTTACCATTGCATGGTCTGTTGCGCAAACTTTTGGCCCTTTTGTAGCTGCACAGATAGCGCAATTTGCCGGCTTTACCGTATTGTGGTGGTGTATTGCCGGCGCCTGTTTGCTTTGCGTTGGATGTTTTTACCAGTTGAGGAGAAGATATCAAGTTTAAGGTTTAAAGTTTAAGGTGGGTGGTTGATGACGTTGGTTTCCTTTCTTATTGTAACTGCGTGGGTGCAGTGACTTTTTAGCCTTAATGATTAATCCTTTTCTGACTATCCGCTTATTGGAAAGCTAACCTGTCAGGTCTAAGCTGCTATGTAAAGTTTCCTTATAGAAAGCAATGAACCTGCTCAGGCCCGACTTGAAGGTATCAAGTTTAAGGTTTAAAGTTTAAGGTGGGTGGTTGATGACGTTGATTTCCTTTCTTATTGTAACTCTGTAGGGCAGTGACTTTTTAGCCTTAATGATTAATCCTTTTCTGACTCTCCGCTTATTGGAAAGCTAACCTGTCAGGTTAAGCCTTTTAATCGGATAACGTATAAGGTTTAAAGTTTAAGGTGGGTGGTTGATGAAGTTGGTTTCCTTTCTTATTGTAACTGCATGGGGCAGGGATCTTCTTTAAACCTTATACCTTAAACATTAATCCTGTATTTTTGACCGTATGGTTCCAGAGAAATTAGAAATGTTCCGCAACCGGTTGACGAAGGTTTACCGGCATGTAGGTAAACTGGCGCGTAAGCAGGGAATTACCTGTTACCGGGTATATGATCATGATCTGCCGGAATTTCCGCTCTGTATTGAGATCTATGAAGACAAGATCTACCTGGCTGAGTATAAGCGTCATCATGGTATGGAGGATGAGCAGCATGATCTGTGGTTGGAGCAATGTATCATCGCAATTACTGAAATACTGGAATTGCCGGCTGATAATGTTTATATCAAGCAGCGGCAACGTAAACCAGGTCGCCTGGGACAATATCAACGTGTGTCGGAAGAAGCGGAGTTCTTTACTGTAAAAGAAGCAGGTCTTTCCTTTAAAGTAAACCTGTCTGACTATCTTGATACAGGCTTGTTCCTGGACCATCGTATTACCAGGGGGATGGTGCGTGAGCAGGTACGTGATAAAAGGGTATTGAACCTCTTTTGCTATACAGGTTCTTTTTCTGTGTATGCAGCGGCCGGTGGAGCAGCTTCGGTAACTTCTGTTGATCTCTCCAAAACTTACCTGCAATGGGCGGAAGATAATATGGGCCTGAATGAATTGCCCGCCCCGCCACAGCAACATCATGTGATACATGCCGATGTAAAGCAATACCTGGATACATTGATGCCTGGCTCTTTTGACCTGGTGATCATGGATCCCCCGACTTTCAGCAATAGTAAGCGCATGAAAGATTTCCTGGATATTCAACGGGATCATGCTGAGCTGCTGAATAAGACATTGAAGGCAGTAACGCCCGGCGGCATTATTTACTTCAGTACCAATTACCGCAGGTTTATATTAGAGCAGGATAAAATTGAAGCAACAGAGATCAGGGATATTACGAAAGCTACCACGCCATTTGATTTCCAGGGGAAGTTGTTTCGTTGGTGTTATAAAATAACTAAGTAAGGTACAAGATCCAAGAGGCAAGGCACAAGGGTTGAAAAGGGAAGAATGTGCGGATTAGTTAATTAGCAAATGTGCAAATGGAAGACAGGCTGAGTAAATAAGTCAGAAGAGTCAGATATGTAAAAATAAAAACCCCGAAAAGCAACTTTTCGGGGTTTTTTATTTCGTACTTCTAAATTGGTATTTGCTAAGGGACAGTAATGGTTTTGCTTTGTAAAGTATGTGCGCTGAAATAACCTAAAGCGCCGCCCTGGATATTGCTTACGGGGTTGGCGGGCGTTACATTGCTTTCGCCCGTTGCGCTCTGGTCGAGACTGAACCAGTACTTGTACACTGCGGCATCAATGCAAAGCATGTCTACTTTTACAATGTCTCCGCTTTTAATTTTATCGTCATCATTATCGTCGTTGTTATCATTGCGCACCCATAAAGGAATATCAACTGTTCTGCCATCGCTCAGATCGTCGTTGCGGACAAAGATTGTTTTTTCTTTGACGCTGTTGACGTATTGGATGAAGCGATAGTTATTACCAGTTCCAACGGGATCTTTGTATTTAACATTCACCGTTTTTCTTGTATCACCAAAAATAGATTCGTCAGTGATGTACACAGTGTCCAGCGGTACAGGCTGTGGCATGGTGCTGGAAGCTGTGAAGGTAGTACCGTTGATCACTACTTTTAATGAATAAGTCTTGCCCGGAACACCTTGCAGTGAAGCTGTATAAGTGCCTGCGCTACCTTCGGTAAGTGTGGTGGTGGCGCCATTGGCATCAGTAATAGTGACCTGTGCGCCACTGATAGCCGGAAAATTATTATCATCATCAAAGTCGTTTGTCTGGCTGATCAACACTTTGGCTGAGTTTGCCTGGTTGGTCAATATGCCTTCGACCACGTATTTCTTTTCGGTATTGTTAAGGTTAACCGAGATCACTTTTTCGCAGGAGGAGAGTGTAAGTACTCCCAATATCATTCCCAATAGCGATGTATATTTCATGCTTACTAGAATTTAAAGTTGTAAGAAACAGAAGGGATAAACCTGAATAAAGCCGTCTGCACTGCTTCTGTGCGTGAAGGATCGTCTTTTGATTCACGGAAACTGATGCTGTAAGCATTTTGTCTTCCGTAAGCATTGAACAGGCTAAAGGCCAGTTCTGACGAGAACTTCTTCTTCTGTTTCAATTGGAGCGTGGCACCGAGGTCTAACCTGTGGTAGTTGGGCATGCGATAACCATTGCGTTCGGTATAATAAAATACTACCTGGTCATCTACGCGGTATTTACCACTGGGGAAGGTAACGGCGTCACCGGTATAAAAGATCCAGTTAGCTGAGAGTGTCCATTTTTTATTGAGCTTGTACATGGCAACAATCGCAATGTCGTGGGTACGGTCCTGGCGGGCATTGTACCATTGGTTGTTGTTGATGCCATCGATCTTGCGTTCTGTTTTTGACAGTGTATAGCTTAACCAGCCGGTAAAGCGACCTGTTTTCTTTTTCAATAACCATTCAATACCGTAGGCGCGACCTTTACCATACAGCAGTTGGGTTTCAATAGCATCATTATTATAAACATCAGCACCATCGCGGTAATCGATCTGGTTCTGCATGCTTTTGTAATATGCTTCCACTGTTAGTTCGTACTTATTGTCTGCAAGGTTTTTGTAATAGCCAATAGCTACCTGGTCGGCTATTTCGGGTTTAATGATATTGGTACTGGCCACCCATTTATCGGTAGGAGTGCTGGTAGTTGAATTGGAGATCAGGTGCAGGTTCTGCACGTTGCGCACGTAAGATGCTTTGATTGATGAGCTGTTGTTCAACTGGTAGCTGGCAGATACACGTGGTTCCAGGTTGAAATAGGTCTTTACAAAATCGCCGGAACCATAATGCATGGTATCAAGGATCTTTCCATTGGCATCTATATTATAGAAATCTCCTGCGCCCAGAACGCTGAATGCTGTGGCACGAAGTCCGTACGTGAAGTTGAGGTTGTCTGTTGCTTTCCAGTTATTGGTAATCCAGGCTGAATTTTCCCATGAGTATCTTTTCTGTAAAAGCAGGTCATTGATGCTGGATGTTTCTGAGCTGGTGATCTCACCGGGGCGTATGGTATGATAAATTGAGTTAAAGCCCATACGGATCGTATTCCTGTTGTTGAGATACCATTGAAATTCCTGCTTCAGGTTCCAGTCCCTGATCTGGGAGAAGATATTGAAGTTGTTGGCACCTATATTCACGAATATTTTATAATCGTAGTTGCTGAAGATAAGCGAGGTATTGGAGAACAGTTTGCTGTTGAAAACATGGTTCCAGCGAACGGTGCCTGTACCATTGCCCCAGTTAATACCAAAGGTGTTCTGGTATTTCATATAGTCTCTGCCAAAGTATCCTGAAACGTAGATCCTGTCTTTTTCGCCCAGCTTGTAGTTCATTTTGGCATTGAGGTCATAGAAATAAAGACGGCTATTCTTTACAGCAGTATCGTTTGACAGTTTTAAGAACATGTCAGCGTAAGTTCTTCTGCCGGATACGATGAAGGAGGAATTATCTTTTTGAATAGGGCCTTCTACATTCAGTTTGGCAGAGATAAGACCTACACCACCACTAACGCTGTAATCCTGGTTATTACCATCATTCATCTTAATATCCAGTACAGAGGAAAGACGTCCGCCATATTGGGCAGGCATGCCTCCCTTATAAACAGCAATATCTTTTATGGCATCTGAATTGAATGTAGAGAAGAAACCCAACAGGTGAGAAGCATTGTACACCGGAGCTTCGTCCAGTAAGATGAGATTCTGATCTGCGGCGCCTCCACGAACAAAGAAACCGCTGTTGCCCTCACCGGCTGATTTGATACCGGGCAGCAACTGGATGGTTTTTAATACATCTCTTTCGCCCAGGAGCATAGGAATGTTCTTGGTTTCTGCAATGGTGAGCCTTTCCAAGCCCATTTGCGGGCTGCTCAGGCTTCTGCCACGGGCTGCGGCAGTAACGGTTACTTCCTGCAGGCTGGCGCTTTCCTGTTCCAGCGCAATATTGAGTTTTACATTTTTGTCGAGAACAACCTCTACTGTTTTGTGTGCAAGACCCACGGCGCTTATTTCGAGTGTATAGTTGCCTTTGGGTAATGTAAGAGAAAAAAAGCCATATTCATTGCTGGTAGTGCCGGTGCTTTGGTTTACCACTTTTACAGTAGCGCCAATAAGGCTTTCACCGGTTTTCTGAGCAGTAATGTTACCGCTTACTACAAATTTGTCCTGTGCGTAGGCGGTTGAAGCTGCAAGCCACATAAAGCAACATAGCAGTAACAAGGGCCTGCAGTTGCGTACAAAAGCCTGTTCAGTTCGTTGGTAAATGGTCATGAGTGTTTTGATTGTGTTGAAATGTGAATGATTTGGGTGTTTGGTTGAAGCGGATCATTCATCATTTTAGGTAAACATTGATCATTGCCGGAAAATGATTATTGTTTTTCATGAAAGGTTTAATTAAAGCCTTGATGCGGATAAGTATATGTTATAACTGTTGGTCGTTGTACTTATTTAAAAGTTACGGTATTGCAGTTACAACAGTATTTATGGCGGGCAATCGCTGAGCGGCGAAGGAACGCATTTTCAGAATGATTATTGCATGGATAAATGTTATAAAAACCTGAAAAATAGCCCATCACTACTGCATTTGCGAATGCGCCAAAGTATGACAAATATCGTGGGCAAACGTTGCATTTTATACAAGTAAGGGGCTATGACAGACAAAACATACTTTAAGGCAGTATAAAACAGCAACGAAGTTTTATACGAAATGTGTGCCAGCTTATATGAAACCGGTTACAGGGATATTACAAAAGAAAAGAGGCAATCTTCAACGAAGATTGCCTCTTGCAATTTATTGACAGTGATACTTATCTTGAAGGGATCTCCAGTTTCAGATCTCTTTTGAGCATATCATTGCGGTTAGCCATATCCCACGCTGTGTAGAATACCAGCTTAGCTCTTTTGGCCATGATATCGTAGTTGATCTTATCAGGAGTATCTGATGGTCTGTGGTAATCTTTGTGAATGCCATCAAAATAGAAGATAATGGGAACTCCTTTGCGTGCAAAGTTGTAGTGGTCGCTACGGAAATAGATACGTTCTTTATCGTTAGGATCGTTGAATTTGTAATCCAGTTCGAGCTTAGAGTATTTTTTGTTGGTAGCTTCACTGATAGGTTTCAGGTCGGTACTCAGTTTGTCATCACCTACTACGTAAACATAGTTGGTAGAATCGCCCTGTGTTCTGTTTGGATCAATACGACCGATCATATCAATGTTGAGATCAACAGTAGTTTTATCCAGCGGATATACAGGATGCTCGCTGTAGTACTGAGAACCCCACAGACCTTTTTCTTCACCGGAAACAGTCATGAATACGATGCTTCTGCGAGGACCTTTGCCTGCGGCTTTTGCTTTTACAAATGCTTCAGCAATTTCCAGTACACTTACAGTACCTGAGCCGTCATCATCAGCACCATAATAAACTACAGTGTCCCTTTTGCCGAGGTGGTCGTAGTGTGCAGTAACAAATACATATTGATCTTTGAGATCAGTTCCTTCCAGTAAACCCAGTACGTTGCTGCTGTGTAGCTGGATGGTAGTTTTTTGCAGGTCAAGCAATACATCTGCGTTGTATGATTTGGCAGCTGCTGTTCCTTTTTTGGCGGCATCGGCTGCTGCTGCATAGTCTGCACCCATAATTGCTTCAGCTACCTGTGAAGAGATAGTGAATGTATTGGGGTAAATGCTTTTCTTAAAACCGTTCAGGCTGGGATTGCCTTTATTGGGGGTAGCCCTGCGGGGGAAGTTGTCGCCTACCACCAATACAGCTGCGGCGCCATTTTTCTGTGCAGCATCCTGTAAGGCATAAGGGTTGAACATACGTGGTCTGCCTGCGCCTGCCTGTGGAGCTGCAGCAGGTGCCTGGATGATCAATACGATCTTGCCCTGTACGTTTACATTTTTGTAGTCATTACGGGCTGAATCGCTGATACCGTTGCCCACAAAAACAACCTCACCGCCCATCATGGTAGCTGAATAGCCGGCAGCAAAGTTTACGGTAAAGTCTTTGTTCAGTTCAAATGATTTGCCATTGACCTGGATAGCAGCGCCTACCAGTGAGTCCTGGAATACAGGGTATTGCAGCTGGTAGCTGTCTTTGTTGCCGGGTAACAGGCCCAGTGCCCTGAAATGGTTTTCGATATAGGCTGCAGCTTTGCGTTGCCCTTCTGTGGCCGTTTCGCGACCTTCCATTTCCTTACTGGCAACAATGTACAGGTGCTTTTTGAGATCCTCTTCTGTAATGGTGTTGGCAAATGGCTGTGGATTGGCAACCTTCTGCGCCAGCGCGGTGGCTGAAGGTGCTAATGCCAGGGCCAGGAGTAACTTTCTCATGATGGAATTTTGTTTATGCGCTCAAAAATAGGGTAGTTGGCGTGGTTGTAGCTGCCACCTGTGTAAATGTGGAGAGAATTTGGGGGAAGCGTGAAAACAGGTTGTAAGTTATAGGTTATAAGTTGTAGGTAAATACAGGCTAAACGCTCAGCGCAGAACGCTTAACGCCTGCCTGAACGAATGCAAATACAGTCCGGAAGAGGGAAAGTTTGAGGTCTGAAAGGCGGATAAGTGATGTGTATAGGAGGTCTGTAGTTCGTGTTGTTTTGGTGTTCTGTTCAAATGCGGGGTAAAGGCGCACTTTCTATATGCTTTTGGCGGATGAGAGTGTTTTGTGGTCTTTAATGGGGGCTGTAAGCAGTTGGCAATTGGCAGTTTGCAGTTACTTTAGTTTGCTCTTACGATATATTTACCAATATCCAGTATCCAGAAACGTGAATCCGGCATCTTGTATCCTGTAACAGTCTTTCACCCCATTCACCATTGACTATTCACCTGCTTCAGCCACTCACGACTGACGACTCACGGGACATTCTTTTACTTAATGGCACCTGGTAACCGGCTGAAGCCGGAGGAAGTACTAAACGCGAAACCCCGAACCCGAAATGGTTAGGCTTCCATTTCACTTAATTCGAGCCAGCGGAACTCTTTTTCGTCCAGTGCGTTGGTGATCTCTGTGATGCGGGTGGTTAGCTTTTGTAATTCTTCGAAAGGAAGATTACTGCTGTTGAGCTTTTCGTGAATGGTTTCTTTTTCTTCGCCCAGGCTTTTTATTTCTTTTTCGAGTAGTTCAAACTCGCGTTTTTCCTTGTAGGACATTCTTTTTTTCTCTGCAACAGCGGCCGCAGGCGCCTGCTCTTTGGGAGCTTCTGCCTTTGTATTTTTTGCTGCCTCTTTCTTTTCTTCTTCGTCCTTCTGCCAGATCCTGTACTGGGTATAGTTGCCGGGAAAATCGCGGACCTCTCCCTGTCCTTCAAATACAAAAAGATGGTCTACCAGCCTGTCCATAAAGTAGCGGTCGTGCGATACAATGAGCAGACATCCCTGGTATTCACTGAGGAAGTTTTCCAGCACAGCGAGCGTAGGCAGATCAAGGTCGTTGGTAGGCTCGTCAAGAATCAGGAAGTTGGGGTTGCGGAAAAGTACCGCCAGTAATAATAACCGGCGTTTTTCGCCCCCACTCAGTTTGGAGATGTAAGTATATTGCTGGTCGGGCGAGAAAAGGAATAATTGCAGGAACTGTGAGGCGCTCAGTGAACCTCCTCCGGCTAAAGGAAAACTTTCTGCGATGGTCTTTACGTATTCAATGACCCGCATATCTTCTTTCCAGGCAAGCCCCTGCTGTGAATAGTTACCAAAAACAATGGTTTCACCAATGTTGATCTTACCACTGTCTGGCTGTTCCAGCCCCTGCAGAATATTAATGAAGGTGGATTTACCTACGCCGTTTTTACCAACCACACCAGCACGTTCGCCTTTTTTGAACGTATAGTCAAATCCTTTGAGCAGTACCTTTTCGCCCCATGCCTTGTACACTTTTTTCATTTCTACCACTTTGCCACCCAGTCGGTTCATCTTCATCTGGAGCTGTACCTGTTCGTCTTCTATTTTTTGCTTGGCTTTGGCCTCGATGGTATAAAAATTATCCTGCCTGCTTTTGCTCTTGGTAGTTCTTGCCTTTGGCTGTTTGCGCATCCACTCCAGCTCTTTGCGGTAGGTATTACGCGCTTTGTCGATGCTGGCTGAATCGTTTTCAATACGTGCAGCCTTTTTTTCGAGATAGTTTTCGTAATCACCTTTGTACACAAACATGGTACTGCTATCCAGTTCCCATATTTCTTCGCAAACATTGTCCAGGAAATAGCGGTCGTGCGTTACCAACAGCAGGGTGATGTGTTGCTGGTTGAGATAGTATTCCAGCCATTCTACCATTTCCACATCAAGGTGGTTGGTAGGTTCGTCCATGATGAGCAATACATGTTTATGACCAAAGCCAATATCAATGAGCGTTTTTGCCAATGCAATGCGCTTGCGTTGTCCGCCTGAAAGGGTATTCACCGGCTGTTGCAGGTGATGAATGTTCAATTTGCTGAGGATCTGCTTTACGTTGCTGTCAAAATCCCAGGCACCCATGTCGTCCATTTTTACAATGGCTGCGCCCAGTTGTTCGGGATTGCCGGACTCACTGGCTGCCTCATATTCTTTGATGGCATTAATAACAGGGTGATTGTGCTGGAAAATATTATCCAGTACGGAGAGGTCTTCGCGGAAGTTTGGTTCCTGCTCAAAGAGGGTAACCGTTACGTCTTTATTGACCCATACATTGCCACTTTCGGCAGTTTCTTTTCCTGCAAGGATCTTGAGTAATGTTGATTTACCACTGCCATTCCGGGCAATAAGCGCAATTTTATCACCTTCCTCAATATGGAACGAAATATTATGAAACAGGGGCTTAATGCCGTATGACTTTCCCAAACCTTCAACTGAAACGTAATGCATGGCGCAAAGATAATGCTAAACGCTAAAGGTGAATACAGGTTGTAGGTTGTAAGTTATAGGTTTTAAGTAAGGCACAAGGTTCAAGAGACAAGGCACAAGAGAATACAGGAATTGGGAATCAGGTATTAGGAGTTAGGTTTTAGCTGTTAGCAAAGACAAGTCCGGAAGTAAATACAAGTTGGCAGTTGGCAATTTGCAGTTGGCAAAGCAGCTGCGAGCTTTGAGCTACGAGCGGCGAGCAATAAGAAAGTTTGCAGTTAACAAAACAGCTTTGCTGCTTTGCGAGCCTTTGCTGTCTTTGCGTGAAACCTCAAATTTCAGAACACTAAACTCAAAACCCGAAACAGTTCTCACGATTGTCGTCTACCGGTTCATACTTCTTGTTTTACAATTCCCTCACGGCATTTTGCACTTAGACCCGCGCGATCGGAAATTTATTGTAAGTCTTTTTTTATCATTAACATGTTATTCATTACGAATCAATAGTTTTGCGATCATTAATCATTCCTGCAGCCCTTATGAGGATACCTTTACCCCCATCTGTAAAACTTACCCTGGTGTTTTTGCTGTTCGGTACCTGCTGGGTATTGTTTTCAGATGCACTGGCTTACCGGTTAATTGGCGACAACGCCTCCCTGTACAGTGCAGTGCAGCATTATAAAGGTTTTCTGCTGGTAATCATCTTCACCGTCTTTATCTATTTTATCTGTCGTTCATTTTACCGCAGACAGGAAGAAACCCTGATGCGTTATCGGTTATTAAGTACTGCTACCCGTGATGCTATCTGGGATTTTAACCTGTTTACGAAAGAGTGCTACACTAATCAGACTGTAAAAGAATTGTTTGGTTATCCAGAGGAGGAATTAAAGAATAACTATACCTGGTGGACAAATAACCTGCATCCTGAAGACAAAGAGCGTGTATTGGGTTCAATAGATAAGGCTATGCAAACCGGTGGTGCTGTATGGCAGGATGAATACAGGTTCCGTTGTAAAAATGGCGAGTATAAGATCATTTTTGACAGGGGATTTATCATGCGTACCCCACAGGGAAACCCTTACCGTTTGATGGGCGCCATGCAGGATGTAACAGAACAAAGGGCCTTACAGCAAAGAGTGGCTGAGGACGAGATCCGTCACCAGCATGAGATGGCTGTGAGTATTCTACAGGCAGAAGAGGCGGAAAGAAAAAAGATAGCAGAGGAATTGCATGATAACATTAACCAGTTGCTGGGTGTGGTGAAGCTATACCTGTTGCATGCACGCAATAACCCTTCTATGAGTGAAGATCTGCTGGCCAAGGGGTCGGAATACATAGCGCAGGTAATAGAAGAGATCCGCCGCCTGTCGCATACATTGCAACCGCCTGCATTATCGAACCTGAGCTTACTGGATTGTGTGCGTAAGGTGATCACTTCTATCCAGGAAGTAAAGCAAATGAGCATTGAACTGAATACTGATGAGTTTGATGAGGACCAGGTATCTGAGAACAAGAAGCTGATGGTATACCGCATTATCCAGGAACAACTGAACAACGTACTGAAACATTCTGATGCTAATTTTGTAGAGATCCGGCTTGCTTACAGTAATAATGCCGTTTATCTGTCTATCCGCGACAATGGAGTTGGTTTCGATACCAGGAAATATACTTCGGGCATTGGTTTTAATAATATCCGCAATCGTATCGAGGTTTTTAACGGCAGCATGCAGATCAGCTCGGCACCCGGTGAAGGGTGTACACTGGCGGTGGAGTTTGCTGTTTAGTTGCTAAACGCAAAACGCCGAACGCTCAATGCAGCGTTAAGCGTTCGGCGTTCAGCATCAGGCGTTATTGATTAAAATAGACTTTCGCGATCTTTCCCTTTTCAATTTTATAAATGGCAACGCCTTCAAGAGGTTTATCCCCAAAACCGGTAACACGTTCGTGGTCTATTACTGTGTTGCCCTGTACAATGCGATTGACCACCTGGCAGTGCAGCTCTTTTACGGTATTGAACATGCCACTGTACTGTTTGCGCATGTCTTCTTTGCCTTTCATGATCAGCTTACCTGAATACAGGTCGTACAATTCTACAGAATCACTGTAAGGAGCAAGAAATGCATCAATATCATGGGCATTGTAAGCATTTAGTTGTTGCTGTGCCAGTATTTCGGGCGTTACAGGTAGTAATTGCTGTGGCGTCATAAGCACTCCGCGATGAATAACAGTGTTGATGCTGGCCGGAATATTAATGTCCTGCACAGGATCTTTATCCAGCAACAACAGATCGGCTATTTTGCCTTTTTCGATACTGCCATAGTCTTTGTCTTTTCCAAAACCTCTTGCTGCATTGATAGTGGCCGACTGGATGATCTCCATATTGCTGAGTCCTGCCAGTTGCATAGCAAGTAGTTCATCATGAAAGGATGCTGCATGCTGTGTACCAATATTTCCGGCGTCGGTACCTGCTACTACACGGATACCGGCCTGCTGTACCAGCCTGAGGTTATTGCCCATAATGGTATCTTCTTTGTTCGGAATGCTAATCTTTGTGCGTATCTTTTTATAATCAAAAGGAGGTTTTACAAGATGCTGAAGATCCATCAGGCTACCCAGCATAAAGGGGTCCGAATAAATAAAGTCGTGTTTGGTGAAATTGAATTGCTGTGAAAATGCACGGCTATAATTCCCTGCTACTATTAATGTAGGGATATAAGTGATAGTCTTTGTTTTCAAAAGCTGCAGCATTTCAGGCGTTAGCTGCGCATCCTCCACGCTGTGTACCAGGATATCGGCACCGGCTTCTACGGCTAATCTTGCTGTTTCAAATTCTGTAGCATGTACGGCTACTTTTAATCCGTTTGCATGGCTTTCTTCAATAGCAGCTTTTACAATGGGCAACGTGCTGCTGGCGGGTTGTCCGGGCAATACGATGTACCATATTTTGATAAAGTCGGGCTTGTAAGGCAATTGTTTTTTGACCAGTTCCCTTGCTTCTTCCGGTTTGGTTACTTTGATAATGGGTGGATCTTTTTTATCAAGATTCGGAGGCAGGTAGGTAGAAATGAGCGGGCCCGTTACAAATGCCGTGGGAGCAGCTATTGAGCTGTCTAATTTAGCACGTACTGCAAAGTTTGCCATTGGGCCACCTACATCAATAACAGTAGTAATGCCGCAGGCAAGGTAACGTGCCATCAGTTCGTCGAGATGGTCTTTTATCCATTGCTGATCTTTTTCATAAGGGTAAAAGCTGTTGAGGTTTACAGCATCAGGACGCGTGTACAAACCGCCACTCTGGAAAAAGTGGATATGAGCATCGGTCATACCTGGCATTACATACTTACCGGTAGCATCTATTACCGTAGCATTTGCCGGAACCTTTACTTTTTTGAAAGCACCGGTAGCAGTAATGCGGTTACTGTCTATAAGAATGGTTTGATCCGCATCAGTTTTGCCGGTGAGTACGTTTACCACATTGGCATGTGTAATAGCAATGGGCGCCGTTGGCTTACTGATAGTGGCTGTTTGAGCTGTCAGTAACAGGCTGCCACCTACAGACGCGATGGTTAACAGGTATTTTCTCATGTAATAAAGTTAATAAAGCCGCTACACAGGTGCAATAAAAAACCGCTGCTATTGCTACAGCGGTTTTGGAGCGGACTGTTGTTTTTTCCTATTGATTGACTCTATCCCGATTATACGGTTACTTTTTTGCCAGTTTGGCTGCTTCATCCGGTGTTGCAGGAGCTGGTACCGGGTTATGAATGGGCGGCAATGCTTTCAGGTAAGTGAATAACGCTTTCAGGTCCTCGTCTTCCATTTTACCAATACCTTCCCATGGCATGGGAGGTAAAAGAGGACGACCGCCTTCCTGCCCCAGGTGCTTACCGGTGCGTAATGTTTTAATGAATACTTCCTCTGTCCATGCGCCAATGCCGGTAGTGGAATCAGGAGTAAGGTTGGCTGAATATGAAATACCCCAGGGACCGGCAAATGTAGTGCCGTCGCCACCAAAGGCGATCCAGTAAGCTGGTTTCAGCACTGAACCATCGAAAGGGGGTAAGGGCATACCAGCGGGGTGACCTGATAATAAATGTACAGAGTCGATTACCGGGCCATGATCTGTAATGTTTTTGGGAGAGTGACAATCATTACAACCGCCTATGGTAACAAGGTATTTACCACGACTGATCAATTCGGCCTGGGATAATTCTTTTTTCTTTTCTTCGGGAGCAGGAGTGCCCTCAGCACTTGTACATCCTGTTTGTAAACACAAAGATGATGCTGCTACCAGGCTACAAATGACTGCGCCAAGTATCCATTTTGATTTCATGACTATACTTTTAACGTGTTAATGATTATTTGTTGGTGGCCGTTACCGGCAATACCTTAACGATTGTTTTATTGTTGTTTAACAGGAGTCAAAAGTAGCCGTAGGAAGCCCATGCAGGTACCGGGATGAACATGAAATGCTGTAAAAGCTGTATGAAATGTAGTAAAAGAGAGGGCTGGGTGGTCAGGCGTTGATGACGTTGGTGATCTTTATGTTCTTATTGCGCAGATCGATGCCTCCTTCAAGGATGGATTTAAGGTTAGCAAGGTAAAACGTCCAGCCGGTACCGCAGTCGTTGTAGAGTGCAATACGTTGACTTTCATCTTCGAGTGGGATTTCCTGCGTCAGCTCACACACCGTTTCACCGTCTTCTTCTTTTACCAGTACGGTAACAGTGCAATTGCCACTGAATGAAAAGCTGAACAGGTTTTTTCCATTGGCTGTGATGACCTGTCGTTCTTCACGGGCATTATCGTCGTAACCAAACCATAACCATAAAAAGCTGTCCCCGGCCTGTACAGGTTGATTGGGACTACGTTCTTTGCCGTTGCTATCTGTAAAAAGGGCCAGTCGCAAAAACCATGTTTCCAAAGCCTGTTGAGATGTCCATGCATCATACACTTGCTGCGCCGGGGCATTAATGGTAACCCGTTTGGTGAATTGTTTGAAGTTATTCATGGTAGAGCGTTTTTAGAAATGAAGCCGGGAATCTGAAGTCTGAAATACGAAGTTCAGAAGCACGAAATCCGAAATGTCCTTTCTTTTGATCCCTGATACCTTATTACTGGTATCCAATTCCTGCTATCTTCCTACAAGGTACATCAGCCAGCAGATAAGCGCCGTAAGGACTACTACCATGACCCACTTGTATTTATCCCAGCGCTCCCGTTGTTGTTGTCGCTTCAGGGATGCCTGAATAGCGTCTATGCTTTGCTGATCCTGTCCGGCAATGCGAAGAAAAATATCTCCGAGTGGTTGCTGGTAACGCAGGGGTAGAGGAGTGGCTGCGTGCAGGAGGTTCTTGATAATAGTGCGGTTGAGCGTAGTATCTGCATGTTGTTGTAAAATGCCAATCGCGGTATCGGTCAGTAACTGGCGGATGTGGCCACTTACCAGGTCATAATTTACACGGAAAATGCTGATGGCGTCAATGTAGTTCTTTATAAGCCGGCTTTCGGCAAGGATATCTGCAGGGGTTAGCGCTCTATGGGTAAATGCCTGTCCTACGCTGCGTGTGTACCAGCGATGGTAATGGTATTCTTCGCGGCGTTTTACATCCGACAATACTTCGTATGCTTCCTGTATTTCGCCAAACAGGGCCGTTTGCTGATGACTGCCATTGTTTTTATCAGGATGATATTGTAATGCCAGTTTCCGGAAAGCCTTTTTAATTTCCTGCTGCGTGGCTGAAGTAGGAACGCCGAGGGTTTTATAATAGTCCTTTACCTGCATTGGTACGAAGGTAGTTGAGAAAAGGGAATCGGGATAATGTGAGGATGTGCAGATTCTCTAATTTGAAAATGAAGTGGGGTAGGCTGGTTGATAAGATAACAAGGAATACTGCTGAACGCGGAAACCGGGTTATAAGTTTTAAGTTGTAGGTTATAGGTAAAGACACAAGCAAGTACGAAATAAGAAATACGAAGTACGGATAGTGTGAAATATCGAATATTGAATTTTGAACATCGAATTTCGAAGGGAAGGAGGAAGTCTGAGAAGGGACAGGGTTTAAGGAATGAGGAAGTGGGGAAATAGGTTAAATAAAAAGGGGATGGGCTTTTGGTCCGATCCCCTTGAATAAATTAGAAATGTGAAATAAAGAATGGGGAAGTGATACCGGAATCCCAAAATTACTCTATCTCAGATCCCTACAATCCTTATTAGTCTGTTAATAGGCATTCCTATTTGCTTTCTTTTAAGATCATGTCAATACAGATGGCTGTGGAGACAATATTGATCTTGTTAGTATCTTCTGCATATTCCGGAACAATGGTTACATAATATTTGTCGGCAGAGGTGAATGCTTCTTTCAGCACACCAGCCCATTTTTTATTGATATAACCGATCTCATGTCCTTTGTCGTCCATAATGGTAAAGTTCCATGCTTTCCAGTCGCCGGTAATGGAAGCAATCTCTTCACCGCTTACATTGGAGATACGGAAGGTTGGTTTGAAAAATTTGAACTTCTGCCTGATGGTTCCAATGAGGTTGCCACGGGCATCAGTAATTGTGACTTTGGACATCCAGAAGGTCCAGCCGCGTTTGATGGTAACCAATACCTCTTCGTAGGCATCAATAATTTCCATGGTAAAAGGGAACATGGCTTTGTTGAGGAACAGGCGCAGGAACTTGTGCCAGCCGGAAACCCGTTGTACTACGTTCCCTACCTGTAAGCCGTCGCGGTCGTACACCCTATAGGCATTTTCAAATCTCAGGAACTGTACTTTTTCATCAATAAAGTATTCGTTGCTTTCAAAGAAAGCCGGAAAAAGAGTAGGCATGCAATGGTTGTTTTTAGGGTTTTAACTGAAAAGGCTAACAATATTAGATTAAAAACAATAGATCTGCAAGCTCTCCCGAAGCCTGTTTTGTGTGGATAAACAGTAACCTGTACAGCCAGGTAAAAGCACAACAAATTGTTATTATGTACGTTTGTAAATAAGTTATTATTTGTTTGTCCATTATCTTTGCGCACTTTATGAAAACCACAACTTTAGCCCCTTTTGCCCGGCTGACTGCCGCTGTGATGACCGTATCCTTTAGTTGCCTGTTGAACGCCTGTGAGCTACCTCCGAATGCCAAAGCGGCTTCTGTACCTGTAGCTGCTGTTGCCAATACAGATAAAGCCGTTGCTGCTGCTGTTACCGATGGAGGTAAAGAACCGGTTAAGCCGGCCGATGCCACTACTGTACTTTCCCGCAAAGAAGTTCCTATTCTCTGTTATCACCATATCCGCGACTGGAAACCTACCGATTCTAAAACCTCGAAGGATTATATTGTTCCGGTAGCTAATTTCCGCAGCCAGATGAAGATGCTGGCAGACAGCGGTTATCATACCATTACTCCTGACCAATTGTATGCATACCTGAATACCGGCGCTGCACTGCCTTCCAAGCCAGTACTGATCACTTTTGATGATACCGACCTGGATCAATATACGGTAGCTAATCCTGAATTGAAGAAATATGGGTTTAAGGCTACTTATTTTATTATGACCGTGTCATTGGGCCGCCCCAATTACATGAGTAAGGAACAGGTAAAAGAGTTATCAGATGCCGGTAACACTATCGGTTCTCATACCTGGGATCACCACAACGTGAAACAATACCAGGGGCAGGATTGGGTTACGCAGATAGAAAAGCCTACAAAACAACTGGAGGCAATTACGGGTAAACCCATCCATTATTTTGCTTATCCCTTTGGTTTGTGGAATCCACAGGCTATTCCCCAGTTGAAACAACGCGGTATGATCGCTGCTTTCCAGCTGTATGCTAAACGCGACCAGCAGGACCCGCTGTATACCATCCGCCGCATCATTGTTCCCGGTTCCTGGAATGGCGCTAACCTTTATAATAGCATGCAGCGCAATTTTGGCGGATAAAGGTTGTAGGTGATAGGTTATAAGTTATAGGTTTATGGCTATTGTTATAAACCGGTTTACATAATGTTACTGCTCATATACCTGACATTGATAAAGGTGTATTCTACTTATAACCTACAACTTATTACTTAAAGCCCGAATTGGCTACCGCACACATATTCCCCTTTCTAATACGCTTCATGTAAGGATTCTTTCACTCTATTCCTTCCGAATTGCTGTTTATGACGTTTGACCTTGCAGCAGTTCAGGGCTTAGCTACATTTGTCTGCTGCCCTATTTGTAAAAGGAAAAAGTGTTTCACAACATGAAGGTTCTAGTAGTAGAGGAGGAAAAACGTATTGCCGTTAAACTGGAAAAGGCGCTGAAGAATATCGATTACTCCATCCGTATCACAGCTACCACACCGGCCATTTTTTCATCAGCCAACTGGCTACAGCAATGCGGTGTACCAGATATCGTGCTGATGCGAAAGGATATTGCCCGCAATCAGCAGCTCACCCAGATAGAACCCTCTACCGTGAATGCCATCGTAATGGTGCGCGATGAAGAGCAGCTTTTTACTTTCCACGCATTCCGGATCACACACCTGGAACATTTATTACCCCCGGCTTTTTTTGAAAAAATGGAAAGCAGTGACGTGATGCTGGTAATGCCTGCCACAGCTACCGTGCAGCATGTTCAGCCTGTTACCACATCCCCAGCAAGCTACCGCAACAGGTTTCTTGTGAGGCAAGGGCAGAAATTTGCTTCTATAGAGATCCAGGCCATTGCTTATTTCTTCTCCGAAGGGCGTTTTATTTTCTTTAAAACCTACGATAACCAGAAATACCTGGTGGAGTACACCCTGGAAGAACTGGACACCATGCTCAATCCCGGTGATTTCTTCCGGGTGAACCGCTCGCATGTCATCGCTTTTAAAAGTGTAGAACAGATCCATCCTTATTTTGGCAACCGCCTGAAACTGTTTTTAAATCCCGCTACAGAAAAAGATATTATTGTGAGCCGCGAAAAGGTGAATGATTTTAAGGAATGGCTTGGAGAGTAATTCCTGATTTGAAGATTTGAAAATGATACTCTGCGAAGTAGTAAACGTTTTTCCATTTTCAAATTCTCAAATTGGAGCATTTTCAAATTATCTGCTCTGCAGGCAACTCGCGCTGTGTTCCATGCAGTTCATGCACTTTCGTTTGAAGAGGGGAGCAATTGAAACTACATTAGTTGGAGAATCAGCAACCTGTAAGCAGTATAATAAACTGTGAACAGTATTCCATCATCCTGCTAAACCACCCTAACCCATGTTAAGGAACTCTACCGTAGCATTGCTGCTGGCATTGACTATTCTTTGCCCTTTTTTTTCAGCAAGCCAATGTATTATTGCTCCTGCTCCCGAAAATTGTACCGGCACAGAACCTGTAGTAACAGATAACAGCATACTTGCTGCCGGTGTTAAGCGCTGGTATTATGGCCCTACTACTGTTTTTAATCAACTGACGCTGCAGGGCGGTACTTTAGTTGTATGTACCAATCTTACCATTGACCGGTTAAAAATGGATTCAGGTACCATCGTTGTGCGTCCCGGTGCACAACTGCTTATCCGCAGTGGGGTAAGCGGCGCGTTAATATTTGAAGGCAATACTACTGTTTATAATTATGGTACCCTGCAGATCACCTGTAATCTTACTTTAAACGGAACCTATGCCAGTGCGGCTAAACCCAATATCATAGTAAACGCAACTACTTCTTCTGTTTTTAGCCTGGCCAGTCAGTATTTCGTGATCAATAACCCCTATTCATATTTTGTGAACAATGGCAAGTCTGAGTTTCATGGGATCATTACCGACAATGGTGGGGTGGCCGGAAATGTATGCCTGGGCAACGGCAGCGAAACCAATATGACGATCCTTATCAACAAGATCCGGAAAAGCTATTCGGTGCCTTCGGGTGCAGCCTGTTTGCAGGTAAGACAATCTTCCCAGTTTTTTGATACACTTACTACTTCAACCGGTTTGAATGTTTGTCTTGGCAGTGGGCATACTTCTGATGCCAGTTGTGTGCCCTGGGGATGCAAACCCAATGCGTGGGGACCAGCACAGCTATTTACGAACTGTACTTCCTGTGCCGCAGTACAGGTATTGCCATTCAGGTTTCTTGCATTTACTGCCCAGGTTACGGCAAACGGAAACCGGCTTTGGTGGCAAACTGCTTCCCGGGAAGAAGAGTATCGCTTTTTTACAGAGCGTTCTGCAGATGGAATACATTTTAGTGAGGTGACAGAAAAGAATGACCGGGTGACCGCGAATGGCTATGAGTGTATAGATAAGACTTCCGGTGAAACTATCTATTATCGTGTGCGGGCTGAGCAGGTGACTAGCGGGATTGTGTATTTCAGTAATGTGGTAAAAGTGAGCCAGGTGAATGCCGGTGTGGCCATTTACCCCAACCCTTTTCAAAATAATGTGCGTATATCCTGGCAAACGGGTAAAAAACCGGTTTCAGTTCTTGTAATGAACGCTACAGGTAGCATTGTGTTTTCGAAAAACATAGCCGGGGTCAGTGGAACCGCCATCCTTTTACAATTACCGGCGGTACTGGCAAAAGGAAACTACTGGCTGAAAATAACCTATAGCGACGGAAGCTCAGCCATACAACGCATGTGTAAAATTTAGTATGTATAAGTTTGCTGAAAACTGCGGGTGGAAACAGTGCAACGGAAAGAGCTCATCCTGTGTCATTATGTTGAAATGAAAATTAAACGGGGATTAATTCAGATTATATCCCTTTTGAACGGCGCTATACTTGTTTAAATTTGAACTTCAATACAACAATGACGATGAAAATGAGGACTAAAAGTATACGTGGTTCTGGCTGCTATTACAGGTTTTGTGGCAACTGGTTGTTTAAAATCGGTGGAAACCGGCAAACAGGATCCATTATCTTATGTTTACCTGATGCATGTAGCACCCAAGGCTCCTTCTGTTGAGGTGTATTTTGGCACCACTAAAGTATCTGACCCTATTGCTGCGGGAGCTATTTCCAACAGCTATTCTGCCGTTGCAGCAGATTATTTTGATGTTACTTTCAAAAAAGCCAGCAGTGACAGTGTGGTAGCACAGATCCCTGCACTTAATTATGATTCCGCAGGTATTTACACCCTTTTATTGTACAATGATCCATCCGGACAAGGAAAGGCTGTACGTATTAAAGATGATCTGTCATACGTAACCCTTGATAAAGCTTATTACCGCTTTTTCCAGATGGTCCCTAATCTTGGCCAGGTAGACCTTTATATTGATGGGGCAAAGCAACAGGAGAGAAGAGAGCCTGCCGATAACGTGTACAGTGATTTTTATAACCAGTTTACGCCTTATACTTACGGCTATCACACTATTCAGATCAAAGCGACTGCCAATGATTCACTGATTGCACAGGCTATTGACGTATCAATGTTGCAGGGCAATGCGTACACCATCGTATTAAAAGGATTGGTAGGCGGAGGCAGCAATTATACACCCAGTATAACTGTGGCAAGGGCGATCTACTAATTGTGTTTTTTGTACGCAACAACGCGTCATCAAGATAATATTTGAAAACAGGTTAAGTCATTAACCTGTTTTTTATTTTTATATGATGCTCTTTTAATTTTTTTTGAAAAAATTACAGGTTGTTAATAGTATTATTCGGGCTTTTTTTCGGTAACTTTATGCTGTTCAAAAAGAGTACATATTTACCGTTCCCTTTCGCTACGCACCAAAGAAAAGTATCAACCTTAAGATTCCGTCTCCATTACGATTGCTTCACCGTTTCGCTTGTCAGTGGAAAAAAACGAGGACTAAGAACCGTTAACGACTTGCTGTCTTTAAAAAGTTTGTTGTAGCCTCAGCAAATATCCTTTCATTCTTTAAAACCATGACGTATGAACGAAGCACCGGTAACCAGTATGAACACAACCACCACACCCGCTCTCAGTGTTGCAAAAAAGCCTGCAAAAAGTGCAACTATCAAAAAATTGCAAACTCCCCCACAACCTGACGAAGAGACCGTAGCAAGATTGAATAACATGGCCAAAGAATATCCTTACTGTGTAATCAATAAACCACAGGGAAACGGCGGCTTGTTATAGTATGTCAATCTTTGGTGATAGAAGTTTTGTATAATCAATTACTTCCAAACGGCTTCGTATAAGATAATAGTCAGCGTACAAATGGGTACGCTTTTTTATGTCCTAATCTTTCTGCCTTTATCTCTCTCATTCTCTTACGTTTACAGATCAGCTTTAGTTGTGCATAGTCGTTTTCGGGTAAGTGCTATCGCATAGGTGTACCCACTAAATGGTATTGACAACGGCCATAGGGGGACTGTATATTTATAAAAACTAATATATGAGAATAGTCCCCCCAAGACTCACCCTTACCATGCTATGTGGTATTGTACTGGTCTATATTGCTGTTCTTACACTGGATGCCTGCCGCCAGGGCGTAGGAAAACCGGTAGTAGCTAATATTCCTGTTAATCCTGCTTTTGAAATGGCGCCCCCACTGGCAACCGCTGTAGATATTCAGAAACTGGATAAGAATGATACCGGTAATGTACTGTTCACTGCTGCTTTTGCCAAAGGTGAGATACAGGGAGACCTGCATGCTGTTTTGCTGGGAGATGATGATAAAGTAGTGTTGCGTGATGATGGCAAGGGGGGGGATAAAACAGCCGGTGACGGCATTTTTTCTATCGTGCTTAAGGATGACCTTGAAGCCATGCAGAAACAAATGGACAGTATTAACATTAAACTGTCTCAACGGCGTACCATTAATGTGTTCAGGGGACGTACAATGGTGGAAATGCCGGTAGAAAAGCTCGATATCAAAAGTTTTGAACGCTTTAAAGCAGGTGGCATTTTCCATATTGATCCTTCCATCTTTGCAATTGCAGCTGATCCTGTATTAAAAGATCATTCCCTTACTGTAACTGATCCGGGGGTAGTGTCGGACACTTCCCGCACATTTAATCCATGTAGCGGGGTAGGTAACCCTAATGGTGCGTGGGCTTTTGGAAAACTGGTAACCGATATGGCAGGTAGCTCAGGCGTAACGCCAAAAGATTTCCTGTTACAATGGTTGCAAACCTGGCAGACTGACCAGACTGTGAACGGGGATGTGATTGCAAAAAGAACAGCCATTTCACAGATCATCAGTGCATGGTCTACTTTAAGTGGTGGCAGCTTTGATATCAAGTTTGCACCTTTTAAACTATTAGCTATTGTAAACAGGGTAGACCTTCGTGGTAATTCGGGCTACGGATTCGGTAATCCCGGTGAAGGAAGATTTGTTTTCTGTGCTACCACCCCTACCTGCGGTGTATTGCGTAATCCTGCTCCCTTTATGGTGATCTTTGAATATGGATTACCGAAACATACCTGTGCTTCGTTGAAAGCTTATGCCCAACAATGGTATGCGCTGCGGTTGATGACACCCGGCACTCCTGCTTACAATGCGGCACTGGAAGCTATTACCGTACAATTTACGGCTGCAAATGCAGAACCTTCAAAGCCTAATGGCAGCGCTCTTAACCAGGTACGTACCAATGAACTGGCTATTGGTAATCCCTGGGAGCTGCGTGAATTTAATATTGATGCCACCACACACCTGCTGAAGAATGTAACTGTGAAACAGGAACCACAGGTGACCTTTAATCGTCAGCAAACAGGTTTTGTACCGGCGGATGTATTGATCACAGCACAGTTTGTAAATGACAGTACCACAAAAATAGAAGCTAATAAATACACTGTTCCACTGACTGCCGGTGGCAAAAACTTCCTGGCAGGTAAGGCGCATACGCTTAATCCCACTACTTACCATTGGAATGCCAATACTGCGGCTCCGGGGTTTATTACCAGCGACAGCGCACGGTTTGTATTTTCTCTGAATACCTGTAGCGGTTGTCATGGTGGGGAGGCTAATACCGGCAACTTTATGCACGTGGCACCTGCCTTTACTGCTACCGGTGTACCAGCTATTCTCTCTAAATTCCTTACAGGTGATCCGGCTATGTCAGCATCTCCCTTCCTTGTTGCAGACCGGGCTAACAGACCAACTGTTGCAAGCCCGCGTATAAGAGGTTTTAATGACCTTGAGTTCCGGGCACTGGACCTTGAATCGTTTGTAACTTCCCCCTGCCGGCCGGTGACCAAAGCATTTACGCTGGCACGGATACTTACCAAAGACATCAGGAGTAAAACGCACTAGGGCTTTCTCTAAAAAACATTTAAAATGATAAACAGATCCGGGGCTATTATGGCCCCGGATCTCTTATTGGTGCTTTGACACCTGTTGAATGTAAAAAAATCAGCTAAGTTTGCCCCGTTCATTCACTTACAAGTACTGTAGATTATGAAAAAAATAGCTGTATGTTTTTTGATGGCACTGGCTGCCTGTTCTGCACAGAAAAAAGCTGCTACTGTACCATCATCTGCTGATATGATAGTACCGGGTAAATTGTTTGCTTCGCTGTTTCAGCAGCGTGCTGCTGAATACCGCGCATTGTGTTTCCAGGCATATAATCTTGCACGCTTACGAGTGGACCAATTGCCTGCAGGCAGCAAACCGAAGGCAATTATTACAGACGTAGATGAAACAGTACTGGATAATAGCCCTTATGCAGTGCACCAGGGTTTGCAGGGGAAAGACTATGAACCTGCAAGCTGGCACGAGTGGACTGCTAAAGCAGCCTGCGATACCGTGCCGGGCGCCCCTTCCTTTTTTAAATATGCAGCCTCCAGGGGTATCGAGGTTTTTTATATTACAAACCGTGATGAACAGGAACGTGCCGCTACGTTGAAAAACCTGCAGCAATATGATTTTCCCAATGCTGATAATGCTCACCTGTTGTTAAAACAAACTACTTCAGATAAGGAAGCCCGCCGCCAGCAGGTTGCTGTTACACACGATATTGTAATGCTGGTAGGAGATAATCTCGCTGATCATTTTTCGCTCTACAGAAAGAATTACCAGGAACGCCAGGCTGCCACTGATCGTCTTACCGCACAATTTGGCGCCCGCTATATTGTATTGCCTAATCCTGCTTATGGTGACTGGGAGGGGGCTTTGTTGCCTGCGAATACCACGCTTACACCGGCGCAGAAGGATTCGGTGATGAAGAGTTGGTTGAAGGGGTATTAGGGTTTTAAGTTATAGGTTATAAGTTGTAGGTTAATACAAGGCTGAACGCTTAACGCTGAATGCTTAACGCGAATACAGGTTTTAAGTTATAGGTTATAAGTTGTAGGTTAAATGCAGGCTTAACGCCAAACGCTTAAAGCTTAACGCCTGACTCTGTGCGTGAATATGGGAATGTGGGTGAACTATTCGTGATAGAAATTTTATTGGTCCTTATCGTAATATCCTGAAGGATTTGCTGACAAATGGCAAAACTGCCGGTATGTTGAGCAATTATTTCCGTATTGCATGGAGAAGTCTTGCCAGAAGTAAGGCTTATACTATTATTAATATTCTTGGTCTTACCGCGGGAATGGCCGTCGCTTTGCTGATAGGCCTGTGGGTTTGGGACGAGATATCTTTTGACAATTACCATCAGCATCACAGCAGGCTGGCGCAGGTAATGGATGTGCAGGTGACTGACGGCGAGGCCAGCACCAGTGGCAATATCGCTATTCCCCTGGCAGATGAATTGCGCACCAGGTATGCCGGTGAATTTAAAAGGGTGGCTATCGTTTTTCCCGCGTTTACACATACCGTAGCAGTAGGCGATAAAAAAATATCACAACCCGGTTCATGGGTTCAGCCTGATCTTCCGGAAATGCTTTCACTGAAAATGATCGAAGGGAGAAGAGATGCATTGAAAGATCCCTCGTCTGTATTGATCACTGCATCTCTTGCTAAAGCATTGTTTGGCAGTGAGCCTGCATTGAATAAAACGCTGAGGCTTGATAACAGGGCTGAAATTACCATCGCCGGTGTTTTTGAAGACCTGCCTGCGAATACTACCTTTCACGATACAAAACTTTTTCTTTCTTGGAGTAAGGCTATTACCCTGCTTCCGTGGCTGAAGGATGCGCAATCACAATGGGACAACCGTTATTGGCAGTTGTATGTAGAGCTGAATGAGCATGCTGATATTGCAAAAGTAAATAAGCAGATAAAGGATGTTGTAAAGCCACATATCAAGGCATCGAACGAGGAGCTTTTTTTGCACCCGATGGATAAATGGCACCTGTATAATGAATTCAGGAATGGTAAAGCAGCAGGTGGCCGCATAAGGCTGGTATGGTTGTTTGGCATTACAGGTATCATGGTATTGATACTGGCCTGTATTAATTTCATGAACCTGTCTACAGCGCGCAGTGAAAAAAGGGCAAAGGAAACCGGCATCCGGAAAGCTATTGGTGCTGCACGTGGTCAGTTGATTGCCCGTTTCCTGGGTGAATCCATGTTGCTGTCAATCCTTTCTTTTGTTGCTGCAATTGTGCTGGTGCAATGTATGCTGCCTTTTTTCAGGGGCCTTACCGGTAAAGAAGTTACCATACCTTATACTGCTCCCTGGTTCTGGATACTGATGTTGCTGTTCACGCTTTTTACCGGGTTAATTGCCGGAAGTTATCCCGCTTTTTATCTATCTTCTTTCCATCCTGTAAAAGTATTGAAGGGAAGTTTCAGGACAGGCAGACTGGCTGCCTTGCCCCGGAAGGCATTGCTGGTTGTGCAATTTACCGTTTCAATGATGCTGATCGTTGGGACTATAGTAGTGTATAAGCAGATCCAATATGCAAAGAGCCGTCCGGCAGGATATATGCGTGAGGGATTGATCACTATTACCATGAACACGCCGGAGATCTATGGTATTGATTATAATGTATTGCGTAATGAATTGCTGCAGTCGGGTGCAGTAGCTGCCATCTCGAAGTCGTCGGTCCCTTCTACAGCCGCACCATTCAGCTATAATGATCTTACGTGGAAAGGTAAAGATCCGGGTACAGCTCCTTTGATAGGGTTGGTAACCGTAACGCATGATTTTGGGAATACTGTTAACTGGCAGGTTAGCGAAGGACGTGATTTTTCAAGAGCTTATGCTGCGGATACCGGTTCGCTGATCATTAACGAAGCTGCTGCTAAATTGATGGGGTTTAAAGATCCGGTAGGGGAAAGTATCAGCTTTGATGGCAAGCCGCATATTGTTACCGGGGTAATAAAGAATATGCTGATGGAATCTCCTTATACTGCTGCACAACCTACTGTATTCTGGTTGCAGTATAATAATTCATTAAATGCTTTGAGTGTTCGCATGAACCCTGTAATGCCTGTACAGGAGTCATTGAGTAAAATAGAAACTGTATTTAAGAAGCTGAATCCCGGTGGCTCTTTTGAATATAAGTTCACCGACCAGGAATATGCCCGCAAATTTTCTGATGAAGAACGCGTAGGTAAACTGGCTACTGTGTTTGCTGTGCTGGCTATTTTTATCTGCAGTCTCGGGGTGCTGGGGCTTGCTTCTTTTATGGCTGAGCAGCGTACAAAAGAGATCGGCATCCGTAAGGTGCTGGGCGCTTCTGTTGTGCAATTGCTGATCCTGCTGTCAAAAGACTTTATAAAGCTTGTTGTTATTGCTTTACTGGTAGCAACTCCCATTGTATGGTATATTATGTTTAACTGGCTGCAACATTATCCTTATCATACAGCCATGCCGCTGTCGATCTTTGTGTTGGCGGGTGCCGGTGTGCTTCTGATCACGTTACTTACTGTTAGTTATCAATCTGTGAAAGCAGCGATGATGAACCCGGTGGAGAGTTTGAAGAAGGAGGGGTTGTAAGTTTTAAGTTATAGGTTATAAGTTAGAACCAGAAGGAGTAAATCGCTGCTTAGGATTCCTCTGCGTAAACTCTTAAACTCATGTTCTCTGCGGTTGAAAGAACAGTTTTTATTAGTAAACCATTCTATAATAACAGCCATAAACCTACAACGTATAACTTACAACTTATAACAAAAAAAGTCCCGCCGGGAAGACGAGACTTGTAAGATGTTACCGAAGAGTCAACGATTACTGACCGGTAGGGCCGCCATTGGCATTGTTGTTTTGAGTATTGTTATCGTTGTTACTATTACTGTTACTATCGTTGCTGTAAGGCTTTGTGCTTCTTGAACGTTTATAGTAATAATCCTTTTTAGCCTGGATAACCGCTTTGTCACGTTCAGTTTTTAATTCACGGATCTTTTGTCTTTTTTCTTTGCGTGACAATGATTCATCCAGCTTTACAGATTGGATCCTGTCGGAATAATCTACCTTAATGTCCTGCACTTCGAGATCGAGCCTTGAAGGTTTGCTGTAATAGTTATTGTAGGCGTAGGGATAACCCCATGGTGAATAAAATCCAAAGGGAGAATAGAAAGGGGAATAGTAACCAAATCCTGCACCAACTCCAACTACTACACGGGGAGGCCTGCTATAGTGACCGCCACCACCGCGAACAACCTTTTGAGCCGAAGCTCCAAAAGCCAGTCCAATCGAAAACAATACTATCAGCAGCTTTTTCATAATTAATACATTTACTTGTTAGACGTCAAATTTGGGGCAAAAGTTAATTATGTAAGCAGGTTATAACGTTTCGATAACAAACCTTCAACAAATACTCCTGTGTGCTCATTTTCATTGATTTGCAAGTGCTTTTTTTGACAGGTGAATACTGACATTTTTGATTGATCTATGCTATATTCAAAATGGTCTGTTAATATGTGGCAGTAGTCGTTGATAAGAGTAGTAATTACCGGTACTGCATATTATTTTAGAGATATAACCATGAACAAAAACAAAAATGCTATGAGAGTATTACTACTTCTTTTTTTGCTGCCTGCAGTGGCTTATGCCCAGCCCCGTGGAACAATAAATAACAAAAAAAAGGTTGATTCCGTTGATTATTACGATGAACGCATGCGTTCGATGGAAAGGTTTGCTGATTCCGTGAGAAGGCAGTTACTGGATTCTGTACGCCTTACAGAAGCATACAAGGAACTGGAACGAAGGAGAGCTGAGTTAATGCAACATTCTGACAGGTATTTTTCCTTTGATTTCTTTGCCGAAGTGGCAGACGCTGATTTTGATAAACTGAACAGTACCCTGGTGCCTAAAGGGTTTTCAAAAATGGCGAATGGTGTATTCAGACTGGGCTTTGGCATTACTATCAAGGAGAAAGCCTGGCTATGTGATGTAGCATATGCTATTGGCGGGTTTTCAGAAGTTGCCAAGAAGGGTGATGAAGAAGTGAAGGCTTCTTTTTCAAGTTTTCTACAGGCAGACGTTGGTTATGACTTTATAAGATCACCCGGTATTAACCTGTATCCCTATGCAGGGATTGCATTGCGCACATCGAGATTGAAGTATTCAACCCCTTCGGAGGTAAACGGGAATTATTCAGACATAACAGATCTAATAGATAATCAACGCAGTGTTTCTGACAGGATCTATAAACTGGGATACCAGGCAGGCATTGGTTTTGAAATCTCTTTGTTAAAGGATGCAAAGAAGACAAACGGGGAAATGATCTTTGTTAAATTGGGAACTAATGGCATTGTAGGGAAAGAGCGGTATAAACTGGGAGGAGTGACGTACGATCCGGGTATCAGATACGGCAAATGGATTGTGGCTGTAGGTGTTAAGATCTTTAACAGGTACTAGATCCTGCTACCCTATATTACTTTGGTTATGCCTTAACCTCATAATAACACTAACCTTTGTTTATGAAAATTGTTATTGCACTGCTTATCCTACTTCCGTTAGCAGGTACTGCACAGCATACCAAAGAAGAAACTAAACCCAAAGATTCCCTAAGGCTTTACAGGCGCCAGTTGTATGACCTTCAGAAACGAGCTTATGACTCCCTGAAAGCGTCTGAAGCATACCAGGAATTACAACAGAAGATCAATGACAGGCTGGAACGATCAGATGCTTACACTTCCTTTAATATTTTCCTGAGCCTCGCAGGGGCTGATTATGACGTACTGAATGCATCTATTGCAGCAGAAGGGTTTCCTGCTTTTGGAAATGTAGTAGGTCAGTATGGTTTTGGATTTACAATTAAAAAGCAACGGTTTGTATGGGATATCACTTATGCCGGGTTGGGGATCAAGCGAACTTCTCGGCATGATGATGAAAAGATAAAAGCATCTTACAACAGTGTTGTGCTGGTGGATGTAGGATATGATTTTGTGAAATCTCCTGCTGTTAATATTTATCCCTATGCCGGTTTGGGAATGCGGATCGCCCAGCTTAGTTATTCATCACCGGTTATTGTAAATAATACACCGGGCAGCATTGCGGATATAGTGCAGAATAACCAGTCTGTTTCAGGCGATCAATACAGGTTGAGTTACCAGGCTGGTATAGGCTTTGATTTTGTAATAGATCGTAATAAAGAGCATACCAGTGGTACGATGGTTTATCTGAAAGCCGGCACCAGTGGTATTGTTGGCAATAAAGAGTATGATATGGAAGGGGTGAAATATAATCCCCGTATTAAGTACGGGGAATGGATCGTTACTGCCGGGTTCAGATTTTTTGGAAGAAGGTAGATCAATAACAGCAGAGGAAGTTGATTCCGGCCGGTGGGGACACCAGCCGGGGAGCACGGTCTATTAAGCAGTCTTTTGCTGATCGTGAAATTCTTTATAGGCTTCAAGTTTTCCTGCTTTTTTACCAATACTATATCCCAGTCTATAGAGAAATACAGGAATGCCAATTATTACCAGGAGTATAATAATCCATTCTGCTCCTCCGGGCATGCTCAGATAAAGTAATTTCATGTTTGGGGTGTTTAGGATCTAAATCTACAGTTTTGTAGTGAAGTTGTCAAGAGCGGTAATTGCTATTAAGGCAAGCTGGTTTATAGTGTGGCAGGGTTAGGTCCTTCGTTCCTCAGGACGACATTATAGGGGAGGGTTTATTAATAGCAGGTGTAGTTGAAGCGCAGAAATAAAAAAGCCCGGCATTGCATGCCGGGCTTTTTTATTTAAATATTTGTAGCGTCCTGAAATAAGTTGACACAAAAAGTGTCAAACTATGGTCAATACCGGATCTCCCTCATGTTTAAAACGGACTCAAAAAGATTACAGTCTTGCCTTCAAACTTCAAGTGATTGATGAAGTAGAAAAAGGCGACCTAACGTACAAACAAGCTCAGCTCAAATATGGTATTCAAGGTCGTAGCACCGTTTTGGTGTGGTTAAGAAAACATGGTAGATTGGACTGGCATGAATCAACCGATATGAAAAAGAATACCCCTAATAAGCAGATCCGTGAGTTAGAGAAAAAGATTAAGCGACTTGAGCAGGAAAAAGAAATTCTGAACAAGGCTATAGACGTGGCCGATGATATGCTTGGCACAGAGATCAGAAAAAAGTATTTACCGCTGTCACGTCAGGCTTCCGCAGGACAGGGGGATGTAGCAGGGTCGGAGGCACAAAGCGAATAGCGCAAACACTTGGCTTTAGCCGGCAATATTATTACAAGCTGGCATGCAATCAAGTCAAGACAGATGCAGTCAAAACCATTGTAAAAGAGCTTGTTGACGGGCAACGTAAATGCCTGCCACGGATAGGTATCCGTAAGCTTTATCACCTTATTCAACCTGCATTGCGACTACAGGCTATCAAGGTGGGGCGGGATAAACTATTCGACTGGATGCGGTCCTGTAATTTATTGATCAAACCTCGTCGTAGGTATGTTCAGACCACGAACTCTAATCATTGGCTGAGGAAATATCCCAACCTGATAAAAGAGGTGGCAATTACAAGACCTGAACAGGTTTGGGTTAGTGACATTACCTATCTGAAGACATCCGAGGGTAACCTTTATTTAAGCCTTGTCACAGATGCATACAGCAGAAAAATTATGGGCTATAGTGTTAGCGATAATATGGAAGTTGTTACAGTGTCCCAGGCATTAAAAATGGCTATTCAATCCAGGTGTTATAGTGGGCAATTGATCCATCATTCTGACAGAGGTGTTCAATACTGTAGTTATGATTATGTTCAGATAGCCCATAATAATAAGATTACCATGAGTATGACGGAAAATGGTGATCCTTATGAAAACGCGCTGGCAGAGAGAATGAATAAAACAATAAAGGAAGAATTTTATCCGGAAAGAACATTAATAAATAAGCAGTTAGCAATAAGAATAATACATGAAGCAATCAGTCTTTATAACCAATACAGACCTCATTTATCTTTACACATGAAAACACCTGAACAGGTGCATAAACAAAAAATCCCGGCTATCTAAAGACAACCGGGAACTATTTTTAAAACTGTCAACCTATTTTAGGACGACTCAATTTTATTCTGGTAGTTTAACACCTTTAAGTAGCTTGTTTGCTTTGGCTAATTTATCCGGAAACAATACTTCACTTGAATATTTATCCAGGCTTTTCTTTATCCTGGTTTTAATGATTGATTTAGCCTTATCATCCGATATTTTAGAAGGATGCTTCATTTCTGTAAATATAGTATTTATTTGCGATGTATCAAAAAGCCTTTATAGTTCTGAGATGCTTTAAAAGGCTCTGTCTCTGAGCTTTCCAATATGCCGTAAATGTTAAATGAAAGGGACAGTTCCTGAAAATTCAAATTAATAGCCATTCTGTATAAACGTGTTCTTTCTTTTGTGCTGCCTGTAAAGAATACATATCGATCGGGATATTCTTCTGTAAACATGTAAACAATTGCTGCGATGGTAGCCAATATTTTATTTCTGTCCTTATTATTATTGGTTGTTTTGTCATCAATATCTCCTGATTCATCAATGTTTCCAAAAGCAAGATTATAAACACCATGTGTTGTGGTTTTTGAAAATTGAACGACTTTCTCAACTACTCCATTGGGGCCTGTGCTTGCAAATGAAAAAAGGGTACTATCTGATGAAGCTTCGATGAACTCATACTTGTCATATTGGCTCATATCGTTTTTTGTTTTTCATGCTATTGGACAAAAAAAGCCCTGCCTGCGCAGAGCTTTAATTTTATTATTGACTATTGGTCATTTACTATTCACAACTGACCACTCACCACTCACCACCACACTATCCTTCCAATTCAGCATAGCTGCTAACAGGTTCGCAGGTACAGATCAGGTTTCTGTCGCCGTGTGTATTGTTTACGCGTGCTACTGAAGGCCAGAATTTGTTTTCGCGAACATAAGCCAATGGGTAAGCTGCTTCCTCACGGGTATAGCCATGTGCCCATTCTGAATTGCATACTACAAACTGTGTATGTGGTGCATTTTTCAATGCATTGTCTTTTTTATCAGCTTTACCTTCTTCAACAGCACGGATCTCTTCACGGATGTTCAGCAATGCATCGCAGAAACGATCCAACTCAGCTTTGTCTTCACTTTCGGTAGGCTCGATCATGATAGTGCCTGGTACCGGGAAGCTCATGGTAGGAGCATGGAAGCCATAATCCATCAGGCGTTTTGCAATGTCTTCTGCTTCAATGTCTGCACTTTTCTTGAAAGGACGCAGGTCTACAATAAACTCGTGCGCACACTCGCCATTGTGGTTGGTGTACAGGATATCGTATTGCGCTTCCAGTTTTGCACGCATGTAGTTTGCATTGAGGATAGCGAACTCTGTTGCTTTTTTCACACCTTCTGCACCCAGCATACGGATGTAACCGTAACTGATCAGCAGGATGGAAGCAGAGCCATAAGGAGCTGCACTTACCGCACCATTGCTATTGAGCGATGCGTGACCGGGTAAGAATTGTGCGAGGTGCTCTTTTACACAAATAGGGCCCATGCCAGGACCACCGCCACCGTGAGGGATAGCGAATGTTTTGTGCAGGTTGAGGTGACAAACGTCTGCTCCGATCAATCCGGGAGCTGTTAAACCTACCTGTGCATTCATGTTGGCACCGTCCATGTACACCTGTCCGCCATGCTGGTGAATGATGGCTGTGATCTCTTTCACTGTTTCTTCGTACACACCGTAGGTACTGGGGTAAGTGATCATTACACCGGCCAGGTTGGCTGCGTGATGTTCTGCTTTTGCTTTCAGATCGGCAGTATCGATATAACCATTTTCCAGTGCTTTTACCACTACCACTTTCATACCGGCCATTACGGCACTGGCAGGGTTGGTACCGTGTGCAGAGATGGGGATCAGCATTACATTACGATGATGATCGCCACGGCTTTCGTGGTAAGCGCGGATAACCAGCAAGCCGGCATACTCGCCCTGTGCTCCACTGTTGGGCTGCAGGCTGCATGCATCAAATGCTGTGATCTCGCACAAATATTTTGACAGTTCATTTACGATCTGCAGGTAACCCTGTGTCTGGTCTTTTGGTGCAAAAGGATGGATCTTGCTCCAGTGAGCCCAGCTTAAAGGCATCATTTCGCTGGCTGCATTCAGTTTCATGGTGCAGGAGCCCAGCGAGATCATAGATGTATTTAAAGAAAGGTCTTTATTCTCCAGCTGTTTGATGTAACGCATCATCTGCGTTTCGCTGTGATGCGTGTTGAAAGTAGGATGTGTTAAGAAAGTGGAAGTACGTACCAGTGATGAAGGAATATTATCAAGGGTAGCATCTTCGCTGATCTCAAAACCAGCTACGCTGTGTTCATTCTCCTGGTCCAGTACCAGCAGAATATCCAGTACATCAGACAGGGTAGTGGTTTCATCCAATGAAATACCTACCAGGTTGTTTTCAAAATAACGGAAGTTGAGCCCGGCAGCTTCAGCTTTTGCACGGATGGCTTCGGTATCTGCTACTTTGATCACTACTGTATCGAAGAATGATTTGTATACTACTTCGTAGTCTTCAGCTTCCAGTTCCTGTGCCAGCGCATTTGCGAGTATAGATACGCGTTTAGCAATGTCTTTCAATCCATCAGGGCCGTGGAATACAGCGTACATAGCAGCCATATTGGCCAGCAATGCCTGTGCGGTACAGATGTTGGAAGTTGCCTTTTCGCGTTTGATGTGTTGTTCTCTTGTCTGCAGGGCCATACGCAATGCACGGTTGCCCTGTGCATCGATACTTACACCAATGATACGGCCGGGAATGCTGCGTTTGAAATCATCTTTGGCAGCAAAGAATGCAGCGTGAGGTCCGCCGAAGCCCAGGGGTACACCAAAACGTTGTGCAGAACCACAGGCAACATCAGCACCCAGCTCACCGGGAGGCGTTAACAGGGTTAATGCCAGCAGGTCGGTGGTCATTACCACGTAAGCGTTTGCCTCGTGTACTTTATTGATGAAAGAACGATAATCTTCAATAGAACCTTTGTCGTTGGGATATTGTACCAGCGCACCAAAATAGCTTTCGTCGAAAGTTGCTTTGCGGTAATCGCCAAACACCACCTCAATACCCACCGGAACAGCACGGGTTACAATCACATCTTTGGTCTGGGGGAAGGTATCGTGGTCTACAAAGAATTTAGGACGGGTAATATGCTCATGATCCTTGTTGAGTGTATTGAAGAACATGGTCATGGCTTCAGCAGCAGCAGTTGCCTCATCCAGCAGTGATGCGTTGGTGAGCGGCAATGCGGTAAGGTCTGCCACCATGGTCTGGAAGTTCAGCAGGCTTTCCAGGCGGCCCTGTGAGATCTCTGCCTGGTAGGGAGTGTACTGTGTGTACCAACCTGGGTTTTCGAAGATGTTGCGCAGAATTACACTGGGTGTAATGGTGTCGTAATAACCCTGGCCAATGTAGTTTTTCAGCAACTTGTTTTTCAGAGATACCTCTTTGATGTGATGGAGGTAATCATGCTCACTCATAGAAGCCGGAATACCAAGCACACTGTTCATACGGATAGAAGCGGGTACGGTTTTGTTTACCAGCTCTTCCACGCTGGGCTCACCAATGGTAGCCAGCATTCTTTTGGTTTCCTTTTCAGTGGGTCCAATGTGACGATGAATGAATTCAGCACTTTGCTGTTCGAATAGATTCATATTGCTATTGTGATTGTAAAATGTTGAGAATTAATTCTTTTCCCATACGCAAGGTGGTGTCCGGTCAGGTTACCGGTAAGCCTGTTGATAAAAAGATGTGCAAAGTTAGGAGGAAAAAACCAGACTAACAGTTGTTTGGTGAGGAGATGGCAAAGCTGTGGATTTAATGTGCGAATTGGCTGATGTATGGAGATGCTGAACGCTCAACGTCTAACGCTTAACGCGGAATAATGTGCGGATGGGGGAATTGGGAATCAGGGGTTGGATGACCGGAATATGGGGTTCAATGTCATGTAATTAAGAAGTTTAATTCCGGCGGGTGGGGACATCCGCCGGGGAGTGCTCCGTAGCGGGTGTGTTCACCAGGCACTTTATTCAACGACATTGATAAGCGTGTCGCGGCTCCGGTAGGAGCTTTACAGGAAGCTAGCTCCTACCGGAGCTGAATACCTTCTAAAATTGATTTCCTATAAGCAGGTAAATCCTCCGGAGCTTAATTCAATAACATTGATGGAGGAACATCGTATCCGGTATTCCGTGTCTTTTTCTGCTTTTGGCTAACCCTGGTACCAGACAGGTTCTGTACTGGCAGGGGTTTAATTCGGTATTCCTTCGCTATTGCTTCGGTATTGGTCCGTATTTCCTTCGGTATTTGTTCGCCCTAAGAGCGCATAAAATAAGGGTTTGGTACGAACGAATAAAGAATGAAGCAATAAGCTGTATAGGCCCAGGTATAGTTCGGTATTGATTGTAAATGAAAGCGTTAGGGCCAAAATGGCTTTAAAGGCCCGGGAAACAGGGTACAAGGAGGTTTGGGAATTGATTGTGATGGCTTGATGGTTGTATTGTTTGATTGTTGTAGCTGCTGGCTATAAGTTGATTCAACAATTTAGCCTTCTGTACTCACGACTGCCCGGGATCGTAAGCCTACTGGTGGTTCCCGGGTTCGATTGGGGTCCATGTTAAAAGCGCATTTTCTAAAAAACGTGGATTTGGGGGAGATTGCTGATTTTGAAGATTGAGGTATTTTGAGATTGCCCGCTGATTGCTTATTCCCCGTCCTGAAGGGCGAGGCAAGGAAGTGAAATGTATGCCTCATGCTACAGCAGTTGCCAACCGGCTGAAGCGGATAGGTGTTCGTTTCCAAGAGATTATATCATGGCCTTGTGTTTGGCAGGAATGATCGCATGAGCGGGTCGTGCTTCCGGCAGGGGGGCTGTGCCTTACAGGAAGCTCCTCCGGAGCTGAATTCCATAAACAAATGGGGGGCTATAAACAGGCAGCTCCTCCGGAGCTAGTTCAATGACATCGAGGTATGGAGGCTTGTTATCGAAGCAACCAGTATCCTGCATCTTGTATCCTGTAACCGGCATCTATTTTAGCAGCCCCTTGATCTCATTTAGCTTCAGGAGTGCTTCTACTGGTGTAAGACGATTAATATCAATGTTTTCGAGCAGACTTCGGATGTCTTGGAAGGTTTCGGTATGGGCGTCGAAGATCGAAAGCTGCATTTTCTGCATCGGGATCTGTTTTACCTGCTGATCAAGGTTCTTTTTGGCGCCTTCTGTATCAGGGGTATTGTCTACGTTCTTTTCTTCGAGGTGATGGAGAATTTCGTTGGCGCGCTGAATAAGGGCAGGAGGCATCCCTGCCATTTTAGCCACATGAATACCAAAGCTATGCGTACTGCCACCGGGTGCCAGTTTGCGAAGGAAGATGATCTTGTTGCCCACTTCTTTGTTGGTAACATGGTAGTTACGGATGCGTGGCATTTTGTTTTCCAGCTCGTTCAGCTCATGGTAGTGCGTGGCAAACAGGGTTTTAGGAGCCTGTGGCGCCTGGTGCAGGTATTCTGCAATGCTCCAGGCTATGGAAATACCATCATAGGTAGAGGTACCGCGACCTATTTCATCGAGCAGGATGAGGCTGCCGGGCGTAATGTTGTTGATGATGCTGGCCGTCTCGTTCATCTCCACCATGAAGGTAGATTCGCCACCACTGAGGTTGTCGGAGGCGCCTACGCGGGTAAAGATCTTATCAGTCACAGGGATTAGTGCCGCATCGGCAGGAACAAAGCTGCCCATGTGCGCCATCAGGGTGATGAGGGCCGTTTGGCGGAGAATGGCACTTTTACCACTCATGTTGGGACCGGTAAGAATGATGATCTGCTGATCTGTAGGATCGAGCAGGATATCATTGGAAATATATGGTTCGCCTACCGGCAGGTTTCTTTCGATTACCGGGTGGCGGCTGGCTTTCAGGTCGAGCACGGCACCATCGTGCAGTTCGGGTTTTTTGTAATTGTATTGCAGGGCATTGTTGGCAAAGCAAATAAGGCAATCCTGTATTGCCAGCACATGACCATTGGCCTGCATGGGAGCAATGTAATTCTGCAACTCCTGCAGTAATGCTTCAAACAGGCTGGTTTCAATCGCCAGGATCTTTTCTTCGGCACCTGTTATCTTCTCTTCATATTCCTTCAGTTCAGGTGTAATGTAACGTTCGGCATTGGCCAGCGTTTGCTTGCGGATCCAGTTATCGGGTACTTTGCTTTTATGTGAGTTAGTAACTTCAAGGTAGTAGCCAAATACGTTGTTGAAACCGATCTTGAGGGAGGAGATACCGGTTGCTTCTGCTTCTTTCTGTTGCAGTGAAACCAGGTATTCTTTGCCGCTGGTTGAGATCTTGCGTAAGTCATCCAGTTCGGGGCTGATGCCTTCCTGGATCACGCCACCTTTGGATACCTGTACAGGAGGGTTTTCAATGATCTCCCGGCAGATCCTGTCGGCAATGGCTTCGCAGGCATCTAAAGTATTGGTCAGCTTCTGCAGGTAAGGATTGTTAGCACCCTCACACAACTGTTTGATGAAAGCGATATGCTGTAAACCACGGGCGATCTGCATTACCTCGCGCGGGTTTATCTTTTTTAAGGGGATCTTGCTGACCAGTCGTTCCACATCACCACACTGTTTGATGTGGTGCATTACCTGGTTGCGCAGGTCTACTTCTTTTATAAAGAATTCTACAAGATCAAGTCTTTCCTGGATGCGTAGTTTATCTTTTAAAGGCAATACCACCCAGCGTTTGAGCAGGCGGGCGCCCATAGCAGATACGGTATTGTCCAATACTTTGTGCAGTGTATTTCCCTGGTCGGCAGCCGTGTTGATCAGTTCGAGATTGCGGATGGTAAAACGATCCATCCACAGGTAATCTTCTTTGTCAATACGCTGGAGAGAAGTAATATGCTGCAGGTTGGGGTGCTCGGTATCTTTGAGGTAGTGCAGTACAGCGCCTGCGGCTACAATGCCATTTGTGAGACCTTCTACACCAAAACCTTTGAGTGAATGTGTCTGGAAATGTTTGAGCAGGCTTTCGGTAGCGTAAGCCTCATCGAAGATCCAGCTTTCCATGGTGTAAGTATAGAACTTGGCACCAAAGTTTTCTTTGAAATGCTTCTGGTAACTGCGTTGAAAAATGACCTCAGCTGGCTTTAAGGTCTGCAACAGTTTATCAATATAGTCCTGCTGACCTTCTGCTATAAAAAATTCGCCGGTAGAGATATCGAGAAATGCAATACCTGCGGAAGTATCTGTAAAGTGAATGCCTGCAAGAAAGTTGTTGCTGTTGTGTTCCAGCAGTTTTTCGTTGGTGGCTACGCCGGGAGTTACGAGTTCGGTAACGCCTCTTTTTACAATGCCTTTGGCGGTTTTGGGATCTTCTAACTGATCACAGATGGCTACACGGTGGCCCGCCTTTACAAGCTTGTGCAGGTAAGTATCAAGTGCATGATGGGGAAATCCGGCCAGTTCTGACGCGGAAGGATCACCGTTATTACGTTTGGTTAAAGTAATGCCCAGCACCTGTGAGGTTACAATAGCATCTTGTCCGAAAGTTTCGTAAAAATCACCTACGCGAAACAGCAATATGGCATCAGGGTACCTTTGTTTAACCGCCCGGTGTTGCTGCATTAAAGGTGTTTCTGCACTTGCTTTAGCCATGGCGGCAAATATAGTAAATACAATGTGCTGATGTACCAATTTGAAAATGAGTGAATGAAGAGGGTTGTTTATGTGGGAATTGTGTGGAAATTTTTTGAATGCGGGTTGTAGGTTTGCTTAAGGCTGAACGCGAAAACCCAGTTATAGGTTTTAAGTTGTAGGTTGAATACAGCTGAACGCAGAACGCTTAACGCCGAACGCGAATAACAGGCCCGGAGGGAAAGCAAGTTGGCAGTTGGCAATTTGCAGTTATCCCGAATACAAGCTGCGAGCTACGAGCAAATACAGGAAGACCAGTTGTATTGATCAAATTTCAAACATCAAATCTCAAATCCAGTATCCAGCATCTATTATCCGGAAGCTCCACTCACGACTCACGTCTCACGGATTCAACCCGAAACAGTTCTCACGTTTCACGATTGCCGGATACCAGTTTCCGGGCGCAGGTTGCCGGTGACCCGCTACCCGCGCTGCTTTCCCTGCAAATCTATCAACTTATAAACCTGTCAACCTCTTGCACCTTGTATCTTGGCCCTTGTGCCTTTTTCCCATTTTCAAATCTTCAAATTCTCTAATTTTCAAATTCCTCCTACCTATCTTCGCAATATGCGTAAACTGAGTATGGACGAACTGAACCGGAAAACAGTGGATGAATTCCGGGAAGCTGATAAGACGCCGATTGTAGTGGTGCTTGATAATATCCGCAGTATGCATAATGTAGGGAGTGTATTTCGTACATCTGATGCTTTTTTACTGGAAGGTATGTACCTGTGTGGTTATACGCCGCAGCCACCACATCGTGATATTCATAAAACAGCATTGGGCGCTACAGAAACGGTGAACTGGAAATATACAGGCACTACCAAAGAGGCCGTAGAGCAATTGAAGGCGGAAGGGTACCAGGTTTTTGCCATCGAGCAGGTGGAGAGCAGCATTGCATTGAATAATTTCGATATAAAACAATATCCTAAACTGGCTGTTGTATTTGGTAATGAAGTGAGTGGTGTGGATGCAGAGGTGATTGGTATGTGTGATGGTTGTATTGAGATACCCCAGCTTGGAATGAAACATTCTCTGAATATTTCTGTGGCTGCAGGGATCGTGTTGTGGGAATTGTTTAAACAATACAGAATAGTATAAAATGGCTGATATGCCCGGTGATAGAGCGATTGAATTGATGATACCGACCGAGTTTCAACATTTGCTGGAGCAACCTGCCTATGAGAAAATGATCGGGCTGGTATTGAATTATTTTGCTGATAAAGGGGAGCAGGTGTTGTCATTGAAAGACGGGATACTTACCGTTCAGGATGAAGACCAGAAAGAATTGAAATACGGACTTGATAATCTTGTGCGCATGGTGGCCGCAGCACCGGAAACTGATTGGGAGTCGCTGATCTATACGCATTTTAACAAGGTTAATTTTGCAGATAAGGCCTATCGTTTTTTCTTCACTGATTTTGAACATGCACGTCCTCATATTAAAGTATTGATAAAGCCGGAAGCCATCCTGGAATATGAATTTGCACGTGGCCTGGTGATCAGAAGGGATTTCCCTGGAACCTGTACCGTGCTGGTCTTTGATTATGATGGCCAGTTCCGTTTTTTAAGCCATGATGATGTAAAGGACTGGCAAAAAGAGGAAACTGTTTTGTTTGAAGAGGCTTTTGCGAATATAGCCCGTGAAGAGGTAACGGTCCATAAAATGGAAGGGGAGAACGGGCTGGAGATCTATTCTTTTTTCAGCGGTGACTTCTCTGCCGTAAAAATGATAGAACTGGAACGCAATGCGGAGTTTGCACAGGGCCTTTATGGCTCCATTATCACTATACCCACGAAAGGTGTTACCTTTGCGTCGCCGGTGGTAAGTAACATGGTAATGCAGCAGGTAGAAATACTGGCACCACTGGCAAAGCAGTTTTTTGAACAGAATCCCGGTAATATTACACCAGATATTTACTGGTATTACCGGGGCAGGATCCAGGAATTCATTAAAAAGCCGGTTGCCAACGGATATACGTCAATCGCTATGCCGGCGGCGCTGGCACAGTTACTGGCATCAACATAATAACATGGGAACAGTTAAGAACTATTTATCGCTTATTAAGTTTTCGCATACCATCTTTGCTATGCCTTTTGCTATCATTGGTTTTTTCGTTGGCTTATATCAAGGGGTGTTGCCAATACGTAACCTTAACTCAGCAATAGGGTGGAAATATCCGCTTTCTAATTTCTCTCCATGGCAGGAAATTGCTTTGAAATTCGGCCTGGTTGTTCTCTGTATGGTGTTTGCACGTAGCGCTGCAATGGCTTTTAACCGCTGGCTCGACGCGAAGTTTGATGCGCTGAATCCCCGTACTGCTATCCGTGAAATTCCTGCAGGTATATTGAAAGCTGATAAGGTACTGACCTTTATAATTATAAACTGCCTGTTGTTTATAGCCTGTACCTGGTTTATAAACCGCATTTGCTTTTTGTTATCGCCTGTTGCTTTGTTTGTAATTCTCTTCTACAGTTATACCAAACGTTTTACTCCTTTGTGTCACCTTGTACTGGGTGTAGGTTTATCACTGGCTCCCATAGGTGCTTATCTTGCTGTTACGGGTGAGTTTGCAATATTGCCTGTACTGTTTTCTTTTGCAGTAATATTCTGGGTAAGTGGCTTTGATATTATCTATGCTTTGCAGGATGAAGAGTTTGATAAAAGTCAGAAGTTGTATTCTATGCCATCCTGGCTGGGTAAAGCAAAGGCATTGCGTGTTTCAGAACTCCTTCATGTACTGAGTGCTGCCTGTGTAATACTGGCGGGTATCCAGGGCGGTTTTCATTGGCTTTATTGGGCTGGTGTAGCTGTTTTTGCAGGCATGCTTATTTACCAGCATTCTATCGTGAAGCCCGGTGATCTGCGTCGTGTAAATCTTGCTTTTATGACTGCGAATGGCATTGCTTCCGTGGTATTTGCCGTGTTTGTGATCGCTGATATTTTTGTGCAGTAATTATATTAAGCTACGGGCCTAGAGCTGTGAGCTGTGAGCAAATACAAGCTCACAACTCACAGTGTAAGTTTATTTCAAAGCAAATACAACGTTGATCTCGAACTTCAGGGTTATCTTTTTGAAGTCGATGGCTGGCTCTTCGCTTTTATTAAAATCGCCTCCAATAAAGTTTGCAGTCATTACCCTTTGCTGGTAATAAGGCTGTACCTGTACTTCCTGTGGTTCGGTAATGGTAATGGCTTCTCCTGCTTTTTCATCAATAGCTGCTGCCAGGGCTACCGCTTTTTCTTTGGCTGCTTTAATGGCCTGGAGCTTCAGTTGCTGACGATACTCCTGTATTTTGCTGTGTGATGTTCTGTCGATACGGAAATTCTGTGTAGCGTCATCATCCAGTTTTTCTACCAGCTCGTCAATCTTTTTGCTGTTACTGAATTTTACCTGGTAGGAGATAGATGCATACATTTCTTCTTTCTTTTTCTTTTTGGTGATCCAGGGGTTGCCATTGTAACCTTCGTAGGATGCTATGGTAATTGTTGAATCGGGCAAGCCTATGCTGCGGCAATTTTCAAGGAATGCTGCTTTGATCTTGTCGATGCTGATCTTGCCGGAGCCTTTTTTGTCATACTCTTTCAGATCAACAATTACATAGATCTCGTCTGGTATTATTGAGATCTGGGCGCTTCCGTTTACGGTAATCGTTTTGGGATATGGATTGTTTACAGCCTGTGCTGAAGCCGCACCGGCGGTAATTAATAATGCTGTGGCAGCAACTAATTTTAAAATTGATTGTTTGGGAAATATAGCTGCTCTTTTAACATACTGTTTCAATGTGTGGGTAAATGCTTTCATACAAATTGTTTTTTACATGGATGAACGGTTGAGATTGATTACATAAACCGGAAATAGTAACCCATTGTAATTAACATTTCCTTAATTTCGGCGCAATTTGATTCTGAAAAGTAGTAATTGATGAGTTCGTTTCGTGAACGATTGAAAAAAATCAGTATTGTACGCAAGCTGGTATATATGGTGGTTGGCGCCGTATCTTATCCTGGCCTTGCGGTCATCAATAAACTGAAGATATCCGGTACCGAACACCTGGAAGATCTTCCGAAGAAAAACGTATTGTTTGTCAGTAATCACCAGACTTACTTTGCTGACGTTATTACCTTCCTGCATATTTTCTGTGCTATAAAATGGCGCAAAAGGAATAAACTGGGTGTTCCTTATTACCTGCTCAATCCTTTTACAAATGTGTATTATGTAGCTGCTGAAGAAACGATGAACGGCAGTTGGGTAAGCCGTTTGTTTACCCTGGCGGGTGCACTTACCGTGAAAAGAACGTGGAGACCGGAAGGTTCTGAAACACGAAAAGGACTGGACCCTTCTGATACACGTAAAATTGCCCGTGCACTGGATAATAACTGGGTGATCACTTTTCCGCAGGGAACTACCAAGCCTTTTGCCCCGGGGCGTAAAGGAACTGCCTATATCATTAAGCTAAGTAAGCCAATTGTGATCCCTGTTGTGATCAGCGGTTTTTGGCGTGCCTTTAATAAAAAGGGACTGAAGCTGAAAAAGAAAGGCACTTTGCTTACTGTAACATTTAAACCACCTTTAGAGATAGATTACGATGCTCCTGCCGAAGAGATCTTAGCTACCGTAATGGATGCTATTGAGCAAAGTAAACCTTATATGATGAAGGGCGCACATCATTGGAAAACGCCGGTTGTTTAATTTGAGAATTGGGGATGCTGAACGCCTAACGCGGTTATAAGTTTTAAGTTGTAGGTTATAAGTAAGGCACAAGGAAAACAAATACGAAATAAGAAGTACGAAGTACGGAAGGCGGAAATATTGAATGTCAAATTTTGAATATCGAATTTCGAAGGGAAAGACAGGAGGAAAGTTGGCAATTGGCAGTTTGCAGTTGTTCCGATCTCAAGTTGCAGGTACAGATTCCAGGCTTCTTATCCAGTATCAAGCATCTATTATCCGAAAGCTCCACTCACGACTGACGACTCACGATTCACGGATTCAACCCGGAACCGTCCTCACGACAATCACTAATCTTTAAAGAACAGCGCTTTTAATTCTGTAGCGTCGTCGGGTTTCATTTTTCCACCAAGTATTAAACGGATCTGTCTTCTGCGTAAGGCGCCTTCAAAGAGGATCTTTTCGTCGTCTGTAACGGGAACAATAGGAGGGACAGGGCTCGATTTGCCTTCTGTGTCGAGTGCTACGAATGTATAATAGGCTTCGTTGCTTTTGTATTTGTGCTTTTTAATAGCATCCTCACCCCACACTTTCATGTGTACTTCCATAGATGATGTGAAGGCACGGGAAACCCTTGCTTCAATATGTACTACATTACCCAGTTTGATGGGATTTTCGAAGGAGATATTATCTACTGAAGCTGTAACAACAGGCAGGTTACAATGTTTTTGTGCAGACAGCGCTGCCGCAATATCCATCCAGTACATCAGTCGGCCCCCCATCAGGTTACCAAAAGTATTGGTATCGTTGGGAAGTACCAGTTCGGTCATGATCACTGAAGATTCGGAAGCGTGTTTTGCCTGCTGAGACATTTGCTGAATTTTGCGCAAAGATAGGGAAGTAATGAGCGATTAATATGCAAAATTAAAAGGTGCTGAAAGATGGCCGGATGGCCCGATTGTTTGATGGTTTGAGTGAGCATCAAACAATCACAAAAGCATTATTTGCACATTCGCTAATCTACACATTATACTCTTGTACCCTCTAAGGTTTTCAGGAACTCTTCGTCTGCATCAGCACCAATACCCGGCGCTGAAGGTACTTCCAGGAAAAAGCCTTTGTATTGTACACCACCGGTAACAGGGTCGAGCTTATGACCCAGCATGCAGGTGTCCATATCGTAGAATTTTACATTGGAATGTGCCAGTGCAAAATGGGCAAAGGCTGTTAGTGCTACGCGACTTTCCAGCATGCCGCCCATCATACAGGGAATATTGTGCTCTGCGCAAACATTATTGATCTTTATTGCTTCATGAATGCCCCCTGATTTGGCAAACTTGATGTTTACATAATCACAGGCATCTGCATTGATAAGACGTTTGGCGTCATGGTGATTGAAAACGCTTTCATCTGCCATGATCTTTATGGGAGAGGCTTTTCGCAGTTCCGGTAATTTATGATCGTTCCAGTGGCGCATAGGTTGTTCGCAGAACTGAACATTCAATGGCCCCATTGCTGTTAATGCATAGAGGGCGTCTTCATAACTCCAGCCCTGGTTGGCATCAATACGTAATAATATATCGGGTCCTACTGCTTCGCGGATCAGTTTTACACGTTCTACATCTTCAGTAGCTTTTTTGCCCAGTTTTATTTTAATGATGCGGACACCGTTCTTTATAAATTCAACAGCTGTTTTCGCCATGTTGGCCGGTGTATCAATACCAATGGTGAGATCTGTTTCAAGTTCTTTGGGAGCGCCACCCAATAACTGGTACAGTGGTTTTTGCGCTGCTTTGGCTGCGAGATCATACAGCGCCATATCGAAAGCACTTTTAATAGTAGCATTAAAAGCGGTAAAGCTGTGTAATTCCTGCAGGCGATCTTCAATGGCTGTGGCATCTTTATCTTTCCAGATAGCTGCAAAGTCTTTAGCCATTGCATAGCAGGTTGCCTGTGTTTCACCCACTATCATGGGAAATGCAGAACATTCGCCAACGCCATAAAGCCCATTGTCAGTATGTACCCTGATAAAAATATTTTGCGCAAAGTGCATGGTACCGGTTGCAATGGTAAACGGGTGCATGGGAATGCTGAATTGCCAGATGTCGGTGTGTAGAATTTTCATAACACAATAACGTTATTCTTAGATAAAGTTCGGAAGTTACTTATTTTGATTGTTCCGCTACTAAAAATTACAGATGGTTCATACAAAGTCAGCAAAAGTTTCTATCTTACTATCAGATTCAATTATCCAAGAGGTATCATCTGCAAATCCCCAGTGTTTATGACGATCGGCGTACTCAAAGAACCATCCTTCGAAACAAGAGTGTCTCTCTTACCGGAATCAGTTGCCCAGCTCACAAAAAAAGGAATTACTGTTGTTGTAGAACAGGGTGCCGGAGAAAAGGCTTTCAGTTCAGATGAAGATTATATTAAAGCAGGCGCTACTGTAGCGGGCCGTCAGCAGGTGATTGCCAGTGCAGAAGTGTTGCTGGCTGTTCATCCTCCTGCAGATGCAGGTAGTTTGCAGGGCAAGGTATTAATAGGGGTATATCAACCTTTGTTTAATGCAGTTGCCATGCAGCAATGGGCTCAACAGGGTATTACTGTTTTTAGTCTTGATATGCTGCCACGTACCACGCGTGCGCAAAGTATGGATGTGTTAAGCTCGCAGGCTAATATCGCGGGATATAAAGCGGTATTGCTGGCTGCTACTTCTTATTCACGCTATTTCCCCATGTTTATGACTGCGGCCGGAAGTATTGCTCCTGCCAAAGTATTGATATTAGGCGCCGGCGTAGCCGGGCTACAGGCTATTGCTACTGCGCGCAGGTTGGGTGCAGTGGTGGAAGTGTTTGATACACGCCCTGCAGTGAAGGAGGAAGTAATGAGCCTGGGTGGAAAATTCATAGATGTGGACGGTGCTGCTGATGCTTCCAAAGCAGGGGGATACGCTGTAGAGCAAAGTGAAGAGTTTGCACGCAGGCAAAAAGCTAAGATTGCTGAAAGCATTGCGAAAGCTGATATTGTAATTACTACTGCACAGATACCCGGCAAAAAAGCTCCCATACTGATCACTACTGAAATGCTGGACAATATGCGGAAAGGATCAGTAGTTGTTGATCTTGCTGCTGCTACCGGAGGAAATACTGAACAGACGAAGAACAATGAGACCGTTCGCTATAATGGGGTGTCTATTATAGGCGACTCTGCATTGTCGTCTTCGATGCCTTCTGATGCCAGTAAATTGTATGGCAAGAACGTTCTGAACTTTTTACAACTGTTGACCAATAAAGAAAATGCTCTCTACCTGAATTGGGAGGATGACCTGGTGAAGGGTGCGTGTATTACGCATGATGGAGCGGTGGTGAATGAAAAAGTAGGGAAGTAAGAATAAGAAATGAAAAATAAGGAATGAGGAAGTAGGGGAAATATTGAATATCGAATCCTGAATGTTGAAGGCAAGATAACGGATGTTTGAGGTAAGGATGTAAGTGATATATTCGACGACCACCTTATCCATTAAACTTTATACCTTATATCAGTCAACTTAAAAAATTACAATCTATACAAATATGGAAACGGCATTAAACTGGATAGCGGCCAATCAACAGATGATCTACATCGTGATACTGATGATCTTTGTTGGTATAGAAGTAATAGGACATGTGCCTGGTGTATTGCATACCCCGCTGATGAGCGGTGCTAATGCCATTCACGGCGTAGTGATCATTGGTGCTATCATTGTAATGGGTAAAGCAGAAAGCGGTAATTATGTGGCATTGATCCTCGGGTTTCTTGCCGTGGTATTAGGTACCCTGAACGTAGTGGGCGGATTTGTAGTGACGGACAGGATGCTTGAAATGTTTAAAAAGAAGAAATAAGCCCGAAATCATAATTCCGAAATTCGAAGGGAAAACAAATCCGTACACTTATAACAGTATCTGAAATGAAAAACCAGTTTGTATGCAGGGTAGTAAAGTGTATGATCTGTTGGCACGTACAGAAAAGTTTTCTTTGAGTGTAAGAGATTTTTGTTTGAAACTGAAGCGCGACATTGTTAACCGGGAATATATTACGCAATTGGTAAGATCGGCCGGTTCTGTAGCAGCTAATTACATAGAGGCAAATGAAAATTTAGGTGAAGCAGATCTGAGGTTTCGGATTAAGGTGTGCAGAAAAGAAGCAAAAGAATCAAAGCTTTGGTTGAACCATACTTTGACATACGGTGATGAGGTATTGGAGAATGAGCGGTTGTCACTTTTGCAGGAAGCTCTTGAATTAGAACTGATCCTTGGCGCAATTTTAAAAAAGTTATTACAGAAAAGTGTTGCCGGAAATTAGTAAGCAAAGACTGTTCAGTTTTTCGGTTTTCGGATTTTTAATTATTCGGATTTTATTCTCAGGATTTAATAAATCATTATGGAATTTAGCATACTTACTATTTGCTACCTGATCGGCTCTGTAACGTTTATAATCGGTTTGAAAATGTTGTCGAACCCGGCTACTGCGCGGCGCGGTAACCTGCTTGCTGCCGCCGGTATGACAATCGCTATCATCGGTACCATTTTTCTGTATGAGGATGAGGGTAAGAAGCTGGGTAACTATGGATGGATCTTTGCCGGTATTCTTGTAGGCGCTATCATCGGTACACTGGCTGCTAAAAAAGTGCAGATGACAGCTATGCCTGAAATGGTAAGTATGTTCAATGGTATGGGGGGCGCCTGTGCTGCCCTGATCTCTGCTGTAGAGTTTGATTACCTGTACCAGTCTTTTAAATCAATGGGTTCAGCTCCACTGGGTGATTCAGTTCCTTTTGGTCATTATCTTACCATTATAGCCGGTGCTATTATCGGTTCCGTTTCTTTTGCAGGCAGCATTATTGCCTGGGGCAAACTGAGCGGTAAAATAAAGGACTTTACTTTTAAAGGTCAGCATATTGTAAATATTGTATTGCTGTTGCTGGTATTGACTACAGCGGGCTATGCTTATACTGCTGAATCGGCGAGCGCTAATATTCCTTTCTTTACCACTATGGCATTGTCGCTTGTGTATGGGATAATGTTTGTAATGCCAATTGGTGGTGCAGATATGCCCGTGGTAATTTCACTGCTTAACTCTTTTACAGGAGTCGCTGCTGCATGCGGTGGTTTTCTGTATGATAATAAAGTAATGCTTACAGGTGGTATACTGGTAGGAGCTGCCGGTACATTACTTACCATCCTGATGTGTAAAGCGATGAACCGCTCCCTGAAGAATGTATTGATCGGTTCATTTGGCGGTGGCAGTACTGCTGCCGGTGGTGGTGCAAAAGCAGGAGCACAGGGGGCTTATAAAGAGATATCCCTGAGCGATACTGCTGTGATCATGGCTTATGCTCACAGGGTAATGATAGTACCCGGCTATGGATTAGCGGTAGCGCAGGCGCAACATGCTTGTCATGAGCTGGAAAAACTGCTGACTGAAAAAGGAGTGGATGTAGGTTATGCTATTCACCCCGTTGCCGGACGTATGCCCGGGCATATGAACGTATTACTGGCCGAAGCTGATGTGAGCTATGATAAATTGCTGGAAATGGAACAGGCCAATGATGAATTCTCTACTACCGATGTAGTATTGATACTTGGGGCTAACGACGTTGTGAACCCTGCCGCTAAAACTGATCCTTCTTCTCCTATTTATGGTATGCCGATACTGGATGTAGAACTGGCTAAAAACGTTATTGTAAATAAACGTAGTATGAAGCCCGGTTATGCCGGTATTGAGAATGAATTGTTCTTCCGTCCAAAAACATCTATGTTGTTTGGCGATGCTAAAAAGGTACTGCAGGACCTGATCGCTGAGATCAAAAGTTTATAGAGTTTAAAGATGGCTATCCTCACGCTTGTCAGACCTGACAGGTCTGGGTTGTTGATGTTACATACTTTTTAAAGGTATTTTCAAAGCTCCGCTTCGACCTGTCAGGTCGGCCTGGGGCAATATCAAAAGTTTATAGCTATTTTGAAAAATGTTTTAGCCACTGTAATGCAGTCTGGATTTTTTTGTCGTTGGCGCGATCTTCAAAATTGTCTCCGCCTATAATACTTACATCCGGTTTAATATTTTCCCTGGCAATACGGCCGTTATGGTCTTTCATGAGTCCTACTGCGAGCACAATGCCGTTATCTGTGCCCGGTAACAGAAAGCCATTGTTGGTAGTTACAAAACCTGCTGTTGTTTCGCCAAATAACCTGGTGTTTTTGCGCGCACCTAATCCAAAAGCAATGCATTCTCCAGCACTTCCTGTAAGCGGGCCTGTTAATACGGCTACCGGAAATTTTGAATAATTGCCACAGGTTCTTTCTAATTGCACTAATATGGAATCATTTAGTAATACTCCATTGTTTTTGATTGACCAGTTCCCGGTTTCCTTACCTGTATGATCAATAAAACTACCGATCAACCCGTTTGAAAACAGGTTGGCAATACCGGCATACATTGGATACATGTTACCGCCTCCGTTCAGTCGCAGATCAATGATAAAGCCTTTTGTACCAGTATTGGAGTATTTGCAGAGCGAATCCTGCAGCGTTTGTGCAAACCAATGCATACCTGTAGCGGAGTTGCCGCTGAAAAAAGGGATAGACAGATAAGTGTAATACTTTTCGATAGTACCAGCATAGAATTTACCTCCTTTTGCAATTGTTGCTTTTGTTGCCGGGTTTATGCGATTGGTGTCCGGGATATAATGACTGTTCCTGTAATCTTTCCCGTTAATAACAAGCCATCCGTGATGGTCGTGCAAGGCATCAAAAGCGTACCGTAATGCCGGAACAGCCTCTTCATAAGTTTTTGCATTACCAGCGAGTAAATATGTGCTGTCGTACACATTTTTCCAGTTTACAGACTTTGTGTACATCGATTGCTGCTGCATCAGGTGCAGTGTGCTATCGATTAAATGTTTAACGCTATCCGGTTGCTGTGCTTTGCCTGGTAAGGAAAACAGTAAAAGGATGACAGGGAGGCTTTTGGGAAACATTGTATGCTCTTTGCCATAAAACTACCCGTTCCTGTATGGGTTGCCAGTCAAATAGAGTTGAGCTGTGAATATTCATGAATGAATTGCTGTAATTAGCCAAATGGGTTCTAATTTTACGTGTGCAATCAGCAAAATTACCAATAGCATTATTAGAGAGTCTGCAGGGTGTTACCGGGTTTGACCGGGAGGCATTTGTGCAGGTGCATGAAAGTGGCGCGCAGGTAACGTCGGTGAGGTTGAATCCGGCGAAACCAGTGAATAGTGAATGGTCAATAGTGAATAACATCCCTGATGATAAAGAGGTTGGCATTCACCATTCACCATTGACTATTGACCCTATCCCCTGGTCGTCACAGGGCTATTATCTTTCCCAACGTCCTTTTTTTACGTTTGATCCCCTGTTTCATGCGGGAGTGTATTATGTGCAGGAAGCGTCGAGCATGTTCGTGGAGCAGGCCTTGAAGCAGACCACTGATCTTAGCCAGCCCCTGCGGGTACTGGACCTTTGTGCTGCTCCCGGCGGTAAATCTACCTTACTGCAATCACTGATCAGTGAGAACAGCCTGCTGGTAAGTAACGAGGTTATCAAAAGCAGGGCAGGGATACTGGATGAGAATCTTACCAAATGGGGAGCTATCAATACTATTGTTACAAATAATGATCCTAAGGACCTGGCGCAGTTGCATCATTTCTTCGATGTGATCGTAGTGGATGCGCCTTGTTCCGGTTCGGGCTTGTTTCGCCGTGATCCTGATGCTATACAGGAATGGAGCGAGCAGAATGTACAACTATGCCACCAGCGGCAGCAACGCATCCTGGCAGACATTTACCCGGCATTAAAACCCGGTGGCGTATTGATCTATTCCACCTGTTCGTATTCGAAAGAAGAGGATGAAGAAATTACCGACTGGCTGATCAATGAACAGGAAGCTACGAGTTTGCCACTGACCATTGATGCATCATGGGGTATTGTAGAAACAAGATCGGAAGAGCAGGGAGCTTACGGTTATCGTTTTTTTCCTGATAAAGTGAAAGGGGAAGGCTTTTTTATAGCCTGCTTTCGTAAGGCAGATGACGATGCGCAGGCGAGAAAGCTGCCTAAAAGATCAAAACTGCAAAAGCTGAGTAAGGCTGAAGATGCAATTGTTCGTCCCTGGTTAAAAGCTGATGCGCCGGTACAGTTGTGGAAGCAGGGTGAGCTGATCATAGCCTTTCCACAGGTGCTGGAGCAGGAACTTTTACAGATAGCCGATATTGCTTACATCCGGAAAGCGGGTGTACTGATGGGGAAAATTGCCGGAAAAGACCTGGTACCCGATCATGCACTGGCTGTAAGTACGATTGTAAATGGCGGGATTGTTGCTATATCGTTAAAAAAAGAGGATGCCCTGCAATATTTACGCAGGGAAGAAGTTATGATAGCATCTCCCCAAAAAGGCTGGGCACTGATCCAATATCAGCAGATAAACCTGGGCTGGGTTAAGCTGTTGGGTAACCGGGTTAATAATTATTACCCCTCCAACTGGCGGATACTGAAAAGCGCCAACAATTAAAATATTTCCACATCTTTGCAAGGTTTGAAATCGCAATCTATGTTGAAAATCAAGATACTTCTGGTTGTAGGAATGGTAATGATGCAACTGTGCGGCTGGTCGCAGGAAGACCTGCAGGTACAGGGAGCGACGCCTAATCTGTACATCGCTCATACTGTGGTGGCTAAAGAAACGTGGTACAGCGTAGGGAGGCTTTTTAACCAGGTTCCAAAAGATATTGCTGCTTTTAATAATACCGGGATGGATAAGCCGCTGGTAATTGGCCAGTCGCTGAAAATTCCGTTGACGAATGCCAATTTTTCGCAGGATGGTAAAAAGGCTGCGGATGAGGTTTTTGTACCTGTGCAGCACATTGTACAGGAAAAAGAATGGATGTATCGTGTAGGGCAGAACTATAACAAGATCTCTGTAGAAACACTGGAAAAGTGGAATAATATTAAAAATGACCAGTTGCGTGTGGGCATGAAGCTGACGGTTGGTTACCTGAAGGTAAAACCCGGTCAATCTGCCCTGGCTTCAAAGGGCACTGATAAAATAGTTCCCGCTACACCACAGGTGCCTGCAATGGCTGCCAATGCTCCTGCAGAGCAATCACAACAACAGCCCCCTGTTAAAAAGGAAGAAGAGAAAAAAGAAGTGGTTGTAACAACGCCACCTCCGGCTAATAATCCTGTTAAGGAAACAACTACCACAGTTCCGGTAAAGGAAGAACCTAAAACGACTGCCCCGGCTCCTGTAACAGAAACCTCAACTGCCGGCAATACCCCTGTAAATTATAAAGGAGGGTATTTTAAATCGATGTATTCTAATGCAGGTAAAGGAACTACCGGCAATGCGGGGATCTTCAGAAGTACCAGCGGCTGGAAAGACGGTAAATACTATGCCCTGATGAATGATGTGGCGGTAGGTACCATTGTGAAAGTTACTTTCCCTTCTACCAATAAGAGTGTGTACGCTAAAGTATTGGGCCAATTGCCTGATATGAAAGAAAGCACCGGGCTTACTATCCGCATTAACGATGCTGCTGCATCTGAACTGGGAGCGGAGAATGGTAAGTTTTATGTGGATGTGAAATATTAGGTTGTAAGTTATAGGTTATAAGTTGTAGGTATGGTTCATTCAAAGTAAGAGATGCGTAATCAAATAGAAGTTTTTATAAAAAGAAAAGCAATGCTATGCATTGCTTTTCTTTTTTGTTATGTATTTGTTGCTTAGCAGATAAATCAGGGCTTACTATTTATAAGTCATTGAACCACATCAACGACTGACTTAAAACCTACAACATATAACTTACAACGTCTTAAAACTCTGCCGGCTTCATTTTGGGTGTCAGCAGGTGAATGAGCAGCCATGCCAGCAGGAATGAAAAACCGCAGATAACAAAGATGATATTGTAACCTGCTATGATGTTGCCGGTACCTTTGTAATAGTCCAGTATGTAACCAATGAAAGGAGGGAATAGAACGCCGCCAATAGCGCCTGCCATGCCCCCGATACCGATCACTGAACTCACTGCTTTTTTAGGTAACATATCTGATACGATGGTGTAAATATTGGCGCTCCATGCTGCGTTGCCCAATATGGAAAGACTGATGAGCCATACTACAGTCCACATATCAGTAGTGTAACGTGCCCCGATGATGGGTAATACGCACAATGCAGAGATCAATAATGTTATTTTACGTGACTTGTATACCAGCCAGCCCTTTTTGATCAGCCAGGAAGAAAGAAATCCTCCGCCAATGGCTCCCACGGTAGCAGCAGAGTACACAATGATCAGGGGAAGATTGGGCTTTTTCAGATCGAGATGGAAAGTGCTGCTGAAATAGGAAGGCAGCCAGAAGAAAAAGAAATACCAAACAGGATCAGTAAAGAACTTGCCTACAATGAAAGCCCATGTTTGTTTGAGACTAAATAACCTGAACCAGTTTACTTTGGTATCTGTAGCCTGTGCTTCTTCATTGTCGCTGTGAATGTATTCGTATTCAGCTTTGGAAAGTTTCTTTTGTTTGGCAGGTACTTCATAAAAGATACGCCAGCAGATGAGCCAGATAAAACCGAGTGCGCCGGTAATGATGAATGCTTCCTGCCAGCCGTACCAGCCAAGGATTGCAGGCACCAGTATGGGGGCTACGCAGGCGCCGATATTGGAACCGGAATCCAGTATACCTGCCGCCAGTGCTCTTTCTTTTTTAGGAAACCATTCTGATACCGTTTTAATGGCTGCGGGGAAATTGCCTGATTCACCTACAGCAAGTGAAGCACGTACTACTCCAAACCCGAAAGTGCTTTTTACTGCAGCATGTAGCATAGCTGCAATACTCCATACGGTGATAGAAATAGTATAGCCTTTCTTTGTGCCTATTTTGTCGATGAATCTTCCAAAGACTACGAGACCAATGGCATAAGCAGCGGTAAAAGCCATTACGATATGGCTGTAGTCTGTTTCTGTCCAGTTGAATTCTTTTTCCAGCACAGGTTTCAGTAAGCCCATTACCTGCCTGTCGATGTAGTTGATAGTAGTGGCAAAGAACAGGAGGATGCAAATAAACCACCTGTAATTGCCGGTCTTTTGTTCATTCATAGCTGTATGAATTAATAGGGGTGTGCAATCGTTTTCTGAATATAGTAATTGTTATGTTAGCCCTGGATTGCCGGTTCTGCAATTGTTGCTGCTTTTGCTTCCTTTACGCCCAGCCAGCTATAGTACAAGAGGTACAGATAAACCGGTATCAGGATCAGATAGGCGTATTGGTTATTGATATACTTTGCCAATCCTCCATAGAGTGGTGGTACTAATGCACCGCCAAGGATACCCATGATGAGTACGGCTGAACCTTTGTTGAGTAAAGTGCCCTGTAAGCCTTTTAATGCCTGTGGCCAGATAGCAGGCCATAACAAGGCATTGAAAAAACCGAGTAAGGCAAGGGCTACAATGGAAGCTGTACCCGGTAACAGTACGATTAGGATGGTTGTAACAAAGGCCAGTACATTGGAGTACCAGAAGGCACGTTGTTGTGATATGATCTTAGGAATAGCAATGACGCCGAATAAATAACCACACATCATACAGGCCATTGTCCAGGATGTAAGATTTTTGGCAACACTCAGTTTCATTCCATGATATAAGCCATAGTTGCCAATTGAGTCGCCTGCCAGCACCTCAGTTCCTACTGCACAGAAAATAGCCAGGAAACCCAATTCAAATTGTTTCATTACCTGCCGGGAGCTGGTTTCGCCACCAGAAGAGGTTTTGGAAGATGGCTCAGGTTGTATTTCGGGTAAATGGGCAAAACGTATGCTATACGCGATCAGGAGCAGCAATGCTGCTATGAGGCAGTAGGGCACAATCACTGCGTGGGAGAGTTCATTCAGCCTTATTATTTTTTGCTCATAAGGTAAACGTTCCAGTTCACTGAGCAGTGTATCTGAGTTTTTGAGAATGATGCTACCCATGATCAATGGAGCAAGGATACCTGCTGTTTTGTTACAGATACCCATTATACTCATGCGCCTGGCGGCACTTTCCGCTGGTCCCAGCAAGGTGATGTAGGGATTTACTGCTGTTTGCAGTAGTGTTAGCCCTATGCCGATGATAAACAGCCCGAGCAGGAACAAAGGGTAAAAACGCATGTACGCTGCGGGAATAAATACAATACAGCCTACTGCCATAGTCGCCAGCCCTATACTCATACCTTTTACCATACCTGTTTTTTGCAGGATGGAACTGGAGGGGATGGCCATGATGGTGTAGGAAATGTAGAAGGCTGAGGTTACCAGGTATGCCTGCCATTCTTCCAGTTCACAAGCAATACGCAGGTAGGGAATGAGGGTACCGTTGATCCAGGTTACAAATCCGAAGATGAAAAAGAAGGCTCCGATGAGTACTATCTTTTTTCCATAGCGGTTGGACTGGGTTTCCGGTAGGGTGGCTGTTTGGGTTGACATGAATCAGGGTTTATAATGTTGAATAGCGTTGTTTACACTTCCATGTTGCAGTAACAGTGATCTGGCTTGGTCGTAATTACTGATACCTGTTTTTTCCATCAGCATTTTAGTACCTCTGTCTACCAGTTTGTCATTGCTGATCTGCATGTGCACCATTCTATTGTCGTACACACGGCCAATACGGATCATTACGCCGGTAGAGATCATGTTGAGGATCATCTTTTGTGCGGAACCGCTTTTCATGCGTGTACTGCCTGTTACAAATTCCGGTCCTACAATTACTTCAATGGGAAAATCAGCCTCTGTTGCTACCGGCGATCCCTGGTTACACACAATGCAACCGGTGATAATGCCCTGTTCTCTACAATGTTTTAATGCACCGGCTACGTAAGGAGTAGTGCCGCTGGCCGCAATGCCTATTACTACATCGTTTGTATTGATATCGTGTTGCTGCAGGTCAAACCAGCCTTGTTCCGGATTGTCTTCTGCATCTTCAATACCAAAGCGAAGAGCAGCATCGCCACCAGCCATTAACCCTACTACCAGATCTGCCGGTACTCCATAAGTAGGTGGACATTCGCTGGCGTCCAGTACACCAAGCCGGCCGCTTGTGCCTGCACCGATATAGAATAGTCTTCCGCCTTGTTGTATTTTTTGCACAATGGCTTCAGCCAGTTTTTCTACCTGTGGTAATACTTTCTGTATGGCAAAAGGTACTGTTTTATCTTCTTCGTTGATATGGTGCAGTATCGCTGCCATCGACATTTCTTCCAGGTGTCGGTACGGTGATGGCATTTCTGTTATTTTAGTGAAACTCATTTAAGTTGTAAGTGATAAGTTATAAGTAATGCTTAACGCTTAACGCCGAACGCTTAATGCGAATACAGGCCCGGGGGGAAAGCAAGTTGGCAGTTGGCAATTTGCAGTTGGCAAAACAGCCACAAGCTTTGAGCTACGAGCGGCGAGCAATAAGAAAGTTCGCAGTTGGCAATTTGCAGTTAACAAAACAGCTTTGCTGCTTTGCGAGCCTTCGCTGTGTTTGCGTGAAACCTGCAACCTGCGTCCTGCAACTGGTAACCGGTAATTGTATCGCACATTAAGCTCCATATCTTCTTTTCAGCAACTTTCTCATATACGCATTGATCTCCCACTGGTTGCCTATTGGCTGTCGTGTATAGGGTAATGCAGGCATATAGGGCAAGGGACCAAACTCCGGCGTAATGGTCAGCAGTTTACGGCCGGCCTTTTTCTGGATCGCCACAATATTGTCCCAGCATTGCAGATGATGCTGCAGTGATTCTTCCCATTCTTTTGCCCGTGGATCGCTTACCTGTGGACCCTGTGTGTGCCCTACGCGTGCATGGATATGCAGTGTGCGGGGAATGGCAGTTTCCACTGTATTGTACTGATCCTGTAAAAAGCTTTCGGCTACTGCAAACCAGTGTGAAATATCCAGTGTAAGCTGCAGTGTGGGCAGCTTTTCGAGATACTTGTATGTAACATGTGCTGCAAAGCTGAATTTGCCTCGATGTGTTTCGTGATAGACCGGTACACCTGTAGATGTACTGATGTGCTCTGCTGCTTTGATCAGTTGGGTATTCTGGTTAAATGAGAAAAAGTCTTTCCCGGTCTGCGAGTTGATAAGCAGGGGATTGACTGATGCAAGCCTGGCAATGCGTTGTTCGTATTGCTGCAGGTGTGTATCAAAATCGGGTGTAGTGGTTTCCCAGTGTTGTGCGATTAATTGCAAACCATATTTTGCCAGTCCGCTCAGCATGGTATCTTTTTCACGGTCATCATCCGGTATACCGGCTTCAATTCCGTCGTAACCTGCTTCTTTCACTTTCTTCAAAAAGACATCCCAGGACAAATGATCTTGTCCCCAACGCGGACAGAAAAATAGTAGTTGCATACGCTTTAATTTGGCCATCAGTTTACAATTGGCAAGCTGTAACTACTTATTTACAACGTTGATGAATACATAAGAGAATCTGATAACAGCGGATAAAATTGTCCCTGCATCTTTTCCCCTTTGGCAATACCGGGTGTTTTTGGCAGCAATTCACCATTCTCTGCGTTGCTTACTGTACCTTCTGCAAATACATTCAGTACAAAAGCACGACGTGAAAGTGGTGATCTATTGGCATACGAACCATGTACCATTAATGGATGATGGAAGGTACCATATCCTTTCTTTAATTCAATGGGTATGGGCTTAAATTGTTCCTTTTGCTCTTCGGTAAGATAATCCATCAGCCCTTCCATATTGCCTGCGAGTTCTGGTTTATCGAGCAAACCCCAATGCTGGCTGTAAGGTACATAGTACAGGCATCCATTATCAGTAGTGGCATCATCCAGGCCTACCCAGCAGGTGAGGTGTTGCATGGGAGTAGTGCGGGTCCAGTAAGAATAATCCTGGTGCCAGGCCACCACACCGCCGTGTTTAGCCGGTTTGCAGAAAAGCTGGTCGTGCCAGAAGCGTACGTGCTGGTTGCCCAATAGCTGGCTGGCTGCCATTACAAATGCCGGGTTCCACAAAATATCATGAAACCCGGGTGTAATACGCCATGCTCCCAATGCATGAAACAACACTGCATTTGAATCAGCAGATTCGTTGGAGTAGAACTGGTAGTAAAGATCATTGCCGGGATGGGCAGGATCTGCAATAGCTGCCAGCTCTTCATTAAGCCTTTCTATCTGCCATTCGTCCAGTAACCTGATATTGCTCAGATAGCCAAATTCTTTAAAGAACTCTACCTGCTCTTTCGATAATTTGTATTGCTCCCATTCAGCTCCGGAAGACGGCCAACGGAACAGATCTGATATCAGCCGGTGATACACCGATAGATCTTTGATTGTTGTTTCCATAACCACGTGGATTTATGAAACGGTGATCGCACTTTCTATCAATGCAGCACTGTCCTGATCGAGATACAATGTTGCATGTGCATGTGTGCGAAGAATCGTAGACGGATATTTTTCTGTGATGACGTCTGTAAGGGTATGGTACACTGCCTGTGCTTTGTTTTTGCCTGGTACCATGCAGTACAGGTATTTTGCTTTGAACAAGGCTGGGATCGTTAAGGTAAATGCATGGGTAGGTACCCGATCGGGGTGATCAAAGCAACCATCATTGACCTGCTGTTGTTTGCAGGCATCATCAAGGTCAACAGTTTTAACAAGGTACGGATCATTGAAGTCTGCTACGTGCGGATCGTTGAAAGCAAGGTGCGTGTTTTCGCCGATGCCCATGAATACGATGTCTGTGGGATATTGTTCCAGTAAAGTTGTGTAACGTTTGCTCTCTGCTATAGTATCATTTGTTTGCCCGTTGAGATAGAAGATTTCCTTGAAAGGTGCTTTGCCGAATATTTTGTCTTTGAGAAAAACGCCAAATAACTGGGGGGCGTCCTGGGGTAAACTTAAATATTCGTCCATGTGAAATGCATTGATGCGCTCCCATGCTACATCTTCCTGCAACAGGGCCGCCAGGAACTCGTTTTGTGATGGCGCCGCTGCGAAGATTATATTTAAGGTTTCCTGTGTGTTTAGTAATTGCTTTATCTGTGCGGCTGCATCTTTGGCTGCCGCCACACCCATTTGTAACCTGTTTTCATAAATCCTGACATTTAAACTGTTCACTTTTGTCGCTTTCATTACTGTTTATTTTGCTTTTTTATCAGAGGGTACCTTAGTAGGTGGTTTGTGTTACTATTGGTCGGGTAATTGGGTCACTACTTGTGTCAGGAAAGAACTAAGTCAAAGTAGTCAAATGAGTCATATCGGTCAGCTGAGCCAGGAAGGTCCGGGATGGTATTGCGTCCATCCCGGACTTCATGACTGTATGAATTACATTCTGAATTTCACGCCCGCGCGTCCCCAGAAAGAATAGAGTTGTTTTTCGTACAACATTTCCTTTTTTCCAAAATAATCCCTGCGTGCAGAGTTGGTGAGGTTTACAGCTTCCAGGTAAATGGTAAAGTGTTTACCAATTTTGTAAGAAGTGTTGGCATCAACCTGTACTCTTGAATCGCGAATAACGTCGGTAGCATCATTGCTGCCAAGGGCCAGTGTAAATGCATCGTTGTAGTTTACATTACCCTGTATTGTAAATCCTTTGTAAGCGAATGATAAAGTACCGTTGGCGGTATGTTTGGCCTGACCCGGCAGCCTGATGTCTTTACGTAACTGAGCATCGGCATTTGAGTTTGCATAGGTGTAATTGAGGTAAACAGACAATCCTTTCAGTACGCCTGGTAAGAAGGTAAGGTTGTTCTGTACGTTCAATTCAAAGCCATATACTTTGGCTGCATCGCCATTGAGCGTTCTGTATAACTGCCAGCCGGTATAAGTAGAAGCACCGGGGAACTCATCACCCTGAATGGTGGTTACACTGTTGTACTGGAAGTCCTGGATGTTTTTGTAGAATAAACCGGCAGAGATGATACCCAGGTTTTTCAGGTATTTCTCATACATCAGGTCTACGTTGGTAGCAAATGCTGGTTTCAGATCAGGATTACCGTTGGTTACTGTCTGGTTGAGGATACTAACGATACGACCGGGAACCAGGTCGGGGAAGTTAGGACGTGAATAACCAAAGGTTAATGCTGCTCTGATCAGGGATGTTTTATCCAGGTCATATTTGAACTGCAGGTTAGGCAGGAACTTGGTGTAAGTGTTGGTAGAACGGGTAGGGGTAGTGCTTACCCAGGCACCGTTTACATCCTGCTGAATGATGTTACCATCATAGGTCACCTTTGTTCTTTCTACACGCAAACCACCCAACACCATCAGTTTGTTGAACTGGATACGGTTCATTGCATAGGCAGATGTTACTTCTTCTACCGCATCGTAGAAATAAGAATCTATACTGTTGCGGATAGTGCTTTCATCGCGTGTGAATGCAGTGGCTTTATTGGTGTTGTAGAAAGAGCTTACTTTACCCAGATCCTGTCCTGCGCCGAATACCAGGTGTCCGTCCATGAAATCGTCAGATACTTCAGTGGGGCCGAGAAAGTTAGTGAGTTTACCATCTGCAGACGCACCGGAGTAAGTAGCATACGTGTACGTATCAGGACGGTAACGTGTATTGTGCATGCGTTTTACCTTCACACCCACTTTGAACAGGGATGAATTATTGCCGAGCATGTAAGGGATAGCTGCATTTAAACGGCCAACAAAGTTCTTGCCCTTCAGGATATAGTTATTGGTCTCAATAGACGTGAAGTTGTACAATGACGCGTTGTTTTTCCAGTCAGTACCGGTTGCACTCAGGTCATCAGTGTAGATGTTTGAATTGGTGAGCGCAATATTACCAGTTGAGAACTGGTAGTTGGCTGCCACGCTTTCAAACTCTGAAGTAGTATAGAAAACACCACCATCCAGTTTGGCTTTACCGATGGTAGTTTCTCCCTGCAGGTTCATGTTCAGGTTGTGGCTGGTTTCATCGGAAGTAGTGATCTCGTTGTAACCACGGCCACGGGGAGTGTAGTAAGAACCATCAGCCTGCTTTACCAGGTAACTATTGGCCTGCATTCTTACTCTTTTGCGATAACGGAGTGATTCATCTTCCAGTCCGTTGTACATAATGTTACCAATAATAGAAGTATTGGGACCAAAGTTGTAATCCAGTGTTGCAGAAAGTCCTTTACGTGTACGTGTGTTGTCATAATACACATAACGGAAATCGGTAGGGAAAAGGATAGCACCTTTACCATCACCAAAATCTTTGGACTGCCATGCCTGTGCATTCACATCATCATATCCATTCTTGGTTCTGTAATAGCTACCTGTAACAATTACACCAAGACGGCCATTCTGATTCTTTTCATTTGCAAAGAAGCGTTGACCGTAGCTGATGTTGCCGATACCACTGATGTTATCGCGCATATTGTTGTAGCCCATACCGAGGTCGGCAGAAAGACGAGCTTTAAGGCTGGCAGCCACGGGAGTTTTCATATTCACTACACCTGCTACAGCATCACCATCCAGATCAGGTGTCAGTGTTTTTACCACTTCCATGGTAGATAATACGTTTACAGAGATCATATCCAGTTGCGCATTACGGTCGCCGCCTTCCTGTACGCCCATGATCTGCTCGCCATTTACGTTGATGTTGGTAAAGTTGGCTGGTGTACCTCTCAACTGGATGGTAGAACCTTCACCCCTGTTCCTGTTGATGGTAACACCGGGTAAGCGTTGTAATGACTCTGCTACGTTGAGGTCGGGGAAACGCCCCATCAGGTCGGCAGAGATCACCTGTTTGATGTTATCGGCAATTCTTTGCTGGTTTAATGCTCTTTGCTGTCCTTCACGTGCAGCAGTTACAATTACTGTCTGCAAAGCTTTTTTGTCGGGCTCCAGCGAAAAGTTTTGTGTTACGGTCTGGTTGGCAATAACAGTTACCTGTGCTTCTGTAACCTGGAAGCCCATATAGGTAACTACAAGGGTGTAAGTGCCGGGTTTGAGGTTCAGCAACTGATAGTTACCTGCCTGGTTGGCAGCGACGCTGTTTGTAGTGCCTTTTAACCTTACGGAAGCACCGGTTAAAGCGTTACCATCTTTGTCTGCAACATGCCCTGTAATGTTTCCTGTGTTTTCAAAGGGCGAAAAAGGTGCGGCATGGCTATACATCCATGCGAAGGAGAACAGCAGGATGCATATTCTCCGGAAGGTCTTGTGAAATGGCGTACGTTTCATAATGAGCATGTTTGGGAGTTATGGAATGATGATGATTGCATTTGTTTAAATCCTATCCTCTCTTTTGAACAATCGTTAGAATTCTTTGAACTGTTACAGCTATCGATCATGATGGCGGATGATGATAGTGGCATCCTGTAACATTTAGCCGGTTTATTTGAACTTGTAGTTCAGGTAATCAGCTAAAAAGCGGACTGAAAATGAAGTGCTGATATCACGGTTTACCAGCCATATTTTTTTGTTTTTACTACGTGCTCTTGTTTCCAGCACGGCACCGCGCAGATTCACATCGGGGTGATCGTCGGCATACCTGTTTTTTAAGATCCATTGTACTGATTTTTCTATGTAAGGAATAAATTCACTGTAACCTTGTTTTGCCAGACGGATCCATACAATACCGGAGAATGCTACAGCTGAGCCGCATACAGAACTTCTGTCCGGCTCATGGCCGTTGATAAAGTTCTCGTAATAAATAGTCCCGTCCTTTTGCATCGCTTTTGCATAAGTACGCGCGGTTTTGGCTGCCGCTTCCAGGTACCTGCGATCCTGGGTCATGTCGTATGCTTCGAGTAAAGATTCTGCATACCATAAGTTGAAGCGGGGATGAAAAGAACCTATGCTATCGAAGTTGGGCATGTATTTCATCCACAAACCTTCGGGGCCCTGTTTGTCTACAAGACTATTGCACAGTAACAGGAACGCTTTTTTGAATTTCTCTTCACCGGAAAATTCATAGGCATCTTTAAACAACCAGCCTTCTGTATTGGGACGTGATACATCATTGAGCGTTTGATTGGCCTTATCCCAGAAGGGGCTATTTTCTTTTGCTACTTCCCCTGTTTTAATATCTACCACATCATAACAAACACCTTCTTCAGGGTAGTACATATTCTTTTCCATCCATGCAGCGGCAGAAGTAGCTACGGCTGCGTATTTTTTATTTTTAGTAACTCTTGTCAGTTCATAGATACCGGGTGTTCCGTCGGAGATGGTAGCGAAGATGATATTTTCACCGCCAATAAAGTCGCCATGGGTAGCCTTTACCATGCCTTTCAGCGCCGGGGGATCTTTTTCAGTTGCCTTCATGCTGATCCAGTAGTTGCCTCCGCGCACAGCAGCATCAAGGTATTTTTTGTTGCTGGTTATTTTATAGGCTGCCAGTAAACTGTACACTGCCTGTCCTGTATGCCAGGGTACTTCGTAGTCGTACCATTTTCCTTCTGTAAGGTTATAATCGCAACGTGATTTACCTTCTTTGTCGAGGATCACATCGGCAACATAACGTGCGCAACCGTTGAGCGCAGAAAGCACTTCTTCTTTCTTAACCTGCGCCTGGCCTTGTACTGCAAGGGCACATGCAGACAAACCACTGATAACATATGGCAATAGCTTATTCCGGATCATGATTCTTTTTTTCAGCGTTCAGGAAATATTTGTATTTGTGATTGGTAACCGGTAATTGTTCGTCAAGCCGGAAACTGAATGTCCATCGATCATTATTGCGTGGCAGCTTTATCAGTACCTGGTTATTACCATTTCGCAGCGGTAGCATTATTTTATTCTCCTGCTGTGAAGCGGTAACTGTTGTCACCAGTTTTCCATTGCAGAATATTTCTGCCCCATTAATACTTGAAATGTACGCATTGATGGAAGCCGCACTATCTGTAGTGATGGTGCAGTAGGCATAGGCTGCTACGGGCTTGTTGGTATGGTAATATGTTGCAAGATCACTGATGCCTCCGTTGGGTGAAGGGTATTTAGTCCAACGGAAACTGCTGTCTTTGTAGGAAGCTATATCGCCGGGCTTGGGAGGTACATTGCTTTCTTTTGCAGCGGAATACAAAAAGGCTGGTATGTCGCCAGATCTTTCCACTGGTAATGGACCACATAACAACCAATACTGGAAATAAGACCTGGTACTTGCATCCAGTGAAAGACGGATTGCTGAAGCCGGTAACAATTGCTGCTGTTGCTGTATGCGATTAATTGCCTGGTGAATATGTGTTGTTAAGAGCTGCAGGTCTTTTATTTTCTGTTCGTAAGGCTGTAATGCTATGTCCAGTGAATAAAGCTGGTTTTCTTTTAACCAGGCTGTACGGAAAAAGCCTTTTAATGAAACATAACGTTTTTCCAGCTCGGCAAGATCGGTTGCTGCATTCTTTAGTGCTGTAGCAGCTTTTGCCGGATCTGTATGTTGGATTTGAATAGCCTGTGTATAGGTATTGGCAACTGCCGGTAATTTTATACGAGTATCCAGTAATAAGCGGTACAGGTTAATTGCCAGGGCCAATGCATTGATATCATCAGTATTGGCAAGCGGTTTGGCCGCCAGTATTGCACGACCTGCTGCGTCCAGCAGCGGCAGCGCTTTTTCGATGCCTGTATTTACCAATAGTAACTGCTGACCTGAGTCGGGTAATATTTTCTGATACCAGGTATTATCATTAAGGTCGTAGGTAACAGGTATTTCGCGTAGCTGCATCAGTTTGTTAAGTGCTGTAACATAATTGCCGTTGCTGGTACCGTAAGCTGTTGTTTCGTATCGTTGATTGAAGGATGGGCCGGTAGAAGAATCCGTATTCCAGCTTTTTTCAGCGGCTTTGTATGCTCCGTACCAGTCCCCGGAGAATAATAAGGCACCTCCGTCGTCCCACACCGTGGTATATACGCCCATGGCGCCATTCTGTTTTCCTGCGCGGGTAAATCCATCAATATTACCAGCAGCCATGATCATATCAGGAAACATGCGATAGGAGTTGAGCACTCCCGGGCATACCATATAGGAGAGACCTCTTTGCGTGAAAGGTTTTATCCATGCATCATAGGATGCCTGGTTGCCGTATTCCCAGGTAAGATAGACGATATCTTTGGGCAAAAGATCCAGAATGGTATCGTTCTGCAAGGCTATGTCGCCCCACATCATCATGGTTTTATTGTGTTTTTTTACCACGTTGTACAGAAACTTTATATGATCTGCATAAAACCTGGCTTTTCCCACACTATCTGCATAGGCTTTGGATCTTCCCTTGCCCAGATCGAAGGTTTCGTCACAATTTACATTGAAGAAAGGAGCTGAAAAAGCATCACACAGTTCGCCTATCACATTTTCTAAAAATTTTTTTGCGGTTGGGTCTGTGGGTAAGATCATCGTAGAGGTGGCACCCATCTGTTTGTACTTCGGCAGCGATAAGATTTTGTCAAAATGTCCGAAAGATTGAAAACTACCGATCAACTGCATGTGAAATTGTGACGCATAGGCAGATAACTCTTTGATATCTGCTATAGTGAATTTTCCGTTGGCAGGGGCAAAGTCGGGGTAGGAGTCTGGTTGTACTACATGTTCAATATAAAAAGAGAGATAATTGATCTTTAATTCTGCCAGCCGTTCGATCTGTTTTTTTACATAAGCAACTGTCGATATGGGGCCACGACTAATATCATCATACATTACACGGTAATCGAAGGAAGGCCAGTCGGCAATAAATATTTCTTTATTGTAATTTGCTTTTGATAGTTGCTTTAATGTCTGAAGGCCGTAGAATAATCCTGTTTCTGTGTTGGCTGCCAGTACCTGGTGTTTGCCTTTGCGGATAAGCAGGTAACCTTCTTTACCGATCTTACTGATCCATGGTTTTGCCAGTTGTGCAACAACCTGGTCAAACTGCCTGTTTTTGCCCAACAGACCCAGTTGCATATTTTCACTAATACTGAGTGTGCTATCAACTATGGGATATGCTGCTGTAAAGTTTTTCCAGTGTTGTTGCAAACGGCCTTGAGACGCCTTATCCAGTCCGTTAAATAATAAGGTAGTGATCCGGCGAAATGATTTGCTACCGGTTTCAGTGTGTTGAGGTAACGGAAGCACAGGGATCTGTTGTGCTTTTGCTACACAAGTTGTTACCAGAAATAATATTACTATGGTCCGCTGCTTAAGCATCGGTGGCTATTGTTTTAAAGGCAATTATTGTTTGTCTACCGGCTTTTAATGGCCGGGGTATAGTTGTTCGTTGTTGTAATATTCACTGATTGTGCGTCTTTGCGCACAAATGAACGTGCCGGATAATGCTGCACAGTGTTAGTGATAAAGCCATTGCTGCTGTTTGTGAGATTGATCACCGCATTGGTATTACTTTGTGTCTGTGCATTTAATCCTGTAACAGAAAACTGCTTTACTGATGCAAAAAAGAGGGCTGGTCTTTCTTCTGCATTCCTGAATCTGAAGCTTACATTATTCAACTGTATCCCGTTAGCATGACGTATATACAGGCCGTATGCCGGCAGTTTGCCAAACATTGTAGCTTCGGGGTATTCGTCTTCCAACTCTTCTACTTTGGTAAGCATATCTGCAGCTATACCTCCTCCTTTGGCTGTAATAGTAATATTGCTGAGCGTTACATCCTGCACCAGCGCATTGGGCACACCAGTAATCGAGCTGGCTGTTTCTCCAACATTTATAGCTGTAATATTGCTTAGCTGTACATTCCTGATGACACCGGGGGCAGGAGTAGCCGCTGTGTCAGTGTATTTGCGGGCACGATTGCCCAGGCGTACAAAGAGCGGTACTTCCGGACCGTCAATGGCAATATTGTTAATAGTGACGTTTTCCATTAATGCCCCATCCACTACTTCCAATGAGATGCCACTGGTACCGGCAGGCAACCCGTAAATAATAGCATGCTGTGCAGATGGTTTTATAACACAATTTGAAATTGTAATGTTCCTGAACCCACCTGTGGACTCTGTGCCCATTTTTAATGCATTGCAATGACTGCTGAGCACACAATTGGTAATGGATACATTTTCGGTAATGAGGGGTGAAGTACTTTTTAACGTAAGTCCATCATCATCAGAATCACCATTTACGTTGGATACGATGACATTTTTGCAACCATCAATATCCATCATGTCATTGTTTTTATTGGAGTGATTCCAGATGCTGATACCATCTATCAACAGATCCTCACAACCGAGATAGTGCTGCATCCAGAATGCAGAGTTGCGTAGGTGTACGCCTTTTACCCTAATATGCTTTGAGCCTGCAAACCACAAGAGGTAAGGGCGGTTTTTGTAGCGATCGGGTTTTTTGTTGGTAGTAATTACAAAGCTGGCTCCCTGTCCGTCAATGGTGCCATTACCTTCTATGGAGACATATTCTGCATTTTTGCAAAATATCAAAGCCTGCTTTGCCCAGTTCTCACCGTAAAACGAAATGCCTGCATTGAGATAAGGGTATTTGCTGATATCTGTGTGTCCGAGCAGGGTAGCCTTTTCTGTGAGATGGAGTGTAACATAACTTTTAAGGTAGAGTGTGCCTGATAAAAAAGTACCGGCAGGAAAGTACACCTGCCCGCCGGTAGTTGCACATTGATCAATGGCTTTCTGGATGAATGTGGTGTTATCAGTAATGCCATCACCTTTTGCGCCAAAAGCGGTTACATCGTACACCTGTGCCTTTGCTACTATTGTACAACAGGTTATCACCGCTATGAACAGCCTGTGCCTGGCTGTTCCATTAAAACTGAACCTTAACCTCATTCGTTTAGTTTAGGAGGTAACTATTTATTTGTTGACTGAGCCATACCGCCGAGCGGTGATAGGCATCTTCGATATCTTTAATAGTACTGGTTTCAGCACCTCCCACATCAATAGCCAGTTTGCCTGTAAAGCCTGCCTTTTGCAGGGTGCTAAAAAAATTATTCCAGTTGATCTTTCCATTCCCTGGTATTGTATGTTCCACACGTATACCGCTATTATCTGATATATGAATATAAGATACCTGTTTTATGAGCCTCAGTATGCTTAATTCAAGATTATCTTTCATAAAAAACTGGTTAGCTGTGTCTAAGTTAAACATCAGGTTGTCACAGCCAACCGCATGCGAAAAATTTATAAACGAATCTGTAGTGGTTACCAGACTTCCCTCACAGGGATGCAGGTGGTATTTCAGATCATATTCTGCGGCAATGTTACAGGCGGTGCGGAAAGTTTGCACCAAATCGTTGTGGTATTTATCCCAGTTAAAACCAGCAGGCAGCTGCAGGTTTTCTGAAGAATAGTGACGCATCACCGGCATACCGGGTGGATATACTAATGGGAGTAACGGCCCATTGTCTAATACTCCTTCTGCGCCAAAAGCACGGGCTGTTTTACAACCCAACCTGAATAATTCGAGGCTTTTATTCCTGGTATCGGCATCTGTTGCACCTAAACCGGGTAGTACAACACAGAATACAGGCACGTGACAATTCCGTTGAGCAAGTTTATCTGTGACCTGGGAAGTGTGTGCTGAAAGAAAGCGAATATTTGTTTCGCCTATGCCTTCCAGTTCTATAGATACAAATCCCATATCAGCCATTTCATCTATATGACGAAGGGTATGCTGCACATCCGGCGGGTAACCATATTTTGTAATGGTAAACAGATAAGCGCAGGTAATACGTGGGTCAAACCGCAGTATATCCTTCCGCAAGTCAGCAGCGTTCTTCTTAATATGGTGTTGCATCAAAGGCATAATACATTTTTCGTTAGATAACCTGTCTTAATTACCACCATACAGGTTGTATGATGGTAATGACAGGAAAATGATAAACAGCAGTACTTAATGGAACAAATATTACTGCGTAATTACTTAAGGATGAGGTTTTTGATTGATGAAGTTACCTGGGACTAATCTCTACACGAAGCCTTGTTCTCATATATCGGGTACGTACCCGTAATCACTCAAAAAATAAAATTGTGACGTTATTCCGGTTTTAGTTCATATTATAAATAAGCCTGGCTATTTGTTACAACCTACCTTATTACAATGCTCTTCGGTTCACAATTTTAATCATTTTGCACTGCCTTATTAGAAGCTGTGCTCTATATTCGGGTACGTACACGAATATAGACAAAAAAACATAATATCCAAATAATGTCAATAATTTTTTCAATAGAAATTGATGCTTATTAAGTCGGATGCCGGGAATGATTAATTCCGGTAAAACTGATAATTCTCTTTGGTGATGATGTCAATCGGCATCAGGTATGTTTCTTCTATGGTGCCGGTTTTTACCAGGTGTTGAAACAGTGTCATGATACCACGATAACCCTGTTCCTGTGGCTTTTCGCAGATCAAAAAGTCGATAGTTCCTTTTTTAAGATAGTTCAGGTTTTCATTCAGGTAATCGTAACCCAGTAACGTTACCTTATCCTGTAAACCTTCTTTTTCAAGAAATCTTGCTACCTGTGGTACCCTCGAGTTGGAAACAAAAATGGCACTGATATTTTTGTTGGCTGTCATTATTGCTGACAGTTTTTGTACCACTGAATCAGTGTCAGTTTGTGTTGTATCCATTTGTACAAGCTGGTTTGTGGGGCCATGCTTGGCAAAATAAGCCCGTACACCTTCTACCTTGCGTAAAATATGGTGGTTGTGATCAATGTCTTTCGCAATATTTACAATGAGCACCTGCTCATTATCCTGTATGCAATAATGTAACAGTTGTGCAGCCTGGTAACCGCTGTGAAATAGTTCCGGGCCGATATAACAGAGGCGTTCATGCCCCGGCATGTCGGAGTTGAAAAGAACGTATGGGATACCGTTATCTTTACATGCGTTGATAAACGGAACGGCTGCTTCAATAAAAGTAGGTGTAAATAGAATACCATCCGGCTTATCGTTCAATATAAGGTTGGATTGTTCAGTAAAGGATTGCTGATCGTTCTGATCGAAAAAGAAGCGCTCGATCTTTACATTATATTGTTTTAGCTCTGCTTCTGCAGTATCAATACCGGTTAATGGAGCCTGCCAGAATTCTGTTTCTTCTGAGATGGCAGGAATCAGTATTGCCAGCCGCATCGGGCCTTTGTGAGCCAATGCCAGCCGTTTTGCCAACAGATTGGGCTGATAATCCAACTCGCGGATTATGGCGTTGATCTTCTCTTTTGTTTTTTCTGAAACACCCGGACGATTATGGATGACCCTGTCTACGGTTGCAATAGATACATTTGCTCTTTTTGCTATTTCCTTAACCCCGGCAGTAGTTTTGTCGTTGTTGTTTTTCATATTTCGTACCCACTCAAGATACATTAAATATTAAGAAATATCCAAGTCTTTGTTAAAATTGGGTGTTCTAACGTGGTATCAAAAACGATAACCGCGTAGAAATTCTTCTATGTTCATTTTCTTTTTTCCTTCCAGTTGTAATTCCAGTATATGAATATAGCCATCGGCCGCAGCAAACTTTAAAAAAGTTTTTTTGTCTGTAACGTATTCACCGGGAGCAACCGAAACTGCGGCGGACTCTTTTTTTGCACGATATACCTTAAGTGTTTTCCCCTGTAAACTTGTAAACGCACAGGGGTAAGGAGCCAATCCACGTATCAGGTTGTAGATATTGCTAACGGGTTTAGCCCAATCGATTTTGCAATCGTCTGTAAAAATTTTCGGAGCTGACTTCAATTCTTTTCCATCCAGGGTATTTGCCTGTGGTTTTTCCTGTATTGATCCATTTGCTAATCCGGCAACTGTTTTTACCAATACCTGTGCACCGATGTTTTTCATACGATCATGGATCTCGCCGGCAGTTTCATCGTCGCCGATGGGAAAACTTTCCTGCAAAAGGATACCACCGGTATCAATTTCATGTTGCAGTTTGAATGTAGTAACACCTGTTTCTTTTTCTCCGTTTATTACAGCGCGGTTAATAGGTGCTGCACCACGATACTGTGGCAGTAATGAGCCATGCAGGTTAATGGTTCCCAAGGGAGGCATATTCCACACCGCTTCGGGTAGCATACGGAAAGCAACTACTATTTGTAAGTCTGCTTTCAGATCGCGTAGCTGTTGCAGAAATTCAGGATTCTTCAGTTTTTCCGGTTGCAGGGTATTCAATCCTTTTTCAACGGCGTATTTTTTTACTGCACTTTCTGATGGCTTCATGCCGCGGCCAGCAGGTTTATCGGGTGCCGTTATAACGCCAACAATATTATAGCCTGCCTGTACCAATGCATCCAGTGATGCTACGGCAAATTCAGGCGTTCCCATAAATACGATCCTTATATTATTTGTATTGCTCATGATGTTCTTTTATATATTGACAAGTTGAAAAGTTAACCAGGAATACAACATTGTCCGGGAAAATATTTTCGAGTGGTTAAAAGTCTTTGTAAAGCAGGTATTTTTTACGGATCTTTTTGAAATTGCTCAAAGCGGGTTCCCAGCTTTTACGGATATCTGTTTCGGGAATGCCTTCTTTTATCTGTGTCATCAGCACATCATTACCTGCCAGTTTATTAAAAAAGTTGTTTTTTAGAAAAAATGAATCCTTTTGCGGGAAAAGTTTGTATGCATTGATGATCCATTTCAGTTGTATTTTATTGTCGATGTTTTTTAGCACTTCTCCAGGTGTGCCGCTTACATCCCAACCATAACAAAGGAGGTCCTTTAATTTAGGGGCTGTAGCACCGGGTTTGCTACGGGGAGTAAATGAGATCAGATTATTGGGCAATGACGGGTGACCGAATAACTGGAACGGCTTATCTGTACCACGGCCTTCACTCAGTACGGTGCCTTCAAAAAAGCAGGTAGAAGCATACCAGTAGATCGATTGAATATCGGGCAGGTTGGGAGAGGGCTTTACAGGTAGTACATATTTACTGCTATGCGTGTAATTAGCGCAGTTGATGATCGTAAGTTTAAATTCCGGAGAACGCTTTTGTTCATAAAGCTCTCTTGCCTTGCCGGTGATCCATTTTTCGCCCAGCAGCATTCCGGCATATTCGCCTATCGTCATGCCATATACTATGGGTATAGGCTGCATACCTACAAATGACTTAAAAGCGGGGTCCAGCACAGGACCATCTACATAAAACCCATTGGGATTGGGGCGATCCAAGATCAGTAAGGGCTTATTGTTTTCAATGGCAGATTCAATATACTCCTGCAGGGAAGAGATGTAGGTGTAAAATCGTGTACCTACATCCTGGATATCAAACAACATAAGGTCAACATCTTTCAGATCGTCTGCGGAAGGTTTGCGTTTGCTACCATAGAGGGAGACTACCGGAATACCGGTTTGTGCATCGGTATAGTTGCCTACTTTTTCACCGGCATCGGCAGTACCGCGAAAGCCGTGTTCGGGACCAAAAATAACTTTGATGATAACACCTAGTTTCTGCAGGGTATCGACCAGGTTGGTATTGCCGATAACAGAGGTCTGATTGGCAAAAATGCCAACCTTTTTACCTTTCAGCATGGGTACGTACCGCACTGTTTGTGCAGCGCCTGGTAAAATGGTGGAAGAAGACCTTGAACGTGCCTGGCAAAACGCTGTTGAAAGCAGCCCTAAAAGACACGCAGATAGTATGCAAATTTTTTTCATATTGGTTGACTTTCAGGTGCTAAAAGCGCCTTAGAACAGGCAAATTACCTGAAAAAACTTTTATTGGAGGCAATGATTTATTCCTGTTACTTTGTTCCGGAAACCTGTCTTTACTTTCTTGTCCTTCCTGTTCAATTCATTGTTCAGCTACCATAACCCCCGGTTAACAAAATAGCCGCACAGATGATTAGAAATTGAAGTGATGATTTCCGATTTTATTTTATTCATTTTTTAAATAGTTTGTCATGCAACAAGTAAAAAGCGGTGATACTGTAAAAGTTCATTATCATGGCCGCTTAACGGACGGAACCACTTTTGACTCATCTGAAGGCCGCGACCCCCTGCAATTTGAAGTAGGCGCCGGGATGGTAATTGCAGGTTTCGACAATGGTGTAACCGGTATGGGTGTAGGCGAAAAAAAGACAATTCATATTCCTGTAAATGAAGCATATGGACCAAAAGACGAGAATATGATCGTTGAGTTCCCTATTTCAAACTTCCCTCCCGATCTGAAACCGGAAACCGGCATGCAACTGAACATGACCAATGGTGGCGGACAGGTGATCCCTGTTACCATTACTGCTGTTAGTGCAGAAACAGTAACCCTGGATGCTAATCATCCGCTGGCTGGACAGGACCTTGTTTTTGATATTGAGGTAGTTGATATCAGCAGCCCTTCACGCATTATTATGCCCTAAGGAAAAGCGTAGTAAATTTCTTCCCATATTATCGTAAAATCCCGGTTGCAAGGCCGGGATTTTGTTTTTACATTGGCATCAAATTCAATTCCCTATGCAAAACATGAGACCACTCTTCATGTCCCTACTTCTTCTGTGCCAGTTTTCTATTCTTTGTGCCCAAGACACTGCAACGTTGAATAAGAATGCGTTGTATTATGCCGATAGTTTAATTAAAGCAAGTTTTGGTGAGGACTGGAATACTTACCTCGAACTGAGTAATCCTACAGCAATAAAGTATTACGGCGGTAAAGAAGGATATAAAGAGCACGCCAAAATGATCTATTACCGCATTACACGCCAGGAAAATGAAAAAAGAGAGAAACTGCGTATGGTGCAACTGATGAATGATGGTACGGACCAATGGCAGTGTGTAATTGAAAAAGAAAGGAATACATTTATTGATAACAGGAAGGTAAAGATCCTATCGCATGTTATTGGTCAGTCAACAGATAATGGTGACACCTGGAAGTTTGTAGATATTGCACATAACTCTACAGAGAACATCATTTATGTAATGCCTGCCCTGTTCTCGAACATTTCTGTACCGCCGGGCAAAATGCTGTATGAGGATGAATTGCTGGCCCAGCAGCAACAGCAGGAAGCTGCAGCACAACAGGCCGCAGCTAAAAAGAAAACAACTAATACAGGCGCCAAGAAAATGAAAAAATAAATTCTGCTTAATAACCTTATTATCTGAATGAGAGCCAGGGTAGTACTCCGGCTTTTCTTATTAACACGGATTGTGGGATTGCTGGATGGATTCCGCGGATGCCCGGATCTTTATTAACAGGATTTTGCGGGTATATGCCTTGTTAACTAATCAGCTTTTCAGAACCATAATGTTTTTGATATATAAGGTACAATACTACAAGCGTAATGACTGAAACGATGGTATCTGCAATGGAGCCTTCAAAACCAAAGAGCCCCCCCGTAAACAGGTCGTTCCCTGTTAACTGAAGCTGTAAAACACTTTGTAATTCTACCCCGCTTACGTCGTAACCTAATACCGGCCCCTGGAAAAAGTTCCAACTAAAATGAAACAGGATAGCAAAGGAAAGATTGCGTGTATAAATGTAATTGAGGCCAATGATCATCCCACCCAGGAAAAGATTAACGAAGGCGAGTGGGGTAACGCCGGCATTGCCTGAATGAATTAATGCAAACAGTACGGATGTGATCAGTAATGCGGCCCTGAATGACATTGATTGCATGAGGTTGTTGAGGATATAACCCCGAAACACCATTTCCTCACCAATTGCCACCAGGATCATTAATATAATAGCGGAAAAAAAGTCAGTTGGGTTGAACGAACAGCCTGTCCATTGGAGAACATTGAGAAGAGCAAGTAATAAGCAACCGACTCCCAGCATAAGTGGCGCTAGCAACAGACCGGTTATGGCATTACCCGTTTGCCATTGCATTCCCAGGCTTTTGACAGAGCGGGCATCTATGAAAAGCCTGAAAAAAATGACCATCCCTACCGAGATGAATACATTAGTGATGATGGACACATACGGAGATTGCCCGGTAACCATAAACATGGCAACCAGCAGCAGGATGTTGAGGTAAACAATGCAGAACATTGTGACGCGTACCCATCCTTTTGCAATCATTGGACTTCTGTTAGCCGGTAATGCCATAGAAATTATATCTTGCCAAAAATACAGGATTCATGTTGCACAATTACAGTTTTACCGTGCAGGAGAGATTTCTGCGGTATGTACAGATAGATACACAAAGTGATCCCCAATCTGCCAGCTCACCTTCTACAGAAAAACAAAAGGACCTGGGACGCATATTGGTGCAGGAACTGCAGCAGTTGGGTATTGCGGATGCTCATTTAGATGAATCCGGATATGTGTATGCCACTATTGCTGCTAATACTGATAAAAAGGTACCAGTGATCTGTTTTTGTGCTCATATGGATACCGCGCCTGATTGTTCCGGAACAGGTGTAAAACCAATTGTGCATAATAATTATGATGGAGGCGATATTGTATTACCGGATGATACTACCCAGGTTATTTCTCCGAAAGAACACCCTTATTTACTGAAGAAAACAGGTGAGGATATCATTACAGCTTCCGGCACTACTTTGCTGGGCGCTGATGATAAAGCAGGTGTGGCTGTTATTATGGATATGGCTAATTATTTTGTAAGTAATCCCGAAGTAAAACACGGCACCATTAAAATATTGTTTACACCTGATGAAGAGGTGGGCAGGGGAGTAGATAATGTAAACCTGCAAAAACTGGGAGCTGATTTTGCCTATACACTGGACGGTGGTGAACTGGGTTCTTATGAGGATGAAACATTTTCAGCGGACAGTGTAACCATTACTTTTCATGGTGTGAGCGCACATCCCGGCTATGCAAAAGATAAACTGGTAAATGCTATTAAAGTAGCGTCGCATTTTGTAGACTCTTTGCCCAAAGACGAACTGGCCCCGGAGGCAACAGAAGGCCGTTATGGGTTTGTACATCCTGTGCAGATGGAGGGTATTACAGAAAAAGTGACCTTGCAATTTATTATCCGCGACTTTATAACCCGTAAGCTGGAAGCATACGAAAATTACCTGCGTGATATCCTGGAAGAAACATTGAAGCGTTTCCCTGGTGCGAGGGCCGATTTTGCAGTAAAAGAGCAATACCGGAATATGAAAGAGATACAGGATCAATACCCACAGGTATCGGCTTATGCAAAAGAAGCTATTGAGCGCGCGGGCGTGGAAGTGGTTGAAATGAGTGCAAGAGGTGGTACAGACGGCTCCAGGTTATCATTTATGGGTTTGCCCTGTCCTAATATCTTTACCGGTGAAATGGCTTTTCATGGCAAGCATGAGTATGTGAGCGTACAGGATATGCAGAAAAGCGTGAGCAGCATTGTACACCTGGCACAGATATGGGAAGAGAAGAGCACTGACTGATAGATCCTGAAAGGTTTCGCGGGTAGCTTTGTCTGCTTTAACATCTTAATTGCAATAACCTTTGTGTATTAATCGTTTGCCCGGTTCATGCGTTATCTTCCTGTATATTTTTTATTGCTGTTATGTGCACGCAGTTCTGCACAAAACCTTATTGTGAATGGGGGATTTGAAGATGAAAATATCTGCACGGAGTACCAGAAGAATTGTGCTCCGGAAGGCTGGCTGGCTACTTCATTATGGGCTAATTATTATTTTGACCAGGGACCTGCGCACGATGGAACCCATTTTGTAGGGTTAACAGCAGGAAACTTATACAAACCGAGTATGCGCAATTTTATCCGCACTACGCTGTTGTGCGGATTGAGAGCAGGAGCTCAATACAGGCTTAGTTTTTACGTAAGATCACAGAATAATATACTTGACAGTATAGGGGTCTACTTTTCTCCCGATGACTATTTGTATGAGAAACGATATTTTAAAGATATCGTACCCCAGTTATGGGCTCCCGAACGTATTAACCCCCAGAAGGAAAGTCCTTTTGTATGGCAGAAGATGGAATTCATTTATACTGCAAGAGGCGACGAGGCTTTTATGTCTATCGGGAATTTTAAAAGAATCGACTATACTAAAATATCGAGGGCAGAATACCAGAATGATTATTACTTCTTTATAGATGATGTGTCCCTGATACCCATGGACCCACGGGAAGTTTTGTGTGCTTCGGCCGATAGCTTGAAAAGGGAGATCTATAATGATGATCCGCGTCACCAATTGCTAGAGAGAAGGATGTACTATATGCGTAAGCAACCACCAGTGAAGATCACATTGCCCCGTACGAGGTTAAGATTACAGCAAAGACAACGGGTTGATACGCTTATTATCCCCGATATATTTTTTGCAACAGCAAGATATGAGTTGACTACACAAAGTTTTAACCTGCTGGATAGCTTTGCCCGCAAACTGGCTACCTATACCATTGATTCGGTAATAATAGAAGGGCATACGGATAGTGTAGGGAAGTTGCTGTATAATCAGCAGTTGTCGGAAAACAGGGCTTTGTCTGTAAAGAATTACCTGGTAACAGGAGTGCCCCTGGCCGAAACTTATTTCACCGTTCGTGGGTTTGCCTACCTGAGACCTGTAGCCACCAATCGTACTCCTGCCGGGCGTCAGCAAAACAGGCGGGTGGAGATCTTTGTGTATAGGAAGGAGAGTTATTGATGTGCGAGTTCTTTAATTTGAAAATTTCAGAATTTGAAGATTTGAAAATGGGGGAATGCAGGTTTTTAGTTGTAGGTTTTAGGTTATAAGTAGAATACAGGAATGGGATAATGTGCAAATGTGCAGATTTTCTGATGTGCAGATGGAATACCGGAATTGGGAACCAGGTATTGGGAGTGAAAATTGCTGAATGCTTAACGCAGAACGCCTAACGCAGTACAGGTGTTACAAGTTGTAGGTTTTAGGTTATAAGTAGAATACAAAGGGGGGGCTGGAAGGGTAAGACCTGTTTATGGGGTCTTTATCAGGTCTTTAAGAGGTCTTGTGTTCTAATGCGGAGTAAAGGCGCACTTTCTACATCTTTTCCTGTAGGTCTGTTTAGTGTTTGGTCTTTTGGGGGTATTGTCGGGAATCGGGCGAATAAACGTCTAAAACCCCGGATGGAGGCAAAACTCTTAACCAAGAAAGACATTACTCAGCTTCTTCACTGTGTTTTCTCCTTAATTGCCTTCAGGATCAGTTCTGCGTGTTCACGGGAGTTTTCAATGAACCAGGTATGTGTATCCATGCCGCCACAGACAACACCTGCCAGATAAATGCCCGGCATATTGGTTTCCATAGTGACTGAATTGTATTGGGGTTGCAGCTTTTCATCGTTTGATAACTGAATACCTGCCTTGCGAAGGAAATCAAAATTGGGTTTGTAACCAGTCATTGCTATTACATAGTCATTGGGGATGGTGACAATACCTTCGGGAGTTTGAATATCTACTTCGTGCGGACGAACAGCTTTGAGCGTTGAATGGAAAAATGCCTTAACACTTTCTTCCTTAATGCGATTTTCAATATCAGGTTTTACCCAGTATTTTACCCGTTTGCCTATTTCGCCGGTACGAATGACCATTGTAACATCGGCTCCTTTGCGGTAAGTTTCTAACGCCGCATCTACAGCAGAGTTATTGGCACCTATCACCACTACTTTGTGCATGGCATAAAAATGGGGGTCTTTATAGTAATGCACTACTTTGGGAAGGTCTTCGCCGGGTATGTCCAGTTTAACCGGGATATCATAAAAACCAATAGCGATAATAATTTTACGACCCTGGTATTGATGTGATGAAGTAGTAATGGTATATCCGCCGCCAGTAATGGGGGTAATGCTTTCTGCCTTTTGTTGCAAATGAATATTAAGATGACGCGAAGTTGCCACGCGACGGTAATATTCCAATGCTTCCGGTCTTGTTGGTTTGATGTTATTGGATACAAAAGGGATGCCTCCGATCTCCAGTTTTTCGGATGTAGAAAAAAAAGTCATGTTGGAAGGATAGTTGTACAGTGAATTAACAAGACATCCTTTTTCGAGGATACAATAAGTTAACCCCGCTTTTTGTGCTTCCAACGCACAAGCCAATCCTATCGGGCCTCCGCCAATAATAACGATATCGTAAAAAGTGGTGCTGTCTGTTGTCATGATACATAAAGGTAACTCATTAAGCGCTTTAAGGTGCTAAATGATTCCTTTGCAGAAAGAGGAAAAAATGTATTTTCAATGTCAAATTACCATTGTTATGGCTCTTCTTACTTCATACTGGTGGGTTCTTGTAATCCTCCTGATAATTTTTGCCGGGTTAAAAACTGTTAACCAGGGTACTATTGGTGTAGTAACTGTTTTCGGAAAGTACCAACGCATCTTAACTCCTGGTTTACGTCTCCTGATACCTTTTATAGAACAGATCTATAAAAAGATAAGCATCCAGAACCGTTCGGTGGAAATGGAATTCCAGGCTGTAACGGCCGATCAGGCGAATGTATATTTTAAGAGTATGTTGTTGTATGCTGTGCAGAATGCGGAAGAAGAGACTATCAAAAAAGTAGCATTTAAATTCCTGAGTGAGCGGGATCTTATGCAGGCGCTTACTAGGACTATTGAGGGGACTATTCGTTCGTTTGTTGCAACCAAGCGCCAGGCCGAAATATTGGGATTACGTAAAGAGATCGTAGAGTATGTGAAAGAACAGATCGATCACCTGCTGGAGGACTGGGGATATCACCTGCTGGATCTGCAGATCAATGATATTACTTTTGACCAGGCTATTATGGATTCTATGAGCAGGGTAGTGGCCAGTAACAACCTGAAAGCGGCTGCAGAGAATGAAGGACAGGCATTGCTGATCACTAAAACCAAATCGGCTGAAGCTGAAGGTAATGCTATTAAAATTGCAGCAGAGGCTGAACGTCAGGCAGCGCAGTTGCGTGGACAAGGTGTGGCCCTGTTCCGTGAAGAAGTGGCTAAAGGTATGAGCCAGGCGGCAGAGCAAATGAAACAAGCCAACCTTGATACGAATGTGATCCTGTTCAGTATGTGGACAGAGGCTATTAAAAACTTTGCTGAAGCGGGTAAGGGTAATGTTATTTTCCTCGATGGAAGCAGTGAAGGTATGCAGCGTACCATGAAGCAGATCATGGCAATGATGGAGATGAAGAAGTAATTGGTTAATGTGCGGATGTGGTAATGTGCAAATTGAGGAGTTAGGTTTTTAGGTGTTAGCTGTTGGTGCATACAAGTCCGGAAGATAGTTGACAGGTTGAATGGTTAACAAGGTGACAAGGGGAGTATGGATAAAATATCGGATGCTGGATTTCGAATATCGAATTTCGAAGGAAAGGCGGAAAGAAAGTTGGCAAAACAGCCGCGAGCGGCGAGCAATAAGAAAGTTTGCAGTTGGCAATTTGCAGTTAATAAAACAGCTTTGCTGCTTTGCGAGCTTTCGCTGTCTTTGCGTGAAACCTCAAATTTCAGAACACGAAACACTAAACTCAAAACCCGAAACAATTCTCGCGTCTTACGATCTTGTAGCCTGTATCCGGTACTGATATTGGCATTTTGCGTTGGGCGTTAAGCGTTCGGTATTGACGATCATAACAATCTTTTAAGAAATAATAATTGCTCCCGGGCGTTTTAGGCACACATTTGTTTACATTTACACCATTAAAATTCCATGAATGAATTGGTTTTTTTTGCAGGTTAATAACCCGGCTACTACAGTAGCGGACTCGCTTAAAAATGTGATGGCGGCAAATACCCAGACAGAGCATTCGATGAATATCATGCAATTGCTGGCGAATGGTGGCCCGATTATGATCCCCCTGGGACTGTTACTGGTATTGGCGGTGTTCTTCTTTTTTGAGCGTTTGATCGCTATCCGCAAAGCCAGCAATATTGATCCCAATTTCATGAATATTATCCGGGATAATATTTTCAGCAACAATATCTCAGCAGCCCGCTCGCTGGCTAAAAATACTCCTAACCCGGTAGCCCGCATGATCGATAAAGGTCTGCAACGTATCGGTAAGCCCATTGATGCTATTGAAAAAAGCATGGAAAGCGTGGGTAAACTGGAGATCTATAAAATGGAGCGTAATCTTCCTGTACTGTCGCTGGTATATGGTATTGCGCCGATGTTCGGGTTCCTGGGAACCATCTTCGGGATGTTGCAATTGTTCTATAATATCAATACATCCGGTGAGTTTACTCCTGCAAACATTGCCGGCGGTATCTATACAAAGATGATCACTTCTGCTTCTGGTCTTATTATTGGTTTGCTGGCATACGTTGGTTATAACTTCCTGAATGCCCAGATCGATAAAACAGTTAATAAAATGGAAGCGGCAAGTGCAGAGTTTATTGATATTCTGCAGGAACCTACACGATAAAAGAGTTGAACCAGCTATCGTCACTCATAATTATTGATAATGAACCTGAGAAAAAGATTAAAAGGACACCAGGAATTACATGCGGGAGCGTTGAACGACATCCTGTTCATCCTGTTGTTCTTTTTCCTTATCGTTTCTACGCTGGCCAATCCCAACGTTATCAAGTTATCTCAGCCTAAGGCAAAGAGCGATACCAAAGCGAAACAAACAGTTATTGTAAATATTAAGCCTACCGGCGAATATGTTATCAATGGTAAGTCTGTTCAGATAGTAGATATGAAGAACATTATTCAGCCTTATGTGATGAAGGATTCTACCCAGGCTACTATTGCTATTAATGCAGATAAAACCGTTCCGCTGGATGATGTGGTTGCTGTAATGCGTATTGCCCGTGAGCTGGGAGCGAGAACTACGCTGCTGGTTGATAATAAGGCACAATAGGGGAATGGGTGAATGGTCAATGGGGAATTGTGAGACGTGAATCGGCAGTCGTGAGTGGTCGTTGCCGATCCGTGAAACGTCAAATGTGAAAAGTGAAGGGAGGATATAGGCTGCGAACCTTGAGCTACGAGCAAATACAATAAACCATCCCGTACTTCGTACTTCTTATTTCGTACTTTTTGCCTTCTCAGGCCTCTGTTTCATACATCTTGTATATTATCTCATTTCTGCTTTTACCATTCTTTCCTTTCCCTGCATATCTTTTTTTAATTCTACACGGGTGAAGCCTTTGGTGGTAAAAAGATCACAAACTGCCTTTCCCAAATCTTCATGGATCTCAAGAAAGATCTTTCCGCCAGGATTGAGTTGTTGTAATCCAAAGTTGGCAATGTTCCGGTAAAAAAGGAGTGCATCGTTGTCCGGTACAAATAAGGCCAGATGAGGTTCGTGATCCAGCACATTGTTGTGCATGGTTGCTTTATCGCGTAATGGAATGTAAGGCGGGTTGCTGACAATTACATCTACCTGCGGTAATTGTGGCCATAAAGTCGCCTGCAAAAAGTCTACCTGAATAAAATTGATAGTTACCTGTTGGTCTGCAGCATTGCGTTTTGCTACAGCTAAAGCTCCCTCACTTACATCGCAGGCTGATACCCTGGCTCCCGGCAATTGTTTTTTCAGTGCGATGGGAATACAACCACTGCCGGTACCAATATCCAGGATCTCCATCCCTTTCGGATCTCTGATTTCCTGTATCATCCATTCTACCAGTTCTTCGGTTTCCGGCCGGGGGATCAGCACATTTTCGTCAACATATAAGGGCATTCCATAAAACCATGCTTCGTGTAATACATATTGAACGGGCTCATGCTGCAGCAACCTGCCGGTATATTGCTGCAATTGTGTTGTAATTGCATCCGAAAGCTGATTGTCCTTATTCATTACGCGGTCTATCTTTTTCCAACCGGTAAGATGCTCCAGTACCCAATCGGTAATGGTAGTGGCCTCACGGTCTTCATACACTACCTGCAATGCCGTCTTTAACTGAATTTGTGCTTCCTTGAGGGTCATGGGGGTAAAGGTATAAAGTTTAAGGTATAAGGGTTAAGGTTCAAGTAAGTACGAAATAAGAAGTACGAAGTACGAGGGGAAATATCGAATGTCGAATTCTGAATATCGAATTTTGAAGGAGAAGCTGAAGGCTTAACGCGAATACAAGCTGCGAGCAGTAAGAAAGTTAGCAGTTGGCAAAACAGCCGCGAGCTTTGAGCTACGAGCGGCGAGCAAATACGGCCGCAACCACCCACGACTGCCGCTTCACGATTGCTCACCCCCCGGCCTCATTCACGGCTGCATTCAGTATATTTGCGGCCTGTACTGAATTTTAGTTATTGGATAGTCATCAGAAATATATGCATCGTTGCCTGGAGCTGGCTAAATTGGCTGCGGGCTTTACTGCACCGAATCCTATGGTAGGGGCGGTGCTGGTATATAATGATCGTATTATTGGTGAAGGCTATCACCGTTTGTATGGTCAGCCACATGCCGAGGTAAACTGCATTCGCAGTGTACAGGAAGCAGATCGGGAGCTGATCCCTCATTCTACCATATACGTTTCCCTGGAGCCCTGTGCTCATCATGGTAAAACACCTCCCTGTGCTGATCTGATAATCGCAAACAGGATTCCTCATGTGGTAATTGGTTGCCGAGATCCGTTTGTTCAGGTTGATGGCAAGGGAATTGAAAAGCTGGAAGCTGCGGGCATAAAGGTGACAACCGGCGTACTGGAAAAAGAGGCATTGGAGCTGAATAAACGGTTTATCGTCTTCAATACGAAGCACCGGCCTTATATTATTTTGAAATGGGCACAAACTGCTGATAAAAAGATCGGGAATATAGATCATAGCCGTTTACTGATCAGTAATGAACTGACCAACCGGCTGGTACATAAATGGCGAAGTGAGGAAGCGGCCATTATGGTGGGGACCAATACCGCATTGTTTGATGATCCCTCGCTGACCACAAGGTTTTGGGAAGGCCATAACCCGGTACGCCTGGTGGTAGATATGGATCTGCGGCTGCCATCGTCCCTGCAATTGTTCAATAAAGAGGTTAAAACGGTCGTTTTCAATGCCCTTAAGCACGAGGAGAGCGAGAGCCTGCTGTATTACCGGGTTACCCGGGATGTGAGCCTTGTGCAGCAGATGGTGCATGCCCTGTATCATTTAAGAGTGCAGAGTGTGCTGGTAGAAGGGGGCGCACAATTGCTACAGTCGTTTATTGATGAAGGATTGTGGGATGAATGTCGTATCATTACAAACTCAACGTTGTTTGCTTATACCGGCGTACCTGCCCCGGCTCTTAGTAAGGGTGTGTTACAACAACAGGAACAACTTGCCGGCGATAGTATCCATTATCTTATGAACCCCGCGTGAAATGTAAATTGTGAGTAATTGCAGTTAGTCAATAGTGAATCGGCAGACGGCAATCGTGAGTCGTAAGTAGGCTAAGGCAGGTGAATAGTCAATGGTCAATAGTGAATGGGAATTGTCAGTCGTAGTTGCCAAAAGTTGTCTTTCTTTCTAGCCTCCTGACTTGCATTTTACTTTCAGCTTTATTTACAAAAAATGAACTTAAAACCTACAATCTAGCGGAATGTCTGTCCAGGAAATGCGTGTTATGAGCGAACAGGATTTTTTCAATACCATAGAGAAGAATGGAGTTGCTGAGTTTCGGGACAGGGGTAGCCTGTTCGTAGCCTATGCCTTTCCCATTGTTTCTGCTGAGGAGTTTAAAAAGAACCTTGAAACGGTAAAAAAAGAACATCCTAAAGCGACTCATCATTGTTTTGCTTACAGGGTCGGCACAGATAAGAATACCTATCGGGTAAGTGATGATGGCGAACCGTCCGGAACAGCCGGCAGACCTATCCTGGGACAAATAGACAGCAAACAGCTAACTGATACACTCATTGTTGTAGTACGCTATTTTGGTGGGACTTTACTGGGTGTGCCCGGGCTGATCAATGCTTATAAAACCGCAGCTTCGCTGGTATTGCAGGTGACGCCTGTAGTACAAAAGCCGATAGAAGAGAACTATTCCCTTCAGTTTGACTATACTTCTATGAATGATGTAATGATGGTGGTAAAACAACTGAACTGTACCGTGATCCAGCAGGATATGACCTTATTCTGCCATCTTGTAATAGGCATTCCCAAGGGGCGTTTGCAGGAAGCCTTGTATCGTTTTAAAGACATCCGCAATGTAGATGTGAAAAAGGAAAATAAGAAGTAAGAAGCGCCTGCGTGAATAAAACAAATTATAAATAAACGGCAGCCTGTATTGCAGACTGCCGTTTTTATTATGTAGCATTTCCCCGGAAAATCAGAAGTCAATTGTAACAGAGGCTTTGGCAAAGCGGCCCAGGATGGGTCTTGCGTAATAGATAGCGCCCGGTGCTGTAGTGATCCTGGGATTGCCTTCTGTTAAGCCTATGGTGTTGGTAAGGTTGGTTGCATCTACTGCAAAGCGAACTTTTTTCACTACATAGGCAATGCCTGCATTCAATACATTAAAGGTTGGTAATTTGAACTGGTTGGCATTGTCTGAATACTTTTTGCCGAAATGATTCAGTTCAACATACACGGAAAGCCCTTTGGTAATCATGAATGATGGGCGGAGATTGCCATAGAATGCAGGTATGCGACGTACTTTGTTGTCGTTGTAATCGAAGCCATTGCCTTTAAAGTCTTTAAATACGGGGTCCTGCAATGTGGCAGAAACACTGAGCGAGAAAGGGCCGGTATTTACCTCACCTTCTAACTCAATACCCATATTGGCGGCTTTGGCAAATTTGTTTTCAGAAGTTCCATTGGCGAGGATATCGGTGAATGCGATATTGTCGAGCTTCATGTAAAACAGGTTGGCAAATAAGGCGTATTGTTTTGCCTGGTATTTGTAACCCAGTTCAAACTGGCTTACATAAGTAGGTTTAAGAACACCCAGGTTATGGGCATTGTCGTAAAATGCTTCTTCAATAGGAGAGCGGAAACCATTACTATACCTGAAGTAGGCTGCCATATTGTTGGTGAACTTGTAGTTGACTGCAGCACTTCCTGAAAGGCGATTTACTTTATACTTCCAGTTGAAATAGGGCCCTTCAGTGGTGGTAATAGAGTTATCAGCAGTAGTGGTAGAAAAATTATAGTTGAAGCTACTGTTGTTATCCAGATTTTGAGAAAAGAACTGTGAGTTACCCTGGTAACCACTGTACCTGTCAATATCATAACGCAAGCCTATATCAAAAGTAAGTTTATCTGAAGCTGTGATCTCTGCATTGGCAAACAGGGCATTCAGGTCTCCTTTGGTTTGTGCCTGGCGGGTGAGCCATGAGATGTCTGTAACGCCATTGTAGGTACGTGAATAATTAGCCGCAGTGGGTGCCAGTGATTTGTCTACCAGGTTCAGTAATTGCGGGTTGTCTGATACTTCCAGTAACAGGTTGCTCCAATTCCATTGCTGGTCGGAGGTCCAGTTTGAATAGTAATGACCTACTGATAGACTGAGGTTTTTTACTTTGTATTCGAACCGGAGGTTGTTGGCAAAGTTCTGCATCTGCTTATCAATAGCCCAGTATCCAACCTTGGCTACCAATGCAGGATTGGCAACAGCACCGGTAGATACATAAGAATAACCGGGATTGGCAACCGGGAAACTGGCTCCTGATGCTGTTGTGTAATTTGCAGCAAAATCAGCCGCCGTCTGTGGTTCTGCACCCGGGAAGATGGCTGTATAATCGAGTTTGATATTTGTTACCCGCATATTGTTGGTCACTGAAAAATTGCTCCCCAGGTCTGTTTTAAATTCCGCGCCTATCGCTGTAACATCGGGGTGTACCCCGTTCTCAAGATTACGGCGATAATAGCCACCACCATATTGTGGTACTTCCAGCTGACTGAAATTGCGTGATGTAAGTGTGCCTGTATTGGGGTTGAAACCATCTATGCCTTTGGGGTGGTCTTTATCTGTTAAAGGAATGGGTAGCAGGAAAAGGTTTTTATCATTAAGCTTTTTGAAATAAAGTTTTACATAACCCTTCTCGAGGTTGTATTTAAGATTGGCTTTGATTTGTCCGCCATTATTGGCTTTAAAGCCGGGATTGCGGATGCCATTGTCTACACGGTAAAAACCGCCGATATTAAAGAACAGTTTGTCTTCGACCAATGCGCCACTTACATTCAGATCGGCTCTGAAGAGGCCGGATGTACCCCCCGTTAATCGTGCTGTGCCACCTGTTTTATTGCTGCCAGTTTTGCTGATAAAATTGATAATACCACCGGGTGCATTGGAAGCGAATACGGAGCCTGAGCCACCACGGAGTGCTTCCATACGCGAAATGGTTTCATCTACCCTGAGCCAGTTATCGGCATTGGCAAATTGCAGTGCTCCGTCTTCAAATACCGGCATACCGTCTTCCTGGATCTGTACATATTCATAAGCACCGGCAGAAGGAATACCACGGGCAAAGAGGTTGTTACCAACTTCGCCGCCAGAGGTTTCCACTAAAAAGCCCGGTACGTGTTGTAACAGATCGGCAGCGCTGGATGGGGCCAGTTCCTGGATCTTTTTACTGTTATAGCTTGTAATGGCCACGCTTGAGGCAATCTTACGTCGTGGATTTACACTACCTGTTACCACCACATCCTGCAGGTTCAGGATGTCTTCAGTCAGTACGGCGTCAGCTATGGTAACATCATCGCCTACAGTTACTGTTATTTCTTTGGTCTGATGCCCTACATAGGAGAATTGCAGGGTATAATTGCCTGACTGTACTTTTCTGAATTCGTAGTTACCATTGGCATCAGTAAGTGTCATGGTCTCTGGTCCGGCAAGTTTGACGGTAACGCCGGATAATGGTTCGCCTCTTTTATTTTTAACAGCTCCCCGGATGCCTCCGTCGAATACAACATTCAATATGGGGATGCGCGATATGGCGGCAGTACCTCCTGTAGTTTCGTCCTGTGAATAGAGTAAGATATTGTCATCAATCGTTCTGTAAGCGATCTGCAACGGACCGAAGATATCTTCGAGGAACTGGCTGAGCTTTTTCTGGTTTACCGAGCAGGAGATCTTTCTGTCTGCACCAATAGACCGGGAGCTGTACACAAACCGTGCGCCGGTTTGCTGCTGCAGAAAGTTAATCACCTTTTTCAATTCTGTTTGTTGTACCTGTATGGTTACCGGGCGGTTAAGGTATTCCTGTGCGCTGGTTGTATGGGCGTACAACGACGCAGCGGTGATCATAGTAAAGGCAATCTGTACAATCGTTATTTTCATTGCAACGAGGGTTAAAGCAATGAATTGCTTTTTTTTCATAAATTCATATGATTTTTGGTCGTTAAATAATAGCCTTATTTGCGTCAGAAATCTATGGCCGGGAATGTTCGTAGCATTACCGGCTTTTTATTGAAGTATGTTGCTGTTAGCGGCAATTATGTAGGTTCAAAGCATGTTTTCATATTCAGTTTATTTGGTTAAGTAATTACAGATCTAGTTGCAGCCTTTGCCGCGGATCAGTATTTTGGTTCCTTTTATTTCATAAGTAGCTTTTACTGACAGGCATACCAGGTCCAGTTTATTATACAGTGACTGTCCGCTGATATCACCTGTAAACGGGCAATTATCAAGGTTTTCATTTTCTTCTATGATCTCTATACCGTATTGTTTACCAATTGCAGCCAGCACTTGTTGTAACGGGGCATCTTCAAACGTCATAAGCTGTTTTTCCGAAATGCTGCCGGCAACAGCGGGTAATGGTGCTGGTTTTTCAACCAGTGATGCTTCAAAATGATTTTCCCTGATATTGTACACTACCTGTTGATTGGGAGTAAGAATAATACCATTGTTGCTGTATTCGTTTTTCCCTGTAACCTCTACACGACCGGTACTTACGGCTACTGATGTTAATCCCTTTTCTTTATCGGGCATTATCATAAAGCTGGTGCCCAGTACATGTGTTACAATGTTTTGACTATACACATAAAAGGGTTGATGCGGGTTTTTATGCACTTCAAAAAATCCCTGCCCTTCAAGATAGACCTCTCTTCTGGCTGTTTCAAAATGTTGCGGATAGCTTACTGAAGCTCCGGGATACAATGTTATTTTGCTACCATCCTCTAATTGAACAGTCATGATCTTTTGGGTAGTATTTACCTGTTGTTTCATCGTTTTTACAGCGGCTATACCGGCATACCATACCTGCTGTCCGGTACGATGTGTAGACCACCAGTATGCAGCAGGGATTAATAATACTGCTGCTATGGTAGCTGCTACAGCTATCCATCGAAGGTTTATTTTCCTGACTGGTGTATCTGTGCTGGTTGATTGTATTTTTTCCCAGAGCCTGTGTTCAATAGTCTCCAGTTCTGTACTGCTTACGGAAGGCAGGTCTGCGTCGTCCAGCAGTTCATACCACTGGTTTACAAGTTCTTTTTCTGCCTCTGTACTTTTCCCTGTTATGTAGCGCTCTAAGAGAGCGTGAAATTCCTGTCGGTTCATGAAAACTATTTTGGTTGGCTAGTCAATAAATAAGTCTGTAAATGCAATACGATCCCTAAATCCCCAGGCATATTTTTTTGATGAATTAAAAAGGTTGTTTGCACTAATCTGAAAAACAACGTTTTATAAGGAAGGGGAGATCAGAACATTGAGATGAGGAAGGACAGTAGCAGTACCATAAATTCCCTGAGTTGTATGCGCATGAGTTTGAGCGAGCGGGTAATATGGTATTCCACCGCTTTTTCAGAGATGTTTAAACGAAGTGCAATCTGTTTTACGGGATAATGTTCCAGCCTGCTGAGCCTGAATATTTCCCCGGTTTTATCAGGAAGCATGGCGATTGCCTGTTGCATGGCTGTTTGCAGGTCCATGAGGTTGATAGATGAAAAAGCATCTTCTTCCAGTTCTGGCTGAAAGGATGGACTGTGCAGCATTTTTTCTTTAGCAAGTTGTGCCTGAATAGTGCTGATGACCTGGTAGCGGAGAGCTGTTTTGAGATAATGTTCGGGCTCGCGGATATCGCTGGTCGTTCTTTTTTCCCAGATGCCTGTAAAAATATTCTGGACTACTTCTTCTGCCAGTTCTTTTGAGCGGAGTTTGTGATAAGCTATGAAGAACAATTGTTTCCAATACCGTTCGTACAGCGCCCGGAAGGCTTTCTGGTCGGATGACTTTAATAGTTCCACCAGCCTGTTATCAGTCAGTGATTGGTAATTCATACAAAACGGCAATCGTATCGTATGTGAATGTAAGAAAAAAGTCCGGAAGACGGAAGGGCCGAAAGAGGGGCTAAACGCTGAACGCCTGACGCTAAAAGCAACTATAACATCAGGAGTACTTTATAAGTACATATGCTGAGTTTCAGGATAATTTGCGTTTCGCATTCAGCTTTAAGCAAAGCGCGGACTTACTACCAGGTCTTTACTGCCTGCGGTATATTGATAAAATCCTTCGCCGGTTTTTGCGCCGAGAAAGCCTGCAGTAACCATATTGGTGAGAAGTGGGCAGGGAGCATATTTAGGATTACCGAATCCATCATGCAATACGTTGAGGATAGAATAGCAAACATCCAGCCCGATGAAATCTGCCAGTTGCAATGGTCCCATGGGGTGGGCCATACCCAGTTTCATTACTGTATCAATTTCTGTTACACCAGCTACCCCTTCGTATAAACTGTAAATAGCTTCATTGATCATGGGCATCAATATGCGGTTGGCAATAAAACCAGGATAGTCGTTTACCACGCAGGGAATTTTGCCCAATTGTTTGCTTAACTCAGCAATAGCGGTAGTAACATTTTTATCTGTAGCATATCCATTAATGATCTCTACCAGTTTCATTACCGGTACAGGATTCATAAAGTGCATACCGATAACCAGCTGAGGTCTTTTGGTGGCAGCAGCAATTTTTGTAATGGAAATGGAAGAGGTATTTGTAGCCAGGATAGTTCCGGCAGGAGCAGCTTCATCTATCTGGCGGAAGATCTTTAGTTTTAGATCCGTGTTTTCGGTAGCAGCTTCTACAACCAGATCAGCATCCTTTACACCGGTGGAGATATCAGAAAAAGTTGAAATGTTTGCGAGCGCTGTTTTTTTCTGTTCTTCAGAAATACTGCCTTTTGCTATTTGCCTGTCGAAATTCTTACTGATGGTCTGGAGGGCTTTTGCGAGTTGGTCGGCATTTACATCTACCAGGTTTACCTCAAATCCGCTTTGGGCAAACACATGCGCAATACCATTACCCATTGTTCCAGCACCAATAACAGATACTTTCTTCAGATTCATATAGCAGTTTTTTTGATAGTGAATGGTGAACCCCGGCAATCGTAAGGGCTGTTTCGGGTTCAGATGCAGGATACAAGATACTGGATCGTAAACCGGCAGACGGCAATCGTGAAACGTGAGTCGTCAGTCGTGAGGACGGTTCCGGGTTTAGTGTTTGAGGTTTCGGGTTCTTAAATTTGGTCTTCCCTACGAAATTCGATATTCAGCATTCGATATTTCTTCCAGACTTGTATTTGCTACCAGTTGAAACCTAATTTCTGATTCCCAATCCCTGATTACTGTATTCTTACATCAATTATTATTCTTAAAATCTCCTCGTTTCCAGGCTTTTATGAATTCATTCCATGCAAATGGGTTGAAAATGTTCTGTGGAGGTGCCTGACCTGAATAATAAGCGCGCTGGGCGTTATTTTTCAGCATCATATTGGTATTTTCTCCACCATCGCGGGGAAGTGTCTTCGATAGAGCCCGACGCTTGGATTCGTCGGTATTTTTGCGCGCAATTTCAAGATCATCGTCCGGAATATCGGCTTTCACGAAATCGCGTTCAAACTGTTCGCGCGTTGGGCGCGGCTTGATGATGGTGGCAGGAAGATATACTGTATCTGTAACTAAAAGCTGAATAATGCTGAACTGGTTGCCTTCGAGGTCGCGGGGAATCTCAGCCAACTTGGGTTTATAACCTACGGAAGTAAACTCAATAACATCGCCCTTCATTGCTACTATGGAAAATACGCCCTGTTCGTTCGTAAAAGTTCCTCTTTTCTGACCTTTGATCTCCACGGTTACGGAAGGAATTGCTTTTAAACTGTCGGCGGTCATAACCACACCAAACAATTGTACCACAGAGTCTTTTAATTTTTCGAACTGTGCATTTGCCGCAAATGGAACCCCTACTGCGAGCAACGTAACAATGAGTAAATATTTTTTCATGCGCACCAAATATACAGAGTATGAATAAAATAGTTTCAACAAAATACCCCTGTTAATGGTTAATTTTGCAGCGAACGGATTCTTTTTAACAAAACTATTAGAGGAATGACTTCAGAGCAAGTATTAGATGCATTGCGCAATGTTCAGGAACCCGACCTGGGGCAGGATATTGTAACGCTCAATATGGTTAAAGATATTGTGATAGACGGCGATGCTGTTTCGTTTACTGTAGTGCTTACAACACCTGCATGTCCTATGAAGGATATGATCCGTTCAGCCTGTACCAATGCTGTGCGTTTACTTATTAATAAAGAAGCGAAAGTAACTGTGAATTTTACTGCTAATACCAGCAGTAATCGTAAAGATGCCGGTAATGCGGTAATGCCCCGCGTAAAAAATATCATTGCTGTAGTGAGTGGTAAAGGTGGTGTGGGTAAAAGCACCATTTCTGCCAACCTGGCACTGGCTTTTGCACGTGGTGGTGCCAAAGTGGGACTGATGGATGCTGATATTTATGGTCCCAGCGTGCCCATTATGTTTGGCGTGCGTGGCGAAAGGCCGATGATGATGAACACAGGACAAAGTGAGAAAGGCATGATTGTGCCTCTGGAGCGCTTTGGTATTAAGCTGATGAGCATCGGCCTGCTGGTTGATGAGAAAAATGCAGTGGTTTGGCGTGGCCCAATGGCCAGCAGCGCTATCCGCCAGTTTGCAACCGATGTATACTGGGATGAACTGGATTACCTGGTAATTGATATGCCTCCCGGTACCGGCGATATTCACCTTACTTTATTACAAACTGTTCCTGTAACCGGGGTAGTGGTAGTAACAACTCCGCAGGAAGTAGCACTGGCTGATGCGAAAAAAGCCATTGCTATGTTTGGACAGGCACAGATTAAAGTACCTATTATCGGGCTGGTGGAAAACATGAGTTATTTTACTCCTGCTGAACTGCCAGATAATAAATATTATATTTTTGGTAAAGAAGGTGGTAAAAGGCTGGCTGAAGAGTATGATCTGCCTTTCCTGGGACAAATTCCACTGGTACAAAGTATCCGCGAAGGCGGCGACAATGGTATTCCCGCTATGGTAGGTGATGATGAGATAACCCGTGTTGCTATGGAAGAGTTTGCAGGTAATACTGCCCGCAGCATTGCTATGCGTAATGCTAAAGTGGCTCCGTCGAGAGTAGTGGAAATGATGGCGTAGCTGGGGGGCAGGTTTTGAGTGTCGGCTTTAGCGTTGTTGAAGATCAAAACAACATTATATTATAATAAGTGACTGCCGGTTTTACGACCGGCAGTTTTTATTTGGGGAATATTCAATTCTCAATACTTAATGGGCAATCAGCTTGTTTTTTCCATAGGTACTCAGTACTCTTATGATCTTATAAAGAGAGAGAGCCAGTAAAATACCTCCTGTAAATCCGCTTAATGCCCCGGCTGTAACCATTGTAACTGTGCTAACCTGTAGATGCAGTAATCGTGCTATAAGCCAGAATGTAGCAGCGCCTGCAACAACGCCTCCGATACTGCATGTTATTACCAGGAAGGTTTTAAACCCGGCGGCAAAAGAACGTTTGTAGATGCCTACAATAATTGAGGTTGAAAGGATACCTGCACCTGTCATTGCAACGATTGTAAATAGAACAAATGCGGCGGCAAAAGCCCCAATGGCTACCGCTCCAAATACAAAAGATAATACTGTAATGCCAAACAGCAACAGAAACGGGGTGAAATCGCCATCATCAGGTGGAGTAGATGTAATAGGTGTGATTTGAGCTGTTGTGGTGTCGTTTGTCTTTACTACTACTGTATCCGGCGTTTGTGCAGAAGTGGTAGAGAAAGCTGCTATCAACAAAAACAGTGCAAGAATGATCCTGGTTATAAACGGTTTCATGGGCTTAAAATATCATTCTAAACTACAGAATTATCAATAAAAGCAGCAGGGATGGTAAGACTTTGATGTAATAGTTATCTTCGTAATATGTACAGTCTGCCTTATTTCACAGAAAAAGACCGCGCCGCGATGATAGCATTTATGCATCAGCATCCCTTTGCGCTATTTACCGGAAGTGATGTGCATCATCAACCTGTTGCTACACAGATCCCTTTCCTGATCAGAGAAGAGGGAGAGCGGATCTTTCTGAAGGGGCATATTATGCGTCAGACTGACCATCACAAAGCATTTATGGCAAATCCTCATGCCCTGGTAGTGTTTACCGGCCCGCATACATATGTAAGTGCCAGTTGGTACAGCAACCCACAGCAGGGATCTACCTGGAATTATATGTCGGTACATGTAAAAGGTACAGTGCGTTTTCTTGAGCATGCTGAATTGCTGGAAGTATTGGAACAAACTACTTCTTTGTTTGAGAACAACAGTGAATCTCCTTCGCTGATGGAAAAATTGCCACAGGAATATATTGACAGACTTACCAAAGCTATTGTCGCTATTGAAATTGAAGTACTGCAAATGGATGGCGTTTTTAAACTGAGCCAGAACAGGGATAAAGAAAGCTATCTGAATATTATCAAAAAACTGAAAGAAGGGGATACCGATGCGAAGAAGATCGCTGCTGAGATGGAAGTGAGGCAGGCGTGGGGAAGGGGGTAATGTTAATGTGCTAATTCTTTAATTTGAAAATTTGCGAATTTGAAGATTTGAGAATGAAGTGAGAGGTGACAAGGAATTGCAGAACGCAGAACGCTTAACACCAAACGCGAAAACCCGGTTATAAGTTTTAAGTTGTAGGTAAAGGCACAAGATTTAAGAGACAAGGCACAAGGAATACAGTTGACAAGTTGAAAGGTTGATAAGTTAACAAGGAGGTACGGAAGGTGGAAATATCGAATGTTGAATTTTGAATATCGAATTTCGAAGGAAAGACAGAAGTCGGAAGTATGATGTCAAAAGCCTGAAAAGGCCTGAGGAAAGTACGAAATAAGAAGTACGAAGTACGGGATGGTTTATTGTATTTGCTCGCGGCTCGTAGCTCAAGGCTCGCAGCCTATATCCTCGCTTCACTTTTCACATTTGACGTTTCACGGATCAGCAGCGACCACTCACGACTGACGACTCACGTTTTGCGATTTCAAACCCCGAAACCCCTAACGTGAAACCTGCATTTGCCTATCTTTACTGCAAACGAATGAACTATGAATGTTTCTCTCTCCGGAAAAACAGCAGTAGTATGTGGCAGTACACAGGGAATAGGATTGGCAACAGCTAATGCGCTGGCAAAACTAGGCGCTACCTGTATCTTGCTTGCCCGTAATGAAGAATCACTGAAAGCAGCCATCAACCAGTTGCCTGTAACAGCAGCACAACAACACACTTATTTTACTGCTGACTTTTCGCAGCCTGAACAGGTAAGAAGCGTGATTCAGCTGGTAGTACAGCAAACACCTGTGCATATTCTCATCAATAATACCGGTGGACCCAAAGCCGGTCCCATTGCAACAGCTACAGAGCAGGCTTTCCTGGATGCTTTTAATCAACACCTGATCTGTAATCATATCTTAACTCAGGCTGTTGTACCTTCTATGAAAGAAGCAGGGTATGGCCGTATCATTAATGTGATCTCTACATCAGTAAAAATTCCTTTGCCTAACCTGGGAGTATCCAATACTATCAGAGGTGCGGTGGCTTCATGGGCTAAAACAATGGCCAATGAGCTTGGCCAATTTAATATTACAGTCAATAATGTATTGCCGGGTTTTATCAGTACCCAGCGTTTGGAGGGACTGGTGCAGGCTAATGCCAAAACACAACAGGTGAGTGAGGAGGAGATAGAGGAAGAAATGAAGAAGAGCGTACCAATGAAAAGGTTTGGTGACGCAGAAGAGATAGCAGCAGTAGCTGCCTTCCTTGCATCTCCTGCTGCATCGTATGTAACCGGCATTAGCATACCGGTGGATGGTGGAAGGACGGGGAGTCTTTAAATGAAGAATTAAGTCTGAGAAGGCAGAGGGCTCAAGAGACAAGGCACAAGGAAATACAGTTTACAAGTTGGAAGGTTGATAAGTTTACAAGGAACAGGCATTCACTATTGCCCATTGACTATTCACTTGTAGCCTCTCACGACTGACGTTTTACGACCCGGTATTTAAATTCTAAACAGTTTTCTTATGCAATTCGAAAATAGCTTGTCATTTGCGCGTACACTGGATAGTAATGACCTCTTAAAAGATCTCAGGAAAGAGTTTATTATTCCTATTCATGATGGAAAAGAGCAGATCTATTTTCTTGGTAATTCATTGGGCTTACAACCGGTACGTACACAATCTTACCTGCAGCAGATATTGAGTAGCTGGAGCAAATACGGTGTGGAAGGCTTTTTTATGGGCGAACAACCGTGGATGCATTATCATGATGGTCTTACCAATACATTGAGCACAGTGGTGGGCGCGCTGCCACATGAAGTGGTGGTAATGAACCAGCTTACGGTGAATCTTCACCTGATGATGGTGAGTTTTTATCGCCCTGAAGGAAAGCGAAATAAGATCATTTGCGAAGCAAAGGCTTTTCCCAGCGATCAGTATATGTTTGAAACTCATGTCAAACATCATGGTTTTGATCCTAAAGAGATATTGATAGAAGTTGCACCGCGAACAGGAGAACATCATATTCGTCATGAAGATATTATTGCCGCCATTGACCGGCACAAGGATGAATTAGCGCTAGTGCTGTGGGGTGGTATTAATTATTATTCAGGGCAGTTATTTAATATCCCGGCGATCACAGAGGCTGCTCACGCTGCCGGAGCAAAGGTGGGTTTTGATCTTGCACATGCCGCCGGAAATGTGTCCCTGCAATTGCACCACTGGAATGTAGATTTTGCCTGCTGGTGCAGTTATAAATACCTTAATTCAGGACCCGGCGGAGTAGGTGGCGCTTATATTCATGAGCGTTATCATAACGACCCGGAAATACAACGTTTTGCAGGTTGGTGGGGGTATGATAAGAAAACGCGTTTCCTGATGCAGCAGGGATTTAAACCTGTACAGTCTGCCGAAGGCTGGCAGTTAAGTACACCGGCACTGCTATTACTGGCCTCACATAAAGCAGCTTTGGACATTATAGAAGAGGCGGGCTGGCAGAACATCCAGGAAAAAAGAAAGTTGTTGAATGCCTGGTTATGGTTTTTGCTGAATGAAGTAAATGAACAGGCTGGTAACCAATTGGAAATAATAACTCCCACAGGAGAAAGTGAAAAAGGTTGCCAGGTATCGATGCACATGCTGAAAAACGGCAAACAGGTGTTTGACGCGCTTAGTAAAGCAGGTGTAATGACCGATTGGCGCGAACCCAATGTGATCAGGCTGGCGCCGGTAGCTTTGTATAACAGTTTTGAGGAAGTATGGCAATTCAATAATATCTTGCGCCAGATTTTGCAACAACAAGCATAATTGTTTTTATATGACACGTCAGCAATTGGTAGAACAGATCAGGTTAAAAAAGTCATATCTCTGCGTGGGACTGGATACTGATATTACCAAGATCCCCAAACACCTGTTGCTGGAACCAGACCCGGTATTTGCTTTTAATAAAGCTATTATCGATGCTACCAAAGATTACTGTGTGAGTTATAAGATCAATACTGCCTTTTATGAATCCATGGGCCTGAAAGGATGGGAGGCAATGGAGAAAACCGTAAAGTATATTCCTTCTACACATTTTACCATTGCTGATGCCAAACGCGGAGATATTGGCAATACTTCTACGCAATATGCCAAGGCTTTTTTTGAGGCACTTCCTTTTGATTCTATAACTGTTGCTCCCTATATGGGTGCTGACAGTGTGCAGCCTTTTCTTGCCTATAGTGGTAAATGGACCATTTTGCTGGGGCTGACCTCTAATAGCGGGGCTGCTGATTTTGAACTGCAGCCTGCGGGTGATGGGCTTTTGTATGAAAAAGTACTGTCTACTGCGGCTAAATGGGGCACTCCGGATAACCTAATGTTTGTTGTAGGTGCTACACAAAGTGACTGGTTTACAAAGATCCGCCAGTTAACACCTGATCATTTTTATCTTGTTCCCGGTGTTGGTGCGCAGGGTGGTAGCTTGGAAGAAATCTCCCTTAAGGCCATGAATAAGGATGTTGGCATTCTTGTAAATGCAAGCCGTGCCATCATTTTCGCTTCTTCCGGGGAAGACTTTGCAGTGAAAGCCGGTGAAGTAGCTAAGGAGTACCAGCGGGAAATGGCGGAGTACCTGAAGTAGGGGGAAGGCAGAAGAAGAGGTATTAGGAATTAGGTTTTAGTTGTTAGGTCAATACAAGTCTGGAAGAAATATCGAATGCTGAATTTCGAATATCGAATTTCGAAGGGAAGACAGGAAGAAAGTTGGCAGTTTGCAGTTGCTGCAACCTCAAATCCAGTATCTTGTAACCTGTATCCGGTATCTTTCTTTTCTCTTTCCCATTTATTATTCCCTTCCGTGTCATTCTTGATGAACGGCATCATCTGCTCTCTTTTTATCATGTATTTTGAACGCTGATTTAAATGAACTGTAATGAAAAAACTCCTTTTCGCTACAGGATGTTTATTGATAGCTTCAGTAACTGCTATTGCTCAGAACACTCCTGTAACTAAAGCCAACTACCAGTTGGCATCCCGCTTTTCTCCCAAAAAACTCGATAAAATGGTGTTCAGCACCTCGGTTGATCCGCACTGGCTTAAAAAATCAGAGCGGTTCTGGTATGTGTATGAAACCAGCGAAGGGAAAAAATGGTATATCGCAGATCCTGCCAAAGCATCTAAACAACAGTTGTTTGACAATGCTGCAATGGCTGAGAAACTAAGCCTGCTGATCCGCGATCCTTTTGATGCCCAGCACCTTGGTATCGAAAACCTCAAATTTGTAAAAGATGAAAATACCATCCAGTTTGAAGTAAAGAGTACTGAAGAAGTGGATAAGAAGGACGAGAAGAATGAGAAAAAAGATACTGCCAGCAAAAGAGGTCCGGCGGCACCAAAAGAAAAAGAGAAAAAGACCTTTTACCTGGAGTATAACCTGCTGACAGGTGAGTTGACAGAACTGAAAGATTTCAAAAAGCCAAAACCCCGTCCGGGCTGGGCTTCTATTGCTCCTAACCAGCAATGGGTAGTGTTTTCCCGCAATTACAACCTGTATTGGATGGATAGCGTGAACTACAACAAGGCGCTTAAAAATGAGGATGACAGTACAATTGTAGATCACCAGTTGACTACTGATGGTGTTGAGAACTACAGCTATGGCGGTGGTGGTAATGAAACCAATGTGGAGAAAGAGAAGAATAAGAACAAACGTAAGTCTGTTTTCCTGTTATGGTCTCCTGATTCCCGTCATTTTACCATGACACGTACGGACTCCCGTAAAGTGAAAGACCTGTGGGTGATCAATAGTATTGCTGAACCACGCCCTACACTGGAAACATATAAATATCATATGCCCGGTGAGCCAGATGCACCAATTGATGAGTTTTTGTTGTTTGATTTTACTAACAAGACCAAACAGATCATCAATGCGAACCTGTATAAAAACCAGACGATTTCTTTCTGGAGCAAACCCGCACTGGAAAAAGAAAGGGACGACGAGTTTCGTGCTGCTATCTGGCTGGGAACAAACGATAAGTTCTATTTTACCCGTACCAGTCGTGATCTGAAACGTATTGATGTTTGCTACGTGGATGTGGCTACCAATACCATAAAAGTGTTGATTGAAGAGAAACTCAATACTTATGTGGAAGTGCGCAGACTGGCACTGATCAACAATGGTAAAGAATTGGTGCACTGGAGCGAACGTAATGGCTGGGCTCATTTTTACCTGTATGATGAAAATGGTAAACTGAAAAATGCCATCACAACCGGTTCATTCCACTGTGAAGATGTGGTAGGTATTGACGAGAAAACCCGCACCCTGTATTTTACCGGTAATGGCAGAGAGGCTAATGAAGACCCATATTATCTTCACTTATACCGTGTAGGCCTTGACGGAAGTGGTTTGAAATTGCTGAACCCCGGCGATTATGACAACCCTAACCCCGGTATGAATGACGCCTGCCTGTTTTACGTAAATAACTTTTCAAGGGTTAATACTATTCCTAAATCAATTTTGTACGATAACACCGGTAAAAAGATCATGGATCTTGAAACGGCTGATCTGAGCCGTTTGATGGAAGCTGGTTATAGGTTTCCACAGCCTTTTAAAGTAAAAGCTGATGATGGTATTACTGATCTGTATGGTGTAATGTATAAACCTTACGATTTTGATTCTACTAAGAAATACCCCATCATTGAGTACGTATATCCTGGTCCGCAAACAGAGGCTGTGAATAAATCCTTCAGCCGTGGTGCAGACAGAACTGACCGCCTGGCGCAGATTGGATTTGTTGTGATTACTGTAGGCAACCGTGGTGGTAATCCTTCCCGTTCAAAATGGTATCATAACTATGGTTATGGCAACCTACGCGATTATGGCCTGGCCGATAAAAAGGCTGCTGCGGAGCAACTGGCAGACAGGTATTCTTTTATTGACATTAATCGTGTGGGTATTCATGGGCACAGTGGTGGTGGCTTTATGTCAACTGCTGCTATGCTGGTATATCCTGATTTCTTTAAAGTGGCTGTATCTTCTTCCGGTAACCACGAGAATAATATTTATAACCGTTGGTGGAGTGAGAAGCACCATGGTGTAAAAGAGATTGTGAGCGAAAAAGGCGATACCTCTTTCCTGTATAACATCGAGAAGAACTCAGACCTGGCTAAAAACCTGAAAGGTCACCTGATGCTGACTACCGGTGATATTGACAATAACGTACACCCGGCCAATACCATCCGCATGGCGAATGCACTGATCAAAGCGAATAAACGTTTTGATTTTGTACTACTGCCAGGCCAACGTCATGGTTATGCTGAAATGAGTGAATATTTTTTCTGGGAGTTAGCAGATTATTATTCAAAATACCTGCTGGGCGATTTTTCTCAACCGGTGGATATTGTTGAAATGAATAAAGAAGTAGAGCAGAGTGGTAGTAAAACCCGAAGATAATCACGGATTTCGCGGATTAAACAGGGATTGCACAGATGCTCTCTGGCAACTCTGCGTAAATTTCTTGTAACCCGCGTTCTCTGCGGTTAAATAGAATAAAGTTATATCTTATAAAAAATCCCGCCGGTACTATGCCGGCGGGATTTTTTGTGTGGCTAGGAATCATGAAATATTATAAAGCCGGTGCGTAAAAGGCTTTTACAGCGTGGGTACACTGATAATTCATCGGGGTTGTTTTCTGGAAAACAGCAGGACAGGCTTCATGTGTAGGTGCCAACATAATGCCTTGCCGTTTGATCCTTTTTTCAAGTCCGTATTGTTCACGGTTGTCTGTCTCAATATCAAAAAAGTAGAGATATGGCTTTATCCAGTTAATATAACCGCTGGCAGCATAATCCTGCGAAATAGTTTTAACAGTGATACCCTGTGGGTTAGTGTAAATAGCCTGTTGCAGTTCATAGGCATTTAACGGTACATTGTTGCTATAGGGTATTACATCGAATTGCCCATCTACCATTACCCATTTTTTCAGATCGCTGAGCCATGCTTCCGTTACTACGTGACCAGCGCCAACGTTGATGGTATCTACTCCCCGCATCTTTAAACCCAGTGTACGGCTTTTAATACCCAGTGCATTGAGGGCTGCAGCAATGGTGATACCGTATTCTACACAACGGAACTGCTTACCCTGCTTTGCTTCGTCCAATATGGAAAGAGCATCTGATTTTGACGGCAGGTTACTGCCATCATGTCTCCATTGCTTATGCACCCAATAGCAAATGGTCAATGCTATAGAGGCCTGGTCTTTACAGTCCTTTACCAGGTCGCGTAAATGGTAACGTTGTTCCAGATCGTGCAGGTATTGGTTATCGAATGTATCTGCATATTGAATGGCCAGTTTCTGCTGTGTATGTATATCATATTCTGCAAGTGTACTGGTTTGTGCAAGGAGATTTCCTGAGATGGCAGATAAGAGCAGGAGTACAATAAAAGGCTTCATTGTATTAGGTTTCGGTTCCGGGGGTTAATGATTTGTGGTTAAAAAAACGGGATGACCTCATTGCTGAAGTATCCCGCTGTAGCGAACCTTTTGGTTCTGCTGACTGCAAACATGTAGTGTAAAGCTTTAGTAAATATGATCAGTGTTTAATTGTATTCGTCAATTCACTCACTCACACAATACTACCTGTTCGCCTCGTTTATATACTCTTTTCTTTTTTCTTAGTGCCTTTGTCTTTAGAGCTTTCAAAGGAAACACTATTGCTTACTGTAACCTGTGTAAATTCTGATTTGATCTTTACTTTGGCAGAGCCATTACCGCCGGTAGCTGTATAAGTATGATCAAACACCGGACCGGATTCATCTTCACGGGCTTTTACAAACTTGAGCCCTCCTTTATTCTTCAGTTCCGCATAGCTGGTTTCTACAGTAAAGCTGGCATTGATGTTGTCCTGCACGCCCAACTGAATATCGCCATATTCGCTTTTCATATCCAGGCTTTTCAGGCTGTTATCGAGGCTGAGCTTTACAGAGCCATAACCTGTGTTCAGTGTCACTACGCCAGAAACGTTGAAGAGTTTGGTATCACCGTATTCAAATCTCAGTTTGCCGTTGCTTACACCGCCGATGCTGGCAGAGCCATAGGAAGCAGAGATCGACTTTACATTGGAGAGGTTGCCGGTAGTAAGAGAACCATATTCATGAATTATTTCAACCGGGCCTTTGTAATCTGCAATATTGGTGCTGCCAAACTGCATGTTTACAAGCAGAGGATTTACTGCAGGCAGGTACACTACATAATCAATGTTCCTGTTTTCGTTACGTGCCCTGCGTGATCTTTTTTTATCAATGTCGCCGATGATAGTTCTGAAATAAACGCCGTTGGCATTTTTACCTGCATCGATACTGATCGCATCCAGTACGCTGCGTGCGTATTCCTCATCTTCGGAGGATACTTTGATATTGATCTCGGCCTTTACTTCATTTTTATCCCAGGTATGAATAACGAGTTCGCCAAACTGGTGATTGATCGAGACCTTTTCGTTGCTGTTTACTGTAAAAGACTTGCTGATCGTTTTTTTCAGTTCTATCAATGGATCGCCTTCGGCATGTGCCTTGCTGCTGAACGCTGATACTGCGATAACAAGTATTGCGCTATATACTTTTTGAATTGCTTTCATTGCCATTGGTTTTTACCTGTTTAACTTTTTGAATTACCTGTAATTGACGATTCAGAAGCTCGGTCTGCAGCCTGAGGTTCATGATCATTGCTTCCAGTAGTTGTTCTCTGTTGGGGTTATCTGGTAATTCTTTTTTCAAAGAATTATAAGAGCTATCAAGTTTAAAGATGTCAGACACAAACTGTTTGTACAGTTCAGGATGATCTTTACCCATCTGTTGCAGTTCCTGCTGTTTCAGTTCAATGAGCCTTGTGAAGTGATATACTTCCTCAGCCTGCTCGGGGTTGATCTCTTTGATCAGTTTGCGTGTATTGCTGTCTTCTGAGTTTACCTGCTGCGCTGTAGTAGCAGGCTGTACCGTTTTAGACGGAGAAGCAAGATGGAAAATACCGATACCCGCCAGTACAACAACAGCTGCAGCCACGCTCCATCGCAGGTATTTCATGGCTATAACTCTCCCTTTTTCAGCAGGTGGCTGCAACTGTTTCTCCAGCTTTTTCCAAAGCTGATCGCCTGGTTCTGCGTCATCAAATGATTCGCGGTTATTGCGTATAAATTGTTCTAAGCGGCTCATGACAGTCCTCCTTGTTTCAATAGGTTTAATAACTTTTGTTTAGCGCGCACATATTGCGTGCGTACGGTGTTGTGCGAAATGCCCAGTATGCCTGCGATCTCTTCCTGGTCGTAACCTTCCAGCAGGTACAGACTTACTACAGCGCGGTAGCCATCCGGCAACTTTGCTATGGCCTTTTTCACCTCATCTACTTTGTATTGCAGCTCTTCCTCGTTTACTCCCTCTTCATTAGCTACAGCATAAGCGGTTCCTTCTTCTTCCAGTTCCACCAATGCCATCTTGCGTTTGCGCAATACGTTAATAGATTTGTTGATCACGATCTTTTTCAGCCATGCGCCGAAAGTAGACCGGTAATTAAAGTCGTTCAATGAACGGAAGGCATCCAGGAAAGCTTCCTGCATAACATCTTCCGCGTCCGCCGGATTGTTCACAATCCGAAGGCTAGTGTTGTACATCGCCTTGACATACTGACGGTAGAGAAGTTCATAACTCGGGCTATGCCCCTGTTTACATCTTTCTACCAATTCATCCCGGACTAGATTTGCAGTCAGCTCCAAAATGATTGTTTTTAATGTTGTTCAAATTAAGAGACTCATGTTACAACAGCATGTTGCATACAGCGCACTTTTTTTCTGAAAATCTTTAATGTGGGAAAACAAGCCTCTGCAAATGTAGAAATGAGGAAGGGAAATGTTGACTAAACGATATAAGAGGTCATAATCCGTGTTTCGGCCTGCAACATGTGATAGAAGTAGGCGGAGAAGGGTGAGGCTGATAAAGTGATTGATAATTAATTAAATACGGAGATTTCCTCTCTTAAGGACATTAGGATAAATAAATTATGCCTCATTAAGGTCAGGACAGTATCTGTTTTCCGACCTCCGGCTTCTTTTTCTTACATTAGCAGCACATTTTTAATAAACACAGTTTGTTTTATGGCTGCCCGCACCGATTTGTTTGTCAGTCCCGATTACTTCGCTGTAGATGAATTGTTAACCGAAGAACAGCGCCTGGTCCGTGAATCTGTTCGCAACTACGTCAAAAAGGAAATATCTCCCATTATTGAGGATTATGCCCAAAAGGCCGAGTTTCCACAACATATTGTAAAACAATTAGGTGAGTTGGGCTGCTTTGGCCCTACCGTGCCTGCCGAATACGGTGGTGGCGGATTGGATTATATCAGTTATGGCCTGATGATGCAGGAACTCGAAAGGGGAGATAGCGGTGTCCGTTCTACTGCTTCTGTGCAGGGCTCGCTGGTAATGTTTCCCATTTATGAATATGGCAATGAAGAGCAGCGTAAAAAATACCTGCCTAAGCTGGCCAGCGGCGAATGGCTGGGATGTTTTGGCTTAACGGAACCTGACCATGGTTCAAACCCTGCCGGGATGCTTACTAACATTAAAGACGCAGGTGACCATGTAATTTTGAACGGCGCCAAAATGTGGATCAGTAATGCGCCTTATGCCCAGGTAGCTGTAGTATGGGCAAAAGATGAAGAAGGTGTTGTACGCGGTGTGATAGTAGAACGCGGTATGGAAGGCTTTTCTACACCTACTACACATGGCAAATGGAGCCTTCGCGCTTCTGCAACCGGTGAACTGGTATTTGACAATGTAAAAGTTCCCAAAGAAAATATACTGCCCAATGTAAAGGGGCTGAAAGGACCGTTGGGTTGTCTTACAAAAGCCCGCTATGGCATTGCCTGGGGCGCAGTAGGAGCCGCTATGGATTGCTATGATACTGCTTTGCGTTATTCGCAGGAGCGTGTACAGTTCGACAGACCGATTGGTGGTTTTCAGCTACAGCAGAAAAAGCTGGCAGAGATGATCACCGAGATCACGAAAGCGCAGTTGCTGAACTGGCGTTTGGGTGTGTTGATGAATGAGAAGAAAGCTACGCCACAACAGGTGAGCATGGCAAAACGCAATGCCTGTGAAATTGCCGCTAATATTGCCCGCGATGCACGACAGATGCTGGGTGGCATGGGTATTACCGGTGAATATTCAGTAATGCGCCATATGATGAATCTTGAAAGTGTGATCACTTACGAAGGCACACATGACATACATTTGCTGATCACCGGGATGGATGTTACGGGGTATAATGCATTTAAGTAATTAATTTGCAAATTTGAAAATGTGCTGATGTGCAAATGAAATACTATTCCATTTTCAAATTTTCATATTGTTTAATTTTCAAATTGAATGAGGATTTTCTTAATTGGTTTCATGGGCTCGGGTAAAACGCACTGGGGTAAACAACTCGCTCACAGATTGCAATTACCATTTTATGATCTTGATGAAGTGATTGTGCAGCAGGAGCAACGTTCAGTAACGCAGATCTTTGCTGAAGAAGGGGAAGAACGTTTCCGTATCCTGGAAAAGCAAATGCTGGAAAAACTGGTGGAAGAAAATACTTCAATGGTTTTATCCTGCGGTGGCGGAACTCCCTGCTTTTTCAATAACATTGAAAGAATGAAGAAGTATGGAACTGTGGTTTGGCTCAATACCCACGTGGATGTATTGCTGGCCCGCCTGCTGAAAGAAAAGCCACAGCGCCCGCTGATAAAAGACCTGACAGACGAAGACCTTCGCTTTTATATTACCCGCAAGCTTAATGAAAGAAGGATCTACTATGAACAGGCAGATGTGGTATTTGACAAGGAGGATGGTATTTCAATGAACGAATTTATTCAAACAGTACTTCATGCATAAAGGATTTTTAAGAGCAGCAGCCTTACTGGGTGCGCTGGCGGTGATATTAGGCGCTTTTGGTGCACACGGATTGAAGAAATTGGTAGGCCCTGATGTTGTTTCTACTTTTGAAACAGGCGTACGTTACCAGTTTTACCATGTATTTGCTTTGCTGGCCGTAGCTATTCTCTTCGAGAAATTTCACCATAAATGCCTGAAGTATGCAGGTATATTCTTTATTACCGGTATTGTATTATTCTCCGGCTCTTTATACATCATGACGGCTTTTAATGCAGCCAATATGGTAGGTATCCGCGGAATCGGGATTGTAACACCTATTGGTGGTGTATTCTTTATTGCCGGTTGGCTGGCGATGTTTTGGGGAATGAGGAAGAATTGATGTGTGGATTAGTTAATGTGCGGATGTGCAAATGAAGTCGGAACTCAGAGAAGGCACAAGACCCAAGAGACAAGGCACAAGGAAATACAGTTCACAAGTTGGAAGGTTGATAAGTTAACAAGGAAGTACGAAATAATAAATACGAAGTACGGGATGGTGTATTGTATTTGCTCGCGGCTCGTAGCTCAAAGCTCGCTGCTTGCCCTCACGATTGACGATTCACGTCTTACGATATCGAAACCCGAAATTGTCGCTATTCCTTCGCAAACTTTAGCACCCGCTTATTAAGGCAACAGATACTCAGATAACCGGTTGAGTCAATGGAATAAGTTTGAGCTATTGTGATATTTAATGTGAACTGTTTGTCCCAACTGTCAGAACCATCAAGGACGTCAGAAGCTGGATATTTGATCGTTATCCAGGGGATTTTGATAGACCCGGAATCACTGATAGTGAAGTTGCCCCCAACCTGTGCCCGCGTAAGTGTTGCTGATAATCCTCCACTGGTGGCATCATTAAAATAGAACTTCACATGGATATCTTTTGATTCTCCTGCCGGTTTGGTAACCACAGAATCCGGCGTAGTTACAGCAATCATTTTCCAGGTGCCTGTAAGATGGGTATCCAGAGGTGTAGATGTTGCCTCTTTTTTACAGGCTATTGCCATTACTGCAATAAACAGCACAAAGAAAAAATACCTTTTCATGTCAGGGGTTATGAGTTGTTACGTGTAACTGTTTCTGGTTCAGATATGGGTTACAGGATACAGGATCGTGAGACTGTTTCGGGTTTAGAGTTTAGTGTTTCGGGTTCTGAGATCGGGAATCGGCAGACGGCAATCGTGAAATACGAGTTGCCGGATACCAGATGCCGGTTACAGGTTACTGGATGCCAGGTCCTGGATTTGCCAACTGCTAACTGTCAACTTGCTTCCGGTCTTCCCTTCAAAATTCGATATTCGAAATTCAGCATTCGATATTTTATCCCCGTACTTCCTTGTCACCTTATCAACCTTTCAACTTGTGAACTGTATTTCCTTGTGCCTTGTCTCTTGAGCCTTGTGCCTTCTCAGACTTCTGACCTCAGACTTCATGCATTTCTCCATCAGCACATTAAATGGGTGTCTCAAACGTCAGCACTGTATTGCCATTGCTTTCGATCGTAAAGTTTCCACCAATGCTTTCCATTCTGCGGCGCATATTACTTAATCCATTGCCAAAACGACGGAGCTTTTCTGTATCTATTCCCACACCGTTATCCGTTACTTTTATGATCAGCTGACTATCGCGCGTTGCAATATCAATTAAAATATGATTGGCCTGGGAATGTTTCATCGCGTTGTTCAGCCCCTCTTTTACGCTAAGGAAAATATTCCTTCGTTTTTCACCACTGATATCTGTCTGCGGAATAACCGGGGGTACTTTAACTGTACATTCAATAGGGGTACTGTCAAAATACTCCAGCGCATGTGCACGAAGATAAGCTACCAGGCTCTCTAACGTGTCGTTGGAGCTTTTCATGGTCCAGATGATGGTATTCATTTTGCCTAACAGGTCGTTGGCAGAGTTAGAAATCTTTTCCAATTCGGGAATAGAAGTATCCTTCATCTTGGTTTTCACGATCTCACTCATCAGACGTATGGCTGTCATACCAGAACCCAGTTCATCATGCATATCGGCAGAGATGCGGTTACGTTCTTCCTGCTGTGCTTTGATCACCGCCATCTTTTTATCAAATTCTTTACGTTCGTTTTCCAGTTTCAGTCTTTCCCTTTCTTTTACCCTTTCAATAATATCACGCCGGTTCTTATAAGCAAGGCCTTGCAGGAAACAGATCATCTCTATCACCAGGCCTATTTCGTAATAAAATAAACCGCGATTGACAATAGAGGCCTGATCTGACGAGAATTTCCACCCGAATTGAATTACTCCCAACGAAAGAATTGCAAAGACTACCAGGGCCGAGTTACCTGCCGCCAGGTAATACAAGAGCGTGTCGTTGTGTTTGAAACTATAAATGATGAAAATAAGACCAATAACAAAGAATACGAACTTAATGACAAGGTTCTCCATGATGTTCAGGATAACATACTTGTCGGTTAAGAAATAAATTGCTGAGAATACAAGGCAGAGTACAAGCAATACCCAGTTTGCGACATTGAGACACCTGTGCAGGATAGGATGGTTCTCTTTAGTATTGATGAATACCCGTACAAAGAACAGGTAAAAGAATACACTGCCACAAAGGATCATGAAATCCAGGTACTCCTCGTAAAAATATTTGAACTCGCCGGCTTCCGATACGTTGAACGATTTCAGGAACAGCAATACGGTAGTACAGAAAGCGTATAAAGAATAATAGATAAATTCATTGTTCCTGTTCTGTACGTACACCGCCAGGGAGTAAAAGATCATCAGTAACAGGATCCCTGTTACTACGTAAGTAAAGATATCCAGCAGGCGGTCTTTTTCACGGAATGTCTGCAGCCATTGTTTCAGGTAATCGTGTTCTATAAGCCGTGGCACAAAGATGTTCACGTTGGTACGTACAAAATTGAAACGGCAATAGAAAACGGCCTGTTCGTGCGGTTGTAACCGGACAATGCGCGCCAGTTCAAAAACCGGGGTGCGGGTAATACTATCAGGTAACTGGAAAAAAGAATCAGGCCGGCTGGCCGGCGCTTTAAACAGTTCAATATTCTTGGTATAAATACCGGGCACAAAGAACATTTTTACAGCGGTATCAGCTCCATTGTACAGGGTAAATTTCAGAAAATTGTCCTGCTCAATATATTTGCTCAGCGATTGCTGGTTAATTTTCCCTTTTTTATATTGTAGCTGTGGTAGCTGGCTATTGCTAATGGTTCCTTTGGGAGCGGCAATAAACCAGCACTGGTTGATAATGGGATCATGAAAGCGGATATGTGAAATATCAATGACGCCGGAATCTGCCTGCTGTGCAGATGCCTTGATGGTGAGCAATAGCAGAATGCTGATGCAAACCAGCAATATTTTTGCAGGATGCCGGTGTCCGGTGTAAGGTTGTAGGTAATTATTGTTGTTACTGCAGGTCAGCAATGGTAAATTCACGTTAGTTAAATGACCTCGTAAAATACGATTTTTACCGTACCTGCACCAGCATAGCCTGCAAATAGCCCTAAGAGGCTGCTTTTCAACGGAGGTTTGCAGAAATGGCTTGTATTTTGCTCCTGCTTATTTAAGCATTTGTTGCCAATTGGTTTTGTGCAACTACTTATCTTTGAATTATGGCTAATCGCTTAAAGTCAGCTAAAAATAAACCGGCAGCGGCAGAAACGGATAAACTCAAACCTGAGAAAGAGGCACAGGTAACGGTAAAAGAATTTGTAAAGGATGAACGTACCCATAAAATAGCGGGTGCGCTGGCTTTATTATTCAGCTTATTTCTATTTATTGCATTTGCTTCCTACCTGTTTACCTGGAGGGAAGACCAGGATAAAGTATTCAGAGGGGCTTCTATTCTGCTGCCCTCTGCCAATGTAAAGACAGTTAACCTGCTGGGTAATATCGGGGCTTATCTTTCGCACCAGTTTTTCTATAACGGTTTTGGACTGGCATCTTTCTTTTTCTGCACCCTGTTCTTTGTAATTGGGGTGAATGCCTTGTTTGGTAAAAAAGTATTCTCTATCTGGCGCAATGTGCGTTATGTACTGGTGGGATTGGTATTTTTTAGTGTTGCCTTTGCTTTTGTAGCTGGTAGCAGTAAGTTTTCATGGGGTGGTGCTGTTGGTAACCTTATCAGTGGATGGCTGGTGCAGATGCTGGGCTCCATTGGTACAGCTGCATTGTTGCTGGTAGGCGGTTTTGCCTATGTTATCTGGCGCTTCAATCCTGTATTTAAGATGCCTGCCCGCCCTCCTAAAAAATTGAAAGAGGAAGTATCAGAAATACCGGAAGTGGCTACTGAGGAAACAGAACAGCCGGAAGAAGAAGTTCCTACTAAGAAAAAAGGCAAGAAGAATGCACTTAAGAATGGTGGTGGAACCATGGTGACGCCACCCCCGGTGGAAGAGCCCGAAACCGACCCCTCTATTGAATTTACAGTAGTAGAAAAAGAAGATATCAGCGCCAATCCTGCAATGGAAGAGGTGGCAGAAGAGGAAGAACCGCCGTTTGACGAAGATGAACCGGAAATAGAAATACCGGAAGTAGCACAACCGCCGGTGATCCCTGTAAAAGTGGGTAAAAACAAAGTACCCATACCTGAGCTGGAATTACAGATCAAAACCATACAGGAAGAGCCCATAGCGGATGAGGACGGGGTAGTGATAGAAGAAGGGGAGGAAGAGGTTGCGTTACCAAAAGCAGAACTGGAGCCTTACGAGCCAACACTTGATCTGCGCGATTATAAATACCCTTCGCTTGACCTGCTGGAACAACACGGCAGTGAGCGTATTATCCAGGATGCTACTGAGCTGGAGAATAACAAGAACCAGATCATCAACACGCTGAAGAACTACGATATCGATATCCAGAAAATATTTGCAACGGTGGGTCCTACTGTAACGCTGTACGAGATTGTACCTGCTGCCGGCGTACGTATTTCCCGCATCAAGAACCTGGAAGATGATATTGCTTTAAGTCTTGCCGCGTTGGGTATTCGTATTATTGCGCCTATCCCGGGCAAAGGAACTATTGGTATTGAAGTGCCGAATGTGAAGAAGACGGTGGTTAGCATGCGTACCCTGTTGTCTTCCGAAAAATTCCAGAATAATAATTTCAGTCTGCCTGTAGCGATTGGTAAAAGAATCGACAATGAGAATTTCATTGTGGACCTTGCTACCATGCCGCACCTGCTGATGGCCGGTGCCACCGGTCAGGGTAAATCGGTTGGTCTGAATGCGATCCTGGTTTCCTTATTGTACAAGAAACATCCTTCGCAACTGAAGCTGGTACTGGTGGATCCCAAGAAGGTAGAGTTGAGCCTATACCGCACTATTGAGAAACATTTTCTTGCCAAATTACCCGGTGAAGAAGAAGCCATCATTACAGATACCAAGAAAGTAGTACATACGCTGAATGCGCTTTGTATTGAAATGGATAACCGCTACGACCTGCTGAAAGAAGCCGGTGCCCGTAACATTAAGGAGTACAACGAGAAGTTTATCAAACGTCGTTTGAACCCGCAGAAAGGACATCAGTTCCTGCCGTTTATTGTACTGGTAATTGACGAGTTTGCGGATCTGATCATGACTGCCGGTAAGGAAGTGGAAATGCCTATTGCACGTCTGGCACAGTTGGCACGTGCCATCGGTATTCACCTTATCATTGCTACACAGCGCCCTTCGGTGAATATCATTACAGGTACAATCAAAGCGAACTTCCCTGCCAGGATAGCCTTTAAAGTATCTTCTAAAATTGACTCCCGCACTATCCTGGATACCGGTGGCGCCGAGCAATTGATCGGTAAAGGGGATATGCTTATTTCGTACAACGGTGAGCTTACGCGTTTGCAGTGTGCTTTTGTGGATACCCCTGAAGTAGAAGGTGTGTGCGACTGTATTGGCGACCAACGCGGCTACCCGCAGGCATTTTTATTGCCGGAATATGTGGACGAGAAAGAAATGGAGGGCAAGGATTTTGACCTGACAGACAGAGACTCTTTATTTGAAGATGCAGCACGGCTGATCGTTCAAAACCAGATAGGTTCTACCTCACTCCTGCAGCGCAGGATGAAATTGGGCTATAACCGGGCCGGCAGGCTGATGGATCAGCTGGAAGCTGCCGGTGTAGTAGGCCCCAGCCAGGGCAGTAAAGCCAGGGATGTTCTCATTAAAACAGAGATGGATCTGGAGCAGCACCTGAGCATGTTGGGATAAAAGTTTGTTAAACTGTAAGTTACCACCGCAACTTTGCCTTTGAATTGACGTCTGACTAATTACCGCGGATACGGTATCTTTGCGGCCTTTAATTACATTGAGATTACGATAAACCAACTAAAAAAGATGCGAAGACTTTTATTTCTGTTTATTGCAACCACAGTTGCTGCAACTGCAGCATTGGCACAGGGAAGTATAGGAAAGAATGATCCGGAAGCTAAAAAGGTATTGGATGCAGTAAGTACCAAATTCAAATCATACAAAACAGTACAGGCTACGTTTACCCTGCAAAATAAAGACGCTGCCGGTAAAACACTGGGAACTAAAAAAGGCACTGTTTCTATGAAAGGCCCACGTTACCGTGTAACGATCACCGGCCAGGAGATCTTTTGCGACGGTAGCACTATCTGGACTTACGATAAATCAAGCAACGAGGTAACAGTTACTAAAGTAGACCCTTCAGCTACTACCATTACACCACAGAAATTATTTACCAATTTTTACGATAAAGACTTCCTGTACAAACTGAATGGTGATAAAAAAGTAGGCACCAGAACAGTGCAGGAAATTGAAATGACCCCCGTTGACAAAACAAAACAGTTTCACAAAGTATATATCCTGGTTGATAAAGCTGCTCAGTCTATCTACAGCTCCAAAGTGCTTGATAAGTCAGGTAATGTATATGAGTACACTGTAAACACTATGAATACGAAGGCTCCATTAACGGATGCTTATTTCATTTTTGATAAAAGCAAATATCCCGGGGTAGAAGTGGTGGATTTGCAGTAATACAATGCTGAATGCTTAACGCCTAACGCAAATAAAGGTTGTAAGTTTTAAGTTATAGGTTATAAGTGAAATACAGGAATTGGGAATCAGGGATTGGAAAACTACTGAGCGCGAAACGCTTAACGTGAATACAAGTCCGGAGGGAAAGCAAGTTGGCAGTTGGCAGTTAGCAATTTGCAGTTAAGAATACCAGCTACGAGCATTGAGCTACGAGCCGCGAGCCGCGAGCCAATACACCGACCTTCCGTACTTCGTACTTCTTATTTCGTACTTGCTTAAGCCCTTTGTCTTTCTCCAACTTCAGACATCAGGCTTCGGTTTTCGCTTTCCTCCATCTTCTTGCATTGCCGGGGTGTGCGCAATCTGATCTTTTTCTTTTTGACATGCCGGATAACAGGGTAGCTGATCTCTTTTCGATAACCCCAGTCGTAAAGTTGTAGCTCCAATGCCTGCACGATATCATCATCACATTTCCCTTCTCTCAGCAGTTGTGCAGCAATGCCTGTGAGCTTTTGGTATAACTCAAACATTTTCCAGCTTTCCGGTAATTTTCTATACACGACTGATGCCAGCCTGGCTCCTTTGCCGAGGCGATGGGCATTTGCCATAGTATTGGTAAATCGCTTGCTGGTCTTTACCCTGTGGCTACTAAGGGAACTTTTCTGCCGAAAATACCACTTGTCGCCCACCCGGTAAAAGGTGACGCAGCCAAAGGTGCGTTCAAATTTGAAGTATCCTTGTTTTGCCATATTTGCAAACATACTATGCGGATTAGCCGCTTTCCAAATTCTCCGCCATCTATGCCATTTTTGCCGTTTTTTCCCCTTTTTGAAATAACAGATTGGTTTTTAATGATTTTCCGGAAAGGGGTTATGATAAGCCTGTTATCGTTTGTAGTATTCGTGTTTGTCAGGTCTTTAGTTGGTGTTTGTGCTAAAGGCGTATTTTGTAAAAACGGGGGGAATACAGTTTCGGGTGTCGGGTTTTGTGTTTTGGGTTAGAAGCGGCAGACGGCAATACTGTTTCGAGTTTCGGGTTTGATGTTTCGGGTTGAATCGTGAGACGTGAGTGGGTTTCCGGATGCCAGATATTGGATTTGATGTTTGAAATTTGATTAATACAACTGGTCTTCCTGTATTTGCTCATGGCTTAAAGCTTAAAGCTCGTTGCATTTTGAACCACAAAGGCACGGAGAAACACAGAGCGCATTGTCTGTATTTTGCTTTTAATTATAACCTGTATTTGCGTTCGGCATTAAGCGTTCTGCGTTGAGCCTTCGGCTTTCCCTTCGATATTCGACATTTTCTTCCCCGCCCTAAAGGACAGGGCAAGTACAATGAATAGAGTATCTTATCTTAATCATATCTCTTTACCGGCTAAAGCCGGACATTGTACTGTTTATCGATCGCTGAAGCCATCTTTATTGCTCTTAACTAAACGACATTGATTGATGATTCACGATTTTTACGATATCAGCGCAGTAACAGCCAGCCTGTTCTGGCTTTTTACTTTTTGATCTCTTGTTTTTTATTTCTAATTCTTCCTGTTCTGATATTCCCTTCAAATTTCAATATTCAACGTTCGATATTGCTATTCTAATTTCTCATTCTTCAGCTTCTCCGCCCCACCGAAAGGTCTTTACATCCAGTCCTGCAAGGTCCAGCACACGGTCTACAACGGTAGCTGCAACTTCTTCAATGGTTTTGGGCTTACTGTAAAAAGAGGGCGTAGCAGGGCATATAATGCCGCCTGCAAGTGTTACAGTTTCCATATTGCGGATATGGACCAGGTTGTAAGGGGTATCGCGTACCATGCAGATGAGCTTACGTCTTTCTTTCAGTACAACATCAGCAGCACGTGTAATGAGATCAGAGGAAACGCCGGTAGCAATTCTGCCCAGGGTACCCATAGAGCAGGGGGCAATGATCATGGTATTGAACTGTCCTGAGCCAGAAGCAAAAGGCGCCATAAAATCTTTGACGGAGTAGAAGGGGAGTTGATAATGATTGTAATCGTCGTTATCAAGTTCTGTCTGCCAAACCTGCCTGGCGTTATCAGTCATTACAATAGCTAACGTATGCCATTGTTCTTTCATGACTAATAATTTATCAATCAAAAGTTTAGGATAAACAGAACCACTAGCCCCCGTGATCGCCAGCACAATTTTATGCATGGTATTTGAGTTAATATTTAGTGTAGTTTAGTGCGAAGCCATACAACATAGTAACAGGCTTGCCTTATCAAATTGACCAATAAACAAAAGTAAGCATGCAAATCCTGAAACCGTATCTTTTATTAGTGTGGGTAGTGGTTTTTTCCTGTGCCCAGAAACCTGCTTCTAAAGACGGTACCAAATGGATCTCACTACAACAGGCTGCTGATAGTTTAAAACAACAGCAGAAGCCTGTATTGATTGACCTGTATACCGATTGGTGTGGCTGGTGTAAAGTGATGGATAAAAAAACATACAGTAATAAGAACGTAGCAGCTTACCTGCAGGAAAAGTTTTATGCAGTGAAAGTAAATGCTGAGGGTCGTAAAGACATAGACTGGAATGGAAGGCATTTTACTTTTAATGAGAATTACAATGCCCACAATTTTGCGCTTTATCTCACCCGCGGACAATTATCATATCCTACTACCGTAATAATACCCGTAAACGGTGAGCCAGAAGCTGTACCGGGTTATATGTCACCGGCAGAGCTTGAACTTATCGTGAAATATTTTGGCGAAGGCAATTATGGCAAAAAGACTTTTGAAGAGTTTCAAAAAACTTTTAAAGCGCAGTGGTGACAACGTTATGTTAAAGACTTCTTAAAGGGCTTTTCCTGTCTTGTTTATTACGCAAACGTTTGCGTTTGTCTGTAAGGATAGATTAGCTTATTTTCTCATTGATCGACATCAATTTCAATAGAAATTAAGTAAAAAAAAATTCCTCTTGCAACTGTTGTTTCAACGTTATCATCTTATATTTGAATTTTCATAGGATAAGGTTTAATGGTTAATGGTATTTGATTAGTGCAGCCTCCCCCTCCGGGAGGCTCTTTTTTTGTATAATATCCTCATTATCTGACTATAAGAAATTTCCACGCCATTTAAGGGCCCTCATTGCCAGGTTGCACGATTTTATAACTTCAATCGTTTTAGCTGTTTTTCCGGGCATAAAAAATCCCGGCCGCAGAGGACCGGGAGATATTTTTAAAAACTTATGCTGGCATAAGCGTTAAACCTTAGGAAAGGCGTTATGCTTCGGCCATATCAGGAATAGCTTCTACTTTGTATTCTCCGGCATCCAGCTTCTTCTTGGTAGCTTCAAATGCCTCTAATGTAGCTTTAATATCGGCATCCGTATGCACGGCAGTAGGAATAAGCCTGTAAATTATATGTCCTTTAGGAATTACAGGATACACCACAATAGAGCAGAAAATACCATAGTTCTCGCGCAGGTCCATTACCATGGCAGTAGCTTCTTCCACACCACCCTTCATGTACACGGGGGTAACTACAGAATCAGTATTGCCAATATCAAATCCTTTTTCTTTAAGACCTTTCTGCAGTTTGGTTGCGTTCTCCCACAGCTTGTCTTTCAGTTCAGGGCGTGTGCGTAATAATTCAAGACGTTTCAGGTTACCCATTACCAATGGCATTGGTAAGCTCTTCGCGAAGATCTGGCTGCGGATATTGTAACGGATGTAATCGATAATAGAACGGGGGCCAGCTACAAAAGCGCCGATAGAGGCCATTGATTTTGCGAAAGTAGAGAAATACAGATCGATCTGATCCTGTACACCCTGCTCTTCTCCGGCACCGGCACCGGTTTTGCCCAGTGTACCAAAACCGTGAGCATCATCTACCAGCAGGCGGAAGCTGTATCTATCTTTTAATGCAGCAATTTCTTTCAGTTTACCCTGGTCACCGGCCATGCCAAATACGCCTTCAGTAATAACGAGGATACCACCTGCATTTTGTTTTTCAGTTAATGCAGTGGCGCGTTGCAACTGTTTTTCCAGGTCTTCAATATCGTTGTGCTTATAAACGTAGCGGTGTCCTGTATGTAATCTCAATCCATCAATAATACAGGCATGGCTTTCGGCATCATAAACAATTACATCATGACGTCCACACAGTACATCAATGATGCTTACCATACCCTGGTATCCAAAGTTCAGCAGGATCGAATCTTCTTTGGACTCAAATTCAGCCAGCTGGCTTTCCAGTAACTCGTGGTAATTACTATTTCCGCTCATCATACGTGCGCCCATAGGCATGGCAAGACCAAACTGGGCGGCGCCATCAGCATCTGCTTTACGTATTTCGGGGTGATTGGCTAAACCAAGATAATTGTTAAGGCTCCACACTACCATTTCTTTGCCGCGGAACTTCATGCGGCTACCAATTTCACCTTCCAGTTTAGGAAAGGCAAAGTAGCCATGAGCCCGCTCGCGGTGTTGCCCGATAGGGCCGTAATTTTTGAGTAATCTTTCAAAAATGTCTGCCATATTATATGGATTTGTTAAAGGGATGTTCTAAATACTCGGAGCCGCGAAGTTAACGTTTTTGGGCCAAAGGGCCGCACCAATATGCTGTATAAATGGCAGAGCAGGCGGTTTATATGGACGAATGTTTTCGTAAATGCTGCCAGTGCCGGGTATCTTTTTTGGTTACAAATATGTTATTGTGAATGAACATAAAATATGTTGCTATACTTTAATCACAATTTCAGTGAAACCGGTTACTCTTGTTCATCCTTTTTTAATATTAGTTAAATTGTCATTCACTTATTTTTGGCCCTTAAAACATTTTTCAATGCGCTTATTTTTCCTGATCTGTTGTTTTTCTGTGGCTGGTTTTGTTAGCCAGGCACAGGTAAAAACATCTGCAACGCCCGCTAATACTGCCGACCGACCCAAACTGGTAGTAGGTATTGTTATTGACCAGATGCGCTGGGATTACCTGTATCGCTACTACGATCGCTATGCCGCCACTGGTGGTTTCAAACGTTTTTTGCACCAGGGTTTTAGCTGTGAGAATACATTGATACCTTATACACCCACCATTACTGCCTGTGGACACACCTGTATCTTTACCGGCAGTGTGCCTGCTATCCACGGTATTGTTGGTAACAACTGGTGGGATAATGAGCTGATGCGTACTGTGTACTGTACCGAAGACAAAACGGTAACAGGTGTAGGCGCACAAAGCGACGAAGGACAAATGAGTCCCAAGAACATGCTGGTAACTTCTGTTTGCGATGAATTAAGACTGGCTACCAACTTCAGAAGTAAAGTAATTGGCATTGCTATTAAAGACCGTGGCGGTATTCTGCCTGCAGGTCATTCTGCCAACGCTGCTTACTGGTACGATAGCAAAAGCGGTAACTGGATCTCTTCCACTTATTATATGAATGATCTGCCTGAGTGGGTGAAAAAGATCAACGCAGCCAAAATGGTTGACAAATATTACGAGCAGGGATGGAACACCCTGTATCCCATCAACACCTATGTACAAAGTACTGCCGATGAAAAGCCTTATGAAGGCAAATCATTTGGTGCAGATCAGAAAGGGTTTCCATACGATCTGAAAAGATTTGTTGGTAAGAACTACGGTACTATCTGCTCTACTCCTTATGGCAATACTATGACTGCTGAAATGGCGAAAGCTGCGGTTACCAATGAGCAACTGGGTGCTGATAATATTACCGATTTCCTGACAGTAAGTTTCTCTTCTACTGACTATATTGGTCATGCATTTGGTCCTAACTCCATTGAGCAGGAAGATGATTTTCTGCGGCTTGATAAAGAGCTGGGTGATTTCTTCACTTTCCTGGATACCAAGGTTGGTAAAGGACAATACCTTGTTTTCCTTTCTGCTGACCATGGCGCCGCACATGTGCCGGGTTTTATGCAGGAGAACAAACTGCCTGCCGGTTTGATCAGCAACAGCGGTATGGCAAAAGACCTGCGTACATTATTGCAACAGAAATACGGTTCAGACAGGTTGATCGCTGCTACCAATAACTACCAGATCTATCTGAATCATGATGTTATTGATTCGCTGAAGCTGAATGATGCCGATATAAAAAAGACCATTGTTGATGTGCTGAGTAAGAAAGAAGGCGTTGCACGGGTATTTGCTATCAGCGACCTGATGACTGTTCCTCTGAATGGGAAAACGCGTAATATGTTTGTAAATGGTTACTACCCCCGTCGGTCCGGTGATATCCAGGTAGTGTTTCAGCCAGGATGGATTGACGGTGGTGCTACCGGTACCACGCATGGCTTATGGAATCCTTATGATTCACATATTCCCCTGTTGTTCTACGGATGGAAGATCAAGAATGGCAAGACCAACCGTGAAACACATATGACAGATATTGCTGCCACTGTAGCCGCTATGTTGCGTATACAGATGCCAAGCGGTAGTGTAGGAGATGTTATTGAAGAGGTAATGCAATAATTTACAACTAGATAAGATGTTTGCGTCCCCGGTCATACAAGACCGGGGATTTTTTTATGGGTATTTGGGTAAATTAGCGCTCCGCCCTGTATTTTAATATATTTTGGCCCCCGCTATTGGGGCTGTATGCCTGCTGCCAATATTTTTGTAATAGTAAAACCATTAACTGTCATGAATAAACAATTTTCTTTTCTTTCCAGGTCTTTGTTGTTGATGTTGTGTTTAAGTACGGTATTGTGTACAATGGCGCAACAGAAGCCCGAAGACAAATTACCTCTTGATCCGGCTGTTAAAATAGGAAAGCTCGACAATGGGCTTACGTATTATGTGCGTCAGAATAAAAAGCCGGAACAGAAAGTAGAGCTGCGCCTTGTATTGAATGCAGGTTCTATATGTGAAGATGACGATCAGCAGGGGCTTGCGCATATGTGCGAGCACATGGCCTTTAATGGCACTACGCATTTTAAAAAGAATGAGATCGTGTCCTTTCTGCAGGATATTGGTGTTGGGTTTGGTAACGACCTGAACGCCTATACCAGCTTTGATGAAACGGTGTACATTCTGCCTATCCCTACCGATAAGGCCGGTAACCTGGAAAAAGGTTTCCAGGTACTGGAAGACTGGGCTCATAATGTAACCTATAATAATGATGATATTGATGATGAGCGTGCTATCATCCTTGAAGAAAGCCGCCTTGGTAAAGGTGCCAATGACCGTATCTTCAAAAAGATCTATCCCAAACTGTTTGAAGGTTCCAAATACGGTAAACGTTTGCCAATAGGGCAGGACAGCATCATTAAGAACTTTAAACATGATGCTATCCGTCGTTTTTACAAAGACTGGTATCGTCCAAACCTGATGGCTGTAATTGTGGTGGGTGATATTGAACCTGCACAGGCAGAAGCCCTGATCAAAAAGCATTTTGCGGGATTGACCAATCCTGCCAATGAGCGCCCGCGTGTGTATGCTGATGTTCCCCCTTATAATGCCAGCGATGCAATGGTGGTAACAGATAAAGAAGCCACCAGTTATTCAGTATCTGTTAATTATCCTGCTTATAAAGAACCTGCTTCTGTAACGCTGGGCGATTACCGCAGTGACCTGGTACAGCAGATGTTCAATTCACTGCTGAACCAACGTATGCAGGAACTGACACAGAAAGAAAACCCTCCCTTCCTCTATGGCGGTGCTGATTTCGATTCTTATGCAAGAGGATACAGTGCTTTTAATGGTGTTTCTTCTTCGGGAACAGGTGATATCAATAGGGCATTGAACGCATTTACTGAAGAAATAGAGCGTGTAAAAAGATATGGTTTTACCGCTGCTGAGCTGGAGCGTTCTAAAAAATCAATCCAGGCACGTTATGAGCGCCAGTATAACAACCGAGATAAAACAGAGTCAGGTGATTATGTAGAAGAATACGTCAATCATTTCCTGAAACAGGAGCCTTCTCCCGGTATTGCAAAAGAGTATGATTATATCCAGGCTTTATTGCCCGGTATTACACTGGAAGAGGTAAATGCTGTTGCCAATAAATTCAAGAACGAAACAAGACGCTTTGTATATGTAGCCGGTCCGGAGCCCAAAGCAAATGAAAAACTGCCTGAAGGTAAAGATCTGCTGGCAGCCATTGCTGCAGTAGAGAAAAGCGATGTAAAGCCTTATGAAGAGAAGGCCATTGCCACTACGCTGTTGGCATCTGAACCTAAAGCAGGTAAAGTAATTTCCAAAACAACAAATGCGGCATTAGGCACTACAGAACTGAAGTTGAGCAACGGTGTTACTGTAACCCTGAAGCCTACTGACTTTAAGAATGACCAGATCATGATGGGCGCTACCCGCCCCGGTGGTAAAAACGGATACGGCGTAGCTGATAAGTACAGTGCTGAGTATGCTGCAACAGTGGTAGGTGTAATGGGTATTGGAGAGTTTAGTCCTACAGACCTGCGTAAAGCATTGGCTGGTAAAACAGCCAGTGTATCGCCCACCTTTAGTGGTATTTCAGACGGTGTTCGTGGCAGCTCAAGTGTAAAAGACCTTGAAACCATGTTCCAGTTGAACTACCTGTATTTCACGGCACCGCGTAAAGACACTGCATTGTTCCGTTCATTTGTACAACGCAGCAAATCACAGTACGCTAATATCTCAGCCAATCCGCAAGCTGCTTTTATAGACACCATGTATAAAGTGTTTTATAACAACAACCCGCTTGCTCCTACAACTGTGCCGAACAGTGCATACTTTGATAAGATAAACCTGGAACGTTCACTGGAGATCTATAAGGAGCATTTTGGTGATGCGAGTGGAATGAACTTTGTTTTTGTTGGTAGCTTTAAGGAAGAGCAGATCATTCCTTTGATTGAGAAATATATAGCGAGTCTGCCTGCTACCGGTAAGAAATTTACATTTACTGATAACAAAGTACGTCCTGTAACCGGTAACCAGAAACTGACAGTAAATAAAGGAAAAGAAGAGAAAAGCCTGATCCTTGCATTCTATACCGGTGAGACTACTTACAGTGAAGAAATGGCAATGAAAGCCCAGGCATTAAGCGAGGTATTGAACATCCGCATTATTGAAGAATTGCGTGAGAAGATCCAGGGCATCTATGGTGGTGGTACATCTGCCGGTGTAGACAAATATCCCTATGCTAACTATGCATTTATACTGCAACTGCCCTGTGGACCAGAGAAGGTAGACACTTTGCTGAAAGCAGTAAAGAAAGAATTCAGCGATGTTGCTAAAAAAGGCATTGATACTTCTTACCTCAATAAGGTGAAGAAACAGTGGATAGAGCAATATAAAACTACCATCAAGGAAAACGGAACCTGGATGAACCAGTTGCTGAGCTTTAAAGCTGAAGGTGGTAATGCTGATCGCTTTACGAATTATGAAAAATATGTAAACGCATTAACTCCAAAAGACATTCAGGAGGCAGCTAAACTGATACTGGATGGCAAGAACAGCTTCTATGCTGTGCAGATGCCGGAAAATTATGTTCCAAAGACAAGCGGCAATACAACTGCATCGGGCAACCGATCAGTAAAAGTGCAACAGACCATTGCGCTTGAAAAAGCAGACTTTAAAGTAGATCTGTATGACAATGGTGATATTGATGGAGATAGCGTAACCGTTTATTTTAACGGTGCTGTAGTGGCTGCAAAGAAAAGGCTCACTGACAAGGCCATTACGCTGCAGCTAAAAGCTGTAAGTGGTAAAACGAATGAGCTGGTGATGTATGCTGAGAATCTGGGTTCAGTACCCCCCAATACAGCCCTGATGAAGGTTACTGCCGGCACCAAAACGTATGAGGTACGCCTTGAATCTGATACAAAACAGAGCGCTGCGGTACAGTTTACGTTACCATAACATGTCGCAATTATATGGCAACCCGGTATCCTTAGGATGCCGGGTTTTTTATTACCTGTTAACTATGAAATATTTACATAACAGTGCTTTTTCTGCTATTGACGCCTACGGTAGTTTTACTTATTGCATAAATAGTAATGTTTACTGTGGTGAGAGGCTTTTTATTAGTACAGGTATTTGGTAGGGTAATGTTGGCTTAGACGATTTAGCGTTAAGTAGAATCACTGAAATTTTACAGGAATGAAAAAAAAGACAAAAAAATTTTTGCTATTTTATTTTTCACACTAACTTACAGGCGCAAACGGATTAGCAATCTCTCCCACGATGTTCTTTAGATATTCAACAGTAGCCTGCGTTTTAGCAACAATGCAGGACGATAGCAAGGTAGAATTCCAGATACAAGAACTGTTGTAATACGCTAAACAAAATGTTTCTCTAATAACAAGGATGCAGAATTGATTTCGAGGTAACGTACACGGAAGTGTATTACCGGAAAATATTAATATAGCCATGCTGCTGCATAAAAGCAGTTCATGGTATGTAAACGATATCCCGGAGGGGGTCGAAGCAGTTTTAATACCGGCTTACAAAAGTAACGGGTGAACAACAGGAGTACTCTTAAAGAAATTAAAAGGTTAAGTCACCTTGGACTACCTGTTTTAATTGTTTTTGTTTCGCTGGTTTAGGGGTTGCTAGATCACACAGTCGGCTGAAAAGCCGGCTGTTTTTTTATGTATATAAGTGAAGCAAATCAGCAGCATGGACTTAGTGACTTATTGGTTTTAATTGATCTTTATAAGCTTAAAACCTGAATGCGAGTATTCTTTAATGACCTGGAAAGGAAAGCGATTTTCTTTCAGATAGGTAATAAGCCGTGAAGGTTCAAAAGTAATGATGTATTGTTCCTTGCTTAATATCGCATTCAGGCTACTGTCAGTAGCTGTTAATTGTTCTTCACTGAAATAAGTAAAAGGGATAGTTATAGGATCTTTATCTGTGATCTTATAATAGTTAACATACAGGCCATCAAATTTCTGGTGCAGTACGAAAGAAGGAGGGTTTATCTTTTCCAGGTCTTTATAAGCCCTGTACAAGTCTTCCGTACGCATCCATTCAAGGCAGGTGTAAACGTTGGCATGTATGCCGAAATGGATCATCATAATAACTCCTAAAGCAATACAGGCTGCCCGTTGTACCAATACTCTGCCACGTGTTGCACCTGCTTTTACCATACTTGTGGCAAATGTAATAGCCGCAATAGCTGGTACATACCATTGCACTGCAGTTCTTACATACAGGTAGGGGCTTTTAAAGAGTAAGTGAAAAAGATAATTACAGGTGATGATGATAAGCAGCAGGATTGATACGCTCAATAACGGCGAAAGGGTTTTAGTGCTGGTTGCCTGTATAACTCCAAAAAGAGAGATACCAACAACAGTAATAAAAGTAATATAGCCGATGATACCGGGCTCAAAAACGTCCGTGATCTTATAAAGTGAGCGATGAACGACTGATTCAAAAACAGATGCAATAAGGTTTTCTCCTCCGTATTCCAATGTCCGGGCGTAATATTTCATGAACAGCAGGTCGGCAAAAGACAGAACTATCAGCAGTGTAAATAAGCTGATAGTAATGCGCAATTGCCTGTTTTTCCATTGATAGCCATCCGGGTGAAAATAGATAGCACAGCTGAGGAGAACAACCAGGGCAGTGATAGCGCTGTATACATAAGTTAGATTGGATGCGACTGATAAAGCCGAGAATAAAAGCACCAGCAACCATTCCCTGGATACAAAACGCTGTTGACTGCCTGCACGGATAAGGTACACCAGCATCCACGCCTGGAAAGTGAGTGCAAGGGAGTAACCACGTGCCAGTGAAAAGAAGTCAATGAGGTAAGGATTGAAAACAATAAAGCAGTAACCGGCAAAAGCGATGAACAGGTTCTTGTTGTTTTTAAGCAGCACGTACACACCATGAGCAAAAAATGGAAATGCCAGTATTGAATGCAATCGTAACCATCCGCGACTGTCTCCGAAAATACTATGCTCTATTATCATAAAAAAGGTATTCAGCCAATGTGTATTGGCTGAGCCAGGCATGGCCCTGTAGTAATGTTCTTTTACCAGCTTTAGTGAATAGGTTTCATCAAAAGCAATACCCATTGTAAACGCATGCCAGCAAACAAAGATGCCAATACATACAACAGCCGTTATATGAAACAGAAGAAAGGGAGTAATTGATATTTTTTTATCGGGCATTGATGTATAGTTTAATGCTGTATGTTGTCTGCGGGTAAATTAATTTTTACCAGCTTTAGCGGTGTACCATTATAAGTTTTGATAATTGTATAAGGGATGTTCCATTCTTTCATACAATCAAGTGTATGCTGCAAATAGATAAGACTATAATCTGCTTTTTGTAGATTGTTGCGTAAAAGGGTATCGCAGTTAACAGCACCACTTTCTTCTAATAATATCGTGGGCCTATATTGGTAAAACTTTGGCTCTACCACCTGGTAATAATTTTTATACGGGCCCTCAAAGGTAATGCTTAACAAAGGGGCGGTAGTATTTAAAGCATACAGGTCGTATAATGGCTGTTTGGTATGGCTTTGATCGAACCATTCAAAGCAGAGATATTTATCGGATGTGTTGAAGAGGTGGCATAACAATAACAACACCGGTACAACGGCTGTTGCTACAGCAGGGACACTTACCCTCGGAGAAGGTGATAGTTCACCTGTTGTATAAAAAATGATGAAGAGCCCTGGTACCAGCCATTGCAGGGCTGTACGCATCATGAGGTAGGGCGTATGGAAGAAATAATGAAAGCAAAGATTTAAAATGAATATACCAAGCAATGGTGCGCATAACAGCAATGCCGCAGATATCTTCTTCTGGCGAATGCTGTTCTGTATATGATACAAACAGGCAAGGCATAACAATATAAACGAGCTATAGATCAGCGGATTCAGCAGGTAGCTGCGTGAAAAGTAAAGGCTTCCGTTCCACACTGAGCCCATCAGGGAATATAGAAAATCTGTATCGCCGCCGAATTCAAGGTCTTTACCATGAATGCGGATAAACATCAGGTCTGCAATTGCAAAACATATAAGTGTAGAAAATAGTAAAGTGACAACGCGAAGCTGCTGATTGCGGAAAAAAACTTTAAATGAAGCAGCTTGTACGTTTACCACAAAGAAAGCGCCGGCAATACCCAACAGGGTATACAGGTAAGACAGGTTGGCTGCAAGCATAAGTGCGGAAAGGATCACTATCTGTATCCATAGCCTGTAATTGAAGTTCTGATGTATAGCACTGAAGAAAAGCAAAAAGCACCATGCCTGGAAGGTAAGGGCCATGCCATAGCCACGTGCCAGTGAAAAGAAATCCAGTACGTAAGGGTTAAATACCAGCAGGCAATAAAAGATCACCTGTGCAGGTATATTCCTGATTGTCCCCGCCAGTTTGTAAACGGCATAAGTAAAAAAGGGAAATGCCAACACGGAATGTAGCCGTAAGCTGAGAGGATGATCGCCGAAGATAAACATCCATAGCCTCATAAACAGGCTGTTGAGCCAATGGGTGTTGGCCGTACCGGGAATACCACGATAGTTATTTACTTTCAGCAGAAAGAATGAATATGCTTCATCATTGGTGATATCCATATAAAACGCATGCTGCCATACAAAGATCCATATACCGATGGTAGAGAGAAGAAAGAGCCAGAAAAGAGGTTTGGCGAAAGCATTATTTTCACCAGATCGGTTCAATGGTAAATTCAATGGGATGAGTTTTAAATGCTGCCCAAAAATAACAAAGAGCTTCTTAACTCAGAAGCTCTTTGCGGGATACATATCAATTCGGTAAATATTATGCAACAGTAATGTCTTTATCCAGGTAAACATCCTGTGTTGAGTGCAGTAATTCCACACCTTCTTTGAAAGGGCGCTGAAAGGCTTTACGGCCAAGAATAAGGCCCATACCGCCTGCGCGCTTGTTGATAACGGCTGTATACACTGCATCTGCCATATCACTGGCTCCTTTGCTTTCGCCACCGCTGTTAATTAAACCCACGCGACCGCTGTAGCAATTGAGCACCTGGTAGCGGCAAAGGTCTATCGGGTGATCGGTGGTCAGCTTCTCATACACCAGCGGAGATGTTTTACCATGTTTGGTAGCCAGGTAACCGCCGTTATTGGTAGGTAGCTTTTGTTTGATGATATCAGCCTGTAAGGTTACTCCAAGGTGATTGGCCTGGCCGGTAAGGTCAGCAGAAGTGTGATAATCCACGCCATCCACTTTAAAGCCGTTATTACGTGTATAGCACCACAGGATGGTAGCCATGCCCAGCTCATGTGCATATTCAAAAGCTTCTGCTACTTCTTTTAACTGGCGGGTGCTTTCTGCTGATCCCCAGTAAATAGTAGCGCCTACCGCTACAGCGCCCATGTTCCAGGCACTTTTTACAGTACCAAACATGGTCTGGTCGTAGCGATTGGGTAAGCTCAGGAACTCATTATGGTTGATCTTAACAATGAAGGGGATGCGGTGGGCATATTTACGGCTCATAATGCCCAGTACACCAAAGGTCGATGCTACTGCATTACAGCCGCCTTCTATAGCCAGTTTCACAATATTTTCAGGATCAAAGTAAATAGGGTTGGGTGCAAATGCCGAACCGCCACTGTGTTCAATACCCTGGTCTACAGGAAAAATGCTGCAAAAACCGGTATTACCAAGACGGCCATTTGACAGCAGTGTTTGAATGTTACGTAAAACCTGGTTGCTGCGGTTGCTGTTGATCCAGATCTCTTCCACATGGCTGGGAGAGGGTAGGGTAAGTGTTGATTTTTCAACTGTATTGCACTTGTGTTCGAGCAGGTAGGCGGCTTTATCGCCCAGTAAATCCAGTAATTTTTTAGATGGCATATGGTCGTATTTTAAATTAAGTCCTGAAATCTGAAGTCAGAAGTCTGATGTCTGAAATGATGTCCTTGACTTAGATGACCTTTTTGACCCTTTACTGACTTCTATGGCCGCAAAGATATGGGATGGGGGAGTGCAAACCGTCAAAAAAACTAACAGGTGTTAATATTGCTACAGGCATTGGGCAATGCTGTAATAAAAAAATCCTGCCGGGGAGCGGCAGGATCTTTTTGTTTTTTTTATGCGTTTCTGTTGATACAGTTCAGATCATCGAAAGCTACTTCAAGGCGTTTTACGAATGATTCTTCGCCTTTGCGCAGCCATACGCGGGGATCATAGTATTTTTTGTTAGGCTTGTCTGCTCCTTCCGGATTGCCCAGTTGAGCCTGCAGGTAACCTTCATTTTTGTTGTAATAACCCAGTATTCCTTCCCAGAAAGCCCATTGCAGGTCGGTATCAATGTTCATTTTGATAGCGCCATAGCTGATAGCTTCACGGATCTGGTGTTGAGGAGAACCGCTACCACCGTGGAATACGAAGTACACGGGTTTAGGACCGGTTTTCAGTTCCTGCTCAATATATACCTGGCTGTTCTTAAGGATCTCAGGACGCAGCTCCACATTACCGGGGCTGTATACGCCATGTACGTTGCCAAATGCAGCAGCTACGCTGAACAGGCTGCCTACTTTACTCAGTTCAGTGTAAGCATAGGCTACGTGCTGAGGCTGGGTATATAATTTATCGTTTTCTACACCGCTGTTGTCTACACCATCTTCTTCACCGCCGGTAACACCCAGCTCAATTTCAATACCCATGCCCAGGGGCTGCATGCGTTTGAAAAATTCTACAGAAGTATGGATATTCTCTTCAATAGGCTCTTCAGACAGATCCAGCATGTGAGAGCTGAACAGGGGCTGGCCTTTTTCTTTATAAAATTGCTCACCTGCGTCAATCAGGCCGCTTACCCATGGCAACCATTTTTTAGCAGCGTGGTCAGTATGCAGTACTACAGGTACACCGTAGTATTTGGCAACATTATGAATGTGCAGGGCACCGGAAACACCGCCGGAAATATTACCCTGTAATTTATCATTGGGCATGCCTTTACCGGCAATAAACTGAGCTCCTCCATTGGAGAATTGTATAATAACCGGGGAATTAACTTTCGCCGCAGTTTCAAGAGTGGCGTTGATAGTATTGGTACCAATGGTGTTTACCGCGGGCAGGGCAAACTGGTTCTCTTTCGCGTCTTTATACAGTGCTTCTAACTCTTCACCAAACAATACCCCGGGTTTGTACTTTTTCATGATGGAAGTGCTTTTTTTAGATTGTAATTAAAAAGTATTAATGCTTGTTGAAACTTATATATCAGTTCCCTCGTTTTTTTAGCGAGGCGCTAAGATACAGTTAGTTTGTTATCCGGAAAACGGAAAAAACGTCCTGTAAATAAAATGGTTAAGGTTAATGAAAGTGTTTATTCGCCTGTTGTGGAGAATATTTCCAGTATGGAAAAAGCGTCGTTAGAGGAATGCCGCCATAGGCTGGCAGGATGGTACAGGACAAATGTAGGCTTTTTTTCAGTTATGGAAGAAATGTAACAATTAGCAAATGTGTGAATATGCTAATTGAGCAATTTGAAAATAATGGTTCGATGGATTGACTGTTTGATTGTTATGCCTGGTTGCTATTTCTCACGCGGCTTTATCATCTGCACATTTGCTAATTAGTAAATGTGCACATTTGCCTTAGTCTTCAAACTTCCCGAGATTCTTCTGGATCAGTGCCAGGTTCTTTTGCAGGGTTTGTTTTAACTGGCGTTTTACCAGTTGACCCATAGAGTTGCATTTATAAAAGGCAGGATTCTGGAAATAGTCACCCAGCTCAGTCTTAAGCTGGTTCAGCTTTTCAGGAACGGAGATCCGGTCTTTCGCCATAATATTCAGGAGCTCCATTAACCTGAAGCGGGAAGACGCTACGCGAAAGGCCATCATGGTACGTTCTTCCGTTTGATATTGCTGGATACTGTCTTTGTTCAGGTGTTTAACGCAGAGATTTACCAGCTCGTAGTTCTCTTTGAAGAACTGTGGCAGGTACATGCTTTTGCGTCCTTCATAAGATTGCTGGTCGAAGTCTATAGCACGAATGCGATACTGGTAATCTTCAATATCAGGAGTGATGTTAAAAACAAAATTATAAGAGCGCATATCTCCCAGCAGGCGTACAAAACAACGTTCATTGAACTTCACGAACTCTTTTGCCAGCCTGATCTTATTGATGGAGGGATCGTTTAACTGGTTTCTGATAAATACATCACCGGGAATACCCGGAATATGCTCTTCTACAAGGGTACCATGGTGGGTAAGGAATGTAATACGATTGGGAGATAACAGGTGTTCCAGTTCAAGTCCATATACGCGGGATGCATCTGCTATTTTGATATAATAGTGATCGTAGTTGTCATTATACTTATTGATGATACGGATACGGAAAGGCTGGGAGTTACCAAAGCTGCAGAAATCAATTCTTGCCACATCAAGGTGTTTGGTAAATGTAAGATCGCCTTCTGTGCGCAGGATGGCGTACATTCTTACCAGTCCGTCACGGATAAATTCCCAGTCGCGCATATCGTACGAAACCTGCTCCCACAATGTATCATTACCTTCTTTATCTCTCAGGGGAATAGAATAGGTAAAGTTCAGCAGGTCCTTGTAAGATACAGGCAGTTTAACCTCGCGGCCATGATGTTTAAGATAGCCACGCAGGGCCTCCTCCACAGGATACATCGGCTTCTTGCGTGAAGGCTTATTGGGATCCGGAGACTGCTGCAACATCGAGGCATTCATGCAATGAAATTAGTTGAAATTTAGTGATTGAGCGATTCGGCAATTTCGGGATTTAAGTAAATCCTCAAAATCACCCAATCTCCAGGTTGAGCAATAGTTGCCTGAAATATTGAGATGCATGCAGTAACCTGCTGCCATACCAGCTAAAGTATTCCCCATCCACAAGCATAATAGTGGTGCCAGGCAGATATTGCTGTAGTTCATCAATATGCTGTTGTTTAAAGGGGTAAGGTTCTGAAGAAAGTAATAATAAGCGGCAATCGGCAGCCTGCAATTGTTCAAGAGAGATGGAGGGATAGCGCAAACTATTGCCGAAGATATTGTGTAGCCCACACCTGGTAAGCATGTCATGAATGAAAGTATCGCCTCCCACGGTCATGTAAGGGTCTTTCCAGATCAGGTAAGCAGTTCTGATGCTTTGCTGAGCGGTAAGGAGTGTGGTAAAATCAGCCGTGATCTGATCCGCAATGGCGGATGCTTTTGACCCGGTACCTGTTAGTTCACCAACAGCCCGGATCATGCTGAGGGCACTGTTGAGATCGTTGACATCACTTATCCACACAGGGTAATCCCGGGCAAGCAGTTCTACCTGTTCGCGTACATTTTCTTCTTTATTGGCAATAATGAGATCGGGAGCCAGTTGCCGTATAATATCCGGCTTAATGTTCTTGGTGCCACCTATCCTTGTTTTGGTACGAAACCAATGTTGGGGGTGTACACAGAATTTGGTAATGCCTGTTACAGCATCGTCCAGTTCCAGGGAAGCCAGCAGTTCTGTCTGCGACGGAACAAGGGATACGATACGCCCTGGCGAAGTAGTGATTTCAATGGTTCTGCCTAACTGATCAGTAAAAAAAGGCATCCGGGCAATTGTTTGTTGCTGCAATTTACAGCCTGGCCCGTATTAATGGTGAAGATTGCAAAAGTGTGGGAGTACCGCTGCCACCCCCTGCTAAATCAAAAGTGCACTTAGCAGGAGGGTATTGGAGTTAAAGCAGACGGTCTTAACACACAGGAATTGGAAAACCTTGGTTTTTTTTCGGACGTTGGATTTTTGAAACGGTTTATCTAGGATACGTACTTTGGTTTCTCACACGGACATTGAATAATGGTTTACGTTCACTGGATAATGGACTCTTGGATTTCGATATTGGATTAAAAAATGAAGTTGATTGATACTGGATTTTTTGGATTTTCTTGGATATTGGACACGTTCGGTTTTTTTTGGACATTGGACTGATTGATTTCGTTATCAATCAACTTCAATACAAAAGTATATCCACAGGCAAATGTTAACAAGAGCAGAAACTCTCGATTTGAATTATTCGGTATTTACTGGTGTGCTCGTATGTTTTCAGGGGTGCTATTGGTAATACTTCTTTTGTCGACTGGTATAATTACGATTTTTAGCCTTAGAGGTACGTTCCCGGCCTAAATATATTGTATTTAAACATTATAAGAGGGGTATTGTAGAGAGGGATTTCCACATCTGTAGAAACTGTAAAAACCGGGGAATAAGTGCAACAAAGTCCAGGCACTGGCATATTTTTTATAAAAGCACAGCGCCCGATTATTCCCGGGCGCTGTACCTGTAAAGTGTTGCATTACCGGCATCCGGTATTATTAACCAGCAACAGGTAATTAGATGAACTAATGAAATAAAAGGTGCCGCCGCTTACACCGAGTACATTGGAGGCGCAGCCTCCGTCATAAGTATAAGTACTATCCCAGAAATCGAGTGTGGTACAAAATCCGCTGGTAACAGTAACTACCACTTTATAAGCCAGGAAAGTCTCAGTATCGGTAGCAGATGATCCTGAAGCTACTGTACGGGAAGCACTGCCCAGGAAATTATTGGAAGCATCGTAATAAGCAAGACCAAGGGTAACTGTAGAAGAAGGTGAGGCAGTGGTGTTTTGAATAGTTACCGTAGAGTGTGGTGGTTGTTTGGCAGCCATTGAAGCTGGGGAGCGATAGGTAAGGGTAATGAAACCGGTAAGTAATACAATACTGAGTAGCAACAGGGCTGCTGTAGAAAGGATTTTTTTCATACTATAAGGTTGAGATGATAGGAAATAATGTCTTGTAAAAGATAAGCTATTTTATCTCAACCAGATGTTAACGTAAACAGATAAACGTAGTATAAAGGGATTAACTAATGGAATGGTAGTTACCAACCAAATCAATGTCGTTGAATTAAGCTCCATAGGAGCTACCTGTAAGGCACCGGGGGCTCCTACCGGAGCCTTGACATGCTTGTTATGATCATTTCTATAAACAGGGGGCCACAGCGTGGCCCTTTCTTAATTCAACGACATTGCAAACCAATTACTGTTAATATAAAATGACGGCTGCGACATATATGCCGCAGCCGTCATTGCTGTCTTTATAATTATTTAATCCGTGTGTATCCGGCAGCGTTTAGCATTAAACGTTCAGCGTTCTGCATTAGCTAATTAACTCCCCAGTGCCTGTATCACATCATACTTGGTAAGAATGTGGAAATTACCGGCATCATCTTTACTCAGTACGGCCCCATTGTCTTTATTAATGAGTGTGCGCAGCTTTTCAATCGGTGTATTGAACTCTACTACAGGAAAAGATGACTCCATTACGCTGGCAACAGACGCATTACGGATATCAGGATCAGAAAACACTTTCTGGAAAAGACCACTTTCGCTGATAGCTCCAACTATATTGTTGTCTTTTATAACAGGAATGTGTTCAATATCGTAACGTTTCATCAGTTCTACAGCTTCGGCAACGGTATGCTCAGGAGCTACGGTTACCAGTTTTTTACCAGTACCACGTCCGGTAATGATGTCTTTAAAGGTCTTAACATCCAGGAAGCCGCGTTCCATCATCCACTGGTCATTATAGATCTTGGCAACATAGCGGCTACCATGATCGTGGAAGATGCAAACCACTACATCGTCTTTCTTTAACCGGTCTTTCAGTTGCAGTAATCCCTGCAGGCAACTACCGGCGCTATAACCGCAAAAAAGCCCTTCTTCCTTGGCAATACGACGGGCCATAATAGCGCCATCTTTATCGGTTACCTGTTCAAAATGATCAATCACGCTCATGTCATAGTTCTCGGGAACAAAGTCTTCGCCAAAGCCTTCAGAAACATAAGGATGCACCTCACCCATATCAACTTCACCCGTACGGAAATACTTGGTGAGCAATGAACCAAACACATCAATAGCCCATACCTGGATATTAGGGTTCTTTTCTTTCAGGTACATGGCTGTACCGGTAACAGTACCACCGGTGCCTGCTGTACAAACAAGGTGCGTGATCTTTCCATCGGTTTGTTTCCATATTTCAGGGCCTGTGGTTTCATAATGTGCCAGCCTGTTTGCCAGGTTATCGTATTGGTTGCAATGAAATGAGTTAGGTATTTCTTTAGCCAGTCTGCGTGCAATGGAGTAATAAGAACGTGGATCATCGGGATCAACATTGGTAGGACAAACGATCACTTCGGCGCCCACGGCTTTCAATATGTCCATTTTCTCTTTAGACTGCTTATCTGTAGTAGTGAAAATACATTTGTAACCTTTAACACAGGCTGCCAGTGCAAGGCCCATACCTGTATTACCACTTGTACACTCAATGATAGTACCTCCGGGTTTTATTTTACCTTCCTGTTCAGCAACTTCCAGCATCTTTAGTGCCATACGGTCTTTGATAGAGTTACCGGGATTAAAATAATCCACTTTGGCAAGAATAGTACCGGGCACATCGCGTGTGATCTTATTAAGTTTGATCAATGGCGTGTTTCCTATCGTTTCAAGTATATTGTTCTTAATATCCATAATGCACTTTTAGAGTGGCAAAGGTATGATTTATTAATGGCCTTAAAGAGTTGAGCCTGTTAAGGATGTTGTATTTTCTGAAGACAGGTGGCCAGGTATTCATTCTTATCAGCCATATTAATATGCTTAAACGCTTCTTCTGTAGGTTCACCTGCTATTTGTGCAACAATGAAATAAGCCATCATTGCATGACCGGGGTTTTTCCATGCAGCCATTTCAGCAAGTGAAGGCAATGCCTGCTTTTTTAATTGCTCCAGCACCTGTTTGTTGTTTTTATCCATGCATAAAAAGAAAAGCACCATACCTGCTTTGTTACGATCTGTCCATACCAATGAATTGATCATATTGATAAAAGGGGCTGCTGGTATAGTAAGCTTAGTGCCCGGCGTTTGCTGAATATAATCAGCCAGTACACCCAGGGCGCGTGTAGCATTATTCCTTACAGCTTCATCAGGATCACGCACCGCATGCAGCAATTCCTTAATGATGATCGTTTTATCATTCGCATAGGCCAACACCTGTGCGGCTGCCATGCGTTGGCGGTTATCTTTTGCCTGGCGTAGTGCGTTGATCAGTTGAGGCTGGTAGCGGGCAGCCAGTATAATGCATTCCTGTTGCCATTTACGTGTGGCTGAATCCTGAGCCCACGAATAGCCATACTTATGATCTTCTGCCGATCTGCCATTGAGTACTGCATTATATATGGCATTTTCCAGGGAGTCGTAAACGGCCAGTATGGCAGCAGGTAGATGAACAGGCTTACCCGGTGCCGGGTTGTATTGAAAAGAATTACTGTCGTTTTCGGCAATGCCTACAAACACGATGTTTTTACCCGTTTTATCATCACAGCAAACAATATTGACAGTCGCTTTTTTTACACCGGGTATGGTTTGAAGGTTGCGGGCTACTACATCCTGCTGAAAGGTGCTATCCAATGTATCACCTTCTTTGAAGGGGAGTTTTCCCTTAATATCCATTTCTTTCACTGCCCGGTTGCCGTACAGGTTAATAATGCCAATGTTAAAAGATTGCGACAATGCGGTTAGCGGACATAAATACAGCAGAAAAAAGACAAATTTCATAACGAGGAATGTTGATATTGTAAAAGTAAAACAACTTCTGAAGCAAATTGATCGTGATCCGGATACTGTTGTTCACACATATCTGATCGCTTGTCCGTTCCTGTACCCGTTCCAAATATTTATCATGATAGTTGAAGCAGGTATGCTTTGCAGCTATTACCTTTATCGCTTTCTGAACTATACCTAAATTAAAGAACTGAATGGCATTACTGGAAAAGCACCTGGAGGTAAAACGTTCTACTATCCCCGGGGCCGGAAAAGGTCTGTTTACCAAAAAAGAAATCACAAAAGGAACACACATTGTAGAGTACAAGGGTAAAGTAACTACCTGGAAAGATGCAGATCACCGTGATGGTAAAAACGGTTATATCTACTATGTAAAACGTAATCATGTAATTGACGCTTCTAACAATGAAAAAGCACTGGCCCGCTATGCCAATGATGCGCGTGGATTACAGAAAGTAAAAGGAATACAAAACAATGCTGAGTACATTGAAGATGGCATCCGCACCTTTATTGTTGCCAGCAAAACCATTGTTGCAGGCAGTGAAATACTGGTAGGGTACGGCAAAGAATATTGGGATGCTATCCGCTACAATATTAAGCTGGACGAAAAAGAAGCCCAGAAAGCACTTGGCGCAAAAGCAATGAATGGCACAAAAGCAAAGCCATCCAAAAAGAAGAAGGCAAAAAAGAAATAAGATCGTTTGATATAGATCAAATAACGCTGCTGCGTACGCGTAGCAGCGTTTGTTATTTATAGCATTTGCAGTTATCTGCCTCTTTCTGCTTTTTTAAGTCGATTTAACTTTCATTTATATCTGTTGGGTTTCCTATATGCTTATTTTCAGTTGACCTGTCTGTAGCCTGGAATTGATTTTTAATAAAGATTTACCTTTACATGAGCTATAATGATCGTGACCGGTGAAGACCCTGGTCGGAGATACGCCCGGATAGGTGTCTCTGGCTATCGCAATCGGCCTCGGTATTGGCAGGCAGCAGGCGATTAACTGTTAACAATGAAAGTATATTTTATAAGCGGACTGGCGGCAGACCGGCGGGTTTTTAAACATATCCGTTTACCCGAAGGATACGAAGCTGTATATCTTGACTGGATCGATCCTCAGCCAGGCGAAAGTCTTGGCGATTATGCCTTACGCCTGGCATTGCCCATAGATACCACAGAACCCTTTGCATTGATAGGGCTTTCAATGGGGGGAATGATTGCTACCGAAATTTCCAAACGGTTAGACTCTTCAGCCCTGGTATTGATCTCCAGTGTGCCGCTTGCCAGTCATTTACCGGGATATTTCAGGATAGCGGCCACGCTGCGACTGCATAAAGTAGTACCTATCGGGTTGGTCAAGGCTTCTGCCAAAATGAAGCGGTTATTTACGGTAGAAACGAATGAAGATAAGATCATGCTGCGCCAGATCATACAGGATAGCGATAACAGGTTTATCCGTTGGGCGATGGATGCCATACTGAAATGGAAAAATGATCAATTGCCTGTTGTTTATACTCATATACATGGTACACGCGATGAAGTATTGCCACTGCGTTTTACCCGGCCTACCCATATAATCAAAAAAGCAGGTCACCTGATGGTAATGACCAATGCCAGAGAAGTAAACAGGATCATTGCAGATACGTTGAAAAAAACACCTGCTTAAACTGAGGTTTAATCCTTAAATAATCCTCCCTTTGTACTAAACATTATACCTTCCCCTGTTGATAAAAACAAACTTTTTTCTTTCCGGCCAAAACTTACATTTGCTGCCCTGAATTTAAAAACCTGTTTCCTGTAAAAAGGCAGGTATTTGACATTCAGGAACATATACACTCAAATGATTAATTGTTATTAAGATATGGACATTAAGTATATCCAGAAAGCCGCTGAAAAACTATCGCTGACTGTAAAACAGATCACGAACATCTACCAATTACATACAGAAGGTTCTACCATTCCGTTTATTGCCCGTTATCGTAAAGAAGCTACCAATAACCTGGATGAGGTAGCTATAGGCAATGTGTTTGAAGAGATCAAGTATTTTAGTGAGCTGGATAAACGAAAAGACACCGTTATCAAAACCATTGAGGGGTTGGGTAAATTAACGCCCGAACTGAAGCAACGTATCGAGGAGTGTTTTGATGCTACGGAACTGGAAGATATCTATTTGCCATACAAACCCAAACGCAAAACGAGGGCTACGCAGGCTATTGAAAAAGGCCTGGAGCCTTTGGCAAAACTGATCTTTGAACAGAAAAGTGAGAATCCTGAAGCAGAGGCTTCTAAATTTATAACTGATGAGGTAAAAGATACCAAAGAAGCATTGCAGGGCGCACGCGATATCATTGCAGAATGGATCAGCGAAAACGAACAGGCAAGGAACAAGGTGCGTCAGCTATTTACTGAAGATGCAGTACTGTACTCAAAAGTACTGAGCAGTAAAAAGGAAGAAGCAGATGCGCAGAAATACCGCGACTATTTTGAGTTTAGCGAACCATTGGCGCAGATCCCTTCACACCGCCTGATGGCAATACGCCGTGGTGAAAAAGAAGGTTTCCTGGTAATGGATATCAATATTGATAAACAGGCAGCACAGGATGAGCTGGACAGGGTTTTTGTGACAGGCTCCAACCCCAATGCTTCAGAAGTGAAAAAAGCACTGGACGATTCTTTTGATCGTTTGCTGAAGCCTTCTATTGAGAACGAGTTTCGCCTGTCGAGCAAAAACGGTGCAGATGATGAAGCGATCAATGTATTCACTGAAAACCTGCGTCAGTTATTACTGGCATCTCCATTGGGTTCAAAAAGAGTGCTGGCGCTTGACCCCGGTTTCCGTACCGGTTGCAAGGTAGTATGCCTGGATGCACAGGGCAACCTTGTTCATAATACCACTATTTACCCGCACCCGCCGCAGAACGAATGGCAGAAAAGTGTAGAAGAAATAAAGTTCCTTGTAAAGAAATACGATATAGAAGCCATTGGTGTAGGTAATGGTACTGCTGGTCGTGAAACAGAGCAACTGGCGCGTAGCATTGAGTTTGATCATCATGTAAGCGTGTTCCTGGTAAATGAAAGCGGCGCATCTATCTATTCTGCATCAGAAGTAGCGCGCGAAGAGTTTCCTGATCATGATGTTACCGTACGTGGCGCTATCAGTATCGGCCGCCGTTTACTTGACCCGTTAAGTGAACTGGTGAAGATTGATCCCAAATCAATTGGTGTTGGTCAGTACCAGCACGATGTAAACCAGACAAAGCTGAAAGATGCGCTGGACAGGGTAGTAGAAAGTGCGGTGAACTATGTTGGTGTTGATGTAAATACTGCTTCCAAACACCTGCTTACCTATGTATCTGGCTTAAGCAATACACTGGCAAAAAACATTGTAGAGTACAGGGCTAAGAACGGTGCTTTCAAAAGCCGTGATGAATTGAAGAAAGTCTCCATGATGGGGCCAAAATCTTTTGAACAGTGTGCTGGTTTCTTACGCATTCCCGGTGCAACTAACCCGCTGGACAATTCTTCAGTACACCCTGAAAGTTACCATGTAGTAGAGCAGATGGCAAAAGACCTGCAATCATCCCCTGAAGAAATGATCAAACAGGCAGATCTGCGTAAAAAGGTTAACAAAAAGCAGTATATCAGTGAGAGTGTTGGTGAGTTTACTATCGATGATATCCTGAAAGAATTGGAAAAACCTGGTCGTGACCCACGTGCACAGATCGAAGAGTTCCGTTTTGATGATACTATCCGCTCTATTGAAGATGTAAAGCCAGGCATGACAGTACCAGGTGTGGTGACCAACATCACTAATTTCGGTGCATTTGTTGATATTGGTGTAAAACAGGATGGACTGGTGCACATCTCACAAATGAGCAATACTTATATCTCTGACCCCAACCAGGTAGTGAAACTACAGCAGAAGGTAATGGTGACGGTGACTGAAGTGGATGTTGCCCGTAAGCGTATTGCACTTTCTATGAAAGACCAGAGCAAGCCAGCAGGTAATGAAAGAAGAGGAGGAGGGGGAAATAATAATAATAACGACCGCAGACCAGCAAGCGGTGGTGGTAACAGTAAGTCACAACCTAAAAAAGCAGAGCCTTTGAATCCTTTCCAGGCTAAGCTGGCAGAGTTGAAGAAGAAGTTTGATAACTAGAGATTGTAGGTTTTAGGCAAAGACAGAAGCTGATCGACTGCCATAAAGCGGCTGGTAATAACCGTTGTGCAAATAATGTGCATTCATAAAAATGCGTCAATACTTGTAGTGTTGGCGCTTTTTTGTTACCTTATGCAAACCTTTTTTGCTTATGCTGCATAATAAGCAAATGACAGGAAAGAATAAATTACCTGTCAGTATTGCATCCGCTAATCATATTACAGGCAATAAAGCCTTCGCTGGCAGGCCAGCTGTAGCCCCATCTTTTCCTGTGCCGGTAATACAGCGTTCCAAATTTTTAGAAGGGGCCATAGGCAAAGCAGAAAAGGCTGGACCTGGTAAAGATGCTTACACCCGTAGAGATGTATTGGAATATTTGTTTAAGGAAATTGATCCCGACAAACAAAATCAGGCTATTAATGACTGGAATGCCGAAAACAACTCAGCTCAACTCAGCTTAGATTTAATAATTCCTACAAAGTTCGATGTATACCATGATCCGGGAGCCGAGTTTCTGCCGCCTAATTACCACAAAAAGGTAAAGGGGCAAACAACTGAAGAACGATGGGCAGAGGAACCTTTTGATCCTTCTTCTCAAAGTGCGGCTTTTTATCATTCAGAAAAAAACAAAACGGCTGTAAGGGAGCATCTTAAAGAGGAAGAGGAACAAAGAGGCCGAACTGAAGTATCAGCCTTCGTTAAATCACCTGTTCATAAAGGAAATCTGTTTCCCTGCAATTCATGCCTGATGCCGACTGACGATACAAAGTTGCAGGTAGATCATGCCCAGGCTGCCAGCGATATCCTGACAAGGCAACAATTGATGATCAAACATATCAATGAAGACAAAGATTATCGTGATGCTGTGCTTAAACATTTTAAAGATGCAGAGAAATATTTTTTAAATGAAAATGAGGGTACTCCTTCTCCCGCTAATTATGTAGGTTCAAAATTGTTTTTTCAGCGATATTATAACCACCTGGATAATCTTTGGTTTTTATGTGCTGATTGTAATGGGCTTACCGGTAAATCGGGCAAAGAGACCATTGAATGGTTGAGAGGGATTAAGTGGTTTGGTGACGCTTTCGTGAAATCATTAGGTATTGTAAATGACAGAGGACTGCTGATTCGTGCGCAAGATGGAAAAACACTTGCAGCTAAAGCACTGGAATGGGCCATAAAGCATGGAAGCAAGGAACTGGAAAGCGAAATGGTCTTCAAAAAACATCATGAACATTTTCAGCAAGATATAAGAGAAAGAACTTTGCTGAGTGTAGAGCAAGAACATGGGGCCACCGCCACCCACAAAAAGGCTGCTATCCAAAAAGGAGATGAATTGGATATTAGATTAGATGCTCATATGGCGGTATTGAAAAAAGTTCCTACAGCTTCTGTTGAAGGACTTAAAGCTGCTGTAAATAAGATGGATAAGATTGAATTGAGAGAAAGACCTCAATTTAAAGAAGGCCATACAGCAACTTCCAAAACTCCCAACCCTTATCCGATAGGAACTCCAACCAGGCGCAATGAAGCATTTACAGAAGGACAGAAGCAAAGAGAAAAAGAGGATGAAAAAATTATCGTTACGGAGATAAGAAAAGAAATACCTGAACTGAAAAAATCCTTAGAAGAAAAAGAAAAGGAAATAGGAGAATTGAAAGCCAAAAATACCCATCTTGAAAGTGAAAATAGTAAGCTTAGACACCAGGTGGCTGAACACGAAGAATCCATTGTACTGTTAAAGAAAAAACTAGAGGTACTTGACAAAGGAGACAAGAAGCAGTCAGACTCACCCACAATTTCAATAACGGGTCATAATCCACAAACTATTTCTGCTGCTATTACCTCATCAGTAGTAGATAAGAGTGGAAAAAGAAAGGAAATAGAAGAGGCTATCAGTGAAATAATGAACAGAAAATTAGGGAAGGTTAGTACTTTACAGGTATTGCGTGATGGGTATTTAAATAAAGCGCTTGCCGGTAACACTAAGTGGGAAGGTACTCAAAAAAAGAAAAATGCAATAGTAGCAAGTATCCTGTTGTATCTCAAAGAAATAAAAAAGCCAGAGGATATAGTTTACGCTGGTAAGGGACTGGAAGAAGTAGGCGACTATGATGCAAAAGATTTTTTACCACAATAACAAAGTCCCTCCGGAAAACCGGAAGGACGTACCGGACCACCTGCCCCACGGCAGTATAGCACATTGAATGTGTAAAGTGTAATGTATAAAGTATAAGGTGTTGAAAGTCCGGGCCACGGATTAATCGCTTACTTTCTATTACAATTGTATTGCGTTCAGCGTTAGGCGTTCAGCGCCTGTTTCTTCTTCCTGGTGAGATACATATCCAGCAGCATTAATCCCAGTATCACATTTACGCCAAGAAATATATTCATTGAGGTAGAACTGGCGAGTTTGGTCCAGTCAAATTTATCGGCATTTACTGCAAGGTTATTGGTGCTATTACCAAATGACCAGTTAAATTGAGCCAGTATATAAATGAGGAAGCCAACAATAGAGAGCACAAAGAAGGCCCCGATGGCAGTAATGATCTTTTTATTGATATAGGTTTGTGCGGCGGGTGCAATCTGGTGCCTGGCAATTTCTTCCATCACATTACGGGTAAACCGCATAGAGGGGTTATCGAGTTCCAGGCTGTCCTGCATCAGTATATGAACATCCAGCAGTTCATGATATTTCTCTTTCCACTCACGGTGGCTTTCGATCAGTTGCTCTATGAAAGACTTTTCCTCTGCACTGCATGTGCCGTCAATATACTCCCACAGGCGTTCTTCCATATTTTGTTGTGTGTTCATACCTATATATTTTCAGGTTACAGGTTCTCAAATCGTGAGCAAGTGAATAGTCAATGGTCAATAGTGAATGGCTGTTCCTTGTAAACATATCAACCTTTCAACTTGTGAACTGTATTTCTCTGCGCCTTGTCTATTGAGCATTGTGCCTTTCCGACTTCATCTCAGCACATTGGTAAATTAATTCCTCAAGTCTCTCACTTCCTGTGCAAAATGCGTTTCCATTTTATCTTTCAATCTTTGTCTTGCACGGTGCAGCTTTACTTTCACTGTATTAGGTTCTATTCCAAGTACCTTGCCGATCTCATCAAGACTTTGCTCGCCTTTATAAAACAATGTAATTATCTGCGCATCGTCCGGGCTCAACAGGGTAATGGCCTTGTTCACCATATCCTGACGCGATTTCGCTTCTACCTGGTTGGCATTAAAGCCCGAATCATGATTTTCAGCCGCTGCAAATACCTTCTCATTGTCCAGGGAATGCGTTTCCAGCCTCTTTTTACGAAGAAACGTAATACAGGTAGTATTTACAATGGTGTACAGCCAGGTACTGAATTTAGAATCACCCCTGAAATCGGCCAGGCTGCGATATGCCTTTACAAACACATCCTGGGCTATTTCCTCCGCGTCTTCCCGGCTGGAAGTGTAGCGGAGCGTGATGGTGAAAACGAAGTTCTGGTAACGTTTCACCAATTCAGCATATAATGCCTGCTCACCCCGCAGTACACTGCTAATAATCTCATTATCGTTTGGTCCGGTATGCATTTACAACTACTAAGACTACAGTAGAAAGGAACAGGTTACAGTTTGAAGGTACATAATTTAGCGGCAACCTTAATGTGTTAATAATTAACTCGTTGTAAAGGTTCGGGTGAATAAGGTACTGGAATTTAGAAAGATACCGGGCCTATGGACACAGGACTGGCCTGCGCCTGTCCTGTGACTATACTACTCTATACTTAATAAGGTATTCGTCCGTACCTGACCCTTATTTTATGCGCTCTTAGGGCGAACAAATACCGAAGGAAATACGGACCAATACCGAAGCAATAGCGAATGAAACCCGAACTAGGCCCTTGCCTGGTTGCTTCCAGGTAAGGAATTAAAGCTCAGGAGACAAGGCACAGGACCAGGGTAGCCAGTATTTCCTTGTCCTCCTGATTCCTGTCTGTTGAATTTTAATTAATTGTTTATTAATTAATTATAAAAATTCTTTGGAGAAGTGTAACCTCGCATTCACACCTGTAGTCTTAGTTACTGTAACAGGCGCTGAAAAAAAGTTCTTCAAAAGCTGTAACCCGGGATGAACTTCAGTAGTCTGATACTGCAAACGACAAAAAATAGAATTCCTAAACAATAAAAACTTATTACAATGGGACCTGATCAATTAGTATTTCTTTGGTTAATCTTAGGTACAGTAGGCGTATGTGCAATGGTTTTCGGACTGAGATATTTCCGCAATAAAGAGAATATGGCCATGATTGAAAAAGGCATGGACCCTAAACTGAATGCCCGCCGTCCGGCACCTTTTTTAAACCTGAAATGGGGATTGTTGTTGGTAGGAGCGGGTATAGGATTGTTTGTTGCCTACTTCCTTGCCACCTATGTATTGTTCAAAGGCGAACCTCAGGCAATTTATTTCTCGCTGCTTGCTATCGGCGGAGGCCTGGGCCTGATAGGCTCTTATAAAATTGAAAAGAAAGAATTACTGGATAAACCGAACGATTACAGATAGGTTGCAACAGTTAGTTGCAGTTTCGATAAGATACCAAAGGAAAGTATAGCCATCAACAAAAAGGCAGGATTGTTTTAAAACAGTCCTGCCTTTTTTGATTGTATGTTTTGAATCGTGAGACGTGAGTCGTGAGTCGTCAGTCGTGAGTGGAGCTTCCGGATACCAGATGCTGGATACTGGATTTGAGATTTGATGTTTGAAATTTGATCCATACAACTGGTCTTCCTGTATTTGCTCGTAGCTCAAAGCTCGCAGCTTGTATTCGAGATAACTGCAAATTGCCAACTGCCAACTTGCTTTCCCTCCGGGCCTGTATTCGCGTTCGGCGTTCAACAATTCCTTGTCACCTCCCACTTCATTCTCAAATCTTCAAATTCAGAAATTTTCAAATTAAAGAACTACTTCTTAATCTCTTCCAGTGCCTTCTCAAACATAGGGTCGTAGGTATTATTCACTTCATAATAACCTTCCATGCGCCAGATCTGGCGGGCCATCCAGGTTTTAATACGCTGTTGTATATCTGCTTTGTCACGAACTGATATGTTCTCCAGTTTTACACTATTCTGGGCAGCGAAGTTTACAAGCGCTATCCAGGCAGCATCGGCCGGGGAACCGGTAAAGCTCCGGTTGAAATCTGCAGGGTCTTTAAATTGTTTGAAATATGAAAGATTCTGCAAATAGTAGGAGTAAATGAATTTTCCGAACACCTGTCCATCAAATAATGGATAGATGGCAGGAGAGAAGGTTGTGGTATCCAATGGTACAAACACATCTGGGGTAATACCGCCACCACCATAAACAGTGCGGCCACCTTTGGTTTTGAAAACAGGGCCTTTGTGATTTACCACAGAATCGCCTTTCACTACTTCACCGTTCTGAAAACGTTCTACCAGTTCATCATTATAAGCATCACGTCCTTTATCATAAGGTTTCTGGATATTACGGCCTATCGGTGTATAGTAGCGTGCTACGGTAAGACGTAATGCGGCACCATTGCTCAGGTTAAACTGCTCCTGTACCAGGCCTTTACCAAATGTTCTGCGGCCAACAATAGTAGCACGATCCCAGTCCTGCAAAGCGCCTGCTACGATCTCACTGGCTGAGGCTGAGCCTTCATCAACCAGTAATACCAGTTTGCCTTTTTCAAACAGACCCGGGCGTTTACAACGGTATTCTATTTTAGGTTGTTTATTGCCCTGGGTATAAACGATCAGTTTTTCATCGTCCAGGAACTCGTCAATTACGTCGGCAGCTTCATTCAGTATGCCACCGCCATTACCACGCAGATCAAGTACCATTCGCTTCATGCCTTTTTTCTGCAATGCTTCCAGTGTTTCAATGAATTCTTTGTAGGTAGTGCTGGCAAATTTGTTCAGGTGAATATAACCGATGCTGTCATTGATCATATAACCGGCATCCAGTGAGTTCAAAGGAATAAGTCCACGGGTAATGTTAACCTGTACGGTACGGTTGCCACGCAATACAGTAACATTTACCTGGCTGCCACCGGCGCCACGCAATAGCTTTTTTATCTTATCTCCGTTGATGGTTTTACCGGTAACTACCGAGTCACCTACTTTCAGGAACTTATCGCCTACCTGTAAGCCGGCTTTATCGCTGGGGCCGCCAGCCAGTACATTCACTGCGTTAACGGTATCGCTGATAATAAAGAATTCAACGCCAATGCCTTCGAAGTTACCCTGCAGGTCTTCATTGACTTCGGTAAGCCTGGTGGCAGGGATAAAAATAGAGTGGGGGTCAAGATGTGCCAGCATAGCCTGAATGGCATCGTCAGAAAGACTATCCAGGCTTACTTTATCAACATACTTGTTCTTAACGAGATCCATTACTTCCTGTAGGGAAGAACGGCGGGTAGTTTCAAAGAGGCCCTGCGAAAAGGGAATGTTTTTGCGAAGCCCTGAGCCAATCCACATGCCTATGATCAATACTATCGAAAACATCAGGGGCAGCCATACCTGTAATTTTTTCATCAGAAGGGTCCTTAGGTTAAAATCTTCAAATTTAGGGGCGAAGTTCATAATTAATTCTCAAATCCAAACTTTACCTTCGTTAAATGCTTGTTGAAGCGTAAGAATGAATGATTTAAACGGAAATTTTTATGGCTATATTACTGGCCGACAGTGGAGCTACCAAATGTGAATGGTGCCTGGTAGATAAGAATAAGCGTAAAAAAACGATATTCACCCAGGGTATCAGTCCTTATTTCTTAACTACGCAGCAGATTGAAGACCTGCTTAAAGCAGAGCTGCTTCCCCGTATGGGCAAGGCTGTTGTAGATGCTGTTTACTATTATGGTACCGGCTGTACCACTGACGAAAATGCGCTGATCGTTAAAAAGGCAATCGTTCGTGTTTTTCCCCGTGTACCGGTGCAGGTAAAGGATGATGTGCTGGGTGCCGCAAGGGCTTTGTGTGGCGATAGCAAAGGGCTGGCCTGTATATTGGGTACCGGCAGTAGCGTATGCTTTTACAATGGAAAGAAAATAGTGACCAGTACACCCGGTTTGGGTTATGTGCTGGGCGATGAGGGTAGTGGCGCCTACCTGGGCAAAAAAGTGCTTCAATACTTCCTTTACAAAACCTTCGACGAGGAACTGTACTACCGTTTTGAGGATAAGTACAAGACTTCCAGGGCCGAAATACTGGAAAATATTTATAAGCGTCCCTTACCAAACCGTTACCTGGCCTCGTTTGCAATCTTTTTAGCTGAAAACCGGGGACACTATATGGTAGAAAATATCATTGAGGATGGCCTGAATGACTTTTTCTTTACTCATCTTTGCAAATACACAGAAAGCTGGAAAATGCCCATTCACTTTGTAGGAGGGGTTTCTTATGCTTTTAAAGATGTAATAAAGGATCTTTGCCACTCTTACGAGTTTGAAATGGGAAAAATTCTCAAAAACCCGATGGAGGGGCTGGTAAAATACCATGTTCGTTAGCACTTTGTCCATATAGTGAACCAACCAAGAAAAATAGAAAGTATAGTGTACATGTCAGCATTCAAGAAAATTACAGAGCAGCAGAGCAACTACCGGCACCTGGAGAAAATGAGTGCAGGAGAAATTCTGAGCAATATCAACAAGGAAGATAAAGAGGTTCCGCTTGCAGTAGAAAAAGCAATTCCGCAGATTGAAAAGCTGGTAACGGCCATTACCGATAAGATGCTGGCCGGAGGCCGGTTATTTTATATAGGCGCTGGTACCAGTGGTCGCCTCGGCATCCTTGATGCCAGTGAAATACCCCCTACTTATGGTTTGCCCTACGGCCTTGTAATTGGGCTGATCGCTGGTGGTGAACAAGCTATTCAACGCCCGGTAGAACAGGCGGAAGATAGCTGGGAGCAGGGGTGGACAGACCTTACACAACACGATATTGATGATAAAGATGTAGTGATCGGCATTGCTGCCAGTGGCACTACGCCTTATGTAATAGGTGCTCTGCAGGAAGCCCGCAAGCGCGGCATTATTACCGGTTGCATTACCTGCAATGCCGGTTCTCCCCTGGCCCTTACGGCTGAATTTCCGGTAGAGGTAGTGGTAGGCCCAGAGTTTGTAACAGGCAGTACCCGTATGAAAAGCGGTACTGCTCAAAAGCTGGTATTGAATATGATCTCCACCACGGTAATGATCCATATTGGCCGTGTAGAAGACAATAAGATGGTGAACATGCAGCTTACTAATAGTAAGCTGGTTGACAGGGGTACTAAAATGGTGATGGAGAATACAGGTATCAGCGATTATGAGCAAGCCAAGAAACTGCTGCTGCAATATGGCAGTGTAAAAAAAGCAGTTGATTCATTAGGTAAATAATTAGTCGGCGCTAATAGTCAAAAGGTCAGGATGGTCAGAGGTATCTGGGTTCCTGGCCTTTTACATTTATTACCTTCTTCCTGTAGAAAAGCAAACTTATATTACTGCCTGTACCGGTTGGTGGGGACGGTTTATTATAACCTGACTCTCCGGATATAGGCAAGTTGCGCTAAGAGGCTTAACCTGTCAGGCTGGGCCAGGGCAACCTAATTACTATTGTATAGTAACTTTGCTTATCTGCTTATACCTGACCCGTTGTTCTGCCGGGCAGGCAGGTTTACTTTCCTATAAATGGGTAGCCAGATATTATAATTGGTTCCCCTTAGCATATACGGTTGGTATGAATATTTTATGCAGACAATGTTGCTGTACACAACCGTTAAATAATAGTAAAACTTACTATATACAGCCAAAATAGGAGTAGTGGGTTACAATAAAAAAGATTTGGAAACCCCTTGCTACAGATAGTAAATTGTAGCACGGAGAAAGCCGGTATTACCATGATTTCGCTGATGCTTTCTTCGTGGCAATAGAGGTGGTGAGCCCGATGATTGCAGTAGTAAGGCGATAGGTGGAAATCAGTGGAATCATAATACACAAATCAGCGATAGCTGTTATGCACGATATTGAACCATTTTACAACTGGAGACATTTATATGTCAGTGAGCAGGATGAACGGTCCCCGTTCTATGGCCGGGTCTATTCTGAATTTGAGTTCTCTCAAACCATTTACAATTACTATATCCATCCTCAGTGGGATGAGTTTGGCTCCCGCACACTCTATCTTAAAGTACTGCTGGCAGACTATGAAGAGCAATATGCGATCATTGAACTGATAGGGGAATGGAATGATGCTATAGAGAACGATATAATGCAATTGAAGCGGGAAGTGATAGACGCCTTCTTCCAGTCGGGTATTACCAAGTATATTCTCATTGCCGAAAACGTACTCAACTTCCATAGCAGCGATCGCGACTATTACCAGGAATGGTTTGAGGAAGTAACAGATGAAGAAGGATGGATAGTGATGCTTAATATGCCTGAACAAACACAGCAAGATTTTAAACGTGCCAAGCTCAACCGCTATATTGAACTGATGCAGATCGACAACTGGCGAACCTACAAGCCCTTTCATCTTTTCAAAAAGATTGACGAGCAGTTGAGCAAGAGGCTGAGCTAGGGGAGCGGTGAATAGAAGCGTGAAAGGTGAAAAGTCAAACGTGAGAGGAATCGTGAATCGGCAGACGGCAATCGTGAATCGTGAGAACTGTTTCGGGTTTTGAGTTTAGTGTTTCGTGTTCTGAAATTTGAGGTTTCACGCAAAGACAGCGAAGGCTCGCAAAGCAGCAAAGCTGTTTTGTCAACTGCAAATTGCCAACTGCAAACTTTCTTATTGCTGATGTACAAATTCCCCAATCCATAGATCATAAACCCCCGGATTTCCCGAACGTTCGTTAGTAAAGTCTACCAATCCAAGAGGTTTATCATGCAAAATTAACAGTTGAAAAACAGTGTTTAAATAAGCCTGGAATGTACTGTGGTAAAGGCTTTTATGTTTGCAGGGAAGGGTTGGCTATCGTAATTCGATCAAAAAAAAGTTTTGATAATCCGTATTAGTTACTACTTTTGAACTCATGATTATCGCTAAGGCATACCGATTTACTTACTTTTATTTTTACTTCTACTTTAGTAAGAAGCCGGGCATGCTTTTGTTGATGACTAAATAAGCAAACTAACAAATCAACATAAGAGTCCCGGCCGAAACGCCGGGACTTTTTTTTATCTGTATGGCACAAAAAGTTTCGATACAAGGGTACGAAGGCAGTTTTCACCAGGTAGCAGCGCAGCAATTCTTTGGCAAGGATGTGGAAGTAATACCCTGTGCTACTTTTAGGGAGGTGGTTAAAATAGCCGGTAATAAAAAAGAGAGTGATGGTGGTGTAATGGCCATTGAAAACTCCATTGCCGGCAGCATTTTACCCAATTACAACCTGCTGCAGAAAAGCAATCTTCGTATTGTTGGTGAACAGTACCTGCAGATAAGACAGAACCTGCTGGTAAATCCCGGGGTACAACTGGAAGATATACGCGAAGTACACTCTCACCACATGGCTATTCAGCAATGCCTGGAGTATCTTGACAAATACGATTGGAAACTTGTAGAGACAGAAGATACTGCGCTGAGCGCAAAACATATTCACCAGCACCGCAGCAAGCATGTAGCTGCTATTGCCAGTAAACTGGCCGCTGACTTGTTTGAGCTGGATGTAATTGCTCCCAACATCCACACCATGAAAAATAACTATACCCGTTTCCTGGTAGTGCAGCGTGAAGATGCAGCAGAGCCGGTAAATGGTGCGGACAAAGCCTCTGTTAATTTTCATACAGACCATTCAAGAGGCAGCCTTGCAAAAGTATTGACCAAGATAGCGGAGGGAAGCATTAACCTGAGCAAACTGCAAAGCTTTCCTATTCCTGGCAGCGACTGGAAATACAGCTTTCATGCAGATATGGAATTTGAGTCTATTGAACAGTTCAATACAGTGATAGAGAATATTAAGCCCGTAACGGCTGAGCTGAAGATATATGGAGTGTATAAGAAGGGAAAGACTGTTTAATGTGCTAATTAGTTAATTTGAAAATGAGGTTTAATGAAGCTGTAATGTATTTGCGTTAAGCGTTCAGCGTTGAGCATCCGGCATTAAGCATTCAGCAAAAAAACTTACAACCTATAACTTACAACGTATAACATTCATGGTAACGTCTAAACGACTGGAAGGCATTGGAGAGTACTATTTTTCACAGAAGCTGCGTGAAATTGATGCGCTCAATAAAGCAGGTAAGCAGATCATTAACCTGGGTATCGGAAGCCCTGACCTGCCGCCACATCCTGAAGTAATTAAAACCCTGCAGGAAGAAAGTGCTAAACCCAACGTACATGCGTACCAGAACTATAAAGGTTCACCGGTATTACGCAAGGCCATGAGTGACTGGTACAAAACATGGTACCACGTTGATCTTGATCCTGAAACAGAGATCCTGCCCCTGATCGGAAGTAAGGAAGGTATTATGCATATCTGCATGACCTACCTGGATGCCGGTGATAAAGCGCTGGTACCTAATCCCGGTTACCCCACTTACCGTAGTGCCGTAAAGCTGGCAGGTGGTGAGTGCGTGGATTATGAACTGACAGCAGAAAATAACTGGGAGCCTGATTTTGATAAGCTGGATGCTGTTGCTGCACAAGGTGGCATTAAGCTGATGTGGATTAACTATCCATCAATGCCAACAGGACATTTACCAACGGCCGATCTGTTTGAAAAGATCGTAGCGTTTGGTAAAAGACATAACATTCTCATTTGTCACGATAACCCTTATTCTTTCATCCTGAATGATAACCCTTCCAGTTTGCTGGCGGTACCGGGTGCAAAGGATATTGCAGTAGAGTTGAACTCACTGAGTAAATCGCAGAATATGGCCGGCTGGCGTTTGGGAATGCTGTGCGGTGCTAAAGAGCGTATTGACGAGATCATCCGTTTCAAAAGTAATATGGACAGCGGTATGTTCTTACCTGTACAGCTGGCAGCGGCCAGGGCATTGGGCTTACCCAAAAGCTGGTATGATGAGGTAAATGCTGTGTACAGGAAGAGGAGAGAGCAGGTATTTGAATTGCTTGACCTGCTGGAATGCGCCTATGATAAACAACAGGTAGGTATGTTTGTATGGGCAAAAATACCAGCTATCTACAAAGACGGCTTTGCCCTGAGTGATGAAGTGCTGTACAATGCCAACGTATTCATTACGCCTGGTGGCATTTTTGGTGATGCGGGCAATGGTTACATCAGGGTAAGCCTGTGTAGCCCGGAAGAAAAATTAAAAGAGAGTATAACAAGAGTCAAAGAGTTATTTCTGACTATAAAAGATAAATAGTTACAATGTTTAATACTGTTACGATCGTTGGTGTGGGGCTTATCAGTGGTTCATTCAGCCTGGCACTCAAAGAAAAAGGGTTGGCAAAAAAAGTAATAGGCGTAAGCCGTTCTGCTGCCAGCCAGCAAAAAGCACTGGACCTGGGTTTAATTGATGAAGCCCTTCCATTGGAAGAAGCAGTAAAGCAGAGTGATTTTATTTATGTGGCCATTCCTGTAGATGCTACCATCCCGGTAATGAAACAGATAATGGACCTGGTAACCGATAAGCAGATCGTGGCAGATGCAGGGTCTACCAAACATGCGCTGTGTGCAGCGTTGGCTGATCACCCGATGCGGTCGCGCTTTATAGCAACGCACCCGATGTGGGGTACAGAGTACAGTGGTCCGGAAGCGGCAGTGCGCGATGCCTTTGTGGGCCGTGCCTGTGTGATCTGTGAAAAGGAAAAAACGGATGAAGATGTTGTAAAGAAGATAGAGCAGGTGTACAAACTGCTGGGCATGCACATCATTTACATGGAGGCCGACAGTCATGATATACATGCAGCGTATGTAAGTCATATTTCGCACATCACTTCTTTCGCACTGGCTAATACTGTATTAGAGAAGGAAAAAGAAGAAGATGCCATTTTTGAGCTGGCAGGTGGTGGTTTTGAAAGTACGGTGCGTTTGGCCAAGAGTAACCCGGCCATGTGGGTACCCATCTTTATGCAGAACCGTGAAAACGTGCTGGATGTGCTGAATGAACATATCAGCCAGCTACGCAAGTTCAAGGCCTGCCTGGAGAAAGAGAATTACGAATACCTGCTGGAACTGATTGAAAGTGCGAATAAGATCAGGAGGATTATCAAATAGTTATAAGTTATAGGTTTTAAGTTATAAGTACCTGAGTACCTGTTTGTGAGAAAGGTTTTTTGAGATGAAGTATTGAGCGTTTAACAGGCAAATTATAAAGCTAAACAACTTATAACCTACAACTTAAAACCTATAACCTAAGAGATATTAAAAATATTTATCCTAAGTTCTTTATATACAGGCAATTACTATGTGTGTAGTTTGGCGGATTGATTAGGCAGAGGGCTTTATTATCAGTACCTTTGCGGCAAATTTTTCCGAATATGACAACATTTGACGCGTTGGGTTTGGACGAGAGATTGGTACAGGCTACTGATGCTTTAGGATTTAAGAACCCGACACCTATACAGGAAAAAGCGATTCCTGTTTTATTGAGCGGCACAAAAGACCTTGTAGGTCTGGCCCAGACAGGCACTGGTAAAACCGCAGCGTTCGGTTTACCACTGTTGCACCTGATAGAAGCGGCGCAGAAACATCCGCAGGCATTGGTTGTTTGTCCCACACGTGAGTTGTGCGTACAAATTGTGAACGAACTGGATCTGTTTAAAAAATTCATGCCTGGTATGTATGTAGCAGCCGTATATGGTGGTACATCTATCGGCCAACAGATACGTGACCTGCGCAGAGGTGTACAGATCGTAGTTGCTACACCCGGTCGTTTGATTGACCTGATCGAGCGTAAGGCTATTAACCTGGAGCAGATCAAGTATGTAGTACTGGATGAGGCAGATGAGATGCTGAACATGGGTTTCCAGGAAGACATTGAGTTCATTCTGCAGAATACGCCTAACCGTGATAGTACGTGGTTGTTCAGTGCTACCATGCCACCGGAGATCCGTCGCGTAAGCAAACGCTACATGAAGGACCCGTTTGAGATCACTGTAGGCCAGGTGAATTCAGCAAACAAGAACATCGACCACCAGTACTTTGTTACAAGTGCGCAACATCGTTATGCTGCTTTAAAAAGGTTAATTGATTTTAACCCCGGTATTTACGGTATCATCTTTACCCGTACCAAAGCAGACGCACAGGAGATAGCAGAAAAGCTTACCCGCGAAGGGTACGATATAGATGCTCTGCATGGTGATTTAACACAGGTGCAGCGCGATAAAGTGATGGGTGAGTTTCGTGAGAAGACATTACAGCTCTTAATAGCAACGGATGTGGCAGCAAGGGGTATTGATGTACAGGGTATTACCCATGTAATCAATTACGAATTGCCTGATGATGTGGAAGTGTACACACACCGAAGCGGCCGTACAGGACGTGCAGGTAACACAGGTGTATGTATGTCTATAGTGCACATGCGCGAACTGGGCCGTTTAAGGTTGATCCAGAATATTGTGAAAGCTCCCTTTCATAAACTGGAAATTCCTTCCGGTAAAGATGTTTGCCGTAAACAGTTCTATCATTTCATGGATAAACTGTTGGAGCAGGACATTAGTCATGGTGATTATGAAACCTATGTTCCCATGCTGGCAGAGAAATTTGCCGACATCAGCAAAGAGGAGATCCTGAAAAGAGTAGCTGCATCTGAATTCAACCGCTTCCTGAAGTATTACGAAAATGCGGAAGACCTGAATGCACGTGATCAACGTAGGGAAAGAGGCGAAAGGCCACAGGTGGAAAGAGGTGCTGCTTATGGTGACAGGGCACAACGCAGGGATGCAAAAGGTGGAAGAAGTTATAGCGGTGGTGGAGATTATGCACGCCTGTTTGTAAACCTTGGCACTAAAGACGGATTTTACAAGGCCAGCTTTTTACAGTTCATCCTCGATTTGAGCGATCTGCGCAAAGAAGTACTGGGAAGAATTGATATGAAGGAAATGAATAGCTGGATTGAAATAGAGAAAGGTGCTGCAAAGCAAATGATAGCGGCAATTGATGGTAAAAACTACAAAGGCCGTCGTATCAGGATGAATGACGCTGATAGCAGAAGATAATCTTTGATAACGGGTTGCAGGATTTTGAGATGAGTATCGGTATTGCAATTAAACCACTAACAATACAAAATCAATTGTTATGCTGAAACAAGCCTTATCCGGAATCCTGTTTATACTGTTAGCTGTTGCCGGTTTTTCTCAAAGTATCAAACAGTGTGGAGAGAGGAAGAAGGAGGTGATGCAACAGATAGTACAGCAGGGACGCAATAGAGATACAGCCGCTTTACGTCAGTTGGGAAATCTTAACAGTGAGTGGCAGGAATGTGTGGTAGGAAAAGAGATCCCTGATTTTAAGGCAAGGACCCTAAGTGGCGAAAAACTGGATACAAAGAAACTGAGGGGAAAGATAGTAGTGCTGAATTTCTGGTTTATCAATTGTGCACCCTGTGTAGCAGAAATGCCGGCGCTGAATAAACTGGTGAGTGATTATAAAGACAAAGACGTAGTATTTATCAGTATTACGCACGATGATAAAGCTTCTGTGAAGCAGGATTTTCTTCCAAAGCATCCGTTCGACTTTACAATTGTAACAGATGCCCGGTCAATTGAAGAAGATTTTAGTATAGGTTCTTTCCCTTCTACATTCATTGTAGATGCTGATGGTAAAGTGCAGAAAGCATGGACAGGCGGAGCTACCAATGAAAGAGCTAAAACAGAAGCATATAATAAAGCAAAACCAGTTATAGACGAACTGCTTCAGAAAAAAGCAGGTGTAGCAAAACAGTAAATAAAAACAACCCATAACACATCAATCAATAATTACAATGCAAGCAACGCAAACATCAACGAAGGAAACAGTGCAACAGGTTTGGAATAAAAGGCCAATTATCATCAGCGGGCCCTGTAGTGCTGAAACAGAAGAGCAGGTGCTGGAAACAGCGGTACGCCTGGCTAAAACCGGTAAAGTAGATATGTTACGTGCCGGTATCTGGAAACCCCGCACAAGGCCCGGAAGTTTTGAAGGTATTGGCGCTAAAGGTTTGCCCTGGTTGCAGGCTGCTAAAAAAGCTACCGGCTTACCGGTTGCAGTAGAAGTAGCTACCGGCAAACAGGTAGAAGATGCATTGACCTTTGAAGTAGATGTATTGTGGATTGGTGCCCGTACTACAGTAAACCCTTTCAGTGTACAGGAAGTAGCAGATGCTTTACGTGGTGCAAATGTTCCTGTGCTGATCAAAAATCCCATCAACCCCGATCTTGAGTTGTGGACAGGTGCTGTAGAGCGTGTAGCAAAAGCCGGCATTAACCAGATAGGTTTAATTCACCGTGGTTTCAGTTCATACGGAAATACAGAATTCAGGAATGCACCCATGTGGCACCTTGCCATTGAAATGAAACGTCGTAATCCTGAATTACTCATCATCAATGATCCTTCACACATTTGTGGTCGCCGCGATATCCTGATGGATGTAGCACAAAAAGCTATTGACCTCGACTTCGATGGTCTGATGATCGAAAGCCACATTGATCCTGATAACGCATGGAGCGATGCCAAACAGCAGGTAACACCTGAGCGCCTGGGTGAAATGATCAGCGAGATCGTATGGCGTAAAGAAGACGTAAATTCTGAAGAATACCACGTAGCGCTGGAAAAACTGCGTCAGCAGATCAACCACCTGGATGATGAACTGATGCAGATCCTGGGTCAGCGTATGAAAGTAGCCGAGAAGATCGGTGAATACAAAAAGAACAACAACATCACCATCCTGCAAACTAACCGCTGGAATGAGATCCTGGAGAGAGCAGCCAAAAAAGGTGAAAAGCTCGGACTCAGCAAGGAATTCATTACCCGTTACTTCGATGCGGTTCACATGGAAAGTATCAATCACCAGAATAAAATCATGAATTCATAAAACAGCCTGTGCTGGTCCCGGTAAAAAACTGCCGGGACCGGTTCAACTGTTTCCTGCAGGCATATCCACCTGATGCAATTAACCAACGGCCATACCAAAGTATATCTTTTTATACACGCCATCTGGGCGGTAAAGGACCGTGAACCGTTGTTAACAAAGCCTATCCGTACTATCCTCTTTGCACATCTGCAGAAAAATGCTGAAGAAAAAGGCGTCCGCGTACTGGCGGTTGATGGTGTAGATGATCATCTCCACTGCCTTATCCAGATGTTGCCGGCACAAAATCTTACACAGGTAGTGAACAGCCTTAAAACAGAAGGGGCAGACTGGATCAATGAAAGCCGTTTTATTAAACGCTTTTTTGAATGGCAGGAAGGCTATGCAGCTTATTCCGTTAGCCCCAGTGGTGTAAAACAGGTAATTGACTATCTGCCTAAGCAGGAAGAATATCATAAAACCAAAACGCTGGAAAGCGAGCTGGAAGTGTTTGATAAAATTCAATTCTGAGCGTAGCAATCTTGTGAATATAAACGGATGTAATGTTTGTAATGAAACATAACATCCATTGGAGAACATTATGCGAAGCAAAACCTATCAATTCTCATCTGGTTCTGTACAATACTATTTTGATGGCGACCTGTCTAAACTTGATAAACTGGTTGACCGTGAAAATGCGGTACTGATAACCGACGAAAATATTTTTAAAGCACACGGTAAAAAGCTGAAAGGCTGGAATACCATAGTGCTGAAGCCTGGTGAAGAATATAAAGTACAGGCTACTGTAAATGCTATTATAGAGCAGCTCATTGAATACAAAGCCGACCGCAGCACTTTCCTGGTGGGCATTGGAGGCGGGGTAATTACTGACCTCACCGGTTATGTAGCTGCTATTTACATGCGTGGGGTGCGTTGCGGATTTGTTCCTACCACCATCCTCGCAATGGTAGATGCTTCTATAGGAGGCAAAAATGGTATCGACGTAGGCGTATATAAAAACCTTGTAGGCACTATCCGTCAGCCTGCATTTTTACTGTACGACTACAGCCTGTTGAAATCATTACCTAAACAGGAATGGATCAATGGCTTTGCAGAGATCATTAAGCATAGTTGCATTAAAGATGCTCCGCTGTTCAAAGAACTTGAGAAAAACAAACTGGGCTATTACCAGAAAAATAAACCCGCGCTGGGAAAGCTGATCCAGCGTAATGCAGGTATTAAATCAACAGTAGTAGAGAAAGACGAGTTTGAAAAAGGAGAACGCAGGCTGTTGAATTTTGGTCATACGCTGGGACATGCTATTGAGAACATGTACGAACTGTCTCATGGTCAGGCTATTTCTATTGGAATGGCTGCTGCCTGTAGAATTTCTCACCAGCTTACCGGTTTCAAGGAATCACAAAGAGTGATCGATGTATTAGCACAATATGGATTGCCAACATCGGCAGATTTTGATAAACGCAAGGCTTTCAAAGTGCTCACGATGGATAAGAAGCGTGAGAAAAAAGCCATGAATTATATTTTACTGGACAAGATAGGGAAGGGCATAGTGCGTTCTATTCCTTTGGAGGAATTAGAAGTGTTGGTAAAAGGTCTTTAATTGAATATTGATAATTGAGCGTTGGGTATCGAACATTCTTCAGGAAACAATATTCAGCTAACAACAAAAACAATGATTGTAACAGTTCAACCATCAACAATAAAGGGAGTTATTCAATCTCCGGCTTCAAAAAGCTCTATGCAACGTGCATGTGCAGTTGCATTACTGGCTAATGGTACCAGCATTATCCGTAACCCGGGCCATTCAAACGATGACCTTGCTGCGCAAAGCGTAATTACAGCACTGGGAGCAACAATTGCTCAGCAGGCTGATGGTTCGCTTGCAATAAACGGCAATGGTGTAAAGCCTGCCCAGGATAAAGTGAATTGCGGTGAAAGTGGTTTAGGCATCCGTATGCTGGCGCCTATTATTGCAGTAGCTCACCAGGCGATTACCATTGAAGGAAAGGGGAGTTTGCTGAACCGTCCGATGGACTTCTTTGATGAAGTATTGCCACAGCTGGGCATTGTTGTTACTTCAAACCACGGTAAACTGCCACTGACAGTAAAAGGCCCGTTAAAACCTGCTGATATAGAGATTGACGGGTCACTTAGTTCACAGTTCCTGACAGGCCTCTTGATCGCTTATGCGGCGGCAGGTGCGCAGGGTGTATCAATTAAAGTAAATAATCTTACCAGCAAACCATATATCGACCTTACCCTTGCGGTAATGAAGCATTTTGGGGTAGAAGTAGAGAACCGTAATTATGAAGCGTTCCATTTCCCTGTAAAAGCGCAACAGTTTAAGGCTACTACCTATACCGTGGAAGGTGATTGGAGCGGTGCTGCATTTCTGCTGGTAACGGGTGCTATTGCAGGCGATATTACTGTAAAAGGACTGGATGTGTTTTCAACACAGGCCGATAAAGCGATACTGCAAGCCATTATGAGTAGTGGTGCAAGAATATCAGTACAGGCTGAGCAGATTGAAATAGGTCCTGTACAAACATTAAAGCCTTTTCAGTTTGATGCAACCGAATGTCCTGACCTGTTTCCTCCATTGGTGGCATTGGCCGCTTATTGTGATGGTATGACGGTGATCCAGGGTGCTAAACGCCTTACTCACAAAGAAAGCAATCGGGCACTCACGTTGCAGGAAGAGTTTGGTAAAATGGGCATTAAAATAGACTTGCAGGATGACCTGATGATCGTTCATGGCGGTACAGGTGTACATGGTGCTACTGTGCATTCGCATCACGATCACCGCATTGCAATGGCATGTGCCGTAGCTGGTTTAAAGGCTACCGGGGCTACTACTATTGAAGAAGCGCAGGCAATCAGTAAATCATACCCTGATTTTTATGAGCATATCCAGTTGCTGGGAGCTCTAGTGGAAACTCATAAGGAGTCAGAGGTCGGATAAGTCATTGACTATCCGTTATTGACAATTCACCATTTAATAACTTTCAAATCAGATAAAATTGAACTCTTTCGGTCGTATATTCAAGGTAGCTATCTTCGGTGAATCACATGGAGCCAGTGTAGGTATCAATATCGATGGATGTCCTGCCGGTTTACCATTAACAGTGGATGATTTTCTGGTTGATATAGAAAGAAGGAAAGGCGGTACACAAAAAGGTACTACCCCACGTAAAGAAGATGATCTCCCCATTTTTAAAAGTGGTTTATTTAACGATAAGACTACCGGTGCACCGATCACTATTTTATTTGAGAACAACAATACACGCAGCGGTGACTATGAAAAGCTGAGGGCTGTACCACGTCCCGGACATGCTGATTTTGTAGCGCATAAAAAATACGGTGGCTTTGAAGATTACCGTGGTGGCGGGCATTTCAGCGGTCGCCTTACTGTATGTCTGGTAGCAGCAGGTGTTATTGCGAAAAAGCTGATGCCCGATGTAAAAGTGGTGGCTTCTATTCTGCAGATCGGCGGTGAAACTGACCTGGAAAAAGGCTTACAGAAAGCCATTGACGCTAAGGATTCTATCGGTGGAATAGTAGAATGCCGTGTAAGTGGTTTACCGCTGGGATTGGGAGAACCTTTCTTTGATTCTGTAGAATCATTGTTAAGTCATGCCGCATTTGCTATTCCTGCAGTGCGTGGTATTGAATTCGGAACTGGTTTTGCTGCAGCCAACATGTTTGGCAGTGAGCACAATGATGCTATTGAAGATATGACCGGTAAAACAGTTACCAATCATGCAGGTGGAGTAGTAGGGGGCATTACCAACGGAAATGAACTGGTTTTCCGTATTGCTATTAAACCCACTTCTTCAACACCCAAAGAACAACAAACCCTTAACTGGGAAACAGGTGCGGTAGAAAGTTTCTCCGTAAAAGGCCGTCATGATCTGTGTATTGCATTGCGTGTGCCGGTGGTACTGGAGGCTGTAACTGCAATGGTACTGGCAGATCTGTTGATGCAGGAGCAAAGAATACCCCGCATCGTTTCTTAATTACAAAACAATAATCTATGGCTACAATCTATCATATTACTACAGCAGCAGAATGGAACCAGGCAAAAAATACCGGTTCTTATGAAGCTGTTTCCCTGAAAGAAGAGGGATTTATTCATTGCTCTGAAGATCGCCAGGTAGCAAGCGTTCTGGAGCGCTATTTTGCAGGTAAAACCGACCTGGTAAAGCTTTCTATTGATACTACTAAGCTGGATGGCAAACTCATCTATGAGTGGTCGCCTTCCATTGCTGATACTTTTCCGCATGTGTACGGACCAATCAACGTGAGCGCTGTAACTGCGGTGGAGACGGTTTAAGGCATAAGGTCTAGGGTTTAAAGTTTAAGGTCCTTTGGTTGGGGTTGCTGAACTAATAGTGGGCTTGTTTAACTGCCAACTGTTTATTGCTCACAGCTCGTCGCTCAAAGCTCGCAGCTAATTCCTACAACATGCACAACTACATCATCAACGCCTCTCTGCAGATAGTGCCTATTGTACAGGACAAACACCCTTATGAATGGGTGGATGAAGCCATTGCCATCATACAGCAATCCGGGATAAAACATGAAGTAGGTCCTTTTGCAACCGTGCTTGAAGGAGATTATACATCCGTGATGAAAGTAATTCACGATGTAAATGAGTTTCTATACAGCAGGGGATGTGCAGAATGGATCAGCAATGTACAGATCCAGATACGCAGTGCCGGGGACATTACCGGTGATGAGAAAACAGAAAAATTCAGATAGAATTTGCTGATTTGGAGATTTCGGAATTTTGTGATTTAATTTAAATCCCGGGATCTGTAAATATCAGGATCTCTAAATTGGCAATCAGTGCTCCAGCTTACTGAACGGGATATCCAGCACCTCGTAATTCCGATCATTCTTCCAGTAATAATGCCACCACTCTGTTTCTAACAAAGTAAAACCATATTTTTGCATCGTTTCCTTCAGCAATGATCTGTTTTGCAATACAGACTGTGGTAACTGGGTAAAATTGTGGTGCGCTGAATCCGAAAAGTTATCGAACCCTGTTCCCATATCCAGTTCCTTACCTGTTTTTAAATCAATTATAGTGAGGTCAACCGCCAATCCACGGTTGTGACCGGAGCCTTTGGAAGGATTGGCAACGTAACGTTCATCCTTTACCAGTTCCCAGAAGCTGACAGTTACAGCATAGGGCCTGTAGGCGTCAAAAATTTTCAAGCCATATCCATTCCTGTGTAATTCCTGTTGTACCAGCAGCAGAGCCTGTGCCGCAGGGGCGCGTAGAAACGTATTGTTTGTACGCTGGGGATACATGCGCCGGCGCATAAAGTTGTTGCGGGTAGCGTAACGGAGATCGAGCACAATGTCCGGGATCAGGGAACGCAGGGAGAGCATTTTTTTGAGAGAATCGGCCTGTACTGATTGACGAAAACCGGCTATATTATCCCAAACCTGTACGCCGTAAGGGCTGGTAGAAAGTTGCTGTGCTTTGGCAATACCAGGTAATAAAAAAAAGAGCAGAGCGGCAGTGGAAATATAGTATCGAAATGGTATTTTGTCTATCATTGTAACCGGTTTACAACAGAAAACGTCTTTGACTGAAGATACAAAACTTTTATACTGAATTATTTACAGTTTACGCATGAACAATTATCTGTATGCCGGTCGGGGTTATTTTTTCTTGTTGTTAACAGTGCTCTTCATGGCATGCAACGGAGAGGAAAAAAAGCCTAAGAACGTTGACATAGTGGAACATCCGGCAGCTTTTGACGTGCGGGTGAGCGATAATATAAAATCAGTTCTCGGTTTTGCATTAGACAATAAAGGCCGTCTTAATGATACCGTAGTGCTGGATCGCGATACCCTCGTTAACCAGTTCTACAACAACAATGAATTCAAACCGCTCTGGTGCGATAAGGAAAATTGGCTTCCCTCCGGTAATGCCCTCCTTTCATTTATTGAAAATGCCAAGGAGTACGGTTTATTTCCTACTGATTATCACTATCGTCCGCTGAGCAACATACAGCATTCATTCCTTACCGATTCTACAGCCAGGAAAAACGCGGCATTATGGGCAAGAGCCGATCTGATGATGACAGATGCGTTTGTGCAATTGGCCCGTCACCTCAAACAGGGTCGTTTACCATACGATAGCGTTACTTTACGTACAGATAGTGTACTGGGCGATGATTTTTATCATAGCGTATGGGAACGGTTACGGCAAACCGGTAGTGTTATTTCCACGCTCCATGAGCTGGAGCCCAAACACCCAGGCTATGATTCTTTAAAGACAGGGCTTAAATTCTTTCTTGATTCGGTAGGTTCTTTCAAGCGCTATACCTACCTGCCTTTTCCTATTAAAGACTCGGCAGCATTCTTCCGTCTTTTACAAAAACGTTTGTTTGAAAGTGACCTGGTTCCTTCACCCTCAGAGCCGCTTGATACCGCTGCATGGCGACAGGTGCTGAGTAATTTCCAGGCAACACATGAAGGATTAAAAGTGACCGGCCGTATTAATGAAAATACTGTACTTAGGCTGAACAATACTGACTGGGAAAAATTCAAACGTATTGCTATTACACTGGATCGCTATAAGCTATTACCTGATAGTATGCCGGTAACCTATGTATGGGTAAACCTTCCGGCTTACACCATGCGTGTATACAACAGCGATACTTTGGTGCTGGAATCACGTGTTATAGTAGGACAGCCAAGAACAAGAACCCCTTTGCTCACCTCACAGATCTCTAATTTTATCACCTATCCGCAATGGACGGTGCCTACCAGCATTATTTTCAAGGAAATGCTGCCCCAGATCAAGCGTAATGTCGCTTACCTGGCAAAGCAAAACCTGATGGTGGTAGATAATAACGATAGTATTCTTGACCCTGCGAACATAGACTGGAGTAAAATGAGTAAGAATCATTTTCCTTATAAGCTGAGACAAAGACAAGGAGATGACAACTCGCTGGGTGTATTAAAATTCAATTTTCCCAACAAATACAGCGTATACCTGCACGATACCAATGCAAGGTGGCTTTTCAGTAAAAGTAGCCGTGCGCTTAGTCACGGATGCGTGCGTGTGAAAGAATTTGAGAAATTAGCTGATTTCCTGGTGCGTAATGATACAATCAGATACCACCCTGATACGTTAAGGAACTGGATAAAGCGTGAAGAGAAGCATGTAGTGTCCGGTTTCCAGAGAACACCCATTTTTATTCGTTATTTTACCTGTGAAGGAAAGAACGACCGTGTGAAGTTTTATGATGATATTTATGGGGAAGACAAGCTGGCGCAGGAGGCGTTGTTTGCAGACAAACCTGTTCAATAAAAATCCCTATAAAGTCCTATCTATGAAAAGTCGCATCCTTTTTATTCTCTTTACCGTGGCGTTGCCACTGATTGCTGCTGCCCAGCATAAGGATAGTGTTGCCCTTACCAAAAAGAAAAATGTAGCTAAGGTACAGTATGGCGTAGCCAGTTTTTACCACAACAAATTTGAAGGCCGCAGAACCACCAATGGCGAAATATTCAGCCAGAGCAAAATGACTGCTGCCTGCAACAAATTGCCGTTAAATTGCTGGGTAAAGGTCACCAACCTGCGCAACAAAAAAAGCGTGATAGTACGCATTACAGACCGCATGCATTATAAGAATACCCGTTTGATCGATCTCAGCAGAACTGCTGCAAAAAAGCTCGCTTATACCGGGCATGGCCTCACGAGGGTAAGAGTAGAATACCTTGGCAAAAAGAAGCCACCGGAAGCGGAACCTGAAGCGAAGAAATAATTTTCATCATTTAAAGGCTACCTGTTACTTTTGTTTGGTCATCAAAACTAAACAAAAGTTCTATGAAGAGAATAGCAGGCTTAATACTGGCTGCTTTACTTCTACAGACAATTGCTTTTTGCCAGAAGAACGATGATTACATACAAGACCCCACGCTGGGAATCCAGTTCTTTTTCCACGACTTTAAAACAGCTTCGCTGATACGGTCCACCTCGTTGCATACCGTATTAAAGAACAAACAATTCGGAAGAATAAAGGAAATGTCGCCGGGACTGGCGCTGAACTATATCCAGGGGATTTCAAAGAATTTTGATGTTTCCTCTACATTAAGCGGTGCCTTTCTCGACTACCCTGATGAACATGGTAACACTATCACCGGTGAAGATGTGTTCCTGATGGAAGCAGATGTGTCATTAAGGGCTAAATTATTTTCCAACAGGTATTGGGTTTCTCCTTATGCACAGGCTGGTGTGGGCGCTTCTATGTACTCAGGTAAGTTTGGGGCGCTGATCCCTGCAGGTATTGGCGTTCAGATCAATTTTTATGATGAAGCGTTTTTGCTGGTCAATGCACAGTATCGCATTCCTGTAACCGAAACGGTAAGTTCTCATTTCTTTTACAGTGTAGGTATTGCCGGTACTATTGGTAAGCGTAAGGCACCCTCAAAACCCTTACCCCCTCCGCCGCTTCCCATGCCTGCGCCACCGCCTGCCGACAGGGATGGGGATGGTATTATTGACAGCCTGGATGCCTGCCCGGATGTAAAGGGATTGGCGATGTTTAAAGGCTGTCCTGATACGGATGGTGATGGAATTCCTGATAAAGACGACAAATGCCCCTCTGTTGCGGGCGTAGCGCGTTACCAGGGCTGTCCTATACCAGATCGTGACGGAGACGGAATAAACGATGAGGAAGACAAATGCCCGGATGTAAAAGGGCTGGCCCGCTACCAGGGATGCCCTGTACCGGACCGTGATAAGGACGGTGTAAATGATGAGGAAGACAAATGTCCGGACCTGCCGGGACCTGCTTCTAATAATGGTTGTCCTGAAATTAAAGAAGACGTAAGAAAAAGGATAGAGGTAGCAGCCAGCAATATCTTCTTTGTGACCGGCAGCAGTAAGTTGCTTGCCAGATCCAATAATTCGCTGGATGAGGTGGCAAAACTGATGACAGAAGATGCTAACCTGAAACTTGATATTGAAGGACATACAGATAACGTGGGCAAACCTGCTGCTAACCAGCTATTGAGTGAGAACAGGGCCAAAGCTGTGTACGATTACCTGTTGAAAAAAGGCATTGATCCTGCCCGTCTCAGATCGGCAGGCTTTGGACAGGATAAGCCTGTTGCTGACAACAAAACCGCTGCAGGACGTACCAGGAACAGGAGGGTAGAGCTGAAGTTGCATTATGATTGAGTTGACAGGTAGATCAGTTTAAAAGTTTACAAGGAGCTTCCTATATAGCAGAAGCCCATCCATTTGGATGGGCTTCCTTATTAATTTATCAACTTGTAAACCTGTGAACTACAATACCCCCTTGGTAGAAGGCAAATAATTCGACAACGGATCACGTTTAACTGCCATGCGGATAGCTTTGGCAAATGCTTTAAAGATCGCTTCTATTTTATGATGCTCATTATCGCCATGACATTCAATGTTCAGGTTACATTTTGCACCATCAGAGAATGATTTGAAGAAATGGAAGAACATTTCTGTAGGCATTTCACCAATGCGTTCTCTTTTAAATTCTGCGTTCCATACAATCCAGTTACGACCGCCAAAATCGATCAGCACTTTTGCATCAGCCTCATCCATTGGTAATGCAAAGCCATAGCGTTCCATGCCACGTTTATCGGCGAGTGCCTGTGCAAAGGCTTCACCCAGGGCAATACCGGTATCTTCAATGGTATGGTGTTCATCAACATGCAGATCGCCATTAGCACGGATGGTAAGATCCATTTTGCCATGACGGGCAATCTGCTCCAGCATATGATCAAAAAAGCCAATGCCGGTATAGATCCCTGCTTTACCACGTCCGTCAATATTCAGTTCGATCTTGATCTGGGTTTCGTTGGTATTGCGCTCGTGAATTACATGGCGTAAGCTCAGTCGCAGGTATTCATAAATGGCACTCCAACTGGTTGTTTCCAGTGCAATGACCTGCTGTAATTCAGCCATTTTATCTTTGATCTCTGCTGCACCCAGGCCTACTTCATTGTTCAGCCAGATAGCCTGGCAGCCAAGATTTTTAGCCAGTTGTACATCGGTAATACGATCACCGATCACGTATGAGTTTTCAATATCATAGTTGTCGTTGAGATACTGGGTAAGCATACCGATGCCGGGCTTGCGGGTAGGCGCATTATCAGCAGGGAAAGTGCGGTCAATATGTACAGCGCTGAAACGAATGCCTTCACCTTCCAGGCTTTTCATTACCAGGTTGTGCAGGGGCCAGAAAGTATCTTCAGGAAAGGCCGCTGTACCCAATCCGTCCTGGTTGGTAACCATTACCAGTTCATAATCAAACTCACGGGCTATACGACCCATGTATTCAAACATGGCCGGATAAAAGGTCAGCTTATCAAATGAATCAAGCTGGTAGGTGGGGGGAGCTTCATTGATCAGGGTGCCGTCGCGATCAATAAACAAGATTCGTTTCATTGTATTCTTTTAGCTGTTTATTTGTTATTAGGCTTCAAATTTCTTCAGTACATCCAGTAAACTATCGTTTTCCATAGATGTACCAACTGTAATGCGCAAACAACCAGCACACAAAATAACATTACTTCTGTCGCGCACCACAATACCATTGTTCAGCAAATATTCATAAATCTTTCTTGCATCAGTAACCTGTACCAGCAGGAAATTGGCATCCGAAGGATATATTTTTTGCACAAATGGTAATTTGTTCAGCTCATTTGCCAATACCTGTCTTTGCGCAACTATCTCTTTGATCATATCATTCACCTGTCCTACTTCTTCCAGCGCCTGCAGGGTAAGATCCTGCGATGCCTGGTTAATATTATAAGGAGGCTTGATCTTGTTCATGATATTGATGATGGGCTCCGATGCGAATGCAATACCCACACGCAATGCTGCCAGCCCCCATGCTTTAGATAAGGTTTGCAGGATCACCAGGTTAGGATAGTCCTGCAATTCCTGTGTAAAAGAGCGGAAGCGAGAAAAATTGATGTAGGCTTCATCAATCACTACAAGACCTGAATAATTATTCAGGATAACTTCCACATCGGCACGGTTCAGCGAATTGCCGGTAGGATTATTGGGTGAGCAAAGGAAAATTGCTTTGGTATTATCATCAATCGCCTCTTCAATGGCCGGCAGATCCAGCTGGAAGTCAGACGTAAGCGGTACTTTTTTAATTGTTACATTATTGATGTTAGCGCTTACTTCATACATGCCATAGGTAGGCGGGCAGATAATGATATTGTCAATAGTTGGTTCACAAAATGCACGTATCAGAACATCAATACATTCATCGCTGCCATTGCCCAGGAAGATATTAGCGGTATGTACCCCTTTGATCTCGCTCAGTTTATTTTTTACTTTTTGTTGCAGGGGATCGGGATAACGATTGTACCAGCGTGTGGTAGGAGAGCCAAGACTATTTTCGTTGGCATCAAGGTAAATGCGTGCTTCACCGGTAAATTCATCCCTTGCAGACGAATAAGGAACCAGTTTCTTTATATTCTCCCGTACTAAACTATCTAAATCGAATTGCATATATGTTGTTTGTGAATGGTCAAAAATGGAACTGTTTCGTGTTGAATCCGTGAGACGTGAGTCGTCAGTCGTGAGGACGGTTCCGGGTTTCGAGTTTGAGGTTTCGGGTTCTTAAATTCGGTCTTCCCTTCGAAATTCGATATTTCCTCCAGATCAGTATTCGCTAACAGCTAAAACCTAACTCCTAATACCTGCATTTTTACTTACAACCTATAACTTAAAACCTACAACTTGTATCCGCGTTAAGCGTTCAGCCGTACTTTAACCGCATTCGCATGCGCCTCCAACCCCTCTGCTTCAGCCATAGTGATCACCATTTTACCAATGTTCTGTAATCCCTCCTGGCTTAATTGCTGGAAGGTGATCTTTTTTACAAAGCTATCCACACTCACACCGCTGTAAGCAGTGGCAAACCCATTGGTCGGCAATGTGTGATTGGTGCCGCTGGCATAGTCACCGGCGCTTTCGGGCGAATAATGTCCCAGGAATACGGAACCTGCATTGACTACCAGCGATGCCAGTTCTGCTGCATTATTACTGGCAATGATCAGGTGCTCCGGTGCATAAGCATTTAACAGTTCAAAAGCTATAGCTGCATCTTTCACAATTACAAAACGACTGTTCTCCAATGCTTTTGTAGCAATATCTTTTCTTGGTAATACAGCCAGCTGCTGAGCAATTTCTTTTTCACACTCAGCTACCAGTTTCTCAGAATCTGTTACCAGCACTACCTGGCTATCAGGACCATGCTCGGCCTGGCTTAGCAGGTCGGCAGCAATAAAGGCAGCGTTGGCAGAGCTATCTGCAAATACGGCTACTTCACTGGGACCGGCGGGCATGTCAATGGCAATACCTTGCTGTTGTACCAATTGTTTGGCGCAGGTTACGTACTGGTTACCGGGACCAAAGATCTTGTACACCTGCGGAATGGTTTCAGTGCCATAAGCCATGGCAGCAATGGCCTGTACACCACCTACACGAAATACTTTTGTAATGCCCACCGCTTTGGCTGCAAATAAAATAGCAGGATGCAGGTTGCCTGATTTATCAGGGGGGGAGCAGAGAATGATCTCCTTACAGCCAGCCAGTTTTGCCGGAATCCCCAGCATCAGTATGGTAGAGAACAGGGGGGCAGAGCCTCCGGGTATATACAAACCTACTTTTTCAATACCTATACTTTTGCGCCAGCATTGTACGCCGGGCATGGTTTCTATAGGTTGTTGTTCAGTAAGCTGCTGTTTATGGAACGTTTCAATGTTTACTTTGGCAGAAAGAATAGAGGCTTTCAGTTTTACATCCAGTATCTGTTGCGCTTCAAGAAAGGCAGATTCCGGCACCTGCAGTTCGTCAATTACGGCTTTGTCAAATTGCTCTGTAAAAGCTTTTACAGCTGTATCACCCTTCTGTTTTACTTCCTGCAACACTTTATTTACAGTGGCTTCCAGTGAAGAAGCATCTGCCACAGGGCGTTGTAAGATCGTTTTCCATTCACGCTGTTCCGGGTACTTATATACTTTCATACTGCAAATATTTAGGTCGGTTCCTGAATCGTATTTCAAACTTCTTACTTCGTATGTGTGAGTTACATCACCATCTTTTCAATCGGCACAACCAGGATGCCTTGTGCACCGGCCATTTTCAGTTGTTCGATGATATCCCAGAAAGTATCTTCACTCAATACGCTGTGAACGCTGCTCCAGCCGCTTTCGGCAAGGGGTAATACGGTAGGGCTTTTCATGCCCGGCAACAATGCTATGATCTCTGGCAGTTTATCGTTTGGTGCGTTCAGCAATACGTATTTATTACGCTTAGCTTTTTTAACGGAGCGGATGCGGAACAATAATTTTTCCAGCAATACCAGTTGCTCCTGTTTCAACTGGTTATTTTTTATCAATACAGCCTGTGATTGTAAAATAGTAGCTACTTCCTTCAGACCGTTCATAAAAAGAGTGGAACCACTACTCACAAGGTCGGCCACTACATCTGCAAGACCAATACCAGGAGCAATTTCAACCGAGCCGCTGATCTCATGGATCTCGGCCTGGATATTATTTGATCTCAGGAATTCATTTACCAGGAAGGGGTAGCTGGTAGCGATGCGTTTGCCCTGCAATGCTTCAGGACCGGGATAAGAGTCGCTGCGGGGAATGGCGATGGACAGGCGGCATTTGCCAAAACCGAGCTTTTCTACGGTCTCAACCTGTTTGTTCTTTTCAAACAACACGTTTTCTCCCACTACGCCAATATCTGCAACACCGTCTTCCACATATTGAGGAATATCATCATCGCGCAGGAAAAAAACTTCCAGTGGAAAGTTGTCGGCCTCTGTTTTAAGCCTGTCTTTTACATTACGCAGTTCGATGCCGCATTCTTTCAGTAATTGTACCGAATCTTCATACAGGCGTCCTGATTTCTGAATTGCGATCCTAAGTTTAGTTGTCTGAACCATGATTTATAATGATTTTAAAGATTAGAGAGGATGGGGCCGGCCTGGAATTTATTATTTCCGATCCTTTTGAAGGTAAGGCTTGTACTACCGAAGTTCAGCAGCAGACCCACTTCCAGATTGTAGGCCTCAAGATAATTTTTTGCCTGTGCCAGGTGCACATTTTCAAGTTTTATAACTGCCTTTATTTCAACCATAATAATGTTTTCTACAAAAAAGTCCACTCTTCGTTCGCCTACCTCTTCACCACGATAATAAATTTTCATATTGAACTCCCGCTCAAAATTTAATCCTGCGTATCTGAACTCAATAGCTAAGGCCCGTTGATAAATGACTTCCTGAAAACCATTTCCCATCGCTGCATGTACCCGCATTGCGGAACCAATGATCTTTTCGGTAATCTCTTTGTACTTCAATTCAGCCATCGTATTAATTATTTGTTTTACAAAATCATCAAAATCCCATTAATCCCCCCAAATCCCGGTCCCGGTTCTGACAAATAAAAAAGGCTTACCAGTGGTAAGCCTTTGTATAACGTGGCACTACACAAAGCACCATCGGCTTACCTTTTGGGGTAAGTATGATGATGATGGATGTGAGCGAATAATTTCATAATTGTGGCGCAAAAATACTATTTACATCTGTCCCGCAAAAAATATTTTGATCAAAAAGGGTTTCCGCTGGTCATTTTTAATGACCTCGACCGCAAGGTATATGCTTAATTTGAACGTCTTATACAGCCTTAAACGAGTAAAATCGTTTTTCCGAACCACTATTTACTGACAGCATGGGATTCCTGTCAGGAAAATGCTTTAATAAACTCATAAAAAAACCTGATTAATCATGAGAAAGCTTTTACTGCTTGTCTTCAGTTTTTCTCTGTTCTTTGCCCAGGCCCAGGACGACGGCTACAAATTGCCTCCCAAGGAAATAGCCGACCTGCTGCTGGCAAAATCTACCCCCGGTGTTAGTATTGATAACAAGGCAGAATGGATGCTGCTGATTGAAAGAAACAGCTATCCTTCTGTAGAAGAACTGGCCCAGCCGGAGTATCGTATTGCGGGTTTGCGTATTAACCCCAATAACTATTCTCCCAGTCGTCAGAACTTCATCAACAACTTCACATTAAAAAATATTAAAACCGGCAAACAGTTCCAGGTAACAGGGTTGCCTGCTTCTATGCTGGCCGGCAGCTTTAGCTGGAGTCCCGATGAGAAAAAGATCGCTTTCACAAATACTACCAACAACCAGGTAGATATTTATGTGATCGACGTGGCTACCCAAAAAGCGTCTAAAGTGAGCAAACAACCTGTGAACGTGCTGTTAGGTAGTGCATTCACCTGGATAGATAATAATACCTTTCTGTACAAAGCTGCATTGAAACCAGCTTCTGCAGCTCCTCCCAGACCTTTGATGCCCAAAGGCCCTGCCATCCAGGAAAATCTTGGTAAAGCTGCACCCAGTCGTACTTACCAGGATCTGATCAAATCTCCTTACGATGAGCAATTATTTGATTTTTATGCTACTACACAGTTGGTGAAAAATGTTAATGGCGTTGAGACCAAGATCGGTACTCCTGCTATTTACAGCAGCATAAGCTTATCTCCGGATAAAAAGTATATGATGGTGCGCACGATCCGCAAGCCATTCTCATACCTGGTACCAGCCAGCGGTTTCTTCTCTACTTTAACTGTTACTGATGTTAATGGTAAACTGGTGAAAGAGCTGGCAAAACTGCCTTCTTCAGAAACTTCACCTTCTGGTTTTGACAACGTTCAGAACTCTCCCCGTGGTTTTGACTGGCGCGATGATGAGCCTGCTACCATTACATGGGCTGAACCCCTGGACAGTGGTTTGATCAAAAACAAAATGGACTATCACGACGTGGTGTATGCGTTATCTGCTCCTTTTACCAGCGCTCCGAAAGAACTGTTCAAAACACAGTTGCGTTTCCGCAATATCAGTTGGGGCAATGAAACCCTGGCCCTGGTAAATGAAGGTCTTATGGGTAAGCAAACTGCACGCATGAGCCGTTATAACCCAACTACCGGTCAGCTGGAAGTATTGATTGAAAGAAATACTACCGATGCTTACAATAGCCCCGGTATGCCTGTTACTACCAAAAACAAATATGGTCGTAACATAATACAGGTTGTTGACAATGGTACCAAGCTGTTGATGAATAATGGTACAGGAGCTTCTCCTAAAGGTGACCTGCCTTACCTGGCTAAATTTGACCTGGCTACTAAGAAAAGCGAAATCATCTGGCGTTGCCAGGAAGGAACTTATGAGTCTGTAACTGATGTACTGGATGCTAACAAACTGGTAGTACTTACCCGTCGTGAGTCACAGAAAGATGTTCCTAACTATTACGTAAAGGATCTGTTGCAGAAAAGCGAAACAGCTATCACAACCTTTAGCAATCCGTATCCTCAACTGGAAGGTATCAGCAAACAAAAAATATCTTACAAACGTGCTGATGGTGTAGACCTTACTGGTGATCTGTACCTGCCTAAAGGTTATGATCCTAAAAAAGATGGTCCCCTGCCTGTGGTAATGTGGGCTTATCCACGTGAGTTTAACTCTGCTGCTGATGCTGCACAGGTACGTGGTTCACAGTCACGTTTTACAACCATCAGCTGGGGTTCTCCCATTTTCTGGGTAACACAGGGCTATGCGGTATTCGATAATGCTGAAATGCCTATCGTAGCTGCCGGTGCTGATAAAAAACCTAATGATAACTTTGTTGACCAGCTAAAATGGAATGCAGAAGCTGCTATCAATAAACTGGCTGAACTGGGTGTAGGTGACAGAAACCGCGTAGCAGTAGGCGGTCATAGCTATGGTGCTTTCATGACTGCTAACCTGCTGGCTCATACCAACCTCTTCAAAGCTGGTATTGCACGCAGTGGTGCATACAACAGAACACTGACCCCGTTTGGTTTCCAGAACGAAGATCGTACTTACTGGCAGGCTCCTGACCTGTACTACCAGATGAGTCCGTTCAGCTATGCTGATCAGATTAAAACTCCTTTATTGCTGATCCACGGTGATGCAGATGACAATCCTGGTACTTTCCCTATCCAGAGTGAGCGTTTATTCAATGCTGTGAAAGGTGCGGGTGGTACTGTACGTTTTGTTTCACTGCCTTTTGAAGCACATGGCTATCGCGGTAAAGAAAACCTGTTACAGGTTTTATATGAGCAGAATGCATGGCTCGATAAATATGTAAAAAATGCTGGGAAAAGCACTACTGGTACCAGCGAGAAGAAAGCTTTCTAATTAATGATTGCTTCCCGATAATAATAAACCGGCCACCTACCCAGGTGGCCGGTTTTGTTTTTAATAAGGCAACCTAAAACCCGCAGTATTTCATCATTAACTATACAATGTTGTTTAGTTAAGCGATTTGATTCCGGCGGGTGGGGGACACCCGCCACTAACTACATTGATTCACTATTGACCATTCACCGGGATTAAACAAGAAATCCTGCAACCTGAAACTTGCGTGCTGCATCTCCTTACCTTTACCCATGCTTCAGACATTCTCCATTATTGTAACCGGTAAGGTGCAGGGCGTATATTACCGCCAAAGCACTAAAGAAAAGGCGCTTGAATTAGGGCTCACAGGCATTGTACAAAACCAACCAGATGGAAGTGTACATATTATGGCCACTGGCACCGGCGCGCAACTGAATCAACTGGTAGCATGGTGCAAACAGGGCCCCTCAAGAGCCGTGGTTACAGGTGTACAGGTAGAAGTAAAGGAACCGCATGGATTTGACGGATTTTCTGTTCTGCGCTGAGGTGGTTGTTATTTTTTTGCACTAACTTGACCACTATTCATTTGTACCTAATTCAATTTTACTATGCAACGATTTCTGCTGATTGCTTCCTGCATTATAGCTCCTGTTTTGGTAAAGGCACAACAACCATTAAGACAAGGCGATCCCAAACTGACAGAAGTATGGCAACCTGAAGTGCCTGTTGTAACGCCTGGTAAAACGGCTGCAGACGCACCCTCAGATGCTATTGTGTTATTTGATGGTAAGACAACCGCAGCGTGGTTAGGAAAAGATAATGCACCCATTAAATGGAAAGTGGATAATGGCGCCATGACGGTCGAAAAGGGTGCCGGTGAAATTCATACCAAAGAGAAATTTGGCGATTGCCAGTTACATATTGAATGGCGTACTCCTGCTGAAGTGAAAGGAGAAGGGCAGGGACGTGGCAATAGCGGTATTTTCCTGATGGGACTTTATGAACTACAGGTATTGGATTCCTACAATAATAAAACCTACTCCAACGGACAGGCTGGCAGCATCTACAAACAATTGCCACCACTGGTAAATGCCAGCCGTGGGCCCGGCGAATGGCAGGTCTATGATGTTATCTTTACCGCACCACGTTTCTATGACAATGGTACTGTAAAATCACAGGCGCATATTACTGTAATTCACAATGGTGTACTGGTACAGAATGATGCTAGCATCTGGGGAGGTACACAATACATCGGCATTGCTACCTACGAAAAGCATGCAGATAAAGAATCGATCATTTTACAGGATCATGGCAACCCCGTGAGCTACAGAAATATCTGGATCAGGCCGTTGTAATTGTTGTTATGGTCTTTACAGTATACTCCGGACATTGTTGATGGCCGGTGTATCTGGCGTAATGAACCGGTAAAAGGAAGCTGTTATTGTTTCAGTAAATTATCAACCAGTGCATTGAAGTCTTTCTTGTACTCTTCATAATGCACGCCTGTGCCGGGGCCCTGGAAACCGTTGTCAATCTTTTTTACTTTACCATCTTTGCCAATGATGATCGTAGTGGGGTAGGTCTTGATATTCGTGATCTCTGGCAGTGTTTTTTCAGTACGTGCAGGGTCAGCTACTTTCACGCCGGTGATCAGCATAGGATACTGCACCTTATAATGTTGCTGAAATTTGCGCAGGCTTTTTTGTGATCTGTCAAAGTCAGTTGAATATTCATAAGCCAGTGCAATGATCTCTATACCACGTTGTTTATTGCGATTATAAAAATCACTCAGGAAAGCCGTTTCATCCATACAATTGGGGCACCATGACCCCATCAGTTGTATGATCACTACTTTATTCCGGAAACGCGGGTCCGAAATGCCTACCATATTGCTGTCGAGGTCTGGAAAACGGAAATGTAGTTTTTCCTGGCCGGGACGCAGGTACACTGCAGAAATTGTATCCGAATAAGAGGCCTTTGGATCAAAGCCGGCTGTCCAGTTCTGCACAGAAACAGGACCAGAGAATACCTTACCTCCTGTGATCTTCTTATTGCTTTCCACACGTGCGCTGAAGGTAAATGCATGTATGCCATCAAAAGCACTGAGGAATAAAGAATCACCACTCAATACACCTTCCAGGAAACGGTAATCGCCTGTAGGAGTAAGAAATGTTCCGGTAAGCTGATTGCCCTTCTGTTTGAATTCAGCAATAGCAATATCATCGTTACCGCGATCGTCAGAAAAAGTAGTAGCCCAACGTCCTGCTATCTGCCGCGTAGCTGGTTTATTGTGACGTGGAAAGCGGGCCGGTTGATTAGGCACGGCTACCACGGGTAAGGTAATATCATTGGCAGAAGTACCTCTTGTCCAGAAACCGCGGAGTGTACCATCTTTTTCATAATGCAATCTGAAAGAAGATTCAAACACCGGCATAGCCGACAGTATGGTATCTTTTTCCCAACGGATATCTGTCAAAGGAATACGTTCTGTAGCATTACGGATAAACCATTCGGGTTTGTTGCCTTTATAAGTTACTTCAAAATTAAAGTCAATGGTATTACCATCTGCCCTCAGCAATGATGCGCGCCACCAGCCTTTGGGAATGGTAGTTTGTGCTGTCAGTGAAGTACAGAGGCTTATTAAAACGGCTAATGCCAGTACTGTTCGTTTCATAATTACAGGTTACAACAATGTAAACTATCACAAGTTTATAACAAACTGCTAAAGCTTTATGATAACCGGCCTAAAACTGTGTTAATCCACTTGTTTTGTGGACAATCCGGTTAAAGAAAAAAGCGCTTCAGCATACTGAAGCGCTTTTAAGCAATTATCTATACAGTTAATCTCCGGCTATTTGATCAGCTTCAGGTTATCCAGCATGTCCTGGGTCATTTTATTCAGATCATATTCATGCTTCCAGCCCCAGTCTGTACGGGCTACAGAATCATCAATGCTCTGTGGCCAGCTATCAGCAATAGCCTGCCTGTAGTCCGGCTGGTAGTCAATACCAAAAGAAGGAATATGTTGTTTGATAGAAGCCGCAATCTCTTTTGGCGAAAAACTCATGGAAGAGAGATTGTAGGAAGTGCGGATATTGATCTTTTCTACAGGTGCCTCCATCAGTTCAATAGTAGCACGGATGGCATCCGGCATGTACATCATAGGCAGGTAAGTGTCTTCCTTCAGGAAGCTGGTATAATGTTGCTCTTCCAATGCTTCGTGATAGATCTCTACCGCATAATCTGTAGTCCCGCCACCGGGAGCAGATTTGTAACTGATAAGACCGGGATAACGCAGGCTGCGTACATCCACCCCATAACGCTGGTGATAATAATTACACCAGAACTCACCGGCATATTTACTGATACCATACACCGTGGTAGGTTCAATAATAGTTTGTTGCGGGCAGTTTTGCTTGGGTGAAGTAGGACCAAATACAGCAATACTGCTGGGCCAGTACACTTTGTGCAATTTCTCTTCGCGTGCAATATCCAGCACATTCAGCAAGCTCTGCATATTGAGGCTCCATGCCAGGTTAGGGTTCTTTTCGCCGGTAGCCGAAAGAATGGCTGCCAGCAGGTACACCTGTGTAATATTCTGGCGGATAACCTGCACATGCAGCATTTCCTTGTTCATCACGTCCAGTGAAACATAGGGACCACTGCCTTTGAGCAGTTCATTTTCTTCACGAAGGTCAGAGGCAATAACATTCGCATTGCCATATATTTTACGAAGCGCCAGCGTCAGTTCTACACCGATCTGGCCAGAGGCGCCAATAACGAGGATCTTTTCTTTAACCATGATAGCAGCACAATTAGTTGCCGCAAAGAAAGAGAAAATTGATGAATCTTACACAATGGTTAAACTATGCTGCTCTGTAAGGGGCGTGTGTAGGTCAGGGGGGATAAATACGGTATGTTCTTTAACAATATCTGTTAAAAAAGAAAGGGCGACATTCTTTCAAAGAATGTCACCCTTTCCTGCTATTCGTCTCTTACTTTCTTAACTGCAATTCCTTGCCTGCAATGTCTTCCCAGCGATAAAGGTGGAAAGTCTTGTCATCACTCATCGCTATAAACAATCCATGACGGAATTTTTTATTGAGAGGGATAGAGATCATTTCAGAACCATCACTTTGCTGAGCCTGTACGTTTACGATCTTCAGTAAAGGATGTTCATAAGGTTTGCCGGGTACGCCTTCGCGACGGAAAACCTGGAAGCGGTTAGCGCCCTGGTCAGATACAAGGATATAACCAGTGCTGTCTGTCAGTTTATATATAGAAATTCCTTCATGATCTTCCGCAAAGCCGGTAGTACCAAAGAAGGCCAGTTCTTCATTTCCCTTTTCAGGATCAGCAAAATACTGGCGTACACCTGCCTGCTCATCAGAATAGTAAACGTACCCCAGTTCGTTATCTACAGCAATTGCTTCTATCTCCTTTTTGCCGCTGTATTTACCGAATTTACGTACCAGCGTAGCCTTCACATAGCCTGTACCATCATCGGCCAGCAGGTATTGCCATAAATAACTTCCTTCTGTAGGGCCGGTTTTGCGCCCCACAATAGCATATATTTTACCATCTTTAGTAGTATAGAGCGCAATGCCCATCAGGTCACGGTGATCTTTTGCTGTTTCATTGGTAAAAACCTCTACACCCCCATTATCAACAGGTTGCATATCGGGCAGGGAAAAGATGCGCAGTTTATGCGTCATGCGTTCGGTGGTAACTGCAATATCGGTTTGTTTTCCATTGAGTATTAATCCGTATGCAATGTCAACGTTATTGGGACGTTGCAATCCTTTTACTGTTTTCTCAGGGATTATTTTCCCTTCAAGATTAAAGACATATAAACCGCCCTGTTTGTCTTTATCTGTGCCGATAATAAGGCTTTGTGAGGCATCTTTCGGATTGATCCATACGGCAGGATCATCAGTGTCAAATTGTACGGTATCGGTAATATAAACAGGTTTTACAATCGCGGTATCGGTGTTATCTGAACCTGTTGAGGATGTTTTTTGCGAAGCAGTGCAGGATAGCAGTGTTCCTGATGTGACTATAAAAACAAAATGTTTCAATGTTTTCATTGGTAAATCGTAAAATGTTGAAAAACGATTTGATAACGAGAGGTATAGCGTTAACTATACCTCTCGTTTATGGAGCTGGATAGAAAGTTATTTAGAAATATCAAACTTCAAACCGAGGTTGAAGCGGGGACCATAGTACTCCAACTGGGCAGTTCTGGATGAAGTACCCTGGTAGTAACGTAATGGTTGATTAGTGAGGTTATTCGCTTCTGCAAACACGCGCAGTTTAGGCAGTATAGCGTAAGATGCATTGGCATCAAGGAAAAATTGTTTGCTGTAATAACGGTCGTAGAAAGAATCTTCCTGGTAACCGCTGTCATCACCATCATCAACATAAGATGAAGTATAGTTGGCTGACAGGCGTACAACAAATTTCTTGTTCTCGTAAGAAAGTGATGCATTAAACATATGTGGCGCTGCACCTGGCAGTTTTACATTGCTGCGTACCAGGTTGCCACCGGCATCATAAATACCTTTAGCCTTTGAATGCGTATAAGTATAGTTTAAATACACACCAAAGCCTTTCCAGAAACCAGGCAGAAAGTCGAGCTGACGCTGGATAGCTGCTTCAAAGCCCCATACTGTAGCACCGTCACCATTACGGCGTTGTGTAAATGACCATTGGTCGCCGGTAGCAATAGGATTGGTAACATCAGGAAAATCCGAAGCAAATTTGGCTGCTGTATAGTTCTTATCAACGTAAGTATAGAAAAAGCGATTGATCTTTTTATAGAACAGACCGCCTGAAATGATACCTACTGATTTGAAGTATTGCTCGGCCATCAGGTCGAGGTTCATGGAACGAACAGGCTCTAATTTAGGGTTACCTACACTGATCTCCTGGTCGCCGGGAAGTATATTGAAATAAGGAACCAGGTCATAATAACGAGGACGTGCAATAGCATAGGTCCAGGCACCTTTCAGGATAAAGTTCTTAGTTACGGCATAACGCAGGTTCAGGTTAGGTAATACATCTGTATAACCATTCTTCAGGTTAGAAGTACCTTTCAGGTCTTCTTCGTCTTCCACAATATTACCGGTGTAGTTATTGGAAGTGTGCTCCACACGTAAACCGATATTAGCCGTGAACTGCTCGGTAATATTTTGTTTCAAAGCAATGTAACCGGCTGTGATCACTTCTTTTGCTGAATAGTTGCCTGCAAGGTATTCTGCACGCTCATCACTTTCTTCAAACAGTGATGCATCTTTCAATTGCAGGGTTCCCAGGAATTTTGGATCAATAAACTGGCCTGCCACATACTTACCACCGGGGTAGAAACCACTATTGGTTCTGTCTATCAGCGGTAACATAGTGATGTTGTCAAAATTGTCTTCGTTATCACCTGTAGGTTCGTAAGCAAAAAAAGTATTGTTCCTTACTTTTTTCTTAGTGCGCAAACGTGCGCCAAAAAGCAGTGAGCCTTTTTGAGAAGGAATAACTGATACAGGCAGCGTAAAGCCCAGTTTTGCGTTGATATCTTGTTCGTACTGATCCTGGAACTGCTCAGTCAACTCATTGAGGCGGTTATAGTTTGCCAAAGGAGTTGCATCTGTCAGCAGCGGGTTTTCGGGATCACTGATATCCTGTGTAATGGTGATGCTTCTTCTTCCCATATTAATATAGCGCTCGTTGGGCCTTTTCTCAGAAGCCTTGGCGTATTGAACACTCCATTCTGTACCCAGTTTGCCAAACAGGTGTTCGCCGCGCAAACCCAATGAGCGAACACGTTGGTCTTCCAACCTGCGGCTCTGGTTACGGCTATTGTCCAGGCCGCCCTTTGTTTGTCTTAAAACTTCACCGTTGGTATAACCTGTAATATTGCCAGCGCCGTCATAGATCAGATCTGTATCGTAAGAATCTTCATCACCACGGTAGCGGTGACGCAGGCGATAACGGTTCTCCTTATCATCGCGCCAGTTGTAATTACCTGTCAGGTAAATGGTATTGAGCGCGTTGATCTTAAAGTCAACCGAAAGCGCCAGGCTTCTGCGGATACGCAGCTCATCATACACACGTATGTCATTATCGCTCACAAAGGTTTTACCATTGGCGTCTTTTGACCATACAGATTCTACGTTGTCCGAACCATATTTGTTCTTATTAAAAGAGCCACTCAGTACTACACCCAGCTTCTGGTTGGCAAAGCGATTGCCAATAATAAAGTTGCCTGTACCGATAAATGTTTTGCGGATCGGGTTATAGCCACCGGCTATTGTACCAGAGATACGCAGTCCGTTGGGAGCGGCACGGGTAACCAGGTTTACTGAACCACCAATGGCATCAGCATCCATATCGGCAGTTAATGTTTTGTTCACTTCTACAGTCTGGATCATATCAGCCGGGATCAGGTCCATCTGTATGCGACGGTTATCGCCTTCTGCAGAAGGAATTCTTTCGCCGTTCATGGTAACTGAGTTGAACTCAGGTCCCATACCCCTGATAACAATATTGCGTGCTTCGCCCTGGTCGTTCTGCATGGTAATGCCGGGAACGCGTTTAATGGCATCGCCAATATTAGCATCCGGGAAGCGGCCGATCTGGTCAGCATTCACAATATTGGTAATATTGCCGCTGTTCTTCTGCTGGTTCAGGGCCTTTGCCTGTCCGCGAAGACGATCACCCAGTACCAGTACTTCTTTACCTACTATGATCCCGTCTTCCAGTGACAGGTGAACAGAAGTTGTTTTACCACTTGCTACTTCTGCTTTCTGAGAACTATTTTTAAAACCTACATAACTTACTTCTACTGTATAAGAGCCTGCAGGTATGTTTGCGAAAACGAATTTCCCGTATTCATCCGCTACGGTATGGCGGTTGCCAGGAGATAAGGTAATGCTGGCACCGGGAAGGGATAATTTCTGAACGTTGTCAATTACCACACCTGCTATATGTCCGTTTTGAGCAAAGCCGGCAGTAATTGCAACAAAGAAGAATAAAAGCGTTAGTCTAAACTGTTTCATACTTTTTGAGTTGATAGGGCAAAGGTGTCAGACCCCTATCTAAAAGCCCGGAAAGCAGCGTTAGCAAAACGTAGACAGCATGGTCAGCAACGTAAACAGGTCGTTGACATGCATATACTTTAAATCGCTAATTAGCTTATTATCAACAAAGTTTAAAGAAACAAATCCTCCATTAAGTAATTGTTACCGTAACATTATGCGATTGTGAAGCAAGGGAGGCAATTTGAAAAGGTGATAATTTGAAAATGTGCAGATGGAAATGCATGAAGTCTGAGGTCAGAAGTCTGAGAAGGCACAAGACTCAAGAGACAAGGCGCAAGGAAATACAGTTTACAAGTTGGAAGGTTGATAAGGTGGCAAGGAGTTCTGAATTTGGTGTTAGCTGTTGTGTAGGGAACAAAGCCCGAAAATGCAGAACCCGAAACAGTTCTCACGCTCCCAACCCGTATAACCCGAAATTGCTAGAGCGCTTGAATAAATGCTGTCAGGCTTTCTTCTCCCTGTAAATTCATTTTCTTTTTGAGACGATAGCGGGAAACGCGGAGACTGTCTTGCGAAATGCTGAGTAAAGTGGCAATATCTGCCGAGCTGAAGTTCATTTTTATGAGGGCAACCAGACGGAGGTCATTTACAGTAAGGTCTTCAGAGTAAACTTTTAGTTTGTCAAAAAAGTCCTGGTGAACCTGCTCAAAGGCACTGTTGAACTCTGTCCAGTACTGGTTGCGGTTGGCGTCTTGGTTGATCTGCTGGATCAGTTGCTGCAACTGCTTTTTCTGATCGCGTTTGTCATCTTTAACCATTTCTTCCAGCTTACTGCGCAGAGAATCGAGTAGCTGGTTTTTCTGAATTACATATAAGGTATGAGTAGTTAACTCCTTGCTGCGTGTTTCCAGTTCATTTTTTAGCTGACCTTCCTGTAACTGTTTGTTTTTGAGCTCAGCTTCAATTAGTTCGTTCCGGGCTGTATAGATCTGCCGGTTCTGTTCACTCAAAGCCCTTTCATTCCTGATCTTTAAGCGCTGGCGGTTGAATGCGGTAAAACCGAGTGTGATCAGCAGAATAATGATGATAATGGTAGCTGCAGTGAGTAGCATGGCTGCCCTGTGTTCATTGCGGAGACCTTCAATTTCAAGATTTTTCTTCTCTACATCATTCATTGCCCGCAAAAATGCTGTACGACTATTGTTCTCACGGGTATAGATTGCCAGCAGGTATTCACGGCTTATTTCCAGATAGTTATAGGCACTATCATTTTGCCGCATCAGGTTAAATGTTTTGGCAATATCGCGATAAGCCGCAGCCACCTGGTATTGTTCATTCATTTGTGTGGCCAGTAAAAGAGCCTTGCGGGTTTGCACCATCGCTTCGCTGTAACGGCCTGTTTTGCGATAAACATCTCCCAGGTCGTTTACACAGGAAATAAGATCCAGTTGGTTACCGGTGGTTTCGTAAATATTTACTGCCTGGCTAAAATAATGATAGGCAGAATCGTAGTTCTCTTTGTCTTCATAAATGCTGCCTATGTTAGAGTAAATTCTTGCAATACCTTCCTGGTTATTGATCCTGCGGTAATGTTGTAAGGATAACTGCTGAAAGTAAAAGGCACTGTCGTACTGTTGCTCTTTTTCATAAAGGTGACCAATATTGCCATAGGTCTTTGCCAGCCCGGCCTCCCCGTTCAATTGCTGGTAGATGAGGAGTGCCTCATTGTATTGTGTGCGGGACTGTTGTGGCTGCTTATTATAAAAGTATAGCAAGCCCATATCATTTAGGTTGTCGGCTGTCAGTTCCCTGTTATTTTTCTGGCGAAAGAGCTTATCGGCCCGCAGGTGATAATCGAGAGATTGAGCAAAATAACCGAGGTGATAACAGACCTGCCCCATTTTTTGCAGGCAGATCCCTGCATTGATCTCGTCTTTCAGATCGGTGTAATGCGTGTACAGATCCTTCAGAACGATGTAAGCAGAATCTGGTTGGTGACGAAGTAGCTCTTCAGCCTGTTGTAACGTTAAAGTAGGGGAGCCGTGTAACTGTAATGCAGTAACAACGGGCAATCCGTGCAACAATGCTACCAATATGTAACGGAAAAAGCGGGTGTACAACAGTCGATATTCCATAAACGCAGGGATTGAGGAACCGTTAACAGTGCAAAGGAAAGGCTTCAATATTAACCGAAGGTTAAGCCTTGACTAAGCCACTGGTTGCGATTGTTACCGGATGTCAGATAATTTGTTACGTTTGCAGTATGAAATTCTTAGACGAGCTGTTCAAGAACCAGCAATACGATAAAGACAATTTCTTCCTGATAGCCGGTCCCTGTGTAGTAGAAAGTGAAGAGCTGATCATGGAAGTATGTGACAAAGTATCAACGATCTGCAAAAACCTCGGTATTCCCTACGTATTTAAATCCTCTTACCGTAAGGCCAATCGCACCAGCGATGCTTCTTTTACCGGTGTGGGTGACGAAGCTGCACTGAAAATGCTGAAAAAGGTAGGGGAGAAATATAACCTACCTGTTACTTCTGATGTGCATGCACACGATGAAACTGAACTGGCAGCAAAATATATTGACATTCTCCAGATCCCTGCGTTCTTATGCCGCCAGACAGACCTGCTGGTAGCTGCCGCTAAGACCGGTAAAATTGTGAACGTAAAGAAAGGACAGTTCCTGAGTGGTCCTTCTATGAAGTTTGCTGCAGATAAGATCCGTCATGCAGGTAATGACAAAGTAATTCTTACTGAAAGAGGTACTACATTCGGCTACCAGGACCTGGTGGTTGATTACCGCAATATTCCCTGGATGAAAGAACACGGTACTCCGGTGGTGATGGATTGCACGCATAGCCTGCAGCAACCTAACCAGACCTCTGGTGTTACGGGTGGTAATCCTCAGTTGATTGGCACTGTTGCCAAAGCTGCTATTGCTACCGGTGCAGATGGTCTGTTCATCGAAACACATCCTAATCCTGCTGTTGCTAAAAGTGATGGAGCTAATATGCTGAAGCTTGATCTGCTGGAAGGATTATTGCAGCAGCTGGTGAAGCTCAGAAAAGCAGCTATCTAGTTCAGGGCTTAATGTTCTGTGATTCGTAATTACACACTATATTTTCAATTTCGGGATTTTGGGATCTTCTGATTTCCATGATCCCGATTTTTGTTTGGGGAAGAGGTTAGGTGTTGTGAGAACTGTTTCGGGTTTTGAGTTTAGTGTTTCGTGTTGAATCCGTGAGACGTGAGTCGTGAGTGGAGCTTCCGGATACCAGATGCTGGATACTGGATTTGAGATTTGATGTTTGAAATTTGATCAATACAACTGTTCTTCCTGTATTTGCTCGTAGCTCATACCTAAAAGCTCGCAGTTTGTATTCGAGATAACTGCAAATTGCCAACTGCAAACTTTCTTCCTGCCTTTCCTTCGAAATTCGATATTCAAAATTCAATATTCGATATTTCTTCTGGACTCGTAACTCACAGCCTGCATTACTAACAGCTAAAACCTAACCCCTAATACCTGTATTCCTTGTGCCTTGTCTCTTAAATCTTGTGCCTTTACCTATAACCTACAACTTAAAACTTATAACCTGTATTTGCATTAGGCGTCAGGCGTTCTGCGTTAAGCCTTCAGCATACGTTCAGCATATCCCTAATAAAAAAAGCTCCCGATAGGGAGCCTTAACTTCGTTTTCAAAAGGTGTAACTAATAGTGTTCAGCCGAAGCTGAATGTTTGCTGATCGAATAGCCTCTCACAGGGATATTGGATCAAAAACGGGACCCTTTCTTTAATCCAACACATAAATAGTGTTCGACTGCAAAACTATAGTGTATCCAGTCGGCAATATACCTGTTAAGGGTTTAACCATAGCTGAAAAGTATTCAGAATTTTTATTATGCGGCAAGAAGTTGATTTACATCAGTAGTTAATGGTTCTTTATAAAAACATTAACAGACTGTTTGCAATCACTTTGAAAAATAACAGCTAAAAGATTAGTGTGAGGAAAGCAACTGACTTGGTAAAATGCCAAATTCCTTCTTAAAAGCGATCGTAAAGTTACTAAGGTTGGCATAGCCAAGCTCCATTGCTACTTCCTTTACGGAGTATTTACCGGTCAATAGTTTGTCTTGTGCGGCCTGCATGCGGGTTTTTTGATAATACTCGTAAATAGGGTAGCCGTACATCGTTTTGAAATCCTTTTTCAGCTTTGATTCGCTGATGGCCGTCATGCGTGCCAATTCCTGTATAGAGGGAGGAGATTGATAAATGTCTTTTGTGAGAATAGATTCCACCTGCATCACACGGTTGATATCTTCCGAAGAAAGAGGAATGCGGAAAGTCGGGTTCTGCATTTTCTCGTACAGGTGTGTAAAAAAACGTTCGATCATCAGCATGATACGGTTTTGAATAACCGCTAAACGCATCGGATGCTCTTCATCTGTTTCCATCACCATGCGCATCCACTGTTTGTACTTACTGTCCAGTGGCTCTATATTGATGTTCTCCGCTTTCAATGAAATGTAGGTGGAGAGTACGTTTTCAACAGTGTTGATGTCAAGATATTTGGCAAGCCATTTTTTGTTGAACAAAACTTGTATGCCTTTGAATGTGCTTCCTTCTGTACCAAAGTATGACCAGTCGGAGAGGGAGCTGGTAAGATAGGCGACTGATTTAGTTGTATTGCCTTCCTTCATTTTTTCATCATCAATGGTAACTACCAGTGAATCCCTGATAGTAAGTTCATCAAAACGCAGGGTGTAATATTCTTCTTCTGGTGATTTTCTGCGCCTGATCAGCCAATCCTGGTTGAAGGTGCAATTGAGGATATTTGCTTCAAGACCGTTAGGAAGTTTAACAAAACTGTAATGGCCGGTAGCAATTTCGGGAGGAAATATCAACTGATTATTATGCACCCTGGCCTGTAAGCGTTCCGCCACTTCGTGCATCAGTTGCTCGTACCCCATATTGGAAAAGTCAATGCGAAACACCAGGTTTAATGTTTTGGGATGAAGAAATGAAATGCCTATGTTACCTGATATAACATTAAATATTATAATAAGTTCGGGCAGGTACGAAATTATTGGTACTTAACCGGGTTCCGGCGAAACGATAAAATATACCGTTTCATATTGATCCAGAAGGCAATGATGCAATAGATAATAAGTGGTGAGCCCATGGTAAGAAAAGAGATGTACACAAACCATGTGCGGATGCGTGAAGTGGCGATACCCATTTTTTCACCAATGGCAGAACATACCCCAAAAGCCTGCCATTCAATAAAATTCCGGAACCGATTCATGGCACTAATTTATAAATTTTTGTACTAAACCTATAATAATTAGCGCTTTTCAAAAACCTTTTTTTAGATACCTTTGCAGTGCTTTTTTATACCGTTTGCTCACCTTTAAACGAAATATCATGGTTTTTGACCTGGATCTGATTAAAAAAGTTTACGCTGAGATGCCGGCAAAAGTAGCGGCAGCACGTGAACTAGTTGGCCGACCCTTGACCCTCGCAGAGAAAATATTGTATGCCCACCTGTTTGTACCTGCCAAAAAGGCGTACGACCGCGGTAAAGATTATGTGGATTTTGCTCCGGACCGCGTAGCAATGCAGGATGCTACCGCCCAGATGGCATTGTTGCAGTTTATGACCTGCGGCCGCTCTACAGTAGCCGTTCCGTCTACTGTGCACTGCGATCACCTGATCCAGGCGAAAGTAGGTGCCAAAGAAGATCTACAGGTAGCAATTGATGTAAATAAGGAAGTTTACGACTTTTTGTCTTCTATTTCTAACAAATATGGTATCGGTTTCTGGAAAGCCGGTGCAGGTATCATTCACCAGGTTGTACTGGAAAACTACGCTTTCCCTGGTGGTATGATGATCGGTACAGACTCTCACACGCCTAATGCAGGTGGTTTAGGTATGCTGGCAATCGGTGTTGGTGGTGCTGATGCTGTGGACGTTATGGCCGGCCTTGCATGGGAGCTGAAAATGCCCAAACTGATCGGTGTAAAACTGACTGGTAAGCTGAGTGGCTGGGCTTCTCCTAAGGATGTTATCCTGAAAGTAGCTGGTATCCTTACTGTAAAAGGTGGTACCGGTGCTATTGTTGAATACTTTGGCGAAGGTGCAGACAGCATGAGCGCTACCGGTAAAGGCACCATCTGTAACATGGGTGCTGAGATCGGCGCTACCTGCTCTGTTTTCGCTTACGACGAAAAAATGTCTGCTTATCTTAAAGCAACAGACCGCGAGGAAGTAGCTACTGCTGCTGATGGTATCCGCGAATACCTGCGCCCTGATGCAGAAGTATATGCAGATCCTGCTGCTTACTACGATCAGCTGATTGAAATAAACCTGAGCGAACTGGAACCACATGTAAATGGTCCTTTCACTCCGGATCTGGCATGGCCTATTTCCAAATTTGCTGAAGCTGTAAAAGCCAACAACTGGCCTGAGAAACTGGAAGTAGCATTGATTGGTTCATGTACAAACTCTTCTTACGAAGATATCAGCCGTTCTGCTTCATTGGCACAACAGGCTATCGATAAAAAATTAAAGACCAGGGCTGAGTTCACCATTACTCCGGGTTCTGAACTGGTTCGCTATACCATTGAGAAAGACGGGTTCCTGAAAACCTTCGACCAGATCGGTGGTGTAGTACTGGCAAATGCCTGCGGTCCCTGTATCGGTCAATGGGCACGTCATATTGATGATCCCAACCGCAGAAACTCTATCATCACTTCGTTCAACCGCAACTTTGCAAAACGTAACGATGGATTGGCCAGCACACATGCGTTTGTAGCTTCTCCGGAGATCGTAACTGCATTTGCAATTGCCGGTGATCTTACTTTCAATCCGTTGAAAGATAAGCTGAAGAATGAAGAAGGTAAAGAAGTAATGCTGGATGAGCCTACAGGTGTTGAGCTGCCTCCAAAAGGCTTCTCTGTAGATGATCCAGGTTACCAGGCTCCTGCAAAAGACGGTAGCGGTGTAGAAGTAATTGTAAAATCAGACTCACAACGTTTACAGTTGCTGGCTCCGTTTGCTGCATGGGAAGGTACTGATCTTAAAGGCCTGAAACTGCTGATCAAAGCAAAAGGAAAATGTACTACTGACCATATCTCTATGGCTGGTCCCTGGTTAAAATTCCGTGGCCACCTGGATAATATCAGCAACAACATGCTGATCGGTGCGGTTAACTTCTTCAACGAAAAAACTGATTCTGTAAAGAACCAGCTTACCGGTGAATATGGTGCTGTACCTGCTACACAGCGTGCTTACAAAGCTGTTGGTGTTGGTAGCGTAGTAGTAGGTGATGAGAACTATGGTGAAGGATCCAGCCGCGAGCACGCTGCAATGGAGCCACGTCACCTGGGTGTTCGTGCAATCATCGTACGCAGCTTCGCTCGTATCCACGAAACCAACCTGAAAAAACAGGGTATGCTGGCGCTCACTTTCGCGAACAAAGAAGATTACGATAAAGTACAGGAAGATGACCTGTTTGATATCAACGGTCTTACTGAGTTTGCTCCCGGCAAATCACTGTCTGCTGTATTGAACCACAAAGACGGTTCAAAAGATACCATTGTATTGAATCATACCTACAATGAGCAGCAGATCGAGTGGTTTAAAGCTGGTGGTGCGTTGAATGTGATCCGTGCTGAGTTTGCTAAGAAGTAATCAGCTTAGGCTGACCACATAACAAAAAGCGAAGCCACTGGCTTCGCTTTTTTCTTTCTCTCTATTTGCACTGCTGATGTTCTTAAGTTGTAACCCGTAATAACTTATTTAATCTTTACTGCAATACCCACCTGCACCTGGTTAGATGTCCATTTGTAGCGATCATCAATATCGTTTACATTATTGAGGCCTTTGTTATAACGGGCATAGAATGAAACGGCGTTCAGGTTTACCTGCGCTCCAATATTAGCGCTGAATTCAGAACGTTTAAATGCATTGCGGTCGCCACGAAGAAATTCCTCATTAGTACCTACCAGTATACCGTATTGAGGACCTGCCAGCACACTGATAACAGGAGTAATGTTGTAACGAACCAATACAGGTACTGCAACATACCACAGACTGACCTTATCCTTAGTGCCGGAACGACCTTCAGTGTTATAATATTTCAGAAACTCATCATTCCTGGTTACTACACTTTGTGAGAACATTAGTTCCGGCTGAATGCTCCATTTCGAGTTGAATGTTCTTTCTGCAAAACCTCCGATCTGGAAACCGGGTTTTACTTTACTGCTCATGCCATTTCCGTCGATATTCGAGAGTGTAAGGCCTGCTTTTAATCCATAGTGCCATGATTGGGCACGCGTAATGGTCGTAGTTAGGGTAAGCAGCAGGGCAAGGGTAAATAAACTTTTCATGGTTCTTGTGTTCATACGTAAAAAAGCGTTAATAAATAAAAATTGGTCAATGCTTTAGGATGCATTCAAAACTACCTGTAACATGAGGATAGAAAATCCTAAAGTCTACAAAACGGCTTTTTTACTCGACGAGTAAACTATACCACTATGATATTAATAGATAGCATTATGCGAATGAAAAAGTACAACATAAACAAATAAGCAGGTAAAACCTATATCTCCGATAACAAGAAAATAACAAGGAACAAAGCCGGAAGAATTATAGAAGTATAAGGATGGGAGAAGTTAAATGTAAAGCCGGCAAACCTTATTCGCTTAGGCACGATAAGCCTATTATCATTGGGGTTATAATAAAATATGCCCCATCTGTAATTGCTCTTATCGTCTATGGGATCAAACATTACTGTAAGGTACGATAAAGTTTAACGCTAAATGCTGAACGCCTGACGCGGAATAAAGATTGACTTAAAACCTTCCCCTTGCACCTAACTCAATAACCTCGCAATCCTTCATGTTCCTGCCATCAATAGTGAAGCGTATTAATGTGCGTACCTTATGCCACCCCTGGTTGCCTGCAGCGCCGGGGTTCATATGCAGGCATTGCAGTTTATCGTCATACATAATCTTAAGGATATGCGAGTGCCCGCTGATGAACAACTGTGGTGGGGCAGCGGTAAGTTCCTTTTTAACAGCCGGGTTATAACGCGGAGGGTAACCGCCGATATGTATCATGAAAACTTCCACATCCTCACATCGCCAGCGCAACTTTTCAGGGTATACTTGTCTTATATCATTACCATCAATATTGCCATACACACCTTTCAATGGCCGGAAACCAGCCAGTTGATTCGCAAGTTCTAAAGTGCCAAAATCACCGCCATGCCATATTTCATCACATTGTTCAAAATGCTTAAAAACTGCTTCGTCAAGGTAACTATGTGTATCAGATATAAGACCGATCCTCGTCATACAATAAATATGTGGTTAATCTAAAAGGTCATCCTGTTGCAGGCGCTCAATAAGGATACGGACACCCGGCACCTGTTCAGGTTCTAACGCATAAGAAACTGCGTCAAAGTATTCAACGGCGCCGATCTCTGCAGATGGCTGTGGCTCATGGAGCATTTCGTAGAGGAAACAGTCCTGTTCCATTATTAAGCCATTCTCACCAAAGGCAGGGGCTGTAATGTGCATATAGTACTGCAGGTCGTCGGCGGGCAGGTTGATGTTCAGTTCTTCCGCTATTTCGCGTTGGAGAGCCTGCAAAGACGTTTCACCAGCATCTACTTTGCCACCGGGCAGGTAATACGCTTTTTTATTGTTGCTGTAAGCCAGTAAAACCTTCCTGTTTTTGATAACGATCAGTCCGGCAGTGTGTAATTGCATAAACAACTATTAAATCAACGCCGTAAATTACTATTTCCTACCTTTATAAGAGCCAGGAAGCCGGAAAGTCTGTAAGTCCGAAAGTATCTTCAGGAGTTTCGGTCTTACGAAAAATGGGCTCCCTGCTTGTTGTTTCATTTGCGCATTATCAAATTGAAGCATTTTCAAATTAACATTGCATGCCATTCTTCCGCAACTTCACCTATTGGATCGACAAGAGAAGATGGAAATACTATTTTCTCATGTTGTCGTTAGCTACGGCATCGAGGCCGTGAGTCGTGAGTAGTCGCTGCCGGTTCATGAAACGTCAAACGTGAAAAGTGAAACGAGGATACAGGCTGCGGGCCGCGGGCAAATTCAGTACGTAATCTGTACTTCGTACTTCTTATTTCGTACTTTCTTGTGCCTTAACTTATAACCAGGTTTTTGCGTTAAGCGTTTCGCATTCAGCATCCCACATTATCAAATTTGCACATCATCTAATTAAATTGCTATGCCTTTCTATCATAAACTCGGATCTATTCCGCACAAGCGTCATACACAATTCCGTAAACCGGATGGCTCGCTCTACGCAGAGCAGCTTTTTTCTACTGAAGGTTTTTCCAATGATTATTCCTTACTCTATCATACCCATCCTCCTACAGATATAATCAGCACAGACGATCCTTATGATGTAATGCCCAGTGTGGCAGAGGAAAAAATGCTGAAACACCGTAGCCTGGAAGGGTTTAAGATAAAGCCGGAAAAAGATTTTCTGCAAAGCCGTAAGCCGGTACTGGTGAACAGCGATTGCCATATTGTATTGGCCGCGCCACAGGAATCAATGACCAGCTACTTCTATAAGAATGCTGATGCAGACGAGATCATTTTTGTACATGAAGGCAGCGGGGTATTGCAGACTATGTATGGCGAAATTCCATTTGCCTATGGTGATTACCTGGTAATTCCCAGAGGAACGATCTGGCAGATAGCCTTCAACGATAGCAATAACAGGCTGTTCATTGTTGAGTCCTTCAGCCCGGTGCGTTTTCCAAAACGTTACCTCAGCAAATACGGACAGTTACTGGAACATTCTCCTTATTGTGAGCGTGACATCCGTACTCCTGGTAACCTGCAGACACATGACCAGAAAGGCGACTTCCTGATCAAAACAAAAAAGAAGGGAAGGATGTACGGTATCCATTATGGGCATCATCCGTTTGATGTAGTAGGCTGGGATGGTTGTTGTTATCCTTTTGCATTCAGCATTCATGACTTTGAACCTATTACCGGGCGTGTACACCAGCCACCACCTGTACACCAGACCTTTGAGGGACATAATTATGTAGTGTGTTCATTCTGCCCACGCCTGTTTGATTATCATCCCCAGGCAGTACCTGCTCCGTACAACCATAGCAACATTGATAGTGACGAGGTATTGTATTATGTTGATGGTGATTTTATGAGTCGCAAAAATGTGACAAGGGGCATGATCACATTGCATCCCGGCGGTATTCCACATGGTCCGCATCCCGGGGCTGTAGAAAAGAGCATCGGTGCAAAGGAGACAAAAGAGCTGGCTGTAATGGTTGATACTTTCCATCCTCTGCAACTGACGGTAGAAGCTTTGGATATTGAAAATGCCGGTTATACCATGAGTTGGGCAGAATAAATGATCGTTAGCTGGCTAAAAAATTGTATATTTTGTTTAAATGCCGGAAAAAGGCTGCTTAATGCAGCCTTTTTCGTTTTCAATGAAATAGGCCGGCAGAAATATTGCGTATATAACATCTTTGCAGTGTGATAGTAAAGAGTAGTGTTGCAGTAATATCTATATCGTCAGATTTCACGGTTCACGAAATATATATCAGCTATGAAGAGATCCATGAAAAAAATAGCCACAACGCTATTATTTGCAGGCATGGCGGGCGTTACATGGGCGCAAACCAATACTATACTCACGCTGGATGAGGCATATCAATGGGCGCAGCAGAATTACCCGATGATAAGACAGAAAGATCTTGTAAAGCAAACTGCCTCATACACCATCTCCAATCTCAACAAAGGTTTTTTACCACAGGTTACTGTAACCGGCAAAGCTACTTACCAGTCGGATGTAACCGAAATACCTGTTCAGTTACCGGGGTTAACAATAGAGCAATTGGCTAAAGACCAGTACCAGGTACTGGCAGAGGTAAGCCAGTTGGTATATGATGGCGGCGCCACTGCCGCTCAGCGCAACCTGCAACAGGTAAATGCGTTGGTTGAAGGGCAAAAAGCTGAAGTGGAACTCTACAAGGTAAAGGAGCGTATCAACCAGTTATACCTTGGTGTTCTGTTGCTGGATGAACAGTTAAAACAGGTAGAGCTCGTAAAAAAAGATATCCGCCTCGGCATACAACGTGTAGCAGCACAGGTAAATAACGGAACTGCTTTCAGATCAAACCAGCTTACACTGGAAGCTGAGCTTTTGAAAAATGATCAGCGGACAATTGAATTAAAAGCAGGTCGTAAAGCCTATGTGGAAGTATTGGCGTTATTTATTAATAAGCCATTACCCGAAGATGTGCAACTCAAAGCGCCTGTAATGACCACGGTTGCCTATGATCGTGAAGTGATACGCCCGGAGTTGAGACTGTTTAGTTACCAGGATAGTTTATTCAATACACAACAGTCGGTGATCAGTGCAAAGAACCGGCCTAAACTGAGTTTGTTTGCCCAGGGCGGATACGGCAGACCGGGATTGAATATGCTTGACAATTCTTTTAATTTCTACTATATCGCCGGTGCCCGTTTGAACTGGTCACTCGGTAGCCTGTACACTACGAAAAAAGAAAGACAATTGCTGGAAGTAAACCAGAAAATGATAGCAGTACAGAAAGATGTGTTTATGCTCAATACCAATACACAGCTTAAACAGCAGGAAGAAGATATTGCTAAACTGAGACAATTAATGGAAGTGGACGACCAGATCATTTCCATCCGTGCAAAAGTAAAAGAGGCGTCCAACGCCCAACTGGAAAATGGTGTAATTACTGCCAACGACTTTTTAAAAGAAGTAAATGCTGAGGACCAGGCAAGATTAAGCCTGATTGCCCACCAGGTACAATTATTACAGGCACAGATCAATTACCAGACCTTAACAGGAAAACAATAAATTTTTGAGATATCCCACAGGGAATAAGATAAATAACAAAGCTTATGAAAAGGTTCCTCTCACTCATGTTGATAACGGCAGGTTTTCTTACAGCTTGCAGCGGTAAGAAAAATACTTACGATGCTTCCGGCACTTTTGAAGTAGATGAAGTGGTGGTGTCATCGGAGCTGCCGGGTAAAATTCTATCCTTCAATCTGCAGGAAGGTGATAAGCTGGCTAAAGACTCTATAGTGGGTATTATTGATGCCATAAACCTTTCACTGCAAAAGGAACAGGTAGAAGCAAGTATCGATGCATTGAAAGAAAAAACAAGCGATCTGAGTCCACAGGTTAAGTTACTGCAGGATCAACTGACAGTACAGCAATCACAGCTTGATAATCTTTTACATGAAAGAAAAAGGACGGAAAACCTTTTGAAACAGGATGCTGCAACGGGTAAACAGCTTGATGATATCAACGCGCAGATCGATGTGGTAAAAAAGCAGATGTCGGTTACGCAACAACAGATCAGCGTACAACGTAGTAATACAGGGACACAGAACCGTACTGTGCTGAGTGAAGGGAAACCTTTGCAAAAAAGAGTAGCTCAGTTAGAAGACCAGATAAAACGCGCTGCAATTGTAAATCCTATTAACGGTACGGTAATTACCAAATATGCAGAAGCCGGGGAAGTTACTTCTGCAGGTAAGGCTTTATATAAAGTGGCTGATCTGTCAGTGATGAATTTACGGGCTTACATTACCGGCGACCAGCTTTCAACAGTTAAATTAAATCAACCCGTAACAGTATTGATTGACAGCGGGGCTCACAAATACCATCAATATACAGGGACTGTTTCATGGGTCTCAGATAAAGCAGAGTTTACACCCAAGACCATTCAAACCAAAGAAGAACGTGCCAACCTGGTATATGCAATAAAGATCAGGGTGAAGAATGATGGATATATCAAGATCGGCATGTATGGTGAAGTACAGTTTAAATAAGCAGGTATGAATGCGGTTACAGTCCAGAATATTGTAAAGCGGTACGGTAAAAAGAAAGATGTTGTAGAGGCATTAAAAGGAGTATCCTTTGATGTGCAGCAGGGAAGCCTGTTTGGTATTATTGGCCCGGACGGTGCCGGTAAAACTTCTCTCTTCCGTGTACTTACCACTTTATTGTTGCCGGAAGCAGGGAATGCTACTGTTGATGGATTAGATATTGTAAAAGACTATAAAGAGATCCGTTGCAGAGTAGGGTATATGCCGGGCCGGTTTTCATTGTACCAGGATCTTACCGTAGCTGAGAATATGGAATTCTTTGCTACCATTTTCAATACTTCCATAGAAGAGAACTACGACCTGGTAAAAGACATCTATTCTCAGATAGAGCCTTTCAAAGAACGCAAAGCCGGCAAGCTATCCGGTGGTATGAAACAGAAGCTGGCATTGAGCTGTGCATTGATCCATCGCCCTTCAGTATTGTTCCTTGATGAGCCTACTACTGGTGTGGATGCCGTATCGAGAAAAGAGTTCTGGGAAATGTTGCGCAGGCTGAAAGAACAAGGCATTACTATCCTGGTTTCGACTCCCTACATGGATGAAGCCAGTCTTTGTGATAAAGTAGCCCTGATCCAGAATGGTTCCCTTCTGTCTGTAGATACACCGCAAGGCGTCATTAATGCTTTTGGCAAAAACATATTGGCAGTAAAAGCAAAAAAGCTGCTGCCGCTGCTGACCGCACTGAAAGGGTTTGAAGGAATAGAAGATGCTTATCCCTTTGGTGAATACCATCATGCAGTAATGAAACCGGGATTTGGTATAGAACAGTTGAATAGTTATTTGCAAGGCCACGAACAGGAAGCACTGGAAGTAAAACCTGTACAGCCTGATATTGAGGATTGTTTTATGGATCTGATGAAAGGGTAGAAGGTTTAAAGTTTAAGGTTTAAAGTGCTTTGGTGCGTAGTGGCTGAGTAAAAGTAGCTTCCTGGTTTACTCTGCGTGAATTCAGTTTCTCTTGTTTGCTGCGGTTGGTAGGGGTTAAAGTAAAATAAATGGCAATGAGTAATGATTACGTAATAACGGCAGAACAATTAACAAAACAGTTTGGTGATTTTATCGCTGTGAATGCTATTTCCTTCCAGGTGCATAAAGGAGAGATCTTTGGTTTTCTTGGTGCCAATGGCGCAGGAAAAACTACTGCCATGCGTATGTTGTGTGGACTGTCTATGCCTACTTCCGGAAAAGCAACCGTTGCCGGTTTTGATGTGTACAAACAAAATGAGCAGATCAAACGAAGCATTGGTTATATGAGCCAGAAATTCTCGTTATATGAAGATCTTACTGTGAAAGAGAATATCCGGTTTTATGCAGGTATCTATGGCAAAAGTGATGCGTTCATCAAACAAAAAACGGCGTCATTGTTAGAACAATTGCATTTACAGGATGAAGCTAATAAACTGGTAAGATCACTACCACTTGGCTGGAAACAGAAACTGGCCTTTTCGGTAGCCGTATTTCATGAACCGGATATTGTTTTCCTGGATGAGCCTACCGGTGGGGTAGATCCTGTTACCCGTCGTGAGTTCTGGAATATGATCTACCAGGCCGCAGAATCAGGAATAACTGTTTTTGTAACCACTCACTATATGGATGAGGCGGAATATTGCGACAGGGTTTCTATTATGGTAGACGGCAGAATTGATGCGCTGGATACACCCACAGCACTCAAGCAACAATTCAATGCAGCATCTATGGACGAAGTGTTTTTAAAACTGGCCAGAAAGGCAACCCGAAGCGCGGATTAATGGGGAAGGAAGTCGGAACTCTGAGAAGGCACAAGGCTCAAGAGACAAGGCACAAGGAATACAGTTGACAAGTTGAAGGGTTGATAAGTTAACAAGGAGGTACGGAAGGTGGAAATATCGAATGTAGAATTTTGAATATCGAATTTCGAAGGAAAGACAGGAAGAAAGTTGGCAGTTGACAGTTGGTAAAACAGCCGTGAGCTTTGAGCTACGAGCGGCGAGGAATACAAGTTGGCAGTTGGCAATTTGCAGTTAACAAAACAGCTTTGCTGCTTTGAGAGCCTTCGCTGTCTTTGCGTGAAACCTCAAATTTCAGAACACGAAACACTAAACTCAAAACCCGAAACAGTTCTCACGATTGACGATTCACGACTCACGATTGCCGATTTCAGAACCTGTAACCCGCATTCAGAGACTTGTAACCTGAATTTATGAAACAATTCATTTCATTCGTTAAAAAAGAGTTTTATCACATCCTGCGTGATAAGCGAACGCTGTTCATACTGCTGGGTATGCCAATAGTGCAGATCATTATTTTTGGTTTTGCGCTTACCAATGAGGTGAAGAATTCAAGGATCGCTATACTGGATTATTCCAACGATGTAGCCACTACTGCATTAACAGAACAGATAGGAGCCAGCCGTTATTTCAATATTACCAAGGTACTCCATACGCAACAGGATATAGAAAATGCTTTCAGATCAGGAACGATCAAAATGGTAGTTGTATTTCCTGCGGGGTTTTATGATGACCTGATGCATTTTAATAAGGCACAGGTACAGTTAATTGCTGATGCATCTGACCCTAACACGGCAAATACTTTAACAAACTATGCCACTGCTATCATTATGGATTACCAGGGGCGTATTACCGGTAATAAAAAGTTGCCCTATACCATCAATACGGAGTTGCGAATGTTGTACAACCCGCAACTAAAGGGAGCTTACAACTTTGTGCCGGGCGTAATGGCAATGGTTTTAATGCTGATCTGTACCATGATGACAGCCATTACCATTGTGCGCGAAAAAGAAATGGGTACCATGGAGATCATGCTGGTATCTCCTGTACGACCACTGAAAATTGTAGTAGCCAAGGCTATTCCATACCTGTTGCTGTCAATACTAAACGTAACCAGTATTTTATTACTGAGCGTGTTTGTACTGGATGTGCCGATCAATGGAAGTTTACTATTGCTTTTCGGAGAAAGCACCTTGTTTATATTGGTATGCCTGGCATTCGGGCTCCTGATCTCATCCTCTACTGATTCTCAGCAAACAGCAATGTTTATTTCACTCACAGGTATGTTTCTGCCAACGGTAATGCTAAGCGGGTTCATGTTCCCTATTGAGAATATGCCGTTGCCTTTGCGCATCATCTCCAATGCTGTACCTGCCAAATGGTTTTACTCTATTATCAAATCTGTAATGATAAAAGGATTGGGATTAGCAGCTGTGTGGAAAGAGACATTGATATTGGTAGGAATGATGTTGTTCCTGCTGGCATTGAGTATTAAAAAATTCAAAATCCGCCTGGCATGAGAACACTGAGATTTTTATTACAAAAAGAGTTTCGCCAGGTATTCCGTGATCCGGCAATACTGCGTATCATCTTCATGATGCCCATCATGCAACTGATGATACTGCCCTGGGCTGCTGATTATGAGATTAAGAACGTAAAACTGAGTGTGGTAGATCATGATCATTCTTCCTATTCACAAAAGCTCCTGTCCAAAATAACATCATCAGGGTATTTCCAGTTACAACACTTTTCTGTTTCGTATGACGATGCTTTGCAACAGGTAGAGAGCGATAATGCCGATATAGTATTGGAAATACCTGCTTTTTTTGAGCGTACACTGGTAAAAGAGGATGAAGCAACCTTGTTTATGGCAGTAAATGCTATCAATGGTACCAAAGCCGGGTTAGGTAGTGCTTACCTGCGCAGCATTATCCAGGACTTCAATCGCGAAGTACGGCTGGAGTGGATCCAGATGCCCCGTTTTAGTCCTGAAACTACTATTGATGTACAATCCTCCAATTGGTACAATCCTCTCATGAATTACAAGTATTTCATGGTGCCGGGCATTCTGGTAGTATTGGTAACCATGGTAGGGTCATTCCTTGCCTCGCTGAACATTGTAAAGGAGAAAGAGATAGGGACTATAGAACAGATCAATGTAACGCCCGTAAAGAAATACCATTTCATTTTAGGCAAGCTGATCCCCTTCTGGGTGTTAGGTTTACTGATCCTGAGTATCGGTCTTTTATTGTCCCGTGTAGCTTATGGCATCATGCCGGTAGGGAGCCTGCTTGTTATCTATTGTTTTGCAGCGGTGTATTTGTTGGCTGTATTGGGATTAGGGTTACTGGTCTCCACCTATACCGGTACACAGCAGCAGGCAATGTTGCTGTCCTTTTTCCTGATGATGATCTTCATTTTACTCAGTGGTTTGTACACCTCCATTGATAGTATGCCGGCCTGGGCGCAGGTTATCGCAAGATTAAACCCTGTTACCTATTTCATTGAGGTAATGCGAATGGTGGTACTGAAGGGGAGTGGCCTCCGTGATATTGCCGGGCATTTGGGCATCATCTTGCTCTTCGCAATAGTCCTGAATACCTGGGCAGTGATCAATTATAAGAAGAGATCGTGAGTCGACAATCGGCAGACGGCAATCGTGAAATCGTTAGTCGTGCCCGAATGAATCCGTTCAGGCGGGCGTGAGTGGAGCGTTGATGAATTGCAGACTTGAAACTAACCATTCCGGTCGGAGACCGGGTGCATATGGAAGGCACGAGTGATCCTGCGGAACACTACGCGCCAGAGACAGACGGCAATCGGCAATCGTGAGACGTGAGTCGTCAGTCGTGAGTGGTCGCTGCTGGTTCGTGAAACGTCAAACGTGAAAAGAGGATACAAGCTGTGAGCTTTGAGCTACGAGCCGCGAGCAAATACAGTCAGGAATCCGTACTTCGTACTTCTTATTTCGTACTTTCCTTGTCATCTTCTCAACCCAACAACTCATCAACCATATTTCCTCACTACTGTATTACTAAAACCTAACCGCTAATACCTGTATTCCTTGTGCCTTGTCTCTTAAATCTTGTGCCTTTACCTACAACTTAAAACTTATAACCTGTATTTGCATTAGGCGTTAAGCGTTCAGCATTTTCCTACCTTTGTCCGGCAAAAAACTATACTATGGAATACAGGCAATTGGGCGAATCTTCAGTAAAAGCATCGGTAATTACTTTCGGAGCATGGGCTATTGGCGGCTGGATGTGGGGTGGCGCTGACAGGCGTGATGCAGTCACTGCTATCAAGGCTGCTTATGATGAAGGTGTTACTTCTATTGATACAGCGCCGGCTTATGGGCAGGGATTGAGTGAAGAGATTGTGGCAGAAGCTATCCAGGGTATTCCCCGCGATAAAGTACAATTGCTGACCAAATTTGGACTACGCTGGGATGTAAAGCAAGGGGAGTTCTTTTTCAAGAGTAAAGACAATGCCGGTAATGATATTGATGTGTATAAACTGGCTTCCCGCGAAAGCGTGATCAAAGAGTGTGAAGATTGTTTACGTCGCCTGAAGACAGACTATATCGATCTGTTCCAGATCCATTGGGCAGATGGTTCTACTCCCGTTTCAGAAACAATGGAAGCCTTACAGTTTTTACAGGAGCAGGGAAAGATCCGTGCAGCAGGGGTGTGTAACTATTCAACAGACCTGATGAAAGAAGCGGCCAAAACCATCAGTCTCGCTTCAGACCAGGTACCTTACAGTATGCTGTTGCGTGATATTGAAAAAGAACTTGTACCATATGCCCTGGAAAACAAAAAAGCAATTATTGCTTATAGTCCTATGCAGCGTGGTTTATTGACCGGTAAAATTAAACCCGGACATAAGTTCAACGAAGGTGATACGCGCGAAAGCAACCGTTTCTATACAGAAGAGAGTATTAAACGTACCAACGAATTTCTTGATACACTGCGCCCGCTGGCAGCAGAGAAAAATGTAAGTCTTGCGCAGTTAGTGCTTCGCTGGACAATCGACCAGCCCGGTATCACTATTGCATTGGCAGGTGCGCGTAATGCTGAGCAGGCAGTGCAGAATGCTAAGGCGGCAGCTATTAAACTGACAGCAGATGAGCTGGCATTCATTACCAAACAGGTGAATGGAATACAATTAGCCTAATTTACAAGTCATAATATTAACCGTCAATTGCGGATCACCAGGTCTGTGATTGGCGGTTTAAAATTGTAATTCAAATGGCAGGGTGATAGATGCCTTTGTGCCCGTACCATTATCTGCAACAGACATAAACGCATTGGTCGTTTTGGTTTTGTTGATGATATCCACCCGGTCCTGTGTAATTTTCATGCCCAGTGATTGTTTACCGGGAGCATTGCTTTTATCGCTCTTTAGCCCTATACCATTATCTTCTACACTGCAAACGAGCATGTCATTTTGCTTCTGAATATCGATCTTAATGGCTCCGTTCTCTTTACCTGAAATGCCGTGCCAGATGCTGTTCTCAACAAATGGTTGTAAGATCAATGGTGGTATCAATGTGTTTTCCGCATCAATTTCCTTTTCAACATGAATGGAGTAGGTAAATGATTGTTGCAAACGCATTGCCTCCAGTTGTATATATAGTTCCAGTGCTTTCAGGTCATCTGCAATGCTCACCAGTTTGTGCTCGGAGTTCTCCAGGATCATACGCATTACTTTAGCAAAACGAACGAGGTAGGTATTAGCAGTTGGAATATCATTCTTTGAAAGGAAATCGCTGATAGAGTTGAGCGAGTTAAAGATAAAGTGAGGATTCATCTGTGCCCGCAATGCTTTCATTTCCGTATCAATTACCTGTGCATTCAGATCGGCTTCCTGCTTCTGTTGTTCTGCATCCCGCTTACGTTTGTAAAATATAAAGATCGTAATACCTGCTATCAGCACAAGTACACTTACTGCCAGTACTGCATTCCTTATAATTTGCTGTCGGTGTATTGCTGCAATATTTAACGCTTCTTTTTTATCGTGTTCCGCTTTCAGTAATGCTTCTTTTTTCTCAAATTCAAATTCGGCTTCTTTCCTGTGCATAACGGTGCGCTTCTCGTCATTAACGATGCTGTCATTTAAATGGGCCGCATTTTTAAATGCAGTAAGCGCGTGTGCATAATCCTTTTGTTTTTCATAGCAGTCAGCAAGATATTCCCATGAGGTTTGCTGGGTCTCGATATTGTCTGTTTCTTTTGCCAGTTGCAGGGCCTGCTGAAGATAACGGATAGCTGTAGGATACCGTGTTGATTGATTAATGCCTAATGCCGGTAACAGATGATCCGGCGATTGGGTATAGATCTTTGCGATCTCACTGAGGGATGAACTCAGGTTTTGTTTATCTCCCAATTGATGGTACAACGGTACTGTTTTTTGTAAGCACTTTAATGCCTCTCCATAGTCTTTTATATTATTGAAAGTGATAGCCATGTTGTTGTAATTACTGGCAATGCCCTTTTTATAACCAACAGATTCACTGATAGAAAGAGCTTCCCTGAAAGTTTGCAGTGCTTTATCATATTGGCGCATATCGTCATAGGTAACGCCAATGTTGCCAATGATATCAGCAATACTGCTTTTGTTATTGCTCTTCTTCATGATCTCTAATGCCCTGTTATGATACGCAAGTGATTGGGAATAATCAGCCATCTTGTTGTGAATAATGCCGAGATTGGTAAAGGTCAACGCCATATTCGCTGAGTCCTGCGTTTTTTCATAGATGCGTAATGAGCGCAGGTACTGTTCCTGTGCTCTCGGAAAATCTGACAAGCTCATATAGTTTACTCCAAGACTATTGATGGCAATAGGTATGCGTGTTGAATCATGTAATTCTTCAAAGATCTTCAATGCACGCCCGTGATAATCCAGTGCAGTATAGTAGTCAGCCATACCATTGTACAGTAGTCCCATATTATGCAGCACTTTGCCCATGCCCGAACGATTACCATATTGTTCATGTATACGCCACGCCTGTTCATACATCTTAAGCGCCATGGAATCTTCTCCCAGCATATGATAGTTCACTCCTTTGTGAGAGAAGGCAGAGGCCATCCGTCGTAAGTCACTCAGCTTTTTTGCCAGTACGATAGCTTTATCGGCAGTAGCAATGCCTTCCGCAGGATTGTTGCGGTAGTAGCTAAACGCAAGATCAGTTAATAGTGTAAGCCGGGTAGTATCTTCTGCAGGATGGTTTTTAAGAGCCTGCAGAAGAGAATCCTGTTCATTTTGTTGCGAAAAACAGAAGGCTGTAAGAAGCAGGCAACCGGGCAGCAGGAAAAATTTTATCACATCCGACAGTTTAGCGATGAATAGAGAACGGCTTTGCAAGGATACGCGTAGTGGGCAAAAAAGATACTCCTTATTCTTCACTTATTACATCGTTATCAGCAGAAAATAAGTGAAAGACACCGGATAATAAATGTGCATTGAAACATTGCCTGAGCGCATGTACGTTAGTAGTTTAAATAACTATTAGCTGTTACAAACACATTGTTTATGAGAAAGATTGTTTTATGTATTGCAATTATTAGTACTGCCACTGCTGTAAAGGCGCAATCCTTTGCTAAAGGTGATAATGTGATCAGTGCGGGAATAGGTTTCGGAAGCGCTATAGGCGATTATGGTTTTGCATCACAGGCACCGGCTGTCAGTGTTCAGTACGAAAAGGGGATCTGGCCTGCTGGTCCGGGTGTGGTAAGCCTGGGAGGTTATGCAGGTGTAAAAACTTACAGGTATTCAGGCAGCAGTGGTGGTTATTCCTATACCCAGAAATGGAACTATACTATAATAGGTGTAAGAGGGGCCTGGCACTATACAGAGATCCCTGTTGAAAAACTGGATGTCTATGCCGGGGCAATGGTATCGTACAATATCTTAAAGTATAAGTATTCTGATAATACAGGCTATTCTGACGAGGATCTGCTGGGAGGAAGCTATGGCAGTGCAGTCGGCGTAAGTGCCTTTGCTGGCGCCCGCTACTATTTTGCCGGCAACCTGAGCGTTTTCGCAGAGTTAGGGTATGGCGTTTCTTATTTTACGACAGGGCTGGCGTTTAAATTTTAGGGAGTTATAAGTTAAATACAGGAATTGGGGATTGGGAATAAGGTATTGGGAGTTAGGTTTTTGCTGTTGGCCAATACAGGTCCGCAAGTCGGGAAGACCGAAAGTCCGGAAGAAAAACTGAAGTGTGAAGTCTGATGTCAGAGTCTGAAAGGGAACAGGAAACCTGAAGGCGTTGAGTAGGGGCTGTTTATGAGGTCTGTACCTGGTCTTTAATTGGTGTTGCTTTCTAATGCGGGGTAAAGGCGCACTTTCTATATGCTTTTGGCGGATACGGGTTTTTTAGTGGTCTTTTATGGGCTTTAACGTGTGGTGGATTTATTACAGAGGTAGAAAGCAATACAAGCTGCAGGTAATTCGCAGTACGGCTTGATTGTCATATGGTTTTGTTGTTATCGCTGATAACCATAGCACCATCGGGCAATTTGACCATTTGCATTTCAATGTCGTTTAGCTAAGAGTTTTGATTCCGGCGGGTGGGGACACCCGCCGGGGCGGCCGTGGCTGGTGAAAACACCGGCCACTTAGTTCAAGGACATTGATTCCTGATCCCTCTTATGTTTTCCCAACCAGGATTTCTCCCTGTTTCATCTATACCTCGTTCTTGTTTCGTTCGCCCACCGCCAAGACAAAACCCCTAATTTATACGCTTTAAATAAGAAGGAAACAAGAACGAGACAAGAACAAGACCATAACAAGGCCTCTGCGAATGCTTCCGAAGGGGATGAGAAATAAGGAGTTGGGAATCAATGTCGTTTAGGTAAGCGTTTTACTTCCAGCGGGTGGGGACACCCGCCGGGCTGTGCCCGTGGCTGGTGTCTTTACCGGCTACTTAATCCAACGACATTGATTCCTGATCCATCTTCAGTTTTCCCAACCAGGATTTCTCCCTGTTTCATCTATACCTCGTTCTTGTTTCGTTCGCCCACCGCCAAGACAAAACCCCTAATTTATACGCTTTAAATAAGAAGGAAACAAGAAGAAGACAAGAACAAGACCATAGCAAGGCCCCTGCAAATGCTTCCGAAGGGGATGAGAAATAATGAATTGGGAATCAATGTTGTTTGATGATGCATTTTACTTCCGGGCGGAGGGACACCCGCCGGGGAACAGGTGACTGGCTGGTGTCTTCACCTGCCACTAACTAAACGACATTGATTTGCATTTCCCGATCCGGTACCTGGTATCCTGAGACCAACATCCTGTAACCTGTACCCGGCATCTGAACCCGGAACGGGGCTTACCTTAAACCCAATTTTTTCCCGTGCATCGTTTTCCGTAAATTACGAGTACACTAAAAAAACGAATGCCGTATGATCAAACTTTCAGAATTACAACCGGGAGATATCGTAATGGCCGAGTTTGAAGGCCAGAAAATGGAAGGAGTAGTTAAGGAACTGAATCGCGAAGACAAGGAGGTATGCGTGGAAACTGAAGTTCAGGAATTCTGGTTCACGCCAGACCATCTGTATCCTATTCCATTGGATGAGAACCAGTTACTAAAGCTGGGCTTCTCCAAAGAGACCACTCCGGAAGGCTCTGTGAAATACAAAAAAGACTCATTCAGGGTTTTAGCCACACGGCCTGGCGATTTTAGTCACCTGGAAATATGGTGGCGCGAGGATCGCCGGTTCCTGCACCAATCTATTAATGTACACGAATTACAGAATCATTATTACCAGATGACAAAAGTAGAGCTGAATCCCGCCTGATTTAAGGGATAAAGCCTTAGTTTTGCATCCTTACGGACGGTTTTTCCACATGCTCGGGAAAAATTGTCCCTTTTTTTTATTATTTGTACTGTGATTATATTACCTTTGCGCTCCTTAAAGTAATATGGGCAAACAACCGTTAATTAAACAGGATGGAGTTATTTTAGAAGCATTGTCTAACGCAATGTTCAAGGTGAAGCTGGAAAATGGTCATGAAATTCTGGCTACGATATCCGGGAAAATGAGGATGAATTACATCAGGATTTTACCGGGTGATAAGGTAGGTGTGGAGATGAGCCCGTACGATTTGTCAAGAGGACGTATCATATTCAGGTATAAATAGTTATACCCGACAAACAAGTTAAGAACAGTATAAAATTTATAATCATGAAGGTTCGCGCATCTATCAAAAAACGCAGTGCAGATTGCAAGATCGTGAGGAGAAAAGGCAGGCTGTACGTAATTAACAAAAAGAATCCCCGCTTCAAACAGCGCCAGGGATAATTGCAACAAAAGCAGTTGGATAGTTTTCTATCGTGGCTGTAGCAATCTAAAAATCGTAAATCTCAAAATCAGAAATCGAATATGGCTCGTATTGCCGGTGTAGACTTACCAAAAAGTAAAAGAGGTGAAATTGGCTTAACCTATATCTATGGTATCGGCCGTTCCACTGCCCAGTATATCCTGACAAAAGCAGGCATTAACTTGGATAAAAAAGTTAACCAGTGGAATGATGACGAACTGAACGCTATCCGTAACATCATTACCAATGAGTTTAAGGTAGAAGGTCAGTTGCGTTCAGAAGTACAAATGAGCATCAAACGCCTGCTGGATATCGCCTGCTACCGCGGTTTGCGTCATCGTAAAGGTTTGCCCGTTCGCGGACAACGTACACGTACCAATAGCCGTACGCGTAAAGGAAAACGCAAAACTGTTGCAGGTAAAAAGAAAGCGGCTAAGAAATAGTAATATTAGTTATCAGGTATCCGCCACTGGCGGATATCTGGTTTTCTTTTATACCGACTTACAAATTAAGAATCATCGCCGGATCGCTTCGTAAGTCAGCAGGAGGGTTGATTCTATCCCGGGAAATCATTCCGGGCATTTTTATAAATTAAGATTACCTGTTTTTCGATTATGGCAAAAGCACAAAAGGCCCAGAACAGCGCTAAAGCTGCGGCCAAGAAAAGGGTAGTGAAAGTAGACGCTTACGGCGATGCTCACATCTCTGCTACCTTCAACAACATTATTATCAGTATTACCAACAAGAACGGCCAGCTCATTTCATGGAGCAGTGCTGGTAAAATGGGATTCAAAGGTTCTAAAAAGAACACTCCCTATGCTGCACAGATGGCTTCTGCAGATGCATCTAAAACTGCTTTTGATGCAGGTGTGAAAAAAGTAGATGTATATGTAAAAGGTCCTGGTGCCGGTCGTGAAAGCTCTATCCGTAGCCTTTCTCAGAGCGGTATCGAGGTAGTACAGATCAAAGACGTAACTCCGTTACCTCACAACGGTTGTCGTCCTCCCAAGAAAAGAAGAGTTTAACGAAATACGAAGTCAGAAATACGAAGTACGAAATCATACAGATCGGTACTTCGTACTTCTGATTTCTAACTTATTTTATAACCGGGTGTTCGATTAATTTTAGATTTTTACAGATCGTTCACCGTCACTAAAAAATCACAAAACAAGATTATGGCACGTTATACAGGCCCAAAAACAAGAATCTGTCGCATTTTCGGTGAGCCTATTTTAGGAAATGGCAAGTACCTGAGCAAAAACAGCAACCCTCCCGGCCAGCATGGTCCTTCTAAAAAGCGTAAAGCTCCAGGAGAGTATGCACTTCAGTTGAAAGAAAAACAGAAAGCAAAATATACTTACGGCGTGTTGGAAAAACAATTCCGTAAAACTTTCGATGAGGCTGCGCGTATTAAAGGCGTAACCGGTGAGAACCTGATCAAATTACTGGAAGCTCGTTTGGATAACACTGTTTACCGTTTAGGTCTGGCAGCATCACGTCCGGGAGCACGTCAGTTAGTTTCTCACAAACACGTTACTGTAAACGGTGAAGTAGTAAACATTCCTTCTTTTCAACTGCAACCCGGCGATATCGTTGGTATCAAAGAAAAAGATCAGGCAAACACTGCTATTACCAGCCAGTTCCGCGGTAAAAATGCTAAATTCAGTTGGTTAGACTGGAATGAGGGTGATATGAAAGGTACTTTTGTTGCTTACCCTGAGCGTGAAAGTGTTCCTGAGAACATTAAGGAGCAGTTGATTGTTGAGTTGTATTCTAAGTAATAGTTTGTAGGTCAGGAAAGGTCAGAAATGACGGATATTGACCAAGCAGCTGATTAGAGACTTGAACTTCAAGTGTGCGACGCAACAGGCGCTGACCAAAGTGGTTGGAGCCGATAAACTAATAAAAACTGAAATTGTAAAATATGGCCATTTTAAATTTCCAAAAGCCTGACAAGATTGTTTTACAGAAAGCAACGGAATTTGAAGCTCAGTTTGAGTTTCGTCCGCTGGAACCCGGTTTTGGTGTTACCATCGGTAACGCACTGCGCAGGGTTTTACTGAGTTCTCTGGAAGGCTATGCTATCATCGGTATCCGCATTGAAGGAGTAGACCATGAGTTTGCTACTATCAAGGGTATTACTGAAGATGTACTGGAAATCATCCTGAACCTGAAACAGGTTCGTTTCAAGAAGAAAGTGGATCATGAGCTGAGCCAGGAGAAGATCTCCCTCAGCATTAAAAATAAAGCTGAATTTACATCGGGCATGATCGGTGAAGCTACTCAAAGCTTCGAGATCATGAACCCAGACCTGCTGATCTGCACACTGGATACCAGCGCTAAACTGGATATCGAGCTGACAGTATCAAAAGGCCGTGGTTATGTGCCTGCTGAAGATAATAAAGTGAAAGATGCTCCATTTGGTTACATCCCCACTGACTCTATCTTCACCCCGATTAAAAACGTTAAGTACGCTATTGAAAACACCCGTGTTGAACAGCGCACTGACTACGAAAAGCTGATCATGGACGTAGTTACCGATGGTACTATTCATCCTGAAGAAGCTGTAAAACAGGCCAGCCGCATCCTGATCCAGCACCTGATGATCATCACCGACGAAAACATCACTTTCGATAACAAAGAAGATAAGAAAGAAGATGTGGTTGATGAGCAAATGCTGCAACTGCGTAAGATCCTGAAAACACCTCTGGAAGACCTGGATCTTTCAGTACGTGCCTTCAACTGTCTGAAAGCAGCTAAGATCAACAGCTTGAGCGAACTGGTACAGTACGAACAGGAAGACCTGATGAAGTTCCGCAACTTCGGTCAGAAATCACTTGCTGAAATTGAGCAGGTACTGGCTGAAAGAGGCTTACACTTCGGTATGGACCTGAGCAAACTGGGACTGGATAAAGAAGAACTTTAATAATTTGAAAATTTGATGATTTGAAAATGGGCTCCGGCTCAGCAAAACTTTAAATCATCTGATTTTCTGATTCATAAGGCAAAGCGATATCTGAGAGATTAATTTCCGGATTTTCAAATTGCCCTCATTTTCAAATTAAGCTACAATTCCTGACACGGTGTAGCTGTAAAAACAAACGTCATGCGTCACGGAGACAAAATCAACAACCTGGGCAGAACTGCCTCTCACAGGAAAGCCCTGTTGAGCAACCTGGCTTGCGAACTGATTGATCACAAGCGTATTGTAACTACTCTGGCAAAAGCTAAAGCTCTTCGCACTTACATTGAGCCGCTGATTACCAAAGGAAAAGAAAACACCACTCACCAACGTAGGGTTGTGTTCAGCTACCTGCAGGATAAAGCTGCTGTTACTGAACTGTTCAGCACTATCGCTGAGAAAATAGGTGGTCGTCCTGGTGGTTACACCCGCATTATCAAATTAGGCATTCGCCAGGGTGATAACGCAGAAATGGGCCTGATTGAACTGGTAGACTTCAACGAAGTTTACGGTAAAGGAAAAGGTGAAGTTAAAGAAGCAGCTAAGAAAACACGTCGTAGCCGTACCGCTGGTGCTGCTAAAAAAGGCGCGAAAGCTGAAGATGCTGGTTCTGAAACAGAAGCTAAAGCCGCAGAATAATCATGCAAATGGTTTCGATATTAAAAAGCAAGACTTTTATCAGTCTTGCTTTTTTTATGCCACTTTGTGAACAATTTAACCGTCATATCATTTAATAATTGGTTTTCTTTGCAAAATTTTTGTAGATAACATGTCAAATCCGCTTCAGAAACCTGCCGTACTTGTGCTGGCAGATGGCTCAGTGCACTACGGCTACGCTTTTGGTAAGATTGGTACCACTACCGGTGAAATCTGTTTTAACACCGGTATGACAGGCTACCAGGAAGTATTTACAGACCCCAGCTATTACGGACAGGTCGTTATTATGAATAATGTGCACATAGGTAACTATGGTGTAAAGGATGACGAGGTTGAATCCGGTAACGTGAAGATCCGTGGCATGATTGGCCGTAACCTGGAGGAGCAATATTCCCGTAAACTGGCCAATGGCTCACTGGAGCAATACCTGATCGATAATAACATCGTTTGTATTGAAGGGGTGGATACCCGCGCTTTGGTAACACACGTGCGTCAGAAAGGTGCTATGAACTGCATTATCTCTTCTGAAATACTGGATGTGGATGTGCTGAAGAATGAACTGGCTAAGGTGCCCAATATGGATGGCCTGGAACTGGCTACCAAAGTAAGCACTGCTGAGCCTTATACACTGGGTGATGCCAACTCCGCTGTACGTATAGCAGTGCTGGACTATGGCACCAAGCAACACATTCTGCAATGTATGGTAGAAAGAGGTGCTTATGTAAAAGTATTCCCTGCAAAATCTACCCTGGCAGACCTGAAGCAGTTTAATCCTAATGGTTATTTCATCTCCAACGGTCCCGGCGACCCTGCAGCGATGGATTATGCTATCAGCACTGTGAAAGAAGTACTGAAAGAAAATAAACCTACGTTTGGTATTTGCCTTGGTCACCAGTTGCTGGCACTGGCTAATGATATTACTACTTTTAAAATGCACCACGGTCACCGCGGACTGAATCACCCGGTTAAAAACCTGGTAACAGGCCGTTGTGAGATCACTACACAGAACCACGGTTTTGGTGTAGACCCTGCATCTGTTAAAAAGGCTACGCATGTTGAAATTACGCATGTGAACCTGAATGATGATTCTATTGAAGGCATCCGTCTGAAAGACAAACCGGCATTTTCTGTGCAGTATCACCCGGAAAGTACTCCCGGCCCGCACGATAGCCGCTACCTGTTCGATGACTTCATTTCACTGATCAAAGAACATATGTGAGTCGTCCTAAAATAGGTTGACAGTTTTAAAAATAGTTCCCGGTTGTCTTTAGATAGCCGGGATTTTTTGTTTATGCACCTGTTCAGGTGTTTTCATGTGTAAAGATAAATGAGGTCTGTATTGGTTATAAAGACCGATTGCTTCATGTATTATTCTTATTGCTAACTGCTTATTTATTAACGTTCTTTCCGGATAAAATTCTTCCTTTATTGTTTTATTCATTCTCTCTGCCAGCGCGTTTTCATAAGGATCACCATTTTCCGTCATACTCATGGTAATCTTATTATTATGGGCTATCTGAACATAATCATAACTACAGTATTGAACACCTCTGTCAGAATGATGGATCAATTGCCCACTATAACACCTGGATTGAATAGCCATTTTTAATGCCTGGGACACTGTAACAGCTTCCATGTTATCGCTAACACTATAGCCCATAATTTTTCTGCTGTATGCATCTGTGACAAGGCTTAAATAAAGGTTACCCTCGGATGTCTTCAGATAGGTAATGTCACTAACCCAAACCTGTTCAGGTCTTGTAATTGCCACCTCTTTTATCAGGTTGGGATATTTCCTCAGCCAATGATTAGAGTTCGTGGTCTGAACATACCTGCGACGAGGTTTGATCAATAAATTACAGGACCGCATCCAGTCGAATAGTTTATCCCGCCCCACCTTGATAGCCTGTAGTCGCAATGCAGGTTGAATAAGGTGATAAAGCTTACGGATACCTATCCGTGGCAGGCATTTGCGTTGCCCGTCGACAAGCTCTTTTACAATGGTTTTGACTGCATCTGTCTTGACTTGATTGCATGCCAGCTTGTAATAATATTGCCGGCTAAAGCCAAGTGTTTGCGCTATTCGCTTTGTGCCTCCGACCCTGCTACATCCCCCTGTCCTGCGGAAGCCTGACGTGACAGCGGTAAATACTTTTTTCTGATCTCTGTGCCAAGCATATCATCGGCCACGTCTATAGCCTTGTTCAGAATTTCTTTTTCCTGCTCAAGTCGCTTAATCTTTTTCTCTAACTCACGGATCTGCTTATTAGGGGTATTCTTTTTCATATCGGTTGATTCATGCCAGTCCAATCTACCATGTTTTCTTAACCACACCAAAACGGTGCTACGACCTTGAATACCATACTTGAGCTGAGCTTGTTTGTACGTTAGGTCGCCTTTTTCTACTTCATCAATCACTTGAAGTTTGAAGGCAAGACTGTAATCTTTTTGAGTCCGTTTTAAACATGAGGGAGATCCGGTATTGACCATAGTTTGACACTTTTTGTGTCAACTTATTTCAGGACGCTACAATGAACTAATAAGAAAAGCCCTGCTGATGCGGGGCTTTTTTGTTATCTTACTGAAAAGCTAACTGCCTGTTCGGGAAGATCACCATTCTTGCGCTATGCTGCATTTCTCTGCGGATGTATGCACAATCTCCATCGGTTGAATGGGATAATGCTGATCGCTTTATTCTTGCACAGAACCAGCAGATAACTACCCGTAAAGACCTTGATCTGCTAATTAAAAAGATACGCCTGGAGTTTACAGAGCCTGCATTGCGTGTGCGTGCCTGCTATGCATGGGTTACCGGTCACATCAATTATGCTACTACTGTAGCTTATGATAAAGGGCTGATAGATTCAGTACTGAAGTATAAAGAAACAGATTGCGAAGGGTACACTGTACTGTTTCAGTATATGTGTAAGCAACTGGATATTTCCTGTGCTATCATTACAGGTTTTGGACGTACGGCAGACAGTACATTGTATATGGATACAGGTAATGTACCTACTGATCATGGATGGTGTGCCGTGCGTGTGGATGGTCGCTGGCATTTGATTGACATTACCTGGGCCAGTGGCTTTTCAGATGGCAAAACAAACAGGTTTATCAGGAATCGCAACGACTGGTATTATTTTACGCCCCCCGAAAAGTTTATATACGATCATCTTCCTAAGGATACTATCTGGCAGCTGCTTTTACCGGCTATGACGGCTGAGGCTTTTTTCAACCAGCCTTTGCAGAATTACCGCTTTACTGAAGGCAATGTAAAAGCTGTAAGCCCGGCTACTGCTGTTATCTATAGAAAGCAGGGTGATACAATCTGTTTTCGTTTTCACTCAGACCTGTTTGTAAATACCATTAACCTTAGCAGTGATGCCAAACCGGTACATACAAGAGGCCGTTTGCGTCATAACAATAAAGACAAGGTGTATGAATATGTGTATGTAGCCAGATACCCCGGCGACTATACCCTCAATATAGAGTTGGGGTATGAATATGTAAATCCGCAGGGGCGTTTTACCAACCAGTATGCCGATATTACTTACAGGCTGGTGGTGGATGCATCCGGAGAAATGCAGAACAAAGAATTACCCGGCGAAGGAAAAGCAGTAAAAAAATAGTTGCTTTGCAATATGAAAATATCCATCATCAACGGTCCCAATCTTAACCTGCTGGGCAAGCGTGAACCCGGTATATATGGCAACCAGTCTTTTGAAGACTATTTTCAGCAATTACAGCAATTGTTTCCGGAGATCGCTTTCACTTATTTTCAAAGTAATGTGGAAGGAGAACTGATCAATGAATTGCAGCGGGCAGGTTTTGAATCGGATGGCATTGTGATGAACCCCGGTGGATATACACATACATCTGTAGCTATTGGTGATGCGATTACTTCTATTAAAGCCCCGGTAGTGGAAGTACATATCTCGAATGTACATGCCCGCGAAGAGTTCCGTAAAATATCTCATGTATCAGCGAAAGCAAAAGGAAGTATTATAGGTCTGGGAATGAAAGGATATGAACTGGCTGTAAGGGCGTTGATCGGCTAGAGCGGTAATTGTGAGACGTGAGAACTGTTTCGGGTTGAATCGTGAGGCGTGAGTCGTCAGTCGTGAGTGGCTGATTCGTGAAATGTGAAATGTCAAACGTGAAAGGAATCGTGAATCGGCAGACGGCAATCGGCAATCGTGAGACGTGAGAACTGTTTCGGGTTGAATCGTGAGGCGTGAGTCGTCAGTCGTGAGCGGAGCTTCCGGATACCAGATGCTGGATACTGGATTTGAGATTTGATGTTTGAAATTTGATCAATACAACTGTTCTTCCTGTATTTGCTCGTAGCCCAAAGCTCGCACCTTGTATTCGACATAACTGCAAATTGCCAACTGCAAACTTTCTTCCTGCCTTTCCCTTCGAAATTCGATATTCAAAATTGGACATTCGCTATTTTCACCTTTCGTACTTGCTTCTCTTTTCAGACTTCATGTATTTCTACACTATAAAAAGATCCTCATCATCAGTGCAAAGCCATCCATCTGTTTAGGATCATCGGTTTTGCGGATAATATGAACCCCGGCATTGGTCCACACTTTAAAGATCTCGCCTTTTTTATGACGGTCTAACTCTGCTTCAATAGCAGGTACAATGGCTCCAGTGGCAATCCATCCCAGCTCACCTTCGGTAGCAGCTTCTCCACCCATAGAATACACCTTAGCCATTCGTTCAAAAGTAGAAGAGCCGTCTTTGATCTTTGCAATGATGCTATTGGCCATCGAGTCTGCTATCTTTCTGCTGAACACGGCAGTATCAAGAAAGATCTGGCCTACATGATTGAATTTATTGGGCAGTTTTGCCAGCACCTGTATCAGTATCTTACCGTTGTTAAAAGGGCCATATACTTTTCCTACTTTGCCATGAAAGGCAAGACTATCTGATAATCCCCTGAAATGATTGGTGCGGGCTACCGGTACAGTATCCAGTACGAACTTCTTTTTCAAAACATCTTTTACATACAGCGGCGAGTTACCTGAATTCTCAATATCAGTTTTGATCTGTGTAATTGTCTTTTTCTGGCACTTTGCAAAGAAGCCTGCAGCAAGCAGGCATATCAGCAACAGGGAAGTCTTTAGATACAACACGCAGTGGAATATTTTTTTCAATATAAACATTAAATCAGCAATATGAAGTAATTGCATTTTCAATAGTCCTGCAAAGACTCGTTGATTAGTAAAACCTTAGGAAATGCACTGCAATGAAATAAGGTAATCTGGCGTTATTATTGTAACTTTTATAAGAACCTAAAAGCGGTTATTATGCGTTGTTTTTTGTTTTGCGCGATGTTGTTGACTGTGACACAGGGGTTTGCCCAATGGAAAAATTATAAGATCAGTGTGCGTGGCGATACCCTTAACCGTTTGGATCAGCAGGATCGTAAACAAGGCCCCTGGATCAACCATTACGACCAGGTAAGGGGTGAACCCGGTTACGAGGAAGAAGGCTATTATAAAGACAACCAGAAAGAGGGAGAATGGAAATTATACAGCCTGGCGGGTGACCTGGTAGGTATTGAGAATTACAGGTGGGGCTTCAGGGATGGTGTTTGCCAGTATTATACCATGCATGGCGATCTCAGGCTGATCCAGAGCTGGAAAGCTTTAAATCCCAATAAGCTATACGATACAATTGAAATTGAAGACCTTGACAAACTGGATACCTACCGTAAAGTAGTGATCAAGAACGAAGGAGCTGCCATAAAACACGGCACCTGGAAGTATTTTGACCCTGAAACCGGTGCATTGCTCAGGTCTGAAACTTATACACTGGGTAAGCTGGAGGGAGATGGAAAATCGACCGCGGCCAGTACCACCGAAAAAAAGACAGTACCCAAGCCTAAAGAAATAGAAGACTTTGAAAAGAAGAATAGTGGAAAGAAGAAGATAAGGGTGAAGGATGGTAGTACCGGTGGTTAATGTTGTAGTAAATAATTGATAATTAGTATTATAGGTGATTGAAAGAGCAGGGCGGAAGTCCTGCTCTTTTGTTTTCAGGACTTGCTGATAGGGTTACCATTTGGCCGCCTTTGGCATACCACTCATAGAGCAGGAATCTCCATATATCCAGCCGGGGCTTTGAATTCTCAGGATTTGATGTATTTTTGATATCAAATTGATATCATTTAAAACTAAGCATATGGAAAAAGTCTTTAAGCCCCTTTCCGGTTATCTTGCCTTAACCCTGGCTATTTTAGGTTTTATAGGCGGTTTTGTGTTAATCGTGACAATTAATTATACAGGGGCAGTAGGAGCTGTTGCAGGTGTACTACTGATCCTGGCAAGCATCTTCCTGTTCAAAGGTGTAATGGTGGTAAATCCTAATCATTCCCGCGTATGCGTGTTCTTTGGAAAATACGTAGGTACAGTAAAGGAAAACGGCCTGCTTTGGGTAAACCCTTTCTTTGTGACGCATAAAATAAGCCTGCGTGCCCAGAACCTTGAAAGCTCACGCCTGAAGGTGAATGATAAAATGGGTAACCCAATTGAAATTGCCGCAGTAATTGTATGGCAGGTAAGTGACACTTACAAAGCTGCTTTTGAAGTAGCAGATTACGATCACTATGTAAAAATTCAGAGTGAGGCGGCTATCCGTCACCTGGCTACCAGTTGCCCTTACGATCATATGGAAGATGAAAATGCTACTATTACCCTGCGTGATGGTGGCGACCAGGTAAATGTGTTACTGGAGAAAGAACTGAACGAACGCCTGGCTCCTGCGGGTATTATTGTAAAAGAAGCGCGTATCAGTCACCTGGCGTATGCTGCGGAAATTGCAGGCGCTATGCTGCAACGTCAGCAGGCAACAGCTATCGTGGCTGCACGTATTAAAATTGTAGAAGGTGCAGTAGGGATGGTGGAACTTGCGCTGGAGCAATTATCCAAAAAAGCGATTGTGCAACTGGATGAAGAAAAGAAAGCGGCAATGGTGAGTAACCTGATGGTGGTATTGTGCGGAGAAAGAGGCGCTCAACCTATTCTGAATACCGGAACCTTGTATCAATAACAGCCGTTATGCCACGCAGTAAAGCAATTACAGGCACCATCGAGTTTAGGGAGGAGCAGCGGTTTCGCCAGTTATGGCTGTGGACCTTACTGGGTTTCAGTGTAGCAGGCTCTACCATTTTACTGGTAGTGCTGGGCATTGACGAATTTAAGCAGGGCAAACCCGCTATATTGAATGCACTGGCATTGGTAATAGGTGTACATGTGATTAACCTGGCGGCATTTTATTATACCCGTTTTGAAATACGGGTAACCAGTACTGGTATTTTTTATCGGTGGAGACCTTTTTTCAGGAGCTATTCATTTGTAGCATGGCCGGAGATACAGGATGCGTATGTAAGGAAGTTCAGTGCCATGAAATATGGGTATCACAAAAGCAGAAATTATGGCTCTGTACATAATGTGGACGGTGGTAAAGGCATACAACTGGTGTTGCAGAATGGCCGCAAAGTGTTTATAGGTTCGCAGCGGATCGCTGCCATTGAATCGGCTATTGGAAAGTTCAGGGAAGTATCTGTGGAACCAAAACAGATTGCATTAAAATTATAGCGCGTGAGTTCAAAGAAAAATTTTGTTCTGAGGATAGATGAGGAATCATTTAAAGCCCTTGAGAAATGGGCTGCGGATGAGTTTCGCAGTGTGAATGGTCAGCTGGAGTGGATAATTGACCGTGCCCTGAAAGAAGCAGGGCGTAAAAAGTCAACCTCAGATAGTGCCAGTGAGCAACAGGATGCTGAACAACAACAATGATCTTTTACTTTTTAAATATACCTTATTATGAAAAATACTACTCTCTTTTTCTGGATCCCGGTAATAGTGGCTTTTATGAGCATGTGTTTGCATTCATGTCATTAAAGCAATGTGCAGATTCTTTAATTTGAAAATTTCAGAATTTGAAGATTTGAAAATGAAGTTCAGAACGCGAAAACGCGGTTATAAGTTTTAAGTTGTAAGTTGTAAGTTGAATACAGCTGAACGTGGAATGCTTAATGCCGAACGCGAAAACCTGGTTATAAGTTTTAAGTTATAGGTTGTAAGTAGAAATACAGGTATTAGGAGTTAGGTTTTAGCTGTTAGCAATACAGATCTGGAGGAAATATTGAATTTCGAAGGGAAGACCGAATTTAAGAACCCGAAACCTCAAACACTAAACCCGGAACCGTCCTCACATCTCACGATTCAACCCGAAACAGTTTTCACGATCTTACATAAAAAAAGTGCGAATGAATTATTCATTCGCACTTTTTGCATATTAGCTAATTGATAAATTAGAATGCTTTTTTCTCCTGGGCTTTTTGCATTGGGTTGCTGCCAGATGACTGACCGCGGGCCTGTTGCTTTTGCTTGAAGAGCGTGAATTTAGAAGGAGCAGCAATAGTACCCCATCCGTTATTTGATTCGTCAATATCAGCAGTTTCACGATAAGGATCCAGTTTGATAGAAGCTACTTCTTTGTCCTTCATGTAAACCTGTGTTACCTTTTGCTCGTTAAGACGCCAAACCTGTGCAGGTACGCGTGTAACTTCTTTGGTACCATCTTTATATGTCCATTCGATGATGATAGGCATTACCAGGCCACCTTTGTTGCTTACACTTACTTCGTAAAAGTGTTTGCCGGCAGCTCTTTGTTTGGTAGCATCATCCACTGCATCGCCACCCATGCTTATTTTCATAGGAGAACGGCTGGTATCAACCGGCTCCAGGCCACGTGCATATCTCCAGTAGAAATCGCGCAAAGTAGTATCAGCATCTACAGCAAAAGTGATGTTCTTATCATCAGCATTGCGTGTTTTAGATACGTCCGTAGGTAATGCGCTGGTCATTGGTTTGTCTGAAGGTCTCATTACAGTGGTATCGCGTGAGGTTGGAGTTGCATTAACATCAACAACAAAATATTTCACGCTGTCCAGCGATATATCGCAGGCATCAGTACCAAAGAACCAGCCTCTCCAGAACCAATCAAGATCTTCACCGGAAGCATCTTCCATAGTACGGAAAAGATCAGCAGGCTCAGGATGCTTAAATGCCCAACGTCTTGCATATTCTTTGAAAGAGTAGTCAAACAGGTCGCGGCCCATGATGGTTTCGCGCAGCATATTCAAACCGGTTGCAGGTTTGGTATAAGCATTAGGACCAAATTGTGCAATGTTCTCAGAGTTTGACATGATAGGCTCCAACTGGTTTTTAGGCAGTTTCATGTAATCCACAATAGCCCAGGCTGGTCCTTTACCACGAACAGGAAATTTGTTATCCCATAACTCTTCGGCCAGGTACTCAACAAATGAGTTCAGACCTTCGTCCATCCAGCTCCACTGACGTTCATCGCTGTTGATGATCATAGGGAAGAAGTTGTGACCTACTTCGTGAATTACCACGCCCAGCATACCGTATTTGGTAGCTTCGTTGTAAGTACCATCTTTCTCTGTACGACCATAGTTGAAGCAGATCATTGGGTATTCCATACCATTTGATGCTTCTACGCTCTGTGCAACAGGATAGGGGAAAGGAATGGTGAATTTTGAATAAGTTTTGATAGTGTGTGCAACTGCTTTGGTAGAGTACTTGCGGTACAGGCTGTATGCTTCTTTACCATAATAGCTCATGCACATTACTTTTTTGCCTTCTACATAAGCAGGCATAGCGTCCATTACAAATTTGCGTGAAGAACCCCATGCAAAGTCGCGAACGTTATCAGCTTTGAAGATCCAGGTCTTCTTAGCTTTATTTTTCTGGCCTTCTGCTTTTTTAGCTTCGTCCAGTGTAACAACTTCTACCACATCTTTGGCAGTCTGTGCTTTTGTCCAGCGTGCAAACTGTGCAGGAGATAATACTGCTGCATAGTTCTGGCATTCGCCGGTTGCGCCAATTACGTGATCAGCAGGAACAGTCATCTGTACTTTGAAGTTACCGAAGGTGAGTGCAAACTCGCCACGGCCTGTAAACTGGTGATTCTGCCAGCCTACTACGTCGCTGTACACGCAAAGACGGGGATACCACTGTGTCATAGTGAACAGGTAGTTGCCATCTTCAGGAAAAAACTCGTAACCACCGCGACCGCCATATTTCATGCGATCAGCAATTTTATAATTCCAGCTCAGGTTGAAGGTAAATTTCTGACCGGGCTTTAATGGCGCAGGCAATTCTACGCGCATCATGGTCTTGTTCACTGTATATTTCAGTGTTTTACCGGTAATGTCAGCCAGTTTGGTAATATTGAAACCATAACCGTTGTCGGACTTGGCTTCTTCCATCCTGTCCATCATTGTAGCATTCAGCTGTTTAGGCATGCTGCTGCTGCTCTGATAGTTGGCATTTTTGGTAGTGTTGTGCTGGTTCTCATCCATCTGCAGCCACAGGTAAGTAAGCTCATTGGGTGAGTTGTTGAAATAGGTAACCAGCTCTGAACCTGTTAATTTCTGGTTTTCTTCATCAAGTTCACATTTGATGTCGTAATCGCAACGTTGCTGCCAGTATTTAGGGCCGGGAGCACCGCTGGCAGTACGGTATTCATTAGGTGTGGGCAACATAATGCCCAACTGCTCAAATTTGTTCCCGTGGTTAGAGCCGGGATTATTCTGGATGTTTTGCGCCTGTGCGCCACTAAGCAATGCCAGTAATCCGCTTGCAGCTAACAGTAACTGCTTTCTCATTGTGTAGATTTTTATTATAAGGAAATCGATCGTATGCCCATGCTAAAGAAAAGACCAGGATAACTGCAGATGCTATCCGCAGCCACCACAGGCTTGAAAAATGAATGATCCGTACCACCAGCAATGATAATGACAAAATGATCAATACCACCAGTAATTGTGCTGCCTCAATACCCAGGTTAAATGCCAGCAGGTGGCTTACCAGGCCTTCTTTGCCTTCCAGGCTCAGGAACTGGCCGGCGAATGCCAGGCCATGTATGAGGCCAAAGAATAGGGCGAAGAAGTAAATGACCGGCAATTTTGACGTACGGTTGCCTGCCGGTTGCCGCTGCAACAGGTTATTGATACAGGTGGCTGCTATGGTGAGCGGGATCAGAAATTCAATCCAGTCTGAAGGAAAATGTACAATGCCCAGTGCACTAAGGGCAAGTGTTACAGAGTGCCCGATGGTAAATGCAGTGACAAGAATGACCACTTTTTTCCAATCCTGCCATTGATAGCGCAGACAGAGGGCCGCCACGAACAGGATATGATCCATGGCGTCCGGGGTGAGGATGTGTTCTACTCCCAATTGAAAATAAAGTGCAAAATCCTGCATGTGACGGTTAAGTTGTCAAAATAAATAAGAGATTTGTAACATAAAAAATTTTGATGTTTAATGGCGTTACTTCTGTATAAATGGTCTTGTTTTTTGTCAATTTTTCTTTCCTGGGGCGAATTTCACCCTGCACCGGCAAAATCATTGGCTCACCCCCTGTATATCAGTGTTACAGAGATGAATCATAATGCGAAGGACAAAACTCTGGAAATAAGCTGTAAAATATTTACGGACGACTTTGAAAAGACGCTTACAGGCCAATATCATCAGAAAATAGACTTCTTTAATCCGCAGAATAAAGCCGAAATAGACAAGGAAATTACTGACTATATTAAAAAGAGATTGGTCATTAATCTTGATGGTAAACCGGTAATACTGGAATATGTAGGTTTTGAGCATGAAAATGATGCCGTGTGGAGCTATTTCCAGGTAAGTAATGTTGCCGCTGTGCCGAAGAAGGTAACGATTAATAACTCATTGCTCTACGAAGTTTACGAAAAACAGATCAACCTGATGCATGTAACTGTAGGAGGGAACCGAAAAAGTACAAGATTGAATAACCCGGATAAGGATGTGACGTTGGAGTTTTAAAACAGGTTATAGGTTTTAAGTTATAGGTTATAGGTAAAGGCACAAGATTTAAGAGACAAGGCACAAGGAATACAGTTGACAAGTTGAAAGGTTGATAAGTTAACAAGGAGGTACGGAAGGTGGAAATATCGAATGTTGAATTTTGAATATCGAATTTCGAGGGGAAAGCCGAAGGCTTAACGCCTAATGCAAATACAGGTTATAAGTTTTAAGTTGTAGGTTGTAAGTGGGAATACAGAAATGTGGAATTAGGAATTAGAAATAAGGAATGGAGAAGTGAAATACAGAAGGTCAATGTATGAAGTTGGAAGCCTGGAAATACACAAAACTCAAGTTGCAAAGTATAACCTACTATAAAATACTTCGGGAGCTACAAGGCCCCTTCATTGTAGAGGTTGGGGGGAGGCCGAAATAGCTTTGCTGCTTTGCGAGCCTTCGCCGTCTTTGCGTGAAACCTCAAATTTCAGAACACGAAACACTAAACTCAAAACCCGAAACAGTTCTCACGTCTCGCGATTGCCGTCTGCCGATTTACGATTCACCCCTTACAACAAAAAATGCGAATGAAAACACATTGCTGCATTCTCATTCGCACATTTGCATATTGATAGATCAGTCTTAATTATTTAGGTACAGAAGCCCTGGTGTACTGGAGCATCCATTCATACATATTCATGTTGTTCTCTTTAGTATCAGGGTTGGTTGCTTTTGTCCAGGCATCATGTCCGCCGGTAGCCCATAACGTAAGCTTTGCAGCAGGATTAATGTTAAGACTATTCAGTTTGGTTACCCATCCTTTAGAGTTGTTAACACTTACAGTAGGATCATCTTCATTATGGAATGCCCAAACCGGTAAGTTAGCATCCAGCATTTGTTTGGCTTTGGTGTCTGATACACTGGAAGCGCCACAAATAGGAACGATAGCTGCAATGCGTTTAGCATAAGCTGCTCCATAATCCCAGGTTACACCTCCACCCATACTTAAACCACTTATATAAATACGGGTAGTATCAACACGGTATTTAGCAATGGCATAGTTCACCATGGCGTTTACATCGTCTGATGAAGGCCATGCTTTAAATTGCGGAGAGATCACAATGAATGAATAGCTTTTGCCATTTACAGTAAAGCTGGCAGGAAACTTTTTGTTTTTGATAAGTGCAGGAGTACCATTGTTAGCTGCTGCAGAAAGATTGGAAGAACCATTACCCAGTTCACCAATACCATGAATGAATACGATCATGGGATAGGTTTTGGTAGTTGAGTCATACAAAGCGGGTAATGCCTGCATGTAACCGCCGATGTTTGAATTGACATCAACAGTAATTCCTTTTTGTACAGCGGGTTGGGTTTCTACGACGTTGTTGTTGGGATTTTCCGTTGGTTGTTGGGTATCGGTTGCGTCAGATTTTTTACAGGCAACCATGGCTACGCATAGCGTCAAAAGCAGCGCTGTCGTGCCTTTTACGATGTTTTTCATAAGGGACTGAATTTATGTTTTTAATTCACCGGATCGAACGTAGTCAAAGATGGTGCCATTTTCCGGGCTGGTCAAGCGTAAAAATCAGAAAAAAGTTAAAACAGTATTTTTACCGTGGCTGATGTGTTAATTGCTATAATTTACCAGGCGGTACAGCCGTTAAAAAACATGACATTCGCATTTATATGAACCGAATATTAGCCCTGCTTATAATGCTCTTTTCCTGTAACTGTCTTCAGGCCCAGGCAATTACAGAGCAACTGAATAAAGCTGTAACCCAGTTTGAAACAGACGAACAGATGCGACATACAATACTGGGATTATGTGTATTTAACGCCCGTACTGGTAAACCCGTATATGAGCATAACGCCCAGTTGGGCCTTGCGGCAGCCAGTACACAGAAGCTTTTTACCAGTGTTGCAGCCATGGATCTGCTGGGTAAGGATTACCGTTACAAAACAACTATAGGCTATGATGGTACAGTTGAGGACGGTATATTAAAAGGTAACCTTCATATTATAGGTTATGGTGACCCTACTTTGGGTAGCTGGCGGTGGTCTGAGACCAAAGAAGAGGTTGTGTTGCGGAAGATCGCCGGTATTCTGCGTGATAATGGGATCCGCAAAATTGCAGGTAAGGTATATATAAATGATAGTGCATTTTCTATGCAGCCTATCCCCGGTGGCTGGATCTGGGATGATATTGGTAATTATTATGGTGCAGGTGTATGGGGTATTAACTGGCACGAGAACCAGTATGACCTGCATATACAACCCGGCAAAAAGGAAGGTGATGAAACAAAACTGGTTCGTACAGCCCCCGGCCTGGAAGTGGCTGCCATGCAGAATGGTATTACTACAGGTAAAAAAGGAAGTGGGGACAATGCTTACATTTACCTGCCTCCTTATGGATTGATGGGTTTTACACAAGGTACTGTTCCTGTTGCTGCAAATGATTCTCCGTTCGTGATCTCCGGTTCATTTCCCAATGCACCCCTGCAATTTGCTCATGCATTAGAAGCCCAGTTGAAAAAAGAAGGAATTGAAGTAGAGCAATCCTATGTTTTGTATTTGAGTGTATTGGCTAATAAGCAAACAATGCCTGCTGTAAAGAAAATAGTGGGAGTGCTGCAGTCGCCTGTGCTGGATACTATTAATTATTGGTTCTTACGTCGCAGCGTTAACCTGTTTGGCGAAGCGTTGGTGAAAGTAATAGCGTACGAAAAGAATGGTTTTGGAGAAACAGAAAAGGGAGTGGAGTTGGTACGTGATTTCTGGGGACAGCATGGAATTGAAAAAAGCGCCATTAAGATCATTGATGGCAGCGGACTTTCGCCGCAGAACCGTGTAACAGCAGATGCCGAAGTAAAAGTATTGCAATATGCAAAGACACGCCCCTGGTACAATTCGTTTTACAATGCATTGCCTGAATACAACGGAATGAAAATGAAAAGTGGTTCAGTAGGAGGGGCAAGGGCTTTTGCTGGTTACCATACAGCTAAAAATGGAGAAGAGTATGTTTTCTCTATTATCGTTAATAATTACGATGGTTCTTCGGGTGAGGCGGTAAGGAAACTGTATAAAGTGCTGGATGTGCTGAAATGATCTTATGGGGGGCCTGTAAAAAGGAAAAACATCCAGGAATGGATGTCTTTCATAAGGAATTCGGACGAACGGTTCTCACAGCTCCGAAATAGGGTTCCCTGGAGATCCTTCAGAGGGTTGGATTTGATACAAAGAAAAAGATTATATCATCTATGCCCAACCTTTCCTGCTTAAAATCTCATTAACTTAATTGATTATATCAGTTTTTGTCTTGTGTAAAATACGGTTCCAATGCCTGTAATAATTCCTGTGGCATAGTGGCTCTTTCCATGGTAGCAGCACGCATAAAATACAATACCACACGACCGGCAGTTAATAATTTAGCTTCTTCATTATACACTTCCTGGAAAAATTCAATCCTGTGATTAGCGGGTAATTCTTTCAGTATCGTTTTAATGGTGAGTAATTCATCATACCTGGCAGGGCGTATAAACTTGCAGTGAATTTCAATAACAGGCATAATAACCCCCATTGCTTCCATGTCTTTATAACTAAATCCCAGCTTTCGGATAGACTCAGCACGAGCTACTTCAAAATACTGGGCATAGTTGCCGTGGTACACTACATTCATCTGGTCTGTCTCGGCATATCTTACCCGCACCTGTGTTTCTGCAATGAACATATACTTAAGGAGTTTCTTCAATAATAAAGTTATCTTCTTCTGCCGGCCTTATCTTTTCGGCAAAATAAACAGCCAGCTTATCTGCTATGGCTATTAACAGGAATGGCAGCAAAAGGTTGAATAAAACAATGATCCAGTCACGGGGCGATAATTTGCCGGTTAATGAATCAACGCCCGATACTTTTTCGGAAAAGCCTGAATACAATAACGTAACAAGCCTGGGAGCCTGTTTCATCAGCTCATATACAGCCACTACTACCAGCAGCACATAAATAAGCTGGTTAGGTTTCGCCGATACTTTAAAACTTTCTTCCAGGTTGCTTTTCTTTATCACCTTAGCGGCTAAAGTACGTGAGCGTGCGATCAGGAAGAAGGCAACTACTCCATAACAGGCGCAGGATAATAACACTGAGAGTGCGTTAAGGCCCTGCTCTTCAGCATAAGGGTTAGCCAGATAGGCCAGCAGATAGTATAAAAAACTGTTCAGGAACTGTTCCACGCCATTATAGGCGGCTACAATGCCAACAATAATAAATACAAATTGAATAAGACCCGATTTTGACATATTGTTAGTTTAGGTTAAGGGGGAAATAATGAGGGTTTGTAATCTTATCTTCCCATTGCTCCATCAACACTGTATTTACCGGGGCCTGCAAACAAAACAGTAAGGAATGCCGCCAGGTAGATCACGGACAGTTCATGATCTGCCATTGACTGTCCTTTATGGAACAGGAAAGTAGCTACTGCCAGTAATATTACGATGGGAATAGCGGCCAGCCTGGTAAATAATCCCAGTACAACAAAAATGGCGCAAAATACCTCTGCAAAAATGGCCATGGTCAGCGACCACTGGCTGCCTATATGGAATGGATCAAAAAATTTATAGCGCAGTGTACCGAAGTGCGTCATTTTGGAGAAACCGTGATTTATACAAAGTAATAATCCGAACGTGACGCGTAATACAAACATGGCAATGCCAAATGCGGCATCGGAGCAGGCGGTACTGAGTAATTTTTTCATGATGGATTTTTCTCAAAAATAAGGGTATTGGTCATTCACCGGCTGATTGCGTTTATAAAGTTTTTACCGGCAAATAATAAACGGGCAACAGCAAACAATAAATGGGTATATGTGCAGGTATTGCAGTTATCTACATTTGTTTAAGCAAGTCCTTATTATACTTATGAACGGCCTTTCTGCCATATCCTGAACATTACAACGGGCATTTTAAACTATCCTTTTTTATAATATAAACATCTTGTATGAAAACTACTATTACCGGTGGCGGTAAACAACATACGTTGCATCACATAAATGGTAAAGTGATGCAGTCCGGAAAAAATATGGAAACCATCGTATCCGGCGGCGGGGGCGGAGGTTATAGTTACAAAGGAACAGGTGGTTCAGCGCCGGTGAGCATTTCCAGCAGAACAGTGGTACACGATCAGTTATTCCTGGTGGATGAAACCGGCAAGGAGCATGCATTCCAGTTGCAGGATTTCAATGTGGCGGCACGTGAAGGAAATGATCTCACTGTGATCTGGGCAATTAAGCAGGGTAAAGATTCAGGTCCATACATTGTAGTGCACAACAAAACTGTAGGGCAAACATTTTACAACGACTCTTCGCTGAACAAGGTATTCTTTTATCCCATATGGTACCCATTACTTGCCACACTGCTGATCTTCTGGCTCGGTGGTTCTGTGTTTTCCAGTATGAGCTTTACTTTCTTATTGCTGATTGGGATCTGGGTAGCATGGTTTTATATGGGCAAAACGGAAGTGAAAAAATTTAAACAGCAAACTGATTTTAACAGCTTTTAACCCCTGACCCTTTTTTAACGGGAACATTAATGGAACAGGGCTGTGTTCCCTTCGCGGTCCTGCTTATGCAGGACTGCTTTTAATCATCAAGACCTTACTGAACGACAAATTTATCTTATGGATCTCTCTTCATTGCTTTCACGAATTACGTTTTCCCTGGTATTGGGTTGTATGCTATTAACGGGCTGTAAAAAAGACACAGGTTCCCCGCCCGATGAAGACAACGGCGATTATTATATGAAATTCACTGTGGGAGGAGTAAAAAAGGAATACAGAAAAGGGCAGTTGTTCCTTATAGCCTATGGTTCAGAGGATAAGCTGTACACGGCATTGATCAGTGCAAAGAAGAGTGATAACAGCAATGGCGACCTGGTGGCAATTACTATACAGGACCCCAAACCGTTCTCTGCCAAAACTTATTATGATAAGAATAAGTTGACCGATGCCCAGGGGCAATCTGCTTCCGAAATGATCTTTGTATATGATAACGATAAGGCGCTTGGTTATGCCAGTTTAGGATTTGTGGCCGGTCTGCCTCCTTATACCAATGTTACGGTAGATACCAGGCTCACTATAACCCAGATAACCAGTAAATATGCCCGCGGAACTTTTTCGGGTACAATCTACACGGCTGATCTTACAGATAAATTATTTGTGAGCGATGGCGAATTTTATCTGCCTGTATTACCGTAATTGTCGATGCGATAAGATGCTGATGTGTGGCGGAATTACAAAGAATTGTTAATCCTGTCACTTATCCACACGTGTTTGGAACGATGTTTGGTTGGTGGTAAAATAATTAGAATCTTTACCACGTTTAACCTATATCTAAGGACATCGGAATGAAACAAACATCAGCATTAATTATCCTGATAGGTCTTTTTCATTGTTCCATCGCTCAGCAAACACGCTATTTTACTGATCCCCAGGCCAACTTCAAACAGGCCAAAGAATATTTTCAAAGGGAGCAGTATAGCCTTGCCTATCCTTTATTTAAGGACCTGGCATCGGAGCAAAAGCCTGCTGATCGCAGTGATAAAGCCATTAATTACCAGGAAGTAAACTATTACACAATAGTTTGCGCATTGAAGCAGAATGAAGCTGCCGCAGTAAATAAAGCCCGTGATTTTATTGATCTGGAAGACAATGCTGCGCGCGTGCAGATGATGAGTTTTCACCTGGCAGAGTATTATTTCCGCGAGCGCAACTATTCCCGCGCTATTGGTTTATACGAAGAAGCGAATATTGAGAACCTGACCAACAGGGAAATAGCCGACATGAAGTTTCATCTCGGTTATTCGTATTTTACGGCACAGCAGTTCGACAAGGCTAAGCCCTTGCTGGATGCCATTCGCCAGGTAAAAGACGATCCTAACTACAAGGATGCCAACTATTATTTTGGTTTTATTTCTTTCTTCCAGAAAAAATACCGTGATGCGCTGGATGCTTTTACTGTAGTAGAAGATCACGAAACGTATGGCAGGGTAGTACCTTACTATATTGCTACCATTTATTACGTTCTGGGACAAAAAGATAAAGCGCTTGAATATACTGAGGCCAAATTGAAAAGAGGCAATCTGCATTATGAAGCTGAAATGCGCCAGATCGCAGGACATGCCTATTTTGAAAGAAAGGAGTACACGAAAGCATTGCCTTACCTGGAATCTTATGCTGCTAAAGCCACAAAGCTCAGAAGGGAAGATGTGTATGAATTGTCTTACAGCTATTACCAGACCGGTAACTGGAATAAGGCAATTGATGGTTTCAAGCAGATTGGTGGTAAAGAAGATTCACTGGCGCAGAATGCAATGTACCTTTTGGGTGATGCTTACCTGAAAACCAACCAGAAAGCAAATGCCCGTAACGCCTTCCTGTTCTGCGCTTCCAACAGCAGCAATGCACAGCAGAAGGAAATATCCATGTTCAATTACGCCAAACTTTCTTACGAACTGGGGTACCAGGACGTGGCGCTGACTGAACTGCAACGTTTTTTACAGACCTATCCCAAAAGCGAATACAACACTGAAGCAACTGAATTGCTCGTGAATGTATTGGCCAATACCAATAACTATAAGGACGCATTGACCCTGATGGAAAGCATAAAATCCCCGTCAGCCAATGCGCGGCGTGTTTTCCCGCGTATTTTGTATGGCCGTGCTACGGAGATGATCAATGATGGTCTATTACTCGGGGCAAATGAATTGCTGACAAGGGCAGAAACCGACCCTAATGTGGGAACTCTTTTACCCTATGTACAATTCTGGAAAGGTGAGATAGCATACAGGCTCAATAAAATTGACGACGCTACCCGCTACTATCTTGAGTTTTTGAAAAGCAATGGAGTTAGCGGTGATGCAAAAGCTGTCAATGCGAAATACAATCTCGGTTACTGTTTCCTGAAAAAAGAGAACTACAAACAGGCGCAGGGATTTTTTGAGCAGGTGGTTGGCACTCCTCAATTGGGTTCTTCTGCTATTGAGCAGGACGCATACCTGCGTATTGCTGATTGTTACTACATGAACCGCGATTATAAAAAAGCACTGGCGATGTATGATAAAGTACTCGACTTTTCATGGCCTGCCAGTGATTACGCTACTTTCCAGAAAGCGATGATCGCAGGTGTAAACAACAGCAAGGAAAAGATCAGCCTACTGAGCTCATTAAGCCGCAAATACCCTACATCAGGCTTAACGGCTGATGCTAATATGGAAGTTGCGGTAACCTACCTGGCCAACGAGCAGTTCCGTGAAGCAATTCCTTTTCTTAAAAATGTAGTGAGCGATCCTAACTCTTCACTGAAGCCAAAGGCTTACCTGAAGATGGGTATTGCTTATTATAATATGGATAATGATAAAGAAGCGCTCAACCAGTACACCACCTTGTTGAAAGACTTCCCCAACTCTCCTGAAGCTGATGCTGCGCTGGAAAATGCCCGCGTAATTTATATTGAGCAGGGTAAAACCAGTGAATATGTAGGTTTTGCAAGACAGATGGGTAAAGAGATCTCTACCAACCAGGAGGATGAACTGGCATACCAGGAGGCTGAAGTACAGTTCAACAACGGAAACTTCCCGGTAGCGGCTAAGAAATTTGAAGATTATCTCTCTAAGTTCCCCGAAGGAAAATACTCGCTGGAAGCACTCTATTATAAGAGCGAGATCTACTACAACCAAAAAGACTGGGCAAAAGCTGCTGTTGGTTACGAGCAATTGTCTGACAGGGTACCGCACAAGTTTGGAGAAAAATCATTGCTGAATGCAGCCCGACTCAATTTCTTTGAGTTAAAAGACTATACAAAAGCAGAGAAATACTTTGCAAGGCTGAAAGACTTTGCTTCCTCACAGGAAAACAAACTGGAGGCAATGCGTGGATTGCTCCGCAGCCAGTACCAACTGGAAAAATGGACTGATGCTGTTACCAATGCAAAAGACCTGCTGAACCAGAAAGGTATTGGTGCTGATGATAAAATGCTAGCCAATATGGCAATTGCCAAATCATTCCAGGCCAATAATGATTGTGAGCAGGCTATTACTTATTACCGTACTGTTGCTTCTCTTAACAAATCTGCATTTGGTGCAGAGGCGCGCTATGGTATTGCGGCTTGCTTCTTTAGCCAGGACCGTTTACAGGATGCAGAGAAAGCTGCGTTTGAAGTCATCAACAAAGCCGGTTCTTACGAAGTGTGGGTAACCAAAGCATACCTGTTGCTGGGTGATGTCTATTTCAAAGAGAAAGACTACTTCAACGCCAAAGCTACTTTCCAGAGCATTGTAAACAATGCCAAGCTGGAAGATCTGCGCCGTGAAGCTGAACGCAGGCTCAACCAGGTTACGGAAGAAGAGAAGAAGAACGGCAAAATAGAAAACAACGATTAGTAGATATTAAGAAACAAATTATTTCAGTTGAATAAACAACCAGTCATGCGAGGATTGTTTTTTGGTAGCTGTTTATTGTTGTGTGGTAGTGCCTCCCTGTATGCGCAGGATACTACCAAACGCAAAACAATTGATGTTACTTCTACATTTAAGCCCGTATTGCGCGAGGCTTCTAAAATAAATTTTTCGGCTGTTGCGCCGGCTGCGGATACATCCAAACCGCGCTTATCTTACAATATCCCTTCACAGAACCTGTTCTTCTCTTACATGCCTGCGGAACTGAAACCGGTGGCATTACAGATGGATTCAGTAAGTATCTGGGATTACAGCAACTTTATTAAAGCCGGTATTGGTAATGTACACCAGCCTTACCTCAAAGCAGGGTTTAGTTTTGGTGATGGCAAAAGCACTTTCTTCAACATTTTTGCCAGTCATTATACTTCCAAAGGCAGCAGAACATACCAGAAAAATAATTCAACGGCCGTAGGTGCAGCAGTTACCTATAAAACCAAAAGCAACCTGGAATTAAATGGTAGCCTCGGTTTCAGCAGTGATGATTATTTCCTGTACGGTTACCAGCCGGATACATTGAAATATGAGAAAAGCGATCTGCGCCGCCGTTTCCAGACCATTGAAGGCAAAATTGATCTGAGAAATACAGTACCTACTGAATTTGGATTGACCTATCATCCAAGCTTAAAAGTTAGCGTATTTGGTGATGGCAGAACCACTAAAGGATCAGAAGCCAATACCGTATTGGCCCTGCCACTGGAAAAAACTTTCGGTGAAGACTTCACTTTCGGATTAGGAGCTATTGCCAACCTGACCAACTATCGCCTGAAAGGACTCAGCACCGGTAAAAACAGCATCAACAATAACCTGTACCAGGTGCCTGTGGCATTATCTTACAAAAGCGATAATTTCTATATTCATGGAGGTATCATTCCTTCATGGGAAAAGAAAGACTTTTCCATGTTGCCCAACATTATGGCGGACATCACTACCAGCGATAAAAAGCTGACCCTGCAGTTAGGTTGGATCGGATACTTTGAAAAAGGCTCTTATCAGCGTTTTGCTTCTATCAATCCATGGTTAAGTCAGCCTGATTCTGTTTTGCTCAACACCAAGGTTACTGAAATATATGGTGGTCTGAAAGGCTCGCTGGGAGATCATTTCAGCTATTCTGCCAAATTTGGCTACCTGCGTTACAACAATACTCCATTATTTGTAAACGATTATAACCTGGATACAACCGGTAAACAATTCTCTATTGTTTATGAGCCTAAAATGGACGTAGCAAGAGCGCACGGTGAAGTAGCCTATACAGTAGGTGAAAAATTCAGCGCTTCAGCAGGCGTAACCTATAGTCATTTTGCCAAACTGAAGAATGAAGAAAAAGCCTGGGGAATGATACCCGTAGAATATAATGTGGGCTTACGTTGGCAGTTGATCAGGAACCTTTGGCTTAACAGTGAAATATGGGCTTTTGATGGCATCCAGTATCGCGACAAAAAAGGAGCTCCTTCCAAAGATGCTGCTGGTTTTGATATGAGTGCAGGAGTGGAGTTTCAGATTACAAAGAATTTTAACCTGTGGGTACAGCTGAATAACCTCTTCAACAACGAATACCAGCGCTGGCATCAGTACCACACTTATGGATTTAACATACTGGGAGGCATCACTTATTCGTTTAATCAGAAAAGAAAATAGGCTCTAATACGGGCCTGTTGATAATTGATAAGGAGCTGTTTCCTTGTCGGGCGGTTAGTTTTTTGACCGCTAAACCCTGCTGTAATTTTGTTATCCCGTAAAAATATTGTTGTTTCGCAACGTTAAAATGAAGGGGAATCATGACGGAAGTGTTAACGAGTTACCTGTTACAACATAAAAGCCTCAGTATACCGGGTTTGGGTTCGCTGTATATCGAACGCATTCCTGCGCAGACTGATTTTGTAAACAAGCGTATCCTTCCGCCTGATTATCATTTTCGTTTTGATAAATACTTTGACGCGCCCGACAAAGACTTTTTCAGTTACCTGGCCCAGCAGAATGACATGGTCGATTATGAAGCCATCAAATGGTACAATGAATGGGCCTACGATCTGCGCAATGAGATCCGCAATGGAAACCCGGTAGAATGGCCGGGCATTGGCACACTGAAAAAAGATATTTCCGGTGAGATCATTTTCGAAGCCATTGGTGGCGGTATTGCATCTTCACTGGAACCTGCTCCTGCTACCCGCGTAATACGCAACCGCTCACAACACACCATGCTGGTGGGCGACCGCGAAGTAACCAAAGAGATTGTACTGGATGACGAGAATGCTGTTTCTGATGAAGAAACGCAAACATCCGGTTCTAAATGGTGGATCTATGCCATCATTATTGGAGTGCTGTCGCTGGCGGTAATCTTCTTCCATTTCTACAGCAATGGTTTCTCTGTTTCTTCCACAGGCAACAGCAACGCTGTTCCGATTTACAAGTAGCGGACCAAATCCGAACGAAATATAAAAATCCGAAACCCGAAGGGGGCGGGGCCTTCAGCATCCCGTATCTGGTATCCTGTAACCGGTATCCGGTATCTCAAAATAATCCTTCCTCCATATTGCTGCATTTGCTTTCTTTGCATCCGACTGTATATACAACATGCAAGAAAATATCCATTACACGCATTGTGCTGCCTGTGGCAGTAGTTCCATTCAACCAGTACTGGAAGTAAAAGATTATACTGTTTCAAAAAAGGTGTTTGCCGTTTGGCATTGCAATGATTGCTCCCTGCGGTTTACACAGGATGTGCCTGGCGAACAGGCAATAGGCAATTATTACCAGTCAGATAATTACATTTCCCATTCCAATACAGGTAAGGGGTTGGTAAACCGGTTGTATCATATTGTGCGGAAGTTTACACTGGCTTCCAAGAAAAAACTGGTAGAAAAGGTTTCCGGGAAAAATACCGGTCAGTTGCTGGATCTTGGTGCGGGTACCGGTGCTTTTGCGGGCTATATGCAGCAAAAAGGATGGCGGGTAACCGGGCTGGAACCTGATGCAGGCGCACGCGCCAAAGCAAGAGAGCTGCATGGCATCAGCCTGCTTGAAACAAATTCATTATTCCAACTGCCGGCAGGCAGTTTCGATGTAATCACTATGTGGCATGTATTGGAACACGTACATGCATTACACGAGTACCTGGACCAGTTAAGAACGCTGCTGAAGCCTGGCGGTGTATTGCTGATCGCAGTACCTAATTATACATCAGAAGACGCTACGCTTTATCAGCAATACTGGGCTGCATACGATGTGCCCCGCCATCTCTATCATTTCTCTCCCGCATCAATGCGCAAACTGGTTGCCAAACATGGCATGGCTGTTAAAAGCGTCCGCCCTATGTGGTTTGATAGTTTTTATGTAAGTATGCTGAGTGAGCAGTATAAAAATGGTAAGAGTAACCTGGTCAAAGCATTCTGGAACGGACTCAGGTCAAATATGGCGGCATCAGGCAATAAAGAGAAATGCAGCTCGGTGATCTATGAGATAAGATAGAAATGTATGATCTGGTGATTTTGAGATCACCAGATCGCTATATCAGCAATATTATTGGAGCTTTACTTCGTAGATGGTAGGCCAGTTCTTACCGGTTACAAAAAAGGTTCCGGTAGCAGCATTGTAAGCAATACCATTCAGCTCGTTCAGATCAGGATTCTTAGAAGTTATTTCAGAGGTAATAGACGACAGATCCATCTTACCTACCACACGTCCGCTTACAGGATCAATTTTCAGTATATAGGGTGTCAGCCATTGGTTAGCGTAAATAAACCCGTTGGCGTATTCCAGTTCATTAATATTGGCTACAGGGCCACTATTGTCTGTTACACTTACAATACTCATCAGCTTCATAGAGTCTGGCTGAATAAAATACAGGTTGCTGGTACCATCGCTCATAATAAGGTTAGTGCTGTCGTGCGTTAAACCCCAACCTTCATTAGCGGGAATGGTAAACTCCTTCAGCTTCTTAAATGTGTTGGCATCATATACAAACCCAACCTTGGTTTGATAAGTAAGCTGGTACACTTTATCATTAAAAAAGGTAATGCCTTCTCCAAAATATTTATGGTTGTCAATACTTACTTTGGTATCTACCTTACCCGTTTTCAGGTCGGCTACGCCAAAAGCTGAAGGATGAAGCCAGGGTTTAGCTGCAGGATCAGAACTACCACTACCAGAGCTTTCAAATAGCTGCCCTTTATAGAATTCAAATCCTTCTACAAAATAAGCAGTATCGTGAGGGTGCTTATTGACAATTGCGAAATTGATAATATCTGGCGTTGCAACACCGGTAGTTGAAGGCGTATCTTCAGATTTCCCGCCATCTTCGTTGTTACACGCAGCAGCAAAAAGCAGTGTGGAGGCTAAAAAAACGTACTGGATCCTGTATCTCATACTTTTAAATTGATAAAAAGGCGATTAAATGTACGACTTGGGGACATACCATTAAGCGGTAATTTTCTTAATTTTTTGTAAAGGGGCTTTGAACTATTAATTTTTTTTATTTGCTTTACACCTGCTTATCAACCGAATACCACTCAGAACCATACCCTTCTGCTATTAATTCCCCATGGAGTGGCTCGAATGAATAAGCTCCTAAAACCCGGTATCACACATCAATTCAGTTTTTTAATCCTGGTAATAACCTTTTTGCAGATCACTATTTTGCAGGCATTGCAATAGTATTCGTATTTGTTGGCTTATCTGTGGCCTGAAAATTTTATACGATCTGCATAGTACACACTTCAATCCGCCAATACCTTTTAAGTTTCACAACTCCAATATCGTTTCCATACGAAATGTAAATATCCGTATGAAGAACAGCTATCCATGCCCTCAGACTGCTACCTCAAAAGAAAGCTGTTGCTATGAAACTATTTCTACTGGCTACTTTTTGCTTGTCAATGTCTATTGCTATGGCACAGCGTACCTGCGTGTCGCAGCAGTACTATGAGCAGGAGTTACGTACTGACCCTGAGCTCGCCAAAAAACTGGCAGCTATTGAAAAGGCTATCCAGCAATCAAAAGAAACTACTACTACAGGTACTTCCGGCAGTACTGCAGGCATGCAGGTAATTACGATTCCGGTTGTAGTACATGTACTTTATAATTCCCCCGCTTTAAATCTTACCGACGCGCAGATCCAGTCCCAGATTGAGGTACTGAACAGGGATTTCCGCAAGCTGAATACAGATACTATTAATACGCCGCTTGTTTTCAAATCGAGAGCAGCAGATTGTTTTATCGAATTCAAGCTTGCAAAGGTTGATCCCCGCGGAAGAGCTACTTCAGGCATTGTGCGTAAGTCAACGAGTATCCAGTTTTTTGGATTGGATGATCGCATTAAATCTTCTGCTATCGGTGGCGATGATACCTGGGATCCGGATCGTTACATGAATATATGGGTGGGAAGTCTTGCAGGCAGCCTGCTGGGTTATGCCAGCGTGGTGGGCGGTCCAAAAGAAAAAGATGGTGTGGTGATCTCTTACAGGGCTTTTGGTACATCAGGCACTGCATCATATCCTTACGATAAAGGCAGAACAGCTACGCATGAAGTAGGTCACTGGCTTGGATTGCGCCACATCTGGGGCGATCAGTATTGTGGCAATGATTATGTAGATGACACACCACCTCAGCAAACAAGTACTTATGGGTGCCCGCAGGGAGTGGTAAGTTCTTGTGGAAATACCTCTACAGGTAATATGTATATGAATTACATGGATCTTACCTATGATGCCTGTATCAACCTTTTTACTTTGGGGCAGCGTGAAAAAATGCGTGATCTATTCGTTACAGGTGGGCCACGTAATGCATTATTGCGTTCAGACGCCTGTACCGCAACACCAACTGCTGCTCCTGAAGAAACAGGATTGCCAGAAGAGCAGGGTACAGGTGATGTAATACGCATGTATCCTGTTCCTGCAGCGACAAACGTAAATATATCCGTTAATAACGCTTATAATCTTTCAGGAAAATATGTTACCCTCTACAATCGGTTAGGACAACCGGTTGCCAAAACGCTTATCACTAAAGGGGTAACAGTTCTTAATGTACAGAGTTTACCAGAGGGTTTGTACTTTGCCCGTGTGGAAGGACAACAAAAGACATACAGGGTATTAAAGGTGAGCGAATAGCTCAATATTATCAGTTCATTCCGGTGGGTGAGATATATCAGCGGAGAACGTTTTGTAGCCGGTGTTTTCACCGGCTACTTTATTTTATCTGACTCCTCCCCATGTAGGAAAGTAAACCTGTCAGGTCTAAACCGATAATCAAAGCTGCCCTACAAAAAGTAGTTAAAAAGCCCTGGCCCGACCTGACAGGTTAAGCCTCCTGGCGCAACTTGTCTATATCCGGAGAGTCAGGTTATTTTATTCATATTCCCTTTGGGGATCTTTGTCCGGCGAAAGATGTGATAAAGTGTTGGAGAGCGACGGAGCTATATCATTTCAATAACAGCGAAGCTGCTTTCTCTCCTGCAAGCGGGGCCAGCGCTACACCCATCCCACTCATACGCACTGCGCAAAATACCCGCGGACGCACTTCCTGTATCAATGGCATTTTGCCACTGCCGCTTCCCATGCCCATAATACCGCTCCAGCGATCAGTAATACTGTATTCAATGCCCGGTAACAGGTAGCTGGAGAGAAAATGCTCCAGTTCCTGCTGAATAGTATTGCTGATATCCATATTGCTGGTAGCTTCTTCAGCAAACGCTTTATTTCGTGCGCCACCTAATAGCACGCGATTACCGAGATTACGGAAATAATAAAAGCCTTCATCGTAATGGAAGGTTCCTTTGAATGCAAGGTTGGGAATAGGAGAGGTCACCAATACCTGTCCACGTGCCGGTTGCACATCCAGTTCAGGGAGCAATTGTTGGGCAAAGGCATTGGTACAGATCAGTAACTGGTCGGCAGATAAAGGGAGTTGTTGTTTATTGTGTAAGGTGATGGTTTGCCCGGTGTATTCAAACCCGGAGATCTCAATACCGGTCAGCACCGAAACGCCCATTGATTGCACCAGTTGCAGCAATGCCTGGCACAGCTTACCGGAATGAAGATAGCCCTCGGGTTTATTTTCCAGTAAATGAGTAATGCCATTGAACCCAAATGGCTTTATTTTTTTATCAGCCCTGCGAAAGGTCTTTTTCTCCTGTACAATGTGGTGCAGTTTATGATTCAGCCATTTTATTTGTTCGTCGAGTATATTGATATCAACAGCACTACTGTCTGTGAACAGTTCATAACCGCCACATTTCTCAAAGTCAATCGTTTTTTTACTGAATACTTTGCGGATATATTGCAAGCCTTTAAAGCGCATTTCAACCAGCTCCAGCATACTGTCTTCCCCATAATGCTTAACGTCATCCATTAGTTCTGTAACACTGCCAAAACAGGCAAAGCCTGCATTGCGTGTACTGGCACCCGTGGGAATAATTCCACGGTCGATTATGGTAACTGATAGTTTGGGATGTTTCTTTTTAAGATGATAGGCGCTCCACAGGCCGGTAAACCCGCCTCCGGCAATGATTACATCTTTGTGTGCATAAAAACTTTCCTTTTCCCAGACAGATATATGCATTTTGGTGTTTTTTTGCCGTTATTCTCTTATCAAATTTGAAACTATTCACGCAAAGTCTGAAACCTCATGAAAAAAATTATTTACGTTATTATCTGCAGCACTGTTTTGTTTAGTTCCTGTGAAAGTACCCAGCAGATACTCAATAGCATAGGACAGCCCGGAAGCACCACCGGCGGTCTTAGCAATGCTGATATTGTGGCAGGGTTAAAAGAGGCCTTATCTGTTGGTGCACAGAATTCGGCTAACCAGCTGTCTTCCCTCGATGGCTTTTTCAAAAATGCTGCTATCAAGATCCTGTTGCCCGAAGAGGCTCAGAAAGTGGAAAGCACGCTGCGCAATATTGGTTTAGGCAGCCTGGTAGATAAAGCTATCTTATCGGTAAACCGCGCTGCTGAAGATGCAGCTTCCTCTGCTGCGCCCATTTTTATCAATGCTGTTAAAACCATGAGTATCCAGGATGCACTGGGCATTCTGAAAGGGGGCGACTTTGCCGCTACCAATTACCTCAAGAGCAAAACCACCACACCGCTTACTGAAGCATTCCGCCCGATCATTGAGCAGTCGCTCAGCAAGGTAGGGGCTACCAAATACTGGGGCGATGTATTCAATGCATACAATAAAGTTGCTGCCAATAAGATCAATCCCGATCTGTCAGCTTATGTTACCGGTAAAGCACTGGATGGCATTTTCTATGAAGTAAGCCTGGAAGAACAAAAGATCCGTAAAGATCCTGTTGCACGTACTACAGAGATCCTGAAGAAGGTGTTTGGAAGTAAAGAAGCGGGTTAAGGTGCAAATGTTTTGATGTGCAGATATGAAAATTTGAAAATGTGGAGCTGATTGGTGAGTGGATGGATCGTTTGATGGCTGCATGGCTGTTCGTAACAATCAATCAATATAACCATCAAACTACTATAAAAAATAAAAAGCGATCCTGCAAAGGATCGCTTTTTGTATTTCTAACTTCTTACTTCGTAATTCTTACAAGTGGATTGCTTCACCATAAGCGTGCTCAATAGAATCTTTCACGCTTTCGCTGATAGTTGGGTGCGGGTGAATGCTGTTCAGGATCTCGTGGTGAGTAGTTTCCAGTTTACGGCCTACTACTGTTTCGATAATGATCTCAGTTACGTTGTAACCGATCATGTGCGTACCTAACCACTCGCCGTATTTAGCATCGAAGATCACTTTTACAAAACCTTCGGGGTGACCAGCTGCAATAGCTTTACCGGAAGCGCTCAGCGGGAATTTGCCCACTTTAACTTCATAACCGGCTTCTTTAGCCTGTTTTTCAGTATAGCCAACAGATGCAACTTCAGGAGTGCAATAAGTACAGCCCGGAACGTTGTTGTAATCCAGTGGCTCTGGCTGATGGTTGTATTTTTTCTCGTTGTAAGCAATATTCTCAACGCAGATGATACCTTCTTTAGAAGCTACGTGCGCCAGCGCCTGGCCGGGAACGCAATCACCGATTGCATAAACGCCGGGAACGTTGGTCTGATAATATTTGTCTACAGCAATTTTACCTTTTTCGGTTTTAACACCTACTGTTTCCAGTCCAATGCCTTCTACGTTGGCACTAACACCGGCAGCGCTTAACAGGATGTCAGCTTCCAGGGTAACTTCGCCATTAGCAGTTTTTACTTTAGCTTTTACGCCACTGCCGCTGGTATCTACGCTGGTAACTTCAGCACTGGTCAATACTTCAATGCCACCTTTTTTCAGGTTCTTTTCCAGTTCTTTTGAAATATCCTCGTCTTCTACAGGAACGATGCGGGGCATAAACTCAACGATGGTTACTTTAGTGCCCATGCTGTTATAGAAGTAGCCAAATTCAACGCCGATAGCGCCGCTACCTACTACGATCATGCTTTTAGGCTGCTGTGGAAGTACCATTGCTTCGCGATAGCCAATTACTTTTTTGCCATCCTGTTTCAGGGCAGGCAGTTCGCGGCTGCGTGCACCGGTAGCAAGGATGATATATTTAGCTTCAACAAGCTGAGTTTTTCCATCGGCACCGGTTACTTCCAGTTGACCTTTGGCTTTCAGCTTACCAAAACCCATAAGAACATCGATCTTATTCTTTTTCATCAGGAACTGAACACCCTTGCTCATTTTATCAGCAACTCCACGGCTACGTTTAATAACTGCCGCAAAGTCGGGAGTTCCGCTTGCTTCAATACCAAAATCCTTTGCATGCTTGATGTACTCGTTAACCTGAGCGCTTTTCAAAAGGGCTTTGGTTGGGATACAGCCCCAGTTGAGACAGATACCACCCAGACTTTCTTTTTCGATAATAGCGGTTTTGAAACCCAATTGCGAAGCGCGGATAGCTGCCACGTATCCGCCGGGGCCGCTTCCAAGAACTACTACGTCGTATGCCATATGAAATGTTCTATTTTAATTTGATGGATATTGCGGATGATTATCAGTACTTCAGGCTTTATACCAGCCACTGTTCACTACTCACTGACTTTTAAAGACCTGCGAAGCTACTTGAAAATGAGAAAAGAGCCAAAAACGCTCCGGGAAGGTTGATATTGTCCCCGTTTTAGCCTTTTATCTGGTATATAACAATTTACAAGTCATTTGGGTTTAGTAACATGCATTAATTAGCATCCTGTACTGTATGGTACCGTCAATGTCATTTAGTTAGTGACTGGAGAAGACACCGGCCACGGGGCATCTCCGGCGGGTGGAGACACCCGCCGGAACAACAGCAGGTACCTGAAATAAAAAACACCCGGTCTTTTAAGGACTGAGTGTCTTATCTGTTTACTGGCTGTGGCGTTCCCAGCCGAAAAAAATATGTTCTATTCGCTTTTAATCGCTTTTACAGGATTGGCTGTTGCTGCTTTAAGAGCCTGGAAGCTGATGGTAAGCAGTGTAATTACAATAGCGGATGCCGCTGCTCCAATAAATATCAACGGGCCTATGCTGATGCGGTATTCGTATTGCTGCAACCAGTTTTTCAGAAAATACAATGCTACAGGAGAAGCGATGACACAACTGATAGCTACCAGCAATAAAAAGTCTTTTGAGACCAGCATCCAGAGTTGTGAAACAGAAGCCCCCAATACTTTGCGGATCCCGATTTCCTTGGTCCTTTGCTCGGCAACATAAGCTGCCAGTCCAAAAAGACCAAGACAGGAAATAAAAATAGCCAATGCTGCAAATAAGCCGGCCAGTTTACCGATAAGTAGTTCCAGGTTAAATTTGGAGGCATAGTCTTGGTCAACAAACTTATAGCTGTAAGGATAAGCCGGGTTGTATTTATCGAATAAGGGACCAAACTTAGCAAGTGCATCCTGCGTGCTTACATCAGGTTTTAACCTGTACATCAGGGAACTGCCGCTTCTGCCATGATAAAACAGGGCAGGGGCAACAGATGAGAAAGGTGATTCCATCAATGAGTTCTTTACCACACCAATAATGGTTACTTTCTGGTCGCCATTCCATTCAATAGGCTGACCTATAGATTGAGAAAGGTTCATTTTTTTAGCTGCTGCTTCATTGATGATCACAGAAGTAGTATCGGCAGCCCAGTTATCATTAAAATCACGGCCTGCAATGAGTTGCATTCCCAGGGTTTTAAAATAGTTATCAGATACGCCAAGCGCACCGATATTGATGTTTTCTTTATCATCAGTTTTACCCGGCCATTTTTCAATGATCGTGTGAAAATAGATATTCGTGATAGGGCTGCTTGCCCTCGTAACATTCTCCACATAGCCACTCTGCATCAGGTCGTTCTTTAAGGCTGTATAGTTTTTATTCAGGTCACTGCTCATGTCGGTCATCAGCAGCCTGTTACTATCATAACCAACAGGGCGGTTTTTGATGTACCGGATCTGCTGGTACACGATCACTGTACTGATAATTAAAGCTACTGAGCAACTGAATTGCAATACCACAAGTATCTTACGGGGCAGGCTTGCCGCGCGGCCAATCTGCAAGGTTCCTTTCAGCACTTTCACGGGTCTGAAAGAAGAAAGATAAAAAGCAGGGCGGCTACCGGCTATTAACCCGGTGATCAGTATCAGGCCAATCATTGCTATCCAGAACCACGCATTATTATAAGGGATCTCCAGGTAGGTTTCTGCAAGTGAATTAAAGAAAGGCAAGCTGAGTTGCGCCAGCAACAGGGCCACTACAAAAGCAAGGGTGGTGATCAGTAATGATTCTACCAGGAATTGTGCAATAAGATGTCTGCGTTGCGATCCTACAGCTTTACGCACACCCACCTCACGGGCTCTTTTTTCAGAACGCGCGGTAGAAAGGTTCATGAAATTGATACAGGCGATCAGCAACACCAATATCCCTATAATGCTGAACAGACGGATGTATTCAATATAGCCTCCTTTTATTTTCCCGTTCTCAAAACTGCCCCGCAGTTTCCAGTCGCTCATTGCATGCAGCATTACCTCTGTATGCTTCATGTCGCTGTTCTTCTTTACGATGTCGCGTATTTTAGGTTCTATCTGTGCATAAGTAACATTGGGTTGTAATTGCACAAATACCTGGAAGGAATTGTTGCCCCATTGAGTGCGCGCTTCTTTTATCCAGTCCGTAGTTTGTTCGCGATAACTGAAAGGCATCAGGTAAGAAAACCAGAGCGAAGTATTACCGGGCAGATCTTTCAGTACCCCGGTTACTTTTAAATTATTCTCGTTGTCGTAGCGAACTATCTTATTGATGGGATCTTCATTTCCAAATAATGCCCTAGCGGTAGATTCTGTAAGTACAATAGAATAAGCATCATTGAGAACAGAACCGGCACTACCTTTCAGCAGCGGGTACTGGAACATGTTAAGAAAGTTATTATTAACACGTAGCCCCCGCAGGTAAAGTTTTTTATCATTCACCATCAGGCTGTGATTATCATTCCAGTCAGTTTCTGCTACATTTTTTATTTCGGGGATCTCTTTGCGCAGTACACCGGCCAGCGGCAGGTTCACTGCATTATTGGTCATTACATGCCCTTCTGTTGTATGATTAAGTTTTACCTGGTACAGTTGCTGGTAACCCGGTAAAAAGTGATCGTATGAATTTTCGTGGTACACCCATAAAGCAATCACCAGGGCAATAGCCATACCTATTGCCAATCCCATAATGTTCAGCGCACTGTAAACCTTGTTATTGACAAGGTTGCGCCAGGCAGTTTTAAAGTAGTTTTTGAACATAGCTGAGCGAAGGTTAGAGTTTGCAGGAGTAGGCGCCAAAAATAAAACCAGTTTTAAAGGTGCTGATTATCATTTGATTACAGGCTTATCCTGAATGTCCATGTCCGGATATGATACAAAATGTGTCCGCTGGCAATACATGCTCAACTGCTGCGGTGCTTTTTGTATCTTCCATCAAAATATGCTTCTATGAAGAAAGCCCTGCGTATTATCGGGTTCACCCTTCTTACCCTGGTGATTGCATTTACTGCCTTTGCCTTCATAACCGGCCGCACTTACCTGTTTAAAGCAGTAGCATACAATTTTGCAGATATTGATGATTATAAAAAATTTTCCAACAATACCATTACCACAGAAAATAAACAACCCTGGAGTATTTTAGCTGATTACAACAAACAAAAGCTACCAGCTTCCCTGCAAAAACAACTGGAAGAACTGGAAACAGTAGCTGTACTGGCTATTAAAAATGATTCTTTATTATTTGAAGAATATTGGGATGGGTATAGCGATTCATCCTGGTCGGGTTCTTTCTCCATGGCAAAAAGCATTACCAGCTTATTGATTGGTGCAGCCATAAGAGATAGTGCTATTAAATCGGTAAATGATTATGTAAGCACCTACCTGCCTGAGTTTGCAGAAGGAGAGAAAGCAAAACTAAAAATAGTACACCTGCTTACGATGAGCAGTGGCAGCAACTGGGATGAATCATATTCCAATCCCCTGTCGGTAACAACAGAGTTATACTACGGAAGTGATGCCTACAAAACTGCTACCGGGGTATCCATTGTAAAAACGCCGGGTACAGAACATTCATACAAATCGGGAGATACGCAGTTACTGGGCCTTATTCTTACCAAAGCAACCGGTAAGTCACTGAGTGCTTATGCGGCTGAAAAACTCTGGCATCCGTTGGGGGCAGAACATCCTGCATTGTGGAGTACAGACCATGTGGGTGGTTATGAAAAAGCCTATTGCTGTTTCAATAGCAATGCCCGCGATTTTGCACGCATTGGTCAGTTAATGCTGGATAGTGGCCGCTGGAAAGGGCAGGAGATCATACCGATGGACTATTACAAAGCATCCATTACACCTTGTATGATTACCGATGAAAGCGGAAAACCTTGTGATTATTATGGTTACCAGTGGTGGATCTACCCAACCCACCAGGGCATTTATTATGCGCGTGGTATCCTTGGACAATACATTATCATGATCCCTTCAAAAAAACTCATACTGGTACGTCTTGGCAAAAAACGTTCTTCCGAAAGGATCAATGGCGCTCCCGCAGAAGTAGATGCATTGATACAGTGGGGAATGGGGCTGTAAAATACAAGGGGCTGGTAATCAGGTATCAGGAGTTAGGTTTTAGCTGCTAGCAATACAGATCCGGAGGAAGCTGAAGGCGAAACGCAAATACAAGGTTGTAGGTTGTAAGTTTTAAGTTGTAGGTTAAGGCAAAAGCAAGTACGAAATAAGAAGTACGAAGTACGGGATGGTTTATTGTATTTGCTCGCAGCCTATATCGTCGCTTCACTTTTCACATTTGACGTTTCACGGATCAGCAACGATCACTCACGACTGCCGATTTATCATCTCAAAATCAATAAATTCCGGAATCAGCAATTTACCAGGGAGCCCTCACAACTCACCATTGACCACTGATCTCCCACGTTCCACTTTTCACCTTACATTTGCGTTACAACAACGAATATGAAACTGGATGTACTAGCCATTGGAGTTCACCCTGATGATATAGAATTGGGATGTTCCGGTACGCTGATAAACGAGATAAAACTTGGCAAAAAAGCGGGAATCCTTGACCTTACACAAGGCGAACTTGGCACAAGAGGAACAATAGAAACACGTTATGCAGAAGCGGCAGACGCAGCACGGATCATGGGCGTGCAGGTGCGCGAAAACCTGCGTATGCGTGATGGATTTTTTAAGAACGATGAAGCTCATCAACTGCAACTGATCAAATACATTCGCAAATATCAGCCAGATGTCATTCTGGCAAATGCATTGGATGATCGTCACCCGGATCATGGCCGGGCAGGACACCTGATCTCCGATGCCTGCTTTTTATCCGGACTGGTAAAAGTGGAAACCTTTGATGAGAACGGACAACTTCAGCCAAAATGGCGCCCAAAATATATTCTGCACTACATGCAGGACTGGTATCACGAGCCCGATCTGATTGTTGATATCAGCGATTCATTTGAACAACGTATGAAAGCTGTGGAGGCTTATTCTACACAATTTCACACGCCTGCTTCTGAAGGTGGTGGTATGCAAACCTACATTTCCACACCCGATTTCCTGGATGCTATCATTGGCCGTGCACGTTTGCTGGGCAAACGTATCGGGGTGAAATATGGTGAAGGTTTTACCTGCGAAAAAAAGATCGGTATCCGTAATCTTGACGCATTGATACAGGTAGAAACCTAGCTGTAAACGAAACTCTACGAGCGTTTTTGCTAAAGTTTTGTTGAATTTTTACTGTTGTTGCGCTGTGTTTACTTTTCGCGACATTAATTTTCCCGATCCGGCATGCCGATTGCGCATATTTAATCGTTTATTAGCAAACGGAAAGTTACCTTTGTGACCATTTTTAAAAGCAGACAATGAACATACCTAAATTCTCCAATGTCCCGCATTCATTTCATTCAGAATTGAAGCGTAAGATCAGTGAATACTTCGAAGAAGTAGGCCAATCTACCACGGGTAATTACAAGCTTTTCATCAAAGCTGTTATCCTGATGGTATGTTTCCTGTTTGTGTATATCCACCTGGTATTTTTTACGCCTGGTATTGTATTGCAGATACTGGAAAGTGTTTTATTGGGCTGTCTTGTAGCGGCAATCGGTTTTAACGTAATGCATGATGGGGCGCATGGCAGTTTCAGCAAATACAAATGGGTAAACAAGTTTGCTGCTTTTTCACTGAACATTCTCGGTGGAAACAGTTTTATGTGGAATGTAAAGCACAATGTAATTCACCACGCATATACCAACGTAGATGGTGTGGATGATGATATTGATATTCAGCCGTGGATGCGTATGAGCACCACGCAGAAAAAATATAAACTGCACAAATACCAGCATTACTATTTCTGGTTCCTTTATTCGCTCCTTTACATCTTCTGGATCTTTGTACTGGACTATCAGAAATATTTCAAAAGCAAGATCGGTAGCATGCCCTTAAAGAAAATGAGCGTGAATGATCACCTGGTATTCTGGGGTTTCAAATTATTCCATGCTTTCCTGTTTATCGGTCTGCCGATCTATATGGTTGGTTTTACTTCCTGGCTTATCAGTTTTGTGATTTTCACTACTGTAGCCGGTTTTGTGCTGAGCCTGGTATTCCAGCTTGCCCATACTGTTGAGCACACTGCATTCCCTGTTCCGGCTGAAGATACCGGCAAACTGGAAGATGAGTGGGCTGTTCACCAGATTAAAACAACTGCCAATTTTGCTACTCACAACAAAGTAGTTAGCTGGCTGGTAGGTGGTCTTAACTTCCAGATCGAACACCACCTGTTCCCTAAAATATCTCACGTTCACTATCCTGCTATCAGCAAGATCATTAAACAGGCTTGCCGTGATCATGGTCTTGAATATATAGAGTATCCCCGCGTACGCTACGCAGTAGCTTCGCACGTAGCTTTTTTGCGCCAGATGGGAAGAGCGAGCTAAAAAGCCAAAAAAATACAAAATACGAAGTACGAAATACGGAAGTCAGGTAAAGCGGGATGTAAAACCTCTCACGACTGCCGACCCACGATTCGCGAAAAAATACAGCAATTCCATGTTAAGGGATTGCTGTATTTTTTTGTATAAATCCTGACAGGTTCCAAAAGTCGTTGCGATAGTTTATTTTTGCACCCTTAATTTGGAAAAAGCATGTCAACAGTTAAAGTAGGATTGGTGCAAACGACCTGCACCACTGATAAAGAAAGCAACCTGCAGAAAGCCATTGAAAAGGTGCGCGAAGCTGCAGCTATGGGCGCACAGATCGTGTGTTTGCAGGAGTTGTTTACTTCGTTATACTTCTGTGACGTAGAAGATTATAACAACTTCCAACTGGCTGAACCCATTCCCGGTCCTTCTACCGATGCCCTGAGCAAGGTGGCTGCTGAAACCGGTGTGGTGATCATTGCTTCCTTGTTTGAAAAAAGAGCACAGGGGTTGTATCACAACACTACTGCAGTGTTGGATGCAGACGGTACTTACCTCGGTAAATACCGTAAAATGCATATTCCTGATGATCCTGCCTACTACGAGAAATTCTATTTCACACCCGGTGATCTCGGATATAAGGTCTTCAAAACAAAATTTGCCACTATTGGCGTGCTCATCTGCTGGGACCAGTGGTATCCTGAAGCAGCCCGTATTACTTCACTGATGGGCGCAGAGATCCTGTTTTACCCAACAGCTATTGGCTGGTCTACCACACAGGATGAGGCTACCAATGTGGAGCAGTACAACGCATGGCAAACTATTCAGCGCAGTCATGCTGTGGCAAATGGCGTCCATGTAGTAAGTGTAAACCGCACAGGCTTTGAACAGAATGGGCTGATGAAATTCTGGGGTGGCTCTTTTGTAGCCAATCCGTTTGGTTCAGTACTGTTCCAGGCACCCCACGATAAAGAATTAGTGCATGTAATGGAGCTGGATCTTTCCAAAACCGATCGCTACCGTACACACTGGCCTTTCCTGAGAGACAGAAGAGTTGATTCATACGCACCCATTACGAAGCGTTATATTGATGAAGACTAAATAAGTCGGAAAGTCGTCCGTAAGACCGGAAGTCCGAAAGAAGAAAGAGGCGTGGTTAAGGCTATGATTATTTGTTGAACTAAACGAATCAATCATGGCTTTTAAGTTTGAGAGATTATTAGTCTGGCAAAAGGTCATAAGAAGATTTCTTTGTGTTCCTTTGTGTAGTAGACTGTCATTGTAGTTCATTATCTGTTCGTCTTAAAAATTATCATCTTGAGCAATCAAAATACTTCCGGACTTCCGGACTTTCCAAAAGGGTACGTTTTCCCCGCTGAATTTGCGCCGCATGAAGCTACCTGGCTTAGCTGGCCACATAAGGAAGCATCATGGCCAGGTAAGATCGATTCGATCTATCCTAATTACAGCCAGTTTGTAAAGGAACTGTCATTCAGCGAGAAAGTACGTATTAACGTTGCTGATGAAATTATGAAGGCGTTTGCACAGCATCATATTACTGAAGCAGGTGCCAACCTGGATAACGTAGAATTCTATCTCCATCCTACCAATGATGCATGGTGCCGCGATCATGGCCCGGCATTCCTGATCAACCCCAATGCTGAGCAGAGAAAGATCGTAGTAGACTGGAATTACAATGCCTGGGGTAATAAATATCCTCCATACGACCTAGATGATGTGATACCTACACTCATTGGACGTGAGTTCAATCTGCCGGTTTATTATCCGGGTATCGTGATGGAAGGAGGTTCTGTAGAGTTCAATGGCGAAGGAACGATCCTGACCTCTACGGCTTGTTTATTGAACCCTAATCGCAATCCTCATCTCAATAAAGAACAGATCGAAGCATACCTGATGAAGTTCTATGGTCAGCAACAGGTATTGTGGGTGGATGAAGGCATTATAGGTGATGATACGGATGGCCACATTGATGATACTGTTCGTTTTGTAAATGCAGACACGGTACTGACTGTGGTGGAAGATAAAAAAGACGATGAGAATTATGAGTTGCTGCAACACAACCTGCGTCAGCTGAAACAAATGCGTTTGCTGAACGGCAAACAACTGAATGTAATTGAATTACCGATGCCTGATGCTGTAGTGCATGACGATCAGCGTTTACCGGCCTCTTATGCTAATTTCTATATTGCCAATACTTCTGTAATTGTACCTACCTACCGTTGCGATAAGGACGATAAGGCGTTGCAGATTATCCAGGCATGCTTCCCTGACAGAAAGATAGTGGGTATTGATTCTACTGATATCATCTGGGGATTAGGAAGTTTCCATTGCCTGAGCCAGCAGGAACCTAAGTGAGGCCTTAAGCTAAGGCACAAGATTTAAGAGACAAGGCTCAAGAAAGTACGAAATAAGAAGTACGGAAGGTGAGAATATCGAATATCCAATTTTGAATATCGAATTTTGAAGGGAAAGCCGGAAGCAAGTTGGCAGTTGGCAATTTGCAGTTAACAAAACAGCTTGACTGCTTTGCGAGTCTTTGCTTGAAACCTGTAACTGGTAACCTGTAACTGTCTTTCACTTTTCACGTTTGACGTTTCACAAATTAGCAGCGATCACAAACGCCTCCGCCCCTTCTCTGGGCTTAATGGAGTTATAACAGGGCGCTAATGTGTGGATGGTAAAATGCTGTGAGAACAACTGACGATATTCTTCTATATGCCCTCCAAAGGGTGGGCCTCCTTCAAAATCACGGTTAAATAAAACTCCTGCCAGCTTACCACCCGGCGCCAGTAAAGAATGCATCTTTTTTACATAAGAAGGTCGTAACGAAGGATCTAAGGCACAGAAAAAAGTTTGTTCCAGTACCAGGTCATATTGCCCTTGCAGACGGAAAAAATCACCCGCAATAACTGTCAACTGCTGACCTATAAACTCACTGAATTGTGTAAGCAATTGTTGGACAAGTAAAGGGGCAATATCTACCAGTGTTACATTAGTAAATCCCTGTTGCAACAGGTAAGCGGCTTCATAACTGTTACCGCAGCCCGGTATCAGAATAGAAATGTGCTTGTCCTTTAGTTGGTCAATATATTCCTTAAGTGGGGTAGATACATTCCCAATATCCCAGCCGGTTTCATGGTGCTGGTAACGGTTGTTCCAGTAAGCACTGTTCAGTATAGTTGACATGAAAACAAATGTAAATAAAAAGAGGCTGTCACAGTATGTGCGACAACCTCACCCTTTAACATTGCCTTAAATGGTCAGACAATATTTTCCATGTATTTATAACCAGAGCCGGTATTCAACAACACGATCTTTTCATCATGATGTACAAGTCCCTGGTTGAGTAATTCCTGTAATGCTTTCCATAAAGCTGCACCTTCCGGTGCGATGAGCATACCTTCTTCACGGGCTATTTCACGTACTGCTTTGATCATATCTTCATCACTGATAGCTATTGGCATTCCTCCTGATTCCTGCAATACTTTCAGGATCATTTTCTCTGCGAAGGGATTCGGTACTGCAAGCCCGTTAGCCAGCGATGCATTGCCTTTGTATTGTTTGGCATCCTGCTGTTTGCCGTACCATGTCTGCACTATTGGCTGACAGTTTTGCGCCTGTACTGCATACATGCGTGGCATTTTACTACCAATCCATCCCATTTCCTGCATTTCTTTAAATGCTTTCCACATTCCAATCAGCCCTGTGCCACCACCGGTTGGATACAGAATAACATCGGGCAATTCCCAATTAAACTGTTCTGCAATCTCATAACCCATTGTTTTTTTGCCTTCCAGCCGGTAGGGCTCTTTCAGGGTTGATATATCGAAGCAGGCAATCGTTGACTTTAGTTGTGCTACTTTCCTGGCGCAATCGCTTATGAGGCCATCTTCTAATATTAATTGTGCTCCGTAAAGCTCGCATTCATCTTTAAATACCTGTGGTGTATGACGTGGCATTACCACAATAGCTTTAATACCTGCTGCTGCGCAATAGGCTGCCATAGCACCCCCTGCATTGCCGGCAGTAGGAATGATACAGGTTTCTGCACCGGATTCTAATGCTTTGGATATAGCGGCACTTAATCCCCTTGCTTTAAAAGAGCCGGTAGGATTAAATGATTCATCTTTTATAAATAAGTTGGGAAGCTCATGCCTGGCGCGTAAATGCTTTGGGGTAAGCATGGGCGTCATGCCTTCTCCAAGACTTACAATATTGGCATCATCAAATACCGGTAATACCTCACGGTATCGCCACATAGTGGTAGCGCGGCCAATTAATACATCTTTTGATAAGGGAATTGAAAGATCATATACGGATACAAGTGGTTGCTGGCAACAGGTTGCAAAAGTTTGCGGTTCAAAAATGCTGTAAGATTTACCACATTGTGAACATACCAGTTGATCGAGCGTAGAGGTTTGTGCTACTGTTTTCATAATACGAAGACAGTGTAAAAGTAGTTACCCGCTGCAACACTACGAATACCGTTTGCTTATGTACTATAACTTTTTGTTATAATGGTTGGTGGCCTGTTTGATAAACAACTGGTTAATGCGATCGGCTTCGGAGCCTCTTCTTTGTACAAAATAAAATTCACGGTGAATATGCAAACCGGTAACATTCAGTCGTACCAGTTCGCCGTTTTGTAACTGGCGGGCAACAGAGCGAAGTGGGAGAAATCCAAGGCAGGTATCGTCGAGCAGAAAGTTTTTAAGTGCTTCTGTACCACCTAATACTATTTTATGCTGTATATCGGCAATACTTAGTTTACATTTCTGTAAGGCTTCGGTAACGGCAGCCAAAGTACCGGAGCCTCTTTCACGCAGTGCCACAGGAATGGTTTTCAGTTCTTCCGGTTTAATGGTCTTCTTTTTAACCAAGCTGCTTTTCGCACTGCATACTGGTATTACTTCATCGGTTATAAAGAACTGGTTGCGAACAGAAGGGATATTGTTTTTTCCTTCGGTAATTGCAAGGTCGATCTCGTGATCCAGTAATGCCTTCAGGATATTTTCTGAGTTGCGGTTTACCAGTTTTAATTCAATGTTAGGATATTGCTGGTGAAAGGCTGAAAATACCGGCGGTATCACATATAACGAGATGGTGGTACTGGTGCCGAGTGTTAAGGAACCCTTTGCCTGGTGCAGGTTTTTCTGCCGGGTAATGTCAAATGAAAGCTGGCGTTGCAGCTCACGGCCCTGCATCACGTATTCCAGCAATATCTTTCCTTCGGCAGTAAGTGATACTGAATTTCCTTTTCGCTCAAATAGACTAACCTTATAGTGCTTTTCAAGCGACTGTATATGTTTGGTAATAGCGGGCTGGCTAATGTACAAAGCCCCTGCAGCTTTGGAAAAGCTAAGGTGCGTAGCTACCTCAAAAAATACTTCGTGGCTGAAGCTGAGCATAGGGTAAAGTTAATGGATATTAATATCTGGATCCTTTAATTTGAAAATTTCAGAATTTGGAGATTTGAAAATGAAGAAGGAGGAAGCAATTGGCAGAATGGCTTGATTGTTATGGCCAACAGCCATTGAGCCATGTAACAATTCAACCATCTTTACCACGATTGCCGGGTTACAATAACTCTAAAAAAAATGCACAGCCAGCGGCCATGCATTTTTCATTAAGTTATATAGCTTCTTAGTGTTACTCGTGAATAGCAACGATGGGAACGTGGCTATGGTAAGCCAGTTTCTTGGTATGGCTCGTCTTGAATAAGCCTGTAAGGAAGGCATCTTTTTTAGGCACGATCAAAATAAGATCAATATTTTTATCGTGTGCAAACTGGCTGATCGCTTCCTGGAAATCGAAGAAACGAATAAAGTAGAACTGGGGATTATAATCCTTCAGCATGTTCTCCAGTTTGGTACGCTCCAGTTTATATTCATCAGTCAGCTCTACATAGTGCTCGCTGTCTACATTCACTACATGCAGGTTAGGCTTAAAGATGTCCAATACAGCCTTAATAGGGGCAATAGGAGTTGTTGCTTCTACCTCTTTAAAATCGCTGGCAAAGGCAACGTTTTTCACCTGCTGGTATTTAGCATCCGGTGGAACAATGATAACAGGGCAAACAGCTTTATTCACCATATCCAGTGCATTGCTGCCCATAAAGATCTGCTCAAGGCGTGTAGCACCGGTAATACCCATAATTACGATATCGATACCGTGGTGGCGTACATAGCGTTCCAGCGTTTCTACCAGTGATGAGCCTGCATCTGTAACACAGGTAATATCTACAGTGGCTACAGCCAGCATTTCTGTTTTTAACTGCTCCAGTGCTTCAGTAAGGATCAGCGTGCGGTCATCGTCAGTTTCAGTAAGGGGTGAACCGTCTGAACCGGCAGTAATTTTATCAGAAACAGTGTACAGAACAATTTGCGCATCTTTTACGCCGGCAGCTATCTGAGCGGCATAAAATGCTGCGTTTTTTGCAGTATCGGAAAAGTCAGTAGGAACGAGGAATTTTTTCATTGCACGTTGGTTTTTTTTGAAAGATACAAATAAAGGTTATACGATGGCGGACGCTTATCATTAAAATACACATTCGTTTGCACGGGGAAAATGAGGTTTTATTCTTTAATTTTAAAACTCTTCTGTCTATAACATACCACATATGAAAAAAATTACAGCCCTGTTCACCTGCCTTACTTTTACAGCGATTCTTGTTGCCCAGGACAAGCTACCAGCCTTAATACCACAACCGGTATTGCTGGAAAAACGTGAAGGCAGTTTCAAGCTAACGAACACAACCCGCATTCTCGTTACTGCTAAAAATGCTGATGCCATGCGTGTTGCACGCCAGTTGACCGCGCAAATACAGACGGCAGGCGGCTTTTCGCCTGTCATTGCCGTGGCAGAAGCTACAAAGGTTTCAAAGCCCAATACAATTTTATTGGCGTTGAATACCGCTAAGGATACAGAGCTGGGTACAGAGGGATATAAGCTGGATGTGGGTACTACCGGAGTTACAGTAAGGGCTAATACAGCCGCAGGGTTGTTCTATGGTGTACAAACCCTGTTGCAGCTATTGCCTGCAGAGATCACTGCTAAAACAGTTGCTAAAAAGGGTGATTGGGTTATTCCTGCTGTTCATATTGTCGATTACCCACGTTTTGCATGGCGTGGGATGATGTTCGATGTGTCCCGTCACTTTTTTACCAAAGCAGATGTAAAAAAGTTTATTGACCAGATGGTGGCTTATAAATACAATCTGTTGCACCTGCACCTTACCGATGACCAGGGATGGAGAATAGAGATCAAGGCACTGCCTAAACTTACTGAAGTAGGAGCGTGGAGGGTTGAGAAAACAGGCACCTTCGGCACCTTCTCTGCCCCCACTGATGATGAGCCCCGTACTTATGGCGGCTTTTTTACCCAGGATGATATCAGGGAACTGATTGCTTATGCTGCAGACAGGTTTGTGAACATTATGCCTGAAATTGATGTACCCGGGCACAGTATGGCGGCAGTAGCTACCTTTCCTAACCTGTCATGCACGCCGGGCAATTACCGTGTAGCCTCAGGCGATAAGTTTATGCAATGGACTGATACAGGTTTTTATGCTTTGGTTGATAATACACTTTGTCCTGCCAATGAAGAAGTATATACATTTCTCGATAAAGTATTTACAGAAGTAGCACAGCTATTTCCTTTCCAGTATATCCACATGGGTGGAGATGAGTGCGCAAAGAACTTCTGGGAAAAAAGTGAAGCCATAAAACAACTGATGCAACGCGAGAACCTGAAAGACATGCACGAAGTGCAAAGCTATTTTGTAAAACGTGTGGCAAAGATCGTAGAGTCAAAAGGAAAAAAGCTGATAGGATGGGATGAGATCCTCGATGGAGGAATACCGCCAAGTGCAACAGTGATGAGCTGGCGTGGCATTAAAGGCGGTGTTGCAGCTGCCAAAGCAGGACACGATGTTGTAATGACGCCTTCTTCATTTGTGTATATTGATCTCAGGCAGGGCGATCCTGCTATAGAACCACCGGTGTATAGTATAGTGAGGTTAAAAACTGCTTACCAGTTTGATCCCGTACCGGATGGTGTGGATGCAAAATATATTAAAGGAGGGCAGGCTAACTTATGGACAGAACAGATCTATAACATGCGTCATGCTGAGTACATGACATGGCCCAGGGCTTTTGCTATTGCAGAGTCTGTATGGTCACCCAAAGAGAAAAAGAACTGGAATGATTTTGTGCACAGAACAGAAGAGCATTTCAAACGTTTTGATGCAGCAGAGATCAAATATGCTCCAAGCATGTATGATCCTGCTATAAAAGCTATAAGAGGCGATAACGATGCTTTGAAAGTAGAATTATCTACTGAAGTGGATGGACTTGATATCTATTATAGCTTCGATAACTCATATCCCGATCGTTATTATCCTAAGTATACTCAACCGGTAATTGTACCAAAGGATGCCGTAAATATGCGCATGATAACTTATCGTGATAAGAAAGTCATAGGACGCATGGTTACAATTTCTGTTGCTGATCTCAGATCAAGGCTTCCTAAAAAGTAAAATAACTTAATTCCAATACAAAGTATTTATGATTGAAAACCATCTGTTTAGAACCTTTAGTCATATTTAGCTCCAATTTTTTTGACATGGAGGTGCAACGAACTGGCATTGACAAGTGTCAATAGATATAGCATGCTTTTATGCTAACGTTTAGTCTTTTTTAGTTTGACGAAACGTTTTAGGGTTTTAGGGGTTCAATCAATCACTTCGATGAAGGGCCTTCCGGGGGGGAGGCCCTTCTGTTTTTAGAAGGTGGTAAGTTGAAAATGTAGAATGAGAAATAAAAAATAGCAATCAATGTCATTGAATGAAATAGCTGGTGAAGACACCAGCCACAGAACGCCCCCAGCGGGTGTCTCCACCCGCCGGAATATCATTCCTTAATTCAAACGACGTTGAAGTAGCAATAACGAAAAAGTTACGACAATAAAAAAGCCGCAGTATTAATACTGCGGCTTTTGTGTATGAAGTATGTACGTTAATCAATCTTTGTGATCTTCAGTACGTTCGTTGGTAAGTGCAGGGTTACAGGCGTACTACCGGTATTCACCACGACATCACCTGTTTTCAGGAAGCCTCTTTCTTTCAGGATCCTGATCTGGTCGAACATAATGTCATCAAGGCTTTCTTCCTCATCGTAAAAGAATGCACGTACGCCCCAGCTCAAACTTAACTGGTTTACCAGGCTGCGTTCTTTAGTAAAGATATACAGCGGGGATTTAGGGCGGTAGCTGCTTAATATAAAGGCAGTATAACCACTTTGTGTCATCCCGATCAATGCATCAGAATGCGCGTCATTAGCCAGCTTACAGGCATTATAACAAATAGCATCACTCAGGAAAGAAGGAGAGTGAGGCTGAGGCTTCAGATCTTCCTCGCGGTTATAGCGGTATTCTGTTTTTTCTACTTCAAGAATGATCTTGCGCATGGTTTCTACCACCAGGGCAGGATGTTTACCAGTAGCAGTTTCACCACTCAGCATCACCGCATCTGCACCTTCCAGTACAGCATTGGCAACGTCGGTAATTTCACTACGATTCGGTTTTACGCGGTCGATCATACTCTCCATCATCTGTGTAGCCACAATCACAGGTTTAGCCCTGTGAAGACATTTACGGATGATATCGCGCTGAGCCATCGGTACTTTTTCTACAGGCAGCTCAACACCGAGGTCTCCACGTGCAACCATTACTGCATCTGATTCTACCACGATGTTGCGGAGATCTACCAGTGCAGATGGCATTTCTATCTTAGCAATAACTTTTGTTTTGCTTTTCCTTTCTGCCAGTCGTTTCTTCAGGTCGATGATGTCTTCCACTTTACGAACGAAAGACAATGCTACCCAGTCCAGTTCCTGTTCAATGATAAAATCAAGGTCAGCAATATCTTTTGGAGTAAGGGCAGGAAGGGATATTTTGGTATCAGGCAGGTTTACTCCTTTTTTAGGGAATAGCATGCCACCATAAGTAACCTTTACTTTCACATCACCGGCTTTGGTGATCTCAGTTACCACTACTTCCAGTTTACCGTCATCGATCAATATCTTATTACCTACTTCTACATCTTCGTGCAGATCGGGGTAAGAAACATAGATCTTCTCTTTGTTACCAACCACTTTTTCTTTTGAAGTAAAAGTGAGGATATCGCCGGGCTCGATCAGGAGAGAACCATTTTCAATTTCGCCAACGCGCAATTTAGGCCCCTGCAGATCACCCAGTATGGAGATGTTATAAGGTTCTGTTTTGTTAATGGCACGGATGTGCTCAATGATTTTCGCTTTATCTTCCTGTGTACCGTGAGAGAAGTTAAGACGGAAAATGTTAACGCCCGCTTTTACCAGTTCTAACAACTTGTCGTACGTATCACAGGCCGGGCCTACTGTTGCTACAATCTTGGTACGGTGCGAAACGTGATCAATACCTGCTTTCTTGTCCATTTGGTTGTGCAGATATTTTGAGATGTCTCTAGCCATTGGATTATTTCGATTTATTAATTTCCGGTTGATGTATTTGCACGCAAAGGTGCTAAGGCGCAAATAAAGAACTACTAATGTACGGCTTGCATTGAAACTAAATGTTACCTGTTTAGCTTATCGGTAAAATACAGGGCTTACCGACAAATGCAGGCTGTAAAGATGGCAGGAATCACTCACCATTCACTCACTAGCTGGCAAGGATCTTCACTATCTTAATCCACTCCTCGCTGATATGCTGTTTGGATTTTACAGCTTTCTCAAGCGAAGTATAGTGCAGCTTGTTGTTTACAATACCCACCATTACATTGTTGCGACCTTCCAACAGGCATTCAACCGCTGCATAGCCCATACGGCTGGCAATTAAACGGTCAAAGCAGGTGGGGGCACCACCACGTTGAATATGTCCCAGGATACAAACACGTGTATCTGCCAGTGGCATGCGTTCTTTTACCACTTTAGCTACTTCGTTAGCACCACCAAACTCATCCCCCTCGGCTACTACCACCATATTCACCAGTTTCTTACGTCTTTCCTTTTCCTGTAAAGAGCGTACCAGGGCTTCAATGTCGGTTTTGCGTTCGGGGATCAGGATATGCTCAGCTCCGGTGGCAATGCCACTGTGCAGGGCAATATAACCGGCGTCACGTCCCATTACTTCAATAATAAAAAGACGGTCGTGAGCGTCGGCGGTATCACGTATTTTATCAATGGCTTCTACAGCAGTATTTACGGCAGTATCAAAACCGATGGTAGAATCGCTACCGGCAATATCTTTATCAATAGTACCGGGCAAACCGATACACGGAATATCATATTCGCGGCTGAAGATATCGGCGCCACGGAAAGAACCGTCGCCACCAATGACCACCAGGCCATCAATGCCCAGTTTTTTAAGATTATCGTATGCTTTGGCGCGACCTTCGGGTGTAAAAAACTCTTTACAACGGGCTGTTTTCAGAATAGTGCCGCCACGCTGGATAATGTTGGCAACACTACGTGAGTGCATGGGAACAATATCGTTTTCGATGATACCACTGTATCCGCGCATAATTCCAAACACTTCAAGGTCATTATAAAGCCCTGTTCTTACTACGGCCCGGACAGCAGCATTCATGCCCGGTGAGTCACCTCCCGAAGTAAGGACACCTATTTTAGTCACCTTTTTTGCCATGTATTACAATCAATTGGGTTGTTTATTAAAAAAAAATCAAACAACAAGAAGAAATATTAAAAAAATATCAATGGGTTTGGAACCCGGGTTCAAAAATAAGGTTTTGTTTTGATTCCAACGTGTACATCGTACTCATACACAGATTTATACATTTTTAAAGGGATTACATAATTGCAACAGCGTGCAACAAAGATGTGGCAGACTGCTACATGTCAGTGCTGGCAAGGGGTTGAAGAAATTGTAACCTCAAATATTATTGATTTGTTTTTTTATTGTTATTGCAATTTATTTTTGGCAAATGAAAATATTACTCACGGGAGCCAATGGGTTATTAGGACAACATCTTACTCAATTATTGCTGGAAAAAGATCATTCCGTGGTAGCTACCGGGAGAGGTAACAGCAGGTTACCTTTTGAAACGTCTGAAAAGTATGTTTATTACGATATGGATATTACCGACGGCAATTCAGTATTTGCCGTAATGCATCGTGAAAAGCCCGACGTAGTGGTACATGCCGCTGCCATGACGCAGGTGGATGAATGTGAGGTAAGTCCCGAACTCAGTGAGCGGGTGAATGTGCAGGGAACCTCACAGGTGCTGGTGGATGCAGAACAACTGAGCAGCCAGTTTATTTATATTTCTACTGATTTTGTATTTGATGGTGAGGCAGGCGGTTATAAGGAAGATGATGAACTGATGCCCGTGAGCCATTACGGGTTTACCAAAATGCAGGCAGAAAGTATTGTACAAACCAGTGAAATTCCTTGGGCTATTGTACGTACAGCACTGGTGTATGGAAAAGTGTTGCAGGGTACACGCAATAACATTGTCACCTGGGCAAAAGATAGTCTTGAACAGGGTAAAACTATAAAAGTAGTAAATGACCAGGTGCGTACGCCTACCTATGTGGGAGACCTTGCAAAAGGTATTTTACTGATCATTGAAAAAAAGGCGGAGGGCATTTTCCATATCGCAGGGAAGGATGTACTGACTCCTTACCAAATAGCTGTACAAACTGCCGAGTTGTTTGAACTGGATACAACAAAAATTGAACAAGTGGATGCTTCCACCTTTTCACAACCCGGTCGTCGCCCACCTAAAACAAACTTTATTATCGACAAAGCAAGAAAAGAGCTGGGCTATGAACCAATGTCGTTTGCAGAGGGGTTGAAGAAGATGTTCGGGAAGTGATCCAGGATCTGCATATGCTATAACTTTAAGAATGTCTTGCACTTACTGCAATAATCATTGCCGCTATTGTCCACAGTTGAGATCTTTTCATTGGCGTCAGACATAATACATCCCGAGGTTGGGCAATGTGTAAGCCCCAGGTTATGGCCTATTTCGTGTATTATAACTGTTCGTAACCTATGTTCGAAAATATTGGTATCATTTGTCTGTAACCGGCGATCGGATATAATGCAGGACGATCCGGGTTGATAACCCAGTCCAAAAACGCCCCATACTGTATAAGTGGAAACCGGCTGTTTTATATTACCATATTCATCACGTTTAGTCGTGTAAATGTCTTCATGCGTTAGCCCTGCCACATCAATGATGCTGTCGTTCTTAAAAGAGCGAAGCAGGTGAATAATGGAATCTGCATTGTATCGTTTACCTTTTTCAGTATTTAAATAACTGGCCGGTAACTCTATTGAGGGTAAAATAATTACCTGCTTATGGAAAAAATCCTGTAAATCTTTTTTGATAAAGTTCAGTCATTGGGTATTGTAATTCCCTATAGGTTGCAGTGCGATATATTGATTGGAAGTATTATGAGTAATTGCGGAACGATTCTCTTTACAGGATATGAAAAATAAGCAGCTTAAATATAGTATAGCTTGTATCTTATTTATGATTGACATGTGGTAGAAAACATTCTGAAATTAATTAAACTTATCCACAACAAAAAACAGGCAAAGGTGATCTTTTGAACTACTGGTAATGCATAGAGCCCATTACCAGTGTAATAAATATAATTGTTGATGCCAATGAGCACGGCACAACCCATGCCAAACCAGAACAGCCCATACCACTTATTCCTGTAAATGCCAATGGCTGTTCCTATCAATGCCATCAAAGCTGCTACTCCTGCAATATTGATCACCACATCATGATAGAGATTAGCAAAAAGGAAGATGGCAATGAGCATTCCCAATGTGCCGGATATACGGATAGCCTTCCTGAAATAAACCGGCAGATCAGTACAGGCAGGAAAAAGATACCAGAATAAACTTAACGACAGGCACAATACAATCATAGCAGCAATGGCTACCGGTCTTGCGGTGTTAGGGGTGCCATTTAAAGCCTGTACATTGAGCAGGTTGCACCAGTAATTATGCAGTACACTAAAGCCTTTTGCCTGTGGGTCAAATTGTGAACCTCCGGGGTATAATAGGGCCGCAATAATATAGAGTAACACAAACAGCATGCAGCCCAGGCTGGGAAGTAATAGCCGTAATTGTCGGTTATTATTGTATGAAGTGTTTGCCTGCATATGATTGTTGACAGCTATACGGCAACCAGCCTATCAATGCGCTTTTGCATACTTCATTTCCCCGGCTGCAATAGTTACCTGCAAGGCATTTTCCTGTGGAGGTAAAGGACAACTGAATCCCGGCAGATAAGCGCAGTAAGGGTTGTATGCTTTATTAAAATCGATTACCAGTTGGTTGTGCTGAATATCTTTAATATAGTATTCAAGGTAACGTCCGTTGTCATAAGAGCCCTCGCCGGTAGTAAGATCTGTAAATGGAATGAAGAGATAATCTTTATACTTCTCTACATTCATCAGCGATTGCGACTGGTACACAAACAAATGGACTGTAGTATCGTGAATACGGAATGTTAGTTTCCCGTACTTCCGGTAAACAGCAGACTTACCGGTTGATGTAGGCATGCTGAACCATTCGCCATTGGCAATGTATTCAAATTTAGCCGCTATTTGATATGTCTTAGCAATAGGGTAGAACCGGATATTTTTTCTGTCTGCTCCCTTTACTACTTCATGGGAGTCAACATAGTTTTTCTGGTACGCCAGTAATGAATCAATATAAGGTTTGGCTTTCTGAGCCTGGCTGTTTTGTAAAATGAGCACAGTCAAAAAGAGCAGTAAGAATATACGCACGTAGTTAGTTTTTTTGAGTAGGTAAGAATATTTCAGCCATCATACAACGGGCACTGCCACCGCCATTGGTTTCAATAGTGGTAAGTGGGGCATGGATAATGATATTGAAAGTGTTTAGTTTATACTGTTGCTCCGGTGTAAGGCTGTTCCATGCCTGGCTGGACATTACCAGTAACAGGTCGCCTTTTTGGTTCTTTACCTGCAGCATATTGCCCGCAAAATGATTGAGCTGATCCATACTGATCTCAATCAGTTCTTTACCGGATTGTGCAATGGAGTCTTTTACAATTTCCCGCTCAAATTCATTAGGAATACAATCAAGACAGATAACTACGTATTTATCTGCCACGCACATCAATACGTTGGTGTGATAAATAGGCTGTCCTTTTGCATCCACAGCATCAAAAATCACAGATTCATAGCCCATTGTTTCGCAAAAATCATCCAATACGTTTTCGTTTGTCCTGGGTGATAGACAGGCATACGCTATTTTGTTATCCCTGTCAAGAACCATACTGCCGGTACCTTCCAGAAAAGATTCTTCATCTTCATAGTGAGTAAAGTCGGCAAGCTGTTTTACCACAAAACGTTTTGATACCTGTTCAAGCACAGTTGGCTTACGTTCGTCGCGCCTGTTGTCTGCAAACATGGGGTAGAGACAGATTGTACCATCTTCATGAAAAGAAACCCAGTTATTAGGGAAAATAGAATCGGGTGTATGTGGCTCTGGTGTATCATCAACTACCAGTACATCCACATCGTTATTGCGTAATGTAGCAACCAGTGCATCAAATTCTTTCACGGCTTTTTCGTGTGCATCGCTGGCCTGGCCTGATACCTGGAATGCGTTATTTACAGCAGTTTCTGCATTAAAAGTAAAATTGACCGGTCTTATCATTAAGATATGTGAGGTATTCTGCATAGTTGTTAGAATGATGTATGAAGTCTGATGTATGAGATATACTTCTTCATTGACAGACTTCTGAATTAAGATAATATGAATACTGAAACGTAGGCAATAGCCAGAAGCGAATCATCTGATTTTTGACTTCCGACCTCAGGCTTTATGCATCCTCTCTCAGCAAAGGCATGCTCATACAATGAAAACCTCCGCGCGCACGTGATAATTCTGCCGAAGGCATCAGGATGAGGGTATCTTCAAGATCGGAAGGATCTGTAATGCCCTTTTCAAACTGCTCCAGTAATTCTTTTACAGGGATAATCTTGAAACCTGCATCGGTAAAGGCCTCTATTGTTTTGTCATTGCGGTCATATCCCAGTACCACCCCTTCGCGCAATGCCAAAAGATTACAGGAATCAGTCCATTGCTCACGGGTATCAAACGGAAACTGGTTGTTACCGGAATAAATGAACTGTACTTTTTCTTTACAACCCAGGTCGCGTTCGCTGATATCAATCAGTAACTCTTCCAGGTTATCAAAATACTCAGGATTATCGATATCTTTCTTTCTGAATTGAATGATCTTGATTTTTTCATCTTTTTTAACACCTTCCAGCACTCTTTCAACCGGATCTGCATCTTCGTGTTTCATCACCTTTTTGGAGAAAGCACCCAACATTACCCATATATTTCGTTTCACCTGGGTAAATACGGTATCGATATGCATATAATCCCTTTTTTTAGGGATCTTGATGATGGTGATCTTTTTAACAATGTTCTTTTCAAATAACATATTCACTACCTGGCGGGCAGCTTCCATAGAAGTACGTTCGCTTACACCTACCAGCAGGTGATCTTTAGTTACCACCATTACATCTCCACCCTCCAGCGTTACTTTCTTTTCATCGCCATCGCGTGGCAATAAAAAGTGATGGAAAGTATCGGGAATCTCTAATATCTTATCGTGGTAATTGCTGAAGAACGGGTGATTGAAGAAAATGAATTTAGCCAGCAGTGCTTCGCGCGTACGGGCTTTACGTGCAGGTTTGTTCAGGAGTATATGATCATTGATCACGATACCGATATCACGTGTAAAGATAAAATTAGGGATAGGAGGAAATACCAGTGTTTCCTGTGGCATTGCGCCACTGATAAATACTTTGGACAATTCAATTGGCGATAACCCAAGCAGTTCATTTTGCATGGCATACGAACAACCTTCAATAGCACAGACAGAAGCTACCAGTTTTAAACGTATCTCATTATTCTCCAGTATTTCTGCCAGTAACCATTCCAGCTCCACTACTTTATCTGAACGAAAGAATTGTGTTTTTTCAGGCTTATAAAATTCACGGCGGTTAGCAGGAGCATCTACCTGTTGCAAACGACCTTTTATTTTCTCTGGGTCCAGGAAATAAAGCAGGACTTTTGTATAGTAATCGTATTCTTTGCGACGGATGGTATCCAGGTGTACAATATCTTCAAACAACCAGTCCTGTGCTTTTGATGGAACAACTCTACCCAGGCCACTGTCCGGGCTATGAACCAATAATCGTCGGAGAGTGCCTATCTCGGATGTAACATGTACAATATTCTTATCCTTTTTAGTCATAAGACAAAAATTTAATCAATTGGGAATAAATAAATTGGGGGGGGGAATAACAAGGAATAAACAGCAACGCTAACCCGGGATATAGTAGTTTACCGGGAGCAGGCGCTCTGCAAAGGAGAAAAACCAGCCAGGACGTTTGAAAGCAAGCTGCATAAATTAAACAATGGTGGTACCAAAGATAACGAATTCCGGAAATGTGAGATTGAGGTGCAACTTACAGGAGGTAGGGTGCAGGTTACCAACCGGATTATAGTATGTTTGTAGGCGAAAAGTGAGATCAGATGGTTTTATTGTTCTATGGTTATCTGTCACAACAATCAAACCATATAGCCGTCAAACCACCCTGCTAATTGTCAGCAACTGATAACACCTGTTTCCCATAAACTATTCTTACAAAAACATGCGCGAGTTTAAACTTGATCCGGAACGGATCAGCGAGCCTAAAAAAATTATCATCAGGCGGTCTGTTATTTCTGCTGTTTTTACATTGCTACTTTTCTGTGGCGTGTATTTCTTCAGCCTCGGTGATCTCAGTGCTATAAAGGATAACCTGTATATTTTAATTGCTCCAATTATTGTTATTCTGTTGGTTGGTTATTCTACGCGCAATAATGTACAGCGGCAACAGGTACTGTACGAAACTTATTTATTGACTGTTACAGACACGCTTCTTACGCGTGAGCAAAAGGGTGTGCCGGATGTTGATATGTACACAAAGGATATAACAGCGATCACTAAAAGTAAAGATGGCAGTTATTTCATCAAAGGCCTTAAGGCAAACGATCTCCTTTATATACCCCGGTATGTTGAGAACAGAGAACTGCTGGAGCAGGAACTGGGAAAGATACAGCCCATTACACCAGCCGCGCCTGGTAAAGTAAAACAGTGGACACGTTTTGCATTATCATTGATCCTGATTGCATCTATGGTAACTGTGTATATGTCAGATAACAGGTTGCTGGTGGCAATAAGCGCAGTACTTAGCCTCGTTGCAATGGGCTGGAGTTTTTATAGTATCCAACGCAATCAGAATATAGAGAAACGTACTAAAAGGGGAGCATACTGGATGATTGTGGTGGCAGCTTCGATCATTTATCTGGCAATTACCAAAGTGTTTTAGTAGGCTGGCATACAGGTAGTTGCAATCGAAATAGTTGCAAAAAACGAACAATTGTTAGTTTTGTCATGAATTCTGCTATTTTTGCGACCAATTAAAAGCCATCAAGCATTATGCAATTTCAATTAACAGAAGAACAACTGATGATCCAGCGTGCCGCACGCGATTTTGCACAACAGGAATGTTTGCCCGGTGTAATTGAGCGTGATGAACACCAGAAGTTCCCGAAAGAGCAGGTATTAAAGCTGGCCGAATTAGGATTTATGGGGATGATGGTAAGTCCTGAATACGGTGGTGCAGGTATGGATACAGTGAGCTATGTACTGGCCATGGAAGAGATTAGTAAGATTGATGCCAGTGTAAGCGTATGTATGAGTGTAAACAACAGCCTGGTTTGCTGGGGACTTGAAAATTTCGGAACAGAAGAGCAGAAACAACAATATCTTACCCCGCTGGCCCAGGGACGTAAAGATGGAGAATTATATATCGGCGCGTTTTTATTGAGTGAGCCGGAAGCTGGTAGTGACGCTACTTCTCAACGTACTACGGCAGAAGACATGGGCGATTATTACTTGCTGAATGGCACCAAGAACTGGATTACCAATGGTTCTTCCGCGTCTGTTTATCTTGTAATGGCGCAAACAGATCCATCCAAAGGGAGTAAGGGTATCAATACATTTATTGTAGAGAAAAAATGGCCCGGCGTAACAGTGGGTGCCAAAGAAAATAAACTAGGGATCCGTGGCAGCGATACGCATACTATTCTTTTCAACGATGTAAAAGTGCCTAAGGCCAACCGTATTGGTGCAGATGGCTTCGGGTTTACTTTTGCCATGAAAACATTGGCGGGAGGCCGCATTGGAATTGCATCGCAGGCGCTGGGTATTGCCAGCGGTGCTTATGAACTGGCATTGAAATACTCCAAGGAAAGAAAAGCCTTCGGGAAAGAGATCATGAATCACCAGGCAATACAATTTAAGCTGGCAGATATGGCAACCCGTGTGGAAGCTGCACGCCTGCTTTGTTTGAAAGCTGCCTGGGAAAAAGACCAGCATCTTGATTATGGATTAAGCTCTTCCATGGCAAAAGTATATGCCAGTGAGGCTGCCATGTGGATCTCCGTAGAAGCTGTACAGGTACATGGTGGATATGGCTATGTAAAAGAATACCACGTAGAACGATTAATGCGTGATGCAAAAATTACACAGATCTATGAAGGTACCAGTGAAGTACAAAGGATTGTGATCAGCAGGAGCATATTGAAATAATAGGGAAATCTTCTAATTCAGATAATTTGAAAATGCCAGCCCCCGGGGTTGGCATTTTTTATAGTTTAAAGACTGGATAGCTGGATTATTTTAGGGTACCTGGAGTAATAACTATCAAACTATCAGGTGCTTCAACCATCAGTCCCATCTTACTTCTTAATATACCTGCTTTACACTATTTTTAGAGTTCTTAAACACCCTTCATGAGTATTATCCAGCTTACCCGTTTACGTAAACAATACAGTGGTACCTATGTACTGCAGGGTATTGATCTGCAGTTCGATGGCGGACATATCATTGGTTATATAGGTCCTAATGGTGCTGGCAAAAGCACCACCATTAAAATTCTTACCGGCATTATCGGCGATTTTGAAGGGGACGTAAATGTGCTGGGAATGGATATCCGCAAAGATCCGCTGGAGATCAAAAAACGTATTGGTTATATACCGGAACAGGCTGCTTTATACGAGGTATTAACGCCATTGGAATATCTCGACTTTATCGGGAAATTATATGGCATGGACGAAGCTGTTATTGAGAATAAAGCATGGGAGCTATTGAAATTGTTTGAGTTGTCGGATAAGGCCAAAGTAAGGATGAGCAGCTTCAGTAAAGGCATGCGGCAAAAAGTGTTATTGATCTCCGGTCTGATCCATAATCCTGAGATCATTTTTCTTGATGAACCACTCAGTGGCCTTGATGCCAATGCTGTGATCCTGGTAAAAGAGATTCTTGCACAGTTGAAACAGGCCGGCAAAACAATATTCTATTCCTCGCACCTGATGGATGTAGTGGAAAAGATCAGTGACCGCATTATCATTATCAATAAAGGAGAGGTGATTGCAGACGGTACCTTTGAAACGCTGAAAGCCAATGCTCACCAGGGATCTCTGGAAAATATCTTTACTGCACTTACCGGCGATGAACAGCACCAGGCTACTGCCGGCCACTTTATTGATATCCTGAAAAACTAAGCCATGGAAAAACTTTTACTCAGGTTGTTATTCCTGTTCCGTGGTTTATTCAAGCGGCAGGATGTTGATGTAACACAGCTTTTTTTAATTGTGCAGGTAAAGCTGTTAATGGATAAACGTCGTGTGCATGTAGGATGGAAACGCAGGAACGATGAGGATGGAAACAGTAATAAACTATGGGCCGCTTTTTTAGGCTATGGCTTTATGGGATTATTTGTTGCCATTGCGATCGGGTGGTTTCCACTGGTGTTGGGAATGATCATTTATCACAGCTACCTGCTGTTTATGATGGCACTCACATTGATCACTGACTTTTCAGCGGTACTGCTGGATACTACGGATAACCTGGTGATCTTACCAAGGCCAGTGAATAGCAGAACGATGTTTATGGCCCGTTCGCTGCATATTTTTATTTACCTGTTCCAGTTTACCATTGTATTGGCTATATGTCCTGTGGTAGCCATTTTTATTAAATATGGCTTCTTAACAGGGCTTGTAGGCATTGTTACATCTGTGCTTGCCGTATTACTGGCTGTATTTCTTACCTATCTTTTGTACCTGCTGATAATGAGGCTAAGCAGTGAGGAAAAGGTGAAGGAGGTGGTAACCTTCTTCCAGATCTTTATGACCATTTTCTTTGCGGTAGGCTTTCAACTGTTTCCCCGTTTGATAAACCTGGAAGAAGTATCTGCCGATTTCCATCTGCACTGGTATTCTTTTATTTTACCTCCTGTGTGGATGGCGTTGGTACTTGAGGCAGTGCATAATCTCTCCTTCGACAATATACACTTGTTGATGGTTGCACTGGCGGTGGGTGTGCCGGTAATAACCTTTTGGCTGCTGATAAAATACTTTGCGCCCATATTTGCGGCAAAGCTGGCCAATGTAAACCAGGACAGCGGTGGAAGAAAAACCAAGGTTATCGCTTCAAAAGAATCGAAAACTTTATCAGAAAGGTTGTCAGCATTGTTTTGCCAGACCCACCTGGAAAAAGCCGGCTTTACCCTTACCTGGAAGATCACCGGGCGCGATAAGAGCTTCCGCATGCAGTTTTATCCCAGCCTGGCCTATATAGCAGTCTTTATTTTCATTTTTGTATTCAACAGGGGGCAACACCTGGCAGAATACTGGCATAATCTCCCGGATACTAATAAGTTCCTGTGGCTTATTTACCTGCCAATGTTTACCATCTTAACGAGTATTGCACTGGTTTCATTTAATGAGAATTTCCAGGCAGCCTGGGTTTATCATTGTTCACCTGTTCAAAGGCCCGGAGAGATCGTTACAGGAATGCTCAAAGCTGTATTTGTAAAATATTTTATTCCGATATACCTCGTATTATTTGCATTTGCGCTGTATATCTGGGGCATACCGGTAATAGATGATTTTGTATTTGGCTTTTTCAATAACCTGCTTTGCTTTTTTATAATGGGGTCTTTATCTCCCAAACGCCTTCCTTTTTCATGTCAGCCCAATGTAAAGGAACAGTCAGGGCGATTTATAACGATGATCATGCAAATGATATTGATAAGTACACTGGTGGGGTTGCATTTTCTTATTATTAAACTCAATTGGTGGTGGGTTATCTACTGTTTGGCTGTTTTATTCGTGGTGTTTTCTGTACTGGTCATTCGCAATATTCAGCGTACCGCGTGGAGTAAAATTCAATTGTAGCACGGGCATAAACAGGGAGTTTGATAAATTTGCAGTTTAAAGCAAGCACGAGGAATGGCAATTAACGAAGAATCATATAAAGCAATCAGTAGTGAGTTGGCAGGTAAAGCAACCCTGGTGGCGGTTTCCAAAACCAAGCCTGCATCGGATATCAGCGATCTGTATAATCTTGGACAACGTGATTTTGGTGAGAACTATGTACAGGAGCTGGTAGATAAACAGGCGGAATTACCGGCAGATATCCGATGGCATTTTATTGGTCATTTACAATCCAACAAGGTAAAATACATAGCTCCGTTTGTACACCTCATTCATGGCATTGACAGTGCCAGATTATTGCAGGAAGTAAACAAACAGGCGCTGCGCAATGATCGTGTTATAGATGTGCTGTTGCAGATCCATATAGCCCAGGAGGAAACGAAGTTTGGTCTTGATGAGCAGGAACTTGATGACCTGATTGGCCAGTTGAGTGCCGACGCCGGTGCATGGAGCAATGTGCGTGTGCAGGGGCTAATGGGAATGGCCTCCTTTACGGAAGATAAGGACAAGATCAGGAAAGAGTTTCATTACCTGCGATCACTGGCAGATAAATATGCGCAACAAACAATTCCTAATTGCTCTTTCAACATCCTTTCAATGGGCATGAGCAGTGATTATGCCATTGCCTTGGAAGAAGGAAGTACGATGGTGAGAGTAGGGAGCTTGTTGTTTGGGGCAAGAAACTATGATAAATAAATACGAAGTCAGAAGTATGGAGTACGGCTCTGTTTTGACTTCGGATTTTCTTCCCCGGATGGTTGTTACTATCTAAAATAAAAAACGAAGCACGGATGTAAATCAACCCGTACTTCGTATTTCGTACTTACTTCAATGTTTCATTGAGCCAGCCAAAAAACTCCTTCTGCCATACCTGTGCATTCTGGGCACTCAGTACCCAGTGGTTTTCGTCGGGTAGGTACAGTAACTTACTTTTAATGCCACGTAATTGTGCTGCCTGGAAGGCTTCGAGACCTTGCTCAATAGGTACACGGAAATCTTTACCACCCTGTACAATCATAATTGGCGTGTTCCATTTATCAACAAAATTGATAGGGGAGAACTGTGTATATGATCTTTGTGAAATGGCATTTTGTTTGTTCCAGTAATTACCTCCCATATCCCAGTTGGCAAACCAGAGTTCTTCTGTAGTGCCATACCAGCTTTGCAGATCGAAGATCCCATCGTGTGCAATAAAGGTCTTAAAACGGTTTTTATGGATACTTGCCAGCATGTACACTGAGTAACCTCCATAGCTGGCGCCTACACAACCTCTGCGGTTAACGTCTACAAATTTTTCTTTGGAAACTGCATCAATAGCAGCGAGGTAGTCCTGCATTACCTGTCCGCCCCAGTCCTTACTGATCTTCTCGTTCCAGGCTGTACCATGTCCCGGCATTCCTCTTCTGTTGGGTGCTACCACAATATATCCCTGTGAAGCCATCAGCTGGAAGTTCCAGCGGTAAGAATACATCTGTGTTAAAGCAGATTGTGGCCCTCCCTGGCAATATAACAGTGTAGGATATTTCTTAGACGCATCAAAGTTTGGCGGATAGATTACCCAAACCAGCATTTGTTTATTATCGGTAGTTTTTACAAAGCGTCTTTCTGTTTTGCACATGCCAATAGAGCTGTAGGTAGCATCATTTACATGCGTCAGTTGCTCCATATTACCTGAACTGAGATCGACTGTGTATAACTCAGCAGCATGATTCATGTCGGTACGGGAAACGATCAGTGAATTACCTGACTGGCCAATGATACCGGTAATATCAAAATCACCTTTGGTGAGTTGGCGAATAACAACTGCCATTTTGGTAAGACCGGGATAGTTCACTTCAAACAACTGTAATGTACCGTTGATAGGTGCCCAAAAGAAGATCTTTTTTCCGTCGACACTCCATTTAAAACCTTCAACATGAATGTCGTCCCGTTGAACTGTAAGATTGGTTTTAAGGGTGCCGTTCAATACAATGATATCCTGCTTATCTGCTTCGTAGCCATCACGTTTCATACTCATCCACGCCAGCTGTCCCTGTTTGTTGTATTCAGGAGCAATATCATAGCCCATCATTCCTTCTGTAAGGTTTTGTGTGTTGCCTGTCTGCAGATCATACAGGTACAGATCTGTATTGGTGCTGGTAGCGTAGAGTTTGCCATATTTTTTCTTGGTCACATAGAGCACGTGTTTGCCATCAGGATGCCAGATATAATCTTCGTCGCCACCAAAAGGTTTCTGAGGACAGTCAAATGCTTCGCCGGGCATAATATCTTTTACCTCACCGGCTTTCCCATTGACAACAGGAGCTATAAAAACATGGTCAAATTTGCCATCTTCCCAGGTATCCCAGTGACGGTAATTTAGATTATCGAAAATATAGGCGTTTGACCTGGTTAACTCGGGATAGTAATCTGCCCCGGTAACCTTTTTGATCTTTACTTCCTGGTTGCTGAGAATGTAATTGCCTTCAGGAGAAATATTTTTATTAGCCAGCAGGCTATCTGCATTGGTGATAACTGCAGGCTGACCACCACCAACAGGAACGATATAAGTTTTGCGGCTGCTTTTATTGGTCGCCACATCGGGAGTACTTACAGAATACACTACATACTTCCCATCTTTCGAAATTCCCATCCCGCTTACGCGGCCAAGTTGCCAGAGCAGTTCCGGTGTCATCCGGTTTTGTGCCATTGCTATAATGGAGCAGGCTAGTAAAAGAGCAGTTGCAATACTTTTTTGCATCATATACAATTTTGAAAGCGGCTAATTTACGCCTATTCAGTTGTGTGGGTAAGAGAAATTATACGGTTAACATGCTTTTAAAAAGCGGCCTTGTGTTTTATTGATTATCAACTGGATAGAGGGCTTTTTACTAAGCAGGTAGATGACAAAAATCAATTACAGAAAACAGTTATTCAACGGTTTATCGGGTTTTTCAGTTCTTTCATCAGGCATTTAAGTATAAACATCGAATACATTTAGACCTCAGTCATCTGTAGTGTAGTTTTGACTCATACTAAAGTAGTGTTTTTCATAGGTTATTGATTAATGGTGAAGAGCTGTTTCTACAGCTCTTATTTTTTTGTATAAATCCCCGGCCCTTCCTGCTGGATATTCGTCTTCGTTATTTCCTGGCTCATTCATTTACGAGGCTTCTGAAAGAGCATCCTCTACAGCTTTGGCTACCTGCCTCACAAATCTTATTTTCGCGTTATCCTGTTGTGTTTCATCACTTGAGAAGCCCACAGCCGGTATTAAAGCATAGGATTATGACTGAGATTAAAAAAGAAGAAGAGAAGTCGCTCAATTTTATTGAAGAAATTGTTGAAGCGGATCTGAATTCGGGTAAATACCAATCTATTCTTACCCGTTTTCCACCAGAGCCCAATGGCTACCTGCACATTGGACATGCTAAAAGTATTTGCCTCAATTTTGGATTGGCGCAGAAATATGGCGGTAAAACCAACCTGCGTTTTGATGATACCAATCCGGTAACTGAGGACACTGAATATGTGGACAGCATCCAGGCTGATGTACAGTGGCTTGGTTTTCAGTGGGCACAGGTATTATATGCTTCTGATTACTTTGAACAACTATATGAATTTGCGGTAAAACTGATCCGGAATGGATTGGCCTATGTAGATGATTCATCCAGCGAAGAGATCGCAGCTATGAAAGGTACCCCAACCGAGCCTGGTAAGGATAGCCCTTTCCGCAACCGTAGCGTGGATGAAAACCTGCAGTTGTTTGCTGATATGCGTGCCGGTAAATTTAAAGATGGCGAACGTGTGTTAAGGGCTAAAGTGGATATGGCTTCGCCTAATATGCACATGCGCGATCCTATTTTATATCGCATTAAGCATGCCCACCACCACCGTACCGGTGATAACTGGTGTATTTACCCGATGTATGACTTTGCGCACGGACAGAGCGATTCTATTGAGAATATTACGCATTCTATCTGTACGCTGGAATTTATACCACACCGTCCGTTGTACGATTGGTTTATTGAAAAGCTGGAGATCTTCCCTTCTCATCAATATGAGTTTGCACGTTTAAACCTTACTTACACCGTAATGAGTAAACGCAAGCTGTTGCAACTGGTGAATGAGAAGTATGTAGATGCATGGGACGATCCCCGTATGCCTACGATCAGTGGATTGCGCCGTCGTGGTTATACACCCGAGTCGATCCGTGATTTCTGTGAGAGGATCGGCATTGCAAAAAGAGACAACCTGATCGATGTATCCTTGCTGGAGTTCTGTGTACGTGAGCACCTGAATAAAATTGCCACCCGCAGAATGGTGGTATTTGACCCGCTGAAAGTGGTGATTACCAATTATAGCGATAGTTTTGAAATGCTGACCAGCGATGATAATCCTGAAGATGAAAAAACAACTTCACGTGAAATTCCTTTCAGCCGTGAATTGTATATCGAGCGGGAAGACTTTATGGAGAATCCTCCAAAGAAATACTTCAGACTGGCTCCCGGGCAAATGGTACGCCTGAAAAGTGCTTACATTATCCGTTGCGACGAAGTGGTGAAGGATGATAATGGTAATGTTACCGAAGTACATTGTACTTATATTCCTGAAAGTAAAAGCAGTAACGATACTTCAGGTATCAGCGTAAAAGGTACTCTCCATTGGGTAAGCGTGGCACATGCAGTATCTGTAGAACTGAGATTGTACGATCGCCTGTTCAGGGTGATGGATCCTTCCAGCGAAGAAGGTGATTTTAAAGATTATATCAATCCTGATTCATTACAGGTTATTACTGCCTATGCTGAACCTGCGTTGAAAGCGGCGCACTTTGAAGATCGCTACCAGTTCCTGAGAAAAGGATATTTCTGCCTGGATAAAGATACTTCTGAAGAGCGCATGATCTTTAACAGGACAGTAACCCTTAAGGATGCATGGGCGAAAGAACAGAAGAAAGGATAGAAGAGTGAGTAGTCAATGGTGAATAGTGAATGATTCCCGTTGATTCCAGCCACTGATAAAATATAGAGGATGATGGCCGATGGTCATCATCCTTTTTTTATTCTGATTGCTTATTGTTAGGGTTCTTCTCCAAATATGTACAGGTCATTTCCCAATAATGCATATCTATAATTTCATAGAAAACAAAAAAGCTGGTAGTAATAAAACTACCAGCTTTTATAAAGACTATTTAGTGTGTTATTAAGGCTTTTCTACCAGTTTGATCACTATTGGTTTTTCGCTTACAACAGGTACTGTCAGTACCCCGTTTGCCGGTTTCAGGGACGATTGTTTGGTGCCGATCTCAGTAAATGACAGGTCGTGTACAATTGCATCCCCGGCAACATTTCCTACCTGGATGGTTTGATTGGTCAATGTACTGCCGTTTGTATTGGCATTACCTACCACATAAGCTACCTCTTCGGGACGTGTAATGCTGCGGTATTTTTCTACTACCAATCCCTTCCATTGTGAGCTGATCGTTTTTTCATGCCTGTATTCTCTTAGTGTTCTAATCAGGTTCTTTACATAGTAGAAAGAGGCTTTACGCACAACAGCAGGATAGCTGGACATCAGGTCTGCCGTCTGGAAAGTTGCTCCGTTATCTTCAGGCGCATTGGTCACCATTACATAAATAAAATACCTGTCCACATTGGTTTTAGATACTTCTATGATATTGTAACCAAGATTGATAGCCTGCCATTCACGGTCTGTCCAGGTATTGCCGGTACGTAATGGTGTTGCTTTATCTGTATTGGGATTGGCATCCATGCCATTCTCTGTCCAGAAGATCTGCATGGATGAATCCAGTTTGTACGCATGCTGTACATTTTTCTGAATATGACCGCTCAGGTTGTATTCAATGGCATGACGTGAACGCCTGTGATCGCTATAGGCTGAATCAGGATATTCATTGAACTCATACACACCAAATACGTTCTTTTTGTCTTTGCGCATGGCCCTGCTGAGCTGTACGCGCGATTGTACTACCAGGGAGTCTGGTTTATAATCGGCCGCCATACCTAGCAATAGCTTAGGATCTGCGTTGGCAAGACCAAGATTACTTCCAAGTGTGCTTTCATATCCATCGTAATCTACCTGCGATTGCAGCAGGTACAGGTAGTTACTGATATAGCGCCAGCCGGTTGTAGAAGTATCAGGCGCTCCCCAGAAACGGTTGATCTCGTTGCCATTGGTCAATACTGTACGGAAGTTCCTGCCCGTTTTGCGTGGCATTTTCACCAGGGGAACTTTGGTTGAATCCATTTTTACGTTGCCTACTATTGCGCCCAGTGTCCAGAAGAACCTGCCTGACTCAGTATAAGAGGACATTACCAACGGGTTGTCGTTAAGATTGTTTACAGGCCAGCCGGGGTTATTGCCTTTATTCTGATCCATTACCTTTTTGCTGGAGCCATTGAACTCAGGTGTTGTAAGAATGCCTTTAATATTAAAGCTATCCAGGTAAGAAAGAATAGGCCTCCATACGGCGCCACCGCTGTATTCATTAAAGTGGTCGGCATTGAACTTTTTGTCAGTCATGGAGGTATTAGGCATGTCATCCATGTACGAGCGTTCGTTCATTGCCCTTACGTGTGCAAAATCATCAAAATTGAACATTGGCTCATAGCCTCCGATGATGTTAACACCTATCAGGTCGCCGATTGCTTTTTTAGGACGCATAGCACCGGCATAAGTGGCTGGTGCAGCTGGTAAACGTTTGGCATCCGTCAATGTACCATAAGGAATGATCTCGGTAATATTTACTGTTCCGAAGCTGTTATATACTTTTTCATGTGACCGTTTCATACCCGATACCAGGTAACGGGTAGTATCATTTACAGTGACAAAATACCAGCCATTGGCACCCATCGGAATGTTTACTGCCGCAATCTGCTTGAAGCTGGTAAAGTCTTTGGTGGAGTAGAAGAATAATGTATCCACGAAATAGCTGTTCTTATCTACGTAGTACCATATTTTTTTAAGATGGTGACGACCGCGAAGATCCACTGCCCAGCGCCATTGATCGCCCCAGTAATGCGGATAATAGATCTGCCCGTTGGGCATATCGCGGGTTACGCATTTGGCAATGCTATCCAGCTCAGGGTTGATCTTCTTTTGCTCATCAAAAAACAAATAAGGGTTACCACTGCCGCCACACAGATCAATGATATCATCAAACCTGATATCGCGGATCATTTCAGCATGAGGTAAAGTGCTTTTCTGTGATTGAATAGAATTGCACGAAAGAAAAAAGATCGCGAGCAATGCGCCGGTAAGGTTCAGCTTCATGGCCATATTTCTGTTTAAGGTATAATTGAGCCGGTGAAATTAGCTGGTTACAGGAATATCAGGATTTCTTTTTTACAGGTTTGGCAGTGTTAGCTGCACTCTGTAATGCTGCATAATCAAATACCAGTTGGCAAAATGCTTTTACACCTACGTCAAGACGACTGTCGTCAATATAAAAATCAGGAGTATGGTGTGGTGGTGCTTTCATTTTGTCGGCGCCTTTAGGCATACCGCCAACATATATGAAAAAAGCAGGGGCTTTTTCTCCGTAAAAGGAAAAGTCTTCGGCACCGGTAACCCATTCGCGTTCTTTTACATTATCCTTGCCTGCTGCTGTTTCCAGTGAAGGAACCATCATTTTTACAAGATCCGGATTATTGTAAGTTACCAGTGTCTTGGTCTCGATATTTACTTCAGCAGTAGCACCCATTGCTTCCGCAATAGTAGTAGCTAATTTTTTAATGCGCTCATGTGTTTCCTGTTGCATCTTGCTGTCAAGTGTACGGATAGTTCCTTCCAGCATTGCTTCTTCGGGAATGATATTGGGGCGTACACCACTATGAAATTTACCTACAGTAATTACGACAGGTGCTTTTGTTAGTTCTGACTGGCGGCTTACAATGGTTTGCAGACCACTGATAATCTCTGTTGAAACCACAATAGGATCAACTCCTTTCCAGGGCTGTGAACCGTGTGATTGTTTGCCTTTAACTTTTATAGTAAACCAATCAGAGGAGGCCATAAATGCACCGGGCTTATATTCAAATTTACCGATCTCTATATCTGATTCGATGTGCATACCAAATACTACATCCACTTTGGGATTATCCATTGCGCCTTCTTTTACCATCAATGGTGCACCACCTTCTTCATTACCGGGAGGGCCTTCTTCTGCAGGCTGAAAGAAAAACTTTACTGTACCGGGAACATCTTTTTTCATGGATGCCAGTACTTCAGCAGTACCCATCAGCATTGCCACATGGCTATCATGACCACAGGCGTGCATTACAGGAACAGTTTGCCCCAGGTAATCTGCTGTTACTGTCGATTTAAAGGGTATATCCACGCGTTCCTGTACAGGTAAGGCATCCATATCAGCACGCAAAGCCACTACCGGGCCGGGTTTTTCACCACGCAGTATTGCTACAATACCGGTTTTGGCAATACCTGTCTGTACTTCCAATCCCAACGATTTCAAATGTGCTGCCACATACTCGGCAGTTTTGTATTCGCGGTTTGATAGTTCAGGATGCTGATGCAGGTAACGACGCCATTCAATAACTTTTGGAAGAATAGCACTTGCTTTCTGATTGATCAATGTTGTGGCATTTTGTTGTGCATTGCCAATAGAGCCGGCAAGTGTAAACATTATAAGCAGTAGCAGGTAGGAACGCATTCGTATATTTTTTATCAATGTAAACAATATTTGCGATTTCTTTTAATGCATGTATAAGGGACTTATAATGAAGTCAGATGAACCGATTTTGATATAAGACAAACAATAAGCATAAATACCTACCGTTCATAGTGCATCAATAATCTACTTGAACTGATTCCTGCGAAATGAACACTACTGCACAACATTTCTGTTTGTGTTTGGTTAAAAGGCTTGATATTAAATTTTATTGTTCTTTATTATTAAGTCTTTTTGTTACCGGATACTGTACAGCCCAGAATGTGGCAAACTGGCCACTGACGAGCAACCTGGCTGGAACAGGCACTGCTTACAATACAGTAAGCAATGTTAGCGGCGGACCTGCAATTTCCCTTTTAGCATTTAATGGAAGTGATTTTTATGCACAGGATGGATGGCCTACCGGAGGTTTAGCTACCAATGCATATCTGCAGTTTAGTATTAAAGCAAATACAGGTTACCAGCTTGATCTTACCAGCGTAGTGATGAAATTGCGACGTAGCACTACGGGTACATCAGGTTCAGGACCCACAAAGTGGAGCCTGCGTTCAAGTCTTGATGGATATACTACTGATCTTTATTCTGGAAACCTCACTACTGGTTATGTTACTTCTACAGTTAATTTAACTGGCTTTTATTTTCTTTCCGGAACAGTAATATTCCGGCTATATGGCTATAATACACTTGTTTCTTCTGGTGGCGGATTAAGCCGTGTGGTAGTAGGAGGGATCTCTATTACAGGCCTGGTAACCCTGCCTGTATTGTTCAAATCTTTTACAGCACAATATCTCAGTGGCGATAAAACACAGGTGCAATGGTCTGTACAAAATGTAAGTGCGGGTACTGATTTCTATCTGCAACGCTCTGTTGATGGTATTAACTTTTCCGACATCTGGACAAAAGAAGTGACTACAGACATGGATGTTGCTGAAGAAAGTTATACCGACAGATCATTACCTGCTACCGCATCAAAAATATATTACAGGCTAAGAACTGAAGAACCCGGGGGGCGAAATAACCTATCATCAATAGTGATGGTCAGTAGGCAGGTGTCTCCCTCATTGGTAGATAAAATAATAGTGGAAGGAACTGCTGTAAAAGCCATTCTTCAATTGACACAATCACAGCATTGCAGTTTGGCTGTTTTGTCAATAGATGGCAGACTGATGCAACAGCAGGAAACTGTTTTACAGCAAGGAAGTAATACGGTGTGGTTTCAGAAAAACATGCCACATGGCATCTATATACTAAGAGTGCAGGCGGGCAATAATATTGTCAGCAGGCAGTTCTCTTACTGAGCATTTTAACGCCAGTCCCAGAGCACTACAGCCCACTGATCTGTTTCATCGAGATATGTATGGATGGTCTCAAAGCCTACACGTGCATGTGCACGCATGGAACGTAGATTACGTGTTGCGATCTCTGTAACTATGCAGTCATATTTATCAGCATAAAAATCACGATGCGCATGATAGAGCAGATCAAATAAACCCTGGCCACGATAAGCCTTGTCCACACATATTTGCCCCATTACATAATAGCGCTGCTGATCCAATGATTTTCCTTTCCAGTTGATATTTTCCAATACTTTAAACATTGGTACAAGCACCGGGATTATCTGGCTGCATTCCTTCGGCATGGTAATAGCATAAGCAACAACCTTTTCCCCGTCTTTAATAATTACGGAAGGAGCGATGTTATGCATCTGCTGCAATTTCTCTAAAGTATGCTGTACAGTTACAAATCCCTGCGATTGTACTTCTGATGCATCAATATTGTCTGCAAGATTTTTCTGTTGCAGCTCAAGGATCTGTTGCAATTCATTATTGGTGGTAACAAGCGTGGCTTGCATGAGGTAGTAATTAATGGTTAGATGGTTCGATTGATTGATGGTTAATGCAAACATACATTAACCCGGGCCGGTAAAATACAATGAAGCATCCTGGAACTAAAGCACCTGCATCCTGTAACTGGTATCGGGCATCACCTGTATTCTCCAAACACTTCACGCAGGGTATCCGCAATTTCACCCAATGTGCAATGATTCTCTACTGCTTCAATTACAGCAGGCATCAGGTTTTCGCCGGAGGAGGCTTTATCGGAGAGACTTTGTAATACCTGGTCGCATTTAGCCGGGTCGCGTCGCTTGCGTAAGGACGCCAGTTTTTCTGACTGAACCAGGCGTATTGAATCATCTATTTTAAAAACAGGTGGGGGATTGGTTTCAACAGACTGGAATTTATTGACACCTACAATGATCTTCTCGCCGGTCTCTACCTGTCGCTGATAATCGTAAGCGCTGCGTGCAATCTCATCCTGGATAAAGCCCTGTTCAATGGCTGATACACTGCCGCCCATGGCATCAATAGCCTGGATCAGTTGCCAGGCTTGTTGCTCCACTTCATTGGTAAGTGCTTCTACAAAATAAGAACCGGCAAGCGGATCAACGGTATCTGTTACACCACTTTCATACGCAACGATCTGCTGCGTGCGCAATGCAATACGGGCAGCTTCTTCTGTTGGCAGGCTCAATGCTTCGTCGAACCCATTGGTATGTAAAGACTGTGTGCCGCCCAGAACAGCGGCCAGTGTCTGAACGGTAACGCGTGCAATATTATTCTGCGGTTGCTGAGCTGTAAGTGTACTGCCACCGGTTTGTGTGTGAAAGCGCAACATCATTGCTTTGGGGTCCGTAGCTCCCAGTTCTTTCATGATGGTGGCCCACATTCTGCGCGCAGCCCTGAACTTGGCTATTTCTTCAAACAGGTTGTTGTGCGAGTTGAAGAAGAAAGAAAGGCGTTTTCCAAACACATTGATATCAAGCCCTTTTTCCAGTGCAGCTTTTACATAGGCTTTGCCATTACTGAGTGTAAAGGCAATTTCCTGTACTGCTGTACTGCCTGCTTCGCGGATATGATAGCCGGAGATAGAGATCGTATTCCATTTGGGGAGGTCCTTGCTGCACCATTCAAAAATATCAGTAATGATACGCATGGATGGCTTGGGAGGATAGATATAGGTACCTCTCGCTGCATATTCCTTCAGGATGTCGTTCTGGATGGTACCCGATATTTTTGAAAGATCAGCGCCCTGTTGTTTGGCCAGTGCCGCATACAGTGCCAGTAATATAAAGCCTGTGGCATTAATGGTCATGGAAGTAGAAACATCTTCCAGTTTGATGCCTTTGAACAGGGTTTGCATATCCTCAAGGCTGTCGATAGCCACACCTACTTTTCCTACTTCACCTTCAGCGAGTGCGTGGTCGCTGTCGTAACCGATCTGCGTAGGCAGGTCAAAAGCGACACTGAGTCCCATTACACCCTGTGACAGCAGGTAATGGTAACGTTTGTTACTTTCTTCGGCAGTGGAAAACCCTGCATACTGGCGCATGGTCCATAACCTGCCGCGGTACATATCAGACTGTACCCCGCGTGTATAGGGAAATTCGCCCGGTAGTTCAGCCGGAGGTGTGTTGTTGGGAGAGCTGGCAGTATAGATCTCGTTAATTTCTATACCGCTGTCGGTGTATATCTTTTTATCAGCCATAGATCGTTAGAATTTTGTTGTACCACAACAAATATGAACAAGGGCAAATGGCAGGCAGGCTGATCCGGGAAATAACGCTTAGCTCATCAGTTTTTTAGCTTCATAGCTCAGCACGTCAGATACAATGCTGTGCAATGATGCTTTGGGATTTTGTACCAGCATTTCAAGAATACTGCGGTTCAGATCCTGACCTGTTGCTTCTGCAGGCATAAAAGAAGCCACCTGGTTCACGATCAGTAAATTCTGATCTTTCAGGTTTCGTATTGCTTCCCATGATTCTGCGGTAACATATATCTGTTGGGTAACATTATGTTCAAATTCCTGGCGAATATTATGTGCCAGCAGCATTTGCATATCCTTTACGCCTATTCCGGGTTGGTTTACGCGACTTATCAGGTTGGGCAGGGCAATACGGTCAGTCAGCAGGATCAGGCGCTCATAGGCATGCAACTGCATTTGTAAGGTACCTTCTTTTGCCGGACTTGCGGGTGCCTGCTCAGGCGTGTTCTTTTTGATGCCCTGACGCTGGCGCCAGAATAAAAAGGCCAGTGTACCGCCAATAATAACAGCAACCAGGATAGAGATAATTAATTGGGTTGACGTGATCGACATGCAAGAAGGGTTTAAAGTGTAAAAATAGGGAAACAGAGGGGAAAGAACGTTTAATGAATAGTGTTTCGTATTTTAAAAGCAAAACGCTTTACGAAATAGCCAGGGACAACTGCCTTCTAAGCAGCAGGTCATACGGTTTTTCAAATTGCATTACCTTTACAGCATGGAAACAGCAATTACGGCTCCGGTTACTTTTACGCCAGGAGCTCTCCGCGAAATACAGCGATTGATGAATGAGCCTGGTTTTGATAAAAGCCAATACCTCCGTGTGGGTGTTAAAGGCGGTGGCTGTTCGGGCATGAGTTACCTGTTGGGTTTCGATAATAAGCAGGAAGATGATAAAATGTACGAGCATGAGGGCCTTGTATTCATCATGAACCTTTCGCATGGCCTGTACCTGGCAGGAGTGGAGATTGATTGGGTAAACGGATTAAATGCCCGTGGTTTTACTTTCAGTAATCCCAATGCCGATAAAACCTGCGGTTGCGGAAGCTCGTTTTCGGTATAGGGAAGTTATAAGTTGTAGATTGTAAGTTATAGGTTTGGAGCTGAACGCACAACGCCGAATGCTTAACGCTGAATACAAATACATGCGCTAATAGCTAACTCCTAAAACCCAATACCCAATACCCAATACCTGCATTAACTCCCTGTCAACTTATAAACCTTTCAACTTCTTGTACCTTGTCTCTTAAACCTTGTGCCTTTCATCTGCACATCAACAAATCCCCACATTAACACTTCACCGTTTTCTTCTTCTTTCCAATGCTTCCACGGTCTTTTATCTTTTGTATATAACCGGGCGAGGAGGGGACCTCACAGGCGGTATCGCCCATATTCACAGTAACAGTACCTATTCTTTTACCTGCAGCAACGGCTTCGCTGGTTAGGGGCACTACATAGGCTCCCAACGCAATTACAAAGCCATTCATGGTATATTTTACCCTGTTCTGAGACTGGTGGATGTTTTTCTCAACCCGCTGTAATAAGGCTTTTAATGCGGTAATATCCAATTCTGCGTCCGGCTTCAATGATACGATGGCAGATAAAGTGCACCAGCCTGCGGCAGCTATATGTTCTTTTTTGGAATCGATCCATTCCAGTGCCAGCTCCCATGCCAGCGGACTTTCTGACGTTACCCATGGCACCGTGTATTCGCTGATCATATGCCAGGGGGCTTTGCTTACCCAGCCCTGTAATTGCTTTTTGGTCATTAAAGCACCATTGGCCACAAGACCGGCAAGATACATGGCATCTGAGTTACTGGTGTCGTATAGTTCCATTGCCAGTTGCTGATTGTTCTTAAGCGGTTTCAGCAGTTTTTTCATATCACCCACTTTCACACCAAAAAAGGGTTCGGTAGCACCATGTCGCAGCAAAGTCTTTTTAGTGCTTTCGCTTCCCATCGATTTCAGGGTTGTCATTACTTCTTGCAGGGTCATAACTGGCAATTGAATGGTGAACAATAAAATCAAAGGAAAATTACAATAAAAAACGCTGTATCGAGCCTTGCTTTATAAGAGGTTGAGTATATGTAAAAAAGAAGGTCCCGTATATACAGGACCCTGATGGAACGTAGAGTATTTTCACCCGGATCGTTCCGTATAGCCATGAAAAGTTTATTTTTTTACGAGTAATCCCTGTTTATTCATATCGTTGATTACCTGTTTGGCATATTCCCTGCCAAGGCTTTCGTATGAAGAGGGATCAAATGATTTGGATTGTACAGAATACAATAACTGGTTGTTGTTTAGATTATACAGGTTACTTTCCCAGAAATAACTGGTATTGGTTGTATAATAGCCGGGTGTGTACACCCTGCCATACATTGTCCTGTAATATCCCCAGAAACGATTGTAATATCCCCAGGGTTCATACATCACCGTACCGGGATTGTAAGTTCTTTCTTTGGATTTATCCAGCAACACAATTGTCATTACAGCATCGTATCCTTTATTTTTTAAAGAGCGCATGGCCCTGTCTTCATTCATGTTGTTAAATGCCTTTGGAGAAAACTCATTACTGGCCGCTACTGCATTAATGCCTGACGAGCGGAGGTATTCAGCAAGGTTTTGTTCCATATGTTCTTTCATAGCCCTGTCTTTTGTAGTGTTCATTACGCCAAGTACCAACACCTTCCGGGAACTCACATTGAAATTGTCACTGGCTTTCCAGGAAGATGTAACCCTGGTGGAAGAACAGGCTGCCAGCATAACCATAATGGATACGCCGACAAATATGCTGAGTATGTTTTTCATAATTCAGGAAATTTAAACTGTTCTCTTTATTAGATTAAAATCATGATGCCAACGTTTACAGGCATTCAAATGATAACATTTCTTTAGCAGTTATAATAAAATGCTAAATAATGTATGCTATTGAACAACAATGAAATACAGGGGAGTGTGAACCCGGGAGCTGTTGTGCGTGCCGGATAGAAATAGTAAAGGGTTAATTGCTGTAGCAGTTAACCCTTTGTACGAAGAAGAAATAGCCGTGTATCAGTTAATTGATGCATTGAATCTGAATCCAACGCCATGTATTGTTTCCAGTACAATATTAGGATCTGGTTTGAAATACTTTCTGAGTTTGGTCATAAATACGTCCATGCTACGACCAAGGAAGTAATCATCCTTACCCCATACATTCACCAACACTTCTTCACGCTTCAAAATGCGGTTGGCATGTTCGCAAAGAAACTTCAGCAGGTCTGCTTCTTTTTGGGTGAGTGTAAATGATTCGTCGCCGTTATATAACTTCAGATCAGTATAAGAGAATTTCATTGTTCCAATGGTATAGTCCTGTACTTCTTCGGCATGCATCTTTTTTGTGCGACGTATAAATACATCCATGCGTAACAGCAGCTCCTGCATACTGAATGGCTTGGTGATATAGTCATCCGCACCGCTCTGAAAGCCTTTTACCTTGTCTTCTTCCATAGAGCGTGCTGTGAGGAACAGGATAGGGATCACATCACTTTGCTGACGGATTCTCTTGGCAACAGTAAAACCGTCTTTATTGGGCATCATGATGTCCAGTAAACAGATATCAAACAGGTTCTTGTCAAATTTTTCAATAGCCGTTTGTCCATCCGGACATAACACCACTTCATAACCGGCTTCTTTGAGATTATCTTTTATTACATAGCCTAAAGACAGATCGTCTTCAGCCAGTAATACACGTCTTTTTTTGTTTTGCATGATGATCAGTTTAAGTAGGCTGGCAACAGCAATTTAAATTCGGTACCAATACCAGGTAAACTATTGATCCTGATATTACCGTGATGGGCATCAATGATCCGTTTCACAAAGTTAAGACCTAATCCGAACCCTTTTACATTGTGTATGTCGCCTGTGGGCACCCTATAAAATTTCTTAAAAATGTTTTTGTGAAACTTCTTTTCTATGCCAATGCCATTGTCCTTTACAGATATAAAAATATAATTGTCTTCTTTGCCGGTTGTGAGAATGATATGTGGTTTGCCTGAGTATTTTAACGCATTCTCCAGCAGGTTTACCACTGCCAGTTCAAGGTGCGTTTTATCGGCCAGTACTTCATCCTGAAGCTCTTCAGGTGTATTGATCTCCACCTGGGCGTTTTTATCATCGATCAGTGGTTGCACTTTTGCCACCGCCTGGTCTACGATGTCCTTTACCGTAACCTTTGTTTTGGTCATTGGTAACTCTTTCCTGTCAGATGCCGCGATCTGCAATAACCGTTCTACCTGGCTCTGGAGGTGCGTGGTCTGGTTCTGAATGATCGTTGCATATTGTTTCAGTCTATCCGGCTTTGTTGTAATGTTGTCCTGCAGCAATACATCTGCAGAGATCTTCATTACTGCCAGCGGCGTCTTGAACTCGTGTGTAAAATTATTGACAAAGTCTTTCTGTATCTCGGTCAGGAATTTCTGCCTGTAAAAGTAGAACAGGCTTACTGTAAGACCTATCAGCACCAGGAAAAGTATAATACTGCTGATGAACCAGAAGTTCATTTGCGATAGTATATACTTGTTACGGTGTGGAAAATACAGCAGTGCGTAATCAAAATCCTTTTTATACAGGTTTAGTTTTGCATTATCCTGTTTATACCGGCCTGCTGCTGTAGGAATATAGTTGCTGATGACATAGGTGTTCTTACGTGCATCATACCTTGCCAGGTATGCATCGGTAAGTACATCAAAATCGTTGAACTCCTGTTTCAGGTATGAGATCATGGAGTCCTGGGGTACAGTTTTATCTATTCTGAAAAGGAAATAATCATCTGCGGGGTGCTCAATAAGGTCCTGTAAATGATTGTAAGATGTATCAGGAATATCAAGGTCTTCATATAAACCCCTGATACTTTTCACAACATTGATATTGAAAGTTTTTCCTTCAAATGAGTAAACCTTGTTGAGCCAGAAAAGCTGAACGCCAATAATGGTAACTACGAGTACGGTTGCAATTAAAACCAGCCATTTGAGGGTTGCAGAACGCATATTATCAATATGAAACTTACCGGTAAAGTTGTCCCCCATTGCTGACACATTTATTTTTATATGGTTAACTGCATGTTAAGGAAAGATACGAATAGTTGAGAAGCCTGCAATGCCTGTTAACGACAGGTTAAGCGGCTTTGAAAATTTTATGGTAGTCCATACTTTGAATACTTTCATGCCGTTATTTAAAACCACTGATTTACGTAACCATTTAAAAGCCCCATCATGAAAAAGTTATTGTTGATCCTCGGTTTAGTAGCAGGCATGACAGCTATGGCACAAACAAAGCCCGCTGCTTCAGCCAAACAGGATAAAAAGCCAGCCACTACTGAAACGGCAAAAACAGCTGCCGGACCAGTAAAAAAAGATGGCACTCCTGATAAACGTTACAAAGCAAACAAACAGGCTGCAGATACCGTACACATGAAAAAAGACGGTACTCCTGATAAAAGATTCAAAGAAAACAAGAAAAAGAATTAAAGAAGGTCGGTTTCTTTAGGGTTTAAACGTCGCTCCCCGTGAGCGGCGTTTTTGTTTTTATGCTAAATGCGGAACGCTGAACGCCAAACGCCAAACGCAAAAAGCAGGCCCTGTATTAGCGATAAGCGTTTTGCGTTATGCCTTCGGCTTAGTATTTTTCGATTCATCCTTCTTGACAATATCCTGCAACAACTTGATCTGTTCTATCTGTATTTCCATGAGCTTTTTAAACTGATCCTGCAGCAACAGGTCCATTTTCTGATGCAGTGTCCTTATCTCGATCTCGCATTTCAGGTTCACGATATAATCATTCTCATTGCGTTTTCGGTCCTTTTCTTCCTGCCTGTTCTGGCTCATCATAATAACGGGTGCCTGTATGGCCGCCAGGCAGGAAAGTACCAGGTTAAGCAGGATAAAAGGGAAGGGATCAAAGCGATCTTTTTGGGGTAATTGCATATTGATAATGATCCAGACGATCAGTATCACGGAAAAGGTAATGATAAACTTCCAGCTACCTCCAAAACGTGCTACCTTATCTGCTACACGCTGGCCGGGCGACAATTTTTCTTTCGGTTGTGATCCCAATTGGTTTAATACAAGCTCCTCCTGTTGCACAGACTGTGCTACTATTTCATTCAGCTTTTTCAGTTGTTCATTTTCGGTATGTAATAAGTTGCTGATATAACGTGCCTGTGTGCTGTTCATAGCGGTGATTTTATTACATGTAAGATAGTGTAAGTAAGGCAAAAGAGGGAAGCCGGAGGGAAGTTGGCAATTTGCAGTTATCCCGAATACAAGCTGCGAGCTTTGAGCTACGAGCAAATACAGGAAGACCAGTTGTATTGATCAAATTTCAAACATCAGATCTCAAATTTGCATAAGAAAAGCACGCTGGATACCTTTATCCTCAGCATGCTCGCCTTTCCTTGTTATGATGAACTATAAACTATGATTGAATTGCGGGAGTGATCTCTTTTACCCGGCCTGTTCTTTTCAGTACACCCCATCCCTGCCATTCACCTTTGATGGCTTTTAAGAATGATTTAAAGAGTACATAGAGCATGAGCCAACGGTAGATAATACGTTGGGGGATCATCCAGATAAGACGGCCTTTTTTCTCTTTTTCAAAACTAAAGGCCAGTGCTGCCACAGCGGCATCTACCAGCATAAACAAACCGTAGTACAGCAATACATTGGCTGCATTGCCTGTAAATATGCTGGTGATCATAATGACATCTGCAATAGGCGCAAAGGCTGGTATAATAAACTGGAACAACAGTATATTGGGAAATGCTACCCAGCCCAATGCCTTGTATTTGTTGTTGAACAATACATCCCTGTGTTTCCAGAATGTTTGCATTACACCATAGCTCCAGCGGAAACGCTGACGTATAAACATCTTTGTTGTTTCCGGTGCTTCTGTAAGAGCCAATGCATCTTTCTCATTCTCCACAATATAACCGGCGCGGATGAGGCGTATGGTTACATCACAGTCCTCGGCCAGCGTATCTGTAGTAAAACCGCCTGCTTCCAGCAATGCCTTTTTACGGAAGGCGCCGATAGCACCGGGCACCACTGTAATGGCGTTGAGGTAGGCAAAGGCTTTCCTGTCAAAATTCTGGCTGGTAATATATTCAATAGCCTGCCATTTGGTAAGCGCATTCACCTCGTTACCCACTTTCACATTCCCGGCAACAGCACCTGTACGCTCGTTGGTAAAATGCTGCATCAGTTTGGTAATAGCATCGGGTAACAGCTTGGTATCAGCATCAATACATACCACAAAATCCGCTTCGGCCTGGCTTATACCAAAGTTGAGTGCTGAAGCCTTACCTCCATTGGGTTTAGTGTAAACTTTTACCCGTTTATTGTCATGAAAAGCATTGTACATTTTTTCGTAGGTCTCATCTTTGCTACCATCATCCACAAAAATGATCTCTACATTAGGATACGTGGTATTTAAAAGATTCTGAACAGAGCTGACTGCGTTCACTGCTTCGTTGTAAGCAGGTACTATCAGCGATACCAGGGGGTATTCTTTCCATGGCAATGGTTGTAGGCCTTTTTCCTTCCGTTGCTGGCGTATGGCCAGAAAAGCAAGGAAGAGCAATCTTGCCATAGAAAGCACAATGAATACAATAAAGAGAGAGAATAATACGTAGCCTGCCCAATAACCTGCTGCCGCTATAAAGTAGTTGCACTGTACCAGGAAGTAACCACTTCCTTCGGGTACTGCAGGCATCAGGGCTTCTTTGGGTTTGCCAAGCATGTCGGATATAGTGGTGAATGTATAGCCTTTGGATTTGAAATATTGAATAATGCGGGGCAGTGCTTCTACGGTAGCCTTGCGTGAGTCTCCACCGGCATCATGCAGTAAGATGATATTACCGCCGAGATCGGCAGCGTTCATTTCCTCTTTACGACGGATCACTCTTGCAACGATCGAATCGGCTGAAACACCCGGTTCCCAGTCTTCAGGGTCCAGTGATTCACCAACATCCACAAAGTTTTTATGGTGTGCGATCGCAACAGGTATTAATTCTTCCGCTTTCTGTGGTTCAAAGTCTGCATTGTAAGGCGCCCTGAAAAGTACTGTGGAATGGCCTGTAATACATTCTATCAGCATACGGGTTGATTCCATTTCCAGTACAGCCCTGCGTGTGCTGACCTTGGCTATATTGGGATGGGTAAAGGTATGGTCGCCAATTTCATGTCCCTCGTTGTAAATGCGTTTTACCAGCGGAATATTATTCTCTGCATTAATGCCTATCAGGAAAAATGCAGCAGGCACATGCTCTTTTTTAAGAATGTCTAATATCTGCGGCGTATAAGTAGGGTCAGGGCCATCGTCAAATGTGAGTACCAGTTTCTTTTTATCGGTACTGCCGTATTTGTGACCTACCCATTTAGAAGGTAGTTTGTCATAGGACTCTTCACTGATCAGCATTTCGCTGCTGTCAACCTCAGGTGTAATATGTCCGTCAGCAGGCTGGTCTACAATATCCAGGATCTCACCTTCACCCTCATAGTCCACATTATCTTCTCCACCTGCGGCATGTACGGCTGCAAAATCGCTGAAGCTAAAAGAGCGTAATCCTTTTGCAGTCATATCACGGTCATAGAACTGCCACATGCGTGAATCCTCTGCACCCAGTCTCCATAATGCAACGCCGCTTAAGCTATCTTCTGATGCAAAACGAAGCTCATTGAACACGGTTGCCGCATCAGTAAATTGTACTTCGTGTGCTGTATGATCATAATCGGTATAGGTAAAGTGCAGGTTATAGGAATCATTATCAAAATCAATAGCGCCTTCATACTCACGGGCCAGTGTTAATGCCTGTTGATAAGTTACAGGCTTAGCCGCTTCATGTTTACCTCTTGTCCAGTCGTAGCCAAAACCAGCCACTGCCAATACCAGCTTTTTAGCCGGAATAGATTTAGTGGCGTCATCTACGGCAGCTTCCACCCATTTCTGGTGTGCAATAGGGCCGGGCTGTGTATTCTCCGAAAACTGGTCATATGCCATTAAAAAGATATAGTCGTTGTATTGTGCCAGCTTCTTTTTATCGTAATCTTCATTGAAAGGTGCAATATCCTGTGTTACCAGCAGGTTCTGTGCATGCAGCTGTTGGTACAGCTGCTGCTGAAATGAGGTCAGTACCTCATTGCGTTTTTCGTGCAACTCTTCAAAATCTATATTAATACCGTCGAAATGGTTGCGTTGGAGAATAGACGTAATGTCATTGATCAGTTGCTGCTTTTTTGCAGGGCTTTCCAGTATCCTGTGTAATGTGTTGCCATTAAAGTTACCGTCATAGTTATTGGTAAGTATTGGTATCACTTTTACACCTGCCTTACGGATGGTGTTCAGTGCGCTGGTGTCGATTTTACTTTCTATCCTGTCTGTATTCGGGTTGATGAACAACCACTCAGGTAATACCAGGTTCAGGTGCTGGATATTTGACTGCAGTGATTGCAGGGACTGGGCATCCCAGTCAACAAAGAAAGCCGAACGGATACCTGCCGGAAATTTATTGAACGCTGTAAAGGAGCTATCAGGCGTATTAGGGACATTTAATGGTTGCGCATGTCTGTGGCCATGTTTTCTTGCATTTCCCTGTTTATGGGGCTTGCAATTGCCTTTATCGTCAATGAATTTGCGGAAGCCTTTGTATTTGCGGGCAATAGCGCTGTTGCTGAACATCCAGTTGTTTGTAGTATCAGACAGTACCTGTTTTTCACGCTCACTGATCAGTCGGGGCATTGCCGGGGTGTTACCACGCCACAATGTGATGGCGAGCACACTGATTGCTAAAAGCAGGAAAAACAAAGCCAGTCGGGTGAGCCATTTAAAACTTTTCCACCTGGTAGGGGAGTTGGTCTGGAAAACTTGCATATCGGTCGGTTTATTTATCTATAGACCACAAAGCTCCCTATTGTATTAAAAGTAAAGTTTATATTAACTGTGGCTTAACGAGGGTTAAGGGATGGTTAAAAGAGTTGTAGGTTGTAAGTTATAGGTGATAGGTTTACCTCTGGAGATTGTGAGTTGTCTCCTGATAGGTGAAGGTATTTTTCTGATAGTTGTTGGGGCTAGCTATTTATCAGGCTCACTATAGTTCAATGAATTAAACTTATAAAATACAACCTATTACCTACAACAAAAAACGGCTGTCGAAGACAGCCGTTTTTTTATACCTCAAAGCGTTTATTAATTATGCTTTTTTACTCAGCGCTGGTTTTGCTGTAGCTTCTTTTTTAACCTGTGGCTCGCCTAAAGGTTTGTCTTTAGCAAAGTCGAGCAGGATAGGAGCTGCTACGAAAATAGAAGAGTAAGTACCGGTTACCACACCGATCATCATTGCAAAGGCAAAACCTTTGGTTACTTCACCACCTACCAGGAACAGGATAAAGATGGTCAGGAACACTGTCAATGATGTCATAATGGTACGGCTCAGTGTATCGTTGATCGCCTTGTTCACGATGGTGGCTTTATCTACACCCACCAGCGTATGGCTTTGTTCGCGGATACGGTCGTACACAATCACGGTATCGTTCATCGAGAAACCAATTACGGTCAGGATGGCTGCGATAAAGTGCTGGTCAATTTCCAGCGGGAAAGGCACTACATCTTTCAGGAAAGAGAATACTGCCAGTGTCACCAGTACGTCGTGCAACAGGGCTACGATAGTACCCAGTGAATAACGCCAGTCGCGGAAACGGATAAAGATGTAAAGAGCGATGATCAATACAGACCAGAAGGTAGCCCATTGTGCACCTTTTTTCAGGTCATCAGAAATAGTAGGATCTACTTTTTTGGTTGATTCTACATATTTATTGGTCATTGTGAATTCTTCCAGGGTAGCTGTTTCAGGAAGGAAAGGTTTCAGACCTGTGAACAGTGTATTCTTAACCGCAGAGTCAGCAGCAAGACCAGTTTCATCGATCTTATAATCAGTAGTGATATCTAATCTTTCAGGAGTGCCATAAGTTTTGATCAATGCAGCGCGGCCAAAGGTTTTATCCAGTGCTTCACGTACATGGTCTTCATTTACGGGTTTCTTGAAGTTTACAATATAGCTGCGGCCACCACTGAATTCCACACCATAGTCAAAGCCGTGAAAAATAGCGCTTACACCCAGTATCAGTACTACGCCTGAGATCATGTAGGCTACTTTACGGTATTTCACAAACGGGAAGCTGGCATGTTTGAAAATGCGTTTTGACAAACCGGTGAAATACTTGAAGTGACGGTCTTTATTGGTCCAGGTGTCTGTGATCAAACGGGATACCAGGATACCGCAGAACAATGACAGCAGGATACCCAGGATCTGTGTTGTTGCGAAACCTAATACAGGTCCCAAACCATAAATGAACAGGATGATGGCTGTGAGCAAGCTGGTAATGTGTGCATCCAGTACAGGTGGTAATGAACGGCGGTAACCGATCTTAACAGCCTGTGCATGGGTATTACCTTTTGCAAGTTCTTCCTTGATACGTTCAAAGATCAGTACGTTGGTATCTACGGCCATACCAATAGTCAGTACCAGACCAGCTATACCTGCAGCAGTAAGGGTTGCATTCAGTGCGCTCAGTACACCAATCGTGAACAGCAGGTTCAGGATCAGGGCGATGTTGGCTACTATACCAGCGGTATTGTAGTAAACCAGCATCAGGATGAAGATCACCAGGAATGAAATGCTGAATGACATGATACCACCTTTAACAGCCTGCTCACCCAGTGTAGGACCTACAACCTGCTCCTGAACGATCTTGGCAGGTGCATCCAGTTTACCGGATTTCAGGATGTTAGCGATATCCTGTGCTTCTTCAATTACCAGGTTTTTATTCTTACCACCGCTTCCCATGGTGATCTGTGAGTTACCACCTTCAATTTTCTGAATTACGTTGGGAGCAGTATATACGATGTCGTCAAGTACGATTGCGATAGGGCGACCTACGTTTTTGCCGGTCATTTCAGCCCATTTGCGTGCACCTGAAGAGCTCATCTGCATGCTTACTGTAACCTCGTTAGAGATCTGGTTAAACTGCTGAGAAGCGTCTTCAATAGCGTCACCTTCCAGCTCAGCGCCTGCTTTACCGGGAATGGTTTTGATAGCATATAACTGGAGTGCGCCTGCCAGTTTACCATCGTCAGAGCGGCCTTGTTTACCCCACAGGAATTTTACGTTAGCAGGGAAATTGTTTCTCACCGCAGGGATTGACAGGTATTGATTGATAATAGCTGTATCCTTGATACGTGCCTGTCCTACGAAGCTGCCTGCATATTTTACCTTACCGTCTTCAGCCTGGTAAATAGCAGGGGTCAGTTTCTCATACAGGGGGTAACGTTTGTTGGCAGCAGAATCAACTTTAGTGCTGTCATTGGCCTTGGTAGAGTCTACTGCAGGTGTAGCAGCAGTTAAACCAAGGTAATCGCTCAATGATTTGTTGGCGTTGTCGAAACCACCTTGTAATTCTTCCAGGGTATATATTTCCCAGAATTGCAGGTTGGCAGTAGACTGCAGGTATTTACGAACCCTTTCAGGATCGCTGGCACCGGCCAGTTCTACAGTGATGATACCTTTATTTTCGTCGAGGTTAATGTTAGGCTGGGCAACCCCGAATTTGTCGATACGTTGACGCAATACCTGGTAGCTCTGTTTCATGGCGGCAGAAGACTGGTCGCGGATGAAATCAATTACTTTGGCATCGCTGGCGCCTGTAAGCTTATTGCTGGCATTGGCAAACAGGGGAGCCATTTTCTGACCGTTGCTTACAGATTTGTAAGCGTCAGCAAACAGATCAATGAAGTTCTTGTCACTGCTTTTTTTACGGGTCTGTGCTTCCTGGATAGCTTTTACCAGAACAGGGTCATTAGGATTGTTGGCCAGTCCTTTGATCAGACCGTCCAGGGCAATATCCAATGTTACGTTGATACCTCCTTGTAAATCAAGTCCCAGCAGCAATTCGCTTTCTTTTGCTTTCTGGTAAGTCTGACCCCACCAGGTGATTTTCTTGTCTTTGCTGGCTTCCAGTAAACTATCCAGGTAGTTTTTGTACTGAAGGTCAACAGTATCCTGGTAAAGCGCCTGGGCTTCTTTGCTTCCGGGATACTTAACAGCAGCGGCAGTGTAATCGTGTTTGATGTGGGCCATGGCCTTCTCTTTCATGGCAGACTCGTGTTGGTTCACGAACCATGTAAAAGAAAGCTGGTAAAGGGAGATAAGGATCAGTAGAGCAGCGAAAATGCTAACCAAAACTCTCATTGCAATAGTTGTTTATTTTTTTAGAGTTGGCAAAGATAGGGTTTTCGACCTGAACCGGAAACTGCAAAATAGGGCTTGAAAAGCGGTAAAAAAAGCTATAGGAACGGCTATTTTACTGCATTTCTGCAAAGTGAAAAGTCCGGGCAGCTTTACAGAGGGATAACAGCCTCCTTTTCAGGGCGAAAAACCAGGTAATACACCCGGGGATATCCGAATATCGACACCCTTCTTTCATTTTTGGTCACGGTTTGGCTTTTCCTCCATCCCCCCGTCCCTGCAAAGGCCATCCTTCCACCTTCCTTACCACATTAAAATCAGGGCTCCACAGTTTAAGATGGTTATTTATCCGGTATGTTCCCGGAGGGTACTGGCAGGGATTTGCGTATAGTTTGGTTGTAGTTTAGTTATCTATTGCTTAATACTTCGTTATAGTTTGCTCTTAGGTAAAAGCGTAAAAAATAAGGGTTAAGTATTAAGGAACCAATAACTATTCTATAACCAGGTATAGACAAAAGAGTAAGGAGTATAGCTTCGTATTGAAGTATGAATCAACTTATTGTACCGTAAATCAAGGGCGTGTATGGCCCTGATGTAAGTAGGGAGTACGACCTGCTTTTGAGCATGCCGTTTTAGGGCATTATTTAGCCTTTACCTGGTTGAGTACCATGCTCCGGGCATCCGGGGAATCCCCTGGAATTGCCCCTTACAGTTTCAACGTGAAATGGCTGTTGCGGAAGCAGCTCAAGGAATGAGATCTGTGCCGGTAGGTGCGGTGATTATCCCGGATGTACGTATGGTAACCGGAAACCAGTTCAAAAATATCAGGAGATTTATTTGTTGTTGACTTACTTTTGCGCCCAAAATGTACCAATAGATTATGCAACTATCTTCTCTTCTGCAAAGATTCAACGAGCCTGAAACTTTAAAAATGGCCAAACTGGGTCGCGAATTAAGAGCAAAAGGTATTGATGTTATTGACCTTAGCCTGGGCGAACCCGACTTTGACACCCCTCAGCACATTAAGGACGCAGCAGTAAAAGCTATTGCTGACAACTGGAGCCACTATACTCCCGTAGCCGGATTTGCGGATCTGCGTGAAGCTATTTGTACAAAACTGAAGCGCGATAACAACCTTGATTATAAACCTGAAAATATTGTTGCCTCTACAGGCGCCAAACAAAGCCTTGCCAACACGATCCTGGCATTGGTAGATGATGGTGAAGAGGTAATTATCCCAACTCCTTACTGGGTTACTTACAGCGAGCTGGTTAAAATTGCAAGAGGTAAAGTAGTAGAAGTACATTCTTCCCTGGAAAGTGGCTTTAAGATCACTCCTGCACAACTGGAAGCGGCTATTACTCCAAAAACAAAACTGTTCCTGTTCTCCTCACCCTGTAACCCATCCGGTGCAGTGTACAGCAAAGCAGAGCTGGAAGCACTGGCTGAAGTATTCCGCAAATACCCCAATATCTTCATTATCTCCGATGAGATCTATGAATACATCAACTTTGTGGGTAAGCACGAGAGCATTGCTCAGTTCAGCGAGCTGAAAGAGCGTGTTATCATCATCAATGGCCTCAGTAAAGGTTTTGCAATGACCGGCTGGCGCCTTGGTTATATTGCTGCCAATGTAGAAGTGGCAAAAGCTACTGAAAAACTGCAGGGCCAGTTTACCAGCGCTACCTGCTCTATTACACAGAAAGCGGCAGTAGTAGCATTAACTTCTGATCTGAAACCTTCTTTCGAAATGACTGAAGAGTTTGGACGCAGAAGAGCTAAAACCATGGAACTGGTAAAAAGCATTCCCGGTATTAAATGTGAGCAGCCCGATGGCGCGTTCTATATTTTCCCTGATGTTAGCTATTATTATGGCAAAACTGATGGCGAAACTACCATTAAAAACTCCGGCGATTTTGCGATGTACCTGTTGAACACTGCACATGTATCAAGTGTAATGGGTGATGCATTTGGTGAACCTAAATGTGTTCGTTTCTCATTCGCTAACAGCATGCCTAATATCGAAAAAGCATGGAAACGTGTTGGTGACGCATTGGCGAAATTGAAATAAGTCAGCATTACGAAGTTTGAGATACAGCCCTGTTCTGAAAAGAACAGGGCTTTTTTATGGAAATTGTTTCAGTGACCAACTAGGGTTAACTTTAGTATATCATTGAAGTGACTATGTTGTTTCATTTTAAAAATAAATTTCCACAGCTGAATGTTTACTGGGAGAAATATCTGCCGGTTCATAAACGAATAGAAGCTTCTGCGAAGACTATTTTGCTGGAAGAAGGAAAAAGGTCACAGTATTATATCTTCATCGAAAAGGGGTGTGTACGTTCATTCTTTAATAATAATGGCAGTGATAAAACGGTGCAGTTCTTTTTTGAGAATGAAGGATTGAGTTCACTGGATAGTTTTGTCAATAATGTCCCCAGCCAGGTTACCATAGAAACTATTGAACCCTCTGTCATTTACCTGCTGCATAAAAAATATGTTCTTCAGTTGCTGGAAGAGGTGAGCCATGAACCGGATTTTTTACAAATGATCTTACGGATGTTTGCTCAAAGGCAGGTACACTATATGAGTGAATTTGTTTCGTTTATACGTGATACAGCCGAGCAGCGTTATCTGCGTCTTTTAAAAGAAAGGCCACATATTGTAAAGCGTGTGCCCCAGCATTATATCGCTTCCTACCTGGGGGTAAGTACCGTACATCTCAGTCGTATTAAAAGTAAGCTGGCGAAAGGAAAACCTCATTTCTGAACTTGATAACATATGTTATCGTCCGGGGCTGACCAGCGTTCTAATTTTGGTGTACAAAAATGAAAATTATGAAAGCGGCAGTAATGTATCATAAAGGCGAATTGCCTCAGTACACTGATTTTCCGGAACCCATTGTACAGAATGATAATGAGGTATTGGTAAGTGTAAAAGCGGTAGCTATTAAGCATTTTGACAAAGGACGTGCAGCAGGTAAACATTATTCAAGTGATGCTCCCTCTGAAAATGGCAGGGTAGTAGGCGGTGATGGTGTTTGTTTACTGGAAGATGGAACAAGAGTGTATGGCATGGGAATCAGCGGTATGCTGGCAGAAAAAGCGACCATTCATAAGGATCGTATAGTAAAAATTCCGGAGGGTATAGATGATGCTACAGCAGCAGCATTGCCCAATGCTGTTATTGGTGCAGCGATGGCATTAAAATTCAAAGCTGCCATTCAGCCGGGAGATGTAGTGCTTATTAATGGTGCAACGGGTTTTACAGGTCGTGTAGCTGTACAGATTGCTAAATATTATGGCGCAAAAAAGGTGATCGTAACCGGTAGAAATCAGCAGTCTTTGAATGAGTTGTTATCTATCGGTGCAGATGAGATTGTTTCTGTATTACAGGATGATGAACAGTTTAAAACCCAGTTGCTACAAATTCATTCAGTTACTCCTATTGATATTATCATTGATTATCTCTGGGGCCATACGGCAGAGCTGATATTAGCCTGTATTAAAGGAGATGGCTCATTCACCAATAGAAAGAGGTATGTATCAGTTGGTAGTATGGCGGGTGACCTGGTGCAATTGTCTGCAGCCATACTACGGAGTGCTGACCTGCAGTTAACAGGCTCGGGATTGGGATCATGGCCCAAACAGCAGGTAAGGCTTTTCTTCAGTGAGATACTGCCTGAAATGTTTGCCCTGGCAGCAGCAGGTAAACTGACTGTAAAAACAACTGCTGTGAAGCTGGAAAATATTGCTGAGCTCTGGAATATGGAGGTGCCTGATGGTCAGCGGTTGGTAGTGACGGTGGGAGGTAAATGTCGTTTAGTTAGTGGCTGGTGAAGACACCAGCGACGGGCGCATCCCCCGGCGGGTGTCCCCACCCGCCGGAATCAAAACTCTTAACTAAACGATATTGGGTGCGAAGTTGTAAGTACGGAATAAGGAATTGGGTGGGGGTGGTTATAGGGTTTGATTGATAATCATAATGTCGTAATCCGATAGTAAGTGTATCCTCTGCCGGAATAAAAGGGCCTAATCCAACGGCATCAAATCTATATTTCCCAACTTTAGCTCATGTTATTAAATGAAGGAAGTCCACAGAGTGGCCTTCTGTTTATAGAGATAGATGTAATAAATGCACCGTGGCTCCGGTAGGAGCCTCCTGTGCTTTACAGGTAGCTCCTGCGGAGCCTAATTAAATAGCTATCCATGTAATCTCTCTAATCTTATAAATCAGCGATCAAAAAAAGCCCGGCAGCTTGCGGGCTGCCGGGCATGAGGTGGATTTGGTCTTTCAAGAGGGGGTTACTTCGTTTTGCTTACAACGCCTCCTTTACGGCTATCTACACTTATGGTATATTTTCCAGTGCCCTGTACTATCCATCTTACGGTTACATATCCCTGCCCGGGAATATTACCTACTTCAATGGTAGCAGGGTTTACTGCCTGTTCGGTGGTAATGTTCAGATCACGATTTTCTACGATCATTCCGGCCAATACTTTTACACCGGATAATGTTACCAGGTCGGGCCTTTCAATTTTGTATTTCAGGTCCTGGCTGGCATGGGTAGGTATAATGCGATCATTATAGATCACTGCTGTGATTTCTTTTAATCCATCACCTAGGTCTTTTTCCGCGATAGAGTCCACTGAAAGCTTGGGTGTCTGGAAGCAATGGAAAATGCTGAACGACATGTTGCGGTGTGCATCGCTTTCCATCAGGAAGCCGGGGTGCATACGACCGAAGTTCTTTTTAAAACCACCGATCTCTATTTTGCCATATTGAGGGTGGTTAAATTCATGCCATTCAACAAAAGCGTCTTTAAACAACAGGTAACGGTCAAACTGGTAGGAAGGGTCGTTGGAGGGGTCTTCTTCATCCCTGTTCTTATTGAACATCAGGTAAGAGGTCCAGAGTTCATTGGAGAAAGTGTAAATACCGCGGCCGCCATAAAACCAGTCAAGTTCGCCGCCATAGGCAGAGTACAGATCTTTGTACACCACCAGGTAACGGTAACCGGGCAACAGTTCTTCGCCCTTTTTTCCGAGTACGTCGTAGATCCTTACATCATTGGCGTTGTATGTACCTACATCTTCCTGTCCGCCGGGACCGCGCAGGATCATACCGCCGGAGTTGTGATATGATTGTGCCGCAGCAATATTGGGATGTTTCATTACAAATTCCATTACGGCGCGGTTCTCGGGTAAAGAGAATGGATACTTATATGCACCATTCTGAATATAGTTAGGCTGCCATCCCCATCCCCAGTCGCGGTTAGGGTCGTACTCAAATGCGTAGCCGTCCTCGTTCACCAGTCCGTCGCCATCGTTATCAATACCTTCCTGGCCCAGCAGTTCATATTCTCCTTTTTCTTCGGGTCCTACCTGTATCATTTTGCGGGGATCTTTAGGATCCTGTTTCCAGCGGCCATTGGGGTTTTTGCGACGCATCATCACAATGTTACCATCGCCGTCCAGGTCATCGAAACCGTCTTCATCTACCAGTCCGTCGCGGTCATTATCTACAGGGATCAGGCCGGAACGTGGAGTGCTGGCTGTATTGGGTGCATGAAAAAAGTTATCTCGTGCGTCAGGATTGATGGTGGGAACAATGTAGAATGTTTTATCTGCCAGCAGCTCCTGTATAAATTTAGTATCTGCAAATGATTCGGTAAGGTACCAGGCAGTGTATAAGGCAAATTCTGCACCCTGTACTTCATTGGAGTGAATGTTACCGTCGATGTACATGGCTGGCTTACGATTGGCATCTCCTTTTTTGAAATCAGAAATGGTAAGACACCAGAGATCCCTGCCCTGGAATGATTTGCCGATAGATTCCAGTTTGCACAGGTCAGGATGTGCTGCTGCCATTTTTTTACAGATATCGGCAATACCTGCATGGTCATAATATTTGTTCCAGCTCATAGCCACTTTAGGATTGGCCGGGCTACCTGCTGCTTTAAAGATCTGTTCCGGCTTTTGCGCCTGTGCCTGGAAGGCGGTAGAAAGTGCCAGGCTGGCTATCAGTATAGATGATTGTATGCTGCGTTTCATAATGATCATTTTGAACTTGAGAACTAAAGGTTAACATCTGTTTTTGCTGTGCCTGCGGTAGGACTGCCGGCTTCGATGGTAAGTTTGCCGCTGCCTTTTACCAGCCAGGTCAGTTGTTGTGAACTGAGTCCGTCCAGCGAACTGAGCAACTGGATCTTTTTACCACTGATAACAGATTGTCCATTGCCGGTTTGCAGTTTTACAGAGATGCGTTTAGTCCAGTAACTTCTTTCGGCCAGTTTTGAGTGAGAAGCCAGTACGCCTTTGTTGGCAATATCTACCGTAATACGGGTTAAGCCGCTGCCAACTTTTTCAGTTTTTACATTCAGGATATCTATTTCGGGTTGATAAGCTGCCAGTTTTACCAGGAAGTCGGTATGTTTTTTAGTGATATCACCTACCAGTTTATAGGGAGGGGTGATCAGTACATAAGGATCAACACCACCTACTTCAACGGTTTTACCGGGAAAGTCCGGATGCTGTATTGCTTTCCATTCAGTAAATGTATTGGTAATGCCTTGTTGAGCAGCCCAGCGCAGGTAGCTGGCAGTGACGTCTTCTACAGTAAATGCTTTTTCTTTTTTGGCACTGTCTGGTTTTACTTTAGGAATTACCCAGCCCGGTGTACTGAAGCTGTAACGACCATAATGAAAATAAGACCATGAAAGAAAATCGCCGCCTGCGGGCGTGGTTTTGGGAGCATCTTTCAGGCTCACCACTTTATTGTAGAGGTCCGATACCAATGTATTCACTTTGGCATCTGGTTCAAGATAGCCTGCAATCATACGTTGGTTAGCAGCAGCGGGATTGTAAGCAAAAGGAGAGGAGAGGTTATTATTACTGCCAAAGCTTACTACTGCATACACATTGAACATTTCAAACAGGGTATCCAATAACGCCCTGGGTTCATTTTCAGATACAGCAAACTCACCTGATCCCTGTGTAAAAGATGGAAATTTATAAGTAAGGTTCTTATTGAACCATACACCACCTTCACCATCTTCATTGAACTGTTTGTCTTTATCGTTATCAATACCTTCAGTAAACAGCAGGTATTTGCCTTTTTCGCCTTTCGATGCATCGGCTTTTATCAATACCCTCGGATCATCCGGATGCAGTTTGTATTCACCCAGTGGAGATTCTACACGCATCCAGGTTATTTTCCCATTGCCATCAAGGTCATCAAAACCATCTTCATTGAACTTGCCATCCCGGTCGTCGTCTGTAGCGGTGGCATTGCCCTGGCGTTCGTATTTCAGTTTGTCGAAATACTGTTCCATGGCATCGGGGCTCATGTTAGGGAAAATATAGTAAGTGGTTTTACTAAGCAGGTTTTTGATACTGTCGGCAGAGCTGCTTTTCAACAGGTTCTCCGCAAAGCCAATTGCCAGTTCTGTACTCAGCAGGTAATTGCCTTCCACGCCGCCAACTACTGCAATGGCTGGTTTGGATGCTGCATTCCCATTGCTGAGAGTGATCATCCAGATGTCTTTGCCTCCGGCGGTGCGGGTAAGCGAAGTTACTTTTGCCAGTTGAGGATAGGTTTGTGAAAGTGCCTGTATACGGCTGGTTTGCTGCCGGAAATTGCTGTAATCGTTCTGCGCGTGCACGGTACCCATGTACAGCGCACTGCACAGCATGCAAGCTGCGAGGTGTTTTCTCATGAAGCAGTTTATTTAAAAACTAAATATAGTTGAAAAGAAAAAAGGAGAAAGAAGAAAATGTTGAGTGGTTGTAAGGATGTGCAGATTTGCTGATGTGCGAATGTGCAAATGTTGCTGAACGCGGAACGCTTGACGCTAAATGCAATAAACTGTTTTCGCGTTCAGCTTTCCGCTTTCGGCGTTTTGCGTTTTGCGTTGAGCAGTGTATTATGTAATTCCAACACCTGTGGTATCAGCATTTGCTGGTCATCGTTTACGATAACAAAATCGCAGAGTTTCATTTTAATGCGTTCATCGATCTGGCGATCCATGCGTGCCAGTACCTCTTCGCGGGTTACATTATCGCGCTGCATGGTACGGTGAATGCGGAGAGAGAGGGGAGCGGCTACGCCAATTACGTGATCCAACTCGCTTTGAGAGCCGCTTTCAAAAATAAGGGCGGCTTCTTTTACGGCGTATGGAGCGGTTTGCTGTTCCATCCATTTTTCGCCGGCACGGATAGTGGCAGGATGTACAAATGAATTGAGCAAGGCCAGTTTTTCGGGATCATTGAAAACGATGGAAGCAATATATCGCCGGTCGAGCTTCCCTTCTTTGTATGATTCTGTACCAAAATTATCGATGATCTGTTGCTGCAGCACAGTATCGGTGTTCATCAGGTCTTTAGCCACATCATCAGCATAGTACACGGGAACTCCCAGTACTTCAAATATTTTGGCAACGGTACTTTTCCCTGAGCCAATGCCTCCTGTAAGACCAATACGTAATGGCATGCGGCAAGTTAGTCAATTTGCCGGTTATTCAGCCTTCAGGCTCTTTACCGGGTTGGCTATAGCAGCTTTGATAGTTTGTACACTTACAGTAGCAATAGTGATCAGCAGGGCGCCGGTGCCGGTAGCAGCAAAGATCCACCAGGTAATGCCGGTACGGTAATGATAGCCCTGCAGCCAATTGTGCATTACGTACCATGCAACAGGAGTGGCTACCAGCAAGGCAATAATAACCAGCACCACGAAATCTTTGGAAAGCAACTGCCACAGGTTAAATACGGTAGCGCCTAATACTTTTCTTACACCTATTTCTTTGGTGCGCTGTTCGGCCATAAAAGATGCCATACCAAACAGGCCAAGACAACTGATAAAGATGGCGAGTACTGCAAACACACTGGCTAGCTTGCCAACACGTAATTCTGTGTTGAATTTCTTCTGGTATTCGGCATCTGTAAATTTATAATCGAATGGTGTAGCGGGGCTGTAGCTATGAAAAACAGTCTCGATCATCTCCAGCGCTTTTGCAGTACCAATTGTTGGGTTGAGCCTTGCAATGGCAAAGTTGTTATAGCCGCGATCCATGCAGTAGAAAGATGGTCTTACGGGTTCATAAGGCGATTCAGCGATCACATCCTTAATAACTCCAATGACTGTGTATTTCCTGTTGTCCAGTTCAATGGTTTCGCCAATGGGGTTCTTCAGTCCCATGAACTTTACAGCAGCCTCATTAACAACAAATGCCAGTGAATCTGAAACATATTCCCGCGAGAAATCCCGGCCTGCCACAAACTGCCAGCCTACTGTTTTTCCGTAATCAAAGGATACACCTGTATTGGGGAAATCCACAGTAAGTGCAGGATCTTTGTCCTTCCAGTAAAAGCCACCTTCGCTGCCCCATACATCTGTTGCAGGGGCTTCGGAACCTGCCATTGCTGTAATGGCGCCTGCTTTCACTAATTCATTATTGATAGCTTCAAAGTGACCTGGAACAGCAGTGCCCTGCATGGGCATTACGATCAGGCCGTCCTGGTTATAACCTAATGAGCGATCTCTCGCAAATTCAATCTGCCTGAAAACAATGACTGTACAAATGATCAATACCACTGATACGGTAAACTGTACTACTACCAGTACCTTGCGTGGCAATGCTGCGAGGCGCCCCGGTTGAAACACACCTTTCAATACTTTTACCGGTTTAAAAGAAGAGAGATAAAGAGCAGGATAACTGCCGGCGATCAATCCGGTCAATATGGTAAAGCCAATACCTGCTATCCAGAAAATGGTATTGTTCCACAGAACGGTCATCTTTTTGGCGGCAATTTCATTGAAGAGCGGAAGTGCCATCTGTACAAGTGCCAGTGCGCAGCCAAAAGCAAAGAAGGCAACCAGCAATGATTCGCAATAAAACTGCCAGATAAGATGCCCCCGGCCGGAACCGATAGCTTTACGGACACCAACTTCGCGTGCACGTTTCTGTGAGCGGGATGTACTCAGGTTCATGAAATTGATACAGGCCAGTACCAGTACAAAAATACCTATGATGCCAAAGAGCCATACATATTGTATCCTGCCTCCCACATTCACGCCGTTCTGAAATTCAGCATACAGATGCCAGTCGTGCATGGGGTCCAGGAATACAGCAGGCTTATTGCGGTTGTCAGTATCTTTTAATTTATCCAGGATAATATCTTTAATACCTGCAGAGACCTTTTGCATAGGTACATTCTCTGTCAGTTGCACATACATCTGTACACTGTTACTGTTCCAGTTCTGTTCGGCTCTCTGTATCCAGGGCGAGTGGCTGAGGTACAAACTGAATGGCGCAATGAAGGTGATGTTGGCAAAGGTTGAATTAGCGGGAAGATCTTCATACACACCGGTCACTTTAACGTCTGAATTATTGTCAATGCGTATTACCTGGTTGATGGGATCTGTATCGCCAAAATAAGCATGTGCCAGTGAGGCTGAAAGCAGGATAGAAGAAGGATTCTGTAAACCGGTACGGCTTCCTGCCAGCATTTTGAGCGACAGCATATCGGGGGCCGCCGGTTCAAGAAATACACCGTGTTTGGTAAGCTGTTTACCTGCTGTTGCAAGAATATGGCCGGAGCGATTGGAAGAACGAACGATATACCTGAAATAACTGCCATAATGATTGCGCAGTTCATCAGCCAGGGGGTAGGGCACTTCCTTCCTGGTGTCCACCGAACCGTTTACCGGTACGTGCTGACGCACTTTGGCGATCTGGTCGTAATGCTCATGATACCTGTCAAAAGATAATTCATCCCATATCCATAAGCCAATCAGTATTACCACTGCCATTCCGACGGAAAGCCCTGCAACATTGATGAAAGAATGGGTTTTATTCACCAGCATATTGCGAAGAGCGCTTTTCAGGTAGTTTTTAAACATAATGCAGTCTTTGGTTATTCTTCTCTCTTTAAATTGATCTGGTACAGAATGCTGCTATTCCAACTAACATAATGCCGGACTTGTATTTTTCTGTAAACCAGTCATTTGCGGTATGTTTTAATGTGGTTACTGTGCGTTTTTGATACGCCTGTTGTCCGGAAACAGGGCCTGCTGATAGCCAGGGAAGAAGATAATAAAAAAAGCCCGCCGGAAAATACCAGCGGGCTCTTTCTATACAAATGAAATAACTTATTTGGCAGGCGTAGCAGCCGCAGTTTTATTTACATTCTGTGTCCACTCAAGAGAGATGGCGCTTCTTTCAATTTTGATGTAGCTACCGGGGCTGGTTTCCATTTCGATAGTTCCATCTTCATTTACTTTATTGATTTTGCCATGAATACCGGCAATGGTAACGATCTTATCGCCTTTCTGTAAGTTTTCCTGGAATTGTTTGGCAAGTTTGGCTTTTTTAGCCTGTGGACGGATCATAAATAACCAGAATACCACGAGCATACCGCCCAACAGAACCAATTGCAGGGTTCCTGCGCCGCCGCCCTGAGCCTGTAATAAAACAAATTGTGTCATTGTTTATTTGATTTGAGAATTTACAATATCTAATATACGGATGTATAAGTCAACTTGTGTGCAGATTAAATGCACTAGGATTTTTTAGCATCCACGTTTACTTCAAAATGCAGCTCATGTGTAGTACCGCCTTTGGTATTGGCTACTACAGTCAGCGTTTTTTTATTGGTTCCTGAACGGCCCTGGCTGTTAAAGCTGGCTTTAATTTCACCTTCGCTACCGGGAGCAATAGGTTCAGCGGGTGGGTTAGCGGCGGTACATCCACAACTGGGGCGCACACTGCGAATCACCAGGGGCTTATCGCCGGTATTTTTGAAGCGGAAGGTAACATCCAGTAACTGGCCCTCGCTGATAGTGCCCATGTTTTTGTCATTCTCCAGCCATTCGATAGAAGTGTACTGTGTGGTATCTTCTGCAGACTCGCCTTGCTGAGCCTGCGGTGATGGCAATTTGCTTTTGTCTACATCATTGCAGGCTGCCACCGCAGCAGTAATGAAAAGAACGCCCAGGATTTTTTTCATACAGAGGGAAATTTTACAATTATTTGGTGTCAGGTTGTTTAAAGGCAACTTTATGCATTTTGTTTTCACGCACCAGGTCCTTGTGAATATTGTCCAGTATGCCATTTACAAACTGTCCGCTTTGCGGAGTGCTGTATTCTTTGGCAAGGTCAATGTATTCATTGATGGTTACCTTGGGCGGAATTGTTTCAAAAAACAGAAACTCGCATACACCCATTCGCATCAGTAACATATCCAGCACTGCAATTCGCTCAGGATCCCAGTTCTTCAGTTTGGGCTTAATATATTCCTGTGCTACTTCTTTTTTCTCCAGTGTTGTCTCAAGCAGGGATTTGGCAAAATACCATTTTTCCTTGCTTAGTAATTCCTGGAAATTGAATGCTGAAGGTTTGTTCAGGAAATTCTGCATCAACAGGTTCAGCATTTCTGCATCATCGTCCCAGTTGGTGAAGATCTCTTCCACATAACTGGTAAAGGATTCATTGGGTAATAACAGATCACTGAGAATAAAATCTATTATTTCTTTTTCCTCTTTACGATCTCTTCCCTGTACAGCGATATATTGTTTGTATTTCTCTGTATCTACCAGCTCAAGATAAATTTTGCGCAACAGGTCGGGGTTATCAAGCATATTCGGCTTATCTTCCTTTACCACCTGTTTGTAAGAAGGGTGTTCCAGTACCTTCCACAACAACTCGTTACCTGCAAGTTTAATATTTACATTCAGGTCTTCCTGCGTAGGCAGATGTTTGGAAGCACGATTGCGGGCGTCTGTTTCGGCATAGCGCGCAACCTGGGTAAGGGTATGGATCAGGAAAACAAAGAGCTGTCTGGTCTGGTCAAAATGTTTCTGTAATAATTTAACGGGTTCTCCGGGCTTAACTGGCTGTTCCTGGCTTTCAACTGCATAGAGGGTTTGCACTACCTTCACACGAATATTTCTTCTGCTGATCATGTAAGAGCTTATTTTGAGGGGGCAAAGCTAACTGATTTCGAAGAACCCCCCAAAACGAGCTTGCTGCCTTATCTGTTAAAAAACTGGGCATTAAACAGATAAGTTGTAAAGAAAAACAGGTGGCATTGCGACAATAATGCCTGAAAAATGATCCCGGTTTTAAATTTGCTGCAAATTTGGCACGTGAGAATGAACTAAACAGGTGGTTTTCCTGTACTTATCTGCCATGCTATTGCAAAAGCTGAAAAAATGGCCTTTCCGGGGAAATTGGTACAGATTTAGTTTACTTTTGGCGCCCGCACTAACGGGCAGGCTGCCATCACTGCAGTCGTATATATAAATAACTACACAAATAACATCTAAACATTAAAATTTCATCACTATGGCTAAGAAGCTAAATGTTACCCCACTGCACGACAGGGTAATCGTGAAACCTGCAAAGGCAGAAGAAAAGACCGCTGGTGGTATCATTATCCCCGATACTGCTAAAGAAAAGCCTCAACGCGGTACTGTGGTTGCTGCAGGTCCTGGTAAAAAAGACGAGCCTGTTACTGTTAAAATCGGCGATACCGTTCTGTATGGTAAATATGCCGGTACTGAGATCCAGATCGAAGGTGATGATCTGCTGATTATGCGTGAAAGCGATATTCTTGCAATTGTATAAGTAATTTGAAAATTTGAAGATGTGCTAATTTGAAAATGTTAGCAGCTTCAGTTTTCAACTCAATTTTCAAATTCTCAAATTGTATAATTTTCAAATTTAATATATGGCAAAACAATTGTTTTTTGACATTGAAGCCCGTAACAGAATGAAGAAGGGTGTTGATACCCTTGCTAACGCGGTTAAAGTAACACTGGGTCCTAAAGGCCGTAACGTGGTACTGGAAAAGAAATTTGGTGCACCTGCTGTTACCAAAGACGGCGTTTCTGTTGCCAAAGAAATTGAACTGGAAGATCCTATCGAAAATATGGGCGCACAGATGGTGAAAGAAGTAGCATCTAAAACTGCTGATATTGCAGGTGATGGTACTACTACTGCTACCGTTCTGGCTCAGGCTATCATCAGCGAAGGTTTGAAAAACGTAGCTGCCGGTGCTAACCCAATGGATCTGAAACGTGGTATCGATAAAGCTGTTGCTGTAGTGGTTGAAAACCTGAAAAACCAGTCACAGGCTGTAGGTACTGACAAAAGAAAAATTGAGCAGGTTGCATCTATCTCTGCCAATAATGACGAAGCTATCGGTAAACTGATCGCTGAAGCTTTCGGTAAAGTAGGTAAAGAAGGTGTTATCACTGTTGAAGAAGCAAAAGGTACAGAAACTACTGTAGATGTAGTAGAAGGCATGCAGTTCGACCGTGGTTATTCTTCTGCTTATTTCGTTACCAACAGCGAAAAAATGGAAGTAGAACTGCAGAGCCCTTATATCCTGATCTACGACAAAAAGATCAGCGCTATGAAGGATATCCTGAGCATCCTGGAGAAAGTTGCTCAGAGCGGTCGTCCTCTGTTGATCATTTCTGAAGACCTGGAAGGTGAAGCACTGGCTACACTGGTTGTAAACAAATTACGTGGTACCCTGAAAGTAGCTGCTGTAAAAGCTCCTGGTTTCGGTGACCGTCGTAAAGAAATGCTGCAGGATATCGCTGTGTTGACAAAAGGTATCGTTATCAGCGAAGAGCAGGGTTACAAACTGGAAGGTGCTGACCTCACTTACCTGGGACAGGCTGCTTCTGTAACTATCGACAAAGACAATACTACCATCGTTGGTGGTAAAGGTAAAAAAGAAGATATCGCTGCACGCGTAAACCAGATCAAAGCACAGATCGAAGTAACTACTTCTGATTACGATAAAGAAAAATTACAGGAACGCCTGGCTAAACTGAGCGGCGGTGTTGCTGTATTGTATGTAGGTGCTGCTACAGAGGTTGAAATGAAAGAGAAAAAAGACCGCGTAGATGATGCCCTGCATGCTACACGTGCTGCAGTAGAAGAAGGTATTGTTCCCGGTGGTGGTATCGCGTATATACGCGCTATTGCTCCGCTGGAAAAACTGAAAACTGCTATTAACGAAGACGAGCAGACAGGTATTGCTATTGTAAAACGCGCTATCGAAGAGCCTCTGCGCCAGATCGTGTTCAACAGTGGTATCGAAGGCAGCATCGTGGTACAGAAAGTAAAAGAAGGACAGGCTGATTACGGTTTCAACGCACGTACTGAGAAATACGAGAACCTGTTCAAAGCCGGTGTAATCGATCCTACTAAAGTTACCCGTATTGCTTTGGAAAATGCAGCTTCTATCGCTGGTATGTTATTAACTACCGAGTGTGTAATTGCTGACAAACCTAAGAAAGAAGAGCCTCATTCTCATGCGGGCGCTCCTGGTATGGGTGGTATGGATTATTAATCCTCCGGTACAACGTAGTAATTACGAAGTACATAAAATACAGAGTCCCCGTTGTGCAATGCACTTCGGGGATTTTTTATTACAGTTCAGCCGGTTTATGCAGTACAAAACAGCAGGAAAGTTGTAACTTAAAGGAAACCACACTGCAATGAGATATTTGTATTGCCTGCTATTACTTGCCTGTATGCAGAGCGCACTGGCTCAGACAAATGATAATACTCACGAAGAAATTTCTTATTCCGGTAATCCATACGTGTTAAAAGATTGGGTAGATGGTGTTGTCCGCTTTTCCGGCGACCGCGTAATTACACAACCCAAACTGAGGTTTAATGTGATGCGTAACCAACTGATGCTCCAGTTTAAAGGCTCCACATTTGCTGCAGAAGCAAAAGTGATAGAGTTTATACTATACCAAAAGCATGGAAAAAATACAGATTCTATGATCTTCAGGAAAGGATATCCGCCTGTAGACGAACAGAATGCTGAAACCTATTATCAGGTATTGCTGAACGGAAAGAGTGTGTTACTAAAACTGTATATGAAAAAGATAATGGAAGAAAAGCAGTTGGTGGGTGGCAATATATACCGGCGCCTGGAAGATGATGAAGCTTATTACCTGTTAAAAGACAGCGTAATGACGCTGTTGCCGAAAGACCGTGCTAAAGTAGCGGAGAAGTTTGCAGACAGGTCAGAAGCTATTAGCCAGTTTATAGCTGCGCAGCAATTAAAAATGCGCACTGATGAGGATTTTATTGCAGTAGTCAAAAAGTACAATGAGTTGTAATTTTTAAATAATGTGTTTGAGTAATGCTAATGATTGCATGCTCCACGTTTTATCGGTCATAACTTACGGCTCTTTTTAGTATGTTTGAAAAAATCTCCTGCATGCTCCGGACTATTTACCTGTATATCGTTTTTTCCTTAATCGTGTTCAGCGGCTCTGCACAGGTAAAAAAGACTGACACATTCTATCTCCTGAAACCCGACCGTGTTTTTGATGGAGAACAATTGCATGAAGGTTGGCAGGTATTGGTCAGAAATAGCCGGATCGAAGCAACCGGAAATATCAGTAATGTTCCTAAAGATGCCATCATTATTGATCTGAAAGGTTGTACGCTGATGCCGGGTTTAATAGAAGGACATAGTCACCTGTTTCTCCATCCTTATAACGAAACATCCTGGGATGACCAGGTATTAAAAGAATCACGTGCAGAACGTACTGCAAGGGCTGTAAATCATGCAAAAGCAACATTAATGGCCGGCTTTACTACAGTACGTGATCTTGGAACTGAAGGGGCGGAGTATGATGATGCAGGATTAAAAAAAGCAATTGAAAAAAAGGTCATTCCGGGGCCACGCATGTTAATTGCAACCCGTGCTATTGTAGTAAAAGGCAGTTATGGCCCCAAATCAGATGTTGCAGAAATGGATCTGCCACAGGGCGCTGCTGAAGTAGGAGGTATGGAAGAATTGGCAAAAGAAATACGCACACAGATAGGGAAAGGCGCCGATGTAATAAAGCTATATGCTGATTATCGGTGGGGGCTGCACGGAGAGGCTGCACCCACATTTACAGAAGCTGAGTTATCAATGGCTGTACAACTGGCTGCTTCATCGGGAAGACAGGTAGTAGTACACTCCTCAACAGCTGAAGGAATGCGCCGTGCAACAATGGCTGGTGTGGCAACCATTGAACATGGAGATGCGGGTACTCCGGAAATATTTGCGCTAATGAAGCAGAAAGGAGTGGCATTTTGTCCCACACTGGCAGCAGGAGATGCGGTTGCCCAGTACAGGGGATGGAAAAAAGGCACAGATGAAGAACCCGAACGTATCCGCAATAAACGAAAAAGCTTTGCTGCTGCATTAGCTTCCGGTGTAACCATCTGTATGGGAGGTGATGTAGGTGTATTTCCGCATGGAGATAACGCAAGGGAAATGGAACTGATGGTAGCTTATGGTATGCAGCCGTTGGATGTACTTCGTTCTGCAACATCAGTGAATGCTGATGTGTTTAAAATAAGTAATGAAACAGGTCGTGTGAAGAATGGCCTATTGGCAGACCTTATTGCAGTAGAAGGAAACCCTGCCATAAAGATCTCCCAGGTACGTGCAGTTAAAATGGTAATGAAGCAGGGAGTTATTTATAAAAACTGATAATTGATAAACCTTAAAAAAGCGGTCATGAAAAAAGCAATGTTTATTTTTTTACTGGCATTGGTCAGTATTACAGGATGGAGCCAGGAATTTGCACAGGATGTAGCCGGCAGACCTTACCAGGTAAATCAATACATGGATATTGAAGGATCTCCCTTCTTTATAGATGGATGGAGTAAGGGAATTATATACATGAAAGATGGATCAAAAGCTGAAATATTTCAATTGCAACTGGACCTGTATCTGGGGCAGCTCTTGTTTAAGCACAATGAGCAGGCGCTGATAGTTGAAAACCCGGTAAAGGAATTTGTATTACAACCGGCAACCGGCGTTCAATACCTGTTTCGTAATGGTTACCAATCTATAGATAAAAATAATGCAGCTACCTGGTACCAGGTGTTACAGGATGGGCCGGTAAGCTTGGTAAAACAAGTGAAAAAAGTATTGCAGGAAAAGAATGAATACAATGCTGCAACTAAATCAAAATCCTTTTCAATAGTAGAAACGTTGTATATAGTTAAAGCAGATGGCAGCCTTGTAAAAGTGAAAAAAGATAAATCAAGCCTGCTGGATGCATTGGCTGATAAAAAAGAATTGCTGAACCGTTTTATAGAAAAAGAAAAGTTGCGTGTGAAAAATGAAGATGATATGAAAGCAATTGTAAAAGCCTATAATGAGAATGCCGGTTAACCGGTGTTCTCAGCCTCTTGTCAGCCGGGTAATCAATGCTTCGTGTTGCGGATATAAAGCAATCAGTTCTTCTTTGCGGGCCAGTTCAAAATCTGCAAAATCAAAACCCGGGGCTACTGTACATCCCACCAGTGCATACTCACAGCCTTCTGCTACCTGTGAAGCAAACCAGCTACCAGCTTCTACCACGCACTGAAAACTTTCCTCTTTTGCAGGGTTATTTCCAAGCCGGTGAATGATCAATTGTCCATCTGCTTTTATTTCATACACCATCAGGCTGTCTCCATAGTAAAAATGCCATACCTCATCACTGCTGATCCTGTGAAAGGCAGAGAACTGATGCTCTTTTAAGAGAAAATAAATGGCTGTACTGCTATTCCGGTCACCGGCAAAAGTATCAGGTAATACAGTTACAGGCGTAATCAATGGAGAACGATAGGTTTCACGGAAAGCTCCACCCTCAACATGAGAGGTCAATTGTAATTTATTGATCCAGTAATCAGCACTCACACGCATATCAATGTTCAATAGCGATTGTTTTATCAATGCGGTTGCTGCCCCAGTACCAGTTGTGTAGTGAGTCTTTAATACGGGCTGTATCGGCTGGTGTACCCGGTAATACCATCACAATCTTAAAGAAAGAAGAATCGGTTGCACTTTCAAGATTAACACGTGGTTTTAAAAGATTCCAGCGTTTGAGTGCTGTGGTCTTATATCGTGTAGTTTCCAGTATGTATTTATAATTGCCGGCAGGTGTTGCAGGCGCTGGTGAGGTAGCTGCTTTTGCAGAATCAGGAGCAAAGGTTTGTTGCTTTGTCAGCGAATCCTGCGAAGGCATATTCAGTGGTTCCGCTCTGTTCGTAGTATCCTGCTGGGCACTAACAGCGGGCTCCGTATTCTTATTGTATAGACTATAACCTCCCCAGATAATAATGCCCAGGGCTACTACAATGCCACCAATCACTAATAACGGACGTTGATTGCCGCCGCTTATAGGTGGGGAAGAACGTTTGATAACAGGTTCGCCTGCTGCTTTTCTTTTAGAAGATTCTGTTTCCCGCTCAGTGATAGGTGATGTGGATTCCATGCGTTCCAGCAGTGGCTCACCGGGTGTAAAATCCAGGTCACCCTTCCTGTTTTTCTGTAATGTACCGATACCTTCAATATGAAATGGCTTGCCGATATTGAGCAGCAGTTTTCCATCTGCTACAAATGATTCCAGGTCGGAGTAAGCAAGCGGTTTTATCTTACCTGTTTGTGTACGTATAAAATCAATCAGGGCCTCATCGGGCTGGGTTGTATTTTTCTGTACAAACTGGATGTGCTGAAAAGTATCCCTGAAGTTCTTGTCGTTTACATCCGGTATAGTGAAGGAGTTGTCGATAGAAAAAGTGCCTATGCCGGGTAAACTCAGGTTTTTGTACTTATAGAAATAATGGGTAAGTAAAACTGAGAATTTCAAATGATTAGGTATTTAAGGTACAAGTTATAATTTATTTCACGCGGAAGCAAACAATACAAGGAGGTGAAGTTATTACTTTTGCAGCAGCTTGTGCCAGCAACGGCATGATTTAATTCGTTATAAATGTTGTCGGAAAGAGAAAAAAAATTCGTTGAATACTGGGAGGCTAACCGCTTGCGGGAAAAGCAGTTATTGCCCCAGTTGTTGTTTGGAATACCAATGGGGCTATTATTTGCCCTGCCAATACTCATTATCCTCTTCACTGGTAAACTTTGGTACACCAGGGCCGATATGGCGGCTCATTCAGTAAGCCCTTACGTAATGGTGGTAGCAGTATTGATAATTGCTGTATTTATTGCTATCTTTTATAAAAGGCACCAGTGGGATATGAAGGAACAACAGTATCTTGAGCTGAAGGCGCGTGAGGAAAAAGAGAAAGATTAATGCAGCGATACGTAGTACCTACGTGTCATATACCCAAACTCATTTGTCGTAAAATAAAAAATGATCATGCGTAAAGCTCTAGTGTGGCTCTTGATAGTTGTAATTGCAGCGCCAGGCTGTTTGAAAAAAGAAACCGGATGCCCTTATAAGGAAGGTAGTACAGTTGCTTCTGCAGCTGAGCAACAGGCTATTGTTAATTACCTGGATTCCAATCATATTACAACGGCTGTTAAGCATAGCAGTGGCATGTATTACCAGGTTAATTCACCTGGTTCCAATGGTTCTCCCGGTCTGTGTTCGCAGATCCTGGTAAACTACAATGGGAAACTTGTTAATGGAACAGTGTTCGATTCGCAGACAAGTGCGGTTTTTACGCTGGGTAGCTTAATTGAAGGCTGGAAAACAGGCATTCCACTGATCCAGAAAGGGGGTAGCATTACGTTGTATATCCCACCTTCCCTTGGATATGGTTTCAGCGATGTAAAGGACTCCAATAATACCGTGGTTATTCCCGCTAATTCCATTCTTATTTTTACCATTACGCTTACCGATTGGCAATAGTCGCAAAAAGCTCAAAATACCTGGATCGCCGTGCTGTTAAGCATGGCGATTTTTGTGGGTATCAGGGCAGGTTAAGCCTGATCACAGTACTGTACAGTTTTGCTGATAAACCGTAATTTTACCTAAATATCTGTCACTTGCCACACGAATCAATTTCCGTATTTGATATCCTCAAGATAGGAGTAGGGCCCTCCAGTTCTCACACATTAGGTCCCTGGCGCGCTGCACAGCGCTTTTTGCAGTCATTGCAGGAAAAAGACCAATTGTTTCATGTTACCGCCATCAGGGTATTACTGTATGGCTCCCTTGCCAAAACCGGTAAAGGTCATGGAACGGATGTGGCAGTACAATTAGGTTTAAGTGGCGATGATCCTGTAACCTTTGATGTAAACCAGATCACGCCAAAGATCAATGCAATAAGGACAGAGAAAAAGATTGTGCTGCAGGGCATTCATGAAGTTGATTTTGATCCCGCAGAAGATATAGATTTCCTTTTCACAGAATCTCTGCCGTACCACCCCAATGCACTTACTTTCCTGGCGATGCTCGGTAATAACGAAGCAGTGGCTGAAACCTATTATTCTGTAGGTGGTGGTTTTGTGCAGAAAGAGGGTGAAACATCCTCTGCATCTACTATGGTGCAGTTACCTTTCCCTGTTGATAAAGCTGATGACCTGTTGCACTGGTGTCGTAAAACAGGCCTCAGCATCAGCGAAGTGGTAATGGAAAATGAGAATAGCTGGCGTTCAGAGCAGGAAACAAAAGCCGGCATGTTACACATCTGGCAGGTGATGAAAGAATGTATTTACCGTGGCTGTGGCACACAGGGAATGTTACCCGGTGGCCTGCAGGTAAAACGTCGTGCGGCTGATCTCAATAGAAAATTACTCAAAGGCAGAACATACAGTGATTATGATTCGTGGCTGGAGGCAATACGTGCCGGTGGCAATGACTTCAAATACACACTGGATTGGGTAAGTTGTTTTGCACTGGCCGTAAATGAAGAGAACGCCTCTTTTGGTCGGGTGGTAACGGCGCCTACCAATGGTGCTGCAGGAGTAATTCCCGCAGTGTTACAATACTTTGTAGCATTTTGTGACGGGCATCGTGAAGAGGCTATCCTGCAGTTTATGCTTACTGCTGCTGAAATAGGCAGTATTTTCAAGAAAGGAGCTACCATCTCCGCTGCGATGGGTGGCTGCCAGGCAGAGATCGGCGTATCTTCTGCAATGGCCGCAGCAGGGCTTACAGAGGCTATGGGAGGCTCTCAGCGACAGGCACTCATGGCTGCTGAAATTGCGATGGAACATCACCTTGGGCTTACCTGCGATCCTATCGGTGGATTGGTACAGATCCCATGCATAGAACGTAATACAATGGGAGCTATCAAGGCAATTACCGCCTGCCAGCTTGCGCTACAAAGCACCCCTGATTTTGCCAAAGTATCACTGGATGCTGTGATCAAAACCATGTGGGATACTGCAAAAGACATGAGCTTTAAGTACAAAGAAACTGCCGAAGGGGGCCTGGCTGTACATATCCCGTTGAGTTTGCCTGAATGCTAAGTAATGTGTCAGTGTGATTGGAGGTCGGAAAGACGAAGAGAAGTACAAAGTTAGAAGTACGAAGTACGGGATCTTGAACCCGAAACTTTAAACCTGAAACCCGAAATTGCTTTATCATTTCTTCCGAACGCAACTATACTACTATTACTCCATCAGCAAAAAGTCTTTTGCTGATGAAAGCGCTTACAGATATACCCTATGCTCGTGAAGCGTCTGAACTGCTCTGGGGCAAAGAGCATGTGCAACAGGTCTTACAGGAATATCATCCCCGTTCATTCCTCGTACGTGTGTTTCATTTCGAAAACCGCTATCGTACAATTGATGCTTTGCTCAATGACCTGCAACCGGCCAATATATTGGAATTAAGCGCGGGCTTTTCTTTTCGTGGGTTGAGTATGGCGCAGCATTCAACCGTAAATTATGTTGATACTGATTTACCGGAGTTAATTGACTCGAAACAGCAACTGGTGCAGCAATTGATCATCGCCTGTAACATTCAGTTGAAAGGTAGCTTGCAAACAAAGTCATTGAATGTATTGGATCAAAACACATTTACTGACCTTGTAAGTCAGTTTCCGGAAGGCCCTTTAACTATTGTAAACGAAGGGTTGCTGATGTATCTGGGTGTAGAGGAAAAGAAAAAGCTTTGTGCTATCATCAGGAAGCTGTTGCTGCAACGTGGAGGGCAATGGGTCACTGCCGATATTTATATTAAGAAAAGTGCTTACGGCGTCGATCTGGAAGAAAATACAGATGTCTTTACCGAGCGCTTCAATGAATTTCTCGATGCCCATCGTATAGAGGATAATAAATTTGACAGCTTTGAAGCGGCCACAGCATTTTTTGAAGAGTGTGGTTTTGTAATAAGCAGGAAATTAGAAGTTGTCACCGGCAGTCAGCTAAGTGCACTCAAAATGCTACGTACCAATGGTGGTACCAACGGCGATAAAGAACAGGTGAAAAAACGTCCTGTTATCAGGCAAACCTGGGTGCTGGAACCGAAAATGTCCTAATATGCAAATTTTACTGATGTGCAGATGGAAATGCAGAAAACAGGTGATAAGTGAAAATACAGGCATTAGGTATTAGCTGTTAGTAAATACAGGTCAGAAAGCTATGAGTTTCGGAGGTTACCAATTGATAGTTTGCAGTTGTGTCAACTTTAGACTTCAAATGGTAAATCTCAAGTACAAGGCTGTTCATCCTGCATCCTGAGGCCCGTATCCAGCAACTGGTAACCGGCGACATCTCTCCTTGACTATTCACCATCCACTAATTATACAACGGATTTGCCTCCAATGCCGCAAGATCCATGTCTTTGTAGTTCTTCACTACATTATATAATGTATCTCTCTCCACCGGTTCGCGTTTTACCTGTTTTATCAGGGCTACCAGTTGAGCTGTACTCATGGCAGGAGTTTGTTCTTCAGAACCAGCCATTGAGTAGATCTTGGTAGAGTCATCAATAGTACCGTCAATATCATTTACGCCAAATGACAGTGTAAGCTGCGCACTCTGGCGACCCAGCATTGGCCAGTAAGCTTTCAGATGAGGGAAATTGTCAAGGTACAAACGTGCAATGGCATACATGCGCATATCTTCTACAGTTGTAGATTCAGGCACGTTGCTCATTTCGTTTTCTTTATTGCGGAATTTTAGTGGGATAAAAGTATTGAAACCGCCTGTTTTATCCTGTAACTGGCGTAGGCGTTCCATGTGATCGATACGGTGTGCATAGCTTTCAATATGGCCATACAACATAGTAGCGTTGCTGTGCATACCCAGCCCATGTGCAGCAGCATGAATACGTAACCAGCCATCTGCATCTACTTTATCTTCACAGATCTGCTTCCTGATCTCCGGTGCAAAGATCTCGGCACCACCACCGGGTAGTGAATCGAGTCCGGCTTCATGTAAAAGCTTCATGCCTTCTTCCGGAGATATTTTTGCTTTACGGAACATATAATCAAGCTCTACAGGAGTAAAGCCTTTGATATGCAACTCAGGGCGGTGAGCTTTTATCTGGCGTAGCAGATCCGCAAAGAAGTTCAGTGTAAGTTTAGGATGAACACCACCTACAATATGTACTTCAGTAACAGGCTTGCCATCATAGCTTTTTACGATATCCAGCATCTGGTCTGTGGTAAGTTCCCAGCCCTCTTCGCGATGGGCGTACAGGCGGGAATAAGAACAGAAAGTGCAGGCAAATACACAGATGTTGGTAGGCTCTATATGGAAGTTGCGGTTAAAATAGGTTTTGTCGCCATGCAATCTTTCGCGTACGAAATTGGCAAGTGCGCCGGCAAAAGGAAGACTGGCACGCTCAAACAGCAACACGCCTTCTTCGGGGGTAATCCTCTCTTTCTTTATCACTTTTTCACCTATTGCGCGTAAGGCCGAATCTTGTTCTGCGGCTATCACCTGTTGAATTGCAGCTATATCCATATTATAAGAAATTTTATGCCTTGAAATCAAGACAAAGGTACGCTGCAAATAACAGCGGAGATAATATTATTGTTTAGAAGGGTATTAAAAACCTAATTACATCAGTGCGCCTGCTATACAACCACACATCAGGCAGGCGATAGTACCGCCAATCAATGCTTTTACACCCAGTTCTGTAAGATTGCGGCGTTGATTGGGTGCCAGTTGACTGATACCTCCGATCTGGATACCGATGGATGCGAAATTGGCAAAACCGCACAATGCATAGGTTGCTATCAATAGTGATTTAGGGTCTTGTATTATGTGTTTAGCTTTCATTTCGCCCAGCGAAATATAGGCTACAAATTCATTGAGGATCGTTTTTTCACCAAGCAATTGCCCGATGGGCACCATATCTGCACTGTTTACGCCAATAAGCCATGCCACGGGCGAAAACGCATAACCCAATACCATTTGCAACGATAGTGTCTGGTATCTGCCACCGGTTACAGCTGAAATCTGTTCGTTCAGGTGAGTAACACCGCCAATCCAGCCCATCAATGCATTTGCTACATACATTAAGGCTGTAAATACGATCAGCATCGCACCTACGTTCACGGCCAGTTTTAAACCATCCGTAGTACCCAATGATAGAGCATCAAGGAAGTTATCGCCCAGTTTTTCTTTGGGAATAGTAAGATCCTTTGACACCAGGTGATGATCTGTTTGCGGGAATAGTATCTTAGAACATACAATAGCTGCAGGTGCACTCATGATGGACTGACTGAGCATGTGCAACGCAAAATAATGCTGCTGGTTAATATCGTTACCGCCCAGGAAACCCACATAGGCAGCCAGCACACTACCGGCAGTATTGGCCATACCGCCAATCATGATACACAAGATCTCTGAGCGGGTCATTTTTTCCAGGTAAGGACGGATCATCAGCGGAGCCTCTGTCTGTCCCAGGAAAATGTTAGCTGCAGTAGAAAGACTTTCTGCACCGGAGATATTCAGTTTATTAAGCAGGTAAGCAAAAACGAAAACCACTTTTTGCAGAATACCTAAGTAATACAGGATTGATGAAAGGGCTGCGAAAAATATGATATTAGGTAATACCTGGATTCCAAATACATAGGCCCAGTCGTATGTTTTAGAACCACTATCGCTTTGCAGTTTGGCCAGTTCCCCGAAAATAAACTCAGTTCCTTTATGACTCAGGTTGATCAGGTCCACAAAAGAATCAGACACTGATTCCAGGATCATTTTAAAGATCTGTGGCGGGCACCAACTAAAGTAAACACTGATGCAGATAAGGATACACGATACTAGTATTGACCATTTCAGTAACTCCGCATATTTTTTACCCATCCTGAAAGCAAGACCGAGAATGATCACACAACTGAGGAAGATAGACAGGCCAGACCATTTGCCAAATACAGCCGGGGCTTTGATCAGGCCTACAAAAAGGATCACCTGCCAGCCTATTGCCATCAACAGGTTACCGGTATCGTAGGTAAACTGTACCTTTCCTTCCCTGGTTTTATTGAACTTATTGAACATGGTGTACAGTACAATAAGCCCGAATGCCAGCCAGAAAACAGGTTGTCCAAATACTGTAGTATGCAGAACGCCCATTGCAAACATCACCTGGGCAAAAACGCCCATACCTACCAGTTTCCAGTTAATAGCCCGGCGGTTATTGCTCAGCACCCAGCACACAAAGATCAGGAAGAACATGCCTAAGCAACCACGCAATAAGTTTTCCAGATGCGAATTCATATCAGCTAGTTTAGTTGTAGCATTGGCCCGCAGCGCATACTAATACCATAAAGCAGTGCAGGTAAGACGTAGCAATATACTGGAAGAAATTTAAAGTGAGGACATCATTGGCTTTTATGGGGCCAATTAAGGCAGATTTTTTATATAACGGGGCCTCATTGCCCAATGAGCGGAGAGCAGCCTCCATTGCGCATAACAACCATTTAACAACAAAAAGCCCCTCGCATTGCAAAGGGGCTTTGGTAATTATATCTGAAAACAGCTTAGATGTGCTGTTCGATCTTTTTAACAAAGTTTGACTTAGGCTGAGCACCTACCAGTTTATCCACCACTTTACCTTCTTTAATGAAGAGGATAGCAGGGATAGAAGTGATGCCGTAGTTTACTGACAATTGAGGGTTGTGGTCCACATTCACTTTACCTACATTCACTTTACCATCATATTCTTTAGACAGTTCTTCAATAACTGGTCCGATTGCGCGACAAGGTCCACACCACTCAGCCCAAAAATCAATCACTGTTAATTTATCAGAAGAAATTACTTTTTCCTGAAAGTTTGAATCTGTGAATTCTAAAGCCATAATTATAAATTTTATTGTAAGCTATTTTGTTATTTGTTATCAGCCGTTCTATCAACCGATAACAAGAATAGAAGCGTCAAATTTACAACCAAAACCCAATCCCTGACCGTCTGACATTTCCACATTTACACAGTGACAACCTGTACTTCCATTTCTGGGCTATTTTGCAGAAAAGCCGCCAGTTCGTCATTCATCTCAAATCCTGTTTCTAATGTATAAAGGCTTATTCTGCAACGTGTTTTGGAATCTTTAACATTAAAGCGCAGACCCGAACGCCCCGGGAAGGTTTTAACATTCTTTTCAAAGAAATTAATAGCCTCCGGCTTAATGTCGCGGGCTTCGATGTCTATAATAACCTGTTTGGTGAGATTTTGTTTGATACTTTCCAATAAAATGATCTTTTCCACTTTGAACTCAAACTCCGGTTTGTTAAAACGGTTTTTGAAATTACCCGTTATGAAGATGTTTTTACCTTTTTCGAGGTAATTGGAAAAGCGGGTATAGTCATCGCTCCATAGCATAAACTCCGATTTGCCGGAATAATCCTCAATAGCCAGTACACCAAACTGGCGCCCGGTTTTGGTAACCCTGTGCTGGGCATCCACTACCAGCCCTGCCAGCCGCAATTGTTTGCTGGCATTGGCAGGAGTAATATTGTTCTTCAGTTCATTAAAGTCAGCAAGCGTAGTAATGCCATAGTGCTTCATCTCGAACCGGAAATTATCCAGTGGGTGACCGCTCATGAATATGCCGGTAACATCCTTTTCCTTATCCAGCAGTTCGGTAAGTGCCCATGGCTCACAAGGAGGTATTTTAGGAGCCTGTATATCCATTACAGCGGGCAGTTCTCCGAACAAAGTGTTAGCAGCACTGGAATGCTGTGCCTGGAATTGGTTACCGTATTTAATGATCTTTTCAAGACCCGTTGCTGTATCACCGGGCGGAGTAAAGAAATACTGCGCACGGTGTAATTCTGCAAAGCTGTCGAACGCGCCTGCGTAGGCAAGGCTTTCCAGCGTTTTCTTATTCACTGTTCTTTGATTGATACGTTTGATCATATCAAAGATAGAGGTGTAGTTGCCGTTCTTTGCACGTTCTTCAATCAACCCTTCTACTGCGGCTTCGCCCACACCTTTCAGTCCGCCAAGACCAAAACGGATATGTTGGCTTTTATTAACAGAGAAGCCTTTTTTCGATTCGTTCACATCCGGACCAAAAACGTTTAATCCCATACGCTTACATTCCTCCATAAAGAATGTGATCTTTTCTATGTTACCGGCGTTATTCAGTACCGCAGCCATATACTCAGAAGGGTAGTGGGCTTTCAGGTAAGCGGTATGATATGCCACATAGGCGTAACATGTAGAGTGTGATTTGTTGAAGGCGTATTGGGCAAATGCCTCCCAGTCAGTCCAGATCTTCTCCAGCTTGTCTTCGGGGTGGCCTTTTTGTTTCGCCCCTTCCACAAACTGTTTCTTCATTTTATCCAGTACCGACTTTTGTTTTTTACCCATCGCCTTACGCAACACGTCCGCGTCTCCTTTACTAAAGCCGGCAATCTTTTGAGCCAGTAGCATTACCTGTTCCTGGTATACGGTGATACCATAAGATTCCTGCAGGTATTCCTCCATTTCCGGAAGGTCATAGGTAATAGGCTCACGTCCGTGTTTACGATCAATAAAGTTCGGGATATACGCCAATGGACCCGGACGGTACAGGGCGTTCATCGCAATAAGATCCGCAAACTGGTCAGGTTTCAGATCACGGAGGTATTTCTGCATCCCGGGGCTTTCGAACTGGAATGTACCGATGGTATCCCCGCGTTGATATAATTCAAAGGTTTTTGCATCTGTAAGCGGAATATCATCAAGGATTATATCGACGTCATGATTTTCTTTGATCATGGTAAGCGCATTCTTCAGGATGGTAAGGGTCTTCAAACCCAGGAAGTCCATCTTGATAACGCCGGCATCTTCAATGATGCTTCCTTCAAACTGGGTAACCCAGAGATCGGAATCTTTGGCTGTAGATACCGGCAACAGATCCGTAAGATCCTTAGGTGCGATGATGATACCCGCAGCGTGGATACCTGTGTTTCGTACAGAACCTTCCAAACGTTCTGCTTCGTGCAACACCTCACTGGACAATCCCGTACCATTATAAATCTCACGTAGCCTTTTCACATTCTCCAGGTCGTCGCTGCCCACGCCATCTTTTTCTTCAAGCGACTTTTCCCCTTCCTTGGCTGTAAGGGGGGCATGCAATACGCGACCCAATTCAATACCTGGTCTGTCTGGTACCAGTTTAGCCAATGCGTTCGCATCAGGTAGTGGCAGATCCAGTGTACGGGCTACGTCCTTGATACTCATTTTGGCAGCCATAGTACCATAGGTAATGATCTGTGCTACCTGGTTTTTACCATATTTCTGAACTACATAATCAATTACTTTCTGACGGCCCTCATCATCGAAGTCCGTATCAATATCCGGCATCGACTTACGGTCCGGGTTAAGGAACCTCTCAAACAGTAAGTTATATTTAATAGGGTCAATATTAGTGATACCGATACAATAAGCAACGGCACTACCCGCTGCCGAACCACGACCGGGGCCTACAAACACGCCAAGGTCACGACCGGATTTGATGAAATCACTCACAATAAGGAAGTAACCGGCAAACCCCATCGTTTTAACCGTAAATAGTTCAAAATCGAGGCGTTCCTGTATCTCGGGTGTAATATCTACATAGCGTGCTTTAGCTCCTTCGTAGGTAAGATGTTTCAGAAATTCCCACTGATTCAGGTTATCATCTCCATATACTTTGAATTCGTCAGGTAATGGGAATGCTGGTAGCAGGATATCCTTTTTCAGGTTCAGCAATTCCACACGATCAACGATCATATTGGTATTGTCCAGTGCTTCGGGAATATCGCTGAACAGGGTTTGCATTTCCTGTGTGCTCTTAAAGTAGAACTGGTCGTTGGGAAATTTAAAACGACGATCACGCACTGCGGTATCATCATTCACAAAATCATCAAAACCGGGAGTACTTTTCTTTTCACCGGTATTGATACAAAGAAGGATGTCGTGGGCATTGTAATCATCCTGATCGGTATAGTGGCTGTCATTAGTAGCAATAACAGGAACATTAAATTTTTTAGAGAACTTTATCAGTGTCTGGTTAATGATCTCCTGTTCCTTCAGGTTATGACGCTGCAGCTCAATGAAATAATCTTCACCAAACATATCCAGCCACCATTTAAATTCTATCTCAGCTTTATCTTCTCCGTCGCGCAAAATGGTTTGCGGTACATAGGCTCCGATGCAGCAGGTTGTAGCGATCAGCCCCTCGTGATATTTTTCAATCAGGCCTTTATCAATACGGGGATATTTACTGTACATTCCTTCAATATATCCCAACGATGTTAGTTTGATCAGGTTCTGATAGCCTTGCTTGTTTTTTGCCAGCAATACCTGGTGGTAACGTTGATCCTTTACCTCTTTAGAGAACTGTTTACGGTGACGGTCTTCTACCACATAGAACTCGCAACCTACAATGGGCTTCACTTTTAAAGTACCATCATCGTTTTTATGTTTATAAGCTTCCGATACAAACTCAAAAGCTCCGAACATGTTACCGTGGTCGGTAATAGCAATGGCTGGTTGGTTATTTTTAATAGCTTTTTTATACAGACTCTGAATAGAAGCCTGTCCGTCAAGCAACGAAAACTGTGTATGAACGTGTAAGTGAGAAAATTTGCACATAGGGTTCTATGTAATAAACGATTTTATAATTGCAGAACGCTAAACGTAGAACGTCTGACGCCCTTATGAATAGTTAATTGGTTTTGAGTAAGGATATGGGTTCTGGATCTTGGAACAGGATCAGTAGTTAAGGTTGTTGCATTGTCTGTGCATTTGCACATTTTTCAAATCAGCGAATTAGCGCATCCTGTCTTCTGCAAATGTCCGTTTTCAACTGTTAAACTCCATTCAATGTTTTCCACAACACCATTTGACGGTCAATTTATTATCTTTGCCCGGTTCAACATTAAAACAGTATCGTGAAAAATCCGTTCCTGTTCTTACTGGTTTCTGTTAGTGTTGCCAGTTGCTCGTCTTCCAAACGCAGCACTGGTACTCAGTCTGCGGCGGGGTCAAATACCCGTCAGGCGTCCTCTTCACCCGTATTTCTTGATAATATTACACTCAATCCCTCCGGTAATCAACAAAAATCGGCTTATTCTGTTCAACCGGCCTATGCCGGTGAAAATAATGGTGTGGGTGTCGAAAATAGTTCTGCACTGCAATTTAAATATGCCATTCTGATGGATATCCCGGTCGAAGAAGTAGCTGATATGCAGTTGATTCAGTTTATAGAGGGCTGGTATGGCACCCGTTATCGCTATGGTGGTAATGACAAAAATGGGATTGATTGCTCGGCATTTGCACAAACATTACAATCTGCTATTTACAGTATAAAGCTTCCTCGTACTTCAGCTGAACAATACAATCAATGTACACGTATCAGGAGAGATGAAATTCGCCAGGGCGATCTTGTATTCTTTGCTACGCTTGGCCGTAAAAAAAGTGTATCCCATGTAGGCGTGTACCTGCGCAACAACAAATTTGTACATGCCTCCACTTCCGGCGGCGTCATGATCGATGATCTCAACTCCACTTATTACTCATCGCATTTTGTAGGAGCGGGGAGAATGAAATAATCAACAAATGTTAAAGGAGGATAGGGATCTGGTATTGGGAATTATATTCTAGCAATAGCATGAGAACCTGATGGTTATATGGCTTGATTGTTAAGGTGGATAAACTCTTATCTCTCGATCCGCGAAATCCCGAAATCCGCGATCCACCACTCTGCATATTTTAAACTGGAAATCATGCACTATTTATTATAATAGGGCGTAATGTGTTGATTATTATTGATTAAGAGGCTTAAGTCAGAAGCCTCTTAATCAATAATCCTGAAACGTGTAATGAGCAGCATTCGCGTTTCACGAAAAATAGCGGGCACTCACAACTCCCTACTGACAACTCACGCTTTCCTCAGTCTCTGCTTCACGGTTCCCCAAACCTGCAGAATATCAGGCGTAAGTTTCAGCAGTAATACTGCACCGCCATAAAATACCAGGAAGGTAATGCTACGCAATACGATCCACCAAAAGCCCTGGTGCTGATCAAACAAGAAATAACAGAGTGTATAACCAGCGATGCCAAGTAATATAGCATACAGACTTTTAGCTGTAAATGGCTGCATATTATAGCGCTTCAGCAAAAAGAAGTAACGGATGGCGTTATAAATGGTAAATGCAATGAGATTAGAAATAGCAGGTCCTGTTACGCCATAGTGTTTAGCAAGCAGGTAGTTCAATGGTAATGCCAATGCTAGTAGAATAATGCCGGTTAGAAATTCAAAGCGCCAGTACATAGAGGTGGCAATGATCTGTGCATTCACACCTGTACCAAGATCAATGATCCGCATCAGGCCTATATACAGGAATACATCACGGGCTGCGAGATAAGAGGGCTTTAATTTAAATGTAAGTACTCCATCAGTAAAATTGAGCCAGATAAGTGTAAACATTCCTACTGCAAATATCAACTGGTTGATGGAAGTACGGTGATAAATACGATTAATGAATTCAATGTTTTTGTCTTTCCATGCCTGGGACAGCGGGCCCAACGAAGCGGCTATAATACCTCTTTGTGGCGCCTGCACAAGGCTGGCTACATTCTGAGCCAGTGTATATACACCTACAAAAGCCATCCCTCCTTCCACCACGGAGCCAATGATAAGTGTATCGATCATCTGTGCAATCATAAAGATCATGCTGCCTCCCCAGAGAAAGGTTGTATAGGTCAGTACCTTTTTATATAAACGCCGTGTAAGTGTACTGACTGAAAAGTGCAGGTGCGCTTTTTTAGTAACAATGAGATAAATAAATAAGATAAGAGCTATAGCAATATAAGTAAATGCATATAGTTTAATGAACAGGTCAAAATTGTCGATGATGCCGGCAAATGACAAAATGATAAGAGCAGTTGTCAGCAGCCTGAATAATACTTCTCGTAAAAAACTGGTAAGAACTGCTTTTTTGAATTGCCACGCAAGAGCTTCAAGCAATGAGTAAATGGTAAGGCCGAATCCAAAAGGGAAAACCCAATAGTAATATTTTACTAATTCAGGCGAGTTCTGGCTGAATTTACGAATAACGAGATCCTTAAAGAAAAGCCCGCTCAGCATAATCAATACAAATCCGCTTATACTGGCCAGTAGCGACCATGCCAGCATATCATTTTTGCTGGGCGGGAGGGTGTCTTTATAGTAAGGGAAAAATTTATAGATATAAGCCAGGCTGCCAAGGTTGGCAAAAGAAAACATGATATTCGCAATCGCAATAAATGTTCCCGTAAGACCATATTGCTGTTCTGTAAAACCACCTTCGCGGGTAAACAGGTAAGTATTCAGAAATCCAAGGGCAAAGCCAAAATAAACCACCACTGAAGAAATAAGACTTTGCCGCCTGATATTACTCATGAAGGATAAATTATTAAGATTGCCCGCAAAGATGATGGTTTTTATCGGAAATCAATATAAAACCCCGCAATAGGAGCTGGTTTGCTACCATTGCGGGGCATAAATATCAGGGAAGATAATTCTTTAGCTCTTTTTAACAGTTATATAGAAGTTCCTGTCAGCTTTCAGTTCACCGGATGCGTTAGATAATGATTGCCATTCCTCTGTTGGTGTAATCCATTGTTCAGTACTTCCTGCTGCTACTTTCACAGGCATATTAAAGCCTTTTACACAATTGGTCCAGCGATATTGTAATTGGCTGCCCTCTGTTTTATATTCCAGTTCCGGGATCTGCACAGTACGCAGATACTGATCAAATATTTTAGAAAGATCTTTGCCTGAGAGCTGGCTCATTAGGTTCTCTACGTCTTTAGTGTCAACTGTCTTATGATAATAGGTTTTATTCAGCCCCAGTAAAAGCTGGTGAAATGTGGAGTCTCCCACAACCTGGCGAATGGTGTGCAGCATGTTACCTCCTTTGTAATACATGTCACCACTGCCTTCCTGGTTTACGCCGTAATGGCCAATGATAGGAATATCATTGCGTATCAGTTTTCTTGTACCAATAACGTAGTCATTACCAGCCTCTACTCCAAACTGGCAGGTAGTAAACAAGGTTTCGCAATAGTTCGTAAATCCTTCATGGATCCACATATCAGCAATGTCATTAGAAGTAATGCTGTTGGCAAACCACTCATGGCCGCTTTCATGCACAATAATGAAATCCCATTTTTTTCCCCAGCCTGTGCCAGACAGATCACGGCCACGATAGCCATTTTGAAAGCCATTGCCATAAGCTACGGCACTCTGGTGTTCCATACCTAAATGTGGAGCTTCTATAAGCTTATAACCGTCTTCATAAAAAGGGTAGGGGCCGTACCAGTATTCAAAACATTTCAGCATGGTATCTGCCTGTGTAAACTGCGACTTTGCTTTCTCTTCATTATAATCAAGCACATAATAATCGCAATCCAGTTTCCCTTTCAAACCTGGAAAATCCTTGTGCCAGTGAATGTATTTTCCAATGTAAGGGATCAGGTTATAATTGTTAATGGGATTCACAACATTCCAGGTGTAAGTAGCGGTCCCATCGTTATTCTTTTTGCTGCTTTTCAAACGGCCATTGCCTACTGCCAGCAGTGTATCAGGAACAGTAATGGCAAGAGATGCTCCCTTATCAGGTTCATCGCCCTGGTAATCTTTACATGGGTACCATACACTGGCTCCCAATCCCTGGCAGGCTACACTCATCCACGGACGACCTTCTTTGTCTTTCGTAAAGATCCAGCCGCCATCCCATGGTGGATTTACTGCTACACGTGGACCACCACTGAATTGTAATGTAAGCTCCTGTGTGCTTCCTGCGGGCAATGATTTCGGGAAATTGATATAATAAACGTTTCCATCGCGACTGGTCTTTAAAGTCTGTTTATTCCAGGTAGCGACGTCCAGGTTCATGGGCTGTTGCAGATCAATCTGCATCAGTTGCCCCGGTTTAAGTACTTTAAACGTGATAGTATTAGAACCCTTTATCTTCTTTTCAGTATAAAATGGCTGAACTGAAATAGAATAATACTGCACATCCCACCACGCTCTTTCAGGGGTCACTGTACCGCGCAGAGTGTCCTGATGAGTAAACCCTTGCTTACTATTTAATGGTTGGGCCAAACCATCTGATGTACTAAAAATCAGTGCCGTGGTCGTAAAAACAACTGCACTGAGAGCTTTTTTAAAATGAATCACGACAGTACGTTTTTGATTCGCTAATTTAGTCGGAATATGACAGGGAAAATTATATTTATTATCTCATATATTACCATTATTGTCCTGTTTGTTTCCTGTGGTAATAAAGTACAACATAGTAACCAGGTATTCCATTACAACGAGCAGACCGGCATAGCAACACTGGATCCTGCGTTTGCAAAAAACCAGTCAATTATCTGGCCTGTCCACCAATTATTTAACACACTGGTTGAAACAGATAATCAACTGAATATAGTTCCCTCACTGGCTTATCGGTGGGATGTATCTGCCGATAGGCGGGTGTACACTTTTCATTTGCGTAGTGATGTTTTTTTTCATGACAATGAAGCATTTCCCGGTGGCAAAGGCCGTAAGATGACCGCTGCTGATGTGGCCTTCAGTTTCCAGCGTGTTATTGACCCTGTAACTGCAAGTAATGGGGCATGGATCTTTAACGAAAGGGTAGACGGCAATAATGGCTTTTCCGCGTTGGATGACTCTACTTTTCAGCTTACTTTGATAAAGCCTTTTACACCAATTCTTGGATTACTCAGCATGCAATATTGCTCCGTGGTACCACAGGAAGTAATAAAAAGATATGGTAAGGACTTCCGTAATCATCCTTGTGGCACGGGCCCTTTCTATTTTAAAGCATGGGAAGAGGGCCAGGCGTTGATCATGCGTAAGAACGAACGTTATTTTGAACGGGATAGTACCGGCAGGCAATTACCTTACCTTGATGGAATAAAAATTACTTTTTACGATAGCAAGGCTACGGAGTTTCTGTTACTGACGCAGGGTGAACTGGATTTTATCAATGATATTGAAGCTTCCTTTAAAGACGAAGTATTGACCAAGAAAGGAGAACTGCGTAAAGACTGGAAAGATAAAATTGTTCTCTCTGTACATTCCTATCTCAATACAGAATATCTCGGTATTCTGATGGATAGTACTAACCCTATGGTAAAAGGTTCTCCGTTACGTTTTCAGAAAGTACGACAGGCAATGAACTATGCTTTTGACAGGCGTAAGCTGGTAATGTACCTGCGTAATTCACTTGGAATAGCGGCCGAAAGTGGTTTTATTCCGGCCGGTTTACCTGCCTTTGATTCATCTGTTGTAAAAGGTTATAACTACAATCCGGATAAAGCCCGGCAGTTATTGGCAGAAGCAGGTTTTCCTGGCGGAAAAGGAATACCTGAAATAAAACTATTAACTGTTGCTATCTATTCCGATATGGCCAGTTTTATTGCCCGTCAGTTAGAAGAAGTGGGCATTCATGTGCAGGTAGAAGTGATACAGAAAAGCTTATTACTGGAGCAGACAGCCAAATCACAGGCTTTATTTTTCAGGGGCAGTTGGATTGCAGACTATCCTGAAGCTGAAAATTATCTGAGTGTTTTCTATAGTAAAAACCCTGCACCGCCTAACTATACGCGCTATAAAAATGCCAGGTTTGACGCACTGTATGAACAGGCGCTGGTAACAGAAAACGATTCCATACGCAATAGGATGTACCAGCAAATGGACCAGATGGTAATTAACGATGCACCTGTTATGCCTTTGTGGTATGATGTGGTAGTTCACCTCACAAGTCCTAAAGTAAGAGGATTTAAACCCAACGGTTTAAACCTGCTGGAACTGCGCAGAGTCTCTATTGACAAATAGATGTCAGGAACCAGGAATTAATTAGATGTCAGGAACCAGGAATTAATGTGTTGACTCGCTTTAAGGAAACTCATTTAGTTGATACGGAGACAAACTTATAACCTACTACTTATGACTTACAATCTCAAGCGTTTGGCGTTAAGCATTTTGCGTTCAGCGTTTATACTATCTTTGCAAAAAAACAGATATGGGAATTGCAGATAAATTATTTCAACTGAAGAACGAAAAGGCTGCGGCTAACCTGAAAGCAGGGCAGGAGTTTTTAGCAGCAAATAAATCAAAACCAGGTGTAACAGAACTACCCAGTGGCTTACAATACGAGGTCATTACTGAAGGTACAGGTGCGAAGCCACTGGCTACCAATAAAGTAACTTGTCATTACCATGGTACTTTGATCGATGGTACTGTATTCGATAGTTCAGTAAAAAGGGGGCAACCTGCTACTTTTCCTTTAAATGCTGTTATTAAAGGCTGGACAGAAGGTCTGCAATTAATGGGTGTAGGGAGCAAATGGCGATTTTTCATTCCGCCACACCTGGGTTATGGCGACAGGCAAGTAAGTGCGCAGATTGGCCCTAACAGCACTTTAGTATTTGAAGTAGAGCTATTAGGTATTAGTTAATCTTATTTTAAGATATCCGATGAGCCAGAAGATTAATATCTCTCTGGCTCATTTCATTTATTTTCTAAAACCAATTCGCTCTCTACCCTCCCAGCTTTTCTTTTCTGCTTTTTCATCCAGCAGGTTTTCTATCGCATCATAGATAGCAGATAACTGAGTATCATGTTCTCCCAGGCGCTGATGTAATTCTGTACGTAATTCTTCCAGGTGTTTCCATACATTTTTATGCTGTATTGCCAGTTTTCTCATTTCTATAAATGCTCTCACAATAGCAATATTCATTTTTCGAGCTTTCGGACTTTTTAGTATGCTGGCAAGCATTGTAACACCATGCTCGGTGAAGGCGTAAGGCAATGCTTTCTGTGGCCTTTTTGATAGTGTCGATGTCATCACAATTTGTGATGACATACTTTTCCACTCTTTTGCAGTAAGCCTGAACATAAAGTCTCTTGGAAAGCTGGCAATATTGCGTTTAACGGCCTGGTTAAAAACTCTGGTCTCTACTTCATACAATGGGGCAAGATTAAAGTCAAGCATTACCTTCTGTTCACGTATTTCATAAATCCTGCTTTGAATAACCTGTAGTCGCATGTTGTTTTGGTATTTTATAGGATATAATAATATGGACCTTCTTACTGCAACTGCCTCCTCCCCAAAAAATAAAAAAAGCTCCTCTTTAGAGAGGAGCTTTTTTTATTTAACGGCAAAATATTGTTGCCGATTAATGATGTCCTTTCAACTTATCCTTAAACACTTTTTTGAATTTCTCCATCTTGGGTCGTATTACGTATACGCAATAAGGTTGTGAGCCATTGAGTGCGTAATAGTCCTGGTGGTAGTCTTCTGCAGGATAAAACTTATCGTCGTATGCTGTAACTTCTGTAACTATCGGTTTTGCAAAAGCGCCGCTTTTGTCCAGTTCAGCTTTGTACTTTTCAGCTTTTTGCTTTTGCTCATCGTTATGATAGAAAATTACACTGCGATACTGTGTGCCAATGTCATTTCCCTGTTGATTCAATGTTGTAGGATCATGTGTTTGCCAGAATACTTCCAGCAATTCATCAAATGTGATCTTTTCAGGATCAAAAACAATCTGCACACACTCTGCATGGCCGGTAGTACCGGTACATACTTCTTTATAAGAAGGATTGGCGGTAATTCCTCCGCTATAACCGGAAGTAACTTTCAGTACACCTTCCAGTTGTTGAAAGATCGCCTCTGTACACCAGAAACACCCGGTGCCAAAAGTTGCTGTATCCGTTTTTTGTACATAACCTGTAACGGATGTTGCAAGGTTGCTGCTCATATTATTTGTAGGATTTTCGCTCTGCGCACATGATAAAAGACCAGTCATCCAGATAAAAGCGCTTCTTAACATCAGTTTCATACTATATCTGTTGGTTTGAATTTAGGTTCAAATTTCGTGCAAGTTAAGCCGGAGTGCAAGTCTGTCAGGTTAAAGTTGCAGTCCGTCGTTTCTTTTACCAAATAGTTAACAGGATAAGCGAAGCCGGTTTTTTCAGGGGATAAGGCGGAAAGATAAACAAATCCGGCTTAAAAAAGTTCACTTAAACAGATGAATTGCAGCTATTTTGATTTAATCCAGTCGGAATACAAACCTGCAGGAAAGCACGGAAATCATATAGCAAAAGCATAAAATTAGATGTACCTTTGCACGTTCCGCAAAATGCTGTTTGCAGCTTTTGCCCCAAAGTAAGTAACATGAAATTTTTTCCTGAATCGGCATTGGTACAGTTGGAGTTTACAAAAGTAAAGGCCTTACTGGAAGAGCATTGTAAAACCGAATACGCCAAAAAGAAAGCCGCTGATCTGCGCATTCACACACGTAAAGATTTTATTGAGCGTGAATTACAACAAAGCAACGAATTCAAAATACTGACACAACACGGCCAGTATTTCCCCAACGATTATATTCTCAATCTTGCAAAAGAGATCAAATTACTGGGTATTCCCGGTGCTGTGCTTGATGGTGAGCAGCTTATGCAGATCCGCAAGCTGGCTGCCAGTTTGCAAAGCATTTTCCGCTGGTTCGATGCAGAAAGACGCATCGCTTACCCTGCTTTGCTGAAGGTGATCGAAAATACCTACTACGAAAAAACAATACTCCTGTTCATCGATGAAGTATTGGACGAAAATGGCACAGTAAAAGACAACGCTTCTGATGAACTGTCACGTATCCGGCTAAATCTTTACAAACGTCGTAATGAACTGCGCCGCGTTTTTGACAAAATAGTACAGAAATTATCTAAAGCTGGTTATACTGCAGATATTGATGAGGCGTTTTTGAATGGCCGTCGTGTGGTAGCAGTATTTGCCGAGCAAAAGAGACAGGTAAAAGGTATTCTACATGGTGAAAGTGATACGCGTAAAACTGCTTTCATTGAACCTGAAGAAACCATCGAATTAAACAACGAGATCTTTGCATTGGAGAATGAAGAACGCAGGGAAGTGTACCGCATTCTGCGTGAACTGACAGGCCGCCTTTCTGTCTATGCATCCTTATTAGCTGTGTATCACGAAGTATTAGGTGAGTATGACTTTATCAGAAGCAAGGCCAGGCTGGCAATAGATATGAATGGCAACTATCCTTTGCTCAATGATCGTGCCCATGTGCACCTCGTACAGGCATACCATCCTTTATTATACCTCTACAATCAAAAAGCGGGAAAGAAAACCATACCGGTAGAAGTAACCCTGAGCGATAAGAACCGTATCCTGGTGATTTCCGGCCCCAATGCCGGGGGTAAAACAGTGACCTTGAAAACCGTAGGATTGTTACAACTCATGATCCAGAGTGGTTTGCTGATACCCGTACACCCCAACTCGGAATTAGGGATCTTCAAGCAGATAATGATCCACATTGGTGACACCCAAAGTCTTGAGTTTGAATTGAGTACTTATAGCTCCCATCTCAAAAACATGAAACACTTTATAGAAAGCGGCAATGGTAAAACGCTGTTTTTTATAGATGAGCTGGGTGGTGGTAGTGATCCTAACCTGGGTGGCGCATTTGCTGAAGTAATATTGGAAGAGCTGGCGCGTAAACATTGTTTTGGCATTGTTACCACGCACTACCTCAATCTCAAAGTAATGGCCAATAAAACACCGGGTATTATCAATGGTGCGATGGCTTTCGATGAAGAGAACCTTTTACCCTTATATAAACTGATGATCGGTAAACCGGGAAGCTCTTACACATTCTCTATTGCAGAACGTATCGGTCTCGATCCAAAACTGATAGGACGTGCGCGTACATTGGTAGATGATGAACATGTGAGGCTCGATCGTTTATTAAACCGTACAGAGCAGGATCTGCGTGAAATTGAGAAGAAGGAAAAAGACCTGAATAAACTGCTGAAAGAGAATGAGAAGCTGAAAAAAGATATGGAAACCCTCATCAGCAAAGAAAGACATCATCAGCAGGTAGAGGTTTTAAAACATCAGAATAAGATTACAGAAGATCGTATTGCATACCTGAAGGATATGGAACGTAAACTGAAGCAGGTAGTAATGGATTGGAGAAAAGCAGAGGACCAGGAAAACAAGAAGGAGTTGATGAAGCAGTTACAGGTGTTATTGTTCCGCCAGCACCAGCAACAAAATACGGAGAAAGTAAAAAAGAAGATCAGTTCAAAATACGAAGAGATAGGTGGTAATATTGAAGTGGGGAATAAAGTGTTGATGAAAAAGAATCACCAGGTAGGCGAAGTAAAAGAAATACGCGGTAAAAAAGCTGTTGTACAACTGGGCCTGATGCCTATTACTGTAGATCTCAGCGATCTTATAGTGGTGAATGAAAAACCACAGGAAGAAACAACTTCAAAATAATATTGATAAGATCATTCGGAGCAACTTCTTTTCATGATATACGAAAGGAAGTTGCTTTTTTATTTATGCTACTAATATTTTCTTTAAACTAAAATGTTGTAACTGAGAGTGCTACTATTATTATCCTACCTTTTTAGTTACCTGTTTGTATTTTTAAGTATGTGTTAGGCCGAAGGGATATAGAACTTCTGCTTTCTATTTGTATATTTGTATGAATACGAGTGTGTTATTAAAATGCAATTAAAAAGCAGACGATATATATCATTCCTGGTAGCAATAGTAGCATTGCTTGCAGCAACTTCTCCTGCTGCTGCTAAAAGCATAAGGCTGGGAAATATATTCAAACATTCTGTTTTTTGTATCCACCATCATCAGCCGGATATTAGCATTTCAGATCTGCAGAAACAGTCTTTAACTTTTGTTGAAACAGAAGATGAAGATGATGAAATTGAAATGCAGACTCCTGAAAAAGGAATTTACTCACTTCTCCGCCCGGCACAATCACGTGAAAATAATTTACAGGATGAAAGATACACTACTGTAAAACAGTATGATGATCTTACGCAACCACATTTGTACATCCGTGTCAATACTCGTACGCTTCCTTATTATTACACGTTTCTTTTTCGGTTTACCCCTTTCTGATTTCTTCCTATTTTAACCGGGTGTATTATCTATCAATACACCGTTGTTCCCTTATTATTATTTATTGAGGCTTAAACGATTGCCTGCCAATTTTTTTAACCGGAAAATTAGCATGATGAAACTTTATTTGTTAATAATGGGGCTTGCTATAGTGGTGTTAACAGGATGCAGGGTTAACGGCAATACAGAAAGCCAGCAATATAAACCGGTATCATTGCCTGTTGTAAAATTGCATAGCAGGGATACCGTACTTCAACAGAATTACGTAGCAGATATACAGGCTTGCAAAAATGTAGAGATACGCGCTAAAGTTGCAGGTTTTATTGATAAGATACTGGTAGATGAAGGACAGGAAGTAAAGAAAGGACAGCTTCTGTTTACCCTTAGCGACGAAGAATTACAATCTGCATTATCAAGTGCAAAGGCATCTTTGTCAAATGCTGCGGCAGAAGTTAAAACCGCCGAACTTGAATTAAAGAGAGTAAAATTACTGGTCGATAAAAATGTTATCTCCAAAACAGAATACGAACTGGCCGAGGCTAAGCTAAGATCAGCATTGGCTAAACAGGATGAAGCACGTTCTGCAGAAAACAATGCACATATCCAGTTGTCTTATACAGCTATCAGGGCGCCATTTAATGGTATCATTGATCGCATACCATTAAAGTCGGGTAGCCTGGTAAGCGAAGGTATTCTACTTACAACGCTTTCAGATCTGCATTCCATGTTTGCATACTTCAATGTTTCAGAAAATGAATACCTGCAATATGTAAAGTCTGGAAAGGCTTCGGGCGCCTCCCAAACTGATAATCTTTCCCTTGTTTTAGCTGATGGATCTGAATATGCCTACAAAGGAAAGGTAGAAACAATGGAAAGTGAATTTGATGAAAATACAGGCTCAATAGCTTTTCGTGCAAAATTCCCCAATCCTGATAAACTGCTTAAGCATGGTGCTTCCGGAAAAGTAAGTCTTACAACAGCTGTGAGCAATGCTCTCATCATACCACAGAAAGCTGTATTTGAGATCCAGGACAAGAACTTTGTTTTTGTGCTGACAAAGGACAATACTGTAAAAATGAAAAGCTTTGTTCCAAAAACAAAGATTGATGAGTTCATCATCGTAGAATCAGGGCTTTCACCCGATGATGTGATTGTTTATGAAGGTATTCAGAATATACGTGAGGGCACTGCTATCAGTCCCCGGTATATTGGTAGTTTACCGGTAAATAGTTATAGTCTTAAAAATTAACCGCACAATTAAGTTTTTACCTGCCTGCATAGCACTGCAGGAGGATCCTGACATTCCTACTAAAGCAAAAAATGATTGCGTGCCTTATACAGGCGTGCAACCTAATTTCTTATATCATGATTGAAATGTTTATCAGGCGACCTGTATTGTCGCTGGTCATCTCACTTATTATAACCTTGCTGGGCGTACTGGCTTTGTTTACATTGCCCATTACCCAGTTCCCTGATATTGTACCTCCCTCTGTAGTGGTAACAGCTAACTACAATGGAGCCAATGCTGAAGTGTGTGCAAACGCAGTAGCTACTCCTTTGGAAAGAGCAATCAATGGAGTGCCAGGTATGACTTACATGAACTCTGTAAGCAGTAATAACGGAACAACACTTGTTCAGGTGTTTTTCAATGTTGGTACGGATCCAGACCAGGCTGCAGTAAACGTACAGAACCGCGTTACTACTGTATTGGATGAGTTGCCTGAAGAAGTAATTAAGGCTGGTGTAGTAACAGAAAAAGAAGTGAATAGCATGTTGTTGTACCTGAATATCACCAGTAAGGACAGTAGCATGAACGAAGAGTTTATTTACAACTTTGCGGACATCAATGTATTACCGGAACTGAAAAGGATTGATGGGGTTGGTTTTGTTGATATCATGGGTACACGGGAATATTCAATGCGTGTGTGGCTGAAGCCGGATAGAATGCTTGCCTACAATATTTCTACTGACGAAGTGATCAATACATTACGTAGTCAGAATATCGAAGCTGCCCCGGGTGTGGCAGGAGAAAACTCCGGTAAAGACAAACAGGTAAAACAGTATGTTCTTAAATACACAGGTAAATTCAGCAAGCCGGAGGAGTACCAGAATGTAGTACTGAAAGCGGCATCGGACGGAACCATCCTGCGATTAAAAGACATTGCCGATGTTGAATTTGGAACGGTGAGTTACGATATGTCTTCCAAAACTGATGGAAAGCCTTCTGCATCTATCATGATCAAACAGAGGCCCGGTAGTAACGCCAGCGAAGTGATCGACAATATCAAGACCAGGCTGGCAGAGATGAAAACAACTGTTTTCCCTCCCGGTATGGAATACAACTATGCTTATGATATATCCCGCTTTCTTGACGCCAGTATTCATGAAGTAGTAAGAACCCTGTTCGAAGCATTTATACTTGTATTCATTGTGGTGTTTATTTTTTTACAGGACTTCCGTTCAACGTTGATCCCTGCGCTGGCTGTACCCGTAGCATTGATAGGTACTCTGGCGTTTATGCAATTACTCGGATTTTCCATCAATATGCTTACGCTCTTTGCCCTGGTACTCGCTATCGGTATTGTGGTTGATAATGCGATAGTAGTGGTGGAAGCAGTACATGTAAAGATGACGGAAGAACATTTACCTCCAATGGAGGCAACCATTGCTGCCATGAAGGAGATCAGCGGTGCCATTCTTGCCATCACACTGGTAATGTCCGCAGTGTTCATCCCTGTTGCATTCCTTTCGGGCCCTGTAGGTGTGTTTTACCGGCAATTTTCTTTAACACTGGCTATTTCCATTGTTATATCCGGCATTAATGCCCTTACTCTTACACCTGCATTGTGCGCGTTAATGTTGAAACACAATACAAAGCCGCGTAAGAAGAACCTGTTGCAACGATTCTATGGCCCATTCAATAAGCGATATGATAAAACAGAAAAAGGTTACGGACGGATGGTTACCTGGATGGCTGGCAGAAGGGTGGTAACCTTATCACTGTTCCTGTTCTTTTGTATTGCCACATGGGGCGTTAGTAAAGTGTTACCATCAGGATTTATCCCAACGGAAGACCAGGGGATGATCTATGTAAATGTTACAACACCTCCGGGCTCTACTGTAGAACGTACAGAAATTGTACTGAACGAAATAGAGGCAGCAACAGGTAAAACAGAGGGCGTTGAAAACGTTAGTACTCTGGCAGGTTATAGCCTTTTAAGTGATATTTCCGGTGCATCCTATGGCATGGCCATGATCAATCTGAAACCGTGGGATGAAAGAAAGGAAACGGTTGCAGAGGTAATAACAAGATTGCAAAATGCAACGAAAAATGTTTCTGACGCAACCATTGAATTCTTCGCTCCACCTACTGTACCAGGCTTCGGTAATGCCAGCGGTTTTGAATTAAGACTATTGGATAAAAACCGTGGAGGCAGCCTGGATGCAATGGCAAAAGTGTCCGAGGATTTTGTATCTGCCATGAAGGCGCATAAAGTCATTGGAACAGCCACTACCAGTTTTGATCCCAACTTTCCACAATATGTGATCCATGTAGACCAGGAAATGGCAGCTAAAAAAGGTGTTACTATTGATAATGCCATGAGCACACTGCAAACATTGCTGGGTAGCTATTATGCAACCAACTTTATTCGCTTCGGGCAAATGTACAAGGTGATGTTGCAGGCTTATCCTCAGTATCGCAGCAAGCCGGAAGATATTCTGCAACTGTATGTAAAGAATGATAAGGGTGAGATGGTGCCTTATTCCACCTTTATTACACTTGAAAGAGTGTATGGGCCAGAACAGATCACCAGGTACAACATGTATTCTGCTGCTATGATCAATGGTGATGCTGCAGCGGGATACAGCAGTGGCGAAACGATCGAGGCAATCCAGCAGTTGGCAAAAGAAAAACTGCCACGTGGGTACAGCTATGAGTGGAGTGGCATGACGCGTGAGCAAATTCTATCGGGTAACCAGGCTGCTTACATTTTTGCTATCTGTTTATTGTTTGTGTACTTGTTGCTCGCAGCGCAGTACGAAAGCTTTTTATTACCGCTGGCAGTAATTCTTTCATTGCCTGCCGGTATTGCCGGTGCATTTTTATCACTAAAGCTGGCAGGGCTTGAAAACAATATCTATGCGCAGGTATCACTGGTAATGTTAATTGGATTACTGGGGAAGAATGCGATCCTGATCGTTGAATTTGCTATCCTCCGGAGGAAACAAGGTTACGCCATCATTGATGCTGCAAAGCAGGGCGCTATCTCGCGATTAAGACCTATCCTGATGACCTCCTTTGCATTCATTGCAGGTCTTATACCCTTGTGTATAGCCACGGGGGCAGGTGCTATGGGTAATCGTTCTATTGGTGTGGCTGCTGCAGGCGGTATGCTTATCGGAACATTGGCAGGGATCTTTCTTATTCCCGGGTTATATGTAGTATTTGCACGGTTGTCCGAGGGAAAGCAGAGAAAAATTACAGAAGAAGAGATCCCGCTCACTGAGGAGTTGGTAGAGTAAAGCTGTAGGTTTTATGATATAGGTTATAAGTTTTAGTCATTCAGTATTTACCTGTCAATTAATAATAACCTATGACCAGTCAGCAAGCTCATGAGAGCTTACACAAACTTATAACCTACAGCTTATAACGTATAACAAAGAATACATGAAACAATTATTAAAATATACAACACTCATCGCATCCATTACGATCATGGCAGTCACGGGCTGTAAGGTTGCCAAACCGGTGCAGATGCCTGCAGTACGATCAATGCCTGATTCATTTGGCGCAAGTACTAGCTCGTCGTCTGGTGCTGCCAATATCTCCTGGCGTGAATTCTTTCAGGATAAGCTGCTGGTAGCTTTGCTGGATACCGCACTAAATAATAATCCTGATCTGTTGATAACCCTGCAACGCATTGAAATTGCCCGTGCACAACTGTCCATGCGTAAAGGAGCCTTGTTACCCAATATAAATGGCGTTATATCAGGTGGCGCAGATCATTATGGTGATTATACTATGAATGGTGTAGGTAACTTTGATACCAATCTTTCACCCAATATCAATAAAGATCAGAAGATACCGGTTGATCTTACCCCTGATCTCTTTGCAGGTATCAGAAGTAGCTGGGAAATTGATATCTGGGGTAAATTGAAGAACCAACGGCGTGCTGCGGTAGCACGTTTACTGTCTACCGAAAAAGGGAGACAACTGGCTATTACTTCCCTGGTTGCCGAAGTCGCAGGCTTATATTATGAATTGCTGGCACTGGACGCAGAGTTGAAGATCATCAAAAAGAATATCAGTTTACAACAAGCTGCATTAGATATTGTGAAGATCCAGAAAGAGGGAGGGCGTGCCACAGAATTAGCCGTACAGCAATTCAAGGCTCAGTTGCTGAATACACAGGCAATTGAGTTTACCACGCAACAGCAGATCATCGCAGTAGAAAATCAGTTAAATGTATTGGCAGGTCGTTATCCTTCCTCCATACCGCGTGATACTGCGTTGATGCAACAACAATTACCTGGCGTATTACAGGCTGGTTTGCCTTCTGCATTACTCACCCGCCGCCCGGATATACAACAGGCTGAACTGGAGCTGGAAGCAGCCAAAGCTGATGTGGGCGCTGCAAGAGCAGCTTTTTTCCCTTCACTCAACCTCTCTGCCTATATTGGAGTAAACGCGTTTAAACCGGCGCTACTATTCAATGCTGGTTCCGTTGTGTATGGCGCGTTAGCCGGCATCACTGCTCCCATCTTTAACCAGCGACAGATAAAAGCGGGTTATGCTATTGCAAATGCGCAGAACAAAGAAGCAGTTTATAATTACCAGAAAATATTATTAAGCAGTTTTAGTGAGGTAATAACAGGTCTTAAAACTATTGGACTATATCAACAGTCTTTTGCGTTGAAAGAGCAGGAAGTAAAAGAGCTAACCAATGCAGTTGCTACAGCCCGCGAACTTTATCTTACCGGCTATGCCAATTATCTTGAAGTGATCACAGCGCAGAAAGGTGTACTGGATGCCGAATTGCAACTGACAAGCAATAAAAAAGAATTGTTTCAATCCTCTATAAGTTTATATCGTTCACTCGGCGGCGGCTGGGAATAAAGAGAGATGGTTGTTGCCGTAAAAACAAAAGCCCCGCTTTGCGGGGCCTTGTTATATATAGAGCGGTATCGAAATCATAAGCTGGAATGCAGATAATCTTTCAGGTGATTAATAGTTTCCTGTTGAGAGAGGATCGTTTCTCTAACCACGTCATTGATTGATACAATACCGATTACCATCTCGCCATCAAATACGGGCAGGTAACGGATGTTTCTGTCAGACATCAGTTGCATACAGTAATCAACTGAATCGTTTGGCGTTATACGGGGAAAATCAGAAGACATGATCTCAGAAACTGTAATTTCTGTAGACGTTTTACCTCTTAGTACTACTTTCCTGGAGTAGTCGCGCTCTGTCATAATTCCCAGGTAAGCCCCATTGTCCATAACCATCACCGAACCAATGTTCTGGTCGGCCATGATCTTTAGCGCGTCCAGCACTGAAATATCTGGTGTAACAGTAGTGATATTACTTCCTTTTCGCAAAAGGATGTCGGTGACTTTTTTGTTCATACAGCAAGTTTAGTTTAAGCAATAGAGTTCAATAGTAATTTACAACAATTGTGATGAATTGCAAAACCCGCTTTAGATAAGGTTTTGTGGAGTATTATCTACACAACCGGCTTATTGGTTAGTCATAAAACTTGCTCATATTCAAAGGAATAGGACAGGCATAAGTTTTTAACGACTAACCGAAATGATGTTTATGACAAATACAGATTATAAAATACTTGAGAAAACAGCAGAAATGAATACGTTGGCCAATATCATGGAAAAACTGCGTCTTAAAAAGATGGACTCAGAATTCCGTTGGGTTGATGGACAATTCACTGCTGGCAAAGGAAAAAGCTATAACCCGGAAGATCTGTCTATTATTAAAACTTACCGGTTTGAAGGAGAATCTGACCCTTCTGATTCTTCCATCCTGTATATTATCGAAGCAAATGATGGTTTAACTGGCTATAGCCTGGATGCCTACGGTATCTACAGTAATCATGATGATGAAGAAGGGTATGACAATTTTATCCGTAAAATACCTGTTGCCAAAGAAGGTGATCAGTTATTGTTCGAATTATAATAATTGATCAATTGTACATATTGCCTGTTGTGTCAGTGTATAGCAACTGCTCTCCACATGGCACAACGGGCTTTTTATTGCTCTACTTATATTTTTTCATTGACCGAATTAATGCGAATTTTGCGCCGAACCGCGTAACAGGCTTAATTCAGAATAAGGCATGAAAAAATTGGTTATTGTAGGCTCATTGGCCACTATTGTGTGTTGTTTATTGGCTTTTCAACGCACAGAAACCCCACAATCTGTGATCAGCAGCTATTTTTATGATAGTCTGCGTGCTTTGTACGAACGCCCTGTAAAAGACTGGCCGGGGCCTTTTGTAGACGATTCTATCCATTGGAAGGAGCTTTCTGCATTGCCGGCTTCTCCTTACAGTAAAGACAGTTCGCTGAAAGATATTGTTGAATTAGGCAAGTACCTGTTTTTTGACCCACGTCTATCGGGTTCAAACCAGATCTCCTGCGCATCCTGCCATGAGCCTGAGTTAGGATGGAGCAACGGCCGTACTGTAGGTGTTGGCCATGACCACCAGTTAGGAACCCGCAATGTGCCCTCCTTATTCAACGCCTGGTATGCTAAAAAATTCTTCTGGGATGGTCGTGCAGACAGCCTGGAGCAACAGGCAGTAGCCCCCATCAGCAACGATCTGGAAATGCACGAGTTTCCCGGTAAGCTGGAAGATGAGCTGGCCAATGTTCCTTTCTATAAAGAAAAGTTTACACAGGTATTTGGCAAAAAGCATCCTGTTACAATCAATCACATCATGAAGGCAATTGCGATGTACGAGAGAACAATAACCAGTCGCCCTTCTCCCTTTGATGCGTTTGTAACCGGTAAATATACTGCAATGACCGACCAGCAGGTGTGGGGATTGCATTTGTTCCGTACAAAAGCAAGATGTATGAATTGCCATAACGGCCCCATGTTTACCGATGAAGGTTTTCACAATATTGGTCTGGCTTACTATGGTAGAAAATATGAAGACCTCGGCCTCTACAATATCACCCGTAAAAAAGAAGATGTAGGCAAATTTAAAACTCCTTCCCTGCGTGATGTAGCTTTAACACGCCCGTACATGCACAATGGTCTGTTTGAAGATCTGGAAGGCATTGTAAACATCTATAACGTAGGTGGTGCCCGCACTAAAAGAAAACCTGAGCAGGCCAACGATACATTGTTTCCCGAAACATCTGCTATCTTAAAACCTTTACAGCTTACCAAAGAAGAAAAAGAAGCGGTAGTTGCCTTTTTGCACAGCATCAGTACCAGTACTTCTTACCGTGTTCCAAGGCCAGCGTTGCCATAGAGAAATAAGAAGTGAAGAAGGAAATACTGAGTATCGGAGAATGAAGATCTTGAGCCAATATTTTCATAGTAAGGTTTCAGCCGGCTGGTAAATGTTAAATGAACAGACAAGTATATTTATCATATAGCCCCGCTCTAAAGAGCGGGGTTTTTCGTATTTCCTTGTTAACTTATCAACTTTCTGTAATTCCCAAGTCCCAATTAGACGCTCTAAAGTTTTTGTTTCCCGGGTTTTTAATTCTTCATTTCACATTCCTCATTTCTTATTTTGTCTTGTAATAAAAAAAGCCGCCCCGAAGGACGGCTTACTTATTTTCAGAATGACCTTTTTATAGGTTATTATCAGCCATTTTCTCGTCCATTTGCTGTTCCAGCTTATGGCTTTCCTGCAGGCGTTTTAATGCTCTGCCACGGGCTAATTTAGTGATCAGTACAAACAGTACCGGTACCACAAAGATCGCCAGCGTGGTAGCTGCCAGCATACCGCCAAATACTGTCCAACCGATGGTTTTACGGGATTCTGCAGCCGCACCGGTTGCAAATGCCAGCGGTAACACACCCAGGATGAACGCCAGTGACGTCATCACAATGGGACGCAAACGCAATTGCACAGCTTCCAGTGTTGCATGGATCACGTCAATACCTCGGTCAACCCTCTCTTTGGCAAACTCTACGATCAGGATGGCATTCTTGGCCGCCAGACCAATCAGCGTGATCAGACCGATCTGCGCGTAAACGTTATTGGTAATGTTTGGCAGAAGGGTCAATGTAATGATTGAACCCAATGCGCCAATAGGTACTGCAAACAATACGGAGAACGGAATTGACCAGCTCTCATACAACGCTGCGAGGAACAGGAATACGAACACAATAGAGATCGCAAAGATCGTCACCGTGCTGTTACCTGCTTTAATTTCCTCACGGCTCATACCGGAGAATTCGTAACTGTAGCCTTCAGGTAAGGTTTGTGCAGCCACTTCTTTCAATGCCTCAATCGCCTGACCGGAGCTAAAGCCGGCTTTAGGCGTACCGTTAATTTCAATTGAACGATAGATATTATAGTGTGAGATCACCGCAGGATTTTCAATCAACGTTGCAGTTACAATAGACGACATAGGGATCATATTTCCCTGGCTGTTGCGTACATAGTAATTCTGCAGATCGTCAATAGTGGTACGGAAGGTACTATCGGCCTGTGCCATTACGCGGAAGTTTCTTCCATACAGGTTAAAGTCGTTCACATAACTACTACCCAGTAAGGTAGAAAGTGTACTGTACACATCGGATAATGCAACACCCAGTTTCTTGGTCTTGTCACGATCCACATTTACCTGGTAGCTCGGCGTTTTAGTAGAGAAGAAGGTATAAGCCATTCCAATCTCAGGACGTTGATACAAAGCGCCCAGGAATTTCTGCGCTACACGCTCGAATCCTTTGATGTCTTCTGTACTGGTGGTTTGTTGTAGTTCAAAAGTAAAACCTGATGTTTGACCCAGACCCGGAATGGCCGGAGGGGCAATTACCAGTACCCTGGCCTCTTTTATGCTCGATACCCGTTTCTGGATCTCGGCAATTACTCCCTGTAACTGTTCTGATTTCTCTTTACGGTTTTCCCATGGTTTCAAACTCACGAACATGGTACCGGAGTTACTTTTATTAGAGAAGGTAATGATGTTCAGACCAGCCAGACCGCCCACTACTTTTACTGCAGGAACAGACTGTACACGGGCCATGATATCTTTCAGCATGTTTACGCTGCGAGTAGTAGAAGTACCTTCAGGCATTTCATAAGTTACATACAAGCGACCTTCGTCCTCTGTAGGAATAAAGCCTGACGGTTTGTTTTTGAACAGGAAGAACAGGCCCACGAACAAACATACCATCATAACCAATACATACGGCGTAGCGCGGATCCATTTGGCAACACCGCGCGTGTATGATGCAGTCAGCTTACCGAACCGTACGTTGAACCATGCAAAGAATTTCTCCAGTATATTCTTTTTGGCATTCTCGTCTTTTGATGGTTTCAGCAGTGTAATACAAAGCGCCGGTGTAAGCGATAAGGCCACAAAGGCCGATATGACCACAGACACCGCAATGGTGATCGCAAACTGCTGGTACAATCGCCCTACGATACCGGGCACAAAACCTACTGGTACAAACACCGCCGCAAGGATCAGCGCGATAGCAACAACCGGTCCGGAGATATCCTTCATGGCTCGTTGCGTAGCTTCCCTGGGCGATAGTTTTTCGTGGTCAATATAGTGCTGTACCGCTTCCACCACCACAATGGCGTCATCCACCACGATACCAATCGCCAGTACAAAAGCAAATAAGGTAAGTGTGTTGATCGTGAAACCGAAGGGGATGAAGAAGATGAACGTACCGATCAATGATACAGGGATTGCCAATACAGGGATCAGGGTAGCGCGCCAGTTCTGCAGGAACAGGAACACCACCAATACCACCAGTATCAATGCTTCTACCAGTGTATGCAATACCTCATTGATAGATACTTCTACCACGGTAGCTGTTTCCAGCGGTACCAGGTAGTCAACATCAGGAGGGAAGTTCTTCTTCATAACGTCCAGCGCTTTATTGATACCATTGTAGGTATCAAGTGCGTTGGCACCGGGTGCCTGGTAGATCAGTACGAAAGCCGCAGGCTTACCGTTTACCAGAGAGTTGATACTATAGTCAAATTTACCCAGTTCAATACGGGCAACATCTTTCAGGTACACAAGGCTGCCATCTGCAGGACGTGTACGAACTACTATATTCTCGAATTGCTCTTTTGTATTAAGACGGCTGTTGGTCAGTACACTGTACTCAAAAGCCTGTACGCCCTTTTGAGGGTTACCACCCACTGTACCTGCTGCTACCTGTAAGTTCTGTTCGGTCAGGGATGCAGTAACATCTGCCGGGGTCATATTCAGTGCTGCCAGTTTTTTAGGATCCAGCCACACACGCATACCAAAGTCATCAGCACGGGTAAAGATATCACCCACCCCCTTTACACGCAACAAGGCATCTTTCAGATAGATATTAGCATAGTTACCCAGGAAAGTGGCATCATGTGTACCATTGGGCGAGTATAGTGCCAATGCCATCATGATACTGGGGTTACGTTTGCGGGTAGTAAGTCCCAAACGCTTCACCGCATCTGGCAGGGTAGGCTCAGCCACACTTACGCGGTTCTGTACATCAAGGGTAGCTACGTCAATATTGGTTCCTACCTCAAAGTTTACTGTAATACTGCTCTGACCGCTGCTGGTACTGTTACTGCTCATGTAGGTCATGCCGGGTGTACCGTTTACCTGGGTTTCAATGGCAGTAGTGGTTGTTTGTTCCACTGTTTGCGCATCGGCACCCGTAAAGTTACCCGCAATAGATACAGTAGGCGGCGTAATATCGGGATATTGCGCTACCGGCAGGGTAGTCATGGCAATGATACCCACCAGCACAATCACAATTGAGATCACTATGGCGGTAACAGGCCGTTTTATAAAAGTATCTGCTATCATTTTTTACATTCTTTTGTGTTAGCGGGCCGGTTACTGACTACGGGTTTTGCAAAACTGTATTAAACCCGGAGCCCTGAACTTCAAACCCGGAATTGTTCTATTGTTTCTTCTGAGCCGCTGTATCCTGTTTAATAGCTGCACCTTCGCGCAGGTTTTGTACACCCTGTACTACGATGGTTTCGCCTTCTTTCAGACCATCTTTTATAATCACGTTGGTACCGATTTGTTTACTCAGTACTACTTTGCGTTGATTTACTTTGCTGCTGTCGCCAACTACATATACAAAAAACTCACCCAGTTGCTCGGTTACTGCTTTGTAAGGAATAAGCACAGACTCTGTACCTGAATTATTCAGTACACGTACTTTACCTGTCATACCTGCTCTCAGCATACCTTTTCCGTTGGGGAAACTTAACCTGGCTTTCAACATACCTGTCTGTGGATCTACTGCACGATCCAGCAGTGCCAGCCTGCCAGGGTAAGGATAGATATCATTACCAAATTCAAGTGTAAATGTAGAATCTGCACCTTTTGTACCTTTTTGCTCCAGTTGTGCAAAACGATAGATCTCGTTCTGATTAATGGAGAAATCTGCAGCAATAGGGTTGTCAGATGAAACCGTATTCAGCAGGGTAGTGCCGGCCACAATGGGTGAACCTACTTTTACCTGTGATATACCGATGGTGCCATCAAACGGTGCGTATACATTAGTATATTTTACGTTGGTTTGTACTGCACGGATATTAGCTTTTGCAGCATCTACCTGTTTTTGTGCAGCTTCCAGAGCAGCGTCTGCATTATCAACCTGTTGTTTGGCAATCGCATCCTGTTTGTCCAGTGTACGATACCTGTCTGCATCTTTCTGTGCCTTTACCAGGTTGGCTTCCTGTACTGCCAGGTTAGCCTGTGCCTGTTGATAAGATGCTTCATACTGTTGAGGGTCTACAGTATATAACCTTTGCCCTTTTTTTACTTTAGCTCCATCTGCCACATAAATGCCGGTGAGAATCCCGCTTACCTGTGCACGCAGGTCTACCTGGTTCAATGCTACTACGGTTGCAGGGTATTCATCATAATAAACAGCTTTGGTAGTGCTAACACTGGCTGTTGTTACCGGAACCGGTCCCGCACCGGGAGCCATAGCCTGTTGTTGTTTGTTACCACCACAGGCAACGATCATCAGCAGGGAACCTGCGCTTGTGTAAATCCTTATCTTTCTGAGCAACATATTGTAGGGATAGTTTTTGATTAGTAATTAATTTGTCCGAGTGATTTTTCTACGTCGATCTTGCCTGCCAGTACCTGGTACAGGGCATTATAATAATTGATGCGTGCTGTACGCAGATCTGATTCTGCGGTAATTACCTCCAGGTAAGTTTTTACACCCGACCTGTATTGTAATTGTATCACATCATATACTTCCTGTGCAAGATCAAGGTTATCCTTCAGCGAATAATAGTTAGCCAGGCTCGATTTGTAAGAAGCCATTGCCTGCGCATATTCGGCATTGATTGAATTTTTCAGATCGATGATCTGGAGATCAATTGATTTCAATTGCCATTCAGCCTGCCTTGTATTGTATTTACGTTTTCCTCCCTGGAAAATAGGCAGCGCAAGTGTTACGCCTGCGTATGAGTTAGGAACGTTATCGCGATACAGCTTAGAGAATGAATTGTTCAGATAGTTGAAATTGTAGGCGCCATTCACTGATAAAGAAGGCAGGTAGCTCCATTTGTTGTACAACAGGTTGTACTCCTGGATCCTCCGTTGTGTAACCAGTTGCTGGTATTCGATGCGGGTAGCATAATTAGCCTGTTGAAGTGTATCAACACCTACTTCTCCTTCCATGGCCAGTGTGTCGTACACAATGGGCAGGTCGTGAGCAACGGGGTAACCCATCAGCGCCTTCAGGTATTCCTGTTTAGCCTTTAGCGCTTCTTCATAACTACGTAGCAAAGCCTTTGTGTTGTTAAGAGCGATCTGTGCTCTTTTGTAATCGGTCTTGTCTGTAATACCGGCTTTGTACTGGTTATAGGCATCCTGGTAGCTTCTTTCCAGTCGTGCAATGTCCTGTTTAGACACTTTGATCTGCTGGCTGGTGGTCAGTACATCATAGAAGGCTTTGGAAACATTCACTGCCACGTCGATCTTGGTGCTGGCGGTGTTTTGTTTAGCCTGCTGGCGTACAATACCTGCGCTGCGTGCTGCCAGTAACACATCCCTGTTAAAGATGGTTTGTGTGGCTGTAAACTGCAGGCTGCTGGTGTTGTCAACACCGATCTTTACAGGGCTGCCCTGGAAAATAGATGTCTGTAACTGAAAGTTGTGCTGGTACACATAGTTAAAGTTTACCTGTGGATACCAGTCGGCCAGTTTGCCTTTAATAGTTGTTTCGGTAATTTGTTCGTTTACCAACGAGGTTTGCACAGCGGGTTGATGCTTCAGGGCGTACTGAACTACATTCTGTAACGTAGCCTGTTGCAGCAAACTGTCACTGGCTTGCTGTGCGGATAGCATGCCGGGTACCAATGCGGCAGCTATAGTAGCAATTCCAATCCAATGCTTACCATTTTGCTTTACATTCAGATTCTTCATAATGCTCATTTATTCTGCTTAATACTTAAAAAAGATTTTGATGCACAAACCTGGGATGGGATGGTTTTGGTTGAACCGGCTGGAATTACCGGTCTTGTCTGTGCATGATGTTTTTGACTATATGTTTTCCTGTACCCGTAATTTGGGTACAAAAGTAAAAATAGCCGTCAACATGACAGCGTTTTTTTTGTGAACGATTTTGACTTTCAAAGCTTTTTGGTGCATAAAACGTATGAAAATAGTGTAATATGTAAAACAAAATATATACTTATTAGTTTCTATGTGTTTCAGCTTTCAGACGCTTTGGCAGATGCGGTTACAACAAACCTGAGCATATTTTGTTCTGAAAATCTTTTTTCAGACATAAAATTCCCGGATCGGGCATCCTGCCTGCCCGGTAAATCCACCCCTGTATTTACAATCTGTACCCGGTTTACATGTGAACCGGGTTATATATGTCAGTTTTCCGCTAAGGTGGATAACCGTCCATCTTTTTATATGAATGGCAAGGCCGGGGTTTAATTGGCTGATGCAATATTCAGGCCCTTCAGCTATCATCAGATCCTGTTATTGTTGATAAAATTATAAAAGCGCTAAGTCATTGCTTCTTCTGCGATTGTTGGTAAGCGTTAATGGTTTTCAGCACAGAACAGGACAGTGAACCGGACGCTTGTTTCTAACTTTTATGATTGTACGCCGGTTGACCGGTTTCTTTTTTGCCAACGAATTGCAATTCCTGGTTAAACCTATTTAATCAAAACAAAAGCCATATGAACTGCCTTTCTACACCTATGAAGGCATGGGGCATCTCACGCCTATGTCTTACCAATCAATTCAGAACGATCATTAGCTTCATTACACTCATTCTTTTATCATTTACTCCCTTATGCGGCATTGCTCAAAAGCAAATGGAAAGTCTCAACCGGGGAGTAGTAGCCATCCGCACCAGCACATCACAGGTATATGTAGGCTGGCGGCTTTTGGGCACTGATCCCTCCGGTATTGCATTCAATGTATACAGAGGTACTACCAAACTCAACAGTACGCCTATTACAGCTTCTACCAATTACGTTGATGATATTACTACCAATAGCACCTATTCTGTAAAGCCGGTAATAGGCGGGGTAGAGCAGACGGCCTCAGAATCAGCCAGCGTATGGTCGCAGAATTATTTACAGGTAGGATTACAGGTTCCTGCAGGTGGCACAACACCTTCCGGGGAAGCATATACTTATTCTCCCAACGATTGCAGTGTGGCCGATCTCGATGGAGATGGCGCTTATGAGATCATTGTAAAATGGGATCCTTCCAACTCCAAAGACAATTCACAATCCGGCTATACAGGCAATGTGTACATTGATGCTTATAAGCTCAACGGCACACGCATGTGGCGCATAGATCTTGGTCGTAACATACGTGCAGGAGCACATTACACACAATTCCTCGTGTATGATTTTGATGGTGATGGTAAAGCTGAGATGGCCTGTAAAACTGCTGATGCTACCATAGATGGTGTTGGTACCGTGATAGGTACAGCTTCTGCAGATTATCGCAATACCAGTGGGTATGTACTGAGTGGCCCTGAATACCTCACCGTATTCAACGGGCAAACGGGTGCAGCAATGGCTACTACCAATTACCTGCCTGCAAGAGGAACTGTATCCGATTGGGGAGATAGCTATGGCAACCGTGTAGATCGTTTCATTGCCTGTGTTGCTTACCTGGATGGACAAAGACCCAGCATGGTTTTTGGCCGCGGTTACTATACCAGGCTGGTTCGTGTGGCATGGGACTGGCGTAACGGCTCACTTACACAACGCTGGACATTCGACAGCAATACTTCCGGTAACAGCGCCTATGCAGGGCAGGGCAATCACCAGATGACAGTAGGTGATGTAGACGGAGACGGTAAGGACGAGATCATTAATGGTTCCAGTGCTATCAACGATAATGGTACCGGCCTGTGGGCAAATGGCAAAGGCCACGGTGACGCCTTGCATATGAGTGATATGAATCCTGACCGTGCAGGTCTTGAAATATGGCAGCCTTATGAATCGCCGGCATCCAATGGCAATATAGGCGCCGCTTTACTGAATGCTGCTACAGGGGCTTCATTGTTTACCGTTACAGAAGCATCTGCCGATGTAGGACGCGCACTGGCGGCTGATATTGATCCCCGCTATAAAGGATACGAAGTATGGGCTGCTCGTGGCAACCTGTACACCTGTACCGGCACACAAATAGGCACTACCAAACCTTCTATGAACTTTGCAGTATGGTGGGATGCTGATCTGCAGCGTGAATTACTGGACGGAACTACTATCAGCAAATGGAATTATACTTCCAGTACTACAACAGCTTTGTTGTCTGCTTCCGGTGTTGCATCCAATAACAGTACAAAAGCAACTCCCTGTCTTTCGGGCGATATATTGGGCGACTGGCGCGAAGAAGTGATCTTCCGTACATCCGATAATACGGCATTACGCATTTATTCTACCACCATTACAGCGACCAATCGCATTTATACACTGATGCACGACCCGCAATACCGGGTAGCAATTGCCTGGCAGAATTCGGCTTACAATCAGCCTCCGCATCCCGGTTTTTATCTTGGGGGAGATATGGCTGCTGCACCAACACCTAATATTTACCTGGCCGGAGGTTCCGGCAGTACCGGCTCGTCCATTACCATCCAGGAAAGTACCACGGGCTTTTGCAGTGTAGATGGTACTATTGATAATAACAATGCAGGTTTTACAGGCACTGGTTTTGCCAATGCAAACAATGCTGTTAACAGTAGTGTAAACTGGAGTGTCAATGCACCTTCGGCCAGCAGTTATACTTTAACCTGGCGTTATTCCAACGGAGGAGGATCAGACAGGCCGGCACGATTGCTGGTCAATGGCAGTACAGTAGCAAGTAGTATCTCCTTCCCTGCCACTACCGACTGGACTACCTGGACAACGGTAGCAACGACCGTTTCACTGGCATCGGGCAATAATACCATTCGTATAGAAGCTACTACTGCCAATGGTCCGGCAAATATTGATTACCTGTCGGTGCAAGGTAACAATCCAACTGCTGTAAGCTGTTCCGGTTCAAGACAGGTAGCACCCGTTGCCGTAACGGACGAACCGGTGTTATCTATTACACCTAATCCTTCATTCAACACGTTTGAGATAACAGCCAAAGGCAATTTCAGTTACAGCATATTTGACCAGGCTGGCCGTCTTGTAGAAAAGGGAAGTGGCAGTAACAAAACACGTGTAGGACAAAAGCTTCCTTCAGGTGTATATACGATCCAGTTGCTGCGCAATACGGAACTATTGAAAACAATGAAGCTGGTAAAACAACGATAATTTTTTTAATATATAATGTCGTCTCAGGCCCTGCAAAGTAATTGCAGGGCTTTTATATATAATTTATCACATATTATTACGTTATCTCATCTTAATGCGTCATTAAAAATCGGCAACCGATTTTTAATTTAATCCTGTGCACCTTATTTTGTGCCGCTTATGAAAAAAAGATGTACCCTTATTCCTATTGTTCTTCTATTGTTGATCATTACGGTATCTGTTAAAGGCCAGCTATCAGTAACTGCTACTGCAGGAACAACCGGTCCTACTGTTTACACAAATTTAGGCGCAGCCTTTGCTGCTGTGAATGCCGGTACTCACCAGGGAAATATTACGATAAGTGTTACCAATAATACTACTGAAGCTGCTACTGCAAATTTAAATGCCAGTGGTAGCGGAAGTGCCAGCTATACCAGTGTATTGATAAAACCCGCAGCCGGTGTTACAGCCACTATTAGCGGAAGTATCAACAGCGGACCTGTTGTTAAGCTTAGCGGGTCAAACAGGGTTACCATTGATGGATCCAATAACGGAAGCACCAGCAGAAATCTTAGTTTTGCTAATACCTCTGCTTCCTCTTCTAACGTATTGATGATCGGGTCTGTAGGTACAACACCCATTACGAATGTTACAGTAAAAAATGCCATCATCATCAATGGAGCAAACACCAGTACAGCAGTGCTTGTGGGTGATGCTGCTGTTGCTGGAAGTCCGGGTTATTTCAATAATATAACCTTACAGAATAATGCAGTACAGAAGGCTTATATCGGCATTTATTTGTATGCAGTAGTAACAGCAGGTAATGGTAATGCAACCCTGGTTGATAAAAATAACCTGGATGCAGGCGGTGCCAATGCGATAAGATTGGTGGGTGTTTATTGCCAGGGATTAACCGGGGCTACTATCAGTAATAACCAGATCGGCAATTTTGAATCTGCTTCTGCAGAATTTGACCGTGCTATCTGGCTGGCTACAGCTACTACCAATACCAGTATTACCGGTAATACTATTTCAGGATTGAATTACAGTGGTACCAGCAGCTATGCGCCTATTGGAATTAATGTAAGTCCCGGTGTTACGAACAGTAATGTTACTGTAACCGGTAATACAATAACCAACCTTACCAGTAGTGGCACGGGTACTACTATGGGCTTATTTTCTTATTCTGCAGCTTCTGGTGTTACTATTACCGGTAATAAGATCGGTAACATAAAGAATACTAATACTACCGGCTACGGTGCTGCAGGTATTATTATGGCCAATACCATCAATACTACCGATACAAAACTTAGGAACAATTTTGTATGGGATGTGGCATCCTATGGTTACAATGGTTATGCTTCCACGGACAATGGTAATGGAATAGTGATAGATGGTGGTGGTGGGTATGATATAGATTTTAATACAGTAGCGCTGACTACTGATCAGACTCTTACAGGCAGCCATCGTGCTTCGGCTTTATTGATCACGGCCAATGTAACAGCTTCCGGCGCCATCAATCTCCGTAATAATTTACTGGTAAACCAGCAGACTGTTGGTAATGCAAACAGTCGTTTGGTTCTGAGCAATCTTGCTACCAGTGGCAATGCTGTATTTGCATCAATAGATTATAACGATTATTATAGTGCCAGTGGTAATCTCAGCAGTACAGGTACCAATGCCAGCATCACTACTACGCTGGCACAGTTACAGGCAAGCCTGGGAGGCAATGCCAATTCAAAAAATGTACAGCCTTCATTTATAGCGGCCAATGATCTGCACCTGCGTTCATCCTTTAACACCCTGTTGGAAAACGGGGGTACGCCATTAGCCGGTATCACAACCGATATTGATAATGAGACCAGGGATGCGGGCGCTCCTGATATAGGTGCAGATGAGATCAATTGTATTACTATTACAGCTACAGAAAATATTTCTATCTGTGCCAGTGCATTGCCTTATACCTGGAATGGTAAAGTAGTTATAGCAGCAGGAAATGCTGCAGCAAAAGATACCACCATTTCGGCACTCAGCGGTTGTGATAGCATTACTACGTTGAACCTGGTTGTAAATCCATTAAAAACAGCAATTGATAATGTAACGATCTGCGCAGGCCAGTTGCCTTATACATGGAATGGACAAGCCATAGCCGCAGGGGGAGCAGGTGTGGCCACCTTTACTACCCCTTCAGCACTTACTGGCTGCGATAGTACTGTAACATTAAACCTCACGGTAAATCCTTTAAAAACGGCTACGGATGATGTTACGGTCTGTATCAACGCATTACCTTATACGTGGAACGGGCAAACTATTACAGCAGGAGGCGCAGGTGTGGCTACCTTTACTACTCCTTCAGCGCTCACAGGTTGCGATAGTACGGTAACGCTGAACCTTACTGTGAACCCATTAAAGACTGCCACTGATGATATTACAATTTGCTCAGGCCAGCTACCTTATACCTGGAATGGGCAGACCATTACAGCAGGAGGAGCAGCCGTAGCTACCTACACTACACCATCGGCCATTACGGGTTGTGATAGTACCGTAACATTGAACCTTACCGTAAATGAACCGCCTGTTATTGATCAGCAGCCGGTTGCTGCTACTGTTAGTGCCCTTGATAATGTTTTTTTTGAAGTAACCGTTACCGGCACGGGGCCTTTCACTTATCAGTGGGAAGTAAATACAGGAAGCGGCTTTACACCCTTAAGCAATGGTGGCGTTTACAATAATGTAGGTACAGCTACTTTAAATATTACCGGGGCCGCCTATAGTATGAATGGGTATCAGTATCGTTGTATAGTAACCGGCTCCTGTACGCCTGCTGCAACCAGCAATAGTGCTTTACTTACTGTAAATAAAATAGTGCAGACCATTACCATACAAACGCCTTCAACGATCAATGCTACCTATGGCGACCTAGGGGTGGGTATTACTGCAACTACGGGTTCCGGCTTATCATTAGTTTATGCAACCAGCGATCCGGGTGTAGCTACTATAAATGCATCCGGGCAAATTACCATTACAGGTACCGGTACAGTAGTAATAACTATTTCCCAACCCGGCGATAATAATTACCTGCCTGCTGCTGATGTATATGTTACCATTGTGATTGCCAAAAAAGACCTTATTGTGAAAGCAGATGATAAATCAAGGCCTTACGGCGAAGCCGATCCGGCCTTAACCATTTCGTATAGCGGGTTTGTAAATGGTGAAAACCAATCGGTGATCACCAGCCCCACTGTTGCCACATATGTAACCCTGGCAAGTGAGCCAGGTACATTCCCTATAATATTAACAGGAGGTAGCGCCGCTAATTATAATATTGTGCTTTCAAATGGTACTTTCACCATTACCGGTGCCGTGATCCAGGTAGTATTGCAACCCGGTAATAAAGAAGCATGTTATGGAATTACAGAAAGCTTTAGTACCCAGGCAACAGCTACCAGCTTAATAGTAACACCAGCTTATCAATGGCAGCAAAGCACAAATAATTCAAACTGGCAAAACATTGCAGGGGCTACTGCCGCTACTTATACTGCTCAGGGTAATACTACTGTTTATATTCGTTGTGTTGTTACAGCACCGGGTACTACCCGCTACACCAATGCTGCATTGTTTACTGTTCACGAACTGCCTGTTATCCAGGTAGAACAATCGACCTTTATGGATTGCTCGCTCAGCAGCACACAATTAAACGCTACGGGAGCTGTAAGTTACCAGTGGAGCCCTGCAACCGGTTTAAGCAATACGGGTATTGCAAATCCTGTTGCCAACCCCGCCAGTGCTACCTGGTACACCGTTACAGGTACCGATAGCTATGGATGTTCTGCAACACAGAGCATTGAGGTAGGCGTACGTCATAACAACTATCCTATGGCAAATGCATTTACGCCTAATGGAGATGGAAAGAACGATTGCTTCGGTATTAAATCATGGGGTGTTACCATTCAGAAAATAGAGTTCTCCATTTATAACAGGTATGGCGCCCGTGTATTTTATACCAATGATCCTTCCGGTTGCTGGGATGGTCGCTACCAGGGCCAGCTACAGGGAACAGGAACCTTTGTATATATGATTAAAGCTGTAACAGCCTGTGGAGTAATAGATCAGAAAGGAACATTATTACTGGTACGGTAATGACAGATACAATGAAGCAGTAAATAATAATTGTTAGATTGTTTGTATGGTTTTTAACAATCGGACAATCTAACAATTCAGCCATCAATCTTATTGTCCCAACCACGTTTTTAATAAGGGAGCTTTATCGCGGCTTACAATAACATCTTCATCGGAAGGGATGGTTAACTCAACTTTCATTTTACCATTAAACCAGGGGTGAATCGCAACTATGATGTCGTGCGAGATGATGAACTGCCTGTTGGCGCGGAAAAAATCCTGTGGGTCAATGTTTTTTTCAATGTCATCCAATGTATAATCCACTACAAACTTCTGCCCCTTTTTAGTGATAAGAAAATTAACTGAGTTCTTCGCGAAGAAAAAAGCAATGTCTTTAAGGGCAACAGAGATCAGCTTCTGTCCCTGTTTTACCAGGAAGCGATCACGGTAAGGTTGGCTATTGCCATTTTTGCGTAGTTCATTTACCAATGCCTCCATGTTGATGTTGGCAGACATGGTAGCTTTATGTTGTGTAAGTTTTTTCCATTTTTGCAAGGCTGTTTGCAGGTCTTCCTCCTTAATAGGTTTCAGCAGGTAATCGATGCTGTTTACTTTAAAAGCGCGTAACGCATACTCATCATAAGCCGTAGTAAAAATAACCGGGCTTTTTACAGTCACTTGGTTAAAGATCTCAAAGCATTGTCCGTCGGCCAGCTCAATATCCATCAGTACAAGATCAGGTGCATCATTGGTCTGCAGCCATTGGGTAGTAGTCTGCACACTATTGGTATGTGCCAGTATTTCAGCGGCAGGTTCAAGGCTGGTCACCATATTCTTCAATTGCTTTGCCAGTAATGCTTCGTCCTCAACTATGAGTATTTTCATACCTGTCTGGTTTTATTAAGGGAATAATCACCTGGAATACACTGTCGGTTTGTTTGATCATTACATTGCGGTGGTTCAGCAAACGGTACTTGGTAATAACATTGCGTAGCCCCAGTTTGTTAGACAATACAGCCGAATGTCTTCTCTGCAGGTTGTTTATTACGATCAGGTTATTAGCCTCGTCGGTATAAAGATTGATCCGAAGTGGTTTTTCCGGCAGAATGCTGTTGTGCTTTACCGCATTTTCTACCAGCACCTGCAATGTAAGCGGCGGCAGCATAAACTGGCTGTATTGCTCAGATATATTTGTTTCAAGGATAATGCCTTCGCCAAAACGTGTTTTCAACAGGTGAAAATAATTATCAATAAAATTCAGTTCTCTGTCAAGTGTGGTAAGATCACTATCGTTTGCCTGCAGCAGGTAACGATACACAGATGAAAGTTCCTTTACAAATTTTACTGCCTGGAGCTGATCTTCCATGATCAGCGATGACAGTGAACTGAGGTTATTAAAAAGAAAATGCGGGTTGATCTCTCTTTTCAGAGAATCCAGTTGCGATTGCAGGTTTTCTTTTTTCAATGCTTCTGCTTCCACTGAAGTAACATGCCATTTACGGAAATAATAAATGCCTTCGTATATACCTATTATCAAAATGGCAAACAGGTTGCCCATATAAATATTGTACAGGTAAGAAGAAGGGAAGGTAAAATGTACACTGGAGCCATAAAAATGAGTTATATCCAGTATATAAACAAGACTGCACATCAGTGCAGAAGTGATCAGGAAATGCCCGATGATGCCGGTAATGATGCGTTTTTTAATGTCTTCCCGGTAAGGATAGCGACGGCGGCTGTAGATAATGTATAACCTGTTGATCTCCCAGTTCAATCCCACGATCATAAACTCAACCATAAAGTTGTCCCAGAATGCCACTGTTGAATTACGGAATCCGTTGTGGTAAAACAACAGGTTAGCCAGCATGGCTACCGACGGAATGCCGATAATACGGAACCATTTATCATTCAGTTTCTCCAATGCCGGTGGGTTGTAGGTATAACGAATCAGGATAGCTGTAACTGCCTTTTTAGCAGCATTTCTATCGGTGCAAGATACAGGTTGCAGCCGGCAGGCGGCAGCAAATTGTTGGTGAACCGTCGTATACAGGGATTGAATCGTACAGCTACCTGACCAGGAAATGAAATTACTGCCTGAAAATTGACGGAAACTTGCTTCATTTGCAGTTATGACCGATCCAATGCAACCCAATTCAGCCCTGTTAATGGAGCTGGTAACCATGAAGATGCCTTTTGGTAAATACAAGGGCACCATTTTATGCGATTTACCGGAATCATACCTCAACTGGTTCAAACGCGAAGGGTTTCCGAAGGGAAAACTGGGCATTTTGCTGGAAACCATGTACGAAATAAGGCTCAACGGGCTCACTGATCTGCTGAAACCCCTGCGTGGCCGCTAACCGGCTTTACATTTTCTTTACATACTGCATTCTGTTTTGCCAGCGGGTATTGAGTAACTTTAAAGTATTCGTTTATTCAAAAATCATCCGTTATGGCAAGGAAAAAAATATTATTCTTTACAGGAGATTATGCTGAAGATTACGAGACAATGGTTCCCTTCCAGATGCTGACAATGGTGGGGCATGAAGTACATGCGGTATGCCCCGGCAAAAAGAAAGGAGAAAAAGTGCACACTGCTATTCACGATTTTGAAGGCGCCCAAACCTATAGTGAAAAGCCCGGTCATATGTTTGAGCTCAATTACTCGTTCGACGATGTAAATCCCGAAGATTATGATGCTTTGTGTATTGCCGGTGGGCGTGCTCCCGAATACCTGCGCCTTACGCCGCGTATAATAGACCTGGTACATCATTTCAACCATTTTAATAAGCCTATTGCAGCGGTTTGTCATGGTATCCAGATCCTTACTGCTGCTAACGTGGTGCGCGGCAGAAGGTTGACTGCATACTATGCCGTAGGTCCCGAAGTAACACTTGCTGGCGGCGAATATGTAAATGTACCTGCTACTGAGGCGGTGGTAGATGGTAACCTGGTAACATCACCTGCATGGCCCGGCCACCCTAACTGGATTGCCGAATTCCTGAAACTACTGGGAACCAGGATCGAATTATAAATAATTCATGTCTCTTTTCAGGAACAGGTTATAAGCTGGAAAGTAGCTTATAACCTGTTTTCTTTAAGTAGCTACCCAACACATACCTGTTTAGAACAGCCGCATAACATAGCCTGTTTTTCTCCTGTTTCAGACTCCTGCGTTTTCATAGATCCTCATCCGGCGATAATCAGGGTTTTAACTGTCTCTTTTTTACAGGTCTTTTATACTCCTGGATCTCTTCCTTTTCGCAGGCCTCCATTCAATGTCGTTTAGTTAAGATCTTTCATTCCGGCGGGTGGGGACACCCGCCGGGGGACTGTCCCGTGGCTGGTGTCTTCACCAGCCACTAACTAAACGACATTGGGCCTCCATTTACCAGATTTGTTGTTGAATTATGTGCATTTAAATGATTTGTAAATAGTTATAAGCATTAGCGTTTAATTTCCTAATGGTTTGGTTGTAGTTTAAGTATTGCTTAGTTATATATTGGTTCGTATTTCAGTATAGTTTGCTCTTAGGTAAAAGCGTAGAAAATAAGGGTTAAGTAATAAGCAAAGTATAACCAAATAAGGATCAAACCCCTACAAGGTTTACGGAATTACATGAGTTAAGAATGCCGGTTTGCGAGCCTTTAACATTCCGGAAGGCAAATAAAAGGGAGGATTTATTAACTTTGCTAACACTGTTAGGAAAAATAACATCTATACATGGGAATCGCTGAAAGGAAAATTCGACAGAAAGAAGAGGTGAAAGCTTCCATTCTGAATGCTGCATGGAACCTGGTAGAAGAGGAGGGCTGGCAGGCACTTTCTATCCGTAAAATAGCCGAAGCGATTGAATACAGTGTGCCGGTTATTTATGACCATTTTGAGAACAAGGAGGCCATCCTGATGGAATTTACCCGTCGTGGTTTCCAGTTGCTGAATGAGTCGATTGCCGCTGCCAAAGAACCATTTACGGAACCCGAACAGCAGATTGAAGCGCTTGCTTATGCCTACTGGAAATTTGCCTTTATACACCCTCAATATTACAGGTTGATGTATGGCATGGGTATGCCGGGTTGTGATAAAGTAAAACAGATCGCTGAATTGCATACTTTTTCACAACTGCTGCGAGAACCTTTACAGGCGCTCATTGAGAAGAATGGTAAGGATGCAGACTCTTATCTCAAATTGAGAACATTATGGTCTACACTGCATGGACTTATTTCCATTAATGGCATGAGTAGTGGCGAAAAAGGAGATGATGAACTGAATGAAATGGTGCTGAAAGATTTCATATTGATGTTTATAGCCGGCATGAAATAACCTTTTGTAAGTGCTGCTGGCAGAGCATCTGGAAAATTAGTATCAAATAAAAAGAGTAATAATATGAAGATAGAAATATGGTCGGATGTGATGTGCCCGTTTTGCTATATCGGCAAACGCAAATTTGAACTGGCATTGCAACAGTTTCCGCACAAAGACCAGGTGGAAGTTGAATGGCATGCTTTTCAACTGGATCCTGAAATGGAAACGGCACCTGGTAAAACAGTGAGTCAGTATCTGGCAGAGCGCAAGGGATGGAGTATTGAACAGGCCCAAGCTGCCAACACGCACGTAACAAATATTGCCGCAGAGGTTGGCTTGCATTACCAGATGGACAAAGCAATCCCTGCCAATTCATTCGATGCGCATCGCTTCTCGCATCTTGCTGCTCAGCATGGCCTGCAGGATAAGGCAGAAGAAAGATTATTCGCTGCCTATTTCACTGAAGGTAAAAATATCAGCGATGCCGGTACACTGGCAGAGTTGGGTAATGATATTGGTTTACCCACCGGTAGTGTTGCAGAGATGTTGCAAAGCGAAGCCTTTGTTGCGAATGTTAAAAAAGATATCGGCGAGGCTGAGCAGTTTGGTATTTCAGGTGTACCGTTTTTTGTACTGGATCGCAAATATGCTGTTTCAGGTGCACAGGCCCCTGCTACATTTTTGCAGGCATTGCAAACAGCCTGGAACGAATCGGCTCAATTGAAAACAGTTAAGCCGGTAAATGAGGGCGATACCTGTTCCGTAGACGGTGATTGCTGATATAAAAATTTAAAACCTTAGCCTCGAAATAAGAACTGATAAATAAAACCAAGAGAGCAATGTATAAAGTAAAGATCATTACGTCGAGCACAAGACCCGGCAGAAAAGGGCCTGCTGTTGCTGCGTGGATACAGGAACTGGCTGCACAGCACGAAGGCCTTGAAGTAGAATTACTGGATGTGGCAGCCATTAACCTGCCTTTTATGGACGAGCCCAATCACCCGCGTTTAAAACAGTACACCCACGATCATACAAAAAAGTGGAGTAAGCTGATCGAGGAAGCTGATGCGTTTTTGTTTGTAACCACAGAATACAATTTCGGCTATCCTGCGCCGCTGAAAAATGCCATTGACTTCCTGTATCATGAATGGGGATACAAACCTGTAGGTTTCGTAAGCTATGGTGGCTTAAGTGGTGGTACACGTGCTGTACAGCAGTTAAAACAGGTTGTAACAGCGTTGAAAATGGTGCCGTTGGTGGAAGCGGTACATATTCCGTTCTTCTCTAAATTCCTGAATGATGAAGAGAAATTTTTACCCGACGAAGGAAACATCAAAACTGCCGGAGCCATGATAGCCGAACTGGCAAAATGGGCCGAAACACTGAAGACAATGCGTAATAAATAATTTATTCAGGATACAAGATACCGGATGAAGGACTTGAAATCCGGAGTTGTAGATTTCGGCTTTATAACTTCGGGTTTCAAATCCCGGCCGGTAGGAACACCCGCTGGGAGCGCTCCGCAGTTGGTGCCTTCACAAGCCACTTAGTTCAACGGCGTTGAAACAGAACTTCGGATTTCGGTTTTATAACTTCGGATTTTCATACTTCGAACTTCTTGCTTCAGGCTTCTACTTCCGCATTCACTTTTTTCTTCACTGAAGATTGTCTCACCACCAGTTCTACCGGTAGTACCATTGTTTCTGTGGTACGGTTAATTGTTTTCTCCTTCAGGATCGACAACATTTTATCAAGTACATGCTCGGAGATGGCCTTGATAGGTTGTACCACAGCCGTAATAGTGGGGGAGAATAGGGAAAAATGAGGGCTGTCATCAAAGCTGATGATGGCAATATCATCAGGTATTTGTTTGTTCAGTGCCAGGGTTGCCTGTATGCCATAACTGGCCAGGTAATTGGTCGCAAACAAAACAGCTTCTATCTGCGGGTTATTTTCAAGAAAGTCTTTAATGTGTTGTGGAATTTCTGCATCGCTGGTATTAAAAGGGATCTGCAATATAGATGGGGTAAGATTAGCTGCTTTCATAGCATCTGCATACCCGTTCATGCGGTCCATCATCTGCGGTTGTTCAGAATCCAGTGTTACCAGTGCTATCTGCGAAAAATCATTCTCAATAAAATGCTCCACTGCCATGTACGAACCTTTGTAGTTCTCCACCATAATAGTATTGGTGGCAATACCGGGGCAATGCCTGTCGAATAATACAACCGGGTAATTATCCTGCAACAGTTGTTTGATATTCTCCTCAATACCCGGGCAGGGTACAATGATATAACCATCTACCTGCCGCTCACGGAAAGTCTGCAATAATGATCTTGCTTTTTCCGGGTCATTCTCTGTGCTTGAGAAAAATATTTTATACTGTTGTTTATAGGCATTTGCTTCGATGAGCTTGGCTATGCTTGAGAAAAACGGAACTGAAATATCTTCTACCAGCATGCCGAGGATACGTGTTTCGCCTGTACGCAAACTTTTGGCTACCAGGTTTGGCTGGTAACCGATCTCCTTTACATAGGCAAGGATGCGTTCCTTCACCGGCTGACTGATCCTCTTTTCTTCAGCTTTACCATTCAGCACAAACGAAATAGTAGTAGCCGAAACTTTTAGTTCACGTGCAATGTCGTGGATGGAAATTTTCTTTTTCAACATGTGAAACAGATAAGACTGAATTTAGAATTGGTACCGGTAAAGAATTGGTGTTAAACAATCTTTACCTATTTAGTAAATCGATTTATTAAGGTAATATAAAAAAGGATTTCTCCAAAATAATATGGATAAATTGTTTAAATAGATTGATTTTTAAGTAGTTAGGTGCCCATTGGACGCCGTGTAGTACTCAAACGATCAATCCACCTAACACTCCCTTAATCCTCTTTTAGCGCCCGTAAGCTTGCCAATGGTAAGCCCCTGCACAATGATAGAGAACACTACCACAAAGTAGGTGATGGATACTAAAAGTGGTTTATTCAGGTGTTCATCGATCGAAAGCGCCAGAGCCACCGACACACCACCACGCAAACCTCCCCATACCAATATTACTATGCTGCGGCGATCGAGGCGTTCCCTGAACGGAATGATCAACGAAGGAACTGCAATAGAAAGAAAACGGGATACCAATACAATAACAATCGCCAGCAGACCAATCAACCAATATCTTCCCAGGTCTGGTATCAGCAATAGTTCAAACCCGATGAGCAGGAAGAGACAGGCATTCATGATCTCATCGATTAGTTCCCAGAATTTATCGAGATAGTCCTGTGTGGTGGCCGACATGGCATGGGCCTTACCATAATTACCTACTACAATGCCGGCTGCCACCATTGTAAGCGGCCCGGAAATATGCATGGCTTTGGCCAGCAGGTAACCACCGGTAACAATGGCCAGCGAGATCAACACTTCTACTTTGTAGTTGTCAATCTTTTTCATGGCCAGCGAAGCTGCATAACCCAATAACAGACCAACACCAAAACCACCCAGTGCTTCTTTCAGTAATAAGGCTGAGAAATGTGTGAAAGAAAATTCAGCTGCAGATTCTTTTGCCAGTTGCAGTAATGTAAGAAACACTACTACCGCTACGCCATCATTGAAAAGAGATTCACCTGCAATCTTTGTTTCAAGTGATTTGGGAACGCCTGCCTGTTTTAAGATGCCAAGCACAGCAATGGGGTCAGTGGGAGAGATCAATGCGCCAAACACAAAACATTGGATCAGCGGAATGCCCATGTGCAGCCATTGCAGTATGTAATACAGGATCACGCCCACAGTTACGGTAGAAATAATAACGCTTACGGTTGAAAATACTATAACGTACCTGCGTTGTTCCCGCAGATCATCCATACGTATATGAATGGCGCCGGCAAATAACAGGAAGTTAAGCATGGCCCCCATCAGTATTTCTTCCAGGTCCACGCCTGCAATAAAACTGGTGGCATTGTCAAACAGGTGCGGAAAAGTGCGTCCCATAGTTACCAGCACCATCGAGGCGATCAGCGCAATGATCATGATGCCGATAGTAGAGGGCAGTTTTAAAAAACGCAGGTTGATATAAGCAAAAATAGCAGACAGAACTATCAGGATCGAAAAGGTGTAGTACAACTCCATAGAAACTAAAAGGGGCTTTAATAAAATAAAAACATTGGCATGAAGATGCAGTATCATCATGCTCGTTGCCATATAACAAAAAAGGGAGTGTACGTTTACCAGAAACTAAAAAAAGGTGCAATACAGGAAAGGTATTGCTTCAGCTGGTAGCGGGGCTTCGCTGAAATATAAAGATGATAAAATGGAATAGCGGATGCAGAACCAATACTGTACTGAAGCGGCAGCGTACTGAAGTCGTCATTAAAACTGCGTTGCTGGCTGCCACCACAAAAGAACCGGAACAGTTGCCATTGTTCAAGTCCCTGTTTATCCTGGTGATGGGCCATCTCAAATACAGCAGCCTTTACCTGTACTGGTTGCCGGGTCTTCAATCTTGCTGCAGAACAGCTAAGGGTGAGCAGGGCGAGTATACAGATACTAAAGACAACAATAGTATTGAAAATGGTTCTCCGCACCGGGTAAAACTAACTAATTTCTGTCAAATGCTTTTGCATGCTGTTAACCATGTTGATGTATATAGCTATCCTTTATAATATTTTTTTACTTATCTTTTCAATCCTGTAACAAAGGCCGGCAAAAAAAATAATTATGAAGCGCATCATTCACATGCATAGCATTTACAAATTGTTTGCTGCGTTGATAATAGCTGTTGCTGCTATTTTATGTACATATAGCTGCCAGATGGCCTTGCTGGTGCGCCTGATGATAGGGTGGGATGTTTTTTGTTTCGTTTATCTATCTATCAGCTGGCTCATCTTCTTTAATGCAAAAACAGAATCCATTCGACTTATTGCCAGTAACCAGGATACGCGGAGTTATCTTGTATTCCTGATCGTATGTATTTCTATTGTTTCCAGCATTGTTACCATCCTGTTGCTCATCATGCACTCAACTTCCTGGGGCATCAGCAAGCTATTCGTTACCGCAGTTTATATTCTCGGAGTTATTGGTTCATGGACCTTGCTCAATACTATTTTTGCTTTTCACTATGCGCACATGTTTTACGGCGATCCTAAAAAGCACCAGGTAACCGGCGGGCTTGAGTTCCCCGGGAAGCAATTGCCCGATTATATTGATTTTGCCTATTTCGCATTTACCATCGGCATGACTTTCCAGGTATCGGATATCGTGATCTCTTCTTCAAGGATCCGCCGGTTTGCATTGATGCATTCTGTTTTATCGTTTGGCTTCAATACCGTTATTGTGGCATTGAGTGTAAACGCACTGGTAAATATGTAAAATATATTCATGTAAACTTTTGCCATACTTAAACCTTATAAGTGATGCATTAATATTGTTGGTAGCTTAAATTTTATACTTTTTAGCACATGAATGCAGAACAACAGAGATTGAAGGACCTGGCCTGGAAAAAATGGGGACCATATGTCAGCGACAGGCAATGGGGTACCATAAGGGAAGATTATAGTGCTGATGGTGATGCATGGCGCTATACCACGCATGATATGGCTCGTAGTAAAGCATGGCGCTGGGGCGAAGAGGGTATTGCAGGCATTTGTGATGATCAGCAGATACTTTGTTTTGCATTGTCTTTATGGAACACAAAAGACCCGTTTTTAAAGGAACGCTATTTTGGACTAAGCAATCCTGAAGGTAATCACGGTGAAGATGTAAAAGAACTTTACTATTATCTTGATAATACGCCTGCACACAGCTACATGAAGATGCTGTACAAATATCCGCAGCAGGAGTTTCCGTATAAATGGCTGACAGAAGAAAATGGAAAACGCAACAGGGATCAGCCTGAATTTGAATTAATAGATACCGGCATATTTGAAGAGAATAAATATTTTGATGTATTTGTAGAATATGCCAAGCAGTCTCCGGAAGATATTCTGGTAAATATTACCATCCATAATCGTGCACAGGAAACTGCATCACTTTTTGTATTACCCACATTATGGTTCCGTAATAGCTGGTCATGGGGGCACGATGATTATGTACCTGCCATGCGTGTAGAATCACACAATATTGTGAGTGTGTACCACAAAGATCTTGGGCAGTGGTGGCTGCATTGTGATGGAACGCCGCAATTGCTTTTCTGTGACAACGAAACCAATACCGGTCGTTTATATACAGTAGAAAGCAGTTACAATTTTTATAAAGATGGCATTAATGATCACATTGTACATGGCAATGAAACCGTTAACCCGGAAGGAAGAGGCACCAAAACCTCTGCATCTTACGAACTGCATATTCCTGCAGAGCAAAGTGTAGTGATCAGGCTGCGGTTATCAAAAGATGCCAATGCTTCCTTCGATGATTTTGATGATATTCTTTTTGTAAGAAAACAGGAAGCTGATGATTTCTACAAGGATCTGCAGGTTGGTGGAGGCTGCAATGATGCGCTGAATGTACAAAGGCAGGCCTTTGCCGGAATGCTATGGAACAAACAGTTCTACCATTACGACCTGTATCAATGGTTAAAGGGAGACCCCGCACAACCTGCACCGCCGGATGAAAGGTTGAAGGGACGTAACTACACCTGGAAGCATCTGAACAATAAAGATATTTTATCCATGCCGGATAAGTGGGAGTTTCCCTGGTTTGCGGCATGGGATATGGCTTTTCATTGCCTCCCATTGGCAATGTTGGATATTGACTTTGCAAAGAACCAGTTATTGCTGCTTACAAAGGAGTGGTACATGCACCCCAACGGACATTTACCGGCCTACGAATGGAATTTCGGTGATGCCAATCCGCCGATCCATGCGCTTGCCTGTTGGATAGTGTACAAAATGGAAAGAAACAACAACAATGGTAAAGGCGATATTATTTTCCTCGAGAAAGTATTCCACAAGCTGATGCTCAATTTCACCTGGTGGGTAAACCGGAAAGACATAACAGACAGCAATATTTTTGAAGGTGGCTTTCTTGGTCTTGACAATATAGGGGTATTTGACAGGAACGCTGTATTACCCGATGGTGGAAAACTGGAACAGGCAGATGCATCCAGCTGGATGGCGATGTATTCATTAAACCTTTTGCGTATAGCAGCAGAACTGGCTATAGATAATGAGGCGTATGCAGATATTGCAGCCAAGTTCTTTGAACATTTCATGTATATAGCAGGTGCCATGACGGGTATGGGTGAGAATAAAGAAAACCTGTGGGATGAGAATGATAACTTCTATTACGATTTCATCCGCCTGCCCAATGATGGTTCCATTCCTTTAAAAGTAAGAAGCATAGTAGGCTTCATTCCATTTTTTGCAGTAGAGATCATGGACGATATGGACCTGGCACAGCAGCCGGCCTTTGTAGAAAGGATCAGGTGGTTCTCGCGCAGCCGGCCCGATCTTGCCTGCCTGGTATCACGCTGGGGCGAAAAGAATAGCAGGGGTAAGCATCTCGTAAGCCTGCTACGTGGGTACAGGATGAAGATGCTGCTGAAGCGCATGCTGGATGAGAACGAATTTTTGAGCGAATATGGCATCCGCTCTTTATCTAAATACCATCTTAACAATCCTTACCAGTTTACAGTACAGGGCGAAACCCTTTCTGTAAAATATCTTCCTGCAGAAAGCGACAGCAACCTGTTTGGAGGCAACAGTAACTGGCGTGGCCCTATCTGGATGCCCATCAACTACCTCATCATTGAAAGCCTGTATCGTTTTCACAGGTATTATGGCGATGATTTTAAAGTAGAGTTCCCTACGGGCTCCGGAGTGTATCTTAGCCTCAAAGAAGTAGCAAACGAACTCAGCAGGCGTGTGTCAAAGATCTTCCTGCAGGATGGTAATGGCAACAGGCCGGTTTTTGGAAAAAATGCCAAGATGCAGCAGGATGCTCACTTTAATAATTATGTATTGTTTCACGAATATTTTGATGGCGATACCGGGCGTGGTCTTGGTGCGTCTCACCAAACCGGGTGGACAGGCTTAATAGTAAATTACCTGCTAAAAGCAGGTTTGTAAAAGGCAACCTATAAACAACAAGCTATTATGAGCAATAATGCGATTACCTTCCGGTTTTTAACGGAGCCTACCGATGTAAATTTTGGCGGTAAAGTGCATGGTGGCACAGTAATGAAATGGATTGACCAGGCTGGTTATACCTGTGCTGTAAACTGGAGCAATCATTACTGTGTGACGGTATATGTTGGTGGCATTCGTTTTTTAAAACCAATCTTTATAGGCGATGTTGTGGAAGTGAATGCCCGTATCGTTTATACCGGGCGTACCAGTATGCACATTGCTATCGATATAAAGGCCATTAATCCTAAAACAAGGTCCCAAACCAAAACCACCCATTGTATCATTGTATTTGCGGCGGTAGATGACGAGGGCAAAACAGTGCCTGTACCTGAATGGGTGCCGCAGACACAGGAAGAGATATCGCTGCGCGACTATGCGATAAGGTTGGCCGAAATGCGTAAGGATATTAACGAAGAGATGAAATTGTTCTTTGGAGAGTAAGCAAAATGCTGCAACTGTAAATCCTTTTTTGAAAAAGAAAACCTATGGATTCTTTAACACACATTGTACTCGGTGCCTGTATTGGTGAAATATGGCTGGGGAAAAAGATCGGCAAGCGATCTATGTTCCTGGGTGCTGTAGCGCAAAGTGTGCCTGATATTGATTTCATTGCTTCCTTTATACTACCTCCTGCCAAAGATCTTTTAGCCCATCGTGGTTTCACTCACTCACTTACCTTCATTGTGTTGATGGCTCCCTTATTGTCGTGGCTGGCCGACAGGTGGCGGCGTCCTCATGATGTAGCATTTCGTACCTGGCTTGGCTTTTTTACCGTGCAGATGCTGGTGCATATTTTCCTCGATGCCTGCAATATATATGGAACGGGTTGGTTTGAACCATTCAGCCACTACCGCGTCTCGTTCAATACTATGTTTGTGGCCGATATTTTCTTCTCCATAGTACCCGGCATTGTAGCACTCATCCTGATCTTCATTCCCCTGGGGCATAGGTTACGGAGCAGGTGGGCATGGGTAGCTATCAGCTGGTGTGTATGTTACTTCCTGGCAGGTGTAGGTTTTAAAATGAGCATTGAAAGAGCTGTCAGGGAAAATATCGCAGCGCAAAAACTGGAAACACGTCGCCATTTCACTACACCGGTACCGCTCAATAACATGCTCTGGTATGTGGTAACTGAAAGCGACAGTGGTTATTACATTGGTTACAGATCGGTTTTTGATGGAAAGAATAATATCAGGTTCAAATATTTCCCGCGCAGAGAAGAGCTATTACAGGGCATACAGGATAAGGAAGAGGTCAATTTGCTGGTCAGGTTTTCAAAGGGATACTATACCATCGAAAAAAATCACGATACACTTACATTCAATGATCTCCGTTTTCAGCAGATAGCAGGCTGGCACAACCCGGTTGCTCCGTTTGTATTCCATTATTACCTGCAGGATGCAGAGGGCAACGAAATGGTGATCCAGCGTGGGCGTTTTGCCGGGTGGAATAAAGCCGTGATGGGAAGTTTATGGAAAAGGATGTGGGGAGTAGAAAACTAATACCCCCACTTTTATAAAATAGAAATTTATTCCAATCAATCTTTCCTGACCAGGAAATGATACAGTGCTACAATTTCGGCTCCCGTATCCGCATTGCACAAAAAAGTAAAACCGGCTTTCACAAATAAGTCCTGCATTAACTGGTTGTCCGGCTCCGTTCTTACAAAAAGTTGACCTACTTCGCTAAAGCCGGAAAAATATTCCAGGCAGCTTTTCAGTACAGCAATATTAAGGGCTGGTTGTTTCAGCAACCTGCTTTCAGGCAATAATTGCAATACGTAATCATCATCTTTAACATCCAGGTAAATACTGATCTCCTCCTGTGGGGCATGCACCACATCAGCTTGGCAATAGGGCTCACCATTTACCAGCATCATAAAAGACTGGGCACAATCAGACTGGGCTATAAATGACTGCATAGCTGCCAGCAGGGGCCTGTTCTCTTCATTGCTCTCCACATTCCCGATCCATTTCTCTACAATCGAAATGTCTTTATCCGAATACAACGGACGCATGGAAACCGGGGCTGGAAAGTCGTCAAAATGCTTCGTAAATACATACTCAGGCTCGGTACTAAGCCCGGATGGCCTGCAAAGCTGGCGGTTGTAACCTGGTGGAAGAAACCGGTGTGTAATAATCTCTTTCATACCGATAAGGCAATAAGGCTTGCAGCAATTGCTGCGGGTTTGGAAAAAATGCGGATCTCCGGATCACGCGCACAATAATAGAAAGCAGAAAAATTCCGGATATTCCTGATTGACAGTAGCTATTCAGGATAGTACTGCAATCATTATCAGAAACCAGCGATTGGGGAGTATAATTGCTATCAGAGCTGCGTTTAAAGGGAAAGGATCATGTTCGTTTGTACTGACAAGATAGTATAGTTTATAGTAATTCAGGAATGATATTTGATCATAGTAGACGAATTGACGATAGAAAATGTCAAATTCCACCAGGTGTATACAATATGCTTTACACTGAAATACATGGATTTGCTTAGGGTATGAATTGCCGTGATAGACTTGATTTTGTAAAAAAATACCAATAGAATTAACTTTACCGACACAGAAGGCAGAATATTAATATATACCGGTTAATACATTGTTTTTTAATTACCTGGCCCCGGTTTGTTTGCAAATGTTTCACTCCCCCGGATATTTCTTCAGCAATTTTTGGGTTAATGGTGTTAAAAAGATCTGTAACAACGATTGTATTAACAGCTAATAATTATCAGCGGATTATGATTTTAACACACAGGAGTTCCGTAAAGGAACCCATAACTTATTCGGGGGAATTGGTACAATCATTATGGCAGAAAGCCAATGGTGATACCATGCATTTGCATGCAGAAGATCAGTCAGGAACAATTACAATGCTGGGGTTAAAGAACAAACATTTTAGTGTACACTACACGGACTATATTTCATATCAACGTTCTGTTTTGCATAGCGTTGCAGAGAACCCCCTGCTGGAATTACAGTTCGCACTCCTCAATCGTATACAATACAAGCAAAAAGGAGTAGGAGACGTTCGCCTGGAAGAGGGGCAGTTCAATATAGTATATGCACCAACGGTACAGGCTGAGTTTACATTCGGGAAGGGACATTACACTTTTTTCAATATTGAGTTCTCTGCAGAGTACCTGGCCCGGTTGAGCGCCGACTTCCCGGTAATAACAGATTTTATATGGCGCATCAATCATAACAAACCGGGGCTTATTCGCCCGCTGAATACACTGGGGGCCAGTGACCTTAGCGGTATCATCTATCGCATTTTGCTGAGTGAATTGGAGCCTGACATAAAACAGATGTATACGGAAGCCAAAGTACTTGAACTGCTCATAACTGCATTTCAACGGGTGGCGGGCGATAAAACCCCGGCAATCATACGTATGCGTCCCGAAGAGGTCGAGAAAATCGATGAGGTAAGAAAATTCCTGGAAGAGAATATGAGTGAAGATTTTACGCTGTTTGATATTGCTCACCAGGTAGGACTGAATGAATTCAAGATAAAACAGGGATTCAGGCAGATGTATAGCATTACTCCATTTGAATATTTACTGGATTACAGGATGGAAAAAGCAAGGGAATTGTTAGCGGACCAAAATATGAGTGTGCTGGATGTGGCGCTGACAGTTGGGTACAAAAATGTATCCGGGTTTACTGCTGCATTCAGGAAAAGAATGGGACATGCGCCGGGTGCGGTAAAAACAAAGAAAAAACAGCAGGAATAGGCAGAATCAGGAAGAGTATATGAATAATGTAATAAACGGAATGTAATAAGTATGATAACATTTATCTATAGGTGATAAATATAATTTATTAAAATACGGATAGTAATTTTTTAATGATAAATTACCGGCGAAGCGATGAATGACCAGATATTTACAGTATTTTTATTCCCCACTACCAGTATGGAATAGCTGAAGTTGATTTTTGTTAAATAGTGTTTTTCGTCCCTTAGAAATAGCGTACAATAAAACGGTATATAGCAACTGAACCACCGGGTAACCGGAAATAAGCATTCCTTCATTTACGGAAGTAAAACCTTATTGTATGAAAATGGAATACGTATCCAGGAATGGCGGTGAAATAGAATTTTCTGAAAAAATACCGTCTGACCTAGAAGGATACCGTTTGCCACAGGCAGTTGCAAAATCGGCCCAGGATGAATATGGAACAATTCTATGGCAGAAATTAGGAGCTATAGGTTTTTCTGTAGAATACTACAATTTCTTCATCGAAAAAGAAGCAGCCTTTACACTTTCTGTTAATGAGCCTGAGTTGTATATGCAGCTCACCCTTGCCAATACCTGCCGCATGGAAGTGTTGGGAATAGGGGAAATGATCATGTACGAACGATGGTACAATTGGATAACCCAGCCATTTCAGCTTACAACACTGAAATTTGCCAAGCCGGGCTGGTATAGTTTTGCGATGATCCATTTTTCCGAGAACGACATCCAGCGTATTGCTGAGCTATTTCCCGGTGTTGCAACATTTCTTGACAGGCGGGAACAGGAACAGCCGGCCATATTATGGAAGCAAAGTGTAATAGCCAGCCAGGAAATGGTAAAGATCATTGACGATATGTTATATAGTGGTACAAGAAGCCGGGCTTTTGAAATGTTCTTAAAAGCAAAGATGCTGGAGATGGCAGTAGTGTCTGTAGTAACCGGGGAACAACAACCGCGCGACCGGAATGTTAAAATACATGACGATGATGTAGAACGCGTATATAAAACGCGCGAACTGATAGAAGAATCAGTTGCAGAAAAACTGCATACTATTGATGAGCTGGCGGCATTGATGTTTGTGTCAGAGAATAAATTGCGAAAAGACTTCAAGAAGATCTACAATATGACTGTTTTTGATTTTATGCGTCATGTGCGGATGGAACATGCTATGAGCTTATTAACAGAAACAGACCTAAGTATTTCAGAGATTGCAGAACGTGCTGGTTATGAAAATGCTTTCAATTTTTCTGCAGCATTCAAGAAGTATTTTCACTATTCACCAGGGCAGGCAAGGCGTCAATCTGAGCTATATAACTTGTACCATTTATAAAAGAAAAAAATACCGATTGGTGATGTAACCAGCCAATACTGCGTACTATATTTGTTAAGCAATCAGCGCTAATAATAAAGATGTTTGTACAGGCGCTTCACTCTTCTTCTTTTCTTCACATTAAGTAACTGCTCCCCAGGGGCCTGTAGCGGGCCCGGAAAATTGATTTATTTATAAAAAAATTATAAATCAGGTAAGCCCTGTAATGAATGCCTTCTACGTGAAGATAAAAAGAAGAACAGGTTAACGGCTCTGTTAGTTTTATTTCTTTGCCTTTTGGGCAAACTGGTTAAGGCTAAATGTATATAGCCCCTTACCCCAACAAAATCGTCAGAGATATAATTTGACCGGAGTAATATTAGTCTGGAATGGAATGTATTGCCTGGAATTAAATGAGTTGTGAATTAAGAATGAAATAGCTATGGTGAACCAATCATTTACTATTGACTATTCACCATTCACTGTATTTGGTATGATCCGGCGTCTTTTGCAGTCATATATGATAAGGTTTATTACACACTGGATTCAGAAAGCTTTTGCCGGCAGCTATTTCCGCGAGCAAGCGCAGCGGAAACTGCTGGCAAATAATAAGCCTTGCAGTATGATCTAAACAATATTAAGCATTGCTGTATGAAATGGCTGTCGTATAGCTATAGCTCGTGACTTACAGTATGCTGTAAAAACTTTATCCGCTGTTATGAAAAAAAGTATGGTTGTTCCGGAAATTGTTGCAGGATTATATATTATATTATTTCTGTACACAGGTATCGACAAGCTGTTAAATGTATTTACGCTCGAACATCAATTATTAAATTATCCCTTATTAAGCAAATTGGGAGGTGTAGTTGCTTGGGTACTGCCCTTTATTGAGTTAGGAATTGCTGCGCTTTTATTCTTCCCCCGTACAAAGCTGATAGGATTTTATTGCGCAGCAGCATTGATGTCTGTTTTTACACTTTATCTTGCCTATATGCAGCTTTTTGATGACAGGAGGCCCTGTACATGTGGAGGTTTTCTTAAAGAATTATCGTGGCCTCAGCACACTGTATTTAACCTCGTATTTATAATACTTTCAATCATTGCTATCAGATTAACACAGAATTCGATTAAGAACAACGGAAATCAAAAGGTTGTCGCTTATACATAACGATAATAACTTCTTAAGTAAAACACTACGTAGTGATTTCAACCAAAGTTGCAATGAAGGTTGAAACAGGTTGCCTGCCTTACCCTGACGAAAATAAAGGCAAACAGGGGGTTCCGAAAACCTGGTAAAAAGAGTAGGAAATCATTAAACTTTAAAACTATTTCTAATGAAAAAGTATCTTGTAGGCTCACTAGCCTTAGTTATTGCAGTTGCTGCTGTAGCATTTAAAAACCCTACAGTTTTAGGTCAGAAGAAATTTGTTGACTATTATTTCCATTTTGTAGGAACAGCTGGTACCGAAGCTAATCCCGCAAACTGGGATTATATTGGTTCTACTAATACAGAGTCATGTAATGCAGTATCACAGGCAAGTTGTGTAATTCGTGTTGACGCTGATGTAGTTGCTGCTAGTGGAACAGATTTCATAATCGACGAAGATCTGCTTGATAGCAAATATAGTATTACTCAATTACCAGTTCAGACAGGTTCTGGAAGCAATCAAATTCCAAATACAAGTGCTAAACCTGGCTTGTATCTTACTGTTGTGAACAAATCACTTTAATTGATATTGAAGTAATATCGGGCTTCGGGAAAACTGAAGTCCGATATTACTTTATGCATACATTTTTAAAGGGGGGCAATTATGAGAAAAACTACTTTTAGATTAATTACATTTTTTGCTATAATTGTTTGCCTGAGTTTTGTTAGTTTAATTAAAGTAAAGCATTTCGACAGTTATTATTTTGCTTTTAGAGGTACCCCAGGGACAGAATCAGAACCTTCAAATTGGGATTTTATTGGATTTGTAATTTCTGAAAGCCCCTGTAATGGTCTAAATCAGGAAAGTTGTATTATCAAGGTGGACCCTGATGTAATTTATCAAACCGAAGCATCGGATTATGAAATATCATTATATCTTTTGTGGGAAAAATATTCTATAACTTCGTTGCCAGTGCAACCGGGAATTGGAATTTCACAAATACCTAATCCTTATACTTATCCTACTTTATTCTTGGCAGTTACAAATACCAGTTCAAGTTATTAGAATCACGGATTTTGTGTCATTCCCGAAAGATTTATTACATCATTGGGAAGCGGTAATGCATACTTATCGTCGTTTGGTGATAGCGTATAATTTTGATTCCCCATTATTCTTTTCGGTATAATATTTCTTCCTTCTTTGTTTAGTCTTTTAATATCAGCCCATCTCAAGTCCCTATAAATTAGTTCTTTCCTTCTTTCCGATAGAATAATTTCCAACGCTTCTTCAATTGAACTAGCTATATAAGGCACGAAAGTTCCTTTTTTGTATCTTTTTATTAATAATGTGTTTAGGTCGTCTAGACCGGAATTAAAATTTCCAAGTCTTGTTTGTGATTCGGATTTTATCAAAATAATTTCATCTACTGCTATACCAGTAAAGGGGTTATTAACAGAGCCACTATACATCCCTTTATAGAAAGGGCCGGTTGTCGATAAACCAAAATAAAGCTCTTTTCTTCTATCATTAGAGTTATAAGAATTATAAAGTGTTGAATCAATTGTCGCAAAGAAAGGGAGTATGAGTGCGAAGCTCATAGAGTTTCCCTTGAAATTTGCGCTATGAAAAATTACTTCGTCATTATACCGAGTAAAAGGAAGGGTCGATGATGATAAATATTTGTTTGTATCACTGTAATCAAGAAGTGCAGATTTTATTTTTAAGGCTAGGTCTGCATATTTATATGCACTGTCATATTTCCTAATGGATAGATATGTTCTTGCTAACGCACCATAAGCTGCTAGCTTAGATGGTCGTATTACATGAGATGGAATTGTAGGTAGTAGTAGAGCCGCGTCTTTCAAATCTGATATTATTTTTTCGTAAGTATCTTTTACTGAGGCTCTAGTTGAAGATATATTGAAATTTGAGGAGGTCTTTAAAGGTATGCCCAAATCAGTATTAGCTGTTGTTGAATCGTATGATTTTGAAAATGTCCAGGCTAATCTTAAAAAACTATATGCCCTATAGAAAAGAGCAGAGCCTTTCACATTATCCCAGTCACTACTATTGTTTGAGTTTCTATTAATATTCTCTAAAACTTCTAAACTTAGATTACTGTTATATACGGGGAAATACAGATCGTTATAGTCATTTGGATAATTATATACAGGCTTTTGCCATAGATATGTTTGTCTTGCTATATCTATTATAGCCGCTGAATTAAATGTTGTTTGAGTAAGAAAATAATCATCAGCAGAAGCTTCATCCAGCCCTCCATCACCTTGATTCATATTTGTTACATCGTCTAAAAGTGCTTGTAAATCTTTAATTGTTGTAGGGACTGCATCAGCCGCACTTCTTTTTTCATCTAAATATTTAGAACAGCTATTATTTAATAAGGATAATAATAGTGCTATTATAAGTATTAATCTCATATATGTGAAAATTATAGGGTTAATCTAATTCCTAAAGCGTATGTTTTGGATGGAGGCAAAGAAAAACCTGTATAAGATGGATCTGCAACATCTTTTTCTGCCTTCCAGATTATACCAAGATTGCTGGCATTTAGATAAATCTGAAAATCTTGTAAATGAAATGTTTTTACTAACGATTGGTTAAGAGTATAACTTAAATTAATAAACTGTAGCCTTATGTGGTCGGCTTTTCCAACAGTTGCTTCTGAGTTTAGGTAAAAGGTTTCTCTATTTGCATTATTGGGATAAAGCATTGCAGGTACATTAGTATTTTTTTCATCACCAGATTTTTGCCATCTTTTGTAATAATCAGAATGTCCTTTACCGCTGTTAAACAATGTGCTATATGCGATTGTAGGTTTTCTAAAATAATATCCTAATTGATATAAGATATTGAAACTAAGTGATATTCCTTTCCAAGAGAATGTATTTCCTAAAGCACCGTAGAATTTAGGTGTTGCTTGACCGCTGAAAATTAAACTATCAACACTATTTAAAGAATTAAATATTGCTGTATAATTAGTACTTAAGGATTTATTTAGGTAACCTTGTGGGTTTCCTGTGGCATCGAGTCCACCCCATCTGAAACTAAGTAATGAATAGGCAGGTTTACCAACAATTGGAGAAATACGACTTCCATCAGAAGCTGTAAAAAGGCTACCTGGCGGCGAATAATACTTTTTTACTTTATCTGAGTAATAGCTGAATATGATAGTAGTATACCATTTGAACGAGCAGTCTATATTTTTGGTATGAAGTGTTATATCTACTCCTTTCCCCTTTAAGTTTGCCACATTCTTTACTATAGTATTGCTACGACCTAGACCTGTGTAATCTATTTCTGATGGACCATACAAATCAGTCGAGTTTTTCTGGTAATATTCAATAGAGCCCGATATTGCGGATTTGAAAATTCCAAAATCAATTCCCAAATTTAATGTGCCGACTCTTTCCCAACGCAAATCTGGGTTATTTAAGGACGTTACTAAGGCATATGAGTAAGGGTTATCAGCATCGGCTGCTATATAAGTAATTAAAGGAACAGCAGATTTTGTTAAGTCTACATTTCCACTGTAGCCATAGGTAAGCCTTGCCTTTAGGTAATCGATATCTTTAAAATTGAAGAAATTTTCCTTTGAAATATTCCATGAAAGGCCTGTTGACCAAAATGGTCTAAATTTATCGTTAGTGTTTAAGCCAAAAAGATTTGATCCATCTTTTCTACCACTTAATGATAGGATATATCTTTCTTTATACATATAAGACATATTCCCAAAGACGGAAACAAATCTATTCGTAAATCTACCAGTGGAGGGCGCTCCTGGAATGGCTGCACTCCCGCTAGTAAATTGTGGATACCTGTTGACAAAATCAACTGCAGAATATGACAATGGATCTTTACTATACCCATATAAGCTATATGAATCAGATCCACTAACTGCGGATCTAAGATCTGCACCAGCTAACGCATTGAATGTATGGTCTTTTATACTTTTGCTAAAGTTCAATTGGCCACGCATATTGTGAGACGAGACGTAGTTGCTACTAACGTTTAGTATACCTCCCTTGGGCACAATATAAGTAACGATTCCTGTATTTCGATTGAGCTGACTAAATGAATTGATTCTATCTCGTGCTGTATAACTTTCCTGGTCGTAATATTGATTTACTTTGCTGTCTTGTTTCTGATATTGATACCTTACTTCAGCGTTTAATCCTGAGATAAGCTGGTATTGCAAACCAATATTTGCTATAAGCTGTTGTAGGTTAATTGTAGATATTTCATGTTTATAGTTCTCTAAAGGGTAATATTTCCAAGATAACAGTTTACCAGCTCCTGCAGTATCTGTATAACTTCTTCTTAGCCGTATGTCTACTGGCAAAGGGTTCCCATTTTCGTCTGCAAATTTCAAATATGAAACATCTCTGTTATTCACTGTTATACTATTGTAAGATGGCTTACCACTTGTTGATTTAGAGATAGTATAATATACATCAAAGGTTGATTGTAGTTTTTTTGTAATCTTATAGCTGTTTGATAGATGAATATTTATTTTATCATTTTTATCATCAAGTGTTCCTATTGCCTTGTCATACGCGGCCCCAAACAAGTAAGATGAATTTATTCCGCCCCCCCTGACATTAAGCGAGTATTGTTGTGTTATACCCTTTTGGTAGAAATATTTTAAATACTCATTTCTGGAATCTGTTTGTTTTAAAGCATTAATTTGATTAGTAGAATCATCTATAGTGATTTGATTGTTTCTTCTTTTTAAGAAAATTTCTACAGATGGAATTAGTGCAGGCCTTGTTGTAGTATTATTAATATTACTGTTAAAAAAACCATTTCTGTATAGCATCTGTTCAACGTCGATATAATCGGATGGGCCCATCTGAGGAAGCTTAAACAAAGCTGGTTTATCAACAACAAGTAAATTGCTATTAATATCAATTTTTGTTGTCTGATTATATTTCCCCTTTTTGGTGCTTATAACTATCACCCCATTACCAGCTCTGGCTCCCCAAATAGATGCAGCCGCTGCATCTTTTAAAATAGTGATATTATCAATGTCATTTGGGTTAATATTTTTAATGTCTCCATCATAAGGGAAATTATCCAGGATTATTAAAACATCTTTTGATGCATTTATTGTACTTATCCCTCTTACAGATAAGCCATTAGCCTTATCTGTTTTTGTGTCAAATAAAACACCAGATGAAAAGCCATTTATACGATTTAGAATATTAGTTCCTACCTGTTGATTCAGAGTTTTGTTATCAATAAGTTCAAATGATCCTGTTGCTCTTTCTTTTGGAAGTTGTTGGTATCCGGTACTCAATTGAACGGTGACCTCCGTTAAAGAATTAATTTTAGGAGATAGTTTTACGGTTACTTCAGTGCGATTATTTATTCTAAGGTCATATGGCTCTGTATTTACACTCCTGAATTGAAGTGTTGCATTAACGGGAATGTTTAAAATTTCAAATAAACCATTAGTATTCGTAAGTGTAGTTATCGAACTTCCCTTTACTGATACAGTAACACCCTCAAGAGGCTCGTTTTTTTCATTTACAACTAATCCGCTAATATTAAGTACTCCTTCTTGCTCTTCTTTTTTGTTCTGTTCAGTATTTCTAAGTATAACATATTTTTTTTTTCGCTCAAAACTGAAAGGGATGCCTTTTGTAATTGCATCTAAAAATTTATCTAGCGGCATATTGGTCGCCGAAATTGTGATGAGAGGAAAGTCCGCAACTTGCTGAGATAAGTATACGAATTCTAAACCCGTCTGTCGTTTTAGTTCAGTAAAAACTTGTTCCGCCGATTTTCCCTTTACGGTTAGAGTTACAGATTGTGCTTTTGTATGTAGACAAAAAATAGTAAGAATAACGATAGCAAAGTATTTACATGAATCAGTAAGATTATATTTATCAAATAGTAAAAAATTGAATTTTCTTTGTTTATAAAATATTCTCATATTCTTTGCTTTGGTTAAATTGAAGATATTAATGAATAAGATGATGTTTCATGTTTGTGTGTTAATTTTAAGTGCTTTTAATGACTGCCACTTTTAAGTCTTTTTGTTCTAGTGAAATTTTCCATCCTATTTGACTTAATGCAGTAATTAGCAATTTTTCTGAAGTAATAGATTTTGATATGATAATTTTTATCTTTTTATCGTCTGATACTTCTGTAATAAATGGAGTTGAGAATACTGTATTAAGATATCTGATAAAAGACCCCAAAGATGAAAAAGAATAGTAATTATTATTTAGTGTTGTGGGATCTTCTTGAGCTGCTATTGTTAATGAATCTTCGGAGGTAAGTTTTATTAAATAACAGTTAATTTTTTTTACTGATGGATGTACTTCTAGGTTGAAGAACTTATTTATGTCTGCTTTGACATATTCTCTAATTTTCTGTACAGGAGAAGTAGGGATTATTAGTTCATAGCAATAAAGGTTTTTGTATTCATTTTCCTTATTGATTATTTTAGTCTTTAATAATGATGAGTCTTCTTTACTACCTTCAAATAGCCATAGGTTTTTATTTTCTGGTAATTCGTCGTAGTATCCAAACTGAAGAATGTTTGCAATACTTGTATTATAAAAGAATAGTCTATTTGCCCCTTTTGAAGGTAGACCGTTATTGCCTGTGATACTACCAATCCCATCAATATATCCAGAGATGATTGATCGATATAAAAACATGCTATCGTTACCTCCATTATTATTAACTAAAAAAGGAGCGTCTACGCTAAAATCTAGCTCATCTTTCTTCATGCGTATTTGCAACGACTTATTGTTTATAGCATTTTCTAGATTGTCTTTTGTTAATTCTTTTGAGTCAGTTAACGCAATTAGACGATTGTCTTTTATCCATGCATAGTGTGGAATAAATCTTCTTGGAAATAGTTTATGAATATCAATATCTTCTAGTAGGTAGGGAAGAGGGTAGGTTGACGGAGTATTTTGCGTTCTTTTTTTAAAGAAGCTTATCAAGCTAGCTTCTGTATCTTTACCCTCTGATGAATTTACAAGTATGATTTGAATTTTATCGAGAAAATCTTTTTGTAACGATTCAAGTTGTGGAATTGCGGCTACACAAGAGCCACACCATGTAGCCCAGAAATCTAGTATTAAAATCTTGCCTTTAAAATCAGAAACTTTTGCTGTTATGGTTTTGTAATTATGCAGATTTTGGAAAACGATATCAGGAACTATATCGCCAATAGCAAGTTGTTTTATATCCGTTTGCAAAAGCTGGATTTTGGGATAGACTGATTTACTTCCTTGGCCTTGTATAGGAGTGAAGCTAAAGAAGAAAGGAAAGAGAAGGGAAATATTGTAATTTTTAATGGGTATAAATTTGAATATTTTCATATAAATATTTTACTGTAAATAGGATTTAATGTAAACGTATATTGCATGACATACTGCAGATAACTCTTTTGGATATTGATTTGCACACACATCCTTTTAATCCAAAACGAGGGGCCATGGATAGCGTTTATACAAGCAATTAGATTGCTAAGAAGAGCGTTGAGTAGTTCTTTGGGGTGCAGCCTCTATTTACTTATTATAACTTTTTTACCTTGAATCGTAAAGTGAGCACCGTTGGTTGCTGCAAGAACCTCTAATAGTTCGTTTACTGGTTCATTTCGGTTTAAGTGGCCGTTAAAATTGGCTTTAATATCTATATCTTTAAACTCTATATCCATATCATACCACCTGGCAAGTCTTTGCATTACATCTTTTATGTCTGTATTGACAAATGAAAATTGTCCATTGCGCCAGGCAATTGTTTGTTCTACATTTGCTTTTAATACCAGTAGTCTTTGAGATGATATTTCAGTTTGCTCACCGGGAGCGAGGGTAATGCTATTTTGTTTTCCGGATACAGCTACGGCTCCTTCTAACAGGGTTACCGACTGACTTACTTCATCGCTATAAGCATTAATATTGAAATGCGTTCCTTTTACCTCTACAATTGTATTTTTTACCTGAACCTTAAATGGCACTCTTTGAGACGTTGATGGATTTAACTGCTTTGCTACCTCAAAGTAGGCCTCCCCATCAACCAGTTCTATTACACGATCACGGCCATTAAAACTGGCAGGGTAACGAAGGGTAGTGGCGGCATTGAGCCAGATCTTTGTGCCATCGGAGAGAGTTAACTCGTACTCGCCTCCCCGGGGTGTTGATAAAGTATTATATACTAAGGCAGCATTGTTATCTTTTCCTGCTTCATATTGTAATGCACCTTCGCCTGTTTTGCTGATAGTGCTGGCGTCCTGCATAGCCAGTTTTCCATTGCCGGCATCGTCAAGTGTGATCTTCGAACCGTCGGCTAGTTCAAGCACGGCCTTCTTTCCACCAGGTGCAATGTCCTGTATCGTATTGACAGGGTGATTAGCTGTTTGTGCAGGTTGAGAATGTTTGGAGTACAGGATAGCTAATGACCCTGCTGCTATGACCAGTACTGCGGCAGCGGCATATTTCCACCATGGACGACGATTAATTGAATGTGTAAACAGGCGGGCATGTAGTCGCTGCAGTGCAGGTTCTGTTTCCTGTGCATCTATTTCTTTCAGCCTTTCCAGTGCTGCTTCTGCATCCGGTTCATTCATTAACTCTTCGTACAAGGCGCTATTATCGCCCTGTTGCAGCCATTCGTTCAGTGTGGCTTGTTCTGCTGTTGTTAATGACTCGCGTTCGCGCATGCTTTTAATAATAAGCGGCGCAAGGTCTAATGCTTTTTCTACCTGTTGTTGTTCATTCATATTGTACGCATGTGAATGGCACTATAACGTAAGCTGCGCAGAACATAAATACAGTTCGTTGCGTAGATCGTTAGCTAATGGCAATTCGTTTTGCTGGCATTGCTGCCACAATAAAAAAATTGTCTAAACGGGTAATAATAAACAACCCGGGATAAGGTAGAATGGTCGTGGTAAGTTATGTGAGAAGACGTTTTATTGAATGGAGTGTTTATCCCAGATAATAAATGCTATCATCTCAGAGCTACTTAACCTTAATGCAAAAGCATTGCTATAACCATAGTGCAATGCTTGCTATAGTTAATAACAACGAATTTTTATCCCGGTACTAGTCCGGATACCTAAAAATTTACACAAGCTTAATAGAAATGAAGTGTTTGAGAGCGATAAGGTTATATTGTTAAACAGAATAATGTGTTCGTAATGCAGAACAGTATTTGATTTGAGGAAAATCCGGCGGCGCAAATGTAAACAACCGTTCGTTAGTTTGGTAGAATAAATATTTTTATTTTTCATTTAAGCTTTCGTTCTTCATATAGACATTATTTAGCCTATATGTAGCATTTGTAATGCCTGCAAGAGCTGTTCCGGGTCAGAAAATTCTTCCAGCAGCAGCCGGTTTGCTTCATGCTCGTTTAACCAGTTTTCAAGAAGAAGGTTTTCTTCGGCACTTATTTGTTCCTGCAGGCATTGCAGTACCAGTAATGCCATATATGCAGCCTCCTCAACCTGTTGATGCGTCATTTGTGTTTATTTAATCAACAACTTGTTTTAACCGGGCGGCTCACCCGTATAATACTTATTCATGAAATACATTGCCGGTTGGTGTGAACTGTTACAGTTGATTGAAGGCCTTTCTTTACTGCAGAGGTAGTGGTTCTGTTGAATAGCTCCGCAATGTATCGTGGAACCTGTAGTTTCTGATAGAAGATTGGTGGTAACAGTTGTTATTATAAAAACAACTAACTCACGTGGATAGACTAAATGCTATAAGATTAAAAAATTGTATAGTGATGTAAATGATATTTTAAACATGCTGTGGTAAATATTATTATATGTTGGGCAATGTGGTTGAATTAATAAGTATTATTCAGGCAGCTGTAGACTTCCACCGGGTATATCCTTTGGCTGGTGAAGACTCCACATTAATCCGGCAGCATTTATATGTTGACTACAATTTGTTCTTTTTGGTGCATTCCTGTATCCGAAAAGCTAATTTTTATATAGCCATATTGAATAGCGATTGTATCTGGTTTGCTATCAGTAATATGTGAACGACGTAGGTGTTTACCTATACTTTATAATTTCTGAATTAGTAAAAAATACTCCGGATAGTGGAAATGAAATTGATAATATCATTGGAAATTTATGATGGTCAACAGGCACGTAACAACTTTAGCTACAAGGCGAATTGATCGCCTGAGCTTCCAGACAGAAAAACGGGGAACACCAGCAACTTTTTGATTTTCCGGGATGGCGGTAATATAATGAGCGTTCTGCAGGATACTGCTAAGGGATAACAAATCAGCAGGATGCTTCAGCAAATAGTACAGAACCGCTGTTTGCTACGGCCACTGGGTAGTATAGAGGTTTAATGTATTGCCGCTTCCCGGATCTTTTTTCCCGGAGGGGACTTTGCCAGTCTTTACAGGCTAGCTTTTTTACACGCCTTATTCTATTTAATACTTGTCGGAGGGCCTTCTTGCAGGATGTATTGGAGTTGTTACGCCGGGTAGTCCTTACCTTATTGCCTTATGGTGCCGGTATCGGTGTTTTAGCCGTTGCCGGCATTTTTATTATCGGCCTATTCCAGGAACTTCTTAAAACGGAAAGGCACAACGCCGATTATAGATGGTCGTTGTGCCATTATGCCCGTGGTTTTTCTAACGAGGTAAGCTGCAGCTTTTGCCACATCAAATGGGCTGCCCAGGATATGTGATAGTAACTAAACTTTTATAGTATCAATAGTAATACCAACAATTACTATTGCTTTTTATGATTTATATACGGTGTACAGGTAAAATAATATTTGGGGTTAAAAAGAAAGCCGGGTAAGATTACCCGGCCGCTGGGGATTCCTGCGCTCTTCTGTACCTTGGAAGAGAGTAATTGATGCACTTTTTAGGAATGCGAATGAGAAAATCTACCCTATACACATCTTTCAACTGGTTTTTCAAACAACTTGTACCGGATTAATGCCCGGAACCAGCAATATCTTTATAGCCCAGGGCTATTTGTTTAAAAGAAAAAGGGAGAGTAGAAACACTCCCTTGTAGTGACCCAACCAAACAGTCACATGAGATTCCCGCCCGATGATCCCGGTTTTAATCGGGACTGGCTTGTATCGGACGGGCAAAACCTGTCCCGGCCTTAGCCGGAACCTGACTGCCCATTTTTTAATCTTCCGGATGATCAGTAAACCTGTTTGTTACAAGTCTATCTGCACACCTGGAAGATTAACCGGTATTGGTATTCTACCGGTATCTTGTTGGGAACATCCACAGTAAACGTTTTTTATGGCTATACTGATTATGTGGATGTAATGCTTGTTTTTATTTGTAAGCAACTTGTCAAATAACTTCAGGCAGGCATATAAAATTCCTTACCAGGTTTAATAGCCTGGCATATTTTCCCTGCTTACTATTATTTAGCAACGGTCACTATAGAAACAACGTTTTATTATGTTTTGACTAACAGTCGTTAAAAAAAATATCTGATTAGCGTAACCGATATGCGCAATGAGGTTTTAGCAATCTAAATAATACAGAATGTTACCTTAAAAAGGTATGTTATACCCTGATAATGCCACGTCGGATAGCATATTCTTATAATGAGTAAAGACGGGATGGCTTGATAGTTTCATAGTCTGACTGTTATGGCTGGATAGCAATAGACCCACAAAGAAGTACGAAATATGAAGTTTGAAATACGGCTCACTGCTGTTTTTACCAGCGACTCGTAGCTTAGAACTCGTTTCCCTCCCCGGTACTTCTTCTTGTTTCATTCTTACCTGGTTCTTGTTTCATTCGCCCGCCGCCAAGAGCAAACCCCTAATTTGTACGCTTTAAATAAGAAGGAAACAAGAACGAGACCAGAACAAGACTATAACGAAGTCCCTGGGATACAGGTTTTAACTTAAGCCTGAAGGGATAAAAGACAAGGCATAAGGAAATACAGGAATCAGGTATTAGCTGTCAGGCTTTAGGTATGAGTAATACAGCCGTGAGGAAATATGGTTGGCAAGTTAATAGGTTGATAAGGTGACAAGGAAAGTACGAAATAGGAAGTACGGAAGGGGGAAATATCGAATGTAGAATTTTGAATATTGAATTTCGAAGGAAAGACAGGAAGAAAGTTGGCAGTTGACAGTTTGCAGTTGGCAAAACGGCTTTGCTGCTTTGCGAGCCTTCGCAGTCTTTGCGTGAAACCTCAAATTTCAGAACACGAAACCTCAAACCCAAAACTCGAAACAGTCTCACGATTGCCGTCTGCCGATTCACGATTCCTCTCACGTTTGACATTTCACATTTCAAGAATCAGCCACTCACGACTGACGTCTCACGTTTCAATGGCATTGAATTAAGCTCCCGAGGAGCTACCTGTTTATAGAAAATCAATTTTAAAAGGTATCAGCTCCGGTAGGAGCTTCCTGTGAGGAACCGGAGGCACCGATAGGAGCCGCAACACGCTTATTACGATCATTTCTATAAACAGGAGGCTACGCTGTGGCCCTTTCTTAATTCAATGACATTGACTCACGTTTCACGATCCTGAAACCTGAAATGATCTTCACATTTCGGATTTAAAAAAGAAAGAACGGAAAGTTTCGACATAAACGGCAAAAACGGCACAGGCGTTTGGAAATGGGGATGAGAGAGGTGTAGCTTTGTTCCTGATATGAAAATCGTGAGGGGAAATGAGAAATGAAGAAGCAATGTGCAAATGTGCAGATTTGCTAATGTGCGAATGAAGGAATTTCGAATCTGGTATTAGAAAGACAGCGGTGAGGGAATATGGTTGATGAGTTGATAGGTTGGTAAGGTGACAAGGAAAGTACGAAATAAGAAGTACGGGGGGGAGAATATCAAATGCTGAATTTCGAATATCGAAGGAAGGCACAAAAGGGTTGAAAAGTTGAAAGGTTGATAAGTTTACAAGGAACAGTCATTCACTATTGACCATTGACTATTCACTTGGTTCGGCCACTCACGACTGACGATTCACGTCTCACGATTGCCGATTCACGATCGAGTATCACGAAACAATTTTATTAATTAAATTTTTTAAATGAAGAGGATCCCGAAAGATCTTCCGCCGGTTTACTTTGTAGGTACTTACGGTAATCTTACTTTCTATTTCTGGAAAGGCAAATACTGTGTTCGTACCAAAAGTTCACTGACGGGGAAGCGGGTAAAGACATCGAAAGAGTTTTGTCTTACCATGCAATATGCAGAGCGACTGGGGCATGCTTCCCGGATCGCTTCCAAAGTATACAGCCAGTTGCCTGACGGCTGGAAATTGCACTACCTGTATCGTAAAATGACAGGAGTGGGGGCTCAGCTATTGAAGGAGCGTGTGTGCACTGAAGAAGACGTTGAGATAGTATTGTGGCAATACCTCGCTTCAGTTGGCTTTAAAGCGCAAGAGCATGGTATAGAGCATCCATTACCCGTTGCTTTGGAACAGCCTTGCAGGTTGCCAGTGAAAACACCAGCACCTCCGCGACCGCTTGTTTACTATGGTATTCCGGGTTCATTAGTGACCAGGAAAAAGTGTAAGGTGAAGAATACAGGGAAATTTCAAAATTTGAGAATTTGAAGATTTGAAAATGAAGGCCGGAAGCAAGTTGGCAGTTAGCAATTTGCAGTTATCTCAAATACAAGCGGCGAGCTTTGAGCCACGAGCAAATACAGGAAGATCAGTTGTATTGATCAAATCTCAAATCCAATATCCGGTATCAAGCATCTCGTATCCGGAAGCTCCACTCACGACTGACGACTCACGTCTCACGATTCTATAGAAAGTGAATACAGATGTAAATAGCAGCCAGCAGATTTTTGTCGAAGAGACGAAGTTTGAGGAGCTGTAATGCCCTTACCTTTTGATTTTTTACTGTATTGATGGAGATATGCATCTGTTCGGCTATCTCATGGTTCTTTAATCCGTCGAGATAGCTCATCTTGAAAATTTTACGACACTGTGTTGGAAGCTTTTCTATTTCCTGGTAGATCTCTCTTAATACTTCTGCCCGGGTAATTTCATTCAGTACAAAATCCTGGTTATCATCTGAAAGATAGGCCAGTTGTTTTTTGGTGAGCTTTTCGCGCTGCATCAGTTTGAGCTGATTGAGGCAGGCATTGCGGGTAGTGATGTAAAGGAAGGCTTTTATATTAAGGGCTGTTTCAAAGTCGGTGTGTTTGTGCCACAGCTTCACAAAGGTCTCTTCTACAATATCCTGTGCAGCACCTCTTTCTTTCAGAATGCGTTCGGCAAACAGGCACAGAGGGCCATAAAACAAGCGGAAAAAATAATCAAAAGCCTTGGTACTTCCGGCTTTTAAATCCGCAATCATGTCATTTCGCAGGTCCTGTTGACGCATGTTAGTCAGTTGTTGTTAACTGGTGATAAGCTGATGGAACGGATATGGATTTTACATCAGTATATCCCCCTCACAGTCCAATACCTATCGGGGGCGCAATACCCTCAATGGTTATCAAGTAAACCTCTAAATTAAGCTTATTCATTACGGATAGTGGTGTGTTGCCCAAGGATAAGGTCTGAACGGCGGCTCCGTTAAAATTGAATTTTAGTAGCTGGTGGCCCGTAATGATTAGTTACAAATAGTCCCCGCTACAAGATTACTGTTTAAAAGTAAATTCTCAAAATACTGTTTTCAACAAGAATGACCGTTTGAAGGCACAAAATACGAAGTGGGGATTAAGATTTCAAAATTGTATAATGAGTTGCTTTATTGATATTTAGGTAAAGTTTTATGCCATAAATGTTCGAAATGAATTGATTATTGACGCACTTTACATTAGCGGTAGGTTACAGGGATAAGGGTTTGCACATATGGATTGGCCGATGCGTTAGCGTAAGCATCAGTAACAATTATAATGCGTTAACAAGCAATTAAATAAACCTGTGTAGGTCGTATTTCAGACAGCTATTCTTTGATCAGAGGTATTATTACAGAGAAGGCTTCGGTATTTTCAAATACCTCAATATCTGCCTGTTTGAGTAGCTGGTATTTGCGGGCTATGTTGCTGAGACCAACTTTGTTGGAGGCTACCTGCCGGGTTTTGCGTTGCAGGTTATTGGTCACTACCAGCCGGTTGCCTGCAGTGGTCATGATAGTGATCTGCAATGGCTGGTTCTTCATCATGGCATTGTGCTTTACGGCATTTTCAATCAACATCTGTAAAGTAAGAGGTGGTAATAAATAATGCTCGTATAACGGATCGATATGGGTTTGCAATGTCAGGCTGTTCCCATACCTGGTTTTTAATAAATGATAGTAAGATTGTACAAACTGCATTTCTGAGGCAAGTGAGGTAAGCGGGTCGGAATTGTTGCGCAGCAGGTAACGGTATACTTTGCTTAACTCATCTACAAACCTTTCTGCCTGCAGTGGATCTTCACTGATGAGTGATGATAAGGAATTGAGGCTATTGAACAGGAAGTGCGGATTGACCTGTCCTTTTAAACTGTCTAATTGGGTTTGCAGGTTCTCTTCTTTTAATTGTTCTGCTTTATCTGTCATGCGTTTCCATTTTTCGTAGAAGGCTGCGCCTTCATGAAAACTGGCCCCCAGCAGGTCTGTAATAATGCCTGTAGTAACAGCCCATGCCAGGTGTGATAAGCTGACCTGGTACTGAAACCAGGAGATGCTATGATAAAGTGTGAACACCAGTATAATGGTAATGGTAGTGATCAGCATATACCACAATATGCTAATGGTTATTCTTCTGAATGTCTGGTGGTAAGCAGGATATCGTTGCTGCATCTGAACTGCTACAATGATCTGCAGATGCCATGAAAATAAACCTATAGCACCTGAAATAATTGTTGCTCCCATAAACAAGCCTGGCTGCATCCAGTAACGATTACCGAAGATGAGGCTATTGATCAATAAGATAGCTGGTGGCAGAAAGATCGTAATGATCCATTTGTCTTTCTGCGTGTAATAAGGCATTTTCATTTTATAAGGCAGACTGTATAAACGGTACAAAATAGATACTGTCACTGATGTGGCATTACAGGTTTGCTATGAATTGACTTTTTGTGCGTTCAAATGAATATAATGATGGTTAAACTGTGAAGGGGGGAAGAGTCAATAGTCAAGGTCAATGGATTAATACAGATACGAGATCTGAAATCTGATGTTTGAAATTTGAGATTAGAGTAAGTGTCATTGGCTTACTGTAGATTGAATTGTGCTAAACTGTTAGTAAACGAATGCTACGTTAGTAAGGAAACATTCTCATAACAAACTGTTAATATCGGCCAATAGTTATCGTAAGTAAATTGCAACACGATTTGAAAATACGGGCAGTGTTGTTACATAGCACTGAATTCATCCAATATCTTTTTATCTGGCTTAGTTGTTAGCTGAAAGACCTATTACGGTTCAAGGTAATTATCATCCCCGCATCCTTTACGTTTTTAAAATGCCTCCGCTATGGAGCCGGGATCGTATTGCAATAAATAAACTCTAACATGAAACAAAACTACCAACAACTCACGTTGCTGGGCTGCCTGTTATTGCTATTATCGCAGGCTGCTTTTGCACAGGGAAAACCTCCCGCTGTAAGGGGAACAATTCAAAATGAAAAAGGCGAAGCTTTACCTGGTGTTACCGTAATGGTACAGGGAAAAGGTATCAACAGCACAGCTACACAATCTGATGCTGCCGGTACTTTTATTATTGAAACTTTGCCGGCCGGTGGCCCTTATGCATTTGTATTCTCTTACATTGGTTACGAAAAAAAAGAAATGGGCGGCTATCATTATAAAGGTAGTGAGACCATTCAGTTGCAGGTAAAGATGATACCTGCAGGTAACGCATTGAACGATGTGGTGGTAGTTGGTTATGGTACTACAAAGAAAGTAAATCTTACAGGTGCTGTAGACCAGGTGAGCGGAGAGATCTTTGAGAATCGTTCTGTACCCAATCTTACTCAGGGATTGCAAGGTGCTATACCCAACCTTAATCTTGTGATGGGTGATGGTAAGCCAATTCAGTCGCCTGCTTATAATATCCGTGGTAATACATCTATAGGGCAGGGTGGTAATGCACTGGTACTGGTAGATGGTGTAGAGGGTGATCCCAGCCTGGTAAACCCTAACGATGTTGCCAGTGTTACTGTACTGAAGGATGCTGCCTCTGCGGCTATTTATGGCGCGCGTGGTTCATTTGGTGTAGTGTTGATCACTACCAAAACTCCTGCAAAAGGAAAAACCAGCATTACCTATTCTGCAGGTTATTCTATTAAGAAACCTACTACCGTTCCTGAAATGGTAACCAATGGTTATACGTTTGCTAAAATGTTCAATGAAGCATGGACTGCATGGAACGATTATTCCCAGACCCCGCAGAACGTAAATAAAACAGTAAAATTTTCACAGGCATACCTTACCGAATATGAGAAGAGAGATAAAGATCCCAGCTTGCCTAAAGTAGATATTAATTCAAGCGGGGAGTATGTGTATTATGGTAATACCGATTGGTACAGCCTGTTGTATAAAGATCACAATAGTTCGATGGATCATAATATCTCTCTATCAGGGAGCAATGATAAATCCAGTTTTTATTTAACCGGCAGGTTCTATAACCAGGGAGGCATCTTTCGTTATAATTCCGATGATTACCGTATGTACAACCTGCGTGCAAAAGGCTCCATACAATTGTTGCCCTGGTTGCGTTTAGATAATAATACAGATTACTCAAACATGTTGTACCACAATCCCCTGAACGTGGGCGAGGGTGGTGGTATCTGGAGAAATATAGCTGACGAAGGTCATGAAATGTCGCCGCTGCTGAACCCTGATGGATACCTTTCTTACTCTGCCGCTTATACTGTTGGTGATTTCTGGTATGGTAAGAATGGTATAGATATGGACAGGCGTATTTTCCGTAATACAACCGGTTTCACTGCAACACCGTTTGGTGATAAGTTCAGACTGAAAGGCGATTTTACTATCCAGAATACAGATAATAATGCCAAACAGATACGTGTACCTGTTCCTTATACACGCAAACCAGGTGTGGTGGAGTATGTAGGCAGCAGCAATAACGATATCCAGTCTACTTACCGCGAAACACAATATATCGCTACCAACATATATGGTGAATATGAGAACAGGTTTGGCAGGGCACATTATGTCAAAGCGATGGCTGGCTTTAACTATGAACAGTCTACTTATAAGGCCTTACAGGCATTGCGCAATGGTCTTATTTTTGAAGATGCACAGGATATTAACCTGGCATTGGGGCAATCTATTACTACCAGCGGTGGCTGGGAAAGATGGAATATTGCAGGCGGCTTTTTCCGTGTAAACTATGGCTTTAAAGATCGATACCTGTTGGAAGTAAATGGCCGTTATGACGGTTCTTCCAAATTCCCTTCCAATCAGCGTTATGGATTTTTTCCTTCAGTATCTGCAGGATGGCGCATATCTAACGAGTCTTTCTGGAATATACCACAAACAGTTATTTCTGATGTTAAGATACGCGCCTCCTATGGTTCTCTCGGAAATGGTAATATCTCTTCTTATTCTTTCATGGAGCAGTTCAGCATCTCTCAGTCGGGCAGGGTACTGGGTGGCGTACGTCCGCAGGTAACCAGTGCACCCGGTGTAATACCGGATAACCTTACCTGGGAAACAGCTACTACCAAAGACCTGGGTCTTGATTTTGCGCTGCTTTCAAATCGCCTGACCTTTAGTGGTGATATCTATGTGCGCAATACTACCGATATGTTTACTGCCGGTAAATCTTTGCCTGCTGTATTTGGTACTGCTGTACCTAAGGGCAACTATGCTGACCTGAAAACAAAAGGCTGGGAAATGTCATTGTCATGGAGAGATGATCTGAGAGTAGCTGGCAGACAGTTTAATTACGGCGCAAGAGTAACCCTGGCCGATTATTCTGCTGAGATCACACGCTTTAATAATAACAAAGACAAAATGCTGAGTGATTATTATGTAGGGCAGAAGGTTGGTGAAATATGGGGCTATACCACTGACGGGTTATTTACGAAAGAAAACCTGAGTGAAGCATCAAAGCAAACGATCATTAAAGCGTCGGCGGGTGGTCAGGTATCGCAGGTAATGGTGGGCGATGTGAAGTTTAAAGATGTAAATGGTGATGGTGTAGTGAACAGCGGTATCAGCCGTGTTGACAGCAGTGGCGACCTGCGTGTTATCGGTAACTCTACTCCGCGTTATACTTATGGCATTACACTGGACGCAGACTGGAATGGTTTCTTTATCTCGGCCTTTTTCCAGGGTGTGGGCAAACAGGACTGGTGGCCCGGTGCTGAAGCAGATGTATTCTGGGGACAGTATAACAGGCCTTATAACAGGTTGCCTAAATCGCACCTGGGAAAGATCTGGTCTGAAGATAATCCACAGGCTTATTTTCCCCGTTACCGTGGCTATGTGGCGCAGGGTAGTGGTCGTGAACTGAACGTTCAGCAAACAAGGTACCTGCAGAATGTGGCATATATCCGTTTGAAAAATATTCAGATCGGTTATAACCTGCCACAGTCACTGATCCGTAAAGCGAAAATGACGAATGCCAGGATCTATATCTCAGGTGAGAACCTGTGGTCATGGTCTAAACTTTACAAAGTGACGAAAGATCTTGATGTGGAAAATATCGGTGGTTCTGACCGCGTATTGACCACCGGAACCAGCGGTAATGGAAACAATTACCCCATGTTGAAAGGTATTACGTTCGGTTTATCTGTGACACTCTAAAAATTTACCCTGAACACAAATTCAGCAATCAGAAATTAACAAAGTATGAAACAACTTATTATAGGTAGCATTGCATGTGTACTGGTATTCTCTGCCTGCAAAAAGCAGTTGGACCAGGAGCCTGAATCTACCGCTTCAAAAACTGCAGTATTTGGCAGTGAAAAAGGACTTGCTTTATACATCAATTCTTTTTACGATAATATTCCCGATGCAAACAGTATTCACCGTGGCGATGAAATGAGCGATTATGGTGCAAGAACTTCTATTCCTGATTTCCTTTCTGTAAGCGGCTATACTTCTTTGCAGGGATCGGGCTGGAGCTGGAGTGGATTGCGTAATATCAATTACTTCATCGTTAATAATAATAATCCTGTTATAGCTGCTGATATCAGGAGGAACTATACCGCTATAGCCCGTTTTTTCCGTGCCCTGTTTTATTTTGAAAAAGTAAAGCGGTTTGGTGCGGTTCCCTGGGTCAATAAACCTTTGGATGTAAATGATTCTGCATTGTATAATGGCCGTGATCCCAGGACCCTGGTAATGGATTCTGTACTGGCTGATCTGAATTTTGCCTGTGAAAATATTACCGCCAGCGACAATACACGCAGCCTGGTAACTAAGTACGTGGCTTATGCATTTAAATCGCGCATCTGCCTGTTTGAAGGAACTTTCAGAAAGTATCATGATAAACAAGGCGGCCTGGCTGAAGGGTTGAGCGGTACCGCTACGAAATGGTTGACTGAAGCAGCAACAGCGGCAGAAAAAGTAATGAATGAAGGTGGTTTCAGCCTGAACACAACCGGAGGTTCTGACGTCGCTTACCGCCAGTTGTTTATTAATAATGCCCCGGTAAATTCAGAGATCATTCTTTCTGATGTATGTGATGCTTCTTTAAGTATCCTGAATGATGCTAACTGGTACTGGACCAGTGCCACTTATGGTGCACGTCTCAGCTTTGTGAGAACCTTTGTAAATACTTACCTGAGCATTGATGGTACGCCTTTTACCAATAAAGCAGGTTATGCAACCATGCCTTTTGTGGATGAAGTGAAGAACAGGGATAAACGTTTGCAGCAAACCATCCGGATGGGAAGTTATAAACGTAATAACGCAGGTACACTTGAAGCTGCGCCTCCAGTATTTTCTTATACTTATACCGGTTACCAACCTATTAAATGGACAATGGATGATGCCAGTATGGACGGTGGTACACGTAACACCAATTCCATTAGTGTGATCCGCTACGGTGAAGTATTGCTGAACTATGCTGAGGCAAAAGCCGAGGCAGGTACTTTAACGGATGCAGACTGGACAAAGACCATTGGCGCACTGCGTTCAAGAGCTGGTATTACCGGCGGCCTCACCACCAAACCCACTGTTGCTGATCCTTACCTGATCGCTAATTATTTTGCTGATATTTCGGACCCCGTGCTACTGGAAGTTCGTCGTGAACGTGGTATAGAGCTGGCATGGGAAGGATTACGTTTTTATGATCTTGTAAGATGGCATCATGGTGAGTTACTGGCAAAACAGTGGAATGGCTTTTACGTACCGGCGCTGAATACCCTGATGGATCTGAATGGTGATGGTGTAAATGATGTTTGTTTCTATAAAACAACACCTCCTACACCGGCTGTATCCGGGGTAACTTATGTGAATGTGGCTGCTACACTTAGTACCGGTGCTGTGAATCCCCAACGCTTGACCAACGATACTTATGGCGAACTGACCTGGCTTAATAATGTAACACGTAAATGGGAGGATAAGAAATACCTTTACCCTATTCCCCAGAATGATTACCTGCAGAATCCTAAATTGGGACAGAATCCGGGATGGTAGGGGAGAAGTAGTGAGACGTGAGTGGTCAGTGGTGAGTGGCTCAAGCAAGTGAATAGTCAATGGTGAATAGTGAATGAGAATCGTGAGTCGGCAATCATGAGTGGTGAGTGATCGCTGAAGATTTCTGATTTCGGGATTTAGCGATTTTAATATTTTAAATACTGGATCGTGAATCGGCAATCGTGAGTTAATGTTGTTTGTTTAAGAGTAGTAAGCTGGCTTCGGAGATGGATATACAATACAATGTCCGGCTTTAGCCGGTACACCGACAGGGTTTGGATAAGATATTCTATTCATTGTTTTTGCCCTGTCCTTTAGGGCAGGACAAAAGAAGAACACCAGCCACGGGACAGTCCCCCGGCGGGTGTCCCCACCCGCCGGAATGAAAGCTCTTAACTAAACGACATTGAGTGGTGAGTTGTGAGGAGCTGACCATCGGCTTTTTTATTTTCAAATTGACTGATTTTTAAATTAGCATATTTCTTAAAACATGATGAAAACTAAAAGTGTCTCTTTGCTCCTGGTGTTGGTATTATTGGCAGCTATTGCTAATGCACAGCAGTTTACCGTTGCTACTTATAATCTCCGGTATGATAATCCAAGGGATTCCGGTAATCTCTGGGTAGACCGTGCGCCTGTTGTTACTGCATTGATCCGTTTTCATGACTTTGATATTTTCGGCACGCAGGAAGGATTGAAGAATCAATTGGATGATATTGATGCAGCACTTCCGGAATATAGTCACTATGGCCTGGGGCGCGATGATGGACAGGACAAAGGAGAGCATTCTGCTGTTTTTTTCAAAAAGGATAAATTCAAATTGCTGGATAAAGGTGATTTCTGGTTGTCGGAGACTCCTGAAAAGCCGGGTCCCGGATGGGATGCGCGTCTTAACCGTATCTGCTCATGGGTATACCTGCAGGATATCAAAAGCAAAAAGAAGTTCTATTTTTTCAATGTGCATTATGATCACCAGGGGGTAAAAGCACGCCAGGAAAGCAGTAAACTCATTCTGCAGAAAATTAAAAGCATAGCCGATGATCAACCGGTATTGCTGACCGGCGATTTTAACGGAGATCATAACAGCGGCTGGTACCAGGAAATTGCAAATTCCGGCGTTATGAAGGACACTTATAAGGAAGTAAAGCAACCTTATGCTAATAATGCTTCTTTTAATGCTTTTGGCGCTTCATTGCAACGTAATGAGATCATTGATCATGTTTTTATCAGTAAGCAATTTGCCGTGTCGAAATGGGGCGTACTTACCGATAGCTACCACGGTAAATACCCTTCAGATCATTTCCCGGTAATGACAGTAGTAACACTGCGGTAAGCGGTTTCTGTATATGCAATTTTTAAGTGGAGATCCTGCCTTTCGGGGCAGGATTTTTTTTTGATTAAATAGCGCTTAAAAAAGCCAGGGAACAAAACATTTTAACATCACATCCTGTTAGTTATACGATCTATTTTATGAAACAGCCGGCGTGGTTTGTTGTGTTAGATAAACCATGTTTGGCTATTCGTTAATCTTAAACACGAAAAAATGGAAAATCAGTTTAAGGGACAGGTGGCTATCGTAACAGGAGCTGGTTCAGGTATCGGTGAAGCCTGTGCTTTGTTGTATGCACAACTGGGTGCTAAAGTAGTGGTATCAGATATCAATGAAAAGCATGGCCTGGCGGTAGTAGATGCGATTAAGAAGAATAAAGGTGAGGCGATCTTTGTAAAGGCAGATGTTACAAAACCCCAGGAAGCCCAACACCTGGTAGATGAAACCATTAATGCTTTCGGCAAGCTGGATATAGCCGTAAATAACGCCGGTATTGGTGGAGAAAGCAACCCCGTAGGGGAGCTGAGTATTGAAGGCTGGGATAAAGTGATCTCCGTAAACCTGAGCAGTGTTTTTTATTGTATGAGATACCAGATACCTGCCATGCTCAAAAATGGCAAGGGTGCTATTGTAAATATGGCTTCCATTTTGGGTAAGGTTGGTTTTGCCAACTCTGCCGGTTATGTTGCTGCCAAACATGGTGTGGTAGGACTTACTGAAAACGCAGCGATTGAATACAGTGCCAAAAATATTCGTGTAAATGCTGTAGGCCCGGGATTTATTGAAACTCCCTTACTGTCTGCTATGGATGCCAATGCAAAAAATGCACTGGTAAGCCTGCACCCGATCGGAAGATTAGGCAAGGCCTCTGAAGTGGCAGAACTGGTAATCTGGTTAAGTTCAGACAAAGCTTCTTTTGTTAGCGGCGGTTACTATGCTGTAGACGGAGCTTACCTGGCAAGATAAAAAGAGAAGTAATAATTTTTACGATAACACCACAGGTTGTATTACCGTGCTGATGCCGGATAGTTGTATATAGTCTTCTATTTGTTGTAAGATTTGTGCTCAACTATACTATCACAGTACCACGGAATGTAACTTGTGGTTTCTTTTTTTTAGCTATAACTTTATTTCATGAGCAACGCTATTAACGGTATTCATCATGTTACGGCCATTGCAGGTAATGCGCAACGCAATCTGCGTTTTTATACTGAGGTACTGGGACTTCGACTGGTAAAGAAAACAGTGAATTTTGATGACCCCCATACCTATCATTTTTATTTTGGTAATGAGGCAGGTGAGCCTGGTACTATCCTTACCTTCTTTCCCTGGGAAAGTATCGTTACCGGCCGCAGGGGTACAAGACAGGCAACTGAAACCGCTTTTTCTATTCCTGCCGGTTCCATGAATTTCTGGCTCGAAAGAATGAAGCAGTTTAATGTGATCTACAATAATCCTGCAAAACGATTTAACGAAGAATATCTTACCATACTCGATCCTGATGGATTGAAGTTGGAACTGGTAATAGCTGCTGAGCCCGATGCACGTGCTGCCATACCGGGTACCATTCCTGCTGAATTCAGCATCCGCGGTTTTCATTCCGTTACCTTAACACTGGAAGGATATGAGAAAACAGCGGCATTGCTTACCGAACACCTGAACTATTCCCTGGAGCAGGAGCATGTAAACCGCTTCCGTTTTAAGAATAATACAGCCGCTGCTGCAAAATATATTGACCTGGTTTGTGCACCGGGTGAAAGACCGGGCCATGTGGCCGGCGGTTCTGTTCACCATGTGGCATTTCGCATAGCAACTTACGAAGCACAGATGGAATTGCATGATATACTGGCGGCCAAAGGATTTAATATAACTCCACAGATTGACCGCAGTTATTTTAAAAGTCTTTATTTCCGTGAGCCGGGCGGTGTATTGTTTGAGATTGCAACTGATATTCCCGGCTTTGCAACCGACGAAACGCCTGCTGAGTTAGGAACACACCTGCGTTTACCACCCCAGTACGAATCGATGAGGGAGGAGCTGGAGAAGACGTTGCCGAAGTTGTAAAGAATGCTGAACGCAAAACGCCTAACGCTTAATGCGAAGAGAGGGTTGTAGGTTTTAAGTTATAGGTTGTAAGTTAATGCAGCTCAACGCGGAACGCCTAATGCTGAACGCGAATACTGTTGTAGGTATTTGAAAATTTGTGAATTTGAAGATTTGAAAATGGAATACAGTTGCGAGCTATAGGAAAGTTGACAGTTGGCAATTTGCAGTTATCTCTAATACAAGCGGCGAGCTATGAGCCACGAGCCACGAGGAATACAAGTTGGCAGTTAGCAATTTGCAGTTATCATGAATACAAGCGGCGAGCTTTGAGCCACGAGGAATACAAGTTGGCAGTTAGCAATTTGCAGTTAACAAAACGGCTTTGCTGCTTTGCGAGCCTTCGCAGTCTTTGCGTGAAACCGGTAACTGGTAACTGGTTTCACGTTTGACATTTCACGTTTCACGAATCAGCTACTCACGATTCAGGATCCTAATAGCATTGAAAAAGCCGACAGGAAATTAATCCCGCCGGCTTTTTTCAGAACATCTACAGTAGTACATATTTAAGCTCCCATACCACCGGCTATTACCTGCACGGTACCGGTAATGAACTTACTTTCGTCAGAACCTAACCAAAGTACCAGTTGTGCAATTTCATCCGGTTGGGCATAACGTCCCAATGGTATGTTCGTTTCAAATCCTTTTTTGGCTTCACCTCCATGACCGGGTGCAAAACCTTCTTCCAGTGAACGCATCATGCGGTTATCTACCGGGGAAGGGTTAATGGTGTTGACACGTATTTTACGTGAAGCTACTTCGTGTGTTACGGTACGCATCAATCCTATTACAGCATGTTTGCTGGTTACATAGGCACTCATACCGGGAGTACCGCCAATACCTGCTACAGAAGACGTAATTACGATGCTACCTCCGTCTTTCATCTGGGGTATTACGTACTTACATCCTAGCCACATACCTTTTACGTTAACGGCCATTACTTTGTCAAAAATATCTTCAGGGTATTCGGTAACAGGTTTTACCACACCCTCTATACCTGCGTTATTAAAGAACAGGTCTACTTTACCAAACTTGTCAACAGTTTCTTTTGCGTATCGTTCTACATCAGCTGCTTTGGTAACATCTGCTACAGTGAACGCAACATTCTTACTGTTTAATTCATCAACCGTTTTCTGCAATGCGTCTTTACTGAGATCGACCAGCATTACAGAAGCACCTTCATCCAATAATAACCTTGCTGTTGTTTTTCCAATGCTACCGGCACCTCCAGTGATCAATGCCACTTTCTTTTCAAACCTTTTCATATTCCATGGTTTTTTATGGTGAACAAATAGTTATGTTTTCAGTTTCTTCCAGCAGTAACTGACTAACAGAGTGGTTGTTTTAAAGCGTTTCTTTAAGGAAAGGTTGCGTGCTTAATGTTGTAGTGAGTCGGGTAAATGAACCAGCCTGTGAAAGGCTTTTTAACCGCGTCGGTATAAGTATAACAGCAGCGAAATTGTTTTGTTGTCTTTTTGGGAAAAAAGTGTTTTTTAGGCTGTTTAGAAAAGTTAACCTTATAAGACCTTAATTACTCAGCAAGTGTGACTTAGGAGGCCATTAAAAGAAAATTAAAAGCATTTAAAGCGATTACGTTTTTAGAAAGTGTTTGACCATTTAAAGGTGTAATGCGCTATGTTGATCAATTATATTCTATATGTATAGTAGGGTAAAACGCAGGTCTGATTGAAGTTATAACAGTAAAAAGTTATGCGTAAACGGGGGCTGTTAAAAGGCCGGAAAAAATTTGCGTAGTAATACGTGATTATTTTCAGAAAGATTACTTGGTGGTTACCGGGAAAAATGAATATTTTCGCACTGGTTTTTCATAGGATATTGGATTTAAAACGGGGTTGAATATCTATTCTGACCCCTTTTTTATTTTATACAGGTCCCGGGCTTTAAAGTTGGTAGTTATTGTGAATGCCGGCGGCGAGCCACGGGGAATACAAGTTGGCAGTTGGCAATTTGCAGTTGGCAAAACAGCCATGAGCCACGAGCAAATACAGGAAGACCAGTTGTATTGATCAAATTTCAAACATCAAATCTCAAATCCAGTATCAAGCATCCGGTATCCGGAAGCCCCACTCACGTCTCACGACTTCCCCCAACCCGAAACACGGAACTTCAAACACGAAACTTACAGGAGCTTATCCAGCGTAATAGGTAACTCACGCACACGTTTACCTGTAGCATGATATACTGCATTTGCTACTGAAGCAGCAAAACCTATCAATGCTATTTCACCCATTCCTTTTGCGCCTATAGGGTTAATATAAGGATCGGGCTTATTGATGAATAATGCTTCAATAGGAGGGATGTCAGCATGTACGGGTACATGGTAATCTGCCAGGTTATTATTGGCATAGCGGCCATAGCGATGGTCTATTACTCCTTCTTCGGTAAGGGCCATACCGATGCCACCAATTACACCACCGATCATCTGGCTCTGTGCGGTTTTTTCGCTTACAATTTTACCAGCATCAGCAACAGTTACTACTTTCTTTACACGTACAACACCGGTTGTTGGGTGTACATGTACTTTAGTAAAATGCACAGAGAAAGAATACATGGAGTATTTCTGTCGTTCGTTGCCGCCTTTTGAATCACGGGCAGCTTCAATAGACGGAAGGCTATTTTGCTGCAGCAGGCTGGTAAATGATACCGATTTGCTGCCATCTGAAATATTGCCTTTGCTGAAAGTGAGTTTATCCTTGTCGGCACCTTTAAAAGGGGCATTGTCGCCGGTAGTGGCCAGCTCTGCCAGTTTTTCTTTGATCACCATACATACATCGTACACGGCGGAGCCTACCGCTGAGGTGGTTCCTGAGCCTCCCTGTGTAGGGGCAGGCGGTAGGGAGGAATCACCCAGCTCAAACTTTATAAGGGAAGGAGCAAGCCCTAATGTCTCTGCAGCTACGCTTACCATAGCGGTACCTGTACCGGGGCCAATATCGCTGGCAGCACTTTGTACCAACAGCCTGCCGTTAGCTGAAAATACAGCCTTTGCAGAGGCATTACCGCGAAAAGCGCCAAAGGTGCCGCTGCTCATGCCATAGCCTACCAGCATATTGTCCTCGCGCATGGAGCGGGGAGCCCTGTTGCGCTGGAACCAGCCAATGCGCTCGGCGCCCAACTGGTAACATTCTTTCAGGTATTTACTGCTCCAGGGCAGGTTACGTTCAGGATCCATATCAGCGTGGTTGCGGATACGCAATTCCAGCGGATCTATGTCCAGTTTATAAGCCAGTTCGTCTATGGCAGATTCAAGTGCAAATGAGCCGGTAGCTTCACCGGGGCCACGCATCCAGGTAGGTACGCTAAGGTCCATGGGTACGATCCTGTACGTGGTATCCACATTGGGACAGGCATACATGAACTTGGTCATGTTGATAACGCCTTCGGTGAATTCTTCATAACCTGCAGTTACACCCGTAGCGGAGTGACTGATGCCTACCAGTTTACCATCGGCAGTGGCGCCAATACCTACTTTCTGTTCTGTATATGGACGGTATCCCACCATAGTGAACATCTGGCTGCGCTGCAATACCAGCTTAACCGGTTTGCTGATCTGCCTGGCAGCAACCACAGCTGCTACTTCATAAGGCCATGTACGCAATGCCATGCCAAACCCACCACCAACAAACGGGGCTATTACACGTACATTGTCGTTGGGAATATTGAACAGGCGGGCAAAGGTTTGCTGTACTGCTTTTACTCCCTGTGTTTTATCATACACGGTGAGTTTATCATTATCCCATACGGCAGTAATACTGCCGAGTTCCATGGGGTTGTGTACCTCGTGGGCAATGGTATATTCTTCTTCCAGTTGAACAGGAGCTGTTTTCCAGGCTGCAGCCTCACCGCGTTTGTAATCTGCCTGCCGGGCATTGCGGGGCGCTTTGGCAAGGTTGCGGTTAGCGCTCATATCTGTCTGCGCCTGCTCCGGTGTATAGCTTACCTGCACCAGTGATGCAGCGTGCAGGGCACGTTCATAGGTATCTGCGACAACCAATGCGATGGGCTGACCGCCAAAATATACCTTGTTACCGGGAAAGATTTTTATGCCATTGGGGCCGATATCACCCTGGGCATTAGCATAGCCAGGTATGGCCGGCATATTGAGGTGAGAGAGGACTGTGAATACGCCCGGCGCTTTTTCAGCGGCTTTGCTATCTATGTTTTTAATAGTGCCTTTGGCAATAGTACTGCTTATCAGTACACCGTAAGTAACACCTGGCACTTCGTATTCAGCTGAATATTTGGCAGTGCCGGTTACCTTCTGGCGACCGTCCACGCGATCAATAGCGTCTTTATTGACTGGAGCTGTTCTTTTATCAGCAGGTTGGTTCATGTTGAAAAGAATTAAACGTTACCGGTTGCTTTTTTCAGTGCTTCAACAATGGTAATGGGAGCAAGTTTCAGTTTGAAGTCATTGCCGCCATAGCTTTTAGCGTTTTCCATAGCGAGTTGGGCTGCCTGCAGAAATGTATTTTCATCCGCAGTTTTACCAGTAAGGAATTGCTCTGCTGCTGTTAACCGCCAGGGCTTATGGGCTACACCACCCATTGCAAGCCTTACATCCCTGATGGTATTGCCATTCAATTCTAAAGCGGCAGCTACAGAAACCAGTGCAAAAGCATAGGAAGCGCGGTCGCGTATTTTGATGTAGGCTGAATGTTGCTGAAGATTATTAGCCGGTACCTGGATACCGGTGATCAGTTCGCCGGGTTGCAATATGTTGTCTTTTTCCGGCGTATCACCCGGCAGGCGGTGAAAGTCGCCAAAGAGAACAGTACGACTGCCTTTTGCATTGTTGATGGTTACAATAGCATTCAGGGCCGTTAAAGCAACACACATATCGCTGGGGTGTACTGCAATACATTGATCGCTGGTACCAAAAATGGCATGCATACGGTTGTATCCTTCCTTTGCACCGCAGCCTGTACCGGATACCCGTTTGTTGCAGGGCATGGTAGTATCGTAAAAGTAGGTGCAGCGTGTGCGTTGCATCATGTTGCCACCTACGGTAGCCATGTTTCTCAACTGGGCCGAGGCACCGGCATTCAGCGCAGCAGCCAGCAGGGGGTATTTACTTTTTACCAGCGGATGTTCAGCTACTTCACTGTTCAGTGCTAATGCACCTATCTGTAAACCTTTGGCAGTTTCTTCGATCTTTTTAAAGGGAAGCTGGTTGATGTCTACCAGTTTTTGCGGAGCTGTAACGCCTCTTTTCATCAGGTCTACCAGGTTGGTACCTCCTGCAATAAATACAGCGCCGTTTTTTGCCGCATCAAGGGCTGCTTTGGTGGCAGTGGGTCTTACATATTCAAAAGGTATCATACAGTATGCCCTCCTTGTTTTACTTCCAGGATAGCGTTTACAATATTGGGATATGCTCCGCAACGACAGATGTTGCCACTCATATACTCGCGTACTTCATCATAAGAGTTGGCATGTCCTTCTCTTATACAGGCCACTCCCGACATAATTTGTCCCGGGGTACAGTAGCCACATTGAAATCCGTCGTGTTTGATAAAAGCATCTTGTAAAGGATGAAGTTCTTCGCCATTGGCCAATCCTTCAATGGTAGTGATCTTTTTGCCTTCCTGCATTACAGCCAGTGTAAGACAGGAGTTGATCCGTTTACCATTTACATGCACGGTGCAGGCGCCACATTGCCCGTGGTCGCATCCTTTTTTAGTGCCGGTAAGGTGTAATTGCTCCCGCAGCAGGTCCAGCAGGGTAGTGCGTGGCTCTACCTGCAGGCTATGCTGTGTACCGTTTACTTCAATTTTAAGCGGGAGTTTTTCAAAATAAGCAGCCAGTTGTTCTTCCTGGTGGTTATCGGCTGCTTTTACCAATGCTACCGGTGTAATAGAAGCTGCTACCAGTGCAGAGGATTGTTTCAGAAAGGTGCGCCGCGACTCATTATGGTCTGGCTGTTCGTCAGAGTATTTGTCAGTACACATGGAAAGTAGTGTTTCGTACGTGAATTTAATCTTTTTCCGCCAAAGCGGTCAATCGTGAATCGGCAGACGGCAATCGGCAATCGTGAGTGGTTGAAGCAGGTGAATAGTCAATGGTGAATAGTGAATGGGGGTCGTGCAATCGTGAGACGTCAGTGGTGAGTGGTTGATTCGTGAAATGTGAAATGTCAAACGTCAAACGTGAAAAAGCCTTGAGTCGTTGAAGCAGGTGAATAGTCAATGGTGAATAGTGAATGGAATCATGTAATCGTGAGCAGTGAGTCAATATTGTTGAATTAAGATCCGGAGGAGCTTCCTGTAAGGGATCGAAGGCTGCCTTTTGAATAGCCGGTCGTGAGAAAATCCTGCGTAAATAGTTGAATGTTGTATTCTGAAGGGTAACGCCGGATTGCAGAACGCGAAACACTAAACCCGGAACCCGTAATTGAAGCGTACATCTGTTGTATCGAAACCGGACGGTTTAGTGTAACATGATAAATACAGTAAATTGAATGATAATAGGATAGCATTCCGGTATTTTATTGGTACTAGTATAACTGACTGTTACTGCCGGATATTAAACCGCTTGTTTTAACCAAATAAAAAGTACTGTTATGTTACAACATTACTTGAAAATTGCTTGCAGAAACCTGTTGAAGTACCGCTTTTATTCCTTCGTGAATATTTTGGGTCTGTTTGCGGGTATTATGTTTACGCTGCTCATCGGCGCTTACATCTGGTCAGAGCTACAGGCCAATACACAATTGCGGAACGCGAAGAACCAATATTTCTTACCCAGTACCTGGAAAGATCCCAACCTGGGGCCAGAGATCACTACACTGGGCCCTTTGCCTAAACAGCTTAAAGAGCAATATCCCCAACTGGTCGCTAATTATTACCGGTTTTATTCCTTTACCAGTATTGCATCGAAGGGCGAAAAACACCTGCGTGAACATATGCAGTTGGGCGATAGTACTTTTTTTAGCATGTTTGGTTTTCCGCTTTTGTATGGTAATGCTGCTACGGCTTTAAAAGATCCGTTTGCAGTAGTGATCACAAAGGACATGGCGATTAAATATTTTGGCAGGACTGATGTGGTAGGACAAACCATCTCTATTCAGAATGCAGCTAACCAGTCTCATGAATTTACCGTTACAGGCGTATTGGAGGAAATGGGGCAAAACCTGGTAACGGAAATAAATGATGAAAGTCATAATACTTTTTTCATATCCCCACTGTCGTCTTCTTATTTCAAATGGGATCCTGAAGACTGGAATAATATTTATGTACCCGGTTTTATTGAATTGCAGAAAGATGTCACTGCTGCTGATCTTGAAAAACCGATCCGGCAGTTGATCATGAATAATCCTACGGATGATATTACAAAACAAAACCTGTCTGTAACGCCTGTTCAGTTAAAAGCATATCACCTGCAACGCAATAACGGATTGATCACACGCATGCTGTATACTATGTCTTTTGTGGGGCTATTTATCCTGCTCATGGCAGTGGTGAACTTTGTAAATATTGCTATGAGCAGGGCAGGTACCAGGATCAGGGAAATTGGCGTACGTAAAGTACTGGGTGGTATGCGGAAGCAACTGATCTGGCAGTTCCTGGCAGAATCTATGGTGGTAGTAGCTGTTGCTACAATGCTGGCACTTTTATTTTACCCAACCGTGAGTCCGCTGTTTCAGCAATTGGTAGGTAAACTGGTTCCGGCATTGTCTGCATTTCCTGCGGCCTTTATTGCCGTTCCTTTTGTTCTTGTGTTGCTGGTAGGGCTGCTGGCCGGTGTTTACCCGGCCTTTGTATTATCGGCTATGCAGGCAGTGGACGCCGTAAAGGGAAAATTGAAAACAGTAAAGGAACATACACTCCTGCGCAAATCATTGGTAGGATTCCAGTTTTCAGTAGCCATTGTTGTTTTGATAGCTGCTTTTATTGTAACACAACAGGTCACTCATTTCTTTGGCAAGGAGTTAGGTTATGATAAGGAATATGTAGTATCATCACAATTGCCCCGCGACTGGTCGCCGGCAGGTGTGAACCGTATGCTGGCTGCACGCAATGATTTTGCCGGTATGTCCGAAGTGAGGTCGGTAAGTTTATCTTATGAAATTCCCAATGGGATGAACAGCTTTTCCCCGTTGTTGTACCGCGACGGAATGGATTCTTCACAGGCCATTGCTATGCAGGAAATGACCACTGATGAAAAATATCTTTCAGTGTATAATATCCCTTTAAAGGCGGGTCGTTTTTTTGATGGTACAGGAGCAGATACGGTGAGCGTGGTACTGAATGAGAATGCAGTCCACGCATTGGGATGGAAGGATGCGGAAGCTGCGGTAGGGCAGAAGGTGAGGTTTCCCTATAGCCCGGCAGTATGTAATGTGGCAGGGGTTGTGGGCAATTACCAGTTTAGTTCCATGCAGAAGCAGATCCCGCCCGTAGTATTCTTTTCTGTTAAAGCGATGAATCAATATCGTTTTCTCTCTTTTAAGGTAACTCCCGGTAATGTGGCCGGTTCATTGGAGGCTATTTCAAAAAAGTGGGCAGCGATATTGCCTGCCAGCTCATTTGAGTACGTTTTTATGGACGATACACTGAAGAAGATATATTCTTCCGAAATTCAGTTGAAACGGGCTGCTTATGTCGCTACTGTTTTATCCCTCATTATTGCTTTTCTTGGCATCCTGGGACTGGTAGCTATGAGCATTCATAAACGTGTAAAAGAAATTGGGATCCGTAAAGTATTGGGCGCATCATTTACCAGTATCATTTTATTGTTTGTAAAGGAGTTTACGGTCGTTATGGGTATTGCTGCGCTTATTGCCTGTCCTGTTGCTTACCTGCTGATGCACAACTGGCTTAATAATTATGTTTCCCGTATAGATATTACAGCCTTACCCTTTATCTGTTCTGTACTGGCTTTGTCTGTTCTTACAGTAATCTTAATAACTGTTCAGACTTCTAAGACCGCGAATAATAAGCCGGTGAAGAGTTTGAGGGCGGAGTGAAGCTGAACGCGAATACAGGGTTATAAGTTGTAAGTTTTAGGTTATAAGTTAATGCCTAACGCGGAACGCCTAACGCAATGCAGTCCGAAAGGAAAGCAAGTTGGCAGTTGGCAATTTGCAGTTACCCCGAATATAAACGGTGAGGAAGTACAGCGGCGAACACTCACGACTGCCGATTCAATGTCGTTTAGTTAGTGGCTGGTGAAGACACCAGCCACGGGCACGTCCCCCGGCGGGTGTCCCCACCCGCCGGAAGTAAAACGCTTAACTAAACGACATTGACTGACGATTGACGATTCAATGTCATTGAATTAAGAAAGGGCCACAGCGTGGCCTCCTGTTTATAGAAAAGATCATAATAAGCGTGTCCCGGCTCCGGTAGGAGCCTCCGGTGCCTTACAGGAAGCTCCTACCGAAGCTGAATACCTCGTAAAATTGATCTTCTATAAACAGGTAGCTCCTCCGGAGCTTAATTCTACGACATTGATTCACGATTATGCAACCTGTATCTGGACCTGAAACCTGAAATTGCCTTTGCATCTTTGTATGAGATCAGTCGGGAAGTCCGGAAGCAAGTTGGCAGTTGGCAGTTTGTAGTTAATAAAACAGAAGTATGAAGCCGGAGGTAAGGAATACAGGAGTTAGGTATCAGGCGTTAGCTATTAGCAAATACAAGCTACGAGCAGCGACCACTCACGACTGACGATTGACGACTCACGATTATGTAACCTGTAACTTGAAATTGTCTTTGCATGAGATCAGTCGGAAAATCAGGAAGCGAAGCAAGTTGGTAATTAGCAATTACCTGTATTCCGGGGACCGTATTTCAATTTTAAATCTCAAATCTCAAACCTTCAGAACCTGCATCCCGAAAAAAAACTCCCCGGAAGCTCAGACGGCCTCCGGGGAGAGAGCATGGGAGTTGCTATTTTTTGTTCTCTGCTATTTTTCTTTGAAGCGCTTCGGTTGCCACCTGGATCTGTTTGCTGGCAATTGCCAGCAGATCGCTGCGGAGCTGTTTATTCAGCTGCCCGGCTGTTTTGGCCAATGCAACGCCTACTGAAAAATCCCGGACTTCAGGACTAAGGTTAGGACCAGGATCACCGGGGCCGCCATGTCCGTCAACCATTGTTGCATAATCAACCCAATGCCAGATAGCATAGTAGTCATCAATGCGTTGGATCTGCGGTTTGGGAGGTGTCTGGTAAAAAGCGATCCAGATCTTTCCTGTATCTCCTTTGGCAAGATCAAAGTCTTTTGAAGTTACAATACCCTGCGTGGGCATTATCTGCTTCCACTCCAGGAAGGGAACACCCCCGTCTATAGTGGCACTGGCCCTGATATGTTCAGGTGCAAGCGAGGATACATCGCCATTCTGATTGGCCTCATTGGTCTGGGCTACATCTACTACTGTATTAGCCGGAGGTGTAAGTATAGATATAAAATGCAGATCGTCTGATAGAGCACCTGTGTCCACATTAAAAGCATCTACCCAGATGCCGGGGCCGCCATTAGGACCTCCGATACCTGAGGCCGGGGCATATACTACCAGGATATTGATGTTGGTGGTTCCAACGTGGTAAGAGTAGTCGCCGGGAGACGTGTAGAGCATATCGCCATCCTTCGTTCCGTTTACCGACATAAAAGCAAACTGCAGATCGGGGCCGTTGCCGAAAGCATACTGGGCGGGAGCAGATGCTATCCTGTTACCCGGTTCGTTGGGGTTAGCTGTCTGATCCGGAAAATCATGCACCGTGTTCTGCTCCGTGTAGTGATGATGGCGTACACCGGTTCCGTTGTGGTTGTACACGATGTACTTGGTTTTAATTGTAATTGACATAACGTTTTGTTTTTAATGCCTACTCTTTACCGGATTTTCGGCTGCCTCCGGGTCGGTATTAGGTTTAATCGTAATTTTTTGAGGAAGGGGAAACAAGGAGTTGGAGGTGATGGTTGCCGTTTTGGGGTAAGGAATACAATGTGCAAATTTGAAAATATGAGAATTTAAAAATGAAGCCCGGAAGAAAGCAAGTTGGCAGTTGGCAATTTGCAGTTATCTCTAATACAAGCGGCGAGCTTTGAGCTATGAGCCACGAGCAAATACAGGAAGACGAGTTGTATTGATCAAACATCAAATCTCAAATCAAATATCCAGTATCTGGTATCCGGAAGCTCCACTCACGACTGACGATTGACGACTCACGGCTTTTTCACGTTTGACATTTCACGTTTCACGACTGACGATATCTGCAACTTTTTCCCGCATTTATACCAGTACTCTTTCGGGTAATTGATTATCTTTAAGAGAATCCTGCCTTTCTTTAATTTATCCCTTACTTATAAATCGTTTAAACTATGGTAGCAACAACCACTACACAGAAGGTATTTCGTGTATTATTAGGTGTGATCCTGGTATTTGCAGGGGTCGGCCATCTTACCTGGTCGAGAGTTACGTTCCAGGCACAGGTACCTGCCTGGGTTCCTTTTAGTCCTGATTTTGTAGTGGTGGCATCTGGTATTGTAGAGATTCTGTTAGGATTAGCATTGCTTTTCTGGGCTTCTAAACGTACTGCTGTAGGATGGGTAACTGCTATTTATTTTGTACTGATCTTTCCCGGCAACCTGGCACAGTATCTTACGCATACCGATGCATTCGGACTGAACACTGATGCCTTACGCCTGATCCGTGTTTGTCTGCACCCGCTATTGGTGATCTGGCCTTTGTGGAGTACCGGCGCATGGAAAGCCTGGAGAAAGAAGCAGGGTTAATCAGTTTTATCAATGGTTATCTTCCGGTGGAGGATCTTCTTCTTTACGCAGATAGATCACCCTGCCTTGCTGTGCCTGGAAATCTGAATTGAAGTCTCCCCATAGCTTATCCAGTTCTGTTTCGTCGTAGTTGTAATAAGTGTTTTGTTGCCAGGGCTCACTATTGTAACGATATTGCTCAATGGAGCGGGTTACTACAGAACCGGAAAAAAATACCAGGCACATCCTGGAAGGGCGTTGCTGCATTTCTTCCAGTATAAGGGTCTTGGTATATTCTTCCATTACATCATCCCAGTATTGAGATTCCCTGATGGCGCCGGAGTGAAGCTTGTCCATGGCGCGGGCACTGAAAAACAGGATCCCGTTGTAGCCATTGCGATGAGCATAATAACCGTACAAGGCAGGGATCTCTCCGCCACCTGTTGTAGTTTCTGTAAGTTTTTCCAGCAGGTCCCACACATTTGCCTGGATATACAGGGCTGTTGCTACTTTCCGGATATTCTCAATTTTTGTAAGGTCCAGCACATTGTCTATTGTACCCTGTATTTCCAGCGTTGCATGATCTTCAAGAGGGATATCTTTAAGATAATGGAGTATTTCCTGTTTTGCACAGAAGTCTGATAATGCAAAATAGTGACCCGCATTGATCTTGTATTCCGGTGGTTCTTCAGCGGACTGATCATGCCTGTCTTTAAATACACCGGCAAATCTTTGCTGGCCTTTCCATTTCCAGGAACCATCTATAAATACTTTGTAAAAATCGCCACCTTGCTGGTTGTTAGGTATTTTCTGATACCTGAAAGCCTTACCGCTTAATTTAACTGACATAGGCATGGTACCCGGAGTAAAGCGAAACCTTTTGGCGGCAACAGGTATTGTATTTTCGGACAGCCCAAAGTCTAATTCTTTATCAAGCGTTCTACTCATTCTTCTGATCAGTAAGGCGATCAACACCATTACAATTATACAGATAAGAATTACCAGTAAAAAGCTGTTCACGATACAAGGTTTGAATAGTTAAATAACAGGATCTTATTCAATAGTATTGATATTACTCAGAAAGATGTCCTTCGTTTCTTATCTACTGCAAACTTTCTGAACCAGGATATATTTGAAGAGTCTTTTTTGTCTGATAGAATGGTCTCTTCTAATTCTTTTGGCGTGTACTGGCTTTTGTGACATTTCATTGCCTGCCAGCCTTTTTCTTTATCAGCATAGGTGTATTGTACCTGCAGGTTTGCATATTGTTCGTCAGTGTACATCAACTGATCTATGCCCAGTTGTTCATAGATGTCTGCTTGCTTTTTGGTCCACATAAAATAATAGAGAGGAAAACGATCAACCCATCCTTCACGCAAAATAAGTTCGGTAGTGAGAGCGCTGATGACCCTGTGTTCCGGGTGGCCGGTATCGCCATCAGGACCAATAGTGATCAGTGCGTTGGGGTTTAACCGGAGTATAATATTCTTCAGACTGTCTTTGGCAATTTTGGTTTGTTTCCAGAATGGTGACAGGCCATGCCTTGAGTCGAGGCAATCTACATGCAGGAAGATGGGGGGCTGTGCTCCGAGTTGTTGCAGTGAACAGGTTACTTCGGCCATTCTTATTTTTCCTAAGGAATCTGGCGGAATATTATTGACCCTTGTACCATCTTTTCCATCCGTAGCGTACACTATATAGATCATATATTCTGCAGACAATTTAGCAAGTGCCGGTGCAATGGCAAGTTCATCATCCGGGTGGGCAAAAACAACCAGGATAACTTTTTTATTGCCTGGTGTAAAGCCGGCAAACAGGGTGAATGAAAGAACAAGTAGTAAGACATTATTTCTCATAATGTATTTTTAATAGGCTACTATAACTTGTTGTCGGAGGTAAGCCAGCAGGAGTGTTGGTATTGCTAATATAAGTTGAATACAGGAATTAGGAACCAGGTGTTAGGAATTAGATGTTAGCTGTGAGAAAGTTAGCAGTTGGTAAAACAGCGGCGAGCGATAAGCAAGTTGGCAGTTGGCAATTTGCAGTTAACAAAACGGCTTTGCTGCTTTGCGAGCCTTCGCAGTCTTTGCGCGAAACCTGCAATTGCTTTCACGTTTGACGCTTTGCCGATTGCCGTCTGCCGATTCACGATTCCTTTCACGTTTCACGAATCAGCTACTCACTATTCACTGAAATTCCTGAATGTTCTGCAGAGACGGTGTGCCAGCTTTCGTAATACTCAAACATGTTTTCGCTGATGTTGTTGCAGGAGTTTGTTTTGAGCACATACCGTAATACATTGAAATACTCACCCAGTGCGATGTCGGTTTGTTTAAACCATTCCTGTTTATTCAGGACAACGCCATTAAAGAAACGATCTCCACGTTGCGGGGTTCTTTCTTTGGCAGGAGTATAGGAAAAGATCAATTCATGTTCATTGTGCTCCTGTAAGCGTACAATGTTATTGCCTGTAGACCTGAGAGAAATCTGGTTAGGGAAAATATCTTCTTTGGCAAACCATTCTGAAGGCTCGTTCTTAATCCAGTAAAGTGACTGGATAAGAAAGCTGGTTGCTTTGGTGAGGTAATGAAAGTTGGAGTTGTGAAAGATGGTATTAAACCCGTTGACCGTAACTTCAAAGCCTCCCATCAGGCTCCAGAATGATTCTGTTTCGTAATCCTCAATGTCAAGACAGTCTATGTTATTTTGAATATCAGAGAACCTGCTTTCCCTTCCTTCATCGGAATAGTACAGGATATTAATTTCCAACGGCTGGTTGAATATCATTGGGCAGGGATTGGATTTGAAACGCAGCTAATATAGGGTGAAAATGTGAATAGTCAATAGTGAATGCACCAGGACGGTGTACCGGATACCGGTTACCTGATACAGGAAATGTTCCGGATCATTTTGCGGCGATGAAAACTGCGATTGAAAGCAGGAGAAGATAGGCCGCTCCATACCATTTACTCATCTTCCGGTATTTGAGATGCCAGATCAGTGTAAAAATCGCCAGTACAACAGGAATCAAAAAAGAAAATAATAACCAGATAGAATGGTCGTGTATGATCCTGTACTTGTAGAGCATGTCTGTGAAGAAAAAGGTAATGATGCCTGTCCAGCTTAACCAGGCGATGAGGGTATATATTATTGCAAATGTTATTGTATGTGTCTTTTTATCCTTGCTGAAGAATGGGATCAGGAATAAAGCAATAGCCCCTGCAATAATGTATTCTATTCCTCTTTCAAGAGGAGCTAAAATACTTAATACTCCTGCAAAACATATGGCATCATAGATATACCAGAGCAACATGTTCCGGTCGGATCTTGTCATTTTAAATCAGTTTGAAATAATAATTATTGGGATCAGCCCTGTCTATGTATAATTCTATGCTGCCTTTTTCATCGATATATTTTCTTAAATGGAAACTGTCGGTCTTTATTGGCTGACTGATGTATTTAACAGAGCCGCTGCTGTATTTTCTGTTGAATACAATATAGGTCTGATTGATTACTTCTGTTTTGAAAGTCCGGTTCTCATTAAACAGTGCCTCCGGCATCTCTGTGTCAGATGGAACACCTGTATTGATGATCTCGTTCTGGTAGCTTCTTGTTCTGATATCTATGTCATCAAGTGTCAGCGTCAGTTTTTCGCCATGTTGTACCAGGCGTTCGATCTGTGATGCTTTGTTTTTTTGGGCAGATAGTTGACCGGCTGCTGGTTTTTTTTGCTTTATGAGGATATAAATGCCTGCTGCTAATACAAGCAGGCTTATAATAATGCCTGATCCTCTAAGCGGAATAATATCTGCGCTGTAATTGATAAAGAAAAGAAGAAATATGCTACCGATGACTGTCAATATGAAACCTACAGTTTTATTCATGCAATTAATGGGCTTTTCAGGGTTAACCTGTGAGGTTATAGTTGTTGCCGTCCGAAAATAGTCAGATGTCGTGAAACTTAAAAGAATCCTGTTGCAGGATGATTGAATGGGTGGAAAAATAACAAAATGTCCGGTGATTGTACTTACAACCTATAACCTCTCTTCGTGTTCTGCGTTAAGTATTACGTGTTCAACGATCTCGTATACGCAACGGCGGGCGCCGTTTATAATGTGTTCGGTGCGGGTAATGGCCACATCGTTGCCCAATAACTGGTGGAAAGTAGAAAATTCGGCCTGGCAGAAATTTTTACATTGCCTGGCGGCGGCACAGATAGGGCAGTGGTTCTCGATAAATACAAAACCATTTTCTGTAGCTGCCCATTCGCTCATATAGCCTTCCTGGTTGCGGATGGCGGCCAATCGGGTCAGTTTTTCTTCCATGGTAACTGCGTCGGCCAATGCCTGTTGGTAGCGGGCTGCTACTTTTCTTTCACGATTTTCTATTACAGCCTTTAATGCTTCTTCTCCCAGCGTATCTATTACATTATCAATAAGCTGTATAGTAAGCTCGGCATGGGTATTGGGAAAACGGGTAAGGCCTTTGTCTGTAAGCTCCCAGATAAGGGTGGGCCTGCCTACGCCTTTGGAAACACTGCGGCAGGAAACCAAACCATCCTCACTCAATTTTGTTAATTGAAAACGGGCTCCTTCATTACTGATTCCCAGTTCACTGGCCACTACAGCCGTAGGCTGCGGACCACGGGTTTTCAGTAAAATGAGGAACCTGTCGAAGGCGATAGAAGCTCCTGCATGTAATATGGAGACCTGATTTTCCAAGTGATTACTTGCTTTATTACAAAAGTAGTAATTTTGCAGTTGTTTCAATATGCGCCTCGGATTACCCGGAAACCATAAACCGGGTATGGAATAGGAAAAAAGAGATATTGAAACTATTATTAACTGATAATTAAGTATTTATGATAACTGTGTCACCAGCAGCAAAGGAATATATCAGCGGTTTGCTCGCTACCGAGAGTACTACTGAAGGTTCTTTCGTAAGGGTAGGTGTTAAGGGCGGAGGTTGCTCTGGTCTTGAATACCAGATGAAATTTGATACGGAGATGAAGCAGGGCGATGAAGTATTTGAGGATAAAGGCATTAAGATAGTGGTAGATTTCAAAAGCCTGTTGTACCTGTATGGTACCGAGCTGGATTATACCGGTGGTCTTAACGGTAAAGGCCTCACCTTCAAAAACCCTAATGCTACAAAAACTTGTAGCTGTGGAGAGAGCTTTTCCGTGTAAACAACATTATCTTGCGGTCTTTTCTTAACAGGTTTTAGTAAATGATGGAAAACGAGAGCACTAATATAATTGAGCAGATAGCTGAAAAGGAATACGAGTTTGGCTTTGTTACTGATATTGAAATGGAAATTGCCCCCAAAGGGCTTAATGAAGACACTGTCCGTTTCATTTCTGCCAAAAAGAATGAACCTGAATGGCTACTGGAATGGCGTCTGAAAGGCTTCCAGGCTTTTCAGCGTATGCAGATGCCCAACTGGCAGAACTTCACTTTACCTGAAATGGATTTCCAGGCTATTTCCTATTACGCAGCACCCAAGCCTAAAAAGAAACTGGGCAGCCTGGATGAAGTAGATCCTGAACTGCTGGCAACTTTCGAAAAACTGGGTATTCCCATCAACGAACAGAAAGTATTGTCCGGGGTAGCGGTAGACGTGGTGTTTGACTCCGTTTCTGTTACTACTACCTATAAAGAAGCGCTGAAAGAACTGGGGATCATTTTCTGTTCTTTTGGTGAAGCTGTACAAAATCACCCGGAGCTGGTGAAGAAGTATGTAGCTTCTGTAGTACCGCATTCTGATAACATATTTGCAGCATTGAATACAGCCGTTTTCTCTGACGGTTCGTTTGTATATATTCCAAAAGGTGTTCGCTGCCCTATGGAGCTGAGCACTTATTTCCGTATCAATGCGGAGAATACCGGTCAGTTTGAGCGTACGCTGATCATTGCCGACGAAGGCAGCTATGTTAGCTACCTCGAAGGTTGTACTGCTCCTATGCGTGATGAGAACCAGTTGCACGCAGCCGTGGTAGAACTGATTGCCATGGAAGGCGCAGAGATCAAATATTCAACTGTACAGAACTGGTATCCCGGCGATAAAGACGGTAAAGGCGGGATCTACAACTTTGTAACCAAAAGAGGCATCTGTAAAGGCGCCAATTCAAAAATATCCTGGACACAGGTAGAGACCGGTTCGGCTATTACCTGGAAGTATCCCAGCGTTATTTTGCAGGGTGATAATTCTGAAGGAGAATTTTACTCTGTAGCGGTTACCAAGAACAAACAGATCGCTGATACCGGAACCAAGATCTATCACCTCGGAAAAAATACCAGGAGCCGTATTATTTCCAAAGGTATTTCTGCAGGTTACAGCAACAATAGTTACCGTGGCCTGGTGCATGTAGGTGCAAAGGCTAATAATGCAAGGAACTTTACACAGTGCGACTCGTTGCTGATAGGCAACAATTGCGGAGCACATACCTTCCCTTATATCGAAGCTAAGAACAGTACAGCTACACTGGAGCATGAAGCTACCACTTCCAAAATTGGTGAAGACCAGATCTTTTACCTCAACCAACGGGGAATTGATACCGAGAAAGCTGTAGCATTGATTGTGAACGGGTATGTAAAAGAGGTATTAAATCAGTTACCGATGGAGTTTGCGGTAGAGGCTCAAAAATTATTATCAATTACACTGGAAGGCAGTGTAGGCTAAACAATACACATTACAGGAAGAATTATGTTAACGATTAAGAATTTGCATGCACAGGTAGAAGACAAGAAGATCTTAAAGGGCATCAACCTTACTGTCAATGCCGGTGAAGTACATGCTATCATGGGACCCAACGGTTCTGGTAAAAGCTCGCTGGCATCTGTACTGGCCGGACGTGAAAACTATGAAGTAACGGAAGGTGAGGCATACCTGGATGATAAAGACCTGCTGGAATTGTCTCCTGAAGACAGGGCCCGCGAAGGTCTGTTCCTGGCATTTCAATACCCTGTTGAAATACCCGGTGTATCCAACATCAACTTTTTAAGAACTGCGCTGAACGAGATCCGTACATACAAAGGCCTGGCACCACTTGAAGCAAAGGAGTTCCTGAGACTGAGCAAGGAAAGGCAAAAGCTGGTAGAGTTTGATGCAAAGCTGGCTAACCGTTCCCTGAACGAAGGTTTCTCCGGTGGTGAAAAGAAAAGGAACGAGATCTTTCAACTGGCTATGCTGGAGCCTAAATTATCTATCCTGGATGAAACTGATTCCGGGCTGGATATTGACGCGTTGCGCATTGTGGCCAATGGTGTAAATACTTTACGCTCTTCCAACAACGCTTTTGTGGTGATCACTCACTACCAACGTTTGCTGGATTATATTGTTCCCGACTTTGTACACGTACTGTACGATGGCCGGATCATTAAATCCGGAACAAAAGAACTGGCGCTGGAACTGGAAGAAAAAGGTTACGACTGGTTGAAAGAGTCTTATCATTCTGCCTCCGTATAAGCACGGATTGGGGGGATTGAAGATGGATTGCGTAGATAACGCGAAAGGATTTTAATCATACCGGATATTGATTATCATCACCCGTTGTAGTTGTCGATGTGATTTACTTTTCCGCCCTGATACAGACGGTAAGTTTACCTGATGAAGCAATACTACACCTTAGCTATATAGTTTAAACAGAGCGCAGCGGAATAAAAGAGCGGGTTCCGTATCTGTGAAATCGTTTCCAAGTTGCGTAATCTGTGATAAAAAGAGAATCAATGGCGAATCAAGTACCATTATATGATAACCTGGTGCATAGTTTTGACAGCGCTGCGCTGGTAGCAGAGCCGGAGAACGTACAGCAGGCAAGAAAGAAAGGTTTTGAATGTTTCCGCGAAACGGGTTTCCCCACGCGTAAGCACGAGGAGTGGAAATACACCAACCTTTCAGCATTTCTGCAGGATGCTTACCAGGTAAAGCCTACCGGTAAAAAAACGATCCCTGCAATGCTGCTGAAAGATGCAGATATTCAATCACTGGATAGTTATAAAATTGTATTGCTGAACGGTGAGTTGCAGGGAGTGGCAGAAGATCTTCCTGCCGAAGTAAAGATCCGTTCAGTAGGAGAGGCCCGTAATGAAGCTGCTTTTGCCCAATACTTCGGTAAAAACGCAGATGTAAACGGCTCTCCGCTCACTGCCTTAAATACTGCTCTGTTTGCAGGCGGGTTATTTATTGAGATTGCTCCCAAAGCGCAGTTGGATAAGCCCCTGCACATTGTACATGCCTTTACTTCGAACGACAGTTTATTTGTACAGCCCCGTCACCTGATAGTGGTACATAAAAGTGCTGCTGCAAGTATTATTGAGTCTGTCGTTTCTGAAGATACCGGTAATAAGATATTCGTTAACACACTTACTGAAGTTGCTGTAGAAGAGAATGCTCATTTTGATCATTACTTGGTGCAGACCGCTCAAAGCGGCACACGCCTGGTAAACCAGACAGAAGTGAGCCAGAAGCGTGACAGTGTGTATAACAATTATACATTCTCTCTGCCCAAAGCAGAACTGATACGTAACAACCTGCACATTGTGCTGGGTGATGAACAGACCGAAGCTCACCTGTATGGTTTATATGTAGGCACCGGCGAACAGTTGATCGATAACCATTCACTGGTGAACCATAGAATGCCGAACTGTAACAGCAATGAAATTTATAAAGGAGTACTGGCCGATAGTGCTACCGGCGTTTTCAACGGCAAGATCTTTGTGCATCATGATGCGCAGAAGACCAACGCATTTCAGCAGAACAACAACCTGCTGTTGACGCCTAAGGCATCTATTAATACCAAACCCCAGCTGGAGATCTTTGCTGACGATGTGAAATGCAGCCACGGTTCTACTACCGGGCAGCTTAGCAAAGAATCTATGTTCTACCTGCAATCGCGTGGTATTGGCGAAGCTACCGCCCGTGCATTACTGGTAAACGCCTTTGCTTTTGATGTAACCAGTAAGATAAAAATTCCTGCATTGGAACAATACATCAATCACCTGGTTACGCACCATATTCCTGTACACGAAGCAGCCGAAAATGCATAGTGAATCCGCAACGATATTGAATACAGATAAAAGCATTGAAAGTATACGCAGCCAGTTCCCTATACTTCAGACAAAGGTATATGGTCACCCGCTGGTATATTTTGATAATGGCGCTACTACGCAGAAACCACTGGCAGTTATCAATGCCATGGATGAGTATTACCGTGAATACAACAGTAATGTACATCGCGGGGTACATCATTTAAGTCAGCGTGCTACCGATGTATTTGAAGAAACACGTCGTAAGGTAACGGCTTATATCAATGCTGCACATGATTACGAAGTGCTGTACACAAAAGGTACTACGGAATCGATCAATCTTGTTGCAACCTGTTTTGGTAAGCGTTTCGTAAAACCGGGCAACAGTGTTATCATTTCTGCTATGGAACATCACTCTAATATTGTTCCCTGGCAAATGATGTGTGAAGAAAGAGGTGCAACCCTGAAAGTGATCCCCATCAGTGAAAAAGGGGAATTGCAGATGGATGAGTTTGACAAACTGCTGGATGATACAGTAAGTATTATTTCAGTTAATTATATTTCCAATTCACTGGGAACAGTAAATCCTGTACGTGAAATTATTGCCAAAGCACATGCAAAAGGTGTTCCGGTAATGATCGATGCGGCACAGGCCGTTCAGCATCTGCCGATCGATGTGCAGGAACTGGATGTTGATTTTCTTGCGTTCTCTTCTCACAAAATGTATGGCCCTACCGGCATTGGCATTTTGTACGGAAAAGAAAAATGGCTGAATGAAATGCCCCCTTACCAGGGCGGTGGAGAGATGATTAAAACCGTTTCTTTCAAAAAGACCATTTATAATGTACTGCCTTTTAAGTTTGAAGCTGGTACACCTGCCATTGCTGAGGTAGTAGGGTTGGGTGCTGCTGTTGATTTTATCAATGAGATTGGTCTCGACTATATCCAGGCCCGCGAAGCGCAGTTGCTGGATTATGCATTGGCTGCATTGAAAAAGATCGATGGTATTCGCATTGTAGGTGAAGCTAAAGAACGTGGCGGCGTTATTTCCTTCCTGGTAGGTAATGCACACCCCTTTGATGTGGGAGAATTGCTGGATAAGCAAGGTATTGCCGTACGTACAGGACACCATTGCTGCCAGCCTTTGATGGACTGGTTCGAAATTCCGGGTACTGTTCGTGCTTCTATTACTTTCTACAATACTGAAGAAGAAATTGATAAACTGGTAGCAGGAGTTCAGAAAGCTGTAAAGCTGTTGAGCTGATCGGCGTAACTGGTTTAAATAGAAAAACGGAAGACATCCTCTCAAAAGGATGTCTTCCGTTTTTTGATGTAATTTTGAGTTTCGGACCTCACTGAGGTATGAACTATTAAGCGCAGTATTTGTTAAACTAATTTGTTATGACGATCAACGAAAAGCAGGACGAGATCATCGAAGAGTTTGAGTTGTTTGGTGACTGGATGGAGAAGTATGAACACATCATTCAGATCGGGAAAGATCTGCCCATCATAAAGGATGAATACAAAACCGAAGAACACCTGATCAAAGGTTGCCAGTCGCGTGTATGGTTGCATGCAGATTATGCCGGAGGTAAACTGGCATTTACTGCCGACAGCGATGCCCTGATCACAAAGGGACTGGTGGCACTGGTGGTAAGGGTTTTATCCGGTCATACACCTAAGGAGATCGTAGACGCGGAGATCTATTTTATTGATGATATTGGTTTACGCAGTCATCTTTCTCCCACACGTTCAAACGGTTTGCTTTCTATGTTGAAGCAGATCAAATTGTATGCAGTTGCCTACCTGGTAAAAGATCAACAGTCTTAGTATATGGAAGCCACAATGCGCGATAAAATAGAAGAAGCTCTCAAAACAGTACACGATCCTGAGATCCCTGTAAACATCTGGGAACTGGGACTGGTGTATGAACTGAAAATAGAAGACAACGGATTTGTTAAGGTTACTATGACCTTAACAGCGCCTGCCTGTCCCGTGGCGGGTGATATCATTGCCGAAGTGCAGCAGAAGGTTGCTGCTGTTGAAGGCGTTAATGATGTCTATGTTCACCTCACATTCGATCCACCCTGGACAAGAGATATGATGAGCGAAGAAGCGAAACTGGAGCTGGGCTTCCTTTAGTAGTAAGTTATACGTTGTAGGTTTATTACAGTTGGCTTTGCTTTCGTTATTATAGGTAAGATTGCGGCTTGGCGAATCTTAGCGTCTTTGCGTGAAATAAAGAACAGCCAGACGGTCACTTGCCATTAACCGCCGGCTGTTACCCCTGATGAAACGAACGCTTATGAAATTTGAGATTTAGGGTTTGATATTTGAAATTCACTCTAATGGCAGAGGAATCGTGAGATATGGATGGTTAAATTGTTTGATGGCTCTATGGTTATCAGCGATAACAATCAAACCATACAACCATCAAACCATTCTTCAATTCCTGTTTTCTCATTTTCAAATTTCTTCATTTGCACATCTGCACATTTATTTATACTTCGCCAGCTTTTTCACCTGTTCCGTATCTGCAGGTACAATGCTTACTGCAGCACCGCCGCCAGCGGCGAGGGCAATGCGTAGGGTGGTAGCGTTGTTAACTATGTACTGGTTTACCTGGTATGCCTCAGGATTATTTTTCCAGTCGGCATCCCTGGCATCAGCATAGATAGTGGCAACGTATTGCTGGTTGTTGTTTAAGAAAGATAGAGGGACAGTTGCTATGCGACTATTTTCGTCTGTAATGGCGCCAATAAACCAATTGCTACTATTTTTCTGTTTGCGTGCAATGGTGATATAATCACCGGGTTCAGCTTCGCAGACCTTTGTATCATCCCAGTCAACCGGAACATCACGTATAAAACGGAATGCGTCGGGTTTGGCTTCGTAGTTTTCCGGGAGGTCGGCAGCCATTTGCAACGGACTGTATAATGTAACATACAATGCCAGTTGTTTGCAAAGTGTAGTATGAACCTGTCTTTGCGGAGCGCCCGGTGCATAACCTTTTAGTTTGAAGATCCCTGGAGTATAATCCATTGGTCCGCCCATAAGACGTGTAAAGGGTAAGATGGTTTCATGTTCCGGTGCATTGCCATCACTGAAGGCATTGTATTCATTGCCCCTTGCTGCTTCGCAGGCCAGCCAGTTAGGATAGGTGCGATGCAAACCTGTAGGACGTGGAGGCTCATGTGCATCTACCATTACACTGTATTGTAAACCTTTTTCAGCCACACGGGTATAATGATTTACCATCCATTGCCCGTCGTGATGTTCACCGCGGGGAATGATCTTACCAACATAACCCGTTTTAACGGCAGGGTAATTGAACTTATTCATGAAACGAAAAGCTGTGTCCAACTGGCGTTCGTAGCTGGTGGCAGAGCCGGAAGTTTCATTGTGCATGATGATGGAAACTCCTTTGGATGCTGCATAACGCATCAGTTCCTGTACATCAAAGTCGGGATAGGGTTTGGCGAAGTCAAATACATTTTCTTTCCAGTTGCCAAACCAGTCTTCCCAACCGGTATTCCAGCCTTCTACCAATACTCCCTTAATATTGTTCTTAGCTGCAAAGTCTATATAACGTTTTACGTTGGCAGTATTGGCACCATGACGATGATTAGGGATCAGTTGGCCCTTTGCATCGGTGCTATCGGGAAAATCGGAATAGCTCCAGGTGCTTTTACCGGTTTGCATCTCCCACCATATACCCACAAATTTCATGGGTTGGATCCATGAAATGGTGGTGGCTTTTGAAGGTTCATTCAGGTTCAGGATGGTTTTTGATAACAGCATGTCTGCTGCTTTATCGCTTACCAGTATGGTGCGCCAGGGTGTATGATCGGGCGCATGTAAATAAGCTTTGTTTCCAACCGCATCGGGGACCAGTAATGATGAAAGTGCATTGTTGCTCCTGTTTACATGCAGCTGCATGGCCGGATAATTCAGCAGGGCGGCTTCATGAATATTGATGTATAATCCATCGTCAGACTTCATCATCAATGGTGTTTGCACTGCATACTGATCCGGCGCCACACGTATGGCGATGTCGGTAGCTGCCTGCATTACTTTCCATGCATCTACCTCGCTGAGGCGTGAGGTAGTATAGGCGTATTCATTGGTATCGTAGTCGCCGGGGATCCAGAATGTTTTGTGATTGCCTGTTAAATTGAAGGCAGTATGTTCTTCTGTTACTATAAAATATTTCAGGTTAGGTTGGTTCGGAAATTCATAACGGAAGCCCACACCATCTTCAAAAACCCTGAATACAATATCCAGCAAACGGAAAGGCGCTCTTTGTTGTTGCAGATGCACGGTGAGTTGTTCATAGTGAGAACGGATCTGGCTGGTTTCTCCCCAAACCGGTTGCCAGGTTTCATCTACCTGTTTTTTCTCTGTATTGTTTAAACGGAAGCCTTTGTAAAACGTGCTGTCATCAGCCAGTGAAAAACCAAGCGTTGATGGCAATATTACCGGCTTACCATTGTAGTTAACGGTATATACCGGGCGGCCTTCTGCATCTACATAAAACTCCAGCCTAACCTTATTCATGTCTGCATGTTCTTTGCCGGATGACTGTGCGATGCCGCAATGCAGCAGTAAAGTGCACAGTGATGAAAACACAACCTTTTTCAATAACATATTTTCCGCTGATTTTGAACTGTTGAAAGAAGTAAGCGCCACCGTTTGCCGCAATGACGCTTACTGTAGTTGATTAATAACCCGGATTTTGTTGCTTGGCTATGACTGTATTGGTATTGAATTCATTACTGGGAATGGGCCAGCTATAAGATCTTGTATCGCTCCAGTCGATAGTACCACCGGTAGGCAGCGTAGTATTGTAATAAGTTGCTTCAGCTTTACCTATGCGCCATCTGCACACATCAAACCACCAGTGGCCTTCGTTGAACAACTCAGCCCAGCGTTCGTAAGCAAGTGGGTTGTTGGTAAGGTTTACATCGCCTGCATCAGCTTTTGTTTTGGCTGTAAGGCTGGCATAGTCTACAGGCGATGCTGCATTTACAGGATAGCCATAAGCCCTGCGTTTTACTTTGTTGATGTATTCTAATGCAGTGGTATTGTCATTGGTGTTTTTGCAGGCTTCTGCATATAACAGGAATACATCTGCCAGGCGGAGGATATAATAGTTGGCACCATCTGCTGCGCTGTAAGCCCATATGTTGTTATCGTAGGTTGCAAATTTGCGGTTGCTCCATCCGTGGAAATATTTCTGGATATCAGCACCAATGCCTACAAATTTTGCAATAGGTCTCCAGTTAAAACCATCTGTACTGGCTGAATCAACCCAGGGCTGGAATGTACATACATTCAAACGGGGGTCAGTGGTTTTGTTGTTGCGCATATCAATGGACTGCTGTTTATAGGCAGGGTCCATGATCTGTTTAGGGTTTCTGTACGACTGGGGTTTGCTGTTATCAAATGCCGGATTGTTGACCATTGTGTAAATGGGCAGGTTGAACCCAAAGCGCAACAGGTTTTTATCGTGGATAAAAGTATTGCAATAGCCAAGATTACCACCTGAGCCTGTTTCTGTACCATCATCACCTATTACACAGGGTGACCAGATGAGACCCTGGCTGGTGGTAAGATTGGAATTGGGGGCCGGTCCGAAGATGCCATATTCGCCTTTTGAATCCCTGTCAACATTGATCTCGAATATTGATTCTTCATTGAACTCATTTTCTGCTTTTGCGTTAAAGGCATCTTTGTATTTACTGAAAGCCATCAGTGATTTACCGCTGTTGTTGATCACATCGAGTAAAGTGGTTTTGGCATTGGCCCAATCCTGAGTAAATACATAGGCTTTGCCCAGCAATGCTTTGGCTGCCCATTCTGAAGCTCTTCCTTTATTGTTGCCTGTCCATTGTGCACCTTTTAACAGGTCGGCAGACTTTTTAAGATCATTGATAATGAAATTCCATACCTCACGTGTTGTACTGCGACCTTTCTGTGTGCTATCCAGTGAAGTGGGAATGCTGTTATAAAGCGGAATACCCATTTTATCGCCACCACCGCTGGTAGTAATATAGGCTTCGCCATAGAAACATTCCAGGTAGAAATAATACATCGCACGCAGAAAGTATGCTTCACCGCGCATGTAATTGACCATTTGCATTTCGCTGGGGGCAGCATATTTCTGTTCGTAAAAATCTGCCCTGTCGAGAAACACGTTTACATCTTTTACACCGGCATACAGGCCTTTCCACAGGTCGTTGGCATAGCTGTTGGTAGTGCTCAGGTGATTTAATGCTAATTCAGTCCAGGATTGTTCACCACCATATGCGAGATCGGCGGTGTGTTCGCTACAGGCGAAGTCTTTACACAACAACTGGAAGCCGTTTAATTCGTATGAACGGATGTTGGCATAGCCACTGGCCAATACGCCGAGTAAGGCTGTAATGTTGGTAGGATAACTACCGCTATTGTATACGTCCTGGCGAGCTACTCCCGAAGGATCTTTGGTACAACCTCCGGCTATGCTTAAAACTGCCAGCAGCGCTATTAATGTTTTTTTATACATACAATCGTTTTTTATATCGTTGATCTCGGGATTTTTTGATTTAGTGATTTTATAAATCTCAAAACCCCTACATCGCAAAATCAATAAATGTGGTTAAAGAGTGAGGTCGATCCCCATTGAGTAAATCCTTGTGTGCGGGTATTGCCAGGGTGCATCAATGCCCCGGTTGGTAACACCGCCGCCCAATTCAGGATCAATGCCACTGTATTTTGTGATGGTGAACAGGTTGTTTGCCATCAGGTAAATGCGTGCATTTTTGATATGGGCTTTGTCAAGGATCTTGCCAGAGAAATTATAGCCTAGCTGGAGGTTCTTAAGTTTGAGATAGCTACCGTTCTCTACAAAATAGCTGCTGGCCCATGAGTAGTTGTGGTTAGGGTCTACTGTAAATGAGGTACCACCACCGGGCAGATTATTCAGGATACCGATACGTGGCTGTGATGTAAGCTGGTTATTGCCCAGGTAAGATGCTCCAAACACTTTGCTGGTAGTATTACCATCGCTGAAGGGGAATTGAGCATAAGGCGCCACACCATTGAAGATATCTACGCCTGCTGCTCCGTTGAACAACATAGCAAGATCAAATCCTTTCCAGTTGAGGTTGATGTTTACTCCATAAGTGAATTTGGGATTGGGGTTACCGATAATGGTTTTGTCCTTATCATTGATAACGCCATCAGGAGTAACATCTGAAAAGATAAGGTCGCCGGGATGTGCGGTATAACCTTCCTGCTGAGGATGTTTGGCTACTTCTTCATCTGTTTTATAAATTCCTTCTACTTTATAGCCGTAGAACATACCAAAAGGTTGTCCTGCTTTGGTAATTGCCAGTGGCTGACCGGTCATGATACCAAAAGTGGGATTGCCATAGTTGTTATCGCCAGCCAGGATGGGGTTGGTGTTGATATTATCGAGGTTCAGTACTTTGTTCTTGTTGAAAGAACCGCTGAAGCTGACAGAGTAGTTCAGTTTATCTACATGATCGCGATAGCCTGCAAGGATGTCTACACCCCTGTTCTGTACAGAACCGATGTTGGTATAGAAATTAGACGGGATACCAACGCTGGTAGGAATGGGCAATGCATACAGCATGTCTTTAGTCTTCTTATTGTACCATTCTACAGTGAAGAAGAATTTACCATTGAACAACTCTGCATCTAAACCGATATTGGTTTCATACACGCTCTCCCATTTGATATTGGGGTTGGGAATGAACGTTTGTGAATAACCAATAGCAGGTGGGGCGCCGGGCGCAAAGTTCTGTGCATTGATATAGTCATAAGTACTCAGGAACAGGTAAGAGGGAATGTTACTGTTACCCAGTACACCGTAGCTTGCGCGCAGTTTTAACTGGCTTACCTGTGGTAATGAATTTCTCAGGAAAGGTTCTTCACTGATACGCCAGCCTGCAGAAGCAGAGGGGAATACACCATACTGGTTACCGGGACCAAATACGGTAAAGTTTCCATCGCGCCTGATAGAACCAGAGAGGAAGTATTTACCGTCGTAATTATAGTTTAAACGCCCGAATGTTGACTTTACCAAACCATTGGGATCATAACCACCGGGTGTAATGGTGCTGGTAGATGTTGAAGTTGGGATGAACGCGTATGAGTTACCTCCAACAGACGTCATTTTAGCATTGATGGCATTGTAGTTAGAACGGAATTGTTCGTAACCAGCCAGTGCATTCACTGCATGTTTGCCAAATGTATGATCGAAGGTCAGTACATAGTTGTACAGCAATGTTTTTGTACTGGAGTTGAATTTGGTCAGGCTGTTGATAGGTGCTGATACGGCACCTGTATTGTACACATCCTGGAAGTAGTTCTGATCTTCAGTATAATATGTGTATCCAAAAGTTGTTCTGAACGAGAGGTAGAATGGCAGTTTTATTTCTGCAAAAGCATTTCCCTGGAAGTTTGATTTTTTATTATCTACATGTGCTGTTTTGATCTGTGCTACCAGGTTGGGGCCTGCAAATCCGGCCGGATTCTTTCCCCATGGGCTGGAAGGATCTGTATTATCATATACGGGCATAATGGGAACAGAGCGGAAAGGCGGATTAATAGGAGTAATCATTACCGGGTTGGTATTACGTTGCCATACATACAATTGTTCGCCGAATTTTACATAGTTGCCCAGTTTGTACTCAGTGTTCACACGCATACCGGCTAAGGAAGATTTGTTATCGAGAAAAACACCTTTCTGATTATTGTAAACGCCTGATACGAGGTAGTTCACATTGGGTGAAGCACCGGAAACAGACAGGTTGTAGTTCTGCTCAGTAGCATCCCGGAAAATTTCGTCTGTCCAGTTGGTATTGGGTAAAGTGTCTGTATTAACATTGTTGAGATAGGTAGGGTTTATATAACGCTTCATTTTGATGAAGTCGTTCCTATCCAGCAGTTGCAGAATACGGGGTTTGGTAACGCCATAACGCGCACTGAAATTGATAGTAGGTTTTCCTACCTGTCCTTTTTTGGTGGTGATGATGATAACGCCGCCGGCTGCTGCTGAGCCATAAATGGAAGCTGCGCTGGCATCTTTCAGTACGTCTACAGAAGCAATATCCTGGATGTTAATGTTATCACCGGACTGACGCACACCGTCCACGATATATAAAGGTGCGCCATTGTTCAGTGAAGAAACTCCACGGATAATGATGTTGGCCGTAGCATCGGGGGCGCCGGAACTTTTGATAACTTCCACACCTGCCATGCGACCCTGCAGGGCTTCCTGCACATTGGTAACAGGCAGACTTTTAATATCATCGCCTTTTACAGAAGCAACGGCGCCGGTCAGGTCTTTCTTTTTCTGTGTACCATAGCCTACTACTACAATTGCATCGAGGCTGGTTTTAGATAACTGTAACTGAACGGTAACCGTGGTAACATCTTTAATGGATACCTGTTGAGATTCATAGCCAACATACTGTATGGTGATAGTAGTGGCAGAAGAGGGAACTGAGAGGGTGAAAGCCCCGGAGGCATCGGTACTGGTGCCGCCAGCAGTACCTGCTATAGTAACAGAAGCTCCGGCAAGCGGGGCATTTTTTTCGTCTGTTACCGTTCCTTTGATGGTTCTGCTTTGGGCGAAGGCTACCTGCATGCATAGCAGCAATAGCAGGCTGAAAGATAGCTTTGCAAGCAATCCTGGTTTTGTCATAAACAGAAGTTTACTGGTCAATAATGGTAAGTGAATTGGTAATTGCGGAGGATGTGGTGCAACACATCGTTGGTATTGTTTCATATTTTGGCAATCTGCAGTTAATCGTTAGTAATACCGGACGGGAGAAATGCCGGTGTCTGGTTCAATTTCCTTATCAAAGAAAGATAGCGGGGGAGCCGAACACAAATTATATTCAGGGAGTATAAGAAATATAATGGCTTTTGGGTATCGTTGATCAATTAATGAATTGACTATTAAATAGTTGAAATTATATTATATAATTTCATATATAATGATCTTGTAGGGGGTAAAATGAAGAATTGAGTGAAGGAAATGACAAATAAGGAATGAAAAATACAGTTGAAAGCAGAAGAACGTACGAAATAAGAAGTACGAAGTACGGGGTGCTGCCGGCGTAACGCTGAATGCAAATACGGTTGTAAGTTAAGGCACAAGGTTCAAGGAACAAGGCTCAAGGAAATACAGTTGAAAGGTTGATAAGTTAACAAGGAAGTACGGAAGGTGAAAATATCGAATGTTGAATGTTGAATGTTGAATGTTGAATGTTGAATACTGAATTTCGAAGGAAAGACAGGAAGAAAGTTTGCAGTTGGCAATTTGCAGTTAACACCCTTTGCGACTTTGCAAATCGTTGCTGTTTTTGCGTGAAACAGGAAATCTTCGGATTGAAAGGGCGTTGTTTTGTATTTTTATAAAAACACCGGGGTATGGCCAAGCGAATCAGAAAGCCTGCTGATAACCAGGGCGAGTTGTTGCTCATTTATGAGGCAATTAAAACGCTGTTGGTAGCGTATGCCAATAAGGATTATACACCCCGGGAAGAGGGGGCTATCAACCTGTATGAACTGTATTATAAAAATGACCTGAGGCTGGGGAGTACCACCGTGGTGAAACCCTGCCTGGGGGGAGTATTGCCGCGGGAGAAATATGTGAGTTTTTACCTTAGTGTTTTACAGGTAGCTCCTGACCTGGAAGAACAACTGGCGCCAGACCTTCTTAAACTGAAAAAGAAACATAATTTCTTTCATATCAGAAAAGCAGATGCAACAGTACTGACCCATATTAAAGACGCCCTGCAAACGGGAGATCAATTTTACCAGTCAAAAGCATGCTGATAACTGCTGTTCCCTTTTTTACATTACCCGATCTTTTTGTTGTATTGTTCCTGCTGTGTGGCATGGCCGGCAGTGTAGTATTGCGTAAACTCACTATACCTGCTGCAGTTACGGGTGGGGTATGCGGGTTTGTTATTTATTCCGGTACCGGTTATAAGGGGCTGGGAATGCTGGTGACATTTTTTGTATTGGGTACTATTGCCACGGCATGGCGCAAAGACGAGAAACGTGGATTGGTAGCAGGTGATGTTAATCCTTCCAGGAGAAAGGCAGGGCAGGTAATGGCCAATGCAGGTGTAGCGGGGATACTGGCACTGCTAGCCGTTTTTGACGGGTTGCATGCAGATCTGTACCTGCTAATGGTGGCAGCCAGTTTTGCCTCTGCTACTGCTGATACCTTGTCTTCGGAACTGGGAATGGTGTACGGACGTAATTTTTATAACATCATTACATGGAAGAGGGAGCGCAAAGGACTGGATGGTGTAGTAAGCCTGGAAGGGACGTTGACAGGAATTGCCGGGGCTGCTGTAATTGGTTTGTTATATGTGTGGCCGGTAATTGCAAACCGGGAATTGCTGTTCGTAATTATTGCGGGAGCTATCGGTAATCTGGCCGATTCTGTACTGGGGGCGGTATGGGAGCGCAAACAATATATTAATAATGACATAGTAAACTTCCTCAACACTCTTATAGCTGCTTTAATAGCATTGTTGTTGTGGTTTTACTGTTAACTGTTTCCTGAATATCCTTTATACTGTTTTAATATTCATGATCTTTTCTTCAAACTCTTCATTGGGCACCAGGGATTTGTTCTTGATCTTAGTTTTGTAAGTGCTGATGGTATTGACAGAATATTGCAGAATATGCGCGATCTTCTCACTGTCGTGTATGCCCATGCGGATGAGGGCAAAAATACGTAGGTCGGTATTTAGTAATTCATCGTCTTTCAGGGTTACCTTGTCCTCTTCTTTAAAAAGCGCATTGAAAGCAGTGACAAAATGGGGGAAGAGCTTCAGGAACGCCTTATCAAAATTGCGCAACAGGTCTTCTTTTTCCTTGCGCAAATCAATATTATTGACAATAAAGCGGATCTCTTCCAGTTTTCGGTCGGCTATTTTTTGCTCCAGTGACTTTTTGAAACGCTCTATCTTATTAAAGAACTCGGCATTGGCATTGAAAAAGTAACCGATATACTCTTCTTTGATCTTATTGGCATCCGATAATTTTTCATTTACTTCTGCAAGCTGGTGATTGATAGCCTGTTCCTTATGATGTGCCTCTGAGATGACCTTTTGCGCCAGCTTCAGTTTTTTTACCTGTCTGAAGATCACCACAGCCAATACAATTACAATAATGAAAAGGAGGGTAACAACTGTAGCATAGGTGATCAGCACTCGTTTCTGGTTCTCTACAAGGTTCAGTTTCTCACTTTCAATCAATGGCAGAATGGAGCCTACCTGTACTTTACGCTGGCGTGCACCATAAAAAACGGCATCGGCAATAGCCTGGTTAATGCAGATAGAAGCATTTTTTACATCGCGTTTTTTGTAGAGCAGACCTGCCAGGTTAAAGATGGCTGAGGTTTCTTTGGTGGAGGACCGGATATCGGCTATAGCTGCTCTTAACAAGAGGTTGATGGCAGAATCCGTTTTCCCGTTCTGAATATAAAAATCGCTGAGGGTGGAAGCTACTAATGCCAGTTGATGATCAGTCAGTTGCTGTTCATTCAGGATCTGCCTGAAAGTGGTGAATGCTGTGGCGCGGTTGCCGGATTTGATGTTCTTTAAGCCGATATAATACTGATTATCAAAACCGCCGTCGGGAAAATATTTGAGCGCTGAATCAAAATAAAGACTGCCTTTGGCTACATATACAGGTGTATGGTAAGGATCGTTGTCAAAATCGCCCAGGTCGAAATAGAACCTGCCCATCAGGGAATAGTACTCAGCCTTTACGCTATCGGGCATGTTTTTCATATTTACCTGCGACAGGGTGTCCAGGGTTTCTTTGAACATGCCTGCTGAGAGCAGGGTAAACCCGATCCTTATCTTGGCATAGGTAATACGCAGGCTATCATTGAGCTGCCGGGCTGTTTGTTGCAGCAACCGGGCATACCGGTAAGCCGAATCGTAATTGAAGATCTTGTATTCCTCGTATAACCGTGAGTAAACATCGAATTGTCCGGGCAGGGAATTGGATTGGGCTGCAAGGCTTTGTTTTATAAGAAGGAGATGCTGTTGTTTTTGTGCGTCGAACCGGGGGGCCTGTTCTATGGTGGCAGCGAGTTGCTGCATCAGTTCCTCATTGGTGACCTGGCTGAATATCTGGCAACAATGCATCAGCAGCAGTATTAAAGCAGTAGTGTATTTCATAATGTTTGCGAGCAACGGGATTCCCTTACAGATACCTAAATCCGGCAGCAATATATCGGAATAATTTTGATTTCACACATCCCGGCGCGTCAAATGGAGGTTAACGTAACCAGATGAACAAGGCTGGTTTTTCAGGAATAAAATGGAATTGAAAATGTATAGATACAGATAAGAGAAGTTGTGGAATTGCTTGTCTGTGGCGAAAATGTTTGACTTGAGTTGATAGGCCTTTTGAGATCTGGACAGTTCTTTAACCACCTGTAGCAGGAACTGGTTTTTGCCCCGGGGGAAAGTTTACCGGGAAACCTGTCATTAGGATAGCGATAAAAGAGTAAGACGTATTGATTTACCGGAGATACTAACAATCAATGGTATATGTTGCGATAATATGAGGTATAAATCTGAAACCCGTCGGGATAGGTATGATTAAATAATGTTGTAAGGTCAATAACTGCCTGTAATGTACGAAAAAGGTTATATTGTTTGTTTTCATAATGTTTTTGGATTAGATTTGAGGATACCCGGTGTCGTTATAGCAAGCAATAATCAAACTAATGCATTATGGATGTTTACATTTTTCTACAGCGTAGCAAAGCCGCATGGGAAGAGATGCAGCACCGGCATGAGCTGATCAAAAAACAACATGGCGATAACGTACCCGTTGATGTGTTATTAAAAATGATGGAAGAGTTGCAGGAATATCGTCGCGAATGGGGTAAGGAAAGCGATTACCACAAACAGTTTTTTCCTGAAAAAAGAATATCATAGTGTATAGTTATCTTCATCGGCTTCTCCTGGTTTATTAAGAAATATCCTGATCTTTTGTAATAACTGCTTTTTGGTCCAGATAAACCCCGCTTTTGATTTGGGAGGTTTTCTTCTTTGTGGAAAAAGGTACTGTTTTGCTTCCTGGAATGATAAATTAAATTCTTTTGCAGTACATGTGTCCATTGATTGAAGCATGTCGTCAAAAAGTTCTTTTTCCGATGGATCAGTCAGGTCCATGGCGAATTCAGACATACTCCATGCGCCGCCCATATTCCTTGTATGCGGCTCAAATTCTACAATTGTTCCCCTGATAATATCGCCTTCAATTGCAAGCCTCACCCGTTTTCTGATATTACCAAGCACGTGCAGGTAAATGTATTTCATTTTTTTCTATGGGTTTAGGGGGTATATGGCTGTTAGAAGATATGAAACAGAATTTTATTTTGCAACATTCACTGGGATATTGCAGGCCGATAGTTATATGGTGTTTAAAAATTATGCCACTGAATGTTAGCAGGAAAAGGATTGCTAAATAAATGAAATTGCCACGAAAACAGGAAGCAGGACAAAAAACTTGATCCTATACAACAAAAGCAGCTTGTGTATGTCGATCAGGGCAAGGAGACTATGTATTAAAAAAAAGCGACGCTGATATTTCAGCGTCGCAGGGTGGAGTGTTTACCAGGGCCTTAACCTATTTTAAATCTTTTAGATCTACAGGGATAAAAATTAATGGTGTGGGCAGGCAGGATGCTCCGGGGGGAGAATAAGTTAAATGAATTGTCTGTTCTTCTCCATTACCGGCAGGCATAAATACCTGTACCAATATTGCTTCCGGCGATTTACGTGTAATCAGTTTATCTGATGGGAGTTGAATAATGCCTTCTTTAAATTTTCCGCCGCTTACTACCATAGTGTTGGCCATACCACCACACCATTGGTTATTGTCGCTGCGTGCGTTCCAGGTTACCAGTGCCAGCGCTTTGCCATCACTGCTTTTCCATTTCATATCAATATTATATAGTACGCCATAGTTGCCGGCAAGTGTTGCAATATTACCTGTGGTGCCTTCCTTACCCAATACCCAGGGATCTTTTAGGCCATCTGCTACAATAATCTGTGAAATGCCTTCTTTGGTATCGATGGTAGAGTTGGTATATACCTGGTAATTGCTTACTCCAAATACTCCACGGCCTGCACCACTTTTGCTTTTTGAGGGAAGTATATTCTTAACTGTTTCAGCAGCTTTAATAACAGACGTTTTAGTATCTGTCTGCAAAACGCTTACTTCACCGGGCTGGTCAATTACAAATTCGTAAATGCCATGTACCAGTTCATCATATTTTACGATGTTCTTGTCCTGTTGGGGATCGATTGCAATTGTTTCCCCGGGTTTAATAATACGGATAGTTGTTTGGGGAACAGAAGCAAAATAATCAGCCAGCCCCTGTTTGCCTGCAAAGAAGTAGCTGGTAGTTGGCTTTTGGGAAGAAAACTTCAGCATGCGCAGGTGCATGGGAGCTTTGCCGGTATTTTTTATAACGGCTGCGATCTTGGTCTCAATTTTTGCCAGCTCTTTTACACCATTTACATTATATAGATACAGGCGAACGGAACCGGGCTGTACCGATTCGCGAAATGCGATGGCTTCGGGAACACGGATATATTCCGGATCATCTGAAATAAGGTATTGTGGCCCGGGCATTACGATTTTGCGATATTCAACCTGTGGCAGTTTTTCAGTAAGCAGGCCGGGTAGTTCAATAATATTGCCCTGTGGTGTTGTCAGTAATCGTTTATTTAGTTCGGGCGTAAGCTCCTGGGCATGGGTCTGCAGGGCGCAAGACAGGGCGCCGGTTACAATAAGAGCGCTCAGAGTGCGGGAAAAAGATGTTTGCATAACGGCTCGGCTAATTAGTAAGTAAAAATTATTATAAATAATTGTAAACTTAATAATAATTTTTATAAAAAAGAGTAGATTAAGAAAAAAGACACGGGGAATACAGATGCTGAACGCTAAACGCAAAACGCTAATACAGGTTGTAGGTTGTAAGTGAATACAGGAATTGGGAATCAGGTATTAGCAAGATGGTTTGATGGTTGTAGGCTCTATTGTTATGGTTGATAACAATAGAAGGTTCAAACAATGTAATCATCTGCATTTTATGATCTGGTATCCAGCACCCTGTACCTTGTATCCTTTCTCTATAATCACTAAATATCAAAATCCCGAAATCGACAATATTGGGCTATCTCACTGAGAGCAGCTTATTCCTGGCAATAAGGCAACCGCCGATAACGCCGGAGCTTTCATTCAGTTTGGACATGCGTAATTGGGTATCATTATTGACGAGACTCAAGGAGTATTTATTGAGTGCGCTGCGTATTGGTAAACGTATGTAGTCTCCTGTTTCGGCTAATGTTCCGCCGAGGATCACCAGCTCGGGGTTGAATATATTGATGAGTACTGAAATACCACGACCGATCTTTTCACCTATTTCTGCGATCAGTTCAATACACAATACATCTTCATTGCGTGTGGCTTGTATTATGTCAGACAGGCGTAGTTCTTCAGGCATTTTATTATTGCGTAACAAGCTGGAAGTGGAGCCCTGTTCTATCTTTTCTTTAAATAGTCTTAGCAAAGCCTGTCCGGATGCTTCTGTTTCGAGGCATCCTTTTTTACCACAATGGCAAATGATCTCGTTGGAAAAAACGGGGATGTGCCCAAACTCGCCACCAAAGCCTGATTTACCACGATAGATCTTCCCGTCGAGCATAATGCCCAGACCAATACCATAGTCCAGGTTTACGAACAATACGTTCTTTTCATCGTGTACAATGCCATTGTGAAACTCACCATAGGCCATAGCACGTGAATCGTTTTCGAGGAAGGTGCGGATGCCTAAAGTGTTCTCAATAGTAGTGCTGAGCGGCTCTTCATGAAAATGGAAGAAGCTGTAACTGTAACCACTTTCACTATTGATGCGCCCGGACAGGTTTACACATAAGGCAAGGATATTCCTGTTGGCCTTGGGAAGATTCGCTATAAAATTCTGAATGATCTTGATAAGCTGGTCAAAGGATTCGCGGGTATTGGCCAATGTATATGGTACATGCATTTCTGCAGTAACCAGGTTCTTTTTGAAATCGAGCAGGCCAATATTGATATAATAGTTTTTTACATCTACACCCAGGAAGAAGGCTGATTCGGCTACCAGGCCATACATGCTGGCACGGCGGCCACCTTTTGAATCTACTTTACCATAATCTTTTACCAGCCCATCAGTGATTAGTTCATTAATAAGGCTGGTGGTTTTGGGAACGCTGATGTTAATGGCCTGTGCCAGGTCTGTGATGGTACTGTTCCCTGTTTCATCGAGATAGCTGATGATACTGCGCTTCAAAGACTTGTTCTTGTACGCTACACCAGACGTGCTTTCTTCTGAAAATATCTCGAATATGCTTTGATTCAATGTCATGCGGGGGGATAAAGTTGATTAAACTAAGATAAGATGAATGTAATAGAAATTAAAAATCTTATTAAAAACTATCTAGTTAAATAAAAATATTTATTAACTAAGTTTGAAATAATAAAATTAATTATAAATTTACCTGCAAAAGTAAAATAAATTATAAATATCACGGATATATGACTGCTGCTGACCGGAATGAGAGTTTAACTGCTGAAAAAGAAGTGCTAAAGGGAGAGTCGTTGTTGCAATCCTATGCAACGATGTACCGCAACGAGTTGCTGAACAGTGTGCTGCCCTTCTGGCTGCAACACAGCAAAGATGAGAAGAATGGCGGCTATTTTACCTGCCTCACACGGGAAGGAAAAGTATTTGATACCGATAAGTTTATGTGGCTGCAGGGCAGAGAAGTATGGTGCTTTAGCTATATGTATAATAATATAGCAAAAAGCGATGTATGGCTGCAGATGGCATTGCATGGGGCCGAGTTTATGGAGAAGCATGGTCGCGATGCGGAGGGAAACTGGTATTTCTCACTCACAGCAGCAGGAAAACCGTTGGTACAGCCTTATAATATCTTCAGTGATTGTTTTGCTGCCATGGCTTTTGCGTCACTGGATAAGGCTCAGCCCACTGACCGGTATAAAGAGATTGCTGTAAATACTTTTGAAAATATTCTGCGCAGACAACACAACTGGAAAGGCACTTATAACAAAGCATATCCCGGCACACGTGCATTAAAAGGTTTCAGTTTGCCAATGATTTTATGCAACCTGTCGCTGGAGTTAGAGCATCTGTTGGGTGCCAGCAGAGTGGATGAATTTGTTCCCACAGTTATTCATGAGGTGATGGATGTTTTTTATCAGCCTGCTTATGGACTGATACTGGAAAACGTGCATCCTGATGGCAGTTTTTCCGACAGTTTTGAAGGAAGATTGCTGAATCCTGGTCATACCATCGAGGCGATGTGGTTTATTATGGATCTCGGTCGCCGGTTGAATGATGAGGCATTGATCAAAAAAGCTGTTGACATCATGCTGCATACACTGGAGTATGGATGGGATAAACAGTTTGGTGGTATCCTGTATTTCATGGATCTGCTGGGCCATCCGCCACAACAACTGGAATGGGATCAGAAATTATGGTGGGTACATGTGGAAGCATTGGTTGCGCTGGCAAAAGGCTACACCTACACCGGTGATGAGCGTTGTGCGCAGTGGTTTAAAAAAGTGCATGATTACACCTGGCAGCATTTCAGGGATCCCCAGTATGGTGAGTGGTTTGGTTATCTGAACAGGAGGGGAGAAGTATTGCTGAACCTGAAAGGTGGTAAATGGAAAGGTTGTTTTCATGTACCAAGAGCGTTGTACCAAGTGTGGAAGACCCTGGAATAAGAGTTAAGGTTCAAGGTTCAGGAAGGTTGATAAGTTGATAAGAGGCATTAATTGAACATGAAAGACCGGGGATAAAGAACACGAAACTTTAAACCCGGAACCCGAAACAGTTCTAACGATTTGCAATGACATATGAACCGGACTTTACGTCCCGGAACGATTGTCATGAAGTAGATACTGATTGTATTTGTTTTTAAAACTTCTGAAATGACATTCAAAACCAACTGCTATGTATTATTTGTTTTGCTGCTATGCGGTAGTGTGCGGTTGCATGCACAGCAGGCGTATAAAACGGATGTACTGGTAATTGGCGGCGGTGCCAGCGGAACTACTGCAGGTATTCAGGCTGCCAGGATGGACGTAAATGTATTGGTAATAGAAGAAACCAATTGGCTGGGTGGTATGCTCACCAGCGCAGGTGTTTCTGCAATAGATGGTAATCATCGTATGCCTGCCGGTTTGTGGGGCGAATTCAGGCAAAAGCTCTATCAGTATTATGGTGGTGCCGCAGCAGTGGAAACCGGCTGGGTCAGCAATACTTTATTTGAGCCACATGTTGGCAATCAATTACTGCAACAGATGGCAGCAGCAGAAAAGAAGCTGCAGATCTGGTTCAATACAAAGTTTACCTCTCTCAAACGCGAACAGGATCACTGGATAGTTACTGTAACACAGGGAAAAAAACAGCAAATCATTATTGCTACCATCTTAATTGATGCTACTGAATTAGGCGATGCAATGGCTGCTGCCGGTGCTGGTTACAGAATAGGGATGGATGCCCGTGATGAAATTGGTGAAGAGCAGGCTCCTGAAAAAGCCAATAATATCATACAGGACCTTACCTATGTTGCTGTACTGAAAGATTATGGTAAGGGCGTTGATAAAACAATTGCCAAACCAGCAGGATACGACCCAAAGGTTTTTGACTGCAGTTGCGACGTATCTGATCCTGCTTCATTTGATAGCCCGCAGAACAATTGTTTCCGTATGATGCAATACGGAAGACTGCCGAATAATAAGTACATGATCAACTGGCCCAAGTGTGGCAACGATATTTACCTGAACATTATTGAAAGTACGCCGGCACAAAGAGAACAGGCGTTAAAAGAAGCAAAACTGCATACGTTGCGTTTTGTGTATTACCTGCAGACTGCATTGGGATATAAGAACCTGGGACTGGCTGATGATGAATTTACTACTACTGATAAACTGCCAATGATCCCTTATCACCGTGAATCACGTCGTTTAAAAGGACTGGTAACATTTACGGTAAATAATATCTCGAAACCTTATGAAAGTGAACAGCCTTTATACCGCACAGGTATTGCAGTAGGCGATTATACTATTGATCATCATCACCTCAAAAATCCGGATGCTCCTAAAATTGATTTCGTAAAGATCAAAGTGCCTTCTTACAACGTGCCAATGGGAAGTTTAATTCCCGCAGGTGTTGACGGGCTGATAGTGGCAGAAAAAAGCATCAGTGTATCCAATATTGTAAATGGTGCCACAAGACTTCAACCGGTGGTATTACAGTTAGGACAGGCGGCGGGTACAATGGCTGCACTTTGCATCCGGAAACATCTGCAACCCGCACAGTTGAGTGTGCGTGATGTGCAGCAACAACTTATAAAATCCAAAGGATACATCATGCCTTTTATTGATGTTCCTTCTTCAGACCCCCAGTTTGATGTGATACAGCAAATTGGTGCTACCGGTATTATGAAAGGAACGGGAGTGCCTTACATGTGGGCCAATCAAACATGGTTTTATCCCGAACAGCCTATGGGTGCTTATGAACTGGTGCAGGGCTTACGTCTCTATTATCCTGTATTAAAAACCTACTGGGGAGCATCGGGCGATATGCTTACGATAGCCTCGCTGGTACAGGTACTCAATGCAACGGGCCTTAAACTTACAGAACAACAGCTCGCGGGTGATCTTGATGCTTCCGGTATAAAGAGCGGCGTGCAGCTTAGCAGGCGGGCCATTGCGGTATTATTCGACAAACACCTTCATCCTTTTGATAAGTCAGTCAACATTTCAGGTAACCTGGAATAACCGGAAACCAATTTAGTAACCTCCACTTTTAACCAATGCAATTGAAAATGAGACAATCAAGGCGTCTATTGTTAGCATGGCGAAGGATGTGGCTGCTTGCAATATTATTTGCGTGCCATACTTTGTCATTTGCACAAACCAAAACGGTTTCAGGCTCCGTGAGCACCACAAAAGGGCAACCACTTGCCGGGGCTTCAGTATTTATTAAGGGTAGCGTACAAGGAACTGTTTCCGGCGATGACGGAAAATTTACTTTGCCTGTTGCTGAAGCGAAAGTAACACTGGAAATTTCTATGACGGGCTATGCAACGGCGATCGTTGTTGCAGAAGCAGGCAAACCGGTTGTAGTGAAACTGTCAGAAAGCCAGAAAGACATGGAGGAAGTGGTGGTGGTAGCTTATGGCAAACAAAAGAAAGCTAACGTGGTTGGTTCGGTTGCACAGATAAGTGGAGAGGAATTAAAGAAAGCGCCTGCAATGAACGTTACCAATATGCTGGCGGGCCGTTTACCGGGCCTGGTAAGTTTACAGCAATCAGGTCGCCCTGGTGCTGATGATGCTACATTGCGTATCAGGGGGCTTAGTACTTATGGATCAGCTGCTGCTCCTTTGATCATTATCGATAACGTACAGCGTGCTTCTTTCAGTAACCTCGATCCTAATGAGATCGAAAGCATCACCTTGCTGAAAGATGCGGTTTCTACTGCCGTATATGGTTTGCAGGCTGCGAATGGTATTATCCTGATCACTACCAAAAGAGGTAAGAACCAGAAACCTGTTATCAGCTACGATGGTGCATTTACTTCTAACTCCAATACACGTTTTCCAAAATTCCTGAATGGCCCTGATTATATGCAGTGGTACAATAAAGGTATTGAAATGGACAACGATTACCTGGCACATACTGATGGCAATCCTGTACCTACTGTATATACACAAGAGCAGATAGATGCGGTTCGTAATGGAACCAATACCAATCCTTTGCTGGGTAATACTGACTGGATAGGAATGTTGGTTGATAACAGGGCTGTTTCGCAGCAACACAGCATTACGGTACGTGGAGGTTCAGATAAGGTGAGGTATTTTACCAGTGTAGGTTATCTTGACCAGGAAGGTGTTGTGAAAAGCACCAATTTTAAAAGATACAACGCGCGTACCAACGTAGATGCGCAATTAAATGAATTTATCTCTGTAGCGGTAGATCTTTCTGCCCGTCAGCAGTTGTCTAATACTCCTGGTATTTCTCCGGACAATACTGCATACATGAACCCCTTTTACCAGGCGGTGCGTATGCTGCCTAATATGCCATTGTATGCTCCCAATGGATTGCCTACGGCACACTATGCAGGTGCAGGTTGGGTAAACCCGATTGCAGCAGTAGAAAAATCTGGTTACCAGAAAGGCGAGACCAATGTATTCCTGGGTAATATGACCATTAATGCAAAGATTCCCTGGGTAAAAGGTCTTGAGGCTAAATTGCTGGTAGCTTATGATAAAACATCAACAGAAAATAAAGGTTGGGTAACTCCTTACCAGTTAATGGGTCGTCAGCGCGACCAGGTAACCGGTGATTATACGCTTATTGCCAACCCTCCCGGAATTACTAAAACAACTTTACGTCAGTCGTATAACCAGAATAACAGGCGCACCTTCCAGCCATCTATCACTTATAATAACAGGTTTGGCGATCACAGTGTTACTGCATTGGCATTGTATGAGTGGTCCAGCTACAGAACCAACCTGTTCTCTACGGGCGCCAGCAATTTTGCTTTGACTGATCTGCAGGAGATTGACTTTGGTAGTACTGCTACCGCTGATTTTATTTCTCCGACAGGTTCCAGCAACGTAGATGCAAGGGCGGGTTATGTGGTACGTGTTAACTATGGTTATAAGGATAAATATCTTTTGGAAGTAGCTAACAGGTGGGATGCTTCTGTAAAATTTGCCAAAGCAAACCGTTGGGATATGTTCCCTGCTGTGGGTTTGGGCTGGATAGTGAGCAAAGAGAACTTTTTTGACAAGCTGAGCGGTACAGTAGATTTCCTGAAAATAAAAGGATCTTTTGGACGCCTGGGTAATGATGGTAACGTTGCTGTAGGTTCATTTCCTTATATGCAAACATTCCAGCTTACCTCTGCTCCTGTAGTTGTAATAGGAGGTCAGCCGGTATCAGCATTGTACACAGGTGCTATTCCGAACGTGAATGTAAAATGGGAAACTTCTAAAACTGCCAATGTTGGTTTTGAATCAGTATTGTGGCATGGATTGCTGGGAATAGATTTTGAGTGGTTCTATAAGATCACATCTGATATCCTGAATGATCCTTCTGCATTGTATGCTTCTTCGCTGGGTGGTTATAATCCTTCCAGCATCAACTATGGCCAGATGTCGAACCGTGGTTTTGATCTGCAGATCAAACACAATAATAAGATCGGAAAATTGCAATATGGTGTAACTGCCAACGTAAACTGGGCAAGGAACAAGATCTTACGTTTCAATGAAAGTGATGGATTACCCCAATGGCAACGTAAAGTAGGACACCCTGCAGGTACTAAAATGGGATTTGTTGTAGATGGCATGTACCAGACATGGGCCGAGGCCAGCAATGGTATTTCGCCCAGCGGTGGTTTTATTGCTCCCGGCTTCTTTAAGTACAAAGACCTGAATGGCGATGGTCGCCTGACACGTACAGATGATATGACCTATGTTGGCCGCAGTAACCTGCCAGAGCTGATGTATGGTTTGAATATTGATCTGAAATACGGTGGTTTCGATTTCTCTGCCTTGTTCCAGGGCGCTGCATTGTGTAATGTAAGCCTGGCTGGTACTTATGAAGGATCAAGCGGTACAAGTGGTGTAGATGATAACACTCCGTTTACCAAGCCATTCTATAACTATGGTAACTCTCCTTACTTCCTGGTAGAGAATGCATGGACGCCTGATAATCCCAATGCTGCTTATCCACGTTTAAGCTCCTATAAAGCTTCTTTAACTGCTCATAATGCACATTCTAACTCAGGATGGATCCGCGATGGTTCTTATGTACGTCTGAAATCTATGCAGATCGGGTACACTTTGCCTTCCAAATGGATGCAGACGGCCAAGATCCAGCAATTGCGTGTATATGTTTCAGGCTTCAACCTGTTTACATGGGATAAGCTGAAATACATAGACCCTGAGATGCCAAACGTGAACAACGGTTTCTATCCGCAACAGCGCATGTTCTCAGGTGGAGTAAATCTTACATTCTAATTTTTCAATCATTGATCTTATGAGCAAAGTATTTTCTATCATACAAAAAACAGCGGTAGCGGCAGGGCTGATAATGGCAGTGCAGAGTTGTAAAGTGGATATTGTACCTACCAGCCGTTATACAGAAGAAGCTGTATGGAGTAATCCTTCCAACATAGAGTTATACATTATGGGAATGTACAGCGAGTTTAAAACTTTTCAGTTTGGTACATTTCCTATTGGCTACAATAATGCTACAGATGCTTTAACTGATATCATGAAATTTACTGCTACAGTAGCAGGTAATGGTACGGTAAACCTGCTGGCAACAGATGCCTCACGTGTAAATGCAGCAAGCCCCCAGTTGAGCTACTGGAGTGATGCTTATACACGTATCCGCAGGCTGAATGAGTTTATGAGTGGCATCAACGGTTATGGAAAGATCGATGCAGCCACTAAGAATCAATACCTGGCTGAGGCGCGTTTTATCAGGGGGTATGTTTACTTCTGGCTGGCAAAACTGCATGGCAGTGTCATTCTGCTGAATGATATGAGCCAGTATAATACCAACCTGCATCAGCGCTCAAGTGAGGATAGCGTGTACAGGTTCATCGCAGCTGATTTTCAGTTTGCTGCCGACAACCTGCCGAAGCAATGGGGTGCTACCAAAACAGGTCGTGCTACCAAAGGGGCGGCTTACGGTATGCTGGCTCGTACCTGGTTATATGCGGCATCAATTGCTGAGTATGATAAAAAACAATTTAACTCAGACGAACTGACCGGTGTCGCTGCAGCCAATTCACAGGCTTATTACCAAAATGCAGCGAATGCAGCACAGGCTGTAATAGACCTGGCGAAAGAAGGCTACTACGAACTGGAAAGCAATTTTGCCAACATCTTCACCAATAAAAGTACTAAAGAGGCCATTTTTAAACTGAGTTATGTATCTCCTCAGTTAACCCATTCATTTGATCTTGGATATGCTCCTCCTGCGGATGCTTCCGGTCAGTGCCTGGTGTACGGAGTACCAACAGCAGAACTGGTGAATGAATTTGAAATGAGCGATGGTACCAAGTTCCTGTGGTCCAATACAACACAGGCCGCTAATCCTTACCTGAACCGTGAGCAGCGTTTTTATGCTACTGTATTATACAATGGCGCTACCTGGAAAGGACGTACCATCAATTCTTCTACCACGGGTACTACCGAAGGTTTTATTGAATATGGTTTGTCTACAGACCCTCACAGAACGGTTACAGGATATTATCTCAAAAAAATGCTTGATCCTGCGAATACCACTTTTGTTACTTATGGCAGCACACAGGACTGGATAGAGATGCGCTATGCTGAAATACTATTGATCCATGCAGAGGCAGAGGCTAAACTCAACAATATAGGAGCATCACAGCAATCAATCAATGCGGTAAGAACAAGAGCAGGATTGCCCAATACGTTGGCATCTACAGCTGCACAGTTAATGGAAGCTGTAGAACATGAAAGGAAAGTGGAACTGGCATTTGAAGGCCAACGTTACTGGGATCTTCGCCGCTGGCGTAAAGCGCACACTGTATTAAATGGTGTGAAGTTTACCGGTCATAAGATCACTCCTTCAGGAGGTGGTTACACTTATGAAGTGGTGAATTGCGACAATATGCAGCGCCAGTTTACCTCTGCATTGTATTATCTGCCAATTCCTTCTACTGAATTGCTGAACAATACAACGCTTACGCAAATCAAAGGTTGGTAATCCATTTATCTGCAAACATCAAAACAACAAATCATGAAACGCTATATATTATCTTTTGCTGTGGTGGCGGGTATCAGTGGTGGTTTTACTGCCTGTCGTAAGGCTGATGCTATTCCGCGCAAATCGTCCAGTGTGCTTAGCGATATCTATGCTACACTGGAAGGAAGAGGTAAAGACCGCTTATTTGAGCCGAAATATGGTAACGATACTATCTATTTTGATATTCCATATTATTACCCGGTAGATTCGGACAATGAAACTGATATTAAAAAGATCATTGTAAGATCAACCATTCCTACAGATGCTTCCATGGCGCCCACATTGGGCGGGTTAATGGATCTTACCAACCCCATAGGCCTGCAGGTAACAGCCGGCAATGGCAGTGTGAGCAAGTATGTACTGGTAGGTAAGCGCGTAGCTGACCTGGATCTGAGAAAGGCCAGTATCAGCTATGTTGAAAATGGCGCTACTCAAACTATTGACGCTATTATCAATAATACTACCCGTGAGGCTATCTTTTATGTAATTCCGGGTACCAACGTGACGAACGTTGCTTTAACAACGGAATTAAACCCGCATTCGCAGCCATCACTGGCCAACGGTACATCCATTAACCTTAACCAGAATGTTGCTTTCACTGTAACCGGTGTGGATGGTTCTAAAAAAGCATACACCCTGAAAGCTGTAGAGCCTGTGAAGCTGACCTATGGTGTAGGGATCAGCAGGCTTTTATGGAAGAAAAACGCTACCGATATTACTGGTTTTACTACCAATGATAACAACCGTTCAATGGCTGTAAGTGGCGATTATATCGTACTGGCTTTAAGTACTACGCCATCCACGTATAAGGTTTATAACCGTACTACCGGAGCTTATGTACAGGATATGACAGTACCTCCCGGCAGTTTGCGCAGTTTTGCTATTGCGAATGATTCTGCAGGACATATCCTTATATCATCATGGGCGCCTAAGAGTTCTGTATTCTATGTGTACAGATACAATGATCCGTTTGATGCCAACCCTGTAAAGCTGATCCAGTGGACAAACAATAATCCTGCTGCCATTGCCGGTGACGGTGGTGTGGGCAGAAGAATGAATGTATATGGGGATGTAAACAAGAATGCATCAATAGCTGCTACAGCAGGCGTATCGAACATCACTTATAGCTGGAGAGTAGAAAGTGGTACCCTGGTAAATAATACGCCTTCTGCTATACCATATGCTTCATTAACAAGTACCTGGTCGTTCTATGCAGAAACACAGCCTGCATCGGTAGCTGCGAATGGTGATTATTTTGTAAACTATCCTGCCGAGATCGCACTGGTAAACGGTGCTACCAATAACAGGACCATCGCATTTACAACAGAAACCTCCGTGGTTGGTATCGGCCATATGACAATGGATTATTTCAACTTCAATAATGCTAATTTCCTGGCTATTGCAACATTTAAAAACGCTGCCAATACCAAACTGGGAATGTCATTGTTTGATGTAACCAAATCATCCAATATCGGGCTTACTTCTACTGCTGTAGGATTTTCAAGCTTCAGGGTATTTGCTTCACCGGATGCATCTGACCTGAATGCCACTGCTAATGGTAATGGTGCGGCTGATATCTGTTGCTGTTATTCATCAGACAGGGAACGCATGTATGCTTACATCCTGTTGACAAATGGCGGTGTTGCCGCTTATGAGTTCACCAAGTATGCTCCTTAGTTTTGATAGTTAATAGTGGGTAGCTGTCCCGGATGGCTGCCCACATTTTTTACACTGTCATTTTCGATATTCCTGATATTCCACTCCATACAATCAAATCACTTTTATGAAACGTAGTGTATATATAACCTCCCTGGTTTTGGGTGCCTTACTTTTTTTATCACAGTCCTGTAAAAAGAGTTCTTCCTCTGATGGCGGAGGTGGTAACGGAGGTGGCGGGGGTACTGAAATAGTGGATACAGTACGTAAACGTAACGTGATCATATGGATTGATTCTAAGTCGAACGTGTTCGGAACCAATGGCAGGTTTAATGATACTGCTAAGATCAAGCTGATGATGGATACCCTGAAAAATGTAGGGGTAACCGGTGTGGTAATTGACGTTAAAGGAAGCTCTGGATATACTATGTATCCCAGTGCCTATGCAAAACAGATCACCAGTCTGAATGGAAAGAGTATTACTGATGGGGTAGATTATGTGGGTTTTATGATTGCTGAAGCCAGAAAAAGAAATTTTAAAGTATATGCCTCTACGGTAACTTTTGTGGAGGGAGATGCCAGTGTGCCAATGGGTAAATTGTATGATGATGCTGCCTTTAGAAGTAATTATGAGTCTATTGTATGTGATGAAACCGGTAAAAGAGTACCAATTACCAGTATGGGGCGTAATGGATTTGTAAATCCGTCTCAGCCTGCAGTGCAGGAAAGAGCGCTGAACATTTTAAAAGAGATCGTATCTAAATATAATATTGACGGTATTCTGCTGGACTATTGCCGTTATGCAGATATCTATGCCGATTTTTCCGACTACAGTAAAACGCAATTTATCAGCTGGCTGAAAGATAAGTTCAATGATAATAATGCCAGTTCTATGAGCTTTCCCGGAGATATCGTAAGCTCCTGGAAAAACAGCAGTGGTACAATATTGCCTGCTACAACCGGAAAATATTATCAGAAGTGGCTGTACTATCGCTCTTCCGTTATCTATAACTTTTTTAAACAGGCAAGAGCTGCTGTAAAAAGCATTAATCCCAATGTGAATTTTGGTGTATATGTAGGTGCATGGTATGGCACTTATTACCAGGTAGGTGTAAACTGGGCGAGCCAGGATTATGATCCCTTCCAGGACCAGGCTATCCGTTTTGACTGGGCTTATCCCGGTTATAAAGAAACCGGCTATGCAGAGCAACTGGATATCATGATGACAGGTAATTATTTTACCCAGATCCTTTTGTCGGAGAATGCAGCTACTGCCAGCCTAAAGTACCATTGGTGGAGTATTGAAGGTTCACTTAATGGGATCAAGTATGTTACGAAAAACAAGGTTCCCCTGTACGGAAGTATAGATATGGGTAACCTGCAGTGGTCGAGCAAATCAGAAATTACAAGAGCTATTAAATATATACTCAATAATACATCTGGCGGCATTATGCTGTTTGATGTGATACACGTGTATAACCCCCAGGCTAATTATTTGAAACAGACATTGTGGGATGCGGTTGAAGCTGGCATAAAACAATAAAGATTGCTATGAAAAGAAACTGCTTAAACTTGTCAATATTGTTATCGGGTATCGTTCTGATAGCCGTAACATCCTGTTCTAAATCCAAAGATGTATATGGCGGCGGTACAATACCAGTAGATACTGTGACTATTACGCCACCAGCAGCCGTAGTGACGTTACCGGCTGAATGGAAAAAAGCAACCTCGCTGATGAGTGGCTTTCCTACCGGCATAGAGGTCTATAACAACACAACAGCCTATAATGGTAAAACCATGAATGCTTATTGTGTGGCATTTGATCCTAAAAATGCAAATATTGAATTTAAGCCTGTAGTACCTACTGTTAATAAGAAGCCCAGTACTATGTATGCTGAAGAGAGCGGTACAAAGTATGTGTGCATCAACGGCGGTTTTTTTGGTACCAATGCTTCTTATAGTCTTGTTCAATACAATGGAACAATCAGTGCTATCAATATTAAATCATTGACACGCACGTACAATAATACCAACGCAACTTATTATCCTACACGTGGAGCTTTTGGATTGAAGGCTGATGGTACGCCGGATGTAACCTGGGTGTATCACGTGGGCGCCGGTAACGGAACATTGTACAGCTATCCCGCGCCTAGTCCTAATGCATTGAACAGTGCACCACAGGCTATTCCGGATGTCTCTTTTCCTTCAGGTGGAAGTGTATGGAATGTGCAGAGTGCCATAGGCGGGTCGCCCATCCTGATCAAAAATAACGTAGTGAACGTAACTGATACAGCCGAGTTGATCGATATAGATAATACTTCTTCAAGAGCCCGGTCTGCTATTGGTTTTACTTCAACAGGTAAGGTAATCATCCTTGCTGTGGAGGGCGGTAACTCAGCAGGAGCTCCCGGCTTAACCTTACGTGAAGTAGCTGCCTTGATGAAAAGTATGGGGTGTACCGGTGCTTTGAACCTGGACGGAGGTGGCTCTACCTATATGATGGTGAACGGACAGGCAACTGTGAAGCCATCTGATGCTGCCGGTGAAAGGGCTGTAATGAGCGCGATTGTGGTGAAGAAGAAGTAGGGTTATAAGCTAAGGCACAAGATTTAAGAGACAAGGCACAAGGAATACAGGTTGTAAGTTTTAAGTTATAGGTTGTAAGTTGAATACAGCTCAACGCGGAACGCTCAACGCGGAACGCTCAACGCGGAACGCTCAACGCGGAACGCTCAACGCGGAACGCTCAACGCGGAACGCTCAACGCGGAACGCTCAACGCGGAACGCTCAACGCGGAACGCTCAACGCGGAACGCTCAACGCGGAACGCTCAACGCGGAACGCTCAACGCGGAACGCTCAACGCGGAACGCTCAACGCGGAACGCTCAACGCGGAACGCTCAACGCGGAACGCTCAACGCGGAACGCTCAACGCGGAACGCTCAACGCGGAACGCTCAACGCGGAACGCTCAACGCGGAACGCTCAACGCGGAACGCTTAACGCGGAACGCTTAACGCCGAACGCTTAACGCCGAACGCGAATACAAGCCGCGGGCTTTGAGCTACGAGCGGCGAAGAATACAAGTTGGTAGTTGGCAATTTGCAGTTAGCAAAACAGTTTTGCGAGCCTTTGCTGTCTTTGCGTGAAATCAGTCGGGAAGTCATAGAGACCGGAAGTCCGGAAGAAAGAAAATGCCGGACCTTAAATTTCGAATATTGAAACCAGAAACCTGTATCCTGTAACCGGTAACAAAGTTTCACTTTTCACGCACTATGCAACGTAATAAAAGTTTAGACGCATTGAGGGGATTAGCGATTTTGCTGATGGTGCTTTCCAGCAGCATTGCGTTTGGCATTTTGCCGGCATGGATGTATCATGCGCAAACGCCACCTCCTTCGCATGTGTTTGTACCTACGCTTGCCGGTATTTCGTGGGTTGATCTTGTGTTCCCGTTTTTCCTGTTTAGTATGGGAGCAGCAATTCCGCTGGCATTAAATAAAAAAGTAACTGCCGGTACGGGCTTTTATGAAATTGGTTATACTGCATTAAGGCGATTTATCATCCTGGTGTTTTTTGCCTTTTTTACGGTACACGCCCGTAGCGCTGTTATCAGTAGTAATCCGCAGACTATCGATTATTTGTTATCTATTGGTGCATTTGTATTGATCTTTTTTCAGTTGTATCGCCCGGCAGGGGAGAAGTATAAGAAACTATTCATTGCCCTGCAGGTGCTTGCTTATGCACTGGCTGTAGTAATGCTGATCGTATTGCCTTTTAAGGATGGAAAAGGTTTTTCATGGCAACGGAGTGATATCATCATCCTGGTGCTGGCAAATATGGCATTGTTTGGTACCCTGCTATGGTGGTTAACGCGCAATAACCCTTTGCTGCGGGTTGGTATTCTTCTTTTTGTGATGGCTGTTTTCCTGAGCAAAGGAACCGGTACGTGGACTGATGCCTTGTTTCAATGGTCACCGATTCCCTGGGCGTATAAATTCTATTACCTGAAATACCTGTTCATTATTATACCCGGAACTATTGCCGGGGATTGGTTGATCCGTTACCCTATTACCCTGACTGCCGAAACAAAGGAAGCGCGCGGTTGGATCAGGATCACAGCGCTGCTTTCTTTTGCATTGGTTGTGTTGAACGTGGTCCTGTTATTTGGCAGGTTTACTTTTATCAACCTGCTTGTAAGTGTAGCAATCTGTACCACATTGCTGGTATATGCTGAAAGAGCAAAAGCTGCATTGCTGTACCAACAGGTAAAACTGTTTTTGCAGGCCGGTACATTTCTGTTGTTGCTGGGTCTTTTTTTTGAAGCTTATGAAGGTGGGATCAAGAAAGATCCATCTACCTACAGCTATTATTTTGTAACGAGCGGGCTTGCCTTTTTTATGATGATAGCGCTGTATGGCTGCCAGTTTGGAAAGGCTGGTGGTGCGGTGATCAATTATCTGAGCCTGAATGGGAAGAACCCCATGGTTGCTTATGTGACCGGTAATCTTTTATTGTTGCCTTTGTTGCATCTTAGCGGCGCTATGCAGGGATATCTTGCTATGCAGAAAACTGTGATCCCGGGTTTTTTAAGTGGTGTGTTGTTTACAGGTATCGTGTCGTTGGTGACTGTGTTCTTTACAAAGAAAGGCTGGCTCTGGAAAACGTAAATCGGAGGTTAATGTCATTGAATTAAATGGCTGGTGAAGACACCTGCCACGGAACGCTCCCCGGCGTGTGTCTCCACCGGTCGGAATTAAGAAGGGACCATAGCGTGGCCTCTTGTTTATAGAAATGATCGTTATAAGCATATCGTGGCCCTGATAGGGGCCTCCGGTGCCTTACAGGTAGCTCCTCCGGAGCTTAATTCAACGACATTGATTAGGAACCAGGTACCAGGAATAGGTAATAAGAGAGTTTTGAGATAAATGTTCATTGTAAGATCCAATATCGGTAGCAGTCGTTTGAGCGGCCGGGCTCATCTCCGGTCGCTTATTTTTAAAACTACAAATGGAATTTGAAAGGGATGTGTGGTAAAAGAAAGATACAATCTGCCTTTTTGTTGATACTGTTGTTTGCATTTCAAAACGGAATGCAGGCACAACAGGTAGATAGTACTTACCGCAATTACCTGTATGATAGCCGGCTGGCTTATTTTAAACAATTACCGGTTGTAAAAGGAGCTATTGTTTTCTGGGGAGATAGTATTACGCATTGGGGCGACTGGGCCGAGTTTATGGGATTTAAAAAAGTGCTGAACAGGGGAGTTGCCGGTGATAATACTTACGGTCTTCGTGCCAGGGTGGATGAAATTGTAAGGCATCAACCAAAGAAGTTGTTTATCCTGATCGGGACCAATGATATTAATAAGAGGATACCGGTAACTTATATCGTTGAGAATTATAAGAAGATCATTGATGAGGTTAAGAAGAGCTCTCCTGCTACTGAAATATATGTGCAGAGTGTATTCCCTATTAATAATGACCTGATCGGCAGGCAATATTACAGTGGAACCAATGAGCAGATAGTGGTTCTTAATAAAGCGCTGAAAGAGATGGCTGATACTATGAAAGTATCTTTTGTAAATCTCTATCCTGTGTTACTGGATAGCAGCAGGCAACTGGATGCAAAATATACCTATGATGGTTTGCATCTTTCCGGTGCGGGCTACCTGGTATGGGTTGATTACCTGAAAAAGCAACATGTGTTATAACTAAACAATAATTCACAATTTTATTTACCCCTTACAATCATGAATCTTTCGACCATCGACATTTTAATAATCCTGGCTTACCTGGTTGTTATTATCGGCCTTGGGTTCTGGATCTCTAAAAAGGCATCTTCAGATATCCAGTCCTATTTTTTAGGCGGCAATAATATTAAATGGTATTGGTTAGGATTCAGTAACAGCAGCGGTATGTTTGATGTAAGCGGTACTGCGTTTTATGTAGCGCTGTTATTTATCTATGGTTTTAAAGCTGCATGGTTACCCTGGCTATGGCCTATCTGGAACCAGATCTTTGTAATGGTGTTTCTTGCTATCTGGATACGACGGAGTAATGCAATGACGGGTGCGGACTGGATCATTAAACGTTTTGGTGATGATAAGGGAGGGCGCCTGGCGCATATGATCGTAGTGATCTTTGCCATTATCAGTGTAATTGGTTTTATAGGATATGTATTTGTGGGTATTGGGAAATTTGCAGCGAACATTCTTCCCTGGGATCTTTCGAATTCGTTATTTACCAACCAGCAAACTTATGCTTTTATAGTAGTGGCATTTACTACGCTGTATACTGTGAAAGGCGGTATGTATAGTGTGGTGGCTACCGAGGTATTGCAATACGGCATTCTTGTGGTAAGCTGTATCCTGGTGGTGACTTATGCTGTAAAGGGAGTAGACTATAATGCACTTCACCAGAATTTGCCAAAAGGCTGGGATTCTTTCTGGCCACAATGGAAACTGGATGTGGATTGGGGTACCACTTTTCCGCAGGCCAATCAAAAAATTGCAGAAGATGGTTTTGTATGGTTTGGCGCTTTAATGATGATGATGATCGGTAAAGGGATCTTTGCAAGCCTGGCGGGCCCTGTACCGGGTTTTGATATGCAGCGTATTCTCAGTGCTAAAAAGCCTGCAGAGGCTGCGATGTTATCAGGGTTTACCAATCTTGTATTATATATCCCGCTGTTTATGATGGTGAGTGCACTCACACTGATCGGGTTTACTTACTTTATGCCTGTACTGCAATCGCAACAGAAGCCTGACTTTGAAATAATACTGAGCCAGGTGGTGAGTAATTACCTTCCTGCCGGGATCCGTGGTATCGTTTTGGCTGGCTTGCTTGCTTCTTTCATGAGTGCGTTTTCTGCTTTTGTGAATGCTGCGCCTGCTTACCTGGTGAATGATTTTTATAAAAAATATTTCAAGCCCAATGAATCACCACGTCATTATGTTAAATGCAGCTATATTACTTCTGTAGCTATCATTGCTGTTGGCTGTATTTTTGGTTTGTTTGCTAATTCATTAAGTTCTCTTACATTATGGATCACCTCTGCACTGTATGGAGGATATGCAGCGGCCAACGTATTGAAATGGATCTGGTGGCGTTTTAATGGATATGGTTATTTTGCCGGTATGGTGGCAGGGTTGCTCTCTGCAACTTTTGTTCCCTCACTGATGGCATGGTTGAGTACTAATTATTTCCCTGAGTATGCTTCTTTATTTGGCAGTGGTATCGGTACCCTGATCTCGTTCTTCCTTATCCTTATATTATCTATGGGAGCAAGTGTTATTGGGTGCCTGCTTACACCACCAGCCAATCAACAGGTGCTGGAAACTTTTTATGCCAATACTAAACCATGGGGTTTCTGGCAGCCTGTATTGAAATGGGTGCAGAAAGTAAATCCTTCATTTGAGCCCAATCGCCAGTTTAAATGGGATATGCTGAATGTGCTGGTAGGTATCTGCTGGCAGATGAGTATGGTGATCATGCCTGTATTATTTGTATTTGGGTATAGCAGTCGTGGTTTTGCGGCAATGGCTGTCTGGATCAGTTGTATGATCGTGTTGAAATTTACCTGGTATGATCGTTTAAAAATAACTGCAGCATGAGGAAGAGCCTTCTTACATGTTTGTTGATCTGTATTGTAAGTGCTGCTACTGCGCAAAATGCAGTATCGGTAGATAGTACTTATTCCAATAATTATTACCTGGAGCGATTGAAGTTTTTTAGTTTGCTACATCCGGCTAAGAAACCGGTGGTATTTCTTGGCAACAGTATTACAGAGGCTGGCCCATGGACCGACCTGTTTCCCGGTAAGAATGTGGTGAACAGGGGGATCAGTGGCGATAACTCTTATGGTGTATATGCCAGGATTGATTCGGTGCTTGCTCTGAAACCTTCTAAGATCTTTTTGCTGATCGGTATTAATGATCTGAAACGCGGGACACCCCCCTCGTACATCGCTTATAATTATGACAGGATCGTGGCAAGGATCAGAACAGTATCGCCTAAAACAAGTATTTACCTGCAAAGTGTATTGCCAGTGGCGGAGAAAGTAATGTCGAATATTTATGCGAAGATTAATAATGGTATTATCAGAACCCTGAATGATAGCCTGCAACAGGTTGCTACTAAGTATCATTGTACTTATGTAGACCTGTTTGCTGAATTTGTTGGCGAAGACGGGCAATTGCCGCGCAAGCTCACTACAGATGGTTTGCATATCAGTAATGCCGGATATTTGAAATGGGCCGCGTATTTGAGGGGGAGGAAGTATTTGTGAGTTGTAGGTTGTAAGTTATAGGTTATAAGTACAGAGTTCTGTATCAATGTGTCGATATATAATACAAAAAAGAAAAAATAAAATGGCATACAGAAAGAAATTAACGGGTGTTTTGATGGGCGCAATGATGAGCACGGCTGTGTTGGCGCAGGCTCCTGTAAAGAAGATCGATAGCAGCTATAATAATACTTATTACCAGGGTAGAATGGAATTGTTTAATAACCTGCCGGTAGTGAAGGGGGGTATTGTATTCCTGGGAAACAGTATTACAGAAAGAGGCGCCTGGGGAGAGTTATTACCCGGTAAAGTGGTATTGAACAGAGGAATCGGAGGCGATAATACTTTTGGCGTATTGGCAAGATTGGAAGGAGTTGCTAAAGCTGCGCCTAAGAAACTGTTCCTTGGTATTGGTATTAATGATCTGAGCCGTAACCTGCCCAGAGAGGTGATTTTGAATAACTATCGCCGCATCCTGGATTACCTGCATACGAATACACCTAAAACAAAGATCTATATTGAAAGTGTATTGCCGCTGAACGAACCCTTAACCACACCGGAATACCTGAAGAATAAGAAGGACAGCATTCTGCAATTGAATATCGGTATTCAGCAGATTGCCAAGGAATATAATGTTACGTATATTAACCTGCATGAGATCTTTGCAGACGCGAACGGCGATCTGAAAAAGGAACTGACTGCAGATGGTATTCACGTGAAGCCACAGGCTTATGTTATGTGGGTGGAGTTTTTGAAGAAGGGGAAGTATTTGTAGTGAGTGGCGAAGCAAAGTGAATAGTCAATGGTGAATAGTCAATGCGTTACAGTTTTTGGATACAGGATGTTGGATACTAGATCCTGGACCGGATTTCTGGATTTAGAGATCTTGTGATTTCGTTGGCGACCATTTAGCTTTACTAATAACTTAATACCTATAACTTATAACTCATGGGTAGAGTTTTGTTGCAATCATTTTTGCTATTATGTTTTCCGGTGATGCTGTGGGCTCAGAAAGCGACGCGAACAACTTATGCTCTGAAGGGTAATGATACCTTGTGGTTTGATCATTATAAACCAGCAGGAGCTTCTAATGGCATATCTGTATTGTTTGTACATGGAGGAGCTTTTACCGGTGGCGACCCGGTAAACCAGGCACCTTTTGCTGAAGGGATGACTAAGCTGGGGTATAATGTTTTTGTTATTAAGTACAGGTTGTACCTGAAGGGAAAGAGTTTTGGTTGTGAAGTTGCTACCCCTGAAAAGCTGACTGCTATCCGCCAGGCAGTGGAGGATGCAAGAGATGCCACTATTTATCTTGTTAATAATGCTGCTAAACTACAGGTAGATACTTCGAAATTATTTATTGCCGGTAGCAGCGCAGGTGCTGAAACTATCCTGAATCTTGTATATAACCCATTCCTGAAAAAGGGAGATACGGCCTTTGCTTTCTATAATAAGTTTCGATATGCAGGAGCCTTGTCTTTTTCAGGAGCCGTGCTTGATATTAATACCCTGTACAAACAGCCGGCAACTCCTTTGTTCATGATGCATGGAGATAATGATCAACTGGTACCTTATCTTACTTCTGCTCATCGCTTCTGTAAAGCAACAGATGCAGGCTGGCTAATGATGTTTGGTGCTCATACCATTTATGAAGAATTGTCAAAACGTAATATGCCGGTGATCCTGTACACTTACCTGGGTAAGGGGCATGAAGTGAGTAATTATATGTTTCGCCGTTTTACGGAAATGGATGCTTTTATGAAGGAAGTGGTGAAAGGAAATAGCTTTCGGACGGCACATATACTTTTGAGAAATGAAGAATGAGGAATTGTGAATGAAAAGGCACAAGGAATACAGGTTATAGGTTGTAAGTTTTAGGTTATAAGTGAAGGCACAAGGTTCAAGGAATACAGTTGAAAGGTTGATGGGTTTACAAGGGGGTGGGAACCTGGAATTAGAAATTATAAATGAAGAACGGAATACATAGATCAATAGTTTTTGTAGCAGTGCTTTTGCTTGCGGCCATTGCTTGCAATGCGCAGGACAGTACTAAATATAAAACTACTTATTACGGTCAGAAAGTGTCGCAGTTCAGGCTGATAAAGGATGTTGAAACAGGGGAGATCATTTTCCTGGGGGATAGTATTACTGATATAGCTGAATGGGCCGATCTGTTGAAGAATAGTAAAGTGAAGAACCGGGGAATCAGCGGCGATAACACTTTTGGCGTACTTGCCCGCCTCGATGAAGTGACCGGACGAAAACCTGCGAAGGTGTTCATTATGATCGGTATAAATGATATCGCAGATAACACGGCAGATAGCATTATTGTAGCTAATTACAGAAATATTATACAGCGGCTGAGGAAAGAATCTCCGGCAACTAAGATCTATATCCAGAGCATTTTGCCTACAAACGATGGTTTTACAGAATTTAAGAGACACCAGGGTAAGGACGGGCATATCAGGTTTGTGAATGATGGCTTGAAAAAGATAGGCGCCGAATATGGTTGCCTGTATATTGACCTTTATAGCCAGCTACAGAATAATGAAGGTAAGCTGGATACAAAATTTACTAATGACGGGTTGCACCTTACCGGAGAAGGTTATGCCGCCTGGATAAACCTATTGCATACTAAAAAACTGTTGTAAAGATCATGAAGATAACCGGGACATTTATTGACGAGATCAGTCATGACATTCCGCACCAGAACTGGGGCGCTGATGAATGGAGAAGGGATTTTGAATACATGAAGGCGATCGGTATTGATACCGTGATCATGATCCGTAGCGGATACAGGAAATTTATTACCTATCCGTCTGCTTATCTTATCAAAGAGCATCAGTGTTATCAACCACCTGTGGACCTAGTGGTGCTGTTTCTGAAACTGGCAGATGAGATAGGCCTGAATTTTTATTTTGGGTTATACGATAGCGGGAAGTACTGGGATACAGGCGATATGCAACATGAAATTGATGCTAATCGCTTTGTGATCGATGAAGTGTGGAAAAAATACGGACATTATAAAAGTTTTAAAGGCTGGTACCTGAGTATGGAGATCAGTCGTAAAACGAAGGATGCCGTGCATGCTTTCCGTACACTGGGTCTGCAGTGTAAAGGTGTAAGTAATGGGTTGCCCACTTTTATCTCTCCCTGGATCGATGGTAAAAAAGCAGTGATGGCTGCTTCTGCTACTTTGTCAAAAGAGGAGTCTGTGTCGTTGAAAGAGCATGAGCAGGAGTGGAGCGAGATCTTTGCCGGTATCCAGGGCGCAGTAGATGCTGTTGCTTTCCAGGATGGACATATTGATTATCATGAGTTGGACGATTTTTTTGCTATTAATAAAAAGATGGCTGATAAGTATGGCCTGGAATGCTGGACAAATGCTGAAAGTTTTGACCGCGATATGCCTATTAAATTTTTGCCCATCAAGTTTGAGAAACTAAGACTTAAACTGGAAGCAGCCCGCAGAGCTGGTTATGATAAAGCAATCACTTTTGAGTTTTCTCACTTTATGAGTCCTCAGTCGGCCTATTTACAAGCCGGGCATTTGTATAACAGGTATAAGGAGTATGTTTCGATGCTGAAAAGCTGAAGTATGAGGTCTGAAAAAGGCACAAGGCTCAAGAGACAAGGTACAAGGAATACAGGAATTGGGAATGAAGAATGAGAAAGTAAAAAGCAGGATGAAGTATTGAATATAGAATACCCAATTTCGAATATTGAATTTCGAAGTTATAGAACCCGAAACTCAAAACACGACAACCGGAACCTGCATGCGTCTTTGCGTGAAATCAGAAATCTTTGAAACCTGAAACTAGTAATCCGAAGTCTGCATTCCGCATCTTTAAATTTAAACAGAAACCATCCCCATGATACAAACAATTGCATTACAGAACAAGGCTATTAGTTTTGAGAAGATACCAGTGGAGCAACATGCTTCACCCGCACAGGCATCTTTACTGATAGCCCGTGAAATGGCGGAGCTGATCCGTGAAAAACAGAAAAAAGGAGAACTGGTAGTATTAGGACTGGCAACCGGCTCTACTCCGAAACGGGTGTATAAGGAACTGGTGCGTATTCACCGCGAGGAAGGGCTGAGCTTTCACAACGTGATGACGTTTAACCTGGATGAATATTACCCGATGAAGGCTGATGCTATTCAGAGCTATCGCCGGTTTATGAAGGAGAACCTGTTTGATCATGTTGATATTAAGCCAGAAAACTGTCATGTGCCGGACGGAACATTGCCACAGGAACTGGTGAATGCTTATTGCGCTCAGTATGAAAAGAAGATAGAAGAGGTTGGCGGTATTGACTACCAATTGCTGGGTATTGGCCGCAATGGTCATATCGCTTTTAATGAACCCGGTTCGCACAGCAGCTCTGTAACACGCCTGATAACGCTGGATATTACTACAAGACTGGATGCATCGCTTGAGTTTGGTGGTACTGCACATGTTCCACGTAAGGCAATTACGATGGGCGTAGGATCTATTCTTAAAGCAAGAAAGATCGTGCTGATGGCCTGGGGCGAAAATAAAGCAGGGATCATACAACAGGCTGTGGAAGGGCCAGTGACGGAGTTTGTTCCGGCATCTTATCTGCAAACTCATGGCAATACTAAATTTATTGTAGATGAGGCCTGCGCTGCCGGTCTTGCCCGCAATAAAACGCCCTGGCTTACTGATCCTGTAACCTGGGACAGGCCTATGGTTAAAAAAGCAGTGGCTCATCTTTCTTTGACATTGCAGAAACCTATCCTTAAGCTGACTAATAACGATTATAATGAGAATGGCCTGAGCGATCTGCTGGCATTGTATGGTCAGGCTTATGATATTAATATAGAAGTGTTTAACTGGTTGCAGCACACCATTACAGGATGGCCTGGCGGTAAACCAGGCGCTGATGATAGTCACAGACCGGAAAGAGCTTTGCCTGCTAAAAAGCGTGTACTGATCTTTAGTCCACATCCGGATGATGATATTATTTCAATGGGCGGTACTTTTCAGAGATTGGTAGACCAGGGACATGAGGTGCATGTGGCTTACCAGACCTCTGGTAATATTGCTGTTGCTGATGATGAGGCATTAAGGTTCATAGAGTTTGTTACCAATTTCAACAATACGTTTAATATTGATGGGAAGGATGCACAGAAGATCTTTGAGAAAGCTGAGAAATTCCTGCAACATAAGGCGAGGGGAGAAAAGGATATTGAAGAGTTGCGTTTTGTAAAAGGAATAATCCGAAGAGGTGAGGCTATGAATACTTGTCGCTTTGTAGGTGTACCACAGGAATGTGTTCATTTCCTAAACCTTCCTTTTTACGAAACAGGCTTGATCGAGAAGAAACCTTTGGGTGAGGATGACTATCGTATTGTAATGGATGTGATTGCCACGGTGAAGCCGCACCAGGTATATGCAGCTGGTGATCTTGCTGATCCGCATGGTACGCATAAGGTTTGCCTGGATGCAATTTTTGAAGCTATGAAACGACTGAAGCCAGAACCTTATATGAATGATTGCTGGTTGTGGTTGTATAAAGGCGCCTGGGCTGAGTGGGATATTCACCAGATCGAGATGGCGGTACCTATGAGCCCTGACCAGGTATTGAAGAAGCGTATGGGCATTTTCAAACACCAGTCGCAGAAGGATGGCGTGGTATTCCAGGGAAGTGATGACAGGGAATTCTGGCAAAGAGCAGAGGTGCGTAATAAGACCACTGCAGATCTTTATAATAGCCTGGGCCTGGCAGAGTACGCTGCCATGGAGGCGTTTGTGAGGTGGAAATATTAAGAAGTTATAGGTTGTAAGTTGTAGGTTATAAGTTAGCTGCTGAGAATTTTGCTGGCTGTAATTAGTAAGCAATGTTTTGAATGGCAACCATAAACCTACAACCTATAACTTAGAACATATAACATAAAAGGCAACCTTCATCAGGTCGCCTTTTGCATAAGCAGGGATTACTCCTGTAGGAAATCCGTGATGCCTTTACGAAGATCGGCCATGGTTGGCCTACTGGTTGCATCTACACGGATACAACGAAGAGCCAGGTTAACGAGTTTATTATCTCCCGCAAGTGCTTTGAGTTTTATCTTTATGAGATTGAGGTCTGTCTTATCCCTGAACTCCTTGTGTTTGCCGGTGAGTATAAAAATGAGCACAGCGCCCAGTGCATATACATCTTCATATAAAGTAGGTTTGGCTGAACGCATCTGTTCGGGCGATACATAGCCGATGGTTCCCATTCCAAAGGGAGGAATAGGAATTCCTTCTTTTAAAGAAAAAGCCAGCTCAAAGTCGATAACAGTCACTTTTCCGGAAGGATCTATGATAAAGTTCATAGGTGTGATATCTCTATGAACATAGCCGTGTTCGTGAATAATGTGGATGGTGTCGAACAGGGCGAGGAAATATTTTATTAGTGTTACCTGCGTATCCCTGTCCAGTTCTTTCCAGTCTTTTTCTTTGTAATAAGGTGGTATCATATCCATTAGCTTTGTACCATCTGCCCAGTCAATGATGAGGAAACTGTCGCCGTGTTTTTCAAAGTAATCAATGAACCTTGCTGTAGTTACGACGGATTGTAATTCCGCAAGTACTTTTTGCTGCCATAATAACCTTTCCCGTATTGTTCTGCCAAATGTATCGCAGGCTGCATTGGCTCTTCCATGTTTTACAAGACACCAGGTGCAACTGAGCTTTTTAAGATTGATGGCTTTGTGTACACTTCCTTTGTAAGTGTTGGCTATTTCATTCATCAGCAGGTAAAGTTTGCCTACAAACCTGCCATTTTTTGATTGGGTAAATCGTTTGTCGAGCGTAAATGGTATCCTGGCTTTTTCAGGAATGTAGAGCTTGTAGTATTCTACCTGGTCGTTGCCTTTTAGCGGCGTTGAGAATTCAGCGTATACATTCTGTGAAAGTCTTAATGCGTCAATTACTTCTACGCCTGTATATTTTTCTGTAAGTGGCGCTAATCCTTTTGCAAGCATTACAGCTTCTTCATCTGTTGAGGGAGAGATGATGATGTTCTTGCCTACGTTTTCGAGCTTGTATGCTCCTTCATTCAACTGTCTGTGTTCTTCCTGGTTTTTGATAAGCTGGAATGCTGCCTGTTGTTCTTTTAGGAAAGGGAGTACTTCTGTCAGCAACTCTTCAGCCTGGCGTGGTATTACAGAGATATAGATGAGCCAGCCTTTGAATTTGAAATTTCCACTTACGAGGTATTTGTCTTTTTCACTGAAATCAATGCCTGCCTTTTTTAAATGTGGTGAGTAGTCACCAACATCTTTGTGAACTGTTTGATGATATTGTTTATTAACCCTGTGGAAATTTCCTTTTGCAATGTTAGAGTGTTTCATAGACCATGTTTTTATCAGGGATTAAGTGCTGCATTATTGCTTACCAATACTTCGTCATTTGATGTTTCTGCAGTACCGGCAGGTGCTTTATTGGCTTTCGGTTCCAGCAGTTTTGTCATAAACGCAATACAGCCTACGCAGGCTATCAACGGGAACACCTGGTAACGGAATACGATGATGGTTGCTGCTACAGAGAACGCGAAATTGGCTGCCTGGAAGAGCGTAAGTATCAGTAATGTTCGGTTGAACTCTTTGCTCATCTTCCTGTATCTCCTGGTTATGAGGAACCATAAGAGAAAGAGCAGTAGTGCTGCATTGATAACAAGTGTAAAGAAGGGAAATCCCATTAGAATATATCCCTGGGCGGTGGGAGAAACAGATTCGATATTGGTGCCGGGATAGTGAAACCATTTGGCAGCTATTGGCGCTACCACTTTGCGTCCCAGGTTGTATACTTCAAGTTTTTCGAGTGGAGGCAGGAAGTAATTTTTGCTATTCATCAGCATAAAATACCGGGCGTAGGTAACGGGGTTCTTTTTCAGGATCCATGAGCCGTATTCGTCAAAGTCTGCAGAACCTTGCCCCCAATTGATAACGCTGCCAAGTTTAGTAGTATCACGGTAGTGTTTTACCAGGTATTGTTTTAATGGCGCTTCCGGTTGTCGGATAAAGAAATTTCCTACATAGGTGGATAACTGGTCATTGAAATCGGCAGGAACTTTTTTATAGAAGTTTTTTGCCAGTGTATCGAGTTCGCGGGCAGAAGCTGAAGGAAGCTCAGCCGGATTGACCTGTATGTGGTCATAGATATATAAAGCATTATTGGCTAGTTGCCAGCCTGTGAACAGTGAGAATGTTTTTGAACCGGTAAGTTCATAAGCAGCTTCTCTTGTGCGCTGAACGAAAATGAAGATCAGCAAGACCGGGAATGCAATACCTATCAGTTTGATGTACCTGCGATGCTGGGATAGTAATAACGTAATGGCTGTAATAACAGGATAGTAGTAAGCATTGTTACGAACAGTAAAACACAGGAAGAGGATAATACCGTGTGTAAATACCTGGTACATCATAGGGCTGTAAATGATCCAGATAAGTTGTGTCATCCAGATCATACTGAGTGCAATAAACAATGGATCACTATTTACATAATTGCATACATATAAAAAGAGCGGGTTGAAAAAGAGGAATACATACAGGGCCAGTTTGGAGTTGTCGGTAACCTCGAAGAAATAGAGGATGCTGAAGTAGAAGTATAAAGCCGAGATCCCGAACAGGAAATACTGGAACCCTATCAGTGCAGTATCGTGAAATGAGATGGCATGAAAGGATGCAATAAACTTAGAGTAGCCGATAGGCCATATATTGATGTCCAGTTTGTTGTCTGCTGCAAAGAGGTAACTGTATGAATCTGAAAAGAAATCAGGGTAGGGATAACAGAGCTTGAAGATGATAAACTCAACTATCATGGCAATGATAGCAACCCAGAAGAGTTGCCTGTTTTGTTTTTCGCCAAAAACAAATTTTCTGAATGCGGGCCGGCCGTATTGGGGGCGAGATGGTGTACTGCTGCCAGGTGCAGTATTAACTAGATTAGTCATGTTATTTCCAGCATTTAGGTCTGATAATAAAATTCTTATGCTGGGAGGAATGCGATTACCGATGCCTTAAGGGCATGATGCAGCTAAGTGAAGACAGGTTCTCCATGATGGAGAAGTGATAGGGATGATGTTGTATTAAAATTACAATGTATTGCTACACATGCAACAATAAAAATGAATGAAAAAGTTATCAGTTTGAATGATTCTTATTTTTTACAGTTCTGAAGTGCATAGGCGTTTTCCCGTAGTATTGGCGGAAGTTCCGGGAAAAGTTCTGGTTGAGCAATCCCAGTAAGCTACTGATCTCCTTTATACTCAGGTCAGTAGATTCCACCAGTTTTTTTGCATGTTCCATCTGTACCTGGTGAAAGAATTCCATAACACTCATATTGTAAACCTGTCTGAATCCTTTTGCCAGTTTGTCCTTATTCCAGCCGGCCACACGGGCGAGTTCCGGAAGCCCGGGTCTTTTCTCGGGTTGTGCAGCTATGAGTTTCCTGATATTGTAGATGGTTGTAAAATCCTGTTGTTTTTTTAATATCTGCTGCATAGCAGGTGGGGGGGCTGATAAGCCATCTAATGCTTCAATCAATACATCATAACTTCTTGCTTCATGAAAAACGGAGTAGAGGTTTTTAGCATTATCATATTGTTTGTGAACAAGGGTATGAATACTGTTGGCGAGTGACTGGGATGCTATGCGACTTACCGGTGAAAGAAACAGGCTTTTAGCTTTTGGAATTGCATTGATAAAAGGTGGCAGCATAGGGTAGTACCCGGCAAGTTTGTGAAGGCTGGCAATAGGGTAGGTAATAAATATAATGGTATGCTGTGTGTCTTTTTGTAAACATAGCTGCCAGGAAGTGGCGGGCTGATAGGCAAGGTTGAAACTATACTCGCACATTAGCTGTGTTTCCCCTTTTTCCGTTATCAGTTGGCTGGTATGATTCTCTGCCAATACCAGGAAAATAGTGGGTGTTTGTATTACTAATTCAACCGTGATATTTTCGGAAGCCCTGGCAGTGAGGTGCAGTAAAGTGCCATCGGTGCCTTTTCTTTCCTGGAGCATACAGGCACAGGAGGAGGCGGAAAAATACCTTGTTGCATCAGCCGGAATTACGGAAGCCTGTAATGTAGCCGGTAAGGAGACGGTTTCCTGCAAATCCAAATGATCCCCGGCCCGTATGTAAACGGTTTCTAACATAAAATAAGGTTTATACAAGCCCCGGGGAAGGTTTGTCAACGTAGATAATACAACAATGTAAAAACAGGCTAAGGGAATACTGCTCTTTAAAGATAACTAATATTTGCAGCAATATATAGTAACGGGCTTCCGCTTGTCAGCCGTAAAACGGTATTTCCCCAACAATTTTTGTTACACTGTGCGAAGTGATTATTTTTATCGCGAAATATGTAGATGCAAATGCGGAAGGCATTTTTTGTAACGATTGCTATTGTATTGTCTATCACGGCTTACGCCCAGAATACTATCGGCATCCCCAATATTGTTAATTACCAGAAGCAGGCTTATAACGCAGGCAGCCAGAACTGGAATATCGCACAGGGAAAGAGCGGTATCATGTACTTTGCCAATAACAGTGGTTTGCTGGCATTTGACGGGGCCTGGTGGCGTAACTATTCTTTACCTAATAAAACAATAGTCCGTTCACTGGCGATAGCTGATGAAGGAAGGATCTATGTGGGCGGGCAAGCTGAGTTTGGTTATTTTGCCCCGGATCAGAACAGTGAGTTGACCTATACCTCGCTTAAAAGCTATTTGCCCAGCGGTGAAAATGATTTTGCGGATATTTGGAATATATGCCTGTTTCAGAAGCATGTGTTTTTTCGCTCGAACAAAAAGATCCTTGAGTTTGAAGGGAATAAGATCAATGTGCATAATGGTGTTAACTGGGGGTATCTTGGCCTGGCAGGTAACGAATTGATCGCTTATGAAAGCAGCCGGGGCCTGATGTCTTTTCGCAATGGTCAATGGGTGGCACGTATTAAAACGGGTGCTTTACCCCAGGATCTGCAAATAAGATCGGTATTGAATTTTGGCCCCGATAGCCTTTTGCTTCTTTCTATGTCGCACGGCTTATTTATGCTGCATGGAGATACCGTTTCGGTTTTTGAAACACCTGATATTAAGGCGCTGGCAGCCAATAATATTTCTTCTGCAAGTTTGCTGGGCCCGGACAGGATTGCGATAGCTACTAACCTGGGCGGTTGTTTTATCATCAATAAAGCGGGACACTTTATCCAGAAGTTTTCTAAAAAGGAAGGGATCCAGAATAATAATATCCTTAGCCTGGCACTGGATAAAGACAAGAATCTCTGGCTTGGTCTTGATAACGGTATCGACCTGATCACCTATAGTAATTCAATTAAAAATATTTTTCCTGAGCAGGATGATAAGAACTCCGGCTATACTTCTATTATTCACAATAACGAGTTGTACCTGGGTGTTGCTACCGGCGTATACAGGGTGCCGCTGACAACTAATAATAAAGACCTGAGCTATACTAACGGCACTTTTGAATTTGTTAAGAATACGCAGGGACAGGTGTGGAACCTTTCCGAGGTGAATGATAAATTGCTGATGGCGCATAATAAAGGTGCCTTTTTGATTGAGAATAATAATGCTATACCTATTGATACAAAGACCGGGTTCTGGACCTTTATGCCGCTTTATCCTGTAAATCCTTCACCGGTAATGCTGGCAGGCACTTATAACGGTTTGAATTTCTACAATTATAGTAATGGTGTTATTACCAATCCGAAAATAAACGCACAGTTTGAATCTGCGCGATACATTGTTATTGATAAAAATGTAGTATGGGTTGTGCACCCCTACAGAGGTATTTATAAGATTACATTTGATGAGGAGGGCAAGCCGGTTGCCAGGTTTATTGAGGATAAGAAAAACATTCTGTCTGCTAATCATAACCATCTCTTCAGGGTAGGGAAAAGAATTGTTTTGACCTCAGACAAGGGCATCTTTGAGTATGACAGTCTTGCCAATGATTTTTCACCTTCCGCTTATTTCGGAGGTATTTTTGGCAGTATCCCCGTAAGCTATATGAAAGAAGATAAGCAGGGGAATATCTGGTTTACAGGCGATCGTAAGGTTGCTGTTGTTGACCGGAGTAAAGGTCAGCCACGTATTGTGAATATTCCTGAACTGGACAATAAGATCATGGCAGGTGGCTTTGAGCATATCAATATTATAGACAGTAATAACGTATTTATAGCAGGAGAGAAAGGCTTTTTTCATATCAACTATGCCGAGTATAGAAAAAGCAAGTATCCATTGAAAGTGCTGATCAGGAATGTGACATCTACCACTAAAAAGAATGGTCTTGTATTTGGCGGTTACCGCGACCAGACCTTATTGCCAATTCCTGAGATAGAGTACCGGCATAATTCACTGCATTTTGAAAGTTCTTCTACCCTATATGGGCAGGAGCAGAACACTGAATACAGCTACTGGCTGGATGGCTTTGACAGAGGATGGTCTGCCTGGTCAAAGAAAACGGAAAGGGATTATACGAACCTTCCTGCCGGCAGTTATACTTTTAAAGTGAAATGCAGGAATAATGTTGATAACGAATCGCCAATAGCAACTTATTCATTTACCATTTTACCGCCCTGGTATCGTACCTGGCTGGCTTATTTCTTATATACGCTCATTGGTTTTGGATTGCTTTATTTCTTTTATAAACGTCAGCAGCAGAAGTATCAACGCCAGGAGAAAATAAAGCTGAAGGAGCAACAACGTAAGTATAATGAAGAGCAGAAACAGCTGCAGATGTTGCACGAAATAGAGATCAGTAAAAACGAGAAGCAGATCATACAGCTTACGAATGAAAAGCTGCAGGCTGAACTGGAACATAAAAATTCAGAACTGGCTACTTCTGCCATGAATATGGTTCGTAAGATGGAAGTGTTTTCGGGATTGAAGGAAACCCTGCTGCATTATAAAACCAATGCAGACAATGAGAAGGAGTCGAAGGAATTCCAGAAGATCATCAGGATAATAGATAAGGAACTGGATCATAATGAGGAATGGGAACAGTTTGCTATTCACTTTGATAATGTGCATACAAACTATCTGAAGAAACTGAAAGAGTTGTACCCGGATCTCTCGCCATCTGAACTGAAACTGGCTGCTTATCTGCGTCTTAGTCTTTCTACGAAGGAGATTGCGCAACTGATGAACATTTCTATCCGGGGTGTAGAGACCAGCCGTTATCGCTTACGCAAAAAACTGGGTCTTGAAAATGAAATAAACCTGGTGGATTTCCTGGTGAGTGTGACGAAGACGTAGGGGCCTCTCAATTCCTCCAATGGAGGGGCTTAGGAACTCCGGAAGCATTTTCGTAGCAAACTTTCAATATGCGATGTCCAGGATGTTCTCCGTAAAGCAACTTTGCTAATGATTGCGACAGGGTTAGGTCCTTCGTTCCCCAGGACGACTTTGCATTTTTTGCATTCTTTATTAATTGCAACCAACAGGAGCTTAATTCATTGAGATTGATTCCCTATTCCTCTTTTCTGATTTCCTGAATCTTGTGTCTTTCTTCTATGTTTATCCAGGAGGTGGTGGATATTGCTCTGGTTTGTGATGATACTTGCGGGGAGTGTATTCTATTGCTGCGTTTATCAGTTCGTCGAGTGTGAGCTTTTTTGTTTTCCGCCTGATGGTGGTCCTGCTAGTGGTAGCAGTGTTTGTTGCTGTGGTTGTCTCTGCCTGTGCTGGTGGTATTTTTATTGCGACAGATAAGGGCTGTACCGTTTGGTAAGGAATATTGTTACGATAGCCCAGCTCATACATCAGTTCTTCTAAATCGTCAAGAATATAATTAGGGTCCCTGCCGAGGTTTAATTTCTTCATGGCAAGGCCTGTGAGCTTCTTGTAGACTTCGTGTAATTGCCAGCTTTCGTGCAATTGGCTATAGATCATCGAAGCCAGTCTTGCAGCGATCCCCATGCGGTAAGCGTATTCTCTTGTTTTGGCAAACTCCGGCTTTGTTTTTACCCGCTTGCTGCTGAGACTACTTTTGGCGCGAGCATACCATTTGTCTCCCAGCTTGTACAGCGTGAGATCTCCAATCGTTCTTTCCCATTTTACGGGTCCTACCTGGCGTGCCATGACTGAAGTTACAAAGGGGAAATGGGATGGGATGTAGTGATATAGCTACTTGGTTGTAGGTTATAAGTTGTAAGTTTTAGGTTAATACAGTTGCCGAGTATCTGAAATGGCAGACTAAAAGCACAAGTTATATTTTGATAGTCAGTCTGTTATCTTTTTGAATGATGGATTAGGGTAGTATTCTTGGTTTAAAACATGCTTAAGTCCGGCTTAAAGCATTGGGCAGCAATCAATCAATGATCAGTGAGTTACCAGTAGGGGACCAGAGTAAAAGCGCAGTTTCTAAGTAATTGATCGCAGATTTTAGGATTTGGGAGGCTAAGAGGGAGTACAGAGAGGGAAAGAGATAAAGAGGAGAGTCTGCTGATTTGGGGATTTAGGGATTTTGAGATTGGGTTGCCGGATGCTGGTTTCTGGATTGTTGGCTCCGTCCTGAAGGGCGAGGCAATTCGCTGAATGCATTGTTTTATTTAGCAGCATCTGCCTACCGGCTGGAGCCGGATAGAAAGAGTGATGTTAATTCCGGTCAGAGACCGGGTGCATATGGCAGACACGAGAGCGCTGCGCTAACTCTCGCGCCAGGAGAGGTGTTTGCCACAGATTGTACGGATGTACACAGATTAGAGATACCAGCTGCTGTTTCCGGATTGTTGGCTCCGTCCTGAAGAACGAGGCAATTATCTGAATACATTGCTTTATTTAACAGCATGTGCTTACCGGCTAAAGCCGGATAAAAAGAGTGAATATAAATTCCGGTCAGAGACCGGGTGCATATGGCAGGCACGAGAGCGCTACGCTAACTCTCGCGCCAGGAGAGGAGAGAGTTAGGTTAATTCCGGTCAGAGACCGGGTGCATATGGCAGGCACGAGAGCGCTGCGCTAACTCTCGCGCCAGAAGAAGAATGACTTGTTTTATTTAACAGCATCTGCTTACTGGCTTAAGCCGGATAAAAAGAGTGAATATAAATTCCGGTCAGAGACCGGGTGCATATGGAAAGCACGAGAGCACTACGCTAACTCTCGCGCCAGAAGAAGGCCATTATCTGAATGCCTTGTTTTATTTAACAGCATCTGCCTACCGGCTGAAGCCGGATAAAAGAGTGAAATTAATTCCGGTCTGAGACCGGGTGCATATGGCAGGTACGAGAGCGCTACGCTAACTCTTGCGCCATGAGAGGTGTTTTCAGCGCTCAGCATTTTGCGTTTAGCGTTACTTCAACTCCTTATTAATTTCTGTTAATAAATATCCTTTGGGGTCGGAGGAGTATTCCCAGAACATAACTCCGGCCATCTTTTTCTTTTTGATATAACGGCATTTGTATTTTACAGAGCGCTCATTGTCGTAGGAAATGAATTTGCGCTCTGTTTCATTGTACAGGTATGGCGCTTTGGCGTTTTTGTCCCAATAACTGCGATATCCCTGTTGGTCTACGAGACTGTCTTTGATATAGGAATAACCGCCGCCATGTGTAGTGCCAACAATTTTCTGATGCAGCGGATGTTTGGCCGTACTGTCAACAATAGACCCCCTGCCGTAAAAAGCAATACCCATTACCAGTTTGGATGCAGGTACGCCCGCAGCCATAAATGCTGTAACTGCTTTGTTGGCTGAATTTTCATTTTCATAGCTGGCGGAATGATAGAGATTGGTATGATGACCTGCAACACCCCAGCTATAGTCGTAAGTCATGAGGTTAATGTAGTCGAGGTATTGCTGTGCCTTTCCCATTTCGGAGTGATGAAGAAATTGTTCAAAACCGCCTACTGCAGTAGTAAGCAGGTATTTTCTGCCTGTCTGTTGCTGTAATGTATCCAGTTCCAATCTTAACTCCCGGAACATGAGGGTATAGTTTTCTTTATCTTCCGGACGATAGACATTTCCCTGCTCGCCCTGCATACCGGGATATTCCCAGTCAATATCTACGCCATCAAGATTGTACTGCGCAATAATGCCCACTGCACTTTCTACAAATGCTTTACGGGCAGTATCTGTAAGTACGGCATCTGAAAAGTTCTCACTCCATGACCAGCCGCCGATAGAGATCAGTATTTTCAGATCGGGATTTTTTTGCTTCAATAGGTTGAGCGTTCTGAAATTGGTGGTGTCTGTTCTTTCATTGTGCAACCATGCCCGATGGTCTTTTACATCTATAAAAGCATAGTTGATATGTGTAAGTTTGGTGGCATCGATCTGGTCGGTATTTACCAATCCACGGTAACCGCCTACATAACCGATAATAACAGGTTTGGGTTTACGGGCATACGCAATGCAGCTATAAACTGATAACAGGGTAACAAGTGTAACGCGCAGGATAGATTTCATGATCATTCAATCGTTAAAATATGGAATAGTGTTTTTATTGTGCTGATAGTGCAGTGACAGCCTGCAGGAACCAGGCAGCATGCGGGATCCATTGTTCGGTCCAGCGCCATTCGTTGCCGTTGGCGCTTGTTTTAAAATCAATACCGCTACCATCTTCGTTGCCATCTTTGCCGGTAATACCGTTTGAAATGCCGCCTTTTTCTGAACCATGACCAAACTGTGAGGCCATATAAGGGACATTGTTCTTTCCCCAGCCATACAGGAAGCACATGGAATAGGGGTTGCATCCGAGAATCCATGACAATTGCATAGATGCAAAGGTTTGCAGCGAATCTCTTTTTAAGCTATCTGTTTTGTTATTGTATAATATTTTACTGCCGGCCAATACTGCAGAGGCCAGTGATGCCAGCCTTGCGTTTTCTCCCTGCCACCACCAGCCTGATTCGTTCTGGTGTGGAATGAAGAAACTTTCCTGAATGGTTCCTTTATATAAAATGGTTTGGCGGGCATAGCCAAAAGGATTGCTGACCTTGTTGGTAACCTGTACAATATAATCTACTGCCTGCCGGATGGTTTGCAGTGTAGCAGTACGTAAAGCTTCTTCTTTTTCCTGTTGTACATAACGTACAAGTGCAATAACAGGTAGACCAGCATCGGCTGCATGCCAGAAGGGGCGGTTTGCATCGTTTGCTATGAAATAACCACCCGGTGTGATCCGGTTGCGCAGATTGGCGGCACGTTTGCGCGCCTGATCACGATAAAGCTCTTCACCGGTTGTGATCCATAATTCAGTGGCGGCCATGAGTGCGCAATAATCATCGAGGATATTCTCTTTACCATCGTCTGTGTACCGGAGGTTATTAACCAGGAGGTGAGCAAAAGCCCGTTTGGCTGCTTCGAGGTATTGTTGGGAAGTGAAGCTGCCATTCATTTTCCAGCGTGAAATTCTTGCTAATGCAGCAATGGCCATACCACCGCCTTCACGGAAGGCACATTGGTAATCAGAAGTGGTAACACTATTGGCCAGCAGGCCAACAATACGTCGTTCGGAAGGATCTGGTTTGAAGTAGCTGAACACTGTCATGTAAAAATATCCCTCAGGGGATAAGGAACGCATAATGTAATCAGCTCCCCACAATGCTTCCGACTCGATGCTGTCTTTTGCCTTTGCCGCTATAAGTAATCCTGGTATGGCTTCCCTGGTATTGATGAGGGACCAGGTAACCATTGGTGTTTGCTGCGGCAGCATAAGATTGGTATAGGCAAGGTGTGAAAAGTATTTGCTTACATCGCCGGAGGCATCGCACCAGCCGCCTTGTATGTTTACAGTTTGGGTGCTGCCATATAACAGCATGTGTGCATCTGCTGCGAGTTCTTTTGGTGTATTGGCCCGTTGTTTACGGTAATAATGTAAAATGGAAGGAATGATGTCTGTAGCCCAGAATTGCGGGGCAATGCTGAAGGTGTCGGAGGTATATAGCTTATTGCCCGCTGTGAATGACAGGATGTATTTACCCGTTTGCCGGAATGCTGAAAAATCTGCACGATAGAAATATTTCCCGGCGTTCCATTCTGCGATCTGTGTGGCCGCACCTATTGTACCTGTAAAAGCAGGCTGTGTGTTGCCAACGGCAATAATGTTGAAAGCTGTATTACCTGTAAACGGAGCATCTGTGCCTATCACTGCTATTTTGGGTTGGTGACTGTTGAAACCAACCTGGTTGATGTATATGACGGGTACACAGTAAACAGGTGATGAGAGAAAAAGTATTAAAACTAAATTCAGCAATTGTTTCATATCAATAAGGTGTTGTAGTGGGACTATACTTTTAACCGGATGCGTTTTTTCTCAAGCCATCCTGTTGCTATAACAATTACAAAAGCTACCAGGAAGGAGCGAAGTATGCCTCCGATGCCTTCATTCATAAACTGTGGATAGTGAAAATGGACGAGGGCGAAAACTGAGTAGAGAATATAAGGCAGCAGGTAACAGGTGAGTGTACTGGTTCCTGCCGGTCGTATAATATTGAACCAGTTGTATTTTCCCTGTACATCTACCAGCCATGCAATGCAAGTAAAGGCCAGTAAGCTGATACCTGTACAGATAAATACCCATGCAGGCGTGGCATATATTTTTGAAATGCCGCCTGCATAAGGGCGCACAAAAAGGCCTGCAGCAATTAAAAGAATACCGGCTGTCGTAAAGAACAGCCAGACCTTTTTGTAAGCATTTTGTGCAACCAGTTTTCTGTAAGCAACAGATGCTATAACACCCATCATGACCAGTGAAGCGGAAGAAGCATCACCTATTACCGGCAGGTGTACATGCCACCAGCCAGTATGCGTGGCCAGATTAATAATAAGGAGAATGAGAAGCGCTATTGTTAATAATAACAGTTCGCCCTGTACAAGGAGGAAGATCAGTGCGCATACCAGGTAGGCCCAGCCAATGAGGCCAAGAATACCCCACCAGTGTGGTTGCAGTCCTTCGGGTGATTCCGGCGAACCTCCTTTGTAAAGTATGGCGAGCAAGATCAACAGGGCAATACCACAGCCTATGAGCGGATATTTTTTGTTTTTGGAAAGCGTTCGCGGATAATCGAGCCAGATAACGAAAAAGCTGAGCGTTAATAAAATGGTCCATACAGCATGGGGCAGGAGTGCTGCGCTACTGTAATTTTCCCCGTTTACATGAAAAAAGCCCATGACGATCAGTGCAAGTGACCGGGACATGATGTATAAGGTAATACGGGCGAAAGAATGTTGTTTGTTGCGGCGGTTCTCAATAGCCAGTGGGAGAGAGAGACCTACAATAAAGAGGAAGGCCGGGAAAATGGTGTCAGCAAATCCAAGGCGGTCCTGCTGCGCCTCTGCATGATCGATCCAGGCTGGTATATTGTGTACACCGCTTACATCGTTTACAAAGATCATCAACAGCATGGTGATGGCCCTGAATACGTCAATGGAAAGTAGTCGTGATGAAGGTGTTTTCATTATGGCAAGATCGTTTTAACGGGAGCCCGCAGCCCAGAAAATGGCATTGCGGAACAGCGTGGTATAATAAGTATTTTTAAACAGGCTGGGGGAATGCCCCATAAATATATAAATGTTGCGTGCCGGAAAGCTGGTGTTGGTCCATACTACCGGATGATCGCCCATTGTAATAGACGATGCGGGTTGATAGGAGCCTTCCTGCACGCTGGCTAACACTTTTACATTGGATCTGGGACTTTTGTTGTAGGTGTACCATTCTTCTTTTTCGATCACAAACTGCCGGGGCAACCCTTTCATAGAGGGATGAAGGCTATCTTCAGTAACTACAGTGCCATCTGCAAAAGAGGGGATATAGTTGGTAAACCGGATATCGCCCATAAAAGCGGAGAACCAATTCCAGATAGGATAACCGTCGAACTCGCCCAGGAGTGTGGCATGATGAAAACCGATCCAGCCACCTTTTCCTTTTTCTATGTATTGTTCAAATGCTTTCATGGCTTTGGCCGGCCATGTGTAAGGCGGATAATCCAATTGAATAAACAACTGGTAGGCACGGAGATATTCCTCTGAAATAGAATCGGTGTTATTAATATAATGGAGTGAAAAGTTACTGTCTGCTGCCAGTTTGTCAAGCCAGGGACGTGCAGCCCTGGAGTACTCAAGATGGTGACCACCGTTTTCATAGAGTACCAAAACCTTAAAACGTGGTGCGGAGGACTGGCAAAAAACTGTGGTCAGCATGAGAAGACAACAGGCCAGGATGCCGGAAAATTTCTGCATCAATAAACAGTTTTGGATGGTTAGCTTTTATATCGTTGCAACATTTTCTATACAAAGAGAGTTCCATGAAATTAAGGATTGCAACTTCCTGAAACAATAGGTTGCGTAGGGTGGGTTTTGCTCGTTTTGTTCTAAGTGTTTGGAATACAGTGTTTAATTTTTCTTATGTAGAGGTTTTGGTGTAGTGCCAAATTTGACCTCCCGTGCTTTATTTAGCAATTTTGATGCTCTAAACCTAAAAATTGCTGCGATAATGAAAAAGCGATTGCAATGCTCTTCACCGGGGATACCCCCCTGCTCATTAATGCCCAATCGGGAGACTCTTCTGCTTACGAACCTGCTTAGGGGATATACTTCAACGAAGCATATTATTTATTCCTGATCATGTGACCAGGGGGCTGGCTGAAATGCCAACCTGAAACAGAACCCGGAATATTAAACTAAATAGAAAAATAAATTGATGTAAAACTGGCAGGTACATTTGATAAACAATCCGTATCTGCCGGTACCTAAAGAAAAAATTATGGTGACCCGGCTAATGAAACACTGTTTAGAAAATAACGCCATGAAAAAAATGATGCTCGCGGCTTTGATAATACCAGCCGCATGTGCTGCACAGGTAAGTACAAAACCCAAAATAACAGTAAAAAAACCTTCGGTTGCTGCGGTGTATACAACGGCTGATAAGTCAGCATTGCGCCTGTCTGCAAACGGTAACCTGGAGTTTAAAGATTATGCACAGCCACTGGAAACAGTTCCCTGTGTATTTATAGACCCTTCTCAGCAATTCCAGTCATTTATTGGTATTGGTGCTGCATTTACTGATGCATCGGCAGAAACCTTTGCCAAGCTGCCCGCTACAGAGCAGAAGGAATTACTGACAGCTTATTTTGATAAAGAAAAAGGTATTGGTTATACACTTGGCAGAACGCATATCAACAGTTGCGATTTTTCAAGCGACAGTTACACCTATGTGAAGGACAATGATGCTTCATTGTCTACTTTCAGTGTTGCGCACGATGAGAAGTATCGTATTCCGTTTATTCAGCAGGCTATTGCGGCTGCAGGTGGTAAACTTACCATGTTTGTAAGTCCGTGGACCCCGCCAGCCTGGATGAAGGATAATAATGACCTGTTGCACGGTGGTAAACTGAAAGCTGAATACAGGCAGAGCTGGGCGAACTATTATATCAAATTTATCAAGGCGTACGAGGCAAAAGGTATTCCTGTATGGGGATTGACCGTGCAGAATGAGCCAATGGCAAAGCAACGCTGGGAGTCCTGCATATTTACTGCAGAAGATGAGCGCGATTTCATCAAACAGTATCTCGGACCTACTTTGCAAAAGGCAGGTATGAGTACTAAAAAGCTGATTGCCTGGGATCATAACCGTGATCTGATGTTTCAGCGTGCCAGCGTGATCCTGAATGATAAGGAAGCTGCCAAGTATGTGTGGGGCATTGGTTTTCACTGGTACGAAACATGGACAGGGAGTTCCATGCAGTTTGACAACGTGAAAGCTGTATCACAGGCCTATCCTGCCAAGAACCTGATCTTTACAGAAGGCTGTAAAGAAAAGTTCAGACTGGATAGCGTGGACAACTGGACATTGGGTGAGCGCTATGGTCATTCTATGATCAATGATTTTAATAATGGTACTGCTGCCTGGACAGACTGGAACATTTTGCTGGATGAAACAGGTGGGCCTAACCACGTAGGTAATTTTTGTTTTGCTCCTGTGCATGCAGATACACGTACCGGTAAACTGATCTACACTAATGCGTTTTACTACATGGGGCATTTTTCTAAATTCATTCGTCCCGGTGCCAAACGTATTGGTGCAGTTTCCAGCAGAACACAATTGCAAACAACTGCCTTTATTAATACGGATAATAGTATTGTGGTAGTAGTAATGAATACTACCGATCAGAAATTGCCTTATCATTTATGGATGGATGGCAAAGCAGCCGCTACAGAGTGTTTACCCCATTCCATCAACACATTAATTATACGATAATGACGACAGCTTGCAGACCTCTTTTCTTTTCAGCCATATTTTCTATAGCAGCAGTAACCGTACAAGCGCAGCAAAAAGCTGATGTATGGCTTACTGATCCTGTAAATCATATATTGTTTCAGCAGCAACCGGTTTTATCTTTTACTGCCGTTAACGGCGGCACAGGGCCGGTAATAGAAATAAACGATCAACAGAAATACCAGCAGATAGATGGTTTTGGGTTTGCCCTTACCGGTGGCAGTGCACAACATATTCATAATATGAGTAAGGCGGCACGCGCAGCTTTGCTGCAGGAATTGTTTGCCACAAAGGGAAACGCGATCGGTACCAGTTACCTGCGTTTAAGCATTGGTGCTTCTGATCTTGATGAACGTGTATTCTCTTATAATGATCTTACTGCCGGCGAAACGGATACTACCCTCGCTAAGTTTGACCTGGGGCACGATAAAATAGCTGTAATACCGGTGGTTAAAGAGATCCTTGCCATTAACCCTAAGATAAAAATACTGGGTTCGCCCTGGTCAGCACCGGTATGGATGAAGACCAATAACGATACCCGTGGCGGCAGTTTGAAGCCTGAGTATTATGCTGCATATGCAAAATACTTTGTGAAGTATATACAGGCTATGAAGAAAGAAGGCATCCGCATAGATGCGATTACAGTACAGAATGAACCTCTGCACCCCGGTAATAATCCCAGCATGTTTATGCCGGCGCCAGACCAGGCTGTATTTGTAAGAGATCATTTAGGACCTGCCTTTAAACAGGCGCGTCTTGATACAAAGATCATTATTTACGATCATAATGCGGATAAGCCTGATTATCCTATTTCTATCCTGAATGATGAAAAGGCAAAACAGTACATTGATGGTTCGGCCTTTCATTTGTACGGAGGTAAAATAGATGCCTTATCTGAAGTACACAATGCTCACCCAGACAAGAATTTGTATTTCACTGAGCAATGGGTAGGTGCACCCGGTAATATGAGAAGAGATATTGCAGAGCATGTACGCAATCTTATTATTGGTGCTACGCGCAACTGGAGCCGCAATGTAATTGAATGGAACCTTGCCGCTAACTCAGCCAACCAGCCACATACTGACAGGGGAGGTTGCGACAGGTGCCTGGGTGGTGTTACTATTGACCAGGATAGTGTGAAACGTAATCCTGCTTATTACATCATAGCACATGCTGCGAAGTTTGTTCGTCCCGGCTCGGTACGTATTGCTTCCAATACTTCAGTAGATCTGCCAAATGTTGCATTCAAAACCCCCCAGGGCAAAACTGTGCTGATCGTATTGAACGATAGTAAAGCTACTGCTGCTTTTAACGTAAAATATAAGAACAAGAACGTAGCAGCCAGCCTGCCTGCAGGCGCTACGGCTACCTATATCTTTTAAATTGAAGTTGAGCATTGGATATTGATAATTCTGTAGGGACACTGTTTACTGTTTAATACACGAGGTTCAACATTCAATGTTCATTGATTGATTCCAAGAACCCTTCTTAAAACTATTGATGCCGAAATATTTCCTGTTCATTACCGCCTTATGTTTAGTGTGCATGGGTACCCTGAAAGCCCAGAGCAGTACGCGTACCATTGTTAGCATTAACGAGGTTTGGCAGTTTACAAAAGATGCATATAACCCTGATGATACAACAACCGGCAGAAAGGTAGCCTGGCAGACCGTAACATTGCCGCATACATGGAATACTACGGATGTAATGGATGATGTACCGGGTTATTATCGCAGTGTAGGGTGGTACAGGAAGCAACTGAGCGTGGACACCGGTATGATGAACAAGATCATCTACCTGCATTTCGAAGGTGTAAACCAGGAAGCTACTGTATATGTAAATGGTAAATATGCCGGTAGTCATACAGGTGGTTATAACGCGTTTGTGATACCAGTACAGCATCTGCTGAAGTTTGGAACTACAAACGAGATAGTGGTAAAGGCAGATAACAGTTTTAACAGGAATATACCTCCACTATCTGCTGATTTTACCTTTTATGGAGGTATTTATCGTGATGTATGGCTTGAAGCGTATGATAAGATCCATTTTGCACGTACGGATCATGCTTCTCAGGGGGTATATCTTACAACTCCTGCAGTAAATGAAGAGAAAGCAGCTGTACGTATCAATGGTCTGATAGATAACAAGACAGGTGTTGCTAAAAAGGTGAAGATCATTACCACTGTGTACGATAAGGCCGGTAAAATAACGGGAACGATAGTTACCGCCGCTACTTTAAAGCCTAATACGACAGAAACATTTGTTCAAAATATATCTTCAGTAGTACGTCCTCATTTATGGTCGCCGGAAGATCCTTATCTCTATAAAGCTGTTACACGTATTACGGATGCTTCGGGGTTATTACTGGATGAGGTGATCAACCCACTTGGGTTCCGCTGGTTTAGTTTTGATACGGATAAAGGCTTTTTTCTCAATGGTAAGCCTTGCAAACTTGTAGGAGCCAGCCGTCACCAGGATTATGAAGGCATGGGTAATGCTGTTCCTGATGAACTGGCGCGCGAAGATGTGAAGCTGCTGAAACAAATGGGTGGCAACTTTCTCCGCGTGGCGCATTACCCGCAGGATCCTGCTGTGCTGCAGGCATGTGATGAAATGGGCATCCTGGCCTCTGTGGAAATTCCGGTAGTGAACGAGGTTACTGAAACAGATACCTTTTATCGCAACTGTGCTGAGATGCAGGTTGAAATGATCCGTCAGAATTATAATCATCCTTCTGTTGTGATCTGGTGCTATATGAATGAAGTGTTGCTGAAACCTCATTATGGCAATGATAAAGTAAAGCAGCAGGCTTATTTTGCGAATATCACGACACTGGCAAAACAGCTTGACAGCATTACCCGCAAGGAAGATCCTTATCGTTATACCATGCTTGCCTGTCATGGTGATTTTGATAAATACAGGAGCACCGGCCTTACGGCCATTCCTATGATCGTAGGCTGGAACCTTTATTCCGGCTGGTATGGCGGTGTATTATCTGACTTTGAAAAGTTTCTCGATCGTCATCATAAAGAGTTACCGGATAAACCGTTGATCGTGACAGAATATGGCGCAGATGCAGATCCACGCATCAGGAGTTTTAAGCCTGTTCGTTTTGATAAAAGCGTGGAGTATGCTACAGATTTTCACCGGCATTACCTGGATGCTATGCTGGAACGCTCTTTTGTTGCAGGTGCATTGATCTGGAATCTCGCTGATTTTAATTCTGAAACAAGAACGGAAACTATGCCACATATTAATAACAAGGGATTGATGATGTGGAACAGAACACCGAAGGATGTCTATCTCTGGCACCAGGCTGTATTATTGAAACAACCTTTTGTAGCCATTGCGTCCGCATACTGGAATATCCGTAGCGGAGTAGCCGACAGCATTGAGCAGGTATGTTACCAGCCATTGCAGGTTACTTCTAATCTTGATTCTATAACACTACTGATAAATGGCAAGGCATTACCGGCAAAAAAAGTAACTGATGGTATTTGCGAATGGCTGGTACCTTTTGCTAATGGTGCTAACCAGATTGAAGCATGGGGTATGCAACAGGGAAGGAAGATCTCTGCTTTTGCTACTATTGATTTCAGGTTGCAACCTTATACGCTCAGGGATGAACGCATTCCTTTTCATCAACTGAATGTATTGCTGGGGGCCAACAGGTATTATATTGATGATACAAGAAAGCAGGTCTGGATCCCCGACCAGCCCTATCGCCCCGGCAGTTGGGGATATATGGGCGGCCAGGCTTTTAATATTCCCGGTAGTACACGTTTGCCTTATGGCACGGATAAGGGTATTCTTGGTACAGATGATGATCCTATTTACCAGACACAACAAACCGGTATACAGGAGTATTGTCTTGATGTACCGGATGGCGTATATGAGCTAACACTTCATTTTGCAGAATTACAGGGAGGTATGGTGCCGGCATTGGCTTACAACCTATCCTCTTCTTCAGGCGGATCGTCCAGCAGAAAAGAATCGTCTGCAGCACGTGTATTTGATGTGCTGGTGAATAATGTACCTGTATTGCAGAACTTCAATATTGCTGCTCAATATGGCCTCGCAAAAGCTGTTGCCAGGAAAGTACCGGTAACTGCTGCCAATAACAAGGGTATCCGCATTGTATTTAATGCTACAGAAGGGGAAGCCGTGCTGAATGCGTTGCAGGTGGTGAAGATTTATTAATGTGCAGATACCTTAATTTGAAAATTTAAGAATGAAGAAGCCGTGAGCTTTGAGCTATGAGCCACGAGGAATACAAGTTGGCAGTTAGCAATTTGCAGTTAACAAAACGGCTTTGCTGCTTTGCGAGCCTTCGCAGTCTTTGCGTGAAACCTGTAACCGGCAACTGGTAACAAGTTTCACGTTTGACATTTCATGTTTCACGAATCAGCTATTCACGATTTCCATTCACTTGCTCCCCAATCTCAAAATATCTAAATCCAGAGATCAGGAATCTCGCTCCAATTCCCGGTTTCTGATTACTGCCTGTTGTTTTCTTACATTTGGTTTCTCAAACTACTTATTATGATTCAGGTACGTTTACTGCGTAATGCAACGCTGGTGTTAGAGATCAATGGAAAGAAGATACTGGTAGACCCGATGCTGGCGCCAAAGGATACTTATGATCCCATTATCTGGACAAGTAATAATATCCGCAACCCGATGGTAGAACTGCCGGTAAACAAGGAGGAATTGGATGCGATTATTGCCGGAGCGGACGCCGTATTGATAACGCATACACACAATGATCATTGGGATGTTACTGCGCAGCAAATAATTCCTTCGGGTAAATTATTATTGGGTCAGCCTGAAGATGAGGCTAAATTCAGGCAACAGGGTTTTACTAATATCACGTCCATACAACATACGCTTGATTGGGAAGGTATTCAGATCACCCGCACCGGCGCACAACATGGAACCGGAGAAATAGGTGCTAAAATGGCCCCTGTATCAGGTTTTGTACTGAATGATGGAAAAGAGTCTGTTTACCTTGCCGGTGATACTATCTGGTGCTCTGACGTGGAGGATGCTATTGATACCTATCAGCCGGATATGATCGTATTGAATGCAGGGGCTGCTCAATTTGATATGGGTGATCCCATTATCATGACAGAAGCGGATGTATTGCTGGTTTGCAAAAAAAGCAAAGCGAACAAGATTGTATGTGTGCATATTGAAGCGATCAATCACTGCTATTTAAAACGCCCCGAACTGAAGCAGGCTATTGCAGAAGCCGGTGAGAGCGCACGCTGCATTGTACCGGCAGATGGTGAAACTGTTAGCCTATAGCTACAATAAAAAACGGTCATAAAAATGACCGTTGACATACCTAACCAACCAATTCGAATCTGCCTGTTGCCAGGCTTTGTAAGTAACAAAGTTTATAGCTATACCTTATAGCGGAACACAATACCATAGGTAGATGGGCCGCCGCTATAGGGCAGTATACTGATGTGTGAAATATGATCTTTACCCGGTTTGACTTTGTGAAAATGGGGGACGAGTATACCTGATAATGTGCCTACCGCAGTACCCAGCAGGATGTCTGAAGGGAAGTGCATACCTGCCTGGTGCCGCAGGTAACCGGTAGTAGCAGTAAGGGCTGCCGCACCGCCATAAAATACCCATTTCAATGGCGAATGGGGGTGATAGGCATCATAGGTGCTGGCAATGAAAAATGCAGAAGTACCTACCAGTGCCACGTGACCTGCAAAAAAAGAGTTTTTAGCACTGCCCGCTACGCGTTGATCCAGCGGGCTTTCGGATGTATATACAAAAGGCCTGTAACGATCTACATATCTTGTGGCACTGCCATATAATACGCCTGTACTGGTCATTGCCTCCGCGTACAGTAGGGTTAGTTTGAAAAAGTCTTTCCGCATCTTTTTATCGATCAGAAACACACCCAGTGGCAGGGGCATTGCTACGTAGAAAGGCACATAGCTGAGCTTGTCTGCACTATTGGAAACAGGTTTTACCCCCCAACGATCAAACCAGTTGATATCGTCTTTGTGTAAAGCCTGTACAGCCTCTGCTGTTGAATGGTCTTTGTTCGACACTTTTGAAAGGCTATAGAGGGTCCATGCACCGGCAACGCCGGTTACTGTAAAGTCAACTGCCTTATTTAAGCGGAGGGGAGAGGGTTCGGCTATTGCAGCAGCGGTTGAATCAACCTGCGCCTGTAGGCAGCAGGCGATCTGTAAAGCATACAGTAAAAAAAATATCTTTCTCAAAAAAGCCATTGGTTTATAGGTTAAAGATGCTCCTGCATCTGTTGCTGTAAAATTGCATAAGAGCGGTTAGTTTGTCAATGTGTAAATTAGGGATAGAATTGTATAAATTACCTGTAGTGCTTAGCAGCCAGGGTGTTAAACCGGTGCTACGCTAAACAATACATCATTTTCCCGTGTTTATCAATTGCGGGACCGGTGTAGCCGTGCTATTTTTACAGGGAGGTGTGCCGGTACGCTATCGAAAAATCTTAAATTCTTTATCAATTATGCAGTCTGCTTCACCAATTACTACTTTGTTTCTTGATATCGGCGGAGTATTGTTGACCAATGGATGGGACCGTAATGCACGTAAGCTGGCTGCCAGCACCTTTTCGCTCGACCTGCCCGAACTGGAAGAACGTCACCACCTTACTTTTGATACTTATGAGGAAGGTAAGCTGACGCTCGATGAATATCTCAGCAGGATCGTTTTTTATGAGGAGCGTTCTTTTACGCGCGATGACTTTAAGGAGTTTATGTATGCACAAACCGAGCCTTATCCTGAGATGATAGACATGGTTTGTAAACTGAAAGCCACTTATGGTCTGAAGATCGCCATTGTGAATAATGAAGGCCGTGAGTTGAATGAGTACCGGATCCGTAAGTTCAGGCTGAACCGCTTTGTGGACTTTTTTATTTCTTCCTGTTTTGTTCATTTCCGTAAACCTGATGCTGATATCTTCCGCATTGCATTGGATATAGCTCTTGTGCAGCCACAGGAAGTATTGTATATAGAGGACAGGCCTATGTTTGTATCGGTAGCGGAAGGGCTGGGTATTAATGGTCTTTTTCATGAAAACTATGCTTCTACGCGTGAAAAGCTGAATGGAATGGGGCTGGTGGTGCCGGAATAAGAGAAATTGCTGATTTAGGGATTTTGTGATTTTGGGATTAGTAGGTACGGGTTACAGAAGCGTCAGTTGTGAGTGGTCAATGGTGAGTGTTTGAAGAGGTGGATAGTCAATTGGGAAGCTGTGAGCGGTGAATGGTGGGATTGCTGATTCAGAGATTTTGTGATTTGGGATTCAATTGTCAAGCGGTTGTTAATGAGCTGTTGATTGCGATGGATAACATTAAACTTCATCGATATGGAAGAATCTGAAAAACTGAAACGGGTGGTGGAAGCGCGCATGAAACTGAAAGCACGCTTTGAGGAGAAAATAAAGAGTACCCCTTCTGTGTCGGATGACAAACCCAAAGGCAAAGGTGTGCCCAACCGTCATGGTATGCCCGTGGTACCTGTAGGACAGATCATAACCAGGAAATGGCCGGTACTCGATCTTGGCATTCAACCAGAAGTTTCGCTGGAAGAATGGAGACTGGTAGTGGATGGTGAAGTGGAACATCCACTGGAACTGACCTGGGATGATTTTATGGCATTGCCACAAACAGATGATACTTCAGATTTTCATTGTGTAACTACCTGGTCAAAACTGGATATGAACTGGCGTGGCGTTCGCCTGCTGGATATAGCTGCGCTGGCAGTACCTAAGGAAACTGCAACACATATTATGTGTTACGGATATGATGATTACAGCACTAATGTATCGCTGGAGGAAGCATTGAAACCTGACGTGTTGCTGGTACATACTTTTGAGGGAGCCCCATTGCCTAAAGAGCATGGCGGACCTGTACGCATGATCACACCGCAACTGTATGCATGGAAAGGTTCTAAATGGATCTGCAGGATCGAATTTATGGTAGGCAACCGGCTGGGCTTCTGGGAAGAAAGAGGCTATTCAAATACTGCTTATCCCTGGCGTAACGATCGTTATAGCTGATAAGGGTATTTAATTGAAAAAATTCCACGTTTTATTGTTAATCTATACAATACCGTAATATTAGGCTGCTTAAATCTCTCTCTGGTATAATTTTTTAGTGTCCTGCTCAACTGTTTGCTACCATTGTTGTTGTATATACATCAGTTTCTGTTATCATGCCATTGAATAACTGTTAAATAGTGCAGGCATTCATGGTGTTAATTTAAGCCGTTATGTCTTTATTGCGGAGGTACATAATAGAAGTAATTGCGGGTTTGCAGAACCGCGGTTTTTCAAATGATTTCAGGTTGCATGGCAACAAGTTTACCTGTATCCAACATCAGTCTTCTTTTGATCTACATGAAATGGAAATTCACGAAGTACACTATTTCCCCGGTGCAAGAAGAATGGTGTGCGATCTGTTTGTATTAGGAGTAGAGGATCCGCACGGCAACAGGGGAATATTACTGGCAAGAAGGAATAAACATTCAGTGATCGATATCTCCTCATCCTTTAAGAACTGGATGCCCGTTTTTACAGAACCTGCCGACCTTTTTACTGATGAACTATATTCTGTACAATAGAATCGCTGATGATTACATTGAAGCAGCGCTTCGTTTGTCTCAACTTTACAGCGAAGATCATCATCCAATAACGCATCAAAAAAGTTTCCATGTTGTACCAGACATCCCATAGCGTGGGTAATCAATCTGTAAATTCCCTTTACCTGTCTTATAGTTTATGGATAAGCGAATTGAATGCCGGAATTGATACATTGAGTGTATTTGAAGAATATATGCGTGATCATAACGGGGATGATAATCATATTTTAAAAACAGCTTTCCTGCATTTCCGCCGGCAGTTTGCCACATTGCGTAAGTATATCGATGATATAAAGCATGAAATGCACCTGGTAAAAATGGAACTGGCCGCCTATACGCGTGATGGAAAGATGTTTGTGGAAAGAAAGGATTTTAATGACGCCCATCGTGATATAAGAAACCGCTATAATGTCTTTAATGCACAGTTTGAACAGGCTAAACTCTCTTTTGTGGATTTTGAGAATAGCTGGTTGCTGCCGTAGTAATACCAGTCTTATTACTGAGTATATCCTTTTCCAATACTGCACCGGATTACTTTTTTCTCCTTTGTAAAGTGTACCTTAAATTAATAAATTTCTAATGTGATCTTCATCATTCCGGTAAATTGAAAAATGTGTAATTTGGCCATTGTATGCTGAATACTTTCATTTTACTGGGTGCTTTATTTCTGTATCCCGTTATCACCTACCTGTTTTTGCAGAGAACAAAGAACAAACCCCGGGCAAGAAAACTGCTTTTTACTATTTCATTTATTACGGTTGCTTTAGTTGCGCTTGGCTTACTGTTAAATATATCTTTTACTATTTCAGTAGTAGATTGGTTTCTGCTGACATCTTTCTATTTTGTTATTTGTCTTGTATTCTGGTGGTTCTACATGCAATCTTCAATCATCTCAAGGATTATAGGTGGCATTGGCCTGGTGCTGTTTTGTGGAACAGGATATTTAATTGCCGTATATGGCTTTCTTGGTATCGGCTTTGTTGTAGGGCGATATGAGACGCATACCGAAAAATGGTTGCCGGATGGTTTAATCTATAAGGATCAGATCCTGGGAAATGCACTTACCGATTTCCGGGGTAAGCGTGTTGAAGTATATAGAACTTGCCGGTGGTTGCCTTTACTGGAAAAAAGAATAGCTTATAAGGACTATTACAACTGGATCGTTTACATGAAACAGATTAATGTGCAGTATGATCCTGTTGTAAAACAATTTAACCTGACTGCCTCTGCGGAAGAGGGTACTAAAGATTTGATCCGGAATACCTGGAGTGATACTCTTAAATTACCTTGATACCGGAATTGAAGGAAGGCTAAATGCAGAACGCTAAGACTGGTTATAGGTTTTAAGTTATAGGTTGTAAGTGAAGGCACAAGGGGCAAGGGGCAAGGCACAAGGAATACAGTTGATAGGTTGAAAAGTTTACAAGGGATCAAGGATTCACTATTGACCATTGACTATTCACATGCTCCCCCTCACGATTCCCCAACCCGAAACAACAAACCCGAAACCCGCAACAGTCTCACGATCTGCTATTCTGGCTGAATTATTGGCCAATATCGGGAGGCCAGGGGCTGCTATAATCGTTTAATTGCAGGATATTCTGAAACGATTTGCCTGCGTATGAAAAAGATCTTCTTATTAGCTACCTGTACATTATTGGCTGTTACTGTCGCATGGGCTCAAAAAGCTGCTAAGACTCCCAACATCATTTATATTCTTACTGATGACCTTGGATATGGTGATGTACATTGCCTGAACCCGGAAGGTAAGATCAGTACACCTAATATGGACAGGCTTGCCAGGGAAGGTATGACCTTTACTGATGCTCATTCCTCGTCTGCCGTTTGTACACCCTCACGTTACAGTATTTTGACCGGTCGCTATGCGTGGCGTACCAAACTGAAGAATGGCGTACTCTATGGATACAGTGATCCGCTGATCGACTCCAACAGGCTTACAGTTGCAGGTATGTTGCAGCAACGTGGATATGCTACCGCCTGTATTGGTAAATGGCATTTGGGTATGCGCTGGCAACAGAAAGGAGGCCCCCCTGATAAGCCTGTCTATGATTATTCCAAACCAATTCTGAATGGTCCTAACACATTGGGATTTGATTATTTCTATGGTATCAGTGCTTCACTTGATATGCCGCCTTTTGTTTATATCGAGAACGATCGTACAGTAGGTATTCCCGATACAGTGAAGAAATGGGTAAGGGAGGGAGCTGCTATGAAAAGCTTTGAGGCTGAAAACTGTGTTCCTGATCTTACTGCAAAAGCAGTGAATTATATACAGCAACAGGCTAAAGGTAAAAAGCCTTTCTTCCTCTATTTTACATTGCCTTCGCCACATACGCCTATTGTGGTGCATAAAGATTTTAAAGGCAAGAGCGGTGTTACAGACTATGGTGACTATGTAGTGGAAACAGACTGGTCTATAGGACAGGTGCTGCAAGCATTGGATAATGCCGGTCTGCGTGAAAATACAATTGTGATGTTTGCAAGCGATAATGGTTTTGCTCCTTACGTGCTCAAGGATTTTAACGTTGAAGAAAAAGGGCATTACCCAAGTTATATCTATCGTGGTTATAAGGCCGATATCTGGGAAGGGGGGCATCGCATTCCATTCATTGTACGTTGGCCTGCATCTGTAAAAGCCGGCAGTGCCTGCGGAGAAACAGTTTGTCTCTCTGATTTTATGGCAACCGTTGCTTCGATTACCGGTGCTGCAATTCCGGATAATGCTGCGGAAGACAGTTATAATATACAATCTTATCTTAGAGGGACAGCTAAAAAAGAAATACGCGCGGCCACTGTACATCATTCCATCAATGGCAATTTTGCTATCCGCCAGGGTAAATGGAAACTGGAATTGTGTTACGGTTCCGGTGGATGGGGTACTCCGCGTGAAGAAGCTGCGATCAAGGAAGGGCTACCTTCTATACAACTATATGATCTTTCGACTGATATTAAAGAACAACATAATGTACAGGCCGAACATCCGGATATGGTAAGATCTATGCTGGCATTACTGGAAAAATATGTGAAGGAGGGCAGAAGTACACCCGGTAAATCACAGTCTAACGATGCCCCGGTTGATCTTTACAGGAAGCCTGCGGCTGGGGGAGCGCAAGGGGGATAGGTTTGGGGTTGAGGCAAGTGAATATAGAAATCGTGAGACGTGAGTCGTCAGTCGTGAGTGGTTAATCCGTGAAATGTGAAAAGAGTCGTGAGATAAGGATGGTTGAATTGCTAGATGGTTCTATTTGTTTTCAGCCATAACAATTAAACGATATAACTATCAAGCCATCTTGATTCACGTTAGGATTTCTAAAAAAAATCTTTCATTACAATTAGCAACTTTAAGAAAATATTCACATCTTTGCATCGCAAAACAAAAATTAAACAGTAACAAATGCAACGCAAACAAATGAATCTGATCAGTGTAAACGGTTTTAGCCATGAGGGCTATACGGTTTGCGGGGCACAAGCTGCTGGAAATAAGTTGTAACAACTGAATTCAGTATAAACAAAGCCCCGCAATTGCTTGCGGGGCTTTTTATTTTAACTAAAACAAAGAAATGCAGCTAACCGTAACGCTGAAACATAAGGTATTTACTGCCCTTCGCTTACAGGGAAATGCTCTTCGGAGCAAGGGGGGATGGTGTGTGTGTGCAGCAGAAGGCGGCAGTATTAAAAAACATATCCGGCAGGGTTATATTATATCGTGTACTGAGTAATACAGTAGATGAAAGGTTAATAAAGCCCTGTCGAAATAACGACAGGGCTTTTTTGTTGGTAGCACCTGTCCCACGGTCTTGTAGCTTAACTGGCAGAGCGCCGCACTTTTAATGCGGAGGTTCCGGGTTCGATTCCCGGCAGGGCTACTCATTTTTAAAATGTAATGCAATGAGAAAAACAAGTTGGTTCATAATGACAGTCTGCAATGCAGCATGGAACTGCAGTTTTCGATCGGAACAAATACAATCATTATGGACAACAAACTTATTGAGCAATACGGAGGAGATATTCTCTGTTACCGGTTGCGTACTGCCCGGCAAAAGAAACGCATGCAGTACAAGGATTTTGACAAACAGTTATTAAGGCTGCGCAAGGAGGAAACGGCATTATATCAGAAAGAAGAAGATCTTGGATGGGAGTTATTGGAGCCTCCCATACAGAGAGGCTGGATGCGTTTTTTTGTGTTACGCGATGACGTAGCTCGTTGCAGGCATACCGGCTTCTTTGAAAAGATTCTGGAAAGGATTAATACAACTCAGTTGTGTGATCGAAAAGATTTTAAAAAGAAGAAGCGCAAACGTGGTCGCAGAATATATGTAGCTAAAGAGCAAACGCTGAAGAGACTTACGGATTGGGAGTTCAGGAAAATGGAGTTTACAATTCCCGAGCAAAGTTTCTTTTATGAGGTAATTAAAACAGAGCGCAATGGAGTAAAGTGTAAGTACTATTATTTCAGCGAACCCTGGCGTTTTGTATTGCGCGTAAGACCTCATATTATTTACAAAGTAAAGAAAGAAGATTGTGCCATAGAGTCACGGCTGAAGGAAATACAAGCGTATCTGAAGTGTAATGCATATGACAGGCGACAGGAGAAGCTTTTGTGTGGAAGTATCAGGTATCGCGATAAAGCACTTAATAAGCCTTCAGATCCCTTTTATGAAAAATCACTGAAACAAATTCTTGATCTGATACATGAATAAAACAGATAGTTATGCAACAGCAATGGAAGCGGCTGGATGGAACATATATCCGTCGCCCGATCCATGAAGAAATGAGATCGGTACTGGCAAAAGAAAAAGCAATGGGGCACCAGTTGAAGGTGTGTATCGGTACAGACAGCGCCGTGCGCAATGGTATTACCGATTTCGCTACCGTTATTGTAGTCATCCGTAAAGGGCGTGGTGGTTTTATGTATATCCATAGTGATACTACCAGTCAGCCGATGAACATCAAAGAACGGATGCTGATGGAGGTAAGTAAAAGTATTGGTATCGCCTACGAATTGTGTGAACTGTTTACTGAGTACAACATAGATATGGAAGTGCATGCGGATATCAATACTAATCCCGGATTTAAAAGTAATGATGCATTAAAAGATGCCATGGGTTATATCATGGGAATGGGATTCGCATTCAAAGCCAAACCCTATGCTTTTGCCAGCTCCTGCTGTGCGGATAAGGTGGTTTGAGGATTACCGGTTGTAAATAGAAGATAGGATGATAGACTCCGACCAGGGATTGCAGGTTAAGAAGATTAAGTGGTAAGCATAACACGCTGACAGGAGTTTTTCCTTTTTACCTGTCAACCAAGGTTTAGCTTATTATGAATGATCTTTCCCCCTAAGCCCGAAGCAAGGGACTCATGGAGCAATCTATGAGCTCCCTTTGCTTTTTGGAGCCACGCTGAACGCGAAGAACTGGCTATAAGTTTTAAGTTGTAGGTTGTAAGTTAAGGCACAAGGGAGTACGAAATAAGAAGTACGAAGTACGGAAGGTGAAAATATCGAATGTCAAATTTTGAATATCGAATTTTGAAGGAAAGCCAGTTAGCCGTTGACAAGTTGAGAGTTTGAAAAGTTTACAAGGAACAGCCATTCACTATTGACAATTCACTATTCACTTGCTTCAACCACTCACGTCTCACGATTCTTCAACCTGAAACCGGATTTCCCCAATTCACACCCAAACTCTCCCGATTCACATTTCCTTAAAAACAAGAGGATGGTCTGCAGACATTTGCCAGGTCATTCTATCATTCTAAACACCGGAAATATGAATCGTATTGTATTGGTTACTATTACCGCTTTACTGCCTTTTTTAGTGAAAGCGCAATTAAACACCACTGATAGTTTTGAGAACTATGCACACAAACAAGATAGCCTGTTTACCCAACTCTATGAGAAAAGGGATGCTAAAAACTTTACTGCTCAACTGGATGAGTGGATTGTTCAGTATAATAAACAGCCTGAATCCACAAGAAAGAATTATCAATACAGGTTGGCGATTACGTATTACAACCTGTCCTGCACTTATGCCTTGCTGAATGATAAAAAGCCTGCATTGGATAACCTGGAAAAAGCAGTAAAGAACGGGTATACCAATTACAGCCACATGCAGGTTGATGCTGACCTGGATGTTATTCGTAACTCAGAGCGTTATACTGCCATTGTAAAGCCTTTGCGTGCAATAGGAGACTATATGTATATTCTGCGCAAGGGAGCTGCTTATAATGCGAAAGATATGCGTAAGGTACCGGTATTTACTTACGAGCCGGCTACTCACCCAGAACTGGTTGCGTTGAGAAAAGATTACAAACTGGATTCTATTGCAGGTAATGGCAATGATATTTCAAAAGTGCTGAACCTGTTGCACTGGGTGCATGAGCTGATCCCGCACGATGGTAACCATGAAAACCCGGTTGTTAAAAATGCCGCTTCCATGATCACCATTTGCCGGAAGGACAGCAGGGGGCTAAATTGCAGGGGCTTGTCTACCGTGCTGAATGAATGCTATCTCTCTATGGGCTTTGCCTCACGTATTGTAACCTGTCTGCCCAAAGATAGCCTGGGCACTGATCCTGATTGCCATGTCATCAATATGGTCTATGTACCTTCCATTAAAAAATGGATCTGGGCCGATCCTACCAATGATGCCTACGTAATGAATGAGAAAGGTGAGCTACTGGGTATTGATGAGGTACGTGAAAAGATCATTAAAGGGCAGCCTTTGATCCTGAACCCTACTGCCAACTGGAATCACCGGTCAACTACCGGCAAAGAAGAATATCTTTACCAGTACATGGCCAAGAACCTGTATAAGCTACAATGCCCCGTAAACAGTACCTGGGATATGGAAACCCGTGCTGCCGGTAAAACCATCGAATACATTACATTGTTGCCACTGGACTATTTTAACCAGCAACCGGACCGCTCTGAAACAACCGGTAAAGAAAGCAAGACCACCCTGGTGTTCTTCAACACCAATAACCCCAATAACTTCTGGACAAAGCCCTGATATGAAACAATTAATTTTTATTATAGCCTGTATATTTTCTTTACATAGCCTGGGTGCCCAGGTGCAATGGAGAGATACGTCGGTTGCTTTTTCCGGGATCCAATGGAATAATTACTCTACTTCTTATATAGGCCCGGGAAAAGATTCATTGCCCGTATTAGTAGCAGCTATTCCTTATAATGGGATCTATGGGTTTGAAGATGACGATATGCGTTCTGCGATGGATATGACCTTTACCGGTGCTGCATATAGGTTTCGCTCTCATATGGATATGAAAATGGAGCCGCTGTACACATATGATTCAGGTGCAGTGTATTTTATGGCGCCGGGCATCTTCCGTAAAAATGCAGATCAGTATGAATTCAGGGTATTGCTCAATAACGAAACTCCTGTAAGACCGTGGAGCGCTATCACTTCTTTTACTGACCCGGATTTCCGGTTAAACGAGTTCTCTCCCATGTTTGCTTTCCTGGGAGGGTATTCTGCTACCTGGGGCAGTTATCTTGTAGCAGAGTTAAGAAGAAAGGGGCACCAGGAGATCCTTTTCCAGACTGTAGTATACTGGCAACCCACACGGCCCGTACTGATGTCCATATTAACAGGTAAGGAACTGAATGAGCGAATGCTGACACTGAAAAAGAATTTTGATTTTGGTACAGATGATAGCGACCAGGGGAAATGGAAAAAGCTCTATCCACCAGATCAGTTGGATTCCCTTACAGGGCTGCCTAAGAAATTAAAAATGGGAGCAGGAGAGAAGGAGTTGCTGTTATTCCTGCGGGCAAAGATCTATCACCACGAGGCACTGGAGTATCAATTGATCCGGAATGGAGAGGTCATGACGGATTGGAAACCCAATGATGCAGATAATAATTTCATCTGGCTGCATGATCTTAAATATGGTGAATATGTATTGAACATGCGTTTTCGTAAACAGCGGGAACATACGGCTTCTTTTCCTTTTTCCATTGCTGCGGAATGGTACCAGACCTGGTGGTTTAAAGCTATCATTGCTTTATTGATCCTTGGCTCCATAGGCTTTGTTGTATTGCTGGTAAAGAACAGGCGACAAAGACAACGGATTAAGGAAGAACAGGCAAAGAAGGAACGATTTGAACTGGGTCTTCGCTCTATCCATGCTCAATTGAACCCACATTTCATTTTTAATGCACTCTCTTCTATACAGGGTCTCATTAACAAAAAAGATATTGACGCTGCAAATCGTTACCTGGCCGATTTTGGTAAACTGGTACGACATTCCCTTACTGATAACGGGAAAATGCTGATCCCGTTGCAGGTAGAATTGAATACGCTGGAAACCTACCTGAAGCTGGAACAATTACGATTTGAATTTTCATTCCGCATTGTAGTAGATGAAGCACTGGATACGGGTAGCATTGAAATACCTCCTTTACTATTACAGCCCATTATTGAAAATGCTGTGTTACATGGAGTATCTTCTATGCAGCAGGAAGGACGTATAGAATGCAGCCTGCAGAAAAAAGAAAAGGATATGCTGGTGTATATCCGTGATAATGGAGCTGGTTTTGATACTCAGCAACCTGCAAAAGGGTATGGCCTTAAACTCACCAAAGACAGGATAAGCCTGTTGAACGAACAATTTGAAGAACAACAGATAGCTTTGCATTTCGACAGCGATAAAGGAAAAGGTACATTGGTAACGGTAGTATTTAAAAACTGGCTTACATGAGCATGCTCAGAACAATACTGGTAGATGATGAAAAGAATAACCTGGAAAACCTGACCGGGTTATTACAAACCTATTGTCCGCAAACCGAAATAGTAGCTACTGCATTGAATGCTGAAGAAGGAAAGTCCGCCATTGTACAATGGCGGCCCGACCTTTTATTCCTGGATATACAGATGCCTGGAAAAAACGGCTTTGACCTGCTGAAAGAATTAAAGGAATATGACTTTGAAGTGATCTTTGTAACTGCTTACGATCAGTATGCTATCCAGGCTGTGAAATTTTCAGCTGTAGATTACCTGTTGAAACCTGTAAGTATTACAGAGCTACAGGAAGCTGTAGATCGTGCTGCCGAGAGACGCAGGCAGAAGAAACAGAACCTACAGTTGGAGAACCTGATGCAGTTACTACAACAGAAGCAGGAAAATCACCGCATAGCATTGCCCACCCTCCGGGAAACCCGTTTTGTTCCCACCAATGATATTATACGTTGTGAATCTTCCAACAACTACACCATTTTCCACATGGTAAACAAAGAAGCGCTCACAGTATCCAAACCTATTTATGAGTATGAAGAGATATTAAAGAACTATGCTTTTGTACGCTGTCATCAGTCGCACCTCGTAAATACCAAACACGTCAGCAGTTGGGTAAAGGAAGATGGCGGTTACCTGTTGATGGATAACGGGGATACTGTACCTGTGTCAAGAAATAAGAAGGATGTAGTGATGAAAGTGTTGCAGGGGTAAAGAATGCAATGTGCGCATGTGCGGATTTGAAAATTTGAGAATTTGAAGATTTGAAAATAAAGTCCGGAAGAAAAGCGAGTTGGCAATTTGCAGTTATCTCTAATACAAGCGGCGAGCTTTGAGCTACGAGCAAATACAGGAAGACCAGTGGTATTAATCAGATTTCAAACATCAAATCCAATATCAAGTATCAAGCATCTGTTATCCGAACATCCACTCACGACTTCTATTCACTATTGACCATTGACTATTCACATGCTCCCCCTCACGACTGACGACTCACGTCTCACGATATTGCCGATTCACTACTCTTTTCCCTCTCGGCATTACTACCGGGTATTTGATTTGGAAGGAAGCTGAAAGATTATCAGTTAAGAAAGTTTGCTAGTGCTTCTGTGATCACAGCCTTTAATCCCGATGCTTCATTGCCGGGAATAATACTGTCTCTTCTTAACTGACCGTTCTCTTCAATGAGGATATGATTGCCATACAGCAATCTTTCCAGCGTGCCATCCATAACTGTGATGTGATATTCTTTTTTTGAACCTTTCTCTTTCAAACGAATAAGCGCTTTGTATAAATTATCTCTGTACCGGAATCCAACTGCAATCATCTCCATGATCTGAGGTTTAAGAATATTGAAGTGTTATTATGTAGTGACTGCAAGTTATCAAATTACCTGCCACTAAAAACGGATGTAATAGTAATTTAACCAACTGTTTAGTTTGGCATAGTTTTTAAAATTAATGAATACTTAATGCCACCTATTTAAGATTGATAAGATGTTTGGAAAAACAATATCGTTGCAGGATAAACGGAGCCAGTTGCATCAACTCTTTGTAGCAACATTGAAACAGGTGTATAGCACAGAGAAGGAATTAGTACATGTCCTGATCACTTTACAGGAAGAAGCCGGCAGCAGGCCGGTTAAGTTTGCCTTGCAGGACAGGCGAACAGAAGCGTTGAACCACCAGGAGAAGCTGGAAAACATTTTCCGCCTGGTAGGGCAGGAGCCGGATACGCTGAAATGCAGGGCTGTAAAGGGATTGTTGAAGGAAGCCAATGAACTGGTAGATGAAACTGATGCACAAAGTATTACAAGAGATGTAGCACTGGTTTCTACGGGCAGGAACATAGGACACTATAAAATATCGCTGTATACTACCTTATTACAGTTGGCAAGCTCCTTAGGCATTTCCGGGGCCGTAAACCTGCTATCGGACGTACTACGTGAAGAAAAGGATGCCGAATTATTACTGACAGAGATGTCACAATCATTGATCAACAAATTGTCTGTTGAAAAACCCGTCTGACATTTGAATAAAACGTGTAATTATCCTACCGGAGCCTTTAAGCTGCCGGAACTGAAATAAGAAATATACATTTAAACTCAAGGCATGAAAACTAATAAAGCTACTCATAACAGGCCGGGTGAGGACAGGGTAATAGATGCCCCTTACGTGATCACCAGTATTAATGATCGCATTACCCAGCTTAAAAACGAAGAAGCATGGAAAAGCAATGACAGGAATGGTATTACACTCTTTAAAACAGAGGGACATACTGTAGTGCTTTCCTGTTTTCATGGTGGAACATTATTGAAGCATAATGATGCTGACAGTATTGTGACGATCCAGTTACTACAGGGGAAAATAAAGTTTAAACCCGGAACTGAAGTAGTGGATTTAACCGCGCCCTCTATTATTAACCTTCACCCTAATGTGCACCATGAAATTGAAATGATAGGGGACACAGCCTTGCTGTTTATGAACAGCACTAAGTCTTAAAATGTAGAACAATAAGTACCACAGTTATTTGCCATTTGTAGACAAAATTGCTCAGCGGGGATTAAAAGGTTTTTAATATAAGCGGGAGGAGAAATGGCACAGTTTTTAATAGATATAAAGTGTAGCGTTTCTTTCAGAATGTGTTCTGGTAAAACAGAGGTCCTCGTAAAACAGGATAAGCACAATTCAGGGCTGTTTTTAATTTATAACAGATAAAAAACAGCAGTAGAAACGACAGAGGCTTCGGATTAAATACTCCGAAGTCTTTTTTTATTTATCCAGTACTGATAGGGTGACCTTTACAATATCTTCCAGCGTTTTTTTATCCTGTTTGGTTTGCCCGATAACGCGAAGCCCGCTATAGCCATTGTATAAGAACCTTGCGATAGCCTGTGGCGAAAAGGTAGTATTGATCTCTCCCTGTTGCTGCCCGGCTTTTATCCACCCTGCAAACATGGCTTCCATTCCATTCATGTTATCCAATACCAGAGCAGCTACTTCCTTATCCACGTTTGCCAGCTCTGTAGTAGTATTCACCACCAGACAGCCTTTGCGTTGTTTATCCTGCAGTATATCTTCTACTGCATACTGAAACAGTGCCTTTATCTTTTTGAGCGGTGAATTATGTTTTCCCACTACTTTCTCTACGGCATCCAGTTGCTGCTGCTGGTAATAGCGGATACTCTTGTTGAAGAAATTATACTTGTTGCCAAAGGAATCATAAATGCTGGAACGGCTCAATCCTGTAGCCTGCGTCAGTTCATCCATAGAAGTGCCGTTATATCCTTTGGTCCAGAATAGTTCAGTTGCTTTTTGCAGCACTTCTTCTTCATTGAATGTTTTGTCTTTAGGCATCAGGATTGAGTTTTGGAATTATCGTTCCAAATGTAAGCAAAAAAAATCAAAGGTTCACCAATCCGCCATCTGCCAGCAATTCTGCGCCCAGTACAAAGCTGGAATCATCAGAAGCAAAGAATACGGCAATCCTGGCTATTTCTTCAGGGGCTGCAAACCTGCCCAGGGGCACCAGTCCTTTAACACTTTGTGCTGTAGCTTCCAGGTTTTCCTGTGACAGGCCCAGTTTGTTATAAAGAGGAGTAGTTACAGGGCCGGGGCTGATGGCATTTACACGGATCTTACGGGGCAACAGCTCGGCAGAAAGTGTACGTGCAAAAGAGATGGCTGCTGCTTTACTGGCAGAGTAGATCGAAGCATTAGGCATACCGATATGTGCATTTACCGAAGTATTCAGGATAATAGAACTGCCATTATTCAGTATGGGTAATAACTGCTGAATAGTGAAATAAGTGCCTTTTACGTTTACAGAAAATTGTTCATCAAAATGCTCTTCGGTCACGCTTTCAATGGGGGAAAATTTTGCCACACCGGCATTCACGAAAAGAATATCAATAGAAGGAAAGATAGCTGCAACCTGTTCTCTTAAACGATTGATTGATGCAAGATTCGCTGCATCAGATACAATGCCGTGTGCATTACTACCCAGTTCTTCCAAAGCCCTGTTGAGCGATTGCTGGTTGCGTCCGGTAATAATTACACGGGCACCTTCTTCAATAAATTGTTTTGCTGTAGCCAGGCCGATACCGCTGTTTCCGCCTGTAATTACTGCTGTTTTGTTAAGTAACCTGTTCATAAAATGTATTTTAATAGTTATGTGGAATGTTCGTTCCGGATGTAAAGTTGCATATTCGGAACGAATGTTCCAAATAAATCTTTTAAAAAGATAGCCTCTCTAAAGTGAAGCAGTGAAAATCAATTTGATAAGAGAGAAGAAAGTTGGCAGTTGGCAATTTGCAGTTATCTCTAATGCAAGCGGCGAGCTTTGAGCTATGAGCGGCGAGGAATACAAGTTAGCAGTTGGCAATTTGCAGTTACCTGTAACTTGTATCTGGTAACCTGTATCCAGAAACTGGTATCTGGTATCTGGTATCCGGAAGCTCCACTCACGTTTCACGATTTCACTATTGACCATTGACTATTCACTTACCTCACCCACTCATGATTCACGTCTCACGATTTTTCAACCCGAAACTCGACACCCAAAACAGTACTGCCGATTGCTGATTAACTTCTGCCGATTACTGCTTTATGTTTGCAAAACAGTATAAAAATTTCAGATAAATTGGGGAAATTTATCCCTCTGTTATGTTTCACAGGTTAAGGCCCGGTTATTATAGCAATATTTTATGCAGAAACTTCCCCGTAATATGCTAAACCGGCTTTTTATAGTGGTGTGTCTGTTACCCAAGGTGTTATTAGCGCAAAAAGCGCCCAATACACTTCCGGAAAACAACCCGATAAAAGATACTGCACGTCAGCGCGATCTGCTGGATGTTGCCAGATCGGTTATTCACATCAACCCTAAAAAGATAAGAGAGGAGCGGGAGCGCAAGGTGTATTTTTCTATACTGCCTTTTGGTGATGTACCGGGTGGTACAGGTCGCGCATTGATGACCAGTACTACGGTGGGCATGTACCTGGGATCTAAGGCCACCACCAACAAATCCAGTGCTACGTTTGCTCCTTACTGGAATTTCAAGAAGAGGTTTGGGCTGCCTTTACGCACTAATATCTGGCTTCCCAATAACAAATGGTATATACAGGGGGATATCCGTTTTCTCAAATACCCTCAATATACCTGGGGTATTGGCAATGACGAAGATTTTAATAACAAGATCCTGGTGAATTATTACTATATCCGTTTTTACCAGGCTGCTTTAAAACGTATTACCCCACATTTTTACATCGGTGCGGGTTACCGGCTCGATTATCGTTTCAATATCAATAGTGATGATACTGCGCGCAGTCTGAAATTCTTCACAGGATATGATTATGGAACCGGCAGTCAGTCATTTGCATCGGGTGTTACACTCAATCTTTTATACGATACGCGTAACAAGGATATTTATCCTTTTCCGGGCTGGTATGCCAACCTGGTATACCGGGTAGACCCCTTTTTTCTGGGCAATAGTTCTAACTGGCATTCATTGAATATTGATGTCAGGAAATATTTTTCGCTTAACCGTTTGAAACCCAATCAGCAAAATACCCTTGCATTCTGGACCTATTTTTGGACAACTCTTAATAATGGTGTGCCCTACCTGGACCTCCCCAGTACGGGGTGGGATTCATACAACAGGTCGGCCAGGGGTGTAGACCAGAACAGGTACAGGGGAAAAAGCCTGTTTTACTTTGAAACTGAGTACCGGAGGGATATTACCCGTGACGGATTGCTTGGTTTTGTAATTTTTGGCAACGTTAATACCGTAAGTGGCAATGGCAGCTTATTTAGTGTGTTGCACCCCGCGGGGGGTACAGGAATAAGAATTAAATTTAGTAAAGTATCCAATACCAATCTGGGTATAGATGTTGGGGTCAGCAAAGGATACCAGGCTATTATTGTTAATCTTAGTGAAGCATTTTAATCACTTAAATCTACGCGTATGACCAGAGAACATGAAGTGCGCTGGCAATCGTTGTTACCGCAGGAAGTGATGAAACTGTTTGAACAGGTTGATTTTCCCTGGTGGATTGCAGGCGGCTATGCTATCGATCATTTTGTAGGGCGTCCTGTGCGTACGCACGACAACATTAACGTACTTGTGATGCGCAAAGATCTGCAGCAGATTCGTGAGTCATTGACAGGGTGGGATTGCAGGGCTGTTGACCGCTCCGGTTTTTTAATACCCTGGAGTGAAGGTGAAGCGCTGACGGATACCACAAGGGTAGTTTGGTGCAGAGAGCAGCAGGAAAGTCCCTGGCAATTGCAGCTGATGCTGGATGAAGGTAATAGTGATAACTGGTATTCGCGTCGCTGCGAAGCTGTTACCAAACCAGTTGGTGAACTGGGTGTCTTTGATAATAGCGGTATTCCCTTCCTGGTACCTGAAGTGCAGTTGTTTTACAAATCAAAGTCTCCCCGCGAAAAGGATGAAATGGATTTTGATGCCGCATTACCCTTAATGGATGCGCCACAAAGAGCATGGCTAAGTGATGCTATCATTGCGGCCTACGGCAAAACCAATAAATGGCTGGCACATATGACGCTGTTGTTTATTTAGCCTTCCCAAACCAGTAGCATTTTGAACCACAGAGGCTCTTGTTTGCATCTGTCTTCGCGTTAGGCGTTCCGCGTTTAGCGTTCATCAACTGTATTGAGCCTTAACTTATAACCTACAACTTAAAACCTATAACCTGTCTTCGCGTTTAGCGTTCAGCTATTATACGCCTCCTTCAACCCCTGTATATCAATCTTTCCCATCTGCATCATAGCCTGCATCACCTTAGCTGCTTTCTTCGGGTCTTTATCCTGCAGGTATTCACCTAAAATGGGTGGTACTATCTGCCATGAAAGCCCAAACTTATCCTTCAACCAGCCGCAACGGCTTTCCTGTCCACCATCTGCTGTAAGCTTAGCCCATTTATCGTCTATCTCTTCCTGCGTATCGCATTTAACAAAGAAGGATACCGCTTCATTGAAGGTAAATAGAGGGCCGCCATTCAATCCATAAAACTCCTGTCCCTCCAGTTGAAAAACAGCAGAGAATACCGTGCCTTTGGGAGCAGGACCACCTTCGCCCATGCGTGAGATATTGATGACTTTGGCATTATCGAAAATAGAAGTATAAAAGTTAATGGCTTCTTCCAGGTTATTATTAAACCAAAGGAATGGAACTATCTTTTGCATTGTGTTTGTATTAGTGGTTTTAAAATACCGGCGTATTGCTACTATCAGATCTGACAACACAAACCTAGCTGCATTTATTCAGAACGCAAAGGTGCATTAACGACATTGTAGGGGGAGATTGCGACACATGCAAATGAGCTAATGTGCAGATTAGCTCATTTGCGAATGAAGGATTTGAAAATTTGAGAATTTGAAGATTTGAAAACGAAGTCCGGAAGACGGTAAATCCGAAAGGAGTACAAATATCGAATGTCGGATACTGAATTTCGAATATTGAAGGAGAGAACGAGTCAAAGAACCCGAAACTCAAAACCCGACACCCGAAACAGTACTGCCGTTTCACGATTCCCATTCTCTATTGACCATTAACCGCTGCCGGCTGCATAAACAAATGTTTTGCCATCTCTTTATCATGCCCATAAATATCATCCCTGAAATTGAGGATGCCGTTATCATCTACCCAACTGGTGAAATAAGTGATAAATACCGGAATTGATTTTTTAAGCGTTACCCATTTCTCTTTACTCAGGCGCATTGCTTCATTGATCTTTGCCGGTGTCCATTCGGGTTGATCTCTCAGAAGGTAAGTGGCCATTTTGGTAGCATCAGCCAGTCGTATACAACCATGACTGAAAGCTCTTTTCTCGCGGCTGAACAGGCTTTTGGCCGGTGTATCGTGAAAGTAAATATTGTAGTTGTTGGGAAACAGGAATTTTACACGACCCAGTGAATTACTGCCTCCGGGTTTTTGCCGTACCACAGGCAGACCTCCACTATGCCCTGTTACTTCCATGTTATGACTGGCAATGTAATTTTTGTTGCGTTGCATAGCAGGATAGATCTCTTTACGAACAATACTGCGCGGCACATTCCAGTAAGGGCTAAATACCACGTATTTCAACTGATCGCTGAAGATAACGGTACTGTTGGCCTCGCTGCCTACTACGATCGGCATATCAAACACTATTTTATTCTGCTCAAACACATGAATGATAAACTCAGGAATGTTCACCACGATCTTATCCGGAGTTGTATTTTCCGGCAACCAGCGCATACGTTCCAGGTTTACCAGCATTTGTTCAATACGTTGTTTTACCGGTACATTCAATGCGTCTGTAAGCGCTTTATTAACGATGCCTGTTTCTTTAAAACCAAAGCTTTTCTGCATACGTTTCACCGCATCTGTAAGTTCGGGGGTGAATGTGGCGGAAGTATCACCTTGCGCAAGGTCTTCGGTAGCTGCCAGCCTTTGCTTTAATGCAGTGATCACTGCAGAAGAATCACCCTGTTTATAGGTTTTGTTTTTTTCTATCAGCACTGGTTGCCAGCCACCGTTATCAGATACAGTATTATACAGTACCAGCTTTTTCTTCAGCGATTGATAAAGCGGGTTCAGTGGTTCCCATCTTTCAAGATCAGTTCCTTTGTTATCTACCAATGAATCAAGCAGCGCCAGTGCATCTACCTTTTTACGTGGAATAAACCACTGCAGATCGGTAGGGTCCAGCCGGCCACGGTAAGCCGCCCTTGTATAAAGAAAGAACTGCCTGGTAAGATCAAGATCAGTTTGGGCTATAGATGATTGGTCTATAGGTAAGCTGTCTTCCTCAGTAAAACGGGTGATCCGGTCTGCCAGGTCTTTATTGTACAGGATGCTGTCTTTCGAAAGACCGATATAACTGGTGTACAGGTTCCAGAATGATACAGCCTGTTCATTCAATCCCTGGTTGTTGAACCAGGCATATTGGTAATTACGACTGTTATAAAATGAACGCAGGTTGCTGTTCAGCGTATCATCTGTTTTTACACTGCTGATAAACTGCTCTACCCGTGCACTGTCCATAAACAGTTCGCTGAACGAGTTGCTGGTAGTAATGGTAGTATCCTTTTGCGGAAATGTCTTTTCTTTTTTAGGAGTAGCAGCATCGCGACATCCGGCCACTAAAGTGATCATAACAACGGACAACAGGAATCCTTTTCCGGTAACAACTTTATTCATACACTTTTCTTTGCTGGGTGAAAGGAAAAAGATGTGGTGGAGTACAAACTTATTAAACTTACTGAATATTTCTGATTTCGGAATTTAGTGATTTTTAGATCGTGAATCGTGAGTCGTGAATCGTGAGTGGCTGAGGCAAGTGAATAGTCAATGGTCAATAGTGAATGGGAGTCGTGAATTGGAAGACGGCAATCGTGAATACAGGCTGCGAGCTTTGAGCTGTGAGCGACGAGCTAATACAACAACCATCCGTACTTCGTACTTCTTATTTCGTACTCCCTTGAGCCTTAACTTAAAACCTACAACTTATAACTTACAACTCTTTCAGGACACATCAGGACAGTTGCCGCCCCCTCAATCCCTAGCTTTAATCGCTATTCTCACATTATTTATTTGCCAGCAACGATTGCACCCGGTTATGTACCTTATTGTAGCTACTTCATCGTTTCTTAAAGAAATCTTCCGCCATTTACAAGGTTGTATTAAAGCTGTTTGTTTTGTTGTGCTCTGCAGTCTGCTGTTGTGTGCACAGATTGCCAGGCCTAAAAAGTTTTTCATTACCGATTATGGTGCTGTAGGCGATAGTCTTACTATTAATACTGCTGCTATACAGAAAACAATAGATGCCTGTGCTGCTAATGGAGGTGGTATCGTTACAATTCCCAAAGGAGTATTTATTACAGGAGCGCTCTTTTTAAAACAGGGGGTAGACCTGCAGGTGCAGAAAGATGCGGTACTCAAAGGCTCTGCTAATCGGGCAGATTATCCACAGATCAGTACAAGATGGGAGGGTACGGAAATGCAGTACATGTGTGCATTGATCAATGCTGATGGACTGGACGGTATTTCTATTGATGGCGAAGGTACTATTGACGGATCGGGAGATGCCTGGGTAAAACTGATCAGCAGCAAAGGTTATATACCTGTAAGTGCAGAACGTCGCTGGGAGCGACCAAGACTGATAGGTATTCAGAACTGCAAAAATGTAAAGATCACAAATATTAAGCTGCATAACCAGGCTGTATGGTGTGTACATATCCTGTATTGTACAGAGGTGTTGCTGGAAGGACTTAGCATTACGGCCGATCACAACATCCCAAGCAGTGACGGTATTGATATCGACAGCAGCAAAAAAGTAAAGATCCGCAGATGTTATATTGATGTAAATGACGATTGTATTTCTATCAAAAGCGGTAAGGATGAAGATGGTTTGCGTGTAAACCGTGCCAGCGAAGATATCCTGATCGAACAATGTCGTTTTGGTTACGGACATGGAGGTGTAGCAATGGGGAGTGAAACATCAGGTGGTATTAAAAATGTATTGGTAAAAGATTGCACTGCCGAAGGAGGGAACTGGGCGCCCATCCGATTCAAATCTCAGCCCAGCAGGGGCGGAGTAGTGGAGAATATTACTTACCGCAATTTTAAACTGGACAGTACACGCAAGGCAGTAGAGTTCAATATGGCCTGGCGAATGGTAGGTACGGTAAAACCACCGGCAGCAGTATTGCCATTGGTAAAGAATGTACAACTCATCAATATTACAGGCAGGGTAAATACAGTGGGTGATATACATGGATTGCCAGGTAGCCCCATACAGGGCGTGTTGTTTAAAAACTGCAACATCAAAGCGCAAAAGGGATTGCTGATAGAATATGCAAAAAATGTTGATCTCCGCGGGCTTACCCTTACTGTGAAGGAAGGAGAGGCTGTTATCAAAAAGAACGTAGAGTAAATAAAGCCTGGCATTGTTTCCCCCGGCAGGTGTCTGAACTAACGAATACAATCACTACCATGAATATAAAAACCATCGTAACCATTGCGGCTGTTTGCAGCGCCACTGTAGTAACAGCGCAGATAGGTCGTCGCTTTCCTTCAGAAAGAAAAGTGGTAAAAGATCCTGTAACCGGTACGCAGCTTGTTTTTCTCACAAGCACACCGGCAGGCGATTCTAAAATATACCAGACGCACAACCAATGGACATCCGACGGGCAATGGCTCATTTTCCGCAGCGGCCGTGCGCAGGGAGAAGCTATGGCGGTAAATGAAAAAACCGGTGAACTGGTACAGGTTACTGAAGGAGGCTATACAGGTATGCTGAATGTGGCACGCAAAAGCATGAAGTTATATTTTATGCGCAACCCGCCCGGTGATACTGCCCGGCGCAGAAGCGGCGGCGCTGTACAGATCATAGAGGTGGACCTTGCCAGGGTATTTGCTGATAGCAAGGCCGGTAAAATGCAGTCGGCTGATGTTTACCAGCGTATCTGCGGTACTACTCCGCCCGAAATAGGTGCAGGTGGTGATATGGCGCTCGATGGGGAAGAAGATCGTGTATATTTCCGCGTAAGCAAAGAAGAAGCGGCGAGACATTTACCTGCTGACGCTAAACTGGAAAAGAATTTTGGTCCGCGTAATATGGGTGCAGGTCCGTCGGGCATTGCAGCGATGGATATCAATACCGGTGCAATCAAATATGTGGTATCCGTTCCTTTCCAGGTGGGGCATATACAAACCAATCCCTGGGTGGCCGGTGAAATTGTTTTTTGCTGGGAAACCGGCGGTAAAAGCCCGCAACGTACCTGGACAGTAATGGCCGATGGTACAGGACTGCGTCCTTTATATCCTGAATCTGAATACGAGTGGGTGACACATGAAGCTGTCATTACGCGTGATGAAGTAGCTATGGCGATTATGGGGCACCGTAAAATACCCGGTACCAATACTGCAACAGCACCCGGTACAGCAGTAGGAGGTGCCAATCCCGGTCAGGAAACTGAATGGGGCCCATCAGGCACGCGCGAGAAACCAACAGGTCTTGCTATTGTAAACCTGCGTACACGCGAAATGCGTATTGCGGGGCAAACGGCCAGCGGCAGTGGGCTATGGCATGTAAGCGGCTCACCGGATGGTCGCTGGGCTGTAGGTGACGATTTTAGCAGGAGTATTTACCTCATAGACCGTCATACCGGCGAAATGATATTGTTATCAACAGGGCATAAGCCAACAGCGGCCGATCATCCTCATCCTACTATGAGCCCGGATGGCACTAAGATCGAAATACAATCTGCCATGCTCTCTGCAGACGGGCGTTCCATGAATATCTGCATTATACCAGTTCCCGAAGCCTGGCTCAAAAGAAAATATTAGTGTTTCGCGCAAAAGGCACAAGAGGGTGGTCTCAGGCATGGCACGGTTGTGTTTCGCACCCCGGCATGTAGCAACCGGTTGCAACCGTGCCATTCCTGCTGTATGGTTCTTTCTTATGCAACCTTAAACACTCCTTGCGCCTTATGCGTCTTTGCGCGCCCAATTCCTTCCGCACAATAGCGCCTCTTACATTGCTACTTTTGACTTCCGGAGCCAAACACCTTAAACCTTATACCTTACACTTTAATCAACTGCTATTACAGTTCTTTTTGAGTGTGGTAGAATATAGGGCGACCAGCGGCGGCAATACTATGGAGCTTCGTTGCGTCGCATTACGTTCATCGTTCGTATCGCTATGCAGGTAATGCGTTCTTAATGCTATTGCCTTCTTCCTTCCTGCTGTGTTATTTTTTTCACGTGCTATACCTGTAGGGTTCCGTAACCGTGATAAGGATTTAGGTGGGTGAGGGACTTTTGCTGGTAATACACAAGGCAGTTTCAATTCAACAGGTACAGTATGTTGCACACAATGCTCTTCTGCTTTAAACCCAACAGAAGCCAGGTATTGCCACAATGCCATTTCAAGTTCTTCAGTAGTATATACACGCTCTCTTAACAGGCTAGCTCCAAGGCCCGTCATTTTGCGATACAGGTCATGCAGCTTCCATCCATCCGGCAATTGCCGGTACACTGCAGCGGCTACCTTTGATGCACAGCCCAGTCGCCTCGCATACTGCATGGTAACCTTAAACTCGGCAGCACGTTTTACGCGTTTACCAGACAAACTACTCACAGTACGCACACAATACCTGCCATGCCAGAAGTAGAATACCAGCATCTTTCGATAAGTACCGAGGAAAACAATATTCCGTGGATCAAAGGTGGTGCGTTTCATAGCTCACGGGTTTAAAGTTTAAGATATAAGGTTTAAAGTGTTAAGCTTTGGACATATGCTACTAATCGTGAGTGGTGTAAGTGGGTGAATAGTGAATCGTGAGTCGTCAATCGTCAGTCGTGAGTGGAGCTTCCGGATACCAGATGCTTGATACTGGATATTGGATTTGAGATTTGATGTTTGAAATTTGATCAATACACCGGATCTTCCTGTATTTGCTCGTGGCTCATAGCTCAAAGCTCGCCGCTTGTATTCGAGATAACTGCAAATTGCAACTTTTCCTTCGCTAACAGATAACGCCTAATACCTGATTCCCAATTCTTCCATCTGCACATCAGGTCATTTGCATATTTGCACATTTTTCTTGTATTCGCATTAGGCGTTAAGCGTTCCGCGTTGAGCTGTATTCACATAGCAAATTTGCACATTCTTTTTCCTCATCTCCAAACCTGCGTGCCGAATATGCCGATTATGCCGAAAAAGCCGAATATGCCGCCTTGTTCAATCTTTGCTACTCGCTTCGCTTTTTCATTCTACGTTCCTGATTCAATGTCGTTGAATTAAGAAATGGCCACAGCGTGGCCTCCTGTTTATAGAAATGATCATAACAAGCATGTCACGGCTCCGGTAGGAGCCCCCGGTGCTTTACAGGTAGCTCCTCCGGAGCTTAATTCAACGACATTGATTCCTTATTTCTAATTCCTTAATCTCTGGCTTCGGTCAGCTTATGACCAGGTTATGTCCAGCTTGTATATTAAAGCGTATCCACTAAGGGTTTGATCTTGGGTTTTCGAAAACCTGGTGTTTGTTTGGTATGGATCTGGTGTGGCTTTGAGTGGTAGCTGGTAAATAACGAGGGGTATTTGTCAGTTTTCAATTATATGCCTGGCCTCGGTATTCAGAACTTTCACGCTTACTTCAGGACTTTGCACCAAACGACCTTAAACTTTAAACCTTATACCTTGGACCACATTTGTAAATCCGTGATGATTGTGTAATTTTTCGGTCATTTACTACCTGTATTATGAAATCCTTCTTCCTGAACATATTATTGCTGCTGGCAATGGGCTCCTTTGCGCAGCAACGTCCCAATATAGTATTGATAGTGTCCGACGATCATGCTTTCCAGGCTATCGGCGCGTATGGCAGCAAGCTGATGGCTACACCAGCTATTGATCGTATTGCAAAAGAGGGTATCCGCTTCGACAGGGCCTGTGTTACCAATTCTATCTGCGGACCTAGTCGCGCAGTAATACTTACCGGTAAGTACAGTCACCTGAATGGTTTTAAGGATAATGATCATTCCAGGTTTAATGGCGCACAGAATAGTTTTATTAAAGAACTTACCAGCGTTGGTTATCAGACGGCGTGGATAGGCAAATGGCACCTGGAGACCAAACCGCAGGGCTTTAGCTATTGGCAGATATTGCCGGGGCAGGGTAGTTATTACAACCCTGATTTTATAATGATGGACAGCAGTAAGAAAAGGATCAATGGATATGTAACGAATGTAATTGAAGACCTTGCGGAAGACTGGCTCAGTAACCGTGATACCACGAAACCTTTTTGCCTGGTAATTGGTCATAAGGCTACACACCGCAACTGGATGCCTGATACAACTGACCTTGGCAGATTTGATAAGGTGCAGTTTCCGCTGCCTGCTAACTTTTATGATGACTATGCAGGCAGACCTGCTGCTGCCCTGCAGGATATGACAGTGGCAAAAACAATGACATTACCCTCCGATCTGAAGATGTATGAAAACGAGGACGCTGCTGTTAAAGATGGAGAGTTTAAAAGAATGAATGCTGTACAACGCACAAAGTTTATGGCTTATTACCTGCCCATTCAGCAGCAACTGAAAACCCTTAACCCGGGTGGCAATGCATTAACCGAGTGGAAATACCAGCGTTATATGCGTGATTACCTCAGTACGGCCGCTGCGCTTGACAGGAACATCAACCGTACACTTGATTATCTCGATAAACACCAGCTTGCGAAGAGCACTATCGTGATCTATGAATCAGACCAGGGTTTCTATCTTGGTGAGCATGGCTGGTTCGATAAACGCTGGATGTATGAGGAATCTTTACGTACACCAATGGTAATGCGTTATCCCGGTGTGATAAAACCGGGTAGTGTAAATAATGATCTTGTATTAAACCTTGACATTGCACCTACGATATTGAATGTGGCAGGTGTAGCTGTTCCCAAAGACATGCAGGGCTCCTCTTTTCTGCCTTTGATCAACGGTAAGAAGGCAAAAAGCCGGGATGCCATGTATTATCATTACTATGAGAATGGTACGCATAGTGTGTCTCCACAGTTTGGGGTCGCTACACAGCGCTACAAGCTGATCCGTTACTATGAAAAAGTAACAGGGTGGGAATTATTTGATCTGCAAAGTGATGCCCATGAAATGAAGAATGTATACGGGCAGAAAGGCTACGAGAAAATTACTGAAACGCTGAAAAAGCGTTTGAATGAACTGATAGAACTGTACGGAGATGAAGAAGCAAAGACCATTCTCAGTGGAGAGCAGAACTAATATACCCTACCACGTATCCTTTGCTTAAGAAAGAGATAGAAGACAACCTTCTGCAATAAGCTGCTGAAAAGTAGCAATACTTTCAAAGATTGTCTTCCCTGGTGGTCGTTCATTGAGGCACCCCTCGCTTCTATGATAATATTATGTGGCTTGCAGCCACGCTCTTCACAGATCCTGCTCGCCGGGCTGCAGTACTGCCCTTATTTCCACACTGCCTCCTGCTTTAATAATAGGATTGGTTTGCGCCAGTTTTACAGCCTCATCTATATTCTCAGCTATTACCACCATATACCCGGTAACAAACTCTTTATTGACTGTATAAGGGCTATCGCTAACAGTATTATCCGGTTTTACAACCCGGGCCTGATTCACAGAAGTTCGGTTGCCTTTATCGCCCATTTTGTTCTGTGCGGCTATGCCAGATATCCAGTTCATCCTTTCCTGTATTTGTTCGGGAGATGGATTGGCATGTGGGTTTTTGCTGCTACGGAAAATGAAAACAAATTCTTTCATGGTAATAAATTTTACCTATGACGAACAGGAAGGGGCGGAGAGGACTGGATATGCAGCTGTGCGAATGCCTTTAATTTGAAGATTTGAAAATGAGGAGCGGTGAGTGGTTCATAATTAGCAGTTTGCAGTTATTTAGATCCAGTATCCTGCATCTTGTAACCTGTATCCTATAACTTATAACCCTTTATCTTTATGTTTCAATTGCCTTCGTATGAAAAATGTACTTTTTTACACCTTGCTGCTATTGATATGTACCAGTGTTACAGCGCAAACAGGCAAACCTGTACAGGCAAATGATGGTATTGCTACCGGGACACTGAGGAGCGTTGGTTTAGACTCGTTGAAGATAAATGAGATGAGTGCTAAAATAAGTGAAGGAATTTATCCTAATATTCATAGTGTATTGATTGCCCGTAACAACACCCTGGTATATGAACAATACTGGCCGGGTAAAGATGAGAATTGGGGCGATTCGCTGGGGGTGGTTCCGCATGGTATAAATGACCTGCACGATTGTCGCAGTGTCAGCAAAAGTATTGTAGGAGCTTGCATTGGTATTGCCATAGCACAGGGGAAAATAAAAGGTGTAGAGCAGAGGGTTTTTGATTTCTTTCCGGAATACAAGAAACAGGATACGGGCTTAAAGTCCAACCTTACCATTAAGCACTTGCTTACCATGACATCCGGGCTTGTGTGGAACGAAGACATACCTTATACCAATCCTGAGAACAGCGAGGTGAGAATGATCGGTAGTAAAGATCCTATCGGGTTTGTATTAAGTCAGCCAATGGATGCTGTGCCCGGAAAAGTATGGAAATACAATGGCGGTAATACACAATTGCTGGCAGCTATCATTGAAAAAGTAAGCGGTCTTAAAATCGACCAGTTTGCTCTTGACTATCTTTTTAAGCCATTGGGCATTACCAGTTACGATTGGAACAAGTATCCCGGCACTTCATTACCGGCGGCGGCATCGGGTTTGCGCTTGCGCTCTCGCGATATGCTGAAATTCGGATTGTTGTACAGCAACAGTGGTGTATGGAATGGCAGGCAGGTAGTACCGGCAAGTTGGGTACAAGAATCATCTCAATTCCAGGTAGCACGTAATGGCCAAAGGGAAGGAGGTGGATATGGATACCAGTTCTGGGTCTTTGTAAGCCAGCGAAGCCTGGTACAATTACAATTAGTGACAGCAGTAGGCAATGGCGATCAGCGCATTTTTATGGACAATGATCGTAAACTGGTGATCGTAGTTACTGCAGGTAATTACAACCTCTGGGATATCAAAAAAGGTTCAGACGCATTACTGCACGACTACATTTACCCCGCGTTTAGATAAAGGGAAGCTGCTATTAGTTGTTGACCAATACAAGTCCGGAAGTCTGAAAAGACACAAGGCTCAAGAGACAAGGCACAAGGAAATACAGTTGACAAGTTGAAGAGTTGATAAGTTAACAGGGAAGGAAGAAAGTTGGCAGTTGACAGTTTGCAGTTGGCAAACAGCCGTAATCTTTGAGCAACGAGCCGTGAGGAATACAAGTTGGCAGTTGGCAATTTGCAGTTATCCCGAATACAAGCTTTGAGCCATGAACCACGAGCAAATACAGGAAGACCAGTTGTATTGATCAAATTTCAAACATCAAATCCAATATCCAGTATCAGGCATCTGGTATCCGTAAGCTCCACTCACGTCTGCCGATTGCCGTCTGCCGATCTCTACGCATTACTCAAAAATGTTTCGTGTGGTTTGTTCTTCTTTTTCAGCAGCAAGGCACTGATAAGGGATACAACCAGCCCTACGGGCAATATTTCAAGATAAGTGAACAGTATTACCAAAATGGGGCTTTTGTACGCCTCTTTATAGCCGTTCATTTGTTCTACCGTTTTACTCATTTCTGCGGCGGACACGCCCTTTTGCTGTGCCTGTTTAATAGCATGTTCAGCATACTTGTCCATATAATCCGGGATAAACATATAATAGTCTACCAGCCATGCCAGTACATAAATGGTAGAGGCAATCAGGCTAATATACAGACCTATTGTAAATGCTTTTCCAAAGCTGATAACCCCTCCGTTGTATTTATTCCTGTAATTGCGGATGCCTACAAAAATGAAAGAAAAGGAGATCAGCATGGCGGCATAGCCTATTACCATGCTTCCTTCATACTGTTCCTTGTGGTAACAAAGAGCAATAGAGCACACCATAAAGGTGGAGATAATTAAGCCGGCCAGACCACCGAAAATAAATACGTTCTTTTTCATTTGTGTTGGTTTTGGAGTTCAAAAATGAAGGATTGCCGTCATTTTTGGCTCATACTTTAGGGTGATTTATGTTTAAAAGGCCTGTTTCATACTAAAGTAGTACCGCATCAGGCAATAATGCGGAGCTTTTTAGCTGTGTCCACCGCCTGGGTGCGGCGTTTTACATCCAGCTTCACAAAAAGATTAGAAGAGTGGGTTTTAATAGTATTGAGTGATACAAAAAGCTTCTCGGCTATTTCCTGGTTGCTGAGGCCTTCCGCCATCAGTTGCAACACTTCCAGTTCGCGGGTACTGATACCCAGTTTCTCTATTTCCTGGTCGTTGGGGGTAAATGTAGTGTCGGGATCCTGCCGGATATACACCTCTTTTTCTACGACCACTGTTTTGGGCTTCGACAGTTTGAGTGCCAGCCAGATGCCCAGGCCGGTGAAAACAAGGGCAATGGCGCCAATATAAATTTCAAAAGCATGGTCAATGATGACAAAGCGGAGTTCCAGCCACTTGAGTAAAAGCAATAATGCCGCCATTGAGGCTCCATACAGCAACACCATCTTGTTTTTTATCAAAAACCGACGCATTATCTGTTCACAGTTAAAATTGCCGGGAAGATAAGGTAAATGCGTAAATGTGGGGAGTTGTTAATCTACGGATGGCCAATTTGAAAATGTGCGGATAAAGCTGAACGCCTAAGGCGGAAGACTGGTTGTAGGTTTTAAGTTAAATACAGAAATGAGGAATTAGAAATAAGGAATTTGGAATAAAGAATGAGTTGGAAAAGGCACAAGGTTCAAGAGACAAGGTACAAGGAATACAGTTGACAAGTTGAAGGGCTGAAAAGTTTACAAGGAACAGCCATTAACTATTCACCATTGACTATTCACTTGCTTCAGCCACTCACGTCTCACGATTCCATCAAACCCGACACTCGAAACGGTCCGGCTCCTTCCTCACAAGATCGTCGCTACATAGGCCAGTAACTGCGCTCCGGGAATAAAAAGAAGCTGGGCCAGTATGGTACCAATTACCCGTGCTATTGTCATATACACGATGTACTTTCTGAAAGTGATCTCGGAACATTTACCCATTGTTACATCATCGGTCATGGCAGAAAGATGAGGGTCGATAAAGATGAATAAGAGGATCGTTGCAAACCCATTGATAAATGAAGAAAGATTACTGGCAGTGGTTCTGTATTCCGGGTTAAAGTATGATGCATACACCGCAGACAATACGCCAACAGTTACAATAGCTACAGCCACTACATTCAGTAAGAAGATTCGCCAGGGAAACTCCTGTCTCAATTCAATATTCGTAAGGTTTCCTTTAGAGGGGATGGTAAGATTATCCTTAAAATACAGGATACCTGTTTTTGAAAAACCATGATAAAGGAGCCGGGAAAGAGATTTGTGTTCACTGAAGTTCACCACAGCTTTAGATAATATGCGCTGAAAAGTAGGGATCAGTAAAGCGCCTGCTATAGATGCCAGTGTGCAGGAAAAAATAACCATTCGGAAGGTGGGAACATTACTTAATACCCCATGCTTGATATCGTTTTCTACCGTTTTAGCCAGCAGGGGAGCCTGGAAACCGTTGGCTGTTCTGGATATCAATACAAGGATATTAAATAATGCAAATGAAATAGCAATCCGCCCGGTTCTCACGCCTACAATTCTTACGGCGTAAGAAAGTGTTGTAATAAGGTTGATCAGGAAAGTGAGGATCAGTACTATCAGTACCTGTGTTGTCATGGTTGTTTACTGTATGGAGTAAGCAAATATATCGTTTGCATTCTGATAAATCACCAGATCCCTAAATCAACAATATTCACTATTGACCATTCACTATTCACTCCTTTTCACCGGTTCCCGCAGGATCGTCTTCAACTTCTCCGGCGCTGTTTTCCTGAAATCACTCAGATACACTTCATGGTGTAGACCATCACGCTGAAAGTTATTCTTTTGTATAAAACCCAGCATCAGTTGCAGTGTTTCCGGTTCGGTATCAAATGGTCCTGTATGCAACATCTGCACTACCTGCCGGGCGGGTAAAATAAAGGACTCTGTTCTCAACGCATCGGGCAATTGCTTTTTGGTAGCTACACCTTCACGGGCAATGGTGATTTGTCCGGCCGTAACAAAATCCGGCATCCTGATCAGCAGGCGGTATTGCCATTCACTGCGAGGTATTTTTTTCGGAGCATCTGTCATGGATACTGCTTTATATTTTTCTTCATCAAAACTCCATAGCCCTTCCAGTTTAGCTACGGCAAAATCTTTCCCTCTCGACTTACACATAGACTTAATAGTGTAAGCAACACTATACAATGCCTGAACAGATATAGAAAAAGAAGGGGCAGAAGGATCACCCTGCCCCGTAATAGATAAGTAATTTGCCTGCTCCAGTTGTACCAGTTCCGGTTTACGGGCAGCAGTATAATATGCTTTATATTGTTTTGCCAGGTCCAGTTTTTCCATGTCAACGTGTTTTGCGCTACAAAGAAAAACCAGTTAGTGACAACCCTATGTCAGCAGGTTACAGGATATTGATCTGAAATCGTGAGGCTGTTTCGAGTGTCGGGTTTGATGTTTCGGGTTCTTTAGTTCGGTCTCTCCTTCGAAATTCGATATTTTCCTCCCGTACTTCTTATTTTCCTAATCCTTCATTTCTGTATTCAACTTACAACCTATAACTTAAAACCTACAACCTGTATTTCCATTTGCACATTACTTACATTTCACCGCCGGCATTACATCATCCACTGCATTCTTCACCTGCTGGTAAATATCTTTCTTCTGCTCGCCCAATACAGACTGTACAAAGATCACTGCAACATAATTGCGGCAATTATCAATCCAGGGCCAGGTTCCAAACATACCGGGGCTCGTCACCACTGCAGCATTGCCGGATGCATCTTTCTCCTGTATCCAGGCGCCTAATCCATAATTCCAGCCTTCTGCCAGTTTAGGAGTGTATTTAGAAGGGAGTTCTGCAAACTGTGCTTTTTCCATTTCAGCCACGGATTGTTCACTCAATATGCGTTTACCTTCAAATACTCCTTTGTGTAACAGCATAGCCATAAAGTTGATATAATCCAACGCAGTAGAAACAGCACCGCCGGCAGGGTTGGGTGCGCCGCCATTTTCGTTGGTAAAATTGGTCATGCGCATTTTCAGCGGACGTGTAATGCGTTCCTGCACCAGTCGTTCAAAAGGTTTTTTAGCGATCACTTCACACACCCGTGCGGCAATAGCTGGGCCGATAGGGCCAAAATGGATCTCTTTTCCGGGATTGTTAGAGATCTCCTTGGTGGCGTAAGCGTCAACAGCCTCTTCCAGCGTTTCATATTTTTTATTAAAGCTGGTGTTCAGTTTACCACCACTTTCAATACCGGTAGTATGGGCAAGACAACTGCGGAGCGTTACATAATTCTTCATGTACTTCCCAAAACTGGGTACATATTTCACCACGGGGTCGTCCAGTGAGATCTTACCCTGGTCCACAAAGGTCATTACCAGGGCAGCGGTAATCCATTGGCTGGCGGCACCGATGGGCGCCTGGGTTTTGGCCTTAAAATCTACACCAAACTCTTTCTGGTGAACAAGCTGGCTGTCCTTATAAACCAGTAAAATGATATTGTTACCCAGTAACTTCTGGTTGCGCTGGATGATGGCATCAGCATTGCTGAGGTCAGGACCCTGGGCTGAGCTGGTCAGCCATAATAACAGGAAAAGCAATGGGAAACTGCATTTGAGGCAGATCGGGTTGATTTTTAGTGACATAAATGCGGGAATTTTGGCTTGGATTGTGATTTGCGATGTATTGTTACCCTACATAATTACGCATGAAAGATAGATTGTGGAGGGGTAATTCGCCAAAAAACTATTAAACAATTCCGGAAGGCGAATCCGCTAAAAAAGAATAAACAATACAAATTCTTCTCTGTTAGGAGAAGCAGGAGGTAAAAGATATGAACTTAGGAAATTTTACGATCAAGGCAGCAGAGGCGATTCAGCAGTCGCAGCAACTGGCTTTCAATGCGCAAAACCCTAGCATTGAACCTGAGCACATACTGAAAGCGCTGCTTGAACAGGAAGATTCGCCCATCGAATACCTGTTAAAAAAGAACAATGTAACCGTAAACCTGCTGGAGAACAAGCTGGAAGAAGCTATTGAAAAGCTTCCCAAAACCAGCAGCGATCCTGCTCAGGCCCTGGGCCGCGATGGTAATACCGTGATATTACGTGCAGGTGCAGCATTAAAGCAGTTCAGCGACGAGTTTGTAACGCCTGAGCATTTATTACTGGCTATTATACAGGGCAATGACGCTACCGCAAGACTGTTAAAAGAAGCTGGTCTTACAGAAAAAGGATTGATCACCGCTATTAAAGAGCTGCGTAAGGGAGAGAAGGTTACTTCTCAAACACAAACACAGGAGTTTAATGCACTGAATAAATATGCCAAGAACCTGAATGAGCTGGCCCGTCAGGGTAAGCTGGACCCGGTAATTGGCCGTGATGAAGAGATCCGTCGCACATTGCACATCCTTTCACGTCGTACCAAGAACAACCCGATCCTGGTAGGTGAACCCGGCGTTGGTAAAACAGCCATTGCTGAGGGTATTGCACACCGTATTGTAAATGGTGATGTACCTGATAACCTGAAGTCTAAAATCATTTATGCGCTCGACATGGGGCAATTAATTGCCGGTGCCAAGTACAAGGGTGAGTTTGAAGAACGGTTGAAGGGAGTGGTAAAAGAAGTGAGTGAAAGCGATGGTGAGATTATATTATTTATTGATGAGATCCATACACTGGTAGGCGCCGGTGGGGGCGAAGGTGCCATGGATGCAGCTAATATTCTGAAGCCTGCACTGGCACGTGGTGAATTGAGAGCAGTAGGTGCTACTACCCTCAGCGAATACCAGAAGTTTTTTGAAAAAGATAAAGCGCTCGAACGTCGTTTCCAGAAAGTGATGATCGATGAGCCTAATGTGGAAGATGCCATATCCATTTTACGTGGTTTGAAAGACCGTTACGAAACACACCACCATGTACGTATTAAAGACGAAGCAATTATTGCTGCGGTGGAATTGAGTAACAGGTATATCACTGATCGTTTTTTACCAGACAAAGCTATTGACCTGGTAGACGAGAGTGCAGCAAAGCTGAGATTGGAAATGAACTCCATGCCCGAAGAGCTGGACAGATTGGAAAGATTGATCCGTCAGTTGGAAATTGAAAGAGAGGCCATCAAACGTGAGAATGATGAAGCTAAGCTGAAAGAACTGAATACAGACATTGCTAACTATTCTGTAGAACGTGATACGCTGAAAGCGAAATGGAAAGAAGAAAAAGAACTGGTAGAGAAAGTACAGAATGCCAAAGCACAGATAGAGCAACTGAAGCTGGAAGCTGAAAGAGCTGAAAGAGAAGGTGATTATGGTAAAGTGGCTGAGATCCGCTATGGCAAAGTAAAAGAACAGGAAAAAGTAATTGCTGAGTATTCGCAGCAGTTGGCAAATATGAGTGAGCATTCACGATTAATGAAAGAAGAAGTGGATGCGGATGATATAGCTGAAGCAGTAGCCAAAGCAACCGGTATTCCGGTTTCTAAAATGCTGCAAAGTGAAAAAGACAAATTGCTGAACCTTGAAGATCATTTACACCAACGTGTAATAGGACAGGACGAAGCCATTGTTGCTGTGGCAGATGCTATACGCAGAAGTCGCGCAGGTTTACAGGACCCTCGCAAGCCAATCGGTTCATTCATCTTCCTGGGTACTACCGGTGTCGGTAAAACGGAACTGGCAAAAGCGCTGGCGGAATACCTGTTTGACGATGAAGGTATGATGACGCGTATCGACATGAGTGAGTACCAGGAAAAACATACTGTGAGCAGGCTGGTAGGTGCGCCTCCCGGATATGTGGGTTATGATGAAGGCGGACAGTTAACTGAAGCCGTTCGTCGCAAACCATATAGCGTAGTACTGCTGGATGAAATTGAGAAAGCACATCCTGATGTATGGAACGTATTGCTGCAGGTGTTGGATGATGGCCGCCTGACTGACAACAAAGGTCGTGTGGTGAACTTTAAGAATACCATCATCATTATGACCAGCAATATCGGCAGTAACCTTATCCAGGAAGCATTTGAGAATGTAACTGAGCGTACTGTAGAGGATGCAACCGAAAAGGCTAAAGCCGACGTCATGAATCTGTTGAGGGAAACTATTCGTCCTGAGTTCCTGAACCGTGTGGATGAGATCATCATGTTCCACCCGTTGTTGAAGAAAGAGATCAGGGGTATAGTAGATATTCAACTGGAAGGATTGAAAAAGCTGGTAGGTCAGAATGGTATCAGGTTACAGTTCAGCGACTACCTGGTTGATTACCTTGCTGAGCAGGGATATGATCCACAGTATGGCGCAAGACCGCTTAAAAGACTGATACAGAAAGAAATAGTAAACCAGTTGTCAAAACGCATACTGGCAGGCGATATAGATAAGAGCCACCCGGTGCTGGTGGATGTGTTTGATGGGGTAGTGGTATTCCGCAATGAACAGCCTGAAAAGGTTTAAAAAGACCACGTTTACTGAACCATTAAGCACGTAAGTTGTTATAAAGGATAGGGACATGCGTCAGGCTGTCCCTGTCATTCTTTTCCTCCAATAGCTGAAACAATACAAAAAAGGTTAAGGTATTTGAAAACCAACGTTTTGTATTGCTGATTCACATCGTACTACTGCTTTTCCGGAAAAAATATCCAAACCTGCTGCATAAAACCAGGAAAAGGGAGATTTCAGACTATGGCAACTAATAATAAAGCAAAACCGATCGAGATCATCGAACCCAAAACCGTATGGGTAGGCCCCGCACAGGCCCCGGTGAATATCGTTTGGTTTGGTGATTATGAAAGCGAAGATTGTGCTAAAGCAAATACTGTAATTGAAAAGCTGATGGCGCAGTACGAAGGACAGATACGGTTCAACTTCCGCCATTTTCCGCTTACACAGGTTCATCAGCATGCACAAAAAGCAGCAGAGGCTTCTGTAGCGGCAGCACAGGAAGGCAAGTTTGCAGAAATGCACCAGATGTTGTTCAACCAACGCAGAAGGTTAGGAAGCATCAGCCTGAAAGAATACGCCAGGGAAGTAGGAGTAACTGACAAGAACTTTCTTACCAAACTGGTCGATTCTTTTTATGGCTGGACGGTTCGTGCCGATCTGCTTGATGGCCTCAACCTTGGCATACGTTCGGTACCGGCAGTAATGATCAATGATAAGCTGTACGAGGGCCGTATTACATTCCCTGAACTATCAAAAGCGGTAGAAGCTGAATTGGGTACCGTATCAGCAGGCCGCCGTAAAAGAGCATAATGTGCCGTAAGGAAGTTAGCGGTTATAATAGAGGTGTATTGGTAATGAATGATTGAGTGGCTGTTGATTTTTGAGGTAATAGATGATGAAATGGGTGAGTGAAGAAGTGTGAATGCGTTATAACCGGTAACTATATGTGAAGGAAGCCGTACCTGGCGAAAACTGTTATTGTTCCTTCGGAATGCGAAATGAATTGATGTACTTGGAAACGGGGCAGTAGCAGAAGAGGAGTTCTATCCGGACTCCTCTTTTTTATTTAGATACCTTATGTATTCCCCGGCTGGATCCTCACCAGTTGGAATTGACATATCACCTGAAAGAGAGTACCACCGTCCGGCTTTGCCGGTTGGCGGATGCTATCAGATAAAGGAATGTATCTGTATTCTTACCCTGTTCTTTAGGGCAGGGTGAAAACAAAAAAGGAGTGTCAGCATGCTGACACTCCTTTTTTTATCTCGACCGACGAAATTACCAACGATTGTTGTAAGAAGGCTTTTTGTTGTAGCCTCCGCCGCCTCTGTTGCCACCGAAACCACCGTTTCCGCCTTTTTCTTCGCGGGGACGTGCTTCAGTTACTTTGATAGAACGACCGTCTACCATAGCACCATCAAGCTCTTTAATAGCTTTTTCTGCTGCTGCATTATCAGGCATTTCAACAAAACCGAAACCACGGCTGCGGTTAGTCATTTTGTCCATGATGATTTTAGCAGAAGATACTTCACCGTACTCAGCGAAATAAGATTGTAAGTCCTCATCCTGAACGGAGAAGCTTAAATTTGAAACATAAATGTTCATGCAATGAAATTAAAATTGAAAAAAAATACTTGAGAAAAAAAGCAAGCGTAAAGAGACAATAACTATTAGGCAGTATATGCTTACAAGGTCAAATGTTCGATTACTAGATGCTATAAACTCAAATTAACGGCGTAAAGGTAGGCTATATTTGTAATACGTCTGGCTTTTATTTTGCCAATAATTGTTAATCTTATCTTTTAACCGTTAAATACCCGGTTACCAGCATAATAATGCATGGAAAATTGATTAAAAAATATGCCTGGCCGGTCAATTTGCAGCAATATGGTTCAGTTTACCACTACTATTTTACAATTTGATACGCCGATGGGCGAAAAAACGGGTTGGACTTATATCCAGATTTCGGCGGATATAGCTGAACAGTTAAAGCCTGGTAACAAGCAATCTTTTCGTGTAAAAGGCAAACTGGATAATTACGCTATAAAGGGTGTTGCCCTGATGCCGATGGGCGGCGGCAATTTTATTATGCCGCTAAACGCAGCCATACGAAAAGGGATAGATAAGCGCAAGGGAGCTACCTTAAAAGTACAATTGGCGGTAGATAGCAAACCAGTGGAGATAGATGCTGAATTCATGGAATGTTTATCGGATGAGCCTGTAGCACTTGAATTCTTTAAAACACTTTCCCGCTCGCACCAGTTATATTTCAGTAAATGGATTGAAAGCGCCAAAACTACTCCTACCAAGGCGAAGCGTATAGCACAGGCCGTTACCGGTCTTGCCCGTAAAATGGGCTACCCTGAAATGATCCGGTTCAACAGGGATAATAAGGAGTAATGGAGTTGTTGGAATTAGCCGGGAACCATGATTAGTTGGCAGTTGGCAATTTGCAGTTATCTCTAATACAAGCGGCGAGCTTTGAGCTATGAGCCACGAGCAAATACAGGAAGACCAGTTGTGTTGATCAAACATCAAATCTCAAATCCAATATCCAGTATCAAGCATCTGGTATCCGGAAGCTCCGCTCACAACTGACCTCTCACCGCTCACTTCCTGCGCAAACATTTCCACAATACGGGTATATACAGCAGCATGATTTACTGCTTTTTATAACATTCTTATGCTGATGGCATCATTCTTTTAGAGGTAAGGTCAGTTATGCCTTATTTGCAACCTTAGAACAGATAAGGCGGATTATTCACCTAAAAACTGAATATATGTTTACAGCAAAAAAAAGATCTGTTGCAGGTTGTATAGGAATGGCTGCAATTGTAATGACAGCATTTGCGGCTTGTATGAATAGCGAAGACTATAAAAAAGATGCAAATGGTAATCGTTTGGAAAAAGCGCCGGCAGACAATAATGAAAATGGCAGTGCAGTAAATAATGATAATGCTGCAGAAAATAAAACAGCAGATAATAATGCTACTGCCAATAGCAACACAACTGCCAACAACACCGCAACACATAAAAGAAAGATGAGAATGAGTGTTGATATGAATGCAGACAAAAACGTGGAGAAGAAAATGGCGGTAGACGCAAGTGGTGTTTACCTCTATCCGGATCGGATGCCACAGTATCCTGGTGGTAATGAAGCCCTGGTAGAATATGTAGAGAATAACACCAATTACCGTGAATCTGCTATCAATAACGAAACAGAAGGTACGGTACGTGTATCATTTATAGTAGATGAAAAAGGTAAAGTAACATCGCCTACAGTAGTAGGTAATAAAGTTGGTTCTGGTTTGGATGAAGAAGCGATAAACGTTGTAAAATCAATGCCTGACTGGCAACCCGGAACAGTAAAAGGTAAGAAAGTAAAAACACGTCTGTCATTGCCCATTACATTCAAACTGGAGGAAATGTAGTACAGAGGTATAAGTACAGTTATATGTTCCTATCAATAACAGTCGTTTCAGTAATGAAACGACTGTTACGTTTTTATAAAAATGCAAAGGGAATTTGAAATTTGATGTTTGAAATTTGAGATTCATCCATTCGGTTTTCCCCACCTGTGTCTGGAGTTGTATTAACCTATAACTTACAACTTATAACCTACAACTTGTATTTCCATTCGCATTAAAGGAAAGCCAGCATATAAAAAAAGACCTCCCGAAAATACAGGAGGCCTTTGTGTTGGTTGTAAGAAAAACTAAAAACAAAACATAATTCCCCAAAACATATTTTAGAATCTTCTTCCGTGTCCGTTTCCATTTCCGTTACCATGTCCACGACCATTATCATCATAACCTCTTCCTCTGTCGTGGTCCCTGTTATCCTGCCTGTAGTCAGGACGACGGTCATAGCGATCATTGTCTCTGCGATCATAACGATCATTATCCCTGCGGCCACCATAGCCCGGGCCTACGCGGTAGCGGGGATCACGGCTGTCGCGGATAACTACCTGGCGGGGATAGCTTCTGTAATTAACATACCTGTCGTGATAAAAATTCCAACGTTTCCATGGAGCGGGTTCATTAATTACTACTTTATAACCGCCGTACAGGTCGTAATTTCTGCAACGGTCAGGCAAGTAAGGAGAGTTCATCCAGCGACCTCCATTCATGTATACATACTCTCTTTGCTGGATATTGTAAAACACATCAATATCGGGCATGTAATAAAACTGGGCATAGTCATAACCTACGGGTCCCCATTGAGGTTGAGCCCCTATATTGATACTAACACTTACCTGTGCTTTAGTGGCAGAAGTTATCAGCAACGCAGCAGCAATCATTCCCGGGATTAAAATTTTTTTCATAACAATGATTTTACTCTTGTAACTCCAAATCCAATACCATTGTGCCGGATTTTAGTTATAGAAAAGTAAATATCAATGTCAAAAAACAATTTAGGGAATCGACAGTAAACCTTTTTATATTTTGCCTTCTAAGCGATTTTTGGGGGAGGTTATAAGTTTTAAGTGATAGGTTATAGGTTTGCCTCTGTGCCGGTCAATTACTGCTCTTATTGTAGATAGCTAAAATTGGAAGCCATGTATACCTATGATGTTTGCTCATACCTACAACTTATAACTTATAACCGCTTTCCCCGGTACCGTACACAATCATCCTTTCAGTTCTCCCATCCGTTAATTTGACTATTGTCGTTCTCATTCGTCGATGATCTTTCCACATTTACAGGCTAAGGGCATACTTTTTGTTTTGTTAAGATTTACCCGACCCCGCTTATTTCAAACTAAAATTCACAAAATGAAAACCATTGTAAAGCTTGCCGGCTTTCTGCTACTGGCAGGGGTTATTACTATCGCTTTCTATGCTTGCTCCAAAGACAGCTCCGGAGAAACCAACATGCCCTCCGGCAAACAACAGGTAACTTTTTATCTTACCGACGATCCTGCATTATTCGACAAAGTATTGATTGACATTAAGTCCGTAAAAGTATTGGTAGATACCTGCAGTAAAAATGGCGATGATGACGATCATGGTCATCATGGAAATGGAAATGATGATGACAGGGATGATTCCTGTCAGGTATGGGATTCACTGGCTATTACTCCCGGCGTGTACGACCTGCTTGCATTGCGCAATGGTGCTGATACCTTGTTGGCAAACGGGCTGATACCTGAAGGAAAGATCAAAAAGATCAAAATTGAACTGGGAACTAATAACTCATTGGTAAAAGACAGTGTTACTTATCCCTTGAACCTGCCCCCCGGCGACAAATCTTACATTCTCTTAACGCTCAAGGGTAACGAATGTGAAGAGTACTCTCCAAGGCGTTATCGCCTCTGGCTCGATTTTGATGTGCAACGTTCCATTATCAAGGTAAGGGACAATATGTTCTACCTGCGTCCCGTAATCCACGTATTTATTCTTAAAACAACCGGTAGCGTATCTGGCAGGGTTACACCCCGCGAGGCATTATCTGTACTGACTATTTACAACAGTACAGACACCGCTTATGCAATACCCGGACGTGAGGGTGAATTTAAAGTACGCGGCTTGCAGGAAGGTACTTACAATGTATTTATAAACGCATCCAATGGTTACCAGGATAGTACCATTACCAATGTACAGGTAAAGACCAACAAGGAAACCCAGTTGGGTACCATTAAGTTGCATAAGTAAAGGAATACAGCAAAACGGATCTATATGGCTAAAAGGGCCGCTGTCTTTCGGAAGAAAGAGGGTGGCCCTTTAACATAAAAAAGGGCAGTGTAAAAACACCGCCCGGACAATCAACGATTGCTAGCCATATGAAACGTTCAATGTACAGTTATTAGAACTGCACCAATATTTTAAAAGAAAGCAGTGTAGAAACACCGCTTTGACAATCAACGATTGCTAGCCATATTAAACTCTTAATTTCTCATGTGACGGCTTTGCAATATGCCAACTAAATCTTTTTAAAAGGCGATGTGGAAACATCACCTTGAAGGTCTCAGTAATTATCTTAAGACCGATGCAATTTGCAGTTACGGGTGGACTCGAACCACCGTAGAAGGTTTTGCGAACCTCCGCCTCGCCTCTCGGCCACGTAACTCGTGTTACACATCATTACCCGTATATATCCATTGCAGGTAATACGTGCGGACCGTTTCAAAATAGCGTATCAGTATTCCCGCTGCTATCAGTATTGCTACCAGCAGCCATGTATAAGGATAGGTTAGTACAAAACTGATCGTTATTGTCAGCAGTCTCAGAAACTCCAGGTAAAATACCCATTGCTTCTGCTCCATAATAGCTCCACAGTTGACCAGCGTAAGCAGAATGGTAAGAGCTATCAGTACCTGCTGCAAAACAGGAATTCGATGTTCAAAAAGAATAAAGATGAACAGTAGTGGAAGACTTAGCGCTACCTGCCACACAACATACCTGTTCAATGGCTGGTTATCGGGCAACGCAGTTTTGCGTGGCAGAAATACCTTTTCCGCGGCAGCGCGTAATTGAGTGTCCAGGTCATCAGGCTTGCCAAAAAAGATCCTCCATTTATTATACCAGCCCTTTGTTTGTCTTGCTGCAAATACCAGTTCTATCACAAAATGGAAGTGCTGCCATAAAAAGCTATAGCTCTTTAAGGGCTGCGTTAAGCCATATTCAATAGTAATGTCATCTTCTTCTTTCTGAAAAGTGCCAAAGAGCTTGTCCCAGATGATGAATACATCACCATAGTTTTTATCGAGATATTTCTCATTACTGGCATGATGTACACGATGGTGGGAGGGAGTTACCAGTATATACTCCAGTATGCCCAGTTTACCGATAAGCCGGGTATGGATGAAAAACGGGTAAAGGCCATGAACCAGTAACATGCTTGTGATCATAGAGGCCGGAAACCCGATAACTGATAAGATTGCCCAGAAACCGGTACGTATAAAAGCCTGGAATACTGTAATACGTGCCGAGACTGTATAATTGAAATCTTCACTCTGGTGATGTACTACGTGCACAGCCCAGAAGATATTGATCTCGTGCGCCAGCCGGTGATACCAGTACCACAAAAAATCTGTTGCAATCAGCAGCAGCAGCCATAGCAATACGCCGGGTTTAATATCCAGTATGCCATAATGCTTCTGCAGGTAATCATAGATGAAAAAGAACAGGCCGGTTACAAAAACGTCCAGCAACCGTTCGGCAATGCCAATGCTTACATTGGCTATTGAATTGTTCAGGTTGAAATAGGGAAGCTTTTTTTTGCGTGCTACCAGGTATTCCAGGACCATAAATACTACAAACAACGGAACAGCAAATGCCAGCCAGTTGAGCTTCATTACTTAAAATATAAGTGATGTAAACAGAGCCTTAAATAATACTATTTGGATTCCAGCAGGATCAACCTTGCTTTTGTTGAATCAGAGATCCTTATCTTCTGCTGTTTGTATTGTGGGTGTTCAATGACCAACGTAACAGGCAGATCCTGCCAGGTAGAGATCTTGAACACGCCATCTTTGCCGGTTAATGCTTCTTCTTCGCCAGACACGATGTATACATAGACATTTTCTATTGACTTGCCTGTCGTTTTATGAACAATCCTGCCTTCTATATTAACAGGACGTGCCGGAAATATTTCGTTAGTGTTGAATATTAAGGCCGGTACTGCAATCAGCCAGTTGTGAAAACGTGTACTCATGATGGTGTAATTAAAGTGATACAAGTGTTCTTTCAATTCGTATCAGCAACTACATCGTACAGGGGAGTGAGTGTATCGCATCGTTGAATAATTTCAGCACAATATTAAACCATATTTATTAGTCTACAAAATTAGTAGACTTTATTTTTAAATTAAAATCTGCCAAATGGCTTATAGATAGTTTTATTATATACGAAAATGGCAGGGGCAGGATGTTAATACAGGCTTATACTTACATAAAAATATGTTTGTACTTTTGTGGCCGATAATACACAATAGGGTATGCTGATATTTAAGGACTTTTCTTTTGACTCTGCGCATTTTCTGCCAAACGTGCCTCCCGAACACAAATGCCGTAATATGCACGGGCATACATATCGCCTGCGCGTATGGCTGCAGGGAGCGCCTGATCCGCACCTTGGCTGGGTGATGGACTTTGCTGAATTAAAAAGCGTGGTAAAGCCTGTAGTGGCTATGCTGGACCATAAATGTATGAATGATATTCCTGGTCTTCAAAATCCTACCTGTGAGTTGATAGCAGTGTGGATCTGGAAGCAACTGAAGCCTTCATTACCATTAATGAGTAAGATAGAATTGCACGAAACGCCTACTTCAGGAACTATCTACGAGGGAGAACCTGTATAAACTGAATAAAAAAACGGGCAATGAAACTTTCATTGCCCGTTTTTCTTTGCTTATCGCTTACCCTTCCAACTGGGATTTGTTTTGAAATAATGGTCTACCGAAATAGGGCCACTACCTTCTACTACAAACAACAGCAGCAACAGGAATACTATTATTGACAGTAACAGTTCTGAAACATTGATGCCACCCTGCAGGTTGATGAAAAATATAGCCCCCAGTAAGATGGGCAACTGTATTATTGCTGCGATACGGGTGAACAGGCCGATGATAATTAAAGCCCCGCCCAGCATATGTGCCCAGGTAATACCAATGGCAATCCATGATGAAGTGGCGGAGAGTGGGCTACTGCTTACTAACTGCTCCAGTTCTGTTGCATTTGCCATAAAAGAGATGCCTTTAATGAAAAGGCAAAGCCCCAATGCTACCCGAAGTGCTACCAGCCAGCGTGGCTGGTGTGCCAGACTCCAGTTGTGGATATGTTGTATTGTACCCATAACAAATGTTTTAGAAGTCCACACAAAAAGATCGTACCATGAAGGTACAGTTATCGAAGGGCGGTTTCCTAGAGGTGTTTATATTTGCCGGATTGGGGTATGTAAAAAGATTCACAAGATTCATTAAAATATTTTGCTTAGTAACACGTTTTTAGCAATTTACGCCCCCATTAATCTTTATATACTACCGGAACATCCAATGTACCCGTGTAAAAATGACCATCAATGAAACAACCTACTTTGTTAAAGATGACAGCAATTGCTTCATTTTTAATGCCTGCTGCATTTTTAATGTCCTCCTGCGGAAGCAATGAAGCCCGTGCTGCTGAAACCAAACAGGCTAGCAGCCATGATACTGACAACGTACAATCAGCTACTCCGCCTCCAGCTGCGCCCTTAATGCTTGATACTGCGCAATTTGACGCATTTTCTCTCCACCTTGCCAATGGCGATACCACAGGCAGGTGGCCGGTTAAAACTGCTTATCCGAATGTGGGTGCTATTCTTCCGTTTAAACGAATTATAGCCTTCTACGGTAACCTGTACAGCACTAAAATGGGTATCCTGGGTGAATTGCCCGAAAAAGAGATGCTGGAGAAATTACAGGGTGAAATAAAGAAATGGCAGGCTGCGGATACTACCATTGAAGTGATCCCGGCTTTACACTATATCGCCGTTACAGCGCAGGGAAGCCCCGGTGCGGCCGGTAAATACCGTCTCAGAATGCCTTTCAACCAGATCGATAAAGTACTCGCAATGGCCCAGAAGATCAATGCCCTGGTATTTATTGATGTACAGGTTGGTTTAGGTACTTTACAGGACGAGCTGCCTGAATTAGAGAAATACCTCAAAATGCCACAGGTGCATTTAGGTGTCGATCCCGAGTTTTCTATGAAGACAGGTAAAAAGCCCGGTTCTGTTATTGGTACTTTTGACGCTGCTGATATCAACTATGCGTCTAATTACCTGGCAAAACTGGTAAAGGAGAATAACCTGACACCCAAGATACTGGTAGTACATCGCTTTACACAGGCAATGGTGACCAACTACAAACAGATCAAAATTCAACCCGAAGTACAGTTAGTAATGGATATGGATGGTTGGGGAGCCCAGGCCCGCAAACTGAACACTTATTATCACTTTATTTACAAGGAGCCTGTTCAGTTCACTGGTTTCAAATTGTTCTACAAAAACGATTTCCGCGAAGCAAACAGCCGCATCATGACCCCACAGGAAGTGTTGAAGCTGAAACCGCAGCCTATTTATATTCAGTACCAATAGTGAGTGGTGCGTGAAAATCGCTGAATGGCTGGATGGTTCTATGGTTATTGGATAACGATTCAATCATCTAACGACCAAACAATCTGCAAAAGATTATTAAGCCCGATAAAACAGAAAGCCCCCGATACCTATCGGGGGCTTTCTGTTTTATATGTATTAGCTAATGGCTAAAACCTAACTACTAACACCTGTCTTATTCTACCTGTGAATTGATCCACCTGGTGCGGAAAGACTTCATATCTTCTGTTACCGTCATTCCTTCTTTTTCATAAGTACTTACAGCAAATGCAGGGTTTTCACCAACTATTACTGTAGTGCTCATGGTTTCGCCGCGGTGTTTGTATTCTACATTCAGCTTGTCGCCCACTTTGCATGTTTTGAGCAGTTCGCTAAGGCTAACAACCGGTTGACCGTTTATTTGCACCAACTGGTCGTCAATATCAAGACCAGCCTCGTATAAAGGAGTGCCGATAATGGTATTGTTGCCAATGGTCGTTCCGTTCTTGAATTGTATATTGCCCAGCCAGGGTTTACCTTCTTCTGACTTTTTCAATAACAGGCCTGCTTTTGCCAGCAAAGGTTTATAATCCAGGGATTCATTGCCTGTAACATATTTGCTGAAGAAAGCGGTTGCAAATGCAGCGTCGCCTGTTACTTCGGCCAGTACCTGTTGCAAACCGGGAATGGTATAAGGCAGTTCTGTTTTGCCAAATTTCTTCCAGAGCGCCGTCATATAGTTGTCCAGCGTCAGGTTTTTGAATTTAGTACGCAGCGTCAGGTCCAATGCCAGGGCAATAGCGCCTCCATAGGGATAGTAGGAGGTGTACATGTTGGGATAATTGGTATTATCTACTGCCACGCCTGCATCCACAAATACCGCATGGCGGCTTACTGCAGCGGGAGAGTAGCGTTTGGCGCCTTGTGTGTTTTCTTTGGTATTAATAAGCCCGGCAACCGTGCGCAGGAAGCCTTCTTCTTCAGTAAAACCTGCACGTTTCATCAACAGGCCGCCATAATACTGTGTAAAGCCCTCTGCACACCACAGTTCATTGCTCATATTGCTTTTCTCAAAATTGAATGGCTCCAGTGTTTTTGGGCGAATGCGTTCTACGTTCCAGCAATGGAAAAACTCATGGGCAAATACGCCAAGACTTCTATTAGCTCCGTCGAAATTGGAAGAGTTGGAGATCATGGTAGAGTTGCGGTGTTCCATACCATCTCCGTACACATAAGGATTGATGCTGGCTATAAAAGTATAGGTGCCATAATCGTAATCAGGCACTTCACCATATACAGCCTGTGCTTCTTTTACAATGCGGGCTACTTTAGCGGCAAAGGTACCGGCCAGTGTATCGGTGCTTTGTGCTTCCAGCGCCAGGCGGAACTGGTAGCCTTTGCCATTAGGGTTCTTCAGCAACCACTCCTTCCAGATCAGGTTGCCCATTTTGGTAGGAGAGTCCATGAAATACTGTAACCCGGGGGCTGTAAATGCAGTAGGATCACTGGTGGTTTTTAGCTGCGTGGCAATGGTCCACTTTTTACCCTCCGGCATATTGAATTTAATATCAATGGGCGCTTTGTCCATGTCCTTTACCCACATAAAGGTGGCAGGCATATTCAGGTGCACGCTTTGCTGGTCTACACCGGCATAAGTACCGTCGCCATAGTTTGCATACAGGGTGTATTCTACTTTTACAAAGCCATCGTGTTTGGGAACTTCATATACATCCCCGTCAATACGGTTAATGGTAATTGCTTTTCCGGCTTTATCAAAAGCTTTAACGTCGTATATGTTCTTACCAAACTCGTGTGTGGCATATCTTCCGGGGGAAGAGCGGCTCATACGAAAGATGGCGCTTTTGGCAACAGGTAAACCACTTGCTGAGAGCGAAATATTTGCTTCGTGGTGTACAATATTGGGAAATGAAACAACGTAACTGATCTTTTGTGCATAGGCCATTACCATGCATAAAAGACCCATAAACAGAAGTGCGGTTTTTTTCATGTTTTGGTACATGTTCTGGTGATAGATTGCCAGGCAGGATGCCTTGGCTATTTTGTACATTTGAATCAACAAATTACGATACCATGACGGAACGTGAGCAGCAATTTATACGGGCGGCGGTTGACCTGGCCCGGGATGGAATGAACAACGGAGAGGGCGGACCTTTTGGCTGTGTGATTGTAAGAGGCGATGAAATTGTAGGCAGGGGATGGAACCGTGTTATTGCTGGCAATGACCCTACGGCCCACGCAGAAGTGGTAGCTATACGCGATGCCTGCGCCAGGCTGGGTACTTTCCAGTTAACTGATTGCGAACTGTACACTTCCTGCGAGCCATGTCCTATGTGTATGGGAGCTATTTACTGGGCCCGTCCTTCTAAAGTGTATTTTGCCAGCAGCAGGTTCGATGCTTCTCATGCCGGGTTTGATGACTCCATGATCTATGAAGAACTGAATGTGCCATATAATGAGCGTAAGATCCGGATGATCCAGATCCCCGATAAAGAAGCAGATAGTTTGTGGAAGGTATGGAAGGAAAAGGGCGATAAGATTGAATATTAGGGCATGCTTTAATAACATTTACTTTACTTGTCTGTTGTCATATTTCGGTAACTTTAAGGAACTACCTCATTTATTCTATTGCTTTCCTGAGAATCAGGTCTATTTATTCACCTTCTAAATTTATTGTATGGAAGACAACAAGTCGTCGTTCAGTGCAAAGGCTGAAGAAAAGCTGGAACAGGCAAAGGATAAAGCTGCGGAATTAAAGGATGCAGCAACTGAAAAAGCCGGAGATCTTAAGGACAAAGCCGGCGAAGTATGGGATAATGTAAGTGATAAAGCTGAGGAGGTTTGGGATAATGTAAAGGACAAAGCAGGGGAATGGAAAGATGTGGCGGAAGATAAACTGGAAGACCTTACAGCCGGAGCCAAAAAGTTATGGGATAAAGTGGTTGACAAGTTCGATGGAGATACCGATACCCCACCAGCAGGGAATACTGCAAAATAAGTAAAATGAAAATCCCCCTGCTTTGCGGGGGGATTTTCATTTTAGTAAAGTTATTTTACCCGTTGTAAGTAGTGGATTACAAAGAACGCCAGTACCACCAGTATCAATACCAGTATTACTGCAAAGTAGATCCAGGGATACTCTTTTAGCTTGCGTTTTGCCTTGCGTTCGTTTTTCTGTTGCAGTTTGTTGTGCAGGTCTCTATTGAGCTGATCAACCAGGGTTTCAAGCCTGCGGGAATTATCAACCTGTTCAAGCCCCTCAATGGCATCGTTGGCAAAATCATTCTCCAGCATCCATGCTTCCACTTCGTGCTTGTCCTGGTCGCTAAGGGTACCACTCAGGTAATCCATCAACTTTTGATTGTCGATGTCCTTATTGCTGTTGGATAATATGTTCAGTAGATCATTACTCATGGATGTTCATATATATGGCAAACGGTGTTTGCTGCCATTCATTAATCATCAATACCCATTTTACGTTCAAGTAATATTTTCAGGTTTCTTTTTCCGTTCTGAATATAACTTTTTACCTGCATCATGGAATAACCGGTTATTTCGGCTATTTCCTGGTACGACCTCTTGTCCAGGTAGAACAAAGTTACACACTGTTTCTGCTCTTTGTTCAATTCTTCCAGGCTTAAGGTCATCAATTCTAATTGCCGGTCCTTTGCGAGGTGTTGCTGTACATTCACTTCATCTTCCGCAATCACCATTTGTTCCTTGATCTCGGCTGGTTGCTTTCCCTGGCGGTCGCGCAGTTTCATGAGGCAATGATTCTTGGCCACCATGTACAGCCATGATTTGAAGTAGTCTACCCGGTATTTATGCAGCTCTGTAATTACTTTCAGAAAGATCTGTTGTACACTGTCTTTGGCTTCTTCCTCATTTTTCAGGTATTTCATGCACACACCCAGTAGTAACAACGTGTATCGCTCCAGCAAAATGCCGAGCCACTGGTTGTTGTGATCTGCATGAAAATGATCCAGCAGTTGTTGATCGCTTATATGTGAGTGTCGGTCAGATTTCACGGTGCGAAAATTAGCTATTTTCTTTTTATAAGATGCTGGTTTCAATAAAATTCACACAAATAATGCCACTGTTTTTATATCGTTCTGTTAATATATGGTAACAGTTCTTTATTTGCAGAAAGTATAAGCCTGTTACCGGCAAACATGCAATGGATGTATGCTGTTAAAATAGTACTTTACGTTCCGTTTAAAGCGGTTTATATCGCTGTTCATTTAAAAAGAGATCATCATGTTTGTTACCTGTATAGTTCCTGTGGCTCCCCTGCGTGCAGATGCCACGCACAGAAGCGAAATGGTAAGCCAGCTATTGTTTGGCGAAAGTGCAGAGATACTGGAAAGGGGCAAGGACTTTGTAAAGGTGAAGTGTTTGTATGACGGCTATGAAGGCTGGTGCCAGTTTAGCCAGTTGGCAGAAACTGCCTCATTGCCGGGAAGTGCAGACCCGAATGTTTTTGTTGGCAACTGGATGGACGAAGTGATTGTGAATGGCGTTCCTGCGCATTTATCTATGGCAACGCCTATCCTGGCACCTGCACATGATACGATCCGGATCGGTTCGTTTGCGGTGAGTTATAGCGTAGGTAGTCCGTGGAATGCTGCTAATGCTGTGCCCACACCAGCGGCTATTGAAGCGAAAGCCCGTAAATGGTTGAATACACCTTATCTGTGGGGTGGCCGTTCTGTATTTGGGGTTGATTGCAGTGGTTTTACCCAAGCTATATTCCGCCTGTTCAATACAAAACTGCTGAGAGATTCTTCCCTGCAGGCAACACAGGGTGAGGTGGTAGGCTTTTTGCAGGAAGCACGATGTGGCGACCTTGCTTTTTTTGATAATGCAGAAGGGCGTATTTATCACGTTGGTATTTTGCTGAACGATCATGAGATCATTCATTCATCTGGTAAAGTGCGTATTGATGCAATAGACAATGCCGGAATTATCAATAGCGATACTGGTCAGCGTACGCACCAGCTCAGGATCATCAAGCGTTTTTTCTGATCTTATCCGTACAATCCCCTTATAATCCTGTAATCTGTATATAAAAAAGAACGGCCTGTAGTGATAAACTACAGGCCGCTGTTATAATAACGCGATACTTTATTTTTTATTGCGGAAGTTCTCGTCGTAGTACTTCATGCTGTCTGTTACAATTCTCAGTGCAGTAGATTTATCACCAAACTCTTCCACTTTCACTGTTTTGTTCTCAAGACGTTTGTATTCTTCAAAGAAGTGGCGCAACTCGTCAAAGAAGTGACGTTGCAGTTCTTCGATATTGTTGTAATGGTTTACGCTGGGGTCGTGAGCTGCAACAGCAATGATCTTATCATCAGCATCGCCATTGTCAATCATCTGCATTACACCGATCACTTTCGCTTCTACCAGGCACATAGGCTGTATAGACTGAGGCGTAATTACTAGGATATCCAGCGGATCTTTATCGTAACCGTAGGTTTGTGGAATAAAGCCATAGTTACAAGGGTAGTAGAAAGAAGAGTAAATAACCCTGTCGAGCTTTAACAAGCCACTTTCTTTGTCAATTTCATATTTGGCCCTTGAGCCTTGCGGGATTTCAATGATGGCATTGACAACGCGGGGCGCATTTTCACCATAAGAAACACCATGCCAGGGATGAGAAACCGTTAACATATTCTAAAAATTAAATTTGCGCAAACCTATGAAATTGTTTCGGTTTGCCGGTTTAAAACGCGGTTTACTGTTCAAAGGCATTATAATCGTTAGAGGAGGGCTTAAGGCAGGATATTGACAGGGCTGCAAGATAATACAAAAGGAACAGAGGACATAGCACCAGGCAAAATACTGTGTGCAGGCCCTCTGAGCCCGGATAATATCAGTTATTTAAGGATTGACTTAAGATCGACCAGCCATGCGTCGTTCACTTTCACAATACGAAGGGTAGTAGTGTCTTTGGTATTGGAAGTGTGATAGTAAGTATAGCTGGTGGTAACGGAATCGATAGGTTTGATCTCAATAGGCCTGATGGATGATTCCTGGTAGTCTTTTTTCTCTTTATCGGAAAGATGCTGGTAGTTGGATTCCTGTTTGTCCAGCATCAGCAGGTTTACAGAATCTTTCAGCAAATAAAAGCGTGCCTTTTCATAGTTTCCCTGCAATGAGGCTTCAATAAACTGACGCCCTGCGTCCTGTGCGTCTTCTGCTTTCTGATATCCTTTTTGCTGGTTACAGGCTACTGCAGCCAGTATGGTTAATAATCCGATGGCTTTTTTCATAATGAACAAAAGTAAAAAAGCCTGCAGACATTCCGCAGGCAAAAAGTGTTTTTTATAAAACGGTTTTTCATTTATGCGTTTGGCGGATTTTCATCCTGCTGTTTGTTTTTATGGCCTCTCCAGCCCTGTTGCTGTTGTTCCGGCTGCTCTTTTTCCTTTTCGCGCTCGTAAGCCTTGATAATGGCTTTTACGAGGCGGTGACGAACTACGTCTTCTTCGTCCAGTTCAATATGAGCAATACCGTCTACGTTCCGGAGAATACGTACTGCTTTTTCAAGGCCGCTGCGTTGGTTCTTAGGCAGATCGACCTGGGTCATATCGCCGGTAATGATAGCCTTTGCATTGGCGCCAATACGTGTGAGGAACATCTTTAACTGCAGGTCCGTAGCATTTTGTGCCTCATCAAGGATGATGAAGGCATTGTCCAGCGTACGACCACGCATATAAGCCAGCGGCGCAATTTCAATAACGCGGGTAGTCATATAATAGCCCAGCTTATCAGCAGGGATCATATCGTCCAGTGCATCATACAGCGGACGCAGGTATGGGTCGATCTTTTCTTTCAGGTCGCCGGGCAGAAAACCGAGGCTTTCACCGGCTTCTACTGCAGGGCGGGTAAGAATGATCTTTTTAACCATTTTATTTTTCAGTGCTCTTACTGCCAGCGCTACTGCTGTGTACGTTTTACCGGTACCGGCAGGACCAATAGCGAAAACGATATCATTCTTGTCCGCAACGCTTACAAGACGTTTCTGATTCGCTGTTCGCGCCCTTACAGTTTTACCGTTGGGGCCAAACACGAGAATATCGTTCGGGTTACGGTCAACAAAGTGGTCAACCGTTTCGGCATCATCGCCGCCGAGGATCTGTTCAAAGTAATTCTCGCTCATATGACCATTGCGCTGAAGGTATTGAACAATCAGATTTATCTTCTCTTTCGCACTGTCAATCTGCTCGGGTGCGCCGCTTAATTTAAGTTGGGTACCTCTGGAAAGTATTTTAAGCAACGGAAATTTCTTCTTCAGGATATCCAGCTTACCATTGTTGACACCGAAAAACTCTATAGGGTTCACGGTCTCCAGGTTGATGATTGTGTCTGTCAAGTAGCTTCAATTTAAGTTCACAAATAGTAGTCGGGTACGCCTTTTTCTACTAACCCACGTGTCTATCCAAATTTAATTATTTGGAACTGTATTTTCACAAAGTTACTTATTCACAGTTTGTGGAAAATCAGTTGGGTTGTCATGGTTTCGTTAAGATTTTTTCTGTTGTTTTCTGCGCCGGGCCTGCATTTGACTATCAGTAACTTGAATGAAAAATCTTTTGCGTAATTTCAATTCAGCATCTGGATCACCATATTTTTCACCCATCAAATCATATTAAATGAAGCGTATTCCGGTATTATTCGCTGTTATTATACTTTTTGCATCAGCTGCAATGGCCCAGTCTGAACCATTATCTTCAGATGCTATTCTGAAACAGGCATATGAGCAGGCTGCCAAAGAAAAAAAGAATGTGTTTGTAATTTTTCATGCCTCCTGGTGCGGTTGGTGTCATAAAATGGATTCTGCCATGAACGACAAATCATGCAAGAAGTTCTTTGATGATAATTTTGTTGTCCGTCATCTTGTTGTGCTTGAATCGAAAGACAAAAAGAATCTTGAAAATCCTGGTGCTGAAGAGTTGCGGAAAAAATATCACGGTGAAAAATCAGGCATTCCTTTATGGCTGGTATTTGATCCCAAAGGCAATTTGCTGGGCGACTCACAGATCCGTGCTGCAGGAGCCAGTCTCGACAGTGAGGGCACCAATGTAGGTTGTCCGGCACAGCCCGAAGAAGTGGCTCATTTTATTGAAATATTGAAGAAAACTACCAAACTGAATAGCTCACAACTGGCTATTATTGAAGCAAGGTTCAGTAAGAACAAAAGCTAAGGGTAATTCATTGAAGTTCAAAGCCCATAACTGTTGACAGTTATGGGCTTTGTTGTTTATGGTAGTTTCTTTGTTTGAAAATGAGAAGGCAAAGCACCAGCTTTAACACACTGGAATACTGTGTTTTGGGCTTTAAGCCCCTGTAGTGAAAGCATTAAGATGGTAAGTAACTAAAGCTTATAACCAGGAAAACTGTGTTGCCTGCCTATGGAGGGCTTAAACGCCTGCAGTTAGTGTAATTCCTCTTCAATCAGCTCATGAAACTTGCTCTCTTGTTCAACCACCCAGCCGGGTAATGGCTGAGGTATTATTTTCCAGGTATCGTTTTCCTTCTGCATTCTGAACATAATGCGATTTCCCCGGTCATCACTCACATCTACTGTAAAGATCCCCTCATTGATCCCTCCCAGTTTTCTGAAATTGAACTCTCTTAATCTTCCATCCGCACGAACCAGGCGCGTAAACTGGATGTTCCTGTTGAATTGTATCTGCATAACGCACAAAAATTAATGACTACGACGTAGCAATTCTAATGCTAAAATTTTGTAATATTTTCATAATATCCTGAAAAAGTTTTGCACATAGCGCTATATCTGTCAGCGTATTATACTAACAAATAACCGCTATCCTTTGTTCAGCCTGCATTTCAGGCAACAGGTGGCCGGAAGGTGCCAATAATAAAAAGCCCCGGAAAAATTTTCCGGGGCCGTCAAATAACAGGGTTTTTATTATGACTTTATTGCAGTAAAAGGGTGTTTTTGTGTACAACTACACCCTGTCTGTTCTGGGCAGTAAGGAGGTACACCCCGGTAGGCCGGGTTGCGGGAATGTTCATTTGCACCTGGTTGTTTCCTTTCTGTGCCTGGTAGGGGAGCCTTTTGATTAACTGTCCCTGGAGGCTATATAATGAAAATGTGTACTCGTCATTGGCGGGAGCCTGTAACTGTAAGGTGATATTGCTGCCGCTGATCAGTGTAGGGCAATTAACGGAGAGCCCACCGGTATTATTATTAATAGTAACTACGGAAGACAGGGAAGCCTGTTCCTGGTTGTTTGTATGCTGCAGCCTGTAGTGAACGGTACCGGCGCCAGCCCCTCTGTCGTAAAACACATAAGTATGCGTGGTGCCTGCAATGTTCATTGCATTTACCTTGCCAAGACTGGTCCAGTTCTCACCATCATAACTTCGTTGTACTGTATAGTGTAGCATATTCTGCTCGTCTGCCACTTTCCAGGTGAGTTGTACTGCTTCCGCCTGTTTTTTTGCATTGAACGATAGCAGGTTTACCGGTAAGGCAATAAGGCCAAATTCAAAGAATGATTTAAAGTAGATACAGGTATGTCTTTCATCTGTCGTTGATTTGGTAGACATAGATCCGTTGCGGTAGATGATAGTGCTTACGTTGGTAAAGTTCATCTGGAACATTGCCTGGCGCGCGTTGGTATCAATGTTGGGAACGGTGACATAGCTACCGATTGCCGTAGAGTTGGTACCATCAAATGTTACAGAAAGTGTAGTATAGGGATCTACTGCATAGGCACCTGGTGTAGAAGCAACGATAAATTCTTTTAACTGGCTGCCATCTCCATCTACGTCAATGGCCGTAATAGCAAGGCAGGGAAGAAGCGTATCTGTAGTGGTTCCTGCTTTTTTAAAATTTATTTTCCAGTCGAGATATGAGGTTGATCTTGCTCCTGCTGTTACATATGGTTGCCAGGCGTCATTGTATCCTTGCGTGGTATTATCTATTTCTCCTAATGCAGCTCCGCCGGATAATGCTTGTATGGTGATGTAACAGTCTATACCTGTTGCTACGTTTGCAAATTTGTAAGTGGCTCCTACACGCCCATCACGGCCACCAACAAGTGTTGGGCTTCTGAACTTCATAGATGGTGGAGTACACTGGGAATAGACTTTAGTGCCGGAGAGGATTGCAGGCAGTGTTATTGCAAGTGCAATGATAGTACAACGACATAGCGGAGTACTGATTTTTCCTATGGATTTTAGGAGACCGTTTACGGTTTCCAGGGGTCGGAGTTTCATAGGTGTACGTTTTCTGGAAATGAAAGTACAATATAATTGTACCGGATGCAAAGGCTTATTGTATTAATTTTTAAATAATTTTCAACAGTATTTTTTTACGTATAAACAACTGATTCTCTTAGGAGAAATATCATTTTTGATATTCTTTTTATGTAAAAAATACGTGTAGTAAGAAGCCGTAATTTTACAGTATAAGTGTAATCAGGTATAATGAATACGATCATAATTATTGGAGCGGGTGCTGCAGGTTTAATGGCAGCAAGAACATTATCGGCAATGAACTTCTCTGTTGTTGTATTAGAAGCTGCAGCTGTTACCGGTGGCAGGATCCGCACACTGCAGCAAGAGCCTTTTGTGCATCCTTTGGAAGCGGGTGCTGAATTTGTACATGGTAAGTTGCCGGTATCGCTGCAATTGCTGAAGGAAGCAGGAATTGCTTATGAGCCTATTGCAGGTAGTATGGAGCGTATTGTGAACGGACAGCCACAGCATCATGATGTTTTAAGTGAAAGATGGGAAGAACTGATGGAGCGATTGCAGGCTGTTCAGCATGATATAACAGTTGCTGAGTTCCTTGAACAATATTTTGCTGAAGAGCAGTATGCTGGCTTGCGTGATGCTGTACAACGTTTTGCAGAAGGCTATGACCTGGCTGATATACGTAAAGCCAGTGTATTTGCCCTGCGTGAAGAATGGATGAATGATGAGGAAGAGCAGTACCGTTTGCCCGGCGGTTATAAACAACTGATCGGTTATCTCGAACAGCAATGTATTGATAATGGTTGTAAGATCCATACATCACATGTTGTGAAAAATGTGGAATGGTCTCCGCAGGATGTGCGCGTTACCTGCGCTAATGGCAATGTGTTTACTGCAAACAAGATCATTGTTACTGTGTCTCCAGGTGTATTGAGCACCACAGAGGATGATGTGGCTCATATCAGTTTTAAACCTGCAATAGCATCATATATAGAAGCTGTGAAAAAAGTAGGCTTTGGTGCGGTGATTAAAGTGCACCTGTTATTCAGCGAAGCATTCTGGTTAAGTGCTGCCGGTGAAGCAGGATTTTTTTTAAGTGATGAATCTGTACCTACATGGTGGGTGCAGGCTCCACGTGAGTATCCTTTGCTTACAGGCTGGCTGGGCGGCCCGGCGACAAATGCCCGTAATGTAAATGATGAGGACAGCATATTGCAGGATGCCATTCATTCGCTGGCCCGTATTTTTAATATAGCTGAAGATGATGTCCGGAAATTATTAAAAGCCAGTCATATTGTGAACTGGTGTCATGAACCATTTACGAAAGGAGCATACAGTTATGCAACGATAGGCATGGAGCAGGCTGTTAGTTTACTTACAACACCTGTAGAACAAACTATTTTCTTTGCGGGAGAGGCAGTGTATAGCGGAGCGCATCCCGGTACGGTAGAGGCTGCGTTGGTAACCGGGCAGCAGGTAGCTGCAATGATTGCGGGAAAATAATCACGAAAATATTGTCAATAAGGAGGAGCGTCATGGTCCTCATCTTCGGGCTTCTCCTCTATGCCCTCTGTTGCTTCAAATGCATTAGCTGAGCCAGTGGAAATCACGTTATCTTCTTTTTTTTCTGAACCTGCCGTTGCTTTTTGATTGGGTGTTTTTGGATTGATCACCTCTTCTTTTGCAATGGGATGCGGGAAGCCCGGGAAGTCCTGATCAATACGCTGATCCGGATTTTTTTGGATGTCTTCTTTCTTGATAGGACCGGGTTGGTATTGTTTTTTATTGTTATTATCTGCAGTATTCATAAACTATGTTTTTTACTTAAAAGCGTATAAAAAAGTTGTGCCTGCAATAACTAAAATGTAGAACAAATGTAAACAGATATAAGGTAATGACTTTCGCTATTACACAATTCCATTGAATATTATATCTTTGTAACATTATCAATGAACCATAAAACAAATTATTCTTCATGAAAAAGCTAACATTAGTATGTCTTGTTGCTGTTTTTGGATTGGTTAATTACAGCCAGGCGCAGAGCGAGTATAAGTCTGCTATCGGCTTAAGAGTAGGTCTTCCTGTTGCGGCTAGTTTGAAACATTTTATTACTGATGCAGGAGCTATTGAAGGCCATGCTGGTTTCTGGCATGAGGCACCAGGCTGGGGTGGTTACAATTACTTCAGTTTCGGAGCTATGTATCAGCACCATTTCCCTATTGGTGATATCCCTGGTTTCAAATGGTATGTTGGTGGCGGTATCTTAGGACAGGTGTATTCTTACAGCAGCAGATGGAAAGATTATTATGGTAGTGACCATTATTCCAACTTCGGTTTAGGTTTCCATCCTGTAGGTGGCGTTGATTACAAATTTGCTAAAATTCCATTGGCAGTTAGTGCAGATGTAATGCCTACATTTTTTGTTGGCGACCTGTATTATAACTTCCGCACATTGGGTGGTGTAGCCGCACGTTATACTTTCAGATAATAAGGTAACTACCTCTATATGTTTGGCAGCGGGCTTTAGGCCCGCTGTTTTTGTTTATAGTTATCCTGCTAATAGCAGTTGTTTGCTTATCAGTGCAACTATTATACATGCTGAAAAGCTCATTAAAGTGCCTATCAATACGTATTCGGCTTCTTTGCGTGCTTCACTTCCTTTAATGTCATTGAAGCGAAGTATTGATTTGGCAGCTATCAGGAAGCCAATTCCTTCAAAATGACCGGTAATTACAAAAGTGTACACCAGCACCCGCTCAAAAATGCCAATCCATTTGCCGGCTTCTTTGAGGCTGATAGCGGAACGAAAGTTTAGTCCTTCTTCTGCCTCTTTACGCCAGCGTTGTGTAGCATATCCCAACAGATAGGATAAAGGGAAGGTTACAAAAAGATAGCCCGTGCCAATGATCCAGAAAGGTTTGTATTGCAGCCATTGCTGTACATAAGCGGGCAGGTTTACTGTATGCCTGGTGAAAAAGATCCAGCATAGTAATAATACCAGTAAATGCAATACCTGGTCTATGAAGAAGTATAGACCATTGTCTTTCCTGTTGAGCTTCCACACATCGATAAAAAAGTGAGTTATTACTACGATGACCGGTACCAGCCATTGCTGCCACTGGCAGGTGATGACATAGATAAGGATGCCGTGTAATAAGCAATGCAGCCATAACTGCCAGGATGCGGCTTTAAAACGTTGTTTGTGCAGTACCATGCCTCGTGTTTGCAACACAAAGTCGCCCAGCAGGTGGGCGAAGATCCATTTAATGAGGGTAAGCATGTCTTAAAAATAAATTAAAGGCCGGACACAACGGTTTCAAAACGTTGTAAAATTTTTTGAACAGGGTGCCAGCCTCCTGCCTGTAATCGCTGGTGAACAGAGGGCTGTTTTATCTTCAGTTTGCGGGCGATGGTTTGTTGGGTATATTCCTGGAGCTGTAAAGAGATGGCTGCTGCCTGTTGGGGCGTCCAGCGTTGTATGATGTAATTGAGCGCAGCGCTGTGTGCCTGCCATTCGTTAGTGAATGCCGGGTCATTGCCTGCGATGCTGATAATATTCCCCGTTTTTTTTAGTTCATCAAGATAGGGACCTGAAGCATGGAATGCTGTGCCGTCGGAAGTAACTACATTTTTGCTGCTGAAGCTGATGGAGCCAATGCCGATGGCTGTACGGATGTGAAATTTCTCCTGTAATAGCTGGCTTTGCAGCAATAAGGCCACACGGAGCGATGAGGCCATATTGGTAGTGAGTATTGCCTGTAAACTGTCTCCACGGTATTGCTGTAACTGCAGATCCTTCCAGGTACCGGTTGCGTGGTTGCTGAATTTGTTAAGGACCTGTTGCAGGCGTTTGCGGCTGGCAGGTTTTAATGCTGTAGAGCCTACAATATCTGCACTGATAACGGCAGCCTTTTTAGTGGTTGGCATTTCCCATTGCTTTACACAAATATAGGCTTTTAGTACTATATTTTGTGATTATAGTATTACAGTACTATAATTGATGATTATAGTATTACAGTACTATAATGGGTTTTTAAGGAAAAGAGGGAATGCTATAAAAGAACAATCCCCGCTCTTGTGGAGCAGGGATTGAATATTAAAAGGTAAGTGTACCAGTTATTAATAGCGGTAGTGCTCTGGTTTGAAAGGACCTTCTTTTGGAAGACCCAGGTACTCAGCCTGTGGAGTGGTCAGTTCGTCCAGTTCAACACCAATTTTGGGCAGGTGCAAACGGGCTACTTTCTCATCCAGGTATTTAGGTAATACATATACCTTGTTCTCGTATTTGCTGGCATTTACCCACAGTTCGATCTGAGCGAGTGTCTGGTTGGTAAATGAGTTACTCATTACAAAGCTGGGGTGACCAGTAGCGCAACCCAGGTTTACGAGGCGGCCTTCAGCCAGGATGATGATATCTTTTCCGTCAACGTTGTAGATATCAACCTGTGGTTTGATGGTATCTTTTGTATGACCATAGTTCTGGTTGATCCACGCGATATCGATCTCAATATCGAAGTGACCAATGTTACAAACGATGGTTTTATCTTTCATCAGTTTGAAATGCTCGCCGGTGATGATGTCGCGGCAACCGGTAGTGGTAACAACGATATCAGCTTCTTTAACGGCATTTACCATTTTCTTTACAGCAAAGCCGTCCATTGCAGCCTGCAGGGCGCAGATGGGGTCAATTTCTGTAACGATAACACGGCAACCGGCACCAGCCAGTGAAGCGGCAGAACCTTTACCTACGTCGCCATAACCAGCTACAACAGCTACTTTACCAGCCAGCATTACGTCAGTAGCGCGGCGGATAGCGTCAACCAGTGATTCTTTACAACCGTATTTGTTATCGAATTTAGATTTGGTAACAGAGTCGTTTACGTTGATGGCAGGGATAGGTAATGTACCTTTTGCCATACGCTCGTACAGGCGGTGTACACCGGTAGTTGTTTCTTCGCTGAGACCTTTGATATTAGCGATCAGCTCAGGATATTTATCGAATACGATATTGGTAAGGTCGCCACCGTCGTCGAGGATCATGTTCAGGGGGCGGTCTACACCACCAAAGAACAGGGTTTGTTCGATACACCAGTCAGCTTCTTCAAGGGTCTGACCTTTCCATGCAAATACACCGATACCGGCAGCAGCAATAGCAGCAGCAGCGTGATCCTGTGTAGAGAAGATGTTACAAGAGCTCCATTTTACTTCAGCACCCAGTGCAACGAGGGTTTCGATCAGCACTGCAGTCTGGATAGTCATGTGCAGACAGCCAGCAACACGAGCGCCTTTTAAGGGTTGAGAAGAGCCATATTCTGAACGAAGTGCCATCAGACCAGGCATTTCAGCTTCTGCAAGACGAATTTCTTTGCGTCCCCACTCAGCGAGGCTGATATCTTTCACCTTATAGGGCAAGGAAAAATCAATGTTTGATTTTGTAGCTACTGACATATTTTACTGTTTAATGTACGATGGAAATGATATTGTATTTTACTGCACAGGGATAGCCTGTCAGGGCGCAAATTTACAACTTACCCTTATAATGCCCAATTGTTATTGAGGGTTGTTACAGCATAATGGCAGGAATTTATTTACAGCTTAGTATATTTATGGTAAAACGTTGTTTATGCATACTTACGATACCGTGTCTGAAGCTGTTAATGACCTGAGGAAAAGAGGCTATTCTGTTGATTTTAACCTGCAGGCAGATAGTGTAACATGCACTGCACCGGAGCTTGTATTGAGGCCTTCGGAGTTTGAAATAACAGAAGTGTATCGTTTTGAAGGGAATACAGATCCTGATGATGAAGCGATTGTGTATGCCATTGCTTCAAAGCAGGGGCAGAAGGGAGTGTTGGTTAACGGGTATGGGGCCAGTGCCGATAGTCTTAACGATGATATGATCAGGAAGCTGCAGATCCATCATTAAGACAGGCCAGGGGGTTAGTGCTTGGAAATATCTGCCACTGTTTTTTTCTCCAGGATCTTCAGTGTTGCGTCGCGTACGTTGATCATCATATCGTGCAGGCCGCATTGTTTTTCATCACAATTCTTACATCGTTCATAGAAGTACAGGCTTACACAGGGAAGCATGGCTATAGGGCCGTCAATAAGACGCATGATCTTTGCCATGGAAATTTCCTTGGGCGATACTTTGAAGAAATAACCACCACCTTTTCCTTTCTTACTGTCCAGTACACCGGCTTTTTTGAGTTCAAGCAGGATGTTTTCAAGGAATTTCAGCGGGATCTTCTTCTTTTTAGATATTTCCGCAATCAATACCGGTTGATTGTCTTTCTTTTCGGCCATGTACATCAGGGCCTTAAAGGCGTATTGTGCTTTTTTGGATAGCATTTGTTATCGGTTTCGCGGGGATAAGTTAATGTTTTTATCAGATACCCAGTACATCGCTCATAGAATATATGCCCTTTTTGTTGTGCAGAAATTCTGCTGCCAGTACTGCGCCTGAGGCAAATCCCTGGCGATTGTGGGCTGTATGCGTAATTACGATGTCATCAATAGGCGAAGTATAGCTTATGATATGGGTGCCGGGGGCCGGGTCTATGCGTTCGCTGATAATCGATAATTCAGTTGGTGAGGCAGTTTCGGCATTCACCCATTTTTGTTTCTGGGGCCTGTCTGCCAGGATCTGTTCTGCAAGGGTGATGGCTGTACCGCTGGGAGCATCTTTTTTCTGTGTATGGTGCACCTCTTTCATCGATACTTCATAGCTGTTATGAGGAGCCATCAGCTCGGCAAGACGTTTGTTGAGAGCAAAGAAGATATTGACGCCGATGCTGAAGTTGCTTGCGTACAGCAGTGCGCCGTTGTGTGCAAGGCAGTAAGCCTTTGCTTCTTCATAGCGGGATAACCAGCCGGTAGAGCCGCTTACTACCGGTACACCGGCATCAAAGCAGCGTGTAATATTTTCGAAAGCACTTTCGGGACCGGTGAACTCGATGGCAACATCGGCCTTCTTTACGTTTTCTATCGTGTTATCTTCAAGATTTTCAATCGATATTTTTAATACAATTTCATGACCTCTTTCGATGGCAATTTTTTCAATGGCCATTCCCATTTTTCCGTAACCGATAAGGGCTATTTTCATGTAATTATTTTTTCCGGAGATAATTAAAGCTATAACGCGATGTAAATGAAATGTGCGCTTTTGCTAGCGCGACGAAGGTAGAGTTTTTGGATGAGTTTTACCCATCGTTAAAACGAAACTGACACCTGCCGCCTGTCCGCCGTGGAAGAGTGTAGGCTTGATCTTCAGGCTCAGGTCTTCGCTGATGTCAAAGCCCTTCAGGTGGGCATCTACAGTGGCATCAACAACATTGAGACCCCAGAACAGCAGACCAAACAGGATAGAGTAATCCATGTTGCGCCGGAAGTCGTTACGATAGGAGAGCAGTGAGCCGGTGGCCTTGTTCCTTACCAGCGATTGCAGGGCAGGGTCAACGGCATTAAGACTATCTGTATCAGTGGTGCCGTTGGCTACTACAGCCAGTGCATACTTGGTTTTGTCGTACCATCTTTTGTTGTCTACAAGAAAGTAAACCGGTATGCCGATAGCGGCGTACACAATGGGAACTTTCCAGTATTTTTTATTGTACACCTGGCCAAGGCCGGGGAGAATGGCAGAATAAATAGCCGCTTTCCTGGGGCTATGTGGTGGATGCAATAACGAATCTGTAACACCTGTAGCCTTTGCTTGCCTTAGTGAAACAGGTGAATTTGCTGGTGCCAGGCTGTCCGTTTTTTGTGTAAAGGCCAGCACCGGTAACAAAAATGCTACTGTAATGATCAGGAAAATCTTCGTCATGCACATCTGCTTAATTGGCTGTAACACCAATCTGGTCAAGTATTTTATTCAGATCCTGCAATGAATAATACTCAATCGTAATGCTTCCATGCCCTTTTTTGCTGTGATTGAGGTTCACTTTCGTACTGAAATGTGAGGCTAAGTTATCTTCTATTTTTCTATAGGCCGGGGGCAGACTTGCTTTTACGGAATCTTTAACAGCAGGGGTCGCTGTTTTGTACATCTGTCGTACCAGCTCTTCTGTTTGGCGAACAGATAAGTTGCGTTTTCTTATTTCGTTGAAAATATACAATTGCTTGTCTACGGTATCAACGTTAATGATAGCGCGGGCGTGTCCCATGCTGATCTCTGTTTTGCGGATAGCCACCTGGATATCGGGTGGCAGTTTCAGCAAACGGATATAGTTGGCAACGGTACTTCTTTCTTTACCCATTCTTTCGGCTACCTGCTCCTGCGTATAGGTAAGCTCTTCCATCATGCGTTTATAGCTAAGCGCAATTTCAACGGCATTGAGGTCTTCGCGCTGTAAGTTTTCCAGCAGGGCCAGTTCGAGCAATTGCTGATCGTTTGCCTGGCGTATATACGCGGGAACATCTTTTAAGCCTGCAATTTTAGCTGCACGCCAGCGACGTTCACCCGAAATGAGACGGTATTTTCCACTTGGTAATTTTGATACAGTGATGGGCTGTACCAGGTCGTGTAACTTAATAGAGGCCGCCAGCTCATTCAATGCCTGCTCATCGAAATCATGACGGGGTTGTTTGGGATTGGTCTCTACCTCTTCAAGTGAAATGCGTTGAATAGAGGTAGCCGCTTCCGCAATACCCGACTTGAGATCGCCTGCATTGTTTTTAAGATCTGAATCGATACTCTGCAGAAGGGAACGGATCCCTTTTCCTAACGCGTCTTTATTATTTTGCTTGGGGTTACTCATTATAAGTGTGTCTTTCTTGTTTCGGTGATATCGTCAATCGTCAGTCGTGAATCGTGAGTGGATCGCTGTAATGCAATGTTGCTTTCCTGCTTCGTATTTCAGACTTCAGATTTCGTGCTTTTACTCCAGTATCCTTTCTTCCTGCTTAATCTTTGTCATGTCGTTTTTCTGCAGGATCTCTTTGGCAAGGTTCAGGTAGTTCATGGCACCTTTACTTTGCCCGTCATACAGGATCACCGGTTTGCCAACGCTGGGCGCTTCGCTGATACGTGCATTACGGTGAATAATGGTACTGAACACGATCTCGTCAAAGTGTTTGCGTACTTCGTTCACCACCTGGTTGCAGAGGCGCAAACGACCATCGTACATGGTCATTAAGATACCTTCGATAACAAGATCAGGATTGAGCCTGCTCTGAACGATCTTGATTGTGTTCAGCAATTTGCCCAAACCTTCCAGGGCAAAAAATTCAGTTTGAACGGGTACAATTACAGAGTCGGCTGCTACCAGCGCGTTTACTGTAATTAAACCAAGGGAGGGAGAACAATCGATAATGACAAAGTCATAATCCTGTTTTACCTGCTCCAGTATGTTCTTTAATACGCTTTCACGGTTGGGGTAGTTGATCATTTCGATCTCGGCACCTACCAGGTCAATGTGCGAAGGAATGATGTCGAGGTAGGGGATCTCTGATTTCAGGATCACGTCTTTGGCTGCAGTATTGTTCACCATGCAGTCGTACAGGCTTTGCTGCACATTGTGCAGGTCGAAACCGGTACCGGTGGTGCTGTTTGCCTGTGGGTCGGCATCTACCAGCAATGTTCTGAATTCAAGCACAGCCAGGCTGGCTGCCAGGTTGATGGCAGAAGTAGTTTTACCTACTCCTCCTTTTTGATTTGCTACGCCTATTACTCGGGTCATTGTATGTTTATTTCACCCTTGCAAACCTTGGTCTGTTTGCGGGATGGTTGTTTTTTGACTGTTTACAGTTGAATGCTTTTTCCAATTTCTACCAGGTGTAAAGTGGCGCCTGCATCTGCAAAGACCTGTTTTGCTGCCTGATGGTCTATTTTAATGAATCCGAATGTATCGTAATGCACGCCTATAATGTTGGTGCACTGTATCATCCGGGCACATTCTGCCGCATCGGTTGCATCCATGGTAAAATTGTCTCCAATCGGTAAGATAGCAAAATTTAGTTTTGCCCAACGGGGAATCAGTTGCATATCCATGGTAAGGGCTGTATCACCACTGTAGTAGAAATTGCCCTCATCTGTATATACTATGAAACCCAATGGGTTGCCTCCGTATGAGCCGTCTGGCAGACCGGAAGAATGTTGTGCTACCACGCATTTTACCGTAAAATCGCCAAAATTCCATTTACCGCCGGTGTTCATAGGATGGGTATTGGCAATACCCTGTTTGTTGAGCCATTCGTGAATTTCCCAGTTGCAGATCACTTTTGCACCAGTGCGTTTGGCAATGCTGATGGTATCTGCAATATGGTCGGCATGACCATGTGATTGCAGGATATAATCTGCTTCAAGGGCATCCGCGCTTACCAGGTTTTTGGCAAGATCATTATAGGTTACAAAGGGGTCGAAAAGTAATTTTTTACCCTTTACCTCTACCAAAAAACAGGAATGGCCGTAAAACGTTAGTTGCATAATTTTTTTAATTCGTTTGCCGGCATAGTGCACGGCAAAACTATTTTAAGGATCGCAAAAATAAGGGTTAACTGCAACTGTAACAACCTAAAGACGTTTGGGCAGTAATGACGCGGCTTTGCGGCAGGTGTGAACCGTCAAAACCCCATTTCGTTGCTGATAAATGGCAGAAGAGTGTTATAATTATCTGTCCCGGTAACCTGTAGTGAGATGCTTTGCCGCGAGTTTGTTATTTTGCATATCGGTATTAAAAACCAATGTCGTTGAATTAAGTGGCTGGTGAAGATACCTGCCACGGAACGCCCCCGGCAGGGTGTCCCCACCAGCCGGAATTAAATCGCTGCATTCAACGACATTGAATTAAGAATAAGCAATTTTGTCAGGTAAATAATAAGATAGTATGCGCAATTCAGGATTTCTCTGGGTAGTGGTAGGAATTATGATCTTACTGGACATTTACATTTACCAGGCTATTAAGGTGGTTTTACCCACATCTTCTCCCAGGCTTCGTTTAACTGTAATCATTATTTATTGGATCCTTTCTGCGGTATCGGTAATTACACTGGCTGTATTACCTTATCTCAATTATGAATCATTGCCCCGTATGTTGCGTACTTACCTGTTTGCAATTGTGGTGGGCTTGTTTTTTTCAAAGCTACTGGCATCGCTCTTTCTTGCGATGGACGATATAAGGCGTGGCGGAATGTGGTTACTGGGAAAATTGTTCAGTAATCCCACTACGCACAATAGCGGATGGGCAGTAGGTATTCCCCGTTCTACTTTTTTTAGCTGGCTGGGACTTGCCGCAGGTGGTGGTTTATTCGGCTCGCTGATCTACGGGTTTAGTAATAAGTACCGCTATCATGTAAATCGTGTACCGCTGTCTTTTGAAAACCTGCCATCAGCTTTTAAGGGAATGAAGGTGCTGCAGATCTCTGATGTACATTCCGGCAGTTTTACCGATAAAAAAGCTGTGGCACACGGTATACAGCTGGCGCTGGAGCAAAAGCCGGACCTGATCTTATTTACAGGCGACCTGGTGAATGACCGTGCTGTGGAGATGGCGAACTATATGGATATTTTCAGTCAGCTGAAGGCACCAATGGGTGTGTATTCTACACTGGGTAATCATGATTATGGTGATTATGTTCACTGGGAAAGTACGGAAGTAAAAGAAGCTAATCTCGACCACCTGAAAAGAATACATGGTGAACTGGGCTGGCGTTTGCTGATGAATGAGCACGTGGTGCTGGAAAAGGATGGACAGCAGATCGCTTTGCTGGGAATTGAGAACTGGGGCGCCAGGGGCAATTTCCCGAAATATGGCAAGATGGACCAGGCTTATGCCGGTGCGGAGAATTATCCCTTTAAAATATTAATGAGCCATGATCCCAGCCATTGGGATGCACAGGTTCGTACAGAATATCCTTCTATTGACCTGATGCTGGCCGGTCATACACATGGTATGCAGTTTGGCCTGGAAGTGCCCGGTTTTAAATGGAGCCCTGTTCAGTATATCTATAAGCAATGGGCTGGCCTGTATGAAGAAGGCAAGCAGAAATTGTATGTGAACCGTGGCTTTGGCTTTATTGGCTATCCCGGCAGAGTGGGCATTTTACCGGAAATTACAGTGATTGAGTTTGTGTGATGGGGGAGGCGTGAATCGGCAGACGGCAATCGTGAGGGGGCTAATTCGTGAAACGTGAAAGAAAATCGTGAGTCGTCAATCGTGAGTCGTGAGTGGTCGCTGCTGTATTTGCTCGCCGCTCGTAGCTCAAAGCTCGCGGCTGTTTTTCCTTCGAAATTCGGCCTTCAAAATTCAGCATTCGATATTGTACATATTCGTGTACTTCTAACTTCGTTCGGTTGATCCGATTGGGGTGTCTGTGTGATCATAAATAGGTAAAAGTGATGATCTTCTGTAGGCTTGCTGTATCAGTGCTGTATCATTCCTGTATCAGAGCTCCATCTATCGGCCGGGGTAAGTCCGTGTTTTCTAAAAAGAAGTTGTAAGTTTTAGGTTATAAGTTAAGACACAAGAATCAAGAGATAAGGCACAAGGAATACAGTTGCTGAATGCAAAACGCTTAACGCCGAACGCGAATACAGGTTGTAAGTTTTAGGTTATAAGTTAATGCACAAGTTTTAAGGCACAGGGAATACAGTTAACAGGTTGATAGGTTGAAAAGTTTACAAGGGGCCAGGTATTCATTATTGACCATTCACTATTCACTTGCTTCAGCCACTCACGACTGACGACTAACGTCTCACGATTCTTCAACCCGAAACCCGGAACTGTCTCATAATTGCCTTCTTTGCGTGAAACCCATAAAATAAAAAAGTTGCCTGCTGTTCGCAGACAACCTCTTAAGGGAGAGAGTCGAATGTTTTCTAACGGTTGCGAATCTAAATTTTAACTTACCACTTATGAAACCAGTTTATACAACAGACTCTATCATTGATGCATGTTGTGTTCAGGAGTTGTAATTTTCTAAAGTTCAGGGTTGGGTTTGTTGGGAAAAACACGGATTTGCTACTACCAGGACCATGTTTAGTTTAAGGGTGCGGATCAGCATATGAAACAATAACCTGTGAAATAAATCCATCATTGATTGTGTTACCAGGGCCTTGTGCTAACATTTAGGGTATGGCTTGTTTGTTAGAAAAACCACGGATTAGCTACTATCAAAACCATTTGAGTTTAGGGGTACGTATCAACGTATGAAACCATGAAAAAAGTCATTATTGATGTGTACTGCGCGATGTTAAAAGTTTAGGGTCTGGTTATTAAGAAAAACCACGGGATCGTCTGTTATTAAAGCCATTCTACTCAAAGGGTGCGGATCAACTGTTGGTTGCCACTACAAGGGCTATAAAAAATCATGTGATGAAAACTCAACAATTCCGGAAGTTATGGAGTGAATAACTCCCGGTTTGTTGAAAAATGTAACCTTCTACGGAAGATAATTCCTGGACAGGAAAAATCTTTTGTTTGGTTTGCGTTACAATTCTTTTCAGGGCCTGAACCAAAAGGGATTAAAAAGAGTATAGGGGTTATCTATTAAGTTATGAAAATCAGTCTGTTATTTTTGTCTTTGCTGGTTTGTTCTGCATTGACAACTCAAAGATAGGACGCCGGAGAGGGGGTATGGTTCCGTTATCGGTGAACCCGGTGAAAAGGAAGCCGAACCCGGAAAAAAGGGCGGTGAAAGCTAATTAGCCGATTTGAAAATTGGGAGAATGTACAAGTCAATGTCGTTGAATGAAGTGGCTGGTGAAGATACCTGCCACGGCCCGGCCCACCCGCCGGAATATAATGCCTTGATTCAACGACATTGATGTGAAAATGGAATGCAGGCACTACCGTGTTGCACAGTATTAAGAAATGCCTTTGGATAATATAAGTGATTGATCTTTAGTCTGATCTACATGATATTAGTATTCAGCAGTCTTTCGGTTTCTTCAAGAAGGCTTTTTTTGTAATTGTTCAGTACGCCGAAGGTCTCTTTTAATACTTCGTGTTTGGGCTTTCGTTTGGCCAATTGCTCCAGTTTGTCCAGTTGCTCTATAAAAGAACTGCCTTTGCAAAGCACCGATACGGTGGATTGAATATGGTGAGCTTGTGTGGATACGAGTTTTGCATTGTTTTGCTCCACTGCATTTTGCAATACATCCATTTCACCGGGAAACTGGTTCAGGAACTGCCGGACGATGTTCTTTAGAAAGTCTTCGTTGCCCATTACCAGGTCCGACAGGAAATCAAGGTTGATAAAGTGAAACTTATCTTTTAATGCGCTGATAGGTTCGCGGTGCGTGGCAAGGTATTTTTTCAGCAGTTTGAAGAGCTCATTTTCGTGCAGGGGTTTGGAGATATAATCGTTCATACCATAGCTCAGGCATTTTTCACGCTCGCCTGCCAGTGCATGTGCTGTCATGGCAATGATAGGTATGTCGGCGTGTAATTCGTTGCGGATGGTTTGTGCTGTTACATAGCCATCCATAATGGGCATCTGGATATCGAGCAATAGCAGGTCAAACTGCTCACGTTGCAGCCAGTCGATCACTTCTTTACCATTTTCTGCCAGTTCAAAGTGAAGCTGCCAGTTGCGGAAGATGTATTTAACCAGTAGCTGGTTCATCTGGTTATCTTCTGCCACCAGTATTTTCACTCCATTGAAAGAGCTGATATTATTATCGGGGTCGCCTGCCTGTGCATCTGTATGTGCAGCTTCATTCATAGGCAGTAGCTCATATTGGAGTTCCAGTAAGAACTCAGTGCCTTTTTCGTATTCGCTCTGTACGGTGATGGTTCCGCCCTGCAGTTGTACCAGGTTTTTTACAATGGATAAACCAAGACCGGTGCCTCCGTATTTGCGGGTGGTATCTGTTTCGCCTTGTTCAAACCGTTCAAAAATGGTTACTACTTTATCTTTTGGAATACCGATGCCACTGTCCTTAATGGCAATGCGTAACCTTACATGTGTAGTATTCTGTTGAGCTGAAGTGATATTTACTGTAATGCCTCCATGATGTGTGAATTTGATCGCATTGCTGATGAGGTTCACCAGTATTTGAGTAAGGCGTACGGCATCGCCCTGTAAGGTATCGGGAATATCGTCCTGTACGGAGATGGAGAATGATAATTTCTTTTCGCGGGCTTTGTGGTAGAACATGGTTTCTATAGAACTGCACAGGCCACGCAGACTGAACGGATTTTTTTCGACCCGTAACATGCCGGCTTCAATCTTTGAAATATCAAGGATATCGTTGATGATGGTAAGCAGGTTTTCGCTGGCAGACTGGATGAGGGTAACAAACTGCGACTGGTCATCGGATAATGAGGTTTTTTGCAGCAGGTTGGTAAACCCTATCACTGAATTGATGGGCGTGCGTATTTCGTGGCTCATGTTTGCCAGGAACTGCTCTTTTACACGAACAGAATCTTCTGCTATACGTCTTGCTTCTTTTAAAGCCTGTTCATTTTTTAACAGGTCTGTTATATCATACAGGGTGGTTCTGCTGGAAACATAGTTGCCTGCTTCATCGTAAATAGCAGTAGAGCTAAGGGATACCGGTAATAAGGTTCCTTTTTTAGTGATTATATTGAAATGGAGGTTGCTGACACTGCCATTTTTTTTGAACTCGGGAAACTTCTGCTTGAATAATTCCAGGCCTCGCTCATCCAGCAGGTCGGGAAATTTTATTTTATGCAGCATCTCTTCCCGCTTATAGCCAAGCCAGTTCAGTTCGGTATCGTTAATAGAGATAAACGTTCCCTCCTTATCCAGTGAGTGATACCCACAGGGCGCATGGTTATAGAGATCATGAATGTCTGCCGATACCTTTTCTACCTGTTTACGGGCTTCGGCTTCGCTGTCATTCAGTGTTTCCAGGCGGTTAATAAGCCGATGCTGGTACACAAGGTGGCGGATAACGATCAATGACAATAAAAGGGTGGCAATAACAGATAGAATTGTAAGGGAGCGGCTGAGTGCCAGTACAGACTGTGAGCGATGCTGGTTTTTGGCAATATTATCGGTAAGGTGGTGTTGTAACTGGCCTTCTATCTGCGAAGTTATCTGCATAATGCTGTCGCGGAGGCGGGTAGGCCGGCCTGATGCGATGATCTGCGCAGCACCTTCTTTTCCCTGTTTGTAATAGGCATCAAGGATCTGGTTACAACTGCTGATCTTTTTGTCTGCAAGGATGGTGAGCGTAAGGAATTGGGCCTGGTTTACATTGGTCATGGCAATTTGTTGCAATACTTCCAGGTCTACCTTCAGGTTGATCATGGTATCGCGTACGCCTTCAACAAATTTATCGTTGCCGGTAATTACCAGTCCCCTGATCTTTGATTCGATGGTAATAACATCGACAGTTACCTTTTCTATCTGGCTGTGTACATTAAAAAGGGTGATGCTTTGCTTATTGCCCTCATCCAGTTCACGGATACTTTTTTCAGTACTCAATTGCAGGATAATACTGGCTACAAGAAAAGCCAGTACGCAAATAATAATAACGTAAATGAGGAAATTGGTCTTAAACCTCGTTTTCATGTTAGTTGTTTGTGAACGTGAAAAAGGTTTACCTGGTATCGGGGGATGTTGTTACAACAGGTTCAGCTTTTGCATTAACTGGGCGCGATAGCCTTCTGCCACGGGTACGGGCTTGCCCATAATAGTTAATACACCATCTTCAATAGCATCAATCTTATCAAGTGCCACAATATAGCTACGGTGTACCCGCATAAAACGGCCGGAGGCTATTTTTTCTTCGGCAGCTTTTAAGGTTGTATGTACAATGTACCATTTGCCGGACACATGAATTTTAATGTAATCGCCCATTGCTTCCATCCACAGGATCTCATCCAGCTTAATTTTCTTGAGAACACCATTGTCCTTAATAAACAGGTATTCGTTCTCAATGGCCCTCAGTTCTGCATTACCCCGTGCCCTGATCTCGCGTACCTTTTCAAGTGCAGCCAGCAGGCGGGGCAGTGTAAAGGGCTTTACCAGGTAATCTACCACATGCAATTCAAATGCCTCTGCTGCATAGTCCTTATTGGAAGTGGTAAAAATAACCAGTGGTTTACGGGGGAGGGATCTCAGTAGCTCTATACCTGTCATACCTGGCATTTCTATGTCCAGGAAAAGCAGGTCTATAGGGTGGCTGGTAATAAAATGATGGGCTTCTATGGCGTTCTTGCATTCATGGATCTCTTCCAGCACACCTGTTTGCGCTGCAAGGTGGTGCAGTGTCAGTCTCGCCATTTCATTATCGTCAACTATCAGGCATTTCATTGTTCTGTATTAATCTCTTCTTCTGATAATTTTTTCCGGGATATAACATTAAGATAGTAAAAAAAGAGAACAGTTAAATTTGATGTCGTTTTTTTAATGTGTTTTTTGCGTGTACTCCCGCCTTCCGGTTGCAAAGAAAGCGATTGTAATCATTGGTTTGTAGAAAAATATGCCATGTTGCTCTACAGCGTGTCCATTGAATTGTACTTAGCCTTTATCTTCGCATCGCTCTGATACTTCAGCCCGGGTTACCACTTACTTTGAGGGAAATTACTGCTTGCTGCATCGCCTGGTTGCATGCAATAAGCTTTTCATGTTCGGTAATTATACATTGTCGTTAGTGTACATATATTGTTGAAGTGAGATGCCGGATGGTTGGCATAAAAATTTTACAAATTCCTTCACGTAGCTGTTAATGTAAATTAACAACCTGCATAAAGCATTGGCATATAAGTTGAAAAGTTTTAATCAAACAAAATCAGTCAGTATGAAATACAAGTTCCTGGTATTGGCGGCCGCTACTGTTTTAACAGGCTCGGTTAGTTTTGCTCAAGGTTTTCACCTGGGTATAAAAGGTGGAGCAAATATTTTTAAAGTTGACGGAGAATCGTTTAAGGATGAATTTCGATTTGGGTATAATGTTGGCGCTTTTGCTGAGCTTAATTTCAGTAAAGTGATCGGTATTCAACCCGAAGTATTATGGAGCCAGACCAATTACCGTACCGGTGAAAAGTTCAGTGATATTTACCCGGGCGGGGTTGATGATGTAAAAGGAAAACTCAATTATTTAAGCATTCCCATTCTTTTGAGTGTTCGCCCGGCGCCTTTTCTTTCATTGCAGGCAGGTCCGCAGTTCGGCATCCTGCTGAACCAGGATAAAACGCTGGTGAAAAATGGTGAGGATGCATTTAAGAAAGGCGACCTTTCTATGCTGGGAGGTGTTCAATTGAACCTCGGTTCATTGAAAATAGGGGGCCGCTATGTTGTAGGCTTGTCTGATATCAATGATATTGATAACAAGGATAAATGGAAAAACCAGGGGTTCCAGGTGTACCTGGGCTTCAGGATCATTTAAGCGCCTGATATAACTTATTTACGAACCGCGGAAGTACAGTACTGCTGATTTCCGCGGTTTTTTTTATTCATGCCGGTTGCCGGAGAAAGTCAGGCTATGATTAAATGGTTTAACCTGTCGGGTCTGACCTGAGCAGGTTAATTGCTTTTATAAGGGATCTTTGCCTGATAGCTTAGAGCTGACAGGTTAAGTCTCTGGATCGCAATCTACCTCTATCCGGATAATCAATTTATTTCTTCAGGACTGCATATTCAGCAAAGATCTCAACATATAGGTTGTTGTTAGCTGATCTTTGCTGCATCATTTGGTTGCTGCTGGTATTTAACAGCTTTGTTTCAGTAACGATCTTATCTGAAAGATCAACTTTGCTGGCGGCATTTTTGAGAATGTAATCCTTTACGATCATTGCTTTTTTCTGTGCTTCGTCCATCTCTTTTTCATTGCTGTAATAAGCTGTAATTTTTATTCTGCGGAAATAACTGGTTGCTAACTGCCTGCCAAGATCGTAGGGGTCCAGTTTTTGTTTTTTTACAGGAGTAAATCTCTTATCAAGCTCCAGTTGTCCTATCGAGGTCCAGTCGCCGGAAACTTCCTGCGATGGAGACTGTTGTTGCGGATAGAAAAGGATGCGTGTTTTGGGCAGCATGGTATATAGCCTGATGCTATCCTTATCAGTAAGATAGTTATTGCGGATGTCGAGGTATTGCAGGTTGCCGAGTTTACCCAGTTCTGCCGGTACCTGTTCCAGCCTCTGGCTGGAGAGATTAAGACGGCAGATCTTATCCAGGCCAATTGCTTTTTCTGCTGTAGCTATGGATGTATAGGTGGTTGTACAGGGATCGGGTGTTGATGGAACTTTACTGCTAGGTCCCGGTATTAAATGTCGCCTTACGAACAGGTAGTCCCTGTCGAATGGAGTGCCTTTGAATGGCTGAGACCGCCAGGAATCTTTAAAAGCAGCTGTAAATCCGGACTGATTAACAAGGCCATTCTGAATAAGTAATTCTCTTTTCTCAGTGCCCGGGAAGTTGGTGGCATTGACACAAATAGTAACGCCTTCCAACTCGTATCTCTGCCCGGAACTACTAACAGAAGTTATTTTATCCTTTTGTGTGGGGGTATAGTTTTTAGCATCGTAAGGAACATATGTACGGATGCTGTCTTCTTCATAATACAATCTCATCCTGTTGAAATGATCGCAATAGGAGGTATCCCGGATATTTTGTGCCTGTGCCAGCGTATAATTGTTCTGGCACATGGAGAGATCAAAACCATCGCTGCTGATATTGCGGATGAAGAATATTTTATAATCAGTAGTGGCTTTTGTTATTACCCTGTACACGCCATTTACTGCGCATACTTCGGTAATGCGGTAGGTACCGTAAGTATTTTTATCGCCTGTGGAGTAATAGATCAGTTGTTGATCAAGATCTACCCGGCACAGCCGGTTACTGGTACCACCTTTCCAGATCTCCTGCAGGTTGCGGCTCATTGCTCCTATGGCAACATCCTGGCATTGACTGTTGCGGCGCAGGTTTAAGAATAATAATGGTACAGCAGGCGGATTCCTGTTTTCTTCTATGTATTCAGTTCTTACAGTTACCCCAAATGCTGAAGCTGCATTGTTTGCAAGTAAGGCGGCTGCCAGTGAATCTTTTTTACTGTAATAAATAACGCGTGATGAATCTGAAAAATCCTGCTGATCGGCAATAAGGGTGTACCTGCCGGATTGGGCCCGTATGAATGAGCTCATTAATGAGGCATACAGGTTGTTATTGTAACGGATATATACTGTTAATGGCTTGTCGGGGACAGGTGGCGGACAGTTGCCTTTTAATTGTAAAATGGTGTTGCTGCTGGCAAACGAAACGCCGGTGGTGATCTGTTGCGTATTGTTTTTCCATGCAAGTGTAATGGTAGCTGCATCCAGTTTGCTATAAGGCAAAGAAGTGGATGCCTGCCCGTTGGTGAATATTAATGGATACGAAGAATCATGGGTGATCAATTGCCCTGTAATATCTGCCGTATCCTTTACACAGCTATCTGCCTGTAACTGGAAATTGAGTATAAATGGTTGGTTGTTATCTGTTGTCAGTAATGGGAAATTCTTGTTGTTGAGCTTCTGCAACAGGGGCTTGCCGGATAATAAGAGTATTGAACTAGCTACCAGTAAGATGCCTGCTGCAGTATAGTACTTGCGGAACCTGCGGTTGATGTGATGAATATTGGTTATGTCAGTTGTCTCAAAATATTTACCCAGGGGAACCTGCCGGTTATTGATGCGCAAGGGTGTTTCCCAGTTGTCGCCAGCCTGTGTATCAAGGTATCTTTTTAATGCGCCATCATAAACCTGCCCCTGGTTCCATTTTGTTTTGAACTGCTGGTAGGCGGCTTCATATTCAGGATGTTTGCCACTGGCAAATAATACAAACTCATTGGTAAGTTGTTGCTGCTCTTTCTCTACAGAAAAGAAATGATCGTCTTTGAAATACAGTTCGGGGTATTTCAGCATTTCGAGCACTGTTTTCCGGGCAAGCAGTTCGTTACTGACCGTTAATTGTTTCAATAATTGTAAACGGGTATGTTCCGGGAAAACGCCTTCTTTCATCCATTGAATACGTACCAGTTTCAGCAGGCTGCTGAAGTTGAGTTTGCCCGGCTTACCGGCAGCGTTAAAAAGGGCATTGCCCACTTCTATCATGATCTCCCAACGGACCCTGGGATACACACAAATGGCGCAAAGCCATTGAAACAGGTCATCATCGTTGAGATATTCTTTGATGTCGGCTACATCAGTAAAATAATACATCCCTGCTTCGTAAAACTCCGGAACGGAAGAAAGGTAGTTACTGTGCTGTAATTGTTTTTCCCTGATGGCCTGCATCAGCAATACCTGCCCCTGTATATCAGCCGGCAGTATTACCAGTTGTTTGCCCAGTATTTTTTCTTTGGTAAGCCAGTCCTTGTAAGGTATAGGTGTAAGAATGGCTTTTCCTTCCCATTCTTTCAGTGTATCCAGTTTTTCCTGGTCGGGAATGGCAGTGGCCGGTTCAAAAAGCTGGTGGCCGCTGCCCATTATTATTACGATGTGCGAAGGATATAACTCGTATAGTCTTTGTAAAGAAATGCCTGTTCTGAAATTGTCGTTAAAGAAATTGTCGAAGCGGGTATAATAAAAGCGTTCTACCCCGATGTTTTCTTGCTCTACGAGCTTCAGCAGGTATTCAAACAGGAATAACTGCTGGCTTTTGGCATTGGTCTTATCGATCAGTACAAGGTATTCCTGGTGACGCAGTTTGTTGGTGAATACCAGGGTGGGTACACCGCCTGACTTTATAACAGACCGGATGCTGCGTGGAATATTGAGTATGCTTGATTCATCTTCTGTTCTGCTGCGCATGGCCCTGAACAAAAGGTTCATGTCTCTCTCGCGTGCCACCAGTTGCAGGTCTTTATTCTCCAGTGGTACGGTATAGGGCGGTTTGTTGGGCGGTGGCGGAGGATCTTGTATTACTGGCTTCTGAGCTTGTTTTTTAACCCGTTTGTGCAACAGGTAGGCTGTAAGCAGTGCTATTAGTGGTAATGCGATCAATGTCCATAATAACCATTTGCGCATGCGTGTAGCCGGTGTAATGGCGGCCCCGGATTGCAGGGTTTGTAACAGGTAGTTATTGCCTGATTCTTTGATGGAGAATTGTTGCTCTACGCTTTTGGTGGCTGCAAAGCAATCGCCTGCACTGGCTTTGATATTGTAATCACCTACAGAATCGAAGCTGAAAACAATACTATCGCCTGTTGCTATCAGAGGCCGGTCGTTTACTGACCACTGAAGCAGGGCAGCAGGTGGTGTGCCGCGAAAGACAGCTTTTAGCACTACTTTGTCTCCTTTTGATGGCAGGGAGTTGTTGGGTTCTACGGCAAGCCCTGTTAAGGAGTAAGTACATACCGGGAAGCTATCGGTAAAAACTGATTCGTGCTGAAACTGTTTGCCGGAATTTACTTTTAGGGAGACGTATAGTATTTTTTCAGCGGTAACAGGCAGGTTGATCTGTGACTGATCAGTGAATGTCCAGCCTTCGCCTGTATTCCAGCTTATGTGTGCTTTTGTTGTATCTAAAGGAAGGTTGTTGAATGTGGAAGCTGCATCCAGTTGAATGGTATCGCCGGTAATAAACTGGTTATTGGGTTTGTTGGCGATAAAATTGGCTGCATATTCAGGGTAAACCGGTCTTGTTAAAAAGTAAATGAGTAATGCTGTTATCAGTAAAGCTACAAGAGAAATATAGATCCAGTAGGCGCGGATCGCCCTTTTAATATTTTCAGTCGGTGGTACCGGTTCTTTTATTGGTTCGCCTTCCTCATCTATTTTATTAAGTTGTACATATTTATCAAAAATGGTGTAGAATTTTGCCTGCTCCTCTTCATTGGTCACTATCAGCGGGCACAAACGGTATTTGAGCTGGTGAATATTATCGGAACCTGTTTGTTCTACGATCTTCAGCATCTCGATATAATCGTCCGGTTTTACCGATATGTTTTCTGTCCGCAGCATACTAATAAAGATCTCCAGCGGAAGATGAACAGGGGATGGTATTTTATCTTTTGCCGGCACTACCAGGCAGGGGTATCAGTTGATGAAAGAGCGGCATCCATGTCTTCTTTGCTTTTGAATAAGGCGTTGTGTGATGACCTGAACAGTTGTTTCTGTTCATCTGAAGCATATTGGCCAAAGGCGGTGCCATTGAAAAGACCGTTCTGCTTCAGAATATTGATCCAGTCAAGAAATTCGGATGTAGCCGGTTTTTTATTAATAGCCTTTGAACGATAGGTATTGAACTTTTCAATGGCCTGCAGAATAGAAGTATCGTAGCTGGCATCTTTTATCTGCATTCTCGACCTGGTAATATCCAGTAGTTTGCCGGTATCAGGGAAAGGGATATGATAAAAGATACAACGACGCAGGAAAGCATTGGGCAGGTTCTTTTCAGAGTTGCTGGTCATAATTACCACAATGCGTGCTTTGCTATTGGGCTTCTGTACGGTCTGGTTCAGTTCTTTTATATTAAACTCGTACTGTTCCATTTCATTCAGCAGGTCATTGGGAAAATCGCGGGGAGCTTTATCTATCTCATCGATCAGTACCACGCTGCTTTGCGGGGTATCCTTTAATGTTTTAAGGTCTTTTAAAGCAGCAAGGTCTTTCAGGTCAGGGCTGTTTTTCCCATGCAATTGTACAATGGCCAGTCCCATAGCACAGAGTTCAATAAAATTTGAGGTTGGCTGATCTTCTTTGGTGCGAAAATGACTGACAGCATCGTAATAGTAAAAGAGGTCGCTCGCTGAAGAGGTAGATTTTGTATTGAATACTTTTGCCTTTTCTGCAAAAGGAATGGTATCGTTTTTTGTTTGCTCATGCAGTCTTGCAGCTACCCAATGGGCCAGTTGTGTTTTGCCTGTACCGGGTTCGCCGCTTACAACCAGTGGTTTGTTCAATGCAATGGCCATTTCCACAGCCTGTATCAATGCCTCGTCTGCCACATAGCTGATGGCATCGTTGTTAAGTGGTATCTGAACCAGCGCAATATCCCGGTTAGTAACGGTTTGTGTAGGCATATTTTATAGATTGAGTATGTTAGCAATGAGCGGATCTTTTTCGTTGATACGCTTATACAGTTCACGAATGGCACGTTCTGCTTCGCGCATACGAAAACTGGCAGGTAGTTTATTTTTAAAATGTTCGTCGTACAGATCGTCCTTCTGTGTTTCATCACGGGTAATGTACTTTAACAGCCAGGTATCTATATCGGAGTGTTCCAGTATTTTAAACCTGCTGAGCACGTGGATCCAGGAGGGGAGCTGGGAACCTATCTCTCCTTTAAAGCAGGTAAGCTCCGCAGGCTGGTAATTCGGGTCTTCTTTAGGATCTTCCAGTGTCAGAAAAAAATAGAATTGTGTAGTGAGGGTAGGTTGGTTACAGATGGTATGCATTTCGGTGAAAAGGGCTGAAAGGAACTTTCTCTTGTCGGGTGTAAAAAGTTCATCATCACAATTCATTTTCATCACCACGGTATCGTGTTTGGCATTGTTAATGGCGGTAATAAAATCTGCAATAACAACAGCGGTATTTTCCTTATAGCCAGGTATCAGTTCTTTTAGCAGCAACAGGAAATTGCTTTTGCTTAGTTCATAGTCGCCCGAAAAGATCTCATCCAGCGCTACGGGTATAATGGCATCTTCCGGTATGTTTAGTGAAAAGATGGCGCAACGGTTGGCAAGGTTACCGCCTGAATCGTTGTGATTACCATTGCTGATGAATACCTGGAAGTTGGACTCTCTTTTACTGATAGAGGTTTGGTAGGATTGAAATTGTTGTATCCTGTCGCAGCAGTAGCGCGATTTAACGTCGTATGTTTTTGTGCGGGGCGATAGGTCCAGGTCGTTGATGATAGAGGCCGATACCAGTGTTACGAGGTCCTGTGGTGTGGTAAAAGGTCTTGAAGGGATCCTTTTGGCAAATACCTTATCGCGGAATTGTTGCAACAATTGTTGCTGTAAAGGTTTTTCGGGGCCGTCATCATCCTGCGGAAAAACAACGTCAGTATTGGATATATCGGCATTGTACACCCAGATCTTTTTGGTGGCATTATTTTTCGTGCTTTCTATTGCTGCATCGTACTCCCGTTCAGTAATGGATCTGTTATCGGGATTATCAGGATCATTTTTCGGGATAAAGCCATACCTGTTTGCAATCAGCAGAATGTAGATGTCGCAGTCCCTGGCGTCTGACATACATTTTTGCAGGGTAGTGGCATTGGTGGCAGTGTATACTTCCATGCCATTTACGGAAAACTTATTGGGAAGCCCCTGGATAAGATTCAGAATTGCTTCACGATACTCCTTCAAGTCGCGAAAAGTGGAGGATAGGTATATCCGGTAGCTGGTATTGGCCATGGTTTAGACGTGCTGAAATTACATTTTTTTATACTGTGTGGCAATACCATAAAGCGGTAATAGTAGGGGAATTATGGATAATAGCCGTCGATAGGTTAACAAGATGCGGAGGAAGAAGCATTAGAGCTTACCTTCAGCGGCGGAAGAGGCCTGAAGGCTTTGTGGAAACAATTGCCCGGTGACTGTGGTTATTTGTTTTACAGGAAAAAACGCGTCTGCCGCTGGCACCAAACTTGACCTATATAGCGTTATCTTGTAAATCGTAGTATTTTCAGGTAGAGTATGTTATTTTGTCACAGTTAAATAGTAGCATGAAAGAGACGAATATTTTGTTTACACCCGAAGATGAGATGGATTTCATCCCCATAATACCGTTGAATGAAAATGAAGGGGATACCAACGCTGAGATTGAGATTCCGGGAGAATTACCGCTGCTGCCTTTGCGTAATACGGTGTTGTTTCCAGGGGTGGTTTTACCGATTACCGTAGGCCGGGATAAAAGTATTAAAGCAATATCTGACGCATATAAGGCTGACAAATTGGTAGGTGTGGTAGCGCAAAAAGACAGTTCCATTGAAGACCCTGCTATTGAAGATCTTGAATCTATAGGAACCGTTGCGAAAATTATCAAACAGATAAAAATGCCCGATGGCGGTACCACCGTTATTATCCAGGGCAGACGCCGTTTCAGGGTAAACCAGGTATTGACTGACGACCCTTACTTTAAAGCCCGCGTGGAATTGCTGGAAGAGGATGAAGCGCCGAAGGATGAGAACTTTGAAGCGTATGTGGCTAATGTTAAGGACCTGGCGGCACAGATCATCCAGCTTTCGCCCAATATTCCTTCCGAAGCCTCTATTATTCTCAAGAATATTGAAAATCCCTCTTTTCTTATCCATTTTATCAGCAGCAACCTGAATACCGAGCTGGTAGAGAAGCAGAAATTGCTGGAACTGAATAATATTGAGAAAAGGGCCGACCTGCTGATGCAATTGCTGCAACGCGAACTGCAGTTTGCCGAACTGAAGAACAAGGTTACCACCAAAACAAAGACCGAGCTGGATAAGCAACAGCGTGAATACTTTCTGCAACAGCAGATGAAAAGTATTAAGGAAGAGCTGGGTGGCGATACCAATGAACGCGAGATCAGGGAAATGCAGAAAAAGGCGGAGACCAAGAAATGGTCTGAAGCAGCCCGTGAGATGTTCAAAAAAGGGGTTGAAAAACTGGAGCGTATGCACCCCAGCACACCCGATTATTCGGTAGTGTACAATCACCTTGACCTAATGCTTGAATTGCCCTGGGGCGAATTTACACAGGACCTGTATGATCTGAGAAAGGCCCGGAAGGTGCTGGACCTGGATCATTACGGAATGACAAAAGTAAAAGAGCGTATACTGGAATACCTGGCTGTACTGAAGCTGAAAGGCGACATGAAAAGCCCCATCCTTTGCTTTGTTGGTCCTCCCGGTATTGGTAAAACTTCACTGGGCCGCAGTATTGCCAATGCTATTTCACGCAAATATGTGCGTATAAGTCTTGGTGGTCTGCATGATGAGAGCGAGATCCGTGGTCACCGCAAAACCTATATTGGCGCCATGCCTGGCCGTATTATTCAGTCGCTGCGCAAGATCCAGTCATCTAACCCGGTAATGATCCTGGATGAGATCGATAAGGTAGGTGCTGATTTCCGTGGCGATCCTTCTTCTGCTTTACTGGAGGTACTGGACCCAGAGCAGAACAATACTTTCTATGATAATTATCTTGAACTGGAGTATGATCTCAGCAAAGTGTTGTTTATAGCAACAGCCAACGATATCAATAATATTCAGCCTGCCCTGCGCGATCGTCTTGAGATCATTGATCTGAGTGGTTATGCAGTGGAAGAGAAGGTTGAGATCGCCAAACGTCACCTGCTTCCCAAACAGAAGGATGCACATGGTTTAAAGAACCAGACGCTGAAACTGGGCGATAAAGTGCTGGAAAAAATAATACAGGATTATACACGTGAGAGTGGTGTGCGCGAACTGGACCGTTATATCGCTGCTGTAATGCGTTATGAGGCTAAAGAGTTTGCTTTAAAAGAGCGCATCAAACCCGTATTGACCGTAAAGGATATTGAAAAGATATTGGGTAAGCCCCGTTACAGTAATGAAATGTACAAGGTTGCCAATATGCCCGGTGTAGCTGTTGGCCTTGCATGGACTTATGTTGGCGGCGATATCCTGTTTGTGGAAACAAGCCTCAGCGAAGGAAAAGGTGAGTTGAAGCTAACGGGTAATCTCGGCAATGTGATGAAGGAAAGTGCGGTTACCGCATTGACCTATCTGCAATCCAATGCACGTAAAATAGATATTGACCCTGCTGTTTTCGATAAAAAGACCCTGCATGTACACGTACCGGAAGGTGCGGTGCCAAAAGATGGCCCCAGTGCAGGGATCACTATCATGTCTGCAATGGCTTCGGCACTAACAGGCCGTCGCATCAAATCATACGTTGCCATGACAGGTGAGATCACTTTGCGCGGTCAGGTATTGCCTGTAGGTGGTATCAAAGAAAAAGTACTGGCAGCAAAACGTGCTGGTCTTAAAGAGATCATTATGTGCTGGCAGAATGAGAAGGATGTACAGGAAATAGATTCAGACTTTATAAAAGGATTGAAATTTCATTATGTAAAAACTATGCAACAGGTGCTGGAACTGGCATTGGTATAGAAATAGTTTGGTTTAATGTGATTTTAATCATATTGTAATTAAACAAAGCAAACAAAATATCGAAATCCCTGTTAAATTCATATCAACAAAGAATTTTTTCATGTTGGTTGTTTTAAGGGTTAAAAAGAATTCCTCCATGTCAATGGAGGAATTTTTTTTTGTGCCTGCTGTAATGTTTCTCACATGCCGGGTTGCTTAGCCTGTGCTAACAGTAAATCAGAACAAATTAATTGTCAATTGCTTTTCTTTCCTCCATGCTTTTACTGTAAATGTTTATTTTCGTTCCTTCCTGCTTAAGCATGAGGATCTTACTGCTGATACTGATTGTATTTCAAAGCCTGCTGGTACCCTGTGTTGCTCAAACCCTGGGTGGCAATACCGTATATAATTTCCTTAAACTGCCCAATACGCCACAGTTAACGGCCCTGGGTGGTATTAACATTTCCCAGTTATCGGAGGATATTGGTCTTTCTTTTAACAACCCTTCCCTGCTTAGGCCTTCCATGCACACACAGACCGATTTTGTATTCAATTCTTTTTATGCAGGGATCAGGAACTTTCATTTAATGGGTGGCTGGCATAGCGAGCCGCTGGAAACTACTTTTTCACTGGGGGTTAATTATTTTACCTACGGTTCCGTACAGGAAACAGATGCTTCCGGCAATCTACTGGGTACTATCAAGCCTTCTGATTATGTGATCCAGGCATCGGCCAGCCGGCAGTATATGGAACGCTGGCATTATGGTGCTACGCTTAAATTCATTCATTCGGGCTACGGGCAATACCGTTCATCGGGCATAGCGGCTGATGTGGGTGTCTCTTATATTGATACCACTAACCTGTTACAAATCTCTTTTGTTGCTAAGAATATGGGCGTACAGCTCAGCAGTTATGCCGGTACAGAAAAAGGGGAGTTGCCTTTTGATATGCAGTTGGGTATTTCAAAGCGACTGGCTCATGCACCGGTACAGTTTTCATTGACATTGCATCACCTGCAGCAATTCAATATCCTGTATAGTGATACTGCTTTTAACAACGATAATGACTTCCGCAATGCTTCAGATAAATCCTTCACCTTCGATAAGCTCTTCAGGCATGTGGTAATGGCGGTGCAGTTATATGTGGGAGATAAAATTGAGATCACCGCAGGCTATAATTACCTGCGTCGTAAAGAATTGAATATCGGTAGTGCCGGTAACGGGCTGAATGGCTTTTCACTGGGTGTAGGGGCCTTATTTAAAAAGTTGCAGATACGCTATGCACGTAGTTATTACCAGAATAATTCTGCCTATAATCAGTTTGGCCTCAGTTTGAAGATGAGTGATTTGGGGGGAGGGAAGAAGAAGTAAGGTTGTAAGTTAAGGCGCAAGAGACAAGGCACAAGTAATACAGTTGCTGAATGCAAAACGCTTAACGCCGAACGCGAATACAGGTTGCAGGTTGTAAGTTATAGGTTATAAGTTAAGACACAAGATCCAAGAGATAAGGCACAAGGAATACAGTTGCTGAATGCAAAACGCTTAACGCCGAACGCGAATACAGGTTGCAGGTTGTAAGTTATAGGTTATAAGTTAAGACACAAGAATCAAGAGACAAGGCACAAGGAATACAGTTGCTGAATGCAAAATGCTTAACGCCGAACGCTAAAGCAAATGCGCAAGAAGTACAGGGCTGTAAATCTGTGTGTAGTCTCGGAGTACTTTCCTGGTTCCTAATTCCCGGTTCCTGATTTCCTAACTCCTAAAGCCTAACAGCTAACACCTGCTTCCGCAGCTACTTCTTTCTCCGTCTTAAATGCTTCTCTTGGCTGTAAGCCCAGCAGGTTGAACATCGTCATATCTTCATCAAAAGTGGGATTGGGAGTGGTCAGTAATTTATCACCGGCAAAAATAGAATTGGCGCCGGCCATAAAACACAGTGCCTGGTCAGCAACACTCATGGCAGTTCTGCCTGCGCTCAGGCGTACCATCGCTTTGGGCATCAGTATGCGTGCAGTGGCAATCATGCGTACCATATCCCACACATCCACACGGTCATTGTTGGCCAATGGGGTACCGGCAACAGGAACCAGTGCATTGATAGGAACACTTTCAGGATGTTCGGGCAGGGTGGCCAGTGTATGCAGCATTTTAACACGGTCTTCATGTGTTTCACCCAGCCCTACAATGCCTCCGCAGCAAACGGATACACCTGCTTTGCGAACATTGTCAAGTGTTTCAAGCCTGTCGTCGTAAGTACGGGTAGTAATGATCTCGCCGTAGTATTCTGAAGAGGTATCAAGATTGTGATTATAGGCATAGAGACCGGCTTCTGCCAGTTTCTGAGCCTGGTCGGCAGATAACATACCCAATGTGCAGCAAACTTCCATACCCATTTGGTTTACACCCTTTACCATTTCCAGCACACGGTCAAAATCGCGGTTATCACGCACTTCGCGCCATGCAGCGCCCATACAGAAACGGGTAGAACCGGCGGCCTTGGCCTTTGCGGCATACTCCAACACTTCATCCTTCTTCATCAGGGCATGTACGTTAACACCGGTGTTGTAACGGGCTGCCTGGGGGCAATAAGCACAGTCTTCCGAACATCCGCCTGTTTTAATGGAAAGGAGGGTACATACCTGCACCTCCCCGGTATCATTGTGGTCGCGGTGTACTGTGGCAGCGCGGTACACAAGGTCCAGCAAGGGTGTATTGTAGATTGATTCTATTTCAGCGATCGTCCAGTTATTGCGGATGGTGGCTTTCATATGTTAATCTTTGGGCAACAAATGTATTGGTTTCTGTTCATACTGTTTGTAGTAATAAAACAGGTATTTTGACCTGATAAGTTTTAAATTCCTTACCTGTGCTATATATCATTGACTATCTGTAAAAGTTAATAGACCTCATAAAAATTGAGCTGTCTTTTTGCATTGGCAGGTTTGAATGGAATAGTGTATTAAACAATGCCCTGAACTCGTTTACATTGGTCATACTATCGTAAAATTGTTCATAGTTATGATGGGGTAAATATACTGCATTGAAATTAGGAAAAAAGTCCTTGTGGTTGTTCCCGGTTCTGAAACCATGATCCCCCATTACTATGATAACGGCCGCATTCCCGGAACACCGTTGAATGGTGTCAACTATTTTTTTTATATGTTCATTGGTGTATTGCAGGTAATCAAGATATACAGCGGGTGTAAATCCCGGACTGTTTTTAAACATAGTGCTTTCCGTGCGCTCATTCCCATACCGGTCGTATACAAAAGGTTCATGTGGCATGTAGATATGACCATAAATAAACCGTGGCCTTGAACTATTGGTTGCTGCAGTCGTTTTTACATTTTCAATTACCTGTAAACTGAAATCCGGGTCCGTCTTCAGCGATTTACTACCAGTGAGTGGACCAAGGAATTTATTCTCGGCAATATACCACCTGAAATCTTTGATAATTCTTCCGGAAAAAGTATTGGCAGTAATGAATTGCGTACCTAGTGGCAAGAAGGATTGATTGATCCGGGAAAGGTGTTTGCCCAAATCGAAAACGGAGTGATTGACGATCTCGTATCCATTATCTTCCAGAAACCGGGTACTTATATTTTCGCTAACCTGTTTTATGGCACCTGCATATTCATCTTCTCTGTATCTCACATTGCTTACTACCAGGTATTTCAGATTAAGCATGCTGGCCATCGAAAAGGGCGTAGCATGGTAATTACTATGGCTTTGGGGCATTACTTTAAATCCACGGGAGATAAGTGTGCTGTCGAGATCGTTATGAAAGTTAAACCTTTGTTGTAGCGATAAAGAGCTGGCATATTCGTCAAATACCAGCAGATAGATATCGGGTTTGGCACAGGTATCAGGTATTTTTCCAATAATATTATAGCTGTTTGCTGGTTCCGGGCGAAGACTTGTTAATATGACTGTGGCGATGTCTACAGCCAGATAGATCAGCAATAGAGCGTTTAGAAATAATGTGAAGCGCGGAAAAGAACGAGTGGTCCTTTTTAATAAAAATCCGGTGCAAAATAATAGTACAATAAAAACAGGAAAGAGTACACTGTATTTATAAATAAATGCAACCGGAGAGTATGCCTTTAAAAAATCAAAAATAGCTCCAAAGAAAAAATAAAAAGCCAGTGTCAAAGTTGTTAAAAGCGCTGCCTTTTGATTGTTCTTTAGGATGATGCGTAACAACAGGTATATAAGTCCGGCTACAGCCACATAATATGCTGCAAGTAAAGCCACTTCATCAAAACGGATTATGTGTATGTTTTCCGCAAAACCATGCAATACAAAGAAAAGAGGCAGCAGAAAAACGTAAAAGGAATAAGTTTTCAGCTTTTCTATCATACTGGTACTGTGATTGTATTAATTGCTAAGGTCAACAATATTTGCTGACTATTGATTATCATCAGATAGGTTGCTTTCTACCAGGCATATTGATGTGTCCGGCAGTATTGGAAAATGCTGGTTATACAGGGTGTTAAAAACCACCCTGAACTGGTTTACACAGGTCATGGTATCTCTAAGCTGGTTGTAATTCCTATTGGGGAGATACACTGCATTCAGGTTGTCATTGTCATACATGCAGCCTGGTTCTTTTCTGAAGCCGTGATCGCCCATTAAAAGAATGACTGCTTTGTTACCTGACTCTTTTTGTATGTGCTCTACCAGTTTCCTTATCTCTGAATTTACATATACTATGTAATCAAGGTAAGCCTTTGGGTCCATTGCCTTAAATTCCCTGAAAATAGTACTGTCGCTTTTTCTATTACCATTTTTATCTTTAAAGAAGGGGAAATGTGGCATAAAAAAGTGCGAATAGACAAAGCGGGGTTTGTTTTTTCTGGAAGATGCAATTTCATTTGTTCTTTGGATAACAGTATTGTTATTTTCTTCGTGCATAAACAACGATGTAATACCTGCTATCTTGGAAAGGAATCTGCTCTTTAAAAATACCCATACAAAATCCCTATACAATTGTCGGGGAAGTGTACTATTGGTAATCATCCTGTTTTGCAAAGGGAGAAAGGACTGCTGAATTGTGGCAGGCTCACCTGCAAGATCAAATATGGAGAGGTTTACAATTTCGTAACCATTGTCACTAAGAAATTTTATTACATTATTTTCTTTGATCATCTGGTTGCACTTCATGTAATCGTCCCGTGTTGCTTCCACGCTATTGTTGAACCATTTGACATAGTCCATATTGAGCATGGATGCCATCGAAAAATTAGTATAGTTGTAATTACTTTTACTATGTGTTTGTATGCTGAATCCTTTATTTAATAAGAAGCTGTCGAGATCATTGTTGAAATTATATTGTGACTTTAACCCTGAACTGCTTTCGTATTCATCGAATAATAAAAGGTAAATATCCGGTTTCCCGCAAGTGTCGGGTATGGTATATTGGTTATTACGCGCAAAGTCATATACTTCCAGTTTATTGGTATAAGGGAATGCGATCTTTCGTATGATGTCTATTGTATCTACCAGTAAATAGATCAGTAAAAGGCTGTTTAAAAATAGTGTTAGCCTGGGGAAACTGCGATCGGTTCTTTTTAAAAAAGCAAATAGAGTAACTAAAAAAATAAGAAATACAGGTATTGTGAAAATATACCGATGAAAAAAACGTGGTAGCCATGCCTTTGCAAGGTCTATGTAATTGCCGAAAAAGAAAAAGAAGCACATACAGCAAAAGACGATCAATGCAGCTTTATTGTAATTGCGTAACAGCCAATAAAAGAATATAAATAATAAGATCGTATCAAGGTAGTACACCAATGCAAGGACAGACACTGGTCCGGGGTCAATAAAACCATAGTTTTGAGCAAAGCCGTGCCACACAAAGAAAAGTGGTAATAATACAACGTAAAGCGGAATTGTTTTCAGCTTTTGTATCATATTCCTTTTCGTTTCATTAAATAAAGGGTACGCTGGGTGCCTGTTACTACTGTTTTTTGTTCGATACTGAAGCAGTTTGAAAAGTGTTTTTCAAAAGCGGTTTCGTTGTAGTCATCAAATACATCTTTTCTGCCGGAAAGTATTTGCTGCACTTTAGGATCTGTTTTAGGAACAAATTCAATGATCAGTAATGGGGCTATACTGTTAAAATATTGAGCCAGCAAGGGTAGGGGGATATTTTTACCTATTGCCAGGTGGTGGATCAGCGCCAGTGCCGTTACCAGCTCTGCATGGATGCGTTCATCAAATGCAGAACGTTCTGTATTTGAAAAACCCAATGCTGGTGATGGGTCGGTAATGTCGTTGATCAACGGTAATATGTTATTTATGTCATTTGCTTTGCAGTGCAGATAAAGGTCATTAATGCAGCGATGATCAAAGTCTGTTGAAATAACCTGTATTTCTTTCTGCGCCATCAGTTTGGAAAAATAACCATCATTAGCCCCAAGGTCAAGTGCCGTTTGGGGATGTATATTTTGTAGCATGGCAAGAAACAATCTCTCTTTTTCTTTCAGGTAAGCCTGATCTAATATTGTTTCCTGGTAGTAATTGCTCCAGGTAGTTGGTCGGCTGCTTGGCCTTAAACGGGTAATGATCTGCTCCAGGTGCCTGATAAGGTTTAGCAGCTTTTGTTTATTGAACTTTGACTGGTATTTAGCGGCAGTATTATTGTTTTTACCAATTGAGCGTTGTAAATGTACATGCAGCCATACGCCCAGGCTCCATTTACTTTTGGAGGGCAGTAGCCTGGCTGTCAAGTCGGCTGATATTCCATTGAAATAAGCTCTTTGTATGGGTTGCATACCCGTTTGCAGGTAATGCTCAAGATAAAGTGGAAATAAGAAACATTCACAAAACTGCCTGTAAGCCACCCAGGGCTCAGTTTCATTATATTCTTCAAACGATAAAGTATCGATCAATACAGGATTACCGTTTTTAAACTGGATATTGAAGGGTGTAGCATCTTTTAATATCATGCCGTGATCCACTGCAGTTTTGAGGGTCTGCAGGGTGAGCAACGCTGCATCTTTTAACTGGTCAAAGCTCCATTCATAGGGATAGGAAATATATTCAATCGTTTCCGGTTGCAGGGTAAGATGCCAGTTGCCTGTTTGGGTAAGATCTTCGTTGATCTCCGTATGTGGTACCAGCTGTTTTTGTTTCACCAGCGTATCGTACAGGCCGGATCTTTTCAGTGTATTATAAGTTGCGGCATAGGCAGCATTTACCTGCCTGTATATTTTTTTGTCGCGCACAAATATAAAACCCGAAGGATCTTTGAAGGATGATGCGTGCAAATGAAAGTTCGTCATCTGGATGGTTCTGTTTCCGGTTGTATTGGTTAAAATGCACTATTGCATTTATATAATGGATAAAGTTAATGAAATGAACCTGATTGCCCCAAGCAATAAGTTACCTGTATTGTAAAAACCAGGAAGTATCGGGTAAGATGGCAAAATGCTGGTTAAAAAATGTATTACCAATGATCCGGAAGGTGTTTACATTGGTTTGTGTGCTATACAACCGGCTATAATCCTGGTTATAAAAAAAGAAGGCATTGAGGTTGGAGAATTCAACTTTTTTCAGGTCTTTATCCCAGAATTTAAAACCGTGATCGCCCTGCAAAATAATAACTACCGGTTTGGAAGCATGATCGAGGATCTTATCGGTTATTTTCCTGATAATAGTATTGGTGTATTGTACCTGCTGTACATATCTATTTCTATCGGTGGTAAAGCTGGGGGTTGGGAATACATTGCCTGTAGAATCGTAAATAAAAGGATTATGTGGCAACAGAATATGTGTGTAAACAAATTTAGGAGCAGCTACCTGTGAGTATATTGCCGTGTCCAGGTTTTTCAATAAGGTAGTTATATGATTATTCAGTAACTCAACTTCTTCCTGGTATGTGTTATTATGATTGAATGATGGTAGGTATTTATTGAATATCCAGCCAATATCGCTTCTTATTTTATGCAGCAAGTGGTGACGTTGATATAACCCATTAATACCCCATACTTTGTCATATGGTATAATTGTAGGGGAATTATCAATATCAAAAATTGAATTGTTGATGATGTGGTAGCCTTCTTTCCTGAGAATAGGAAATAATTCGCTTTTATATACTGTTTGTACGCCAGGCAGGTATTCCTTCATGTAAAAGTCTTTCCTGGTATTTAGCTTGTTTACATAATCTAAATTAAATGTTCCTGAAACTGAAAAAGGAGTAAGATTATAGTTGCTGGTAGAGTTACGTACAATATAAAAACGACGATTTAGTAAAAAAGAGTCAAGCCCTTCATTATTAAAGTTAAAATAAGCCTGCAGTGCATTCGATGAAGTATATGCATCGAATATGATATAGTAGATATCCGGCTTCAAACAGGTGTCGCAAGGCTTATAGTTTTGAGAAAGTTTTTTTTGAGGATCACCCAGGTCTTTCAGCCTATCGCCGGAATAAATTAGGGCGAGCAAGTCGTAACAGATAAATAATAAAAAAAGCAGGTTGATAAATGCAAGTGTACGTACGGGAGGTTGTTTTATTTTGATCAATCGTACTAATGACAGAATAAGCAGCAACCCGCACAGTGGTAACAGAAAAGCGTAACTACTGATAAAATGGTGTGGTGCTAATTGCCATAGCCAATCTTTGAGGTCCGGGAAAAAGTAGTAGAATAATGAAATGAGTGCGCTTAATACGCCGGCTTTAACAATGTTACGCCACAATAATAAGGTAACAGAGAAAATTATCAGAGCGGGGAGAAACAGCATAACAATGTCGCGCATAACGACATGGTAAATGATCAGTCGGCCATATTCCAGTTGGATGTGTATAACAATAAAGAGCGGTATGGTAATAACAAACAGCGGAGCTTTCTGGAGAAATTGCTTAAATAATGTCATACACCAGTTGAATGGAACAATGCTGTTAAGGCAATCACCCTACTCTTTACCAGGCTCTTCCTGCTGAGCGGTAGTGGTTGTAGTCGTATTATTATCCTGTTGTTTAGGCTTAAAGAAAAACGCCTTTATACGCCACCACAGGTTCTTAAAATAGAACAGGGCGCCTAGTATTGCAGCTATTATTACCTGTACCAGGTAGCTTCCGCTACCTGGGTCAAGGTATAATAAGAATATTTTGATTATCACAGGTAGCTCAGATTTGTTTTAGGAGATAAAGTTAACAAAGTTTCGTACATCAGTTGAATGGTTTGCTCAATGTCGGTTTTGTGTATCATCTCCACGGTAGTGTGCATATAACGCAACGGTATGGAAATAAGCACAGAAGGACATCCGTCGTTAGCGTATGCAAAAGAGTCGGTATCTGTACCGGTGCTGCGTGAAAGCGTTCTGAGCTGAACCGGTATTTTTTTGTCAGCAGCAACGTCCTGCACTATGTTCAGCAGTTTATTGTGGATAGCAGGCGCATAAGCCAGTGATGGGCCTTTGCCGCAGGCAATATCACCTTCAATGATCTTATTTACCATCGGGGTAGTGGTATCGTGCGTAACGTCGGTAATAATAGCAATATCGGGTTTAATACGACGGGCAATCATTTCCGCACCGCGTAGCCCTATCTCTTCCTGTACTGCGTTTACCACGTACAGGCCGTAAGGCAGCGTTTTTTTATTCTCTTTCAGCAGGCGGGCTACTTCTGCAATCATAAATCCACCCACGCGGTTATCAAATGCGCGGCCAATCAGGTAGCCGTTGGCCAGCTCATCGTAACCATCCTGGTACGTTACTACGGAACCTATGTGAATGCCCAGTTCTTCGATCTCTTTCTTATTACGTGCGCCACAGTCGAGGAACAGGTTGTCTACTTTGGGTTGTGGCTCCTTGGCATCAGGATTACCAAGACGCGTATGGATAGCGGGCCATCCAAATACAGCCTTTACAGGCCCTTTTTTACCGTGAATGAATACGCGCTGCGCGGGTGCCACCTGGTGATCAACGCCGCCATTGCGTTTCAGGTATATTAAACCTTCGGGAGTGATATAATTTACAAACCAGCTTATCTCATCAGCATGGGCCTCAATAACTACCTTGAAGGTAGCTTTGGGGTTGATAACGCCTACTGCTGTACCATAAGGATCAGTGAAAGTGGTATCTACGTATTGCTTGATATAATTCAGCCACAGCCTTTGTCCGCTGCTTTCAAAACCTACCGGGGAAGGATTATTGATGTAATCTCTCAGAAAATTTACAGCCGCTGCTGTTTCCATTGAAGTTTTTTTTGCTGCTTTTGCCATGCTGTGAGGATATTATATTTGATAATTAATGCTGTTAAGCCCTGCTGCAATTGTCAAAAAATGCAGTGCGAAGATAGAATTATTCTGATTACTGAACCTGTACAATTACCAGCCTATGGTCGGCCATATGCAGGTGGATAGGAGATTGTCCGTAGAGGGTTGTCTGGCGAAAAAGCTCCAATTCCTGTGGTGATTGATAATAGTAGAAAAAATAAGGAATACCTGCTTCCTTTAATTGCCGACCCAACTGGTCATAGGTGTAATCGGCCATATGCACCAGGTAGCATTGATTGCCTGTCAGATAGGCCAGCTTTTGTGTAACATCGAGGTTTTCCTCCCGGCAGGCCAGTTTGCCCCGGATCTGCTGCTGTTTGAGCGTGTTTGCCAGTTCAAATAAAGGGCGATCTTCATTGGTTTTATCCTGCAGCAAATTTGCCGGATATGGTAAAAAACTACCGAAATAAATGCACCAGCATAATAGCCACATTGGCTTTGACACTTTCCAAAGGCTCAATGCCTGTTGTAGCATGATGGTGCCTGCGATCAGTACAAGAAAAGTAACTGCCCAGATATAACGTGGTTCAATATGCATTAACAGGTAGCCGGAGGGTAATATTACAGCCATCAGCCACCATGTGGTAAACCGGTGATCTTTATTTTTTACTAACCATATTCCGCCTGCCAATACTATAGAAAGGCTTAAAAAAGAGATTAAATGAAAGCATTGCAACGCTTCAACGATATTGTGCAGTAAAACTTTGATCTGTTTTGCAAATGCGGCTTTTGAGGTGAACGCATGGTAATAGGGAGGTGGCAGATAGGGGTCTTCCCAATAAGCTGGTGAAGTGGCGTTGGGCGGCCCGCCAATAGCAAAAGCATCTGTAACAGGTTTAGGAGCCAGTTCCCACGACATATTGAGTCTGCCTGCATAACTGAAAGTAAAAAAATGATATTTCCCGTACAAAGCGTACACCCATGGAGCTGCGAGTAACAACAACGTGCCAATACCGGCCACTAAATTTTTCAACAGCAGATTATTCCTGTTTGCAACCTGCGATTGTTTCCATAGTATAAACTGTATCAAACTAAAATGTACTATAAAAAAGGGAAGGGCATATGCTTTTGATAGATAAGCCAGCCCTCCAATTACACCGCATAGAACGTTTTTGAGAGGCTTTTCAAACAGCAGTTCGTCACTGGCTATATTAATATAGATGAGTAATAGCAGGCAAAGCAGGAGATCACCTGCTAACTGGAAAAAGGAATAGGCTAGTAAGATTGGGATGCAAATCCACAGAATGGCTATACGTAAGACAGGGGTGAGTGATGTTTTTAGCATAAGCCGGTACACGCACCATAAAATCCCCAGTGAAAAAACACCATTACTGAACTTAAAAGCTGTGAATTCATTGACCCCCATTTTGTAAAAAGGAACTAACAGCCATGATTGCAAAGGGCTCCAGCAACCGTTAATAGCATCCGGGATATCCCCATTGGCCAGCCTTTTAGTGATCATCAGGTAACCAATGCCGTCAAGATCAAATACATATTGGTATAATGGGTAAAGCAGCAGAAAAACACCGGTAAAACAAATTGCTGCAATAAAAAAGGGCTGTTTACTGGTAACATTCATATTTGCCGGCTTGATAGGTTTCAAAAATAGTCAAATCCGGTTATCTCCACAGTGGTTTACTTTTTTGAGACAGGGTCGATTGCCTGTAAAAGATCAGGATAATGGCAATAACAAGGTAAGTAATGCGGAAAGCATCATTAAACCATCCAATACAAAATAATAGAGGTAATCGGAGTAATTGCGTTTGGCTACCGGGAAAAGTAAGGCGGTAATAATACCGGGTAGCAGCATCACTATTAATAAGGGAATATTGTGTATGCACAATGCAATGGTACAGATAGCGAATGCCAATAGGGAAAAATAGAAGATCCTGTTGACATTGGTTTCGCTGAAATGGGTGATCATGCTTCGGATACCTTCCTGCCTGTCATACTCACGATCGCGATAATCGAAAGGAATACAAATAGCATAGATCAGGAAGAAGCGACTGGCAATAAATAGCCAGCTATCAGCCCCCCAATGCTGTTCATCAAATGCTACAGGCAGAAAAGTAGTTACATACATCCATACAAAGGCCAGGAAAATGGTTTTACCGATAGCAACCCTTTTCAGTAACACAAAAGGATGGGGAAGCTTGGGAGCGCTGTACAGAAAGGTGAGCAGAACGGCGCCGCTCAGCCAGATCCAATGCCTGATAAAGTAAAAAAAGTAGAAAGCCGACCCTGCCAGGCCGATAATATAAAGAACGAGGTGTAATTTTTTATGTTGTTGCGTCCACTGAACCCGTGCATTTTCGCTGGGAGAGTCCGGCGTAAGGTACCAATGGAAATTATAGCTGCACAGCGTGGCAAAGAAAACGAATGCCAGGTAATGGATATGCTGGTAATGCAGGTGCAGCAGCATGAAAGCCTGGTGGGCCATTAACACAGCACAGCCGGCAATAAATACGCTGGTGAACAGGAAATAGTCGAACAGCTTTTTAAGCATGAAGCATGATAAAGTCGCAATTTACTGAAGATCAGCCACGACTAACCCTGATTTTATCGGTAGAAACCGTGTCACTGAAATTACGGGCCTTATCTTTCAGTACAATTTTAAAGATCAGTGTATCTGGCTCTGGATTACCATTGTTATCAGTAGGAGGGTTTTGCGCAGATACCACGTAGTTGTTGTAATCCAGTACCAGGTCTATTTTCCCTTTTTTATTATCAGGAGCATCTTTTGAAAGGTTCAGCCAGAAGGAATCACGCAACGTAACGGCTACGGTGCGCAAGTTGGTACGTATCTTTTTTACCCAAACTGAGTCAAAATCCCCTTCTTTATCGGTGTATTCAAGACTGATGGTGAGCGCCTCGTTTACCTGTAGGTTGGTGGAACTTACTGAGGTTATTTTGAGCGAAGGCTTTGATTCATAGTTTTTGCTGCAGGCTGCTACTACAACTCCTATTACCGTTAATCCGAGCAAAGTATGTAATTTCATCGCTTGAAATTTGTTGTTTTTAACGCCCTTTTAACGGGCACATTCTTACAAAAATAGCATCATCCTTTACAATACCGGCAGATGATTTGTGAACATGAAGATAAAATTTTTTCGGCGGATCAGCATAGTTTTGAACAGTTTGCGCTGGATATTTTCCATTTTCAATACCAATACAATCCCCTTTATAAGGAATACGTAAATGCTTTGCATGTAGTTGGTGAAAAAGTGAAAACCCTGCAACAGATCCCTTTTTTACCAATTTCTTTCTTTAAGACCCAACAGGTTAAAACCACGGCTTTTGAGCCCGAGGTGGTCTTTGAAAGCAGCGGCACTACGGGTATGATCAACAGCCGGCACGAGGTAAAGCATCTCTCGCTTTACCGGGAAAGCTTCCTGAAAGCATTTGAGCTGTTTTATGGTCCGGTAGAGGATTGGTGCATTATCGGGTTGCTGCCCTCGTACCTGGAGCGTCAACATTCCTCGCTGGTAGTAATGGTCGATGAACTGGTAAAACGCAGCGGCCACTCCGCCAGCGGTTTTTACCTGTATGAGCACGATAAACTACAACAGGCCTTACTGCAATTGGAAGAAAAAGGCCAAAAAACACTGCTGGTTGGGGTCACTTTTGCCCTGCTCGATTTTGCTGTTCAGTTTCCGATGCCGTTGAAGCACACCATTATTATGGAAACAGGTGGTATGAAGGGACGTCGGGAAGAAATAACCCGCCAGGAGGTGCATGCTGTATTGAAACAGGCTTTTGAGCTACCGGTCATTCATTCTGAATATGGTATGACGGAACTTTTATCGCAGGCCTATTCTGATGGGAATGGAGTTTTTCGTTGTCCGCCCTGGATGAAGATAATGGTGCGTGATGAAAACGATCCGCTGGATGTGCGCAGTAAAGGGAATGGTATTGTGAATGTAATTGATCTTGCCAACATATATTCCTGTGCGTTCATTGCTACCGATGATGTAGGGCATGTGTTTGAAGACGGCAGTTGTGAGATCCAGGGACGTCGTGATAATAGTGATATCAGGGGCTGTAGCCTGATGGTGAGTGATGTGAATGGGTAATCGTGAGACGGCAATCGTGAATCGTGAGACGTCAGTCGTGAGTGGCTGAAGCAAGTGAATAGTCAATGGTGAATAGTGAATGGCTGCTCCTTGTAAACCTATTAACCTTCCAACTTTTCAACCTGGCCTTCGGCTTTCCCTTCGAAATTCAGTATTCGACATTCGATATTTTCCTCTCGTACTTCGTATTTTCTTGAGCCTTGTTCCTTGAATCTTGCGTCTTAAACTTACAACCTATAACTTAAAACTTATAACCGTTTTTTCCGCATTAGGCGTTCTGCGTTTAGCCCCGATGCAACGTTAACCGCTATCCCGGCTGTCATGAGCAAAAAAGAGCTTATGTCCCGGTTAACATTTTTAATCATCCTGCTGGCCTTACTGACCGGTAGCTGTTCCAAAAAGAGTGACAGAGAAGGACTTGCCGGAAAAGTGATAAGAATATCCTGCGCCAGTTATGTGATCCAGGTATATAGTAATAAAGATCTTGGGGAAGATAACTGGAAAGACCTGAAGACGCAGGTCGTGCATGACAATGTATTCAATGCTCTTGGTAAATGCGAAATACCGGACGATATAAAAGAAGGCGATCACATCAGGTTCGGCATTTCAGATGATACTCCGCCTCCATGCGCTACCTGTTTTCTGTATGATGCACCGCCATCTGTAACCTATTTTGTAAAGGATGTAACACTCGCTAAATAAGTAAAATCCCTCTTTTCATATTATTATGCAACGCTGGTATATATGCGTTTGTCATGCAAAAAACACTGCTATGTGTAAGTTCCTTATCTTATTCATTATAATAGCTTTAGCGACTGCTTCGTGCAGCAAAAAGAATAGCACTGATAATGCAGCTTTATTAAAAGGCAAGGTGATCCGCATTACCTGTGCCAGTTATGTAGTTGAGGTATTAAACACAGATACAATAGGTGTAGATGGCTGGGTAGACAGAATGAATAATAGCAAGGTATATAATAACGTGTTTGGTGTGTCTAATAAATGTATTATTCCCGCAGGTATTGGTAAAGACAATATAATCACTTTCCGTATTGCAGAAAGCTCCAATGATAATTGCTCTTACTGCGATCTGTACGATGCCCCACCTTCTGTGCTGTACCCGGTAAAAGATGTGAAGCTGGAAAACTAAGGAGGTTTCGGGTTGAAGAATCGTGAATCGGCAGACGGCAATCGGCAATCGTGAGTGGTTGAAGCAAGTGAATAGTCAATAGTGAATAGGAGTCGACAATCGTGAGACGTGAATCGTGAGTGTTCGCGGCTGTATTTCCCCGCCGCTCGTAGCTCAAAGCTCGTGGCTATATTCAACTTACAACCTATAACTTAAAACTTATAACCTATAACCGGCTTTCGCGTTCTTCGTCATTAAACTATAAAACCTATCCATTAATCTATAACAGTTTGGGAACCTTTACCAACTAGCTTTACACCATCATATTTCCCCCTGTAACTGTTAAAAGACTAGGAAAACCCGGGAAATCGTATATTTTTGTACTATCCATGATGAAAAAGCTCATCGTCGCCATATTAGCCCTTTTATACATCAGCACCTCTGCAGGCGCTACTGTTCACCTGCATTATTGCATGGGCAAACTGGTTAACTGGAGCCTGTGGCATGATAAAGACGGGGACAACTGCGGTAAATGCGGCATGAGCAAAAGCAACAAACTCAACAAAGGTTGCTGTAAGGATGAACACAAACTGGTAAAGCTCGAAAAAGACCAGCGCGTACGCGAAAACATACAGCCTTTTGCCCCTCTCATGGTTGCTGTATTACCACCCGTGTTTTCACCGGTACAGAATACGACGTTAATTAACAGTACTGCGGTCAGTTATCCTGTTAGCCATGCTCCTCCGGGGTATAACGGGCAACAAACCTATCTTTTACTTTGCACTTTCCGCATCTGATCTTCTTCTGATCAGCAGGCTTATATTTACTACTCCTGCCTGCACCTCATTTAGCATCATATTTACTGTAACACCTGAGCATCCGTGCTGTTTGAATTGAATATTTCATTCTTTCAACGGTACCATATTATCAATGCATTTGCCAGTAGCATTTGCACAGAAACAAGTTTATTCAATCATTAGAAATAATATCAAAAACCTGTAAACATGAAAAAGATCATTTCATCAGCCCTTGTATTGGCTTCACTTTTCGTTGCTTCAGAAGTTTCAGCACAGTCAGCTAAAACAGATACTATTAAAGTATCCGGCAACTGTGGCATGTGCAAAAAACGTATTGAAACTGCTGCTAAAGCAGATGGTGTTTCAAACGCTACCTGGGACGAGGGAACCAAACTGTTGCTGGTAACCTACAATCCTTCTAAGATCACCAACGAGGCGATCCAGAAAAAAGTAGCTGCGGTAGGACATGATACAGAGAATGCAAAAGCTACGGATGGAGTTTACAGCAAACTGCCCGGTTGCTGCCACTACGACCGTAAAGCCGGAAATAAGCAATAGATCTCAGATCCCGGGATTTATTGATGTAGGGAATTTGGAGATTTTGAGATGTGTTCAAAATCTCCGGATTTCCAAATCACACAATCGAAAAATGTTCTGTTATGGTGCATCGCTTGATCAGTTGGTCGCTGCATAATCGCTTTATTGTATTGCTGCTGGCAGCAGCCTTGTTTGTATGGGGCTTTTTTGCAGTAAAGAAAAATCCTATCGACGCCATTCCTGACCTGTCAGAAAACCAGGTCATTGTTTTTACTGAATGGATGGGACGTAGCCCGCAATTGATGGAAGACCAGGTAACCTATCCTTTGGTAACAGGGTTGCAGGGACTGCCGCGTGTAAAATATGTGCGTGGCTCCTCTATGTTCGGGATGAGTTTTATCTACGTCATTTTCCAGGATGGTGCAGATATCTACTGGGCCCGTGAACGGGTATTGGAAAAGCTCAGCACAGTTTCAAGAACATTACCAACAGGTGTTACGCCGCAACTAGGTCCGGATGGTACCGGCGTGGGACATATTCTCTGGTACACATTGAAAGCGCCTGGTATGAACCTGGGCGAGCAAAGAGCCCTGCAGGACTGGTATATAAAATTTGCCCTGCAAAATGTGGAAGGGGTTAGTGAAATAGCTTCTTTCGGTGGATTTCAACAGCAATACCAGGTTGTGATCAACCCAAACAAATTATTGTATTACCGCTTGTCGGTACCAGAGGTCATCAATGCGGTACGCAGTAATAACAATGAATCCGGTGGACGGAAATTTGAAATGAGCGGTATTGGTTATATCATCAAAACCTCCGGTTACCTGCAGTCAATAGAGCAGATAGAAAATATTCCCATCAAGAACCAGAACAGTATTCCCATTCGTATAGCAGATGTTGCTACCGTGCAGATGACTGGCGAAACCCGCAACGGCATTTTTGATCAGGATGGCGAAGGAGAAAGAGTGGGTGGTATTGTGGTAATGCGCTATGGTGAAAATGCAGCGGCTGTTATTGATAAGGTAAAAGCAAAGATGAAAGATGTTTCCAAAGGCTTGCCTGATGGAGTGGAGTTTGATATCATATATGACAGGGGTGAACTTATTCATGAATCCATTAACTCGATCAAGCGAACGCTAATCGAAGAAATGATAGTGGTAACGTTGGTAGTTATCCTGTTCATGTTCCATTGGCGCAGTGCATTGAGTATTGTGATCCAGATCCCCATTACACTCGCAGCCAGCTTTATTATTCTCAACGCATTTGGTATTTCATCCAACATCATGTCCTTAACCGGTATTGCATTAGCCATCGGTGTAATAGTAGACAATGGTATTATCATGAGTGAAAATGCCTATAAGCATTTATCGGAAAGGTATGCTGTTTGGGAAAGGGAGAACGGGAATTAGAAGTGAGGAATTGGGAATGAGGAATTAGAAAGGAAGAAATATCGAATGTCGAATACCCAATGTCAAATGTCGAAGGGAATACAGGTTATAGGTTGTAAGTTAAGGCACAAGGTTTAAGGAAATACAGTTGACAAGTTGAAAGGTTGATAAGTTAACAAGGGAGTACGAAATAAGAAGTACGGGAGGGAAATATCGAATGCTGAATTACTAATATCGAATATCGAAGGGAAAGCCGAAGGCTAGGTTGAAAAGTTGGAAGGTTGATAGGTTTACAAGGAGCAGCCATTCACTATTCACCATTGACTATTCACTTGTTCCTACCACTTACGATTGCCGATTCTACATTTTCAAATCAACAGCATGTTTAAACGTCTTTTTAGAAAATCACCGAAGTGGATCACTGAAGAAGAAAGGCTAAAGGTGATTGAACAATCAGGTAAGCAGGTATCACGTGGAGTATTCTTTGCCACGGTGATCATCATTACTTCTTTTCTGCCGGTCTTCATGCTTACCGGTCAGGAAGGAAAACTGTTTCATCCACTGGCTTACACTAAAACCTTTATCATGATAGTAGATGCCCTGCTGGTGATCACACTGGCACCGGTGCTCATCTCCTTTTTCATGAAAGGACGTTTTCGTCCTGACAACGCCAATCCTGTAAATCGCCTGCTGGAAAAAATATATGAACCTGTTATCAGAACGGTATTAAAGTGGCGTAAAACAACCTTAGCCATTAATATTATTGCCCTGCTGGTATCCATCCCATTGTTACGCAGCCTGGGTACTGAATTTATGCCACCGCTGGACGAACAGAGCATCCTGTTTATGCCGGTAACATTACCCGATGTTTCCAATACGGAAGTAAAAAGGATCTTACAGGTGCAGGATAAGATCATCAAAACAGTACCGGAAGTTGATAAAGTATTAGGAAAAGCCGGACGCGCAGCTACTGCTACGGATAATTCACCGATCAGTATGATCGAAACGATCATTATGCTGAAGCCTGCTTCACAGTGGCGTAAAGGATTCACCAAAAAAGATATTATCAACGAACTGGATGCCAAACTCCAGATCCCCGGTGTAGTGAATGGCTGGACACAGCCTATTATCAATCGTATCAACATGCTTTCTACCGGTATCCGTACGGATGTAGGAGTGAAAGTATATGGACAAAACCTTGACACTATTGCCGCTGTGTCGGAAAAAGTAAGAAAAGAACTGGAAGGAACACCCGGTATCAGTGATCTGTATGTAGAGCCTATTACCGGCGGAAAATATCTTGCTGTTAATACCCGTCGTGAAGACCTTGCCCGCTATGGTTTAACGATTGACGATGTAAACCAGGTAGTGGAAACTGCATTGGGCGGAGCTGTGATTGGTAATACCATTGAGGGCAGAAGGCGTTTTACGATCAGTGCACGACTGGCGCAGGATTACAGGAACAGTCTTGAAAGGATCAGGCGTATACCGTTAATGTCACCGGCAATGGGTGAAGTGCCACTGTCTGCTGTGGCTGATATTGTATTTGAAGACGGCTCGCCAATGATCACTTCCGATAATGCGATGCTACGGGGTGCAGTACTGTTCAACGTGCGCGATCGTGATCTGGGAAGTACCGTACAGGAAGCTATTGATAAAATGAATAAGACAAAGGGCATCCTGCCGCAAGGTTACTATCTCGAATGGAGCGGACAATATGAGAACCTGGTTCGCGGAAAACAGACATTGATGTGGATTGCACCGGTTGTATTACTGATCATCTTCTTCTCATTATACTTTGCTTTCCGTTCTATCCGCGAAGCCTTCCTGAGTTTATTGACAGTGCCGTTTGCCCTGATAGGTGGAGCTTATCTTATCTATGCCTGGCAGGTAAACCTGTCTGTGGCAGTAGCAGTAGGCTTTATTGCATTGTTTGGGATTGCTGTAGAAACCGGTATTGTAATGGTTATTTATCTCAATGATGCCATGATACAATTGGTAAAGGCCAAAGGCAATTCAAAAGAAACGATTACAAAAGAAGAGTTGCGGGAATATGTGATCACCGGCGCAGCCAAAAGACTTCGTCCCAAACTGATGACGGTATGTGTATCCTTGTTTGGACTGGTGCCTGTGTTATGGTCTACCGGTGTGGGAACAGATGTAATGAAACCAATAGTACTGCCTATGATCGGTGGTGTATTGACATCCTCCACACATATCCTGCTGGTAACACCACTCATTTTTTTGATGACGAAAGAATATGAATTAAGAAAGTTCGGAAAACTGGAGATCCATGAAACAAATCATTAAACTACTCCTGGTTATAGGGTGCGTTGCACCAATTGCTGTACGGTCGCAGGTGCCGGTATTGCCACTGGATACCGTATTGCAACGTATAGACAGGAATAACCTGTTATTGCAATCCTATGGGCTTAAAGCGTCAGCCTATAAGTATAGTGCTGAAGCGGCTACTGCATGGATGGCCCCGATGGTGGGGGTGGGAACCTTTATGACACCATATCCTTTCCAGGGAAAAATTGATGATGCCGATAAGGGCAACCTGATGTTGCAACTGGAGCAGGATATTCCCAATACATCCAAACAGCAGTCAAAAAAACAATACCTGGCTTCATTGGGCGATGTAGAGAATGCTACGAGGGCCGTTACACTGAACGACCTGAAAACACAGGCGCGCAGATTGTATTATAACTGGCTCATTGCTTACCAGAGAATACAGCTACTGCAGCAGAATGAAAAGATCATGGTGATGATGAAAAAGATCGAAGAAGTGCGCTATCCTTATAATCAATCGCAGTTGAGCAGTGTATATAAAGCTGAGGCAAAGATTGAAGAGAACAGGAACATGATCCGTATGCAGGAAGGGCTCATTGCCAAAGCCCGCTCATGGATCAATAGTTTGATGAATGCGCCGGGTAATGAACAATTTACGGTAGACACCAGTTACATCCCCGATTTTACACCTGCTGCCAGTTACGATACTGCCACGCTTGCCGGTTTGCGGAAAGATGTATGGAAGATGAACGAGACCATCCGCTCTATGCAACTGAATATCGAGAGTATGAAAAAAGAACGGCATCCTGATTTTCGTGTTCGTTTTGAACACATGCAACCGCTGAGTCGTATGATGCCCTATGCCTACAGTGTTATGGGGATGGTCAGTATACCCATTGTACCCTGGGCTTCCAGAATGTATAAATCCGGAATAAAGGCCATGCAGTACAATGTAGAAGGTATGCAGAAGGAGAGGTCTGCCATGCTGCAGGAATCGCAGGGAATGCTGTACGGCATGCAGTACGAGATACAAACCATGCAGAGAAGGATTGAGTCAAAATCAGAAAAAGTAATTCCGGCTCTGCAAAAAAGTCTCGATGCTGATTTTGCAAAATACCAGGAAAATACGCTGGCATTGGTACAGGTCATCAGTTCATGGGAAGCCTTAACAATGACCCAGCTTGAAATACTGGACGAAAAATTAAAGTTGTACGAAATGATCGCTGATTATGAAAAGCAGTTATATCGTTAATTGGCTGGTGGTAATATTGATGATGGTGCTTGTTGCCTGCAAGGATAAGCCCTCCCTGCATGTACATACTGCACATAGTGATCAGGCTGATACTGGTCTGGCTGACTTATTGCAGCCGGTCAATAGCCAAGTAATAGCCAATGTGCGTACTGTGTTACCACAACAGGGAACGCATATTTACAATGCAACTGTTCAGGGAGCTATTACATATGATAGCCGTTATGAGAACAGTATTGCTGCACGTGTAAGTGGAAGGATCGAAAAGTTGTATATCAAATACAATTACCAGCCGGTAAAAAAAGGGCAATTGATCATGGAGGTCTATTCGCCCGATCTGGCCGCTGCACAGCGGGAACTTTTATTGATTGCCCGCTCAGGCAACGATGAACGGTTACTGTCAGCTTCCAGACAGAAACTATTATTACTGGGTATGCCGGCAGAACAGGTACAAAGGGTAATTGCTACCGGCAATATCCTGTATCGCATACCGGTGTATAGTAATGCCGAAGGGTTTATCCTGGATAAAACGCAGGCAACAGCCCCGGCACCTGTTGGCAGTATTACTCCTGCTGCACCTGCCGGTGATGATATGAATGCGATGGCTGCTACTGGTGTACCGTCGGCAAAGCCAAATACAAGTCCGACACCTGTATTGCTTCGCGAAGGACAATATGTAACGGCCGGACAATCCTTATTTACTATTTACAGGCAGGGTAATCTTATTGCATCACTTTCATTGCAGCCAGTGCTGGCGTCTGCAGTAAAAAAAGGAACCCGGGTTATACTCTATACAGCTGAAGGTATGGTTAAGAACGGTACTGTTGGTATTGTAGAACCGGTCATTCAGAATGGATTGAGTTTTACTGTTGCAAGAATTTACCTGCAGAACGGTCGTTCACTGCAACCGGGACAATTGATCACAGCAGCGATACCCGTGGTGTATGAAGGTGGTTGGTGGTTACCCAAAAAGGCATTGTGGCAATCGGGTAACAAGGCTTTTATTTTCCGTAAAGAAAACGGCGTGGTAAAAGCTATGGCTGTAAAAACCGGCGTCAGTGCAGAAGGGATGGTACAGGTACTTACCAATATTGCAGGTTGGCAGGTTGCTGATAATGCGGCTTACCTAGTAGACAGCGAATCGTTTATCAAAGAAACCACAAACCAATAACCATGACAGCAAAAAAGTGGATCTTGTTTTCCTTGTGCACAATGCTGTTGCCGGTTTTTCTCCTGACCTCCTGCAAAGAAAAAGCTGAGAAAAAGGAAACGGCAACTGTACAACAGAAACAACAGACCTATACCTGCTCCATGCATCCACAGATCGTTCGCAACGAGCCGGGAAATTGCCCTATATGTGGTATGGAGTTGGTTCCTTTTGATAAAGACAATGTAAGCAGCTCCCTTACACTTGGCGCAGATCAGGTTGCCCTGGCAAATATTACAACTGTAACCATAGGAGAGGGCAGTATTGAAAATTACAAATACCTGTCCGGTCGTTTGGTTACTGATCCTGCCCAAACTGCATATATCTCCGGCAGGGTAGCAGGCAGAATAGAGCTATTGAATGTAAAAGAGACCGGAGTACAGGTAACAAAGGGGCAGGCCTTGTACAGCATTTATTCAGAAGAGCTGGCTTCGTTGCAACAGGAGTATTTACTGACAGTGGCCCAGGTAAAGCAATTTCCCGGAGATGTGAAGTTTGAACAGATCGAAAAAGCTGCCCGGCAGAAATTATTGCTATACAACCAGACTGAAGCTCAGTTACAACAATTGGTACAATCACAAAAAGTAAATGCATTGGTAACCTACTACGCACCTGTCAGCGGTACGGTAGCAGCCTTATCAGTTACGCAGGGCCAATACATAGCAGCCGGTGGAGATATTATGAAGGTAGAGAGCTATGGTGAACTGTGGGTGGAAGCGGATGTATATCCTGCCGAAGCCGGTAGTATTCATGTGGGCCAGCAGGTACAGGTTATAATACCCGGTTGGGAGACCCATCCGCAGACAATGACCATTAAGTTCATCAATCCGGCTTATCAACCCGGTAGCCAGTTACTACAGGTAAGAGGGACTATTGCAAATCCGGGTAACCAATGGCAACCAGGTTTACAGGCAAACATCTTATTGCCGGTAAAAAATGATACCAAAGGATTACGATTACCTATAGATGCTGTAATACGAAGTGGTAAAAATGCTCATGTATGGGTTGAAACCGGCAAAGGTGTTTTTGAACCACGAACAGTAATGACCGGTACTGAAAACGCTGAAATGATTGAGATCATTGAAGGAATAGATGCTGGTGACAAAGTGGTAATTACAGGCGCTTACCTATTGTACAGCGAATTTATTTTGAAAAAAGGGAGTGATCCGGTGGCGGAACATCATCATTAAAGATTGGTTCATTTTTAGATGTATCATAAAAAGAGATAAATGATAAAAAGACTTTTGACTGGCGCAATGATGCTTGCTATAGTAATATTCTATTCCTGTGGTGAGCAAAAACAGCATGAGCAACATGCACAATCCAAAGACAGCAATGTACACGAAAGCATGCAACATATGGATACTGTTGCAGTTGTTGAAACAGTGATATTGAAAGATGACAGGTTGAATGCGGTATATCGGCAATATGTTCAGTTAACAAACGCTTTAATAGGCGATGACCTAAAGAACGCGAAGATTGCCGGCAATGCTATTGCAGCAGGCATGACAGATGTAACGGGTGGCGGAGCTGTTAAGAATGCTGCCATAAAAATTACAGAGGCTTCAGATATTGGTTCTTTACGAATTGCTTATGCAGGATTAAACGCAGCATTAATTGAACAGGTAAAAAAGAGTGGTCTGTCCAGTGGCGCATTATATGTCGATTTCTGTCCTATGGCCCTGGATGACAAAGGCGCTTACTGGTTGAGTGCTCAGCGAGACATCCGTAATCCCTACATGGGTGCCCAGATGCTCACCTGCGGAGAAGTAAAGGATTCGATCAGGTAGTTTCGGGTCTGAAATCGTGAATCGTGAGACGTGAAGGGGAAGTACGTGAAACGTGAAAAGAACCGTGAATCGGCAGACGGCAATCGGCAAAACGTGAAATGCTGATGGCTAAATTGTTTGATGGTTCTATAGTTATCATCAGCTATACCAATCAAGTCATACAACCATTAAACCATTCTTCTGTAACTGCAAACTGCCAACTTGCTTTCCTTTCGGCCTTTCCGACTTCCGGACCTTTATTTACGTTGACGTTGAGCGTTAGGCCTTCAACTCCACATACCTTCCGAAATTGGTGAAGAATTTCAACACATCCCAAAACGTTGATCCGGCTTCTTGTTCCTGTAATTTCCCATGGCACGATTCTTTGAATGAATAGGTATACCTGGTAAACCAAACCAGCTGAAACTATTCATCATAATTTAAACTTTATATTATGCAAACAGGTTCAACAGTAAAAGATGTACTGACAACAGTAGATGTATTAAATGACCTGGTTGAGATCAATAACGATCGTATAGCAGGATATGAAAAAGCAATGAAAGAATTGAAAGACGAAGATGATGATCTGCGTACCGTTTTCAACCAGATGATCAGTGAAAGTCTGCGGGCAAAACAGGAACTGGTAGAGGAAGTAGTGGCACTTGGAGGTGAAGTAAGAACAGGTACTACCAATAGTGAAAAGATCTACCGTGCATGGATGGATGTAAGAGCTACCTTCTCTGGCCATGACAGGTATTCTGTACTTGCTAATTGCGAAGCAGGTGAAGATGCATTACAGAAAGCATACAGAACAGCGCTTGAATCAGATGAAATTCCATCTCAACTGGAACAGGCTGTGCGTACTCAACAACAAACGCTGAGACGTTCTCACGACAAGATCAAGGCATTGCGTGATGCCAGTAAATAATTAACACAAATAGTTATTGCAGTAAAATGCAGAAACAACAAAAGGCTGATGTCTCCAGGCATTGGCCTTTTGCATTATTGTGTATTGTCGGTTGCCGGGTTTCACGCAAAGATGGCGACTGTTCCGGGTTTCGGGTTGAAGAATCGTGAGACGTCAGGCGTGAGTGGGAAGTACGTGAAACGTGAAATGTCAAACATAAAAAGAATCGTGAATCGGCAGACGGCAATCGTGAGTAGTCACTGCTGTATTTGCTCGTTGCTCAAAGCTCGCAGCTGTTTTGCCAACTGCTAGCTGCCAACTTTCTTACAGTTAATAGCTAAAACCTAACGCCTAATACCCAATTCCTGTATTAACCTATAACTTAAAACCTACAACCTATAACCTGTATTAGCGTTAGGCGTTCTGCGTTAAACATTCAGCTTCACTTACAACCTGTATTCCATTTTCAAATCTTCAAATTCCCAAATTTTAAAATTCGCATATCCGCACATTAGCCTTATTCATTTTCAGACTGCCAGCTTTCATTTCATATGTGTCCAAAAAAAATATGATGGCATTCCGGTTGCAACATACTTGCGTATCTATAAACTTATTAATTTGCCGCAATATTTCGATTCTCCTTACCTGTCACCAGCTTCGAAATTATTTCTAACCACTTATTTTAATAAGGCTATTTAGTGCAATTATAAAGTTGCAATAGATACTATTGTCCGTATCCTTCGATCAATAAGATTACCCCCCTAAACCCAAGTGAGCTATGTCTTGTGCAAGGTATAGTACCTGTATACTATTGTTGTTACTGCCCATCCTGGCATTGGCCCACTTGCCAACGCATGATAGCCTGTCCACATTGGACCACATTGCTAATTTTCCTACACGCTTCCTTGATCGTATCAGTAAAAAAGCCTCCCGGCTGGAAGATGATGTAGTTAATAATACAGAGAAATACCTTCAGCGTCTTGCAAAACAGGAGAAGAAATTACAGAAACAGTTAGCTAAGAAAGATTCAGCAGCGGCTGCTAACCTGTTTGGTGATGTGGATGCAAAATACCAGCAATTACAACAGTCTTTACAGCAACCTGCCGGTAAAGTAGCCCGTTACAAGCAATACATTCCCGGGCTTGACAGCCTGAAAACCTCGCTTAATTTTCTTTCCTCCGACAATAACCTGCTGAAAGGCAAAGAACAGGAAATTCAATCAGCTCTGAGCAGTGTAAACGGCCTTACTGATAAACTGCAACAGGCAGAAGCCATCAAACAATACATTCGTCAACGCAAACAATTGCTGAATGAGCAGTTGAGCAAGTTTGGTTTGACCCAACAACTGAAGCAATACAACCAGCAGGCCTATTATTATGCAGCGCAATTGCAGGAGTATAAGAATACGCTGAATGATCCTGATAAACTACAGCAAAAGGCTTTAGGTCTGCTACAAAAGCTGCCGGCTTATCAATCCTTTTTCAAAGAACATTCTGAACTGGCAGGCCTTTTCAGTGTTCCATCTAATTATGGTGATGCCGGTTCGCTGGCTGGTTTACAAACCAGGTCAGATATCCAGCAGATGATCCAGCAACGGGTGGCTTCCGGTGGCCCCAATGCGCAGCAATATATTCAAAGCAACATGCAGCAGGCGCAGACCCAGCTGAATAATATGAAGGATAAGCTGAACAAGCTGGGCGGTAATCCGGATATGGACATGGCGGAAAGTTTTAAACCTAATAATCAACGCAAAAAAAGTTTCTTACGCCGGTTGGAATATTCTACTAACCTGCAAACGCAGAAAAGTACCTACCTGTTCCCTACCACCAGTGATATGGGCTTATCGGTTGGGTATAAGTTGAATGATAAAAGTGTGATAGGTATTGGCGGCAGTTACAAACTGGGCTGGGGCAATGGGTGGAACAATATCAAGCTCACCCACCAGGGAGCAGCGCTCAGAAGTTTCCTTGACTATAAGATCAAAGGCAGCTTCTTCGCAAGTGGAGGATTTGAGTACAACTATCAGCCTCTCAACGATTCTTTGTATTCCTCCTCTCCCAATGGGGGAGGCCGGGCGGGGGCGTGGACGGAGAGTGGATTGATTGGCATCAGCAAGATCGTCTCGCTGAAAAGCAAGGTATTCAAGAAAACCAAGCTGCAGTTGCTATGGGATTTTCTAAGCTATAGCCAGGTGCCACGTACACAGGCATTCAAGTTCCGGGTGGGATATAATTTTTAAAGTAAAAGATAACTATCAATAGAAAAATATTGCATGTAATGAAAAAAACGCAGATAAGAAAGAGATGTCTCCTGCATTTATTGAGCGTACTTGTATATGGAATGGCTTATTGCCAGAACTTTAATCCCAATAACGTAACCAACATACAGCCACCTTCGCCCGAAGTAGCTGCTCTCGGGAAATATATTGACATGCCGGTTGGCTATTCCGCCGGAACGGCTAATATCAATGTACCGATCTATACAATTAAGAGCGGTAGCCTTGAATTACCCCTAAGCCTTAATTATCATACAGGAGGAATTAAAGTGGAGGAAGCTGCTACCTGGACAGGCTTAGGATGGAATTTAAGTGCAGGAGGAAGCGTAAGCCGTACCGTAAGAGGGCAGCCCGATGATTTTAATGCCACTAATGGTTATATGTACACCACTAAGACAGTTAAGTACATTCTTGGATTACCAAGAACAGGTGCGGAATACCAGGAGTTAATGTATAACCAGGCTAATAATGGATCGTTGGACATTGAACCTGACATGTATGTTTTTTCTGCGATGAACTACTCCGGTAAATTCTTTTATAACCAGGACTCTGCCAGGTTTATTACTGTTCCTTATCAGCGCATCAAAATTGAACATCATACAGATAATGATGGGCTCATCAAAGGATGGGTATTTACACTGCCCAATGGGGTGAAATGTTATTTTGGAATTTCTGCAGATGGTCAAAGGACTGCTTACGATCAAAACGGAAGCCAGGAGTTAACGACTGTAGCTGGCGGAAATGCTTCGGATGGAGGGTCTCCGCAGGCTGGTATTACTTCCTGGCAGGTAACGGATATTGTATCGCCCTCAGACAAAACAATTAGCTTTTATTACAGTACCGTTCCAGCAACCGATTTTGGAAGATCCGGCGAAACCACTAATTATAAAGGAATATCCAATTGTGATTATGTGGTTAATGGAATAAGTGCCTCCTATTATCTTCAGCATTCCACTAAAAGTGTAATTCAGAAAATATCAACTGATCTGTGCGATGTAATGTTTGTTCAGTCATCTGCTTACCGCCAGGATGTATTAGGATTTGAAAAAAGCCTGGATAGCATAATGGTAAAAGATAAATCCGATAAGTTGATCTCTTTATTCGGATTCAATTACAGCTATTCTGTTAGCGATGATGCCCCTGAATTATCCGGCTTAACCACGGCAACACAAGTCGCAAGAAAGCGGCTAATGCTCAATTCTTTTATACAATATGGTTCAGGAACGGTGACCCCGCTAAGCTATAATTTTTCATATAATTCAACATTTAAGTTACCCAGTCGTTTATCGGCATCACAGGATTTCTGGGGATATTATAACGGAAAAGACAATGGCACCAGCCTGACCCCAAAGATCCTTGTAAGAGCTGCAAATCCTACAGCCTATTCAACTTCAAGTGGCTACTTTGATGGTGCAGACAGAACAGTGGCTATTGATTATGCCCGTGCAGGTTCGTTAAGTAAAGTACAGTACCCTACAGGAGGCTCTACAGAGTATTTTTATGAAAGTAATACTGCCCGCAATGATGGTGTCAACGATCAGCTAAGCGGATTTACATTATCAGGACTGGAAGAGCAAACACACTTTTTTTATAAAGGAACCCAGTTTCAGCAAACAGATCCTGCTGTATATATAGATTCCTTTACAATAAGCAATCTCGCTTCAGATGTGCTGATCATTCCCCAGCTTACAGGATGCGCATCGGTAAATGCGGTAGATTGCCCTGTTCAGCTTTACATAACCGGTATTACGGATCCTGGCTTCAGCTTACACATCAGCCAGAATACCCAATTCTATTACCAGTTGCCTGCGGGTAAATATAAATTACAGGCCACACTGGATTTTTCAAACGAATCAGTGACGCCTGATTTTACACTCTCTGTTAAATGGAGTGAAAACCCGGATCCGGATAATCTGATCATAGGAGGACTGCGTATACGTAAAATTGTAAGTAATGATAGTGTTGGAAATAAACTGACCAAGACACTGGTGTATACTGATTTCAGTAATCCCTCATTCAGCAGTGGAAAACTGGTAAATGTACCTGTACACAGGTACCTGACAAAATGTGGTTGTTGCACTATAGAAACTACTTCTACCATAGGAAAAGTAGTTTCATCCAGTGCTATTCCTTTGGCTACACCTGATGGACAGATTGTTCAGTATGCCAACGTAGCTGAGTATTATGATGATGCGCAGAGTTCATTTAAAACTGAATACACAATGTCAGTATATGTGGATGGTGTTAATGCTGCTACGGAAGATTATCCATATCCTCAGAATGTTTACAGGTACTGGCGTGCCGGTTTGTTGCTCGATAAAAAAGAGTATGAAATAGCTAATGGAAATTACCGGGTATTAAAAAACGAAAATCATTCTTATAATTCTTTTAAAAGAATAGAAAACCAGGATAATTACTACGGGATTGGAATAGCTCCCTGGTTCTATCAGGGTACTTTTGGGGCAACGCCTTATACTTTTGGAACAGAATGGTTCCTCGAAGATTCTGTAGCTACTACTACATATGATTATTCTGAAAGTACCCCTAAAACACTGATGTCATATGCTAAATATGGCTTTAATGAGCAATACAATATCAGTATTACAAAAACCATTAACAGCAAAAAACAGGTACAGGTAAGCAGAACATGGTATCCTTATGATTACAGTAATACAGCAGGTGGCAATATTGGTACATTAAAGGATAAATACATGGTAGATGTGCCGGTAAAGCAAATTTCTTCTGTTGACGGAAAATTGACGAACGGAACTGTTATTGCCTATAATGGTGCAGGTCTTCCTGCTGATATCTATTCTTATGAAGGAAATGTACTGGCTGATACCACTGCGCACGATGGAACTGTGCTGGTTCCTTCAGGATATAACCTCAAAACGCATCTTGATTACAATGCAGGCAGTAATCCCTCTGGAGTAAATACCACTACAGGTATTACTTCCTATCTCTGGGATTACCAGCAAAATTACCCGGTGGCTGCGGTAAAAAATGCGGATACGGCTTCCGTGGCTTATACATCCTTTGAAGCCGATAACAATGGTAAGTGGACTATTGGCAGTACAGTAAGGGAAAGCAGCGCTGCTATTACCGGTGTAAGCAGTTATAACCTGTCGAACGGTGCTGTCAGCAAAAGCGGGCTTTCTGCATCCCTTACCTATTGGATCACTTACTGGAGTACTTCCGGTAGCGCCAATAGCATTACCGGAACACAATCATCCTGGCCAAAGCAGCTTCGCACAGTCAGCCGGGGAGGAACTACCTGGTATTGTTATGGTCACCAGGTAACGGGTGTAACAAGTGTTAGTGTAACAGGTTCCAATATCATAGATGAGTTACGGCTCTATCCTGTCGATGCCCAGATGACAACCTATACATTTACACCGCTGATAGGTATGTCTGCACAGGTAGATGCAGCAGGAAATATCCAGTATTATGAATATGATGGATTTAACCGGTTATTACGCATCAGGGATAAGGATAGTTATATTTTAAAGCAATATGATTATCAGTATAAGCAGTTTACAAGTAATAATGCTGTATGGCAGGCAACCGGCAATGCACGTTGTAAACCCTGTGGTGAGAATAGCAGTTATACAACCAATATACGGCAACAGGAAGAGAGAGACAATAACCCAGGCAGTACTACCTATAATCAGACGAGGTGGACAGACGCAGGTACAAGCACCAGTTGTATCGTGAGTGCCGATTGGCAAAATACGGGTAATGTACAGTGTCTTACCGATGGCAATGGTTATAGAACCGGGGTGCAGCACGTGGAGCAACGTGATCTGAACCCTTGCAGCAGTACTTACAATCAACTTACTTACCAGGATATCACCAATACCAGTGTGTGCACGCTCAATGCACCTGCATGGCAGGCTACTGGCAATACCCGTTGTAAACCTTGCCCGGCAAATAGTGCCTATATCACCAATGTATCGCAACGGGAAGAGAAAGATAATAATCCCAACAGTACTACCTACAATCAAACCCGGTGGACAGATCTGAGTGTAAGCGGTACATGTGTAATTACTGCCGATTGGCAGAATACAGGAAATCTCCGTTGCAAACAGGCCGATGGATACAATAACGGAGAGCAGGAGCGGGAACAAATGGATATGAATCCATGTAGTAGTACCTATGGCCAGAGCAATTGGATCACGATAGGCTGGAACTATGCTTCATGCCCTATTCCTTGTAACTCCACCACCTGTACAGGCATCAGCAGTAAATGTGTGAACGGTGTTTGCGAAACCGGTATCAAAGTATATATATCACCTTCTGTAGAACAGCCCAATGGTACTTATTTATGTACTTACCGTTACGAATGGAGTGATGGTTCATGGTCTTCTAACTACACAGAATATTCTTCTACAAAATGCACCGGCGAAGCGGGTGTTGATCCTGAACCGTAATAATAAAAAAATAATTTATGTATAAAACAATTTTTACCCTTGTCTTCATCATCAGTTCTTTAATGCTGAAAGCGCAGCAGAATCCGGCAGAACAACTGGCTCAGAAAATAGCACAGAAAATGAAGGATAGTTTGTCATTATCAACAACACAACAACAGGATCTGTACACCATAAACCTGCAGTTACACCAGCAAAAGTTGACTGCACGTAGCCAAAACAATGGCAACCTAAATGCCATAACAGTTGCAATACAGCATATTGAAAATACCCGTGATTCATTATACAAACCTGTATTAACAGCAGAACAGTTTACCCAATACCGGCAAAAAAAACTAAACCTGTTAAATAACAACTAAACAGCTGTTGCTTTTTCAAAAAGTTCGATACTAACATTCAAAAACATACCCCTAAACATATTTCCATGCGCAAGATCTTTTTACTGTTGTTGTTAACTGCAGCTTTGTACCAGTTAAATGCCCAGACCTGTGGCACTACCAATATTGCATTAAATAAAACCACGGCTGCTTCTTCGGAAGGCGAGTGGCATAAAAAAGCCGATGCGGTAGACGGAGATTCTACCACTACTTGGTGGGGGCCTACCTCTTCCGACAATGAATATATCTATGTAGACCTCGGTCAATCCTATACGCTTTGCAGGGTAAGGATCATCTGGAGTGTGGACGGTATGGCCGGTAACTATACCATTGATGTATCGGATAATGCCACTACCTGGAGTACGATCTCCACTATCACGGGTAACTCGGCTACCACTACCACTACGGATGTATCCGGTACCGGCCGCTATGTACGTATTAATATGACGCAGCGTCATTTTAGCTGGTCCAGTTACCAGATCTATGAACTGCAGATCTTCAATACTACTACCAGCAATACTGCTCCTACCGTTAGCTTAACAGCACCAGCCAACAATGCCAGCTTTACCGCAGGTAGCAACATTACATTGTCAGCCACGGCCAGTGATGCTGATGGAACGATCAGCAAAGTAGAGTTTTTCAATGGCGCTACTAAACTGGGTGAAGCAACTTCCTCTCCTTATAATTATACCTGGACCAGTGTAGCGGCGGGTTCTTACAGCATCACAGCCAAAGCCACTGATAATGGTAATGCTTCCACTACTTCTGCTGCTGCTAACATTACAGTCAGCGCGGCGTCTTCCGGCAGTGGCTGGAACCTGACGGGTAACAGTGGTACCACACCGGGCACCAATTTCATAGGTACTACCGATGCACAAAGACTGGTATTTAAAACCAATAATACCAGCAGGCTCACCATTCTCTCCAATGGAGCGGTAGCCATTGGCAGCGATACCATCACCAATAGCGAAGCCAAACTGGCGGTAAACGGCGCTATCTATACCAATAAATTAAAAGTAACGCAGAGCAGCTGGGCCGATTATGTGTTTGATAGGAGCTACAAACTGCGCAGCCTGTCTGAGTTAGAGGCGTATATCAATAAACACAATCACCTGCCGGATGTACCGGCTACGGCAGAAGTACAACAGCATGGTACCGATGTGGCAGAGATCCAGGCTACGTTGCTGAGAAAAATAGAAGAGTTGACGCTGTATGTAATAGAGCAGGATAAAAAACTGAACAGCCAGCAGCAGGAGATCAAAGAGCTAAAAAGTCAGTTGTCAAAAAGTCATCAATAAAGTACCCCGGCTGGTGTTTGCACCCGCCGGAACCTTCATAAAATGACAGTGATTGAAAAACCTTATTAAGACGAACATGCGCATTAAAATATTACCGATAACGATCTTGTTGCTGTCGGGGCAGGTGGGATTGGCACAGACCAATAAGCCAACGACAGCCACTGGTCCTGCTGCACCACAGATCACAACCATTTATACCCCGGCAGCTTATAATAGTGACATCAAGGTAAATTATGTCCGCACCTGGGATGCTAAAGGGCCTTATACTGATCCCAGCCAGTTGTTGGCAGCGGGTTACCAGCACGTACAGCAGATCACACAATATGTAGACGGCCTGGGCCGGCCCATACAGACGGTGGCAAGACAGGCCACACCACAGGCGAAGGACATTGTATCGCCGGTGGTGTACGACGAGTTTGGCAGGGAGCAATATAAATTTATGCCCTATGTGGCTGGTGCTACGGATGGCGCCTTGCGGTTGGATCCTTTTACGGAACAGAAGGCCTTCCTGGCTACCCAGTACACAGGTGAGCAGGTGTTTTATGGTAAGACTGATTTTGAAGCTTCTCCGTTAGGTCGCGTCAATAAAGCCATGTCTCCCGGTAATGCCTGGGCAGGCAGTAATGTGGGCATACAACAGCAATACCTGCTGAACACCACTGCCGATGCAGTACGCATCTGGACCATCAGTAGCAATGCGCTGACTTACGCCAGCGGTGATGCTACCACCAATATACCATCCTCAGCCAGCGGTTATAATGCCGGAGAGCTATATAAAAATGTGACCATTGATGAAGCTGGCCATGCAGTGGTGGAGTACAAGGACAAAGAAGGGCAGGTGATCCTTAAAAAACTACAGGTTGATAACAGCATGGCTACAGATTACAGTGGTTATGCCGGTTTTTTATGTACCTACTATGTGTATGATGACCTGAACCAGTTGCGTTTTGTGGTCCCGCCGAAGGCTGTGGCACAGATGGTAACAGCCGGCAGTTGGTCTTTAAGCAGCGATGTGGTCAAGGAGCTTTGTTTCCGGTATGAGTATGATGCACGCAAAAGAATGATCGCTAAAAAAGTACCGGGTAGCGACTGGGTGTATATGATCTATGATATACGCGACCGGTTGGTGTTTACACAGGATGGCAATATGCGCAGCAACAACGGCCTTCAATGGCTGACTACGTTGTATGATGGACTGAACCGACCGGTGATGACGGGTATTACCACCTTCAGTAGTGCTATTACGCCTGCAGCCTTACAAACACAGGCTAATACGGCTACTTCCACTACGGTGGGTACCAGCGGTGTACAGGCCGACATTGTACTCAGTGGCAGCTTGAGTGGTAACTACCAGGCGCTGAACAGCATTACAGCCAATGCAGAGGCTGAGACCACTGTAGGTAGTGAGTTTACAGCTACGATTGTAAACGGTCCTGGTGGCAGTGACGGCCAAACCTATTATTATGAAGGCATGGCGGTGAACCGGAGTCCGATCCCATCGGATGCCTCTTTTACTGTCCTATCTATAGCATATTATGATAATTATACCCAGACAAATAAAAGTTATAGTACTGCTAACAATAACCTACTGCCAGCGGGCAGTGGCAATCAGCATGTGGAAGACCTGCCCACACAGGCCAGCCTGTTGATTGGGGGACTGATAACGAGTACTAAGACTCGCATCATAGAAGACCCGAATAACCTGGCTGCCGGCAGTTGGTTAACGGCAGTGAGTTTTTACGATGACAAAGGCAGGGTGGTACAGGTACAATCTGATAATTACAAAGGTGGGACGGATGTCATGACGAGTCGTTATGATTTTACGGGTAAGGTGGTAAGCAGTTACCTGGTACAGAACAATCCTGCAGGCACCCCTGCCCAGGTGAATGTACTGACCACGATGCTGTATGATGTGGGTGGTCGTTTAACGAAGACCCTGAAGAAAGTGAACGATGGTGCTGAAGTAACCATCGCGCAGAACAGTTATAATGAACAGGGACAATTACTGAATAAAACCCTGGGGCAGGAGCAGGATGGGGCCGGTAGCTATACAGGCACGCCCCTGGAGACCCTGCAATACGATTACAATGTACGTGGCTGGTTAAAAGGGATCAACAAGGCCTATGCCAATGGTACCACCAGTAGTGGTAAGTTTGGGATGGAGCTGAACTATGAATGGGGCTTTGGTACGAACCAGCTCAATGGCAATATCTCCGGTACCAAATGGCGCAGCATGGGCGATGACCAGCGCCGGTCTTACGGTTTTACCTATGATGCAGTCAATCGTTTACTGGCAGGCGATTTTGCGCAGTATGATGGTAGTGTGTATGCGGACAATGCGAAGATCAATTTTGACATGCAGATGGGCAATGGTACTACTGCTGCTACTGCTTATGATGAAAATGGCAATATCAAGGCCATGAAGGAATGGGGGCTGCGTACCGGCAGCAGTGAAGTGATCGATGACCTGGTGTATACGTATTTTGACAATAGCAACAAGCTGCGTACAGTCACCGATAATGCTGCAGGTGGTACCTTACCGGGCGGACCTGCCACCGGGCTGGGTGATTTTACGAACAAGAACAACAGTGGGGATGATTATGGGTACGACCTGAATGGCAATATGATCAGCGATAAGAACAAAAAGCTGATGGGCAGTACGGGCATGGACCAAACCAGCGGTGGTGCCATTACGTACAACCACCTGAACCTGCCCTGGCAGATCACGGTGAAGAAAGACAATGATGATGACAAGGGGAATATTACCTATATCTATGATGCTGCGGGCAATAAGCTGGAAAAACGTGTACTGGAAAATGGTGTTACCAAAACCACTACCTACCTGGGTGGTGCGGTATATGAAGACAACAAACTGCAGTTCATCGGCCAGGAAGAAGGTCGCATCCGTTATGCGAAAAAATACTTTGTAAGCGGCGACAGTGCTTACCAGTTCTTCTATGATTATTTTATCAAGGATCACCTGGGCAATGTGCGCATGGTATTGACCGAGCAAAAGGATACGGCGCAGTACATCGCTACGATGGAGACAGCGTACCGTACCAAAGAAGATGCATTGTTCGCAAATGTAACCACTACAGCACTAGGTACTTCCCAGGTACCGGGCGGTTATCCAACCACCGACAATACCACCAACCCGAATGAATATGTAGCCGAGGTAAATGGCAGTGGCAATAAAACAGGACCTGCCCTGGTGTTAAAAGTGATGAGTGGGGACAAGGTAGATATCGGTGTGAAGTATTTTTATCGTTCGGGAGGTTCTACGACCGATAAGGACAATACGGTGACGAGTATTTTAGCGTCACTGGCCAGCGGTATCGTGGGCATCAACGGCGAAGTAAAAGGTACGCTGGGCCAGTTGAGCAATGATGCTACGAGTCCCTTACTGGGTGCCTTGAATGCATTCCGGGATGAGCACAATGATGACCTGTCGGGCAAACCGAAAGCCTACCTGAACTGGGTGTTACTGGATGAGCAGTTCAATTTTATAGATGGATCGAGTGGCGCAGCAGCAGTGACAACTGATGGAAGCATCCAGTCTCTGACAGGCTTCCCTGAGATTACCCGTAATGGATTTTTGTATATTTACGTAAGCAATGATACGAAGGGCTGGAGTGTGTTCTTTGATAACCTGGCGGTGAAACATTATACGGGGCCATTAACCGAGGAAACGCATTATTATCCGTTTGGATTGACCATGGCGGGTATTAGTTCAAAAGCGATAGGAAGACTGGATAATAGATATAAATATAGCGGCAAAGAAAAACAGGAGAAAGAGTTTAGTGATGGTAGTGGGTTAGAATGGTATGACTATGGTGCAAGGATGTATGATGCGCAGATTGGAAGATGGAATGCTGTAGACCCATTTGCAAGTAAATACACTAAGCTTTCTCCTTATTTGTACGCATTAAATAATCCTGTTAGGTTTTTAGACCCTAATGGTCTTTTTGTGGTGGAAGGCAACAAAGACCAAAAGAGAGCAATTAATGATTTAATACGACGTGAAAAAAAGAGATTGGAAGCAATGTCAGAAGATAGTAAAGAAATGCAAGCTTTACTTACGGCAAGCGGATTTAAAGATAAAAAAGCATTGTTGGCTATCTTTAAAGATGGGAATGGCCCGAAAATGAAATTTGGAAATCAGGGAGAAGATTTAGGTGGGGGGCACTATTTATTAGAGCCGAATGGTAAAGGGGGGTATTCTCCCGAAAGTGCATATGCAGGAACAGATGAGTATTCAATTACATTAGCTCCTCAAATTTTTGATGTAATAAGCAATATTGAGAATGCTGAAAGCACAGGCGAATTTGGAGGATTGTTATCGGCGTATAATCTAAATGTTGGTGCGGAAGCACAAAAAGCATTTACCTTTTTTGGAAAAGTATTAGAACATGAAATTACTCATTATGGCGCAGCAGTGAATCCTGGCATGACTCCGCTAGTGATAACAAAAGACGAGAATGGTAATGATGTTTTTCATGAAAGAGGTAATTATTATGAAATGCAAGCCTATGGGAAAATTTCTCAATGGACTGATAAAGAGTCTGGAGCAGCAGTATTTGTTGAATTTAAGGTTCAGTCTTTTGGCTGTGCTGATAGGCTCGATAAGCTGGGTAAATGTCAACAGTTAGGCCCCACAGAATCTATAACGGAACGAGGACAGGCTATTGCTTCATGGATGCAGGAAAATAATTTTTCAAAAAAACAATAAGCATGAAAGCATTTTTCTTTGCTGTATTTATATTCTTAATTTTTGTAGACGTTACGGCTCAGGATACCATCATTAAACGTAATGTTCTGCAAATGAAAAGAATGGAAGAGTACATTAAAGCTATCTGTGATTCTGTACAAACAAATGGTAAAAATAAAAGAATCATTGCCATAGATAAAAAGCGGATAGATTTTATGAATATTGTATTCAGTGGTCTGGATTATTACAGCGAGTTTTTAAAAAAAGCGAATAATGAGGGACTAATTCAAAGTAAGAAATATGATGCAGGTTTAATGAGTATTATAACTTTTGAATTTAAAAAGAAGGTCGGATATCTGAATATTGTACTGTCATTAACTACAATAAATGATAGAATTATATATAAGAAAATTGGAATTCAGACATTTTCAAAAATGAGCTGCTTTTCTACAAAAGAAGTCTTGTCATGGGTCGCTGATTTTGCTTATATCGATAAAGAAATTTTGAGGTTTATAAAGTTTCCAATACAAACCTGCCCTAATTGTATAGGTTTGAGCTCTGACTCTCTTAATAAGCATATACTTAGAGATTTAGGAAAAGAAATTTTTTTATATCATTTTTCCTTTGATAATGTAGCGGATAGCGTGAGTGAACGCATTTTGGGCATGATGTATAAAAATATAAATGCATATAGTCGCTATGAAGCCTCTACTGAAATGACTTGGCTGATTAAGCAAAAGCAGTATAGGATTATTGAAGATCTCTTGTATGCCCCAAACTATATTGTTGCACTGGATGCATATGAAGCACTTACGTATCTGAAGTTGAAAAAGAATGTTAATATACAGCCGGTCATAGCCGCAAAAATGCTTGAAGTGTTAAATAAAGCCATCCCCGTGAGAGAGGTTTGCGGTCATGATTGTACTAGTAATCATCCATCTTATAATTCTATGAACATAAAGGAGGATGATATTTTGAATAAATACTCAGTTGTAGAAAGAACTAAATAATTAATAACTTGTGGTAGCTTTGTAAATTACAAAAAATAGTGAGACTCGGCGTAAGCATATGGCTACGCCGTTTTTCGTTATTGGTAAGGTGGTTGCAGGTTTCGGTAGCTTTGAGCTCTCTGACCAAACTGCAAATCGTTGATTTTGCATGACGATGAAAAAATATGAGACTGATGTATATTAATCTAGAAACTAAACAAGGAGTAGTCTTATATTATTATGAAAAATAAAAAAATTTCAATTCTTTTTATCAATTTATTTTCTTGTGTTTTTGTATTTAATGCCAAAGCTCAGGACGATACTTCATATGTTACGGCCAAGATCGTACGGATTGACACCATAAAATATTATGTAGTAATAAGAGTCCAGACTGATAAAGAGCCGAAGCAGATGACTGTATTATCTCCTTTTGATGAGAAAGATGAAATAATAGCTGATAAACACGACTGTGTGTTAGTGACTACAGGTAAAAAATATTCCTTTAAATTAGCGCCTACCAGTAAGATTAAAATAGCAAAAGACAAATACTTATTAATATCTTTTAAAAAGTATTATTCGGGAGATTTGTTGCTTTTGGAAGAGGGTGAGATTCCATATGTCGCTTTGAATATGTATAAGTGCTTCATTTTTAAAGATTAAGTTTTCCGAAACCCGTAACTCCGTTAGTCGAAGCGTCCCTCACTTCGATGATATTATTATGTGGCTTGTAGCCACCAGGCAAAGACTTGCCTTGTCTTAAGCTGTATTCCCGCCTTCCACGTTAAGCATTAGGCGTTCGGCATGTACCACCTGGCGCAAGAGTTAGCGAAGCGGCTCTCCTGCTAGGTATATGCACCCGGTCTATGACCGGCATATATTGAGTGTTTTTCAACTGCTGTCCACATCTTCTCTAATCAAAGATTGATATATCTGTATATTACAGTTACTTTCAGAACCCGATTCCAACGACCTTAAACCTTGTACTTTATACAGCCTTCCTTATATGTCAGCCCGGATCGCCAACATATATAAGATCTAAAAATTGATTATATGAAGCTAACAAAGATGAAACTACTGGCGATTGTACGCGATGGCATAAGAAAACAAGGATATGTAGAAGTCAAAGATTCTTTGACTGGTTCGCAGGGATTATTTATTAAGCAATTAGAGGGCGGGTTATATCTTTCTTTAGGATTAACATTATCAAATTTGTTTAATTCAGTCTTTACTGGTACCTATTATCTTTCTAAAACAACCCGATGGGGGGCAATATGGGGAGATATTCCTCGGGAAAGTTATAGGCGAATAGGCAATTTCTTATTTCCTGATGAGCGAAGGAAGTTATTAGAGAAAGAATACTGGGGTGAGGAAATCGTAGATGCCTGGTGGAATGTAGAATGGGAGCCTGCTATTGATTGTTTTATAGAAGCTATCAGAATTACGGAAAAGAGGTTTCTTGATCAAGATGGGCTAATTACTGCAATAAGTGGGAGTAAAGAGATAAACGTAATGAAAAAATATGCTCAATCTGTAACCGAAATAATTAAGTCAAAAAAAGAAAATGATAGAGTGTATGATTTTATTCCAGATAGAGGTATTGATGATATTCCAGTAGATTGGTTTAATGCTGCTGAAATGACATTGATAGAAGAAAACGGTGTTTTAAATAAAAATACAGTGAAGTTATTGGCAGCTGATGCTTGGAGACAATTTACTGTTTCTACAACCCGCAACTTGTCATAATTTGTACGTTTAAAGTAATATAATAGTTGTCATAACTTAGCGTAGTTTATAAATTATAATAAGTAATGAAAATCGGTATAAGCATATTGACTAAGCCATTTTTCGTTATCGGTAAGATGGAGGCAGCTTTCAATAGCTCGCAGCTACTGTAGATGATTTTGTATATACAAGAATAAGATTTTGATTTATTGCAATGCAATGTTTGTTTGGTTTGGGAATAGAAAGAGCTTATCGCCCTCTGGGGTGGATGTAATGTTTAAACCTAAAGTAAGAGAGCGTTTTAAAATAGATCACCCTAATGCTATTTTGGTTGAAAATTCTGTAAATCGTAATGAGCGAGATCGAAATACAGAGATAATGGATCCCAAGAACTCCAATATTTTATCCCACCTGTATAGTAAATATTTTAAAGAAAAAAATGGTTCAACAACTGTTGAAACAATCACAACCCATTCAAACCAGATGAAAGTTCATAAAGAAACTATCAAATAAAAAGTATGTTTATGAGAATTATAATTGCTTTGGCATTTTTTAATTTGTTTATGGCTTGTAATCGCTATTGTTGTACAGGTGATATTAGCAAGAATAGAGGACTATTTCAAAGCCACCTTAACAATATTATTAATTACGAAGAAGGTAGGCAGTCAATACTTGTTGATAAGTACAGAGAGGCAATTGATTATTTAAGTTCAGTTACCGGAATAGAATCAAGAGCTGGTTATAGTAGTACCATGGGATATATTAATAAGAAGGAGTATAAAGAAGATATTAAAAACTGGAAGAACTGGTATAAAAAGAATAAATGTAAACTCACTGATACTTTTGTTGACAGTGTATCTAATCAATATACAAACAAGTCAACAATTTCAAAATAACTGATTTTACTCAATGGTTACGCCAACTCATTGTAGTTTATAAGCCACAACCAATAAAGTTGTTTCTGGGCGTATGCAATTTGCTACGCCATTTTTCGTTACTGGTATAATGGTCTCAGGTTTCGGTAGCTTTCAGCTACCACCCAGGCATATGCATTCGGTCTGTGACCGATATTTATGGCTAGTTTTCAACTACTGTCCACATCTTCTCCTTTGAGTTGACGATGGCGAGGATCAGTTCAAAAGCGATAGGAAAATTAGAGAACAAAAAGGAAAAGTTTCAGGTCCAAGAGTTTAATGATGCGATGGATGTAGATTTTTACGAGTATAAGTATAGATTGCATGATCCCTCAACTCGTCGTAGTTTATAAGTTGCAATATTGAAACTCGGCGTAAGCATAGGCTACGCCGTTTTTCGTTACTGGTAAGATTGTTTCAGGTTTCGGTAGCTTTCAGCTACCGTAGCAGATCCCCCCTTCATTTATTAAATTTATGAAATCATTTTTTTTTTTTAATTGTTGTATTGTCTTTCGGTTCTTGCCGATCAGGTGCCTTCTTGAGTCTTTCAGATAAGATTGAAAAAGAATGTATAGGAAAAGCAAAAATCAAAGGAACCACATTTAATGATTTGAGAAAAATGCTTTACAAGGAAGGGCTACTGCCTTTTGTTCAACGTGATACATTATATTTTTTAGAAACTCATGAATTTGAAACAGATCGTTACATCGGTAGAATATGGACTAAATTGAAAGCAATAGACTATGTTTTTAATGATGAGAAGTTCTTCCTTGATAGTCACGACCTATTTACAGAATATACTATTAAGAAGATTGAGGAATGGGATATTGAAAGTATTCGAAAGGAAGAGGGGGGACATCAGGTTGCCCCGGAAAGATATGTTAATGGAGTAAGGGCCTTTTGGGATGGGAAAAAGTATAAGATTCAATGTGTTACTTTTAGGAAATTTTTTTATCCGGAACGTGATCGGTGACGTTATGCCTATAGTCGTTTATCCGTAACCGCAACTAGGCGTAGTTTGTAAGTTGCAATATTGAAACTCGGCGTAAGCATAGGCTACGCCGTTTTTCGTTACTGGTAAGGTTGATCCGGATTTCGGTAGCTTTCAGCTACCGTAGCAGATTCCCCCTATAGTAGTTCAAACAAACGAATTTTCAGAAATGGCTCAAAAAGCAATTGCTAAAGTGTATCCGAATTATCAATCATATACTGTAAAATAAGAAAAATAAAAATGTTCCGAATAATACTAATTGTTTTCAGTTTGTTATTGGGTAAAAATGTAAAAGGAAACTGTATTTCTGTTTTGTTTGGTGGCTCATGCGATACTCTTACAAGAAAAGAGTTTCTTTCGTTGGCCCGGAGTATTTATAATAAACTAGATTCTTTAGCTTTTTTTTCTGATGACGAAAAAATTCAGGCAATTAAAATATACAATACAATTTTTATCTCGAAATCTTCTCGTATTCAATCAAAAAGGTATATAAAAAAATTTCAAGTGAAATTTGATAAATATTATAGATATGCTTTTCCATTAAATGATGAGAATATTATTCATACTTCGAGAGATCCAATTGTTTTTAAAAAACTTGGCGTCAGTCTCTGGGGCGAATTTCATATTAAAACCAGAATTATTGCATGTAAAGATATATACAGCATTAACTAAGTAGATTAGAAATGAAGATATTTCACTTAGGACAATGCCACATGTGGCTTACAGGCGCTTAAGATTCCTGTTCTGGCAGTTCGGCACATGGTGGGGAGGAAGTGCCAGAACTCGGCGTAGTTTGTAGGTTGCAATATTGAAACTCGGCGTAAGCAAATGCGACGCCGTTTTTCGTTATTGGTAAGATAGGGTCTCTGAAGCTATCCTGGATAGCAGGAGTAATACCCCAACGTTTTAAGGGCGGGATTCAATAATTGAAAATAGTCTATAGCTTCTTCTGATTTTTAAATTCAACATTCGATTTTTACTTTGACATCCCACGCAGGTTTATAATTGAGGTGTCGTCGGATATAATAGTGCTTGTAATATGCCAGGGATTTTGACTGTACAAAGATGAAAAGCGACTTGTTATGGAATGGTTTAAGAGATTTTTTTTAATATTCCTATTTATAGTAATAGTGATTATATGCCAAGGTCAGGGTCTGACTGTGGATGAATTAAATACAAAAAATGAAAATATATTTAACCGGTTTAATGAACTTATGAAAATGGAATTCAGCAATCATGAAGATGTAGCAGTAGTAGGATACTTGTTGCTGGGCAAAGGAAAACAAAGAGGCTGTATTATATGGCAGCAAGGTGCAAAGATCAGGAAAGTGAATATCCTTTATAAAATGAATAGATTTGTTAAGAATAAAGCTATAGTAATAAAAGACGCCGGTAAGAATTTATTGGATGAATATTTTAGCTCAGATAATAATCCCCTGAATGATTTTTTAATTGATACCTTATGCAATGATTGGTCAGAGGGTGTTTATGGATACATTCTTGCGAGAAGAAATAAAATGCAAACTGAATCATTGTTATTTCCACAATCATGTATGTCCATAAACAGGGATACTTTTTCCGGACAAGTGATTAAAGAGCTTATGAGCTTAACTCGTAATTAATTATTGCCTGATATTTTAGGCCTGCTGAGATTGGATTGCTGCCAACTGTCAATCGTAAGCTGCCCGTAGCTTGTTCTGATTTCTAAATTCAGTGTCCCCTTTCTCTTTGGCTGCCTCGCAGGTTTACAATTAAGACGTCGTCAGATAGAAGAGCGTTTGAGTGTGTATAAATAAGAGAGAAGTATTTCTTCTGACTAATCAGTATGCAGTTACTAAAGATATTTTCCGTATTTGTTTTTTATTTACTTGTGTGTAATAGCGGAAAGGCTGAAACAGGCTCTTTTTTTGACGATTCCTGCGATACTATTTCGATGACGAAATTCCTTTCTATGTCAAAAGAGATATATAATCATCTTCATTTGCTGGCATCTTTTTCCGACGACAAAAAAACAGGCAATAAAAATATATAACTCACTTTTCTTGCTGGCATCTAATCGTATTGGGACCAAAGAGTATGTTAAGGATTTTCAGAATAGGTTTGATACTTATTACAGATATGCCTTTCGTATAGATGATCCGGATATTATTGCTAATAGTAAATCACCTATCGTTTTTAAAAAGCTGGGCGTCAGATTGCTAAGCAATTATTTTGTGAAAATAGGCGAATATAACTGCGATGATGTTTATACTATTCGATGACATGATTTCACGCAAAGACAGCAAAGATTCGCAAAGGCGCAAAAGTGACAAGCTGTGAGCCGCGAGCCGCGAGCAAATACAGCATTGAGCCCTATTTCTAACTTCCTATTTCGTACTTCTTTGTAGATCTGTGGTTATCATCCATAACAATCAATCCATACAGCCATCAAGCTACTCTGTAACTGCAAATTGCCAACTGCAAACTCGCTTCGCTTCCGGACTTCATTTTCAAATCTTCAAATTCCCAAATTCTCAAATTTGCTCACTCTCCTTCCTACCTGGTCTATATCTCGTTCTTGTTTCGTTCTCTATCCGCCAAGGCAAAACCCCTATTTTATACGCTGTAAATACGGACAAGACAATAAGGAGACAAGAACAAGACCATAACAAGGCATTGATAAACAGTTATCAGGAAGTAGCAGTTGTCCGGAATCGGTCTGTGATTAGCAATTGGCAGTTGTTGTAACCCGGTTTTAATAATTATTATCAGTTGTTTTTAGCCTGGAATGAAAGTTTTTAAGCGACTGAGGATCAGGAATATGAATCCGCCTTCTTGTCCCATTTTTATGCTTGATATTGCACGAATTGAATCCGGCAAAAACGGCAATTTCTTACGTTTTCGGCAAAATCGGCACATCCGTTTGGTGATGCGGGTGAGGGAGGTGTAGCTTTGTACCTGATATGAAAGTCGTGAGGAGAAATGAGGAATAAGAAATGTCGAATGTTGAATTTCGAATATCGAAGGGAAAGCCGGAAGCAAGTTGGCAGTTGGCAATTTGCAGTTATTCCAATTTCAAATCCAGGTTCTGGCATCCGGTAACCTGTAACCGGCATCTGGTAACCAGTATCAGGCATCCGGCATTTCATGATCTTGTATAACGAAACAAATTTTTTAATTAAATCTTTTTAATGAAGCGAATTCCGAAAAAGCTTCCACCGGTTTATTTTATCGGTACTTATGGTAACCTTACTTTTTATTTCCGCAAGGGAAAGTATTGTGTGCGTACAAAAAGTTCAATTACTGGTAAACGGGTTAAAAACTCTCCGGAGTATACGCTTACCATGCAATACGCAGAACGCTTAGGACGTGCGTCAAAGATCGCATCTAAAGTGTACCGTCAGTTGCCCGATGGATGGAAACTGCACAGCCTGTATCGTAAACTGACTGGCCTTGGTTCACAGTTATTGAAGGACCGTGAATATGCTGACGTAGAAATTGAGATCGTTTTATGGCAATACCTGGCTGCTGTTGGTTTTAAAGCGGCGGAACATGGTATAGAGCATCCTATGCCTGTTGCTCTTCAGCAAGCTCCTAAACCCCTGGTAAAACCAATCCTGTTTCCTTTACCGGTATTAAATACTTCTATTACAAAACTGCTACTTGGAAAAGGCAGTGTGCTGGCTGAAAGAAGAAAGGAGCAGGAGAAAAGGTTCAGGATCGTGAATCGGCGATCGTGAGACGGGAATCGGCAAACGGCAATATCGTGAGACGTGAATCGTCAGTCGTGAGGGGGAAGTACGTGAAACGTGAAATGTCAAACGTGAAAGAAAATCGTGAGTCGTCAATCGTCAGTCGTAGAAACAAGTGAATACTCAATGGTGAATGGCTACTCCTTGTAAACCTATCAACCTTCCAACTTTTAAACCTAGCCTTCGGTTTTCCCTTCAATATTCTAAATTCAGTATTCGACATTCGATATTTGCTCACCGCTCCTGTCTGTTTTACTAACTCCTAACGCCTAAAACCTAATACCTGATTCCTTTTCCCATTCGCACATTAACACATTCCATCTTCGTCTTAATTTAGTACATTCCCTTACAGAAACTGACTGCATCATGGGACATATTTCAATAGTATATGGAAAAATTATAGGGGAGTTATGGAGAACAGAGGATTACCACAGGTTGCATCGCCTGAATAAAAGGGTTATTGATGCATTGCCGGAGGAGGATGATACTTTTCCCTGGATCTCACGAAGCATGTTTGCTGTTCCTGACCCTGGTAAAGATAAATTATATCGTGACCAGGTAATTGTGTTCGGTGCCTCTTACAAATCGGTAGAATATGAATGGGACGAATGGCTGGAGAAATTTGAGGCCATCCTGAAACAACTTTATTGGTCATCCGCCACCATTCATCTCGAAACTGAGCTGGTAGGTAATCATCAATACGAATGGGCCTTTGATATTGATCAACCGGATAATTGGACTACTGATCATCCGCAACCAACAACCATGTGGACTTTTGATGGCGGACCGAGGAAGTTTGATATTTAATCGTGAGACGTGAGTGGCTAAAGCAGGTGAATAGTGAATAGTCAATGGTGAATGGTAATACGGGCGTCAAAGATTTCGGAATTTGGGGATTTTGTGATTTGAAGAGATGGCCACCGGATACTGGATGTCGGATTTGAGATTTGATGTTTGAAATTTGGTCAATACAACTGGTCTTTCTGTATTTGCTCGTGGCTCATAGCTCAAAGCTCGCCGCTGTGTTCAACCCCGCATTTTCCATATATTTATATAGCAGCAGTAAGCGTATATAACTGTAAAACTACTGTCAAATGATAAAAACGGCATTAATGATCGGGGCGCTTATCGCATCATTTGGTTTGGGTTTCGCATTCAATTCAACTTTGTCTGATACAAATAAAAAACAAACAAAAATGAAACGTGTAACAGGAATAGGGGGCATTTTCTTTAAATGTAAAGACCCCGAAAAAATTAAAGAATGGTATAAAACCCATCTTGGTTTAGACACAGATCCATACGGAGCAAAATTTGAGTGGCGCCATGAAGACGACTCTACAAAGAAAGGCTATACCCTGTGGAGTCCTTTTCCTGACAAGACCAAATATTTCGAGCCTTCCTCACAGGACTTTATGATCAATTACCGGGTTGAGGATCTCGAAGCACTGGTAACAGAGTTAAAAAAGGAAGGGGTGACAGTGTTAGATGAGGTTGCCACCTATGAATATGGAAAGTTTGTTCATATTCTTGACGCAGAAGGCAACAAGATCGAATTATGGGAAGCAGCCGGCGAATAGCCTGTTCTCTATGCCCCTGTTTTTTAAAATAAACAAACCTGATTCTCCGGATGTAGGCAAGTTGCGCTAATGGGCTTAACCTGTCAGGTCGAGGCAGAGCTGCTTAACTACTTTTTGTAGGGTAGCTTTGATTATCGGTTTAGACCTGACAGGTTTATTTTCCTATATATGGGGAGTCAGATAAACAAAAAGCCTTCGGATCTACTGAAGGCTTTTTTGTATCTCCATTGGTACTGTAAATGCAGGTCCCGGGTTGAAGAATCGTGAGACGTGAGACTGTTCCGGGTTTTGAGTTTAGTGTTTCGTGTTCTGAAGTTTGAGGTTTCACGCAAAGACAGCGAAAGCTCGCAAAGCCGTTTCGTTAACTGCAAATTGCCAACTGCCAACTTTCTTATTGCTCGCGGCTGTTTCCCCTTCGATATTCAAAATTTGACATTCGATATTTCACCTTCCGTACTTCTTATTTCGTACTCCCTTGTGCCTTAACTTGTAACCTGTATTAAGCGTTAGGCGTTCCGCTTTAAACGTTCTGCCTTCTCCGGATTGCAACTTTTTTACACCAAGCCATCCTCGCTTACGCCGTATTTTTGACATATGAAAGTGTCGATCGTATTAACAGGCAGGGATCTTGTTTTGCAGGATATCACTGAAAGTAACCTGGCAGAAATCGCTGTATTAGCCAATGAACCAACTATTGCTGCCAACCTTAAAGATGTTTTTCCTTCTCCCTATAGTATGGAGGATGCCCGTCAGTTTTTTACGCTGCTAAAAGAAGGCAAACTAGGTTATGTATGGGGCATTTTTTACCGGGATAATTTTGCCGGTGTCATCAGCATTGTTCCCCAACAGGATATTTATCGTCATTCAGCAGAGATAGGTTACTGGCTTGGCCTACCTTTCCAGGGAAAAGGAATTATGACAGAAGCAGTACGACTGGTTACAGAATATACTTTTAAGGAACTGAATATCTATCGTATCTATGCCGGTGTGTTTGCTCCGAATACCGCTTCAGCAAAAGTGTTAGAGAAGAATGGTTTCAGTTGCGAGTCTGTCAAAAAGAAGGCTGTTATTAAGAACGGGGTATTGATGGATGAACATTTGTTTGTTAAATTGAATATCTGATAGTCAATTATGGCAAATAACATTACCCATAGCATCAGCAGGAAAACCGGTACGCCGGGTATAGAAGAATTGCTCAGTAGTAAATTGAACAGTTCTGAACTCTCATCATTATTGCTGGAAGTATATCACCAGCGATCTCAGCAAATAAAACCTGCAGAGCTTTTAAAACAATACCGGAATAATAAATTTGTTCAGCCTGCTGACGCTGATCCGATAGGCTGTATGGAGAAGGAATTGCAGGTCCTGCGTTTTTTGCAGCAACAACAGTATATTCCAATTGAGTTGTCGCCGGTTGCTCAGTTTGGTAGTTGTTCTGCCGTAGGTACTGTAAATCAGAAGAAAATACTCTCTGCTGTACGGCAAACAGAAGTAATGGCTGATGCTACGAATGCCATCGCATTACACATTGCGGATATCAAACAGCATCAACCCGTTAATAGCTTACTTCGCTACTGTACTATTCACCGGCATATCCGGGCAGTACACTTGCCATTAAAAGGATATTCACCTCATTTTAAAATAGCCTGTATGGTAGCGGCGGCACGTGATACAGGTAATTTTGAATTTGAGCTGACTACACTCAGGGAGCAGTTGCTGCACATCCATCATCTGCTAACGGTTATTTTTGGTGTACAAAAGATAGTAGTGGAAATACAGCCAAGAAGCGGCTATAAGAACGGAGAAGCGTTAATAGCTGCACAGATGAATACATTGCAGGCACAACTGCCTTTTGAAGTACGACAGGCTGCGACAAAAGAAAACAATTATTACAAAGGACTACAGTTCAAGGTCCGCATGTTGGTTAATGAAAGAGAATTTGAAATTGCAGATGGCGGCTTTGTTGACTGGACACAACAATTATTGGAAAATAAGAAAGAAAGATGCCTGATCTCAGGCATCGGCATCAGTTTATTGCATAAATTACTGTTACCGGAAAGTAATCTTTAATGAAAAGCAGGGTAGTATTCGAAAATGAATCTGTAAACCATATCAGGATAGCCTATCCCTGTTCTGCATTGCAGCCTTATATTGAATACTATTTTGAAATTAATACTGCCAACACTTCACAGCCTTTTCATCTTAAAGGTATTCCGGCAGCGAATGTGTTACTCGCTTTTCAATTGGGCACAACAGCCTGGAATTCTTTTACAGAAAGCGTTAATGATCTGCAGGCTATCAATACCTCTCAGTTACTGGGACATATTTCTACTTCATTTAACAGCATTTACCAGCCGGGAACACATTTCTTTTTTATCAAACTCAAACCCGGTGTGGCAGCCGCTTTCTTTAAATGCGGGGCAGAGGAGCTGGAGAATCGCCAGGTTGATTTGAACTACCTGCTAAAGACCGATGAACTGGAAGACAGGTTGCGACATGCAAAAGGGTTTTATGAAAGGGTACAGGTTGGTGAAACAAATTTGCTGTACCGGTTGCCGCAATTATTTGTCCATGATCATAAATTCCGGGTGGTACAACATTGTATCCGGAAATACGAATCCCTGCAACTGAAAGATGAAAAAGGGTTAGATTACCTGTGTAGCAGGTTGCACGTTACTTATGCTTCATTACGCCGTTATTTTATCACTACGGTGGGCTATACGCCTAAGTTTACACAAAGAACGATCCGTTTTAAAAAGGCATTGGGAGCCTACAGTACTTCAGGCTATAATTTCTACCACGAAGATTTTGGCTATACTGATTTTTCGCATTTTGTAAAAGATGCCAAAATGCTCACAGGACACGCGCCTGCGCAATTGATAGCAGGCTAACATGAAAGCAGGCGGAATCGTGAGACGTGAGTGGCTGAGGCAAGTGAATAGTGAATTGTCAATAGTGAATGGCTGCTCCTTGTAAACCTATCAACTTTCCAACTTTTCAACCCAGCCTTCGGCTTCCCTTCAAAATTCGATATTCAAAATTTGACATTCGATATTTTCACCTTCCGTACTTCGTACTTCTTATTTCGTACTCCCTTGTGCCTTAACTTATAACTTAAAACCTACAACCTGCATTTCCATTCGCACCTATTTCATTAACTCAACTCATGCAGATCTTTATTGACAATATCTGTTATAAAGGTTCGTAATGCAACCAGGGTTGTTGGTTTCCGGATACAGACGGTAGCTCCCTTTGCGATTGCGGTCTGCTTTGTTTCGTTGCTGATAAAGTTTGAATAGATGATCACAGGAGTATTATCGAGGTCTCTTACGTTACGTATCTGTTCCAGGCAGGAGAGCCCGTTTAGTTTGGGCATATTGTAATCGATCAGGATAAAGTCTGGTAACACCTGTTCCATCAGGAATAAAGCCCTTTCACAGGTTTGTGCCCATAAACAATGCAGGTCGATGCCTGAATAATTAATAGCATTCTGCATGATGTTTATTTCATCAGGGTCGTCATCAATTAAAAGTAGAAGCTTCTGCATAACATTTTTAGCCCGGAAATATTACCTGGTACTTTGAAATATAACGTGTTACAAAAAAGATGGCCTTTCTACGCCGGGTAAAGGGGAGATGGTTCTTGAAATGGGGCACTAAGGTGAAACGCTTAGTATAACGAATCTAACTGAATTTGCCCTTCAGACCAAATACTATCCGGAAAATTTGTGTTTGTGGAAGTAATTAGAGCTGCAACTGTATCAGGCAGGCAGGTAGATGTGTATATGGGCGCCTTTACCTGGCATCCCTTCGGCAGTAATATAACCGTTGTGATTTTCAACGATCCGTTTACAGATAGCCAGTCCTATGCCGGTACCACTGTAGTTGCTCTTGTTGTGTAAACGTTGGAAAATCTTAAAGATCTGTTCATTATAATCAGGCTCAAAGCCAATACCGTTGTCAGCAAAAGTGATGTGCAGGTATTTTGGGGCTGGGTCTGCCGGAGTAAATTGCCGGATCAGATCTGCTTCAACATATACAGCTTTTATTGAGATGTGCGGAGCCAGCTCCTTATGAGCATACTTGAGCGAATTGCTGATGAGATTACTGAACAGTTGCCGGATCTGGAAAGGGATCACAGGCAATTTGGGTAGTTTGTCTGCTTCAATAACAGCATGTGTACTTTCCAGTTTTTCCCTGAATCCTTCCAGCGCTTGTTGTAACAATTCGTTCAGGTCTGTGGTAATCTTGCTGTTCTGTTCGGGCTGATCCATACTGGTATGTGCATAGATCAGCAGGTCTTTGATCAGGGCTTTCATTTGCCCGGCAGTATTAATGATCCTCCGGAAAAAATCTACTCCTTTCTCAGAAAGATTGCTTTTTTCAAAATCAGTGATATAAGAAGAAAGGGTTTCAATTTTACGCAGTGGTTCCTGCAGATCGTGACTGGCTATATGCACAAAAGAAGAAAGCTCCTGGTTCATTTTTTCCAGTTGTTTGTTCTTTTGCTCCAACAACCGGGCATGTGCCAGTTGTTGCTCTTCCGCCAGTTTTTTGTCTGTAAGATCGCGGGTAACTTTTGTAAAACCGATAACATTGTTCTTAGCATCGTGCAGTGCTGTGATCACGATATTGCCCCAGAACATGGTGCCATCCTTTTTCAATCTCCATCCCTCATAGCTGGCCCTGCTTTTAGCCGCTGCTTCGGCAATCAGTTGTTCCGGAAGCTGTTTAGCCCTATCCTCTGCAGTATAAAAAATGCTGAAATTTTTCCCCATCACCTCATCGGCCCTGTATCCTTTGATCTTCTCTGCACCCTGGTTCCAGTTCTGGATACAGCCCTTATTATCCAGTAAAATGATCGCATAATCCTGTACTTCATTCACCATGTTGTGATACCGCTGCTCACTTTTTACCAGTTCTACACTTTTGCCGACAGGCTTCAACTGCTCTTCATTTGCTGCCGGTACATGTTCCGTTTGGCGGTAAGCAGTAATATCGATCAGGGTATTTAATACTCCCTTAAACTGGCCCTGCTCATCGTACAACGGCTGAGGATCAGGAATAATGTTGCGACGCTGCCCATCAGGCCGTTCAACGATAAGTTCCTGTGGGGCAGGAGGTTTGCCGCCTTTTAATATAGCAGTAATAGCCCAATCTTCTACAGGGAATACTGAACCATCTGTATGATAAATGGCAAATGAACTATACCACAGGCCCTGCCCGATGATCGGTTCAAAGCCCCAGAGCTCAGCCGCTGCTTTATTGTAATAGGTGAGAATACCTTTTTCATCACAGGTATAAATAGCGACAGGCAACCGGTTTATGAGTTCCGGTACAAGAGCGTTTTTTGTATCGGGATCTTGTGTAAATGGCGTTACGTTCATTAAAACCGGTTTAAAGCAGGCGTTGACAATTAGGAATTAAATTATTTAGCGCTTGAGAAACAACAACTTCCATTTACGGAGAAATGCAGCATTACATAGGTTACCCGGATTTCTCTTCTCAATTATTACTATGAGGTTTGGATAGGGAAGATTCTCTTGTCACAAAAGAATTATATACTCAAATCTAACCATTTTATAAAAAAGTCGGCCACACTCCGATCTGAAAATCTATAAATCCGGCAATATCGTGAGACTGTTCCGGGTTTCGGGTTTGACGTTTCGGGTTGAAGAATCGTGAGACGTGAGACGTCAGTCGTGAGTGGCTGAGGCAAGTGAATAGTGAATGGTCAATAGTGAATGGGAGTCGTGAAATCATCAGTGGAGCTTCCGGATACCAGATACCAGTTTCTGGATACAGGTTACCAGATACAAGTTACAGGTAACTGCAAATTGCCAACTGCTAACTTGTATTCCTCGCCGCTCATGGCTCAAAGCTCGCCGCTTGTATTCGAGTTAACTGCAAACTGTCAACTGCCAACTTTCTTCCTGTCTTTCCTTCGAAATTCGATATTCAAAATTTGACATTCGATATTTTCACCTTCCGTACTTCCTTGTTAACTTATCAACCTTTCAACTTGTCAACTGTATTTCCTTGAACCTTGTGCCTTAACTTACAACCTGTATTCCATTTTCAAATCTTCAAATTCTCAAATTTTGAAATTATGCCGCTGCTTCTTCTTTAAAAAATCCCTCAATCGTACTGATCTCTTTTGCGAACATGGTGTTTTTCCTTTTACCGAAGTACAGGATATTTTCCATTTTATTAATGCCTTCCCAGGCCATTTTCAGTTTACCAGTTTGCAATTCGTTCCTGCATAAAAAATCAGGCATGATGGCAAAACCTTTACGTCCGCTCAGGCAGCGTACAATAGAACATTTATTGGGAACAATATAGTTAGGCTTAAAATCAGGATGTGCATTAAAATTCCGATGCCAGAACTTGCGCAGGTGTTCCATATCCTCTGCAGTGCTGTACCATACCTGTTCCTTCAGCCAGTCAGCCGCTTCTTTCAATTTCTTCTTTTTCACCAGTTGATCAAATTCGCTGGTATTCTGTTTACCGCCACCGATCAATACAATGGTTTCTTTAGAGAATGGTTCATAGATCAGGTTTGCCTGGTTACTTTTCTGCGGAGTGATGATCAGGTCGAGCGTACCGTTATCAAGATCCTGCTGCATAACGGGATACTCTCCGAACTTGATATTGATGTTAAATGGCAATGTTGAAATATACTGTTCCAGTGTAAACTGGAATGTTTCCAGGCACATACCAATACTGATGGTTGGCCTGTTGGTTTGTGAGCTTTTATGAAAATGCTGCTCTGCTGCTTCCAGTTTATTCACGCCCTCTATTACAAAGTTATAAAGCACTTTAGCCCTTTCTGTAGGCACCATTTTACGTGCAGCCCTGTCAAACAATTTATAACCTACATACGACTCCAGTGAACTCAGGTGAAGACTTACGCCTGGTTGTGATATGTAGAGTGTTTGTGCAGTGGAGGTAAGTGAACCTGTTTCATAAATGGTTTTAAAGGTCCTGAACCATTCAAGATTGAGTATCATTGTCTATTATTTTAATAATCGAAGGTATAAAATTTAATAATTATACTAATCAGTTGTGCTGGGGTAATTTTGCTGTTCTAAACATTTGAACGAGATGGAAATGATCAACACACAAACAATAGAAACTGTTAAAACCAGGGTTGAAAAGAAGCGGACAGGGATGCCCCCGGCGTTGTGGGCATTGACGATCAGCGCCTTTGCTATTGGTACTACGGAATTTGTGGCTGTAGGTATTTTACCAACCATTGCAGAAAGTCTGCATGTAAGCATTGCTGCTTCAGGGGCGTTGGTAAGCATTTATGCATTAGGTGTGGCTATAGGCGGTCCTATTTTAACAGTTCTGACCGGTAAAATGAAACGTAAACCATTACTGATCGGGTTAATGGCATTATTTGTACTGGGACATATTTTTTCAGCAATGGCCCCCGGGTTTGCTGTATTGCTGATCGCAAGATTTATCTCCGGTTTTGCACATGCTACATTTTTTGGTGTAGGGGCTACTATTGCTGCTGCATTGGTGCCACCGGATAAAAAGGCGACAGCTATTGCCCTGATGTTTGCCGGGCTTACAGTAGCTATCATTGCAGGTGTTCCTATGGGCACTTTCATTGGTCAGCATTTTGGATGGAGAGCTACCTTTATCGGTGTTGCCATCCTGGGAACTATCAGTGCAGCTTTTATTTCATTGCTGGTACCTGCAACAATAAGCAGTGGTAAACCATTGAAATTAAAAGACCAGTTAAAAGTATTGCGTAGCAAACCGATCCTGGTAGTGCTGGCTGTTACAGCTTTTGGTTATGGTGGCACTTTTGTATCATTTACCTACCTGGCAACTTTACTGGAAAAGGTAACAGGCTTTTCTTCTTCATCAGTAAGTATCCTGCTGTTGATCTATGGTGTTGCCATTGCGATAGGTAATATTGTAGGTGGAAAAATATCCAATACCAATCCTGCACGCATATTGATAAAGCTCTTTTTATTACAGGCATTGGCATTGCTTATCTTCTCCTTCACCGTTAATTACAGGATTGCAGCCGTGATCACTATCTTCCTGATGGGTGGACTTTCCTTTGCTACTGTTCCGGGATTGCAGCTATACATAGTACAACTGGCAGAAAAGTATTTACCGGGTACAGAGGATATTGCTTCGTCATTAAACATCGCAGCGTTTAACCTTGGAGTAGCTATCGGTGCTTATGCTGGCGGACTGGTTGTGGACTTCAAGTCACTGGGTTTAGGAGCTACACCCTGGGTGGGAGCATTGATCGTGTTACTGGGAGCTATACTTACAGTGATCAGTTATCGTAAAAACGGCAACCTGGCAGAGGTAGTTGCTCAGTAAGTAATAGATATTGTAATTCACCGATTATAGCGAACCTGGCCGGACGGATCATCCATTTGGCCAGGTTCATTTTGTTTTCCCAATCTATGTAGCTTATAGGGAATGTTTCAGATTGCACCGCATAAAAAGAATGCCGCCTGGAAAGGCAGCATTGTTGGCAATGAAATGATTAGTACTCCATTAACCAAAACACAAAACGGTATATTATTGTCGTTTAATGCGGAAGGTGCCCAGCAACATTCCGCTTGTGGTAGAACAGTCTTTAAATGAAACAAGGTTAGCGGAAATATTGCCTTCAATATAGCCACCTGCCGCATCAAACCTTGTAATGGTAAGATTTCCCTGTTCGTATTGTTTTTTATCGCCACCACAGGGTGTATGCGAGGATGTGTAGGTTTTCGCATCAGCGCCAAGTATAGCTGTTAGCCCCATTTTACCTCCTTCGTTCATATCGCCGATAGAATAGGAACCGGTACCAGCCCCTCTTATCATAATGCTTAATGTATTATCACCATTATATGCGCTTAAGCTTGTATAGTTATTGTCACTCTTTGCTATAAAGTCACCACCGGTAAACTTTTGTCCTTTGAGAGACCAGTCAAAATATTCTTCACCTACCAGTTTCAGTTCTGTACGTAGTATTACCATACCTGTGTTGCCGGCACTGTTGGGTGATTCTGCATTTACCAGGTTAAGTAGCGTTACTTCCGCTATAACTGTTGAAGAGGAAGTTATTTTGGCCGGGGCTTTATAGGTTGCCTGGGTTCGATTATTTTTTGCTGTAATTGTTCCATCATAGTATTTTTTCCATTCTTTGACATTTTTACCTTCTATTAAGTTGGTCAATGACAATAGCCAATCATTATCAGCAGGATTCACAGGCTCAGTCAGTTGATCACCCCAGACTTCCAATACAACTTCTTCGTTTGCAGACAAATTCTTTTTCCCATTAACATAAATGCGAAGAGACTTTTCAACTGTCCAGTCGCTAAAGTGTTTTGTTTTTACTTTCAGCACCTTATTGGTTTTGTCCAGAGAAGTTTTTCTTGCGCGGTGCCAGTAACCCTCACTGTCCTGGTAAGCAAGGAACAGGAAGTCTTCGTTACTATCATCAATATCTTCACCTGTATAGCTAAAAGAGAGCTCCAGGTCTTGTTCAAAATTGATATTATCGGGTAGTAGGCGGTACGAAAGACCAGAACCGGAGGTCAGTGTATTTTTCACAGGCTGAATCGCAAACACTGTGTTGACTTTTACAGCACCGGCAGGCACTGTAATGCTCATACGGCCGTCACCGGCAACAATATTGCCTCCGGCAGGGCCGATCGTTTTCTCAACGGCAGCTCCTTCAGGAGTACCATGTTCTACCTTTACTGCTATTGCAGGTTGTTCATTGCCACCAGAGCTGCTTTTTTTGCACGAGCTAATGGCCAGCACTAATATCAGTACCACGGCTCCGGGGAGTTTCCACATATTTTTTTTATTTTTCATAATGCTTCCCTTTTTTGGGAAGGCGCAAATAACTACCTGTTTCTGAATGCAAATAATTAGTTCGATTAATTGATAAGGTCCTTCTACCGATAACAATGAAATACGCTTCTGTGCCGTTTATCTATGTTCCGGCGTTTTTCAGGTTCATTATTTGTAGTTTGACGACCAAAGCCTGTCGTTTATCGACAAATTGTTACCGGTAGCGGTGCCTTTTTATATTTGTGTACTCAAAACGAAACACATTTACATTGAGTAAAAGAGCAGGACTACACATAATTTTCTGGACCATCTGCGTAGTTGTTATGACGCTGGTGTATCGGATTGGTATGCCGGGGTATGATACAACGTTTGTGGAAGTACTGATGTTTATGCCGCTGTACCTGGGTTATTTTTATGTGGTAGCTTACCGGATCATCCCTCATTATATGTATCGCCGGAAGTTTGTGCAATGTGTGCTGGCATTGCTGACCTGTATAATAGCCTGTACATTGCTTTTCCGTATTATAGAAATTACAGTAGCAGATCCATACCAGTACAGGGCGGAGGTAAAAAGAAGCGGTCCGTTCGTATGGCGTAAGCTGGAAGGCAGTTTTACTGAGCAGTTATTTAAACCGGTCTATCTTATTCATGCACTGCAGCAGAGCAGTATTGTAGTACTGGCGGCTCTTTCGCTCAAGTTCTTTAAAATGTGGTACGAGAAAAGACAGGCTGCCCTGCAATCGGAACTTGACTTTCTGAAAGGGCAGATACACCCGCATTTTCTGTTCAATACACTCAATAACCTGTATTCGCTTACCTTACAGCAATCGCCACAGTCGCCGGCTATAGTAATGGGCTTGTCCAATATATTGCGGTACATGCTGTATGAATGCAATACGGAGCGGGTATTTCTGAAACGTGATGTTGAGATATTGCAGAATTATATAGCACTTGAAAAGATCCGTTATGAAGATCGGCTGGACCTCACCTTCAGTATCAGCGGTAACCTGGATAATTATACTATTCCCCCCTTGCTGATGTTGCCGCTGGTAGAGAATGCTTTTAAACACGGTACCAGTGAAACGATTTATGAACCCTGGGTCAATATCGATCTGCAGGTAAAGAATAATAAACTGGTTTTCAAGGTATCCAATAGTAAACCAGTGGTACACTTGCCGTCAGCAGAAAAACATTTTGGTAAAATAGGTATCAGGAACGTAAGGAAAAGACTGGAATTGTTGTTTCACAATGATCATTCACTGGAATTGTTTGAAGAAGAAGAGGACATCTTTGTAGCGATCCTGGAACTGGACCTTTCGCAGCATACGCAACCAGTGCAAGCACCTGTGGATCGAAAAAAATTACAATCATACCAGTTGAAAATATAGCCCATGAAGATCAGAACCCTGATTGTAGATGATGAGCCGCATGCTATTGAAGTGATCGAGAAGTATGTAGAGCAGATCCCCGAAATAGAGATCATCGGTAAATGCAGCAATGCTATCCAGGCTTTTCAGTTATTACAGCAATCCAGGACAGACCTGGTTTTCCTGGATATTAAAATGCCCGGACTGATTGGAACAGACCTCATCAGGAGTCTCAAAAATCCACCACGTGTTATTTTTACTACGGCTTACCAGGATTATGCGCTCGAAGGCTTTGACCTGAATGCTGTAGACTACCTGTTAAAACCAATTCCTTTTGATCGTTTTCTGAAAGCGATGGATAAAGTATTTGAATTGTTTAAGATAAGCATGCATAAAGTAACAGTGGCCGAACAACCTGCTGCTGCCAAAACAGATGTATTCCTTTATCTTAAAGTGGAAAGGAAAATGGTGAAAGTAAATGTGGCTGATGTTTACTGGATCGAAAGCCTCAAAGATTATATCAAAGTAGTACTTAAAGACAAAGTATTGATCTCCAAACAAAAGATCAGTCTCTTCGAAAAGCTGCTTCCCGAAGAAATGTTTATGCGTATCCACCGCTCTTTTATTATTTCCATTCCCAAAATTGAAAGCTATCATTCCTATGCAATTGAAATGCTGGGTAAGCAATTACCTGTCGGGCGGCATTATAAGGCTGAGTGTTATAAGAGGATGAGGTTGTAGGTTAAGGCACAAGGTTCAAGGAAATACAGTTGACAAGTTGAAAGGTTGATAAGTTAACAAGGAAGTACGGAAGGTGAAATATCGAATGTCAAATTTTGAATATCGAATTTCGAAGGAAAGACAGGAAGAAAGTTGGCAGTTGACAGTTTGCAGTTGGCAAAACAGTCATAATCTTTGAGCCACGAGCAAATACGGGAAGATCGGTTGTATTGATCAAATTTCAAACATCAAACATCAAATCCAATATCCAGTATCAAGCATCTGGCATCCGGTATCCGGAAACCCACTCACGACTGACGACTCACGTCTCACGATATTGCCGATTCACGACTCCCCCTCACAATTGCCGCTTCACAATACTGCCGGTGATAACTATTAAAAAAGAATACAGGCTTCAGTACAATGAACAGGATGTTGAGCAATCCAGAAGAAGGATTGGAAAGACGAAAAGTATGTTGATATTTTTTCAAAAGAAAGACCCGTAGGGGTAAAGGTGGTATACCTGATTTATTCGTTCTGCCGGTATTGGCCAGTAACATCATGGTGGTCAGAAAATATTCCATATCGAGCGCCGGCATTACTTTCCAGTGAACGATTGTATTACCAAAACCTGCATTCCACATGCTGTGCGGCGTTCCTTTAGGGATGCATAGAGTATCACCTTTAACGTATACTTTAATCTCCCCGTTCATACGAACTGTAAGTTCTCCTTTCAGTACCTGGAAGATCTCTTCCTGGTTAGGATGATAATGTGTAAGTGGCTCCGGTGAAAGTGCAGGATAATGCGATTCCATTTCCAGCGATCTGCCTTCAGTATCTTCTCCGGTCAGCAGAAAACAGATCTTCTGACCTGTTACTTTATTGGTGATCCCATTAAAGATTAACATGACTCAATGCTTTTACTAAATGCCGGAACAGTTACTGCATATCCTGTTCCGGCATATTTATTACTGTATTTTCTGGAGAGTAGTAGTAGAATTAGTATTGGTGGTAATTGCTTTAGGACCATCCGGCAACATTACCACGGTCAGCAACACGCCCTCATTGTATGATTTTACCATGCCTGTACCATGGGCCATCCAGATGGTAACTGTTTCAAGACCGGTAGAAAGATAGCTTTGTCCGTCTGTTTTGGTATTGATCTCCTTTGAAATAGTATATTGATACCTGTTGCAAACAAAAGTTCCCGCACCAACTTTTATGGTCTCAACCTTTGATGTGCCAGGTATTATAGTTAATGTTTGCGTTATTTCCTGTTGTTTACCATTTTGCAGGGAACGGATGTATTGTGACTGGCTGGCCGGTCCTGATATTTCAATCTTACTTCCTTCTTTAATAGTATTTTCCATAGTTATAAAGCAGGGGTAGCCTGTGGTTCTGGTTTCCAGTACTGTAACACCGGGCATCATTTTCAGTAGGTCAATATACTGCTGCCATACTTCGGGTACGTTCTGTTCGGTAAAGGTTTTGCCGCTGGCAGAGAAGATCCTGTCGTTCAGAAAAATCGAAGAGCCTTGTGCTGCTACTTCTGTGCGCAGGTTGTAAACGTGATAAGAGAGAGAATCCTGTTCGCCGCTGATCCACCTGGTAGCAGTGGCAGAGCTACCATCCAGCTGTTCTATTCTATATTCATATTTATAGCCCTTTTCCGGAATAAAATTGGCTGGCTTTTCAGGTTCTTTCTCTTCGCCTTCTGTATCCTTGACACAACCAGTGGTGAGTGTTGTTGTCATTAATAATGCAAGCGCATACATTGAAATACTACGGTACGTTTTGTTGATCATGAACATAATAATTGTTTTATCGGAATACAATACTCAGCGAAACTGTGCAGCTATTCAAGCGATGGAGACACAAAACAATTATTCCCATTACATGCTGCTGCATTCTGGTGTTGAGAGGCTTACAATAAAGAATGTCGCGGTTGAGGTGTTCTTTTTATGCTGTTTGTCGCTGATAGCGTGTCGTATGTCGAACACCCTTTTATCTCAACAGTCGTCTCGATAATTTTGACAGCTTATTCGATGCAATCTGTTATATGAGCATAATAGTGGAAATGACATCCCGATCGCGGAGGTGGATTCCTTAACAGCTTATAAAACATGTGGTTATTGATAGCTGTGGCATTTACCGGTATTTTTTGTAAGTTATATAGACTATTGACCTACATGAATATGTGATCATGCAATTGTAACACCGGTAACGTTTGAGCGTATTATTAAAAACTATTCTATTCATTCATCAAACCTTTCTTATGTTTCGGAGTTTTATTGCTTCTCTTTTATTGTTGATGAGCCAGCTTACCTGGGCGCAGTCATTGAAAATAAATGTGCACCTGGATACATCTGCTCATCAGCCATTGACCGGAAGACTGTATATCTTTTCAGTAACAGATACTACCATGGGGGTGCAGGACCCTGATCCTTTTCATCCTTCGCCAACGTTTTACCTGGATGTTAAGAACTGGAAAGGAGGCGAAATAAGAACCCTTGATTCCACAGCACCGGCTTACCCGGTTAAATTAAGCAACCTTACCCCCGGGTTTTACAAGTTTGCAGCTATACTGGATATCGATACCGTGGAAAGGAACAATACCACAACCACGGGTAACTGGTATTCACGTGATGTAGTGGCTAAAGTAATACCCGGTGATAATGGGGAAGTTCATCTTTATCTCCGGAGACAGATCCCGAAAAATGTTTTCAGGGAAAGCGATTCTATAAAAGAAGTAGTGATGAAAAGCAAATTGTTATCAGCTTTTCACAGGCAGGATATTTTTATAAAAGCAGGCATTGTATTGCCGGCAGGCTATAAACAGAATACCGGCATAACCTATCCTGTAGTATTTATTATTCCCGGCTGGGGTGGTACGCATACTGATGCTACGGGTCGTGGCCCTGCACAACGCTATGGGTTTGGCATGGGTAAAGAAAAGATCTATGTATATCTCAATCCTGAAACACAAACGAGATGGGGATTGCATTCATTTGTAGACTCACGTGTAAATGGCCCCTGGGGTAAATCTTTGGTAGAAGAATTTATCCCTTATCTGGCTACGCAATACCGTATCAATCCTGACCCTGCCACGCATTTCCTGGTAGGGCAAAGCTCTGGTGGTTATGGTACTTTGTGGCTTCAGTTAAATTATCCAAAAGCATTCAACGGCTGCTGGTCTGTATCTCCTGACCCCGTTGATTTTAGCAATTTTACCAGCGTAAATATTTATGAGAAGAATGTTAACATGTATTACGATTCCAAAGGAAATGTACGTCCTTTCTTTATTGTAAACGGGCAACCTAGTGCTACCATAAAAGAGTTTGGTGAATTTGAATATTTCCTCGGCGATGGCGGACAGTTACAGGCATTTGAAGCTGAATTTGGATTGCCGGATAAGAACGGAAGGCCACTAATGTTGTTTGACAGGAAGACCGGTGCCATTGATCCACGCATTGCCAAAACATGGCAGCCTTATGATATGGGGTTATTCGTGCTGAATAATTATAAACGACTGGAAAAAGACCTGTCTGGCAAAGTGCATGTGTTTGCAGGAGCAGACGATAATTTCTTCCTCAACGGTGCCGTATTATTATTTAAAACCAAAGCCGAAAAAGCAAATGCTGTCCTCACCGCTGAACTAATTCCCGGCGCCAACCACTGGAGCATCTGGAGTACTGCGTTTACACAGAGAGTACAGAAGGAGATTGATGAAAGGGTGAGATAATGTGCTGATTTGTTAATGTGCAGATGGGAAATGAAGGTTTTAGGTTTTAAGTTAAGGCACAAGGTTCAAGGAACAAGGCTCAAGGAAATACAGTTGACAAGTTGAAAGGTTGATAAGTTAACAGGGAAGTACGGAAGGTGAAAATATCGAATGTCAAATTTTGAATGTCGAATTTCGAAGGAAAGACAGGAAGCAAGTTGGCAGTTGGCAATTTGCAGTTACAGAAGAATGGTCTGATGGTTATATGGCTTGATTGATATGGCTGATGATAACCATAGAGCCATCAAACAATTTAGCCATCAGCATTTCACGTTTTGCCGATTGCCGTCTGCCGATTCACGATTGCCGATTTCTCATTTCTTGCTAATCTTCGGGAATAACGGCATCTTTGCAGCAGATTCTATTAAAGAAAAGGAGCATTGTATGGCAAAATTATCATTGAATATACCGCACCAGTTACCACAGGAAGAAGCGCTGACCCGCATTAAAGGTTTGCTTAATAACCTGAAAGAAGAACAAAAGGATAAAATTTCAGAAGTGAATGAGCAATGGGATGGTGGTAATGGACAGTTTAGTTTTAAGGCCATGGGGTTCGACCTGGCAGGTGATATCACCGTAAACGATAATAATGTTGAGATCAACTCCGATCTTCCCTTTATGGTTTCTTTCTTCAAAGGACAGATCGCTGATCTGATCACCAATAAAGCAAAGGAATTACTTTCATAAAGTAATTCCTTTATGATTGCCTGTTAAAAAATGAGAAATGAAACCGACCAAACCTAATCCTGACGGGAAAGAGCAGGTAATTGCCTTTCTCGATCAACTCGAACATCCTTTGCTGAAAGAGATCAGGGCTCTCCGTGAGATCATCTTAAATAGCAATAACAAGCTCACAGAACAGATAAAATGGAATGCGCCCAGCTTCTGTATCGATGGTGATGATTTTGCGACTATGAAGTTGTTCCCGCCTAAAAATATACAACTCGTATTTCACCGGGGTGCTAAAGTAAAAACCCAGCCCAAAGATAAACTGATCGCTGACGACTCCGGGTTGTTAAAATGGGCTGCCAACGATCGTGCTGTTGCTACCTTTCTGAACATGGCAGATCTGAAGGAGAAAGAAAAAGCTCTCACCGGTATTGTCAAAAAATGGATCGCAGCAGTAAAAGCAACTGCCTGATGAAATGATCCCGTTCCGTTTTCCGAAAGTTATAGTTATACTCTTTTGGACTGGTTTAAAAAAATCAGTCTTATTGTCTTTTTGCCTGTAACCCAACCCGTAAGTATTGCGTCATATCAGCAGATGCGTACAGAAAAAGAAGGATTGGCTATGTATTCAAAAAAAACTATATGAAAAAGCTTTTGTCCAGTTTGCCCCTATTGCTAAGCCTGTTCAGTTATTCCCAGCCCTCAAAAATTGCCCCAGCTATCGAACCCTGCCCTTGTATGATTAAAGTAGATCCTGCTTTAAAATCTCAATGTGGCTACCTGGTAGTACCGGAAAACAGGCAAAAACCTGCTGGTAGAACTATTAAAGTACCTTTCGTTTATCTCACCAAACCCGGAAATGAAGCCAATAAAAATGTTACGATGATGACCACCGGCGGTCCTGGCTATAGCACTATTGCCAATTTTGACAGTATTGGCGCCTCATTCCCTTTCTTCCAGTTTGGTGGCTTCCTGATCTTTGATCAGCGCGGTACAAAAAAGTCAAAACCCTGTCTTGATTGCGACGAAGTAAAATTGGCAACCAGGAAAGCATATAAAGAAGATCTTTCAAAAGACAGCCTGGAATTGGAAGCTGTAAAGCAATGCAGGAAAAGGCTGCTGGCCGAGCGTATTGATCTTTCTGCATACAATACATTAGAGAGTGCTGAAGATATTCATGATCTGCGTCGTTTGCTGAAGATTGATTCACTTACACTGTTTGGTATGTCGTACAGCGGGGGATTGATGCTGACTGTTGCAAGAAATCACCCCGAAGGGTTAAAAGCATTGGTGCTCTGTTCTCCCTCACCGGCTTACATTAATTATGAGGAAGATGCTTTGCTGAATTTTAATGAAGCGCTTGGACAGGTGTTTGCCAATTGCGATAAAGATTCAACCAATAAAGGACTGTACGGAAATCTGCGTGAAAGATTCAATAGCTATTTTACCAATATCACCAATAAAACCTTTACCATCCGCTATGCCGAACAAGGCAGCAAGGATTCCCTGACCATCAGGTACGATAAGAATGAACTAATAGATGCCATCAGGGGACGTATGACAAGAGCGCAGGTTAAAAATGTTCCTTTTGTGATCAGTGAGATCATTAATGGCCGTCATGAGCAATATGTAAGGGAGGTGCTCGATGATGCGTTTGCAGGCGATAAACTTTTGTCACTCGGAATGCGCTACTCTGTATACTGTACTGAACAGATCGCTTTTGCTGATAAAGCCCGTATTCTGCAACAGGAAAAGGTTTTACCCTGGTTTAAAGGATATGGATTTAACAACGTCAATCACGCTATACGCGATGTGTGGAATGTAAAACCTGAGCCTGTTGTTGTCAAAACACCTTTGTATTCTACCATCCCTGCATTTATTGCATCGGGTGATATTGATCCGGACTGCAGTGTTTTTTACAGTCGTCTTATCAAACATTATATGCCTAATGCGCAGGTGCTGGTAATGCGTAACCAGGGACATGTACCCGGTGTATATGTTGATGGTACCGATTTCCTGAAGATGTTTATGGACAACCCCTATAAGAAGATTGTTTCTCCTACGAAGAATGTGGTGGTAGAGTAGGAATGTGCAAATGCAGGTTGTAGGTGAAGGCACAAGGTTCAAGGAACAAGGCTCAAGAAAATACAGTTGACAAGTTGAAAGGTTGATAAGTTAACAAGGAAGTACGGAAGGTGAAAATATCGAATGTCGAATATTGAATATCGAATTTCGAAGGAAAAACAGCCGCGAGCTTTGAGCTACGAGCCGCGAGGAATACAAGTTGGCAGTTGGCAGTTTGCCGTGTATAAACAGCTTAGCGTCTTTGCGTTTTCTTTGCCGTCTTTGCGTGAAATCCCGAAACTGGCTTTGCCGCTTTGCGTGAAATGCTTCGCAACAGAACAGTGCTTGTATCATAACCGGACAATTATAAAAGTGGATCAATTAATAAACGAATGATCTTCAATGTGATAAAAAGCGGTATTATCTTGGTGCTGTAAAGATGGTTTTTCGATATACTGTCAAACTATAACCTCAACTTATGCTCAGGAACTATTTCAAGATCGCTTTACGTAATCTTTCAAGAAATAAGGTCTTTGCCATTATCAATATCACCGGGCTGGCTGCCGGACTGGCTACCTGTATCCTCATTATGTTGTACATTTTCGGGGAATCAGGTTATGACAGTCACCATACTGCCGCTAATCGCATTTACCGCATAGGTTCACATGCTGAAAAGCTGGGATCTATCCAGGAAAAGCCCTGGGCTGCTACCGCCGGACCTATTGCCTGGGGATTAAAGACTGATATACCTGAAGTAGAAGAAGCTACCCGTTTGCTGAAATTTCCCACCCTGGAGAAAATGCTGTTGAAGAATGAAAGCGGCAGCGAGATTAAGCAGTTCTATGAAACCAATGGCTATTATGTAGATTCTAATTTCTTCCGTGTTTTTACCTATAGCTTTAAATATGGGGATCAACAAACCGCATTGAACGAACCTAACAGCCTGATCCTTTCTGAGAGTGTTGCCAACAGGTTATTTGGAAACGTAGACCCGGTGGGTAAGCCGGTGAATATAGGGATACCTTATGGCAGCTTCAATTATACAGTGAAGGGTGTTTTTAAGGATGCCGGTATTAAGTCACATATTCCTGCTCATTTCTTTCTTTCCATGCGCAACGGAGATATTGGTACATGGGCAGAAAGACAAACCAATTGGGCTACCAATAATATCTTTTACACTTACGTAAAACTGAAAGAAGGCACCGATCCAAAAGCTTTTGCTGCGAAACTGCAACCTTTTATTGATCACCGCGCAGGGCCCGATCTGAAAGCGATGGGTATTTCACGCACTTTGTTTATACAGGCATTACCGGATATTTATCTCCATTCTGACGTAGATGGTGAGATTGCAGCTAATGGCAATATCATTTACCTGTATATCATGGGTAGTATTGCTTTGTTTGTATTACTGATTGCCTGTATCAATTTTATGAACCTGAGTACGGCAAGGTCTGGTAAAAGGGCCAAGGAAGTAGGCGTACGTAAGGTGATGGGGGCTGAAAGAAAAACGCTCATCTTCCAGTTCCTGGGAGAATCGGTAATGATGAGCTGTATTGCATTGTTGCTGGCTACTGTTATTGTAGCAATGTTATTGCCTGTATTTAATGGGCTTACCCAGAAACAGCTTACCCTGTTTGAGGAACCTGCTATGTGGTGGAGCATTGCTGCACTTACTGTTTGTACAGGTATCTTATCTGGTCTTTATCCTGCGTTTTATTTGTCTTCTTTTAAACCTGTAAAAGTATTAAAAGGAAAACTGGTCAATCATTTTTCAGCCATAGCGATCCGTAAAGGGCTGGTGGTATTCCAGTTTACTGTTTCCGTTTGCCTGGTATTGGGTGCTATCGTTATTTTCAAACAGCTGCATTATCTCGATAACCAGTCGTTGGGATTCAATAAAGAGCAAAAAGTAATATTCCCGCTGCAAAGTGAGGATGCTATTAAGAACTATACTGCATTCAAGAACGAATTGCAGAAGAACCCTGCAGTGCATTCTATTACCGCCGGTTCTACCTACCCGGGTATTGAGAATATTGAGGATATGCTTTTTTATGGTGAAGGGAAAACCGTACATGATGTAATAGACGTGCGTCTTGCAAACGTGGAGCATGATTATTTTAAAACCTTAGGCATTACGTTGCTGGCCGGCAGAGCATTTTCTGAGAACATTACAGCAGATTCCAACAGCGTAATAATGAATGAGGCCGCGTTGAAAGAACTGGGCTATGATCCTAAAACTGCTGTGGGACGAAAAGTGTATTATGATTTTAAAGGCGATCATCACATTATGGAAATAGTAGGAGTGGTGAGGAACTTTAATTTTGAGAGCCTGTACAATCCTATCAAACCTTTTGCCTTTAACACTGCACATGGCAACCGGTATAATTATGTTATTGCCAACGTTGCTGCTGCTAACTATGGCGATTTTATAAAAGAGTCAGAAAAGGTATGGAACAAGCTGAATGCTTCTATCCCTTTTATGTATTCCTTCCTCGATAAGGACTTTCAGCGGAATTATGAGAAGGATCAACGTGCATCTGCCATCGTAGGCTATTTTACATTGATCGCTATCCTGATTGCCTGCCTGGGGTTGTTTGGGTTGTCTGCTTTTTCTGCTGAACAGCGTATTAAAGAGATCGGTGTTCGTAAAGTATTGGGCGCTTCTGTAGCAGACGTTACTGCTTTGTTGTCCAGGGATTTTGTTAAACTGGTGATGGTAGCGATTGTAATTGCATCGCCACTGGCCTGGTATGGTATGAACCGCTGGCTTGAACATTTTGCTTACCGTATCACCATCAGCTGGTGGATGTTTGTCGTTGCTGCATTGCTGGCTGTCTTGATTGCGCTGGTTACTGTAAGTTTCCAGGCCATTAAAGCTGCTGTTACCAACCCGGTGAAGTCGTTGAGAAGTGAATAATGATATGCAAATGTGCAGGTATGCGAATGAAGGATTTGAAAATTTGAGGATTTGAAAATGGAATACAGGTTGTAGGTTTTAAGTTATAGGTTGTAAGTTAAGGCACAAGGTTCAAGGAACAAGGCTCAAGGAAATACAGTTGACAAGTTGATAGGTTGAGAAGTTAACAAGGCCGACAAGTACGAAAGGTGAAAATATCGAATGTTGAATTTCGAAGGAAAGACTGAGTTAAAGAACCCGAAACGTCAGACCCGAAACCCGGAACAGTTTCACGATTCTTCAACCCGAAACACAAAACCTTAAACCCGCAACCGTTTCTTCTTCCTTCCCCACCAGATCAAAAAGCCGGTGATGGGCAGACTGGCTGCTATAAGACTACCACAGAAAGCCAGTATTTTGCCAGGTAATCCTAATACTGCTCCTACATGGATATCGTAGTTCATGCGAACGATCTTGTCAGCAAATTTTGCGTCTGAAAATTTACCTGCATAACTGCCTGCGGCTGGTAACTCTTTACCGGTATATTGATCGTAATGATAGTTATCGGAATTGTAATAAGTGCCGGGTCGGTGATTTACAGTTACTTCTATTGGTGCAGCATTGCTGCCTGCAAACCATACTGAAACCCCTTCATTGGCAGGCAACTCCTTTATATGTTGCTGCCACAGGAGGTCAGCTATATTAACCGCAGGAGCAGGACTGGTAGTATCTGAAACAGGGTCAGTATGTTCTTCTGCTATATGCCCACCGGAGGTAACCCAGTAAACCGACTTTGCAAACCACTGAAAGCCCCAGATCAATCCTGTAATGGCAATGAAGATGGTGATCCAGGTCATGTAAAAGCCGAGGACGTTGTGCAGGTCATAGTTCTTTCTTCTCCATTTGGCTGACCACTTGATAGAGAAACGTTGTTTTGCCGCTGCTTTATTAACAGGCCACCAGAGTATGAGACCGGAGATCATCATGATTAAAAAGATCAGCGTAGCGGATGCAACGATGGGCTGTCCTATACGGGCTGGCAGCCAGAGATAGTAATGGCCTTCTGTAATGATCCTGAAAAAGTCTTTATTCATGTTCTTGTGCTTCAGGATAGCACCGGTATAAGGATTGAGGAAAACCAATTCAAAATTATCATCGTCGTAATAGTAAGCAAGGGCGGCTTTATCCTTAGCGGGATATTCAATCCCCAATGCTTTTTTAGAGGTCAGCGATTGCTCTGCCAGCTGTTTCAGCTGGGTAGGGGGCAGAAGAGGTTGCTGCAGCGGGGTTACCTCTCTGTACGATTCTGTGAGGCTTCTTATTTCATTTTCAAAAGCAAGCATACACCCGGTAATACCGAGAAAAACTACAATGATGCCTGATACCAGCCCCAGCCATAAATGGATCTTACCGGTTATTTTCTTTACTGTCATGTGGTTGTTTTAGGCGGTCTTTAAGGATAATGAACAGTGAGTAGCCAGTCTTTTGTAAAGTCAAAAATCCCTCCGCCTGTAAAGGAAGAGGGATCTTTTGTTATGTATGAAAGGGTTAGAAACGGTAGCTGATCGCAAAGCGTGCATTGCGGAATGCTTCGGTTTGCCAGTCGTACACAGGAACTTCTGTAGTCCAGGATTCATAGGAACCACTGTAAAGATACCTGTCTAAGATGTTATAAACATTCACGCTAACACGGATCTTATCTTTTTCCCAGAAAACACCACCATCCAGTTTAAAATAATCGTTGAGTGTTTTGGAAGGATCAGGTGATGCTTCGTAATAAGTAGCCCTGCCTGCCAGGTAAGTAAATCCTGCTGATGCGCCCACGCCTTTCAGCACACCCGTTGGTACTTTATAAGATAGCCATGCATTGGCAGTATGTTTTGCATAACCGGGTACAATATCACCTACTTTGATGCTGGTAACGCCATCCGCTACTTTGGTAACTTTTGAATTGGTATAAGCATAGTTGGCTACAATGTTCAGACCTCTTGCCAGTGTACCACGGATATCAAACTCCACGCCCTGTGATCTCTTCTGACCCAGTTCGATGCTGAGACCAGAAGTTGGCGGGCTGAAAGGATCAGCGGTCAGCTCATTGTTTTTAAGAATGCGGTAAACAGCAAGTGTGGTATTCCATTTTCCACCGAACCAATCGCGCTTAATGCCGATCTCCATATTGTTGCCGGTAATGGGCTGTACTTTTTTGCCATTGGCCATTTTGCCGGATTGTGGTATAAATGCCTGGTCGTATAAAGCGTACACCGCAGTGTTTTTATCCAGTGAAGCACTAAGACCTACGCGTGGAGTAAAATGTTTTGCTTTATCTGCAGCAGCACCCCAGGCAGACTGAGCAAGGTCGGTATAACGTCCTGCAAGTGTAAGCCTGAGTGTGTTCCTGAAAAAGCCAAGTTCATCCTGTACATAAATACTGGTATAACGCATGGTTTGCAGACCACCGGAGAGCTGTGCTCTTTCTTTCAGTGGGGTTGATCTGTCAAACACAGGGTATCCATTTTCCGGAATGCCCAGGTTGGGATTCTGGGGATCAAATGGATTGGTAGCGAGGTCAAGGTCATGAGACTGACCCCAGTCTGCCATATAGTTTTTGTTGGCCATATCCAGTCCTGCAAGGATCCTGTGACGGATCTTACCGGTTGTAATATCACCGTTCAGGAATGCTTGTGCCATTGTCATGGTACTGTGTGCATCCCAGATGCCTACAGAGCGGATGTATTTGCCATCGGAGTAGAATGTAGTTGGCCACATGGAAGAGCCTTCCTGGTCATAAATGAACTGTGCAACCTGTGCCGTGAATTTCCATTCGCTGTTGAGCTGGTGCTGCAGGTTCAGGTACAGGCTGTGATCATTGATCTTGGTACCAGGCAGACCACCGGGCAGAGAGGTGAAGTTCTGGGGTAGGTTGGCATAGCCAAAAGGAGAGAATACATAGTAAGAACCAACATCGCTCATATTAGCACGCTGGTAGTTGTATTCAAAGGTCAGTTTTGTTCTATCATCCAGTTGGTAGGAGATCACAGGAGCTACCACATAACGATTGTTGTATTCGTTAGCACGGAATGAGTTCTTGTTCTGGGCAGCGAGGTTTAACCTGTAGAGCAATTTTCCGTCCTGGGATAATTTGCCATCCAGGTCAAGGGTAGCACGATACAGGTCGTAGCTGCCGAGTGTTACCGTAGCTTCACCTTTGGTTTGCCCGGTAGGCTTTTTAGTAACTACGTTGTATAAGCCGCTTGGGTCGCCGCTGGAAAGCATAAAGCCTGCAGGACCTTTTACAAACTCAATATTTTCTACAAGGCTCATGTCTTCGGTCAGTGGCCCCCAGTAGGAGTTAACCACGTTGAAGCCATTACGGAAAGCCTGGATCTGTGAGCCTCTTGCGCTGATATTCGTGTACAGATCACCCCAGTGTTCTGCACGGGTGACGCCACTTACGTTCCTGATAACGCCATCGCTCATGCTGATCACCTGTTGATCTGCCAGGCTTTTACTGGTTACCACCTGTATGTTCTGAGCAGCTTCCAGCAAAGGAGTTTGCAGCCTCAGGCTTGAAGAACCATTAGATACTTTGTATCCTTTAATGCCTGACCTTACAATTACTTCCTCCAGCTGTTTTTCAGAAAGCTGTAATTGCAATGTAACCTCTGTGGTTTTATTGGGCTCAACAGTCAGTGTCTTTGTAATAGTTTCATAACCAACGGTAGAGATCTCCAGTTCGTAAAGACCTGCCGGCAGGTTGCGGAAGATAAAAGTACCGTCTTCACCGGTAAAAGTAGTTCGCTTACTGTTTTTGAGAATAACGGTTACAGACGCAGCGGGTTGATTGTCGTTGGTAGTAACCTTTCCCCTGATGGTCCCGTTATTGTCTTCTGTATTGGCAAAAGAAATAAGGGAGATAATCAATGCATGAAGAAGAAGAAGTGTTTGTTTAGGTTTCATGTCAGTTAGTTTAACGCCGTATGTGTATGCGCCGCAAAATTGCTTCCGACATTGTAATTCGTGTGTCGCTAACGGTAAAATCGCTTACGCAATAAGAAAAAGATGCTTGCGTGATAAGGAAAACTGACATTGTTATGACAATGAAGGCAGAAGGAAGTACGAAATACGAAGTTATAAGTACGGGAAGTGAAATATTGAATGTCGAATTTTGAAGGAGAAGCTGAAGGCTCAACGCGAAACGCTTAACGCAAATACAAGCTTTAAGCTACGAGCGGCGAGGAATACAAGTTGGCAGTTGGCAATTTGCAGTTATCTCGAATACAAGCGGCGAGCTTTGAGCTATGAGCCACGAGCAAATACAGGAAGATCTGCTGTATTGATCAAATTTCGAACATCAAATCTCAAATCCAATATCCAGTATCTGGTATCCGGAAGCTCCACTCACGACTGACGATTCACGATTGCCGTCTTTGCGTGCAACCATTAAAAAAGCCGCCTCAGTAAAAACTAAGACGGCTTTGGGGATTGCGATCAACAGGTATTAGTAACCAGGATTCTGGTACATCTTCACCGGGTCCAGCTTATACTCATTATAAGGGATCGGGAAGTAGTAATCCTTGGTAGTAACGTTAGTCAACGGTGAGTTGTCATAGTCTGCCTGTTTTTTACCGGCAAAATAGGTCACCAGTTCTGTAGCGTTAAAGAAACGGATAAGGTCGTGCCAGCGGTGGTGCTCAAATGCCAGCTCTACTCTTCTTTCGTGCAGGATAGCCAGTTTTAAAGTTGGATATTTTGAAGAGTAAGTAGCGTCCAGCATCATGGTAGCATAGTCCGGTCTTTGTGCTCTTGTACGAACCATGTTCAGGTAGTTGATAGCGGTAGCATTATCATTCTGGTACATAGCAACCTCTGCCAGGTTCAGGATGATATCAGCATAGCGCATCAGAATCCAATCGTTACCACCATAACCATTGGTAGTAGCAGTAGCGCTTGCATCCCTGAATTTAGTAATGAAATAGGCGTTAGTAGCAGCAGCAAACTTTACAGTAAAGTTGGTGCGCAGGTCGCCTGTTTCAAATTCATTCAGCAGGTCTTTGGTAAACAAACCACCGGAACCCTGTGACACATACAGTGAGTTGATGGTTTCACCTTTGGCCTGGTTGTTTCTTGCCAGTGATGAAGAATAAGAAGCATCACCTTGTTTGTAAGCGATCTGAAGAATGATCTCCTGGTTGGTAGCCTTTTTGGATACATCAAATACATCGGCAAAAGGAATATCAGAAAGGTTGTTGAACGTTTTCTGGTTGTAACAAGCCAACAGGTATGTTTTGGCATTGGTTAAATTCTCTGCTTTAGTTGATGCATCCAGTGTGGTTGCCATAGTCAGGTAAACCTTTCCCAGCAGACCATTGATAGCCTGTAAGGATACTCTTCCTTTGCTGGCAGCAGGTTGTACTACCGGCAGTGTGCTGGTAAGTCCGTCTTTCAGGTCAGCAACGATCTGTGCATAAACGGTTTCCTTTTTTTCACGGAAGGTCAATGCAGCAGCCTGATCAGCAGAAGAAAGCCTGTCAGTAACCAGGGGCACATCACCAAACTCACGTACCAGGTTGAAATACATCAGCGCCCTGATGAACTTCAGCTCAGCAACGTACTGTTTTTTAGTATCCTCGCTGGCAAAGGTGATACCGGTGATAGCGGATAAAATAAGGTTAGCTCTTGAGATAGGAGTGTACAGAGCGGTCCAGTGACTTTGCAGGTAACTGTTGCTGGGCACCAGTGAAAATGCAGAGAACTGGAAGGGCTCACCGTTGTTTGACTGGTTGTCGGTAGTGTTTACATCATCAGCACGGTCATCTGTCCACAACTGGGCGCCTTCGCCAATACAGTTTGAGCTTCTCAATGACTGGTATACACCGTACAGACCATTTGTAATATCATTCTCGGTTTTGTAACCGTTGTCAACGTTTATACCGTTGGGGTTTGTTTGTTCCAGGAATGATTTGCTGCAACTGCTGACCCCTGACACCAGTAACAGACCTGCGGATATGATAAATAGATTACGCATATAATATTTTTTGTAGCTGGTTGTTTGTTTAGAACTGAACTGAAATACCTGTGTTGAAAGAACGAACCAGCGGGTATTTACCGTAGTCTACACCCGGTGTAAGGTTAGCTCCGTTGTTGAAGTCAACTTCAGGATTGTAACCCAGGTATTTGGTAATTGTAAATGCATTGTCAACAGAAGCATACCATCTTAAAGAGCTGATGCCGATCTTTTTGGTGAAGCTCAGTGAAGTAAGGTTTACACCTAATGTCATGTTGGTACACCTGAAGAAAGAACCATCCTGCAGGTAGTAGTTTGACAAACGGGTGCTGTTGCTCTGTGAACCACCGCGTGAAGCTCTGTACTCATGTCCGTTGCCGGGATTAGCTTCGCTTCTGTAACGTTGGTCTACTACAGCGTAGTTGTTACCGGAACCTTCCATGTTACGTACATAGTAATCCTGTCCGTCCAGTACCTGGTTGCCATAAGAACCATTGAATGAAGCACTGAAGTCAACTATTTTGTAGCTCAGGTTGATAGCAAAGCCATAGTTGAATTTAGGATAAGGAGTACCGATGATGTCTTTATCAGCGTCAGTGATCAAGCCGTCGCCATTTTTATCTACAAAGTACAGGTCACCAGGATTCAAAGGCGTTGTAGAAGATGTAGAGATAGGGAACGCTTTCAGTTTGTAACCGGTAGGGAATTTGTTGCCATTGGCTTTGTAAACAGCAAGGTCAGCATTTACATTGTCCATATCAGCCTGGCGCACCATGCCTGCTACTTTTACACCGTAGAAAGAACCGATAGGATCACCTTCTCTTGTAATGTGCGTGATATAGCTTCTTTCAGCACCATTGGTCTGAATTTCGCTGGCACCACCAAGGCTTACTACTTTGTTCCTGTTGGCCATGATGTTACCGCTTACGCTCATGTTGAAGTCTCTTCCCTGGATAACTTTATAATCCACCTGCAGATCCACACCGTTGTTACGGATATCAGAGTTACGCAGGTTGGTAAGGATGGTAGAAGAACCGGATAAAGAAGAAATGCTCTTATTATACAGCAGGTTAAATGATTTACTGATATAATAGTTGAACATCACTGATAAGCGGTTGTTCAGCGTGGTCGCATCGAAACCGAAGTTGTACTGAGAAGTAGATTCCCAACCCAGGTTGGCATCTTTAATACCACCAGCCCATGTACCGTTGTACACTGTGCTGCCGATTACCACACCACCTGAACCGGTTAAACCTTGTTCGTAGTTATAGTTACCGATGTTGTTGTTACCTGTAAGACCCCAGCTTGCACGCAATTTCAAAGTAGAGTTGTTGCCCAGCCAGTTGTTGTAGAATGATTCATTAGAAACGGTCCAGCCGGCAGACACAGAACCGAATTTACCCCAACGTCTCAACGGACCGAAACGTGAAGAAGCGTCTGTACGGAATGAACCTGTTACAAAATAACGTTTGTCGAAATCGTACACCACTCTTGAGAAGTAAGATACCAGTGTGGTAGTAGATTTACCGGCAGTGAGCAGGTAAGAGTCACCGGCAGCAGAACCACCATTGGTGATCTCCTGGATATTGTCGTTGGAGTAGTTCTTAGCAGCTACAGCAACAATGTCAGAAGTAGTTTTCTGTGCACTGTATCCACCAAGGGCGTCAATGCTGTGTTTGCCGAATTTTTTCCTGTAGTTCAATGTAAACTCAGCTAACTGATCCTGCATAACCAGGTTCTGTGCTGAAGCATTAGCTGCCAGGATAGACTGTGAAGAACCGGGAGGGTTTACACCATTGCTCAGGTTGGTAGGGTAGTAATACTCATACTTTTCGTTGTAGTTCTGTCCACCCAGGTTTACTTTAAACGAAAGATCTTTGATGATCTCATAAGTAGCATTGGCATTGAAAGTGCTTCTTGTGCCTTTGCGGTAGATCTTTACGCGTTGAGCCAGTGCCAGCGGATTTTCAATACCCTGGAAGGCGTAAGCGTAACCATCAGTCTGTGCACCTGCACCTTTATCGGCAGTAGCCAGTGAGCCATCAGCATTGTAAGCAGGGAAAATAGGCATGTAGATCAACGCACCTAAGATAGGACCCTGGTTAAAACGACCTTCCTGTACTTCACGGTTGTTGGTATTTGTCAGGAATACGCTTGCTGAAACCTTTAATTTTTTAGTAACGTCTGCATCGATATTCGCATGCAGGTTAATTCTTTTCTGGTAAGTGCTGTTGAGGATACCGGGCTGATCGAGGTAGCTACCGCTGATCAGGTAACGTGTTCCTGCATTACCACCTGAAAAGTTAACATTATGTCTTTGTACAATGGCATTGTCATACAGTACATCCTGCCAGTCTGTGTTGTATTTAGGAGCAATGATCTTCTGTGTAGGGAAGTCATACAGGTCCTTAATGATACATACAGAACAGTTGGTAGCAGTTTGTCCTGCTTTGGCAACACGTGTAGCGTTGTCGTCGGAATAATAAGCATCATTCCAGGTTACGCCTTTAGATATCAGGATGTCTTTGTAGTTGGCATTGCGGCCTTCTACAAACAGATCAGTAAACTGGGTTGAGTTCAGCAGTTTCACTTTCTTAGCCAGTTGCTGACTGCCTATCTGGTAGTCGTAAGAAAGTTTGCCTTTACCTTGTTTACCACGTTTGGTAGTGATCAGTACCACACCACCGGAAGCTCTTGAACCGTAGATCGCCGCAGAAGCCGCGTCTTTCAGGATCTCGATTGATTCAATGTCTTCGGGGTTGATGAATACATCGTTACCAGAGGTAGAAGGGTTGTAACCGCTGGTACCATTACCACCGTTGCCCTGTCCCTGGCTGGGAGTACCACCTACAGCATAGCCATCAATTACATACAGTGGCTCAGAGCTGGCGTTGATAGAACCGGTACCACGTACGCGGATCTTAGCACCGGAGTAAGGAGCACCACTTACCTGTGATACCTGTACACCGGCTACTTTACCAACCAGTGCCTGGCTGATAGTAGGAGAACCAATATTTAATTCGCTTGCTTTTACACTGGAGATAGCACCTGTTACATCGCTTTTGCGCAAACGGGTATAACCCACGTACACCTCATCCAGCATTTTGTTGTCTTCTTTCAGACGAATGCTGTAAGTGATGTTGGCAGATGCAGTTACTTCCTGTGCTGCATAACCGGCAGATGAAAATACCAGTGTACTGCCTTCTGCAACATCAAGGCTGAAACGGCCTGATGCATCAGTAGTAGTACCTGTTTTGCTGCCTTTCACCATTACACTCACACCTGGTATTGGCTGATCTTTTTCATCAGTTACAGTACCGGATACTTTCAGGAAATAGTTCTTCTCATAAGCAGAATGTACATTTTCTGCATAAGCCGCAGGCTGGTTTACTGCCAGTCCTGCAAATAGCAGCACAGCAACACCGCCGGCGAAGCGTGTACTTCTGAAGCGATTGCTGTGGGAGAGTTGTTGTTGCATACCTTATTTTTAAAAGTGATGGGTATATGGAAATAATGCTACCATGCAATGCTCATGGTGTTTACGTTGTTCCTGCGTGAAGAGCTAACTGCAATGCCTTTGTTGTTTGATCTCAGGAAAGTGAAACCTTCCAGCTCATCAGGCCTGTCAGTATCAACTACTCTTACTACTTCCTGTTTGCCTGAAGCAATCGATTTAGCAAGATCAACATAAGTAAAGCGCCAGCCCTTACCTTCAGTCTGGTTCTGGATCAGCAACAGCTGACCTTTCTCTGCAATCCAGTGAAGATTTTGTACCCAGGGTGTACAGGTGAATTTTTTTACTACTACGCCTGCTTCTGAAGTCTTTCCGGCTTTCTTTAATAATGCGGGATCGTATAGTCTTACTTCATTTGCTTTATTGCCATAATCGGCAGTGGCTACATACCATTTGTTATTATACTTCACATATTCAGGACGTGTACCCTGTATGCAGGCATCATCTTCAATTGTATTGAGCAGGTTGCCATCCAATGTGCCGGTTTTCTGTAATCCATTCCAGTCAATGCAATAGATCACTGCGCGCCACAGGGTGCCTTCTTTGTTCAGGCGAATGCTATTGCCGATAAATACAGGGTCTTTACCATTGTATGCAATGCCTGTAGGATGATTGATAACATCAGTATCATTCAGTGTGAGCTTCATTTCTTTGTGCATGTACACAAGGCTATCGCCTTCCATTTTGTATTCGCGGATCATACCCACTTCACGATCTCCGTATAAAAAGATCTTTCCGTTCTGGTAAGAAACTCCCTGGCAGGCACCTAATGAATCGATGCTGTAAGCGTGGTCAAGTGTCATATCCTGGCGGTAGGTAAAGGACAAAAGACATCCTGCCACCAGTAATGCTATGGCGGTAAACGTGTATTTCATAACAGGTCTTATTTTTTAAGATCAGGGATCCATAGGTTCCGTTGGATTGATGTGCAATGCATCGATCAACGGATAGAATTCCACTTCTGTCTCACTCAGCCTGACACCATTTTTATAGGGTGCTTCATTGAGTTCTTTCAAGCAGCGGGCGATAAGGGTTTTCTCAATCATACCACTCTGTCCACGGGTAGTACAGGTAATAGCTGCTTTGCTAAATGGCATACCATACCGGTACATCATTCTCACTGTATTACGCATGTTGGTAGTAGTATGTCTTGCGTGGGGGTCAATGATGATGGCGCTTGCAGGGATATGCAGTTCCTCCACCATATATTTTTTCATTTCAGTGGCTTCACAATACTTTGTTTTGTAAGGATGCACTTTTCCTCCGGAGGTTACAATAAAAGGAGCCAATCCTTTGTGGTATTGAATGGCTGCCAGTCTGCAACGGATCATACCTTCTGCGCTTAATGCTACCTCGGGTTCATCGGGGCCGGCGCCGGGGATAAGGATAAGAGAGTATTTGTATTGGTCCCATTTAATGGTCTTCATGCGGTCGAGAGCTGCTTTGTTCTCACCGGCAGTCATAGGTTCAAAATCAGCAGCCTGGTTTCTTTCATTGATCTCGATGAAATGAAGTGCTGCATTCATAGAAAGACTATAGAATGTTGGTTTGCTCTCGTTTTCTGTTGCCAGCATATAAGAGGCATTGTACAGCAGGCTGATGAAGCCATTTGAAAATGCATTGGGATTGCGTGGATCGCGTGTAGTAAAGCTGATAGAATCAATAAGGGGATAATTAGGCTTTTTACCTTCAGCATATACACCGATGGCAAAGTTTACACCCTCAGCATCCTGTGTCCATGCTTTTACCAGCATTTCATCAGCAGGTAAGTTCTGGAACAATACATAAGTGCCTGATGGGAGCAGGTGTTCTTTTACCAGTTTGCCCAATGCATTAGCGGGCTGGTATAATGCTTTCAGTTTTTCGCCTACCTGTTTGATCTCAGCATCACTGAATTTCAGGTGGCTGGTATAGCAAAGGCCGTCTTTTTCACAGGTTTTAAGGGCTGCTTTTAAAGAGTCTGTTTTGAGCTTACCCAGTGAACCGAGGTAAGCATCGGCAGCCAGTAATTTTTTTACTTCCGGTAATTCATCAAAAAGGGTCAGCAGGTAATAGTTCTTGGATTGTACATAGCTCTTTCCTTTCAGCAGGTTATAATGTGCGTCAGGATGATTGTTTTGTGAAAACCCGTTGGCAATAATCAAAAACGAAAAAGCGAAAAGCCAGGAGAACTGTTTGCGTCTGGAAGTAAACATGGTGTTTTGAGTATTGAAGGCGCAAAGTTGAAAGGTTTGTTAATTTGGTGGGTACCCGCTCAAACGATTTAATAATTAGGTGTTTTTTATTTTACGTTTTCTTAATACTGGCTTAATGTTCAATACCCATTAGCCGGAAATATAGAAACCAATGATAATCTGAAGGCTGATTGTGTATAATTATGTGAATAATGAACCAGCGGTAGTGGCATGGGTTTTTTATGTCCATGTCTAAAATGCCAATATGAAAGTGTTCGGTATAATATTAATAGTAGCAGGTATCCTGATGCTGGTATTCAGAAGCTTCAACTTTACCCGCGAGAAGAAAGTGGTTGACCTGGGATCAGTGGAGATCAATAAAAAAGAGCATAAAACAGTTTCCTGGCCTATGTATGCAGGTGGTATTGCTATTGCAGCAGGGGCGATTATGATAGTGATGGATAGGAAGAAGTAGGGGGCACAAGGAAGTACGAAATAAGAAGTACGGGGGGAAATATCGAATGTTGAATACAGAATTTCGAATGTCGAAGGAAAGACAGGAAGAAAGTTGGCAGTTGACAGTTTGCAGTTATCCCGAATGCAAGCGGCGAGCTTTGAGCTACGAGTGGCGAGGAATGCAAGTTGGCAGTTGGCAATTTGCAGTTCGATCTTTCATTCATCTAACTTCCGACTTCATACATCTGACTTCTGCTTTCCTTTGATATTTTCTTGTTTTCGGACTTGTATTCAATAACAGCTTATTTATTCAGCCTGTCAAAATGTGGTGCAAGGTGTTCGCGCATACCTTTTCTGAAATCTTCTTTGTCACCATTCTGCAGAATATCTACAAGGTCCATATGCGTTACTTTGCCTTTTACCTGTTTTTTCTCCAGCGTGGTTACATAACCAAAGATGGGCAGTAGCATGATCTGGAAACGCTTTAGTGTATCGTTGCCGGTAATGGCATAGAGTTTTCCGTGAAACTCAATTTCATTCTCTATACGAAAGAAGGTGCTGCTTTTTACTTCCCGTTTTGCAATTGCACGTAATTCCTCAATATCTTTTTCTGTTTTGCGGATATAGAGTATATCAGCAAGACCCATTTCCAGTACAAGACGTAATTCAAAAATATCCTGCAGGGTACTTTTATCAATGATCAGCGGATCAAGCACCCGCTCAAAAGCTCCCAGTATATCAGGTCTTGTTAAGACCATTCCTCTTTTTTTACGCGACTCGATCATGCCCAGCATGCGTAACCTGCTCAATGCCTCACGTACAATATTGCGGCTAACCCCCAACGCTTCTGCCAGTTCTATTTCTTTGGGAAGAGAATCGCCCGGTAAAAAGGATTTCTTCTTCAGGTATTCACGTAATCTGATCTCTACCAGGTCGGCCATGGTGCTATTAGAAATAGGTTCCAGGTCTTTGCTTAATTCACTTGGTAACAACGCCACTTGCAATGAGTTTTAAATTGTTGATATGTGGGACAAAATACGAAAAAATAAATTGCCTGTCAAAATCTGCCATTTTTCCCAAAAAGCCACGTGAAGCAAAATTGTCTCTTTAATGTACTGACTATTAGTTGCTTGCAATGATGTGTAAAACCTTTTTTTGGACGATATTTAAAAATGTTCCATTTTTGATATGTACTACATAAGTACTAATAATCGAAAAATTGCTATATGAAAAAGCTATCTGCTTATTGGTTAATGGCCTTTTTATGCGTCATTACGCTGCGGCTTTCTGCCCAGAATAATGCCGTTATTTCCGGGGTGGTAACTTCCGGCAACGCTTCTGATGTGTTGCAAAGTGTTACTGTAAACGTAAAGGGAACGCTCATTTCTGCTACTACTGATTCTCTTGGTCGCTACAGTATTCATGTGAGCGACAAAAATGCTATCCTCGTTTTTAGTTTTGTAGGCTACCAACCCAAAGAGGTAGCGGTTAACAACCGCAAGGTGATCAATGTATCGCTTGATGCAGATGCCAATGCGCTTAACCAGGTTGTGGTTATTGGCTACGGACAGCAATCACGTGCTGCGGTTACCAGTTCTATTTCTAAAGTATCTGATAAAGAATTTGCGCATGCGCCCGGTGCAAACCCTTTACTGCAATTGCAGGGCAGGGTACCGGGGCTTACCCTGCAGATATCTGACGGACAACCAGGTTCTAACCCACAGATCTTTATCCGGGGCGGTACTTCTACTTCTCCGGAAGGTGATGCGCCTTTGTTTATTGTTGATGGTTTTGTAGGCGCCATCCGTAATATAAGCGATCTGAATCCTGACGACATTGAATCGGTACAGGTATTGAAAGACGCTGCTTCTACCGCCATTTATGGTGCCAGGGCGGCTAATGGCATTATCATTGTAAAAACAAAAGGTGGTAAAACAGGCAGGGCCGTTACCAGTTTTAAAGTAACCAGTGGTATCGAGAAACAGGCCAAACGTTACAACTTCACCAGTGCACAGGATTATATCGCTGTAAGCAGAACCGCTATTAACAACTTCAGTACGGCTGCCAATAAAACCAAATATCTTGAAGGCGGCACTTACGGTATGTCAACGGGTAATCCACGTAATACAAAGCATACACTGGAATTCCTGGACGTATATGTGCTGAACTATGGACAGGAATATGTTGATTACCTGCTGAACCAGGCTGGCTGGCAAACCATGACAGATCCTGTTACCGGTCGCCAGTTGATCTTTAAATCCACCAATTTCCAGGACATTACTTTTCAGACCGGTTACAAGCAGGAATATGATTTTAATGTAAGCGGCGGTACTGATAAGATGAACTATTACCTGGGGCTTGGTTATCTTAACCAGGATGGTATTGTGTACGGTACCTGGTACAAGAATTATTCAGCCAATTTTAAAGCGAGCTATAAAGTAAGCAACCGTGTAAGCATTAATACGAGCCTCAATTACGTATGGCGTAATGGTGATGTGGCCAACAATTATACCAATGTGCTGAGCCGTTCGGTTACCATGCCCTTTACTGAAAGGTTGTATTATGAGGATGGTACGCCCGCTCCCGGTGAAGTGTCTGCTACTTTCCGCAGCAGGCTGCATGAAGTATATTATAAGGAAAAGTACAGCGATAACCACGTGTATCGTACCAATATAAAAGTGGGTTCCGATATCAATATCCTTCCCGGTCTTAATTTTTCTCCTGCTGTGTACTGGTACGCCGGCTCCGGTATCCAGAACAGGTTTGAAGCATATAACGAGATCAATAAGAACAGGGACGCATCTGCCGCGCACCAGTTTGACAAGAACCTGCAGGCAGATGGTGTATTCAACTATGTAAAAACATTTGGGGGCAGTCACAACATCAATGCTGTACTGGGTGGCAGTTACCTGTATGCTTATACCTATGCTATGTCCGGCAGTGGCTATGGAGCGCCAACAGATAATATTCCTACACTGAATGCAACCAGTGTGTCCACACAAAGGATCTCAACTTCTGTTTCAGAAGACAATACGATGAGTTATTTCGGTCGTGTCAATTATGATTTTGACCGTAAGTATATGTTGTCTGCCAGTTTACGGTACGACGGTTCGTCAAGATTTGCCAGTGAACATAAATGGGGTTTATTCCCGGGGCTCTCTGCCGGCTGGAATATTCACCGGGAGAACTTCTGGAATCTTTCTTCTATCATCTCGCAGTTAAAACTCAGGGCAAGCTGGGGACAAACAGGTAATAACGAATTGTCGATCGGTGATTCACAGGGCGCTTATTCTACCGGCACGTCTTACAACTATATGGGACAGGTAGGTATTCTGAATACTGCTGTTGCCAATAATAACCTTGTTTGGGAAACTACTACCTCGTATGATGCGGGTGTGGATATTGGCCTGTTCAAAGACAGGGTTACCATTTTGCTGGATTACTATAATAAGATCACTTCAAACAGGCTGTACAGTAAACCGCTGGATGCTAACTCCGGTTTCAGTTCCATCAAAAGTAATTTCGGTTCTATCAGGAGCACAGGTTTTGAGATTGAACTGAATGCCACACCTATCAGGTCAAGAAACTTTACCTGGGATATCAGTATGAATTTCGCTTACAACAGGTCTACTGTTGTTAAGCTGCCTTTCAATGGACAGGAGAAAAACCGCTCTGGTGGCAATATTGTGTATGATGTTTCCAAACAAAAAGAAACGATGGTAGGAGGCTTTGCTGAAGGAGAGCGATATGGTGGCAGATGGGCTTACCATATGGTGGGAGTGTATTCAACAGATGCGGATGCAGCCAATGCTCCTTATGATGTATATGCCAACGGTCGTGTTAAAAAAGGTGGTGATGCTATCTGGGAAGACAGGAATGGTGATAACAGGATCGATAACAAGGATATGATCTTTATGGGTTATATCCGTCCTGATAAAACGGGCGGCATCAGTAACACTGTAACCTACAGGGGCATTGCTTTACGTTTTTTGGTTGACTACGCATACGGCCATGTAATTGACAATGGTTTCCGTGCCAAAGCCAATGGCAGCTCCCGCAACAACAATATGACGCTTACGGATGTGCTGAGCGATAAGGTATGGAAAAAGCCCGGCGATATAGCTGTTATTCCAAGATATACAGTAGAAAGTGATTTTGATTTTGGTTATCGCAACCATGTTCGCAATGATAATGGTATTGGTAATTCTGTAGGTAACTCCAGCAATAGTTCATTGTATTACAACAAAGGCGATTTTATTGCTTTCAGGGAAGTGTCACTCAGCTACCAGTTGCGTAACCGTTTGCTGAAAAAGGCAGCAATACAAAACCTGGAAGTATTTGCCGGTATTTACAATATAGGCTACATCACTCCATACGATGGCCTTTCTCCTGAGATCTATACGGGTTCAGATGTTGGACAATACCCACGTCCGCGTGAGTTTAACTGCGGCGTAAAAGTTGGTTTTTAATGATTGCGATTGTTTGTTCATAAATATAAAAACATGAAAAAGATATTTCAGATAGCAGTGATTGTTCAGTGCATCTTATTACTGGCAAGCTGCACCAAAACACTGGAACTGGACCCTGTATCCAGTCTTACCAGTGCCAGTTACTGGAAGTCGGAAGGAGATGTAACCGGTTATATGACCGGTATCTATACCAAGTTCCGCTCAACGATGAATACTACCTATTACATGGAAGACAGGGGCGATGCCTTTGATCCGGGGTTGCACCAGGGTATGTCAAACGCATGGACACAGAACCTTACAGAAAGTACTGCACCCAACTGGGTTGATTTTTATAATGTCATTCACCATTGCAACCTGCTGTTAAAATATACGCCACCGATCAAATTTGGTAATGAGGCAACTAAGAACCGTGCAATGGCTGAGGCTACTTTTATCAGGGCATTTACCTATTTCTATCTTATACGTACCTGGGGCGATGTGCCGCTGGTATTGCAACCAACCGAATCAGATGATATGCCATTGCTGGCACGTTCTCCTGCATCGGAGATCATGGACCAGATTCTGAAAGATGTGAACAGCGCAATAGACCTGTTCCCTGAAACCGGGTTTGTAAATAAAAGCCGGGCTTCCAAACCTGCTGCCTATGCCTTGAAAGCAGATGCACTGATCTGGAAAGCAAAAGTATTGAAAGGCAGCAGCGCAGACCTGCAGGATGCTATTGCTACACTGGATAAAGTGATCTCTTCGGTTTCCCTGCAAACAGATTTCAATACCATTTATGCAACCAACAACCGCAATAACGGGGAAGTGGTAATGTCGATCTATTTCCAGAAAGATGAATACAATAATAGTTATGGCTATTACCTCAAACCCAATGGTGCGCTGGTAAATGATGCTATTAATAAGACCAGCATTCCTTATGCGGAAACTGCAGCACGAAGCCAGTATTCGCCCAGTGCAAAACTGGAGGCAGTGTTTAATGTAAATGCCAGTGATATACGTAAAGCTGCTTCTATTATTAAAGGGGTGCGTGCAGATGGCAGTATTGTAGGTGTGTTTGATAACAAACTGAAGGGCACTGTCTATAATGACGGAAGGGCATTTGACTGCGATATTATCCTGTACCGTTTAGGTGAGTTGATCCTGTTTCGTGCAGAGGCGCTTGCTGCTCTCGACAGAACGCCGGAAGCTATTATAGAACTGGAAAAAATAAGAGCACGTGCAGGTACCGGTAAATACACCGGTGCTACTGATAAGAAATCTGTAGAGCGTGAGATCTTCGATGAGCGTTTCCGTGAACTGTATTGCGAACTGAAGCGCTGGCCGGATATTGTACGTTTTCACGCGGCGGGTACTATCAATGCCTATACCGAAGTGCCTAACCTGGTAGGTAAAAACGTTCCGTTGTATTTCCCCATCACCCGTTCGATGTACAGCCAGAATGCCAATTTAAAACAAACAGAAGGCTATCCTGCTTTCTGATGTTAACCCTCAAAAAAGTTTTTATGAAATTGCATACATCCATTATACAACTCATTACCTGCAGCATTGCTGTATGTAGCATCATCAGTTCGTGCAAACCTACTATAGAAGGCCCTCCGCCACCACCTCCGGCAGCAGCAGTGGTGCCCAATCAGCCTGCTACCAATAAAATAACCATCTTTCAGAAAAGTACGGAAGGTTATAGCTGTTTCAGGATCCCGGCTATCATCAAAACAAAAAAAGGGACATTGCTGGCTTTTGCCGAAGCAAGAAAGAACAGTTGTGCTGACAATGGTGATATAGACCTGGTTGTAAAACGCTCCCTGGATAATGGCGTTACCTGGGGGCCAACTATTAAAGTATGGGATGATGGTACCAATACCTGTGGCAATCCCGTACCTGTTATTGACCAGAGCACGGGAGATATTGTAATGCTGATGTCGTGGAACAGGGGGGCAGATGATATCAGCGCTATCAACAATGGAACAGGGGTACCAAGAAGGGTATATGTAACAAGATCGTCTGATGATGGTGTAACATGGGCTGCGGCAACCAATATTTCTGCTACCACTACCAAACCCGAATGGGGCTGGATCTCCACCGGCCCCTGTCATGGTATTCAATTAACCAAAGGAGCAAAAGCTGGCAGGCTGGTAGTGCCGTCCTGTTTTATAACAGTGAATAAGGATGCTACCAAACGTGTGCAATCGGCATACATGATCTATTCTGATGATCATGGTGCTACATGGACCGCTGGTAATACAGCAGACCCCGCTTCATTTACACCCAATGAAACTACAGTGACAGAACTATCGGACGGAAAGCTGTTGCTTAACAGCCGTTGTTCCGGAAAGAACTTCCGTGTGTCGGCCATCAGTGAAGATGGTGGCACTACCTGGACAACCGTACAGGGGGAATATGCATTGATTGACCCGGTATCGCAGGGTAGCCTGCTTTCTTATACCTATAACAATGCGTACACATTATTTTTCTCTAATGCAGCCAGTACCACGCGTGTGAATATGAGCATCACTACCAGTAAAGACAATGGCAAATCGTGGACAAAACGCTTTGTGGTCAATACAGGTCAGTCAGCTTATTCGGATATAGCGATCGTGTCTGATACGCTGGTGGGTATTGCTTATGAAACAGGAACTGCCAATCCTTATGAACTGATACGTTTTGAAAGCTATTCGTTGAATTATTTTAAATAACGCGGAATGCAGAACGCGCATAACAGGATGGTTAAGACTTTTATATACACATGAAACCGTTGAGTTACAAAGAGATCTATGGAAACTGGGCCACATTGTTATTACCCATCAACAATGATGAAAGTATCGACTATGTGGCCCTTGCTGAAGAAATTGATATTTTGATTGCATATAAGGTGAATGGCATTTATTCCAATGGAACAGCAGGAGAGTTTTATAACCAGACCGAAGATGAATTTGATAAGATCAATTTGTTGCTGGCCGAAAAATGTAATGCAGCCGGTATGTCTTTCCAGGTAGGGTGCAATCACATGAGTCCTGTAATAGCATTGGAAAGATTGCGCAGAACTGTTTCGCTGAAGCCTTCTGCAGTACAGGTGATATTGCCGGATTGGTTTCCGCCGGTGATGGAAGAGATCATTGATTATTTACAGGGAATGCAACAGGCTGCGGGTAATATCGGGCTGGTGTTATACAATCCGTCACATGCCAAAAAGAAATTACTGCCTGCTGATCTCTGTGAGATCACTCAGTCTGTTCCACTGGTAGGTTGTAAAGTGGCTGGTGGAGATACGCAGTGGTACACTGAGATGCAGCAACTCTTTACTGGTATGTCGGTATTTATACCCGGGCATCACCTGGCAACAGGCGTACTGTACGGTGCACATGGTGCTTATTCCAATGTAGCCTGTATTCATCCGCTGGCAGCACAGCGGTGGTATAATATGATGGGGACTGATATGGAACAGGCGCTGGAGTTGCAGCGACGCATCCAGCAGTTTATGAACACTTGTATTGTACCTTACATAACGCAACAGGGATATGCCAACCAGGCTGTTGATAAACTGATGGCTGCCGTGGGAGGCTGGGCAAGAATAAGTCCACGGTTGCGATGGCCTTACAGGTCGGTGAGTGCAGATGATCTACCTGCTATCAGGAAGATCGGGAAGAAGATAATCCCTGAATTTTTTATGGAACAGGAAAACAATTTATAAGAATATATATGCTGGTAAAACTGAGCAATTATCTGATGATCGTTTTTATAGTGTATGGTGCATTGTCATGCAAAACTACCCAACAGGCTACTGCGGCAGGCGCTACGCTGGATAGCAGTATCGTGTTTTTACCGCAGGAAGGGGTGTATGCATCCATGCGGATACCGGCACTGGTGATCTCTAAGAAAGGAACCTTGCTGACCTTTTGTGAGGCCCGGATCCACAATGCCAGTGACTGGGGCGAAATGGACCTTGTATTACGCAGGAGTATGGATGGCGGTAAAACATGGGGGCCATACCAGGTAATAGGAACACGCAGGGAGGGAGGGCCAACCGGCAATCCCGCACCAGTGGTGGATAATAACGGAACTATTCATTTACTGTTCCAGCGGGATTATGCAACGGCTTATTACACCAGGTCAACGGATGACGGTAATACCTGGAGTGAGCCAACGGAGATCACGTATGCATTTGAGAAATTTAAAACGCAATACAACTGGAATGTACTGGCAACCGGCCCCGGTCATGCTATACAGCTACAGAATGGAAGATTGCTGGTACCGGTATGGCTGGCCAACTCAAAAAAGCTAACACCACATCGTACACATAGTCCTACCTGCATTGCTACAGTATATAGTGATGATGGCGGTAATACCTGGCAGGGTGGTGTAATCGCTGCAGACAGCTCTGCGGATTTTAAAAATCCTAATGAAAACATGGCGGTACAGCTTGATGATGGTACGGTAATGCTGAATGTACGTACCGGCTCTACTGTACACAGACGTGCTGTGCTGTACAGTGCAGATGGCATCAGCAACTGGTCTGCGCCGGTATATGATACTACTTTGTTTGACCCGGTTTGTATGGCCAGCATTATTAAGGTACCGGTTTCGAAAGATGGTAAACAGCATGTATTGGTATTCACCAATCCTGATAGCCGTGATATACCAAAGAACCCGAGACGGAACCTTGTTGCCAAACTCAGTTATGACCAGGGAAAAAGCTGGACAGTACAAAAGGTAATAGAACCCGGGGCCGCAGGCTATTCAGATCTTACTGTAGGCCCTGATGGTACGATCTATTGTTTGTACGAAACCAACAGGGGCAAGGACTGGAACTATGGTTTGATGCTAAAGAAATTTAATCTTAAATGGCTGAAGAAATGATCGATCTGATGCCTGCTGATCGCAGCTTAACTATAGTCAGTTAATTTATAACATAGAACTTATAACAAACAAAACAACCCAATGAAGATAGAAGGATTGATTGCAGCCACATTTGCTGCATTTAAAAAAGACGGATCGGTAAACCTTGAAGCGATACCTGCTATTGTGAACAAGCTGGTAGATGATAAGCTGACCGGTGTATTTGTTTGCGGTACCAATGGCGAGGGGCCTAACCTTACAATAGAGGAAAGGATGGCGATAGCTGAGGCGTATGTAAAGGCAGCCAATAAACGTTTACTGGTGTTTATACATGTAGGTCATACATCCATAGCAGAATCGAGAAAGCTGGCACAGCATGCTGCGTTGATCGGTGCGGATGCTATTTCATCAGTAGCTGCTTTTTATTTCAAGCCCGGCTCTGCCCGTAATCTGGTAGACAGCATGGCACAGATCGCTGCTGCTGCACCCACACTGCCGTTCTATTATTATCACATGCCTGTGCTTACCAGTGTGGCTGTTGATATGATCGATTTTTTGCAGTTGGCAGAAGAGGCCATTCCTAACCTGGCTGGCATCAAATACACCGCTTCTACCTTGCACGAGTACCAGGCCTGTTTAAATTACAAAGGAGGCAAATACGATATCCTGTTTGGGTACGATGAGTTATTGCTGAGTGCATTGGCTGTTGGTGCAAAAGGAGCCATTGGCAGTACCTATACATTTGCTGCGCCGCTGTACCGGAAAGTAATGGAATACTACAGCAATAACAATCACGAAGAGGCACGTGCTATGCAACTACATTCAGTGGAGATGGTGCGTTGCCTGGTGAAATTTGCTCCTATTCCTGCACAAAGAGCCATTATGAAAATGCTGGGATATGATCTTGGTGCCTGCAGGTTGCCATTGCAAAGCCTGGGTGATGCAGATGCAGAAAAGTTAAAAGGAATGCTGGATGCTACAGGATTTTTTAAAGTACTGGAACAGTGTAAAGCTGGTACAGCCGGTGTAACAGCTGCTAACCATGCTGTACATTTATAAAACCTGATCTCATTTTCAATGAACATACTTGCCGGTAAATGAAAAAATATCGTTTCCTTATTTTACTTCTTTGTATGAGTGCTGCTATTAACAACAGTGTTGCCAGCGACGTGCCTCCCCGCTATTTTAACTGGAGTCAATTGCCTGCTGTACCCGGTCATATTGGATTTGCAGGTGCTTTTGCCGGTGTATCCAACGGAGCTTTGCTGGTAGCAGGTGGTGCCAACTTCCCGGATGGTGCACCGTGGACAGGAGCCAGAAAGATATGGTACAATGAGATCTACGTATTGGAAAATGCGCAACAGCAATGGAAGCTGGTCGGGCATCTGCCACAGACACTGGGATATGGAGTAGCTGTTACCTGGAAAGATGGGGTAATCTGTATCGGAGGCAGTAATGCAGAGAAGCATACTGCTGATGCTTTTATACTTCGGTATGTAAATGGAAAGATCAATACAGAGCAACTGCCTTCATTACCGGTGTCACTGGCCAATGCATGTGGTGCCGTAATCGGCAATGTGTTGTATGTGGCAGGTGGTGCAGCAACGCCGGTTGATTCATCAGGATCATATTTCTGGTCGCTTGACCTGGCATTGCCTGCAGCAAAAAGAGTATGGAATACTTTGCCATCGTGGCCCGGTCCATCACGCATGATGAGCGTGGCAGGTACACAGGATGGACATTTTTACCTGTTTGGCGGTACACATGTAACGATTAAAGACAGTACGGCGCAACGCGCATTTCTGAAAGATGCTTACAAATACATTCCTGCAAAGGGTTGGGTGCGTTTGCCTGATCTGCCGGAGCCGGTAGTCGCTGCACCCTCACCAGCTTATAATGCCGGTCAGTCGCACCTGCTGATCTTTGGTGGTGATAATGGCCAATACTTTGACCAGAATAATATTCTCAAAGAAACACATCCCGGCTTTTCAAAGAAAGTATATGCGTTCAATACCATTACCGAATCATGGTCTCAGATAGATGAAATTGCTACTGATAAAAAAGCAGATGCTGTAGCTAATCCCGGCGGCAGTACATGGGCGCCTGTTACAACCCCGCTGGTAGTATGGAACAACAGTGTAATTCTTCCGAGCGGGGAGGTACGCCCCGGCACACGCACACCGCGTGTATTGGTAGCTACTCCTGCGCAACCTGCCGGTAGTTTTAAATGGCTCGACTGGACGGTGGTAGGTTTATACTTTGTATTGCTCATCGGGATCAGTGTATTTGTATCACGCAAAATGAACAATACCACCAGTGATTTCTTTTTAGGTGGCGGTAAAATTCCCTGGTGGGCAGCGGGACTCAGCATCTTCGGTTCCAAGCTCAGTGCGCTGACCTTTATTGCTATCCCGGCCAAAGCTTATGCTACCAACTGGGTGTATTTTTTAAGCAATATGATGATAGTGGCAGTGGCGCCCATCATCATTTATTTCTACCTGCCTTATTTCCGGAAATTAAAGATCACCAGCGTATATGAATACTTGCAGGTAAGGTTCAATAAAAAAGTAAAGTTGCTGGGCAGTATCAACTTCGTATTGTTCCAGGTAAGTCGTCTTGGTATCGTTATATACCTGCCGGCATTGGTGCTGAGCACGGTAACCGGTATCAATATTTTTATCTGCATCATCGGTACCAGTTTAATTACAACAGCCTACAGTGTTTCTGGCGGTATTGAAGCTGTAATATGGACAGAAGTAATGCAGGTAGGCGTATTGCTGGGCGGCGCTTTACTCAGCCTGTTGTTTATTGCCCATTCAGTGGATGGGGGCTGGAATACTATCTTCACAGAATCATTGTCCAACGATAAGTTGCGCGTAGCAACACTGGGGTGGAGCTTTTCAGAACCTGTATTGTGGGTGGTTTTCCTGGGAGGCTTTCTTACGCAACTGGTTACCTATTCCAGCGACCAGGTAGTGGTGCAGCGTTATCTTACCACATCTACTGAAAAAGAAGCAAGACAATCTATTTATACCAATGCCATCCTGGTAGTACCGGCCTCATTGATCTTTTTTAGTGTAGGCACGGCATTATGGGTTTATTTCAGGCATAATCCCGGGCAGCTTAATCCGCACGGGCATACAGATGATATATTTCCCTGGTTTATTTCGCAACAGTTGCCTGCGGGTCTGTCAGGATTGGTGATTGCAGGTCTGTTTGCCGCTACCATGTCTACCATCAGTTCCAGCATGAACTCTATTGCTACTGTGGTAACTACCGATTTCTATCAATCTGCCAGGCCGGAGAGTACTGATCACCAGCGTTTTGTATTTGCACGTCGTACCACGTTTGTATTGGGCTTACTGGGTTGCAGTATTGCTATTTACCTGGTGTATCTCAGCAATGCATCCATCTGGGATCAGTATCTTAAGATCATTGGCCTGTTTGGTGGTTGCCTGGCAGGCATGTTTGTGGCGGGTATATTTTTCCCGCGGATCAATAGTGTTGGGGTACTCACCGGTTTTATAGTGAGTGCGGTGAGTTTATATTTTATACAGGCCACAGGCCAGGTCAGTTTCTTTCTGTATCCTGTATTTGCCATTGCTATCTGTGTGCTGGTAGCTTATATCACCAGCTTATTTGTTCCATCTGCTAAAAAATCAATTGCCTAAATATCATCCCATGAAATCTTTGCTTTTTACCCTCTTCATGTTCCTGTCTGTAGTTGCTGTTGCTGCCATCGAATTGCCTGCCGTTATCAGTGATAATATGGTATTGCAACAACAAACACAGGTACTGTTGTGGGGCACAGCCAGGCCACGCGCAACTGTTACCATCATTACTTCTTGGAATCATAAAGCATATACCACTACCGCACAGAGCGACGGTGCATTCAGGATAAAAGTAGCTACCCCTGTAGCCGGAGGCCCTTATGAAATTTCCTTTAGTGACGGAGAAAAGAAAGTGCTCAAAAATATATTGATAGGAGAGGTTTGGCTTTGCAGCGGGCAATCCAATATGGAAATGCCGGTAAAGGGATACAGCAATCAGCCCATTCTTAATTCCAATGATATACTGCTGGATGCAGATAAGCCGGGTGTACGCATTTTCCGTATTGAGAAAAATATGTCGCGTACGCCGCTTACAAAGCTCAATAATACCTGGGAGGAGAGCAATACAGCTAACATAAAAGAGTTCAGTGCTGTGGGCTACCAGTTTGCACGTATGCTGCAGGAAAAACTCAATGTTCCTGTAGGTATTATTCAGTCTGCCTATGGGGGCACTTTTATTGAAGCCTGGATGGATGCTGCCGGTATGCAGGGCTTTACTGATTTTAAAATGCCTGCCGATACGGCAAAGCTCACCAAGAATGAACCTTATGTGTTGTTCAATGCAATGATCAACCCTATTATTGGCTTCAATATTAAAGGGGCACTCTGGTACCAGGGAGAGAATAACCGCATCAATCCTTTGACCTACGATAAAAAAATGGCGGCTATGGTAAAACAATGGCGTGCATTGTGGAATTGTGGCGAATGGCCTTTTTATTATGTACAGATAGCTCCCAATGTGTATGCGGATAGTAAAGAACTGGTGCCCCTGTTGCGCGAAGCGCAGTATAATGCGATGTCGCTGATTCCCAATAGCGGCATGGTGGCCAGTATAGATGCCGGCAGCGCCAAAACCATTCACCCGTTTGATAAGACTGTGATCAGTAAAAGATTATTGTACTGGGCGCTCGCCAATACCTATGGTAAAAAGGGGATTGCTTATATGGGGCCTGTGTACAGATCCATGAAGGTAGATAGCAATACTGTTACAGTAACGTTTGATAATGCGGTGAATGGGTATACTGCCTTTGGTAAAGAACTCATCTCTTTTGAAATTGCCGGGGCAGATAAAAGATTCTATGCCGCAAAGGCCAATGTAACCGGTAAAGGAATTGTAGTGCAGAGCGATAGTGTAAAAGTGCCGGTAGCAGTACGCTATGGATTTAAAGATTATGCGCCCGGTTGGTTATACAATACGGAAGGACTGCCTGCATTCCCGTTCCGGACGGATAGCTGGTAAAGTAAACGGGTAATGTACCTGCCCGGCGCGTTGCGTTATTTTTTTGCAGAGATATAATTATTGAATTTCACCAGGGCCTGGCGGCATCGGACCCTTGCTTCTTCCAGTGTCCAGCCTTTGGCCAGTGCAATATCAGTAAGGGTAAATCCTTTGTAAAAACAGAGATTGAACAGCTCCTGGTCTTCACTGGAAAGCGTAAAATACTGCTGTTTGTGTACAAACAGTGTAGGCAGGGGTTGGTCCTGCGCCTGTGGCTGCTGCAGGTTCAGTGTTCTTATTTTTTCCCGTGCTTTTTGCTGTAAAAAAATGTAGGGGCTCAGTAATTGGGGGCTGTAGCTTTTTAATGTTACCGGCAGTTCAGAAAATACCTGGTGCAATACGGTCTCTGCCTGTGTGGGATTGTCGAGGGCAGCCAGTAAAAAGCCATAGAGCATACTGCTGTACTTGCAATAAAATACTTCGAGCGCTGATGTGTTGTGGGCTATTATAGCCTTGATCAAGGTAAGTTCTAGCGTAGCCATATTGCTTGGGTTTGGTATTACAGTACTGAATTACATTCAATGAAGCATATACTGTAGCAGATGTAAGTCGTCTCTGCCACGGCATACATGCCGGAAAAAAAGTGCTATAAAAAACACAGTTGACCTGCATTGCAGGAAAACAAAAACTAATGCACCCTATACTTTTCCCCGTGAATTGTATAGTAGCTGTATTCCACCCCAGTAAACTGGCGTAGTTGCTGCCCGCAAGGGTCTACCATCCATGCAAGCAGCTGTATAGTTAATTTGTAATCAGTAGTAAGACTGGTTACAATCGTTGATTTTTTTTAAGAACTGTTTCTATTTCAACACTACTAATAGAGAGACAACAACAGGCGCAAAAAATGTTGCAAAGACAAATAAAAAACTTTGCACGTTTTTATAAAATACCACTTTACGGTATTTTATATCAGCGGTTGAAACACCTGGTCCTTTGGGTTGAATGATTAATTAATGTTTAAACAAGACAACTATTTCAGCGTACGTAATAGGTTGCTTGAGTCGAAAGAACTTGTCTGGAAAAACTCATGGGTTTGCAATGCGGAACTTTTATTATTCTTACGGCAGGTCAGTATGAATAGCGGTTTTACGGACAGTGGATCGTGAAGATGTTTTCGTGGGAGGGAGGAGTAAAGATATTCTTTTTCGATTAGTTGGTTTGGTAAGTAATGGTGATGTCTATCCTAATTTAAGCAATTTTTTAATTCAAAGTTCAGTGCACGTTTAATTTATTATAGGTCAAATTGCTTTCTGCACGCTAAAGTACAATCCAGAATTATACCATTTTCAAATAATTGTCAGCACAACAATTCAATAACATTGTACTCAACTGTTTGGGTAGTACGAATTTGTAGAAATTCTGTAGATCATATACAAAAAAAGAGATTTTTGCAGGGCACCGCCAGGAAAAGTAGCGCCGGCAAAAATCTACAGTGACTGCTATAAGAAAATCCAAAACCCTCTGAACAACGATATGTTATAAAGACACGGCTGGTATTCGTAAGCCGCCACCGGGAGGTAATTTTTTTTAGTAGGTAACCAGCAACGGTATATCCATTGAGCATCCTTGCGTCGCATTACGTTCATCGTTTGTACTGCTATGAAGCAGATAAAAGACGCCTGCGATTGTCCGATCATGAATATGCGCGCAAAGACGGTAAGGCGCAAAGAGAAGGTGTAAAGCAATGTACCTGTCATGCTGAGGTACGAAGCATGACAGGCAAAGGAAAGAATAGAATAGCTGTGTTTGATCCTACTGAATATGCTTCATGATAAAATCTCTGCAATATTCTCTTATCATGTTACGCACATTTTCAAATTCATGCATAATTGCTGCTTCAGTGCCGGTTGCTTTGGCAGGATCAGGAAAATTGTGATGAAACTTTTCTGCCTTTGAAGGAAAGAAGGGGCAGCGTTCTTTGGCATTGTCACAAACAGTGATCACAAAATCGAAATCAATATCCCTGTATTCATTTACGTTGTTGGATGTATGTTTTGAAATATCGATACCATCCTGCAGCATCGTTTCAATTGCCCTGGGGTTTACACCATGTGTTTCTACACCTGCACTGTAAACTGCTGCTTTACCATTGGCAAAGTGTTGCAGGTATCCTTCTGCTATCTGGCTTCGGCAGCTATTGCCGGTACAAAGCACTAAGATCTTTTTCATAGTTGTGTTATGGCACTAGCAGCCATATTAAATTAATGATGATAAACCTGGCATCAAAGCCAAAAAGCAGGTTGAGTATAATTACACTTATTGTAATAATAAGGGGCTTATAATAGCGCCTGTTAATTGCAGCAATCGGGGCCACTACAATTTTTGACTTCCTGGGTTGGTTTTTCTGCATAGACTGTAATGCTGTAAATACCGGTATCGCTGTTCCTGAATTGATGGATCTGTTCTGCCGATAGATATTTCGATAATATATCATCAGGTATGTGAATAGCTTTCTCTTTTTGTATCGTAATATTTACAAACCCACTGGCAATGATCAGATCGAGATATGCCTGTTTTTGAATAGCGCCTGAAACGCAGCCTGCATACATTTCTGCAGCCTGCTGGATGGCTTGGGGCAGATCGCCTTTTAATACGATGTCTGAAATACTGAAATGAGCGCCGGGCTTTAGTGTGCGGTGAATCTCTTTTATAACTCCTGCTTTATTGGGCACAAGGTTTAGCACACAGTTGCTTACAATTACATCTGCAACATTATCATTTACAGGCATCTGCTCAATATCGCCCTGCCTGAACTCAACGTTGTTGAAACCCAGTTTTTCAGCATTCTGTCTTGCCTTTTCGATCATGGCCGGTGTAAAATCTATACCAATTACTTTGCCTGTTTCACCGGTTTCATTACGGGCAATAAAGGCATCGTTACCAGCGCCGGAGCCCAGGTCAATTACTGTATCGCCCTTTTTTACCCTTGCGAACTGCGTAGGCAATCCGCAACCCAGCCCCAGGTCTGCATCAGGATTGTAGCCTTCAACCTGGCTATAATCATCCGTCATAATATTATATACTTCTGTAGAGCAGCCACCGGCGCCACAGCAGGAAGCCGCATTATCAGCTTTATCCTGTAAGGCTATCTCGCTGTATTTCTGCTTTACCATGTCCTTTATCTGCTGGTCTGTATTCATATAAGTTGTTTTTGTTTATTGTAATATTGCGATGAATGAATGCAAAAAAAATTAACAGCAGCTATCCTTATTAGTGTAGGGGGCAAAGAAGCTGTCAAAAGCTGCTTTGTATTGTTTCCATACTTTAGGATCAATGCAATAGCAAACACTGGTGCCTTCTATTGTACCCTGTATTAACCCTACATTCTTTAGCTCCTTCAGGTGCTGGCTGATGGTTGCCTGTGCAAGACCGAGTTCTTCTACCAGGTCGCCACAAATGCAGGCCTGTGCTTTCAGTAAGTACTGGATAATGGCAATGCGGGCAGGATGTGCCAGTGCCTTCATCATTTGCGCCAGTTTATTCTGTTTATCGGTGAAGATCTCCGTTTTGCTTGTTCCCATATCTATCGCAATATTACGATGTATGTTTGTGTTGCCAAATTTTATTTTTGATGCAAAATGGACCTCAGCGATTTGTCATTTCGACCTAGCCGGCAATAGGCTTATAACTATCAGAGAATAGTGGTGAAGGGAGAAATCTGAAAGCTTGCAAATCAGGAATACTACATTGTATTCAACCATCTGCCAGTGTTGCTTTCAGATTCCTCACCCCGCCTTTGATTACAGTATATTCAAATAAACATCCTGGCGGGGATCGGAATGACAAGCACCCATTCTCTGGTGTAAACGTTCCGAACGGTACTTGTGCTTTATGTATGCTCTCGGTCAGGGACCGGCACTATATAGCAGGACAGGGGTTCACTTCGTATGACCTGCGGCAGGGAAAAAACGAACCTCAGCGATTTGTCATTTCGACCGAGCCAGTAACAGGCTTGTAGTACCAGTGAATAGTGGCGAAGGGAGAAATCTGAAAGCTTGCAAACCAGGAATACTACATTGTATTCAACCATCTGCCAGTGTTGCTTTCAGATTCCTCACCCCGCCTTTGATTACAGTATATCTAAATAAGCATCCTGGCGGGGATCGGAATGACAAGCACTCATTCTCTCGTGTAAACGTTCCGAACGGTACTTGTGCTTTATGTATGCGCCCGGTCAGAGACCGGCACTATATAGCAAGACACGGGTTCACTTCGTATGACCTGCGGCAGGGAAAAAACGAACCTCAGCGATTTGTCATTTCGACCGAGCCTGTAACAGACTTTTAGTACCAGTGAATAGTGGCGAAGGGAGAAATCTGAAAGCTTGCAAATCAGGAATACTACATTGTATTCAACCATCTGCCAGTGTTGCTTTCAGATTCCTCACCCCGCCTTTGATTACAGTATATTCAAATAAACATCCTGGCGGGGATCGGAATGACAAGCACCCATTCTCTGGTGAAAACGTTCCGAACGGTACTTGTGCTTTATATATGCGCCCGGTCAGAGACTGGCACTCTATAGCAGGACAGGGGTTCACTTCGTATGACCTGCGGCAGGAGAAAAACGAACCTCAGCGATTTGTCATTTCGACCGAGCCAGTAACAGACTTGTAGTACCAGTGAATAGTGGCGAAGGGAGAAATCTGAAAGCTTGCAAATCAGGAATACTACATTGTATTCAACGGGCTGCCAGTGTTGCTTTCAGATTCCTCACCCCGCCTTTGATTACAGTATATTCAAATAAACATCCTGGCGGGGATCGGAATGACAAGCTCTCGTCCCTTCCTTTATCACTCACTATTTCACTTCCTCAAAATCTCCGGGTTTCCAGCTTCCATTGAATGCAGCTTCTTCAGGGCCGTAAACGCGGATATATACAAACCACCCTTTGCCGGGAATGGTCTTTATCCATTGCTTTTCTTTACCTGCCGGTGCTGATGGACCAAAGTACAGATCAACCGAAGAGGCATTGGCAAGATCTTTCAGTTCGAACATAGAGCGCAATGCCGCATAGCCCTGGTCGGTTATTACCTGGCTTCTTGTTTCGGCATCGTACACCGTTACTGACCAGAATAGTTTGCAGGGCACCGGTTGAGGTATGGTGAGTTTATACGTTTTGCCGCCATCTACATACGTGCCATTCTTCTCGCGCAAACCCAACCAGTACACAGAACCTCCACCCGCTTTTCTCCGGAACATGGCGGGTGATGCACCTATTGCCTGGTAAAACCATACTTCTCTTGCATCCAGATCCACATAAGATGGTGCATCAAAATCTCCATTCTCTGGTCTTAAGCCTACCCATTCCCATTGGCGATCATTCCATACAATGCGGTCGGGCCTGCGGTTGGCAAAAGATTGTACACGCATCTGTGCGTTTCCCATTGCAGCAGCTTTTTTCAGGATGGCTTTCATGCGGGCATCAGGGTTAAAAGGCTGTCCTTTTATAATGCCCAATGCTGCCAGTTCGCCATAATAAGTGCGATAGCCTTCATATACAGGTTCGCGGTCAATAACGTTGTGCAGCACTTCCCAGTACCTGAAAGTGTTTTCATAATCCAGTGGTGTTGTGTTCTGTGGTTTGCCGGTCATATCCAGCCATTGAACATTGGCTGCACTGGCTGGTGAGTTCAGGGGATAGAATTTAATGGTTTTAATACGTGCCATTGCAGCCTGTACATCGCCACCTACGGGCAATGAACGGATGCCTACTGTAAGATTGTTGGAGGATGCCTTCCATACATGATAACCGGCCGGGATATTGCCTTTATAACCCGGGGGCAGTACCAGGTGTTTGCCTCCCTTGCCTTCGTCGGGCCCGGGAATTCCCATATCAGCCACCCAGCGTTGGTTTACATCCATCGCCACCACTATCAATGGACCGGGCGGCAGATCAACTACATATGGGCCGTCTGAAAGATCTAATAAAATAGGGCCATAAGGCGTATCTGAATTTAAGGTAAAACCTATTTGCTGTGGCTTGGTGTCTAATGTACCCGAGGTAATGTTGGGTTTTACATTGAGTGCCATAGTGCCTCGTAAAATAGCTTCACCTGATACGGTGGGATAAAAAAAGCGGTATGCCTGGATAGCCCGGTTCAGGTCTGCATCATCGTATGCTTTTTTAATAGTAGCCTCGGTAGGGTAGCCGCCTATAAACTCGTAACCCGTAGTGGCTATATTGACCGCTTTGGTTCCTGTGGAGTCTGTGGTGGTAGTGTTACCGGCCGGCTGGTTGTTACAGGCTGCCAGCAATACGGCGGGCAACAATGCAAGGTGCACTCTTTTCATAATCTTTTTATTTGTGTACGTACAGTAAGTTGATAATTAAAGAAGTAGTCGTTCACGTGTGTATGACACGGGCGAAAGGCTGCTTCCGCCATTCCTTATTAAGAAAAATGTGTAATTGTTTGCCAGTGGATGATAGCTATAGGGTAGGGAATGATTTTAACGCAGCATTTTGAAAATAGCAATCAGCTGGCATTGTTTGCTGCTAAAAAAGAGCGTATAATAGCAGTAATGTAACTATTGCCTGTAAACTTATGCGGATCATGAAAACAATATCAGAAGTATTGGTTCTAAGCCTGGTTTTGTCCGGCTGCTTACTGTTTAAAGGAGCTTTTACAGAAGACGGAAGTGCCTGGATCTGGAATAAAGATCCCAGCGGAAGATATAACAGGCATAATCCGCTTCAACCGGAGAGTGCCAGTAAATGGATTGATTCTATCCGTGCTATTCCAACATTGAGAACCTTACAGGTAGAAGTAATGTCGCACAAATGGGATCATTACAACGTGAATGATTCTGGTATGTTTTTCAACCTGCAGAATAAGGAACTCGCCAATTATCACAGTTACTATACGTTCGCTAACAGGATGGGTATTGCACCTGAACAACTGAAGAAGATCGTACTGGATTTTGATAAACTTGGATTGAACAGGTTTTACAGGGAGAATGAATTTATTGCATTTGAAACAATGACTTCTTTGACTTATGCCTATGGTTACTTTTATTTTTTTGATACAGCCGCTGTAAAACGGATCCATAAAGATGATGTGCTTGATTTCAGGAGTAATGGAGAATTTACCAACTTCAGGCAAGCGATGTTTAATAGATTTTTAGTGCTTAAAGTGCACGACAGCCATTGGGTAGAGTGGATGGAAGTGAATTAGTTCGTGAATCGTGAGACGTGAGTCGTGAATCGGCAGACGGCAATCGGCAATATCGTGAGACGTGAATCGTCAATCGCGAGACTGTTCCGGGTTTCGGGTTTGATGTTTCGGGTTGAAGAATCGTGAGACGTGAGTCGTCAGTCGTGAAAGAAAATCGTGAGTCGTCAATCGTCAGTCGTGAGTGGTCGCTGCTCAAAGATTACGGCTGTTTTGCCAACTGCAAACTGTCAACTGCCAACTTTCTTCCTGTCTTTCCTTCGAAATTCGATATTCAAAATTTTACATTCGATATTTTCACCTTCCGTATTTCCTTGAGTCTTGTTCCTTGAACCTTGTGCCTTAACTTACAACCTACAACCTTGTCTTTGCGTTAGGCGTTTAGCGTTAAGCCTTCAGCCTTAACTTATAACCTGTCTCCCCGTTTAGCCTCTTACCAACGTACCAGAAGAATGTTGCGCCTGTTTATCTAACCTTACTGCATACCAGAGTACTAAGACGAGGATGACAGACATTACAAGGTAGCGCCACAGCATATCCTGTTGTGTCAGTATGCGGCCGGTATGAGATATGATAAAACTGGTTAGTGAAGTAATGCCATAGATCATGCCACCCATCAGGCCGCCTGTCATGCCTGCATTCTGGGGGAAATAAAGAAGGCTATGCGTAAAGTACACTGTGAACAAAAAGCCACAGCAGCAATGTATTACAAAGGCAAGGATCATGTAACTCCATAATTGCTGGTACATGAAGCCTATCAATAATAATGCGACTATCAGGGTGAATTGCAAACTGCCTGCAAACTTTACCTTCCTGTTAAAGTCGATTGCCAGGGTTTTCCTGTTGATGATGCCACCCGTCATCCAGGCAATGCCTAATATCAATGTGCAAAGGCCGATCACCACGGAATTAAAATGAAAGCTATTGGCAATAATAAAAGGTCCGGCAATATTGAATACCATTACTACCGAGTAGCTAAGTCCCAGCAGAATGATGCCTAACAGGAAATTCTTATTGCCCAGCATCATGGCATAGTCCTTTTTTATTTTTTCAATATGGAAAGGTTTCTTTTCAGCCAGTGTTTCACCACTTAGTGAGAGTTCAAGTACCAGTATGATCAAGGCATAGGCTGCAAGAAAATAGAAATTAGATTGCCAGTTGAAATACTGTTGCAGGTAGCCTCCGAGGAAAGGAGCTATAATAGGCCCGCATGACCAAATGATCGTGAAATACCCGAGATAATGTTTCCGCTCTTCCCCTGTGTACAGGTCTACAAAAAAGGCACGTTTGGCTACAATGATAAATGCTACCGCAATGCCCTGTATAATGCGTAAAGCGCATATAAGGGTTACGCTATGTGTAAGGCCGATCAGTAAAGACGTAACAACTAATACCCCGAGTGAGAACATGGCTGGCCTGAACCTGCCAATACTATCGAGCAGGCTGCCTACCAGCAGTTGTGAAAGACCATAGCTCATAAAGAAGCAGGTAAGTGTAAGCTGAATGCTGCTCTGGTGAACGCCGAGGTCTTTGGCCATTGCCGGAAAGGAGGGCAGGTAGATATCTGTCACAAATCCTGATAAGGGGATGGCTATAAATGTTAAGATCGTAGCTATTCTTTTTTTCTGTGCCGATGCTTGCGCTAACATAGAGTGATACTTTACAAGGTGCAAAGGTATTACCGGTATAGTATTACAGGATTGACAAAATCAAAGGGATAATTATGAAAATCAAATGATAGAGATATTCTTTGCCTGCCTGTACTGTAGTGGTGTAATGCCGGTGGCCTTTTTGAAAAAGTGATTGAAATGGGCCGGAGCTTCAAAACCAAGACAATAACCCACCTCTGAAATATCCCAGGGAGTATTGCGTAGTAAGGTTTTGGCTTCTTCCAGCATACGGGTTTTGATAATAGAAGTAGTAGTTTGCCCGGTGCTGCTTTTGATAACGGCGTTCAGGTGGTTCACGTGTACATGCAGTTCATTGGCAAAGTCTGCAGGTGTGCGCATGATCAGTGGATCGGCAGGAGAATCGAGTGGAAATTGCTGGTGCAGCAGTTCGTCAAATTGTTTTAACAGGCGTGAGGAAGCAGAGCGTTCATCATTACTGCTTTCCGGCGTAGGCCTGGCAGATAATGTGGTATGCATCAGCAGGCAGAGCAGGTTGCGGATAGCTTCATATTTGTAAGGATAATCGCTATGCGCCATTTCCAGCATCTGTTCAAAATAACCTTTTATCAGTTTGAGCTGTTTGCCGGTAAGGAAAATAACCGGGTCGCTCCATGCTTTGAATAAAGAAGATTTCTTGAAAATATCGAACTGTGAATATTCGCTGAAGAACTCCTGGTTAAAGAGGCAATAGTAGCCATCCTGTTCATCAGATTCGCAGGTCCAGGAATAAGGTACAGCGGGGCAGGGGAGCAACAACGCCGGTTTGTCAATGCTTACGGCATGTCCGCCATAGAACAGTTTGCCTTTTCCTATAATGAGGGTGAGCTTATAAAAATCCCGGCGGTTATAAGGTGTTTTGAAGTTGCAGTACTTGCGGGTATTGATGTTGAAGTGCGACTGCCCTTTTTTAAGATCAGTTGTACTTAACGGGAAACGTATAGATGACCTGTCCCGGTAAAAATCCACCAATGTCTCCAACCCGCTGCTCATACTGTAAAATTAGGGAAAAACCGGATGGTAAAAGGTTTAAGGTATAAAGTATAAGAGGGGCTACGAAGAGATAAGAGAATGCGTTGCAACACAGGGATTTGTTGCAATCAAAGATTTCAGTTATTTTGAAAGCCGCTTCCCATATTAACAGCAATTCCGATAGGGTAAGCATATTGTTGCCCTCTCTCAACGAACTTGAAATATGAAACTTTAGTCAGCATTTTACCAAACCCCTGCACCAGGCTTTGCCGTATTGCAGGTTATATTTTAACATAAGCATATAATGAAGAAGTATTCAGTTTCTGTTTCAGTTCTTTTCTGCCTGTTGCTGCAACTACCCGTTTTTGCACAGGGTACTACCAATAAAGTAGATACTACCATCCGGCATTTTGAGCGTATGGCAGGTTCAACCAGCGATGCTGATAAGGCTGAGCTGGAAAAGCAATTGTACCAGCTTTTGAAAAGTGACCAGGAACAGGATTGGTTAACAGCCCGTCGCTTTTTTTACCAGCTGAAGAAAAATAACGTGGCAGATTCCATTGCCAAAGCTGGTAAAGCTGCATTCCCATCCGGGCAACTGGTACGAAATGATGAAGTGAATACAGTTTACAATGAGAAAGATCCTGTAAAAAAGGAAAAGCTTTATAAAGAATGGGTGGCGAAATTTCCCCCGGAGAAATTAGGCCCGGATCGCATCGTTTATGATTATGCACGAAATGCTGTGTCACGCGCTTATGCAGAAGCAGACAACGTACCCAAAACCCTGGAGTATGCCAATATGGTGGAAACACCAGCCTGGAAAGGTGAGGGGTGGGCGGGGCCTGCCATGACACTGAAACAGAAAGGACATCTGAAAGAAGCCGAAGTACTCTATAAGAAAGCACGGGACAACTCCTATAAGTTTATGACCACCAGTCGTAAAGAACCGGGAGCAGATTTTGCGGCCATTGGTTTTGTTGGTTACAGTACTTCACTGGCAAATATTTACCTGGAACAGAAAAAATACAAGGAAGCATTGCCCTATATCCGTGAAGCGCATGATAGTGCTAAAGAAGTAAGAGCAGGCATTAATGCTGCCTATGCGCAGGTATTGGTAGGTCTGCATAAGGATCAGCAGGCATTTGACATAATTGATGAAGCTGTAAAGGCTGGTCAGGCAACGGCAGAAATGAAAACCCTGCTGAAAACACTTTATACAAAAGTAAAAGGTAGTGATGCCGGTTATGATGAATACATTGCTTCTGTAAATACCATACTGGCTGCAAAGATCAGGAAAGACCTGGCAAAGCAGATCATTAACCAACCTGCACCGGGCTTTACGCTGAAAGATGTAGATGGTAACACTGTTTCGCTGGCAGACTTGAAAGGTAAAGTGGTATTGCTTGATTTCTGGGCTACCTGGTGTGGTCCCTGCAAGCGCTCTTTTCCTGCTATGAAAATGGCTGTTGAAAAGTTTAAGAATGATCCCAATGTGCAGTTTGTATTTATTCATACCTGGGAAAAGGAAGAGCATGCTATAGATAGTGCCAGAAGTTATATAGTTAAAAACAATTATCCCTTCCGTGTGGCAATGGATCTGAAGAATGCACAGGGCGTAAATGAAGTGGTAGAAAGTTATAAGGTGTCTGTGATTCCCGCCAAATTCGTGATTGACAAAAAAGGAAATATTCGTTTCCGTTTTACAGGCTTCTCTGGTGGTGAAGATGCTGCTGTAGAAGAGATCAGTGCAATGATTGAGCTGGCGCAGAAGGAGTGATGGATTGCTAAATAGTCAGAAGGCCATATAATAGAAATTCGGGGCTGCAAGCCTCAACGAATAGGCAGCTTATCGAAGCGTCCTTCGCTTCGATAAATTTATTATGTGGCTTTTAGCCACGCTACCGTTAAATGGCCGGAGGCCATATAATAAGACTTCGAGGCTGCAAGCCTCGAAGAGCAAGGCTATATAATAGAACTTCGGGGCATTGTTGTAAGACAGGGAAAAGATCGTTAAATTGAATTATCCTAAAACGACTAATCTTCTTACAGCCATGAAATCTTTCCTGTCACTTACATGCTGCCTGCTGGCATTTGCATGTTTTTCCCAAACCAAAGATCAGTTTGTATTAACCGGCACTGTTCGCGATAAAACCGCAGGATGGGCCTACCTCCGTTATAACAATGCGGTAGGGGTAGACGTGATAGATAGCATTTATACGAATAACGGTAGTTTCTCTTTTAAAGGAAATATACAAGGTGCAGTAAATGCCTTTGTGTCCATGAAAACAGCAACGTTGCAGTGGATAGGACAAACGATGTTTTTTTTAGAACCTGCTAAAGTCGATATCATAGCCGAGACTGGTAAATTCAGCAAGGTGGTCATCAGTGGCTCAGCTACACAAAAAGATTATGAATGGATCCAGGCGCAACAGAATAAAATAAGTAACCGGTGGAAGGTGGTGATGGATACCCTGAAGGCAGTGAACAAGCGAAGTAACTTTATGTACCAGGAGTTGAAGAACTGGGTACTGACGCCCTATTTTGCAGAGTACGAAGATCTTTATACTGATTATATCAGCAGTCACCCTGCCTCTTATTTATCAGCTTACCTGGTAATATCCCCGGGCTATTCGCTGGAAACTGATTCATTACAGCAGGTGTACAGTCACTTTGCTGCAAATGTGCAGCAAGGCATTTTAGGGAAAAAAGTAGCAGACGAACTTGCCAAAAGAACCATTGGCGTACCGGGAACTGTAGCGCATGTATTTTCATCTGCAGACATTAATGGCGAAAAGCTGGACCTGGCGGCTTACAAAGGGAAATATGTATTGCTCGATTTTTGGGCGAGTTGGTGTCTGCCCTGCAGAAAGCTGAACCCGCACCTGAAGGAGTTATATGCGAAATACAAACCACAGGGTTTTGAAGTAATTGGTATTGCTGATGATGATACACAGGTAGATGCCTGGAAGAAGGCAGTTAAGGACGATGATCTTCCGTGGAAACATATCCTGCAGGGAAAAAAGAACAATGATGTTTCAACTGGTATTGCTGCAAAATATTATATCCAGTCTTTACCTACACAAATACTGATCGATCCTGATGGAAAGATCATAGCACGCTACGGGCAAGGCGGCGAAGGGCATGATATGCTTGATGCGAAGCTGTCGGCGGTGTTTACGAAGTAGTTTGAGGTTTAAAGTATAAGGTTTAAGGTTTAAAGTGGGCTTGCTGAGTAAGTATTGCACTCTGTGTATTTATATCAACGACATTTTTGCATTGCTGCGAGTAATATAGCAGGCTTCCAATGCTCTCTTCCATATCCCTCCTTCGTCGGGATGACAGACCCGGAAGTAAACTCTTTATACTTTAAATCTTATCTGACTATCCAGATATAGGCGGGTTTCGATTAAAAGGCTTAACCTGTCAGGTCTGGCCTGCGCAGATGCGTTACTTTCTATAATGAAACTTTGCTTTATAGCTTAGACCTGACAGGTTTACTTCCTTCCAGGCGGTGAATCAGAAAGTTTTATACTTTTCTCTTTACGATTGGTTTAGATGCAGGCTTATAGACTATGTTACATTTACTCAGTGATTACCAGTAGCAGCACCTTAAACTTTATACTTTAAACCTTTCCCTCTGCGTCTTCGCGAGCCTATCAACGAATTTGTCATTTCGAACCCCCGCCAGAATGTTTGTATAAATATGTAGTAAATGAAAGCGGGGTGAGGAATCTGGAACCTGCACGTACAGTCTGTGGTATATAGTACAACATGCTTCCTATTCCAGCTTTCAGATCCCTTCTTCGTCGGGATGACAGCCCCGGAAGTAATCTCTTTTACATTTACTCAGTGATTACCAAGAGCAGTATCTTAAACTTTATACTTTAAACCTTATACCTTCCCCTCTGCGAAAACCTCTTTTTCTCCTTTTCTCTGCGGTTGGCTCTTAGCTAATTCATGCTCATCTTTCTAAACTCCAGTGGCTTATAACCCGTTTGCTTTTTAAATAAGCGGGTAAAGTAAGAAGTGTTTTCAAATCCCAGTTGATAAGCTATTTCAGCCACGCCCTGCTTTTCCGTACGCAACAGGTTCTTGGCTTCTGCAATCAGGGCTATATGGATCAGGTCCATCGCGGTTTTGCCGGTTTCCTGTTTCAGCAGGTCGCTCAGGTAGCGGGGAGAGAGGTACAACTGATCTGCCAGCTTGTTTACAGAAGGTAAACCTTCCGTTTGCAGGTTACCACCTTCAAAATACAAGCGCAGTGCTTCATTAAAACGTGTTACCGTTTTGCCCGACATATCCGTACGGTTAATAAACTGGCGTTTGTAAAAACGCTGTGCATACATCAGTATGCTGGCAATATGCCCCAGTATTATTTCCCGGCTGTATTCATCGGTATTGTTATTGTACTCCGTTTTTATTTTATCGTGCAGGTCCCAGATGGTCTCTTCTTCTTTGGGAGAGAGGTGTAATGCCTCATTGATCTCGTAATCGAAAAAACTATACTTCTGCATTGCCTGGTACAAAGGGTGACCATTCAGAAAATCTTCATGGATCAGGATCATAAACCCTGCTTCTTCCAGCTCCAGGCTTTTCATCTGGATGATCTGCCGGGGCTTTACAAACATCATAGAGCCATTGCTATGATCGTAGGGTGTACGGCCATACATAATAACACCGGCCTTCAGCTTTTTAAAACCGATCATATAACAATCACTGGTAAACTCACGATCGCCCAGCGAACATTGGTTGTTACAGCTCACAATACTCAGCAAAGGGTTTTCTGGCTGTGGCCAGCCATTACCACGGTGCATATCACTCAGTGTTTTATAATGTGTCATATCAGTAAAGTTATAGTAACAGGTTTATCCCGCCCGGCTTTTGTTGCCGGACGGGAAGCCTTATATCATTTGAGTATTAATAACCATGTGCAGCAATGCTGGTTTCTTTCCATTCATCTACCAGTTGCAGGCGCTCTGCATAAGCCTTCTGTACACCGTGATAAGCTATTTTACCCAGCAGCAAACGTAATGGCGGATTCTTACTGTCTACCACTTTCAGAATGGCTGGTACAGTCGCTTCCGGTTTGCCCCACATATCAGGATGTTCACCGGCGGCAGCAAACCCTTCACGTACAGGTGTATAGTCTGCAATGTTGCTGGTGGTTTGGCTGGCAGATGATCCCGCCCATTCGGTAGCAAAGCCATTGGGTTCTATCAGCGTTACCTTAATGCCCAGGTGAGCAACTTCACTGGCAAGTGTTTCACTCAAACCTTCCACTGCAAATTTGGAAGCATTGTAAACGCTGAGCATTGGAATGGTAGTAAGCCCCAAGAAGCTGGATACCTGTATAATGTGCCCGCTTTTCTGTGCACGCATTACCGGCAATACAGCCTGTGTAACCCACAGTAAGCCAAAGAAATTAGTTTCCATTTGTGCACGTGCCTGTTGCTCGGTTGTCTCTTCCACGGTACCAAACAAACCATAACCGGCATTATTAATAAGAACATCTATGCGTCCGAAATGTTTAACCACTTTATCTACCGCATCCAGGCTGGCCTGGCGGTCGTTAACGTCCAGTGGAATAGGAAGGATATTATCGCCATAAGTATCTACAAGGTCTTGTAATGCAGCAGTATTGCGAACGGCAGCAGCTACTTTATCACCTCTTTTCAAAAAGGCTTCAGCCCATAATTTACCAAAGCCGCGGGAGGCACCTGTAATAAGAATTGTTTTTGACATAATTGCTTGTTTTTGATAACACAAAGCTATTACGCCCACCAGCCGCAGAATAGCCCTTTTGAGGGAATAAATAGCACGGAATTACGAGGATAAGAGGAAAGGAGAGAAGGAGCAAAAGAGGGATAGGCTCGCAAAGGGGAAGGTTTAAAGTATAAGGTATAAAGCTCTAACTCCGCGTGTTGTCATCCCGATGGGGGAGGGATCTGGAAGCGGGAATAGGAAGTATGTTGTACTATATGACACTGGCTGTATGCGTAGGTTTCAGATTCCTCACCCCGCTTTCACTTACTACATATTTATACAAACATTCTGGCGGGGGTTCGAAATGACAAATTCGTTGATATGCTCGCAAAGCCTCGTAAGGCGCAAAGGGAATAGTAGAAAGGTTAAAGTTAGTTTTCTATCTTTTTTTATACATTCGGTCATTGTCAGTGCAAATATCATAGTGTTATATGACAAAAAATCTGATTTATCTGGTTGCTTCATATATTTTCATTGTTTTTGCATATTGGGCTGTCAGGTGCAACTTTTAATTGTTGATATAGAAAGCGAAATTTCGTTACCACGGGATTGGCGGGGCCGGGTGAAAACAAAGAAATTACAAAAAGCCTATGATAATGCGGGTAGTGAAGATTTAAAACGTAAGCTGAAGAGAGCAGTATATTTAACCCGATTTGGAGAAATGACTTTTTATATCGGTTGCCCATTGCTTGTATTACTTATGTTTTTAAGTTAAGGAAGACAAAAAACATATAGTTCGCCTGTAGCAATAAATTTTATCTATAATTGGTTAGTAGTATGCCTTTAGAAATAGTGTTTTGGTTTTTAATGGTCGTTTTTGTATCCGTAGTAAGTAAAATATACTTTCACAGGAAAGTAGAACGGCTGAAGGGCGATGTAAAGACATCTCTTGTTTATCCGGTTTTTGGGAACTTTTTGTTGTTTCTGCCAATGAGTATCAAGAGCAAAACTGGTGATATAAGAAAGAATGCCATATATGCCAACTGGGCTATCGCAATTTTTTATATATGCTGTATCGTATTCTTTTTTATCGCTTATATAATAGCCCGTAAACAAATTCCGGCATAACGTATGATGAAAACTACTTGATATAATGTTTCTGATCAGCTAACCTTTTTTTATATTTTTCATGGGACTTTTTTCAAACCTGTTTAAGCCTAAAAATAAAATTATTGCAGCTACCCCGCTGGGTGATTTTGAACTGATCTATAGTAAAAAAAATGTAAAGACCTGGACGAAAAAGGACGGTGAATTGCAGATATCAGTTAAAGGAACCAATACGGAGCCGGATGCAGCACAGATCAGCTTTCTGCAAATGCTGGATAATGAAATTCAGAAACTGGAAGCGGCGATTACTAAACGATTTCTTAAAGAATTTGCAGAAGCAGACATTGATGCCGGTTTTACTGATTGGAAACAGCGTTTTAAAATAGTGGCGGTTGGTGTAATGATAATATTTGAAGGTGAGGCTTATTGGAATATAACTTTTGAAGATCAGGAAGACCCCTACGCCCATTTTACTTTATATATAGAAGGGCAAAAGACTACTGATTTTTCAATCGATACGTAAGCCGGTCTAATCCTGTAACCAGTATCCAGTATCCTGTATCCAGCATCCACAATTTCAAACATCAGATCTTAATTCCTCCATTTTCATTCCTAACGCCATAGTATATCTATTTCCATCCTTGTTTTGATACCCGGCGTCTGCACTACTATTAAACTTCGTTGCGTCGCAGTACGTTCATCGGTTCAATTACTATTGAGCTAATGGGCCTGTGTGCCTGTTGATCGTTTAGTGATCTGCGTCATAAATGATCGTTTTTGGATATAAAAAGAAAGGATAGGTTGGTATGCTCGAAAAGGATTTTAATTAGCTCTTAATCAATCAATAAAAAATGTTTTCCATTTGATATATGATAAATGCTAAGGCGTACATTTAATGATAAAACTTTATATCTATGGCAAAACTAACTAAGCTATCGCTGTACAATCTGAGAGATGAACTGGTAGCCGACCAGTTGAGCGGAACGCTTGAGCAGCAGCTGAACAATTCAATCTTTGAGTCGTATCTGAAGCTGGATGGTACACATACCAATCACTTCAAAGTGGGAGAGCGTTATTATGCAGTGGGTGTTATGGAAAACCAAAGACCTGTACGTTCTGAAACAGTAGAATGTAAGGCAGCCTCACCGCATCCTGTGTTTGAAGGCAAATTAAAATTGCCTGAACCATCGAAAGGCCAGAAAGCCGGGCCTGAAAGTACAGGCTATATGTCGCTGGCGTATTCAAACTATTCCAGCACATCGTTCGACATCAGCACGAACGGTTATTACTTCGAGCCGGGAATGGGTGGTTTAACTACAGCGCCCGGTCCTGTACTCCAGGCCACATCCGGTCTTGAAACCATGAGCGGCAGCCAGGAGCTTAGCACCTTTGAGCATGGTAACGCAGGCATTTACCTGTGCTGGGCAAGCGGCTATAATTTTGGCTTATGGATCAACTTTCCCATCCAGGTGCTTACCATTGGTTCACGGCCATACTGGTATGTCTCTTATAATGGAGGTGCCTGGACACTTTCCAGCAACAATCCTGCAAATCCGTACACGTTCCCTACATCGGCAGTGCCCTGGAACATAGTAGCAACGCCTACTTCCGAGCATACCAGCCTGTCAATCCAGATTATTATCACTGATTTAAACAGCTAACTATGCCTGTCCTTGAGATCAATTGTCTTAATAATACGCAGTGGCTTTGCCAGGTGCCTAATACAGGAATTTCGTATCCTTTTTATGGTTCCAGCGTGGAGCAGCAGGCAACCAACGTAGTTGCTTTTGCCAACTCCATGAAGATGAACCAGGCAAACTATGCTGTCGGTTTCCTGGACGATACTGATGGTGTTACCACGGAGCAGTTGGTACAACAGATCTTTGGTGAGAATGATCAGTTGTATTACCTGGGTCAGTATGTGTACGGAACACTGGGCGGTGAAAACGATTACCTGATAGACGAACTGGTAGATGCCGGGGTAGACCTGCTGACTATCTTAGGCGGATAATACATTCATGATCACTCATTGCTTATTCGCTGAAAGAGCGGTGGATGGTGAGTGATCATTTTATTTTTGATTATAAGGTACCTGCATAGATTGAATAGCTGCAATGAGTTTCTTCTTTATTCATATAAAACACCAACGCCCCGCAGGTTGCGAGGCGCTGATGAATAGATGGCAAGCAATCAATAGCTTTTGAAAAAGGTAAGCAATATGCTTTTATTAAAATGATTGATCTTAACGATCTGAAAAAAGGTGTTCTTTTTGTTCTTGTCTCAGCGGTTGATTTACTTCTCCTTTTACCTCCTTTCTCTTACCTCCCTTAGTAATTTACATAAGCACTGACAGGATCGCTATAGTTGCGGGCAGGGTCTGAACCGACAGGTGCCACACGAAAAGCATATTCAACTCCCTTTTGTAGCCCACTGAAAAGTATAGAGCATTTGCTGCTTAATTGCTGTGTCCACGTAGTGCTGGCAAGTACAGGGGCCAGTGTGTACTCAAACAAATAGTTGTTTGCGTTGGGCACCTTTTTAATACTGATCTTGATGGTCCCTGCTGCAACGGCTTCTACCTTCAGGCCAATAGGCTTGGGCAGCGGTCCTGCCGGCACAGGTACCTTGTTAACATCAAATCCAGCACCTACTATAAGGGCTGAATTGTCATTTGCCACAGCCGTTACATACATTGCCAGGCGACGCAGTAGCTGACCAAGATCCTTGCGTGCCTGGTTTTTAATAACAACTCCCTGTTTACTACCGGCTGCCACTATTATTAGTGCTGCATTAAAGCCAGTGCGGGCTGTTTCTACCTCTGCAAGTGTTGGGATAGGAGTCGCAAATGCAGGGTTGTTTGTCATTCGCTCAATAATAAAAGCTGCTTTCTGATCAAAAGCTGTGTCGCTTAGTCGTGCAAAATTGCTGATAGCTCTTTGGATAGCCATTTCTTTACGATTTAGTTATGAATAAAATATGATGTGGCAAATAAATAATTATTTCGTCGTATGCATTATAGCGTTATGTTAAAATGAATGTTGCTATTATTTTAACATTTGTTTTTTAATCATCAAATGTGCATCTGCAATGAAATGCCAAAGGATAATGTTTTTAGTTGGTGTATATGAAAAAAGTTATTGTAGGTCTTAAAATGTAAAAAGTAAATAAACAAATGAATGACTTATACCTTACGGGTCTTAAAGCAAGTCTTAGTATAGCCAGCGTAGGTATTAAAACGGCGTAGGTAGCTGTACAAGCAACGGAAGTATATCAACAAATGCCGGAAGCAGGTTTACAGGCGTTATAAGTACACCTATAGGTAATGCGGGTATATGCATTTATGGTATGAGTGTATGTGAGAACGACCCGGGTAGCTCTGCATATGCTGTAAGCAGGTACACAATTGGTATGAGCAGGTATATGGGCAATGAATGCAGGTGTACAACGGGCAGGCTAATATATATATGCACTGTTTGTAAGTCTACCTGCGTGGAGGTAAGGGTTATAAGAGGGATAGTAAGGCGTACTGTACAGATTTTAAGGTTTAAAATGGTGCCAGGTAGGTAAACAATGACAAGGGGTGAAAACAGGGAGAAAAGGATAAGGTGTAAAGTTTACGGTATAAGGTTTAATGTGATGGCTCTGAGGGGTGATCATGCTGAGGTAGGGATGACTGGCCTTGTAAAAAAGAATAGGCTCGCAAAGACGGTAAGGCGCAAAGGGGCGGGGAAGGTATAAGGTTTAAAGTTTAAGGTGATTGCTCAACGGACTTGCTAAGCGGGCAAAGGCATGGCACGGTTTATAGCACGCCGCTCCGATGGCTGGCAGGTTGTTGCAACCGTGCCATGCCTGGCAGCCGTAGCGGGTTGCGATATTATGGGAAACCGTAAGGGTGGGAGGGATTACGCTGAAGATTCATCGTTTTGGGGCCTATACGGCAAGCTGAACCTATAAACGGTAATGCTTCCATATTTGAGATTGCGAGTACCTTCTTTTGAGAAATTTCTTGCTTTTCGCGTTATTTGTAAGGATCAGTTGTAAAAAAGCCTAAAATATGCAAATAATGGATAGGCCGTGGACGCATGTATTTTATCATGCAGATCGTTCTGGCACACTAAAAGAAGGGCAAGAGATTGTATTAGACCATAATAATTTATCTTATTTTGGAAGATCATACTGGTCAATTATTAGCACGAAGTCCGTCGATGAAATGGATGAATCTCAACAGAGAGAATATTATTTAGAAATGGTACGACAAGAACGTGAGTACTCATTATATGCTTCTAGGATGCAGTCAATTTTTGCTGCAAATTCTATTGCTGAAGCAATTGTTTTTGCAAATTCTATTGAGCCTAGATCAGAACATCCGATTCCTATTGTCGAGATATTTGCAGACAGATTTTGGTCATTGGATTCAAATTGGCTAGACTTTAAAGATTCTCCTGATCGCCGAATAGCAAATTATTACAGTTATTGGGATGCCCATATTACCAATCACTGTCCAGAAAGAGGAGATAGACGAGCGCCGAGATTAGAGGTTATGATAGCATTACCAGCAACTGCTGGTAAGATTGTTTATGTTGTTGAATAATAAATGATATGTGAAATGGTTATGCATCTTTTGCACACCAGGTAGTATATGCGGCCCCTTCTATGTAGCTGAGATTGGTATTACTTTTTGTAAAGTGATTGTGGATAAAAAGAATCATATATATTAGTCTGGCTGTAGGTCCTTGTTGTTTCCTATAGGTTAACGAAATTCAATCCGATAGTTGACTGCCGGTTTTAGTTACATAACAATTCTAATAACTTGAACATCTAATGGTTAGAGTATTGCCTAAATATGAAATTCTTTTTAGTGATTTAAGAAACCACTTTATAGGAAGCTTTCTTATCTCAAGAGAGTTTAAATTGTTTATGTCGGAAAATGGATATTATGAACAGTGGAAACATCAGTATGAAGAGGTGAGATTAAAACGTGGCTATTTTGCGTTGGGGACAGATCATGAATTTATTGATGCTACTAATACCTTGGCTTTGTATATTAATGCAATCCCACAGAATAAAGAAGTTGAAGCTTTTATTTCAGAAGTCATAGCACAGTTTATTGATTGTAAAAAGGAAAAAGATGACTTTACGGATATAGTACAGAGTATGAAACTTTCTAAATTTAGTGATGAAAATATCCAATTGGTTTTAACTTCTATTGAAAAATATAATAAAAAAAAGTTTCCAAAGATAAGGAAAGCGATAACACAGAAAAACATTGTGAATACAAATAAAGTAAATAACCGGGACATATTCATTGTACACGGACACAATGAGGAGATAAAGCACAATGTTGCAAGGTTGTTGCAAAAAATTAACCTTAACCCAATAATATTAAACGAACAGTCAAATGAAGGGCTAACAATTATTGAGAAATTCGAAAAATATTCGAATGTTTCATTTGCTATTATTCTTTTGACTTATGATGATTATGGAAATTCTAAAACAGTAGAGAAGAAGAATAAAAGGGCAAGGCAAAATGTAATTCTTGAACTGGGGTATTTTACGGCAAAATTGGGTAGAAAAAATGTTCTTCCGCTTTATGAGGATGATGTTGAATTGCCGAGTGATATTTCGGGTGTACTATATACGAGAATAGACGAATCTGAAAATTGGAAATTTCGAGTGGTAAAGGAGTTGAAGACTGCAGGGTTCAATGTAGATGCAAATGACATACTTTGAAAAAATATGCAATAATATAGCTTACTCTATTACGTTGAACGATGGCTTACTAAGCTTCGATTAGCGTGCAGCTTCCACAGGGCACTGGTGTTTTTATATAAAGGCTGCCTAGTTGAGTCTTGATGAATAAGTAGGAGATGTTCGGTATATAAAAGAAGATTAAGCGAAATTCAAAATGGTAAAAGATCTTATCCTCGCTATATTTATCGAATTTGCTCGTAGATTAGGCAAACATCTAAAGAATATGTTGGATGAAGAATTTGAGTTTTGAAGGAGTGGAAATATATGTTGCTTGGTCTTTGTAGTAACAGAACACATTAATAATGTTACAGCGGTCGGATTCAAAAATAATTAGACATCTAAGTATTGATAATATTTCATATTGTCTGCTAAACTATAGTTCTATGTATAATATCTCAAATGATGATTTAGTGCTTGCTGCTTTAATTAAGCAGGATAGATCTATGTTTGAAGCTCGTTTTTCTGAGACAATGGCGAAGTCGGAGAATACTCTAAATATGTTTACTAAAACAATGGGGTTGGTAAATGATTACAACTTAGAAAAGAATAAGTTTTTTTGGAATACTGCTCGATACATTAGTATTATTTCGCTTGATTTAAAAGTATTATCGAAATATCAGGCATTTGCAGAAACAGAATGGGAAAAGCGATTGTTTGCAAGGCAAGTCTCATTGCTTGTTTATGAATCTGTAAATGATATACTAATGTTTTTAGGTAAAGATTTTAAAATAGTTTCAGTTGATTACTCAGATGATGAGCATTTTGCGGTGAGGCTTAATGAGGTTAGGAAAAAGTTGAACGAATTTAAAGAGAAACATTACAAAAAGATTAAGGAGCATCGAAACAATGCTATGGCGCATAGAGATAAAGATACGGGAGAGCAGCTAAGGCAGATTTATTCTATTTCATGGATGGATTCGGTGAATATGAGCAGTGAATATGATAGTATCATTAATGAGATTGGATCTTTTTTAGAAGCAATAATGAGGAAGGGGGTGACTGATGGTGAAATTAAGTTTAATGCGATTTGATAGTTTAGGATGTTGCCAACGAATGGAGGGGTAAAGAGTCTAAATTAAATCTTGTTCAATGACCATGAATGTTCTGAAATGCACTCATGTTTTTATATCTACACCCCGTCTGTGACCGATATAATTAAATGTTCGCCCTTTCTACAATCCGGTCAGAGACCGGTATCATATATAAAAACACGAGTTTACTTTGTAAAACTCGCGCCGGTAAAAAAGACAGAATACCAGTTCTACCCCCCCCCCGCTACTAAATGTTAAAGATTTCACATTTGCGGTTACGGATATTTCTGCTTCTGAATATTCCTTTCTATTTTCCTGCCCAGGCTATCAGCCTTTTTGTATATGATCAGGAGCCTGCTAATTTCTTTGTTGTTTGTCAGTTGGTTTAATGGCCTTGCCCAGGTGGGCGAAGGTGATTCTGTTACTATCAGTTTCCGGTTCACTAAATCGGCTGTGGTTGATTCCAATGGATTAATCCTGAAGGTGATCTATCATAACAACAACAACCATGCTGTAGATATTTATAATGCTTTTACTGATGGAGACCTGGGGGATCGGTTTGCTAATATTAGCATTAAAACGGAGAAGCTGAAGGGTGAAAAATATGTCCGGGATAGAGTGGTTTATTATTGTAGTAGTCCTTTTTCATATAGCGATGAAGATTCACTCCGGCATTATGATCTGCCTAAAAGAAAGCTCGCTGCCTATGCTACCGATACTATTCCCTTTAACCTGTTAAGCGTTGGCGGAAGTTTTGTTCCCGGTAAATATAGGTTTAAAGTACACGTACGCGTAAAGACAATAAGAAATAATACTCCTTATAAAGTAAATGATGGTAGCAGGCTGCCACCGGAAGATGATATAAAATACCTTGCCAGCGGCTGGCTGTACCTTACGGTGAAGAAGTACATACCGAAAACCATGTATAATGATGATGGCACGATAAGAACGAAGTAGCTTGTTTGAGATTTGATATTTAAGATGCGGGATACAGGATGCTGGATACCAGATCATGAAATGCAGATGGTTAAATTGTTAGACGGCTTTATGGTTATCAGCTATAACAATCAAACCATACAGCTATCAGGCCATCTATCTTTATTCAAGCTCTACATTAAAGTTATTACCCAGCTTCAACTTCCCTTCCTTTTCAACATCCGTATCCGGTAGTTTCCAGCCTTTGGCTTTACCGGTTTTGCCTTTCTGCAGCAGGTCGGCAATTTGTTTATCGGTGAGCTTTTTGCCAAATACTTCAAAGGGTAGTTTAAAGCCACATACTTTAAAATTGGCGCAGCCATAGGCCGTGTTGCCCTTCTTTAGCAGGTGTTGTTTGCATTTGGGACATTGCTGTTCTTCTATTACAACAGCCTTTTTAGGTTCCTTTGGTTTGGCTTCTTTCTTTGGCTTATCGTCCGTCTTTTCTTTTTCCTTTTTCTCCGGTTGGTCGGGCGCTATGGTAATGGCCTTGTAGGTGGCGCTTTTTACTTCGGCCGTAAGGTCTATGACCATTTGCTTCAGCTCCTGCTTAAAGGTTTCAATAGCGTATTCACCTTTTTCAATCTGGCGCAGCTTACGTTCCCAGATGCCTGTAAGCTCAGGGCTTTTGAGCAGTTCGGTCTGGATGGTATCTATCAGGTCGATGCCGGTCTGCGTGGCGTAGATGTTCTTTTTGCGTTTTTCGATATACTTGCGGCGAAACAGGGTTTCGATAATATTGGCGCGGGTACTGGGTCGGCCAATGCCGTTATCTTTCAGCAGCTCACGCATTTCCTCATCCTCTACCTGTTTACCTGCCGTTTCCATAGCCCGCAGCAGGGTAGCTTCGGTATAGGCTTTGGGCGGTGTGGTCTTGCCCTGGTGAATGCGTGGCGTATGAGGGCCGCTTTCGCCTACCTCAAATACCGGCAGGATCTTTTCTTCTTCTTCACCTTCCTTTTTAGCGGTGGCGTCGTTGGCATATACATCCTTCCAGCCGGGCTCCAGCACCTGCTTACCGGTAGCTTTAAAGGGTACCTGGCCTACCTTACCCATTACGGTGGTGTTGGCTACTTTACTTTCGGGGTAAAAGGCGGCAATGAAACGCCGGGCAATAAGATCGTAAATGCGTTTTTCCTCGTGCGGCAGGTTATTGGGATATACCCCCGTAGGAATAATGGCATGGTGGTCAGACACCTTTTTATCGTCGAATACGGTTTTGAGCTTTGGAATGGGCTGCGCCAGGATGGGGGCCGTCAGTGCGGCATAGGGCGTAAGATCGCGCATGATGCCTTCAATTTTCGGATGCAGGTCTTCCGACAGGTAAGTGGTATCTACCCTGGGGTAGGTAACCAGCTTTTTCTCGTACAGGTTTTGTACATACTTCAAAGTGTCATCGGCAGAGTAAGCATACTTTTTATTGGCCTCTACCTGCAGGGCTGTCAGATCGAACAGGCGGGGATTGCCCTCTTTGCCTTCTTTTTTCTCAAAAGAGGTGATCTCGAAAGGATGCTCCTTGAGGTAGGCCAATCCTTTTTCGGCCCGCTCCAGCACTTTTATACGGTCAATAGCAGCGGTAAACTCCGTATCGCGGTAGATGGTTTTTAGTTCAAAATATTCTTCAGACTGAAAGGCGTTGATCTCTTTTTGTCTTGCCACGATCATGGCAAGGGTAGGCGTTTGCACCCGGCCGATGGACAGCACCGTTTTACCCTGTGCAAATTTTTTGGTGAACAGCCGGGTAGCGTTCATACCCAGCAACCAATCGCCAATGGCACGGGCGCTGCCGGCCGCATACAGGTTATCGTACTGGTCGGCATTTTTTAGTTTCTGGAAACCTTCTTTAATAGCCTCTTCCGTAAGGGAGGAGATCCAGAGTCTTTTTACAGGTGCTGTGCATTGGGCTTTCAGCAATACCCATCGTTGGATCAGTTCTCCTTCCTGCCCGGCATCCCCACAGTTGATGACCTCTTCGCACTGGTGTACCAGGGTTTCTATTACTTTGAATTGTTTTTGTACCCCGTTATTATCTATCAGTTTGATGCCGAAGCTGGGCGGGATCATGGGCAGATCTTCCAGCCGCCAGAATTTCCATTGTTCGGTATAGTCGTGCGGTTCCTTAAGGGTACAGAAATGCCCGAAGGTCCAGGTAACCTGGTACCCGTTGCCTTCATAATAACCATCCCTGCGCTGTTTGGCGCCGATAATATCTGCAATATCCCGGGCCACACTTGGCTTTTCTGCAATGCAAACCTTCATGGGGCAAATGTAAAGATGAAGACACAAGATTCAAGGGGCAAGACCCCGGAAAGTACGAAGTACGGATGGCGAAAATATCGAATGTCAAATTTTGAATATCGAATTTCAAAGGGAAAGCCGAAGGCCAGGTTGAAAAGTTGGAAGGTTGATAGGTTTACAAGGAGCAGCCATTCACCATTAACTATTCACTTGCTTCAGCCACTCACGATTGCCGATTGCCGTCTGCCGATTCACGATTTTCTTTCACGTTTGACATTTCACGTACTTCCCACTCACGACTGACGACTCACGTCTCACGATTCTTCAACCCGAAACTCTAAACTCAAAACCCGGAACTGCCAACTGCTAACTGGTTGCTCTTACTTGCGCTTTGTTTTTAATTCTTGTATCTTTTCCGCTCGTCGCATAACCCTAAACTATCCCCACTCCTTAATGCAACAGATATTAATCTTTTTTATATTGTTTTTGATGCTGTCCTGCTCAAATAACAACCGGCAGGGTATTCCTAAAGCTGAAAGAAACTATGACCCCAATGCTTTGGAAAAAGATGCCGGCGGTGGCATGACAGTCTCCGGCGGAGTTTTTGTATTTGCACATTTAAATGCTGATAGTATTGCCGATGCCATCCATAATGCATCCATAAAGTACTTTGGCGAAAGTTTTTCAACTAAGGTTATCCGCGATTCTGTGTATGCCTGGCTGGCGAAAGACTTTTTTAGCCAAAAGACTTATTTAAACAGGCCCTGGACCTTGTATTGCTATATCGACAGAACAAAGACTACCTGTAATTACAGGCCGCTATTCAGTTTAGAAAAGTTTGATATTGACCTGTTTTTTGAAAATAAGATCTGTCTCAGGAAGTTAGTGGCAGACCTGGGCACATGCAGGTACGTAGAAGATAATAATGGAATGCCTCATAATGTGTCGAATAACAGGCTTCGGTTTTTATGTGATTTCAGGATCGATATCCGGTATAAACCTGCATCATTGTTCAATACAGCAAAACAGGAGTATTACCGCGTAACGTTGAAAGATACAGTAGATCTGTTTACTGAACTTAGAAGCTCCGACCTGGTGTTCTTAAATAAATGAGCTGGCACCAGTGAAGTACTTTGTTTCAAAACCGGGCTATACGAGACTTGCAGTCTCGTATCATTATTATGCAGCCTTTGGCCGCTACTGCAATTGCCAGAGGCAATAAAATAAAACTTCGAGGCTACAAGCCTCGAAGAGCGGGGAGCGGGCATCTTGCTGCCTGTAATATTGCATTGGCTATATGACTGGATTACGAATATATTCTCAGCTTTTTTCGCTTTTGGGTTTCAGTTACAGCCGACGAATAACGCTAAGCAACAGAATAAACAATGAGCTTTTGTATCTTTAATAAGCAGCAGCGACGGGCAGAAGTAACACAGAATACCGCCGTTTCACCGGGCCGTTGTCGTTGTATGTCATTTTATAGACAATCTACAAACTTGGAACAGACCAAAATAAAACTGCTTTGACTACCATTTATGACAATTAATGCGACACCTATTGAGCAGAAAGAAAGGGCCATCATTGTTGATGCTCTTCGTGGTTTTGCTTTGACAGGTGTATTGATTGCCAACTTTACTTCATTCACTGACCAGCAGGTTCCTGCCGACATTCTCCATCCTATTTCTTCGCCTCTGGATTTGACGCTATCACACATTAACACTGTGTTCTTTGAATGGAAATTTATGACCTTGTTTTCTATTCTATTTGGTTACGGGTTTGGTTTATTACTGTCAAGCATTGAAAAAAAGAATATAAACCCCAATCGCTTTTTCATAAAGCGAATGCTTTGGTTGTTTATTATCGGTTTCATTCACACGTCATTCTGGTGGTTTGACGTGTTGCACTTTTATGCCATTTGCGGATTGCTACTTCTGTTATTTAAAAAAGCTTCAAATAGAAAAATACTTATTTTCTCCATTCTTTTAATGCTTGTTTTTCCCTTTTGTTTTTCATTGGCAATAAAAGATCAACCGCCCACTTTTCACGATGCTGATTGGAAAAACGCATATGAGCAGTTCAAATATGGAAATCTGATTGACGTATTTAAAACAAACCTCATTGGTTATTATAAACTGTTTATTCTTTCTGCAAGTGATGTACATGATATTGTTGAAACGCTTGGCAGATTTCTTTTCGGCTACTATTTAGTAAGGATAAAATTATTTGAAGCAATTGAAAGCAAAAAGAAACTGTTCACGAAAGTTGTTTTTATAAGTTCACCTTTTGCTATTGCTTATATCATCGTTAAATGGTTGGCTGTAACCGGCATAATAAATATTAGTTCTGTTTATTGGGAACCGTTTATTAAGATTGGAATTATTTCAATTACTACCTTTTATTCAGGCATTATTATTCTTGCGTTTATTTCAGTTGGACAAAACATAGTATTTAAAATATTGCAGGCATTGGGTAAAATGACGTTGACAAATTACCTTTTGATTTCGGCAGTAAATATTATCCTGCTTTATGGAATTGGCTTTGGTAAATTGGGTGAATTATCAATGCACACGATCTGGTTATTGGCATTTGGCTGGCTTATTGTTGAAATAGTATTTAGTTCTTTATGGCTTCGTGTTTTTCGTTATGGGCCTGTTGAATGGATTTGGCGACAACTCACTTATTGGAGAAAATTACCATTGCGTAAATAGATATAATCAATCTTTATAGCGACGATAGAAGACATACAACATCGGTTTGGCGCTATGGCGGCTGACGTGCATAACTACTATAAAACCTTTGTACTAAATTGGGTTGACGTTTTTCAAATGCTGCCGTAAACGCCAGGCTTTGTACCCTTGCTGGCACACATTAAGAATTTAAAAAGAACAAAATGGTCAAATGGGTTTTAATTGTAGTTGGAACAGGACTTTTGTTGTTTGTCGGCTATGTCTTTACTGTTTTTTTTACATTTAGTTTTGACGATGGAAAACATTATTCAATACAAGACTTAATTGACAACTACAATGCCAGAACAGAGCAGGTAAATGATCTTAAAAACTTTATAAATTCTAATGTTCCAGTTGACAAATCGGTTGTTATTGAGTTTGACGGCAACAAAGGGCTTTCTATTTTTCACATAATTGGTAATGGAACTTACGATAGCAATTGGGATTTGAAGATTAAATCATCGAAGGTTGATACACTTCTAAATAAATTAGGTTGGACACACCAAACTTTAAAGACACTTAAAGACAAGTTAGACGCTGCAAACTGCATTTCATTTAAAAACGGCGACCCTTGTAATATTGGCTTTCAACGAAGCGGTATGGGGGAATACTTTTATGACATATTTGACAAGCCAATTCCAGACAGTTTGAAATCGCATTACAACGACAGTTGCACATACATTATTTATAGAGACAAGGTTGTGTTAGAATATGGTGGCGGTGCAATTGGACCGCAATGCTTCCAGGGAAAAATATATTGACAATAACGAAAGGCAGTATGCAACAACCGGTTTGATGGCAGTCGGGGGGATAAGGTTACATCAACTTTACCTATAGTTTGGTTTTAGTTGCCGGGCAAACAGTTATAAAATACTATTCCTGTGGCAAGCTCCGAACATTGTAGTGCATTTTCGGCAAAGCCATTTTAAATTTAACGAACGATGAAATACATATTCATTACTATCTACTCATTCTTTTTGTCAACCTTATTTGCAAACGCTCAATCCGGGGTAACAGACAAAGAAAAACTAGCTCAAAAAACTGTAATTGATTTCTTCCAGGCACTTGCCGACCGGAATGCAGATGCTGTAAGCAGCAATTGCACAAAAGATCTTTTATTACTTGAAAATGGCGCCATTTGGAATCTTGATACCCTGGTTCTGAAAATTGGTCAAAACGCGCCGGCTGATTATAAACGTGTTAATACAATCGTGTTTATTGAAACAAAAGTAGTTGGAAAAACAGCCTGGACTACTTACAACAATCAGGCAGACGTAACCCGAAATGGTAAAAGCGGCATTGTGCAATGGCTCGAAACCGCAATATTGGTTATGGAAGACGGGAGATGGAAGATCAAAACGCTGCATTCCACTTTGCTCAAAAGAACTTTACCCTAATAAAACACAGCTATACGAGACTTGTAGTCCCGTATCATTATTATGTGGCCTTTGGCCACTCCTGCAATTGTCAGAGGCAATATAGTAGGGCTTTGAGGTTGCAAGCCTCCAAGAGTGTGCGAGATGAGAGTTAGCTTTAAAACTAAATTGACGCTGGGCGTTGAAGTTTGGAGTCAATAAAAAAATGAGTTGAACTTGAGCTAAGGCATTTATAAGTTTAAATTTTTTGCATCGGTATAGTGGATTGCAACTATTCTATCTTCTAATTCAAGGGTCTGAGCTTCGAGTCCGGGTAAGTTGACGTCATGAATAGTGCGCCCTTCTTCGTTAACAAATGCTCGTTTTGATGTTGCGATGATGACACCATACATGTCTCGAAGCTTAAATGAGGTTAATTTGTCTTGTGGAAAGATACCAGGCTGATTTCTTGCTAAGATTAGATCACTATTATTAATGTTTTCAAAATATTGAATAAGATTTCCTACGTCACCGCTATCTAGATAACCCACCATTAAGTTTACCTTATTATCTGTGCAGATAATGTCATAGGAAAAGCAAATTTTATGCTTAAATAACATAGTTAGCAGTGGTTGTTTAAAGCCCAATTTGGTGTCTATAAAAATGAGTGCTGTCGAACTTATACTTTCTCTAAAATTGAAGCGTATTTTTACAATAAGAATCTCTTTTTTAAGCCACTTAGCTGGATGAATATTCAAGTCTTGGATGTAAGGATAAAAATAATCTTTATCACCTTCCTTTTTGATCTTCGCCAAATAGTTTTGATATTCTGAGGACACTTCTGGAATAGTTGCCAACATTTCCCAAATTTCTTCTACAGTAATCATTGGCTTATATTCATCTAGAGCATTAACCTCGAAAATGCAATTACCTATAACTCCCATAGACACAGATTTTCTACAATATAATTTTCCTGATAGTGGAAGGCTAACATAATTTTTGAACAGGCTATTGGATAGGTTGAATGAAACCAGTTCTGAAAAATTGATTAAAATATTTCTGGATGTTTTGGTAAATATTTGCAGTACTAGATTTGGACCTTGATCGATGAGGGATAAGTTTATGATTTCATCATCTTCTTTAGCATCGAAAAAATTAGTTACAATTAAATCTTCTTGTGGATTCCACTTGAAGCAGTGTTTTGAGTTATACCCTACAATTATTCGTTCATCACTGTTGTGCACAATGAATGCATCTATAAATTCTAAGTTTTTATCCCAAGGTAATGAAGCCTGAACTATGTAGGGGGATGCCGTACTGCGTATTGTTAATAATTTCGGATGTACGATGATTAGGTTTTGATCTGGTAGTTTTTGAATGATAGTGGCTTCTCGCTTTTTGTTATAGATTTCTTCACTGTTTAGAGTAAGTACATCCAACAATGATTGTATTATGCGTTTCAAGTTTTCAAAGAAATATGAATTTTCTAGATCTTTTGGATTTCTAGATCCTTCCTTCCATTGTACCGCTTCATTGTAAAATTGCTCCAGATTGCCAGTAATATATTGATTATGGATAGTGTAGTATTGTCGATGATGGATATCTTTCAGCATTTCTCTTGGGAAGCTTTCAAGCAGTCGATACGAAAGGATGGCGGTATTGATGAAGTCAATATTGTTTACTAACGAAATACCATCGGAACTCTTCTTCCAAAGTTCAACTTTTTCCTCTAATTCGTTTAAGGTAATTATAGTGCGAATAAGAACCTGCCTATTTGCTAGCTGCTTTTGCTTACTAAGTTGGTTGTTATTGTAATCATGTAATGCCTGAGTGAATATCTGCAAACGATCACTGTCCAACCAGTAGTGCTCGATCCCGAGGGTGCTTTGTATAAATTTTTTTACATTTTTGGGTAAATCGATATTGGGTTGGTCTTCTAAAATTGAGACGATAGCATCACGTACGTGTGCTTTCCTATCATCAAATCTTTTTACGATTTCTTCTATATTGGGGTTTAAGCTATTAATGAAATGTGGGAGGTCATTATGGTTTGCACCAAAAGGAACGATATGTACGTTGCATTCTTGCATCAATTCGTAATGCTGTGTTGTTCCGATCATTTGGTCCTGCATGAGGATATAATGTTCTTTTTGCACCCCGGGAAACCACTCTTTCATTAATCTTAAAACTGTAAGAAAGTCTTCATCCATGACACCGTCCCTACTACAGCCAATGAACAAAAAGCTTTTGTTCATCCATAGATTATTTAAGATCGTCTTATAACCTTCTTCGCTCTTTAATCTTTCATAATCATTGTCTCCAAATATTGGTGTACGTGGCCTGTTATAAATTCCATGGAGATGAAAAATAAAAGGTTTGCGTTTAAGGATATGTGACTGAATCTCCTCGGATTGACTCCAATCTAGTGCGGTGCTTATCTGGACGTTTCCCACACTTTGTAAAAGATCATCATAGTTGGTAGTCGCGATGATCGGTAGGCAGAGATTTTGAATGCTTTCGATTAATTTGGTACTTTTTATAACAGGTTTTTCAAAAACACTGTTCAGCCAATTGACATAAGGGTGGCCATGTGCATTTAAAAGTTGCTTAACTAGAGTAGCCGCTTGTGTTAACTTATAAGCATTAGATAAATTTTGCGCCTCTTCAATTATAGTTGCGTCCTTTTTCAGTCGTTTAGCATATTGGATTCCATCGTCAATAAGGCCTTTCCAACTTGGCATTCCAGCAGTAGCGAAAGATACTCCTGCACCTACTACAGGAATTATTTGTCCATCTTTTAGGAGCTCTCTTATTTTTTGTTGATGATCCATTAATTTAACTATTCAGATTAGAAACCAGATTTTTTGAATTATTTTACTAACAGAAGTATCAATGCTTCTGCTTAATATACCTGATAAAACAATCCTACAACTTTTTGATGTGATCCTCTAAAAAAGCGTGAAAGCCATATACTCACGAAAATAAAAAAGCCTTACAAACATTTGATTTGTAAGGCTTCCAAGTGCCCAGGAATGGATTCGAACCATCACACCCTTGCGAGCGCTGCGACCTGAACACAGTGCGTCTACCAATTTCGCCACCTGGGCATCTTTGTGTTCGGGGGTGCAAATATAGGACAAGTTGTAAATGCAACACAAAAAATGTCAACTTTTTTTAGAGTTTTTTTGAGAATCGTTTTTCTGCTAATTGATTGCTACTCCTTTGATTATAGGTAATAACCGTAAAAGCCTTGCCAGGACTATGTTTGATGGAGCACTAGCCTGTATCGGGTACCAGGCTTGTCTAAAAGGGTAATGTAATTTGTTGTAAGCTGTCAATGTACTACAACCTGTAAGTAGCCCCCACCAGTACAATACGACCCGGTTGGGCGGGCATGAGCCTGTCGGTATAATCGAACAGGTTATCGGCGGTGATCCTGATACTGAAATGCTCTTTCAGTAATTTCTTTTCCAGCATAGTATTGAACAGGAAATATCCTTCCACAAAAGTATCATAGGGATCGATAAAGGAGTTGTTATTGGCATCGCCAAAAGCATACTTACCACGATAGTTAACGCGGAAGGAGGCATTGATACCCATGCGCTGCCAGGCATAGAATACCCGCAGATTGGCCATATGGCGCGACCTGTTTTCCAGTCCCCAGTAATCTGATGGAACAGAAGTACGGCTTTCGCCTGTTTCGTTGTTGCGCAATTTGTAGTAAGGAAATACACCGGCCCTGATGCTGTCTTCCACACTCTTGTCTTTAGCCACCAGGTATTGATAACCTCCATTGATCTCTAAACCTGTGACTGGTATTAATTGGAAGGATGCTTCAACGCCTTTGTTGGTAGACTTCGGTAGGTTCTGGTAAGTGAAGATCTGCCTGTTGCTGGTGCCTGTAGCTACCTGTATACTGTTGATCTGGTTGCGGAGTGTATGATAGAATACACCTGCCTCAAACCTGAAACTGTTATTGGGTTTAAAAAGCAGGCTGAGATTGAAGGTGGTGGAGCTTTCCGGTTGCAGGTTTTTATCGAGTTGTTTCAGCAGGTACTCTCTTATTTCAGAAATAAGGCCTGCTTCTTCCAGTTGCTTCAATGTTTGTCCCAACACTTCGGTACCGATGACCATGTAGTTGCTGAGTGGATTGAGGAATACCTGGTAACGGTTTTTAAAATCAGGTGTTTTGAAACCGGTGCCTGCAGCAAATTTGGCGGAGAGGGTAGAGGTGATCTTTTGCTGGATGCCAATACTGGGATTGAAACGGCCTCCATAACTATTGTGCCTGTCGTAACGAATACCACCGGTAATTTCTGTTCTGTCCTTCCACAGCCAGTTGGCCTGTACATAAGCAAAACCTGTGGTCATGTTACCTGCCCGGTAAGCATCGTTGTTCATGATCTCCACGCTGCCGCCAATACCCCCTGTAAGTTTTACAGGCTGTACCGGGTTCCAGGCAAACTGCTGTTCAAAGCGATGGAGTGTTTGTCCAAACTTCTCAGCACTTGCTACGCTTCCCTGTTGCTGCCACTGCACGCTCATATCAGAGGTGTAATGTGTAAGGTAATAGCGGCTCATGCTGCGCAGGCTATTGCTGAAATTGTGATTGAACCAGGCAGAGGCATTGATGTCGGTAACATCCTGGTTATCGCCGGTAGTATTGCCCTGGTTGCCAAACAGCTTTTCCATATAGGAGCGACGCAGTGCAAAGCGCCCGGTGATACCCACCGTACTGCTCTTGCTCAGTTGATAACGTGCACGTCCCTGGATGCTGTAGTCATCGTAAGGTGGTGCAGTAGTACCCTGGGTAATGTATTGCTTGTCGGTGTTGAAACCGTCACTGTGATAATAATTGGCAGAAAGGTTAGCGGCACCACGTTTATGCGCAAAAGGTGTTTCACCTTCCAGCGTGGCGTCTACAATGTGCAGGCTGCCGTATTGCAGGGATGCCTGTGCCTGTGGCTGTACAGCGCCGTAGCGGGTAACAATATTGATAGCGCCACCAAGTGCATCGCTGCCAAAGAGACAAGAGGATGCTCCTTTGATGATCTCTATCCTTTCAATATTGGTGATACTGATACGCGAGAGATCGAAGTTGCCGGAGTTTCTGCCTACCATTGGTTGCCCGTCAATAAGGATCATTACGTATTCAGCACTGAAGCCCTGCAACTGTATGCCGGTGGCGCGGGCGCCGCCACTGATATCGCTGACAACAGCAAGCCCCGTTTGTTCTTTCAACAGTTCATCCAAACGACGGCTGCCCATGCGTTCAATGGTTTCGCGGGTAATAACCGTGACAGGCATTGCCGATGACTGCTGAATATTGAGCAGGTTGTCGGGAGAATAAGATTTAAGACTGGAAGCAACGATGACCTCCTGCATATCGCTGGTGCCGGGTTGCAGGGAGATGGATACAGTAGTAGTAATGCCATCTTTGATAGCTACTTCCTGTGTATCGGTAATATGACCCACATTGCTGACGTATAATGTATAAGTGCCTTCGTACAGACCGCTGAAGGAGAATGTTCCTTTGGCACCGGCCTGTTTTAAATGACGGTCTGGTTCAAGACGAATGGTGGCGCCGGTAAGGGGCGCTCCTTTTTCGTTGGTAACAGTTCCCTGCAGGTTGCCTTTTTGCGACCATGCCTCCAGGGAAATAAGAATACCTATAATACAGCCGAAGGACTTTACTAACATGCGTGTCAGGCTATTTTTTCAGTTTCAAACACATCACCAAAACGGCTGAATGTTTCATTGGCGGTTTCAATGGACAGGCTTTCTTCTGTAGCGGTGCTTGCATTGGCGTTCAGCACAGTTACAAATTTGCCCCACATTTCGCCGGTAGCCGGACCGTAACCGGAGAAGAAAGAAACACCACGTGTAACGCCGCCTTTGGCCAGCATTTGTACAATGATGCTGCCACCCATAATAGAACCTTCCATTACGTACAGGGCGCCTAAGGCCTGCTGTGTATTGGTAATAAGCGGCGCTGTGGCTACAGGCAGTTCATCTGTAGAGAAACCAAGCTCTTCTATATCTTTTTTGAGATAGGATGAGTTGCGGCGGTCTTTATAATCGGGCAGTAACTCCGGCGTGATATAGGGAGCAATTGCTTTTTCTACCTGGTTAAAGTAGGCATAGAAGTTTTTCAGCAGGGCTGCATAGTCAGCCTCATTGCGGATAGCTTTCAGCTGCAATACCACTTTTTTCTCCAGTTGCTGGTGGGCAGTTTTTGTTGCTTCCTTGATGTTGGTACTTAGCATGATAATTTTTTTATTGTTATTACTTCTGAACAAATTAAGCCTGCAAAGTTGATGCTCTCCTGCTAATCCACGGTATAAATCAGTTGTTCATTTGTATGCGAAATGGTCTTTTTTGTATGGAAAACGAATTCCGCCGGAGGATGTTCCCGTGGCGGTTGTCTTCACCAGCCACTGCCTGATGGATATTGGTTATTGAAACTGGTATGCCAATCCTGCAAAGAGCATTCGCCCGGGCTGACTGGGTACCTTCTGATCAACAAAGTCCAGGATGTTTTCTGCTGTTAACCGTAGCGACAAGCGACGGTTGAAAAGCTTTTTCTCTATCCCTGCATTGAGCAGGTAGTGATCGCGTACAAACGTATCAAAGCGGTCCATGTATCCATTGCTGTTCTTATCGCTGAAAGGATATTTGCCACGATAATTCACCCGCACATTGGCACTTAACTGCAAAGGCTGGTACGTATAGAATATACGTGCATTGAACATGTGGCGCGACCTGTTCTCTATACCCCAGTAATCACTGGCTGAAGGGCTATAGTTTACATAACCCGTATTGGGATCAAACAGGGGTTCAAAATATTTTCCACCTTCCTTTATTTCATCTGCCACAGTCTTGTCTTTGGCAATGAGGTATTGATAGCCTCCCCCGATCTGTAAACCGGGCAGGGGGGTAAGGTTAAATGAAAGTTCAGTGCCCTTGTAATAGGCTTTGGCATTGTTGCGGTAAGAGTAGATGAGATTACCATTAATATCCCTGCCTACCAGTACCGGGTTGATCTGGTTGGTAATATCGTGGTAAAAAGCACTGGCTTCTACTCTTACTTTTTTATTAATGGTTTCAAAGATGATGCTGAAGTTGTATGACTTACTCATCTCTGCATTCAATGCCAGTCCCTTTATTTCATTGTAAACAGGTTCCAGCTCATACTGGCTTACCTGTCCGCTTGCAAGCATCTGGTTGATGGTATTCCGCAATACGGCATTACCCACCATCATGTAGTTGTAGGAAGGATTGTAAAAGATCTGGTACATCTTGCGCATATCAGGCGCTTTGAAGGCTGTACCATAAGCTGCTTTCAAGGTAACCACGGGCAGCAGTTTGTATTTTACCGCCATACTGGGGTCAAGACGCCAGCCGTATTTGAGAATATTGTCATAACGCAAACCGCCTGTTATTTCCAGTTTTGGAAGCACATTCCAGTTGGCTTGTGTATAGCCAAAAAATGCAGTGATGCTGTTCTGGTTAGAGAGAATATTCTGGTCAATGCTTTCAATAGTGCCGCCTGCACCGGTAATTACATCCAGTTTATTGGGAATGGTATAAGCGATCTGTTGTTCAAGACGATTTAGTAACTGCCCGAATTTAGTCTGGCTGATGCTGTCGCCCTGTGATAGTGTTACACTCATATCAGCATTGTAGCGGGTAAGGTAGTAACGTGTCATGCTGCGCCAGCGGCTGTTGAAACGATGATCGAAATTGGCAGAGAGATTAATATCCTGTTCATCCAGCACATCATTGTTCTGGTAGTTGACACCATAATCCTTGCTCATAAAACTGCGACGCAATCCAAAACGACCCATTACAGAAAGCAGGTTGTTGTCGTTAAAACGATAGCGGAATCTTCCCTGTGCAGTATAGTTGTCATAGGGAGGGGCTGTAGTTCCTTTGATGGTGCCCTGGCTGGTGTTGAAACCTGCGGTATGGTAGTAATTGGTATTGAGAGCAAGACTTCCTTTCTTTTTCAGTACCGGTGTTTCTCCGTCCAGCGATACATCAATGGTTTCGTTGGTGCCGTAGTTCACCGCCACACGGGCCTGTGGTTTTTCAATATTGTGCCGGGTAATTACATTGATAGTGCCACCGAGTGCATCGCCGCCATACAGCAATGAAGCTGCACCTTTGGTGATCTCTACCCGCTCTACATTGCTTACACTGATGCGCGACAGATCGAAGTTGCCGCCATTGCGGCCAACCAGCGGTTGCCCGTCTACCAGTACCAGGATGTATTCACTGCCAAAGCCCTGCATCTGCACACCTACAGAGCGTGAGCCCCCGGTTACATCGTTTACGATAGCAATACCGGTTTGCTCTTTTACCACCTCATCCAGCCTGCGGCTGCCCATCAGCTCAATGGTTCTTTTATCAACGATGGTAACAGGCATTATGCTGTTCTCTACTTTGATAAGACTTTCTGCATTGCGGTTTCCCAATCTTTGTTTCTGGGCTGTTACAGTTACATCACCCAATTGCTTTTCCTTTTTCTGCAATACTACCTGGCGGGTATTGATGCCAGCCGTCAGCATAATGGTATCCCTGTGATCAGTATAGCCTATGCTTTGTACCAGCAATATTACTTTGCCTGCCACCAGGCTTTTTAATTCATAATGACCTTTGTCGTTGCTGGTGGTCATCTTTGTTCCGGCTGTAATGGTGGCTCCTGCAATTTCCTGCCCCCCGGCATTGGTTATTTTTCCCTGCAAAACAGCTTGCTGCGCCTGTAGCGCAACATGGCCTGCGAGGAAAAGTATTAAGCATATATAAAATCTCTTCATTAGTATAGGCTGTTTTTACAGTTAATCTTTTGTTCGCACATTGCGGCTTCCGTCTTCCTGTATAAAATAACGGAAGGTGAGGTAGGGGGCAGGCCAGTAGCGATCGGTAAGTGCTTCGGGCGCTCCCTTGTACATGCTGATGAGTTGCAGCTTACCGTATCGTATAATGCTTTGTCCTGTTTGCGGGTCGATACGTTCCAGCCGTAAATAATATGCTTTGTAAGGAAAGGGTTTGGCAATAAAGGTGCTGCCTATCTCGTACCAGGGGTTAATGCCGGGACCGTATTGGGAAGTATAACCGATCTGTAATTCATTGGCAGGACGTGCATTGAAGAAATCATCGTCCGGCGTTTCATTCATAAACTCATAGCCATAATCGTATGGTATAAGAGAAGATTTAGTGATGGGGCTGCCTGTAGCCGGTCCTGATTTTGAGCGACCATTGTTGAGCCAGATAGTGCTATTGAGATCGCCTGTAAAAGCAAGATCCCACTGATCAGTTTGCAGGTAACGTGCAGAGTCTGCCGCGTCCCGTATAAAGGTTTGTTTATGATCGCTGAAACGGAACAGGAAAATGCTGTAGATGCCGGCTTCCTTGCCGCTTTTGCTGTATTGTACCTGTATAAAATCGGTGTTCTGGTTGTAATTGGCATCATTCACCATCAGCTCCCACGCTTTACCATTGTACCTGTACACACGCCCGTTGTCATTATCGCGGTAAGCCCATCCTGTTTGCGGGTTGGAGGGGGCAGACAGGATATACCCCCGCCAGTTTACAAAAATGCTGTCGTTTTCAGCCGTGCCTTTGTGGCCGTCAATATCCATCTGGTACCAGGCGCTGCTCCTGTAAATATAATTGTAGCCATCTGCTGTATTATGATAAGCATCATTTTCGGTAACAGTAGCAGGATGTGCAGTAGCATTGGAGAGCCAGTGAATGGCTGCTTCTGTACTGGTATTTACGCCTGTGGCAGCGTTGATGATCTCGCCGTGCTCCGGTACAAAACGGATAGAGTCTGTCCAGCGGGCATCATAATACCGCTGACGCAGGTAACTATCGCCTGTTTCATAATTATCGTCCCAGCCATCTGTAGCTAAGGTATCTCCCGGCAGATCGTAAATAATAGTGCTGCGTCCATCTTCGTAATTGGGCTTCTCATCCTGCAGCTTGTAACAGGACACCATTGCTGCGCATGCCAGGCTGCCCAAAACTATATGTCGGATTATTCTGTTCATCGTTTTTGCTAAAACAACAGAAATACTTCAGCCGAAGTATTTCTGTTGCGGATGCTTAATGGTATATGGAACTGTTTTTTCATTTCCTCACTCCCCGGATATAAGCAAATTGCGTTTAAGTGGCTTAACCTGTCAGGTCTGAGAAGTTTTACTGCTTTTCGTATGCTATCATCCCTTATCAACTTAAACCTGGCAGGTTTACTTCCCTATATATGCGGAGTCATTTTAATTCTTTGCCTTGATGGGCGTAGAAGTGGTTATAAATCCTCTTAAGTAGTAACTGGATAATGTGGCAGAGGCTGCAGGTACAGATTTGTAAATAAACCTGTACTGTACAATTGACTGACCAATGTATTTATCAATATTGGGCATCTTTACCCTTACCATATCATCTGTTACTCTTCTGTCGGCTGTTATCGTGATCCATTCAGCAGCGGGTGACACATAGAAGAGGATATAGTCTATATTCTTCGCGTTGTAATAGCTCGCTACTTTACCACCGTAACTGTCGTTGAAGGCATAATTGATGGTCAGTGAATCGCCGGAGTGAATTTCCTGGCCTTCCTGTACAAGTTTGGAAGTACCATTTGCATAGCTGATATAAGGTGTAAGGAATTGCACCGTTACAGGCTCAGCAACACGGTTGCCTACTTTCACAAACAGTTTGTGCAGACCGGTGTCCTGCTCTGCAGAGAAGGTTGGTATTTTGGCGATCATAGAATAGTTGGTGATATTGGCTGTTACCAGTTCCAGCGGAAATTCAAAACCATCCTTCGCTCTTTGCATATAGGCTTTTACTTCGGAAGCAGTGTTGGCTGCCAGGAAGTGTTCGCCGTAAATACCCAGTTGTGTTGAATTTAACCAGGTCATGGGGCTGCCTGAAACAAGTGAAATAGATGGTGTTGGTATGTTCACCACAGGATTGAGGCGGTATGTTTTTGTACTGCCGTCTTCTGCTGTTACTGTATAGGTAGTTGTTTTATTAAAAGCAACTGCCTGCCCGGATGCAGGGCTGATCGTTGCTTTATCATCAATTACAATTTTAGGTGTAATGGTGGTTGGTTGGGCCACATCTGCACTCCAGTACACCGTAATGCTGTCTCCGGCGATCAGTGATTTGGTAGAATCGCCAGTGCTGCCTACGATCACAAACTGTTTGATCTCATTATAGGGACGTTTCTCGTATTCGTATTCTGTTTTTTTACACGACTGAACGCTCAGTCCTGCAACCAGTAAAGCAAAGGGAACAATATTATTTATTTTGAACATAGTAGAGTATTTATGCGTCTTGTAAAGTCAGTTATTTTTTAGCAGTAAGATCAAGTGTATAGGAGATCGCTGTAAGCAGGTTGTCCTTACCCCATCCGGTGGAGTTAAAATCGAAATAGAATCCAAAGCCGGTATATTGAATGCTATAGCCATCAATTCCGCCTCCGCTGCTCATAGATGTACTGTAGGCACCTACAGGCAGGTCAGGAAATTTAAACTGCACCTGTGTACGGCTCTGGCTTACGATCTCTACTTCTATCTGTTTATCAAACAATGAATCGGGGAAGTTGGCCGGCAATGCTACAAAATGCTGTTTGATCAGTTTTACATACATACGGGCAATACCGGTATTGACACCGCTGTTATTTCCCGGCGTGCCGCTGCCCCTGATGCCCAGGGTTACAGTTTCTCCCACCGCATAGGTTGAACCGAGGAAATCAAACATGGGCTTTTTATAGATCAGGTGAATGGTGGGCAAAGTATCTTTTCTACCCTGGTGCTCTACTATGATGTTATAATAACCACTGTCCACACTGGCAGAGATCAGCATTTGCATATAATGGATCTCGGTTCCCCTGGTAACATTCAGAATGGTAAGTGCATTGGGAACAGCCGTTTTTGTTTTCTGGCTGATGAGGGTCAGCTTACCATTCTTGCTGCTGGATTCAAAATTTCCATAAACGTATACCGAAGCGTTTACAAGTGCCTCATAGGTAACAGTATCATCTGCTACGGTATTGCCATTGGCATCGCGTTTAGTAGCAAAGCCTAATGTTAGCGGATCTTTATAGGGAACTATTGTTGTTACCAGTGTGTATTTGCGGATATTGTTTTTAGTATCCTTTACACTGTAAGTATAGCCAACACTGTCAAAAGCAACGGGTTCAAGATCTTCCCGGATGTCAATTTCATTGCCATCTTTATCGATGAGCTTAGCGCCATCTTCCAGTTTGATCTGGGGAATAATATAACTGATGCTTAAATAATAAGGAACATATACAGTAATGGTATTGTCTACATTATCTACTACACCATACAATACTTCAGTGGCATTGGTTACTTTAAATTCAGTAATGGTGTTGGCCTGTTCTGCCTCATAAGGTACTACCTCGGTTTTCTTGCACGAACTGATAAATGTACCCATACACAGGGCAAAGGTCATCAGCCGTAAAGCGATGTTGGTTCCGGCTTTTGTTTTAGAGTTGCTCATCTGCTTAACAATTAATAATTAATAAATAAAATGGATCAGTTTTCTACAGTTACCTTCCTGGTAGTCATGTTCACGGTCATGGATTTGCGGCGGGGGGTAAAACCAAAACGTTTTTCGTCTGCTTTCACCACCATATACCGGAAGCTGGTAGCATAACCTTTTCCCCTGTTCATATCAAAAGGATCAAGTGTGTTTTTGTAATAGCTTAATATTTCCACTTTGGCATAGTTGCCTTTGGCGGTTCTTATCAACAGTGTTCTGCACTTCGTTGAATCGCCATTGCTGGTAACCGGGAATGATCTGGCAAAATTTTCAGACAATGCATACAGCATGTGAGCGTACTTTGCTGCTTCAACCTGTACTGCAGCAGGATAAGTAGCATCCATATAACCCACTACCTTATCAGGACGGAATATGTTGCCAAAGAAAGTATAGGCTACATGTCCCATAGGCTCGCCGAAGAAACCTATTTCATCCAGTCCAGAACGTCCCGGCGTTTTAAACTCACCATCATCCGGAATGGAAGTAATAGTGCTGTAAGGTGCATCTGTAATAATGATTCCTCCTGTGGCGGAAGAACCATAGCCAAAGCCGCTGATCTTATTGTTGCCGGCTATTTCACTGCGCGAGTTGCCGTAAAAAGCCATGTCCCAGCGATCAGTGGTTTTATAGGCAATGTGTACTGATGAAAATTTTTCAAGACTGAAATACAAGGGATCTGTTGCATCCAGCGGCACATGCCCTTCGGGCAGGTTATCTCCGAGGTTCAGGATCAGGATCTCCCTGTTGAATACAGAATCACTCGGCGGTACATCTGCCTGCCAGTCAACACCATTGAGATCATATACCTTACCACAGGCACTGCAAAAAAGGGCTGCAGCCAATGTTACTACAAGGACTTGCGTAATACGTTTGCGTTTCATTATGATTGTTTGTTGCCTGTGCTTATTGGGTAACAAGATTTCTGCTGCCGTCTTCCTGTATAAAATAGCGGAAGGTGAAATAAGGTGCAGGCCAATAGAGATCGGTAACTACAGGCGGATTGCCTTTGTACACATTCTGCAGTTCCAGCTTGGCGTATTTGCCATCGGGCAGTTTAAGTACAAATGTGCGGTTCTTGATAGGCTGTACCAGGTGGGTACTGAGGTTGTAATTAAACCAGCCTGCAGTATTGCCTGAGGTTTCCTGTCCTATATTTTTAATGCCCGATGCGTTGAATGTAGCATCATCTGGCGCTTCTGTTATCTGTGCATAGGGACGGTCTATCATCACTACCTGTGCCCTTGCTGTACTGCCATAGCCGGGATTGCCGGTAATGCTGCCATTGTTTGCATATACTTCGCTATTGTAAATACCGGTAAAAGCAAGATCCCAGTCTGCTGTTTTTAACCATTGTGCAGAATCTGCAGCAGTGCGCAGCCAGGTCTGTTGCTGGCCTTTCAGCTTGAACAGGAAAACACGAAAGGGACGTTGTTCCTTTCCATCTACACCATCAGTGAGTGAAGCACCGGTATCACCGGCAAGGTCTTTTATCAATACACTTTTTGTATCGTCCTGCGACTGATCGTCGCGACTCTTCTTACAGGAAAAAAGTAAAACAGCAGAACAAAGTAAACAGGGTAGTAGTGCTACACGCATACACAGTTATTTTTTTAAGGCGGTGCAAATGTTGAGCTTTATCAGGTTTTCCTTGTTACGAAATCGGGTTTGCTTTGTCTGCGATCCGGTATATTTTATATGCGATTTGCACGCGCTTGTATGCGAGACGATTTATTTTGTCTGCGATCCAAACTTTCTTACTGCATTTCTGTGACACTATCGTGACACAGTATCATCAGTAAAACATTTAAGGCATTGATAATTAATTACACACGCTGTTTTTTTACGCTTTACGAAATCAGGAAAACGAGTTTTGCATTCGGGCGATTCTTTTTTACAAGATGCATCATGAATGAATAAGTCTTTTTTTTGCATCCCCAATGAAAAGGAAATTACTAGCAAGCCTGTTCTTATTGTTACCAGCCTGTTTACTGGCAGCAGTGGCGCCACCACGCATCATTACGCTCAGTGGCGCACTTACTGAAGTAGCGGATGCACTTGGCTTCGGTGCGCAGATCGTTGCTACCGATGTAACGAGCGAGTATCCTGCTTATGTAAAGCAATTGCCAAAGGTGAGTCGCAACCGTTCACTCTCTATCGAAGGCATTATGGCTTACCGGCCCGATATTGTATTGGCGCCCGAAGGTGATATCTTAAGATCTGTTCAGGCTCAGTTGAGTGCTGCAGGCATTAAGCTGGTAAACATCCGGCAGGAATATTCTGTGAAGGGAGCTTTGCAGTTTATCCGTGCAGTGGCTACCGCATTGCAGGTACAGGACAAGGGAGAAGCGCTGGTAGCGGGAACGGAAAAAGAAATTACTACTGAACTGGATCGCATTAAAAAAGCATCCGGTAAGCAACCGAAAGTATTATTCATTTATGCACGCGGTACCGGCACTATGTCGGTAGCAGGGAAGGGAAGTAATATGGATGCCATGATACTACTGGCAGGTGGACGCAATGTAGTGCAGGAGTTCAGTGATTATAAACCATACAGTACAGAAGCGTTGATAAAAGCAAACCCGGATGTAATACTGATGTTTGATTTTGGAGTAAGCAGCCTGGGAGGTAAAAACGCATTGCTGAAAATGCCGGGCATGTCGGCTACAAATGCCGGCAAGCGGCAGCAGGTGATCGTGATGGACGGACCGCTGCTGGTAAATTTTTCAGTACGCCTGGCCACTGCTATCCGCGAACTGCATGCTCAATTGGAAAAAGTAATACCACAATCCTAAAACGGTTAAGTTGAAAAAAAAGATGATCTATGGCCTGTTGGCTGCAGGGTTGCTGGTGGCAATTGCTTTTTCATTAGGGTTAGGTGCTATGCATATCCCGGTAAAGGAGGTGTTGCGTGTATTGGGTAGTAAGATTGGATTAGTCTCTTCCGCAACGGTGGATGAACAATATGAGGCCGTGTTGATAGTGGTACGTTTGCCGCGTGTACTGCTGGGTGTACTGGTAGGTGCGGCATTGGGCATTTCAGGTGCCGCAGTACAGGCTATCTTTCGTAATCCGCTGGCAGAGCCCGGGCTTATTGGTATTTCAGCAGGAGCATCATTGGTAAGTGCAGTGATCATTGCACTGGAAATGGGACTGCTGGCAAGCATCAGTGAATGGCTGGGTCAGTACCTGCTGGTGTTTGGCGCCTTTGCCGGTGCAGGCATCGCAGCTATGCTGGTGTACCAGCTTTCCAAAGCAGATGGTAAGCCCAATGTTGCCACCATGTTGTTGGCAGGCATTGCCATCAACGCATTGGCAGGAGCTATAACAGGACTTATTACTTATACTTCCAGCGAACAGCAACTGCGTACTATCACATTCTGGATGCTGGGTAGCCTGGCAGGTGCAGGATGGTCCAATGTGATCTGTGTAGCACCCTGCATTATTGTTCCGTTGATCTGGTTGCCCCTCATGGGCAAAAAGCTGAATGCTTTTTCGCTGGGTGAATCGCAGGCAGATCAACTGGGTGTACGTACAAGCAGTGTAAAGAAAACGATCGTATTGCTTTCTACACTGGCTGTAGGCAGTGCTGTATCAGTAACCGGTATTATTGGTTTTGTTGGTTTGCTGGTACCACATACAGTACGGCTCATCGGTGGCGTTGACAACCGCTATGTATTGCCCGCTTCTGCTTTACTGGGTGCATTGGTGTTGACAGTGGCAGATATGATAGCAAGGGTAGTGACGGCGCCAATGGAACTGCCTATTGGCGTAGTAACAGCGTTGCTGGGCACGCCGGTATTCCTGTATATCCTGATCAAAGACAAAAAGAAATTGCTCCATTAAAAAAGGGATCTTCATGCTTAGAGTAGATGCTGTTTCCTGCACGTTAAAAAAGAATCCGATCGTAAGAGAGGTTAGTTTCACCGTAAGACCGGGTGAAGTGCTGGCACTGCTGGGTGCAAATGGTGCAGGGAAATCTACCTTACTGAAAATGCTCTGTGGTGAGCGGCAGCCCGATAGTGGTCAGATCCATTTTTACGGTAAACCACTTGCCTCTTATTCAGTAGAAGCAATGGCTATCAAACGGGCCATGCTGCACCAGCATAACTCCGTGAATATGCCTTTTACAGTAGCGGAGATCATATTGATGGGCCGCTATCCGCATTACCGCAATCAGCCTGCTGCACAGGATCATGTGGCGGCGGAAGAGAGTGCAAAGATCTGTGGCGTGGAGCATTTGCTGGAACGCAACTTTCTGTCACTTTCGGGTGGTGAGCAGCAACGCGTACAACTGGCGCGTGTGCTTTGCCAGGTATGGGATATGCAGGGTGCATTGCTGTTGCTGGACGAACCAGTGGCTGCCATGGACGCACTATACCAGCAGCAGACATTGGCTATTGTAAGGGCACTGGCAAGAAAAGGGTATATGGTGATCGCAGCCTTGCACGAGATCAACCTCGCTGCGCAGTATGCAGACCGCATCCTGATGATGAAGCATGGTAAAAGATGGTGCGATGGTACACCATCGCAGGTACTGACACCGCTGAATATCTATACCGTTTTTTCAATAGAGGCAGAAGTGGTGATCAACCCGCGCACGCTGAATCCCTACATGATACCTAAAGAGATCAAACTGAATGCTACACTTTTTAATACTCTGTTGCCGGTAGATGAACAGGCATTGACACTGCGCGAGCAATATGAATTATACAAAGCTGCACATCCGCGTCAGCCGGCACACGAAACTGCTGCTGCACTCGGGATCAGCGAAGCTGAGTTGGTAATGATCGGGCTGGGCAATGATACTGTATTGCTGCGGCCTGAGATGAAAGCCATCCTGGAAGCAGCCGGTGAACTGGGCTATGTAAAAGCGCTTACGCGTAATGAAGACTGTATTCACGAGCGCAAAGGTTTATACGATCAGTCTATCTGTGTACAGTTGCAGTTTGAGCAATGGCAGATCGCGATTGCGGTACATGATGCAGACAATGGACGTAATAGCATTGAATTCTTTTCAGCCTCCGGCACCGCATTACATAAGATCATTCTTACTGAGCAAAGTAATAAAAATGCTTACCGGTCACTGGTGGAAAGGTTCAGGGATGTTTCACAGAAACCGGTTGCTATACAGGCACCTTCTCACCAACCGGCATCACCGGTACATAATACTGACGGGCATGTGTTGCGGGAGTTGACGGTAAGTGATTTCAAAAGCCTGATGGCTTTGTGTTCAGATAATAATATTCCCCTGCGGGTAACGGCCGGTAACAACGGATGTGTACAGCAACACACGGGTACGGTAAAGAACCTGGTAGATATGGGAGCGTGGTACCATGTAAATGATGCTGCGTTTACATTGCACCTGCGTGAAGCAGCAGTAAAAAGTGCCCGCTACGTAGTGCAACCTTCGGCCAGTGGCGAAGTGCATGCGGTGGCTTTGCTGAATCAGCAGGGTGAACTTATACTGCAGGTCTGTGGCCTGGCCGAGCAAGGTGTTACCGAGTCTGCTGCCTGGCGGCAGGCATTGGCAGGGCTTTCCGTATAGCTTTATTAATATCGTTGAATTAAGAAAGGGCCACAGCGTGGCCAGCTGTTTATAGAAATGATCATAACCAGGCATGTTACGGCTCCGGTAGGAGCCCCCGGTGCCTTACAGGTAGCTCCTGCCGGAGCTTAATTTTACGATATGGATAGCATTATTGCTATTTGCTTTTTGCGGCCTGATATTGCTGGATGAAATGCCATAAGAGGCTTACTTTCCAATAAGCAGGGAGCCACATAACTTTATTGCTATTTGCTTTCTACGGCCTGATATCGCTGGGCGAAATACCAAAATACTTTTTGAAGGAGCTGCTGAAATTGTTCTGGTGGTTAAAGCCGGTGAGGGTAGCTGTTTCCTGGATGGTTTTCTTTTCTATCAGTAATAACTGGCGTGCATATTCCATACGCAGTCTCAACGTGTACTCATAAATAGTAGTAGCAAAATATTCTTTAAAACCACGACGCAATTTGGATTCATTGAGTGCTACAGCCATTGCAAGCTCCCGTTGCGTGGGTGGGTTTACAAAGTTAAGTTCCAGTATGCTGCGGGCCTGTTCCAGCTTTTCTATATCAGCGTCTTTGAGTATTGCTTTAGGATCATCATCACCTTCCTGGAACTGTTCCAGTTGGCAGATCAGCAGTTCAAGGATCTTTGCTTCAGTATGCAGTCTCAGTAATTCTCCTGTTTTCTGCGTTTCTTTCAATTCATTAATGATGCGCAACATATCGGGCGTTACCACTTTATCTTCCTGCTTAAAAGAAACAGATTCACCCTTATCTACCTCGCGTACAAAATCCTCGTGCAGGGAAGAATGACGGTTAATAAGATGGAAATAATAATCCTTCGATAATACCATCAGGAAGTAGGCATATTGTATATCAGACTTCAGATCATACTGCTGTGTAACAGAAGGAATGTAGCGGATATTATGCCTGCTGCGCCCCTGTATGCTGAGTTTCTTGGCATTCTTTTGCCGGTAGAAAATAAACTGGCTGGTGATGGTTTCACCCAGTACCTCGGTGTACATCTGCACCTGTTCATCAAACCACATATCTGAATAAAGGAGGAAGAGGCCGGAACTGCTTAGCTGGAAATTGGTCATGTTAACGGGAGGCCGCTCAATGGCTACCCGCGTTGCATGTACGGCATTTTGAGGTGAATACGTATCAGCAATATCCTCAATAAATAACCACTCATTTACACCCTTGAATTTGCTTTTAATGACCATCCCTTAATAAAGGGACAATTTACGATTTTGTGGCTGTGTAGCAGGTTAAATATCCAAATTCGAAACTGTAATTCCGGGTTATAAGTTTTAGGTGAAGGCACAAGATTCAAGTGACAAGGCACAAGGAATACGGGAATTGAGAATGAGGAATTAGGAATGAGAAAGTAAAAAAGCAGAAAGAAATATCGAATGTAGAATTTTGAATATTGAATTTTGAAGGAAAGCAAAAGTCTAAAAAGCCCCAAGACTCAAGGAACAAGGCACAAGGAATACAGTTGACAGGTTGAAGGGTTGATAAGTTAACAAGGAAGTACGGAAGGTGAAAATATCGAATGTCAAATTTTGAATATCGAATTTCGAAGGAAAATACAAGGATACAGAGCATAACTGCAAATTGCCAACTGCTAACTTGTATTTTCTCGCGGCTCGTAGCTCAAAGCTCGCAGCTTGTATTCACGATCCCGTAACCGGTGTTTTAAATCTCAAAATCTCTAAATTACGAAATCAGAAATCTTCAGCAACCACTCACGACTGACGACTCACCACTCACGACCAGAAATCCTCAAATCAGAACCGGTAGCTCAGCGCTGCCCTGATGTTAAAAGGTGTTCCGGGGGTAAAATGAATTTCAGTTACGGGTTGTGTTTCGTTTTTCAATTGCGAGGTAGTAGCAAACTGTGTTTCGTTCCAGGCTGTATTGAAAATGTTTTCTGTAACCACCCCTATGGTAAATTGTTTCCATTGGTAATTTACATTCAGATCAGTAATGCAATACCCCTTTGCTACAATGCTATTATCCTCATTGGCCGGACGATGACCCAGGTAACGTGTTTTGATACTGCCATTGAAACCCGAAGGATGTTTGACACTGATACCACCAACAAAAGTTACTTTAGGTGCTAAGGGAATATAGTTTTCTCCTTTAGGTTCTTCAGTAGCCCTGGCATGTGTATAGGTAAAGTCGCCGTTGAAGAATATATACTTGCCCAACTGGTAACGAAGACCCAGATCAATGCCCTCGCGGCGTGTTTTGCCACTGGGTTCTACCACGCCTTCATCGCCAACATACACAAACTCCTGTTGCAGGTACAGGTACCACAAAGCAGCATTGAATACAAGACGGGGCAGGGGTTTCCAGATCATACCAAGATCAGCGCCATAGGCAGCAGGCAGGATCTGTTTGCCGTTCTCAGCTACTACCACCCTGGTATCATTGCTGTGAAATCCTTTACCCAGTTTTAAAAAGTATTGGATGTTCTTGCTATGGTTATACAGGAAATTCAGTTTGGGACTTACAATTGATTTGTTCTGCGAGAGTGTCTGGTAAGTGGGTGCAAGTTTATCTGCATAATCAAACTTCAAATAATCCAGTCGTACTGCCGGATTAATGAGCCATTTGCCTAAATGGATCTCGCTGTTTACGTAGGTATACAGGTTACTTTCATTGATATCTCCCAATTGTATTTGCTGCAGTGTTGTTTTCCTGTTTACGGTATGTGATAATTCAATGTCATTTACATCATCATTGCGCAAACCTGCAGCTACCTGCAAAAGCACAGGAGCATTGAAGAGATAAGTTTCTTTATTCAGTTGTGATTCAAAACCAACCATATTCCTTTTTTCTTTCTGTCTTATCTGGTCGCCGTTAACGGGATCGTTCAGGAAGAAGGTAAAATTGGAATACAATTCAAATTCATAATGAGAGAAAAAGGCGGTATTCTTCAATACGGTGCTTTCATCAACCTGTTTTACAAACTGCAGGTTCACGTTCGTACGTTGTGTATTGCCTCCTTCGGTATTGTCGATAGAACCAAAACGGGTGATGAGTCCTTCATCAACTGCCCGTTGCGGGATCTGCCCGCTGGCATCCCATTTACTTTTTAAATGAGAAAAGGAGATAGAGAGTTTATCATGCGCTGCGAGATAGGCGGTGTACTTTCCTGCAAGATTGAGACGATTAAAATTCTGAGGTGATTCAAAATAGCCGTCTGTCAGTAAATAATCAGCAGCTACCCATGCAGCCTGTTTATCATTGTTCACCAGGTTGAACATACCCTGCATCTTCATGGTGTTGAATTTGCCACCTTCCAGTGTAACGCTGCTGTTGTTAAGTCTTTCCTTTGTTTGAAAAGCCACATAACCGGCTGTAGCGAGGTTGCCTTTTGTAGCATTGTAAGGGCCTTTATCAAAATCTATTTTTTCAACTGTTTCCGGTATCAGGAAGTGAAGGTCTGCATAACCCTGGCCGTGTGCATGGCTTACCATATTCACCGGCATACCATCCACCGTAATATTAATGTCGGTACCGTGGTCAATATCAAAACCACGCAAAAAGATCTGTTCTGCTTTTCCGCCACCTGCATGCTGACCTATAAACAGGCCGGGCACTTTACGCAGCAGTTCCTGCGAGGAGTTAACAGGATTGGTTTGCAGATCTATATTGGAGATAACATGTAAATGATTGACAGATGAGATGATGGCTACTTCGGTAAGACTGAATGAAGCAGGTTCCAGCACAATGTGCAATGAATCTTTTTTAGCAACAATAACCTGTGATGCATAAGAAACCTGTGTTATTTCAAGTGAATCACCGACCCGTGCATTGTTAAGCCTGAAAAATCCAAACTCATTACAGTGAGCATGCGTGCCGCTGCGCAGGTTGACAATTGTGGCGCCTTCAAGCGGCTTTCTATCGCTACCTGTTACATAGCCGGTAATGGTTTGAGCATTGGCAGCCAGTGCGGGCAGTAACAATAATAATAACACCAGTGGTTTCATAAAAAGGGCGTTTAAAACAGGTTGCAGGTCGTTGCAATGCGGCAAAACTAAGGAGTTGCCGGTCATGAACCCGGTAAATTATATCAATGGCAGGTATGTATCGGTGAATATTTAGAGAGCTGATAATTATAGTGTTAGCGGCTATACTATAAGGGTGTATCAGGGTCCGGGGCGGGTGTTCCTGTTATGAAAACGATGGAATGATTTGGAAATATGAATATGTAAAGTATATTTGACGTAAAATATACTTTACGTAAATTAAACTTTACACCATGAAACAGACCAAACTACTTCCCGGCCACTTTAAACTGGTGGGACTTATTGTTGCCCTCCTTGCTTTCCTGGGACCCATTATTTATGGCATGCTGCAACCTCAGCCTTATGAAGCTACTGCTGTAAGCAGGGAGGTGGCACGTACCGTTGTTTTATTAGGCATGTTCCTGATCATTGCATCCCGTGAAAAAGAAGAAGACGAGTTTATTGACAGTTGCAGGTTAAGGGCTGCTATCGTTGCATTCGTTTTTGGTATTGTTATCTATATTGTCAATACATTTATGCAATTCAAAGACGTACAGAATATTTTTTCTGCCTTCCGTGTATTATTTTCTCAATCTCTTTTTTACCTGATTGCTTTCAATTTGTATAAAAGAGGAAATCTTGTTAAACAATGATCTGCAGGTTAAAGGAATATCGTGAAAAGAACTCGCTTACGCAGGAGGGACTTGCCAACCTCGCAGGTGTAAGCAGGCAAAGCATTATTTCTATTGAAAAGGGACACTATATTCCTACAAGCATACTGGCATTGAAGCTGGGCGTAATTTTAAAAACACCGGTAGAGGAGTTGTTTGTGCTGGAGAAGAAGGATTGGAGTTAATGAGTGAATGTGATAATGTGCAGATTTGCTAATGTGCAAATGGAAATGCAGGTTGTAGGTTTTAAGTTATAGGTTGTAAGTTAAGGCACAAGGTTCAAGAAACAAGGCACAAGGAATACCGTTGACAGGTTGAAAGGTTGATAAGGAAGTACGGAAGGTGAAAATATCGAATGTCAAATTTTGAATATCGAATTTCGAAGGAAAATACAAGGATATGGAGCATAACTGCAAATTGCCAACTGCTAACTTGTATTTTCTCGCGGCTCACAGCTCAAAGCTCGCAGCCTGTATTCACGACTGACGACTCACGTCTCACGATTGCCGGTAATTATCAAAATTCCCCGCTTGCGCCTGCACCGCCACCAGAGCCTTCGCCAAACTTGAATGAATTATCTGGCTGCACCTGGCTCATGGTTTGAGCAATGATGAGTGATTCCAGTTGCAGGGCTTCGCGATGAAGTTCGTCAGCAGCTTCGCTGGTAAATCCATGACGGGGTGTACGCAGGTAACGCGTAACAGCATAAGCGATACCGATCATAAAGGCTCCTCCCAATATCATTACTACTTCCAGTGGAGCAATGTGATGGTAGTAACGTATAGTGAAGCAGATAGCAGCTATCAATATCAAACCGGTACACAGCAGTATGCGATCTTTTTTGCGGATACCCAGGTAGATGTACAGCAGTGGTATGGCTACTGTAAAGATCCAGAATAACCATGCGGCCGGAATACTGTCTTGCGGATTCAGTTGCAGGTTAAACATGGCATCACTTGTTTCGCGGACAACAAAATAGTTGACAGCAAGATAAGTGGTGATCAGTGAAGCGATCATCAACAGGTTGAGGCTATGTTTATAATGCCTTGCAGCAGGTGTGTGTGAAATATTACGTGCAACGAGATAGACGCCGAATGAAGCTGTCATTAGCAGGAAGGGAGCTACAACCTTACCCGCAACGCCTATGTAAAGGCAACCATAAAAGATAGCACCCAGAAAAGCTAAGAAGGCAACCAGGCCCATAATACTGTCTGCAAAACGCACTGCAAAGAAGGTGGCTATTACTGTAATCAGCAGGCATATTGATAAGCTGCTGATCTCAAAGCTGGTAAAAATGAGAATGCTGCTGATAATAAGAATACCGCTGATCCACATCAGTGCATCATCAACACCGGAACAGAAATGTTTTTTGTCCCGGATCATAAACTCCAGCATGGCATAGGCACATAACCCAACAAAAAGGGTTAAGCCGCCATACGCTTCTGTTCCTGATGACAGGAATAAAAGGCAAAACAATCCGAATGATACCAATGCTATCACGATCGTCAGTAAAAACAGCCCGATGCGTATAAATGCATTAGGCATATAAAGCGTAACGGGGTGTGCAGTAAGTACCTGGTTGTATTCATCCTGTGTAATACAGTTTTTATACAAAGCCTGCTCCGCTGCTTCGTTTATGGATAGGTTATCCAGTTGTTGTTGATTATAAGCGATCATGATTGTTTAAGGCTTTTGTTAAGACGGATAAGCAGGAGTACTAAACCGATGCCGGAAGCTATGAAGTACAGGAGCGCCACGTAAATAGACCCGAGGGTATCATGTCCTGAAAATAATAACTTCATTATTACATAGCTTACTGCGATGTACGTGTACAGCGTTATTACAACCACAAAGTAAAATGAACGCTGCTGTTTTGCCTGCATAAACAGTAATGCTGCTACTGCAATAAATGCAAGGAAACAAAGCAGGTATATGCTGTCGAATGTAAACAGTGCAGCCAGGCCTGCTATCATCAGCAGATGCACGCCGAAATTGTTATAGGTAAGTGTGAAATGTTGTTTCAGGTCTTTTTTCCGGCTAAGGAAGCCTACAGCAATTAAAAATGTGCCGAGTACCAGGCCGGTAAAGATGAGACGTGGATCACTGAAGTCGTTTTGCGATAGTATATTCAGTGGCGTAGTTACAATGCCTAGCCATGCAGCAAGGTTTACAATAGCCATGCACAGGATGCCGGTATGATCAAAATAGTAGGCGCTGAAAAATAATACCACTAACGGAATAAATGTAGCTAATCCATACCGGGTGCCAAACACATTGTATTGAGCTTGCAGGTAAGTAATAAAGGTGATAAGTGTAAGACAGCCCAATAACAGGATATAATCAAAAAAGGCATTGGGCGCAGCCACTTGTTGCCAGGAGAATGGCAGCTTTTTGCGAAAGCAATAATAAAAGCAACCAATACATATTGAAGCAATCACCAGCAATATCACCTGGTGACCGATGGTATCAATATTTTTATATACAATGATCCCCAATCCACCGCTCAACAGCAATACGCCGAGGTAAAGAATGGTCCTCAGTTCACCATGTAGCGAGAACAGTTTATTACTCTCTGCTGTTTTTATTTTCTGCATCGATCCCTCCGAGACCAGGCCCTCGCGGTGCAGTTTTTCAAATATGCGACTATCCATAGTAAGGCAATAAAGCAGAAAAGTACACAATTAAAACCGTTGACCACAGCGATTTTTAAGCGAAGTGTAGCAAAATGATAATGAAGCGGGGGCGGTGTCGGGTTACGGGTTTAGTGTTTCGGGTTGGGGAATCGTGAATCGGCAGACGGCAATCGTGAGACGTGAGTCGTCAGTCGTGAGTGGCTGAAGCAAGTGAATAGTCAATGGTGAATAGTGAATGGCTGCTCCTTGTAAACCTATCAACCTTCCAACTTTTTAACCTGGCCTTCGGCTTTACCTTCGAAATTCGATATTCAAAATTCTACATTCGATATTTCTTCCTGCTTTTACTTTCTCATCCTGATTCCTGTATTCCTCATGTCTTCAACTTATAACTTATAACGTACAACTTACAACCTGTCTTTCTTCCACCCAATAATCAACACCCCCATTACTACCAGCAGGGTGCCGGCAACCTGTGCCATGAAGATCTTTTCGTGGAGAATAAAATGTGCCTGCAGAATAGTGGAGACAGGACCAATGGCCGAAATGATCGCCACATTGTTAGTACCGATCCTTTTCATGCCTTCAGACAGCATAAAAGTGGGAATAACAGTTGCTATAATAGCGAGTAATACGCCGTACCACCAGAGATCGGCCTGCTGATAAAGCGAATGATAATTACCTGCCACCAGGAAATGAATGAAGATACCTGCAGTAGCTGCCAGCATAGAATAAGAAGTGAACCGCGCTGCACCGATACGCGGCACCATATAACCGCTGCCTGCTATATAGGAGGAGTAAGTAACAGCGCAGAGAAAGATGAGAAAGCTGCCCCAGAAAAAATTGGGGTTACTGGTATCAATATGCAGCTCGCCTACATACGCAATGCCAATACCCAGGTAGGTAAGCGCCAGTGCTATTTTTTGTATGCCTGTAATAGGCTGCCGGAAAACAACTGCGTTAATAAGTACTGCAAAAGTAGGGTAGAGGAAGAGGATCAGTCTTTCAAGACCGGCTGATACATATTGCAGACCTATAAAATCAAATAAACTGCTGAGATAATAACCAAAGAGTCCGAGAATGAAAACAAACAGCCATTGCTTTTTGGTAAGAGGTGGATTGTCTTTGTTGCGGCTGATGGCCCATGCAGAAACGAGATAGAAAGGAAGGGCAAATAGCATGCGTAAAGTAAGTAGCGTCAGCGCATCTGTTTTCGTATGCGCAAACGCTACTTTTACTATAATTGCTTTGGTAGAAAATAATACAGCTCCCAGGAACGTGATCAGAAAACCCGCGAGTGTAATAGTTGTATTATTTTTTGCAGTGTTACTTACGACAGAAAAAATTTACCTGTTCATTGTTACGGATGATCTGCTCAAAATCCGGCTCTGCCAGTCCCGATGGATCAATCCTTTGTATCTTAAACCCTGTATTTTGTATAAGCCTGATACAATCCATTGGTTCCTGACCGATCTTTTTCATCAGATCGGGCGAAAACTCTAAAAGCAGGTTATCGCATCTTTTCAGCGCTTCTGTAGCCCCCAGTAACGCCATGTACTCAAACCCTTCAATATCCAGTTTCATTAACTTGATGCGCTGCGTATTCATTTCTTCAGTAACCAATACATCATCCAGTTTTACAGTAGTTACTTCTATCGACTTTTTACTTTTCTGGTGCTGGATCAACGAGTGGCGGCCAAGATTATGGTCCTTGTACAGGAACAAGGTTTTGGTACCATTTTCATTGCTCACCGCAACGTTAAAAAGCCTGATATTGGTTTTATTATTCAGTTCAGCGTTCTGATGTAATAATGAAAAGTTCAACGCATCAGGTTCAAACGAAAAAATGGTTGGTGCTGCTGCACTGGAAAGTGTGAGCGAATACCAGCCGATATTGGCACCTATGTCAATAATAAAATCTTCATCCTTAACGCCTATTTCCTTCAGCAGGTAATCTGTAATATAGTCTTCGGAGTAAACGCCGAATTTGCAATAGATATCTTTGCCTACGCCGTCTTTTATAGAAAACCTGAATCTCAGATCGTATTTGGCTGAATAAGCAGTTAAGAACTGTTTGCTGGTCAACCTGAGATAAAACAGGTGTTTTATCCGGTTTGACCAGAGTTTTAATGTTGACAAGGTGGTTCGGTTTTTAGTTTTGGTTTGGTAAGGTGGTAAGGGGGAACTTCGTTATATCTTATACAGAAACATTAAATTCTCTTAAAGCGTCATTTAAACTTGTTTTCAGATCTGTGCTGGGTTTACGTTTGCCGATAATGAGTGCACAACTTACATTGTACTCACCAGCAGGGAATTTTTTGGCATAAGTACCGGGAATCACTACGCTACCTGCCGGTACACGGCCTTTGTATTCCACAGGAGTATCGCCGCTTACATCAATAATTTTGGTGCTTTGAGTAAGTACTACGTTTGCTCCCAATACAGCTTCTTTTTCTACACGTACACCTTCTACCACAATACAACGGCTACCGATAAAACAGCCGTCTTCAATAATAACGGGTGCAGCCTGTACGGGTTCCAGTACGCCGCCGATACCAACGCCACCGCTGAGGTGTACATTTTTACCGATCTGTGCACAGCTTCCTACGGTAGCCCAGGTATCAACCATCGTACCCTCGTCTACGTATGCACCGATGTTTACATAAGAAGGCATCAGGATCACATTTTTCGCAATGTATGAGCCATAGCGGGCTACTGCAGGTGGTACTGCACGTACGCCAAGATCGCGATAGTTCTTTTTCAGCAACATTTTATCATAGAACTCAAATGGTTCTACGTTCCATGTTTGCATTGGCTGGGTACCAAAGTATAATAAGATCGCCTGTTTTACCCACTCGTTTACTGTCCATCCTCCATCACCGGGCGAAGCTACGCGCAGCGCGCCTTTGTCAATTTCTCCTAATGTAGAGCGAACAGCCTCGATGTACTTGTTTTCTTTCAGCAACTCCCGGTTAGCCCAGGCTTCCTGTATCAGTGATTGTAGTTCCATGCTTGAAAAATTTTCTCAAAAATACTACTTATCAATGTATTAGATAGCAGATTAGTGAATACTAAAAATGCGGGTGCAAAAGCAACACTCCCGTAGCAAGGTAACAGGTTTGTGCCATAATTGCTAGTTTCTATTTAATATAGTTTGTGTTTCAGTACATTTGGGCATGGATTTTTCGCAAGATGTCAACAACGCATTGCTGGTATTGCAGCAGGGTGGATTAATACTGTACCCTACAGACACTATCTGGGGAATTGGTTGCGACGCCACCAATCCTGAAGCGGTTAAAAAGATCTATGATCTGAAACAGCGGGAAGAAACCAAGGGAATGATCATATTGCTGGCCGATGAGCGCGATCTGCTGACCTACGTATCGCAGCCCAACCTGGAAGTATTTAACTACCTCGAAACAGTACATAAGCCCACTACGGTAATTTACGAAGGTGCCATTGGTGTGGCCGACAACCTGGTCCATGCAGATGGCTCGGTAGCGATCCGTATTGTAAAAGAAACCTTCTGTAAACATCTTATCAAAAGATTGCGTAAACCACTGGTATCTACATCCGCCAATATTTCCGGGCATCCGGCTCCCGCATTTTTCAAAGATGTTTCTCCTCATATTTTGCGTGGTGTGGACTATATTGTAAACCACCGGCAGGATGATGTAACGCCGCACCAGCCATCGGCTGTTGTAAAATGGCATGATGACGGAACGCTTACAGTTATAAGACCATAGGGGTAAGGTATAAAGTTTAAGGTTTAACCTATAAGGATGCAGAAATTCCTGGTAATACAAACAGCTTTTATTGGTGATGTGGTACTGGCCACCGGCATCGTTGAAAAACTGCACCGGTATTTTCCCGATGCGGAAATTGATTTCATGGTGCGCAAAGGCAATGAGGGATTGTTGAAAAATCATCCTTACCTGCACGAAGTATTGGTATGGGATAAAAAGAACGGTAAGTTTAAGAACTTATGGAAACTGCTGCGATATGTTCGCGGGCGCAGGTACGATAAAGTGATCAATGTACAGCGGTTTGCTGCCACCGGCCTCCTCACTGTTTTCTCAAAAGCAAAAGAAACTATCGGGTTCGATAAAAATCCCTTCAGTCGTTTCTTTACCAAAAGCGTTCCCCATATTATCAGTACAGCCGATAAACCTTTACATGAGGTAGAGCGTAATGTGGCGTTGATAAAAGATTTTACGGATACATCTGTTGCAAAGCCTGCATTGTATCCTTCTGCAGCCGACTATGAGTTGGTAGCAGACTATAAAAAGGTTCCCTATATCACCATTTCTCCTGCCTCAGTATGGTTTACCAAACAATATCCTGTAAGCAAGTGGATCAGTTTTGTAAACAACCTTCCTTTATCATTACCAATATATGTACTGGGAGGTCCCGGAGATGCGGGACTGGGCGTGAGCATTGCCAATGCCTGTTACGAACATGCGGTTATTAACCTGAGCGGGAAGCTGAATTTTTTACAGTCCGCAGCATTGATGCGCGATGCAAAAATGAATTATGTAAATGATTCGGCGCCGATGCACTTTGCCTCTTCTGTAAACGCCCCGGTTACGGCAGTTTATTGCTCCACTTTACCCTCTTTTGGCTTCGGGCCTTTAGCTGATTTCAGCTTTATTGTAGAAGTACAGGAGGCATTGCCTTGTCGTCCCTGTGGTTTACATGGCCGCAAAGCCTGCCCGCTCAAACATTTTAAATGTGCCTTAGATATCCATGATGAGCAATTGCTGGAGACGCTGGGATATGTTAACCAGGAAATGTGAGATCGTGAAACGTGAGTCGTCAGTCGTGAGTGGCTGATTCGTGAAATGTGAAATGTCAAACGTGAGAGGAATCGTGAATCGGCAGACGGCAATCGTGAGACTGTTCCGGGTTTCGGGTTTGAGGTTTCGTGTTCTGAAGTTTGAGGTTTCACGCAAAGACTGCTAAGGCTCGCAAAGCAGCAAAGCTGTTTTGTTAACTGCAAATTGCTAACTGCCAACTTGTATTCCTTGTGCCTTGTTCCTTGAGTCTTGGGGCTTTTTAGACTTTTGCTTTCCTTCTTCATTCTGCATTTCTCATTCCTCATTTCTTATTCCCTGGCCCTCTGGCCCGTGTCTTCAGCATTTCTTACCTTTGCACCGTTTATGGAAATCAATTGCACTGAGAAAGAGTTGTTTGTCTTCAAAAAGATCGCTCATGCCGCGGAAGAACTGGGTATTCCCTGTTACCTGATCGGCGGTTTTGTACGCGATAAACTGATTGGCAGGATAACCAAAGACGCAGATATTGTATGTGTGGGAGATGGTATAGAACTGGCCCATGCCGTAGCCCGTCGTTTTCAACCACGGCCTAAAGTCTCATTTTTTAAAACCTTTGGTACAGCTCATATCTGTCTCAGGCATTTTACAGACGAGAACGGAGCAGTTCCCGGTGCAACAGGCAATATAGAAGAGTCTGCAGAAGATAAAGCCGGTGCCGGCGATTGGGATATTGAATTTGTAGGGGCACGTAAAGAAAGTTACCGTTATGATAGCCGGAATCCCGAAGTGCAACCCGGTACTTTGCGCGATGACCAGGAGCGCCGCGACTTTACGATCAATGCACTGGCCATTAGCCTGAATAAAGACGACTATGGTAAACTGATCGATCCTTTTACCGGTCTTGAAGACCTCGATAAAAAGATCATCCGTACGCCAATGGAGCCGCATCAAACGTTTAGCGATGACCCTTTGCGCATGATGCGTGCTATTCGTTTTGCTGCACAGCTGGGATACACCATCGCTCCGGATACTTTTCAGTCAATTAAGGACAATGCGCAGCGTATCCGCATCATTACGCAAGAGCGTATTACAGAAGAGTTGAATAAGATCTTACTGAGCAAAAAGCCTTCCATTGGCTTTGATCTGCTATATAAAAGTGGCCTCCTGCATATTATTTTCCCGCAAATGACTGAGTTGGAAGGTGCGGAATATATTGATGGTATGGGGCATAAGGATAACTTTTATCACACCTTACAGGTAATAGACAATGTGTGCCTGAAATCGGATGACCTGTGGCTGCGATGGGCTGCATTGCTGCATGATATAGGCAAGCCTGCCACCAAGAAGTTTGAAACCGGTCATGGCTGGACCTTCCACGGACATGAAGTGGTAGGAGGGCGCATGGTACCCAAGATCTTCGCTAAATTAAAATTGCCACAAAACGAAAAGATGCGTTTTGTACGCAAACTTGTTGAACTACATTTACGCCCCATCAGTTTAACCAAAGAAGATATTACTGACTCTGCTATCCGCAGGTTACTATTTGATGCAGGTGATGATATTGATTCGCTGATGATATTGTGTGAAGCGGACATAACCTCCAAGAACAAGCAGAAGGTAAAGCGCTATCTCGAAAATTTTGAACTGGTACGCACAAGGCTGAAAGAAGTAGAAGAAAAAGATCGGATCCGTAACTGGCAGCCACCGATAACCGGTGAAATGATCATGGAGATCTTTAATTTGCCTCCATCTAAGCAGGTGGGTGATCTTAAGACTGCCATCCGCGAAGCAATACTCGATAATCATATTAATAATACTTATGAAGATGCTTATCGGTTTATGATGGAAAAGGCGACAGAGATGGGATTGAAGGCGGTTAAATAGGGGGATGAGAATTGCTGATTTCGGAATTTGGAGATTTTGTGATTTGAAGAGATAGCCAGGGGAAGCTGGATTTGAAATTGGGCAACTGCAAACTTGTATTTCTCGTGGCTCATAGCTCAAAGCTCGCCGCTTGTATTCGGGATAACTGCAAATTGCCAACTGCCTACTGGTTTGTCTTCCTGACCTTCTGACTTCAGCCCCCTCCGTGGTACGATAGTTGTGCAGAATACTCAATTGTCTTATTTTTGAAATCTCAGATACATTATCGTTTTGTTGGAAAGGCCGGTTATAGCACGACAATCAATAATGAACTAAAACCATTAATGCTGATATGGCTGTATTAAAATTCAGGGTATATTTTGAAGAGGATGATAGTATTTATCGTGATGTGGCTGTAAAACATACACAGTCTTTTTTACAATTGCATCAGATAATTCTGAAAGCATACGAATTTGATAGTAAACACCAGGCAACTTTTTATCGCAGCAATGATAACTGGCAGCGTGGAAGAGAGATAAGCCTGGAGAAATATGATAAAGAGTACAAGGCTCCGCCTTTACTGATGCAGGATACTTCTATTGGCTCCGAAATACGTGATCCGAATCAAAAGTTTATCTATGTCTACGATTTTGTAAAAAACTGGGGCTTCCTGGTTGAATTGATCAATGTGTCAAAAGATGAGAATGCCCGCCTGGATTACCCTCATCTGGTGAAATCAGAAGGTATTGCCCCCTCTCAATATGGCACCAAAGGCCTGGCAGGTGATAAGCTGACAGAAATGGAAGAAAAATATGACCTGGTAGCCGGTGCCGACGGCTATGGTGAAGAAGGTGACAGTGACGGAGGAGAGGATGACGAAGAACAAGGCGGTGAAGAAGAGACCAAGGAAGAAGATTTCTAGCCTGAGACTGTCTATGCCGGCGTGGTGGTAGGGAGGAATTATTAAAATGTGTAGAGCCGGCAGGCTTAACCGGAAATCTTAATTGTAGCCTTCTCATGACATCAAAGACCTGCATCATTATCACGGGCCCCACTGCTGCAGGAAAAACAGCATTAGCGATTACGGCGGCCCGTCATTTTAATACTGAGATCATTTCTGCCGACTCAAGACAGTGTTTCCGCGAAATGTCCATTGGCGTTGCAAAGCCTTCGCCGGAGCAATTACAACAGGTACACCACTATTTTATTAACTCCCATTCTATCCACGATGATGTAAATGCTGCAGTGTTTGAACAGTATGCATTAGATGCCGCGGATAAGATCTTCCAACACCATGATGTTGCAGTGATGGTAGGCGGTACAGGCCTGTACATCAAAGCATTTTGCGAAGGGCTTGACGATATGCCACCCGTTTCGCCGGAAATACGCGAACAGATCTCCACACAATTCAAAGAAAAAGGGCTGGAATGGCTGCAACAGCAGGTACAGCAGCATGACCCGGTTTATTACAGCAACGGAGAAATACAGAATCCCCAGCGATTAATGCGTGCACTGGAAGTAAAACTGGCTACAGGCCAGTCTATCCGCAGTTTCCAGGGGCAGAAAACAGTTACAAGGCCGTTTAACGTTATAAAAATAGGGCTGGAGTTGCCCAAAGAGGTATTGCACAGCAATATTGACCAGCGTGTGCACGAAATGGTAGAGCAGGGGCTGGTAGCAGAGGTAACAGACCTTTTACCTTTCCGCAACCTGAATGCTTTACGTACCGTAGGGTACAGCGAAATCTTTGACTATCTCGATAATACCATTACACTTCCGGAGGCCATTGCCCTGATCCAGAAAAATACCCGCCAATACGCCAAACGCCAGCTAACCTGGTTTAAAAAGGATAAGGCGATCCGGTGGTTTCACCCCACAGCTGTACATGAAGTATTGAATTACAGCACTTCCCGGCTTTAAATTGCTTGATCTTTATCATTGTTCTGACCCACTTACTAAGCAGTTTTACTTAATGGGTGGTAAGTTTTATTAATAGTCCGCTCAATTAATTGGGTATTTTGAAGGTTCTGAGGTCTATATGGGTCAATTTTACACTATCAACAGCTCTTAAATAAGTTACCTCAAAATATTACACATCTGCGGATGTAAAGATTAATGGTTTATGGTTAATGATTAATATGGTTTAGTAACCTCTAAACTAAAAACCCCTCCTTTCCAGGCGGGGTTTTCTATTTCTGTTAGGTTCTGTACTTGTTTCTTTCTCTACATCTTAAATCCTACTGTCATCACTACGGTACTGGCATTGTTTTTAATGCTGGCAAATGTATTTGCTTTGTCATAAAGACGATAGGGGAAATCTGTGTCTTTTACAATGCTGTACACATAAGCAATATCAAAGAAGATCCCTTTATTACGGTAGCCAAGGCCCCCGGTGAGGTTCATTCTGCTTACTTTCAGTTCCTTGTCTTTAACAGGGTTGCCATAATAAGCAAAACCAAGACGTCCCATGAAAGTGTTGAATTTCATTTCGCCACCTACGCGGAAATTGAATGCGCCCTTATAGCTGTCCTTCACTACCTGGTTTACGGCTTTATAATAGCTGTCATCATCATCCTCGTTGGCTGAGTTGAATTTTGAAGAACGGTGTGTAACGTATTCAATATCGGCAGTTACAAATCCCTTCTGTTTGGTTACATCGGCCACTTCGCCAAATATGTAAGATCCACTTACAATGAATTTCCAGGGAGAAACAAGATCATACCTGTAAGTAGGAACGCTGTACCCAAGATCCTGTGAAGTAGCGCTGTACACAGTATAGCCCGGAGAATGCAGGTTCTTTACCCTGTTTTCAATACGCTCTGTAGTGGTTTCTTTTAACCCGTACACAGTAGGCGAGTGAATGGCAATACCAACGCGCAGCAGGTTAGTAGGTTTAAAGATTACGCCCAGTTTGGCATTTACACCGGCACCGGATGCTTTATAATCTACCTGGTAAGTAGCGTAATCAAAGTATTTGTCAGTTGCATTTCCTGCATCCGATTCACGGAACAGTGAACTGCGGGTATAGTTTACAATGGGAATGCCTATACTACCACCGATAAAGAACTTGTCTTCAAGGTTAGCACCGTAGCCAATAGCTACCTCTGTAATGCCGCCTTTGGAAGTAATGGTACGTTCCTGGTTCAGCAATGCGTCTTTATTGGCAAGAATAGCGTCGTGCTGAGGGGCGCCTACAATCTCGTATGCACCATTTACCTTCAGGGTATCTATCAGGTAAGTGTAAGCAGCCAGTTTGGTACCCAGTGTAAGCGAAGCATTGCCCAGGTCTACATCAATGGGCAAACCTGAGGCTGCAAACTCTTCAGCAAACGCCTCAGAAAATGAACTGTAATCGTTCTGGCCGGAATAATGAACAGAGCTGTTGAAGTTGGCTGTTCTGTTTACCCCGATACTGAACACCTGGCTTTTCCAGCGTGGATTGTAACTGTTAAGAGGCAGTACAAAACCCGTAGCGCCTAAACTGAAGCGGCTCTGCATATCCGAAGTAGTGCTGTTGCCACGAAAATCGCCCTTGCTTTTGGTGAGACTTAGCCCGGGACTCATTACAAACTCCGGAACCTTGTAAAAACCAAGACCGGCAGGATTGATAAACAGGGTAGTCAGTTCACCGCCAAGCGAGCCACCGGCCCCACCAATGCCCTGGTTGCGTGCCGTACCGGAGGGAGCTGTCCAGCTCATCCTGATGGCATCTTCAGGAACCTGTGCCCATAGTTGATTAGCAGTAACTGATAATAGAATAAGCAGGGTTAGTCTGAACTTCATACTCTTCAATTCTTGTCTTGTAAGTGATTACAGTGCATAAAAAAGGAGGAAACAAAATTCAAGAGATCTCAAATCCTGGTTCCTCCTGCAATATGATAAAAAATCTTATTGTAAACGGAAGTTTAGTTGCGGATAGGTCTGCTACCACCGCCACTGCTGCTTGAACCTGCGCTGCTACCCGTTGAGCCTCCGCCGGAATATGTTCTGCTGCCTGATGATGGGGTGTAAGTAGGAGCAGGTGTATATGCTCTTACAGGGCGATCGTTAGCAGATGGAGTATAATAGCTTTCTCTGCCACCGCTAACCCTGCGGCTGCCGCTTGCATTACCGTTGTTGTACTGGTAAGCAGAGCCGGGACGGGTAGTGCTTCTGAGCGATTGTGCATTGCGGTTGTTGTAACCGGTAGCGTTGTTATAGCTTCTTACATTCAGCGTACGTACAGTATTGTTGTACAGGGGAACATTGGCATTACCGCCTTTACCGCCACCTACAATGATGTAGTTGCAATAAGGGTTGTAAAGGCTGTTCCAGTAGTAGTAATTGTTCCAGTAAGAACCGCCTACACCAAGGCCAAGACCCATTCCGTAAGAAGGACCATAACCCAGGAAGCTACCGTACAGGTAAGGGTTGTAAGCATTATAGCCATACATGGGGTAGTATGGAGCATAACCAGAACTGTACATCATGTCATAATCGTAGAAAGATGACCACCTGGAGCCATTGCGTACACGCATGCGCAACCAGTTATCATCGGATGTATAGTAGCTGTCGCCACCATAATTACCATCATCGTCTCTTGATAGGTAGCTTTCACCCTGCACTTCACGGGCAGGAGAATAGTACACATCGTCAGGTGTTTGGCCTGATTTATAAATGGAACAACTGGTAAATGCAGTTGTTACAGCAAGTAAACCAACGAATGTAAATCTGAAACTCATATAATAATGGTTTTACAGTTTTAGGTTGAAGTTGCTACTTTTGCGTCTTCCGTAATAAAATTACAACAAAAAGGCTGGTGTGTAGATAAAATATTACAGCCGGATTGTTAAAATTTATCGGCCAATGGCTATTAAAAATAGATTAAAAGCCCCTGGAATACAAAAAATTAAGCACAAACAATGAGTAAAGAGATTACCAGCAGAAGCGCAGACTATTCGCAATGGTACAACGATCTTGTTATTAAAGGCGGTCTTGCCGATTATTCAGCCGTAAGGGGATGTATGGTGATAAAACCATATGGGTTCACTTTATGGGAAAATATGCGCGACGCCCTGGACAAAATGTTCAAAGACACCGGCCACGTAAATGCCTATTTCCCGTTGTTTGTGCCCAAAAGCCTTTTTGAAGCCGAAGAAAAGAATGCCGAAGGTTTTGCGAAGGAATGCGCTGTGGTAACCCACTACCGCCTCAAAACAGACCCCTCACAAAAGGGTAAACTGATGGTAGATCCGGAAGCAAAGCTGGAAGAAGAACTGGTGGTAAGGCCTACCAGCGAAGCTATTATCTGGAACACTTACAAAGGCTGGATCCAGTCTTACCGCGACCTGCCAATCCTGATTAACCAGTGGGCCAATGTGGTACGCTGGGAAATGCGCACCCGCCTGTTTTTGCGTACTGCCGAGTTTTTGTGGCAGGAAGGGCATACTGCACACGCTACGGCGCAAGAGGCAGTGGCAGAAACCGTACAAATGCTGCATGTATACGCTGATTTTGTGGAAAACTGGATGGCTTTGCCGGTGATCAAAGGGGTAAAAACAGAAAGCGAGCGTTTTGCCGGTGCGGTAGATACTTATTGCATTGAGGCACTGATGCAGGATGGTAAAGCATTGCAGGCCGGTACATCCCACTTCCTGGGTCAAAACTTTGCCAAAGCATTTGATGTAAAATTCTCTGATAAATCGAATAAACTGGATTATGTATGGGCTACCAGCTGGGGTGTAAGTACACGCCTGATCGGTGCCCTGGTAATGGCGCACAGCGATGACGAAGGCCTGATACTGCCTCCAAAAATTGCTCCCCTGCAGGTAGTGATCGTGCCTATTTACAAAGGCGAGGAACAAAAAGCACAGATCGACGTAAAAGCTCTGGAGCTGGTAAAACAACTGAAGGCGCTGGGCATCCGTGTAAAATACGACGATAATGATAACGCCCGCCCGGGTTGGAAGTTTGCCGAATACGAGATGAAAGGGGTGCCGGTTCGCGTGGCCCTTGGTGTACGTGACCTGGAGAATAACACCGTGGAGCTGGCCCGCAGGGATACCCGCGAAAAACAAAGTGTGCCTGTAGACGGACTTGCTGATCGCATCAACAACCTGCTGACGGAAATTCAGCAAGCGATCTATAACAAGGCATTGGCCTACCGCGACGAGCATATCACTGAAGTGAACAGCTGGGACGAGTTTAAAAAAGTGCTGGATGAAAAAACAGGCTTTGTATCTGCTCACTGGGATGGAACTGCTGAAACAGAAACAGCTATTAAAGAAGCCACCAAAGCCACTATCCGTTGTATTCCGCTGGATGCAAAACAGGAAGAAGGCGTGTGTGTATTCAGTGGCAAGCCCAGTAAACAACGCGTATTGTTTGCGCAGGCTTACTAGAAAATGCCAATTGGGGGATTGAGGAATTTTGAAATGTAGCGATGTAGATCACAAAATCTCATAATCTCTCAATTCAGAAATAACCAAAATAGTTGTTGCTCTTGTGTAGCGGCAACTATTTTTTTATTTTGGCAACTATGCAAAACCCAAACACAGAAGAAACTTTATTTGAGATCACGCTTCAGGCAGAAGGAGCAGGTCATTTGCTGAGGTTGTATAAACTGACAAGATGGGTCTTTGTTACTGCGGTATTGTTTTCGGTTATATTGACGATTAATACAGGTATAAGCCTCAGAAGACTTTATACTACAAATTACAGGGCCGAAAATTATTACGGAATAATTTATTTATGGGGTTCTGTTGCCAGCTTTCTATTGACGATAGCACAGGTATCCTGCTATTTTTATTTTACCCGATTGGCCAAACGTGGTATTGAAACAAGGCAAACAGAATTGTTTAACCGGTCTTTCAAATGGCTTTACCGTAATTCAATGGTCTCAATGGTATCTATCTGTGTACAGATTATCACTATTGCACCGTACTTTTTGGGAGTGCAGTAAAATGTAAATAGCGCACTTAAAATTGTCTTAACTTGGCACGTTAAATTTTCTATTCAGATGGATAATATGACAGAGCAGAACAGGTCTGATGAGTCAATGTTCGACTTACAGGTAGATCATCATACAGGCAGGAACTTTATCAGTGCTTCCAAATGGGCTGCTTTTGTAGCCATTGTATATTTTGTAGGGATTGGTCTGGCATTACTGGTGTTGTTTTTTGCCGGTAACATGATTGTAAAGAACCTGGCACCGTTGATGCCCGAGACGCAGGAGTTAGGTAGTAGTGCATTGATCAGTGCGCTGGTGTTTGTGTTATTATTCTTTTTATTTATAAATACATTCCTGTATCGTTTTGCAAAGCAGGTGCGCAAGGGTATTGAGCAACAGGATCAGCATAGTTTTAATGAGGGACTACGAGCGTTGAAAAACTATTTCATGGTCTGCGGCATTATTGCCATCATAGGCTTTGCATTGAATGCACTGAACATTGTGGGCTCATCTTTTAATTAGTTTTAAAAAACACCGTCATGCAGGAACAGGAACAACAACACAAAGAAGAATCACTGAAAGTTACCATCGATAATACTGCGTTTGAGCACCTGAGGTCTATTGCCGGCTGGGCACGTACTGTGGCTATACTCGGCATTGTAAGTTCGGGTTTATCATTTGTAAATACCATCCTGCGCAGGGGTGGTGGTGCTGAATTATCCGGCAACTTAATTACGCTCGTATTGACAGTATTGCTGAATATATTACTACTACGATTTGCACATCATACCACCGAGGGATTACAACAGTCAAACCAGGCGAAGATGAATGAAGGAGTGAACAATCTCAATGCTTATTTTAAATTCTGGGGCATTATGGCATTGCTGGTACTTTCGTTGGCCGCCCTGGTATTTATGATGATGGCGTTTTTTGGAATGGGCAGAGCACTCACAAAGTAATCAACAGTTGCTGAGGGTAAGTATATATGTGACGGGAAAAATGTATTTTCGTCTACACCCCTAAAACTAATTGATTATATGGAACAACAACAGACCGAAAGCCTTTTTGAACTACAGATCGATCCTGCTATTTCCCGTTATTTATCTGAAACTGCCCGTTGGACAAAGTTTTTGTCAATAGTTGGTTTTATTGGCTGCGCCCTTATCATGCTTATTGCAGTTTTTATGGGAGCATTCTGGAGCTCTTTTATGGGATTAACCGGTACAGACGGTCCTGCTTTTGCTATGGGCGGCACTGTTTTAATGGTTGTTTACGTTTTGATAGCATTGTTATATTTCTTTCCCTGCCTGTATCTCTTCCGCTTTTCTTCCCGCATGCAGGTGGCTTTAGTCAATAACGACCAGGTTGCTTTAACAACAGCGTTCCAGAATTTAAAATCCTGTTTTAAATTCATTGGTATATTAACGATTATCGTTCTGGCATTCTGGATATTGGCATTACTGATCCAGTTGCTGGCAGTTGCGAGATAAGTATAAACCATAAGATATTGCAGCAAATAATAAAGTCCGGGGTAACCCGGACTTTATTATTTTTCTAACTGCCCTGATATAGTCTGGCTGTAATGAAGCAGCATAGACCTTACAGGTAGGGCCTAAAACTTCCCTATAAGCGAAGAGTTAAATATTGTTGATACTGGTATTGAAATATTATTACCTGGTAGAATAGTAGTTATAGTCCTTTAGTAAGGTTTGTAAAAACTCGGGAGAATCCTGGTTCGTTTCCATTTTTAGCTTTGACTTAATACGCTCTGCAATGCGCATGGCCAGTTCGTAATCATTTTTACGGCGGATGGTTTCAATAATACTTTTCAGCGTATTGATATCCCGGTCGCTCAATTGCATTACCTGTGGGTAACGTGGCTGGTAAGTCTCCTCTACCTCGGTAAAAACTGTATCCTGCCAGGAGGTACGGTTCTTCAGATCAATCAGGATGGTGCCGGCCACCAGGTCGCCGATACGTTGTGATTTGGGCGTAAAAATAACGCAGGCCAGTCCCAGGAAAGCCACCGGGAACGACCACCAGGGCAGGGCGCCGAAAATAGCCGCAAAAAAGATCCATACTGCAAAGTCTACCGTTCTGAACAGCCAGCGGATAATGTACTGCCCAATGCTGGGCTGGCCACCTTCTTCGGTAATGACCTTAATACGCATGGTCTTTTTGCCTATGCTTTGCCCGTTCATTGTTATTTCGCTGGCTACGTGGTAAAACAACAGGGGTAAACCGGCCAGTACAGAGAGCCAGTTCCACTGGTTGTTGAAATCCACAAACTCCTGCATAATGCGCAGGTACACCCAGCAGATAACGATATCAATAATCCAGGCAAAAAGGCGTTTATGAAAAGGGGAGATGGGAAACTCCACCTCAATATTAAATCCGGTATCTAATTTGACCAGTAACATGCGTGTAATTAAGAAAATACAGAATATGAAGGAAGCGGTACAGAATATTGTATTTCAGAAATATAAATTAGCACTTCCAAACAATAAACGTTCTAAATTTAACTATTATATTTAATCGTCAAAATAATCGTTTTTATTTTGAACAGACAGCCATAAACTTAAAAAATAACCTACGTGAGGGAAGGCCTTTTTCTCAAGAAAAATATTGAAAAGTGGAAGCAGTATCAGTATGAGACTGCCCGTGACCCCGACGAAATGGCCCAGCAATTCACAGAACTGGTGAATGACCTGGGGTATGCCAAAACCTTTTACCCCCAAAGTAAGGTTACCACTTATCTCAATGGGCTTGCATCTAAAATATACCTGGGCATTTATAAGAACAAACGCGAGGAATCATCCCGTTTGGTACGCTTCTGGAAAACTGAATTGCCACTGGTAACTTACAAATATCGTCGTGAGCTGCTGTGCTCATTCGTGATCTTCACGCTTTTTGCCATAATGGCCGCATTCTCTGCCTCACACGATGAAACATTTATCCGTGGTGTGCTGGGTGATGGCTATGTGGAAATGACTGAAGATAATATTGCCAAAGGCGACCCTTTTGGTGTGTATAAGGATAGTGATAAGGCCTCCATGTTTTTTGCCATTGCATTAAATAATATTAAAGTGGCTTTTGGCGTATTTGTGTTTGGTATTGTTTTATCTATCGGCTCTGCGTGGATGTTATTCAAGAATGGTGTAATGCTGGGGGCATTCCAATACATGTTTTTTGCAAAAGGATTGGGGTTGCAGTCGGTACTGGTGATCTGGGTCCACGGCACCCTTGAAATATCGGCTATCATCATTGCCGGGGGAGCCGGCTTTATCCTGGGCAACAGTATTTTGTTTCCCGGCACCCGCAAACGGCTGGATTCATTGAAACTGGGAGCCAAAGATGGTTTGAAACTGATGATAGGCCTGGTTCCTGTATTCATTACTGCTGCCTTTCTTGAAGGATATATTACCCGTTATTCAACCATGCCTCAATGGATCAGTATCTCTATCCTGGTGGCATCACTTGGTTTTATACTGTGGTATTTTGTATGGTACCCCTGGCTTGTACACAGAAAGCATCAGCAACAGGCCATCGCATCATAAAAATTAAAAGATTTTCAGCCGGCTTACATGAACAAGATCCTGATATGTTTTTTACTGCTGTTGAGCTGTGCGCGTGTAGTGGCACAGGAAGAGCCGGATACGGTGGTGTCTTCCGTTGTAGCTCCGCCAACTGTGGATAATGAAGATGGGGAGCAAACAGTAGAGAGCAATGATTCTGAAACTGTAGAACCTTCCTTACGTGTAGTACCCGATTCGGTAGTTAACAGCCTTAAGCGTGATAAGAAATTTGAATACGCCAATGATGCTGCTTACTGGAAAGTGGCAGAACCTGAAAAAAGCAATGGCAGGTCAATATGGGAACTGATAGGTGCTTTTTTCTCCAGCCAGGCAGTTGCTATTATTGGCTATATCCTGCTGGGAGCATTGCTGCTTTTTGTACTCTACCGTATTATCATCGTAAACAATCTTTACTTCAACCGTTCATCGCGCAAGCTGAAAGCAGATACAGGTGATGAAATTGCAGATATCCATGAACCAGACCTGGATGAAGCATTGCGGCAGGCCATTGCTGATAAAAATCACAGGCTGGCAGTGCGTAACCTGTACCTGAAAACCCTGCGTGCGCTGGACGAAAAAGGATGGATCCATTACCATGCACAGACCACCAATAATGAATACCTGCTGCAGGTAACACCGCATGGACATACAGGCGAGTTCCGCTTTTTGACCTATGCATACGATTATGTGTGGTATGGTGGGTTTGAACTTACTGATGAACAGTTTTCCGTGGTGCATGATCATTTTCTTCGTTTCTTTAAAGTGCTGAACCCCTGATGCGTACAATACCATATCTTTTCGGGTTATTAATGGTTACCATGCTGGTAAGTTGCGCTGGCGATTCCAAAAAGCTGAACCGGCGCGTTACCCTGTGGCGTAATGATAAAATACCCTACGGAACTTTTTACGCGTACGATAACCTGCAACATATTTTTCCTGAAGCCACTTTCTCAATCAATAAGCGTTCACCCTTACAGGGCTTTTCGGGCAACAACGGATGGTATGGCGAAAACACACAGCACCGTGATAATAAGACCAGCTATATCATTATCGGTGAAAAAGTAATACCGGATGCTAAAGAGCTGAATGCCCTGCTGGGTATGGTAGGCCGTGGACGTCATATTTTCATTTCGGCATTGCGTATCAGTAGCAACCTGCTGGATAGCCTTCGGCTTAAAACGGCTTATACTTCAGGTTACCTTAGCCAGTCTGATTCTTTACGTATCAACATTACCAACCCATCCACGTTCGATTCTACAGATTTTACCTATCCCGGGGATGCTTATGATAATTACTTCTCGTCCATGGATTCGTCCATTACTACCGTACTGGGGCATGATGAAAAAGGACGTGCCAATTTTGTAAGATTCAGTTATGAAGGTGGAGGTACTTTGTACATTCACCTGGCACCGCTGGCATTCAGTAATTTCTTTCTGCTGCACAGGAACAATAAAGCCTATTATGACGAAGCGCTTTCTTACCTGCCTGTCAATAGCGAACAGGTAGTATGGGATGAATATTACCGCTATCATGAAAATGGTGATGATGGAGGCGACGGCGGTTTTTCAGCACTCAGCTGGATCATGAAGCAGCGTGGCTTTAATGTGGCTTTCTGGTTATTGCTGGCGTTGCTGTTAATTGTTTACCTGTTTGAGTCAAAACGCAAACAACGTATTATACCGGTTATTCAGCCATTAAAAAATGCATCACTGGATTTTGTAAAAACCATCGGGCGACTGTATTTCCAACGTAAGGATAATAAGAACCTTGCACAGAAAATGACGGCGCATTTTATGGATTATGTGCGCAGGCGTTATAATATACGCACTGCTACCATGAATGAAGAATTTGAACACAAACTGTCTTACAAAAGCGGTTATGATATAGAAAAGGTAAAAGACCTGTTGCAGGACATCCGCAGTGTGCAGGATGACAAGCCGGTACCTGACGATATGCTATTAACCCTGAACCATAAATTAGAGAACTTTTATAAACACACATAATAATGGAAGAGAACTTTTTTCAGCAAAGAACCGACCTGAGTTCACTGCAGCAGTCTGTTGATGACCTGAAACAGGAAATAGGGAAGGTGATTGTTGGACAGGAACAAATGATAGAATTGTTACTGACTGCGGTACTGTCAGACGGGCATGTGTTGATTGAAGGAGTACCGGGTGTTGCCAAGACCTTAACCGCCAAATTGCTCAGTAAAAGTATTGCGGTAGGCTTTTCGCGCATACAATTTACGCCCGACCTGATGCCCAGTGATGTATTGGGTACCTCTATCTTTAACCCCAGGGATAACGCCTTCCAGTTTAAACAGGGGCCAATCTTCAGCAATATTGTGCTGATTGATGAGATAAACCGCGCTCCGGCAAAAACACAGTCAGCTTTGTTTGAAGTAATGGAAGAAAGGCAGATCACTGTAGATGGTCAGACGTATAACCTTGCTACACCTTTTATGGTAGTGGCTACGCAGAACCCCGTAGAGCAGGAAGGTACTTATCATTTACCTGAAGCACAGCTCGATCGTTTTCTCTTTAAGATAAATGTTAGCTACCCTACACAGGAACAGGAGTTCAGGATCGTTGCCAATCACCACCAGTATGGTTTGAACAGTATGCTGGACCAGGTGGTAACTGTATTGACTCCACAACAGATCGAAGACCTGCGTAAACAGGTTCGTACTATTCATGTAGAAGATAAACTGATCAACTTTATCACAACAATTGTGGGCAGCACACGTAACCACAAATCAATTTACCTGGGAGCATCTCCACGTGCGTCAATTGGTATTCTTAACGGGGCAAAAGCATTGGCTGCCATACGTGGCCGTGATTTTGTAACGCCTGATGATATCATTTATATCGCGCCTGCAGTATTGCGTCACCGCATTGTACTGACACCCGAAAAAGAAATGGAAGGTGTTACTACTGATGATGTGATCACACAGATCATACAGGCAATTGAAGTACCGAGATAATTTGAAAATGAAACGCTGAATAGCCAGGGATGCCTGTGAGTTATAAGTATTGACTATTCACCATTGACAATTCACTATGTCGTTCTACCGTCGCTACATACAACCTTTATTTTTCGGACGTCGTTTTTATACGCTGTTTGCACTGATCATTGCTGGCTTCGTGGTGTCGTATAGCTCGGAATGGCTGTACAAGCTGATGTTGCTGGTACTGTTGTTCTTTGTGGCGCTTGTATTGCTGGATTACATCGTGCTTTTTGCACGCAAAAACAGTATAGAAATAGCGCGCACGATGTCTGACAGGTTCAGTAACGGGGACAATAACAAAGTACAGCTGTCATTACGCAATGGCTATTCGTTCCGTATTGATGTACGCATTGTAGACGAAATACCGGTACAGTTCCAGCAACGCAACTTTATGTTGCATACTTCCATGCCTGCAGGTGACGAACAGGTACTGGAATACTCTTTACGGCCTGTTGAAAGAGGTGAGTATGAGTTTAACGACATCAATGTATTTGTAAGAAGCCCTTTGAACCTGCTGGTAAGACGCTATAAGGTTGAAACACCGCAGACAGTAAGGGTACTGCCTTCTTACCTTGCATTACGCCAGTTTGAACTGCTGGCCTACAGCAATAATTTATCTGAAGCCGGCAGCCGTAAGATCCGGAAAATAGGTCATAGCCTTGAGTTTGAACAGATCAAGGAATATGTAAGCGGCGATGATATCCGCAGTATTAACTGGAAGGCTACTGCCCGCAAAGGCGGTCAGCTGATGGTGAATAATTACACGGATGAACGTAGTCAGCAGGTGTACTGCATTATTGACAAAGGGCGTGTAATGAAAATGCCTTTTGAAGGCATGACCTTACTGGATTATGCCATTAATGCCTCCCTGATCTTATCGCGCGTAGCATTGATAAGACAGGACAGGGCAGGCCTGATCACTTTTTCTGAACAAATAGGACAGGTATTGCCGGCAGACCGCAAGGCTTCGCAAATGGGCAATATTCTTGAAACCCTGTACAACCAGCAGACCAAGTTCCTCGAAAGCGATTTTGAGAAATTATATGCGTTGGTGCGCACACGCATTACGCAGAGAAGCCTCATTGTACTGTTCACCAATTTTGAATCACTATCCGGCTTACAAAGACAATTACCATATATCCGCAGTATCGCCCGCAATCACCTGGTGTTGGTAGTATTTTTTGAAAATACAGAACTGCACCAGCTTACTGATCAGTCGGCTAGTGACATTGAATCATTGTACACCAAAACCATTGCCGAAAAGTTTGTGTACGAAAAAAGACTGATCGTAAAAGAGCTACAGCAGCATGGCATTTTAACCATCCTCTCAGCTCCCGAAAATCTCACCATTGATACGGTAAATAAATACCTGGAATTGAAGGCAAGGCAGGCAATCTAATTTGCTAATGTGCAAATGGAATACAGCTTGTAGGTTTTAAGTTAAGGCACAAGGTTTAAGAAACAAGGCTCAAGGAAATACAGTTGACAAGTTGAAAGGTTGATAAGTTAACAAGGAAGTACGGAAGGTGAAAATATCGAAGGGAAAGCTGAAAGCTCAACGCCGAACGCTTAACGCAAATACAAGCTGTGGACTACGAGCGGCGAGCAAATACAGCAGCGACCACTCACGACTGACGACTCACGTCTCACGATTCTTCAACCCGAAACCTCAAACCCGAAACCCGGAACAGTCTCACGATTGCCGTCTGCCGATTCACGATTCCTCTCACATTTCACGAATCAGCCACTCACGTCTCACGATTTCAGAACCCGAAACCTGTGACCTGCGGCCGGCAACCTGTTTTCATTATCTTCGCGGCGTGGAAAATACAACTAACATTTTTGAGGACGGACAGGTTTTGCTGATCAACAAGCCATTGGAATGGACTTCTTTTGACGTGGTGAGAAAGATCAGGTCGTTGATCAAGATAAAAAAAGTAGGTCATGCAGGTACGCTAGACCCCCTGGCTACCGGTTTGCTGATCCTTTGCACCGGTAAATTTACCAAGCGGATCAACGATTACATGGCGAAGGAGAAAGAATACACCGGCTCATTTACATTAGGCTCCATTACTCCTACCTACGACCTGGAGAGTGAACCCATTACCCAGGGAGATTATACCAATATTACACCAGAACAACTGCACGCAGCCACCGGGCCATTTACAGGAGAAATATTGCAGGTGCCACCCATTCACTCTGCCATTAAGAAAGATGGAAAGCGTGTGTATGAGTTAGCGAGAAGGGGAGAGCATGTGGAACTGGAACCTCGTAAGATCACCATCAAAGAATTTGAAATAACTGCTATTGAAATGCCTGTGGTGTATTTCAGGGTTGTTTGTTCTACCGGAACTTACATCAGGAGCCTGGCAAATGATTATGGCAAAGCATTGGGTTGCGGCGCTTATCTGAGCCGTCTTTGCCGTACGCGTATCGGGGAGTTTACACTGGACAAATCAATGACCATAGAAGAGGCGGAGTCCTGGATTAAGGAAGTGCGGAGCAAATGATAATTTGCAAATGTATCAATATGCGAATATGCGAATGTGCAAATGGGCAATTTGAAAATTTTAAGATTTAGGATTTAGGTTGAAAAACTGCTGCAAAATACTTCGAAGGTAACTAAGCATCTCTGTTGGAGGCGTTGGGGAGGCTGAAACTAGCTTAGCGCCTTTGCGAATCTTTGTCGTCTTTGCGCGAAATCAGAAATATAGAAATCCAGAAATTGACAATATCAGCGTGCATTGACCATTCACTATTCACTAAAACGGCGCTCCTATCCCCAACTGGAACTGCCCGTCAAACAAACGGAGATCATGAAACCAGCCACCATTGAGATAGGAATAGCGGGGGTTCTTTAGCTGGTAAGCCCAGTCGAGCCTGATCATAAAGAATTCAAAGTCGAATCGTAAGCTGGTACCGGCTCCCACAGCTAAGTCTTTATAAAGTCTGCCCAGTTTAAAAGAGGCATCGTCGATCTGTTTCCCATTCGTATCAAACTCCTTTCCCCATATATTGCCAATATCAACAAACAGTGCGCTGTTTACCTTAATGCCTGCAATGGTAGTGATGTTAAACCTGAACTCTGTATTGAACTCAAGCTGCATGTTACCAAAGCGGTCGATGCTTGTACTGTCTTTAGGATCGTATAGGCTATCGGAACCCGGGCCGAGCTTACGGATCTGCCATGCACGCATACTGTAAGGTCCGCCGGCATAGAATGCTTTAAAGAAGGGGAGGGTATTCTCACGAACAATTTTGCCGCTACCTGTATCTGTTTTACCATATACAAAACCATAACCAGCATAAGCGCGGAAAGCCCATTGTGAACGTTTCTCGTTGATGTAATACTTGTACTCGCCGTCCAGTTTAATGAAACGGCGCAGATCGCCCAGTTCCAGTTTCTTGATCAGGCCGAAAATGGCGCCACTTTCTTCCAGTCTTGTACGGAACAAACTTAGCCTGTTACCATGCTCACGACCTGTGCTGAGGCTCACCACCTGGCTGATAATTAAACCGTCGTTAAAAGCAAATTTGTAAGAAGGGATACGTTCCTCTAACCTGCGTAAGCTATCGGTTTTAATAACGTTGGTAAATTCAAAATTAAAGGGAATGTATTGCCAGGTGATCCTGCGTTTGGTGCTCCACTCGTATCCGTATGCAGCATTGAAAGAGCGTACTTTAAAGAAATCGCGCCTGTTGGTATAGGAAGCGTTAATATTCAGAAAAGTACGGGGAGCTGTTAATGACGATTCATCAACCTTGAATAAACGTAATATTGGCTTGGGGGCAATAAAACGCGGAAATGAGATATTATGCGCAAGGCTTCCCTGCAATGTCTGGATAATGTTAGTACCCAGCTCAATACCAAAACGTCCGTTGGTACTGGTCTGAATTGCTTCCCGGTAGGCATTCCTGTTGAGGATACGCGCGTTTACACCAACGCCAAATAGCTGGCCGGTGGTAATGATATCTGTTGTGTTGCGGCTGGCCTCAAGGTCTAGTGTAGTATATATTTTCTTCGCCGGATAAAGTCTGAGTGCTGCATTTAGGGTAGGGACACTGTCGTAATGCTCGGCAAGACGCAGGTCCACGTTTTGCCAGGGCCCTAACTGGTTGAATGTATTGATCGTTTTAAAGTAATTGCTTTGCCGGTACAGATCCCCCTGTTTCAGGGCTACACGTTTGGCAAGGAAGGGTAACTTGAACTTATCGGAATTGTAAATGAACTGGTAACCGCCCAGAACGGTGGTGTCCCGTTCGTTCTCGGTGGAGTCCTCCACCATAAAAAGATCGGGATATACACGTATGCGGCCCATATAGAACTGCATCAGGTGCGTACTATCCTTTACTTTTCTTTGCTTGAAAGTGATATTGATGGTGGGGTTCTCTCTTTTCTTCCTTAATGAATCCAGCAGGCGGATCTGCTCAAAAGGGTCCAGTGTAGGATCGATCAGGGCCGCTACCACCGTATCCGGTTCGCAGTAGAGATCTTCCTTACTGAGCTTATAATAACCATTATCGCGGAAAATGATCAGCAGGCGGTCAAGCTCTGCCGAGATCGTTTCCAGGGTATAAGGGTCACTTTTTTTCAGTGTCGATTTACTCCTGTTTTCCATAGCCAACTGCTGCAGGTTGGGAGATGCGAGCGCATAGCCAATGGAATCCAGGCGAAAAACTTTGCCGGGTTGTATGTGAAAATGGACCGTGACCCGTTGTTGCTTACCAACGGTGTCGATCCTGAAAGTGTCTGTAATAACCGGGTAAAAGTACCCTTGTGCGTTCAGCAGTGCACGCATAAATGTGCGTGAACGGCTGATGTTGAATGTATCGAAGGCCGGTGGCTTGTACAAAGTGCGGTACACACCTGCGTAGGAAACAATGCGGGTTTTCAGGCTATCGTCAAGCTGATTTTGTAATCTTTCAGTAAGTCGTTTTTTTTCTGCGCCTGATACGCCGTTTACATTGATATTTGTCTTGTATACAAAAGGCTTCCCTGCCTGGAACTTTCTTGGGTTGGTACAGGAAATTACCAGCATACAGCCCAAAAGGCAATAACAGGTATATCTGAAAAAAGTAAAAAAAGTAACTTGCCGGGGTAGCATATGTTAAAACGAAGTGCAATGTTAGTGAAATCGCAGGTAAAATATATTCAAAGTTTAAGCCAGAAACGTCAGCGTGATGAAGATGGTGTGTTTGTAGCGGAAGGTCCCAAGATAATTAACGAACTGTTAGATGCTTCCAACATACAGGTTCAGCAGCTATTTGCTGTAGAAGCATGGAGCAAACAATACCCCGCTGTGCCTGTAACGGTGGTTGACGAAAAAGAACTGGAACGCTTATCATTTCTCCAAACACCTAACCAGGTAGTGGGTATTTTTAAAAAGCCGGTTCTATCGGGAAAAATATCCCCGTTATCGCTGGCATTGGATACCATCCAGGACCCCGGTAATATGGGCACCATCATCCGCTGTGCCGACTGGTTTGGTATTCAAACGATCATTGCCGGTAAAGATTGTGCAGATGTGTTTAGTCCCAAAGTTGTCCAGTCTACGATGGGTAGCATTAGCCGGGTGCAGGTAATATATGAAGACCTGCCCACCTGGTTTCAGAAGAATCCTTCTGTTAAAGTATATGCTGCTGCCTTAAATGGCACTCCTTTGGCTCAATTGGAGCCGGTTTCCGAAGGTGTTATTGTAATCGGGAACGAATCAAAGGGCATTAGTGAGGCTGTATTATCAAAAGCCACGCATCGCATTACCATTCCGAGAAAGGGGGAAGCTGAATCACTGAATGCCGCTGTAGCAACAGGGATCATTTTATCGCACCTGGTGAAATAAGAAGTGAATAGTGAAATCGTCAGTCGTGAGTGGCTGAAGCAAGTGAATAGTCAATGGTCAATAGTGAATGGCTGTTCCTTGTAAACTTTTCAACCTCTCAACTTGTCAACGGCTAACTGGCTTTCCTTCTAAATTCGATATTTCTTCCTGCTTTTACTTTCTCATTCTTCATTCTCAATTCCTGTATTCTACTTATAACCCGCTTCCGCGTTGAGCATCATTAACTAAACCTGATCGCTTTCACCGGCTGTACTCTCTTTACAATAATAGTCGGGATCAGCAATACGAGGAAACAAACAAGGAAGGTTCCCACGTTTACCAGTACCATTTGCCACCATACAATGTTTACGGCCGCTTTGGATATATAATAGGCGTCTTCGGGTAAGGTGATAAACCCATAACGATCCTGCAGCCAGCAAATGGCAAAGCCGATCACATTCCCGAATATCAATCCCATAATGGTAATGACAGCACCCTGGTATAAAAAAATGCTTTGTACTGTATGGTTGCGTGCGCCAATTGCTTTTAAAATACCGATCATTCGTGTGCGTTCCAGTACCAGGATCAGCAAACAGGTAATCAGGTTCAGAATGGCTATGGCCACCATAATGATGAGTACAATGGCGATCGTTTTATTCTGAAGGGCCAGCCAGTCAAAAATATAGGGATAGATCTCTTCCGTGGTACTGCTTTGCAGACCGATGGGTAAATAGGGGATGATAGCTTCGCTTACATCATCCATCCGCTTGTAATTTTTCAGAAAGATCTCATAACCGCCTATCTGGTCGGGTTCCCAATTATTAAGACGTTGGATCAGCTTCAGATCACCCAATGCGATCAGTTTATCATATTCCTCAATGCCGGTTTTAAAAATACCCGCTACTGTAAGTTTACGCGGACGTGGAGGAGCGCCCGGCTGAATAAAATAGATCAGCACTTTATCATTTACCTTCAGTTTAAGCTGGCTGGCTGTGTACACAGACAGGTTGATCTCATCACTGTAGCCACTGTCAGTAAATTGTACCCACCTGCCTTCTACCAGGAAGTTGTTGAGATTATTAAAACCATATTGCTTTTCTACCCCTTTAAAAAGTACGCCTTCTATTGTTTCAGATGTTTTAAGAATGGCATTTTTAGTGGCGAAGGCCTGTACATTTTTAATTTCAGGGTTAATATTAGGAAGGTTGAGAACCGAATCATTTTTGCGGATAGGTGTTTCCTCAGCAATAGATACGCGGGCCGATTCAAAGCTCTGGATACGGAGATGTCCCCAGAAACTGAAGATCTTATTGCTGATCGTTTCCTGGAAACCGCTGGTAAAGGCCAGTGTTACGATCATTACAGCTACGCTGATAATGGTAGCACCTACCGATAAGCGAATAACAAACCGTGAAAAAGATCTCTTCCGGTTCAGTGCAATACGACGGGCTATGAATGCTGCAATATTCAAGATCGGTGGGTGTTTAATTGCTCAAAAATAACCGCTGGGTAGAATCTGTGAAAGTTTTTTATTTTTTTATGCTAACATTACAGTATGAAATATGCCCTGTTCAGCCTTTTGACCGTGGCAGTGCTGCAGTTGAGGGCGCAACAAATACCGGAAGCTGTGTTTGCTCCAAACATTAAATCTGTACAGTTACATACCTATGGCAACCAGCTTGGGTATCCATTGATCAGGTTAAACAGCAGTGACCGTGTAGAACTGCATTTTGATGACCTGGATGGTAATATTAAAGTATATTATTACACTTTCCAGTTGTGTGATGCTGATTGGACCCCTTCTATGCTCAGCTCTTTTGATTTTATCAGGGGATTTGGCCAGCAACGTATCAATACCTACCGCATCTCTTCCATTGCTTATACGCGCTATACGCATTACCAGGCAGTACTGCCCGAGCAGAATTGTATGCCTACGCGCTCCGGCAACTATATTTTAAAGGTTTTTCTGAATGGGGATACCACCAAAACGGTATTTACCCGTCGTATGCTGGTGCTGGAAGACAAAGCTGTGATCACGGCTGCTATTCAACAGCCTTTTAACAGTGAATTCTTTCGTACACATCAGAAAGTACAGTTTAAAGTAAGCCTCAACGAACAACTGAATGTAAGTAACCAGTTTCAGCAGGTTAAAACTGTTTTAATGCAGAACTGGCGTTGGGATAATGCCATTACCGGCATCCAGCCTACCTTCTTTGTAAGAAATGTAATGGAGTTTAACACGGAAAATGACGCCGTATTTCCCGGAGGTAAAGAATGGCGCTGGATCAACCTGCGCAGTTTCCGTTTGCAGAGCGACAGGGTAGATCATGCCATTTACACCACCAACTCCACCGAGATCTTTGTAAAGCCAGATGTATCCAGGGTGGGACTTTCTTACAATTATTATCGTGATAATAATGGCTGGTTCAGTATCGAAACAACGGAAAGCATTAATCCTTACTGGCAGTCCGACTATGGTACCGTTAATTTTACGTATGTACCACCGGGTAACCAGCCTTATACAGACAAGGATATTTTTCTTTTTGGTAAACTGACCGATTATAACCTGGCCGATACTTTTAAAATGAGCTTTAATGAATCAAAGGGTGCGTATGAGAAATCATTGTTCCTGAAAATGGGATACTATGATTATTCTTATGTAACCATTGATCAGAATGCTAAAAAAAGAACAGCTTCATTCAGCGCCACCGAAGGCAATATCTGGGAAACAGAAAATAACTACATCGTCCTGGTGTACTACCGTTCATTAACCGGTCGCTCAGATGAGTTGATTGGTTTAAGCGTAGTGAATTCGTTGACGAGCAGGATGAGATAATGTGCGAATGTGCTAATTTGATAATGTGCAGATGAGGAAATACAGGAATTAGAAATAAGGAATTGGGAAGTAAAAAGCGGAAAGAAATATCGAATGTAGAATTTTGAATGTCGAATTTCGAAGGGAAAACAGCCGCGAGCTTTGAGCTACGAGCGGCGAGCAAATACAGCAACTGCTTTCACGTTTGACATTTCACATTTCACGAATCAGCCACTCACGACTGATGACTCACGTCTCACGATTGCCGCCTGCCGATTCACGATTCCTCTCACGTCTCACGATTCAACCCGAAACACCAAACTCGAAACTCGAAACAGTCTCACGTCTCACGATCTCAGGTTTCTCGAACAACATCTTTTTCTTTTTTTCAATTCTTCTTTCACACCGTATTAATTTTCCCTTATCTTTGCGGCGGCAGGTCATACACGACCAGCTCCTGCTGAATCCCCCAGGGCCGGAAGGTAGCAAGGGTAGGTGGTTGTAGCGGTGCGATGTATTCAGCCTGCCTTTTTTCTTTTTTTCGGAAGCTCATCCGAATGAAAATGATTAACTTAGACCCGCGCAAATAAGTTCATCTCCTAATTTTCAAATTTTCATCATGAAATTCTTTATTGATACAGCGAATCTTGACCAGATCAAAGAAGCGCATGCACTGGGTATTCTGGATGGCGTAACTACCAACCCATCATTAATGGCCAAAGAAGGGATTAAAGGCGAAGCTGCTATTGCTAAACACTACCTTGATATTTGTGAGATTGTAGATGGCGGCGATGTAAGCGCTGAAGTTCTTTCTACTACTTTCAACGAGATCGTTGAAGAAGGAAAAAAACTGGCTGCTATTCACCCCAGCATTGTGGTAAAAGTACCCATGATCAAAGACGGCGTTAAAGCCCTGAAATATTTTTCTGACAACGGCATCAAAACAAACTGTACACTGGTATTTTCTGCTGGTCAGGCTATCCTGGCAGCAAAAGCCGGTGCTAACTACGTTTCTCCCTTTATCGGTCGCATCGACGACAGTAGCTGGGATGGTGTACAGTTAATTGAGCAGATCGCTCACATTTACCAGATCCAGGGTTTTAAAACTGAGATCCTGGCTGCTTCTATCCGCAGTGCATTGCATATTGTAAAATGTGCTGAAGCTGGTGCTGATGTTTGTACTTGTCCGTTGGAGCCAATCATGGGCTTGCTGAAACATCCGCTTACCGATATCGGTTTAGCTAAGTTCCTGGAAGACGCTAAAAAAATGTAATAACGTTTTTTAACATAATTGCGTAACCGCCTTGTTGTAAAGCAGGGCGTTTTTTTTATTGATTACGTTTTCTTCTCCCCGCAGGTGCGCTTTGCCCCTGCATTACTTCATTTACCGTTTTAAGTTGTTCTGTAGGTTCAGCTGTTTTGATGTAGATCGCTGTTGTTTTGCGGATGGTGGTATCTTGTTTTAAAATAGCAGTAACAATTATTTTATCTTCTTTAATAGCTGAATCAAGGAAGAGGCTGTTGCCATCAAACGAACCGGAAGAACAGGAAAAGGATACTTCCTTACTGGTTAAAGGTTGCCAGCGTCCGTTCGATAATTTGCCATCCACATTAATGTAATTGTATGTGCCTTTTTTCAGGCTATCAGTATACAGGTGAAAGAAGATACTATCTACCTTCTGCGCATGTAAAGGCCGGTACAGGAAGCTGCAAACAATGAATATGATAAGCACTCGGAGTTTCAAGACTACTGGTTTTGTGCAAAGGTACAGGTAATATGGAATTGGGTATTAAGCGTTAGGTTTTGGTAAAACAAGCTGCGAGCCGTGAGCTATGAGCTGCGAGGAAATACAAGTTAGCAGTTGGCAATTTGCAGTTATCCCGAATACAAGCTGTGAGCTTTGAGCTACGAGCCACGAGGAATACAAGTTGGCGGTTGGCAGTTGGTAATTTGCAGTTAACAAAACAGCTTTGCTGCTTTGCGAGCCTTAGCAGTCTTTGCGTGAAACCTCAAACTTCAGAACACGAAACATCAAACCCGAAACCCGGAACAGTCTCACGATTGCCGTCTGCCGATTCACGATTCACGACTCACGATTGCCGATTCACGTCTCAACCCGGAACTATTACTGCTGTTGTTGCTGCGCTGCAAACGAATCACTTACCAGGTTTTCCTCTATGGGCTTCGCCTGTTTTTCCATCTGCACCCTACTGGTCGCTTTAAATACATGACCATCTTCGTAGCCAACAGAAACAAATACATAAAGGTCCTGGTGGGCAGGCCCCCTGAAAGTACCTTTTACCGGACTGCAATCTTTAAAATTACGTCCTACAGCCAGTTTAACGTGGGTATTGGTGATCCAGATATTGTTAGTGGGGTCAATACCGGCCCAGCCATACTGAGGTATCCAGGCTTCGATCCATGCATGGGTAGCACCTTCACCGCGCATACCGTTTTTATTAGGGCAGATATACCCGCTTACATAGCGGCAGGGAATGTGCATGGTGCGGAGGATCTGTAATAGCAGGTGGGCAAAGTCCTGGCAAACCCCGCTTTTATATTCCAGTATTTCGTCAATAGTGGTTTCAATATTGGTAATGCCCTTGGTGTACTTAAAGTTTTTGAAAACATACTCACTGCAGCGTTCCACTACAGAAGCTACGCTAAGATTGGGTTGAAACAATTGATCGCATAACTGGTTAATGGCATCCTGCTGGTTAATGCGATCCGGCGCTGCCAGTTCCATTAAGCCCATTTGAGTTTCACGTTCGTCTTTCAGCTCATTCCAGTTACTGTGAAAGTTCACCTGTAATTGTGATGACGTGGTGGTACGCACGATCAGCTTACTTTCGATCACCAGCATTTTATGCGGATGGGCAAGACTGAATTGCCCCACGGTATTGTTCCAGTAATCATTGAACTGCTGTACTTCCGGCTGATCTGTAATGATCAACTGATGCTGCAACACTTCCTGCTCCGGCCCCTGGTAAGGGAAGATGCGGATCTCATTCACGCTTTCAGTTACAGGATTGTCGTACTCGTATTTGGTTATGTGATGAATCTTGAAAACAGGCATGTAATAAACTTAAGAATAGGAGAAAAAAGATTGACTGAGTGAACGGCTGAACTGCAACAACTCATTGCGCACATCATGCAGGTAAGCCGGAAGGCCACTGCGTTTGATCCACTCAAAGTCTGCAAATTCTACCTGGCTGTATAACCGGCCGAATTGTTTCAGCAAGTTATATTTTTCAGATGGATTATTTTCCTTGATCGCATCATCCAGGTATTTTTTTATACGCTCCAGAGAATAAATGATAGAGTGGGGAAACTGCATATTGAAAATAACCTGGTGAGCCACATTATAGCTATGGTCTGTACTGCGGTAATTTTTCAGGTGCAGTTCATAACCCGATAATGAGAAAAGTAACCCACGCCAGTACAGAATGTCCTTGTTCTGACCAAGGTCGTAATTAATGGTCTGGTATTGTTTATCAGTAAGCTCAATAGTGAGCAGGCATCTTTCAATGTATTTGCCCAGGTTCATAAAGCTCCAGCTCATACCGCGGGGCATGGTGGTGTCTGTAACACCGGTATATAGCAGGCAACTCTGTACCAGCGTATCAATAGCCGCCAGTGTTTCGTTGGAGATCAGTTTCTTTTCTGTTTTGGGATTATTGATCAGGTGATACATATGGTTCACCTGTTCCCATACTTCTTTGGTGATGTGATCCTGCATACCACGGGCATTTTCACGGGCACGTGTAAGGATCACTTTCAGTGAGTTCTGATTTTTTGTATTCAGCAGCAGGTATTCCAGCACCTTGCTGGTATCACTGGCAATTACTTCTATTTCTGCATCGGGCAAAGTGGTAAAGATCTGCATTACCGGCCGCCAGTCGTGAGTGCCGTAAGGCCCTTTATCGAGCGATAGCATATAGTGCGTATGCAACATGCGTAACATACCCTCTGAGCGTTCCATGTACCTGTTCATCCAAAACATTGAATCTGCAATCCGGCTTAGCATACTGTTGTTTCTGTTTTTTGATCCCGTGGCTGGTATCTCCACCAGCCACTTAATTCAGCGATACTGATAGCTATTTCCTAAAACCTAATTCCTGTTCCTACTCCACATCAATCACCCACGTATCCTTACTGCCACCGCCCTGCGATGAGTTCACCACCAGTGAACCTTCGCGCAGCGCCACCCTCGTTAAACCACCGGGTACAATTTCTATACCTGAAGGACCACAAAGAGCATAAGGCCTTAAGTCCACATGGCGTGGCTGAAACTTGCCGTCTATAAAACAGGGAACGGTAGATAATTTAATAATGGGCTGTGCAATGAAATCGCGTGGATTTTTCTCTACCTCGACTTTAAAGGCATCAATTTCTTTTTCATCCGCCTTATTACCCATCAGCATACCATAACCACCGGATTGATTGGTGCGTTTCAGCACCATGTCGCTAATATTCTTAAATACATGCTCCCGTGATGCAGGATCGTGCATGTGATAAGTAGGTACATTGGGCAGAATAGGCTCCTCATTCAGGTAATACCTGATCATGGCTGGAACATAAGCATACACCGCTTTATCATCAGCCACCCCATTACCCACGGCATTTACAATAGCTACCGAACCTCTGCGGTAAGCGCCCATTAAGCCTGGAATACCCAGTACGCTGTCAGGTTTAAAGGTGAGAGAGTCGAGATAATCATCGTCAATACGGCGGTAGATCACATCTACCTGCTCTGGTCCGCGGGTGGTTTTCATATACACCTTATGGTTGCTCACCATCAGGTCCCTGCCTTCTACCAGCGGAATACCCATCTGGCGGGCAAGAAATGTATGTTCGTAATAAGCTGAATTATATACACCGGGCGTCAGTAATACCACCGTGGGGTGGCTGACAGGGCGGGGGGACAGTGATAGCAGGATAGAGTGGAGCAGCAACGGGTAGTTATTAACCATTTTTACATGGTTGGCTGCCAGCATATCTGAGAATAACCTTTTCGTCACTTCCCGGTTCTCCAGCATATACGATACGCCGGAAGGGGTGCGGAGATTATCTTCCAGGATATAAAAAGTACCATCCTCACCGCGGATAAGGTCAATACCTGAAATGTGCACATAAATGTCGTACGGTACCTGGATGCCAAATACTTCGCGTGTAAAATGCGGGCAGGAGGCAATCAGCCAGCCAGGTACTACATTGTCTTTTACTATCTGCTGTGTGCTGTAGATGTCTTTCAGGAACAGGTTCAGCGCTTTTAACCGCTGTTTGATACCGCTTTCGATATGCTGCCATTCCTTACGGGTAATGATACGGGGCAGGATGTCGAAAGGGAAAATGCGTTCAATACCTGTATTGTCATTGTACACGGTAAACGTAATACCCTGGTTCATAAACAGTTCGCCTGCCTGGATATCTTTTTCCTGCAGGCTTTCTACCGACATATTGCTGATAGCGCGGAGAAGTGTTTGATAAGGCGATCGAATGGACTCATGGGTCATCATTTCATCCCATATTCCAGGAGGCAGAGCATATTGCGATAGTAGGTGTTCTCCCATCATATCCAGCAGTTTAGGGTTAACAAAAAGGGTCACGTGCCCATAAAAATCATGAACAAGCAACCCTTTTTCCGAAAATACTTAAAAAGATTCTAAAAAACTTCATATAATTTTTTTTATTGATAATTGTTATGCAGATTTCTTTATCAATTATCTAACGCTACTGGTTGTTGCCTGGTAAGGTGTTCTGCCAGTTCATCTTCCACCGGGCTACGACGCTGCCTGGCAGGAGTGGCAATTTCCAATTCATATCATATTTTTTACAATTCATTCCCGTACAGGTTGTGCCCGGGCATATCTATAGCCAATTTTGCGGCGAAAATTATGATTACCATTTACCTTATCTGTAAGAAATATGAATTATTGTTTATGCCTGTTCGCCGTCGTAGTGCTTACTATTTCCTGTGAGCGTACGGGCCAGCAATCTACCACAGCCGTTACCCCGGCAGCGCTGCTTACAAAAGACAGCCATTTCTGGTCCACCACTACGGCCTCCAGCACTGTATTTGACAGCATGTATCTGAACCTGTACCATACTAAAATGCAGCAGGATGGATGCGGCATCCTGTTCATCAGGTTTAAACCCGGAGGTTTTTATGAAAGACTGGAATACCGGGAAGATGACGGAACTGCTACCTGGATCTCAATGAAGGGGTTGGTTGAATTCAATACTACCAAAGCAGGCACTTCATTTACCCTGCGTCCCACGCATGGAGTGTACCGGCATATAAAGAACGGAACTGCTTATAGCCGTGAAATACCCCTGGAAGACCTTTGCCTGGAGTACTCCACTACTTTTTTATGGAAAACAGGCACAATACCGGGCTCCGGAGGAGCACGTAGCCTGCGCATGGTGAATATCAGCAAAAGCCCTGCTGCCAGCCTTGCAAATCCCGACCCTGCCTGCCTGGCTGTATTTCATGAAGAAGGGGCGCAATAATTTGTTAGTGAGCGGTTTAAAACAAACTGGTTGCATTCCGTACTAAATCCCTGGATACTACAACGTCAGGATCTCTCAATTGCCATGTTACCATGGCGTTATCTCACATGGTGATTTATGTGATTTGTTAGAAATAAAAGTTATATTACTACGTTTCTAACACTACATCAATAATTCCTGTGAACAAACAACTCCTCGCGCCTCAATATATAGAGCAGTACTGGGTTTTTATTAAAAACATCGGTATTACTCCGGGCATGGAGGAGTATGAGAAAAGGAAAATGAGCATTTTTAACCAGCTCAATTTCCTGGGACTGCTCACCGGCATTGCGTTTATGTGCATTGGTATTGCCATTACCGACCATCTGCCGCCCCTGGCATGGTTTGGAGCAGGAGCCCCGCTTGCCATCAGCTTATTTGTGTTATGGCTTAATTACGAACGTTATTACGAATGGTCAAGACTGTTGTACTTCAGTTTATACCCTGTAGCCACCTGTCTTGTTTTCCTGGGAAAAGTGAATGTGGGTATTGAGTTGTTCTTCATTCTCTATTGCGTGTTATCTGTTTTCTTTTTACAACGTCTCATCAATATTATTTTCTCCTTTGCCTTATCTGTTGCCTGCTATTTTGTTGCCGTAGTGCTTTTTCACGATTACTATTTCAGGCTTGAAACAGTAAGCTACTGGTTCTTCATCTTCAACCAGTTGCTGGCTTTTGGGCTCATCTTCTACGCACTCTTCCTGGTGAAACAGGAAAATACAGGATACCAGTTTGGATTATTACAGAAAGGAAGAGAGTTGCACAAACGCAACCTGGAAGTAGAAGCGCAGCGTCGTGAAATTGAAGAAAAAGCTGTTTTGCTGGAAACGCAAACACATGAATTGACAGAGTTAAATAATGTAAAGAACAAGCTGTTCTCCGTAATTGCGCATGACCTGAAAACACCCATGTATGCATTGCGCAATATGTTTCAGAACATGCAGCGCTATAAAGTACCAGCCAATGAGATGGAAGAAATGCTGCCCAGCATTGTAGATGAAATGAATTACGTGACCGGTCTGATGGAGAACCTGTTGCAATGGGCCAAAAGCCAGATGCAGCAGGATGTTGTGCACCCTGAAGTACTGAACATGGAAGTAATGGTAGCTGAGGTCTTTGGCTTGCTACACCTGCAGGCGACGAATAAAGACATTACGCTGCAAACGGCCATTACAGAACCTGTTTATTGCTTTGCCGATCGTGAAATGGTAAAGCTGGTATTGCGCAACCTTATCTCCAATGCAATTAAGTTTACCCCGCAAAAGGGAACCATTACCATAAGCGCTTCCCAGGCAATAGGATCGCAGGTAAAGATCTGTGTAAAGGACAATGGCATAGGCATGAATGAAAAGCGTGTCAGCCAATTGTTCGGCAACCAGTTCGTCACTACCAATGGTACAGATAATGAATCCGGTACCGGCATTGGGTTAAAGCTCTGCAAAGAATTTATTGAAAAGAACGACGGAGAGATCCTTGTTCAGAGCGCTCCCGGAAAGGGAAGCGTATTCTCCTTTACACTTCCCCGGTATGTTGCGATGGACAATTAGGTGGAATCGTGAGACGTGAGTCGTGAATCGGCAATCGGCAATCGTGAGACGTGAGTCGTCAGTCGTGAGTGGTCGCTGCTGACTTACTCGCTGCTCAAAGATTACGGCTGTTTTGCCAACTGCAAACTGTCAACTGCCAACTTTCTTCCTGTCTTTCCTTCTAAATTCGACATTCAAAATTCTACATTCGACATTTGTCTTACTTCCAGACTTGTATTTGCTAACAGCTAACTCCTAAAACCTAATTCCCAATTCCTGTATTTCCTCATCTGCACATTATCAAATTTGCATATCTGCACATTAGAGACTCGTTTTAAACCCAACCCCATAATACTTATTCATCGCGGGGATTGAAGTATTCTTCGCATCGCCAAAGTTGCGGCAGCTTATATACAATTCAAGACCTGGTAATTTTTTACAGGGAACTTGCATACCAGCATAGATGTTCTGGAAGAGTACCTGCATCTTAGCTGTTTTATTGGTACTGTTCCCTATATTATTAAACACATACTGAATATCTGCACCGGCAAACAGGTTCTTATACTTTATGCGATTGGTGAGCCCACCAACCCATATTGTAGGCTGACTTTTGAGGTTGCCAGTAATATTTGCATAATAATAGTAATAAGGGTTTTTAAAGGTATTGCTGATGCTGGTGGCTGTTAACCCAACACGCCAGTTAAAATTATTTGACTGAACAACCGTAGAACGGATACCAAATGAATGGGTATAGGCTCTCAGATCAGGATAAGTAGCAAGATAGTAGTAGTTGGTACCTGAAGGGATAGCTATAATGACAGTAGTAGTATAATCACGCTTTTCAAAATTATAACTAAACTCAAACCTGTTATTGGCAGTACGGAATCTTACACCTGTTTCCCATATCCTGTATTGTTGATCTGCGTTATAGGCAGAAGAAGTAGGGGGAGGGTTCGGCAGAAAAATAGCAGATGTAAGCGAAGGGTAGCTTGGGTCTGCTACAAAGTCAGAGAGTTTGTATTGCAGGTCACTGAAGTTATCGTAACGGGCAAAAGAACCAAATAACTGCAGACTGGCTTTATTGCTGCCATCAAGCATCTTCAGCACATCGGTGGTAACCGTTCCGAAAGGAAATACCCTGGTAAGGTCCCTGCCTTCAGAAGGCGATACATCAGCCAGTATGCCACCCTGTATTTGTACAATGTTCTTATAAGCGATAGAAAGAGAGGGGGTAAGAAGATACGATTTAGCCTTTCCTGTGCTTTTACTGGATGTCCATGATATAGTACCCGGCAGGCTATTCATACTTGTGTAGCTATAAGAATAATCTTCTTTGGTAGATTTAGGAAAGCTGAATTGAGCGTTCAATGCAGGTGTAATGCGCCAGTTGCCTGTCTGTATGCGGTAGCTGATATTATCTCTTACAAATAGGGTTCTGTAATCAGCTGTAGAATGGTACTGCTGGTGCAATTGGTAATTGCTCTGCAGATAATCGCTATTGCTGTCCCCGGTACGATTAGCGAACAAATAGGAAACTGAAAATTCATTATGCAGGTGCTTGCCAAAAGAACTATTCAGTGAAAGATTGGCATTGAGTACGTATTCTCCATACCGGGTTGAATATTTTCCTGTATCAGTTTGTACGGGCTGTTGCAGTATTGAAAAAGAGTTGTACTGTGTATTATCAGCCGCATAGTTCTGTGGAGCATAATTAACTGCCAGTGTCAGATCATGCTGCTTACCAAGAGTAGTGGCTATATAGCCGTTAAAGCGAAAGCGATTATAATTAGGGCTTTTATCAAAAGAACTTTTATAGAGATAGCTACCGCTGCTATAAGTAAGATCTTTACCGTAACCTTCATGCAGGTAGTTGGCAGAAATGCCGTAACGAACTTTATGAGTGTTGTTATAAGCACCCAGGTAATAATTGTGATATAGATGGTCGTTCTTGATATAAGAAGTATTGCCGGCAGCAGTAATGCCCTTGCTTCCTGCTTTACCCTTGCGGGTAGTAATTAAAAGCAGTTGTTGCTGGCCACCTGCTCCGTTCAGTTGTATCAGCGCATTCTGTACCAGTGTTATACTTTCTATATCATAAATACTATAAGCATTCACATCGTTGGCAACCACGCCGTCAATTACATAGGCAAGATTCCATTTGCTGGTATAAATACCATACAACCATACATCAATGGCCTCCTGCAAGGAGAAAAAAGACACTTTCTCCAGGTCTTCGCCTTTTATCGTAATGGTCTGGGTAAAGTCTTTATCCAGCTGAATTCTACCGGCATTCAGTAATTGGGAAGAATCGGTTTGTGCAGAAAGGGTGGTAGTAAGGAGACAATAAAAAAACACAACAGGTAAGGAAAGTTGAGTTTTCATGACAGTCAGGTTCGTTTTGGTTTAACAGAAAAGAGAAATCGGGAACTAAATTAATTCTTTAGTTGATAGCAATACGTTAAATAGTTACTGACACGCATAAGTGTTTTTTTATATAACATTCTCTTAAAGCAGGGGTCATACACAGTTAATGCAGGCCAGGCACCTTTGTGGCACTAAACACTTATCTGTGAAAATGAAAAGTAAGTACATGAAAAACAGTGGAAGAATGGCGACTGCAATCATTATTAGCCTGATGCTGTCGTTGGCAATACCGGTATATGCCGGTATTGTTTTACCTGGTTCAAACAATGATCTCCAGGTGGCGTATCGCGGTACGGAGGGGGAGTTCCTGGTATTTATAGTATCTGTTGAAAACAACAACAGTAAAAGAAAGACCATTAACATTACCGACGAAAATGGCCGCCAGTTGTTTAACCAGGTCTTTTATGAGGAAAAGGTATCGCGTAAATTCAAGATACCTAAAGGTGAAATCCAAAAGCTCACATTCTCATTGCAGCAGTCACAGGGCATTTCTTCAAAAACCTTTGTTATCAGCACAAAGTATATTGAAAGAACGGAAGTAGAGGAGCAGTAATGAGGTGAAGTTATCGTGAGGCGTGAGTGGTTGAAGCAAGTGAATAGTCAATGGTGAATAGTGAAAGGAAATCGTGAATCGGCAGACGGCAATCGTGAATACGGCTGCGAGCTGTGAGCCACGAGCCAATACAACAACCATCCGTACTTCGTACTTCTTATTTCGTACTTCCTTGTGCCTTAACTTACAACCTACAACCTGCATTTCCATTTGCACATTATCATATCAGCGCATTTACACATTTGGCTTCCTCCCATTCCGGGAATACTACCTACCAACGCTACACCAGATCCATACCAAACAAACACCAGGTTTTCGAAAATCCCTGTTTAAACCCTTAGTGGATACGCTTTTCTATACAAGCTGGACATAACCTGGTCATAAGCTGTCCCCTGTAAGACCGGTCTCAGGTGACTGTTAGTCCGGGAGCGTGCAGGGTGTCCCAGGGTGGGAACTGCAAGACAAGCTGCGAGCCGCGAGAAAGCAAGTTGGCAGTTGGCAATTTGCAGTTCTGGCTTTCAGAGTCTTTGTATTTCCCTTCGATATTCGAAGTTCAGCATTCGACATTCGATATTCGTTTTCCTTCCGGACTTGTGCTAACAGCTAACGCCTAAGCCCTAATACCTGATTCCCAATACTAACAACCTATAACAGCTGTCAGCATTTCCCCATTAATCCCTATCTTCGCGCCCTATGACACAAGAGCAAATTAAGGCTATGAGGGACCGTGTAGTGGTCCTGAGGAGGTTTCTTTGACGTCGATAACAGACGTGATAAAGTAAACCAGGATAAACAATTATCCCTTTCTCCCGGCTTCTGGGACGATAACAAACGGGCTACCGAAATTCTCAAAAACATTAAGCTGAACGAGTACTGGCTCAAACTGTACGAACAGACTGAGGCAGCCGTAGAAGACTTTGCCGTTCTCTTCGACTTCTGGAAAGCTGCTGAAGCATCCGAAGATGAGACCAAAGAATCCTACGAAAAAGCACTGGTGCAGCTGGATGAAGCAGAGTTTAAAAGCACGCTTAACCAGCCTGAGGATGAGTTACCGGCTGTACTGCAGATCAACAGCGGTGCAGGTGGTACCGAAAGCCAGGACTGGGCCGAAATGCTGGCACGTATGTACCGCATGTATGGCGAAAAGCAGGGCTGGAGTGTAACCGAACTGGACTGGCAGGATGGTGACGGTGCAGGCGTTAAAAGTGCCACCTTACAATTTGATGGTCCTTTTGCCTACGGTTTCCTGAAAGCAGAAAGCGGCGTACACCGGTTGGTACGTATTTCTCCATTCGATAGTAATGCCCGCAGGCATACTTCCTTTGCTTCGATATATGTTTACCCGTTGGTAGATGATAGTATTGAAGTAGCTGTAAGCCCGGCAGACCTGGAATGGGAGTTTTACCGAAGCGGTGGTAAGGGCGGACAGAACGTAAACAAGGTAGAAACGGCTGTTCGTTTGAAACACATTCCCAGCGGTATTATTGTAGAGTGCCAGAAAGCACGTACGCAGGGTGAGAACCGTGAAATGGCCTTACAGATGTTAAAAAGCCGTTTGTACGAAGAGGAGATGCGCAGGCGCGAAGCGGTTAAAAATGCAGCCAATGCTTCCAAGAAAAAGATCGAGTGGGGTAGCCAGATCCGTAGCTATGTATTCCATCCCTATAAAATGATCAAGGATCACCGTACCGACTACGAGGTGGGCAACGTACAGCCTGTAATGGATGGTGAGCTGGATGGCTTTGTTAAAGCCTACCTGATGATGGAAAAAGAGAACAACTCGTAAGAACATTTTTTTGATAACGGGATTTTGAGACGTGGCGATTACAGGAATTTTAATTTTCTGAATCATTGCAACTCAAAATCCCGTACTTATTTAGGAACGGGGTAATTCCATCTTTCTAAATAACTCTTATCATGATAAAGACCGCTCTCTTCGCCGCACTGTTATTAGTTGCCACCGCTTGCAATGACACTGCTGATAAGCAAACAGATGCTGTTACTGATACCATACAGAAAACGGATGAGTCAGGTGCAGGGAGAATTGACGCTATTCCGCCGGTTACGGATTCCCTTGCGCTGACACCTGCCGAAATGGAAGATGATTCCGTTTTTACAGATGGCAGCATTCCGGGGACGTGGGCGGTAGCTGGTATTGACGACCCCGTTGCTTTTAAGAAGTTCCTCAAAAGGCTACAGCATTGGGTAGCAACAGATCAAAAAGATAGCGTGGCGGGTGTAGTGGCTTACCCCTTGCGTCACCCGGCGGTTAAAACTGCGCAGCAATTCATCGCCGGTTACGACAAATACATGACCCCCTCCGTAAAAAAGGCCCTTAAGGAGCAGAACCTTCGCCAGATCTTCCGCCGCGACCAGGGAGCTATGATTGGCAAGGGAGAACTATGGCTGGCGCAAACGCCACAGGGCTTCAGGATTATAGGGATCAACTGATCATTTCGGGATGTAGGGGTTGCTATATTTCTGATTCTCAATTGTGAGACGTGAGTGGCTGAAGCAAGTGAATAGTGAATGGTCAATAGTGAATGGGGAAAGACTGTTCCCGGTTACCGGATACAAGTTACAGGTAACTGCCAACTGGCCTCCCTTCAAAATTCAACATTCGATATTTCCTACGGATCCTGTATTCGCTAACAGCTAATTCTTCAATTTCGTTGAATTAAGAAAGGGCCACAGCGTGGCCTCCTGTTTATAGAAATGATCGTAATAAGCGTGTCCCGGCTCCGGTAGGAGCCTCCGGTGCCTTACAGGAAGCTCCTACCGGAGCTGAATACCTTTGATAAAATTGATTTTCTATAAACAGGTAGCTCCTCCGGAGCTTATTCAACGACATTGATACCTGATTCCCAATTCCTGTATTCAACTTACAACCTATACCCCCCGTTTTGGCGTTCCGCATTAAGCGTTAAGCATTTAGCCTTGCCGGATTTTCAGTAAAAACATGGCCAATAGCGGTAAATGGAAATTCTGGATACTTTCCGACCTTTGCGGCTGTTTTACCTTCTGGAAAGAAGGTTTTTTACCATCCTTAAATGTGAAATATGGCACTTGGTTATTTTAATTATCCTATGCCGGCCAATGAACCGGTATTGAATTACGCAAAGGGTTCCAAAGAGAAAGAGGTGTTAAAGGCAACGTTGCAGGAGCTTAAAAGCAAGGAATTAGACATCCCCATGTATATTGGAGGTAAAGAAGTACGCACTAACAATAAAAAAGCTATTCACCCCCCCCACGAGATCCAACATACACTGGGTTATTTTCATGCAGGCGATGCCTCTCACGTACAGCAGGCCATTGACGCTGCGCTGGCTGCCCGCGAAAGCTGGGCGTCTGTAAGCTGGGAAAACCGTGCTAATATCTTCCTCAAAGCGGCTGATCTTATTGCTACAAAGTACCGCTCTTACATGAATGGTACTACCATGCTGGGACAAAGCAAAAATGCTTACCAGGCAGAGATCGACAGCGCCTGTGAGCTGATCGACTTCCTGCGTTTCAATGTACACTTCCTGAGCGAGATCTATCGTCAGCAGCCTATCAGCTCACCCGGTATCCACAACCGTATGGAATACCGTCCGCTGGAAGGTTTTGTGCTGGCTGTAACACCGTTCAACTTCACGGCTATCGGCGGTAACCTGCCTGCATCTGCCGCCATGTGTGGCAACGTAGTAGTTTGGAAACCTGCCAATACACAGGTGTATTCTGCACAGATGTTCATGCGCATTTTACAGGAAGCTGGCTTGCCCGATGGTGTTATCAACCTGGTATATGCAGATGGCCCGGTAATTGGCGATGTATGTTTCAATCACGCTGATTTTGCTGGTGTACACTTTACTGGATCTACGGGTGTATTCAACCAGATGTGGAAGACGATTGGCGAGAACATGAATAAGTACAAATCTTACCCCCGTATTGTAGGCGAAACAGGTGGTAAAGACTTTGTAGTGGCACATAGATCTGCCAATGCTGATGTAGTAGCAACTGCATTGCTGCGTGGTGCATTTGAGTTCCAGGGACAGAAATGCTCTGCTGCTTCACGTGCTTATATCCCTTCTAACCTGGCTGCAGCAGTAAAAGAAAAACTGGTAGCGGGTGTACAGAGCTTTAAAATGGGTACTGTAGAAAACTTTACCAATTTTATCAATGCAGTGATCGATGAAAAGAGCTTTGATAAGATCAAATCTTACATCGACAATGCGAAGAATGATCCCAATGCCAATATCTGGGTAGGTGGTCAGTGCGATAAATCGAAAGGATACTTTATTCAGCCTACGGTTATAGAAGCAAAAGATCCTAAGTACATTACTATGTGCGAAGAGATCTTCGGCCCGGTACTGACAGTGTATGTGTACGATGAAAATAAGTTTGAAGAAACACTGGAACTGGTAAATACAACTTCTCCTTATGCATTAACCGGTTCTATCCTTGCACAGGACAGACTGGCTGTAGAATTAGCTACTGCTAAGCTGCGCAATGCTGCAGGTAACTTCTATATCAACGATAAGCCAACAGGCGCCGTAGTAGGACAACAGCCTTTTGGTGGAGCAAGAGCAAGTGGTACCAATGATAAAGCTGGTTCTATCTTAAACCTGTACCGTTGGTTAAGTGCACGTACTATCAAAGAAACATTCAATCCTCCTACAGATTATAGCTATCCATTCCTGTCTGAAGAATAAGGGAGGATATCATCTTTTGCAAAAACCACATCGCACAATGATGTGGTTTTTTGTTTTATATACCTGCAAGAAGTACATATTTATGGTATTGAAGCAGCCTGTTGCTGCGATTACTTTTGCGTCACATTAAAACAAATAAAAAATTAACGGGTATGAAGAAGCTTTTCTTATTTTTTGTGATGACAGGATGTTTCGCTGCGAGCCAGGCACAGGTTAAGTTTGGAGCAAAGGCAGGTTTAAATATTGCAGACTTTGCCGGTAAAGATGCTGAAGGCACTAAAGCCAAAGTTGGTTTTCATATTGGTGCATTAGTCCAGTTGCCTTTAATTGATAAACTCAGCCTGCAGCCAGAGCTGGTATTTTCAACACAGGGCGCCAAAGAGAACGATGAAGATGGAGATCTGAAAATGAATGTTAGCTATATCAATGTACCTGTATTGGCAAAATATACATTCATTGAAGGTCTTTCTGCACAGTCTGGTCCGCAGTTTGGATTTTTGATAAGCGCGAAGGCCAAAGCAGAAGGAGAGAAGGTAGACATGAAAGATTATTTCAAAAAACTTGATCTGTCATGGGTATTTGGCGCCAGCTATGTAACACCCATGAACATTGGTTTTGATCTGCGTTACAATCTTGGCTTAACAAAAGTAGGTAAAGGCGATATTGCTGGTGATGCAAAAGTTCACAACAGTGTACTGCAGTTGGGTGTGTTCTATTTGTTTGGGGGAAAGTAGTTGTAAGTGATAGGTTATAGGTTGTAAGTTTATCCTGAAGAGTACAGGCATCCTTTCCAAAGGAATACAGTTCTCTAATAAGTTACTCTTATAGCCTATTATCTTTTATTCAGATGGTATAGAAGAACTCTTTCCAGCTTGTAAGGTATCTCAAAGCTTCAGCAATAAACCTATAACTTAAAACCTACAACTTATAACCCGAACATGCGTTCAGCCTTCAGCGTTTGGCGTTTAGCATTATGTATGTAGAACATATTGCATGTATTAAGTTGTGATTAGATATTTTTTACACCTGCAACACAATAAAATATTTTTTGAATAGGGTTGTGTTTTTAAAAAGCGCCTTATAGATTTGCACCATTAATTTCTTCAACCCTATTAAAAACGTAAGTAACTTATGAAAAAAGTATTTATTGCGTTCGTGTGTGCGACTTCATTATTATCAGCTAAGGCACAGGTTAAGTTTGGTGTTAAAGCCGGAGCTAATATCTCTAATTGGACTGGCGATGTAGAAGACACTAAATCTAAAGTAGGTCTCAACGTTGGTGCTTATGCTAAGATCCCATTATTTGCATCTTTCAGTTTAAATCCCGAAGTATACTTCTCCGGACAAGGTGTTAAAGGCGAAGAAAGTGGTGTGGATGTAAAATACAATACAAATTATATCAACATTCCTGTATTGTTCCAGTACAACCATGCTTCTGGTTTCTTTGCGCACACTGGTCCCCAGATTGGCATCCTGTTAAGCGCAAAAGAAAAAGCTGAAGATGTTAGCGTAGACGTAAAAGAGTACCTGAAAAAAGCTGATTTTGCATGGGCTTTTGGTGCAGGTTACATTACCAAACTGGGTCTTGGTATCAATGTTCGCTATAACCTCGGTCTGGCGAATGTATTAGACGAAAGCGGTGAGACTTCTGTAAAGAACAGCGTTTTCCAGGTTGGTCTGCTGTACCAATTCGGTGGAAAATAAGCTATAACCATTGTTTATTTTGGTCATAATGAACAGTCAGCCTACAGGCTGACTGTTCTGTTTTAATACTCCCGGAATGTATAAGTTAATGGTGTAAACAAGCTAAATTTTTACAGTTAGCGGTTTTGCGCTTATTTTTATAAAAATTTTTTCGTGAAAACGGTATTGAATGAGCAGCAACTGGCTATAACCATCAAAAGGCTCAGCCACCAGGTACTGGAAAATCATACTCACCTGGAAAATACGGTACTGATTGGGATACAGCCCCGCGGTATTTTTGTGTCCGACAAAATAGTGGAAGAGATCCGCCAGCTTGTGCCCCAGGATAAAGTACAGTATGGTAAGCTGGATATCACCTTTTACCGTGATGATATCCGTAAAAACCTGCATGTTCCCAATCATACAGATATTCCCTTCAGCATCGAAAATAAAAACGTGGTATTGATTGATGACGTATTGTACACTGGTCGTACCATCCGTGCTGCATTAGATGCTTTACTCGACTTCGGGCGTCCTGCCAAAGTAGAATTGTGCGTACTGATCGACCGTCGATTCAGCCGCCAGTTACCCATTCAGCCAGATTATGCCGGCAAATCCATTGATTCCATCATCTCCCAGAAGGTAAAAGTGCTGTGGAAAGAAAGGGATGGGCAGGATGAAGTTGTACTATTATAAGGATCAAGAAATAAGATACAAGGCACAAGGGTACCCTCCATCAAAATATTGGTTAAGGTTTGGAAGAATCTAATACTTCTAAACTATTAATGAATGTCGAAACAACTGGAAGAAAGGTTTTTAGGCTTCGCCCTACGGGTCAGAAATTTTTGCCAGCAATTGAAATGGAATGTTATTAACCAGGAATATATAAAGCAACTGGTTCGTTGCAGTGGTTCCGTAGGTGCAAATTATATTGAGGCATCGGACGATTTGGGTAAACAGGATGAGCGGATGAAGATCAAGATCTCCCGCCGGGAAGCGAAAGAATCTCTGTATTGGTTATCGCTTGTATTAATTCATGAAAATGCTGAGCTTGAACAGGAAAAACTGGCTCTTATCGACGAAGGTACCCAGATCGTAAGAATACTTTCCTCCATCTTACAAAAGCTTGAAACCAATGCCAGGTAATGTTTCTTTTGTCTTTTATTCCTTGTTTCCTGAGCCTTAATTTTTTTTCTTTCTTGTGCCTTGATTCTTACCCCTTGTTTCTTTTTGCCTTTTCCCCTAATTTTGCCTCCTGAAATGCAACTTTCAGTTAAACATCTGCTTGGCATCAGGGATCTTACCCCGCAGGATATCCAACTCATTTTAGACACTGCTACGCAGTTCAAAGAAGTATTACAGCGACCGATAAAAAAGGTTCCTTCGCTGCGCGACGTGACTATTGTAAATCTCTTTTACGAAAACTCTACACGTACACGTATTTCTTTTGAGCTGGCAGAAAAACGTCTGAGCGCCGATACCATCAATTTTACAGCCAGTGGTTCTTCCGTTTCAAAAGGGGAGACCTTACTGGATACAGTGAATAATATCCTGTCTATGAAGGTAGACATGGTAGTGATGCGTCATAGTGCCAGCGGAGCCCCGCATTTTCTTTCCAAACATATTCCTGCAGCGATCATTAATGCCGGCGACGGTATCAATGAACATCCTACGCAGGGATTGCTGGATGCTTTTTCCATGAGAGAAAGATTTGGCAGGCTGGAAGGACTAAAAGTCGCCATCATTGGAGATATTATGCACTCGCGTGTGGCTATGAGCAATCTGTACCTGTTAAAGAAAATGGGTGCTGAAGTAATGGTTGCCGGTCCGCCCACGCTGATCCCCAAATACATGCAACAGGCTTTTGATGTACGGGTAGAATACAACCTGCAGAAAGCATTGCAATGGTGTGATGTGGCCAACGTACTCCGCATTCAGTTGGAACGTCAGAATACAGTACTTTTCTCTTCTTTACGCGAATACAGCCTTGTGTACGGCATCAATAAAAGGGTGCTCGATAGCCTGGATAAAGAGATCGTGGTAATGCACCCCGGACCTATTAACCGCGGCGTTGAGCTTGACAGTGATGCAGCAGACAGCAAACAATCCATCATTCTGCAACAGGTAGAAAATGGTGTGGCTGTGCGCATGGCAGCATTGTATTTATTGTCTGGTGGCAGGGAGATGAGCAACTAGTGAATGTTTGCCGGTAATCGTGAGACGTGAATCGTCAATCGTGAGTGGGTTTCCGGATACCGGATACCAGATGCTTGATACTGGATAAGAGTCTGGGATGTATATCTGAAACTTGAGAGCGGAACAACTTCAAATTGCCAACTTGTATTCCTTCCGAACCTCTGTATTTGCGTTAAGCGTTCTGCGTTAGGCATTCAGCTTACCTACAAGCTATTAATCTGTATTCCCATTCGCACATTTGCTAATCTGCACATTTACACATTCCTTTCCGTACATCGATAAATCTGCGCATTTTCAAATTCCTCCCGTATCTTTCAGACCTAATTTGTCCACATGCAACAACGAATTGCCTTGTTTCCCGGCACATTTGATCCAATTACTATTGGCCACCTTGACATTATTGACCGGGCTTTACCCCTTTTCGACAAAGTAATTATCGGTATTGGTCGCAATGCCAGTAAAGTGCCTATGTTTTCTGAAGAACAGAGAATTCAATGGGTAAAAGAAATTTACAGCAACAATCCCAATGTAGATGTTGTTACTTATGAAGGGTTAACGGTAGATTGTTGCCGCAGAGTAGGTGCTCAGTTCATTGTGCGTGGCATTCGTTATGTAAACGATTTTGAATATGAAAAGGCTATTGCAGATATGAATCGCAGCCTGGATAACGATATTGAAACGATCTTCCTGACCTGTTTACCCCAATATACTTCCGTAGCCTCTACACTTGTACGTGATGTATTGCGCAATGGCGGCGATGCCCGTCCCTTTTTACCAGATGTAGTGTCAAAGGCAGTGTTGGGGGTAAAGTATAAGGTGTAAGGTTTAAAGTGGCGTGATTCGGAGAGACAGGCAGATTTCTGATTTCACGCAAAGACGGCAATCGGCAATATCGTGAGACGTGAGTCGTCAGTCGTGAATACGGGCTGCGAGCCTTGAGCTGTGAGCCGCGAGAAAATACAAGTTAGCAGTTGGCAATTTGCAGTTATGCTCCATATCCTTGTATTTTCCTTCGAAATTCGATATTCAAAATTTGACATTCGATATTTTCACCTTCCGTACTTCCTTATCAACCTTTCAACTTGTCAACGGTATTCCTTGTACCTTGTTTCTTGAACCTTGTGTCTTAACTTACAACCTATAACTTAAAACCTACAACCTGTATTCCATTTGCACATTGATAAATCCGCACATTAGTTATGATCTGGTTTCAAAAAAATATACAGCTTGAGCAACTGGCAGCCCTCGGAAAAGACACCATGGGTGAACACCTGGGGATTGAGTTTGCTGAAATAGGAGATGACTACCTGAAAGCCCGCATGCCGGTTGATCAGCGTACCAAACAACCTTATGGACTATTGCATGGTGGCGCTTCTTGTGTATTAGCTGAAACAATTGGCAGTATTGCTTCTGCACTGGTAGTTGATCAGAGTAAGTTCATTTGCGTAGGATTAGAGATCAATGCCAATCATATCCGCAGCGCCCGCGAAGGTTTTGTAACAGGTACTGCTACTCCGTTGCATCTTGGCAACTCCACCCATGTATGGGATATTAAAATTCATGATGAACAGCAAAAACTGGTCTGTGTAAGCAGGCTTACTGTAGCGATCCTGCCGATGAAGACGAATGAAAAACGGTGATAAGTTTAAGGCATAAGATTCAAGAAACAAGGCACAAGGAATACAGTTGACAGGTTGAAGGGTTGATAAGTTTACAAGGAACAGCCATTGACTATTCACTTACTTCAGCCACTCACAACTAACGATTGACGACTCACGATTTCAGAGTTTGAAACCTGTATCCCGCATCTTGTATCCATTCACAAAAGACCTACATCCAGCAATTATAAATCCTCGGGGCTTATCATTGCCTACAAATACCCTCCAGCCTCAAAAACATCGACAATAGAAGGGAACGTATTGCCCATATACTGGCTGATCTGTGAAGGTTCTACCCATTTAGCCTCACTGATCTGCTCTTCAGTTTGAGGTACAAGTTCCTGGTGATGGGTGTTCATCAGGTACCAATAGGACTCTTTTAAGATATGATGACCACTTTCGTCGTAGGTATGATAAGTAGTTACCAGTGGCTTTTCTAATTTGATCTTCTTCAGACCGGTTTCTTCTTCCACTTCACGTACAGCACATTCTTCTAAAGTTTCGCCCGGGTCCAGTTTACCCTTGGGAAGGTCCCATTTACCGCGACGGAAGATCATTAAGATCTGGCCTTTTTCATTTAATACCAGTCCACCGGCGGCCTGTATCACAATGAATTTCTTCCAGATAGCTTTTTTCAACTCTTCCAGCGGACTATGTATAAAGATACCGGCATGCACTTTCGGCTGACGCATTTCATGGATCATGGAGTTTACACCGGGGTGTGAAAACTCGTCAATCAGCACCGCATCATCATGATGACGATAAGGCTCTATTTCAGGCGTGATCTCCTCTGTAAGGAACAAGGGCTTATCGTTAAAATATATCTTGATGTGCATAAATAATTTTCAGTTTTTAGTTTTCTAATTCCAATTTCGCCTGCGTTCTCATCACAAAACTACGCAGAGCCGAACATGAAGTCTTCAAATGAAAAAGCAGTAGCCGAAAAGCTGTTACAAATTAATGCCATTAAATTGAACCCCGCACAACCTTTTACCTGGGCTTCGGGGTGGAAGAGTCCGATCTATTGCGATAACCGCAAAGTTTTATCCTTTCCTTTTATCAGGGATTTTGTAAAATCTGAAATGTGCAATGTGGTATTTGAACAGTTTCCGGATGCAGAATTACTGGCAGGTGTAGCCACGGCTGGTATTCCCTGGGGAGCTATGGCGGCAGATCAATTAAAACTGCCTTATATATATGTTCGTCCAAAACCCAAAGAGCATGGATTGGGCAACCAGATTGAAGGTTCTTACGAAAAAGGACAGAAAGTAGTGGTGATTGAAGACCTGATCTCTACCGGTAAAAGCAGCCTGCAGGTGGTAGACGTATTAAAAGCTGCCGGAGTGGAAGTAATGGGCATGGTTTCCATCTTCACGTACGGTTTTTCTGTGGCTACCGAAGCATTTGCAAAAGCTGGTATTGAGTATAAATCACTTACCAATTACCCTGTGTTGATCGAGCTGGCTATTGAAAAAGGGCTGGTATCTCCCGAGCAGGAAAGCCTATTGTTAAAATGGCGCGAAGATCCTGCCAACTGGAACGGAAATCTGTAAATTTGGTAAAACATTATTGTATGAAGAAACTCCTGTTAATGACCATTGCGGTGATCGGCCTTGCTTCTGTAGGCCTGGCGCAAGTCAAAAAAGGCATCCAGACAGTTACCATTAAGACGCCTACCGTACAATGCGAAGACTGCAAAAAACGTATTGAAGAGTATTTGAAACGTGAAGATGGTGTTCAGAAAGTGAACGTAGATTACAAAAAGAAAGAAGCAAAAGTGACCTACGTAGCCGAAAGGACCAATCCTGAAAATATAAAAGCGGCTATTGCCAATGCCGGCTATGATGCCGACGACGTAACTGCCGACCCCGAAGCATACAAAAAATTACCCAAGTGTTGCCAGAAACCTGCTGACGGCGGAGGACACTAATACGTTACTAAACGCACTAAAAAACGCTCCCATTTGGGAGCGTTTTTTTATTGGAATAAGAAATTAGGAATTAGGTTTTAGGCGTTAGCGGTTAGCAAATACAAGTCCGCAGGTCGGGAAGACCGAAAGTCCGGAAGAAAAGCCCGAATTATAAATATCGAAATCCGAAGGAAGGACTGGAAGAAATCTGAAGTCAGAAGTCTGAAAATACAACAACCCAATCACAACTGGCACCTCACGATTCCCATTCACTAAATCTCTAAATTCCGAAATCAGAAATCTTCAGCAACCACTCACGACTGACGATTGACGACTCACGATTCAACCCGGAACAGTTTCACGATTGCCGGGCCCCGCTCACGTCCTCACATTAAAAATTCAGCTTCTGCATCCCCTCATATTTAATGGGGTAGTTGATAAAAAGTCCGCCACGACCGATGCGTGCTTTACCATCCATTTTGATTAAAACTTCCTCTTTTCCCAAAGTTTGTAAAATTCCCAATCCGGTATTTTTCATGTCAACCGTTAAAATTACGGGCAGGTCAAAAGTGTCCCGACCGGCAATTTTGATGGTAGAATCGAAACTCGTTTTTCCGAAATAATTGTTGTTCACATAAACGTCTACGGCCGCATTTTTCATGGTAACCGGGAATTTATTCGGGTTGTAATATTTTACACTCACTGCCACAGTTGACTGTTTTAATCCAAAACTGAGCACTTTAAAACTGCTGATACCGAGGTAATCAAAACCGGTTGGTTTGGCGCAGGCGAGCATCAAAAAGGGGAGCAATAATACCAGGCTGATCTTTTTCATGGGTTGTATTTTCCATTCGCAATGTAGGGCTTAAAATCTGCAGCCCAAAAATGCTGTCAAAAAATTGATGATTCTTTAGAAATTCCACGGCGCTAAAAACGCCACCACTTTGATACGTTCAGTCAACCCGGAAGTTACTGCCGGGTATAAATTCAAATCACCTGGCCCATATCTAAAAAAAAGCGATCTGTCGATTTTGTGGCCGGTACCTCATTTTTAATACCCCTCTGTAAAAATCACTACCGGCCATTTTCTCCAATTTCTACCCGATTACGGGTCATAAATCAGTCGTTTTAAAATTTAGTTACGCATAATAAAAAAATACATGCAATGGAAAAAGCTCTGATTTCTTGGCGATAGACCAAATCCGGCAATGCCTGCTAACCCCGATCTCCGACTTATCCTGCATCTGCATTTTTAAAATCAGGACAAAATAGCAGCTCCAGTTCTCTGATTGACCAGGTTTTACACCCGCTCTGTAAAGGGTAGGGAGGCCTTTTACGGGCCTCTTTTTCCGGACGTACTATTTCATTATTTATTTGAGATAGGCGATTTTTGAGCATTTGGGATTTGTAAATTTGTTTACTAATAACTTTAGGTTTTCAGTGATTGAATTTGAAAAACCTGTTAAAGATTTAAGGACAATTTTTTTAGTAAACAATTTTAGTCTTAAGAAACTATTTTTCAATTTTTTGAATGATGTATTCTTTAATTTAAATAAAACTAAATAAGAGCTTGAAAATGAATTTTCAACAGAGTTTATTTCAAATTTGCATCAATGACGGTTTAAACTATCGATAGATGAAATTATTAATTGATTGTCAGTATTTTGCACCAGCTATATTTTATAAAAACGCAATTGAAAAGTCGCATGTTGTTTTTGATATATATGAGCATGGCCGAAAAATGAGTTATCGCAACCGTTGCGCAATTGCGGGAGCAGAAGGCACAGTTTTGTTGAGTGTACCGCTGGATGGAGGTCGTGATCAGCGCAAGCCGATGAAGGAGGTAAAGATCAAAAACATGCAAAAATGGCAGTCACAACATTGGAAGACAATCTGCTCCTGTTACAATCGCTCACCCTGGTTTGAGCATTACCAGGATGGTCTTGAAAATTTGTATTCTAAAAAATATGAATACATAATGGAGTGGAATATGGCTACCTTTCAATGGGCCTGTAAAGCCCTCGGCGTTAACATTGGTATTGAGTTTACTTCGGAGTATTTACCGGATTATGAAAAATCGGTATATGAAGATTGGCGGAATAAATTGCTCCCCGCTACCATTTTGCAGGAGTTTCCTGACCCGGTAAAGTATTACCAGGTGTTTGAAGAAAGAACCGGTTTCATCCCTCATCTTTCTATCCTGGACCTGCTGTTTTGTGAGGGGAAAAATGCAGCAGCTATTTTAAGGAAGTAAGTTTTTGGAGAAATCGGGGAGTGGGAATGGGGAATTGGAAGAAGAAAATCAGGGGCGGAAACTGAGGGGCAGCGACCGGAAAGAATGGAAAAGGAGAGGCTGGAAAAATAGAATCCTGGGTCAGCTCCCGACAGGTGCCTTTGAACCTTACCTGTAGAAAGTGCACTTTTACTCCGGATCATTAACGAAGGAATAGACTACCTCCACCGGATCATGAGCGAAGGTTCAATAGGGGTATTATAACGGGTCTGTACGGCTATTTAATGTCTTCTCTCCGGCTTATTTTGTGATTCCTGAAATGGGAATTTCTCTTCTTCATATTTTTATCTTCATGTTGTTGGTATTCATTATTTCCCTTTTTGGGATATGATAAAGCGAACACGGAAAAGCATAAAACAACCGAAGAGATCATTGTAGTTCAGGGTGTTTTATACTATATTGCAGTGTTGCTCTGTGCCCCTCTATAAACCTGGACGATGTTTAAATCACCGTTGTTACTGCTTGCCTTGTTGGGTGTAATTGGCACATGCTATGCACAGGATTTCACCAACAAAGGGAAAGAATTTTGGTTAGGGTACGGCAACCATCAGCAGATGTATGCCGGTCAGGACCCGGGTATGTCCGTATACGTAACCTCCGATGTAAGCACTCCTTTTACGGTTGAAATTGGTGGCGTTGTAGTTGGTACTTACAATCTGACTGCCGGCCAGGTAATAGAAGTTCCCATTCCTTCCACAGCATTTTTAAAAGAAGAAAAGGTTTATAACGACCGTGGCATTCATATCACTGCCGACAAAGCGGTGGTAGCTTATGCACATATATATTATGCATCGGTTTCCGGGGCCACCCTCTGTCTGCCGGTAAGTACCCTGGGGCAGAATTATTACTCCGTCAACTTTACCCAGGTGGCACAGGCTACCATCAACAACCAGTCATATTCCTACTTTTTTGTGGTAGCTACTGAGGACAATACCTCTATAGAGGTAATGCCCACTGCTAATACCCAGACCATGACGGCAGGGCAGACCTATACCATCAATCTTAATAAGGGAGAAATTTATAATGTGTTGTCCTCTACCGATCTTACCGGTTCCACCATTAAATCGGTAAACAATGGTGGCGGTTGTAAAAGGATCGCCGTGTTTTGCGGTAGCGGACGTATCGGTATCGGTTGTGTCAGCAATGTTACTTCGTCCGACAACCTGGTGCAGCAGATGTATCCCACTTCTACCTGGGGCAAAAAATATGTGACGGTACCCAGTGTTACCCGTCCCATGAACTATTACCGGGTAATGCGACCCGACCCGGCTACCGTAGTAAAGGTAGACGGCAATGTAATTGGGTCCGGGGCATTTACGGATGGATTTTATTACCAGTTCAACGATGTTAGCCCACATGTAATTGAAGCCGACAAACCCATCCTGGTAGCGCAGTATTTTACCACGCAGTCCTGCGGGGAAAATACCAACAACGGCGACCCGGAAATGATCTACCTGAACCCGGTGGAGCAAACCATCAGCAATGTGACGCTGACATCCCTTCGGCTGATCAACCAGCAAAACAATGCCCACTATGTAAACGTGGTGATCCAGAATACCCCCGGGGCTATTAATACTTTTAAGATAGACGGTGCTACCTATGCTTACGCATTTAAACCACACCCGGTAGATGCCAGTTATGCTTATGCTCAGATCCCGGTGTCGCTCGGTAACCACAATCTTGTTTGCGATACTCCTTTCAATGCCATCGCCTACGGGTTTGGCAATACAGAATCTTATGGCTACTCGGCCGGTACCAACCTGAAAGACCTGTACCAGTTTATCAGTATCCGGAATGATTATGCTACGGTAAACTTCCCGGCCAGTTGTAAGAATACGCCTTTCAAATTTGCCATGACCTTTCCTTATCAGCCTACGCTGATAGCATGGAAGTTCAATGGATTGTTTCCGGATATAACCCTTAGCAATCCTGCCTATGATTCATCGTGGGTGGTAAATGGCCGTACATTGTACCGCTATCGTTTGCCAACATCTTATACTATACCTACTGCAGGTACTTATTCTATAATGGTAGTTGCCAACAACCCAACAGGCGATGGTTGTAATGGTGTGCAGGAAATTCGTTACGACCTGGAGATCTTTGATCCCCCACAGGCCAGCTTTACTTTTCAGCATTCAGGCTGTTTATCGGATAGTGTACAGTTTATAGATGTACCCAATGCTGGTGGACGAACACTTACCTCCTGGTCCTGGGATTTTGGAGATGGTGCTACCAGTACCTTACAAAACCCCAAACACCTGTACCTGTCGCCGGTAACTAATATCAAGGTAAAACACTCGGTTATCAGCGATGTGGGTTGTATATCTGATGTATACGATAATTATATAAGTATCAGTCCGCCCCCGGTAGCAGATTTTACCATCGCCACCGCTACCTGCGAAGGAAAAGATATTACGTTCAATAATAATTCGTCCGTATCAGTAGGTATTGTAAGCAAAAGTGTGTGGACCTATGGTGATGGCAATACCGAAACTGTAACGCATGTAAACCCGGTAACCCATAATTACCCGGCGAAAGGCAATTATACCATCAGCCTGCAATCGCAGGATAACCTGGGGTGTAAAAGCAATGTCGTTAGCAAAACAGTGGAAGTGCATGTAAACCCGGTGGTGGATTTTACAACACCCGTTGTGTGTGTGGATGATGCCAATCCTCAGTTTACCAATACATCTACCATCAGTGATGGTACTGCATCGCAAATGACCTATCAATGGACCTTTGGAGATGGTGGTACTGCAACAGCTAAAGACCCTACCCATAAATATGCGTTGGCCGGGCAGTACAGTGTTGGCCTTACCAGTACATCCAACAACGGTTGTGCTACCATAGCTACCAAATCATTTACGGTGAATAGTGGTCAGCCAAAAGCGGTATTTAAAATGGATGCCAGCGCTATCAACAACCAGTTGTGTGCGGCCGATACCATTAAACTGACTGATGCATCAACCATCGACATTGGTAATATTATCCGTACAGAGATCTATTGGGATTACACCAATGATCCCACCAACAAAACAGTAGACAATAGTCCTGCATCGGGCAAAGTATATCAGCACAAGTATGCTGACCCCGGAACTGCCGGTACTAAAACATACCAGCTGCGTTACGTAGTGTATAGTGGCGAGAGTTGTCCCAATGAAAGCAGGGTAAGTATTGTTGTAAAATCAAATCCGGGGGTGCAGTTCGATGGGCTGGATGCAGTATGCGAAGAAGTTGCGCCTTTTACCGTTAACAGTGCCAGGGAATTGCTGGGGCTTACCGGCACAGGCGAATATAGTGGTGACGGCATTACAGCCAGCGGATTGTTTGACCCCGCCAAAGCAAAACCCGGTACGCACGTAATACGCTATACTTATACTGCTACCAACGGATGTACTACATCTGCACAGCAGAATATACGCGTATTCCCCACACCGGTGGCAGATGCCGGACCGGACAAAGGAGTATTGCAGGGAGGCTACACAACATTACAGGCGTATGCTTCAGGTAATAATATTGCAGTGGAATGGACGCCTAATAGCTTTATAAATAATACCAATATCATAACACCGCGTGTATCGCCTACACAGGATATGACGTATACACTTACCGTTACATCATCCGACGGTTGTATGGCTAAAGACGAAGTGTTTGTGAAGTACCTTGAAAAAATACGGATCCCCAATATCTTCTCACCCAATGGCGATGGAGTCAACGACACCTGGGTAATACAGTATCTGGATAGTTACACGGATTGCCAGGTAGACGTGTTCAATCGTTACGGACAAAAAGTTTTCAGTTCAACAGGATATTCAAAACCATGGGATGGCACGCAGCAGGGACACCCGCTGCCCACCGGCACCTATTACTGGATAGTAAACCCCAAAAACGGGAAGGAGCGAATGAGTGGTTCAGTCACAATAGTGCGTTAATTAACGGCGCATTAAAAAAATCTGGATCTTTTTGCAGCTTCGTCGACAGTTTGCTTGTCTAAGCCAGTGAATCGGTTGTGCAGGTCCCTATACAAACCAAATCGTAATGCAGAGGATTCTATTATGGGTTTGCCTTGCAATGAGTTGTTTTACGGTACAGGCACAACAAAAACCACATTACACACAGTATATACTCAACCAGTATATCATCAATCCGGCGCTAACCGGCATTGAAAATTATATAGATATAAAGGCAAGTCACCGGCATCAGTGGGTAGGGTTAGATGGAGCGCCGGTCACCACATATCTTACGGCACATGCACCAATAGGAAAAAAGGATTTTCGCACGCAGCCCACTTCTTTTGAAGTTCCGGGCGAAAATCCCAGGGGAAAACGATACTGGGAGAATTATACGGCAGCAGAACCACACAGCGGAATAGGGTTACAGGTAATCAACGACAGAACAGGGCCACTTAATAATTTTTCTGCATACGTAACGTATGCATACCATTTGGGTATAAGCCCGCGTACCAGCCTGGCAGCAGGCTTTGGGGCAGGGGTTACCAACCTGAGTTTAAATACCAGTAAGTTGGATTTTGGCCCGGCGGCGCAGATAGACCCGGCAGTGTACAACAGCGGAACGCTGAACCGGTACAAACCGGATTTTATGTTGGGATTGTACCTGTATAGTGCAGATTATTTTGTGGGATTGAGTGCGCAACAGGTAGTACCACAAAAAGTAACATTTGGCAACGATGCGGTAACCACTACGGATGGCAAATTTGTACCGCACCTGTTTGCAACGGCGGGTTACAGGTTTTTACTAACGGAAGATTTTAACCTGCTGCCCAGTGTAATGGTAAAGTACATACGCCCGTTGCCGGTACAGGTAGATATCAATGCAAAGCTGCAGTATCACGACCTGATGTGGATAGGAGGTAGTTACAGGACCGGTGAAGGATTTGCAGGTATGCTGGGGCTCAACATCAGTAACGCGCTGAACGTAGGATACGCTTACGACTACACTACCAGCAACCTGAACACAGTAAGCAAAGGAACACATGAGCTAATGATAGGGTTTATCATAGGTAATAAATACGGAGACTGGTGCCCGAAAAATGTATGGTAAACCTGTTCAATAAACATTTTTCGCAATCCCCTCCCTTAGAGTAACCAATACCAACTGCTGACAGCCCCTCCGGACACGGAGGGGTTTGTTTTTTGTAGAATTCTCCGAATATTTGTACCATGCTGTCCATAGAGCTATAAGATGGAAAAGGATGGTATGATGGCAAATAGTACTAATGATTTCAGGCACCTGTTAAACGAATGGAAAGATTGGTTTGGTAGTTATAGCGAGTTGGAGGTGGTAAATGATTTGATGTAGTAATTAAAACTTTCTATGAAATAGGCATAAAGAAATGATGTAGAGAAAGAAAGGTTCACTGGTGATCATTTTAATTCCGAGTGGAAGTGCCTGTCATGAGCTGTATGATACATAACCATCAGTAAGCCTTTTTTATAAAAAGTATCCATATTAATGGGCCTCTGGTTTATAGACTTTTCAGGTCAGACGCTTACAGGGAGTTTGTCATTCCGAATTCCCGCCACAATGTTTATGTCAATATACAGTGATTAAGGCGGGGTGTGGAATCTGAAAGCTGCATTAGTAATAGGTTGACCAGGTTGCAATATTCTTTCTGTTGCCGGTTTCTGATTTCTCCCTTCGCCATTACAAGTTGATGATGTTGTATTGCTGCTGGCTCGGTTGAAATGACAAGTCGCTGGGTTTTGTTTTTACATAATACGTCTTGGAAAGCCTTTTATTTCTTCGGATAGTCTTTGATCGGATATAATTAAACGTTAAATACACTGTTAGCTGGTATTGGCAACAAGCAGTAAGGCGCAGAATCCTTTTCATGGGTATTATATAACATTCATGTGTTGCTTTACGAATGATTCTGTAATTGTTTTGGGTAAACATATACCTCCTGGTGCAGTTTGTTTAAATACGAATATGTCTGTGGACGCAGATCTGAATCATCAATTCTTCTTTAAGTCGGATTTAGGCGTAGATACGCTAAGACTAAAACTGCAAAGAAGTTCTCAAACTCTGATAATACCTATGCCTTTAGTAGATACTTTGAAATTTGTAGATATTTATAAATATAATGATACTACACTTGGCTATAAAATACATGTAAACAGGTACATATTACAATAAATAATTACAGACACCCTTTCGCGCCTCTTCACACCTGGTAATTTCTCTGCAATTGGATGTTCGCATAAAACTTTAGTATCTTGGATTGGGATTGTAAAGACCCAGGGACCCTCAATATGTTAATTCTTAGAACAACGATTACTTTCTGTTGCTGTATTTTAATGTTGAATTGTTTTGCACAAAAGAAATATTTCCGATCTCAGGGTGGTGTTTGGCCATATAAAGAAAAAATAGGGTTAAGGGCTACAGAAGTAACAGTACGGGAGTACCTGGAATTTATAGCAAATAATGATTATGACCCGTCTTTATTCCCTGATGAAACCATGCTACAATCACTGCCCTCTGCTTTTTTATTTGAAGCACTTAGACAACGAAATAACAACTATGTAACAATTGCAGCCAGTGGATATGGTGTTACATGGATTCATATAAAAAAACAATCAAACGCTCAGGCAACTAAAAAACTGGAATCAGTAATGCTGATGCCTGTAACCGGCATAAGTTATCAACAGGCAACACGTTTTTGTCAATGGAAAGAGCGACTTTCAAATGAGGTATATCTGAAAAAAAGTGCTTATAAATTGTCAATAAGCCTTCCTTCCGAAAATGATTATAAAGAGCTGTTACAAAATTTTGATAGTACGCTGGATATTAAAACCCAGGCTTCAAAATTTTATTTTAAAGGTGCGCAGATTGAAAAGAATGCCGAGATTCAACAGGAAAGGGAGCTTAACAAGCTGTTAAGAGCTGACAGGTTTGGAAAAGATAGGAATAACTTTTATGGTTTACAAGGCAATGCAGCGGAAATGACTGCGACTGAAGGTGTATCCATGGGAGGCTCGTATATACATTTTGCAGCCCAATCGCTCAGTACCTCAAATATATCCTATACAAAACCTGAGATATGGCTTGGTTTCCGGTTTATTGTTCGGGTAATTACGGATAATTAGAATCCATGCATTTTCTTCTGAGGTTGGCTTTAATTATTGTTTAAATTTTAAACCCGCTTCGCGCCTTATGCGTCTTCGCGAGCCTACTACTGCGGTTGGCTCTTTCCCTCTTTTTCCTCCTTAAACTCTTAGCTTTTCGTACATTTAGCTATGCCATTTATCTGCACTTACCAGTTGAACAATGGAGCTATACAGCCCTCGGATGAGGTGGTATTTATAGAATTTACTGATACCTCCTTCGGGATGTACCAGGCTACACCCGTTAAAATAGCAAAAGTGTTATTCAATGGTCAGCCGGCGTATATCTACAGCAATAGCCCGGGTTTTCCATCCTCCAAAGGAAATCTGCATCCGGGCGATAAGATCAATGCCGAAACCCCAATAGCTTACTTCTCTGCCGATGGAGAAGACATACCTTATAATAAGCCCTATGCGGTAATCGGGTTTGAGTAGTGTAGCACCTCCTGCCCACTAATAAAACATCCTTCAGTCACGACCAACTGTATTCTTATACCTTAGACTTTATACTTTAAATCTTCTCGCGCCTTTGCGTGCCCAATTCTCTTTTTCTCTTTAAGCTCTTAGCCATCACTTAAGCTTTAAACCTTATACCTTTAAACTTACCTTGTGTCTCTGTATTTTCCTCTTATCTCTTATGGTTTTCGGGTAATTGTGCTCTAAATCTTGTTCGCTTATCACAAAAATGAAGTTTGTGAGGGTGCCTTGTGCTATATTACCGCATATATTTATTTCGCTTATGAGAAAAATATTCCTGCTTTTGCTGGCCGCGCTTCCCGCGTACAGGCTGGCTGCCCAGGTAACCCCGGGCTGGCTGCGTTATTCAGCTATTTCACCCGATGGCAAAACCATCGTATTTACCTACAAAGGAGATCTGTACACTGTACCCAGCGCTGGTGGAACCGCTACACCGCTTACGCTGCATGCTGCGCATGATTATATGCCGGTATGGAGCCATGATAGTAAAACCATTGCATTTGCCAGCGACCGCTACGGCAATTTTGATGTATACACTATTTCGGTAAATGGCGGCGAACCCAAAAGGGTTACGTTCCACTCCGCACAGGAGTATCCTTACGAGTTTACCACTGATAACAAAAGCATCCTGTTTGGTGCGGCCCGTATGGATGCTGCCAGCAACAGGGCTTTCCCTACAGGTTCTCAGCCAGAGCTGTACAAAGTTTCCATCAATGGCGGCAGGGTAGAACAGATCCTGACCACGCCGGCTGAAGAAGTGAAACTGAGCCGCAATGGTAAGATCATGCTGTACCAGGATAAAAAAGGTGGCGAGAACACCTGGCGTAAACATCATACCTCATCCATTGCCCGCGATATCTGGGTATATGATTATGATAAGGGGTCTCACCGCAAGATCACTTCCTTCAATGGGGAAGACAGAAGCCCTGTATTTACAGATAATGACCAGGCTTTCTATTACCTGAGTGAAGAAAGTGGTTCCTTCAATGTTCATAAAATGGGTCTTGATGGTGGTAAAACACAACAACTGACCTCTTTCAAAAAACATCCTGTACGTTTTCTCAGCGTATCTGATGATGGCCTCATGTGCTTCAGCTACGATGGTGAGCTGTACACACAGAAAGGAAGCGGTAAGGCACAGAAGTTAAATGTAAACATCAATGTAGATGTTAAAAGCAATAACGAACAGGTAGTAGCTGTAAACGGCGGTGTACGTGATATGGCAGTATCGCCTAATGGAAAAGAGGTTGCCTACATTTTCCGTGGTGAGGTATTTGTAAGCAGCGTGGAAGGTGGCGTTACCAAACGCATTACCAATACTCCCGGGCAGGAAAGACTGGTAAGCTTTTCGCCGGATGGTAAAACGCTGATGTATGCTTCTGAGCGCGATAACAAATGGAAGATCTTTGAAACAAAGAGAGTACGTGCTGAAGAACCTTACTTCTATGCTTCTACCATACTGAAGGAGACGCCGGTAATTGCTAATGAGAACGAGAATTACCAACCTTCTTACTCTCCTGATGGAAAAGAGATCGCCTTTATTGAGAACAGGATGACCCTGAAGATCTTCAATATTGCCAGCAAACAGGTACGCACCTTGCTGACAGATAAAGAGCTGTTTTCAATGGGTGATAACGACCAGTACTTTCAATGGAGCCCTGACAGCAAATGGATACTGTTTGACTATGCGGTACCAGGTATTGCTCCCGGCGAAGTTGGCTTGATCCAGGCCGATGGAAAGGGTAAAGTTGTAAACCTTACAGAGAGTGGTTTTAACGATGGTAATGCAAAATGGATCATGGGTGGTAAAGCCATGTTGTGGTTCAGCAACCGCGATGGTTTAAAATCTGTGGCGCAAAGTGGTGGAGCACAAAGCGACGTGTATGCGATGTTCTTTACACAGGAAGCGTTTGACAAGTTCAAACTGACCAAAGAAGATGCAACACTCGATAAAGAAATTGAAGACATAAAAGCCAAAGCAGATACTACCAAGAAAAAAGACGTAAAGAAAGATTCAGTAGTAATAGACTGGGATAACCTTACACAACGCAAAACCAAACTTACCATTCACTCTTCATCACTCAGTGATGCACTGGTAAGTAAAGATGGTGAAACGCTGTATTATCTCGCACGTTTTGAAAGGGGTGCTAACCTGTGGACTACCAACCTGCGTACCAAAGAAACCAAAATGCTGGTTCCTTTAAATGCCGGTGGTGGCAGCATGGTATGGGATAAAGATCAGAAAGTGATCTTCCTGGCTACCAATGGCGGGATCTCTAAAATTGAACCAGCCAGTGGTAAGCGTGATTTCATCTCTATCAATGGCGAGCTTACATTGGACGTTGCAGCAGAAAGAAGGTTCATGTTTGAGCACGTTTGGCGTAGAACAAAAGAGACTTTTTATACTGCCAGCATGCACGGTGTAAACTGGGATAGCTACAAAGCTGATTACGAAAAATACCTGCCTTATATTGGCGATAACTACGAGTTTGCAGAAATGCTGAGCGAACTGCTGGGTGAACTGAACGTGAGCCACAGTGGAGCTTCTTACAGCAGCTTTGCTATGGACGGAGACTTCACTGCTTCACTGGGCGTATTCTATGACCAGAGCTACAAAGGCAATGGTGTAAAGATTGAAGAAGTGATAAAAGATGGTCCGCTGGATAAAGCAGGTTACAATGTAAAGGCCGGTATGATCATTGAATCAATAGATGGTGAAGCTATTACACCCGATAAAGATCTTTGCCAGTACCTGAACCGTAAATCCGGTAAATACACTTTACTGGTGATCAATGACGGTGTTGCTAAAAAAGAAGTAACCATAAAACCTGTATCACTGGGCGAAGAGAACAGCCTGCTGTACAAACGCTGGGTACGTCGCAACCAGGATGAGGTAGATCGTATGAGCAATGGCCAGTTGGGCTATGTACATATCCCCGGCATGAACGATGGAGCATATCGCACTACTTACGAAGAAATAATGGGTAAATATGCCAACCGTAAAGGCATTGTAATTGATACACGTTTTAACGGCGGTGGTGACCTTGTTGCCGACCTGGCAATGTTCCTGAGTGGTAAAAAGTTCATGGACTATAGTACCGATACGCGTAGCAATGGTTTTGAACCTAACTTCCGCTGGACAAAACCAAGCATTTCTATTGCCGGTGAAGCCAACTACAGCGACGGGCATTGTTATGCTTACACATACCAGGCATTACAGTTGGGTAAGCTGGTAGGTATGCCGGTACCTGGTACCTGCACCTTTGCCGGTTGGGAATCCCTGCAGGATAATAGTATCCGCTGGGGAGTACCACCATTAGGTTGTAAAGATGTAAAAGGACTGTACCTGGAAAATCACCAGACAGAGCCAGACATCAAACTGATGAACGAATACAATGTAGTAAGCAAAGGAAAAGACCAGCAACTGGAAGCAGCAACAAATGAGCTGCTGAAGGAGATCACACAGAAATAAGCTGGTATTAATACTTAGCTTTAACGAATACAACGGACGACATCCTTCCAAAAGGATGTCGTCCGTTTTTTATAGATAGAGCTTTAGATATATTTTAAGAAAAAAGAAGGATGGAAAGTGGATATGGTTTTTATCTTGTTGCTGCATAAAACTATCAGCTTTGAAAACACCCGTTTTAATAGGGATCAATTTTGTACTGTTTTTAATACTCAGGGTAGCAATAGTATTCGCTGCTTTTGGTTTAGGGTATTCCAGTGGTGGCGATCATAAGACTGATGGATGGATCTTATTGGGTGAGTTTATACTTGCGCATCTTGCCATAATGTTCATTCTTCAATACTTCTTGCGATCATTGGCAACAAAACATATTATTCTGACAGTGATTGCTGTGATCATTATGTATGGATTGTTGATTGTAAGTTGGCTATCATAGTTACTCTTGAAGAGTTTTGGCAGAGAAAGGAATAGATATACTTAAAACGAAAGGTTATCCGGGCTTCAGCCCGCTTTACGATTCATAATCAATAAAGAAATTGTATTCATGCATTTAGCCCGACCTTTAAAGGTCGGGCAATGAGATAGAAAGAACATTTCTATTGATAACGAATTTACATTGCGGACTAAAGTCCACCCATCTTACATTCAGTAATGTAACCCGAACTCTCAGCGACAAGCCTATAACTTAAAACATACAACCTAAAACTTACAACTTACAACCTGCCTTTCCACACCGGCACCTTAATAAAACTCTTATTCCACCATTTAATATCCATCGGCTCACCGGCATCACTAATAGTCTCATCACTAACATCTTTCCCACTGCCATAGTTAATTTGCCAGGCGGCGTTTTTATTAATACCAAATACCATTACCAGGCGACTGCCTGCCTGTATATGCCTGCTGGTAAAAAAGGTATTGTAATCGTGAATAGGGATCTCGTTTATTTTACCCGGTATTAGTAATTGTCGTTTACTGCGATCCTTTGCATAGCTGGCGCGGCCAAGATAACTGCTGAGAACAAAATACTTTCCGTTGGGCTGTAGTTCATAGAGGTCAATGGTAATATCTATATCCTTCTTATTGAGCTGTGCATAGAGGTTGCCAAAGAAAGAGCCATTGATAGTAAAGGTCGAAGAGAAAGGAGCGGAGATAAAGGTCATTTTACCTTTATCGGATATGATACTGTCTTCTATATGGAAATCAGGAGCTTCAGCCGTATCGGTGCGATCGGCCATATTGATTTCCTGGTGAATGTATTCGGTAGCTGCCGGTAATTTGGTTTCCAGTTTATAAAAGCTACCGGTACGTACAGCGCTTAAGTAAAAGGTAAGCGTATCGTTGTTAATAGCGGAGAGTGAAGGCTTATGATTCCATTTGTTAGAACCCATTGTCTGGTAGTTGATCTTATCCTGCAGCAGGGCAGGGCGGGCACTGTCTTTCAGAATATAATTAAACCATTTATAAGTAAGATCAGTAATACTGATATTGGCAACAGAGTCAATAGTATAGCCAAGTAATGTGGACGATGCAACACTTTGTCCGCCGCCATGACTGTAAGGCCCAATTAAGAGGTAATGATTGGGGTGGGTATTATACTTATGATATTCCCGGAAATAATACAAGGCACCTAACTGGTCATCATCAAAATAGCCGGTAGTAGTAAGGATGGGAATATTGATATTGGCAAAATCCTGTTTATAAGGCACCATCTTTTGCCAGTAGCTATCATGTGAAGGATGTTGCAGCCAGCGTTGAAAAATGACGTTGGGCCTGCCTTCAATGGTATCCAGGGCACGGAAAGCACGTCCGCTGGTGTACCAGTTTTTAAAGGTAGAATCCCAATGCTTGTTATTGCCAAAGTCAGCCTCATCAGTTTGTTTGGAATTGGTAACATAATGGATCCAGCGTAGCATATAGCTCATGAATACATTATTGCTCATAGGGTAATCAATACCAATACCAACTGCTACCTGTGGTACAATGGTTTTAAGCGCAGGATGTAGCTTTTTTACGGAGGCCCATTGGCTAAAGCCCAGGTAACTGCCCCCATACATACCGATCTTACCATTACTCCAGGATTGTTTGCTGATCCAGTCAATAATATCATAAGCATCCTCAGCGTCATGCTCAAAAGGTTCAATGACCTGCGGGCTTAACCTTTTACCACGGGTATTGGCAACGATGCCTACATAACCGTTATTGGCTGCATCTTTAGCGCGTGATTTATCAACTCCTCCGGTATAGATATTAAAGATGAAAATAGCAGGCTGTTTTCCTGTTATATCTTTTTTACGGATAACAGTGGCAGCAATGGCAGAGCCATCATGCGTAGTGATCAGTACACTGTCTTCAATAATGAATTTGGTATTGTCAAGTTGGGCCAGCAACAATTTACCGGGTTCAGTAACCTTGCTGTACACGATCCATGAGTTATACGCACGACAAAGAATCTGTGCATCTGCCAGGCTGATACTGTCCTTACCTGCTTGCTTAGCCAACAGGTCCTCCACTCTTTTTTTAAGAGGTACTACATCTACTTCAAAATAAGGAGATACATTGGCGCTGGCTTTTTCAGAAAGCAGGCTATACAGGTTATTAAAAGTGCTTTTAAAGGCGGTTTCAAAAGGTATTTCTCTTGCTTGTTGTACCAGCCTTGCTTTGGAATAGGCTTCAAACTGGAAACCGATTACCTTATAACCAATGCTATCGCTTTGTTTGTAGAGATTACGCAGGGAGTCCAGCGTTGCTACAGCAGGGCCAAATTGCGCAGCAGCCATTTCAAGACGAAAGCGATTATCGAAGTACACTTCGCGCTCGGCATTCCTGTAAAGCGGTAAGACTTGTTGTGCAAGGGTTTGCATTTTTTGCTGGATTTGCAGGCTATCTGCACCGGCAGGTATCGAAAAAGGTAATTGTTGTGCATGGCTGGTCAGGCAACAGGTTATGACCAATAAAGCCACCAACCCATAACGGCTGAGGGAAATAACTGTTTTCATTCAGAAAGGTTTGAGTAATAAATTTAAGAAATTCAGGTTGTAAGTAGGTTATATGTTATGGGTTGGTCAGTGGTCCTTTTTTGATTTGTTTATAACCTTCTTGTATAGTGAAGCGTGCTTGCCTGCCCGGCGATAAACCTACAACCTAATACCTATAACTTATAACTGCATTTATCGTAGATTTATACCACATTAACCTTTTAAATATTCTGCAATGAAAAGATTACGCACCGGTTTACTCCTCGGTTGTATTATCGCTCTTGTAATTGCATCCTGCAACCAGCAGCCATTAAAAGAATCCGTTAGTCTTACGTCTGAATATTTTCAAAGAGCAGATTCCGGCCTGCAGACAGGCGGCATCCGCATGATACCCATTACCACACCCAAAGGCACTTTCAATGTATGGACAAAGCGCTTTGGTTACAATCCTTCCATCAAAGTATTATTGCTCAATGGTGGCCCCGGTGCTACGCATGAGTACTTTGAATGCTTTGAAAGCTTTTTACCTGCCGAAGGTATTGAGTTCATTTATTATGACCAGCTGGCCTGTGGTAATTCAGATAACCCCAATGATACTTCCCTGTACGATCTGCCACGTTACGTGGAAGAAGTAGAACAGATCCGTGAGGCACTGCATCTTGACAGCAACAACTTTTACCTGCTGGGCCATTCATGGGGTGGTATAATGGCGATGGAATATGCGTTGAAGTATCAGCAGCACTTAAAAGGACTGGTTATTTCAAACATGATGTGTGATATAGATGAGTACGTGAAGTATGCCAATGATGTGCTGGCAAAACAAATGGACCCTAAAGTACTGGACACCATCCGCCAGTTAGAAGCAAAAAAGGACTTTGAAAATCCTAAGTACATGGAGTTGCTGATGCCCAACTTTTATGCAGAGCATATCCTCAGGCTACCTCCGCAGAACTGGCCGGAGCCTGTAAACCGTTCTTTTAGCAAAATGAACCATACGCTGTATGTAAACATGCAGGGACCCAGTGAGTTTGGCGCAAGTGGTAAACTGCTTCACTGGAGCCGTAAAAACGACCTGAAGTCAATAACAGTGCCCACATTAGTGATAGGAGCCCATTTTGATACAATGGATCCTGAACACATGCGCTGGATGTCAAAAGAAGTGAAAAACGGGAGCTTCCTGCTTTGTCCTAATGGAGGTCACATGTGCATGTACGACGATCAGCAAACCTATATGAAAGGGTTTATTAAGTTTTTGCAGGAAACCAATAAAGGAAAGAAGACTGTGAGTTTATAAGTCTGATGATCTTTGATAAATATAACCCCGGCAACTACATTGTCTGCCGGGGTTTCTTATGATCATCGCTTATTGATTAGCACCAGTATTAATCTTCATTGGGGCCAAGATATTTATAAACCAATCCTCCCAGTAAACCACCCAATATAGGAGCCACCCAGAAAAGCCATAACTGTCCCACAAACTCACCACCGGCAAATATAGCCTGGCTGGTACTTCTGGCAGGGTTTACAGAGGTATTGGTTACCGGGATGCTGATAAGGTGTATAAGCGTTAAACCAAGACCAATAGCAATACCGGCAAAGCCTTTCGGTGTTTTATTATGGGTAGCGCCCATTATTATTATCAGGAACATGAATGTCATTACCAGTTCACAAACAAAAGCCGCGCCCATGCTATAGCCACCAGGTGAATGTGCTCCATAGCCATTAGCTGCAAAACCGCCTTTTTCAAATCCGGGTTTTCCACTGGCAATGCAATACAGGATAGCTGCTCCGCAAATACCGCCCAACACTTGTGCTATGATATAAGGGATCAGGTCTTTAGAGCTAAAACGGCCACCAATCCACAGACCTACAGACACTGCAGGGTTCAGGTGACAACCGGAAATATGACCTATTGCATATACCATAGTGAGTACAGTTAAACCAAAAGCCAGGGCTACACCTGCAAATCCGATCCCAAGACCCGGAAAGGTGGCTGCCAGCACAGCACTGCCACATCCGCCAAGTACCAACCATAATGTTCCGATAAACTCTGCAGCTAACTTTTTCATATCATTTTTGTTTTAGTAAGAAATGGGCATGTAAAAGGTTATACTATGGTACAACGACCATAAATACAATGCTGAAGTTGTCTTAAGTTTTAGGTTATGAACGCGGCACAGTATATTCACTACCGCTTGCAGTACTAAGTAGGCCTAACCGTAGATGTTGGATTTCATACTAAAAACACCCACCATGAAAATTCCGGTAATACAGGGAATAATAGAGAGACGGATTTTGATAAACTACAGGATAACCTCCGATGTGATAAAAGAGATATTACCACCACAATTTCGTCCTGTACTGTATAAAGATAAAGCTATTGGCGGTATCTGCCTCATTCGTTTTGCACAACTTCGTCCCAAAGGTTTACCCGCATTTGTTGGTTTTTCATCCGAAAACGGTGCTCATCGTTTTGCCGTAGAATGGGATGAGAACGGTATAACCCGGCAGGGTGTATATATTCCACGTAGGGATAGTGCTTCATGGTTCAACACAATGGCGGGAGGTTGTGTTTTTCCCGGTAAGCATTTTCATGCCCGGTTTGATGTAGAAGAAGGTAACGGGCATTATAAAATAGCTTTTACCAGCTCAGATAAAACCACGGTGGCAGTAGATGCTACTGAAACAACAGTACTGAATAATGATTCTATATTCGGCCACCTGGATAATGCTTCAGAATTCTTTAAAAACGGATCTTTAGGATATTCGCCCAATGGCAAGGGCTACGATGGATTGCGGCTAAGTATCCGCGATTGGCAGGTAACACCATTGACAGTACACTCGGTACATTCCGGTTTCTTTCAAAACGATGCAGTCTTTCCCAAAGGCTCTGTTGAGTTCGATAATGCCTTGTTGATGAAAGCTGTTGAACACGAGTGGTATTCTGAACAACCCATGTAGAAGGATTTGAAAATGAAGCCCGGAAGGAATGCAAGTTGGCAGTTGGCAATTTGCAGTTATCTCGAATACAAGCGGCGAGCTTTGAGCTACGAGCGACGAGGAATACAAGTTGGCAGTTGGCAATTTGCAGTTGTTCCGATCTCAGGTTGCAGATACAAATCCCAGATCTCTTATCCGGAATATCCACTCACGATTTCACGACTCCCATTCACTATTCACCAGCCTCAGTCACTCACGACTCACCACTCAATGTCGTTTAGTTAGTAGCTGGTGAAGACACCAGCCACGGGCACGTCCCCCCGGCGGGTGTCCCCACCCGCCGGAAGTAAAACGCTTAACTAAACGACATTGACTCACCGCTGACGATTCACGATTCAACCAACGCGAAACTCTAAACCGTTATCTTTGCCTTATGTCTACATCTCCTATAAAAATGATCGAATGTCCGCGTGATGCCATGCAGGGCTGGAAATCTTTTATACCTACTGAAAAAAAGGTGCAATACCTGCAGTCTTTACTCAAAGTAGGATTTGATACGCTGGATTGTGGCAGTTTTGTATCGCCCAAAGCCATTCCGCAAATGGCCGATACTGCACAGGTATTAAATAGCCTGCAACTGAATGAGCAAAGCAGCAAATTACTGGTAATTGTAGCCAATGCACGTGGGGCAGAAGAGGCTGTAGCTTTTGAGACGGTTACTTATCTTGGATTTCCCTTTTCGGTGTCAGAAACCTTTCAGCAGCGCAATACAAACAGCTCTATTGAAGAATCATTAGGGAGGGTCGCAGCTATACAGGAGTTGTGCAAAAAGAACAGCAAAGAACTGGTCGTGTACATATCAATGGGATTTGGTAATCCTTATGGCGATCCTTATTCAGAAGAGATTGTTTTTTCCTGGCTGGATAAGATCGCTGCGCTGGATGTCCGTACCATTTCGCTGGCGGATACTGTTGGTCTTGCTACAGCCGACCAGGTGTACCGCATGACAGATTATGCCATTCGTCATTTGCCACAATGCGAGATAGGAGTACACCTGCATTCAACACCTGTAAACCGTGAGGAAAAAACAGCAGCAGCTTTACGGGCAGGTTGTATGCGTTTTGATGGTGCCTTGAAAGGCATCGGAGGTTGTCCGATGGCCGATGATGAGCTGGTAGGCAATATGGATACCGAATGGATGGTTGATTATTTTGAAAGGTCAGGATTGATTACCGGTCTTGACAAAAAAGCACTGGCCGATAGCAGCAGGATGGCCGCAGAGATCTTTATTTAAACTTAATTCTTCTCAATTCAATATATGGATTTTCAACTGCCCATACAGTTAAACCCGCTTCCCCAACCCGTTACCTACCGCGACAAACTGTTACTGGTAGGTTCCTGTTTTACAGAACATATTGGCGATAAACTACAGGATCTGAAATTTGATGTATTACAGAATCCCAATGGCATTTTATTTGACCCGGCAAGTGTGGCAGCATCACTGGTATCTTATATTCAGAACAAACAATATGCTACTGAAGAGCTTTTTCAGTTGAACGAAGTATGGCAAAGCTGGCAGCATCACAGCCGTTTTTCCAATGTAGATCAGCAGGCTGCTGTAGCAGCTATCAATGCTTCACAACAACGTGCACACCAGTTCTTAAAACAAGCTCAATGGCTGGTCATTACCTTAGGTACATCCTTTTCGTACAGGCTTACAGAACAATCGCCTGCTGATATGCGTAAAGGGAATGTAGCGGTAGCCAATTGTCACCGTGCGCCCGGAGGATGGTTTGATAAACACCTGATGACGATCGAAGAGATCAAAAGTGTGCTTGATAACTGTATTCACCAGCTATTCCATTTCAATCCTTCATTAAAGATCATTTTCACTGTAAGCCCTGTAAGACATATCCGCGATGGGGTAGTGGATAACAATCGTAGTAAAGCAAGACTGATTGAAGTGGTGCATCACCTGGTAAACAAATTCGATAAACTTTATTATTTCCCTGCTTACGAACTGGTGATTGATGTACTGCGTGATTATCGATTTTTTGATGTGGACATGGTACATCCCAATTACCCTGCTACGCAGTTTGTATTGGAGAAGTTCATGCAGTATGGTGTACACCCTGCATCGCGCGAACTGGCAGAAGAAATACAAAAGATCGTAACGGCCCGCAAACACAAAGCCTTTCATCCGGCAACTGAAGCACATGCAAGATTTTTACAGGCACATCTTATTAAAGCCCGGGAGCTGCAGGAGAAATACCCGTTTTTACAATTGCAGGAAGAGATTGAATACTTCGCTGGTAATAAATTATAAATTGAACGGACGACATCCTTTGAAAAGGATGTCGTCCGTTGTATAAATTAGTGGTTGAATTAAAGAAGGGAAAACTGATCTGCATCAACTAACCTGCCACTTTAAACCTACAACTTATAACCGTATTCCCCGCTCACAAACTCTTCCAGTTTTTCCAGCATGATCAACTGGTTCAATGCACGGTTAAGATTCTGTTCAGGATAGGTAGTCTTATAGTAAGTATCATTATTCAGGAAATCAGTTACAAACCGCAGGCTCTGCATAAACAGCATCAGGATACCGGAATAATGAATATGCGCCTTCTCTTCGTTTGTAAAGCTGTTATCCATACCGGATAAATAGCCGGCCACAATAGCATCGTAATAATCCTTACGGATGGCAATATCTTCCCAGCGGGTGCTGTTCTCGTCAGTAGTGCCGGCCATACTGCGGATCATATCTCCCAGGTCAGAGAAAAATAAACCGGGCATTACAGTATCCAGGTCCACCGGGCAGATCACTTCTTTATTGGTAGTATCCAGCAGTACATTCGACATCTTGCAATCATGGTGCATCAATCGTGTTACAAATGCCGGGTTTGTTTGAAAGGAGAGATAAAGGTCTACCAGCTTCTTTCGTTGACGCAGTTCGGCAATAACATGTGTTGATTTCAGTAACCGCTGAATGGTGGCTTTGCTGATAGCTTCTTCAAATTGCTCGTAACGATATGCCAGGTCATGAAACCGTGGAATGATAACAGCCAGCTGCTGAGGGTCTATACTGGTCAAAGCACGCGTAAAAGCTGCAAAACAATAAGCTGCTTTACAGGCTTCAGATGGGTTTTCAGCAGACAGTCGTGTGTAAGAGTTGTCTATAAATGCAATAGCACGCCAGAAATTCCCTTCTCCGTCCCTCCAGAACCATTTACCCTCATGAGTAGGAACCAGTGGGGCAATGCGAACAGTTTTATTGCTGTCAATACATTCATAGATCAGCCGGTAATTATGGATAATGTTTTCCGGTTGACTGAATGTAGCGATATTGATACATTGTAATACAATGGGTTTACTGGCATTGCTGCCTGTAAAACCCACTCTGAAGGTATGATGGATCAGCCCTTCTGTTAAAGTACTTATTACAGGATCGCCATAGCCAAACTGTGCAGCCGCTTTTTGTATAGTTCCTTCCTGGAGCATGGTTTAATATGCAAATTTGAAAATTTGAAAATATGCATATAGGGTGTGCTTAAAGTAAAGGCCAGGTAACCAGTATCCGGTAACTGGCATCCCAAACCTTAAACTTCAAATTTCAAACCCTAATACTGATCATTCAACGCAAAATCATTCTTTCTGTACATCCATTGTCCACTGGTAAAGTCCGGGAAGTCAACAGTTTGATTGCCCAGCTCAATACTGGTTTCACTTAATGGTGTGATGGCACTCCAGGCGGCAGCATCATATACATCCAATGGGGTAGCGGTATTACGTTTAATGGCTTCTACAAATGCATGTAGTACAAAAAAATCCATGCCACCATGGCCTGCACCTTCAGTTTCCTTGCTCCAGCGTTGCCACAGCGGGTGATCATATTTATCGAGGTAAGCCTTGGCCTCTTCCCATTGGTGGGCTTTAGGACTTGTTCCTTCAATGTACAGTGATTTATTTACATCCATCCATAGACCTTTGGTTCCCTGTACACGGAAGCCCAGTGAATAGGGGCGTGGCAGGTTGGTATCGTGTTGCAGTAAAATGGTTTCACCATTGGCGCAGCGGATCATGGTGGTCACTACATCACCCAGTTTAAATTCAACTTTAGCATTGGGATGACTTTCTCCGCCATTCTTCACAATATACTCATGCAAACCTCTTGACTTGGTAGCAAAAGATGAAAGAGATACAAAACGGTTACCACGGTTAATGTCGGTCATGGTTGCAATAGGGCCGATGCCATGAGTAGGGTAGAGGTCGCCGTTACGATGTACGGAATGGTCTGTACGCCAGTGTGCTTCTGAAAAGCCTTTGGCGCCAAACTCCACACCACCACCATAAGGTTGTTTACCATCATTGAATTTCACAGCACGCAGATCATGCTGGTAGCCGCCCTGTAAATGGATCAGTTCACCAAACAGTCCCTGGCGTACCATATTCAGTACAGCCATCACATCACGGCGATAACATACGTTTTCCAGCATCATTACGTGAGCATGGTTTTTCTCTGCAGCCTTTACCACCTCCCAGTGATCCTGTAATGTAATACCCAGTATTACTTCTGTACCTACATATTTAATACCGGCATCAAGTGCGCCAAGTATCATAGGTGCGTGTAATTCCCACGGAGTAGCGATCAGTACACCATCTATATTCTTTAATTCCAGCAGCTTTTTCCAGGCATTTACATCACCTGTAAAAACCTTTGGCATGGGCTTGCCGGATTTTTTAATAAGCTCAGTAGCTGATTTCAACATGCGATCATCAATATCGCAGATCGCCACTACTTCCACATCACTGCGACGTAAAGCATTATCGAGGTGATTTTGCCCGCGAAGACCTGTACCTATTAATGCGAGTCGTACTTTTGTTTCACGGCCAAAAAAAGAAGGGGGCTGTATCATGAAGCCGGTAGCGGCTAAACCGGTATTTTTGACAAATGATCTGCGGTCCATGTTAGTAATTTTAGTTGGGAAATTGCAGGCAGCAAAGTACCGAATTTGCAAACATCAAAATGCATGAGTACAAAAGTTACGCAATCGTATGCGATATTAAAATTTTACAAAAACCTGCGCCTGGACTTCGTTTTACCTCCCGGTGTAGCTATTATGAATCCATTTGAGGATGCAAAAGCAGCAGCTTTGGCTGAAGCTTTCTATCATAAGTTCTATAATGACAAGCAACCCCGGGCTTTTATTTTCGGCATCAATCCTGGTCGTTTTGGTGGAGGTATTACCGGTGTTCCTTTTACTGATCCCATACGGTTAAAAGATGTGTGTGGTATTGATAGTGATCTTCCCCGCAAGGCAGAGCTTTCTTCCATTTTTGTATATGATGTCGTCAATGCTTATGGTGGTGCAGATGCTTTTTATGGAGACTTCCTGATAACAGCTCTTTCTCCATTAGGCTATACTAAGAATGGTGTGAACCTGAATTATTATGATGACAAGGAGTTAATGAAGGCAAGTGAGTCTTTTGTTATCCAATGTATCCGTGAGCAACTGGATACTATACCTACTACGGACACCTGCTTTTGCCTGGGTGAGGGTACTAATTATAAGATCTTCAGTAAACTCAATGCTAAACATGGCTTTTTCAAAGAGATCATTCCATTGCCCCATCCCCGTTGGGTAATGCAGTATCGCCGGAAAAAGGTAAATGAGTTTGTAGAGATGTACGTGGAAAAGCTGAAGGGAGTGAAGGGTTAGTTGTGAGTGGCTGTCCGTGAAACGTGAAATGTGAATCGGCAGACGGCAATCGTGAGTGGATGAGGCAGGTGAATAGTGAATGGTCAATAGTGAATGGCTGTTCCTTGTAAACTTATCAACCCTTCAACCTGTCAACTATATCCCTTGTGCCTCAAAGCTCGCCGCTTGTATTAGAGATAACTGCAAACTGTCAACTGCCAACTTTCTTCCTGTCTTTCCTTCGGAATTCAACATTCAAAATTCAACATTCGATATTTTGCTTCCGTACTTCTAGCTTCGTATTTCGTACTTTCTTGAGCCTTGTTTCTTGAATCTTGTGCCTTTAAACTTACAACCTATAACTTAAAACCTACAACCTGTAATCCTCGTTTGCACATCCGCACATTCTCTCTGTATTCGCGTTCTGCGTTTCGCTGTATATAACCGGTTTTGCCTAATGCATCCTATCTCCCCTCACTTCCATCTTCTGCATTACATCGGCCTCGTAGTCCAGCCATTGCTGCCAACGTTGGCGCACTTTGGGTTTGTCCACATAAGTTTCAGCGAGTTCAATAAACAGGCGGTAATGACCTGCTTCGCTTTCCATAAAACGACGGTAGAAATTGCAGAGGTAGTCATCGTTCAGACCTTCACTCAGGCGTTTAAAACGTTCACAACTGCGTGCTTCGATCAGGGCGAAGATCAGTAATTTATCGAGCAGGCGATCTGCTTCGCTGCCGCCTTTCTGTTCAAACTTCAGCAGTTCATTAACGTATTCGTCCTTACGTTGCTTGCCCAGCTTTAGTTTTCGTTTCTGCAGTTCCGCCAGTACCAGGCGAAAATGCCCCCATTCTTCGGTAACGATCGGCGCCAGTTCGCTTACCAGCTTTTCTTTATCGCTATAGCGTTGGATCAGTGAAATACAACTGGTAGCTGCTTTTTGCTCACAATAAGCATGGTCGGTCAGAATGTCTTCCAGCGACATTTCGGCCAGGTTTACCCAGCGAGGGTCAGTAGGCAATTGAAGACCAAGGATATTTTTCTGTTCCTGAACGGGTTCCATTTCGCAAACGATTTGAACTGCAAATATCCTGAAAGAAGTGCTAGTTTTGATACTATGCCCAATGCAAATTTTTTACAGCAACGACTGGAGGAACGGAAAAGTCAGAATGCTTTCAGGGAACTGCAGTTACCGGCCGGTAAAGTGGACTTTTGCTCAAATGATTACCTGGGGTTGGCGGGCATACCGGAACCGGTATCCGGTCAGTGGAAACATGGTTCTGCAGGTTCGCGTTTGCTGGCCGGTAATTCGGCATTAGCAGAGGAGACAGAACGCTTTATTGCCGCATTTCACCGGGCAGAGGAGGCCCTGTTGTTCAATTCAGGCTACGATGCCAATGTTGGGCTTATGAGTTGCATTGCACAAAAAGAAGACACCATCATTTACGATTTTCTTAGTCATGCTTCCCTGCGCGATGGTATAAAGTTGAGTGCAGCACAGGCATTTTCTTTCAGGCACAATGATCTTGAAAATCTTGAAAGCAGGTTAAAGGCAGCTACTGGTAATGTATTCGTGGTAACAGAGTCTGTTTTTTCAATGGATGGAGACATGGCCCCGTTACAGCAAATAGTACAGTTATGCAACCAGTATGGGGCTAACCTGGTAGTAGATGAAGCACATGCAACAGGTGTGGTGGGTGAAACAGGAGAGGGCCTGGTACAGCAACTGGGATTAGAAGCTGCATGTTTTGCACGTGTGCACACATTCGGCAAAGCGGTCGGTTGCCATGGTGCGGTGGTACTGGGCAGTGACCAACTGCGTAGCTATCTTATCAATTTCTCACGTCCCTTTATTTATACCACGGCTTTACCGGAAAGCAGTATTGCTGTTATTCGCAGATCATATGAAATGTTCCCTCAAATGCAGCAGGAACGTATGCAGTTACAGCAATTGATTACACAGTTTCAACAGGCTGCTACCCGGTTTGAAAAGCTATCATCATTCACACCTATCCAGGCTGTTATTGTACCGGGTAATGATGAGGTAAAACAGCTGGCTTATACTTTACAGCAGGCTGGCCTTGATGTACGGCCCATCTTATATCCTACGGTGCCAAAGAACAGCGAACGCTTAAGGATTGTGCTGCATAGTTTCAATACTGCCGATGAACTACAATTACTCCTAAAACTATTATAACTAAAACAGCCGGTTCACTAATGAACCGGCTGTTTTAGTTATATAAATACTAAGATCAGTATTACCGGGGAACACCTAACAGGTCGCACACTTCTTCATAGCTCATATTTTTATAATCAATTTCCGCCATACGGCCAGCCACTTTGCCGCCGGGAATGATAATATAGCGGTATTGCAGCAATGTAGAAAGTGCAATTGTATTTGTATTATCATGCGTAAAGCGGGTAATAAGAATATTTTTAAGCAATGGCAGGAATGTTATTGTATTGGCTTTACCGCCTGCATAGCTGGTGTACGGTAATGGATTAACACCGCTACCAAAGGTAAAATAAACCAATACTGTGCCTTTGTTTATAATACTGTCTACGATCTGGGGGGCATCTACGTGAGCCACTTTAACGTTCGAGTTATCAATAACACTGTCTTTGTAAGATGTGGAGATAGCATAAGCCCAGTTAGAGTAGATCACATTGGCTGTACCCTGGGGGCCTTGCGGACCGGTAGGACCCTGTGGACCAGTAGGGCCAGTAGCACCTGCTGGACCGGTATCACCTTTTTTACAGGCTACTAAAGACAAAAGAAAGAAAGAAGACAGGAAAACAGATGCAAATAGCAGTCTGTAAGCAGAGGGGATTGCTTTTTTCATATTTGAAGGTTTGGTTAAGCGCATTTAACGGGCAAATGATGTTTATATTTTATATGCTTTCTGAATTACCCAGTTAAGTGGAATGTTCTACTGTAAGCTGGATAAGGTTCAGTAAAAAACCGGCTCTTGAAGGAGCCGGTTGATGATGAATGGCACCTGCTAGGGTGCCTGCCCATCTATTGACTGATCAACTGCACGCTGAATAATGAAGAAGTTTGTCTCACAAATGTCTGTTCATCGGGGTACATTGTCAATACCATTTTAAGGGTACATGGATTATTATAAAACCTGAATTTTCTAAGGGAGGAGAAAAAGGGCCGGTTCTTACGGGAACCGGCAGATTAACACGGATTAGCGACCTCTAAATAAATAGTACCCGATTACAAACAACTACTGCTGGCACCCGTATCAGTGTAAACCATCAACAAAAATGTGTACACAACAAGGTAATATGGTAATCACTTTCTTTTTATGATGGTGCCTCGCATTGCAATAATCACAATGCAAATTTGAGTTTTGTCAACACGCCAAACAATACAATTTTGTGGTATTACCAGTTTGTGGTATTGGGGAGTTGGAGGATACAGGATACTGGTATCAGAGATTTCTGATTTCGGGATTTGGAGATTTTGTGATTGAAAAATACAGGTTGCCAGTTACCGGATACAGGTTACCAGATACAAGTTACAGGTAACTGCAAATTGCCAACTGCTAACTTGCTTCCGGGCTTCCTTCGATATTCGAAATTCAGTATTTGACATTCGATATTTTCACCTTCCGTACTTCTAACTTCGTATTTCGTACTTCCTTGTGCCTTGTTCCTTATCTCTTTTGCCTTTCCTTCGGCTTCGCCGCCGCCACTTATAAACATCTTGCCCACGTGTAGAAAAGTATGTTGAAAAAATGCTTTATTTTTAAACGATTTTCATGACCCCTTTTTTCTGAATCTACTGCCATGAGACTTATCCCATTTTTGATTTCCACAGCTATTACTACCGGTTTGGTAATTGTTTTAAGTCGCTCAATAGGCGGCGCACCCCCATTGGGTGAATTTCTGAGTCCGCAACACGGATTCTGGCAAAATGCAGAACCTGCCGATAAAAACTATTCAGTCAACATCAAATCTTCCTGGTTAAAAGATAGTGTATCCGTCTATTTTGACGACAGGCTGGTGCCGCACGTATTTGCCAAAGAGGATGGGGACCTGTATTTTGTACAGGGGTACCTGCATGCAAAATTCCGCCTCTGGCAAATGGAAATGCAGACTTACTTGGCTGCCGGTAGACTGACCGAAATACTGGGTACCGGGCCGGATAATGCTTATCTCAACAGCGACCGTAATATGCGTAGGGTAGGAATGGTGTTCGGGGCACAGCATTCACTGGAGGCTATTGAAAATGATCCTGTCAGTAAGGCCTGCCTGGATGCTTATACCGAAGGTATCAATACATATATCGCTAACCTGTCGGCCAGCGATCTGCCACTTGAATACCGTTTGCTCAATTATACTCCTGAAAAATGGACCAATCTTAAAACGGCCCTTTTTCTCAAATACATGAGTTATGAGCTCACTTCTTACGAAACAGATATAGAAAATACAAATGCGAAATCTGTTTTGAGCCAGGCTGAGTTCGAAAAATTATTCCCCAACGCGCAGGATTCTATTTTCCCGATCGTGCGGAAAGGAACAGTTTTTCCTGTGGCCAGTGTAAAACCTGTAGCACCTGTATCAGTAGATTCATTATACCTGCAGTTTGCTGACCATGACTCTGCTGCAGTAAAGCCACTGGAAAAACCGGATAAGAACAATGGCAGCAATAACTGGGCTGTCAATGGGATCAAAACGCAAAGTGGCCGCCCTATTTTGTGCAGCGACCCTCACCTGGGACTTAACCTGCCTTCATTGTGGTACGAAATGCAGTTAAGTACGCCACGCTATAACGCATATGGAGTAAGTTTTCCCGGTGCACCGGCTATTATTATCGGTTTCAATGATAGTTGCGCATGGGGCATGACCAATTCAAGCCGTGATGTAAAAGATTATTATGCTATCAGGTTTAAGGACGATACCAAACAGGAATACTGGTACAATGGCGAATGGAAAAAGACGGATCTGCACATCGAAACATTCCAGGTAAAGGATGGTCCGGTAATAAAAGATACAGTGGCCTATACGGTCTTTGGTCCTGTTCAGTATGATGCTTCCTTCACAGGTAATGGTCGTGCAAAAGGCCATATCAATCTTGCTGTAAAATGGAAAGCACATGAAGGCTCCAATGAGTTGAAGGCCTTTTACATGCTCAATCGCGCTAACAATTACAATGAATATGTTACGGCTATCGATGAATTTGATTGTCCCGGGCAAAACTTTGTATTTGCCAGCAAGAACAATGAGATAGCTATCTGGCAGCAGGGCAAATTCCCTGCCCGCTGGAAACACCAGGGCGATTTCATTATGCCCGGAACAGATACAGCATATCAATGGCAGGCCGATATTCCACAGGCAGAAAACCCGCATGTACATGATACCATTGCGGCAGGTGGCTGGACGGGTGGGGGACCTGATAAAAGTGCTGCTCCGAATTTTGTATTCAGCGCCAACCAATTGCCTGCTGACAGTGCTTACCCATATTACCTCAGCGGTCATTATGATGTGTACAGGTCATATATCATCAATCGTTACCTCAGTAACATGAATGATATTACGCCTGATGATATGAAGAAATTACAGACAGACAACTATAACATCTTTGCAGAAAAGGCAGTGCCCGTATTGTTGCAGAACATTGATAAATCGGCCCTGAATAGTGAAGAAAGAAGATATCTTGAAATATTGAGGACCTGGAACTATCGTAATGATCCGGATGAAAAGGCCCCTGGTATCTTTGTGTTGTGGGTAGATAGCTTATCGGCAGAGATATGGGCAGACGAAATGGCCACCATGCCACAGCCTGTGGTTGCGCCTGAAGAACCGCTTACTATACAATTGCTGAAAAATGATTCTGCACTTCGTTTTATCGACAATATCAATACGCCTCAGAAGGAAACAGTAACTGACGTGGTAACTGCCTCTTTTAAAAAGATCATTCCTTTTCTGGCAAAGGCAGATGCAGAACACAAATTGCCATGGGCCTTGCTGAAAGACAGTGGTATCAGGCATTTGCTGAGGCTGCAGGCGCTCAGCCGTTTTCATTTACCTATTGGCGGAGGTGCTCACATCATTAATGCAGCCAGCAGGTTTCATGGTCCAAGCTGGAGAATGATCGTACATCTTACTGATAAAACAGAAGCTTACGGCATTTATCCCGGCGGACAGAATGGTAATCCCGGCAGCAGGTATTACGACAACTTTGTTGATGATTGGGCCGGGGGCAAATACAATGCATTGTGGGTAATGGCGCCATCTGAAGCCGGTAACGAAAAAGTGAAATACACTATGCAATTCAGCAAGTAAAAGCTGCTGATTTAGCAAACTAAATACAAAACCTGTAACCTGAACTGTTCATGAAATTTATAATATCTGTTCTTCTAACCCTGTTACTGAGTTTTACATTAGGATTATATCTTGGATGGTGGAGCATTGCTATTGCTGCATTTGCAGTAGCCGCAATTATCCCTCAAAAACCGGGTCTGGCATATCTTTCAGGCTTTGCAGCGCTTTTTATTTTGTGGGGTGGTATAGCCTGGTGGATTGATGTAAAGAACCAGCATATCCTCTCTCATAAAATAGCATCCCTGTTCCCGATCAACGGCTCATCAGTAATACTGATACTGGTAACTGCTTTTATTGCAGCAGTAGTAGCCGGCTTTGGTGCTTTGAGTGGTAGCTATCTCAGGTCCCAAAAGCTATAAGGTTTATAATGACTGATCTCTTAAATGACCTTATCCCAACTTATCACCTTGCGCGTGTACGTATGAGGTGGGTTGCAGCCTTCATTGACTACCTGATCTTACTATGTATCTGGGTAGTTCTGGTCTATATTTTTGGAAAGGAAGGCATTAATGAAGATGGAACAACTTCTTATGGGTTAGATGGTTTCCCCGGATTTGTCTGTATTACTATTCCCTGGTTTGTGTTATTTCCGATAGTAGAAACAATTACACATGGACAGTCTATTGGTAAAATGGTATGCTCATTGAGAATTGTAACGGTAGACCAGGAAAAGGCAGGCTTTGGTGCGTTCTTTCTGCGTCGTTTGTTCGACTGGGCCGATTACCTGCCTTTTGGTGGAATAGTGGGGGTAATAGTCGCTGCAAATACTCAACGGAAGCAACGTATAGGCGATCTGGTAGCCCGCACAATTGTCGTAAAAGCATAATGTACTTTGCTTGAGGCTGTTAAATGTTCCTAAAATGTAGAATAATATTTATGCTTGTAACTTTCTGGCAAGTATTTTCGTTCTACCACTTATGAAATTAACTGCACTCCTCACAACCTTCCTGTTCATTGCAGGCTTTACAGCTCATGCGGGTCGTGTAACCGGCCTGGTAACTGACGATAAAGGAAATCCGCTGCCTTACGCTTCTATTCTTGTAAAAGGTACTACTATAGGCACCACTACCAATGCAGCAGGTAAATTCTTTATTGATCTTGCTCCAGGCAAATACACACTTAGCTGCCAGTACATTGGTTACGATAAATCAGAAAAGGCGGTTGAGGTTAGCAGCACAGAAATTACTGTAGATTTTAAACTCACACAGCACCAGACTACCATGAAAGAAGTAGTGATCAGTGCTGACCGTGAAGACCCTGCCTACGAGATCATTCGCAATGCCATTAAGAAAAGGAAAACGTACCAGGAGCCGCTGGATTCATTTACCTGCGAAGCATATATTAAAACCCTGGTAAAGACCCGCAAACTGCCCAAACGTATCCTCGGGCAAAAGATAGAAGAAGGTGATTGGAAAGAAATGGGAGTTGACTCCAATGGTAAAGGCATTATCTACTTATCTGAATCACTGACCAAAATTGCATCCAAAAAGCCCGGTAAAGTAAAGCTGGAAGTGCTATCCGGACGGGAGAGTGGGAGCGGTGGATATGGATTCAATTTTCCTACGTTTATCAATTTCTACAACAACAACGTCAATGTATTTCTGCCGCAAATGAACCCACGTGGCTTTGTATCACCGGTGGCAGATGGCGCATTGAATTATTACAAATACAAATACCTGGGGTCTTTCTGGGAAGATGGTAAAGAGATCAACGAGATCCAGGTAATTCCACGCAGAAATTACGAGCCTCTATTCTCTGGTACTATCAATATTACCGAGGGAGACTGGCGCATCCATAGTCTTGACCTGATGCTGACCAAAACAGCGCAGTTGGAAATTATGGATACCCTCAAGATCAAACAGATGCATGTACCTGTAGTGCGTGATGTATGGCAGGTAAAGGACCAGGTGATCTATTTTACATTCAACAAGTTTGGTATTGACGCCGTGGGCAACTTCCTGAATGTGTACAACAAATACGAAGTGGCTCCGAAATTCTCCCGTAAGTTCTTTAATAACATTGTTGCCAAATACGATACGGCTGTAAATAAAAAGTCAAAGCTGTACTGGGACTCCATAAGGCCAGTGGCATTGGAACCTGAAGAAGCAAGGGATTTTAAAATAAAAGACAGTGCTTACGAATACCGCCGTGACTCTGTATGGAGTAAACGCGATCTTGATTCTATCAGGCACAGGGTCAACAAGCCAACCATTGGCAAGCTTGTCTGGTCTGGCTATAGCTATAGCTGGTTCAATGGTAAAGAAAGAAGAGCATCCTCTTCGCTTTCATGGCATCCATTGCTGAAGAATGTACGCTACAATAGTGTTGAAGGGGTAGTAGCTACGGCCGGCTTAACCTATTTTACCCGTATTGGTAAAAACAAGATGCCGTTCAGTTTTACACCTATGGTGCGGTATGGATTTAATAATACACACCTGAATACATGGGCTACTATGAGCTTGTCGAGGAACAAGACAAAGTACAATGAAGATGAACGCACCAATAGCACCAGCACATGGTCAATTTCAGGCGGAAAACGTGTAAGCCAGTTCAATAAAGAAAACCCCATTACTCCTTTATTCAACAGCGTTACTACCTTATTCCTGCACAAGAATTACATGAAGATCTATGAGAACTATTATGCACAGATAGGTTATGCAAAACGCTTTGACAATAGCCTCACTTTTGGTGCCAGCTTGTTGTACGAAGACCGTTTGCCGATTGATAATACTACCGATTTCTCTTTCTTCTATAAGGACAGGACTTTTACACCTAACTATCCTTATGAAAAGCTGACAGAGCAATTTCCGCGTCACCAGGCTGTGATAGCATCGGTGTACGCACAGTTCAGACCCGGAGAGCAATATGTACAGTTCCCTACATACAAAATGGCTGTAGGGTCAAAATATCCAACCTTCTCCCTGCAGTACCAGAAAGGTATTGATGGGTTCCTGGGCAGTGATGTAAACTTCGATAAATGGAAGTTCTCCATGTGGGATGATGTAAACCTGAAATTGCGCGGTATGTTGAAATACCGCCTGAGCCTTGGTGGTTTTATTAATGACAAATCGGTATATATCCAGGATTATCAGCATTTCAATGGCAACCAGTTGATCCTGGCTGCACCTTATCTCAATAGTTTCCAGGTAGCACCCTATTATGCCAATAGTACTACGGCCTCTTTCTACGCTGTAGGTCATCTTGAGCATCATTTTAACGGTATGCTTACCAATAAAATTCCTTTGTTCAAACGCCTCAACTGGCATCTGGTAGGTGGTAGTAATGCCTTCTATGTAAACAGGAATAACAACTATGTGGAGGTATTTGCCGGCCTCGAAAACATCCTGAAAGTACTGCGCGTGGATGTGGTTGGGTCTTATCTTAATGGTAATAAAGGAACTGTTGCCGTGCGTATCGGCTTTGGTGGCCTGTTGGGGGGCAGTATCCAGCTCAGCAACCAATAAACAGGCATTTCCTGCGTTTGAATAGTTGTATGAAAAACTGGTTTACTCAAACGGCAGCTTTCCTGTTATTATTATTGTTGATAGTAACAGACGCCTGTGCACAGGAAAATGACAACACCTTACCCGGCGCTAAAGATTACCGGCAGGATTTTACCGTTTTCAGAAATACATTGCAACAGCAGTATCCGTCTTTATACCGCTTTACCGGCAGAAAAAAGATGGATGCGTTGCTGGATAGCTGCTATAATTCAATTGATGAGAACACTGCCCCGGTTGATTTTTACAGGCTGATCAAATTTGCAGTAAGTGCTATTGGTGACGGACACCTTGCCTGCAGACCTTCCCCGGAACTGAAAAAATACCTGGACGAAGAAGCGCTGTTATTTCCCCTCAATATTCATTTTATAGGCGATAAGGCATATATGCGTTACCCTGTAGGGGATAACATTATCGCCGGTACGGAAGTGGTTGCTATCAATGAGGAACCTGTAAACCAGGTAAGGCAAAAACTCTTCAGGTACATTGTTGGTGATGGAGCCGTACAATCAAAAAAATATGTGATCCTGGATAATGTGTTTCGTTTCTATTATGCAATGGTGTATGGAGAGCAGAATGTTTTTAAAATAGCTTTCAGAACGGCCGCCGGAGATACCGTTACGCGTAAAATACATGGTATTTCTGCAAAGGATCTTGGTATGCCTGATGAACCTGCACCTGCAAAGTTGCTGGACCTGTTATTTACAAAGGATAATATTGCTGTGCTTACGATCAAAAGTTTTAGCAAGCAGGAATTAGACGAAAAAGGGACAGACTTCCCGGCTTTTCTTGACAGTGCTTTTCGTGTAATCAATAACAACAAGGTAAACCGTCTTATCATTGATGTGCGTGGTAACGGGGGAGGAAGAGATAGCTATGGCATTCTACTCTACAGTTATTTAGCCAATAAGGCATTCCGTTATTACAGCAGCTTAAAAACCGCTACGACCGTACTGCCTTACGAAGATTTTGACAGTACGGTGTCTTCTTATAATCATCTTACCGGTGCAATGCTGAAGAAAACATCGGTGAAACAATTTAAACTTACTGAAGAGGCACATCCTGGCTTAACGAAGATCCAGCCGCACGAAAACAAGTACCAGGGCGCTCTATGGGTGTTAACAGATGGGCTGAGTTTTTCAACTACGGCTGAGTTCTGTGCTGTTGCTCGCAGTCATAAAAGAGCTGTATTTATTGGTGAAGAAACCGGTGGTACATATTGTGGTAATACCTCCGGGGCGCAGGTTGAAACTGTATTGCCCGCTTCAAAGCTGGTCATCAGCCTGGGAACTGTGCAGTACAGTATGGCCGTAAAGAAAAAGCGCCCGGTAAACAGAGGTGTTATCCCCGATCATTCCATAACACCCACAATGGAAGATGTTGTAAAGAGCAATGATTCTATACTTGAATATGCCCTGCAATTGATCCATCATAAAGCAGGCTCCAGATGATAACATTCAAAGGCCTTCACTTTGAGAGGAGGCTTCTATTTGCTCCCTGCTATTATTCCAAACTTCTTATTGCGGGTATCCAGCACCAGCGTATGGCGAATAAATAGTTTATTACCTGTCATACCGCCAATTCCCATTTTCATCATCTGGTTTATCTGCGCTGTACTGGCTCCTTCCATATAGCTAACCTGGTGCAGCGGAAGTTGTGACGCTGCGATACTGATGCTGTCATTGGTTGCAATAGTGTTCGCGTACATGGTATTATTCCATGATTGCACAGGGTAGCGGACAGGTGTGGCATTTGCTGCAGCCAGTTGTTGCCAGGTAGCACGATCTATGAGTAACTCAAATGCGCTGGAACCTGTATCAAAGTATAATAATGTTTGCTTGTTTTTAATGGTGGCAGGCAATAGTACCCGGCCTTGCATATACATGAAATTTACAGACGCCAGTGCGGGTGCAACTGTATCTGCAAGCACAAGGGCTTGTTCCGGGTAATTGATCATTACAACCTTATTGTTTATAATATCCGAACCAATAGTGCCTATAATGGTGCGATGATCTTTGGAATGATCTAAAACAGAGTCCCCAAAAAGCTGTACAGGCATCCCGGTAGCAATGATCTTCATTTTACCAAGACTGAAAATACCATTGTATGTTTTTGCTCCTGTATCGATTGCTGTTTTGGGATAAGCACGGCGAATTGCCTCCAGGGGGCGACTGTAAAAGAAAGAATAAGGCGAGCCCAGGTCAAACTGCATGTAAAACCTGTCCTTACAGCCGGGGAGTGAAACAGGCAATAGAATAGCCGAATAGGGCTCCCATTCATGACGCATGCTGTCACCCTTCCAGGTAAAACTGATCTTACCATTTTGCGGAACAAGGGAACGTTGAGTAGGGGATTGACCATGTACAGCAGCGCATAACAACAACAGGAAAGAGAACAGCCGGGAAATTTTCATAATAAACATTTAGGGTTTTGAATGGCTGCAAACTAACCAGCTCCGCGTTGCCAAACAGCCGACAAAGCCCCGACATTTACACGACAAGTGTTGAAATTCAATTGTTTATGAGTATGGGTGTATGAGGCAGTTTTTTTTGTTCATGCCTGGGAATCTTATGCCGGGTGAGGGGACTTATCCTCACCGTAGAGCTACATATACCTCATATTTAAGTCAGGCTTGTCCCGGGGCTATCTTAGGTTTATCCCACGTTTATCCCAGCTTTTGCCTATTACAGGCCTGTTAAATGCTCTTTAACGGTAGCTTATTTCTGATTTCGGAATGTAGAGATCTTGTGAATGGTGAATCAATGTCGTTGAATTAAGGAAGGGCCACAGCGTGGCCTCCTGTTTATAGAAATGAATATAATAAGCGTGTCCCGGCTCCGGTAGGAGCCCCCGGTGCCTTACAGGAAGCTCCTACCGGAGCTGAATGTCTTTTAAAATTGATTTTCTATAAACAGGTAGCTCCTCCGGAGCTTAATTCAACGACATTGAATGGTCAATAGTGAATAGGGAGCGAGACGTGAAATGTCAAACGGCAATCGTGAGACGTGAATCGTCAGTCGTGAGTGGGGTGAAAGGTGAAATGTCAAAAGTGAAATGGGCGTTACCGGTTACCAGATACCAGTTTCCGGATACAGGTTACCAGATACAAGTTACAGGTAACTGCAAATTGCCAACTGCCAACTTGCTTCCGGGCTTCCTTCGAAATTCGATATTCAAAATTTGACATTCGATATTTTCACCTTCCGTACTTCTAACTTCGTATTTCGTACTTTCTTGAGCCTTGTCTCTTAAACCTTGTGCCTTAACTTAAAACTTATAACCAGTTTTCCGCGTTCTGCGTTTAAGATAGAGCAGGCTTTTAAAAAACGTATGCGTGTACACCGCATGGTCTCCCTTTCTCAATCGCAGTGCTGCCACAATAATGATAAACGCATTTACACAACACATGGTGAGGGCTGTCCAGAGATAACTGATGTGAAATTGCCTGTATTTCAGGTGACCTGCTACAATGAGATTATAGATGAGAACAAGAAAAAGCAGTAAATGAGTAGCGACCTGCCAGCAAACCTGGTACAGGATCATGCGCCTGCCGGTGCGGTTAACGATGGGATTTGATGAATTCCTTTTCTTTAGTATAAATAAAGGAACCAGGAAATAGATAACGGGAAGTACAACATAAGAAAAACAGGATAGATTCAGCATTTGCAGAAAATGAAGATCATCTTCCTGTAGAGTATTGGTTGTATTTACTGCAGGTGCAGCCGGGAAAAAGATAGCAGGATCAATATTCAGTGCAGTTGCAATGGCTTTTAGCGTGTAATCCCGAGGCATGCTTTCACCACTTTCAATACGTTGAATGGTACGTACTGTAACAGACGATTTTGCTGCCAGTTCTTCCTGCGTCATGCCCTGGCTTTTGCGGGCGGCAGCTATATGTTGTCCTGTTTGCACTTCAGTGAATATATAATCGGCGCAAAATACTTATGGACTGTTGTTTTATGAAATTTGCTTTTGAAGAGAAGGGGCTTTACCTATTTGGTATTGATATGTTGCAGAAATAAAGCGGGTTCATCAGGGGTGATCACGATCCTTTTGTGATCAGTAGTGGTGATCATCAGCATACTATCCCTGCGTGTAGCGTACCAGGTCATGCTGCCGATCTTTGAATTGGCAAATTTGCCAAAATATCCAAACAGGCCGCCTACACCAAAAGTGCGGATGGTCCATTTCATCTGTTCAGGGTCAACAGGCGCTACCGAAAAAATATCTGTTTTAGCAATCATTACTTTGCCGATAGGGCGATGAATGACAAGATGGGTACTTGTAATACTATATTCAGTAGGGTGTAGCAGGTAACAAACGATATACACCACAACCAGCAGCATACTGATGCCAAAAGCGATGCCTACGCCCTGGCCCGACTTAATAATAGAGATCTGCAGTAAAAGGCAAAGTGCAAATACAACAGTAATGCCGATTGTAAGAATTTTGGCAACAGTGTCCAGCGATGCTTTGAATATCATAGTGTTCTGGTGGTGGTGATGTTCCCAAATTTACAAAAAACAGGACAAAAGCCCTGCAGATAAGACGTATTTCGTACTTCTTATTTCGTATTTCTTATTACCTTTGCGCCGTTCAAAGAAATTTTGTTCGTCAGGCATACGTCCTTAAAATTTCAAAATTATGGCAGTATTACACAACCGCGTCTCCCAGAAGGAGCTGAAAGAACGTTTATACCAGGAAACAGAGCCTCGCACTACCATTTCCTTTTACCAGTATTTCCACATCGACAATCCCCAGGAATTTCGTGATGAACTGTATAAAGCACTGAATGTTTTAAAGGTGTTTGGCCGTATTTATGTGGCACACGAAGGCATCAATGCACAGATCAGTGTACCACAAAGCAATTTTGAGGCACTGAAAGCAGCTTTATACTCTATTGAGCCGCTGAATGGGTTACGTTTGAATATTGCAGTAGAAGATGATGGCAAGTCGTTCTGGGTGCTTAAAATAAAGGTGCGTGAAAAGATCGTAGCTGATGGCATCAATGATGCCACATTCGATATGGCCAATAAAGGCAAATATGTGAATGCCGCACAACTTAATGAGCTATTGCAGGATAAAGACACTGTAATGGTGGATATGCGCAATCACTACGAGTATGAAGTAGGGCATTTTGAGAACGCTTTGGAAGTGCCGAGCGATACTTTTCGTGAGCAATTGCCGATGGCCGTGGATATGCTGAAAGATCAGAAAGATAAAAATATTATCATGTACTGCACTGGTGGTATCCGTTGTGAAAAAGCCAGTGCTTATATGTTGCACAGTGGGTTTAAGAATGTCTTTCACCTGGAAGGAGGCATTATCAATTACGCCAAACAGATAAAAGAGGAAGGACTGGAAAGCAGGTTCATTGGTAAGAACTTTGTATTTGACGACAGGCTGGGAGAGCGTATTACAGAAGATATTATTGCTACCTGTCACCAATGTGGTAAACCGGCCGATACACATACCAACTGTGTTAATGACGGTTGTCACTTGCTATTTATTCAGTGCGAGGAGTGTGCCACGAAATATGAAGGTTGTTGCAGTGCCGAATGCCAGGAGGTTATTCACCTGCCTGAAGAAGAACAGCAAAAGATCCGCGCCGGTATCGATAAAGGCCGCCACGTTTTCAACAAATCCAAATCAAGGCTGAGACCGAGATTGAATGAAAGAGATTAATGTGCAAATGACGTAGAAGGCTTAACGCGAATACGGGTTGTAGGTTTTAAGTTATAGGTTGTAAGTTTAAAGGCACAAGATTCAAGGAACAAGGCACAGGGAAGTACGAAATACGAAGTTAGAAGTACGGAAGGTGAAAATATCGAATGTCAAATTTTGAATATCGAATTTCGAAGGAAGCCCGGAAGCAAGTTGGCAGTTGGCAATTTGCAGTTACCTGTAACTTGTATCTGGTAACCTGTATCCGGTAACTGGCAACCGGTATTCAAATCTCAAAATCCCTCCATCCCGAGATCTGCAATTCAAATTTGCACATCAGCACATTAACTAATTTTCAAATTATGGATTGATCCATTTAATACAAACAGGATTAGGAATACTGATCTGCTTGCCGGTTGCTGTTAAATGACCTGTTTCAACATCACGCTTGAAGATGACAATATTATCAGAGTTTTGATTGGCTACCAGCAGGAATTTACCGGAAGGGTCAATGCTGAAATTACGTGGTGTAATACCACCGGTAGGTACCAGGCTGAACATAGACAGTTTACCGTTGCGGGGATTTACTTTAAATATCGCAATGTTATTAGATGATCCGCGATTAGAGGCATACACAAATCTGCCATCGGGTGATACATGAATATCTGCACTGCCAATAGTCCCTTTAAAGCCATCCGGTAATGCGCTTACACGCTGAACAGGTGTTAACTCCCCGTTTTTGTATTTGTACACTACTACATTACCGCCCATTTCTTCAATCAGGTACACATATTTGTGGCTGGGGCTAAAGTCGAGGTGACGTGGGCCTGCGCCATCGGTAACTTTTGCAAAAGCAGGGATACCAGGCGTTAAAGTACCGGTAGCAGCTTCAAAATTGTAGATCATTACTTTATCAATACCCAGATCAGGGACCAGCAACCAGTTGTTGTCCGGGGTAAAAAAAGTACTGTGCACATGTGGCGAAGCCTGTCTTGATTTATCGATACCGGAGCCATTGTGCTCAATATGTGTTTTAACCATCCCAATGCTGCCATCTTCTTCAATGGGCAATAAAGACAGGCTGCCGCTGCTGTAATTACCGGCAGTAACCCATTTACCGGTTTTATCTACTGCTACAAAACATGGGTGATCTCCGCCGGAAGGCTGGCGGTTAATGAAAGTAAGTTTACCGGTCTGTTTATCGAAAGCATAAGCAGCTACATCACCGCCTTTGCCTTTGGTAGCATCTTCATATACTGAATACACAAATTTTTCATCAGGAGAAACAGCCAGAAAAGAGGGGTTGGAGGCAGACGCTGTACTGATCTCTTCCACACTTCCATCAGCCGTATTGAACTTGTACACGTAGATGCCTTTGCTTTTACCGGAAGTATAGGTACCGGCCAGCATATAGTAGCTTTTATCAGTTTGTGAAAATCCCTGTATAAAGAAAAGAGCTGCGGCAAGCAGGAGCAGAATTTTTTTCATCGTGATCGTTTGTAATAATGTGTATAGTTGCGCCACGAACTTACTGAACTTAATTTAACTGGCAACAGCTATACGTATGATGTGTGAAAATGGGCGGGTAAATGGTAGAAGATCAGCTTAGTTTTGATGCATACTCTTCGATGGTAGTGGTGGGTTTGCCAAGATCGTTCCAGGTAGGTTCAGCAGCAAATTGTTCGGGATAGCGGTTTAAAGCTTCTACTATTTTGGCTCCATACCCGATAGTATTACTGAAACGTCCCATGAACTGTAGCATTTGCAGCGGGGCTTTCATTGTTTTCAGCTTTTTGGGCTGGTAATGCTCTATAAATAGTTTACTGCCTTCGTCCCAGTTGTAGGCAGCAGGGCCCTGCACTACATACTCCTTGTTGCCATTATCCGTTTTACGGAAATGCCAGGCCACCTGGCGGCCATAATCACTGGCTGCAATAAAATACATGGGGGCTATGGATCTGCCTGCCAGCATAATGCGATTACCTTTCAGCATCAACTGGTCAAAACTTTCCATAAAAGTAGAGGGGTAAAAGATGGAGTAGGCTATGCCAGACGATTTGATCTTTTCAACTGCGGCTTGTTTTACGTCAAATACCCACCAGTTAAAACCATTGGTATGGTTGTATTGCTGTACCAATGAGGAAAGCAATACGATCCGTTTGATGCTGCTTTGTTGCGCAGCAGCTATAATATTTTCAATGCCTTCTCTTTCGGGTAATTTGTCTGTGACACGTGCCGCATGAGGAGGGGCCAGGCTGATGTAAACAGCATCCTGGCCGGTAAATGCCGTGGTGAGGCTTTCAATATCAAATACATCACCCTGTACAATCTGTACGCCGGGAAAGATGCTTCTGGCCTTTTCAATATTTCTTACAAGCAGGGTAATATTAAATCCGGCAGCGATCAACTCACGGGTAACTGGTTTTCCAATCATACCTGTAGCACCAATAACTATAATATTCATAGATGAAGGGTTTAATAGATCGGGCTACGGACGGGGTGGTATGCTTATCGGAAAGTTAGTCTTTAAAGTTTTTCGAGTGCCTGCAGAATGCGGCCTGTGGTTTCAGCCTCGCTGAGTTCTTCGGGTTTAAAAGGTTCGCCGATCACTTTTTCGTACAGCTCAATGTAACGACGGGAAATTGTATTTACCCATTCGTCGTCCATGTTTGGAACGGTTTGGCCTTCTTTGCCCATAAAGTTGTTGGCAATAAGCCATTCGCGTACAAATTCCTTGCTCAGCTGTTTCTGGCGTTCGCCTGCCGCCTGTCTTTCTTCAAAACCATCGGCGTAGAAATAACGCGAGGAGTCGGGTGTATGAATTTCGTCCATCAGGTAGATCTGGTCACCGATCTTACCGAATTCGTATTTTGTATCAACCAGTATCAAACCTCTTTTAGCAGCAATTTCTTTACCTCTTTCAAAAAGCTGTAAGGTATATTTTTCAAGAATGGCCCAGTCTTCGGCAGTGGCCAGTCCCTGAGCAATGATCTCTTCCCTGGAAATATCTTCATCATGACCTTCCGCAGCTTTAGTAGAAGGGGTGATGATAGGGGTGGGGAAGAAGTCGTTCTCTTTCATTCCTTCGGGCATGGTAACACCGCACAACTGCCGTTTTCCGGATGAATAGGTGCGCCACGCATGTCCGGTAACGTTACCACGAACAACCATTTCAATTTTAAAAGGAACACATTTGCGGCCAATGGAAACATTTGGCGCCGGTACTTGCATTAACCAGTTTGGACATATATCTTTAGTAGCATTCAGCATATATGCAGCAATCTGGTTTAATACTTGTCCTTTAAAAGGTATAGGGCGTGGAAGAATAACATCAAATGCAGAAATACGGTTTGAGGCGATCATCACCAGCCATTGGTCGGCAATAGTGTAAACATCACGCACTTTACCTCGGTAAAAATTGGTCTGATTGGGAAATTGATACGAATTCATGGCCCGAAGATACTGTGGGGTACCGAAATAAAGATTAATTTAAATATTGAAAATATTCACACTATATAACCATGCTGTAAATAAAATTTTCACGTAAAAATTATATCAGTATTTTGCTTGTAATATCTCACCAAAATTAAGTCCATATGAGAAAATGCTTCAGACAACTGGCAGCTCTCATCTTCCTATGCTTCCTAGCGATTGTTGCCAAATCCCAAACAACCATTTCAGGTAATGTAAAGAACAGTACCACCAAAGAAGGTGTTCCGTCCGTTTCTGTAACCATCAGGGGTTCAGGCAGCGGTACCCTCACAGACGAAAAAGGCCATTTTAAATTAACTACCAGTCAAAAGTTCCCCCTCGTTTTATTGTTCACTTCCATTGGTTTCGATGCTAAGGAAGTAACAATAACCAGTGCATCTGCATCAATAGATGTTGAAATGATCGCAGCACCCTCGCTGGGTGTGGAAGTAGTAGTATCTGCCAGTCGCGTTCCTGAGCGGATCCTCGAATCTCCGGTGTCCATTGAACGTGTAAACACTGCTGCGGTACGTAATACGCCTGCAACGAACTATTACGACCTGCTTGGTGGCTTAAAAGGTGTAGATATTGTTGCCTCCAGTCTTACTTTTAAAACAGTGACCACCCGTGGTTTCAGCGGTAGCGGTAATACCCGCCTTAACCAGATCGTGGACGGTATGGACAACCAGGCCCCTGGTCTTAACTTCTCTGTAGGTTCGGTGATCGGTCTTACCGAGTTGGATGTAGATAATATGGAATTGCTGCCCGGCGCCTCTTCCGCACTGTACGGTCCGGGAGGTATGAACGGAACCCTGCTGATCAACAGTAAGAGCCCCTTTAAATACCAGGGCTTTTCTTTCCAGGTAAAGCAGGGGATCATGCATATTGATAAAGGCAAAGATCCCATCAGCCCGGCTCCTTATTACGACTGGAGTTTCAGATGGGGTAAAAAGATCAGTGAGAAATTCGCTTTCAAAATAAATGCACAGTTTGTACAGGCTAAAGACTGGATCGCTACAGACTCTACCAACTATTCTGCCACAGCCGGTAATCCGACTACAGGCACCCGTGCATCTGACCCCAATTACAATGGTGTGAATGTATATGGTGATGAAACAACTACCGACCTTTACCCATCGGTACCTGTAGCTTACAGACCGTTATTGCCTGCAGGCACAACCTCCCTCAACGTATCCCGTACAGGTTACAGGGAACAGGATATCATCAATAACAATACTGTAAACTTCAAAGTATCCGGCGGATTGTATTACAAGCTGACGGAACGGCTGGAAGCCTCTTTAGTGGGCTACTGGGCTACCGGTAATACAGTGTACACTGGTAGTGATCGTTATTCGCTCCGCAACCTGAAAATGGGGCAATACAAAGTGGAGTTGAAACATGACGACTGGTTCGTACGTTTGTACACCACCCAGGAGAATGCCGGTGATTCATACAACGCTACTGTTACCACACAGTACACCAACGAAGCCTGGAAACCCAGTGCTACCTGGTACAATCAATACTTAAGTACTTACCTGGGACAGTTGGCTGGTGGCGCCAGCAATGCCAATGCACACCTGGCTGCCCGTACCGTTGCTGATAACGGAAGACCTGAAGCCGGTTCTGATGCATTCAAACAATACTTTGATAAAGTACGTTCTACCCCTATTTCAAAAGGTGGTGGCCGTTTCCTTGACAGAACTAACCTGTATATGGCAGAAGGCCAGTACAACTTTGGTAACAGGCTGAAATTTGCCGACGTACTGATCGGCGGTAACTGGAAAACCTATGTACTGAATTCTGAAGGAACACTGTTTGCTGATACAGCAGGCCGTATTAATATTAATGAGTATGGTGGTTATATCCAGCTCGCCCGCTCATTCTTTAGTGATGTGGTAAGGCTGACTGCATCCGGCCGCTATGATAAGAACGAGAACTTTAAAGGTCGCTTTACTCCAAGGTTAACTGCTGTATTTAAAGTGGCAAAAGATCACAACATCCGTGCTTCTTTCCAGACAGCTTATCGTTTCCCCACTACACAAAACCAGTGGATCAACCTCGTAATTGGTGCTTCACCCAAAACGATACTTATCGGTGGGTTGCCACAATTGCGTGACTTCTATAAGTTCAATACCAACAAAGCATATACTTACGAAAGCTTCCTGCAGGGGCCTACTGCTCTGAAAGAAGCTGTATTTGGCGAGTATAAACCAGAAACTGTAACTTCTTATGAAGTAGGTTATAAAGGCATCATTGAAAAACGATTGCTGATAGATGTGTATGGTTATATTGCCAAGTATAAAAACTTCATTGGTCGTACTACAGTAGTACAATCCTCAACCGGTATTCCTACTGATCTGTACACCAACAGCAGTACCAGGCTTTTCTATTCTGTATCTGTGAACAGTACGGTTGATCTTAGTACTTATGGTTATGGTGCAGGTATCGAATACCTGTTGCCTTCTAATTTCAGCTTGACTGCCAATACTGCGATCGACAAACTGAATACTACGCCTCCGGCTGGTTTCAAAGCGTACTACAATACACCAAAACTGCGTACCAATATCGGTCTTGCTAATTCCGGTTTTGGAAAAGGCAAACATTGGGGTTTCAATACACAGTTCCGTTACCAGGATAGTTATTATACAGAAAGTGATTTCAGAAGTGGTCCTGTAGGCTCATTTATGGTGCTGGACGCACAGGTGAGCTACAAGCTCTTCAAAACAAAATCAATGATAAAACTGGGCGGAACCAACCTGTTTAATCATTATTACAAAACTCAGTATGGTAATCCTGCTCTTGGCGGCGTATATTATGTGAGCTTTGCGTATAATGTGTTTTAGGGGAGTAAATAGTCAATAGAGAATGGTCAATGTAGGTTGTTGATTTTGGGATTTTGTGATATATGAAGCTTCAACGTTCGATCTTCGAAATCTGACATTCGATATTCTAAAGAATTGTTTCTTTGCTATAAGTCAAAGGCCATCCCTGTGGGATGGCCTTTTTGTTTGTGCATGGCGATACTTCTGGCCTTGATATTAATTACTCACTGCTTTTCTTAAACACCAGGTCAAGCGTTATACCGATCTGGTTGGAGATAGCATTGTCTTTCGTGAGAAATGAGATGGTTTGTGCCTGGTACATCACATTCCATTTTGTCCGGTCAATAGATAGAGTGGCTTTTGCTCTTAATGTATCCTGGTGTACGCTGAAGGTAGCCGGGAAAATGATCTCGTTTGTTATTCCTTTAATGGTAAGATTGCCTTTTATTGCCGGAGTGCTCAGCCTGCTTTGACCGGTAATAGAAAAATGACTTTGCGGAAATTTTGCTGAAGAGAAGAAGTCATCTGAACGCAGGTGTTCTTCTATTCCTTTATTGCCATCGTCTTTGGTATCTGTAACGTGGATGCCATTCATATCCATAGTAAACTCTCCTGCACGGATAATGGTATCGGCTACTAATTGTAAAGATCCCCCGGTGATAGCGAGGGTGCCCTGGTGCCCGCCACCACCTATCACATGGCCGCCCTGCCATTGTAGTGTACTTACTCCTTCCAGTAATTGCCAGTTGGTAACCGGTCCGGCAGGTGAAGAATCGGATGTCCATTCGGATACAGCAGCTTTATCTTTTTGAGGGTCCTGGTGGCAGAACGACAGGAAAAAAGAAGTACCGATAACAAGGGCGACAGAGGTAACAGTGGTGATTTTAGACATAAGGAAAACCGTTTTTTATTTGTAATTTTTGAACGAAAGCTCTCTGCAACAAACCTAATCTGCCTGCTGCGGGCTTTGGTAAAACGGTTGTAAAAAAGTGTAAAGGGCTTGTAAAATCTCTGTAAATCAATTGTGTGCAGATAGAGTATGATCCTTAATAACTTAATTTTAAGCTATGAAATGGAGAGCGCTGTTAGCCATTGTTTTTGTGTTGGTGGTACTTCTTTCCTGGAGTATAGCCCGTAGCAGTGACCGGACTACTGCATTTGAAAATGCCGGTGACATCGTGCTGATGCGGCAGATAGGCCATGAAATACTACTGGCCTCTGGCGATTCCGTTTCCCGGGTAATGCCGGTTGAAAAAGCGGGCGATAACCAGTACCTCCTGAAATTTGAAAGCCCGTTTGCTTTTAGCCCCGATTCGTTGGTGAAAGTGATCTCAGGTCGCGTATCAAAAAGTCATTTGCCACAGCAGTATATTGTCAGTGTACAGGAATGCGGTAAAAATGACATTGTATATGCCTATTCAATACCGCCTGATAAAGAGAACGATATTCCCTGTCTTGGCAGACCACAGCCTTTGAAGCGTTATGAAATAAAAATAATGTTTCAACCGGCTACTTCCCCTAAGCAAACAACCGCTTATGTTGCAATGGGAGGTTTGCTGATGGTGGCCTTAAGTTTTGCAGGTTGGTATCGCTATGGCAAAAAGCCGTCAAAGCAACCAGCTATTGCAGCAGCTACAGATCCATCCGTTGCTATTGGTCAATATGCTTTTTATCCGTCACAACAATTGCTGGTATTGCAACAGCAACGTATTGAGCTCACGGCAAAGGAAGCACGGTTGCTGAGCATTTTTGCCGGCCATATCAATGAGGTAATAGACCGTAGCCAGTTGCAGAAAGAAGGGTGGGAGGATGAAGGGGTTATTACCGGCCGTAGCCTGGATATGTTTGTATCAAAACTCCGTAAACGTTTGCAGGATGATCCTGCAGTGAAGCTGGTGAACATTCATGGTAAGGGGTATAAACTGGAAGTTATCGCTTAACTCTAATCATACATGAAACAGTTTTTTCTTTCACTTTTACTTTTTACTGCAGTAAGTGCTTCAGCACAAACATGGCAGGATACCGTAGCTCTTTTAGATAAGATACTTAACCGTTATACCAGTGAAAACCCCGGTGCACAGGTAGCAGTTAGTCGCAATGGACAGCTCATTTATTCTGCTGCCAGAGGAGTGGCCAACCTGGAAGATGGTGCTGTATTAACGAAAGAATCAAGAATAGAGGCTGGCTCCGTATCCAAACAATTTACGGCTGCCAGTATCCTGTTGCTGGAACAACAGGGAAAGCTATCGTTGAATGATGATATCCGCAAGTATTTGCCTGAAGTACCGGATTATGGGCATACTATTACCATCAGGCATTTGATGAGCCATACCAGCGGACTGAAAGACTGGGGTAGCATTGCAGATATTGCGGGATGGCCAAGAGGTACCAAAGCCTATAACAATGATGATGCACTGCACATTGTTACCCTGCAAAAAACGCTGAACAACATACCGGGTGCGGAATATATTTACAGCAACTCCAATTACAACCTGATGGCCATTATTGTAAGAAGGGTGAGCGGGATGAGCCTTGCAGGTTTTTCAAGACAGTATATTTTTATCCCTGCGGGCATGACTCATACCGAATGGCGTGATGATTATACAAGGGTGGTTCCGCAGAGAGCTATTGCATACAGTAAAAATGGTCCCCGCTATGTTACTAATATGCCTAATGAGGATGTATATGGCAATGGAGGCTTATTGACTACTGCTGAAGACCTGCTGGCATGGAACAATTACTATCTTAATGGTAAGTTCGGTAGTCCTTCTTTATTGTCCAGGCAAACCACCACAGTGCCATTGAATAATGGGAAAAGACATTTCTATGCTGCCGGCTTGTTTATTGATTCGTTAAACGGATGGCCTGCCATTACGCATAGCGGCGCTACAGCCGGTTACCGCGCTAATCTTGATTATTTTCCTCAACTGGGACTGTCTATTGCATGGCTGAGCAATACCTCTCAACAGGACATGGGCAATACACCCGGACTTGTACGCAACCTGCTTGTGAAAAATAAAGCCAAAGCTCCTCCAATGGCTATCGCCAATAAGAATATTGACAGTAAAACCTTTTTGCCTTATATGGGCGTTTATAAGGACAACGTTACCGGTGCAGCACTTAGTCTAGCGTTGAGGAATGACAGCGTTTATAACACAACAAGCGGAGCTTCTTTACCAGCTATTAATGCTACTACCTTACTGGCAGGGCGGGCCAGGATCATTTTTACCAGTCAGCAACCACGCAAGGCTACTTTTATTAATGCGGCAGGCGATACACTGCTATATACAGGGGTAGAGCCTCCTCCAACTGATGTACAGGCCTTGCAGGAGTATACCGGCATTTATTATTCTTCCGAAACAGAGGGGAGCTCTTCGCTGGTAATAAAAGAAGGCAAAGTGTATATGTACATGCGTGTAGGCAGGGGAGATATGCTGACGCCAATGTATAAAGATGGATTTAGTTTTCCCGGTGGCGAAATTGTTTTTGAAAGAGATAGCCAGGGAAAGATCAGTGGATTCTATGTAAGTGTATCCAGGGCAAGAAATGTGCAGTTCATAAAAGCAAAGTAAAATATCGATAAAAGCAAAACGATCACTGTTACAGTGATCGTTTTGCTTTTTTATAAGGCGTTTATTTTAATTGCGTCATTACTGTACTTAATTGTTGTACATATGTTTTTATCTCATCTGGTAATCTGCTGATGACCGGATCTATATGCCATTTTTTTACTATCCCGTTTTCACTGTATTGAATATAAATAACTCCCTGGTCATGGCAGTCAGGGCAACCGAAACTACTATCTGGCTGATTTTTCAGGTATGCAGGGAAATTGTCAAACAGAGACTTTGCAAGGTTAAATTTCTCATTGTTAAGCGGTATATCACTAAAAGTTGGCGGATCTCCATAATGGTAATTGTTCAGGTTGTCTGCGTATAAATGGCCGCTATCAAGTTTGTAAAAAACTGCACAGTGGTTCTCACAAAAACCATGATACTGTCCAAAGACAAGTTGTGTAGCTTGTTCGCTATCATTACTGCTTTTATGGCATGCAGTAACGATTGTTGCTATCAATAGCAGGGTAACTAAATATTTCATACCGTCTTTTATATAGGTTTTATTGTAACTGCGTCATTACAGCATTTAGCTGCTGTATATATGCTTTTATTTCATCTGGCTGTCTGCTTTCAACAGGGTCGATGTTCCACTTTTTAATAACTCCTTTTTCGCTGAATTGAATATAGATAGCTCCCTGGTCATGACAGTCGGGGCATCCAAAACTGCTGTCTGACAGGTTTTTCAGGTATGCAGGAAAATTGTCGAGTAATTGCTTCGCGATATTGTATTTTTCATTGCTCAGTGAAGTATTGCTGAACTTTAATTCACCACCGTAATAAAAGTAACTCAGGTTATCAGGATATAACTGCCCGTTATAAACTTTATATAAAGTAGCGCAATTACCTACACATTCGCCATACGATTTTCCGAAGATCAACTGTGTAGGTTGTTCGTCATTACTATTGTTTTTCTGGCAGGCAGCAAAAGCCAGAACTGCAAAGAGCAGCAGGGGCAGAAGACGTTTCATGTTATCCAATTTGGGAGATGACCAGTCTGCCGGAGGAAACGTTGCCCGGACATTAAAATTTACCGCCTGGTTTTTCAGATGGCTGCTGTCGAAAATATTAGTCCTTTATATCATACCATAATATTAACCTGTAAAAGAGATTAAACGGAGTATCTCTTTTGCGGTGAAGTCCTTTGATCTTTCTGAACGGGTACTCGAAACGCAGGGTATCTGTATGCTGCTTTTGTTCAATAATAAGCTGGTTAGGGGCAAACTGATGAACAACATTAAATACATCACTGATATAAACAGTAGACCTGGGAGGAACTGTTAAGGATATGATCTGTCTTTCCGGTGAAAGTATTGCTTTTAAAGTGTCCTGTAATCCTGCCAGGGTTTTATTATTAATAGGGAGTATGCTGTCGTCATATCTCAATGGCAGGGTGGTAGTGATCTTGTTACTATCTGCAGCATATCGCATACGTAAGGTAAGCTGTACAGGAAGGGAGGATTGATTGCGAAAGAATATTTTAAAGTCTAGCGGTTGACAGGAGATCAGTGACAATAATAGAAATGTAATAAAAGCATAGCGCAGGAAGGGTAGTGCTTTATTCATGACTTGTTAGTGGTTTTAGGTATCTAATTTAATGCATCCGGATACCAGCTTTTTTACTTTAACATAAGTTTCTACTATACCGTTAGTAAGTCTGCAAATGGATGAAGCTGGTATTACCCGGCCTTTCTGTAAAACCACAAAGGCGCAGACAAATGTCTACGCCTTTTCTCGTTGCTATCGCCTTTCCTAATGCTTATTGTTTCATTATTTTAAATGACTGACGGGTATTGTTATTGATATTTTCCAGGTTAATGATTACAATACCGCGTGCCACATTATTGGTGAGATCTACGGTAACCTGTTGTGATCCACGTGCCAGTGATACTGTTTTGGATTGCTGTACCTTACCATCTACTGTTATTACTGAGTAACGGTATTGACCTGCTTCGTTATTATTGATGGTCATTGTTACATAATCAGTAGCAGGGTTCGGGAAACAACTGATCTTTACACTGCCGTTGGTAGCTGCATTTACTGTACGTATTTCAGAGTAAGTAAAGCTGCCGTCAATGTCAACCATTTTTAACCTGTAATAACCGGTAGAAGATAAAGGGGTACTGTCAACAACACTGTACTGGGTAGTAGCAGTATAACTTCCTTTGGCTGCTACAGTTTTTAAGGCTGCAAAATGATTGCCATCTGCAGAACGCTCCAGTACAAAACCACTCATATTCTCTTCCTGCACTGTAGTCCATTTCGATACAACAGTATTACCCTGTGCCTGTGCTGTAAATGAAGTGAGCTTAACCGGCAGGGTCGCATTTACAGGTACATTCTGGATCAGCAGGTTATCAAGAATGGCCACATTATTATTGGTGCCATCCATCTGGTAGCCAACAATTACATTGCCGGCACCTGTCCAGTACATAGCACGGTTAGTGGTACCGGTGTAGGTATATACGTTTACTCCATCAACTGTCACATACGCCATACCAGTGGTACTGTTGTACAGAAAACGGTAATGGTGAAAAGTATGGTCATTGGGAATTGAATAGATATTACCTGAGTTGATGGTAGTGCTGCCTGAACCGCCATTGCTCACCAGGAATTTTACACTCAGGTTGCCACCGTTCATGCCGAAATCGAAATTATTGCCACGTTTTACAAAGCTGGCAACTGCTTCTTCACGACGGAAATCAACAGCTACATCCAGACCGGGTACATCAAAATAAGGAGAGCCCGGAATAGTAAGATTAATATCAGCCGAAGGACGTCCGGCATTTAGGCCGTGCCCGGAAGTTCCATAAGTAGAGATAACAGCTGCGCTGCTCACTGAAGTGGCGTCAGGACCAACGGTTGCTTTGGTAACAGGATTAGTTTCCCAGGTAAAGCTACTGATCACCTGGCTGTAACCTGCTGTTATTACTGTAAGAAACACGATTGAGGTAAGTAACATTCTTTTCATACGCACAGATTTGAATTATGTTCATATATAGCCAAGCTACATGCCAATGCGGTAAAGTGTTCATTATCAATACGTATGTTATTATGCCAGATGTCTATTTGTTCCCGTAATGGGATGGATTGCTGGGAATGGGAAGGATGAGGTGATAAAAGTTACCAAATCCCGGTTTCCGGATACAAGATGCCGGGATTAACCGTGAAGCCGCAATGGCGCGAAATTGTTTTGGGGGCTAAGAGGGAATACAGAGAGAAAGAGATAAGGAGTAGAGGGGTTTACTGCTAAGATGTGATTCCGGTCAGAGACCGGGGCATATTGTGGGGCACGGATCTACTTCGTAAGACCCATGCCAGCAATGCACAATGGCGTGGCACGGTTAAAACTTGTTGGCATCTATCAGACTGCGTGTTTTTAACCGTGCCACGCCGTAAAGTAACTCTCGCGCCGGAAATGCCATTAAACCATCCTGCTAACTTCTGTATCCACTTCGGATTTCGAAATTGTAAATCCGGGCTTCTTCACTGGCTTTAGCCATAAAAAAAGCCCCGCTGGTTAAACGGGGCCTGTATTCTCTTGAACCTTGATTCTTTGATCTTGTTGTCTTAAACATTAAACCTGAAGTGCATCACATCACCATCCTTCACAATGTATTCTTTTCCTTCAATGCGTAATTTACCGGCTTCGCGGCAGGCGGCTTCGGAACCATATTGAATATAGTCGTTATAAGCAATTACTTCAGCTTTAATAAAGCCTTTTTCAAAATCGGTATGGATAACGCTGGCAGCCTGTGGCGCCTTCCAGCCTTCCTGGATGGTCCAGGCGCGTACTTCCTGCACACCTGCGGTAAAGTAGGTATAGAGTTTAAGCAGTTTGTAAGTAGAGCGGATAAGACGGTTCAGTGCCGGCTCCGTCATTTTATATTCTTCCATGAACATCTGGCGATCAGAAAGATCATCCATTTCGGAGATCTGTGCTTCGATAGAGTTGCTCATTACAATTACTTCCGCTTTTTCATTTTTCACAGCTTCTTTCAGCAGTTCTGAAAACTTATTGCCGGTATGCATAGATGGCTCGTCTACGTTGGCAACATATAGTACGGGCTTTTCTGTAAGCAGGAAAAGATCGGCAATAGCAGGTCTTTCTTCTTTGGAGATCTCCAGTTCGCGGATGCTTTTACCTTGTTCAAGATGAGCCTTGCAACGAACCAGTACATCGTATTCTGCTTTCAGTTTGGCATCATTACGTGCCTGTTTTTCGATACGACTGATCTTTTTCTCCACGCTGTCCAGGTCTTTCAACTGGAGCTCGGTATCAATGATCTCTTTATCGCTTACGGGGTTGATGGGGCCTTCTTCACGCAGGATGTTCTCATCTTCAAAACAACGGATAACGTGAATGATGGCATCTACTTCGCGGATATTCGCAAGGAATTTATTACCCAGGCCTTCACCTTTGCTGGCGCCTCTTACCAGGCCTGCAATGTCCACGATCTCGATCTGGGTGGGTACAATGCGTTCAGGTTTTACCAGGTCTGCCAGTTTGTTCAAACGGTCATCCGGAACATCTACCAGTCCTACGTTGGGTTCAATAGTACAGAAACGGTAGTTACTTGCCTGTGCTTTAGCACTATTGCTCACCGCATTAAATAAGGTTGATTTACCTACGTTGGGTAATCCTACTACGCCTGCTTGTAAAGCCATTTTATGTTATATGTTATTATGAATGCTGAACGCCGAATGCGAAACGCTTAACGCCCGGCCATTGACCTGCTTTCGGGGCGCAAAGATAAGCTAAAGCAGGTTTATTTCCCAGTTGGTTATATCCCTGCCGAAAGAAGCCGGATCGAGGAGAATTTTCAGGCTGAAAATCGGGTTTTATCGTTGACTTTCAATTATCTTCAAAGCTCCAAAAACATTCATTCCTGCTATGGTTTTAAGCTACCTGTGGATCGGATTTTTCCTCATTGCTTTTGTAATTGCCTGTTCGCGCCTCATCATGGGCGATGCAATGATCTTTAAAGTATTGATCGACGGTGTTTTTGAATCAGCGAAAACAGGGGTGGAGCTATCGCTCGGGCTGATTGGGATCATGAGCCTTTTTCTTGGTTTTATGAGTGTGGGGGAAAGAGCAGGGGCTATCAATTTCCTTTCGCGACTGGTAGGCCCGTTCTTACATAAACTTTTCCCTGATGTGCCACGCAATCATCCGGCGATGGGGCACATGATGATGAACTTTTCTGCAAACCTGCTGGGATTGGATAATGCAGCCACGCCATTTGGTTTAAAAGCCATGCAAAGCCTGCAGGACCTGAATGAAGAAAAGGAAACTGCTTCCAATGCCCAGATCATGTTTATGGTATTGCATGCATCAGGATTGGTAATTATTCCGGTGAGCATTATTGCCATGCGTGTGAGTGTCAATTCAAAAAATGCTACTGAGGTATTTATTCCCTGTGTCATTGGTACTTTCGTTGCTACCATGGTGGCTATGAGTATTACTGCGATTAAACAGAAGTTTTCCCGCAGTCAATGGACCACTATCGCTTTATTTGGTGGTAGCGTCTCTGTATTACTGGGGCTTTTTGCCTGGTTTATGCGGCATATGCTCAGCAACACAGGTGCAGTTACCTTTTCTAACATAGTAAGTAATGGACTTATCTTTCTGATCTTCGTTGTATTCATTCTTGGTGGCTTATATAAACGCATTAATATTTTTGAAGCTTTTGTAGAGGGCGCTAAACAAGGCTTTGAAGTGGCTGTAAGGATCATTCCTTACCTGGTAGGCATGCTGGTTGCTATTGGCCTGTTGCGTAACAGCGGAGCTTTTGAGTATGCCATGAATGGCTTGAGGTGGTTCTTTTCTATGCTGGGTGTCAATACTGATTTTGTACCCGCTATTCCTACTGCTTTAATGAAACCCTTTAGTGGTAATGGTGCGCGGGGATTGATGGTGGAAGCGATGAAAAGCTATGGTCCCGATTCTTTTGTAGGCCGCCTTGTTTGTGTAATACAGGGTTCGGCCGATACTACTTTCTATATTGTAGCCGTGTATTTTGGTTCTGTAGGTATTAAGAATACGCGCTATGCAGTGCCTGCTGCTTTACTGGCCGATCTTGCCGGTATCATTACCGCCATTATTGTTACTTACAACTGGCCCTGGAGTTCCTGATTTTCGTAGAAACTCACTTGTCCGGATGTTGGTGCTGTAAGCAAGTGGGCAGTTATTCATAAATACCAGCGACGAGCTTTGAGGTACAAGGAATATAGTTGACAGGTTGAAGGGTTGATAAGTTTACAAGGAACAGCCATTCACTATTCACCTGCCTCATCCACTCACGATTTCACGACTCAATGTCATTGAATTAAGAAAGGGCCACAGCGTGGCCTCCTGTTTATAGAAATGAATATAATAAGCATGCCCCGGCTCCGGTAGGAGCCTCCCGTGCCTTACCGGAAGCTCCTACCGGAGCTGAATACCTTCGATAAAATTGATTTTCTATAAACAGGTAGCTCCTCCGGAGCTTAATTCAACGATATTGATTCACGACTCACGTTTTACTTTTCACGTTTCACAGACAGCCACTCACGACTGACGATTCACGACTCACGATTGCCGATTGCCGTCTGCCGATTCACGTTTCACGGACAGCCACTCACAAGATCTCTACATTCCGAAATCCCACCCTCAGCGACCTGTATCTTCAAAAAAAATCCCCACCGGCAATGCCGGCAGGGAATATATCTACTGCAAATGTTGAAAAACTAGTAAGTAACCATTGATGTTAATGTACGGAAAAGTGTAGCAGTGGTAGTAGCTTCAGCCAGGCGTCCACGGAAAATAAGCGTATAGCTTCTTTTTTTGGTAGGGCTGTAACTATTGGCCTGCAACAGGGTGGTAGAAGTACCTGCAATGCGTACATAAAAAGTATCAATAGCCGGAGCTGACGGATGGGGAATGAAGTCCGTAACAGCACCGGGAGCTATGTTACTAAAGATGTTTGCATTGCGACGTACAGAGAAAATATCAACGTTGGGTGCAGCGGCCGCTGAACCTGAAAAGATAAGGTTGGCAAACCTTAGTCTTGCCGTGGTATCAGCCGGTATTTCAATAGCATCTGTAACCATCTTATACTTTACTGCATTTACTGTGTCGTAGGTAAAAAGTGTATAGTGTTTACCTGCTTCAAAGTTATTGGTAAAGGTTATTTGGGTTTGCGTGGAAGTGGGCAACGTATCCTTAACCAACACTGTTCTGCTGCCTGATGGTACAGTAACACCATACAGTGAAGGAAAGCTGGCACCGTAGGCCAGCAGTGTGTATGATAATGGGTTATTATCAATGTACACAAAGTTGCGTGAAGTATTGAGCGCAGCATTGTACACTTTCAGTACAGCCTGGTCGCTCAGGTTGGAATTGGTAGCTGCGGTAGCAGTATCTGCGTCCTTGGAACATGCAACAGCCATTACTGCTGCTGTTAAGGCCACAGCAGTAATACTTTTATATCTGTTAAATAAGCTCATAGTAATTAATTTAAACGGTGGTTACGTTAGGGTTTAATAGAAAACCATTGTTCTAAGGTGTTGTAATCAAGCGCTAATGCACCGATCCTTCTCAACTCGTCTACGTTATACAGGTATTCTGAATTGTAACGGGGACGTGCTCTGTACACCACTTTGCTGTTGTTATCAGGATACAGGTCCGAACCGGATGGCGGTGCAAAGTCTCTGTACACCTGTAATCCACCGTCTGTGTCAAGGTTGTAATGGTATCTTCTGAGGTCAACCCAGGTTTCATTAATACCCCAGCCATACAGTGCAATGTATTTCTGCAGCATAATGTGAGAAAGGGTAAGAGCACTTTCAGAAGGAACTACTGCTGCATTGGCCAGGAAGTTATCCCTGGTAGTAGCTGTCATTACATTCGCTGTGGGTACTGAAGTACTGTAGTCAGCGATCAGCTGATCAAAGTTGAGTTTGATACCTTCTTTGTAGGCAGCCAGGGCATTGGTCTTATCACCTTGTTTAAAATAAATCTCTGCCCTGATGAACGCCATTTCGCTGGCAGTCATGATAGGCCACAGCGGTGCATTTTTGAAGATATAACGACAGGTATTGTCATTAGCAGGTGCTGTAGTGCTGCTGAAGGCGCCTCCCCAGAAATTCGCAGGCTGGTCGTTGGTAGTCAACGCATCTGTTCCTTTATTGGGACGGATGCCTTTGAAGGTGCCGTTAGGATTCTCGCGGATGATATACCATGCTCTCGGATCGTTTACACCCAGGAATGCGTTATTACTTCCTGACATCAGGTCGGCAATAAAGCGGCTTTGACGTAAAGTACCGATGTTACCACGGTAGGGGGCATAGTAGCTGAATGTACCTGTACCGCCAACATTCGAGAAAGTGGCTACAGTATTCTCAGCATTTGTTTTCATCGCCAGGTTGGCATAATAAAGAGCAGAGTCAGGAAGATAGTCAGTGCCCTTTGTTTTGTTGGTAAGATGGCTGAATGATCTTGCCAATACGCCATAAGTGAATTTTTTCCATTTGTTTACATCACCACCATTCATAAACTGATCTCCTTTGAGAAGGTTGGCCTGGCTCACATTGCCATCTGTTCTGTTCAGGTTGGCCAATGCTACGTGGCAAAGTCTTCTTACTTCAGCATATACATCTTTCTGCTCGTCATAATGGAATACCAGCTGGCTGGTGTTAAATGCTTCTTTCAGGATCACATCGCCATAAGTATCGGTTAATGTTAACCAGCTCCATGCCCTGATAGCGTAGCCTACGCCTACATAATCCCATTTCTGGTCTTGTGTAGCCCATTCTACCATGCGGTTGAGGTTCTGGCCCTGGCCATAATAGTGCATAGCCCAGATGCTACCGAGGATGTCACTGGCGCCGGTGGCGCCGCCCATACGGTCGTACTGGTTAGCGGTTGTGTTAGTGGCCCAGAATTGTACATAGCGGCCAATATAAAGTCCATCGTTCTGCGGACCATAGTTGGTACCGGCAGCTGCATAACTGATGGTCATGTTAGCGATAATGTTAGGCAACAGTACCTCTACAGGCTGTTTTACGTCTGCATTCGGGTTCACAAAGGCATCATCAATTTTTTTCGCGCAGGAACCCAGCAACATGGTTGCAGCCAGTGCTATGGGAGTATATGAAGAAAATATCTTTTTCATTGTTCAAATGATTTAGAATGTTAGAAAGTTGCTCTCAGGCCTACGTTTACACTGATTGGTGTTGGCAGTTTGCCATAGTCAAATCCAAAGGCGCCTACACCACGTGTACCTGCTGTATTACCATTTGCAGAAGGATCAGCTCCTGAATAGTTGGTGATCAGTATCAGGTCGTTTCCTGTAGCAAATACTCCCAGGTTTTTCACAAATTTCACTTTCCTTGTTAATGTTTCAGGGAAGGTATAGCTCAGTGTAATATCGCGTAAACGGAACCAGTTAACATTTTTCTCAATAAATGCTTCTTCAGGCATATAAGATGCAGTATAGTAATCGTCGTTGAGACCAGGTACTACTACGATGTTGTTCTGTGTAGGAGTAGCAGTGTTCTGTTTGCCATCGTTCAATACACCTTTGATAACGCGTGGAGTCATTCTGTCGGCAGTTAAGGTGCTCTTTCCGATACTGGTCATGAACATTTTAGTACCGTTGAATACATCACCACCTACTTTCAGATCCCACAGGAAGCTTAATCTCCAGTTTTTATATCTCAGTGAGTTGTTCCAACCCAGTGTAAAGTTGGGGTTTCTGTCACCATGTACTTTAAAGGTTGCGTCAATCACCGGTAAGCCGGTAGTTGGGTTGATCAGGATATCGCCATTGTTGTTCCTTGAATAACCATAAGAAGTAATGGTAGTAGTGGCTGAGTTCAGTGTTAAACCACCTCTTGCGTTGGCATATACCCATGTATCAGCAATGTAGTATTCTGCAACGTTGGCTGGCAGTTTTATTACTTTATTCCACATTTTGGCAAAGTTGAAGGTCATATCCCAGCCAAAAGAAGGAGTTTTCAATACAGAAGCATTTAATACCACTTCAACGCCCTGGTTGCGTGTGCTACCTGCGTTCTGGGTATTTAACACATAACCAGTACCATAGCTCAGACGGAAGTTCTCAACGATCTGGTCTTTGTTAAGTGTGTTATAGTAAGCAACATCCAGGTTGATCCTGCTGTTGAATAAACGCATTTCAGTACCGATCTCAAATGTTTGCTGCTTTTCAGGACTCAGATCGGGGTTAGCATTGGTAAAGCCGTATGAATAACCGCCGCCGCTTGCATATGAGTTTACGAATACTGACTGTGTGGAGTAGGGACTGTTCAAACGGGCTGTTGAAGCGATAGAACCTCTTAACTTCCAGTAGCTCAGGAATGTGCTCTGGCGCAATTGAGGGATCATATCACTTACGATCAAGCTTAAGCTTGCTCCCGGATAGTTATAGTTCCTGTTCTTTTTAGGCAGCGTTGATGCTGATTCAAAACGGTGTGTATAGCTCAGGAAGGCAACATTTTTAAACCCAATGGAAGCTTCTCCGAAATAAGCCTGCTGACGCAGCCTGTAATCATTGTAGTCGCCATAGTTATTCCTTAATAAGCGCTGGCGGCTGGTGGGATCAGTATTGTTGCTGTCTGTGCGGTTTACATCTACCAGTGTGTTACCGGTCATGGCAAACTGCTGTGTGTTATAATCCTGCCACATAGTACCAACCATCAGGCGGGTAGTGAAGTTCTTGCCAAAGTTCTTACGCGCAGTAGCGGTAATAGTATGGTTGTAACCTGTATATCTTCTCCAGAAATTATCCTGTGTACCCTTAACCCCGGAAGAAATATAGTAGGAGTTGGGGTGGTATTGCAGGTAACCATAGGTATTGTATCGCTCGAAACCGAAACGGCCAGACACCTGTAACCAGTCAAATGGGTTGATGTTGATACCCAGTGTACCGGTATAGCGTTTTGTCTCGTCGTAGTTCTTGTTGTAGTTTACGTTGAACAGCGGGTTGTCGTAATCACTGTTAGGGTTAGCACTGAAAAGAGGAATCTTAGCTCCGTTGTCATCAGCATAGTTCCTGATGTCGTTGGTGCTGGGCCATAACAGCAGGCCTAATAAAAAGCCACCTGCACTGTTCAGTACTTTCCTGTTCTGAGAGTTGATGTAGGTAAAAGAAGGAGTAACATCTACGTACTTACCAATTTTGGTGGTATTAGAAATACGGAGTGTATAACGTTTTGCAGTGTTATTAGGAACTACACCATCCTGGTTGAAAGTAGAACCGGAAACCCTGAAGATCGATTTTTTGAAACCGAAGTCAGCGCCCAGGTTATGACTCTGAGTAAAGCCTGTTTTGAAGAAATTGTCTTTGTTATCATACAAAACAGTGTTCTGATCGTATTTCGGTCCAAAATAACGGAAGATGTTAGAAGCTGCTCCGTTGGAGCCGTTTGAGTACTGATCGTACACATCCGGATAACGTGTGATCTTCTGGAAACGGAAACTGTTATCGTATTGAAGAGCGAGTTTGTTTGATTTTGCTTTGCGTGTAGAGATAACGATGGCGCCGGAACTGGCCTGGCTACCATACAACGCTGTCGCTTCAGGACCTTTCAGCACCGTGATACTTTCAATATCATTCGGGTTCAGGTCGGCCATCCTGTTGGTATAGTCTGTATTTCTGTTAGCATTGCTGGTTAAGCCGGTACGGTCTACCATACCGATACCTTTACCACCATCAGAGTTTTCATCGACAGTACTGTTGTCCATAATTACACCATCCACAATAAACAGTGGCTGGTTGCTCATGGAAAGTGAGTTGAAACCTCTTAATACGATGCTGGAAGATGAACCTGCAAGACCAGAGGAAGGAGTGATGGTAAGACCAGCTACACGTCCCTGCAAGCTGTTGATAAAGTTCTCGCGCTGTGTTTGCGCAATTTCTTTACCATCCACTTTCTGAACTGAGTAACCCAGCTCGCGTGGATTTCTTTTAATATCCATCGCGGTAACGACTACTTCGCCCAATTGCTTGTCGGAGTTGCGCATGCGGATGGAAACTGTGGTAGCGTCGCCCACAGTAAAATCTTTTCGTGCATAACCTACATAAGAGAACTGCAGTACATCACCTTTTTTAGCAACGATGGTGAATGCACCCGCACCGTCTGTTTGTGAAGCACGGGTAGTTCCTTTTACTGAAACGGTTACGCCAACAATAGGGGCGTTGTTGTCCTCATCCACAACAATCCCTTTAATGGGTTGACCCTGTGCATAGGAAAGCGCACAAGGCAGCAGCAGAATGCAAAGAAGCAGTAGCTTGGTAAATCTTCTCATAGCTAACATTTTTGAATTAATCGTTAACAGTCGTATATGAAATTATCTTCCCTTGTTAAGGAAAATCAGAGCATCTGGTACAGAAAATGGTTTTTCATCAGTATTACATTCACTTCAAATTGCCATCGCCACAATAGGTTCTAACAAATGCGTTTATTCTATAAAATTTCAATTCCTAAATCACGATAAGGTTTAAGGAGAGGGTCATCTGGCGGCAGCTCGGTAATCAGGATATCAATATCACTGACGTTGCAAATATGTATCGGTTGTAATGTGTTGATCTTTTCAGCAATGGTGAGGCATACTACTCTCTGCGATGACTCTATCATCGCTTTTTTCAGTTGTACAATGTCCCAGTCGTTGTCAGTAATGCCGTGCTGAATGTCGATGGCGTTCATGCCCATAAAGCACAGATCGGCTTTGATCTGTTTTATTTTGGCAATGGCTTCGCCACCTACTGTTATCTTGGAGTTTTTGGAAACACGATCGCCAATCAGTATCACATCAATATTGGGATGGTTCATGTATTCCAGTACAGCGGGGATGCTGCCTGAAATAAATGTTGCACGCAGATGTGGGGGCAGTGTTCTGGCCATTTCCATAATGGTGGTACCACCGGTGGTGAGTACAAACATGCCATCCTGGATAAGTGCTGCAGCTTTTTGAGCAATGGTCTTTTTCTGCTCGTGCGAATAGATATTATGGGAAGGGTGATAATAAACCTGGCTAAATGAGTGAGAAAGCGCACCACCGTGCACTTTTATGATCTTTCCTTCATCGGCAAGCTCCTGAAGGTCGCGGCGTATCGTATCTTCCGATACATTGATCTCCGTACTCAGGCTGGACGACAGCACTTTGTTGTGCAGGTTGACCTGGTGCAGAATATACGCCTGTCGTTCCTTTTTTAGCATACGTTAGTATTGGGTTGTAACCAAAAATAAAGGAAAATCCTGCACAAAACCGCAGGAACTTGAGAAAAAGAGAAAAAAAACGCAGAAAACAAACGATTGTTCCACCAAAAACTGAGGTAATCTGCCTGTTTCCGCAGGCTTGTTAATTGGCAGATAAAGAATTGCAGTATGGGAATTTTACTAATATGATGGTGCTAAAACGCATTTGCCGTTTGTCAAATTTTTGAAGAAGGGGCAATGGTTTACGCTTTGATTGCGCAACCGTGAATGAGCAGTCTGCTGCTTTTAGCTAGCCGTTGACGATTTTGAATGGATAACATGCAAACAACAGCAAACAGGCCATGAATGGCGGCTTGCAGGTTTATGCGGGAATGTTTTTTCCGGATACGAGATGCCAGTTACTGGACCCGTGAATCGGCAGACGGCAATCGTGAGTCGTGAATCGTCAGTCGTGAGTGGCTGAGGCAAGTGAGAGGCAGGTGAATAGTGAATGGTCAATAGTGAATGGAGCGAGACGTGAAATGTCAAAAGTGCAACGGGCGTTACCGGTTACCAGATACAAGTTTCCGGATACAGGTTACCAGATACAAGTTACAGGTAACTGCAAATTGCCAACTGCTAACTTGTATTCCTCGCGGCTCGTAGCTCAAAGCTCATCGCTGGTGTTCAAGGTAACTGCCAACTTGCTTCCGGACTTGCTTCGAAATTCGATATTCAAAATTTGACATTCGATATTTTCACCTTCCGTACTTCTAACTTCGTATTTCGTACTTCCTTGTGCCTTGTTCCTTAAATCTTGTGCCTTAACCTGCAACCTGTATTTGGCTTCACGCTTACTTCAGCGTAAACCTTACCGTCACCGCAAACGCATCAGGTACAAAATTGATATCGGGGATAATGTCCAGTTCCGGCTTCCAGTCTATGGAGAGATTGAGGGGGATGTTATTGAACTTATAGTCCAGGCCAATGATGCCTGTAGGCCCCAGGTAGGTATCATGATCTTCAAAACCTACATAGGCGCCGCCGCCGTAAAACCAGGAGAGGCCGGGTGCACTGGCGAAGGGTTTGTAAAGTTCCAGCAAACCGCCGATGCCAAACCTGCTGCCAAAAGAGATGAGTCCTTCAACAGCGCTGCGTTCGGTGACAAAGTATTTTGCTGAAAAAGAATTGTTGAGGGTAGGGGTGGCATTACTGAGGCGTATGCCCACTCCTAACCTGTAATCCTGTGCGTGTACTTTTCCAAAAATGCCAAGAGCTGTAATAATAAAAAGTGTTCCCAATGTCCGTTTCATAGTTAACCGCTTTAGAGCAGAAAACGGAAACAATATGTGCAGTATTGAAACGTTGATGTTAAAGTTGTCTCAAAGAGAAAAACCCGTGCAGCGATAGCTGCATTTGTTAATCACATTAACATTTGTGGGGTAAATTGAGTTTCTTACTTTTAACTGCTTTGTTATATTTGTGCTCCGGTACTCTGTTTAACCGTTAATGAATTTTCTGAATATGAAACACCTCGTTATAGTCCTTGCGCTGGCGATTGGCATTAATACCCTGTCTGCTCAAACTGATACCCTGCCTCCCTATAAACGCTTTCCTACTGTTCCGCCTATTCAATTGTTGCAGCTGGATAGTGCTACAACACTTACAAAGGATATGTTGAAAAAACACCAGCCACTGATCCTGATGTTTTTCAGCCCGCTCTGTGATCATTGTAAACACCAGATGAAAGACATGCTGGCCCGTATGGACGATCTGAAGAACTACCAGATCGTACTGGCATCTTACCAGGATATGTCGGATATAAGAGCTTTTTATGCAGAATATAAACTGGATAAATACAGCAATATTAAAATAGGTCGTGATACTAAGTTTTCCCTGGTGCCTTTCTTCAAGATGAATGTGATCCCTTATCTCGCTCTGTATGATAAGAACGGTAACCTGGTAACTACTTTTGAAAGCAATGTGGCAGTAGATAAAATACTGGCTGCATTTGCCGGAAAATAGAAGTAGTACCATGATGCTTTTCGTATAGCAGTTATTGTTATAAATAACGATACATAATCTGCATTAACGCTTTCTGTACTTATAGTCCTCAACCGGGCAAGCGCCCTGCAATGAGTGATCGGGATAATGCTAACGCAAGCTGATGCATGCTGAAAAGTGTCTATGTGTAGGTTTGATTATCATCCTGTTACGTGTATGATAAATAATGGATAAGCGGCGCCCGGGGCTCGTTTTACGGCTATTATTTCTTCTTTTTTGTTCTGAAATCTGGCTATCTGCACCTACCTTTGCACCGCCAATAATTTATTCCTCATAAAATTGTTTTCTGATGAAAGTAACTGTTGTAGGTGCCGGTGCCGTAGGTGCTACCTGCGCTGATAATATTGCCCGGAAAGAACTGGCCACAGAACTGGTTTTATTAGACATTAAGGAAGGACTGGCTGAAGGTAAGGCCCAGGATATGCAACAAACTGCTGCGCTGCTGGGATTTGATACCCGCATTACAGGCAGCACCAACGATTATTCAAAAACTGCAGGTTCTGATGTGGTGGTGATCACCTCTGGTATTCCCCGCAAACCCGGTATGACCCGTGAAGAACTGATTGGTACCAACGCTGGTATTGTGAAAGGTGTGGCTGAGAACATCCTGAAGTATTCTCCCAATGCAATTATCATCGTGATCAGCAACCCGATGGACACCATGACTTACCTGGCACTGCAGGCAACAGGCTTACCCAAAAACCGTATTATTGGTATGGGTGGAACACTGGACAGCGCCCGTTTCAAATATCAACTGAGCCAGCACCTTGGTGCAAGCCCTGCTGATCTCAATGCAGTGGTTGTAGGTGGTCACGGCGATACTACTATGATCCCCCTGATCCGTCTTGCTACCTGGAACAGTGTACCTGTTACCAAGTTCCTGAGTGCAGACCAACAGAAACAGGTTGTTGCTGACACAATGGTGGGTGGTGCTACACTTACCAAACTTATCGGTACTTCTGCATGGTATGCTCCCGGAGCTGCCGGAGCTGCACTGGTAGAAAGCATTGTACGCGACGAGAAAAAACTGTTCACCTGCTGCGTATCACTGGAAGGTGAGTACGGTCAGAAAGATATCTGCTTAGGTGTACCTGTTATCATTGGCAAAAATGGCTGGGAAAAGATCCTTGACTTTGGCCTGGATGCAGAAGAGCAGGCATTGTTCAATAAGAGCGCTGAAGCTGTAAGAAGCATGAACGATGTATTGAAAACATTATAAGAGCTCATTAGCTATAAAAAGAAAACGGCTGCTTCGTAAGAGGCGGCCGTTTTTTTTATGGAGGATTGCTGATTTCGGAATGTAGGAATTTTGTGAATGGTCAATAGTGAATAGTCTATGTGAGTGGCTGTTCGTGAAACGTGAAATGTGAAACGTGAATCGGCAGACGGCAATCGGCAATCGTGAGTAACGAAGGCAAGTGAATGGTGAATGGTCAATAGTGAAAACAAGCTGCGAGCTTTGAGCCATGAGCTGCGAGGAATACAAGTCGGCAGTTGGCAATCGGTAAAGCCAGTTTCAGGATAAAGGAATTGCATAATGGTTGGATTGCCGGATGGATCTATGATTATCAGTCATAAAAATCAAACCATTCCTGTCTTTGCTAATAGCTAACTCCTAACAGCTAATACCTAGTTACCAAATAGCTCAAACTTCGTCTTTGGTCTTTTTGTATCCTGCCATTTAAAGTTGCGCAGTTTGCGTTCGTCTTCGGGCAGCATGTGAGAGGGATACATGGTTGCCTTGGGCTCGCTGATAAATACTACTTTGTCGAGCTCTTTATTCTTAAAACGGAGATCAATAATATCTGCTGTGGCTTTATTGATGCCTACCAGTTTGTCGTGCTCATCTTTTACAAAGTACACACTCTCCGCAGATCCTTTGGCACGCATATAATCAATAGTGCCGTCAGTAAAGTAGCCATACAGCCTGTTGCCTTTTAACTGGTTAAACATGGTGGCATTGCTGTCTGTTTTATTAATAGCCATACCGTTTTCAAAAACATAGAGCCTGTCGGCTTTTTTGTTTTTGGTGTATAGATAAATGGTATCGCCGGTAACCTGGCTATTGCTGGCCCATAGAATGGGGTTCTTGAATAATTTGAAGATAGAATCTTTCCCCGAATAGAAAAGGCTATCTGAGATCGCCTGCAATGAATCAGAGAAAATGCGCACGTTATAGTGGGCAGAGAAAAAGCGATCTGTACTATCGTTGTCGGCTGCAGGGGCATCGGCTGCATTCACCACTACTGCCGTTTTTAAGGTATCTGCGCTGACAATAGAAGGGGGGGCTTTGATCGCAGAGTCCCTGGCAACAGCAAGTGTGTTCTTCAAACTGTCTGTTGCTTTAAGCGAAGAATCTCCGGCTGCTGCAATTGTTGCAGAATCCTGTGGTAATTTGGGTTTGGGTAATTTACTCAGTCTGCCCGAGATCAGTGTGTCGGCTGATATATATAGTGAATCCTGATCCTGTTTGATGATCATCAGCGGATGCTGCGTGGCTATGAAATAACCTTCTTTCTTATTGGTCTTAATATGATTGCCCATTACAACCACACCCTGGGCTGTGTCTTTATAAACAGCATTGCCTGTTAAGATGCTGATGCCGGTACTATCGTCAGATTCAATGGTCATGGCCCTGATGGTAACCGCCCCGTCTTTGATCACAGGGTTCTTTCCAAAGTAAGCCTGCCTGTTCTTTATATCGTAAAAGCCATCGCGTGTGGTGATCTGTTTGTTGGCACTGTCCACAATATGGGTAAGTGTAAGAAATGTGGAGACCTGTGTTCCCGTATTGTATAACAGTGAATCTGTTTTCATGTTATACTTGGGATCTTTCAGCACCACGTTACCATAAAAATAAGCGTCCTTTAACTCTGTATAATAGATACCTTCTTTGCTGGTTAGCACTGACTGTTCATTTACAATGCGCCCACCGGTATGGTATTCACCTATCTTATCATTAACATTGTATTGAAGCTCCTCGGTATACAGAACCGTTTTACCATTGGTCAGTTTTACCTGTTTCTGCAGGTTGGCAATGCGGGTGTCTGTATGGTAAATGAGGTATTGTGCGTAGGTATGTACACTGTCATTATCATTGATATGGATATTGCCGAAAGCCTCAATGATCTTTGTATTAGGATTCATGATGGCGCTATCGCAATAAAAGGTAGTAGTACCCTGTACAATTACTACATGGCCTACCAGTATGGTTACACGGGTAACAGAATCTCTCAGTTCATTACGGAACTTGTCGGATGAGTGTTGTATTTCTTTTAGAGAAGTATCTGCCGCCTGAACCGGTGTGTTCTGCGCAAAGCTTTTGCAGAACAAGCCAACTGTAAACAGCAGCAATGGTACCAGTCGTTTCATCATAATTACTTTCTCTGAATTGACGTAGAGTCTGTGATGGGATTCATCAGCGGACCGCTTTTATCTTTTTTGCCAAACACAGAAATGTTAACATAACGTTTGGGGTGTACTCTTAAATCGTCCAGCAAGATATTAAGACTGCGTACTGTTTGATTGAGCTGATTGTACAATTGGCGATCATTTAACAGCAAACCGAGTGAACCATCATTGCTATTCATCTTGGCAATGGTGGTCTGCAAGCCGTTCATTGCCTGCTGCAGTGTAGCAATAGCTTCGGGTATCTTAGCATTTGCCAGGTTGTCGGATGTTTTCTGCAGGTTATCGAGTGTTGCGGTGATCTTTTCGTTGTTCTTCGCCAGGTTGCCGGTAAATGCTTCTACGTTGTTCAGCGATTTAGACAGCATGCCTGTTTGTGTATTCAGTAACTGTTCCAGCGATTTGCTTGACATGCTAAGGTTAGCGATCAGCGACTGGAGGTTATTCTTTGCCGTTGGATCAAAAATGCCGCCTATTTTCTGGATCAGTGCTTCCAGCGCTACCAGTGTTTTGTTTACATTATCCAGGGTAGGGTCCAGGGTGCTTTGAAGACGGTCTACCAATCCGGGAGCCTTGACGGTTTGAATGGTATCGCCATCTTTTAAATAGGAGGTAGAGGCACCTTTGGTGATTTTGATGGAAGAGTTGCCCAACAGGTCGCTGTTGCCGGTTGCGATGGAATTGTCGGGAATATTAATGTCTTTGGTAAGTTTAATAGAAACAATAATACCGGTAAGGTTCTTATCTTTCTCTATGATGTCTTTTACTTTACCGATCTGCAGACCATTGATGGTAACGATGGTTGAAACCTGGATGCCCTCTACTGAAGGGAATACGGCGTAAATGGTATTGCTGCTGGTGCTGATACTTTTTCCTTTCAGGTAATTAAATCCTAATATAAGAACAGTAATAGCTACTGCCGTTAATGCTCCTACCTTGGTTTCATTAGAAATTTTCATGCCACATGAATTTTAAAAGGGCTTTCTTCTTTTTCCGTAATGTTTTGATGTTTACAGAAAAAGACAGATTATGGACAAAAGTATGAAAATTAGGCCAACGCTGATGATTGTATTGGAAGGAGATACAAATAAGAGGCTGATAGAAAAATGTTTCTATATAACCTGCAAATTATACTTATTTAGGAGGCCGGGTTCATCTTGCCTTTGCCGGTGCAGTGCGGCTGGGCGTATGTGTACGGGAAACTGCGGCTTTGCCTTCGGTAGCTACGCGATACCGCTTGATAGCGTTGAACACCGATGTGGCTACTTCTTCCTGCCCTTTTTTGCTGTTGAGATAGTTCTCTTCGGTGGGGTTTGAGAGAAAGCCGCTTTCAACCAGTATGCTGGGCATGGCTGTAGCCTGCAATATCCAGATCCCTTCTTCATTACGTTGTTTTACGCCACGGCTGAGGCGCTTTCCTTTTTTGAACTCATCTTCTACATAGGTAGCCAGTAAAAGACTTTTATCGAAATAGCGTTTGGTCCACAGTAATGATTTGGCCTTAAAGGTAGGATCGTTAAGATCGGGTTTGAATTCGGTTGAATCTTCCTCAGAAACCCGTTCAGCAACAAAATCGCCTTTTGCCTCAGTACGGTCTGCAGCCCAGATATAGGTTTCTGTGCCTTTGGCAGAGACGTCATTTACATAATAGGTTTTGTATTTCTTTACCTTACGTGTACGCTTCTTTTTGTTTTTGCCGGAACCGGTGTAGTACACCTCGGTTTTGTAGCCAATGAACTTCTTGCGCTCCAGTTTGGGCATGGCATTGGCGTGAATAGCCACGTACAGATCGCCCTTGCTGGCATTGGCCAGTTCGGCCCTTACCCGGTTATCAACGTGTACATCGGCTGTACGGATATATACCAGCTTGACCTCGGGCATTTCCTTTTCAATCATTTTCCCGAGCTTCAGACTGATGCCGAGACATACATTTTTTTCCAGTGAATGAAGGCCACTTGTGCCTGATTTAATGCCTCCATGTCCTGCATCCAGTATAATTGTTCTTATGGGTCTTGTTTGTGCCTGCATTGCGATAGGGGCAAGGCATATTATAAGACCTAAGAATAAGGAACCGGTGAGTTTACTGCAATAGTTCAATGACATGGGGAATAATTATTTTATCAATAATACATTGGCAAATGTTAATTTCTCTTTGCAGTGTTGGTGGTAGCGAAAGGGTAGCGGTAATATTATAAATATATCAGAATGCTTTCTTTTCTGATGAGCTGTCTGTATTCCTGGATTCTTCCAGCAGCGCTTTGTACTTTTTCAGTCCATCGAGAATATTGCGTACTATAGCCTCCTGTCCTTCTTCACTATTAAGGTATTGTTCTTCCTCGGTATTGGTAATGAAGCCGGTTTCAACCAGTACGCTGGGCATACCGGTAGCCTGCAGCACCCAGATACCTTTTTCATTGCGTTGTTTTACGCCTGCACTGGCGCGTCCTTCGGCCGCAAATTCATCTTCAATAAATGTGGCCAACTGAAGGCTTTTGGAGAAATACTTTTTCTCGTACAACTGGGCCCTGATCCTGGCTTCGGGCGAATTCAGGTCCAGTACGTTGCTGGAATCCTCAATGGATTCACCACCTTCTTCCTGTGCCTGGTTAATAGATTCGCCTTTAAGACCAACGCGGTCGGCGGCCCATATATAGGTTTCAGTACCATGCCTTGTATTTTTAACATAGTACGATTCGTAGACCGGTTGTTTAACAGTCTTTTTTCTTTTCTTGGCGCCCTTGCCTACATATACTGTTTTGGTTTGATAGCTCACAATCCTGCGGGCCGTCCAGCCACCGGCTTTAACACCTGCGGCATTACAGTGAATACTTATAAAAAGATCGCCTTTCGATTGGTTAGCCAGTTGCGCACGGTAACGCAATGCGGCTTTTACGTCCGTACCACCACCCGGCAGAACGTCCGTAGTACGTGTATATACTAACTTTATTTGTGGAAATTCCTTTTCAATAGCCTTGCCGAGCTTCATGGCAATGGATAGTGCTACATCAGCCTCGGTAGAAAACTGTCCGTTTGCTCCGGGGTCGGCCCCTCCGTGGCCTGCGTCTATAATAATAGTGGCAAGCGCCGGTTTCTGTGGCGGAACTATTGGAGTAGTACGTTTTACACCAAATGACAGCAATAGAATAACCGAAACACCAAAAAATATTCCTGTGAAAAATCTTTTTGTCATCATCTCGTTTCAGTAATTTATTTTCCTGTGCGCTTTCTTCACATATTCTTAATGCATTAATAGCTATTTTTGCCACCTACTGCATATGATCAAGAAACGCAAAAATAGTTTAAAACAGGGTTCGGCGTGGTTTTTATTATTTTCACTTTTGCTATTAACGCAAGACCTTGCTGCCAATTATAGCCATTCAACTTTTTTTGACAAATTCTTAACGACATACCGGGATACTACAAAGCCCAAATCTGCAAAAGATACCATTCCCATTGTACCGGGCAAAAGAGATACCACCATACAGACTACAGACACTTTCCACGTAGAAATGTCGAAAGACTCGCTGGATGATAAAGTAAATTATGAGGCGTCCGATTCAATGGTGCTGGATATCCCCAACCAGCGGATGATCTTATACAGTAAGGGTAAAGTGACCTATAAGGACATGGTGCTGACAGCAGACAGTATCCTGATGGACCAGAAAACGAACCTGGTAACAGCCACTTTCCGGCGTGATACAGCAGGCAATATGATAGGACAGCCTGTAATGGAGCAGGCGGGTACCAAAACCATTTCGAACCTGATCGTTTATAATACCAAAACCCAGAAGGGGATCAGTAAGGGAGCTATTACGCAACAGGGGGAGATGTATGTGCAGGGGGAATCGGTGAAACGGGCATCACCCAGCGTTTTCTGGGCATACCGCGGTCAGATCACTACCTGTAACCTCGATACGCCACACTTTGCTTTCCGTACCAGGAAAATGAAGCTGGTGAACCAGAAACTGGCTGTTTCGGGACCTATTCACCCCGAATTTGAAGGGGTACCGGTACCTATTTACCTTCCTTTTGGCTTTTTCCCGCTATCGCAGGGACGACATTCGGGTTTACTGGCTCCGCAGTTTACTGCCAGCGACCAGTTTGGACTTGGACTTGAAGGTTTGGGGTATTATAAAGTAATTAACGACAATTTTGACGTAACGCTGCGTACCAATCTTTATTCTTATGGCGGCTGGGCCCTGTTTGTTACGCCAACTTACCGAAAGCGATACAGGTACAACGGAACCTTTAACTTTTCAATGCAGAATTCGCGCATACTGACCACTGATGCCAAGGAAGAATACACTACATCACGTACATTCAATATAGCCTGGACGCATACAGTAGACAGCCGTGCCCGCCCCGGAACATCTTTCTCAGCCAACGTAAATGCCGGTTCTACCAAGTACAACCAGTATTCTACGAATGTGTACCGCAATTACAATAACAGCATGAACTCCTCCATTGCCTATTCAAAGACGTGGGGAAGTAAATATAACCTGACAGCCAGCGCCAACCATAGCCAGAACAACCTTACCCAGATCATTAACCTGAACCTGCCTACTGTGGCGTTTACGGTTAATACACTGTATCCTTTCCAGAAAAAAGAGTCTGTAGGCGTGGGCAAATGGTATGAGAAGCTGGGGGTTGGTTTGAGCACTAACCTTGCCAACCAGGTAAGTGTATATGAAAAGGACTTTAATCTCAGCAAGATCCTTGATACCATGCAGTATGGTGTACAGCACAGCATACCCATCCAGCTGGCATTACCTTCGCTGGGGCCTTTGCAGATCTCACCCGGTGTCAGCTACCAGGAAAAATGGTATTCACGCAAGCAGGTTCGTGAGTGGAATGATGTAACGGAGAAAGTGGATACTTCTGTGCAGAAAGGTTTTTTTACAGCACGCGACATCTCTTTCAGTCTTAGTTTCAATACAGCATTATACGGTAAGTTTGACAAGTTTGGTAAAAAGAGCTTTATGCGTGCTATCCGCCACGTAATAAGGCCAAGTGTTTCTATATCGTATAAACCTGACCTGGCGAAAAGCTCATGGGCTACTACCAGGATCAACAAACAGGGTTATACCAACAGGTATTCTTATTACGAAGGAAGTATCTACGGCGCCTTTTCCGAAGGCAAGTTTGCCGGTATGAGCTTTACACTTGATAATAACCTGGAAGCAAAAGTTCGCTCCAAAAAAGATAGTACCGGTGAGAAGAAGATCAAGCTGATCGATGGTTTTGGTATTACCGGTTCATACAACTTCATGGCTGATTCATTTAAGCTGAGTGTCATGAGCATCTACCTGCGTAGTACATTGTTCGATAAGATCAACATCACGGCAGGCGCAGTACTTGACCCGTACCAGAAGGATTCACTGGGCTTCAGCATCAATAAATATGCATGGCAGGGTGGTAAGTTCAAACTGGGTGCTATTACCAGTGGTAATATCGCCATGTCTACTTCTTTCCAGAGTCAGCCAAAGGAAACATCCAAACAACAGGAACAGGCATTATCGAAGAATAACAATAATCCTGTGTTAACACCAGAGGAGCAATTGGCGCAGCTTTCGTATGCCCGGGCCAACCCGGCAGAGTTTGCCGACTTCAATGTTGACTGGTCATTGAGCATGTCATTCTCGTTCAACTTTGCCCGCAGTATAAAGTCCGATTACAGCGGATACAAGACAACCACCAACTCAAACTATAACTGGAATGGTGATTTCAACCTGACTCCACGCTGGAAGCTGGGTATGACGGGTGCTTATGATATTACCAACAAAAGCATTCAGTTGATCACCATGTATATTTCCCGCGAAATGCACTGCTGGCAAATGTCTATTAACGTTACGCCGGTAGGTCTTACCCGTTCATTCAACATTACGCTCAGTCCCAAATCAGGTGTATTACGTGATCTGCGTATTAACCGTACGAGGTATTTTTATGGAATGTAACGAATGCGCAAATTTCAAAATCTGAGAATTTGAAGATTTGAAAATGAGGTACGGAAGAAAAAGCCCGAATTATAAATATTGAAATCCGAAGGAAAGACAGGAAGAAAGTTGGCAGTTTGCAATTATCCCGAATACAAGCGACGAGCTTTGAGCTACGAGCCGCGAGGAATACAAGTTAGCAGTTGGCAATTTGCAGTTATCATGAATACCGGCGACGAGCTTTGAGCTACGAGCGGCGAGCAAATACAGCAGCGACTACTCACGACTGACGATTCACGACTCACGATTGACGACTCACGTCTCACGATATTTCGCTTTCCGTACTTCTAACCTCGTATTTCGTACTCACTTTTTCATTCCTGATTCCTGCCTTCTCTTGAGCCTTGTTGTTTAAACCTTGCGCTTTTCAGACTTGCTATAATACTCTTCCATCACTTTATGCGTTCTGTCTTTCAGTGCTTCGGTGGTATCGCCGGGTTGAATGGGGATGGGGGCGAGGAAATGTATTTCCAGGCGTTGTGGCCACAGGAAGAAGATTTTATCGGAGGGAACTGCTTTGCGCGTGTTGAAGATGATGCCTGGTACAATGGCCTTGCCGCTTTCTAATGCCAGTTTAAATGCTCCGTTATGAAATTGCTTTAAAGGCTGATCCGTTTTATTGCGGGTGCCTTCAGGGTAAATGCACATGTGCAATCCCATTTCCAGTACCTTACGCATCTGCAGGTAACTGTCTTTACGGCTTGCTTCACTTTTGCGGTTTACCAATACACTCCCTGTACGATAGATCAGTCCGAATAAAGGAATGCGGGCCATTTCTATTTTAGCAATGGTTTTATTGCCACCCGGAATAGCCGGAGAAGAAATGGGGATGTCCATTAACGAGTTATGATTACATACTACGATATAGTTTTCACCGGGGGCAAAATGTTCCTTACCCCGAACACGTAAAGGGCAACCTACCAGGGGTAAGAATACGCCCATCCAGATACGTGAAAGACTGATAAAGCGGAATGTCTTTTTAGGGTCACCAGTGGGATAGCTATATAATAAGAAAGGGATCATGAACAGCAGCATGGTGCTCACAAACAAGATCAATCCCCATAAAGCCCAGATGCGACCAGCTATTGCTTTTAGTACACTCATAACAAATCAGGATATTAAATTGACCAGTCTATAGGTTCAATGCCGTTTTTAACCAGGTATTCGTTCGTTTTTGAAAAATGCCTGCAACCAAAAAATCCGTTCGATGCTGAATAAGGTGACGGGTGTGCTGCCTTCAGTACAAGATGTTTGCCGGCATCAACCAATACAGCCTTTTCCTGAGCAAATTTACCCCATAACAGGAAAACGACATGCTCTTTCTTTGCTGATACAGTTTTAATGACTGCATCGGTAAAAGTGGCCCAGCCTATTTTGGAATGGCTCATCGGTTCATTGGCACGAACGGTTAATGATGCATTGAGCATCAGTACGCCCTGTTGCGCCCATTTTATAAGGTTGCCGCTGCGTGAAATAGGAACGCCAATATCACTGTTCAGCTCTTTATAGATATTAACCAGGGAAGGAGGAGGTGTGATACCGTCCTGTACAGAAAAACAAAGACCATGTGCCTGGCCGGGACCATGATAGGGGTCCTGTCCCAGCAAAACGACCTTTACATGATCAAAAGGAGTGGTGTTAAATGCATTGAAGATAAGGCTGCCGGGAGGATAGATGGTTTTGCCGGCTTCTTTTTCGGTACGTAAAAATGTAACGATCTCCGGGAAATAGGGTTGAGAAAATTCGCCTTTTAATACTTCCTTCCAGCTTTCATGTATTTTAACATCCATAGAGCAAATTTGCGTAAAAATAGGGAAGTTACCAGTTACCGGGGACAAGGGATTGCTGATTTGGGAATTTGGGGGCTTGAAATACAGGTTGCCGGTTGCCGGATCGTGAGTCGGCAGACGGCAATCGTGAATCGTCAGTCGTGAATCGTGAGTGGAGCCTTCGGATGCCAGATGCTTGATACTGGATATTGGATTTAACCTACAACCTAAAACTTATAACTTACAACCTTCTTAAGACCGCAAGAACCGGGTTGTAGACCTTTACGCCACAGGGTAATTTTACAGTATTAAACGAGGTGAATATGGAAACACAATATTATACCAATTATAACCGCATTGCAGAAGCAATAGATTATATCGGTAACAATTTTAAACAACAGCCTTCGCTGGACCTGGTGGCAGAAAAGATACACCTGAGCCCTTTTCATTTTCAAAAGATGTTTAAGGAATGGGCCGGCGTAAGCCCTAAAAAGTTTCTGCAATACCTTACAATAGAACATGCTAAAAGTATGTTGAAAGAAGGGCGCTCTTCGCTTGCTGATACAGCATTTGAAACAGGCCTGTCCGGAACCGGGCGTTTGCACGATCTGTTTATATCTATTGAAGGAATGACACCGGGTGAATATAAGAACGGTGGAGAGCAGTTGCACATTAATTACAGTTTTGCTGAAACACCATTTGGTGCGGTAATAGTTGCATCAACGGTTAAAGGCATTTGCTACATGGCTTTTGTAGAAGATGAAAAAGAGGGATTCGCTACTTTGCGGCAACAGTTTCCCAATGCAAAATATCACCAGGTGGTAGACATGATACAGCAACAGGCCCTGTATGTGTTTACACAGGACTGGAGTAAACTTCACCAGGTAAAGCTGCATGTTAAGGGCACCGCTTTCCAGCTAAAAGTGTGGGACGCCTTGCTTAAAATACCTGTAGGCAATCTTTCAACCTATTCTTCTGTAGCGGCGGCATTGGATCAACCGAATGCATCACGTGCTGTGGGAACGGCAGTAGGAGATAATCCCGTAGCCTACCTGATCCCTTGCCACAGGGTTATCAGGTCTACCGGTGAATTTGGACAATATCACTGGGGAAGTACCCGCAAAACGGCCATCATTGGGTGGGAAGCCGCATCTATTGAACCTGCCGCTGATAATTAAGCATGTTTGCTTTTAGTTGACTATCCGGAACGAGACAGGCTGCACTCAGTGATCTAACCTGTCAGGTCTAATCTACTCAGGCCCGGCCTGACAGGTTTATTTCTCTTATAGGTTAGGTATCCCTATTATTTTATCTTATTAAGTTTTTTTATGACTGACATATTGCAGCGATTGCAGTCTGTAGACTGGACTACTGTGCAGGAAAATATCAGTAATACTGGATATGCGCTTATATCATCATTGCTGGATCATACTACCTGTAATGAATTGATACAGCAATACGATAATGAGTTGTTGTATCGGAAAAGAATAGTGATGGAACGTTATCGTTTTGGATTGGGAGAATACAAATACTTTCAATACCCATTACCGAATCTTATTCAGCAATTAAGAGAAACGATCTATCCCTGCCTGGTACCGGTAGCAAACAACTGGATGAAGGTATTACAGTTGGATAAGCATTACCCTTCCACACTCAAAGAACTGCACCAGTTTTGCAGGGAGAATAAACAGGATAAACCAACTGTGCTGATCCTGAAATACGGTAAGGATGGGCATAATACCCTGCACCAGGATCTTTACGGAGAGGTGTTTTTCCCTATGCAGGCTTTATTGTTCCTGGATGAACCCGGTGTGGATTATACAGGCGGAGAGTTTGTGTTGGTTCAGCAAACGCCGCGTGCACAATCCAAAGCAATGGTATTGCAACCACGTAAGGGCGATCTGCTTTTGTTTACAACCAATTTCAGACCGGTGAAAGGAAGCAAAGGATATTACCGGGTAAATATGAAACATGGTGTAAGCGCCCTGCACAGTGGCACAAGACATACTTTAGGTATTATTTTTCATGACGCGGAGAGTTAATATATGATGTTGCACAACCAACTTAACACCAATACATTTGCAGGCAGGCGCAGGCTGTTGACCCTGATACGGCAGGGGGAAGTAGTATTGGCCGGAAACCGTAAGCTGAAAATTTATGGAACTTTACAATGCAGGTCCGGTAAAAAGATGAATGTTTCTAACAGGGTGTTCTTCTCTTCTGAGATAGAAGCTGTTGCTGATGGATACCGGCCCTGCGCTCATTGTATGCCGGATAAATACAGGGAATGGAAAACAGGTACAACAGGATTGTTGTTGTGATCATTGTACCGGGTGAGTGTATTTGTTGAATAAAATTAACTGGCTGGTGATGGGCCAGCCATAAATACAGATCATGCAGTTCAGCTTTTTTAATAACGATGGAAATATATTACCGCAACAGGGAGATGTGAAACTGTTTGCCCACTTATTTTCTGCAGAGGAAAGTGATGATTATTTTGAAAAGCTCCTGCAGCAAATTTCCTGGAAACAGGAACCTATAAAGATCTTCGGCAAAGAAGTAATGCAGCCGCGTTTAACAGCCTGGTATGGCGATAAAGGAAAGGCATACAGTTACTCTGGCATCAATATGCAACCCCTGGAATGGACACCCGCGCTGCTTGCTGTTAAGCAAAGGGTAGAAGAGGTAGCCGGTGTGTATTTTAACAGCGCTTTACTGAACCTGTACCGGGATGGAAAGGATAGCATGGGCTGGCATCGCGATAACGAAAAGGAGTTGGGCATTGACCCTGTTATTGCTTCTGTAAGTTTTGGGGGCACACGAACATTTAAGCTGCGCCACTACGATACCAAAAAGAATACAGTTTCTGTTGAATTAACGCATGGCAGCCTGTTACTGATGCAGGGACAAACACAGCATTACTGGGAGCATTCCATTCCTAAAACTGCAAATGCTGTTGCACAAAGGATCAATATTACTTTCAGGATAATAAGATAAGTCTCAACCGCTGAGCATTGAATATTGCATATTGAGTATTCGCCAGTCAATGTTGTTCAGTCAGTGGCCGATGAAGACACCAGCCACGGGTGCATCCCCCAGACAGCCTAAGCTGTTTTTCCTCCCCAGTCTTCCGGGGCTATATCTGTAAGGGATTGTGAGAACACCCATATATGACCGCCCGGATCAATTACATTATACTGGCGTTCGCCATAAGGGAAATCAATGGGCGGCTGCTGTATCTCCGCGCCTTGCTGTAAGGACCGTTCATAGTGAGCATTCACATCTGCCACGCGAACCATAATGGAGTGAGATTGAAATACGGGTGTAGTTGCAGGCAATGAAGGACGTTCTGCTACAGCAATGGCTCCTTCTCCAAAAGCAAGTTGCGCACGATGACTGCCAGCCCGCCAGCGTTCTGTACAGCCAAATACCCTGCAAAGCCAACTGATAGCTTCTTCAACGTTTTCGTAAGTCAATACAGGTATTACAATACTGCCCGGCATAGTGCGATTGGGCATAGCAGGCGTGTACATTGATCCCATAACAACCTTTTTTGATATCAGACTCCCCATATAGAGGAAAGTAAACCTGTCAGGTCTAAGCCGATAATCAAAGCTACCCTCCAAAAAGTAGTTAAGCAGCTCTGCCCCGACCTGACAGGTTAAGCCTCCTGGCGCAACTTGCCTATATCCGGAGAGTCAGGTTTTGATAAACTAAAGCTCGTTATAAAAAGGGTGTGACCAAAATACCCCGGGTGTGCCTGGAATTACGAATGACGGATCAGTGCTTAATCGTTATCGTTGTCTTCTTCAAGATCATCGTGATTATCTCCGCCCAGGCTGTAGTAATTGTTCTCTTCATCTTCTTCACCAATCAGTTCATCTTCATCGTCCAGTTCAGCTCCGGGAATATCAAGACCTTCGTCAAGAGAACGCTCTTCATCTGATTCGTCTTTTTCATCACCTTCCAGGTAGCTTTCCCTTTCTTCATGGGCGTAAATATCATCTTTAGCAGAATACTCAGGATTGCCGGGTAATTCTTCTTTATTATTGTCGGTAGGTTTTACTTTCTTGCTCATAATGTGATGATTTAGGATAGTAATAATGATACTGGCTGCTTCAATTCCTGTGCCAGCAGGTACATAAGTTACGGATGAAGTTTTTTCCTGTAAAGCAGGAATATTTTATTAACTCAATGATAATAAAATAACGGTCAGCAAAGGTTATTTGTTTAATAAAAAGCAGTGTTCGTACATCATTTTCTACAGGTAATACAACAGTGTTTTGTGTACTGCCTGATCTGCGATCGTATTGTGAATGAAGGCACTACATTTTCTTATATAAGTCTTCAAGGTAGGTTTGCAATACCAGGGCGTGATTGTGCTCTTCATCACGGGAACCATACAAAAGCGTGATCACGTGCTGATGTTGATGTTCCTGCAGGAAGGGTTCCACTGCCGGGTTTTTCTTCAGCTCTGCCTTGTATTGCTTTTTGAAATCATCCCACAGTTCCATTGTATGACCAAACCATTTACGCAATTCAGTGGACGGCGCAATATCTTTGGCCCATTCGTCCACACCGGCAGCTTCTTTGGTGAGTCCTCTTGGCCAAAGCCTGTCTACGAGCACCCTTAGTCCGTCTTTTTTTGAAGGCTCTTCGTAAACGCGTTTTACATTAATAACAGGTTTCATACGAGCTGTAGTTTATTTACGGAAAGATGGGTGCAACGCATTTAAAACGGCTTTTTACCGTATGCCTGCGAATTGATGGCATTGCTTTCAAATCTTCCGGTCTTTTTGGTGATCCTGATCCTGAAAGTAACACCTTCTACAGTTTCAATATGGTCGTCAGGGAAAGGCCAGGTAGGAGACAGGTGTGTGGTCTCGCTGCTGTTCATGGGCAATACACGGGCAACAAGATGTTTAAATGCAGCTTTACGGGGTTCCGGCTCTTTCAGTTCTTCAAATGTTCCCCACATCACCACGCAACGCCAGTTAGCCATATCTGCCATATCGTCCACTTCAAAACAGATCTCCGGATTACTACGCATCATATCCAGCTTCATTCCTTCTTTGCTATGACCATACACATATTCACCATCGTACGCATAGCTCATAGGTACTACATAGGTAATTCCGTCCGCATGACAACCTACACGGCCAATAAGCTGACTTTTAATGGTTGCCTCAATTTCATCGTTTGTTAATACTCCCAGCATGATTTCTTTATTTTAGTGAAGGAAAATACGATTGGCGTCAGGGGCTGTTCTGATTGCAGAAAACTGCTTCCATTACTTTAGACCATTGCTCTTCTTAAAGCTACTTTATTTTTGTCAATTATAATTATCAGGATGTTGTTATACTTATTTAAGCTGACCCGGCTATATTATTAATAATCTGTATCAGGGTAGCTAGCTCAAGGGGTTTACTTAATAATTCAACATTGGATGGCAATTCCCATTTTATTGCAACACTACTGGTTAAAAGAAAGATCTTGTTTTGATAACCTACTGCATTAAGTATGGAAATAAAACTCATGCCTGTTATACCTGGCATATTATCATCTGTAAATATAACGTCGTACGATAAAGGATCTGTTGTTTCAAGAGCACTTAAGGCTCCTTCACAGAAGTCTGCTATGATATCAGTGTTGGCAGCTAACTGCATTTCCGGTTTGAGAAGAAGGGAGGAATTTTCTTTATTTGTCAGTTCTGAAATCGTTCTTGAAATAAGAAATAGATTTACATTATCGTCGTCAACAAAGAGCATTCTAACTGCTTTCATGAAACATGTTTTAGAATAAGCTGATACTTGAGATCTCTTAGTAATGTCTGGTTGTCTGTAAGTTCTTCATTTATATGCTGTATTAAATTCTTTTCTTCCTGTTTCAGCGATACAAATGTTACATCACTTAACATGGGATTCAGCAGTGCGTCAACTTGAATTGCTTTGTTTTTTACGTAATGTGCTATTCTCAACGGTTCATCTTTAAAGTGGTGTGATTCCATTTGGTAGATCTCTAAAATATGGTGGATACTATTGCTGATTTCGGTTGAAGCCACTTTTGCTGAATAGCTTTTCTCAATACTGTTGATGATGCGATTGAGCTGGTCCTTCATTTGCTGTATTCCACTAATGAATTTATCAAGAGCGTTAATCTCTTTTTCTGTTTCTTTTGCTACAAATGAATTGATATTGCGTTTTCGTTCCAGCTCAAACTTCAATACTTCCAGTTCCATGACTGTTTTTTTATTGTTTTTATTAGTATTGATAGTGGAAACAAGACTTACTACTGCAATAACAATGGAGGCTAGTGACGAGATCAGTGCAATCAAAACTGTTATATTCATCGGTTTGGGTTTAATGACTATAAAAAATAATCATTAATTTCCTGATAGCAATGTCTGGTCAGGGTTTTCTTTAACCACTTTATGGTGTTACTTTTGAAAGAAAAAATGCGGTTTTTATTTTCGACCCTATTGATCATTCTGTACACCAGTGTATTAGCACAAACAAGTTCCAAAAATGAAATTCCATTCCAGTTATTGCCTTCAGGACATATCCTGGTAAAAGCAAAGGTAGAAGGGGTAGAGGGGAGCTTTATCTTTGATACCGGCGGAGGCATAACACTGTTTACCAAAACATTTTTCAGTAAGTTAAAAGATACGCTTCGCCGGGATGGTGGCTATACCGGTTTCAGGGCTACCGGCGAACGTCTTGATATTGATCTGTACCAGGTAAAAAATATAGAACTGGGCGCCCTTAAAAAAGCGAAGGAAGAAGTCAGCTACCTGGATGTGAACCTCGGCGGAATTGATGGGATCATTTCGCTTAAATTATTCGAAACACAACCCTTTACGATCGACTTCAATAAAAAAGTACTGCGTTTAGAAACTGCAGCAACTGTTGCTGCAATAGGTAAAACCGCTAAACCGATAGCGCTGCAACTGGAGCAATCAAGAGATAAGTCCCTGACTATTTTTGCTTATTTCAAAATAAATGACGCACTTACCTTGCAGTTTTCGATGGATAGTGGCGCAGGAAAAGATGTTTATCGTATGAATTCAAAGTATATGAAACTGTTGGGGATTGATGCCGCTGATACTGTACATGTAAAGAAAATTGAAAAACGGAGCGAGTTCAATAACAATTATGTTTCTAATATTTATACTACCAGGCTTAAAATGATTACCGTGGATCAGCAACCTGCTATTGATGTAAAAGAGATACCGGTACAGTTTGTTGACGGCCTCATCTATGACGGTATCATCTGGATCAACTGGTTAGGCTCTTCACTTACCTTTGATCTACAGAATAAGAAGCTGCTGGTGATCAGGTAAAAGGTATAAGGTTTAAAGTTTAAAGTGGTTTCGGTGCAGGTTTGCTGAGTAATATTTAGCATCTTTTAATTTAATATAGTAAAAAAGGAAAGCTGGCCATTGGCCGGCTTTTTCTTTTTAGTGAACCCTATCGGTGTATCATCCGACAGAATAGTGGATGGGTTGTTTATAGCGTAACGCTTTCTTTATTGTATTTGTTCCTGTAATCCAATGGAGATATACCGGTTACTTTTTTGAAAACCTCCCTGAATGCTTTGTCATCAGAATAGCCAACATCATTCATTACTTCAAAGATAGATTTACGGCCTTTTTCCAGTTCTTTTTTTGCCGCTTCTACTTTTACCCGTTGCAGGTACTCAACAGGTGTATTGCCGGTAGCCTTAATGAATCTCCTGTCAAAGTTTCGCCTGCTGATGGCAAGGTCTGTGGCCAGTTTTTCAAATGAGATCTTGGCATCAATATTCTCTTCAATATATGCCTGAGCCTTGCCGATCAGTTCATCACCATGCCCCTTCTGAATATGAAAAATGCTGAACTGTGATTGAGTGGTACGCTCTATGTCTATCTGGAAGATCTTTGAACAGAATATAGCCGTGGTTCTGTCAAATGTTTTTTCTACCAGGTACAGCATCAGGTTTAAAAAAGAATAGCCACCACCGTTTGTATAAATGCCATTCTCGTCTGTTATGATCTTGTCTTCCAGGATCTTTACATTCGGATACATCTCCCTGAACTGCTCAACAGCATTCCAGTGTGTGGAGCAGGTTTTGCCTTCCAGTAATCCTGTAGCAGCCAGTAAAAAAGCGCCTGAACACATACTGGCTATTTCAGCACCATTTTTATATTGATCACCAATCCAATCGATCAGCGCTTTATTCTTATCAACTGTTTGGCCATAATCTCCAAAGATGGAAGGGATAATGAGCAGGTCTGTCTTTTTGATGTTGTTGATATTGTCGGGATGTACAGTAAAATACCCCTTACTGATCACAGACTCAGCGACAAAGCCAGCTATCTGTATTTCCAGTTTAGACCTGTTACCGATCCGCTGCCAGTAATCGTTTGCCCTGCTGAGTATTTCGTATGCACCCGCTATACTGTTGAGATTCAGTTCACAATCAGGAACCAGGATGGTTACGTACTTCATACCAGAATGTTTGTATAAAGTTATAAAACAAGTTTGTCCAAATCAACCCATCATAAAGTCTATTTCACACCCTGTGGTTTTTTATTTAAGACAATAGCTTTGATTCCGGGTAAATGTCTTATCAAAAAATAAATCAATCAATGAAAAAGCTGGAAAACAAAGTTGCCATTGTTTATGGTGATGGATCCGTAGGAGGCGCGGTGGCAAAAGCCTTTGCCTGCGAGGGGGCTAAGGTATTCCTTGCCGGTAGAACAGTAGCTAAGCTGAGTGCCATTGCTAATGAGATACTGTCTGCCGGGGGCACGGTTGAAACAAGGAGACTGGATGCCCTGGATGAGCAGGCAATAGAAGAACACATGAATGAAACGATCGGGAAGACGGGCAGGGTTGATATCTCTTTCAATGCCATCGGTATTCCGCAAAAAGGTATCCAGGGTACAGCGCTTACAGAGCTTTCGCTTGAAAGTTTTATGAAGCCCATCAGTACTTATGCACAATCACATTTTCTTACAGCAAAAGCCGCAGCTCGTCACATGGTAATGCAGGGTAATGGGGTTATCCTGATACACACACCGAATGCCAGTCGTAAAAGCCCGCCTTTTGTTGGGGGAATGGTACCTGCCTGGTCTGCTATTGAGGCATTAGGGCGCTCCCTGTCATCTGAGTGTGGACAGTTTGGTGTTCGTGCTGTTTGCCTGCACACTACCGGCATACCCGAAACGCCGCTGATCGATGAGGTGTGGGAGATCCACGGCAAAGCACACGGCGTTACGTATGAACAATTTAATGCCGGTATGGAAGGCTTAACGCACAGGAAGCAGTTAACAACTTTAAAAGAGTTAACCGCAACAGCAGTGTTTGTAGCTTCTGATGAAGGCGCTGCTATTACAGGTACAATTGTAAACCTTACAGCCGGTATGAATGTGCTGTAGTTCGGTTCATCAAAGTTTAATGCTGAGTCACTATGTAAATAAACCTCTTATGAAGAATAACAATTTCACTACTTCCTTCCTGGTCAATAATACACCCGGAGAAGTGTACAAAGCTGTCAACAATGTTCGGGGATGGTGGTCTCAGGATATTGAGGGTAATACAGATAAACTGAATGCAGCGTTCAGGTATCACTACAAAAATGTTCATGTAACTAAATTGAAACTGGTAGAAATGGTTCCCGGTAAAAAAGTGGTATGGCTGGTGCTGGACAACTACTTTAAGTTTACCAAAGACAACAGTGAGTGGAAAGGAACAAAGATTTGTTTTGAGATAGAGAAACAAGGGGAGCAAACACTGCTACGGTTCACACATATAGGATTGGTGCCTGCATATGAATGTTACGAGATCTGCAGGGATGCGTGGGGCGATTATGTGAATAAAAGTTTACACGATCTTATTACCAAAGGAAAAGGAGATCCCAATCCTAAAGGGAAAGAAGGGGAGTTAAATGAAGCTCTTATCAAAAAGTTTTCCATACAGGAATAATACAACCATAACTATTACAATTATTAAAAAGTAAGTCATGAAACAAAAAGATTTTACTACTACCATCCTGGTAGATCAGTCACCCGAAGAAGTATTTAATGCTGTAAACAATGTAGGTGCCTGGTGGCCGGGTGAAGTGAATGGTGACAGTCAGAAGATCAGTGATGAATTTAGCTACCGGTATAAAGAACTTCATCATACCAAACAAAAACTGGTAGAGGTAGTCCCCAATAAAAAAGTGGTGTGGCTTGTTACCTATAGCGATCTGAACTATGTAGATCACAAGAGCGAGTGGGAAGGCACAAAGATCGTTTTCGATATTACAAAAAAGGGTAGCAAAACAGAATTGCGTTTTACACACGAGGGGTTGGTACCTGATGTTGAATGTTACGATTCCTGTTCCGGTGCCTGGACAGATATTATCACTGATAGCCTGCAAAGCCTTATTACAACGGGTAAAGGAGTGCTGATTGATCTTGGATAAGATTTCCCCCCTTATCATAAAACAACAATAAATAAACAATAAAAAATAAGCATGTATGAACAATGTTGCAACAAAAGTGCCGACAACCCGGGAGGTAGCTGCACGATTTAATGAACTGGCTCAACAGGAAAAATGGTTTGAGATCCAGGAAGAGTTCTTTGCAGACAATGTAAGAAGTGTTGAGCCTGCAAATTCACCTTATATGGGGTATGCAGAAGGCAAAGCGCCTGTTCGCAAAAAAGGAGAGGATTTTGTAAAAAGGGTAGAGGCTGTACATAGCGCCTATACATCTGAGCCTGCTGTGGGTGGTAACTTTTTTTCTGTGGGGAGAGAAATGGATATGACCGTACAGGGGTTGGGAAGGATTCAGCTGAAACAGGTAATGCTGTACGAGGTAAGGGATGGAAAGATTGTATTGGAGCAATTTTTTTATTAGTAACGGATAGGGATAAAGTTTAAGGTATAAAGTATTCTGACTCTCCGTTTATAGGAGAGTAAACCTGTCAGGTCTAAGCCGATAAGCAAAGTTTCTTTATAGAAAGCAATGAACCAGCTCAGGACCAACCTGACAGGTTAAGCCTTTTACGGTTGATGCAATCGGTAAAATAGCATGCAATGATTTTCAATTGTTCAGGCTTACATGGCATCCAATATTCTATAGCACTGGGAAATATGGTTTCTTAAAGCGTCTTCTGGCAATGAAGGCGCTTTTTGTTTTAATTAAACGACTGCCTGTATTGTAGTGGGGTTTGATTGGTTTTGTTCTTAAACAGCTTATTAAAAGACTGTGGATATTCGAACCCAAAATGGTAGGCAATTTCGCTGACTGATAAATTAGTGGTGGTCAGTATTTCCTTTGCCTTTTCAATCATGTAATTATGTATGTGTTGCTGCGCTGTTTGTCCTGTCAATGAACGAAGCATATCGCTCAGGTACCCTGCGGAAAGGTTGAGTTGTTGTGCCAGGAACTCCACTGTTGGAAGCCCCTTTTCCTGTGAAGCTCCTTTTTCAAAATAGTCTTTCAATATTTGCTCTGTTCCTGAAAGCAGGTCGTGACTTACTACTTTGCGGGTAATGAACTGGCGGTTATAAAACCTGTCGGCATAACTGAGCAGTAATTCAATGTACCCGATAATTACATTCTCGCTAAAATGATCTATAGAAGAATGGAGCTCCTGTTCCAGGAGTGCTATAATGGAAACAATGCTTTCTTCTTCCTTTTCGGAAAGATGCAAGGCTTCATTTACCGCGTAACTGAAAAATGTATATTCTTTGATCTTTTTTCCTAACGCATGTCTCCTGATCAGGTCGGGGTGAAAGGCAACACACCACCCGCTGCATTGGTTATCAACTTCAAGGCCTGCGAAAATCTGTTTGGGCGCAGTAAACATCATAACCCCTTCATCAAAATCGTAATAGCCCTGACCGTATTTTAATTTCCCTTTTACATTCTTTTTAAGGGAGATCACATACAGATCCAGCAAAAGAGGAGAGGCGTCTTTATCATAGTACCGGTAATCGATATCCTTCAGGTTAAACACACTTACCAGTGGATGGTGAGGCTTGGGTAATGATAATAAGCGGTGTTGCTCCGACACTGAATTAACGATATGAGGGCTTTCCTTCTTCATCACTTTCAAAGTTATAAAGTAATGCAGGTAAACAGTCATTTACCTGCTTTGCCGTATTAAATATTCAGACTTCCATATATAAGAAAGTAAACCTGTCAGGTCTAAGCAGATAAGCAAAGTTACTATACAATAATAGTTAGGTTACTCTGGCCCGACCTGACAGGTTAAGCCTCTTAGCGCAACTTGCCTATATCCGGAGAGTCAGGTTAAATATTAACAGCCTTCATGCCTGCTTCATTATACCTGTCGCCTGTTATAGTGCCCAATGGAATAATGGATTCAAGCCTGTTCAGCTCTTCCTTGCTTAATGTAACATTCGTTGCTTCTATATTTTGCTCAACATACTTGATCCTTTTTGTACCGGGAATAGGAATATGCCCTTTTGCCAGCACCCAGGCAATTGCCAGTTGTGAAGGAGTTAAGCCTTTTTCTGCCGCCAGTTTTTCCACTTCGCGCAGCAGGTCTATGTTCTTATAGAACTGTTGTCCCTGGAACTTGGGTAGTGTGCGCCTGAAATCATCAGGGGCAAGGTCATCAGGCGTTTTTAACTCACCGGTTATAAAACCACGTCCCAGCGGAGAATAGGCTACAAAACCGATCCCCAGTTCACTGAGTGTATTCAGTACTCCATCTTCTTCTACAGAGCGTTCAAATAAGGAATATTCCGATTGTAAGGCTGTCAGCGGGTGAATGGCATGTGCCTTCCTGATCGTTTGGGAAGATGCCTCTGAAAGCCCCAGAAATCTTACTTTACCTTCTTTTACAAGCTCAACCATTGCTCCCACTGTTTCTTCAATAGGAGTGTCGGGGTCTACGCGATGCAGGTAATAGAGATCTATATGATCTGTTCCCAGGTTTTTCAATGAACGTTCCGCAGCTTTCTTTACATATTCTTTACGGCCATTGATCTTCCAGGTCAGCGTGTTATTATCGTCTATCTCATAACCAAATTTGGTGGCTATGGTATAATCATTGCGCCTGCCCCTGATCGCTTTGGCAATAAGCTGTTCATTCACTAGTGGACCATACAGGTCTGCGGTGTCCAGGAAGTTACCACCCAGTTCAAGTGACCTGTGAATGGTGGCAATTGCTTCCGCCTCATTGGCTTTGCCATAGATATCCATACCGGCCATTCCTGTCATACCCATACAGCCAAGCCCTATCTTAGGAACGATCATGCCCTGGCTGCCCAACGCTATTTTTTCAATGCTATTCATACAAACAATAATTAATGAACTACAAAGCTCGGGAACTTCCGGTCTGTAGATGTATCCGGATCAGGGGTAGTTGTATCCAAAAGCGGGAAAAGATGCAAGTTTAGAGTATAAGGTTTAAGGTGTTGCTATGGGTAATTGTGTTGGGAAGGGAGGATGATGTGATACGGAATACTGGATAATGGATGCTGGATTTTGGGCACTAAGCGTGGAACGGTTGAGGATCGTTGCATGCTATTTTGCCGGTTGTTCCAACCGTACCGCGCTTGCATTAAAAGGAAACGACATCCTTTTAAGAGGATGTCGTTCGATTGTTGCCACTTCCCGTTTTTGCCTGAAGTTATTTTTATGTATTCGTTTTGTATTATTAAGCGTTCCGCGTCAGGCGTTAAGCGTTTTGCTTATTATTGTTGCATTCCCTGCATTCCATTCTGCATGCCTTCACCCTGGCTTTTCAGGTTCTGGCGTTTGAACAGGGAGAAATCTGTTTTACCAAAGCGCCATGCAAAGCTCAGGCGTACCATCTGAGGGTTGTTGAGCCTGTAATAGTTCTGCTCAAAGCCTGTTCCCTGTGAATACTGGTCAGATTTGCGGCTTCTGAAAATATCATTAACGCTCAATGTTAAAGAAGCTGCATTGTTCTTCAGGAAGCTTTTCTTAAAAGCTACGTCTACGCCATAGAACGGACGGATATAACCCTGTGAAGAACTTTGTGCCTGTGACATCGGCGGACCAAATTGCTGGCCGCTGGTAACCGGCAGGTTGGTTTTGCTCTGGTAATCCAGTGAAAGCTGCATAGAGTAGTTCTTGGGAAACTTCACATTGTTATTCAGTTTGCCGAACACACTCCACATCGCATCCTGTGATGTACCAACATTAGAGGTATTGATCTTTGAGTTGTACAGGTTCACGTTGGCTGTTACATCCCACCATTTGGTGATGTTATTCACGCTGGTAAGTTCCAATCCATAGGAATAGCTGGAGTTGGCATTGATGTAAGTGCTGATGTAATCTGTTTTACCTGCCACTTCATTATAAAGTGTATCAAGATAACGGGTAATGAGGTGATCGGTATATTTATAATACACAGAGGCCAGGAAAGTATTATTGCCTCCATAAGTTTTACTGTAAGAGAATTCCGCTGAAGTAGTGAATTCCGGTACCAGGTCCGGATTACCCCTGGTGATGTTCAGACTGTCAGTATAATCCGTATAAGGGATCAGCTGGAAGAAGTTAGGACGATTGATACGGCGTGTTACGCTGAACTGCAGTTCCTGGTTGTTCTTCAGCTTCTGGCTCAGGAACAAAGAAGGGAACAGGCTTACAGGGTAGTCATTCTTGAATTTCTCACCTGTATTCAGCAATGTGCCGGTATAGTTAGAGCTTTCAGCACGTAAACCAACTTTATAACCAAGGGTTTTGGTAAGATTGCCGGACAGTGATACATAGGCTGCATACACGTTATTGGTATTCTTATAATTGGTAGTGGCTGAAGAGATCTTTACATAATCAGTTGCCCCGGGATATTGAATATAGTTTTCGTTGTTGTTCTCTGTTTTATTGATCTGTGCCCTTAAACCGGTTTCCAGTTTTATTTCATTGGCAAACGGTTTAACATAATCTGTCTGTACAGTAATAAAGCTATTGGATCCGTCGCCCAATGTTTTCTGCAACTGTGTGCCGGTTACGTTACTGCCGGTATAGTAGTTGGTAGTGTATAAGGCGTCACTTGAATTTTTACCGTTAAACAGGTTGAAGTCAATGGTCCATTCTTCACCGGGATTTGCAAAGTTGTGCTTCATGCCCAGTTGCAAACCGGTAGCATTAAATGTTCTGTCGGAGTTTGACAACCTGTTGCTGTATTTGCTGATGGTGCCGGAAGGATAGAGGCTATCAGTATTGAGATCAAGCGTTTCGTTGGGTCTGAACTTACCATGCACTTTGATGACACTGGCAGAAAGGGTGGTACGGTTGGAAAGAAAATAATCCAGGCCTACCTTACCAAACAGGAAACCACCTTTGGTTTTATTCAGGTTGTTCTGTAATACGTTTACTGCTGTATCTCCAAAGTTGGTACGGTCTGTAGTACCGGTAGTGCGGTTACGCATCTGGTTGCTCATTACAGCTGCAGACAGGTTAAACTTATCCTGGCGCAGGTTGATATTACCGCTGCCATTCCAACCGCCTCTTCTATCAACCGCAGCCATCAGGTTACCGTTATAACCGGTTTTCTTATTCTTTTTCAATACAATGTTCAGGATACCTGCATTACCACCGGAAGCATCGTATTTGGCTGATGGATTGGTGATCACTTCCACACTCTCGATCGCATCAGAAGGGATCTGGTCGAGTGAAAGGGTAGTGGGTCTGCCATCTACATACAACTGTGGAGAAGCATTACGCAGTTTTACATTACCATCAATATCTACCTGTACAGAAGGTACGTTGCGCATTACATCCACGGCAGTACCGCCGGTGCTCACGATATTCCTGTCAACATTGAAGGTCTTTTTGTCAATGTCCATCTTCATCAATGGCTTGGTAGCAGTTACTACTACATCCTCCAGCTGTTTTACATCGGGTTGCAGTTTTATATTGCCAAGGTCTTTGTCAAATGCACTGGCAATGCCGGAGATCGCCGCCATCTGTTGTGAGGGGTCACTTCCTGCTTTAGGGGCAGCGGCTCCGCCTGCAGGCATTTTCAGTTGAAAAGCAACCTCCTGTTCCAGGGGCTGGTAACCTACGGCTGAGATCTTCAGTTTCAGTTTGCCAAACATGGGTAAGCCTTCCAGGCTGAACTCACCATTACTTTTGGTGGTCATACCTTTTACCAGTACTTCTTTGGATTTCTGTGTTTTAGGGTCGTATTTCTGTTGCATCAGCATTACAGAGGCATTGTCGAGCGCCTTGCCGGAACTATCGGTGATCTTACCGAATATATGTCCCATATTGGCCTGTGCGCCACCGGAGGCACCACCACCGGGCATCTGTGCCCAGGCTCCAATACCGATACTCATGCATAAAACCAATAATAACATCTTCATAGATAGCATATTAATCACACAAAACTATCTATGGTTACTGTCACCGGATCGTGAAATGAGACGTAAATGGGAAAGATTGCGACGAAATAGGGGAAAGGCTGTGAAGTCGTGAGACGTGAGTCGTGAATCGGCAGACGGCAATCGGCAATATCGTGAGACGTGAGTGGAGCCTTCGGATGCCCGATGCTTGATACTGGATATTGGATTTGAGATTTGATGTTTGAAATTTGAACAATACAACTGGTCTTCCTGTATTTGCTCGCCGCTCGTAGCTCAAAGCTCGTCGCTGGCATTCATGATAACTGCAAATTGCCAACTGCTAACTGGATTTGGGTATTTCCTTCGAAATCCGGCGTTCAGCATCCAACATTTTCAAATCTTCAAATTTTCAAATCCGTCATCCGCACATTGTATTCGCGTTAAGCATTAGGCGTTCTGCGTTAAGCATTCAGCGTATCACTGCGGAAACCCCGTAATCGCTGTAATCGCATCACGGTATTGGGTACTTACAGGTAGTTCTGTTTCGCCGAGGAAAATGCTGTTCTTGCGTACTGCCGTAACATGCTTTTTAGAAATAATGAATGAGCGATGGATACGTACAAACTGGGAGGCTGGTAATTGCTCTTCCATAGTCTTCATAGCCATGCGTACAATAACCGGTTTGGTACTGCTTTTTAAATGGATCTTCAGATAATCCTTCATGCCTTCAATCCACATAATGTCTTCCAGCATCAGTTTTACAAGACTGTATTCTACATTCACAAAAATGTAGTCGGTGGGAGATTCTGCAGCAGGTTGCTGTGCTTTCTGACGTAACTGGTGTAGCTCCTGTGCTTTATTGCAGGCTTTAATAAAGCGGTTAAGCGCAACAGGTTTTACAAGATAATCTACCACGTCAAGATCAAAACCTTCAAGGGCGTACTTTTCATAAGCGGTGATCATGATCACCATTGGCTTTTGTACAAGCGTCTGGATAAACTGCAGGCCTGTAAGACCAGGCATTTGTATATCAAGAAAAATGAGGTCTATCGGCTGTTCCTGCATCACCTTCATGGCCTGTACAGGGTTGTTAAAACTGGCTACCAGTGTCAAAAATGGTACTTTGCTGATATTGTCTTCCAGCAACTCCAGGGCCAGCGGCTCATCATCTATCGCAATACAACGTAGCATACCATTGCTTTAATTGGTTTACGGATACAATTGTTAATGCAGGGGCAGTTGCAGGGATACTGAAAACCATCCGCCTGTTTTATCAATTGTTAGTTTATACTGGTGCAGGTACAGCAATTCAAGCCTGCGCTGTACATTAGCCAGACCAATACCTGATGTGGCATCCTTTATTTCGGGTACAGCATCGCTATACCTGTTTCTTACACTAAAGAACAATACATTGTTCTTTACCTTCAGGTCCACATCTATCTGTGCATCTTCTATATAACCGGTACCGTGTTTGATAGCATTCTCTACAAAGGGTATCAGCAACATCGGTTCAATCTGGCTGCTGTCATTCACTTCATCAAAATGTATGTTGAACTGTACATTACTGCCAAAGCGCTGACGTTGCAGGTCTATATAGCTTTCCAGGTAGTCAATTTCCTTTTCCAGTAATACTTTTTCAGCATTGGCTTCATAAACGGTATAGCGGATCAGCGACGAAAGTTTGATCAGCGAGGGTTCCAGCAGGTCCGACTTTTTACGTGCCAGCGCCACCATATTGTTCAGTACATTAAACATAAAGTGGGGGCTGGCCTGTGAGCGTAACAGCGAAAGCTCGGTTTTCAGGTTCTCATTCTCCTTTTCCTTCGAAATACGGTCATCCCTTGTTTTATCGCTGATCAGTCGAAAGGCAAGACTGGTAGCTGAAAAGAACAGGTAGATGAACAGGTTAATGAGGATATACGAAAATGTATCGGGGCCATGTCTTTCAGCACCTGGAAACAAGGCATACAACAGGTAGTGGTAGAGTATGATGCAGGGAAAAACGATGATAATAGCAGTGGTGTACTGCCAGTTCTTGTTTTTGCTCAGCAGGCGTGGTACCAGCATGTAAGCGTTCAGGTAAAAGAACGCGATCCAGCCGGCATTGCTAAGCATATACTGAATTAGCTCTGTTGAGGATTTGTGGTGTTCAGCATTCTCTTTGTCGTTATAAGGACGTAATAAGAACGGAAGGGAAAACAGGACTATCCACAGCACAGCATGTGTCAATACGATCACCCATTTTCTTTGATACCATACCTGTTTCATACCGGCAAAGTAAAAACTTATCATGGCATAAAACGCGTTCGCAGGAAAATACTGCGATAAACAGGGCTTTTTCTGATACAGAATGCCTGTGCACCAGTCCGGGACTTGCTTTATTGGCAGGACCTGTCAGGTCAGGAACTGCAATAAACAACAAAGGCCTTGCTGCCTGATCGTACAGGTGAGCAAGGCCTTTAACAATGTCTTCTTCGTTTATTGGGCTGTTATGGTCTGGATGGTTCCATCATCGTTGTAATGCAGTTCTGTTACTTTCACATTACGCAGGTGCGTTTTACCACTCAGTTGTACATCGTGGTAGAACAGGTACCATTTACCGTCTTTCTCAATGATAGAGTGATGATTTGTCCAGCCTTTAACCGGGTTCAGTACTACACCCTGGTAAGTGAATGGCCCATAAGGACTATCACCAATGGCATAGCAAATAAAATGTGTATCACCGGTAGAGTAGGAGAAATAATATTTTCCTTTATACTTATGCATCCAGCTTGCTTCAAAAAAACGTTTATCATTATCTTTTTCAGCAAAGGGTTTACCGTCTTTACCAACAATCTGTATTTCCTTTACCGGGCCATCAAAGCTCTTCATGTCTTTGCTTAGTTTAGCAATGCGTGGCAATATAGCAGGTTCGTTACCACTCCGCAGTTTACCGGCAGAATCATACTTGTTATTATTCCAGCGTTGCAGTTGTCCGCCCCATATGCCACCGAAATACATATAAAAGTTGCCATCATCATCGCCAAATACAGCTGGGTCAATACTGTAGCTACCTTTAATAGGTTCTTTTTCTGCTACAAAAGGTCCTTCGGGTTTAGAAGAAGTTGCTACCCCGATCCTGAAGATATCCTGCTTATCCTTTACGGGAAAGTACAGGTAATAAGTATTGTTGGCAAATGCTGCGTCGGGTGCCCAGAGCTGCCGGCCGGCCCAGGGAATATCTTTAATGTGCAGGGCTACACCATGATCAGTTACTTTACCGCCTACAGAATCCAGGGAAAGAATATGGTAATCCATCATGTTGAAATGATCGCCATTGTCATTCTCTGGCGTACCGGTTGCCGTATCGTGTGAGGGATAAATATAAATGCGTCCGTTAAATACATGTGCTGAAGGATCGGCCGTGTAAATATGACTTACCAGCGGTTGCGTGGTCACAGAATCCTTTGCTGGCTCTGTTGTTGCTTCAGGTGTTTTGTTTGCTGCATCCTGGCAGGCAGCGGCCATGGCAAGGCTCATCGTTAGTACCGGCACTACATACCACCGGTTATTGTTATTGTATTGCATGTTGTGTTATTTATAACACGCTAAATGTATTTATTAAGATTGGATTGCTGCCCGAAACGCCCGCTAAAAATGATGAAAAACAAAGAAAATCTATGCAACAGAATGCAACTGAAGGGCAAGTGAATGGTCAATGGAAGAGGCGTGAAACGTGAAAGCTTCCGTGAGGCGTGAGTGGGAGCGTGAAATGTGAAAAGTCAAACGTGAAAGGGAATAAAAGCTGCGAGCGTTGAGCTGTGAGTCAATACAAGTTGGCAGTTGGCAATTTGCAGTTCTGGCTTTCAGACTTCTGCCTCTTTGTATTTCCCTTCGAAATTCGATATTCAAAATTTGACATTCGACATTTTCACCTTCCGTACTTCTAACTTTGTATTTCCTACCTTCATTTTGCCCTTAGTACTATTCACACAAAGGTGGAGTTTGAAGAATATTAAAAACAGTTGCTCCGGGTAAAATACGAAATACCGGGATCTTCAGGTTGTATTTTTTATGCAGTTCTTTAATTCTGTTGTCGATTTGCTCCGGAGCATACCGGGATGAGAAATGCCCCAGGATCAATACTTCTATTTTTATTTCACTTACCATTTTCATCACCTCTTCCAGTGTACTGTGTTTATTGCCGTGAGTTTTTACTGCCGTTCCTTCATCACCACCTAAAAAGGTGGCTTCATGAATTAATATTTTTGATTGATCCCAGGTGGCATAGCCTTCAACAGGGGTATCGCCGGAATAGCTTAATATATTTGTACTTATTTTTTCAGTGGTGAAGTCTTTTCCTTTTTCAAGCGATAGCGTTCTTATTTCGTTGGGTGATAGTGTGGTAAATTCCTTTTTAAGCTTGCTTTTGACCTGCAATACCTTGTAGCTTAAACTTTTTATTGTTTCCTTTTGGGCTGGTACATGGCTGTTCCTTACTGCCTGTACTTCTATACTATCTTTAACAGTAATGATAGCTCCATCGTCCAATGGTTGCCAGACTGTGCCGCTTACATGCGGGTCAAACTTTTTTGAAAAGGTTTCAATCGCTGTAAAAGAGCCTGAATCTTTAGGGAAATGAATTACAGGAAAACCAGGACGTGCATTCAACTGGTTAAACTGCAAAAGACCGGTGAGGTGATCTCTGTCGGCATGTGAAATAAATACATGTGTTACCTTCCTACTTTTTTGCAGCAGGGCAGAGGTTAGCCCTTCTCCTGCATCAAACAGAAGTCCCAGTTCTTCAATAAAATACCAGGTAGAGAAAAGCGCTGTTGAATAGCCTGTAATGGAGAGGTTCATCGAAAAGTTATTAAGCCGCTGTAAGGTATAAAGTTTTTTGGCTTCCTTATCATCCGTTAAAGAGCTTATGTCTTTTGATTGGTTTATTTTGTCTTAGTTTCAGGGAATGATAAAAGCTGGGCACATCATTGGTCCATTTCTTTAGCACCAGTATAATAGCAATGATCTCAAGCCTGGTTAACAATCCTGTCCAGAAACAGATATTGAACAAAATGACTGACTGGCATTGCAGAATGATCTGAACAAGGGTGGCAAAAAGTATAAGTGTCCAGATCTTTGCCCCGATAGAGTGCGTTGCTATTTCCTTTCTGAACTTAATGAAACTTACCAGGTAGGTCAGCCCTTCGAAGCTCAGCAGTATTATGAGTTTTAAAGCATTTGTCCTGAAAAAATCCGGGCATGCAATATAGGTTGCAATGGCCACGGAAATAAAGAAAGCCTGATCAATAGTTGAGTCCAGGCGTCTCAGTTTTTGTGTTGAGATGTTAAGCTGCCTTGCAATGATACCATCAAAAATGTCTGTCAGCAGGCCGATGGTCAGGAGGGTTATTGCCAGTATTTTGTAATGATTGGGCTGAGCAATGCTCAGTAAAATGATCACCAGTCCGATAAAAAGTCTTGAGAAAATTAAAGCAGCCGGAATTTTATTCTTCATAAAGTTTAGGGTCAGTAAACGAAAGCAAGTATAAAATATAAAGTGTAAAATATAAGTTAACAAGCTAACAGCAGAGAACAAGAGATAAAGAGGTTTTCGCAGAGGGTGAGCGGAGAAGCTGCTTTCTTCATCAGCATGCTAGTGCCGAAGTAATTGTAGCATGTTGAGCAGGCTGGTTTCAGATCCCTCCTTCGTCGGGATGACAGGCTAATAAAATAATTGCAGGTTACAAATGTTGTGTGAACGTTGGTTCTTATAATTACAACTCGCCTTCGTTTATAAGTTATGAGAGCAACGTTTATCACCTGGTGTTGATATTGACCAGGCCTCATTATCCTTGTTTGCTTTTCAGCCCCTCTATTAGTCTATTGCTACACCTAACCCGTATCCTCGTTTAGTCTTGTTATGATCCGGTATTCTGTCCTGCATCCTATGCGTTTTTGCGAGCCTGATCTCTTGCGCATGGAACTCACCCGCATGTTGTCGTTTGTTACACTTCTTTTTTGGGACTTTGGAGTCAAGCGTCTTATACCTTGAAATTTATATCTTAAACCGCCTTTGCGTTCTTGTGAGTCTGCTCTCTTTTTCGTGAAATTCTTCCCTGGATTAATGCCTGTTTCATCCTGATTTCCGGACTTCGATCCTGATGGGCTTGTTAGCTTTAAACCACTTTTGCTTTTCCTGAAATCCCGTACCCTCAGTTTTACATTACTGGGTTTAATGACAGGATACTGTAATTCTTTTCGATATCCCCATTCATGCAATTGCTGTACTAGCAGATCCCTGATATCGCTGGCTGATCTTCCTTCTTTTAAAGAACATGTTGCTATTCCTGTTAACTGTTGGTAGAGTTCAAACATTTTCCATGCTTCCGGCAATTTATCATATACAGCACCCGCAAGACAGGCCGCCTTGCCCAGGCGGCGTGCACTTTGCATTGTATTCATGAACTGTTTGCTGGTCTTCACCCTGCGTCGGCTCAACGAGCTTTTTTGTCGTGCATACCATTTGTCGCCCCGCCGATAAAAAGTAATGCACCCTAAAGTCTTTTCGTATTTAAAAGGTCCTAATTGCTTTGCCATATAAGCAGGATTTGTATTGATCTTACCTGTCAGTGCTTTTGCAAGACACTGAGCAAACATACACTGGTGAATAAGTGCTTTCCAAATGAACAGGTCGTTTTTGTCACTTTTTGCCGTTTTTTCCCTTTTTGTCACTTTCTTCCGTTTTAGGTTATTTCTGCCATTTTTCGCCGCAATGGTCTATACCCGGCAAAGTAGTTTTGTGTATGACCGGTGGTTCACCGGTTCGGTCCGTCTGCTTGTTAAGTGCGCATTTTCTAAAAAACGGGCAGGTTGTAAGTTGAAGACAAATACATACTTAATGCTGAACGCTTAACGCTTAACGCGGAAGGCAGGAATACAGCTTAATGAGGGTGGAGCTTTGTTTTGTGGCTACAAGCCACATAATAATATCATCGAAGCGAGGGACGCTTCTATGAGCGGAATAAAGTATAAAGTATATGGTTTAAGGTGCTTGACTTTGAAGTCGGAAAATCAGTTTGTGACATGCTCTATTGCGTGGGGCTGGGAAGAGATAGGCTCGCAAAGACGCATAAGGCGCGAAGGTGTTTTTAAAGTTTAAGGTACAAGGTTTAAGGTCGTTTGAATCGGATTTTGAAAGTAATTCTGATATGCTGCTATATGAATCTTTGATCGGAGAAGAGATTGATAGTAATTGAAGATTACCCGGGTATGCCGGTCACAGACCGGGTACATATAGTAAGCACGAGAGCCGCTGCGCTAACTCTCGCGCTAGTTAGATGCAAATACAGGGTTATAAGTTGTAGGTTATCACTAGCGTTGCGTTGTTGCAGGAGTAAGTTCATTGAAGTTGCTGTCTGTATTGAGTTCTGCCGGTATTTCATGTGGAAACGATTTGAAAATGTTTTGAATGAGCTTTTGTATAATTCCCTGACAATCAGTAGTCATGAATCAGGGCAAATATGCATTTTCTCAGATAATCGCACTTATTTCTCATAAGTCTTTTTATGCTTGTGTAAAACGATATCATGGAGACTATAAGACCAAACAATTCAGTTGCTGGAAGCAATTTCTATGCATGGCCTTTGGTCAACTAACACACCGGGAAAGTTTATCCGATACAATCCTTTGTTTATCTGCTAATGCCAACAAGCTTTATCATCTTGGTATTGGTGAAGTGATTGCAAAAACAACTTTGTCGCGGGCAAATGAAAGCAGGAACTGGAGAATATATGCTGATTTTTGCATGTCTCTCATCCAGGAAGCTAAATCTCTGTACAAAGAAGACAGTCAACTTGACATTGACATCACCAATAACATCTTTGCCATTGATGCCACCATTATAGATGTGTCACTCACAGCTTGTTATTGGGCCAAGTATAAACATACGCGCGGAGGAGTAAAAGTACATACTCAACTGGATCTAAAAACTTCTATACCGGAGTTCATTCAAATAACACCAGGCGCAGTTCATGAATTACATATTCTTGACAACATTCATTACGAACCCGATAGCTTTTATGTTGTAGACTGCGGCTACATTGACTTTGACAGGTTATATCGTATTCACCAGGCTACCGCTTTTTTTATTACAAGAGCGCGTTCTGACTTTAGTTTTATCCGGGTCAAATCATTGGATGTAGATAGATCAAATGGAATCATTTGTGACCAACGAATACACCTGCGTAAAACCAATAAAGCAGTATACAAAGCCTACCCGGAATGCTTCAGAAGAGTCAAGTATTATGATGCTGAGCAAAACAAAACATTTGTTTTTATCACCAATAACTTCTCTTTAAAAGCGACAGAAATAGCTTTATTATATAAGTACAGATGGTTCATAGAACTATTTTTCAAATGGATAAAGCAGCACCTTAAAATAAAATCCTTTTGGGGCAAGTCAGAGAATGCAGTAAAAACACAAATATGGATTGCCATTACTGTCTACGTACTAGTAGCCATTGCAAAAAAGAGATTCTGTATACAGCAATCTATCTATGAAATATTACAGGTCCTTAGTATCTGCATTTTTGAAAAAGTGCCATTACATGAGCTGTTCGCAGAATCAATAAAAACACACAATTTTAAAGAGACAAATGATAATCAATTGAAAATCTTTGATTAAAGACGCAACGCTAGTGATAAGTTTTAAGTTGAATACAGATACGTGTTTGATGCTGAACGCTGAACGCGGGAGGCAAGGATAATACAGCGATTTACTTTGCTTTGTGACTATATACCACATAATAAGTTGATCGAAGCCTGATACGCTTCGATCAACTGAATGGACGGAATATCGTTACTAATCCAGTCAACGCTGGTTTGCTGTTATAAGATATTTAGCGTACAGTATAGCCGCCATCAACCGCAATGGCCTGGCCTATAACAAAAGTAGATGCGTTGCTGCAAAGCCACAGTACCACATCTGCCACTTCCTCAGCCCGCCCCAATCGCTTAATGGGTACATCTTTCATCATTTCTTCCATAACGCCAGTCTCGTTGGCCAGCATGCTTTCTACCATTGGAGTGGAAATAATACCCGGGCATACTGCATTAATGCGGATACCCCTTTCTGCGTATTCAAGTGCTGCGCTTTTGGTGAGTCCCAGTATACCATGTTTTGAAGCGTGGTAAGCAGCACGGCCAGGTACACCTACCAGCCCTCCCAATGATGAATTGTTGACAATTGCTCCACCTTCCTGCTTCCGCATCTGCAATAGTTCATACTTCATAAAGTTCCATACACCTTTCAGGTTCACATCCAGTATACGATCGTATTCTTTATTGCTTACGTTAGCCAGCTCTTCGGCCGGGCTCTGTATCCCTGCATTGTTGAATGCAAAGTCGAGACGGCCGAACCCGGAGACTATTTGTTCAATGGTTGATGCCACGCTTTGCTCATCAGCCACATCACAGCGAATAGCTATTGCTTTATACCCTGCATCGACAATCTCCGCTACCTGACCGGCTGGTTCATTAATATCTGTCAATACAACTGTAGCACCTGCCTCTGCAAATCGTTTTGCTGCAGCAAGCCCCATACCGCTTGCTGCACCGGTAACAACGGCTACCTTATCTTTGAATTCTTCTTTCATGCTGATTGATTTTTATCCGGATCCCCGGAATGTATTTAAAATGTGGAGGCGTCAATGACATAGCGGTAACGGGCCTCTTTGTTGATCACTTTATCCCAGGCATCATTTATTGCTGAAGCCTTAATGACCTGGATCTGCGGGTAAATTTTATTCTGTGCACAGAAGTCCATCACTTCCTGGGTTTCGGGAATGCCCCCGATCACTGAACTGTTGTAGTTGACCCGGCTCATGAAAAAATTACTGTTGTTGATGGTAAACTCTCCATTGATGGGCTGACCTACCTGTGTAAAATGTCCATAAGGCTTTACACACATAATATAGCCCGACAGGTCAAACGCATAGGGAATGGTAGAGATCATATAATCCAGCGTTGCTTTATAAGGCTTCAGCTTATCTGCACTATCTACAACGATCACTTCTTTGGCGCCAAATGAAAGAATGTCATTTTTTTTGCCGGCAGAAGTGGTGAACGCATATACTTCTGCTCCCTTAGCTACAGCCAGTTTTATTGCCAGGTGTCCCAGGCCCCCGATACCTGCCACACCTACTTTATCACCTCTTTTGAAACGTGCATTCACCAGGGGAGAGTAGGTAGTGATGCCTGCACAAAGCAGGGGCGCTGCATTCTCAAGACTGATGGTTGGTGGTATTTTAATGGCAAAATGTTCTGTCACAACAATGTTGTTGGAATAACCTCCCTGTGTAATGCCGGATGGAGATGTTTTATCAGTACTGCCATAGGTATAAACGGTGGCTGCATTATCGCAATGATGCTCTTCTCCGTTCTTGCAGCTCAGGCAATCCATACAACTGTTTACCATACACCCAACACCAGCTTTATCGCCCACCTTGAATTTGGTAACATTTTTACCAACAGCAGTTACAATACCTGCAATCTCGTGTCCGGGTACCTGTGGATATGTTTGTTTTCCCCAGTGTCCTTTAATGGTATGTATATCTGAATGGCAGATCCCGGAATATTTTATTTCAATTAATATATCGTTGTCTCCGACTGCTCTGCGCTCAAACTCCCAGGGACTCATTGGTGCAGTTTCGCTTGTTCCTGCGTAGCCTTTTGATCTTGTTGTCTGATCCATTTTTTCTTTGTTTTTGTTGATAGTTCCTGTTGCAAACAAACCCATGGGTGTTGCCAGTGCCATGCCGGTACCCGTGAGGGTTGTTTGCCTGATAAAATCTCTTCTTGATGAATTTTTTATATGCTTTGCCATACCTGTTCCTTTAGTATGTTGTTAGTGTTTCAGAATTATTCTTATAGTTGCGGCCCTTGCTCTTTCGATGATCATAGGTGGCAGGTAGGGGCTTTCAGTATATTTTTCTTTGTAGGCTGTGTCAACTTTTTCATTGATGTTTTTTTCATTCGCCGGTTCAAAAATCACGTCCTTTACCATACCGGCAGCATGGATACGACCGGCTTTTTGTTTAATCGCCGACTGGTACCACCGGGATTGTTGTCCATTGTAAGCTCTTACATAGAGTTGCCCGTCTACAACTACATTCCATATCCAGGTAGGCGTACCATAGGTAACGCCGTCATCGCGCAAAGGAGATATTTTCAGATCATCAGCGATCTCTATCTGTTTCAACTCTGCTGTAGAAAAACTTTGAGTTGTATTCATATACACCTGCTTTTAGATTGTTTATTCAATGTTGTTTGGCTCCGGGTGGAGGGTCTGCATGCTGTAGGGGCATGGAGATATGCCACCGGGATCAAGACTTATTATTCTTAAAAGATCCGGGGAAGTATTATTAACCCAATACCAGCGCTGACAACAACCTGGTAGTCTACAGTTTTTTGAAAATTTTAAGCATCGTTTCTTTGTCGGGCGTATCCATGTCTACGAGTTTCAGTGACTTCACCATTTTTAAAGTGGTGGTTTTATAATGCTGGAAATGGGGCGTTTTTAAATGAGACTGGTATGCTTCGTTGCTGGCATAGATCTCTACGATCCTTACCTGTACAGGATCCTCATGCCTGAACATCGGGAAAATAGAGATGACCCCGGGCTCAAGTTTTACGGATAGTGCAGCATTTTCCCGGAGTATAGCTTTATACTCTTCCAGGTATTCCGGAACGATCTCTATTTCTGCCACGCGTACCATTAACCCTGGTTCTGTAACAGGGACAAGTGGTTTGCCAATAATCTTTCTTACAGTATTACCCTGTGTTTTGCTGATGTGTCTTTCTATTAACCCGGCAAGCTGCTCTAATTGTTTTTCATTGATGCCTGTATTTTTACCCATATTGATATGAGCCTGCAGCTGTGGTTCTACGCCGGGTAATGCGGCCAGTGCGGCAATGGTAACCAGTTCTCTCTGCTGGTAGCTAAGTACATCGCTGTTGAAAATATCGGCAAATAAATGTTCTTTCAGAAAAGCATCAGCGCGTGGTACAAACGATCCAAAACCCGGTGCAGGGCGGGCTTGTGGCGTTCCGGTCAGTATTTCCAACACTTTTCGGCCCTGCTCGTATTTGTCTGCTGCCGTATTTTCTACTACAATTTCTTTTCCCGTTGTATCGGTAATGCCTTTTGCTTTTCTTTCGTCTACAACTGTTTTAAATGTATTGACAGCATTCAGGCTTCTTGGAAAACCGCAATAGGCATACAACTGCACCAGTGCCTCCTTTATTTCATTGATGGTAAGACCTGCCGTCAACCCGCTATCCAATTGAACTTTCAGTTGTTCCGTATTCCCGGTTGCTGTCAGGGCTGCAATTTTCACAAGACTTTCCTGCGTGGCAGTTAAGCTTTCGGCGGGGATCGTATTTTGCTGTGCATTCATTGTAGTAATACTTATTGTGAGAACAAAAAGTAGTATCCATTGAAGAACCTTGCTTTTGCCCATCATAAGAAATATTTATTGTTTATTGGCTTCATTATACGCTTCATCACTTACCGGCTTTAGCCACGTGCTGTTGCTTTCGCCCAGGAAATTGGTGATGGCGATATGTACCATTTTACTGCCGGCGGTTGCACCATGCCAGTGCTCTGTATTTTCCGGGATATTAATAACATCTCCCTTTTTAATGATGCTCGCCGGTTTCCCTTTTTCCTGGTATAAGCCTTCTCCTTCGGTTACGATCAGTACCTGTCCCCTCGGATGTGTGTGCCAGTTGGTCCTGGCGCCCGGCTCAAAAGTTACACTGCCGATCACAAAGTCATTATTACTGTTCCTTTCTGATACTATGTGGAGGTAAGCGTTCCCCACAAACCATTCCGCGGGTGTTTTATTGCCCCTGGGAAAGAGGGGAGTAGTTTCTTCTGTTTTCATTTCTTTATTATTTTTCAGATCATTACATGCTATAGCTACCATAAGAATAGCGGCTACAGGTATTATGTACGACAGATTTCTAACATTTGATCTCATCTTTTGGTTTTTTACTGCGTTAGCTCAAATAATCAGCATTTTGCCGGTGTTTAAGCGCCTTCCTGTAAATGATATACAAATTTCATCAATATCATGGCTTCCGTATTTATACAGAATACGGATGTATTTACCATTTTTACAGGTTACAGGGCCTTCCTGATGCTTTCACCGGCAGGTGCGTTAAATTTGTATGAAATGAATACATTATGGAAAAAGTGGAGAGGATCGATACGGTAAAGCAGTATAATGATAGTGTGGGTGCTGAAACGCTTCACCCATTGGTGAGTGTCGTTAATTTTGACGAGATCCCGACCTTTCATTCTTTCCGCAGGTATATGGGCATCTATGCTGTTTTTCTTAAAAATATCAAGTGTGGAGATATCCGTTATGGTTGCCAGCCTTACGATTATGAGGATGGTACACTGGTGTTTATATCGCCGGGCCAGGTGTATGGAATTGACAGTAAGGGTAAGATGATTAAGCCATCCGGAAGGGCCCTGGTATTTCACCCTGACCTGATTATCGGAACACATCTCGGGAAGCTGATAAAAGAGTACTCTTTTTTTTCTTACGAAGTGAATGAAGCATTGCATCTTTCAAAAAAAGAAAGGGTTACGATCAATGATTGCCTGGAAAAAATTGCTACTGAAATAGAACTGAATATTGACAAGCATAGCAAAACACTGATCGTTTCCAATATTGAGCTTTTTCTGAATTATTGCATGCGCTTTTACGACCGGCAGTTTATTACCAGGAGCCATGTCAATAAAGGCATTCTTGCCCGTTTTGAAAACCTGTTAAATGATTATTTAAGATCGGGGAAATCAAAAACCTCAGGTTTGCCAACTGTAGCGTATTGTGCAGAGCAATTACACCTTTCGCCTAATTATTTCGGAGACCTTATTAAAAAGGAAACGGGAAGTACTGCATTAGACTATATACAGTTAAAAGTAATTGAAGAAGCCAAAGAAAAGATCTTTGATCCCGGTAAATCAATTAACGAAATAGCGGATGAGTTAGGGTTCAGGTACCAGCAGCATTTTACCCGTTTGTTTAAACAGAAAACAGGCATAACCCCTAATGAATACCGGCGTTTAAATTAAGGCCGTTGGGAGTGGGGTAATTCCATTGTACGGCACATAGAGAGGCCTCCGCTGTACTGAATTATACAAAGTCTCTATCATGCCCATAGCCTGGGGGCTGATAATACGCAGGTTCCGGTAGTTTTTAGCCACCATGACGACGCCCCTTGCTTCTGTAATTTTTGAATGAACCTTCTGCGCCTGACCGGTTACCTTTTTTACCGTGGTCATTATCCTTTCCCTTATTCTTGTCCGGGCGTGAATGCTTTCCCTGTCGTGCCTGGGTGGATTTTTGTGCAGCATTTTCCTTCTTCCAGGTCTTCTCTGCTGGTTTGCCTGTTGGAGATTTACCTTCTTTAGCTTTAGTGGCTGGTTTTGTCCCTTTATCCTTATGGGCTGGCGCCTTATCCTTTGCAGGAAGGCCTGATTTCGGATGTGCAGGGGCCTGCGTATGCGCAGCAGCCTTCTTCCTGTGTGCGGCTGGTTTTCTTTCGTTATCAACCTTGTTTGAATCTGCCACACTTTCCATCAGTAGCGATACTTCTGCCTCACTGAGATAACGCCATTTGCCCAGCGGGAGTTTATCGAGCCGGATGTTCATGATTCGTACACGTTGCAAAGCCACTACCGCATATCCCAGGTATTCGCACATGCGCCTGATCTGGCGGTTGAGACCTTGTGTAAGCGTGATGCGGAAGGTCTGGCGTCCCATCATCTGTACTTTACACGGCAAGGTGCGGGTGTCAAGAATAGGTACTCCCTGCGACATCTGTTGTACAAAGGCATGGTCAATAGGCTTGTTGACTCTTACGATGTATTCTTTTTCGTGATTGTTTGCGGCCCGCAGGATCTTATTAATGATATCTCCATCATTGGTGAGGAAGATGAGACCTTCGGAGTCTTTATCAAGACGGCCGATGGGAAAGATCCTTTTGGGATAGCCTACAAAACTGATGATATTATCCTTAACGTGTAATTCGGTAGTGGTAGTGATGCCTTTCGGTTTGTTGAGCGCCAGGTACACACGTTTATCTTTTTTAGCGGCGGTCATAAGACTGCCATCCACTTCCACGGTGTCACCGGGTTTATACCGGTTGCCTGGCATGGCCGGCCGGTCGTTCAGTAATACACGCCCTGCGAGGATCAGGTTGTCTGCTTCACGGCGTGAACAATAGCCCGTATCACTGATAAACTTATTTAAGCTGATCGAATTGTCCAAGATGTATCTTTTTAGAGCAGGCAAGTGCCTGACTTTTGCAAAAGTCACTAATTGAAAGCAAAAAAGGAGGGATAGGGGAGTAAAAAATAAACCTGTTACCAATATACCCGGTAAAAGGGCCCTGTTTTGTGGCTTAAGGCCGTCTGGGTAAAGCTAAAATCTTTGTCCTGGCCCAAATGCGGTAAAACGATGTTATGCTCAGAGTTTTGAAAAACTGACGTATTGTACAAACCGGGGCAGGTTAGAGTGATTGGCACTGGCAGCGTGCGGTAAGGTTTGCAACCACAGAATAAGATCTCCCTTTTTCCCTGGTACCGGTGTGCCGGTAAAGGTATGTTGCATTGCCTGCTGTGCTTCATGGGGATCAGGATATGTTTTTATCCAGTCTTCAAATTGATGATGAAAACCCGGCACTACGGTTAAAGGTCCCCTGTCTTCAGGTACATCATCCAGGTAAACCAGTCCCTGGATATAATACCTGTCTGCCCTGGTAAAATCAATATCCCAGTGAAGCTGGTGATGCCTGAATTTCCAGGTATCAGTTTCGGGAGGGTTAAAGCTGACCTTTTCTGTATTGGCAATGATATCTGTGGTGCCATATAGCTCAACAAACAACTGTTGAATAACGGGAAGTGTTCTGATGGCATTAATGTCCGGGTGCTGGTATAGCTGCAGCATTAAGCCATGCCATTGGGGATGATCATTATACCAGGTTTCCGGAGCCTGCAGGCTGGCGCCTAACTGCATACAGATGAGCCGGCATACTGCATCACATAAATCGGGGGCTACCAGGTTGCTGATGATAACATAACCCTGCTGCCGCCAGTGCTGCCACTGAGCATTATTCAGTATGGTGTTTTTAGGAGCTGTACTATGAACTTGTGTAATTGTCTTTTGCTTAATCCACTCATCAAAGGCAGTCACTGAGGTTTCTACATGCTCTTTGCCTTTGAGAGCAATGATCCATTGCTGTAAATGGGTAAGGCTGCTGCATTGGTCATACAGAAACTGGTAGGTTTCAAATTTTCCCAGGCCATAAACCCCCAGCCAGATATTTTCAATGGTTACAAAATCATCATAATCCGGCACGGGTCTCCCTGCTTTAATACATTGATGGTATTCATAAAACACCGGCAAAAACGGGCAATCGATCATACTGATGCAATTTGGCTATAGGAAGTAAAATACAGAAGAAAACCGGCACGATGTAAAGAGTTTTACTGCTAACGTATAAGAGCACTTTTTAAGGTATAAGGGAAAACTCGTTAATAACGAAGAATTCATTCAGTACGTTAATAGGCGGCGAAAGTGTTGTATTTTCCAATCCTGGTTGTGTCAGGGGCGTATTACAGCCCGGAGGTGTTTTAACAAAGCTTCAGTCATCAGTGACCCGTGTTGAAAACGGCTGGCTGAGATCGGCTGGAGTTCCTGGCGAGTATTCAACGAATGTCCTGCCTAAAGTAAAGCTGTAGCCGTTATGCGCCTCGCCTATAATGATACACTCTAAATCTTAACTTCCAAAGGATGGACTTCAAAAAATATTTCCCTGAAATAGATGTCGATGGCAACAAAAACGAGCTTAATCTTCCTGCAACAAATGAAGAAATAGCAAGTCTTGAGAGACAATTGGAGATTGAATTACCTGACGGCTACAAGAGTTTTTTGAAATTTACAAACGGCTTCGAAGGGTTAATAAATGAGTTTGTTGCCAGGTTTGATCCGGCTGACCAAATTTATCAGAGTACAAAAGATACCTGTGCAGAATTCTTTCCGTGGGCGATTTATATTGGGACAAATTGTAATGTAGAGATGTTTGTTATAGACAAACGACAAATCCCCTTTCAATTTGGACTGCTTCCTTTTATTGCCCACGAGGATGATTTTATACCACTAGGTGACTCGTTTGAGAAATTTATTGAGCGGCTTTATAATGACACAGTGTTTGAAAAGACGTAATTCCTAAAAGCTTTTAGAAATGTACAATGTAGGGCTTTATGCAAGTTGAACCCGGCTTTAGGCTAGGGCGCTCATCGAAGCGTCTCTCGCTTCGATGAGATCATTATGTGGCTTGTAGCCACCATGATTATGACTTTCATCCTGTTGCAGGTTCAGAATCATGCAAATAGCAATAATATTTTAGGAACATTTTTGGATGGGATGGGGCAAATCCGTAATATTGCGTCCCCGTTTGAGAAAAACGGAATGCCCAGATGGCGGAACTGGTAGACGCGTCAGACTCAAAATCTGGTTATCGCAAGGTAGTGCAGGTTCGATTCCTGTTCTGGGCACAGTTAAAGGTTGTAAATCGCTGATTTACAACCTTTTTTCTTTTACGAGTGTCAAATGAGTGTCGCATTTTTTTGCTTTTTCCCCACCACTTACAACAAACAAATGGCACGCAGTTTTTACGTAGTCAAAATGGTTGTGATGCTTCCGTCTCACCACTCGAATTATGCGCTCACTTTTTTACACACTTTTATCCTTATTCAATTCTTAACTCCTGGCATGACCGAAAAGGCATTTTCGTCACGCTCCTTTTTATCTCCTCTTAATCCGCTATCCTATGACACTTGGATACAGGAGTGGCGATAAGATTCCACTTCTTGTTATATGACAATGGTCGTGGGGAGGGTAATCGGCCTTATGCCAATGTTTGGGTATGAACACATCCCAAGACCTAGAAACAGAAGAACTTTGATAAAGAAGCCTTGAATATCATCAAGATCAGGGAGCACTTGCAGATCTTCGAGCAGCAGGCCATCGATACTGCGGCCATTCCTGCACATAAGTTCAAAGATAGCTTGATTGATTATTTTGAGAATTATTGCAGTAGTATAGTTATATTTTCCATAGGTATTGGCGAAGAAGTGTTAGTTTTTTGTTGTAAAGCTTGGATATTATTTATGATTTTTAGGCGATAATTGGAGGCTAAAGATTAGTCGTAAATATGATTTTTGCGATAAATGGTATATAATTTTAGGGATTAAGGTAAATGAACAATAACAATCATAAGATTGCCTTTTTTCAAACCAGTCTACTTTCCTGGTTTAAAACTGCTGGTCGCCACCATTTTCCATGGCGAAAAAATGGTCTCACCGACTTTCAAATTGTCATTGCTGAAGTGCTCCTTCAAAGGACAAAGGCAGAAACAGTAAATAATTTCTATCCACAATTCATTATCACTTTTCCCCACTGGCATTGGATCGCCTCAGCAGAGATAAGTACATTAGAAGATCACCTAAAACCAATCGGACTATACCGTCAGAGAGCAAAACGAATAAAGGCACTGGCATTGCAGATGGTTCGGTTAAATGGACAGCTTCCTTCTCAAAGAATTGATCTGGAACATATTCCGCTATTGGGCCAGTATATTGTGAATGCCATACAGTTACAAGTTTTTGGCGTCCCAGCTCCGCTATTAGACGTTAATATGGCGCGGGTGCTCGAACGTTTTTTTGGCGAACGAAAGATGGCAGATATTAGGTATGATCCGTACCTGCAAAAATTGGCTGACCAAGTCGTTGCACACTCCTTTGCCAAGGAAATAAATTGGGCTATCCTAGACTTTGCAGCCCTTGTATGCAAAGCGCGTAAACCCTTATGCGAAAAATGCATCTTAGCTTCCCATTGTACTTTTTATAGAAAAGTATTAAATTGAGTATATTCGCCCTGACTATTAACCCATTATGGCAGCAAAATTAACGTACATAGACCTCTTCGCTGGCTGTGGAGGTTTGTCCCTTGGCCTGCACAAAGCAGGCTGGAAAGGGCTTTTTGCGATTGAAAAAAGTCCAGATGCCTTCAAAACGCTCAAGTACAACTTAATTGATAATAAGGGGCATTTTGCTTGGCCGTTCTGGTTGCCCCTCCAAAATCTTGAGATTGATAAAGTCCTTATTGATTTCAAAGATCAATTGCTTGCTATGCAGGGGAAGGTCGATCTAGTAGCTGGAGGACCGCCGTGTCAAGGTTTTTCTACGGCAGGATTGCGTAAAGAAGGCGATATTCGAAATGGGCTCATCGATTCCTACCTAAAATTCATAGAATATACTAGGCCTAAACTTATCTTCTTTGAGAATGTTAAAGGCTTCACCCTTGAGTTTAAAAAAAATAAAGCTCAAATGCGGGATCAGGTCAAAGCGCGAGGTAAAGCTTATTCAGAATATGTTGTAGAGACCTTGGACCAATTAGGCTACGAGGTTAAGGGTGAGATGATAGACTTTTCAAGATACGGGATACCACAAAAAAGGACACGATTCATTCTGGTGGGTATTCGTAGAAATGCAAATCATCACAACATTGATGTTTCTTCGTTTTTTTCGATGCTTATTGAAAATAAAAAATCGTTCCTGCAAGAAAGAAAATTGCCACAATTTCCAAAATTAATTGACGCAATTTCTGATTTATTAAAAGAGAATGGTCTCCAGCCGACTCCCGACAGGGGTAGAAATTTTTTTAGCGGCAAGTATTCAACTCCTAAATCACTATATCAAAAATATTTGCGACAGGGAGTACTGAGAACTATTCCTGATAGTCACAGTTTTCCGAATCACAGGGTTGATATTCAGCAAAAGTTTAAGCTGTTTTTACAAGCACCTAAAGGTAAAAACCTCCATTCGTCTATAAGGAAAAGACTTAATATAAATAAGCACGTTATTATACCATTGGATGCAAAAGAGGTTGCACCTACTATTACGACGCTTCCGGATGATTACATACATTACCAAGAACCTCGAATTTTGACTGTGCGTGAATATGCGCGTATTCAAAGTTTCCCCGATTGGTATTTTTTCCATGGAAAATATACTACAGGCGGTAAGAATAGAGTTAAAGAAGTTCCTCGATACACACAAATAGGCAATGCAATACCTCCGCTATTTGGAGAGCAAGCCGGAGTTATCTTAAACAAGATGATCAATGCCTGAAAAAGAATTTATCACATTTGATGTTAAAACTGGCATTAAGAATATTATTGGGCGTGACCTAATTACCGATGATTTCATTGCAATTTATGAGCTTGTAAAAAACTCGTACGACGCTTATGCGGATTATGTCACACTGACCTTTCTAAAGGACGAAATTATCATTGCTGATAATGGTAAAGGAATGTCCCGAAACGATCTGAAAACTAAATGGTTTGCGGTCGCATATTCGGCTAAGAAGGATGGAAGCGAAGATGAAGAAAATGAAGATGAAATTAAAAGGAAATCGCACCTGAATAACTCAAAGTCAAGAAGGTTTTTTGCAGGAGCCAAAGGAGTAGGCAGGTTTTCGTGCGATAGATTAGGCAATGAACTAGAATTAGTTTCTAAACGAGACAATCAGAGTAGTGTTTACAAAATAAATGTCGACTGGAATCAGTTTGAAATAGATGCGAAGCAGAGCTTTGGAGCGATTATGATCCCGATGGAAAGAACGAGTGAGAAAGTCGTATTCCCTCAACAAAAGCCACATGGTACTGTTTTACGAATCAAGCAGCTGAATTCTGTTTGGGACGAAGATAAAATGGTTGAACTGAAAAGATCGTTAGAAAAATTAATCAATCCATTTTCAAAACAAGATGATTTTAAGATAGAGATTGTTGCAAATGAATTTTTGGACAGAGATGAAGGGAAAACGGGGTTCCAAAAAATTAATGGAGTCATCAATAACAGTATCCTTAAAGTTCTTGATATAAAAACAACACAAGTAAGCGTTAAGATTGAAGGGAATAAGATAACTACTAAACTAATTGATAGGGGAAACCTAATATACCATATTGAAGAGGTAAACAAGTATAAAAAACTTATCGATGATTTGGATGTAAGTTTATACTTTCTAAATCGAAGTGCCAAAATCAACTTTGGAAAAATAATGGATATAGAGCCAGTAAATTATGGCAACATTTTTCTGTTTAAAAATGGTTTTCGGGTTCAACCATATGGTAATGTTGGTGATGATAGTTGGGGATTAGATAAAAATAAGACGCAAGGATATGGACGTTTTCTTGGGTCGCGCGAATTGTTTGGTAAGGTTGAATTAATTACTGAGAAATCTAATGAATTTAAAGAAGTTTCAAGTCGAGATGGCGGACTTGTTGAGACTATAGGCCGAAAAACTTTGTTTGAAATTTTCGACGAAAAAGCTTTAAAGAGATTAGAAAGATATGTCTCTGGCGTTCTGTGGGGGGAGGGGTTTAAGCGAAAGAATTATTTTGTTAGTGAAGAGAAAGCAGAGGAGGTTCGGAAAAATTTAAAAGATGATAAGGATAAAGATTCATATGAAGATATAAAATCAAATTTAGGAAGCAAGATTGACTTTGTTAATCTCATTAAATCTCTTTCGGATGATAGCAATATAAAAATTGTATCCTACGATAAAGGGCTAATCGACTTTGTAAATGAACAACTAGAGGTTGCGCAACCTAAATTCATTCAAGACCTTGAGCGCATTGCTGAAAATACCGACGACAAAAAATTGCTGAGCCAAATTAAACTAACCGAAAAAAATTTCAATAGACTTTATAAAGAAAAAGAAGAAGCTCAGCAACGCGAAGCAGAAGAAAGGGCGAAAAGAGAAGCGGCTGAAGAAAAAGCTGCGGAGGAGGAGAAAAAAAGAAAAGAAGCAGAAAAGAAACAGCGTGAGGAGGAAGAAAAGCGCCGAAAGGCGGAGTTAGAGGCAGAGCGAAAAGAGAAAGAAAGATATAAGGCAGAAGTAGAAAAATTACAGGCGCAAGAAAAAGCTAGAAAAGAAGAGGAAGCAAGAAAGCAGGCAGAGAAAACGGCAGAAAATAGGAAAAGGCAATTAGATAGGGTTCGTTCAGCAGAATCCATTACATATAAAGATTTACGTGACTCAAATCATATTATAGGAGTTTATGCAGATGATATAAGCAAAAAAATCAAGCTTTTCAAAAACAAGTTAGATAGAAATCCCAATATAAAAAGGGAAGATATGCTGGCTTTCTTACAAGGAATTGGTTTAGCAAATGAAAAAATAATTACAATAACTAAGTTTACTACGAAGTCTAACTACTTGCAGGCTCAATTGTCGACAGAAGAGGATATTGTTAAGTATATAAATAACTACATCAAGAATATTTACCTTGTTTTACACAAGGAACTAAAAATCGAAATAATTGATAATGGCGTTGAGTTTATTAGGGAATTCCAGCCGATAGAGCTATCTGTAGTACTTGATAACATTCTAAGCAACTCTAGTAAAAAGAGTGCTTCTAAAGTTGTTTTTGAGTTTACAAATAAAGGAAAAACTGTAATTCTTTCAATTAGAGATATGGGAAAGTCATTAGATTCGAGCATAGATGAAAAGTTGATTTTTGAAGAAGGAATTACTTCAACTAGGGGTGCCGGTTTAGGACTTAGTCATGTAAAGAGAATACTCGAAAGCGACTTCAATGCGACCATAGAATATAACTCGGAATACAAAAAGGGTTTTGAATTAATTATTCATTTCAAAAGATGAAGTTAAATTATTATATCCTCTGGGTAGAGGATGACACATCCTGGTTTGACACTACAGCGGAATTACTTAGTGACACGATTAAAGATTACGGTTTTCATCCGAAGATTGAAAGAAAAAAATCCTTGGATGAGGTTGTGGAAGAATTAGTCTCAAATGGGCTCAAAAAGTATGACATTTTCTTGATTGACTTCAAGTTGCGGAATTCAAAAGATGGCGACTCCATTATTGATTTTCTTCGAGATAAAAATATTTACACGGACATTATATTTTATTCAAGCGATAAGCAGAGTATTACTGATTCAATAAAAGAACATTTATTTGAAGGTGTTTATCATTCTGATCGTAGGGAGATAGAAAGTAAATTTGAAAAAGTCTTTCATACTACGATTAAGAAAATAGAAGAGATAAACTCTATGAGAGGTTTAATTGTAGGGGAAACCTCTGATTTGGATTCAATGATCGAAGACGGGCTTCAAATTTGTATTACTTCGGATCTCATATCATCATTTGACACAAATGATTTTATAGAAAATAATATTTTAAAAAGCAATTCTGATCGAGATGCTGCTTTGAAATTGAAATATGAGGACGAGGGCACCGTTGGTGTCTTACATCTTATGGATTCAATTAAAAAGTGGAAATTGTTGAGGGGGATACTTAAGAAAAATACCAGCCTGCATGCATATGTTTCAGAGTTTCTTAAACTAAATAAAGCATACCAGAGTGAGGTTATCGAGATCAGGAATAAATTTGCACATGCAAAAGTGCTTACCAATGATGAAGGAAAGGAGTTTTTAAAGGCCCAAAGCGGCAAGGATAACTATGAATTTGACGAAGCTAAGTTTAAACAGATTAGGTTGGATCTCAAAAAGCATAGGGAGTCACTTGAAAAGTTGATAGAACATATAAAAAAATGAACCGTGCAAGGGCTTAAAACTGAATACCCAGCCAGGATTAATCTTAAGGTTGCCGAACTAGGGTTGCCAAGCAATTTCACAAGCGAAATACTCTGCAACAACAATTCTAACGACCACTTCGCCCCCATCATCTATCGCTATAAACCTATATTGGTCGTCCAGGACGTCAACCCAATCATTGATTAACATTTCAACAGTTTGCTGTTCTCCATTGTCAGCCTGTATAGTCATTTGAGTGGTAAGGAGGCGCTGCATGTTACGCGAACCTACTTCACCAATATTCTGTTGAAAGTGAACCGAATTAAATTCTTGTTGTCTTTCTTTGGGAAGTAATTAAAGAGGGCCACACCAAAAATGATCAGGCTCTTCACGGCAAAGTTGGCTGAGTTCAAAAGCCGCATGGCCGCGCGCTAACTTCAACATTACATTATTGATACGTTCAATCTCTGGAGTAAAGGCGACTTGACCGTCTACTTCGATTCGTGATGCCTCGATACGCTTTCGAAGGCTAGGTGAATTTTGCAAGATTTTAGCGATTGACGGCCGTTTAATTTTTTCCGAGTCGGTTGAGCCGCAAAGTACGCATTCTAAAAGACAAACGAAGTATTCCTCGTCCTTCGAGAAGTTGTGATTACATGTTTCACAACACCAAACTACAGGTAGGTTTTCAGGATAAGGTCGATCCAGTAAGCATTTCGAGGGAACGTGGTCACGAGTGTCGGCTGGTCCACCGCAGTAAATGCATCCATTAATCAATCGATTATCAGCAAAAGGTTTTAGTTGATCCATAATGTCATAGAATTAACTGTTGGCATCTTAGAGGCATCCTGTTTTGTAGGCGTCGGGCCTCGGAAAATGAAGTTCCGGTAATTTTTAGATTGAACTATGCTACTAGGAAGGATCTTAACCTGGTTCGATGGCACTCTAACAGGCACAATATAGGATTTGGATGCAAGCCAGAAAAAATACATGGGATTGGTTGTAATTTTCCCAAGGGTAGTATATTTGTCCCGATAGGGAAAAAGCGCAAGGAAGTGTATAATGATATCGTTTTCAGTGTTTTAGACACGCATTTGATACGCAAGCTTTACAAATAACTATAGTGCTGATCAAGACTGTTTCCTGTTCTGGGTACTGGAAATCAACGAATTAAAAGCTCCATTGAGGGCCTTTTTTCGTTTGTATAAAATTTGCATTTAACTCCGCCATTTGCACCATACAACACGCCCCGGCTATATTTTAATAGCGAACGAATAAAAAGCCCTTACCGGGTACACAGTAAGGGCTGTTGTTACATGGGGCGGCTGCAGTTACTCATTAGAATACAGTAAGCCTTATATTTGTGACCCGTTATGCAACAGGTTATTCATTATTTTCTGCATCTTGTTTTCCCCGTATTGATAGCTTTTTTCTTTTTCAGAAAACACTGGGTAAAGACGTATTTCATTCTATTGCTTACTATGCTCGTTGATCTTGACCATTTATTGGCAACGCCTATATTCGACCCCTGCCGGTGCAGCATCGGTTTCCATCCCTTGCATAGCTATATCGCAATTGGTATCTACTGCCTGCTTTTGATACCTGCCAGATCGCGCATTATTGCCATCGGCCTGCTTCTTCACATGCTTACAGATGCTATTGATTGCTGGTTCAGTCTTGCACACTGTGCCTGATACTGTCTGACTAATGGAGCAGTTTTTTTGCAGGTCAATCATCGTGTTCTCCTTCGCCGGTATTTGTCATTTTAGCCAGTACAAAGAAGGCTCCTTTGGTAACGATATCAGCATTGGCAGGAATAGGTTTCAGCAAAGTGATCTGTGTATAGCCCACTTCGGATGTTCCTTTAGCAACCGGTATTTTTTCAAAGGTTATTCCTTTTTCAGGACCGGGTTTTATTCGCTCTTTATGATCGTGAGGCTCTTTGCTGTTGTTCAGCATGCTGTCTTTACCTTGCTGCTGGTGTTCTTCTTCTGTATGCGGGTCGGTTACCATGAAAATATAGTCCTGTCCCTGGTAGGTAACGATTGCATCGTTGGGGACGGCAGGAGTGGTGATCTTATCCAGGCTGATCAGCGCTGTGATATTCATGCCGTCGATCAATCCTGTTTTATCGCCATTTACTTTTGCGTGCACGCTGACAGCCTTACTTTCATCTTCAAACGTAGAACCCAGTGAGTAGATCTGTGCATCGTATTCTTTACCGGGATTATTGGTGAGCGTAAAATGGATGGTCTGCTTATTCTTCAGCTTTGGAAGGCCTTTTTCATAAACGAAGAGATCAAGATGGAGCTGGCTGTTGTCAATTACTTCTGCCACAGGTGTACTCACATCCACAAAACTTCCCATCTTGACAGTAACATTACTTACAATGCCTCCTATAGGCGTTCGTAATGATAATACCGATACCAGCCTGCCATTGGAAAGACCGGCAGGGTTAATGCCCATCAACCCGATCTGTTGTTCCAGTGCTGATTTACGGGTATTGAGTGACCGGAGATCAGATTCTGCAGCCTGCAGGTTTTTCAATGCGCCTGCATTGCCCTCATTTAATTCTTTCTGACGGTTCAGTTCCTGCCCGGCCAATACAATTTTTGGACTGATGGCAAGATACTCTTCCTGCATCCTGATAAAATCGGGGTTAGCCACCGTCGCAATGACCTGTCCTTTTTTTACGATATCGCCGGGTTGTATTAACAGTGTTTTGATGATGCCACTGTAAAGCGAATTGATCAGCGCCTTGTTCTGGTTGGGAACGCGCAAAGCGCCATTGGCCCTTACGGATGCTGTTAACTGTTTTTCTTCAATTGTTCCTATTTCAATTCCAATGCTTTTGATCTGCTCATTGGTAAATGTGGCCGTATTCGCATTTGCATGCTCTCCTTCGTGTGCCGGTGCCACAGCCTGTTCTTTAGCTTTATTATCATTGCTTTTGCAGGATATCTGAAAAAAGGCAATCAATACAACAGGTATTATCCAAAGTATTTTTTTCATCTTTTATCGTTTAAGTGCTATTGGTTGTAGTAGTAATAATATTGGATCACTGATTGGTTATAGGCGTTCAGGTTTTCGAGATAGCTGCGTTGAATATCGATGGCCTGCGCCAGGTATTGCGACAAACCGGTAAATCCTATTTCCCCTGAACGGTATGCCAGCGAGGCGGCCCTGATAATAGCAGTTGTTTGCTGCAATCCGGTGTTTTCATAGAAGGAAAGCATCGTCATGTTTTTCTGTACTTCCTTTTCAGCCTGTGCACGCTCAGCTAACAGTAGTTGTTGTGAATAGTCGAATTGCTTTTGCTGCAAATCCACTTCCGCCTGTGCTACCTTCACCTTGCTGCGTGTAGCGCCGGAGCCTAAAAGAGGAAATGCCACCGTTACAGAGAAACCGGTAAAAGGATCGCTTAAGCCATAGAGCCGCTGGGTAAAGAAGCGCCCTGAAAATTCAGGCCGGTTCTCATTTTTTGTTACAGCAATACCTGCATTGGCAATATTGACCTGTTGCTGCTTAAGCGCTAAAACGGGATGTACAGAATCCGGGTGGCTTAGCAGGAGGGGTAGTTTTTCTAATGAACCATCAACAGGTAAATAGGCGGTATCCGTATTGAGCAATTGCATCAGTACCTGTTGCTGTACTTCAACATCGGTTGCTGTCTGTTGTATCAGCGCCTGCAGCTCTTTCATCTTTACGTTTGCTGCAATGCTATCCAGCCCCGGGCTATCGCCTGCCTTTACTTTAAGAATAGCAGCGGTATTCAGTGAACGGTAAATGCTGTCGAGTCTTTGGTATAACTGCTGTTTATCCTGCAGGTACCACAGCTGGTAGTAAGCAGCTCTTACATTTCTTTTTATTTCAGCATTGATAACAGCATTGTTGACCTGGAAATAACCCAGTTGTTCTTTGTAAAGCTTTTTCTGAGCGCCATATAATCCCGGCCATCCAATGCTCTGTGAAAGGCCTATTTTCAGAATACCTTTACGATCGCTGGGGCGCATGTCCTCATTCTCAGCAAACACACCTGTTTTTGGAAGTGCATTGGCTGTTTTTACCTGTGCCTGCCCCCTGGCGATCTGCTGGTTGTTGATCCCGTATTGCAGGTTGCGACTCATTGCTCCAATAGCCTGCTCAATGTTGATGCGGGCGCCAGCTGGTTGCTGCGCCTTCGGAGATAGGGTGGTTAGTAATAATCCTGTTACCAGGGCTGTTGCGGGAGCGATCTTATTATTTCCCCTCTTTCCCTTTTTTGTGAACATGATGTATAACATAGGCAGTACAAAAAGTGTTAAGAAAGTGGCGCTTACAAGTCCGCCGATAACAACTGTAGCCAGCGGCTTTTGTACTTCAGCACCGGCGCCGGACGAGAGTGCCATTGGCAAAAAACCAAGTGATGCAACCATCGCCGTCATCAAAACAGGGCGCAACCTGGTTTTGGTTCCTTCAAACACGCGCTGGAACAGATCTTTGATGCCTTCTTTTTCAAGCTGGTTGAATGTACTGATCAGTACAATGCCATTCAGTACGGCTACGCCAAACAGTGCTATAAAGCCCACACCTGCAGAAATGCTAAAAGGCATGCCCCTCAGCATTAAGGCAAAAACGCCCCCGATTGCGCTCATGGGAATTGCTGTATAGATAAGGAGTGCTTCTTTAAATGAATGAAATGTAAAATAGAGCAGGAAAAAAATGAGTGCCAATGCAACAGGTACTGCTACCTGTAACCTGGCAGAGGCCTGCTGAAGGTTTTCAAATGTGCCGCCGTAGGTATAATAATAGCCTGCAGGAAGCAGTTGTGCCTGGTCAAGTTTTTGACGGATCTCTTCTACAACACTCTGTACATCTTTCCCGGAAGTGTTGAACCCGATCACGATGCGTCGTTTACCATCTTCACGGCTGATCTGCGCCGGCCCTTCTTTAAACTGAACGGTGGCTACCTGGGAAAGCGGGATCTGTTTACCTTCTGCTGTTGCAACAAAGAGATTGCTTACATCATCTATGGAAGAGCGATAAGCGCTGTCGAGACGAACTACAAGGTCAAATTTTCTTTCGTTCTCAAATACCACACCGGCAGCCTGTCCGGCAAAGGCTGTGCTGACGGTACGGTTTATATCGTCGATATTCAACCCGTATGCCGCAATCCTTGCACGATCATATTCAATGGTAATCTGTGGAAGTCCTGTAGTGCGTTCGATCTGCGGGGCAGTAACACCTTTTACAGTCTGCACCACCCGTGCAACCTTATTGGCAAGGGCTGCCAGGGTATCAATGTTTTCTCCGAAGATCTTCACGGCCACATCCTGGCGCACGCCGGTCATCAGTTCGTTGAAGCGCATCTGGATCGGTTGGTTGGCTTCGAAGAATACGCCGGGAATAACGTCGAGTTTCCTTTTGATCATTTCAGCCAGCTCATTGTAATCTTTTGTGGTGGTCCATTCTTTCTCCGGCTTTAATACGATAATGAGGTCGGTAGCTTCCGGGGGCATAGGGTCGGTTGGTACTTCTGCCGATCCTGTTTTGCCAACTACCATTTTTACTTCGGGAAATGATTTAATAATGCGGCTTGCCTGCATGGAGGTTTCAATGCTTTGCGACAAAGAAGTGCCCTGCGGCAGAATACAGTGGAAAGCATAATCGCCCTCACGCAACTGTGGTATAAACTCGCCACCAAGCCTGCTGAAAAAGAAAACAGCAATGCCGAATACAGCAACGGTGACCAGTACTACTGCTGTGCGTACTTTCAGGGCTTTTGACAACAGCGGGCTATAAATGCGCTGCAGAAAGTCCATTAACTTATCTGATAAGGTTCTTTTAGTCAAAGGTTTTTTAGGCAGGATGAGCGCTGACATCATGGGGATATAGGTGAGGGACAGGATCAATGCTCCAAGAATGGCAAAGCTCACTGTCTGTGCCATAGGGCGAAACATTTTGCCTTCTATACCTACCAGGGTGAGAATTGGTATATAAACAATGAGAATGATGATCTCGCCAAACGCAGCGCTACTCCGGATCTTTGATGCTGAGGCAAATACTTCTGCATCCATTTCTGCCTGTGTAAGCATTCCGCCTGTTTTTCGTTTTGACAGGTGGTGTAAAGTGGCTTCTACTACTATTACCGCTCCATCTACAATTAGCCCGAAATCTATTGCTCCCAGGCTCATGAGGTTGGCGCTTACTCCAAAAGCATTCATCATACCAAGTGCAAACAGCATTGATAATGGAATTGCAGAAGCTACAATAAGCCCCGCCCTGATATTACCAAGAAAAACCACCAATACGAAGATTACGATGAGGGCACCTTCTATAAGGTTTGTCTTTACGGTGTTAACTGCACGGTCTACCAAGCTGGTCCTGTCAAGATATGCTTCAATGATCACATCCTGTGGCAGGGAGCTTTGGATGGTTTTCATCTTTTCCTTAACCCTGCCTACAACGGCAGCGCTGTTAGCTCCTTTTAGCATCATTACAATGCCTCCTACAACTTCTTTTTCGCCATTGTAGGTTACCGAGCCAAACCGGATGGCATTGCCTAACTGAACAGTGGCTACATCTTTTACCAATACAGGGATCCCGCTGACTGTTTTGATCACAATGTTCCTGATATCTTCAAGAGATGAAACGAGGCCAATGCCACGGATGAAATATGCGTTGGGTTTTTTATCAATGTAGGCCCCGCCGGTATTGGCATTGTTCTTTTCCAGTGCGGTGAAGATCTCCGCCATTGTGATATTCATGCCCTTTAGCCGGTCAGGATTTACTGCTACTTCATATTGCTTCAGCAATCCGCCGAAACTATTTACTTCAGCTACACCTGGCGTACCGTATAGTTGCCGGGCCACAATCCAATCCTGCATGGTACGGAGATCCATTGCAGAATATTTATCTTCTGATCCCTTCTTTGGGTGAATAACATATTGATAGATCTCCCCAAGCCCGGTGCTTACCGGCGCCAGCTCAGGTGTACCAATTCCGCGGGGGATCTTTTGCTCCGCTTCTTTAAGTTTTTCGGTGATCAGTTGTCTAGCGAAGTAAACATCTACTTCGTCCTTAAAAACGACAGTGATCACTGAAAGGCCAAAACGGGAGATAGAACGCATTTCTTCCAGGTCAGGAAGATTTGCAATGCTTTGTTCAATCGGATAGGTAACCAATTGTTCGGTTTCCTGTGCTGCAAGGGTAGGGGTAAGGGTAATGATCTGTACCTGGTTGTTTGTAATGTCGGGGACGGCATCTACCGGTAGCTTACCGGCGCTCCATATACCCCAGACAATCAGTACCAGCGTAAATATGCCAATAATGAGCTTGTTCTTAATTGAAAATTCAATGATTTTACTAAGCATAGCCTATCTGTAATTTGATATGAGATGATAGTATCTGTATATGGGTACCGCAATTGCCGGTAGTAACAGTATTGTATTTACTACCAGGCCCATAGCACGTAGTACCCACGTCCATGGCGGACGTTTTGATGCATTGGACTGACTATGTGTATTGCTATTGCGGATTAATGACTTTTTTAGTCATAATCAACAGGTTGGAACACTAATCAGACTTGATGTGTGATAAAAGTAAAATGTACGCACAGCGTACCGTTATAGCCAGGCCAGTAACTGAGGTGGTTGCCATACAGGCAATGAAATGGAGATCAGTGAGCTGTTATAAAAAGAAGAATGAGTAAGAGCTATTTCAGGAGTATTGATCGTTGTAATAATAAACGACTGGGGGCAGGAATATGCTGAGCAGCATGAGCAGGCGCAAAGCGGGGAACAATCATCAGCTATGCCACCGTGGTCATTATCATTTGTTTTTACGATCGTAGTTGGGGTTTTGCTATTCTTTTTAAACGACAATGATATATCCTGGCAGGGAATACAACTCACTACCATGATAACGATTGCCATTATGAAAGCAAAAAATTTCATCAGGGGCAAAGGTATCAATTTTATTTATTACCCATAGGTTGTAAAATAACAACGGAGTTGCAGAATCGGGCGATTCGCTTATACCCTGACAGTACTGGTTATTTCATCAGGAGGCTCATTACGGTTTTTATGCCATTCTTCTATCTTTATTGTCAACTGTTCCAATACCTCCTTTACAGCCTGTTCATAACCGGGTGCTTTCCGCTGTACATATAATGAACCACCATAAATGGCCAGCTCCATTTCGCAGACCTTTATATTATTTTCTCCGTTCCCTTTCTGTTCGCCCAGGTACACCCGGGCTTTAGTTATATCCTTTTCCCTGTAATGAAACCCCATCAGCTTATCGCGTATATAGCCCAATATCCATTCCCTGACCCCGCCTGCCTGTGTGTGAAATTCAATATTCATAAATAAAAGTTGAAAGCAGTGTTGCTGTTTTAATATTATTTACGACAAATTACTTCACTGAACGCTCCTCATTACTGAGGGGCATCAATGGCTATAGTGACTTTCATCAATCTCTTCTTTGGTTCGGGTTTGTGTTGAAAAGCTTTCAGTAAATAGTTGCAGACATGACAGAGGTCATCAATAACCGGCTATAACAGTAATAACTTTAAATATCAACGGAGTTGTATGCGTACATTTCTCATAGTACTGATTGCTTTTGCCGGATTAACCTGTATGGTTTGCGGGTTACTGATGACGGCCTACCCAACGGGCGAACTGCTGGGGCTTTCAACAGACCTGTTACAGGGAACATCGTTGAAGAACTTCCTGGTACCTGGTTTTATACTCACGCTTGTAGGGGTAGTAAATACGAGTGCATTGCTTGCTCACCTGCAAAAAAGCAGGAACCGGTATAACTGGTCTATTGCAAGCGGCTCATTACTTTGCATCTGGATTGTAACACAGATGGTTATGATACAGGTTGCCAACTTGTTGCAACTTTTGTACTTCCTGTGCGGATTACTCATTGTACTGATGTCGTACCAGTTCAGGGGGAAATGGGCTGCATAACCAGGTTTCGGGCGGGGTTTTGTAAATGGAAGTTAATTCCGGTAGAAGTTCAATTATATAAGGAATAATGCCCTTCAGGTTGGACCTGGCTTCTGTAAATTCCCCGTGGCAGGCTTTCCATCTTACAGGTTTACTATTTGTAATAGCGCCCCTACATTTTTAATGATGATCTTGCTGCCTTTTGTTTCAACTATCCCGTCTTCTTTCAGTTCAGAGAGCAGTCGTATAGCATGTTCACGGCCTGTTCCTACCACTGCTGCCAGGTCTTCCCTGCTTATATCAATCGTTACGTCCATACCCGGTTTAAAATCATTTTTAAATTTTTCGCGCAGGATGATCAACTGCAGGGCGAGCCGTTCTCTAACTGATTTTTGAGAAAGCGCCGACATATTATTGATAAGAACAGTGAATTCATGACTGAGAGTTTTAAGCAGGCGCTTGTTGAATTCGGCAGATTGCTGAATGGTGGCTAAAAAGTCTTCTTTAGGGATAAAAGAGATGACGCATTTTTCAAGAGCGGCCGCACTGTCCGGATAACGTTCTTCAGAAAGGAGCGCATGGTAACCGATAAGCTCACCGGGAGCAGCTACGTATATAATTTGTTCGCGGCCATTGTTATCACTTCTGAATTTCTTTACAATTCCATCCCTGATCAGGAAAATGCCGGAGGGGATCATTCCCTCTTTAAACAACAATTGCCCCTTATCATAACTCTGTACAGTATGGTGCGCCATTAACAGGTTAATATCTTCTTCGGGAAGATTATGCAGTACTGTTCCTGTTTTAAAATTCCATTTGTCAAATGGAAAGAGATGATGGATGCTCATACAACCGGTGATTAAGTGCAGGCTAAAAGTGCGTTAACGCACTTTTTTGAGTGCGAATCTTCACGTCCCTGCGTTGCAATTACGGGTAATTTTGCGTGTATGTCAAAAACAGTTTCTTCTGTAGTATAGCAAATACGACCTGTTTCACCAGGAGTGTATTGAGCCCGGAATGAACGTGTTTACTGCGGGAACAGCACTTTACAATTACCGGGCGATGCCGGAAAAGAAAAATCAGCATAAGTATGGGCCATGATGCAGACTGGTTATATCCTGAACGGAATTTTATCTCTGACCGTCGCTTTGACCGTGTTTACCCGGAGCATTTAAGGAAATTATCTGAACAACATTGGACTCCTGTACATGTGGCGCGCAAAGCTGCACATTTTTTAGTACCCTCAAGTGGGGCAAAGGTGCTGGATATAGGTTCGGGTACGGGTAAGTTTTGTTTTGCGGCTGCGTTTTATAAACCGGATGGCCGCTACTATGGAGTAGAGCAACGGAGTGCACAGGTAGAACAGGCTGAGCTTGTCCGCGAAAGGCTGGGTTTTGAGCAGGTGTCTTTTATCCATGCCAATTTTACGCAACTGGATTTTTCCCGCTTTGACCATTTTTACTTTTACAATTCATTTTATGAAAACCTGCCGGGAACACAGAAGATAGACGAGAGCTTATCTTATTCGGAGGAGTTGTTTCATTATTATAACCGCTTTCTCTGCCGGCAATTAGAGTTAAAACCTGCAGGTACAAGGTTGGTGACTTTCAATAGCCTGGAGTATGAAGTGCCGGCATCCTATTTTGTGGTACATGCTTCGATGAACGATTTACTGAAATGCTGGATTAAAATATAAGTGAACTGTTCAGCACTGCTACGGTAGTATATAAACATTTTAAACATTTAGTGCAATATGATGAATGCTATGGTAAATAGCACACAGTTGATCGATAGGCTTTTGGCAGCTCCTTCGCAGTTGACTGTTGTGGAAATAGTAGAAGACTATGTAGCGCGATATCACGTGAGCTTAAAAGAACCTGCTCCCGCTGCAATCATGAAAATATTAAACGCTTTTAGCCCTTTTGATATGGATAGCGACCAGTGGCGTAATATAACAACTGCCCGGGTTCAGCTAAACCGCTTGATAGCGGAAACAGAAAAATGATCGTTCATTAACGGGATTTTGAATTGATTGCACATGAAAGAGAAAAATGACATTGCGATGCAGGTATTCACCATGCCTGTGTTGAAAAAACTACTGGAGAAAGGATACCGGTATATCCAGGTAAAAGGGTTAACTACTACAGGACAGGTTGACCATATCATGGCCAATTATCTTTTGCTTATTCCTTTTTTACAGCTTCCGGCAGATAAGGCAGAAATAGAGGTCTATGAAGCAATTGACAGCCCTATCATTAAGGCATGGGCAGAGTCGGGTGATGAGACTATTTTTATTAAAAAGCAGTTTGTGTAGGTAATGTAAGAGGCTATATAAAATATGTTCAGGCACACCGGTCAGCGAAGGAATTTCCGGCACAATATGCGGTTAGCAATACTATTGTGTTTAACTGCAGGCTTTGTTAACGCAGCCGGTTTTCTTTCGTTCGCAGTATTAACGACCAATGTAACAGGACATGCCGCTTTACTGGCTGTTAAATTGATAGAGGGTAACCTGCGTAGCGCCAGGATGGTCGCTCTCTGGCTATTCCTGTTCCTGGCAGGTGCTTTTCTTTCCGGGTTATATATTAATAAAGCCGGGCGTGACAAACCTTATGCGTACACTATTCCGATACTGGTAGAAATAATCCTGTTGCTATTTGTGGGCAGTATGGGATACCGGTTTGATGGTTCCGTTGCAACGACGGAATATTTTGCAGGAAGCCTGCTTTTCGCAATGGGAATGCAGAATGCCCTTGTATCAATGGTTTCCGGCTCTGTAGTCAGAACAACACATTTAACGGGCATCTTTACTGACCTGGGCATCGATCTGTCGGCTGTTGTGCTTCTTTCTAAGGATAATAAACAGCTGCCTGGTATGCGCAAGCGTATATTACTAAGGATAATCATTATTTTTTTCTTTCTCTCAGGTGGGATTATAGGAGGCTGGTCATTTAGCCGTTTGCAGTATCGTTCTTTTTACATTCCTGTTTGCCTGCTGGTGATCGCAATGTTTTATGATTTTCTCAGGATCAGGTTGGCTCGCTGGCATTCGAAGATGCGGTTGAAAAATGCGAAAGGTTAAATGGGGTGTAGGTTATAGGTTGTAAGTTTTAAGTACAATACAGCCTAACGCGGAACGCTTAATGCTGAACGCAATTGGAGTCCACAAGTCGGGAAGACCGGAAGTACGGAAGGTGAAAATATCGAATGTTGAATTTTGAATGTCGAATTTCGAAGGAAAGACAGGAAGAAAGTTGGCAGTTGGCAATTTGCAGTTAAGCAGGTGAATTGTGAATATGAACAAATATTGAACCCCGGATATTGGAGAGTGAAACCAGGAACCTTAAAATCAGAAATATAGAAACCCTATAACCTGTATCCGGCATCCAATCACAAAATCACTACATTCCGAAATCAGAAGTCCTTATCTCACGCTTTTCTACCCAATACTTTAATAAACCTGAAATGTGAAACCACGGCTGCTTTGAAAGTAGGCAAGCTGTTATAAGGCAGATCGAAGGCTGCGCATTCAGCCTGTACAAGTTTGCTCAGCGCAGGGTAGTGGATATGACTGATACGTGGAAATAAATGGTGTTCGATCTGGTAGTTCAGTCCGCCCACAAACCATGAGAGTATCCTGTTATTAGGGGAAAAATTAGCGGTTGTTTTAACCTGGTGGATGGCCCACTCATTCTCTATTACTTTGGCGTCATCAGAAACGGCCTCAAATTCAGTTTCCTCCACCACATGCGCCAGTTGAAAAACGATAGAAAGTGTGAAACCCAGGCCGATATGCATGCACAAAAAGAACATTAACCAGTGCTGCCAGCCCATCAGTACAACGGGGATCGCAATATAAAAAAGCAGGTAAAGAAGTTTGCTGATCCAGAATACCAGGTGTTCGTTTACCGACATCTTTTTAAGTGGTGTGTCCACGATCTTTTTTCTGAAATACTTCTCAAAATCCTGGAAAAGGATCCAGATCATAGAACTGATAGCGTATAAAAACGGGGTATAAATATGTTGGATGCGATGCGCAGGTACCCAGCGTTGTGTACTGCACATGCGGATAAAAGGACTTTTTGCAATATCATCGTCAACACCGTCGATGTTGGTGTAGGTATGGTGAATAATGTTGTGCTTTTGTTTCCAGATAAAGCTGTTGCCGCCCAAAGCGTTCAGTGTAAGCCCCAGCGTTTCATTGACCCAGTTGCGCGAAGAATAGCTGCCATGATTGGCATCGTGCATCACGTTGAAACCAATACAGGCCAGTATAAAACCTAAAAACAGGCTTAATGCCGCAGTAAGCAGTAAAGAGATCGGCACAAATAACAATAATCCATAGAAACTGGCAGCAGTAAGTATTAGAATAATTGTTTTTGTATAAAGGTGTGTATTACCCGTTTTCTTTTTGCCCATATGTGCAAAATACTTGTCTACAGAGGTTTTCAGTGAAGTATAGAAAACATGATTTTTATTGTTGAAACGTACTTTAGACATATAGGGTCGTCACTTTTTAATAATAATCGACAAATGTCGTCTATTTCCGGCTGTAATGCTTCTTTTTCAAACTATTTGCCAATTATTTAGCATTGCCAGTTGTTTCCTTAAGTAAAGCAGTAGCAACAGGAAAGCAGGAGCTCTGTCAATGTCGTTGAGTTAGTGGCTGGTATCTTCATTTGTCATGGAATACCCCCTCGTCGTAACTAAACCCCTGATGCAACAGCATTAAGTCTGCCATCAGGAGAATGATGAGACATAGATGTCGCATATTGTATGCAATAACATTATTTCTCAATAAAGTACATCGTTAATTTTCTTTGATATAATTGTTTTTATTTAAATTACTAATGATATTCCTTCACTTCATTTAGGTTAAGCGGCGCTCTTGGTAGTAATAAATCAGGCTTTTCACTGAATTGTTAATCTAAAAGACCGAATATGCGACCCAATCGTCTACAATTAGCCTCTGTTATTACTTTTTTCTTGTTAATGGCTGCCTGTTCGCCACGTTTATCAGGTACCTGGACAGTGCAGCGATTCGAAACCTCCCAACCGGGCCAACCGGGTGTTACCCTTACCAATATCGGCACCCTCACTTTTAAGGGACAAGGTCAGGGCGAGAAAAATATCCGCTACAGTGTACTAGGGGTTACCCGTGATGATCAGTCTATCTTTTCCTGGGAGTGGCACGATGGTGTGTATGTTACCATTGAAGGCAGCGAATCAGAGTTTGCAAAAACCTGGATCGTGATGGTCAACAAAAAGAAATACCAGAAATGGAAATCTACCGACGGCGGTGATAAGGTGCAGGTACTGGAGCTTAGTAAATAAGACTATCCAGAAAGAGTATACAATCTTTCCGGCCTTAGCCGGTTAGCAGATGTCGTTGGACAAAAAAGAATCTACTTAGGCGCTTACTCCGTCCTTCAGGGCGGGGCAAGTGAATATTTATTTATCATAAACAGGCGTCGCTTCAACCCGCTTTTCCCTATTTTTATCGCAGCCATTATGAGCCCCGTGCTCAAAGACAATCAACATTCAATGTATGAAGCGGATCCTGCCCACAATTGTGGTAGCGCAGTTCTTGTGTACTTCTCTCTGGTTTGCCGGTAATGCCATTATGCCTGAAATTGTGCAGCAATTTCATCTTGCTCCTTCGTGGCTGGCGCATCTTACCAGTGCCGCACAGTTTGGGTTTATTGCCGGTACATTTGTTTTTGCCTTGTTGAGTATTTCCGACCGTTTTTCTCCTTCCCGGGTTTTTATGGTGAGCGCATTGCTGGCCTCTTTTTGTAATTTCTGTATCAGTTACCCGGCCATAGATAGTACTAGTTTGTTGCTCTGCCGTTTTCTGACAGGCTTTTTCCTGGCAGGCATTTATCCCGTAGGGATGAAGATTGCCGCTGATTATTACCAGCAGGGATTGGGTAAATCACTGGGATTCCTGGTAGGTGCATTGGTAATAGGCACAGCATTTCCCCACCTGCTAAAAAGTATGGTAGCCGGCATGCCCTGGAAATATGTGATCTACTATACCTCATTACTCGCTATTGCGGGAGGCTTATTGTTATTGGTACTGGTACCGGATGGGCCTTATCGCAAAAAAGCAGCAGGTATCCGGTTCAGTGCGTTGGCCGAGGGATTTTCAAACCGCAGTTTCAGGGCAGCGGCTTTTGGTTATTTTGGTCACATGTGGGAGCTGTATGCTTTCTGGGTATTTGTTCCGGTAATGTTGGCTACCTATAAAACTCATCATGCAGGTATTGCGGTCAATGTTTCCCTGCTTTCTTTCCTCGTAATAGCATCCGGTGGTGTAGCCTGCGTTATCAGTGGATTTATTGCAGCGCGTAAGGGTGCCAAAAGAACGGCTAGCATCGCTTTACTCTCATCCTGCATTTGCTGCCTGGTATCGCCTTTGCTTTTACAAAGCCAGTCTGTCATTGTACTGGTAATATTCCTGTTTTGCTGGGGTATGGTGGTCATTGCAGACTCTCCTTTATTCTCTACAATGGTAGCACAAAATGCTCCTGCAGTATCGAAAGGCACTTCGCTTACGATTGTCAATTGTATAGGCTTCGCCATCACCATTGCCAGTATTCAATTGCTCAATGCACTGATCAGTGAGCAGAATGCTCCTTATATCTTTACCTTACTGGCCATAGGACCGGTGTTTGGTTTGTTGTCGTTGAGGAAGGCGGAGACGTAGAACGCTTAACGCAGAATGCCTAACGCTTAACGCGAATACAGAGAGAATGTGCGGATGTGCAAATGAGGAATACAGGTTGTAGGTTTTAAGTTATAGGTTGTAAGTTTAAAGGCGCAAGATTCAAGGAACAAGGCTCAAGAAAGTACGAAATACGAAGTTAGAAGTACGGGAAGTGAAAATATCGAATGTCAGATTCTGAATGTCGAATATCGAAGGAAAGATCGGAAGCAAGTTGGCAATTTGCAGTTATCTGTATTCCCATTCACTATTCACCATTGACTATTCACTCGCTTGCGCTACTCACGACTGACGACTCACGTCTCACGTCTCACGTCTCACGATTTCATTGCGGCTTTGCGAGACTTTACCGTCTTTGCGTGAAACCCGAAACTGTCTTTCCTTACAACGTTACATTCTTTAGATCATATTGTTTGGTGGCTGCGCTGTTGGCAGAAGTTCCACGGACTGCACGTAATCCTTTTTTGCTGGTTGGTACAGCTTCTATTGTTTGCGCATCAGTGGCTTTATAGGGAAAGATTACATGCGACCAGTTGAATTTAATACCCGTTTTTTCAACTATTACAGCTATAGGAACTTGGTAGGTCTTATGATCTGCAAACTTCAGGTTTTCAAAATAGTCGTCTTTAAGACGAGGTTTGGAAACTGCTTTTTTTACCGGTTTGGCGGGTACAGGTTTATCAACCACTTTATTTTTTATAAATTCCCACTGGCTCATCAGGAAGCCCACGGCATATAATTTGTTGTCGCTTTTTTTCCAGACAATGATCTTAAAGAACTCTATAGGGATCTGGATGTACTGGCCTTTGTACTTTCCCTTTTTTAACAGCATGTATTTGTCGTCTTTGCTCAGTATGGGACCGGCAAATACGGAAAGGTCTGCTACTTTTCCTTTGGCGCCGTTTTCCATTACGTATTGCTCAAGCTGGTACCATACGCCGCCTTTCTGGTTAAGTTTTTTATGTTGAGGGGTGCAGTTGCTCCAGCGGAAGGTTTCAATTTCAGCCTGGGCTGCAACGGCTGCATCTCCCCAGCAGGGATCTACACGACGAACAATATGCCCCCTGTCAAAGGTGTTCTGATCATTGCCGTAAAAGGCCTCATCCAGTTGATAGCTGTTCAATACCTGGTCTGAATAATCCCAGGGCTCTACTCCGGCCCTGTTGGGAGCATTATAGCTTTCACCTTTAATGTTTGATGCGCAGAGTAGGGGAAGGTTACGTTCTTTGTGCAGGAATGAACTGTAGTGAATATATTTTATCTCTTCCCCGGTTCCCTGTTTAAGCGGCGCACAAACACCTGCAGGCATTGTTGGCAACTTAAGTGTAATTCCGGTAAACTCAGGGTCGTACCCTCTTGTAATGGAAGGCATATCGTAATGGTTTAGGTGATGGTGATGCCAGGGGGAAGGTTGATTGCCTGTATTATAGAAAGTTAAGGTTATAGCAAATTAACGTAAACCGTTTTTTAACGGTTTTTCCAGGCCTCACCGGAGGGACGGCCGTCCCGGGCCGGCTAGCATTTCCAGGGGCTGTAGGTGCATGTTCAATTGCGAAAAAAGATCGTCTGTTTTAGCACAGCATTTAAACAAAGAGGTTATTCACGTTTTGTCTTCTGTATCTTTATTAAATTAACGGTATGCCAGGTGAATGGGATATGATTTAGTGAGATTGCTGAATTAATAAGGGCCACCGGGTGATTCCTGTTTATAGAAATGATTGTAATAAGCATATCGCTGCTCCGGCAGAAACCTCCGGAGCCTTACAGGAAGCTCCTACCGGAGCTGAAAACCTTTGATAAATAGATTTTCTATAAACAGGCAGCTCCTCCGGAGCTTAATTCAACGGCATTGATTCCTGATCCCTGGTTTCACAATTCGCAACCCCCTTCAGATGAAATACAAATTAGAAAAACCTGTTCACGGAACTATTGGCACAGAAAAGTATCAATGCAGCATTGAGTGGCGCAATGGGAAATTTATAGCTGACGAGCCTGAAATAGTAGGAGGAAAGGATACTGGTCCCGATCCGTATACCCTGCTTTTATCTTCATTGGCATCCTGCCAGTTGGTGACCATCCGCATGTACATCGATCGCAAGGGATGGGATATTCCGCAGTTGGTGGTAAATGCCAATATGTACCAGCAGACAAAGGATGAAAAGACGACCACTATTATTGATATCGACATCCTGTTTCCCACGCCTGTGGAAGAAGAACAAAAAACAAGACTGGTAGAGATTGCGAAGAATTGCCCCGTATCTAAAATACTGGAAGGGGATATTAAGCTGCGTACGTTTGTGTTCAGGGAGGGAGATACCAAAGTGATCAGGTATGCCAATGATGAAATTACTGTATTGTGGAAACCGGAGTTTTGCCAGCACTCTACCCGCTGCTGGACTCAGTTGCCCACGGTCTTTAACCCGTCCATTAAAAAGTGGATCGATCCCAACGGCGCAAGTCCCGAAAGAATTGAAGAGCAGGTAAAAAGATGTCCATCCGGCGCGCTGGAATTTGTGTACAACAATAAAACGGAAACCAGTCAATAGACATAAGAAAATACAACGTAAAAGCCCCGCATTTGCGGGGCTTTTTTTATATGCTTAATCCGGTTCAATTGATCTACCGCGCGTCAATACCAAAGCTTACCTGTCCTGAGCCTGCATCATAAATAATTCCAAACCTGGCAGTAAAGATGAGGGGCGTTGCCGATCCGTAAACAAAATCCTGTGTGAGATAAGGAGTGATCAGAGGCGTCTGGGGTGGATTAGGACGCGGGTATGCATAGTAGGGACTGGATGAAACGTTAGTGTAATAAGCATTCAGGGCATTCTGGTAAGCATTCCAGCTACTTTCAACCGCATTCCAGTAACTATACAAACCCGCTCCGGGCGAGTAGATACTGCCGTAAAACTGGCAGGTATTCTGGGCAGAGATCTGGTTGTCGGGCGAATTGATATTGGTAATGAACCTGAGACAGTTAAAATTTCCGGGTGGTGTAACTCCCGGTTCCGGGCCAATGGAATAAGGCCAGCAGGGATCACCCGTTTTGGGTGGCAGAGGATTCCCAAAACCGTCGTAAATGATCTCGTACATAAAGTCGCCAAACCGGCACTGCATACCGGCAAACACACCGCTCCAGGTGCCATCCCCGTTATTGGTGAGTGGTATCAGGCTTAGACCATCAAGTTTGTACGGGCTATTGCCAGGTGGGGGTTGAAGAACGGGAGCTTCTTCTTTTTCTTCTTTAGTGATATTTTCTTTTTTGCAGGAAATTACTGATGTACATAGCAGTACAGTAACCAGGCAGGTTAAACGATTCATAGAATAGTCTTTAAGGTTTAATAGATAATGTATTGGTAATTTACAATTATAATCGCGGGTTAGCAATTGAATTGTTAATGGAATGGCTGCCTGTTGAAGATTTTGTAATTTATGCGTTACAAGAGCATATTATGCAGATGCATTTTCGTCAATATCAGCCTCATCCGTTGTTAAAAACATACATTGAAAAAATATGGGTTTTTAATAGCAATATTCCTATTCCCGGTGATGATATGAAGCTGATCGTACCTACAGGCCGTATAAAACTGATGATCCCTTTTCGCAGTGTATCAACAGCACACCTGAATGGTGTAACGCATTTTACAAAAGCGCAGGCTATTACGCTGGTTGGTCTTACAGACGTTCCCGCAGTGGTCAATTCGGCGGCAAATGACCCGTCAGGGACCATTGGCATAGAGTTTAATCCTGACGGAGCTTACAGGTTTTTCCGGTTGAACTATAATGATCTTAAAAACCAGATGCTGTCATTAACAGATTTATTTGGCGGACTGGGGCGCCAGTTAGAAGAACAGGTATCGAATGCTGCCACCAGCGACGATAAGATATTGTTGTTGCAGCAATTTCTTATTAATAAGTTCAGTATTAACAGCGAAGACGCTGTGTTTGATTTCTGTATCAGGAAGATAAGGGCAACAAAGGGCAGGGTAAGTGTAAAGGAACTGGAAAAGCAAACAGGCTATAGTAGCCGCTGGCTGAATATGAAGTTTATTGAAAGAACCGGCGTCAGTCCCAAAAATCTATCAGCTATCGTGCGTTTCCAGGAAGTGTACCGGGCAATTATTTCGGGCAATTCCGCAGCTTTCAATGCAGGGCTTTTTTACGATTATTATTATGATCAATCACATTTTATCAGGGATTTTAAGCGGTTTACGGGCATGCCTCCACAAAGGCTTACTAAAATGGTGAATGAATTCGGGAGACTTTATGACGAGGGATAGTACTTCCGATTTCTACAATACCGGGTGATGCGCAGAAACGAAATTTGCTGAACTGCCGGGATAAACCGGTGGTATAACCATAAAAACAAAAAAATGGAGCAGCAGGATTTTCATTGCAGTATTACTGCCGGTGTTACACCGGAACAGGCTTTCAGCGGGATCAACGATGTGGCCGCGTGGTGGTCAAAAAGTTTTAAAGGTGCATCAGAACATCCGGGAGATGTATTCACCGTTCGTTTTGGTGAAACTTTTGCAGAGTTCGAGATCACGGAAGTAATTCCCAATAAAAAAATAGTATGGTTTACCCGCGATTGTAATCTTCATTTCATGAAAGATAAAAAGGAATGGAAAGGTACTTCGTTAAACTGGGAGATCTCATCGAATGGTGATACTACACGGGTAGATATGACGCATGTAGGGCTTGTACCGGAAATAGAATGTTATCATGATTGTATTAAAGGCTGGACCTTTTATGTAACCAGCAGTCTGCATAAATTATTAACAGAAGGGAAGGGGATACCAGACGATAAAGACCATTCTGCCAGGAACAGGCAGTAACAGGCTGGACAGATAACATATTGACACCGTGACAGCAACCGGCATATGCCAGGCTGCTGTTGCGGTGTATGCGTTTGTGTGAGATATTAATAATACAAGTAAAATTTTGTAGATTAGGCAACCTGATCCTCTACCCGCACTTTTATTAATAATACCAGCTGGCTATATGTGTAAATTCCTTTTCACCCTCGTTGCCGGGTCGTTATGGATCATTCCATCCATTGCCCGTCAGGATACTGCCATTAATAATTACATCAACCGCATTATGCAAAGGGATCATATTCCGGGTGCGGCTGTAGCTGTTGTGAAAAAAGGAAAACCTGTATTTGAAGGATATTATGGCCTGGCTAATATGGAGGATAGCATACCGGTTACCAATCAATCAGTTTTTGAGATAGCATCCATTTCAAAACAATTTACCTGTGCGGCTATCCTGTTGCTGCAGCAGGATGGGAAACTTTCTGTAAACGATAAAGTTTCAAAATACCTGGATAGTCTGCCTGATGCATGGAGCAATATTACCATCAGGCAATTAATGAACCATACCTCCGGGCTGCGGGATGACTGGGAAGAAGGAAGTGGTTATTTCTATGAGAACTATACTGACGAGAAAATGTTTGCTGCGCAAAAGAAATACCCGCTTCGTTTTGCACCGGGAGATCAATTCAACTACAGCAGTGGTCCTTTTGACCTGGGGTTGATCATTAAAAAGGTTACGGGGCAAACCTATGCCCAATTTATGCAACAGCGGGTTTTTAAGGTGCTGGGCATGAACGCTACTTCCATCTATGATCATTACCAGGTAGTGCCGCATAGGGTGGCTGGTTATACCTGGAATGATTCGCTGTCGGTATTTCAGAATGGGGTGGATATTCCTTCTGCTTCTGTTGCAAGGGGTGATGTAGGTGTCATTACATCAATACCCGATATGATCAAATGGACGGTTGCCATTACAACCAATAAATTGCTGAATACAGAAAGCCAACGGGAGATGTTTGCTACTTCTGCGCTTAATGATGGCACACCTGTAAACTATGGTTACGGATGGGGTATCAATTTCTATTATGGACAATTAACGAACAGTCATAGTGGGGGATTCAGAACCGGTTTTGCTTCTGATCTGATGATCTTTCCGGAAGATGAGCTTGCTGTAATGTTCTTTACCAATAATTGGGGTGGACACTTTTCTTCCATGCGTATTGCATCGATGGCCGATGCAGGGTTTGGAAAGCATTTTGCGTCAATACAGGCGATACTTAACCAGGCAGTAAAGGATCCGGATACCGTACGTACACATAAACTCAGTGTATGGCTGGAAGGTTTTGTGAATAAAAAGGGAACGGATGTGGCCGGGTACAAGAGAATTTACTGGAAAGGAGGGAATGTAGTGCCTGAAGATATGGAAGGGTATAATGGCCTCACATACCTGGGCGAACAGAACCTAAGATTAAAACCAGCAATGATCTTTAATGAAAAGATCAGCAGGGTGGTTTATTTCGGACTGAAAAGTAAGTATGTAAAATACCTCGCCTTTAACTACAATGAAGCCGGTAAGCTCGTGTTTGTGATGGATAATACCTAACACAGATTGGCTGATCTAAGGCTCAGGATTTTTGGATTGTTTTTTCTATACTTTGATCTGGTATTTGTAAAAATCTTCCCTGGATATAACAGACAACTAAATTGGAAACTGTTCCCGGAAGCAGGCGATGAGGGTAATGAGAATGTTGAAATAAAAAGATGATATCTTTATAACAGAACGCTTTGTTGTTTGCAGGGTTTAAACTGGATCATACAATATGAAACTTACCATCAAAGATGAAAAAACAGGGGGAGACCTGTTATTATATAAGGACGAAGCTGCTTTTGACCGCCTGTACTTCAGTCGCGACCGTTTCAATAAGTATTTTACTATAGCCTGGAACCCCGGGCAAAGCCAGTTGGTTACCATTGATGGCGCCGAATACGAGTTTCCTCACAATAGCTTACTGACCCTTTTATTCAACCAGTCCTTTAGTTTTGAAAGGGCAGGAGATATTGTAGCCTGGCAGTTTAACCGGGAGTTCTATTGTATCATTGACCACGATAGTGAAGTAAGTTGTGTGGGCTTCCTCTTTGGCAGTACCGAACATTTGTTCATACAACTGGATGAACAGGCCATACAAAAGTTAAAGCTATTGCTGGATGTGTTTGTTGAGGAGTTTAAAACCTCTGATAATATCCAGAATGAAATGTTGCTGGTATTGCTTAAAAGGCTCATCATCTATATTACCAGCCTGGCAAAAACAGCCTATGCGCCACCTAAAAAGTTACAGGACGATAAATTTCACCTCATCCGAAAATTCAATTTACTGGTGGAGGCGCATTTTAAATCGGAGCATTCGGTAAGTTTTTATGCTGAACTGCTTTACAAATCTCCCAAAACCTTATCAAACCTGTTTGCTATCTACAACCATAAGACCCCGTCGCAGGTTATACAGGAAAGGATCTCTATAGAAGCTAAACGGCTTTTGCTTTATACGGAGCGATCAGTTAAACAGATAACATTTGAACTGGGGTTCGAAGATGTAGCGCATTTCTCTAACTTTTTCAAGAAACTCAACCAGTCTTCACCGCTGGAATTCAGGAATTCCGCCGCAGTTTCAAAACAAGGGAAATAATTACAAGTCTCCGGGAAATCTGCTCAATACCAGGGCCTCTTTTTCATTGCAACTTTGTGTTGTTGATACAAACAAAACAATTCAACACCAAATAAAATGGAAAAGAGAACTGTAAAAAACACATTGAAAAACGGCTTATTAGCCGCAACAATTGCCCTCACTGCCACTACTGCTGCAGTAACAGAAACAGAAGCACAAACGGTTAAGAATGTAGTACTTGTACATGGCGCTTTTGCCGACGGATCTGGTTACAAAGCTCTTTATGAAGCCCTTACAAAGAAAGGCTATCATGTAACAGTTGTTCAGAACCCGTTAACCTCGCTGGAAGATGATGTTGCCGCCACTAAAGTTGCTTTGGACAAGCAGGACGGGCCAACCATACTGGCCGGCCATTCATGGGGCGGGGCAGTAATTACCGAAGCGGGCAATCATCCTAAAGTGGCAGCCCTGGTGTATATCGCTGCATTTCAGCCAGACAACGGTGAGTCTGCTCTTCAATGGTTACAAACAGCGCCTCCTGCTCCTGAAAATGGTGTATTGCCTCCCGATGAAAAAGGAATCGTGTATTATGACAAAGCGAAGTATCATGCCGGTTTTTGTGCAGATCTTAGTCAACAGGAAGCAGACTTTATGTATGCATCACAGGGTGCTTTTTATGCCAAAGGTTTTGTAACGCCCATCTCTAATGCCGCATGGAGAAATAAACCAACATTCGGTATTGTTGCCACTGATGATAAAAGCATTGCTCCTTCCATTCAGTGCAATATGTATAAACGCTCTAATACTAAAGTCACTGAAATAAAAGGTAGTCACGTTGTTTATATTTCACAACCAGTTAAGGTAGCTGCAGTGATTATAGAAGCAGCTCAAAGCGTATCTGCCGGTAAGTAGCATCGATACCTCTCAGCGGAACTCCATTTGCATGGTCAGCGCAAATGGAGTTCTTTTTGTTATTAACGAAAGGTTCCTGAAGAGGAATCCATAAAAAGCAGATATTTGGAATGCGTTCTTGCCTGTGCGGGGTTTTGAAAGAGTGGTGAACGACTTTCTCCGGATAGCTTCACAAAAACTTATTTACCATGATGATAGTTTCCCGTCGCCCCGGTGCCTTGCCTGCTCCATTGATAGGTGCTGTTTTTTTCCTGATCCTGTTTGGGATCTTTTACTGGATAAATCCATCACTGGTTATTTTGTATGTGCTGTTCTATTTATTCTTACTGGTAGGACTGCTTGGCATAAAGATCCCCCGGGAGGTGAGGTTGGAAGGAGATCTGCTGACTGTTACTTACCGGCGATGGGGCAGGGAGGGAAAGATAAGTTTTGATACCAGTGAGGTATATGTAAAAGCCGGTGATATCCGGGCCGGCCGCACGCTTCGCTCCAAAGGGTTGTACATCGGGACTAAAGATTTTATGCTTTTGTTCCGGGTAATGGCGTCTGACGGGTTTGCGTTTGAAGAACTGCAGGCTGTTGCTGATGAGGTTAACAAAAAACAACGTGTTTAGAGAGTCGCAATGAAGAGGGGGGGATGATCTCTTCTAACGTTTATCCTCTGTAGGGTTTGTTGCCAGTCCAATGATTTCTATCACTTCACATATTGCTGTTGGCGTTGCTCTTTCTCTGAAATAGCCTATTGTACCAATCTTAATCCTATCCCGGTGATAAACCCGTCTTGCTGTGTTGATGATCCACATTAAAGCTGTGCCGGTTTTAGGAACCCGGATTTCTTCATCAAGAATGATATTTCCTGATTGATCTTCAAATTCGGGCCAGATCATAAATAAGTGACTTACTTCGTGTGCTTCGTGCTCATACCAGAAATCGCAACGTAATCCCTGGCAAGGAAGTCTTTCTCTGCCTCCTTCTTCTTTGTCGCGGAAGGTATATTTAACCCTGAAATCAGCAGGGTGGCCTAATCTTTTCTCATAAGGTTTGTGCATAGCAGGGCAATGTTGTTTTATTGTGAAGTTGATCGTACAATGATACTTGTATAGGTTAATCAAGAGTTTTATATCCCAATTTTCTGATCATTTCGCTGATCTCTTTGTCTTTTTGCGCTTTAAGTGTAGCAAAGTCGAGCTCCTGAAGTGTTTGGGGCATAGGTAGTTGCATGAATTCTTCAAAGTTCATGGAAACTTCCGTAATATCTAATTTAGTTAGTGCTTTGAGGTTATCCAATCCCTCAAATGTATTGAGGTCTTTGCAGCTATAGACCCACAGTTCTTTTAGTGAGGTATTGATGTTTTCGACCTTAATGGTTTTTAATTGTTTTAGCAAAGACAGGCCTAGTTTTTCCAGTTTTTTGAGTTTCCATATACCCGATATATCATTAAATCCGGCAACAAAATCGATGAACAACTCCTTAATGTTCGATGCCCCAATTTCATTAATGTTGTTCCGCCCTCCCAAGGTAATTTCCAGCTTTTCCAGCCCTTCCATTCTGTTGACAAAGTCCAGTGTTACTTTCTTAATTGACCTTAACCAAAGGTCTTTAAGGTGCTGTAATTTGCCAATTGTATGAATGTTTTTAATATGCCCATCAATGTACAGGCTATCCAGATTTGTATAGTTTGCCAGGTATTCAAGATTTAATTTTTTAGAAATTGTTTGGTTAATCCCCAACTCTTTTAAGTTGTACAAATTTTCGGCCCGTAGTATTTCATTGTCGCTCAGGTCCAGTATGCCGATGTGTAAAGAAACCAGTTTGTTCATTGCAGAAAAAGCCTGTATGTTTCTTGCACTGTCCAGGCAGTCAACATACAAGTTTTTAACGTCGGGGATTCTTAATATCGTGCTGCAGTCGAAACCAGTTTGATTATGGGCATAAAAGCGGATACATAGATTCTCTTTGTATTGATTACAAAGCTCATTGATTTCTGAAAGCAATGAGTCGTTATATATTTCACTGTCAAATTGGATTGTTATAGTATTCCCTGTTTTTAGTCTTTCATCTAAGAGCTGTTTGTCTATTACTGATGGATTGGTAATGCGATTAATAGGGATTATAGCTGGTGTTGTAGTTGCATTCATCTTATTGTCGGGCGGATTACAAAATGACAGGCCTTTGTGATGGGCATGATAACGGGTTAGAGATCAGATTGGTTTTCATCATATGTTATCTTTCAAGAGGATCATAAGCGCTCTCTGTCTGAGGATCATAAACAAAATATCCTGCAGTTTGCCGGATGATCTTTGTATATGCTGCTACTTGCTTAAAAACTTTTTCTGACTGTTCACCGGTATACCAATAGGGAATATTGATGGAAACATTATTATCAAAGACCGTAATCTGGGTAGCCAGGTCACCTTCAGGCGTGTTTAGTTCAATGTGATTGAAGTTCTTTTTTGCTTCTTCAATGTTGATTCCCTGTAGCCTGGCTATTTGTTCGTAGTCAAATTCAAATTGTTCAAGACGGGGATTATAGTCTTTAAGTGCCTTAGCTATAGCGACCTTGATGGTGGGATCAGTAGCAGACCTGTTTTCTTCATCTATTATTTCTATGGCAGCCAGTGCCTCTTCTAAATCTGGTTTTCCGAGATGGGATTGATAACAGTAAATATCGTAACTCATAATCTTGTTGCTTATATCGGATATGCTGCTGCTATTATACACTATTTCTATCAGTTTTGTATAAAACTTCAAAACAAGGTTGATTTTTATTCAGCCTGCTGTAAGCACTTTAGTTAGTGGCTGGTGAAGACACTAGCCACGGGCGTAAAACTCGATGTAAATCGAGACCTGACCCGCTGCCGGGCCCGACCTTACAGGTTTTAGCTGTTACTGTATCTATCTTTTTTAAAGGCAACTTCAAAGCTCTGCTTAGACCTGCCAGGTCTGGCAGCACGGATTGTTTGCAGACGTCTTTCCGGTGTTTGCAGATCGTTCACCAGGAATAGATCAGTCGCCCGCTATTTTAGCTGTAAAGTATAGCCATGAAAAAAATGACCTGTTTGTTATTTATTCTTTTTTGCCTCTCCGGATACCTTTTAGCCCAAAATGAAACATCACTAAAGTTAACTGCAGCCACCAGGAACGCATTGATCGACAGTATTGCCAATGCGCTCAATAGCTACTATGTTTTCCCGGATAAAGCGAAAGCAATAACCGGGTTGCTGAAGGAGCAATTACAGCGTGGAAAGTATGATGCGCTTGTTAGCGCTACTGACTTTGCCAATAAAGTGATGGCTGATATACGTGCTGTTTATAACGATAAGCACCTGGTTATCCGTTTTGATCCAGGCCTTCAGCAAAGGATCCTCAGTTTTAACACAACAAAAAAAGCAGATAAAGCAGACTTTGAAAAAGAGCAGCGTCAGAATTTCTATTTTAAAAAATTAGAGATCCTGCCACTAAATACCGGCTACATTGAGTTTACCAACTTTTCAGATACAAGTGAGACAGCCAGGGAAACCATCAGGGCTGCCATGCAATTTGTTGCTCACACAAATGCACTGATATTGGACCTGAGGAACAATTATGGTGGTAATGGGATGATGGCAGGTGAAATAGCCGGTTATTTTTTTGGCGACAGTATCTATACAGGACGCAGTTATAACAGGATTGAAAATAAATGGACCGGGCAATGGGTGAAAAATAAGCCTGTCGTTACAGGTGGACTGGTGATGAAGATGCCGATCTATATTCTTACCAGCAAAAGAACGTTCTCTGCTGCAGAAGGGTTAGCTTATACATTACAACAGTTTCGCAAGGCTATGGTAGTGGGTGATACTACCAGGGGAGGCGCTCATTTAACAAGAAGCTTTAGCGTTGGTAATGGTTTTGTAGCCTTTATCCCCATCAGCCGGAGTGAAAATGCCATTACTAAAACAGATTGGGAAGGTACAGGTGTCTTGCCCGGTACCAGGGAAAGTGAAGAGAACAGCCTTATCGCTGCTCAGAAAATGATCCTTCAGGCATCGCTTGCTGTTGTTACGGACGAGAATGAAAGGAAAAAGATCAACTGGCAGGTCAATTATCTCCATTCCAGAACTGCATTGCAGGCTTTTGCCAAAGCTGATCTGCAAAAATTTACAGGACAGTTCGAAGAATTCAGTTTTTCTATAGAAGGAGATCAGCTTATTTGTTCCAACCTGCACAAAAAAGATCATGTTGACCGCCTGCTAACCATCTCATCTACTATGTTCCAGGTCGATAATGAGGCACAGGTAGAATTTGTGTTGAATGATAAAGGCGCGTGTGATGTTATTAAACTTTATTGGAATGATGGCTGGGTAGATACTATTTCAAGAACCCGGTAATGGATTATGTGCGATCTATTTGGAGGTCTGTACAAATGCTTGATAATTATTCTTTTGAAACAGATTTATACAGAGGATGATTCATGCTCTTTGCTCATGAACCATATTCCGGTGCAGTCATATTCTCTGGGAAAGCCTTCTTCAGTTTCATAGATTAATGTCATTTCCCATTCACCTTCAAAGTGATCTTCCACCCAGGATCCTGAATAATGTATATCTATAGCAGATTCTCTTCTGTGAAGTGTAACGTTTCCCGCCTCATCAATAGAGTAGCGGCATGGGTATTTTTTTATAAAGCTGATTACTCCATTTTCTATAAATCCTTGAATAGTGGCAGGACGATCAAAGTGGATTTTCGTCTCATCATCAATACAGGTTCCTGTTAATATGCCATCAACATTTGTCCATTCTATATTAAACGGTATGGAAATTCCTTTTATACCTTCCGGATATGGATCGCCGTAAATATAATTGCCTGTCCACTTTTCAGTCATAAGTCATTCTTTTTAATACAATCTTTAATTCAGGATAGGCCATGTGCCAGGTTACTGAAATAACTTGTCGGGATTTGCTTTGATAAAATTCTGTCCTTGTACAAAATCACCTTTAACAGTAAGATTGAGGTGTTCTATCCATGTCGGGGTGGCTTCATCGCGTAAATGTGCAAAAAGAGCAAGTGCATAACCCCATTCCATTTGCTTCAGATAGCCCATCGACCGCCATCCCTTATAACCAATACCGGTATAGGTTTGGTAAGCAGCATTGGCGTTAAATATACCTAATCCAAACAGAACGGTTACCAGGTCAGTTAGTTTTTCATCATTCTGTGCAATTCGTCCTTCACCTAAAAGCTTAATATGTGCAAGTTCGTGGGCTAAAGTGGCTACCATGTTTTCAGGTTGTGAAAGTTTGGTCCGTATCAGTGAAATAATGAATTTGCCCTGCTCATTCTTGCCCCAATACAGGCCTGCCGGTGCAGATTGGTTGTTGCGGGAACCCAGATATAAGTCGGTACCGTAAATACTTCCGGAAGAAACCTGTCTTACGTCATCATCATAAAACTCCAGATGAATAGACTCAAAAGGTATTTTCATTTGAGAGGCTATTACCTGCAATGTCCTGAATGCAGTTTCTTCGCTACCATCATATTTGATAGGGAAATCAGTATAATGAGGAACAAGCACCTTTCTTTGTAACGTTTCTTCTTTACCAAAAAGGTCCAGCAACTGTAAAAAAGCATTTTCCAGCCACAATCTTATATCTTCAGGAACCGGGCAGGTATCGGGTCTCCTGATCCTTTTAAATCCAAAAATGTTCACAATTAAAAGTTTCTGTTCTTGTACAGGAATGAATCTGGTATTAATATAGTGTATGCCGATATGAAGATATTTTACCTTCCTTGTTTTTCAAAGCGATTTTAATTTTAGATAATATCTGAAAATTAAAACTTATATAATGGCAGGTAGAAAAGAGATGGAAAGGCCAGGTCAAACTGACAGGTAAAATAAAAAAGCAGTCTTCGGGAAAGACTGCTTTTTTGCGGGAAATGATCAGTTAAATAAGTTCGTCCTTTACACATTGTCTTACAGCGATTGGTATTTTTTCTTCATCGGCTTCAATGCTTTCTGTCCCTTTTGATGTCGTTCTTGAAATTCTGTATCGAAAATTATCCCTGCTAAGGTTGTCCTGTTCTTTATCCTTACCTGTAAACAGTTCTTCGAGTATTTTCTTGTCTGCTTCAGAAAGTTTATCCGTATCAATTTCACCGCTGCTGCGCAGGCGTGTATTTGCCCCGCCAAACCCGGCCAGGCCGCCTATCCGTTCAACTTTCAGTTTTGACATTGTGTATTGTTTTTTTATAAACCAACTGCTTTCCAGGCTTTATCTACGGCCACCTTTACGGCTGGTCGTAACGGGAAGAGGCTGCCTGCTACGGTGCGGGTACGATTGGCGAATTGTTTCATTGTCATATTGGGTGAGTGGCCATATCCTGTTACTGCTTTGTACCAGATCTTACCGGCAATAGTCCAGCTTTTGCCGCCAATTGCCATTGCTGCTTTGTAAAAAGCAAAATTAGGTATTCCGCTGCTTTCATGCGGATCCATTCCATCGTGATATTGTGAGAATTTGGTTGGTTGTTTGGAGAGGCAATGGCTTGCTGCCGGGTTCGACAGATCGCGTAGGCAGGTATAGCCCTGGGCAGTTGCTGCAGGCCCCATTATATCCTTACCTATCAGCCAATCGGCATTAGTTACACTTTGTCCGGCTTCCCATTGGCGAAACATGGAACCAAACACGTCTGAAATGCTCTCATTCAGGCCGCCGGGCTGATTCTGATATGCAAGTCCCAGTGTATGTTGTGTAACGCCATGTGTCAGTTCGTGGCCTATAACATCGTTGCCCTTTGTAAAGTCGATGAAGATATGTCCGTCTCCGTCGCCATAGGTCATCTGATTGCCGTTCCAGAATGCGTTGTTATAATTAACACTGAAATGAATGGAGGAGATCAGCGCCATACCGGCATTGTCGATTGAATTTCTGCCAAAGGCTGATTTATAGAATTTTGCAACAGCTTTGGTTTCATTAAATGCACGCTTACAGGTAGGGTCTGATGAGGCCCCGGGGTTTGGTATCAATACGCCCGGCAGGGAGGTACCATGCCCACAATTGAAGACTGTAACTGCCGGCGGAGCAACAGGCGCAGCAGTTAAGCCGTTTGGCAGGATTGTCTGGGCCGATAAGGAGACCTCGGATTTAACATCACGGGCCTTACGCCATTCGGCTTCAAACTTTACAGTATCTGCAAGTGCCTGGCGGGTCTTTGCGGGTAATTTGGAATCCCGTGCCAGTTTCCTGAGTACTTTGACAGGAATAATAAAACATGAACAACCACAATGGCTATGGGGCGCCATAGTTTTCCTTGTTTCCATAAAAGTTAATTTTAAGATTGCCTACTCTTCTTCGGATTTTCGGCTTACTCCGTTTTTATTGGGTGAATACTGGTCGGTTGTTCCGGGCAATAGCATAGAGGCATAACGTAGAACATTATGATGTTTTAAGGGGTAGGAGTTTAAGCTTTGTCACGTTGGTGCAAAGAAGATGAATGAGTTACTGCTGTTTCAATTGCATAATGTAGAAAGAGTGTAAAAAATACTGCAGCTGAGGTGTGAAGTCAATGACCGGCAATTATGCAATTGTGGACATTATATGATTTATATTCTGATCTCAAGATTACTACAATCTACAGCGAAAAGCAACGGTGTTTTTCACGTTTTTGTATTGGCTTATAACGGTTGTAAATGATTACATGTAGAAATGGAGTAGGAGAGGTCGTTTGAAATGGGGAATGTAAGAGGGTTTTAATACCATGGTTCCGGAAGTTAGAATACTATGTTACTCTTTAATGTGGTTATACAATACCTCTACTTTTGCAATGAAAGATGTCAAGCCATTGTATTTGTTGTTGCCTTTTATGTCGGCAGTGCTATAGTAAGGTTCGTACGTGTTATATGGAGGATTTGTCCAATTGGGATTTGATTTGTTGTTAAAGAAGAATAAGGCTTCCTCAATAAAAAGATGGTTTTGTTTGAATTTGTAGTTCGTTTTATAAAAATTGTCTGAAAGCGTTTCGTTTATATTTTTTATAGTTTGTTCATCTAAGTAAGTATTATACTTAAGAATAGCATCGTTTAATAGGTTTTCTCCTTCCTGGATATTCAGGGAGTCTTGCCGGTACGGGTGCCCGAAAGTATTCCCGGTTTGTCCGTTATATAAGATGTTTAAAACCTCTTTTTTGAAAATCTTTGAAAGATAGTTAGTGTCCTTTATTGTTTCAAAGAAATTGGCCTGGTCTAAAGTGATTGTACCAGATCCTAACGGGCTGAGAATATCTTTAAGTGCCAGCCTGATCTGAGTGTTTGCGATTTCGTTGATAACAGAAAGTTGTTTGTTTCTCTTCCTGATCTGGAAAATTGAAAAGATAAAAGTTGCTACAATAATCGTTGCTATTATCTTACCGGTTTTGGTCAGTTTGTTTATTCCTGTTTTGGAATTATCCCATGTATCGCCTGCAATTCCAAAGAAAGAGCCAAGCAATCCTATGATTAAGAGAAGGTAGTCCATTATGTACTGGTGTTTACAGTAAATTAATTAAAATAATTGCTGGTTTAACTATAGGAGGGATTGTGGAGGGAATAGTCTCTCTCTGCAAACGTGTTTCGGAATTCTGTTACTAATATAATTCATTGTGTCTATTATAAGCAGGGCTAATAAAAAAGCAGTCTCTTTTGAAGACTGCTTTCTTTCATAGTAGGGAAAGAGGAGAGCTATTTGCCCGGTTTGACTTTCCCAAGGTCTTATGGTAATGGAAGCTAAGATCTATTCAATCACTACTTTCCTGATCTCCGATTGGCCATTGCTGGTTTGTACTTTCAGGAAATAAACTCCTTTGCGATAATTGCCCAGGCTAAGCCAATTGACACCCGGCCATACGGTAAATGTTTTAAGGTATTGCCCTACAGTATTTACAAGTGTTGCGGTGAGGGCAGTATTATCAGCAGTTGTAATGTCCAGTCGTACCTGGTGATTCAGCGTAGGCACCGGCGATAATTTTACTGCCAGGCTGTTGTTGCGGAAGTTCACCGAACGGATAGGAGAGTAAGTGAACCTGCCATCCAGGTCCTGCTCTGTGATCCTGTAATAGTCCAGTCCATTAAATGGTTGCCTGTCTGTAAAGGCATAATCTTTTTCTAATGTATTGGCTGTTGATGCCGCTACTGTTCCGATAGTGGTAAACGTAATTCCATCTTCACTTCTTTGAACCAGGTATTCACTTACATTCACTTCGGCAGCTACCTTCCATTGCAGCAGGGCCGTATTGCCTTGTGCTTTGGCTTCGAAGCCCAGGAAGTTTACCGGCAGCGTTCCGGAAGAAATGGTAGATACTGTTCTGACCCTGGACATCAGGGTAGTTCCGGTAAATGCATTGGCCACACTCGTTACGCCTTTTTGATTCTTCAATAAAATATCATCAATATACCAGCCATCACCACCGCCTGTGTAATCAGTACCGAAGCGGAAACGTATTCTGGCTGTTGTGCCTGCAAAGCCGGTCAGTGCGATCACGGTCTGTACGAATTGGCCGCCGCTGCTACCGGAGAATGCTTTGCGGCTGACTGTTTCGGAACCGAAGGGAGTGATATTACTATTGTATGGATTCCGGGTCATGTAAGGTCCCAGGTCCTGCCAGGTTGAACCTCCGTTGGTAGAGATCTCAACTACTCCGCCATCAAAGGAAGCTTCTGTTTCATAATAGTGCCAGAACGACAAAGTGGAAAGTGTGTCCAGTACCAGGTCGCCCGAAGTAAGGAACTGCTGACCTGTGATCGTCGCATTATAGGCATACCAGGAATGAGAGCTGCTGTGCGACCTGGTAGTGACCTCTGTCCAGGCATAACTACCGCTGAAGGAAGAAGTCCAGGAATAGGTTGCAGGATCCCTGGTATCATTGATCAGCGTATCAGGATGTACGTAAGAAGCGTTGACCTTTGCCTGCACCGTAAAAGTTTTGGTTTCACCGGGCGCAAAGTTCAGACCGTCGAAACGAACATAAGGAGATGCATAGGTACCACCTGTAGAAGATAGATAGGTGAGATTGGTAGATAAAGTGTCTATTACTGAAATGTTGTTTTGAGCACTGCAGTCGCAGGTAGCTTTGATGGTATAGGCAATATTGTCGCCTGAAGCAACCTCTGTTTTGTTGACCGTTTGTGCAATACTTAACCCGGCAGGCAGGTCTTTGGCAGGCACCTGGTCTGTATAGCTGTCTGCCCGTCCCTGGCTGGCGCTTCTGCCCATACCCCTGCGTGCAAATGCATTCCAGATAGCGCATTTATGAGCGTAGTTGTATAGCAGGCTGTCTGCTTTCAGAATGGCATCCCGTCCATCGAGGAAGCCGGGGCCACAGGGTTGATATTTTAGTCCCTGCATTACCAGTTGCAGTGCAATATTATTGCCTTTGGCACCGTGGTACAGATCGGGGTCGATGCCTTCTGCTGCAATGATGTTCCAGGTCATATCCCACAGGGTGGCGCACCAGATCTCGCCTATGGAATGGACCTCGCCGGCAGTGGCCGTGGCAAGACTATCATAGGTAAGCGGATTGATGCTCATATCGGTAGAATAGGGGAACCTGCGGATACCGTTCCCTGTGGTTTGTTGTCCCAATACATAAGTACCGATGGGGCGTTTTTTTGTACCATCGGTTGAGGCAGCAGTGGCCCAGTTGGTGGTTACCATCAGTGCCATATAATCGCTCCAGCCTTCTCCCATCTGTTCGAGGTTCAGTAAGCAGCTGGCATTGGCCGGTCCGGCTGTGAGGCGGTTTGAAATGCCATGTGTGTATTCGTGCGCAATGACCCCATTATCCAGGGCTCCGTCTATATTATGGCCCGTTGCTGATAAAGTAGCAATTACGCCGGGCAGACCGGCTTTGATGGTGTTGCCATCTGCCAGCGACAGCATTACTGCCGGGATAGTGATAGTGGTATCATCGCCTGACATTACAAGGGGATTACCTGCTACGTTATTTACCACGATCACTGCTACGGCGCCGGCATTCTGCGCGTTCTTTACTTTCAGTGTAAACGGGCAGTTGGTACCACCCCTGTCTATCAGGGCAATTTTACCTACCAGGCTTGATGCATTGGAGATGGTGCCGCAGGCCCGGTGCGTGCCGCCACTTACATCATTTACCAGTACTACTTCTGCTGTTACCGGTCCCACATCAACTAACCTGTTGCGCGAGCTGAGGACGCCTTCTGCTACAAAATAATCTGCGGCAGCGGGGCTGCTTATATGACAAAGTGGTGTTACTACCGAGTTCCAGAGAAACATGCGCATGCGTGGATTTTCACCGTCAGGCCCCGTGTAGAAATCGGCATTGTTGGTGCCGCCGCCATCCTGCGAAAAGGCATGGACATAATCATTGCCGATACCACCACGGCCGATGTTATCTGCCTGGAAATTTCCTGCTGCTTCATCAAAGCCATATTGGTAACTGATATCATGCATCAGGTTGTTCCAGTAAAAAAGATTGTCGATACCGGCGCGGATATTAGAATACCCGATAGGGTTGGTAGATGTATCCAGTGCCTGGTCGAAAGTAAGGGAGGGTATTGCAGTAAGTGAAGTATCTGCAAAGCCATAAGTATCTCTTCTTCCGGTGAGATCCTGTCTGGCCCACACATTATTGCCACGTGTGTAAGTATAATCGTTGGTATTGTCATAATGCCATCCCAGTGTAGTGGCATTGTTGCCGGTACCGGCCAGTGTCCAGGGATTGTTTACCAGCACACGATTACCAGCGTTGGCCGCTTCCAGCGGAAAGGGATATACGCGGTAGCCGGCGCTGTTGACTGCCGGTGGTAGTGCAGACAATTCCTTTGGTTGCCAGATGCCGTACTGTTGTGTTTGGCCGATGGGAGCTTTATATACCGGTGGTGTAACGGGTGCTTCTGAGGGACTTTGTATTTTTTCTGATACAATAAGATTATTCTTCTGCAACAGCTCTCCTGTAGCGGCATCGATGCAGGCCAGCCATTCTTCGTTACCATCGGCAGTGCCGATCCTTACTTTCCAGGAAAGTTTCAGTAACTGGTCCTGCTCCATAGGGAGCCATACCAGGTCACTGCTGAGGTTGTGCCGCGCAAAGCCACGGGCATCGAATGCATAATGCCTGCTTGCCGCATCTGTTTCTACTGAAGTCCATTGTAATGGCACTGCGATGGACAGGTGCTGCCCCGCCCGCTGGATGGCCTGCTCTGCCTGTATAGCGGGAGTGGCGCTGGCATTGGGGCCTGCTTTAACGCCGGGTTTTGGAAGATAGTCAGCTCTTTTTTCAACCAGTGTATCGTGTCTGAAAATATAAACACCGATCTTATTGTACACAGGTACGCCCTGGTAGGTTTGCTGAAGATATACTATCAGGTCGCCTGTCTTTGAATCTGTATAGGCATCTGTTACCACGTAATCATTCAACGTGGATTGATTGAGGCCAGTAAAAGGCAGGTTCTTATTCAATACAGTAAGCGCCTGTTGGCGGGTAGAAATTTTCCTGTTTTGCGCGGAAGCTGTAATAAACAGCATAACAGTGACAAAGCATATAAGTGCCTTCCTTCCGGTAGTGATGGACATGCTCATAAGTTTATTAGTTATGAAACGGCAATAAGAATTAAGGGCCCGGTTATCGGGGCTTTAATTCAGAGCTAGGGGAAATCGGGTGGTTTTTATAAGAAAGTGGAGGTATAACAGGCAGGCAAGGTAAGCCATCAGCAGGGGGGAGCGGCATCCTTTGAGCAGACGGTTATTATGGGTGAGCAGGCGGTGGGGGGCAAGGGGTGCCGGATCGTGAATCGGCAGACGGCAATCGGCAATATTCGTGAGTCGTCAATCGTGAGTCGTGAGTGGGTTTCCGGATACCAGATGCCTGATACTGGATTGGAGATTTGATGTTTGATATTTGAGGTTGGGATAAGATATTATATTTATTGCGCTTGCCTGTCCCTCAGGGCTGGGAAAAGAGCACCCGCCGGAATCAAAACTCTTAACTAAGTAAGGGAAGATTGTTCGCTATTTGCCGATGAGTTGTAGGAATGCATCTTTTCTGCGACGTGCCACATCCAGCAGATCACCGTTCTGCATTTCTATCTGTCCGCCATCGCCCTTGATGTATTTCCGGATATATTTCAGGTTGATGATATGAGCATGATGGATGCGGAAGAACTGGTTGTCGGGCAGCAGCTCTTCCAGTTCCTTCAGTGTTTTGCTCGCCGTCAGTTTGGGCCTGTTCACAAAATGAAGTACTGTATAGTTGCGCTGGGCCTCCAGGTACAGGATATCGGCAAGATCGAAAAACAGGTGCCCCTCCAGCGTAGAGATCGTGATCTTGCCTATTGTATCGCGCAGGTGCAATTGCTGGCTCAGCGTTGCTACCTGGCCAGTCGTTTTCCCGGAAGTGGGGTGCTGTTTTATTTTGGCGATGCATTGCTGCAATTCTTCAATGTTCACTGGTTTCAGCAGGTAATCGAATGCCGCATGTTTGATGGCCCTGATCGCATACTGATCAAACGCGGTGGTGAACACCAGGTGAAATGGCTGGTGGTCCAGGTGCTGCAGCATATCGAACCCATTCATGTGCGGCATCTCAATATCAAGAAATACAATGTCGGGTTCTGCCTGGCCAATCAGGGCCAGACCTCCCTCACCGCCCGCTGCTTCGCCCACCAGTTCCACATCCGGGCAAAATGCCTTTAGCTTTTGCCGCAAGGCAATGCGGCCATTCAATTCGTCGTCAATGATGATTGCTTTCAGCATTTGGTATTTTTAGATGTACTTCTACTCTTGTACCGGTTTGTCCATTTTCTGCAAGGTCTGTTATCTGCACCGGTGATGCTTCTTCCTGGTTGAATAACGTGAGTCTTCCGAGATTGATCTCCATGCCATGTGAAAGGCGTTGTTTATCAGATTGCATCGTTGCAGCCCGGCCAACCCCATTGTCCTCGATGATGTACACCAGCCAGTTGCCCTTCCGGCGGATATCGATCGTCAGTTTGCCCTTTCCATCCATCCGGGTGCGGAGCCCGTGTAAGATGGCATTCTCTACATAAGGCTGGATCACCAGTGGCGGCACTTTGTAATCGGCCCCTGCAATACTGTCATCGGTATTGATCGTTGCGGTAAACCGGTGCTCATGCCGCCATTGCTCCAGCTCTATATACAGTCGCAGTGTTTCCAGGTCCTTGCGAAAGGGTACTGTATGTTGCCGCGAACTGTCCAGAATATTCCGGATCAGCATTGCAAATTTGTTCAGGTAGATCGTTGCCTGGTATTTTTCATCGTTCAGGATGAGCGCATCGATCCCGTTGAGACAGTTGAAAATAAAATGGGGGTTCATCTGTGCACGGAGGGCCATCATTTCAGTGTTGGCTATCCGTTCTCTCAGCGCAGCTTCAGTCCGTAAACGCCGGAAACGCCTGTACACAATGGCCCATACAATGCCGGCCAGTAATACGCCACAGGCGATCCTGAACCATAGCTTTTCCCAGAAGGGCGCCATGATCACAATGTCTAGTGAAGCAATGGCCGGAGATTCCCCTGTCCTCACTTCAAACCGGTATTTGCCCGGTGCAAGGTTGGTGTAGCCAGCATAGCCCTTTTCTGCCGCAGCCACCCAATCATGGTCTATTCCGATCAACCGGTAATAATAAGCGGAGCCTGTTACCCCCGAGAACTGCATGGCTGAATATTCGATGCGTACAAAATTGCGGTTATAAGGTAACTGCAATGGCTGATGCAGGTACAGTAATGAATCGATGAACAGCGATTCATCGAATACGGAAACTCCTGTAATGACAGGTGCCCTGGCTATGGGTGGGGTTTGCTGCATTTCTGTACCGGAGAACTGAACCAGTTCTGTATGTGTCCAGGTAAGCCAGTTGCCGGAAGGCAGTGGTAATAGCCGGCCCGGTTCGAAAAAGCCGGAAGACAATAATCCTTTTTGCGGATGCCAGGCCTTAAAGGCTTTGGTGGAAGGATTGTACTGGCAGATATCGTATTCCGTCGAGAACCAGATATTGCCCGCTGCATCTTTATGCAGGGCATTGCAGGACCATAACGGCCGGTCGTAATCGAAACTGATCTTGCTGAAAATATTTGTGTGGGTATTGAAGAAATACAGTCCTTCGTTCTCAAAGCCTGCCAACAGCAGGCTGTCATTCCAGGTAAGCAGGCTGTAACAGGATGCTGACCTGGTTAACACCGGCTGGTACAATGCTGTAAAGCTATGTTGCCGTGTATCGAAACGTGCTAATCCTTTCGTTGTACCAACCCATACGGTAGAATCAGTGACCAGCATGGTCATCACCGTCGATAGCGGAAAAGGAATAGTGGGTGCAGCAAAGGGAATGAATTGTTGTTGCTGATGATCCCAGGTAATGATCTTTCCGTTATGCAGGCCAAACAGCAGGTTGCCTGTTTTGTCTTTTTGTATACACCTGATGGTTGATAATTCAAAAATCGAAGGCTGGGTGGTTTGTAGCAGGTTGCCCTCCCTGTTTAGCAGATGAAGAAAGCCATGCTGACCGCCTGCCCAGGTATTGCCTGCATCATCATCCTGGAAACACCACACGCGGTTCTTATCCATGGAATTTCCAAAGAGGAGGTGACGTTTCACATTCAATTGGCGGTCGTAGAAAAAAATGCCGCTGCCCCAGGTGGCAACCATCCATCCATCGGCTCTTGCCTGCACGTCCATGATCTCGTTGCCGGGTAGCAGGCCATTACCCGGCAATGGATTGCCCAGCGACCGGAAGTACTGCCGGTAAGGGTTGAATATATTGATACCCCTGTCAGACCCTATCCAGATGTTTTCTTCGCGGTCCTGGAAAAGTTCTGACAACTCATAATTGTAACGTAGTGACAGGTCATTGCCCGGCTCCTGGAGTAGCAGATCAAAATCATCCCGTTGCGCATCGTACGACAGCAGTCCTGCGCCTGCAGTACTGATCCAGATATGCCCGTGATTATCTTCCAGCAGGCTGCTGACCCAGGTAGGTGACAAATGGCTGATGCCTTTCCTTTTTTGGAGATCCGTCAGTGAATAGCGTTGTAATTGATTGGTAGTCGTGTTGTAGCGATAGATCAGATCTGACCAGGTGAGGAGCCAGAGATTGTGGTGACTGTCCAGGAACAACTGCCGGAGGATTGCATTCCTGTGGGCGAGCAATTGCAGCAGGGCATGATCTTCGGCATGTTGCCGGGTGCCCCGCCGTTCATCAAAGAGTAATAACGCGTCCTTATTGTTGGTGATCCATAATTGTTGCAGCCGTTTGTCGTAAATGAAAAAGGCAAAGGATGGCTGCGTACTGTCGGGAGCTTTCACCAGGCAAATGCCCTGTTGCATATTCCCGGTATCGCTGTTCAGTACCAGGTATTTCTGCACCTGCCAACGTGCGCCTTGATCCAGGTAAGTGTGCGTCTGATTAGTGTCGAATGTCTGTGCAACCGATAATTCACGGGGCTGCTTGTTTAAAGACCGCCATTCTCGAATGCTGGTTGGTAACATATTGTATAATATGCGTTGGCCGACAGTATCACAAAAGAAATTCCTGATGGCTGGTCCCTGGCCATTGCTGGCAGCAGTGTCCGGGAAGTGGAGCAGGCGCAGTCCGTCATAGCGTTGCAATCCTTTGTCCATCCCTATCCAGATATAACCCCGTTTATCCTGGGCGAGTGAATGTACCATATTGCCCAGTAACCCGTCATGGTTATCGAGGTGGCGAAAGATGTACTTCGGGGATGTGGCGGAAGGCATTGCTGACTGGCAGCAGGCACAAGCCCATAAAAAGAGGAGGGAAAACAATAACATGCCGGATCGCCAGTGCTGCATGGCTAAAATTACAAAGTTTTATTTCAACAGACAGGGGCTTTGATAGCCAGTTGTACATTGAAGTCCGCCGGCTGCTCAACAGGGAGGGGAGTGAATGGTGAATAGTGAGTGGTGAGTGGGGCCGTGAAAGGTGAAATGTCAAACCTGCCCGAATGATTCGTTCAGGCGGGCGTGAAACGGATGTACAGGGTTCAAAGATTTCTGATTTTGGAATGTAGAGATTTTGTGATTGAGTACCGGACGCAGGATGCAAGATTTCAGGTCTCAGGATTTGAGATTCAATGTCGTTGAATTAGGAATTATATTCCGGCTGGTGAAGACACCAGCCGGGGGCGCTCCGTGGCTGGTGTCTTCACCAGCCACTTAATTCAACGGCATTGATTTTAGATTGGGAATCCAGAATACGGAATGCAGGTTTCAAAGATTTCGGGTTTCTATATAGATAGGGAACAGCCTCTGGCCGGCAATGATATTTTTCTTTTGGCTGATGGTTGTACAATTCGTGTATTGATAAAGCCGGTGTGAACAGACGTCTTGCATTAGGTGTGGTTGGTTTTATAGTGCTGGTGCAGGATCTCTGTTTGTATTTTGTGTTGTTGGAAAATTTTACTGAAGATGGTAAAATGGGTTGGTAGGTTATATCAGCCTGATAACCCAGTTGGTGCAATAAGGCTTGCAGGTTCAGGAGAACCTGGTGGGATCAATGCCTTCTTTCAAATGTAGCATTGCAGCACCCGTGAGCTTGCGGTAGAGGCTATGAAGTTTCCAGCCCGGCGGAAGCTGCCGGTAAATGCTAGCAGCCAGTCTGGAAGCTGTTGCCATACGATTGGCATACACCATGGTAGTTTTAAACTCTTTCCCTGTTTTTACACGTTCACTGCTTAACCGGCTACGGACACGCATGTAATAGCCGTTACGCATCTTATAAAAAATGACAATGCCAACCCTGCGCTCTTTTTTAACTACACCTGATTGCCTGGGCATATACCTTGTTTTATAGTGGATGTTATAAAATAATGGAAGGTGATCTGTGTGCGAAGGTATTTTGAAAGGAAACGGTTATGTGTTCGAAATCGAACAAAGTGAGAGCAGGGAATCCTTTTATGATAGCGATCTTCTGAAAATATGATGCCGTTCTGTTTCTTTCTTTATGCTTTCTTTAATTGGTCTTTAGGTCTAATGCGGGGTAAAGGCGTACTTTCTATATGCTTTTGGCGGATGCGGGTTAATTGCTGCTATTTTCGGGTATTCTTTTCCGGATATTTATTTTACTCTTTATCAATGTGGCGCGTGGCGGATTTACCACAAGCCCTGCTGAAGAGGGAAGGGGCTATGGTTGTCCCGCCCTGAAGGGCGGGGCAAGGGTATGAATAAATTGCTTTATCAATGGCATCGGCTGGCTGGCTGAAGCCGGAGGGTGTCATGTATGGGGGATGGGTTGCACTTATGACTTTGGTTTGTTTGGCTGATTAGTAGTTGGGGTGTATAGGGTGTATAGTTGGTTACGTGTATGTGCAGCTGTGTTTTGTTGACAGATGTGTAATTGGTTGATGTTCAGTGTTTGTACTAGTTTTCGTATATGGTATATGGTTGTAATATTTGATGTGTTGTGTATATTTGATAGCGTTAATTATTTAACTAATGAACCAGACCTGTGTGATGAATTTATATTTGCACCTATTGATAAGATCTTTATCCTAAACACCTGCTATGCTAAGCGATATTAAAAGAGAGGTCTTTTAATTTGTTTCGATATTGTAAATATTAAAAACTCATAATTATGCATGCATCAGAAACTCCGAGAATACCAAAGTTTGTAATAGTTGTTTTGGTAGCTGTTGTATTGATACTTTGTTATTTCCTTTTTATTAGATAGATATGAAAAGAGAGACATTAGTATTGCTTCTTACTGTTTTAATAACAGTTTTGGGAATAGGTACCTTATTTAAATATAATATCTTAACTCTTCAAAAGCTAGCTGACAATAAAGATTTAGTCACCGTCTTCAAAGATGTAGTAACAATTATTGCATTGGTTATTGGTGCATTGCTTTCATATTATAGATTTTTTAGCGGAAGAACATTTTCAACAAAAGCGGACATTGAACTTGAGATCATTTTAATTCAAGCCCCCAAGAATTCCATTATGCATGCATTGACTGTTTCGATTATCAATAAAGGAAGTCTTACTATTTGGGAGCCAGAAGCCATATTGTCTGTTCAAGAGTACACAGAAAACGGAGCTCAGAAAGAAGTTGTACATGAACAATTTTTAAGAGAATCTTTTTTTCGAAAGGGCGATAAAGGAGATGTTGTTATAGACCCAGGAGAGAAAGCCTACTTTACCTTTTTACAAGAATTTCAATCCTCAACCTGGGCTGTAACATATACAGCAGAAATAAAGAATGATAGAGGTCGGATATGGCAAAAAGCAATAACTGTAGAAAACAGGGCAAAAGAGGTAAATAAATAGCTCACATATTTGAATGCGGGCAGTTGCAAAATATGGTCTATTGCGTATATTTGAAAGGGAGCATATTTTAAATATAGACACTCACGCAATGGAAGCCTCTGGTCTCAAGAATACATGGGTAAAATATATATTGAAGTCAGTTCTTTTTTGTGTTGTTTTTACTTGCTTCCTCGTTGTTTTTTCATTTGTAAAAAGCTTTGTTCCCAATAATTTTGAAAGACTTGCTCACGGAATCCTTGGTACATTGGCTGCTTTTGTAACAACAGTTGTATTTCTAAAGTTTGATAGAAAGCAGTTTTCGGACATAGGATTAATTTTTGAACGAAAGACTATCGTAAGGTTCTTTTCGGGAGTTGTAGTGGGCATTGGAATTATGGGGTTGCTGGCAACGAGCGTACTCTGCTTTTCCCACGTAACAGTAGAGGTTAATCCAAACGGTAACATTTTACATTTCCTGCTGGTCACTTTCCCGTTAATTCCGCTGGCGTTTATGGAAGAATTAGGTTTTAGAGCCTATCCTCTCGAAATACTAAAGGATAAGATAGGAATACGGATGTCAATTGTAACTACCTCCATTCTTTTTGCCCTGTACCATATTGCTAACGGTTGGACAATTGCTAGTTCATTTTATGGACCTGCTGTCTGGGGACTGATATTCGGACTGGCAGCTATCTATTCAAAAGGAATTGCCATGCCGACGGGAATTCATTACGCGGCTAATCTGACTACCTCTGCATTTGGAGCTGCAAATAATGCAGTCAGTATATGGATTGTAAAACCAGCTAACAATATTGCAGCAAAGGATGGTGGAGTTGATTGGTCAACGATCCTTCCTTCCCTCGCTCTTTTAATTTTCGCAATAGTTTGTTTAGAGTTGTATATAAGGAGAAAGACTACTGCTAATAGTGTATTGGGTAAAGCAGGGCTGACGGAAGAGTAATCAGCAGTGGCGGATAAGTAATTCTGATAATTGCCAGTGTGTAATTATATGCAATGATATTGATGAATGTATAATAGGTTGGTATTTACCACGAGCGGCATTTTCTCTTTAAGTACTTCTTTTTCAAAGCTCGTTGCTTACATAACTTTTTTCTGAGTACTGCAATTTTTGAATACTCGTATTGTGGTATCTATAGGTTTAGGGTTTATTAAATAAAAAACATATATTTATATATGTGCGTTATTGATGCCGGTGAATTGCGGCTAACCAACTAAACCTTATTATGAAATTTTCTGCACTGCCTGTTATCCTGCTCTTTATAAGTATCCAGGCCATCTCCCAAAATGCTGATCATCTATTGTTAAATGCAGTAAGAAGTAATGATGTTAACCGGGTAAAATCATTGCTTCCTGCAAAGGCAAATTCCAATAGTGTTGATGATGATAGTGATAATGTTCTCATCAATGCTGCTATTTATTCTACGGTGGATTGTATGCAACTTTTATTGAAAAACGGTGCTAATGTCAACTATAAAAATCCCCTGGGTGAGACGGCGTTAATGTTCAGCGCGAATGATATGGAAAAGACCAGGCTGCTTCTTGAGAATGGCGCGGATATTAATGCGAAAGCTGTATCGGGAAATACAGCCCTCATGATTGCTGTTGTAGGTAATCATCAATATGCACTTACAAAATATTTACTGGAAAAAGGCGCTAACCCTTTAATTAAGAACACGAGTGGCGAGACTGCACTTACACGTGCTGCCGGCTATGGTGATACTGCAACCATTGCTTTGTTGTTAAGTAAAGGGGTTGATATCAATGCACAGGATATAACCGGTGAAACAGCCCTGATGTATGCCGTATTCAATTCAAATAAGCAGGTGGCTTTACAGCTAATTGACCATGGTGCCGATGTGAACCTGAGAATGGGTTTTGGTCCTAACCCGTTAAGAATAGCCGTTGTGTATGGTGATGCAGAAATTGTAAATGCCCTGCTGCCAAAGTGTAATGATATGAATGTTGTTTATGATGATGGATTGACCCCATTAATGTGGGCAACTTTTAGTGAGCATGATAATCCTGCTATTATAGATGCTTTGCTGAAGAAGGGGGCTGACGTGAACCTGAAATCTAAAAGTGGCAAAACAGCTTTGTGGTGGGCAATGCGTAAAGGTAATACTAAAACTGTAGCACTGCTAAAACAGGCAGGCGCGAAGGAGTAGTATATACATTAGATTTCTATCGGCCGTTATCTATCGTTGGTCGCTCTCAATAACAAATCTTAATCATAAAGGCCTGTTATGAAAAAGTATATCGTTGTTGCTGTTCTATTCATTTCTTTTACTGCTTTTACCATTGCAATTGATAAAGGCAATGATGAACAAATACGAGCTTCGGTAAATAAAAGCTTATTGCTATTGCAAAGTAATACACATGTTTTTCTGCAAAACGCAAAAACCTGTCACTCATGTCACAGTAATTCGCATAGTGCCATAACATTTGAGCTGGCAAAGCAAAAGGGTTTTGCTGTTGATGGAAATATATTAAAAGAAAATATTGACAGTATAATAAGTACCCCCATTTTCGATGGCTATGACCTGGTGCAAATGAAGCGGGATGCTGTTGAGAATAATGATTTTGGACCGGGCAATAATCCTGCTGCTATTGCCAATGGTTATGATCTATGGGCTTTGTCTGTCAATCATTATACACTCCCCAAGGCACTGCAGTTGCAGCTGATCAATTTAATGCGCAGGCAAACAGTGGAGGGATGCTGGACAGATCCCAACCCAAGACCACCGTTGGAGTATTATTCATTTACAGCAACGGCACTTATTCTTAAAGCTATGCAGGCATATTCATTACCTGTCTATTCAACAGAGATTGCAGAAAGAAAAAGGCTTGCGCAAACATGGCTTACACATACTGCTGCAAAAACCAATGAAGAAAAGGTGTTTCAGCTATTGGGTTTAACCTGGATAGACGGCGATAAAAAGATCATACAGCAACAAGCCGCAGAACTGTTAAAAGAGCAACGTGAAGATGGCGGTTGGTCACAATTGTATTCTTTAACATCTGATGCGTATGCGACGGGGCAAAGCCTGTATGCTTTGTATACCTGTGGGCAATTGAAAACAGATGACGCTGTTTATAAGAAAGGAATAGATTTTTTGTTGAAAACACAATACGGGGATGGTTCCTGGAATGTGCAAACGCGTACCTATCCGCTTGTGCCTTTCGTGGAAAGTGGTTTCCCGCATGGCGATAACCAGTTTATATCTGCATCCGGAACTAACTGGGCAACAATGGCGTTGTTGCTGGCGGTGAAATGAAAGTTGTATGCTGGCCGGGTTTGTTCTCAATTTTCCTACCTACGAAGTAGCCGGACAGGAGTTCCGGCAGATGAATAATGTCTTGCAATAGGATGTATTGTAATCAATTGTATCTTTAAGGGATAGCAGCTCGGACCGGCAACTCACCTGCTGATTAAGGGCAGGAGGCCGCTGCATTGGTAATGCTTTAAGATTGGACTCCATTAAAATCACCCAACAAATTTCAAATGTCAACAACTTCTGCATACTTTATTCCTGTAAAAAAATTCCCGGTTGGACAATTTAAGAAGAAAGCAAAGAGGATATTAGAAAAACTTGATATGATTGATGGTTATTACGATGAGGAAGATGAATGGTATGCCTCAGGTAAACGGCTTGAATTTGAATATGCGGCTATTCACGACACGGACTATTTAAAGCTTGTTCCTGAAGCTTCATCTGCAGGTTATGGTTCTACCTGTATTAATTGTGAAGCTGACATTGACGAAGAGTTTTATGATTCTATTAATGAGTACTACGATCTTGAAAGTGATTCCGGCGAAGAGAAAAACATGAATGAACTCGAGTTGATATGCAAACACTGCAATACTAAGATGACATTGGGGCAAACTAAGTTTAAATACCCTGTTTTATTCGCAAACCAATTTTTTCAATTCGTAGATATTAATGATGAAATTGAACCAAGGCTTTTGAAGAAAATTGAATCAAAGTTGTGTTGTAAAATGCAACTTGTATATGAACGCATGTAAAACAGACGGTGTACAATACTTGTTTACTGTTTTGTCAGCATATTTATAAATTATCATCATCTGTTTTTGTCTGTAATAGTAACAATTTTTGATGACGTAGCTCCGGGATATAAGTTTTAAAGTACCAGCACAACAGGAAGCTACTCAATGTTAGCTAAAATATAGCATGAATATAAAACTCGAAATAGAAAAGGTTTTCAATGTTATTAGTCGTGGGCAGTTCGTCGTAGCAAAGCGGATAGATCCTAAAACTAACTTTTATATTACCAAAAAGTCTTTTTTAGGTGGAGTTGAACTGATGGAGTTTCTGGACATACCAAGATACATTGATGAAAACGGAAACCAAAGAGATATAGTGGCGTTGCAATTGAAGTACTCTCAAGATGCAATCAAACTCCCGAATGGTTTGATTGTCGAATTAGAGCCAGTTGATTCAATTATTTATTTAAAACCATGGCTTCAAATCATAGCTCACAATGAGTCATTTGAGGATGCGCTTCAAAAAGAGATTTCACCAAAGCATTTCTTATATAAAAGAAAATTAAGTATAATAGGTAGGCGGTCAGATAATGACGAAATTTTGGTTGAAATCGAGGATTGTGAGTATCAGTTTGCTATTGTTCATCTTACATATGGGCAGCATATTGACGCTAATACGGGGTACCTGGGAACGGAATTATTCAAAAATTGGCTAGAGTTATACAATAACAAAATAGTTCCTGATCACGAAAGATATTCCAGTTTTGAAATGGGTACTGGTTCCAATAACCTGAAGACGAAAACAATAATCATTATATGCAAGCATATGAGCAGTATATTTAAAATTGCATCAATGATTACCTGCCTGGTAATGCTAAGCTCTTTTGTTTTTGTTGATAAGGTTTCGTCGGAATATAGTAAGCTTCAGCAATTAGAGCAACTGGCTTTGAAAAGCCCCGTTGGAAAAGAGTTTATAGTTGATCTGACAGGGAAAAGAGGTTGTAATGAGACGAGGGTTAAATACCTGGGTATAGCACGGACCTGTAAGGGCAGACGATACAAGATCCTGACTTCTTTTTTTGTTTTTAGCACCAGCGCAGATATGTGTCATGGTACCAGTAATATTAAAATCTATGACATGAAAAACAGATTTGTTGGTGAATACTATGTCGGGATGCCTGAGGGATTGCCTGATACTTTACTGAATAATAAGTTACTCTACCTGGATAATTCAGGAGATTGCAGTTTGAGAAAAGAAAGATTAATAGATCTTAGCAACGGCCTGCCGAAGAGTTTTTACATTCGCTGTACGAATAATGGAGGGGACATATATAGTTTTAGCAGCGGAAATTAGCCTGCGCAACCGGCGTGAAACATAAGGGCAATGGGGCAGAGGATACCGCTGCATCGCCCATGCTTTAAGATTGAGCGTTATCACCCCGTTCACACACATAATTACTGTAAAAAATAACGACCATTTTAATAGATGCTGAACAGAAAAAAATTTATTCATTCCAATGCAATTGCTCTTTTAGGGTCCGTGTTTTATTCCCGTTTAAAAGCATCCGGAATAACCAGCGTATTACAAATCAAGGACGGACAGTTTGGGGATGGTTTTGGCAACGCTACGAATTGCCCTCCTTATATGCTGTGGCAGTGGATGAACGGCTGTGTAACAAAAGAAGGAATCACTTATGACCTGGAAGCGTTTAAGAAAGCAGGGATTAATGATGTACAGCAATTTTTAATCGGTGGAACGGAGGCCGATATAAACGATCCGGAGATAACGGTGCTAGGCGATAAATGGATGGAGCTAATGCGCTTTGCACTCGATGAATGCAATCGTTTGGGTATGACGTTCGGTACACACAACTGCCCGGGATGGTCGGCGAGCGGGGCACCGGGCCTATTACCGGAGGATTCGATGCAAAAGCTGGTCTGGACAAAGAAACTGGTGCGCAGTGAAGATAGTCTTACCACGGTTATTCCGCCTTTTGAACCGGATAGCAGGTGGAATTTTTATAAGGACATTTGTTTGGTAGCAGTTCCCGCAGGCAGTGATACTGTAGCAAAAGAATCGGTTTTGGTACTGACAGATTATTTCACTGCCCAGCATCATTTGCGTCAACCACTGCCTGCGGGTGAATGGCTTCTCTTTCGTTTTGGACATACCACAACCGGGCACATGAATGAAACGGGGCCGGTTTCAGGACAGGGGTTGGAAGTTGATAAAATGAGTAAAGAAGCATTGGAGAAATTCTGGGCGCTTTACCCCGGTAAATTAGTTGAAATGGCAGGAGCGTACGCCGGTAAGACTTTCAGGCGTTTTGAAATTGACAGCTTTGAAGCCGGCGAACAAACCTGGACAAAAAAAATGGCTGAAGAATTTAAAAGCCGGTGTGGGTATGACGTTTTGCCCTGGTTACCATCATTGGCAGGGCTTACGATCGACAGTAAAGAGCTGACGGCACGTTTTAAACAAGACTGGCAGCAAACGATCTCGTCATTGTTTGCAGAGAACTATTATGGTCATCTTGCTACGCTTGTGAATAAGGCCGGGATGGAATTTATGGTTGAACCTTATGGAACAGGAAAGGTGAATTTCGATATAAATGCTATCAGGGGAATTGGCGATATGGTAATGTGTGAGTTTTGGTGGGGCCCCACTACATGGGGATGGGATTCCATTTTGCCCGTTGCCAGTAATGCGCATGTGAACGGTAAAAAAATTGTTGCTGCTGAAGCTTTCACAGGGCAACCACAATTTGCGTTTAGGGTTGATCTTTTTGATCTGAAGTCTGCCGGTGACCGGGCATTTTGCAATGGCATTAACCTGTTTGTGTTGCATGCCAGTGCGCATCAGCCCTGGCCGCATTTAAAGCCAGGTATGACAATGGGCTGGTGGGGCACACAGTTTGGCCCATCACAAACCTGGTGGACGCATGGTGCACCCGAATGGATTGAGTATGTAAGCCGTTGCCAGATGGTATTGCAAAAGGGGCTGTTTGTTGCGGACATCTGTTTCCTGCAACTCTCAAAGCAGCGGGACCCTTCCATTCCTGCAGGCTATAAAGCTGATACTTGTAGCCCGAATGAGTTTTTGCATCGGTTTGATGTTGCCGGAAACGAGTGGGTATTGCCCGATGGAATGCGGTATAAAATTCTGGTGTTACCGGCTGATTGTTCCATTGACATAGAGGTAGCAAAAAAAATAGAAGAGCTGGTAAATAAAGGAGGCGTGGTGATTGGTAACGGATTCCGGGGTTCAATAGGATTAAAAGGGCTTAATACAAATGATAAAGTACAATACATAAGCGGGTTGTTGTTTGGAACGCCTTCAGCCACCGGTGCTTTTGAAAAAAGAGTACGGACTGTAGGGAAGGGTAAAGTTTATACGGGACATGATGTTGTTGAAGTGCTGCAACAGGAAAACATCATAAAAGATGTTTCCTTGCCGGAAGGTGAGCAAGGCATTTTATGGATTCACCGTAAGGAGGAGAGAGAACATTATTATTTTATTTCCAACCAGCTGAATGCAGCAAAGGAAGTCCGGCTGTATTTTCGGGTTATGGGATTGTTGCCTGAACTCTGGAACCCGGAAACAGGTTTGCTGTTTGATGCACCGGTTTGGGATATGGCAGATGCCGGAACAAATGTTACATTGAATTTAGAAGCCTATGGTTCTCTTTTTGTTGTTTTCAGAAAAGCTAGGACTACTCAAAAAGGATTGACGAAACTATTGTTTAACGGAAAGCCTGTCAATCTGTTTGAGTATTTATTCATTAAAGAACGAAAGTCTGTCATACGGTTAAAAGAAAAGGGAACGTATGAATTAATTTCCGGAACCGGGCATTCACAGAAAAAAGCCGGAACAAAGATGCCTGTTGTGAGAGTATGGGATACTGACTGGAATGTAACATTTGAAAAGGGGCGTGGCGCACCACCAGCTGCCCGTTTTAGCAAACTGATCTCCTATACAGAACATGAAAATAATGGCATAAAATATTTTTCCGGAAAGGCTACTTACCACAAAGAATTTACGCTTGCTGCAGATGAGCTTTCTGCATCAAAAGCCATCTTTATTGACCTGGGATTGGTAAAAAATGTGGCAACCATTATTGTAAACGGTAAAAAGGTCAGAACCTTTTGGAAACCTCCTTTCGCAACGGAAATAACTGCTTATTGTAAAGTCGGAAAAAATGTGCTGGAAGTTGAAGTGACAAATCTATGGCCCAACCGGATGATTGGAGACGAGGCCGAGCCGGATGACCTGGTTTGGGGTAAAGAAAGATATTTTACTTACGTTACTCCCAATCCAAAAATTGGCAGGAATCTTCAGTTGATCCCTGAGTGGGTAAAACAGGCCAGGGAGCGACCAGTTAAAAACAGGATTACATTCACCACTATGGATTTCTTTGACAAAGGTGACCCACTATTACCTTCCGGTTTACTGGGTTCTGTAAAGCTGAGTATTGAAACGGTATGGAAGGTAGAATACTGATTAATGGAGATGTTTACCTGAGATACCGGTAAAACAGAAAGCCTGACGGCCAACATTACAGTTGAAGTTTTGAAGCAATCAAATATAAAGGAATTGCCAACACTGTAACGTTAACAGTAATTTTAACAGACACCATACAATGACAAAAAAGACAATAATCTTAATCGTGTTCATTGCAGTAAAATTCTTACTTCAGTATTTTCTTCTGAGTAGTGATTATGACCTGCAACGGGACGAATATTTACATCTTGACCAGGCCAATCACCTGGCCTGGGGCTATCTGTCTGTTCCGCCTTTTACCTCCTGGACATCGTACCTTATTCAACTGCTGGGCAATTCCCTGTTTTGGATTAAGTTTTTCCCGGCAGCATATGGCGCTTTAACCATTTATATAGTCTGGAAAGCAATGGAAGAATTGAATGGTAGTTTGTTTGCCCTGATATTGGGCGCTACCTGTGTATTGTTTTCTGTGCTTTTAAGACTTAATACGTTGTATCAACCTAATTCTTTTGACGTTTTAAGCTGGACTGCTTTATATTTCTTCCTGCTGAAGTATTGCAAAACACAAAACACGAAATGGCTATATGTCAGCGCGGTGGTATTCGCAATCGGATTTTTGAATAAGTACAATATCGCATTTCAATTGATAGGTCTTATTCCTGCTTTACTGCTAACAGAGCAACGAAAGATCTTTACAAAACCTCAACTTTATTTTGCTATACTTATAGTTCTTTTAATTATTCTGCCCAATCTCCTGTGGCAATACAATAATAATTTCCCTGTATTCCATCATTTAAAAGAGTTAACTGAAACACAATTGGTAAACGTGAATAGAATGGACTTTATCAGGTCTCAGGTCTTTTTTTTCATTGGTTCTATATTGGTGCTTTTAGCTTCTCTATATGCTTTACTTTTTTATAAACCATTCAGGCCGTATCGTTTTTTCTTTTGGGCAATTGTTTTTACCCTGGCTGCTTTTATGTACTTCAAAGCAAAAGACTATTACGCCATTGGCATTTACCCCATTTATATTGCTTTCGGGTCCGTTTATCTTGGTGAAATATTGAAAAATGACTGGAAGAAATATCTGCAACCTGTTTTTATTGCAATCCCTTTGCTATTGTTTATTCCTGTTTTTAATATTGGTTTTCCAAATAAAAGCCCGGAGTATATTATTCAGCATGCTGACAAGTATAAGCGGTTTGGGCTGTTGCGTTGGGAAGATGGCAAAGACCATTTGATACCACAGGATTTTGCCGATATGCTTGGCTGGAAAGAACTGGCGCATAAGGTAGACAGCGTTTATTCAGGGTTGCCAAACAAACAAAATACCCTTGTTCTTTGTGATAACTATGGACAAGCCGGGGCAATAAACTATTATACAAAACAGAAAATAAAGGCAGTTTCGTTTAGTGCAGACTATATAAACTGGTTCGACTTATCAAAAAAATATGAGAATCTTATCAGGGTTAAAGATGGAGGAGAAGCAATCAATGAACTCCGGGAAACGTCACGATTCTTTCAGAATTCAGCAATAGCAGACTCCATAACAAACAGCTATGCAAGGGAATTTGGAACTACAATTTTTTCTTTTACAGGTGCAAAAATTGATATACGGGAAAGAATTAAAAATGAAATTGACGAGAATAAAAATTACCGTTAACATCATATCGGCATTAGTTTTTTCGTGAAGGATAAGATCGTTGTACGTTGGTTCCAGGGCTATGATGATTTCGATTAATAATAACTGACTCTACGGATACAGGCAAGTTGCATTAAGAGGCTTAACCTGTCAGGTCGGGCCAGAGCAGCTTAACTACTTTTTGTATGGTAACTTTGCTTATCAACCCTGACCTGACCCGTCGTTTAGCCGGGCAGGCAGGTTTGCTTTCCTATATGCGGGAAGTCAGATAATAATAATATACAAGCAACATTCATGTATGGCAAAGACGTATGCACCTCCGATTACCAGTACAAAAGGACATTCGGTTGTGATCGGCAGTATTGAAATGTACTACGAGGAGTATGGTGCCGGAAAACCGTTGCTGCTGTTGCATGGGTTTGGTGGTTGCTCGCAGAACTGGCATCCGTTTACCGATAGGCTTGCTGAGGAATATAGACTGATCGTAGTTGATCTGCGTGGACATGGCTACTCTACTAATCCCGGGAACAAGTTTACACATCAGGAAGCGGCAGGTGATGTATTCTTATTGCTTGAAAAACTGGGGATTGATCATTTTTCGGCTATGGGAATGAGTACCGGCGGGATGACGCTACTGCATATGGCTAGAAGCCAACCAGGGCGCATAGACTCAATGGTACTGATCAGTACAACCACGTATTTTCCCGACCAGGCAAGGGCTATTATGCGCAGAGCATCATTTGATACCATGCCTCCGGAAGTGCGGGAAATGTACAGGGAATGCGCAAAACGAGGAGAAGAACAGATCCGTGGACTCATTGCACAGTTCAACGCCTTCTGCGAAGATTATGACGACATGAATTTTACAGAACAAAGTTTGTCAATCATTACCGCCCGTACACTCGTTGTACATGGTGAAAGGGATAACTTTTTTCCTATTGAAATTGCTGAAAATATTTACCGTTCTATACCTGGTGCCACATTATGGATCATTCCTGGCGGCGATCATGTTCCCATCTATGACCCTGTGGTTCCATTTACCTCAACGGCCTTGCAATTTCTTGACGAGGCAAATAGTAAATAACTATAGTTTCACAGGGGCTCAATCGATAACTTAACCGCAGACCTGTACCCGGGTTTAACCTTCATACTACCGGATAAAAACGGACACCGGGATGTATCAAAAACGAACATCTGCTCATCAAGGCTAATTGTAATTGATTGATTAGCAGATGAAAAGACTTTGGCTTTCAATTCGCTGGGTTAACGCTGATCTGACTCACCATATATAGGGAAGTAAACCTGGGTTAAGCGCTTTTAGCGCAACTTGCTTATATCCGGAAAGTCGGGAAAGTTAAAACAACCTGTATGTTTAGAAATTATCTCAAAACTGCCTGGCGGAATGTCCGTAAGAACAAGCTGTTTTCTACTATTAACATATTGGGCTTATCCATCGGTATAGCAACATGTTTTATCATCATGTTGTATGTACAGGATGAATTGAGTTATGACCGCTTTAATAAAAAAGCAGACAGAACTTACCGGGTTGCTTTTAAAGCCAGTATTAACGGCGGAAAAATACTGGAAGGAAATGTAATGCCGCCCGTAGCGGCAGTTTTGAAAAAGGATTACCCGGAAGTGGAAGAAGCTACAAGACTTAATTTAAACGGTGAAACGAAAATTACTTATAATAATAGAACTTTTAAGGAAAGCAGGCTGGCTATCGTGGATTCTAATTTTTTCAGTGTGTTTACGCTTCCGTTTATTAAAGGAGATCCGGCAACTGCTTTGATGGAGCCTCACAGTATTGTGCTTACCAAAGAGATGGCATATAAATACTTCGATACAGAAGAGCCTGCCGGAAAAGTGCTGGAAATAGACAATGAATTATTTAAGATAACCGGTGTTATTGACAATATTCCTGCAAACAGCCATTTCCATTTTGATTTTTTTGTAGCCTTGTCAAACCTTCCTTATGCGAAAGATCCCTCATGGCTGTCATCGGGCATGTTTACTTATATCGTATTGAAGAAAGGGTATGATCCTGAAAAGCTGGAAGCAAAGTTCCCGGGGATGGTCGAGAAGTATATGGGTCCGCAGATACAGCAGCAGATGGGCGTCAGTTTTTCTCAGTTCAAAACAAAAGGGAATGAACTGGGCTTTATACTGCAACCGCTAACTTCTATCCATTTATATTCAGCAACCAATTTTGAATTGGAGCCAGGCGGTAACGGAAGTTATGTGTATATTTTTGGCGCTATTGCCATTTTTATGCTGTTGGTTGCGTGCATTAACTTTATTAACCTTTCCACCGCAGGTGCTGGCAAACGGGCAAAAGAGGTTGGCGTAAGAAAAGTTGCAGGTTCAGGAAGGTTTCAACTGATCAGCCAGTTTTTGTCAGAGTCTTTGTTGATTACGCTGTTTGCATTAATCATTGCTTTCGTATTGGTAAAAACTGCATTGCCTGCTTTTAATAACCTTTCAGGAAAGCATTTGAGCCTTGATTTGAAACCTGTATTTGTTTTTATTGCGTTGGGATTACTGGTGGGTGTTGTTGCCGGTATTTATCCTGCCTTCTATCTATCTTCCTTTAAACCAATTGCTGTATTAAAGGGTAAGCTGACAGGTAATAATAAAAGCTTTGGGCTGCGCAGCAGTCTTGTGGTTTTCCAGTTTTTTATTTCGGTTGCCCTGATCATCAGCACCATTGTTGTGTACCAGCAAATGAGGTTTATTCAGAATAAAGATCTGGGGTATCATAAGGAGCAGATTGTAACACTGCCAAACTCTTATGTGCTTGGAAAGAATGAACAGGTATATAAAATGGAAATGCTAAAAGATCCGCGGATTGTTAATGCAACTGCATCATCGTATAAACCGGCAGGACCAAGCAGTAGTAATAATGCATTGGCTTATCCAGAAGGTCATGATAACCAAATCATGAAAACAGTGGAATATCATGTTGATGAAAATTATATTCCAACATTTGGTATGCAGATGGCAACCGGCAGAAATTTTTCAGCGGACTTTGCTACAGATTCTTTGGGGATGATCATCAATGAAAGCGCCGCGAAGGCTTTTGGGTGGGGCGTTCCTGATGCTATAGGTAAGACCATTGTAAGGCAAAACAGTGACCGGGGTAAAAATGTTCCTTTTCATGTAATTGGTGTGGTAAAAGATTTCAATTTCAGGTCATTGCACGAAGCGATCTCTCCCTTACTAATGACGTTGCAGCCGGAAGGGGGCCTGATCTTTAAAATAAAAACAACCGATGTTAAAGGCTTATTAGCTACCATGAAAAAGCAATGGGATAGTTATCATACAGATGAGCCTTTTACTTATACTTTCATGGATGATCTGTTTAACAGGACATATTCAAGCGAGCAGAAAACAGGAACCGTTCTGAACATTTTTGCATTGTTGATCATATTTATAGCATGTCTTGGTTTATTTGGATTAGCCACCTACACTGCAGAGCAGCGTACCAAAGAAATTGGTATCAGAAAAGTGCTTGGCGCAAGCGTGGTGCAGGTAACACAAATGCTATCGAAAGAATTTCTCAGGTTGGTGTTCATTGCCTCAATTATTGCTTTCCCGGCAGCATGGTGGGCAATGAATAAATGGCTGCAAAATTTTGCCTATCGTATTCATATCAGCTGGTGGATATTTGCTGTAGCAGGGGTATGTGCCTTACTTATCGCTTTATTAACTGTGAGCTTTCAATCTGTCAGGGCTGCCATTGCAAATCCTGTAAAGAGCCTGAGAGCAGAGTAAAGGAAAAGCTTTGATTCAGCGGCATTGACCTGACAGGTCCTGGCCGCTACGGGAACTTCCTTTGTAAAAGTATTTTCCAAGTTCCGCTTAGAATCTGTCAGGTCTGGCCATTGCAGCGGATAGCCCGATAATATATTTCTCTAATGCTTTACTTATCGCTTTATTAACTGTGAATTTTCAATCTGTCAGGGCTGCCATTGCAAATCCTGTAAAGAGCCTGAGAGCAGAGTAAAGGAAATGCTTTGATTAAGTGGCGGCGACCTGGCAGGTCTGAGCCGCTACGGAAATTTCCTTTGTAAAAGTATTTTCCAAGCTCCGCTTAGATCTGTCAGGTCTGGCCATTGCAGCGGGTAAGCCCGATAATATATTTCTCCAATTCTATTTCATCCCCGGCCGGGGCTCCACCCGCCGAAATCAAACTCTTAACTATACTACATTGGGTGTACTGTGCTCAATTCTAATGCTGATTCAGAAAAAAATGTTTTAAAATGTAACCTTTTTGCCTTTCTGCAGTAATCTTATACAGAAGCATGCAAAACACCCAGGCGTTTGAACATACGGATGAAGCAATAATGGGGCAGGTCCAGGCGGGGGCCCTGGCTGACCTGTCGCAATTGTTTGACCGGTATAATGTGGCTATCTATAATTTTTTTTTACGGTTTACCCTAGACAGCCAGGTGAGCGAAGACCTTACGCAGTCTTTGTTCTACCGCATTCTGCGCTACCGTAACAGCTTTGATGCCGGTACCGGAAGTTTCAGGTCCTGGATGTACCGGATGGCCAGGAATCTATACGTCGATCATTGTAAGGAAAAGCAGCGATTGAATGGACTGGTGAAAAGCGTAGCTGATTACCCGGAGCATATTCCGGAAACAGAAGAGGGGTTTAAGGAGCGGGATTTTGACCGGTTAAAAGAGGCTATGGCCCGCCTGGCCCCTGCTGACAGGGAGCTGATCGTACTGAACCGCTATGAAGGATTAAAGTATGCTGAGATCGCGGAGATGAGGAATATGTCGCTGAGTGCGGTAAAAGTACAGGCACACCGTGCTATTAAAGCTTTGCGGATGCTTTATTTTAAACAACAGGAGGATTGATCATGCAATGTTATGAAGCCGAATCATTGTTGGTAGATTATCTTGATTCAGTAATGGACCCTGCTGACAGAAAGCGGGTAGAGGTGCATCTGAAAGATTGCCCGTTATGCCGCCAGGCGCTGGAAGAATACAGGCAATTGTTTACTGATATGCAAAACGATAAAATTCAGCAACCGGGGGCTGCGCTGCGTACCAGGTTTGAAGGTATGTTGCAGCAGGAAATGGAGATAGCCACCACTACAGAGCCTATACAGCTCAATACAGGAAAGGGCGCTGTAGTAAAGCCGGTAAAACAATATGCCATGCTTTTGAGGGTTGCGGCTGTTTTTACTGTGTTACTGTCACTGGTTTTTATTGGCATCATTATAATGACTAACCGGAGAACAAACAGCGAGGTGGCCGCATTGAAAAATGAAATAAATGCGATGAAGGGGGCAATGGCTGTTAAGCTGCTGCAGGATGAATCCGCGAGTGAGCGCATTAAGGCAGTGAGCTACGCCGATGCAATAGCCATTCCCGACAATGAGATCCTTACAGCACTGATAACAACCATGAATGAGGATAGGAACGTAAATGTGCGGCTGGCTGCTTTGTATACCCTGGAAAAGTTTGCTGATAATAAAAAGATAAGCGATGCGCTGGTAAGCTCGCTAAGCCGGCAATCAGAACCATTGATGCAGATAGCACTGATGAATGTGCTTATTGAAAAAAAGAATGCAAAGGCGAAAGCGCTGATGCAGGAAATAATGCAGGATAAGAACACTTTGTTGCCTGTAAAAGAGATGGCGCAAAAAGGTTTTAATACTTTATAATCAACGAACCCGTGAACACTGTTTTTAATTTTTTGACAATGAAACAAACTAATCCTGTTCTATTGCTGATGATATGCCTTGCCTCGTTTTGTTCATTGCATGCGCAGGAGCATAAGATAAATGTGCTGAACAGTAAGGATGGCAAGCTTACGTTAAATAATTTCTGTAACGATCTGTCTATAGAGGGTTATAGTGGTAATGAGATCATCATTGTCTCCAGCCTGCCTGCCGAAACTCCCGAGAAAGCCAAAGGATTAAAGTCTGTGTATGCCCGGGGTACTGATAATACAGGCATCGGGCTGGAAGTGGAGAAAAATGGTTCACATGTAATACTTCAATACCTGCTGGCCCCCACAAAGGGAGCGACTTACAAGATCAAAGTACCCGATAATTTCAGTATTGAAATAGCTACTGAGTGCAAATACCTGGGAGATGTATCTGTTTCTAATATAAAAGGGGAGGTGGCGATAAAGAACTGCCGGAATATAACTGCGAAGAATATTCAGGGGCCGCTGGTACTTTCAACTACTGCCGGCAGCATAAATGTACACTTTGCGGCACTCACAAAAGGAAATCCCGTATCGCTTGCTTCCATAGGAGGAGAGATAGATGTAACTGTACCAGCAACCAGCGCGATGGATGTAGAACTGAAATCTTTTACGGGCACTATCTATTCTGATTTCAGCTTCCCGGATGATAAAAAGAGTTCTAAAAAAGTGGGCGGCAGTAACATTTCCTCCAAGCTGAATGGTGGGGGTACAAGTGTTACCATTACGAATACAACCGGAAATATTTACCTGCGAAAAGGATAGCTATCAATTAACTGAGAAACAGCTATAAGATCAGTGAATAGTGAATGGTCAATAGTGAATAGTGAAATGAAAGGCCGTGAGTTGTGAATCGTCAGTCAACGCGATTTAGTTAAACTGTTTTAGCCACGACGATACCAAAGAAGGACGGGAAAAGGTTTTTTCTTTATACATTACTTTGATTATCGGTGTCTTTTTGAATCGTCAGTCGTGGGTGGACGCCGCTGTATTTGATCACTACTGATCTGTATTAATGCGTTCAAAAAAACTCCTGCAATTGTAATTACAATCAGCACTTCATTTACCGGATAGTTTGTGTTCTTGTTGTTATTGTTTACAACAATGGTATTGACCTTGTTCATTAGTGAATAATGGATAGGGTACCTTTTTGCCAAAATAAAATAGTTGAATGTTAAATAAAAAATATCAAAGTATGAGATTGTCAATAAAAATGATCATTACGCTCTTTACCTGTTGCCTTGCAAATGGACTATCTGCTCAAACGAGTGATTGGGTGAATAAGACGCGTTTACTGGACTCAATATATACCAGTTTATATACTGCTGGTTCTTTTAACGGTACTGTGCTGGTAGCTGAAAAAGGAAAAGTAATGTTTGATAAGAGCTATGGTTTGGCAAATGAACAAACACATAAAGGAGTAAATTCCCAAACCATGTTTGACATGGCCTCTGTTTCCAAGCAGTTTACGGCTATGGCCATTGTGTTATTGAAAAAAAGAGGTAAACTAAAGTATGATGATCTTCTCTCACGCTATATCCCTGAGCTTTCTTTTTATGACAGCGTTACCATCCGCGACCTTTTGAATCATACAAGTGGGATTCCGGATTATATGAGCCTGTTTTATGAGAAATGGGATAAATCTAAAATCGCTACTAATGACGATCTTATCAGGGAATTTGCGACCTATAAACCGGCGCTGGATTTTCAACCAGGTCAGAAATGGCAATATAGCAATACGGGGTATGCTCTACTTGCTTCCATTATAGAAAGAGTTTCTACAATGCCATATGGTCAATTTCTGAAGGAGAACATTTTTATCCCGGTAAAAATGAAGAATACTATGGTTCATCACTCTGTTTATGCTCCCAAAAAACTCAATAACTATGCTGTGGGGTATGTTACTGATAGTATGATGGATAAGATCTCACCATATAGTTTAGGAAGCCTGTCTGACGAATATTATCTCGATGGTATTTCAGGAGACGGGAGCGTACATTCTACTGCAGAGGACCTGTTAAAATGGGATAGGGTCCTGTACTCAGATAAGCTGATCAATGCGGATGATAAGAAAGAAATTTTTACCGCAGCGAAGCTGAAAGATGGAAAAGAAACCAGTTATGGTTTTGGCTGGAGGGTTTACAATAACAATGAGAAGTATGGTAAAATTGTAAACCACTCCGGCAGCTGGGCCGGGTATATTACTTATATAGAAAGACATGTGGATAATGATAAAACAATTATCATTCTTCAGAACTACAGTACACCGGTTTCGAAGGTTGGCCTTGCGGATGTAAGAAAGGTTCTTTATAACCAGCAACTTGATATAAAGCCAAAGCTAGCCATAGAGCTGACCTCTGCGGATCTGGACAAATACATTGGGATCTATTCCTGTAACGAAAGGCCTGTAAAAATGAGGGTTTTCAAAAAAGGCAACAGGCTAATAGGCATTGGTTCAGGGCCCGGGCAAAGGGCATTTCCATTGGATGCTTTTCCCGACAATACTTTTAAATGTGAATCTATAGGGCTGGAAATCATTTTCAATCCTGATGACAATTCAATGAAGACTACCCAGGGGAAAAGTTTACTTACCTATAAAATGGAAAAATAGCTATCGCAATATACATTACCTGTATTTCAGAAAATGCTTAAACGAAACAAGGCTGCAATGATATGCGGTCTTGTTTCGTTTTAACGGTCGAGTTAAAGTGGTTTGTCAATGATTTATAAAAGATTGTCTCCTTTTTATGATTAAACCTGCACCTGCCAATGCAGGGTAACTGCCTGCCTGATAGCCACAGCAAACAGATTGATTGTTACAGAAAAGAGGTAACTTAGAAAGTGTTCTATGTTCGCCTTCAAATAGTTGAACCAGATGATCGTCGATTTGTTTCATACTGTTCTGCAACATCCCGAACATTTCAGGCAATTGAAGTGCGGCGAATTATTGTTTACACAATACGATTGCCCACAGCAGGCAACCCTGCAGGATCTCTTCAGTGAAACTAATTACATAGCGTATGTGGTCAGTGGAAAACGTGTTTTTCATCTTCCCGGCGAGCAACATATTATGACAGAAGGAAAATGTGTATTCGCAAAAAAGGGTGGGTGGATTGCAGAGAAGGAACCTGGCCAGGGATGGTGTGTATTGGTGTTTTTTATCCCGGATACATACCTGAAACGCTTTGGTAATGAGTACAGGCCTCATCTGCCAATTGAGTTGAGCGGAGAAAGCAGTACAACCCAGATGATCGATCTCGATGTAAATGAGGTTACCCGCAGTTTTTTTTATTCGATGATCCCTTATTTTACACAGGTTACAGCCCCACCTGAATCATTGCTTGAACTAAAATTTAAGGAGCTGCTTTTTAATATTTTAATTAACCGGAAGAATATAGCGTTGCTTTCGTGGATACGCCAATTGGCTGATGCAGAAAAAATAAGTTTGCAGGCTGTCATGGAGGCTAACTATACATATAATCTTTCGATGAATGACTTTGCAAGGATTGCCGGGCGAAGCATTGCTACATTCAACAGGGAATTTAATACCCTGTATAAAACAACACCGGGTAAATGGCTAATACAAAAAAGATTGGATTATGCCCGTTTGTTGTTGCATACCACCACAAAGCCGGTCAATGAAATTGTATTTGAGAGCGGGTTTGAAAATAACACGCATTTCAGTCGTGTATTTAAAGATAAGTTTGGATTATCCCCTTTACAATATCGTCAACAATCTTCACAGCAAACTAATTGAGTGCCTGAGCAAAGGCATCCTTTCTGTACCTGCGTAGTTTTATGAAGCATCAAAATTTATTGATCACTCATAAAATCTGCGTATGGAAAAAAAGAAATTCTTTGCAGGGATCCTGTTAACAGGGTTACTGCTTTTGTCTGCACAGGGAAAAACGCAAAAGATCCCTCCTTATATTCCTGATAATGGATTTTGGGTAATCGTCACGAATATCAAAGTCAAAAAAGAGGCGACTGTTCAATACTATAATGATGATAAGGAATTGATCTATGAGGAAAAAATAGTTGGCAGAAGATTAAACTTAAAAAGAAAGAAGACACTTCTCTGTTTGAAAAAGGTACTTGACCATGCGCTGTCTGCATTTCATGAAGAGAAGCATAAGATCGTTGATAAGAACTGGGTTGCTGCATCATTAAAATAAATACTTAATTAAAAAATCAGTTTATGAAACAGAAAATCTCCATCCTGTTTTTTATTGGTATGTTCTTTTTCGTTATCCGGATTAATGCGCAGGGAAAAGTAAAGCTCGATAATGCTAAGGTGAAAATAACAGAATACATCAGCCAGCCAGGGCAAGATGTATGTGGACCTGGCAAGCATACCCATAAAGATCATGTCACTATTTTACTTACAGATGCGTATGTGAAAAAGACTAATGAGAACGGATCTGTAGAAAATGAAACCTATTCTGCAGCTCAACATCAATACATCGTTAACCGGAATGGTAAAACGGAGAAGTTTACAACGGACGGAACATTCTGGGCAACAGGAGAAACCCATACCGTGATCAATACGGGGAAGTCCCCGATCAGGTTACTTATTGTTGAGGTTAAAGAGTAAATGACTGATCTGTCGTTTGCTGATGATAAAAGTAAAAAGGAACACATGACTGTGTTCCTTTTTTACCTGTTGAAACAGGGCGGATAATCAAATAATAAATGTATTACTCCACCAGTTTTGTTACGCTGGCATGTTTTTCTAAGGTGTCAATAGTTGCAGTAGTCTGAACCAGCTCCACCACTACCTGTTTGCGTGCAGTGGTCCATCTGCCGAGGGTGATATTGTATACACCACCCATCATGTTATATAAACCGGCATCGGTAGCAGCAGTAGGGTATTTGTCGTTTACCGGGTAAGGCATATTGGCGGTATTAACAGTAGAACGATAATGCAGGTAAGGTACTACCACAGGTTTATAGGTAGTTGGGTCAATATTTACCGAGTACATGGAATACCAGTCGTTATTGCAGATCCTGTAACCTAAGATGGGGTTTTTGGTGGCGTCATAGATAGTAGTGGTACCGCCTGTTGCTACAAACAATACATCTTCGGGAATTGATGTTTCGGTAACAGTAGTTCCTTTAAAGATTGCTACACCACATGCATTTCCGCTGTTGGCCCAGGGACCGGAAGTACTGTATTCACTTGTATGAACCAGCCCGCCATCACCGGTATTGGGGAGTGTGCTGCCGGTAACTGCATTTGTACCGCTGGTAAGGAATGTTTTCTGGTACCAGTTTGTTTCAGCAGGGAAGGAGTAGGTGCCTGCCGAGCCATTGATCTTTTTACCCTGGAAACCAAAATAAAAGAATTTTCCTTTTTGTACGCTGCCTGAATTAATATTCCATTTGATGGTACGCTGGCCACCTGTAGCCCATCCGGCATCAAGGGGAGTGGCAGAGCTGGCAGTACCTGCATTGTTACAGAACACAATACTATAAGGAGTGGTTGCAAAGTTTATATCTTTGGTAGCGATCATCTGTACGTACTCATAACCACCGTCTCCACCTTTAGGGTCGCTCTGGAAACCAGAGATCAGCAGTTCCTGTGCAGATGATCCCATATTTACCATGTCATCAACATTTCTTGTTCTGAACTGTACAGATCCCTCAGTAGTACCAAAAGGAATTCCTACATAAGCCGCCAGCCCGTAAGGGGGGGTATTGGCATAGCTTACAGCGGGGTCAGTATACAGCGTAAGGTCTCCAAAACCGTCGTTGATAACCTGTGCGCCACTTATTACCTCTCCTGATTTTGGAGTAGGGTTGAAGCTGGATTTATTAACAAGACAAAGGGTGCTTTCGTAGTAGTCGGGATTAGCTTTTACCTGGACTGTGGTTACCGCATTGATGGCAACTGTACCCTTACCCACAGTGGTAATTTTTGATTCATTGAGGCCTGTGATCATCAGAATGCCGTTCTTGCGGGTTAATGTACCACCTGTAAAATCTATAAGTAAGGAATCACCGGGTATATATTTGGCAGCAGCAGTACCGATGTCTATAGAAATACCTCTCAGTGTACTCAGGCGACGGCTATCCTGCACCACCAGAAGCCCCGCAGGAAGATTGTTCTCTTTGTGTTCTGAGATCACTACCACAGCCAGCCTGGCTGCTCCTTCAGTATTTTCTTTGGTAAGTACTACATCCTGTCCTTTATAAAGAGGACGTATATCAAGAATAGCAACGATATCGTTGGGCACGCCTCCGAAATAGTTCTTTTTATCTGTGCAACTGTTGATAGCCACACATATGGTTGTTATTAAAAAGAGATTTACTAAGTATTTCATCTTTAGAGTTTTTTTATAGTTGATACACCTTAAGGCTGTTGCCACCATACGTTGGTAAATATTTCATCAGGTCCCTGTACAGCTACTGCTGCTTTATAGTTTACAGGGTTGGCAGCCTGTACATACACTGGATACACAAGGCGTGCAGGCATTACACCGCCGTTCTGCAATCCTGGCCCTTTGGGTAAAATCGGATGCCCTGTGCGCCTGTATTCGAACCATTGTTGCAGATCGGTCATAAACAGCGCATAGTATTTCTGTAAATGGATCATTTCCATTTTTGAATCCAGCGAAAGATTATCATTCCAGAGTTGACCGGCAGCATCAAGATTGGCCAGATGAAGCGTGAAGTTGCTGGACGTAGTGCTTTCAGGAAAGACAGGTACCCAGTAATTGATGGCAGATGCTATACCCTGGTTATAAAACGTTTTGGCGCTGCCGCTGATCCATCCTTTTATAGCCGCCTCGGCCAGGATAAACTGTACTTCGGCATATTGCATTATAATACCAGTGAGCGTATTCTGCTGAAGCGACCATGTGCCGCCTGTGCTGGTATTATCATAGCTCTGGAAGTAACAACCTTTTGTATCACCTGTACCTGGCAGATACCCGCTTTTTACTCCAAACCATCCGCCGCCGCTCGCCTGTGAAATACCAAAGCGGCCAATGCTGCCTGATCCGTACCCGTTCTGACTGGAAGAAACATAACGGGGATCGGCCCAGTCGATGAGATTATCTAGGAAGAAGCTGCAAAGAGCCGGGGCACGGAAATCCTGTGCACGAACGCCGTTTACATAAGGTGATGTATAAGGATCGGTAGTGCTGGTACCTCCGCTCCAGAGGAGCCTTGCACAATCGGCATTGCTTTGGAAGATCGGGTATTGAGAAGGGTTATCTACTATCTCTTTTATTTTTGCAATACATTGTTGTTGTACCTCTGCTTTACCTGAAATACGCAACAATAGGCGCAGGTATAGTGAATTGGCAAATTTTCTCCATTTGGTTACATCTCCTTTATAGATGGGGTCGCTGGATACCACAATTGCAGTACCTGCAGCAAGCAGGGTATTGGCTTGTTCCAACTGGTTGAACATATCGAGATAAATGTCTTTCTGCTTGTCAAAAGCCGGTATTACATTTTGCTGGTCACCTTCCAGTGCATGGAAATAAGGAATATTGCCATAGGTATCTGTAAGGTTAGAGAACAGCCATACTTTGCCTATTTTTCCGATAGCCTGGTAAGAAGCATTGGCAGTCTTGCCCTTGGCTGTATCTGTAATGCGAGCCAGACTATCCACCTGTTTAAAGTTGGTCAGTTGCACAAACCATGCATTCCATAAATAGTCGGACATGCTGGACCTGAAGGCATACCTGAACACGGTATTATCACCATCGCTCTGCGATACAGTTACCTGCATCAGTTCGTTGGTAAAGCTCCTGTTGCGGCTCATGCCGGGCCACAGAGAGTTGACCAGTGCCGGGGCCAGCAGTTTGTCTGAAGATGTCTCAATGATATTGATAGGGTCTACGTTCAGACTGTCGAATCCCTTTTTGCATGAATGGAGTGCTGGCATTGCCATCAGAACCATACATGCTATTATTAAATTCTTTCTCATCCGTATATTTTTTACTTTTTACTATTCAGATCTTACGCAATCATTAAAACCCGAGTGTTAAATTGAAACCCATTGTACGTGTGGAAGGAAACTGTCCTACTTCAAAACCTCTTACTACGTCTGATCCTGACAGTGTGCCGAACTCCGGATCGAAGATTGGCCAGGGCGTCCAGATGAAGAGATCGCGTCCGTAGATACCAATGATCGCCGAGCCTAAGCCAAGCTTTTTAAGGAACTTGGGTTTAAACGTATAGCTTAGAGCAGCTTCACGGAATTTTAAGAAGTCGGTGCTGAAGGTGCTTCCCTCTGCATTGTAGCTACCCATGCTATATTGATAATACTGGTCGATATCGGTAGCCACTACATCATTTTTACGGTATGATCCGTCAGCATTCTGTACCACGCCGTTACCGATGATACCATTGTACCTGCCCGGCAATGTTGATTTAAGTTTACCCTGCTCTACCATTTTGTAGTGTGTAAGCGAGTAAGCTACAGCGCCCACCTGGGCATCGAACAGAAGATTTAAACTGAAGTTCCTGTACCGGAAAGTATTGCCGAGGCTAAACTTGTATTTAGGAGTAGTATTACCGAGGTAGATGATATTGTCTGTGATCTTAGGAAATCCGGTAGTAGGGTCAAAGATCACCTGTCCATCAGGGCTGCGTTGATAACCCAGACCATACAGGTCGCCCAGGCTGCCACCTACAGATGCTACTATCTGACCACTGGCTATCTGGCCGGCTCTCAGCAACACCGAGCTATCCGGCATAGACATGATCTTGTTCTGGTTGTAAGAAAAAGTTCCAAAAATGCTCCAGTCAAAACCTGTTCTGGTTGTGATGGGTTTGGCAGTAATACCTACTTCAATACCATTGTTCCTTACTCTGCCGGCATTGATGATCGATGCGCTGTAACCTGAAGATGCATCTACTGTTCTTGTGAAGATCTGGTTCCTGGTATTTCCAAAATACACTGCCAGGTCCAGGCTTAACCTGCTGTTGAAAAACTGTACCTCTGTACCAAACTCAAATGTGGAAGTAAGCAGTGGTTTTAAGTTAACGTTGGGCAGGGTAGAAGGGCTTACGAGGGCACTGTCCGGGTAAATACCACCGTTGGCCAGTGAGTAAGTATAGGCAGTTCTGTATGGAGTAGTACCGCCGCTACCTACCTGGGCAAAAGATGCTCTCAGTTTTGCGTAGTTGATAACAGAGGGAAGTTTTGCCACGTCTGACAGAACGAAACCAGTATTAATAGAAGGATAGAAAAAACCTACATTGTCCGTTCTTTTAGGAGTGGCCAGTACGCTGTTCCAGTCCTGCCTGCCGGTAATTTCTGCAAACAGGAAATTTTTGTAGCTCAGGTTGATAACACCGTACATACTATTGATCTGGTAACGGCTGGTGTCGGGGTAATTAACGAGGCCATACTCGCTGTTTTCCATTGTATATATTCCCGGCAGGTGTAGACCATCATTTCTTACATCCGTTTTATCATATTTATTCCATAGCTGGCTGCCACCAACGGATACGCCAAGCCGTATGTATGGACTCAGACTGGTGTTGTACCTGGCCAGGAAGTCGTAACTCTTTTCCTGCGAATAGATATTCTGTCTTCTTACAGAACCCCTGGGCAGGCGTGTACCTGCATCAAATGGCCTGTCCTGCTCGCGTTTATCATTCATCCAGTCGAGGTTGCCGCGCAGCATAAAGCTGAGGTCTTTGGTTGCCTGGTAATTCAGCATTACGTTTCCGGTTACGTTGTTCCTTCTTGTTTTGTTCAGGAACTCGTTTACGATCGCAAACGGATTTTCGGGATACGAAGAGAACGGATAGCGGATGAATTTATAAAGGCTGTCGTAAACGCTGCCAGGGCCGCCTCCCCAGTAATTTCTTAGCCAGTTGTAATCGGCACTTGGTTGCCAGAAAATGTACCAGTACATCAGCGACTGGTTTCCATATCCGGCTGCAGGCAGGTTATCACTATTTCTGAAACCGTAGTTTACTTTGGTTGAAAGTTTTAGTTTTTTGTTGATCTGTGTATTGGTGGTGAGACCAATGTTCTTACGCACGAAACCTGTGTTGGGTACAATCCATTTATCGTTTTCTGTGCCCAGGTTGATGCGGATGCCTGTGTTGCCCAGTTTACCATCTATGCTGAGGGTATTCCTGAGATCTTTACCCATATCCCAGAACTCATTGATATTGTCGTAAGCTTTCCAGGTGGTGCGTTTTAAACCTACCGTCTGACGTACGGGGTCGTATTGAAAGAATGATTGTCCATCGAATTTAGGTCCATAAGCAGAGCTGGTACCGCTGGTGCTGGCACCATCTTCGGTAGTACCATAAGAGTAATAAAGAGCTCCGCCTGTACCCTGACCGTATTCATATTGCAGGTCCGGGAACCTGTTTACCTGCTCCATGCTTCCGTTCATTGTATAGCGAACGTTAAAATGGCCTTTCTTTTTCTGCGTAGCAGATTTAGTAGTGATGATGATAGCGCCGTTTGCCGCACGCTGGCCATATAATGCTGATGCAGCAGGCCCTTTCAGTACAGAGATGCTTTCTATATCCTGGGGGTTAATATCATTCAGAGAGCTGCCATAGTCTGCCGGCAGGTTGTCGGAGTTTGTAGCATATACCTGGTCGCTGCTGTTGGCTGAACGTCTGCCGCTACCGTTGTTGATCACCACGCCATCTACTACATAGAGGGCTTCATTATCGCCGGTAAGGTTGTTTTCGCCACGGAGAATGATCTTGCTGGTAGCAGCAGGACCTGAACCGGAACGAACGAGGCTTAAACCTGCTACTTTACCTGACAGCGCATCTGTCCAGTTTAAGCTAACAGCATTTGTAAGCTGATTGCTATCTACTTTTGTAAGCGCATAGCCCAGTGATCTTTCGGATTTTTTTATACCTAATGCTGTTACTACAACTTCGTTCAGGTCGTCTGATTTGCTTTTTAAACGGATCAACAGGGTATTGGCTTCTCCGGCCTGTTTAACAGTAAAGCCTTTGAGTGACTGGGTTTCATATCCTACTGAAGAGAACATCAGATCATATACTTCACCCATCTTCAGCTGCGAGAAAATAAAAATGCCTTTTTCATTTGTAAAGGCGGTAACAGCCTGGCGAGGGTCTGACCGGCGCGTAGCTATAACAGTAACGGCTTGCAGTACTTCACCTTTCTCTGTAAGAACGGTTCCGCTCACCATTACCGTTTGCTGTGCAAACGTTGTTACGCTGAGTAATAAAAGTAACAAAGCCCACAAACAGCGTAACCCACTTCGCCTTCTTGTCATTGTCGATCTCATAGATTTTAGTTGTTTTGACGTGTACGCATAGAATGGCCAGGCCGCTGTTGGCAGCATGCTAACCCTGTATACGTTTCCTGTATGTTTACTTAGATTGTGTGATTATATAGCCATCTTCCTTTTTGGTAATCAGCAAACCATTCATGTTTGCAATTACATTCAGCAATACGGATAAGGAATCTCCTTTGAGCACTTCGCCGGAAAAATATTTTCCTTTTAGTAGCTCTTTGTCATAGTATATTGGAGAGTGGTACTTAGTGGTCAATGTTTTTATAACATCAGGCAAAGGCGTATTATCGAATACGAGAGTGCCTTCGTCGTTGTTGCCCGGTTGTAACTTTTTAGGAGCAGCGTTGAACTGATTGACAGCGACGGTGCCTTCTTTAAGACTATATTTCATTTCATTGCCGGGCAACAGGATGATATCCTGCTTCCAGCCTTTCAGCGCACCTGCCAATGACTTTATCAGCACCTTTCCATGAAATAGTTTTACACGGCATGCAGTTGCTGTTTCCGATACCCTGAAAGAAGTACCCAAAGCAATGGTTGAAAACAGTTTTGTATGCACAGTAAAAGGGCTCGTTTTGTTATGTGCCACGTCAAAATCAGCTTCCCCTTCCATATAGATATTACGCGGGTTCTGCTGTCCGAAAGGTTGCAGGTATTTTATTATGGCTTTGGGAGCCAGTTTCACTACCGAGCCATCTTCCAGTTTTATACTGTAAGTCTTTGCTGAAGTATTGGCCTGCACTTTCCATGTGGGCTGCTCTTCTGTTTTCGCCAAGGTTCGCGTTGCAGTTTTTGTTTCCCGGGTAAATAACCAAACGGTAGTTGCAACGATCAGCAAAGAGGCGGCTGCGGTGAGCCAGCGAAACCGGATAACGCGCGTATTTTTTTCGATCTGCGCATTAATGGCCTCACGCATTTCTTCTGCGTAATCTGCCGGCACGCCATTTTCTTTACCTGCAGCATCCCATGAAGACTTCAGATACATAGTCATCAGCTCAGGGTGCTTTTTCAGGTATCGGGCCATGGCTTCCGCTTCAGGTGCAGTACACTGATTTTCCAAAAACTTTTGTATAAGAGTATGCGTGATCTTCATGTTGTGCAATAATGAATACGAAGGGCAAGAGTGTTTACCCCTGCTGTTAACATTAAGTTAATACGGGAGAAAAATACTGCGGAGAATGAGTACGATCGTAACGAGTGAGCGTACATGCTTCAGTGCCTTTGAATAGTGATCTTCAACTGTTTTAATGGAAACAGACAGTTGTTCGGCTATCTCTTTATTCGAATAACCTTTGACCACTTTTAGCATGAATACATTTTTGCGGATAGGCGGAAGATCTTCTGAAACTGCATCAATATAATCAGCAGATTCATAGTCAGTATGGGAATGACAGATAAGTGAGGATTGTTCGTCGAGATTCTCTTCCAGGTGGTGCTGATGTTTGCGTTCAACAGCCTGTCGGCGCAGGTGGTCTATAAAAACAGAGTTGGCAATGTTAAATAACTGGGTATCGAGGGTATGTGATTCGGATAATGTATGCCTTGACAGCCAAAGTTTAATAAAGGATTGCTGGGTAAGGTCTTTCGCTACCTCTTCAGCCCGGGTACGTTTCAGGAAATAATGAAACAATTTGGCGTGATACTGGTCGTACACTGCCTGAAAAGTTACCTGGTCGGCTTTCTTTATTTCAGTTATTTGGGTCAATACTTGAACTGTTTAGGAGGCGGAAAATCCGCTGCAAAATTCAAGAAATGAAGGATACCGGGTTATTATTTGTGTGTTAAGAAATCATGGAGCAGTAGGGGTGATCTGCACAGTAAATAAGAAGGTTGTATCGATGGGACTATGGCTTTTTCATTATGTGATGACTGTTCTTCTTTGACAAGCTTCTGTTCGTTTGTTTCAATTACTGTCGTTTTCAGTAACCCCTTGAGATGGTTGTTATGTTTTTGTAAAGTTTTTACAGATTATCGTTGATTGAGCCAGCGTAACAGCGCTGAGGCTATGCCGAATGTAGGTTAAATTCTTTAAAACTGAAAGCCCATCAGATCATACGATCTGATGGGCTTTCACCTGTTATGGGAATGACTGACCCTGAGCTCTTTATAAATTGGGGTATTCAGAAAGCCTGCCTTTTACTCAGATCTCAGGCTCTTCACCGGGTTTGCCACCCCGGCTTTGATAGATTCATAGCTTACAGTGATCCAGGCAATGAACAAGGCTACCAGCGGCGCCAGTAAAAAGACGCTCCATCCAACCTGTATGTGATAGGCAAAGCTTTGCAGCCATTGGTTCACTGTCCACCAGGCCAGCGGAATAGCGATTATCATGGCTATTATGATGAGACGGGTAAAATCGCCGGATAATAGCCGGACAATATTGAACAATGAAGCGCCCAGTACTTTACGCACACCTATTTCTTTTGTCCTTTGTTCTGCCATATAAGCAGACAATCCATACAGCCCGAGACAGGAAATAAAGACAGCCAGCAATGCAAACAGGTTGAAGATGCTGCCCATCTGCTGTTCTCCTTTATATTGATTTGCCAAGTCCTGATCCAGGAAACTATAACTGAAAGGGTAGGCAGGTTCCAATGCCTGGCTGATCTTGGCAAGACTCTTAATAACAGCTTCCGTAGTGCCCGGTTTTGCTTTTACTACTACCACACCGCCCCATTTGTTCAAACGCATGACCAGTGGCTCAATAGTGCGTTGGATAGGCTTAAAATTGAAATCAGCCACCACACCCACGATAGTGCCTTTTGTGCCCTGGAAAGAGATCTGTTGACCGATGGCGGTAGCAGCCGTCATGCCCATGGTATGTGCAGCTGTTTCATTCAGGATAAAATTGGTAGTATCATTGAATGCTTTTGAGAACGTACGACCGCTAAGCATCTTCATATTAAAAACTGTAAAAAAACTTTCGCTCACGTCGAGGGAGGGAAATACGACCTGTGATTTAGGGTTTTTGCCCGGCCACTCTACATCAATGGTGCCGCTTGTAGTATTGGTAGGCAGATCGGAAGTAACCGTAAACTCACTCGTTGCCGGGTCCCGTGCCAATGCATCATACAGTGCCTGCTTCTTATCCCATAGATCTCCTCTCATGGGCATAGACAACAGGTTTTCCTTTTCATAACCCAGGTTCCTGTTCCTGATATAATTAAGTTGATTATAAATAACAATTGTACCTATCAGTAATATGATGGATACTGCAAACTGTACTACTACCAGTGCATTGCGGAATAGGCGGTTTCCGCCCAAACCACGAAGGCTGCCTTTTAATACTTTCACAGGCTGAAATCCTGAAAGGAACAGGGCAGGGTAGCTGCCTGAGATAAGGCCTGTAGCAATGGCAATACCTGCCAGGAGAACTAATAATTTACTATCCCATAAATTTACGAGTAGTGTTTTGCCTGACAGTTGATTGAAGAAAGGGAGCGCCAGCCATACGATCATCATGGCTACCAGTAGTGAGAAGAAGGATATCAGCATTGCTTCGCCGAGGAACTGTACGATCAGTTGTCTTCTGACGGCGCCCACTACTTTTCGCAATCCTACTTCTTTTGCCCGGCGCGCCGAACGTGCTGTTGCCAGGTTCATGAAGTTGATACAAGCCACCAGTATAATGAAGATGGCCACGATAAAAAATATATTTACATACTGGATATTGCCTCCCCCCGCGAGCTCCATCTGCAAATTGGAATGCAGGTGAATTTCGGTGAGTGGTTGTAATGTAAAATCGATCTTGATCCCTGTATTATGTTGTTTGAAGATCTCATTGAACTGATGCTCCAGGTTTGCGATCGAAGCCGTGTTGACATTGAAATGTTCATCCAGCCGGATATAATCGTAAAAAATAAAAATGTCCCACGTATAAGTGGTGATCTCACGGTGCAGTTCAGGAGAAGAGCTCGGTATAATAAAATCAAACTGCAGGTGTGAGTTGGATGGAATGTCAGCCAATACGCCGGTTACCACCACATCGCTGTTATTGCTTTTGCGGAGCACTTTTCCCATCGGATCTTCCTTGCCAAAATATTTTGTTGCCATCGCCTGTGTGATGAGGATGCCGTCAGGACGTTGCAGGGCGGTCTTTGCATTTCCTTTTACCAGCGGAAAAGAGAATATCTCCAGAAAGGTGCTGTCTGCATAAAACACTTTGCTTTCTTCGAACTTTCGGTCGCCCACGGAAAACAAGTAATTGCGGGGGCCTACTATACGCACCGTATTCCTGATGGCCGGCATTGCAGATTGAGCAGCCTCCGTTATACCAGCCGGGGATACGGCTGTCTTAAAGTCGCCGGCAGCGGTGTTGACCCGGTATATCTGTGCGGCATTTTTATGCCACTTGTCATAACTCAGTTCATGCTGCACCCACAGCAGGATGAGAATACCGGAAGCCATGCCGATGGCAAGTCCGGAAATATTGATGATGGAAAAGGCTTTATGCCGTACAATACTACGTAGTGCAATCCTGAGATAGTTCCGGAACATAGGCAGGCTATTATGCCCAATACTGCGAAAAAAGATGCCATTTTATCAAACTGTTAGTAATGAATTAATTACTAAACAAGCAACCATAACAATTGTACGTTTTTGATACGATCGGTGTCCGGAAAACTGCTAATACCTGCCGTTAGTAAGAACGGGTGAAAAAACGGTGCCTGCAGATACTTAATCCGCGATAGTTTAGAAAGGAGATCTCTCATTGCTGACCTGTTGCAGCGGTTCAGACAGGTCATTTAATTATCACATTTTAAAAACATATTATGGAACAAGCTATTCCTCAATTTGATCCTGTTAAATACAAAAATACAACGCACGACCAGTGGCAGGCAGCAGCCGAAGCATGGTATCGCTGGAGCCCTACTCTTAATCAATGGCTTGGTAAGGCAACAGACAAGATGCTGGATATGGCAGGTATTAAGACAGGAGACCGGATATTGGATATTGCAGCCGGAGCGGGTGAGCAATCTATTAGTGCCGCAAAAAGAGCCGGCGCTTCAGGGTATGTGCTTGCTACGGATATCTCTTCTAATATCCTGGAATATGCAAAACAGATGGCTCAACAAAGCGGGGTTAACAATATCGAAACTAAAGTAATGGATGGGGAAGATCTTACACTTGAAAATGAAATGTTCGATGCTGTTATTTCAAGGGTGGGGCTTATTTATTTTCCTGATCAGCAAAAAGCTTTGAAAGAAATGCTACGTGTGTTAAAGCCCGGGGGCAAAGTTGCGGCTATTGTTTACTCAACGCCTGAAAATAATAAGTTTTTCTCCCTTCCTGTTTCCATTATCCGCAACCGGGCAAAACTTCCGCCTCCGTTACCCGGTCAGCCAGGCCCTTTTAGTTTAGGTGCGGAAGGTGTTATTGAAAAAGCATTTTCACAGGCAGGCTTCATTAATGTTCAATCCGAGCGGATAAACTCTCCTTTAGAGCTTCCATCTGCAAAAGAGTGTGTTTGGTTTGAAAAAGAATCGTTCGGAGCTTTACACCAGATGATGAGCAGTTTACCAGATCCGGAGAAAGAGGCTGTATGGCAGGAAATTGAAAGTGAACTCCAAAAGTTTGAAACAGAAAATGGCTTTACCGGTCCCTGTGAAATGATTGTTGCTGTTGGCGAAAAACCATAAGATAAACTGTTACTTACACTGGAATAGTAAATTGATAAGCTAAGGCTCCTTTAGATTCGATGATCTGAAGGAGCCTTGTAATTTATTGGACGGCGATACAGGATCTGCACCTTGTGATCATACTTGCCGCCATGTGGAATGTACTATTGTAGCAGAAGAGGATATTCAATAAGAACGTATCCTTTTTTGAAGATTGCATGCATTAACTTTGGCTAACCGTGTAAAATGGCAAATCAATAATAAAGAACCTATGTCTATCAATAAAGAATCAGAACTGGCCGGCATGAAGAGGGTGAGCGAAGCAGTTGCGCTGACCCTGAAACAGATGACAGAATACGCAGCTCCGGGCATGACTACTAAACAACTGGATGAATATGGTGCACAGCTATTGAATGCGTATGGTGCAAAGTCGGCACCTTATGTAACCTATGGATTCCCCGGCTGGACATGTATTAGCGTGAACAATGAATTTTGTCATGGTATTCCTTCTCATAAAACCATCCTGAAAGAAGGTGACCTCATTAATATAGATGTGTCGGCAGAGCTGGATGGCTTTTGGTCTGACAACGGCAACTCTTTTGTGTTGGGTAAAGATATCCATCAGCACCAGCAACTGATCGATGCATCAAAGGCTATCCTGCAAAAAGCCATCAATCATATAAAAGGAGGCGTACGCATTGCTGACATCGGGCACCTGATAGAAACAGAATCGAAAAAGCAAGGGTATAAGGTGATCAGGAACCTGACAGGCCACGGCGTTGGCAGAAGTCTTCATGAAGAGCCTTCGGAGATTGCCAATTATCGTGATCGTTATAATAACAGACGCTTCAGAAAGAACTCAGTAGTGGCCATTGAAACATTTATTTCCACCAGTTCTACGCTTGCCACCACCCTGCAGGATGGCTGGACGATGGTAGGTAACAGGGGGGGCTTTATGGCGCAACATGAACACACGATCGTTATTACTGACGACAAACCGATTGTGCTGACGGAGATGAACGGGATATGGAATTAAAGAGCGGGAGTAAACAATTTCCAGTGTCCTTCTGAGACGATTTCGACAGTCTCATCAATTACTTTGATAGCTGTATTATCATCAATAGCATACGACGGCATGGGTATCGTAGCTGCCAGTTTTTCAAGGTTGGCTAAGGAATTGTCCGGAAAGGCTTCATAGTCAAGATGTGGATGCAGTGCAAAGTCAAGCAGCCCCAGTGATCTATCAGTTTCAGCCGGTAGCGTGTGGTTGCCGTAAGTTGTGCCAAAGCGGGTCATCACCATACTCCCTGCACTCAGGCCCACGTAGACCGTCCTCAGCAGCAGCGAAGGCAAGAGACTTGCCAACCCGGATCGTTGCATCCAGTAGGTGAGGTACTGGCAATCGCCTCCACCAACCAGCAATACATCAGTTTCCCGTAGCATCGGAACCCAAAGCTCCTGTTTTATACTGGGCAATGCAGTGAGCTCTAACACTCCCAACGATTTCCAACCCATTTCACAGAAAGGGTCGCCCAGCGATCCACAGATCACTCTTCGTGCTTTATCACCACCACCAGGCAAGGCGTAGATCGCTGTAGGTATAAAAAGGGCGTTTGCCTCGCTAACCGGCTTACCCATAAGATCTACCAGTGCATTGAGAATACTTATGTTGCTGATGCCGGCGGAAGTGAGAAGGAGCTTCATGATTTTTTCTTTGAGTATAATGTTGCGTTACCTGCGCTGTGATACAGTTTCAACGGGTTAGCATTGCGAAAATGGAATAATAAGCGTTATTGGGCAAGGGGTAAATGCGACATATTGCGGGAGGATCGCACAATAGAAGTTTGCGGGGGGAAGCTTTTGGTTATGTATGGTAAATATAGGGGGCTATAGCTATCCCGGATAATGTGTTTGCTGCGTAAGTGTACAGATAGTGTATCAAAACCGTGCATCTTCGTTTATTCATTAATTTTATAATGGATTAATTTTCAATATGATAATTGTACGGCACTTTTCTTGTTCTTTTTATCTGCCATAACCAACTAACACATAATAATATGTTCGCTTATGTTTGAAAACTATTTCAAAACAGCTTTCAGGAACCTTGCACGGAATAAGGTTTACTCTTTTATTAATGTTGCAGGTTTAAGTATCGGGCTTGCCTGTACCATGCTTATTATACTGTATGTAAAAGATGAAGTAAGCTTTGACAGGTTTCATAAAAATGCCAATAATATTTACCGTATTGCATCAAAATCGAAACATGATGGCGTCGAATTTAAAGACGGGAATACTGGTTACCTGGAAGGTCCCCGTTTTTCTCAAAACGTTCCGGGCATAAGATCTTTTGTGCGTGTAAAGAGCCGCATCGAGGACATTCAAAATGGGGCAGAAGTTCATGAACAGAAAGTATTGCTTGTTGATCCGGGTTTTTTCTCTGTATTCTCATTCCCTTTGATTGACGGCAATGCCCAAACCTGCCTGACAGAACCGCATTCAATTGTTTTAAGCGAAGATGCTGCTATAAGACAATTCGGTACAAAGGATGCTGTAGGTAAAATAGTAATGGTAAAAGGTGATAGTACCTTTGTGCCGTATAAAGTAACGGCTGTTGCAAAACGTTGTCCCCAGAATTCATCCATCCAGTTTGATGTATTACAGCCAATTATTGTATCGGATAGAGATGCCACTGACAATAGTAACTGGTATAATGCTTTCCTGAACACATTTGTGGTGCTGAATGAAAATGCCAATCTGCAAACTGTAGAAAAACAAATGCAAAGTGTTTATGAAAGGGATGCTAAAGCAACTTTTGATGAGTTAACAAAACGAATTCCTGGTTTTGGTGGTGGCGATATGGGCAGTTATTTTTTACAGGCGTACCGGGATATACACCTGAACACGGAAATGCCGGCAAAAAATGGCTTAAACAATGCAAGCAATCCCATCTATTCATATATCCTTTCAGGCATTGCATTGTTTGTATTGCTGATTGCCTGTATAAACTTTGTGAACCTTACTGTTGCACGCTCTGTTAAACGTGCCAAAGAAATTGGGGTCCGAAAAGTAGTAGGTGGCGACAGGAAACAACTCATCACGCAGTTTTTAGGTGAATCCTTTTTCTTATGTACCATTGCCTTCCTGCTGGCCATAATATTAGTACAATTGCTATTGCCCTGGTTTAATGACCTTGCCAATAAAGCTTTATCTCTTTCCTACCTGTTTGATGTTAAATTGGTTGCAGGTTATATCGCTTTGTATGTTATTACCGGGCTGCTTGCCGGATTTTACCCGGCCCTGGTTCTATCTGGTTATAAGCCGGTACAAATTTTATACAGCCGCTTTCAGATTGCAGGAAAAAACTATCTGCAAAAGTCATTGGTGGTATTTCAGTTTACACTCGCTTCCGTTTTAATCATCGCCATATTTACCATCTATGCGCAGTTTAATTTTCTGACTAAAAGAGATCTGGGCTATGATGATAATAATCTTATTCTTATCAATAAGAGCAGACTTCAGCATGCAGATGCAGCGGTTTTTAGAAATGAGTTAATGAAGAACCCGGATGTTGTTGGCGTGGCAGCCAAAAATGCTGGCATTTTGCAAACAGCAGCAAGAGATGTTGTTGATGTGCCTATACATTTTCAGTATGAAACTATTGATGAAAACTATTTCCCTTTATTGAAGATCCCATTGATCGCAGGAAGGAATTTTTCACCTGCATTTCCTTCAGATTCCGTACAGTCGGTTATTGCAAATGAAAGTTTTGTAAAAGCCGCCAACTGGAAGAACCCGGTGGGAGAGAGGGTGAACCTGGATAACCAGCAATACACTGTAATTGGTGTGGTAAAAGATTATCACTTTGCGTCTTTAACCGAAAAAATAACTCCGCAGTTATTTACTATGAATGGTTCGTATGGTACTTACTATATCAAGGTAAAACCAAATACGGCCACAGCGAGCTTGCAATGGATACAAAAAACGTATCAGAAATTTTATCCTACGTATCCTTATTCGTACGTGTTTAAGAATGATGAAAACAGGAAGCAATATGCAGAGGTTGAAAAGTGGAAACAGATCATTTTATCCGGAGCTATACTGACCATCTTCATTTCCTGTATAGGCTTGTTTGGGTTGTCTGTTTTATCTGCTGAAAAAAGAACCAAAGAGATCGGCATCCGAAAAGTGCTGGGGGCATCGGTGCAACATATTGCTACAAAGCTTTCAACTGATTTCATAAAGCTGGTTGTAATTGCGTTGACAATTGCATCGCCAATAGCATATATGGCGGCAAACAAGTGGCTGCAGAATTTCCCTTACCGGATTACATTAAGTTGGTGGCTGTTTGCATTGGCCGCGGTAATGGTTGTTTTTATTGCATTTTTTACGGTAAGTTTCCAGGCGATCAAGGCTGCGATGACGAACCCGGTAAAGAGTTTGAGAAGTGAATAGCTTAAGGTTGATCTGCTACGGCCGGGATGTAGGCAGATAGCATAAACTTTAAGGTGTGTACGTTAATTGTAAAATTGTTTCTTAAAGTCTTTAGGAGTCTTGCCTACTTCTTTTTTAAACAGTTTAGAGAAATAGGACATGTTTTCAAAGCCCAGGGAATAGGCGATCTCTGAGACGTTCTCTCCGGATTCCCTTAACCTGTTCTTTGCAATGGTGATGAGTGCAATATGAATAAGTTCCTGCGCGGTTTTGCCTGTTTCCAACTTTAATGCGTTACTGAGATAGCGTGGTGACATATTCAGTGCTGATGCCATATAGGCGACCGATGGAAGCCCTTCTTTGAGATACTTATCTTCCCGGATATAGGTATCCAGTATTTTATGGAAGGCTGTAACTGTTTTGCCGGTCAACTCCTTGCGATTGATAAATTGCCTTTTATAAAATCGCTCTGCATATTTTAGCAACGAATGAATATTTACCAGGATGATATCTTTACTGAATTCATCCTGGTTATTGGAGTATTCTGTTTCTATAGACTCAAATAACCTCGAGATGATCTTTTCTTCCTTTGGTGCAAGGTGCAAAGCCTCATCGGTTTCATAGTCGAAGAAAGAATACTTCTGAATTTCCTTTTGCAATGGGTTGCCTAATAAAAAGTCTTCGTGAAACAGCATAATATAGCCACCTACTTCAAGCTCCAGGTTGTTGATCTCAATTACCTGGCGGGGCTTCCAAAATACCATTGAGCCCTTTTCGTGATCAAACCTGGTGCGCCCGTAAAGCCAGTGTCCTGCTTTAATATGTTTGAGCCCGATCATGTAAAAATCGCAGGTGAATTCTTTAAAATTCAGCACTAAGCCGGGAGTGATACGCAGCAAACTGAGCATTGGATGCTCGGGGTCAGGCAAGCCGTTTTCACGGTGCATCTCGCTTAATGATTTGAAATGCTTCATAACTTAAACATATTAAAAGCCGGGCTATATTAAGGGAATTAATATAGCCCGCTCAAATTAATAAATAAACCACTGATTTAATCCTTCTACCTTTTCGCGGGTATAAGGAGGAATAAGATGTTCTATGGGTTGGCCGGAAGGGCCATGCAGTATGGATTTGGCATGTGTCAATGAATCAAAGCCGGCCTTGCCATAATAATTGCCTATGCCGGAACTTCCCACACCACCAAATGGCATTGATAAAATATACAGGTGAATGTTTACCTGGTTAACGGCACCGCCGCCGAAAGAGAGGGTTTGCAGCAGGTAATCAATATTAGCCTGATCTGCACTAAAAATGAAGCCAGCCAGCGGTTTAGGGCGTTTTTTTATATTGTAAACAACTTCTTTAAGGTCAGTATAAGTAAGGATAGGCAGGATGGGACCAAACACTTCTTCTGCCATAACGGGGTCATCCCAACTGACAGGATACATGAGGGTGGGGGCGAAGTACCTGGTACCCTCATCATATTCACCACCAGCTATAACTTTGGATTGATCTGTCAGTGCTGCCATTCTCCTTACTTCTCTTGCATTAATGATCCTGGAATAATCCGGACTGTTCTGTGGAGCGTCGCCATACATTTCACGTAAGGCTTTTTTAGCTTCGATTGTAAATTCCTCTGCTATAGATTCGTGTACATAAGCGTAGCCAGGTGAAGTACACCATTGGCCGCCCCATGCTGTAGCGCCCCATACTGTTTTGCGTGCGGCATCAGCGATATCTGCTGTTTCATCAATGATAACAGGATTTTGTCCGCCCAGCTCCAGTAGCACAGGTGTTAAATTCTCAGCAGCTGCACGCGCTACTATTTTTCCAACTGAAGTACTGCCGGTAAAGAAGATAAAATCAAAAGGTAGTTTTAGTAACTCGGTGATGGCTTCCCGGCCGCCGCCTACTACAGCCACAGAATCTTCCTCAAAATACGCAGGTATCAGTGTTTGCAGAAGGGTACCAGTTCCGGGTAAGGCATTAGAGGTTGTTAATACAACCGGGTTTCCGGCGGCAATTGCTGTGATAGCCGGATGCAGCAATAATAGTAACGGACCATTGAAGGGGCCCAATACCAGGGTAACGCCATAGGGCTCCCGGTAAATCATTCCTTTATGCCCCGTGTCGGCCAGGAATTTCGGGACCGGTGCTTCAACCGGCTGCATCCACGCTTTCAGTTGTGATTTTGTGTATTCTGCAATGCCTATCACTGCATCTGTTTCAAAAACCTGTTCTGCAAAAGATGTTTTAAAGTCATTGCCAATGGCATCTCGTAAGGGCTGCAGGTTTTCGCGCAACATCTGTTGCATGCGATTCAATTGGTCGATGCGCCATTCATAGGTCTTGGTGGCATCTGTATTAAAGTAAGCCTTTTGTTTATCGAATATTTGCTGATACTTGTTCATAGCCGTAAGTTTAAAACCTGTTCTTATAAATTATCAGGCGTTGAATTGCCTTAAATGGTAATCAATGTGGATCTGTGCCAGTTTGCCCCATTGTTTGCGGGTAAGTTTGCCCATCATGGGATGTAGTCCCCAATCTTCAATTGGTGTTTGCCAGGCTTTTTCTAATATTTCCTGTAACAGTTTTTTTTCTTCATCAAAATCAAACACCTGGTCATGCGGGATAACGAAATTCAAGGGTAATCGTAACCCCTTGGGTTGTTCGGGAAAGAAATCTACCAGGATCCATTTGAAGAGTGTACGACTGAGCCAGTAACTTTCATCCTGCAGCTTAAAATAGCCCAGTGCGCCGCCAAGCGATAAGGAAAGGTGGTGAAGCATTTGTGCTACACTCATGGTGCCCCATGCGCGGTTGGAATCGGGTGTAACGCTATTTAGTCTTGCCCTGAATTCAGCCTGTTTTTGTGGTGAGTAAAATGCCATCCCGTCAACCTGCGGCGTAATGATTGCTTTGGGAATGTATTTTATAATTGCAATAAAGGAATACCATAGTTCCTTATTCAGAATGGTGCGTTTCATAACTGGTGTTTTTAGGCTGTTACTTCAGTTGGTGTAAACTTGTCGGCCCATGCCTCAATTTCCTCTCTTACTTTAGCACTGCTAGTCCGGTATGTTTGCAGGGAATCCTTGCCTACAGGTAAATGAACTGGAGGGTTATCTACGGCAGCTAACTCAACGACTACTTTTGCCAGTTTCGATGGATCGCCTGGCTGATTACCGTGTAATGAATCCGGAACATTTTTCATTTGGCCAACCATTGTATCATTATAATCCGGGATAGCACCAGCAGCCTGGGAATAGGATCGAGAGTTTAAGAACTGGGTGCGGAACAGACCCGGAGCCAGCGAGGTGACTTTTATATTGAAGGGAGCAAGCTCAAGTGCCAGGCCTTCTGATATACCTTCCACTGCGTATTTGGTAGAACCGTACAAAGCCCAGGCAGGCAAGGCCCCATAGCCAAAGAGCGAAGAGAAATTGATAATATGACCTGCTTTTCTTTCGCGCAGGTGTGGCAGCACAGCGCGGACAACATTCAATAAGCCGAATACGTTGGTATCATACTGCCTTCTTACCTCTTCATCAGATGCTTCTTCAATAGCTGCTACAATACCAAAACCAGCATTGTTTACTACCACATCAAATTGTCCGAACCGGGCTATACCATCTCTTACAGCCTGTTTTACTTCTGCTTCTTTTACCACATCCATGGTAACGACTAACAGATCAGCGGGGTTGCCCAATTCATTCTGCAGACCAGTGGCATTATTACGGACTGTAGCTACTACTTTGTCTCCTGAAGCGAGCGCAGCTTTTACTATTTCAAGACCAAAGCCCTTGCTTGCACCTGTTATAAACCAAACCTTTTGTTTCATGATTGAAAGTTTTTAAAAGAATGTTTTTTAATTGATTGTATGCTTATCCTCTTTGCTGAAATGCTTTTGGATATTGCATAATCAAAGGTAGGTTGGATGCTAACGGAGGTACTAACGCTAATTTCCGGATTACTGTAACTTATTTACATAACTGTACCTGGCTTCGGACTTTCTGTAAGGTTGTATTGATAAATCGTGAATAGATGTTGAACGACATTTCTTTTCAGTTGATCTGAGCCTGTTGTAGTATTAATACTTTTTGCTTTAATGGGGGAAGCCCCGCTTCATTTGCTTTATAAGCAAACAAGGCAGGGCTTATTCTATATCGTAATAAAAGAAGCGGCTATCCTTTATTAGCGATCAGGTGTTTTTATTGTATCATCTATTCAAACAATGTTTTGTTCCTGGTAAAGAAGTCTGCAAGTGTTGTAGGCGTTTTTCCGGTAATGGTTTCAATTAAATCATTTGTTCCGGCAAAGATGCCATTGATGCAGTCTTCAGCAACATGGGTTACATGCTGTACAAAATGGTCACTTGCTGTTCTTTTTGAATTCATTTCAAAGAATTGCTCTATAGTTACCGGTTCATACCTGATCGTTCTGCCCAATACATTTGAAATAACTTCGCTCATTTCAGAGACATTAAATTCCTCAGGGCCATAAAGCTTAAGAATCTGACCACTGTATTTTTCTATGTTGGTGGCTATTTTTGCGACTGCACGACCCAGGTCTGCTGAATCAACCGGCGCCCAGCGTCCATTGCCAAAAGGCAATACGATGGTGCTCTCTTTCTGAATACTATCGCGGATATAAAGGAACCAGTCGTCAAAAAAGGTAGGTCTTAAATGAACAGTCGGAATGCCAGTCATATTTAAAATTTGTTCTCCTACCCAGTGGTCCTGCGCAGCGTTACTTTTAGCTGCCCGTCTTGCAGAGATCTGGGACATGTTAACGATACCTTTTAAACCGTTTTCTTTCGCGGCCTGGGCAAAATAAGCAGTGGCTTGCAGAACCCCCGGAACTAAAACCGGGAAACATAAATAGGCTGTGCTGATACCCCGCATCGCTGCTGCGATATCATCAAAGTTTAAGAGATCACCCACTACTACCTCTACGCCCCGGGCTGCGAGCTTTGCTGAACGTTCGTCGTTGCTGTGAACAAGTGCCCTGACCGGGTAGCCCATTTTTAAAAGCTCGTCGATTGCGGCCCCGCCACTTTTGCCGGTTGCGCCAGTAATTAAGACCTTAAAACTATTTTCCATTTTGAAGTATTTTATGATTTAGCTGCTCTTTGATCTGCTAACCAAAGGTAGAATCGACACTGGCGGATGCTCTAACGCTAAATTCAGGATTACTATCACTTATTTACAAAATGGGGCCCGGTAGCATAAGAAGGATGCATAAAATAAAAGCAGTCTCTTTTTGAAGACTGATCCCTGCTTCAGTAAATGAGTGTTAAATTTGGTAGGTCTCGTTTGCCCCCTACGGCGATATTGATATGGAAAAGTGCAGGGGCATATGTATCGGATTTAAAACTACCTCCTAACTTAAACAGTATCATTATTAAAGTTTACCATTTAGTTATTTCGGTTATTATACTATTGCCCATAGCGATTACTTACGGAATTGCTCCGGACCTTACTTTACCCGGTTTTTTTGATTTCAGGATTGAAACCACAGATCTGAAAAATGTTTTCAGGGCAATTATGGGATTGTATATGTCTATGATTGCTTTATGGATATTAGGGATTCTTAAACGCAAGTATTGGTTCATGGCAACGGTTGCAAACGTGTTATTTATGTCTGGTCTTGGTTTAGGAAGGCTTATAAGCCTGGCACTGGATGGAACACCTTCCCCCAAATTTTTTATCGGAATGTTGCTGGAGTTCTTACTGGCAGCCTGGGGTATATATAATCTGAAGCACTATAAAAATTTAAAAGGGGAGTAATTTATAATCACAGAAGTGGGGGCTGCCTCTCTGAAAGGTAAGTGATGTATTGCCCCCCGATCCCGTTTCCCAAGCCGAAGCTTGCTCCTCCATTTTTTTTACCATCCTGCCATTCTTTTGTGCTATACTTTTCCAGTTTGAAAACCAGTGAACCTTCAGGTTCATATGTATTGTCGAAACTTCCCCATTTATTGGGCACCTTTTTGATCTTTACTTTTTCACGCAGGGAAATCATGATTGATTGACCGGAAACGACGACTAGAGCCGTATTGTCTTTATAGCCTGTATGCCACTTCCGGTTCCGCCAAAGGTAGGACCTAATAATGAAGAGCGCTTTTTTCAGCTTAATACTCATTTTTTAAGTTTATTATCGTAGTTAAAAACAGTTTAGCATTCAATTCGCGTTTTGTATTTATTTTAACTTAGAAAATATTATTTTTTTCGAGATGAAGTTTCTGCTGTCCTTACTTGTCTTAATAACTTTCAGCGCTGTTGCTCAGCAATCTGCTGAGCAAACCTATCTTGTCAAAACTGCTGAACAATATTTTAACGAAAAAATGGCATCTGACCATATTGTCGGACTGAGTGCTGCTATCATACTCGACGGTAAGGTAATCTGGCAACAGGGGTTCGGTTACGCCGACAGAGAAAGCAAAATTGCAATGACCCCGGAAACGGTGGTCAATATTGGTTCCATAACCAAAACCTTTACCGCATTGGCTCTAATGCAGTTGAATGAGCAGGGGAAGCTGGATATCAATAAACCGTTAAAAAACTACTTGCCCCGGTTTCGCCCGATGGCAGGGCCAGGCATCAGCCCGGACAAGATCACCGTGAAAGCGGTAATGACCCATACCTCAGGCATCCAATCCGACATCTGGAAAAATTCGGACCTGGAAAGCGGAAAATATACTGATATTCCTGGCTTTGTTAACCAGACCTATTTGTTGTACCCGGCTGGCATGGTAGGGCTTTATTCGAATGCGGGTTATAATCTCCTGGGTAATGTCATTAAGGCTGTTAGCAAAGTAGACTACGCTGAATATATTCACCGCCATATCCTTGATCCATTAACTATGTCGCACAGCGGATTTGCCATGGACAGCCTGCAGAACCGTAGTAAAATATATGCATACGGGCAAAACTTCACGGTGTTTGAACTCCGTGATATCGCTTCTGGCGGTATCTACGTGGACATGAATGACTTTACCAAATACGCGACCGGCTTGCTGAAAGCTTACCGGGGCGAAACCAATTCTCTTATTAAAGCGAGCACCCTTTATGAGATGTTCAGCCTCCAGAATGCGTCAGTACCGATAGAAACCAACAAAAAAGGCCTGGGTTGGTTTATGTTCAAAAACGACTCGACCTTTGCCGTTTACCACGCGGGCAGTGCTGGTTTTGCGCAGGCCAAATTGCTGCTCTTTCCCGAAAAGAATGCTGCTGTTATTGTGATGACCAATACAGCCGAGGGAGGACAGGCAGCGGAAGATTTCTGCTTTAAACTGCTGCCCAGGTTCGGCCTGCGTATTGCTGATCTATTTCCCGCTCCGATAACAGGGTTAGTCCATGATACTTCTCATATTGTTCAGCTGTCGCCGGCCGAGCTAATGAAACACGTGGGCAACTATGCTAAAGCAACGTCTTATGCGACCATTTCCGTAGCGGGTAAATACCTTAGGATGCGTGAGAACGATAAAATAATTATCTTAAAACCACTCAGCGCCAATCAATATGCGCCTTATGAGATCAGCGGCAATGATACGCTGATGAAAAAAAGTAGCCAGCGTTTTTTCTTTACCAACATCCAGGGGTATCATTATCTGATCCAGCGAACGGGCGAAAGGGAATATAACTGGGGGTATCAACTGAAACCTATTGACGTAAGTCTTTGGCAGAATCGGACAGGATTATACCAGCAATACGGTTACCAGATGCTGATCGGCGATAGCAAGTTTAAAAGCATTGAGCTATATATTACCCCTGATAAGGTACTGATGTGCCGGCTCAAGACGATGGGCAGTACCAATGAGATCCCTTTGGATGTTATCGACAATAACCATGCTCTTTCTTCAGGTGTTAACGCTGGATTTGGCGGCTTTACGGTTACCTTTAGGGCAAATAAAGAGTACCAGTTGGTAGATTTTGCCGGTATTACTTTCCGGAAACGCATTTATATATTTTCACCTTGATGATTGAACCTTCATCAAATACTCATTGCAGAAATTTACAATATTTTTAAGTTCCTCAACAAACCTGCACCGCATCTGGCAACTGACAAGTAACATAGATCGTTTTATTTTTTACAGGATTGGGTGTTATTTCCAGCGACAAGCCTGCTTCCTTCAGGTTAGCGGATACGAAGGGACTAATGATAAAACTGCCATCAGGGTGTAGCAGTTTTAACCGGTAATAGTTCATTCCCGTCAACGGACGCGCATCCACCGCTGTTTGAACTGTTCACAGGAACTTTGCTATTTTTTGATATTATTAGAAATGCAATAAAATGCAAAAACCTGTAAGTCAATTAAACTTACAGGCTTTTGCATTTTGATGTTCTATTCGTCGGGGCGGCTGGACCAATTTCGAACCTGTATCTGGAAGATTTGATAGAAATACAGCGGCTTAAACATTTAATAAACTACAATAAGTAATCGGCATTATTTTAAAAATGGGTGAAAAAACGGTAGAAACAGTAATGCGAATCAGATAACTTAAAGTGGTAGGGTCACAATTCCACTTCAATTCAATACGACGTATTAAGCCAGCTGGAGTTTGCCCACTCTATTTCTTGGTGACATTGTAAGTCAAAGTATCGTCAAATAATTTTTTCTCGTCTATAACCCACTTTTATGAAATCGAGATTAATTTTTAGCCCTCACCTTTTATCAATTGCAATAACATTTGTTTTTCTAGCATCGGGATGCAAAGGCTGTAAGTGAACTATAAAGCTGCCGAAACAAGATTTGACAAAACCTACCTGCAAGTGGGTTATACAAGTGAAAAACAACAAGGGAGACAAGTATGAAATTACCAAGTCAGGAGAAACCTTAACATTAGATAGAGATTATAATTATAACGTTTGGTTTTTTGTCTATGACAACGAAAGTGGAGTAAAAAGGATTTCTGTTAATGGTGGCGGCTTAACAGCTTGTCCACAGAGTTCAAAAGCTAATATTGCTTCAGTTTCTTGCAATGATGCCGCTATCTTTTGGCCCGATATTAATGGAATGGTCAGCCCTTCAGCATTCAGATTCTGTAGCTTTGATGTTACATGTAAGGGATTGCCTGGTAGTATTTTCCCCCAAGTTATAACCGGACTGGAGGAACAATTTTTCTAACTGGAGAAGGTGAGAATTACTTTGGAGGAACAATCAAGTCTACATTAACAATCGTTTCTACACCCGCTTCTAATTAAACGTAACTATTTACGTCTCGATAAAATGAATGAAATCGACAACAATTGATCATATTCGCCTACAATCGAACAAAATCTCAAAACCGAGATGACTGGACCAATTTCGAACCAGTATTTCTAGGACTTGATAGAGATTCAGCGACTTAAATATGTAATGAGTTTTAATGTGTCGTAGCGACATCCTAAGAAAGGGTGAAAAAACGGTGTCAATGTATACTGAAGTCAGATATCTTACGGTGTTTGCGCTATCTGAAACTTTTGCGCATAAAAATCGGTCATTATAATTTAAAAGTGAGAAAACCGCAATTACGTGAAAAGCACGTAAACCTATGCACTTAGGTTGTTGTAATCTCACCAATATACTCTCGCCTCATGAATAACTTTTTACTTTCACTGCCTGCTATATTGGGTATTGTGGCCTTTGTGATCTACTTAATACTAAAAAAGAGTGTTACCCAAGATCCCATTGTTAAAGCAATTATAGACAAACTAAAATATGAAGAACCAGAATTTGCCCACCTTTGGGAGGGCCTGAATGCAAGCCAGAAGAAAGAGCTTTTAAAGCAAAACAACAATGTGCGAAGGAAATTGGAGTCCAAAGACAGGCAAATCCTTGACAATGCATTAACTCATCAATTCAGAACTAATATATTCGTATACTTCCTATGTGGATTACTACTTGTGATCGGAATTTATTTGTTTTTGAAACCTAAACCTTTAATCATTGACAATATACAAATACAGAATACAGATTCCACCAACAAAGATTTATTGGTAGATATTGATCCCGTCACAGTTACCTGGACTTCATCCGGCAAAGACGAAGAAGTTTACGTAACCTTGGAAAATACCGAAACCGGCAAACAAACCAAAAAATTGAGGGGGCAAGCCTCTGATGGGAGTATAACATTTGCTGTTGATCCCTATACCAATTTTGATAAGATTTTAACGAATAGAATACCCAATAGGTTAAATAACATAAGAGTTATTTTTTATGCAGGCTCAGAAAGCTTTAAATCTAAACCTTTTGCACTCAAAGTGGGTGTCAAAGTGATTTGTTATGAAGAATTGCCAAATCATCTCATATTTAATGCGATCGTAGACCAAACGATTATTGATAATTTTTATTTTTCACCCAGTCTTGCGCTTTTTGAGGATGAACATTTTAACGGGCAAAGAGTTTTTGAGAGTGATTCTTATAGTTCAACCCCTTCTTTATTAATTGATTCTCCCCGCATTTATAAAACTAACAATCTTGCCTTATCCGTTAACCCAAGGGATATCGTTAACGCAAAGATTTATCGGACAGATATTGAAAGTATTAGGGATGCCCTAAAGGCGTTACAAAAAAAATAAATCAAACTGGCTTATTATGTGATTTCCTCCATGTTTTGGCTCAGTAAGTAGTATAAGGATCTAGTGAGAAAGATGTCTGCCATTTTGGAAAACGACACTTCATGAAATAAAAATCATAATATGACAACACCTATTCAATTATTACCACATGAAGAATTCAAAGTTTTAAAAATAATACGAATTGACGGACCGGAATGGAATTGGTTCACAGGACATCTTCCTTATCTGCGGACATTTGATCCTAAAACTTACGACTCAATGAAAGGAGATTTATTAGACGAAAGAATTCTTTCTACGATACAACAAAATTATCCACAAGCGACACTCCGTTACAATAATGACATTTTATTTAAAGGAGAATTAGAGGACAATTTAAAATGGATAGAAGGTGGAACAAGAAAAGATATTACAATCCAGTTTTTTCCTTTAATTCCCTATGACATCATTGCTGAATTTGTTGGGAGAGATTTTTTTGCATATCCTTTCAATTTTCAACTTAGACTTAACCTTGGCTCACAAAATCAAAAGTTGGAATGGATACACGATTTTTTTCTTTGTAATCTCCCACATGACAAAATTACGGAGCTTGTAAAAACAATACAACCTATTTAGCTTTTGTCCTGGTGTAAGCTCTCCTGAAAGACGCCCGGGAGCAGTTAGAGAAAATTCTTTAATCGAGGTCCTCCCTTATTTCAAACCAAGTTAAGATTAGAGAATCCAACCTTCTGAGCAAGACTATTTAATTCGAAGAAAATCGTAAACAAACGAGCAAATTCGATCATAATCGCATAAAATCGAAACCCGGGGTTGACTGGACAAATGTCTAACTGGCTTATCAATAACCTTTATGAAATTCAGGAACTTAGAAATTCGATAAGCCTAAATATTTATATGACATTAAGAGGGTAAAGCTTGTCTTTATCCGATAAGCTTTTTTTTCTCATCAACCAGCGTATCATTGATGTACCTGTCCATTGTTATCACCAGCGAGTTACCATGCTCATACATCACAGATAGTTCTTTGCCAATATTGAAGCTAGCAGGTATGTACTCGCCAGTGATTACCTGAACCTATCGCTCCTCGGTGATGATGGAGTTGAGTTGTCGTAATTGCGAAATATCCGTATCGGTCATCCCATCTTTGACGAGGTCAATCCTGTTGCCGTTGGCGGGATTTTCAAAATAAAGTCGAAAGCGTTTGGTAGATAACGAGGTTTTGGAGCCTTCTGATACCTGGTTGATGATCCATTGCACAAAGTATTCAGGCTTATCATCCGAAAATAGATTGAGCTCCCGGCTAACAGGATCTGCTACCACCAGTACATAGCGGTTACCGGCAGGATCTTTCGCAGAAATCTTGTATACTTTTTTGCAAAAGACATTGGCATCGATGTCCAGTGTGGCCCCTTGCGTAGAATCTATGTGGTAAAAAGTGACATGGTCATCATATTCCAGTACACTTTCTCCTGTTTTACACTTTTCATTGCCCACACTACGTACCACTCCTTCATAAGAAGTTTTCAACTTTACTGCATTGGCTGCATCACATTTAACATACCGTACATTACGCATGCTGAATATTAGTTTATCAGGTGCCGTTAGTTCATTTTTTTCACCAAACAGGTTTTCGAAAGCGTATACATCTTTGTTGTCTGCCCCCACATTATTGGTAAACTTAAGAGTGGCCGTCACATATACATTGTCCGAAATATCTCCTCCAGTGCGCCCCCGTTGAGCAATTACCAGTTCATCTTTGGAAAAGGAAAAACCTGTCTTCATACGTTTCAGTTTCACCGCAATGATTTCTTTGATGCTTTCCGTGTTCAGGTAACCTACTTCCCCGTTCACGGTAGCTTTTGCGGCATTGCTGAGTTCAGAAGTATTGTTGGTGCCCGATGTGGAGGTAAATTCACCTGCAGAATTTACAGTGCCTACAACCTCGCCTTTGGCATCGAAAACAGGTGTTTCAGTACCCTTCTTCCGCACATTGTTGTTGCCTGTTGTAGCTGTATTGGTGTTCTTCAGGGAAGACCCAAGTTCACCATTCGCAGTAAGTTTGGCGTTGAAAGTTGCTGTCTGATCATGCTCAAGACTACCCAGGTCAATCTCGTCAAATTCGTTGACCAACTTATCGATATTGTAGAAACTAAACCTGGAGGTGTTGTCCAGAGTTAATATGGTATTCAAAAATTCAAGGCGCGTATTAGGGTGCATAAAACGGCTGTCCTTGAAATACCGTTTAATATTGCTAAAGGTCATTAACACTTTATATTCGGTAAAATCTGTAGCCCGTGTTTTAACCACCTTTTTCTCGGTGGTAGGAATGGGTTTTGACATGGTGGCAATAAAGTCTTCTGCATCTTTGGCTTTAGGATAAAGGGTCTTGATCAGCAAGTGAGGAATTGAATCGCGAAAGTCCCAGGGAATCCTGGGTTTTTCTGGTTCGGTTTCGGGTTTGATGATCGGCAATATTCCCACGCTTACCTTCAGGATGTCAGCAGGAGCTTTCTCATACTTATAAGGCCCTTTGTGCAGGTTGCTTACCATGGGTTTGGTAGGGCGACAGGCGGCTATGGTAAAAATAGTCAGTAATAATAGAAGTCGGAAGAAAATCGGGTTGTACATATTATAGTTCTAAAGAATGGTAAAAATGGTATAGGCTTTTTGTATTCCTCCGCCATTACAAATGGCATTCATTTGTTTCACAAAAGCGGCTTCAACATTCGAGCCCAATTCTCGACCATTGCAGTCCAGTAAAGAGGTATTGACGGCAAAGTAGGAATCTCTTTTGGGTAAAGTCTTTTTCTCCCCTGGTGTCATGGGTTGATTTACAAAACTTTCGGTCCACACCTGATCCCCTTTACGTGGGAAGGGAAGTGTGGCTTCCTCGAATGTGCGGGCAATGGAGCGAAACCTCGATTGCAGGTATTGGGCCGAATAACCTTGAGCGTCGGTGAGAGAAATATCAAGTCCATTGTCGGCCTTCAGGAGCAATTGTCCAGAAGCCCTTTTTGCCCCTTCGATTGATGTATATTCGAAGTAAATCTTTTTACCAACTTTCCCGGAGAGCCGGAGTTTAGCAGCAGCGGCTATAATTTTTTCTTTCATGTATGGTCATTTAATGGTGACGTTAAATGTATACAAGATGCTGGTTGAATAAAAAGGTGTTTTAACCCAAGTCGTTTAGTTAAGCCACGGTATTTGAGAGATGAGTACGTTTTATCGTAACAAATAGGGCTATTCATCGAGAACAAGTAAGCAAGAATATTTAACTAAGTTTCTTATAAAGACAGGTGGGACAGAGAAAGCTGAACCTTTATATTATTTTCTTTCTATGTTCTAACTTTCCGAATTAATTCAGAAACAATCAGTTAGAGTCCAATAGCAATTGATGAATGAATTATTTCAAACTAAAAACCCTTCAAATCCAACGATTTGAAGGGTTCATTTTTTAGAGTCGGGGGCGGCTGGACAAATGTCTAACTGGCTTTTAGATAATTTTATTCAAATTCAACAACTTAAACATCTTCTGGCCATTGATTAAAGTTGCCGTAATAGCTCAAAAACAGTCAAAGCACTGCTTTTAACTTAACTAAGCAATATGGGTGTTTTTACGGATTGTTTTGCACCTAGAGGAGCCTATCTTCCCTGATAATCTTCTATTATCATGTCTAAATCCATCAATTGGCATTCAGTGGCCTGGCGAGGTCTCTCACTGAGTAAGAGTGTGCTGCTATTATTTATTTTTGCACTGATCATTCACATTACTGTAAAAGTAGTACCCAATCCCTATCATTGGTATGTGGCCGGTATTGAATTTTCAGTATTGGGGATTTTTCTTTTTGTTAATCTACGGATGTCTACTTACAAACCAAGTTACACGTACGATGTATCAAAACTACTCAACAAAAATCCACAACTGATCCAGCTACTTGTCAGTCTGTTCAAGGATATCAGACGCTTTGAAGAGGGTTCCTCTTATTTTTTTAATAGTGTGAGAATGTACAAATATACTACCATGTCCCTGTCTGTTGTATCTACTATTTTGCTTGGGCTTAGCTTTAAAGAAGTTCCTGTGCCGGATATCTTTAAAGCAATATATCCTGAGGTCGCTAAAAATATTGCTTTTATGATCGGCACCCTTATCACAGCCTATACTGCTATAATGACATTTTGGAACATCGAGAAATACTGGTTGCAAAATAAAACGGTGGCTAATAAACTGACGGCGTTGAAGGATGATATCGAGAACTTGGACAAAGCAGGCGCAATTACTCCAGAAGTCATACAACAGAAATTTGAGGCCTACCAGGCTGTAAAACATGAATTTTATAAATATTGGCAAGGGGCACTATCTGGCAAAGGAGCCGAATAATTATATCGTTAAACATGTTATTTCATGGCATATGATTCTGCATTCATAGAAGGTTATCAGGTGCCTGTTCCGTGGTTGACGGCTGATCAGACCGCTTCGATTATACTGGATTATACGCATCATTCCATTCTGCTTAATCCCACTCGCAAGTTTGCTGTCTACTCAGCTTCCAACATCGATGGACTCACTTGGCAACCGATTGAAAGGACGGGTGATTTTGTCAAGGACGACCAACGTACCCAAGCTTGTTATCAATGGGGGCAAGAGTTATACCGGCAAATGGGAATCGAAGGTCCCAAGGGAGCTAGTGTTTTCGATCAGGGGCATTTAACGGCTTTCCAGGAAGTATTATGGGGCAACTATGCTGAGAGTCGTTTGGCCGGGCAGGATACTTTTTTCTATACCAATTGTGTACCGCAGCATTCTTTGCTTAACAGGGGAGCCTGGAGATCGCTAGAACAATATATTATACGGAAAGGAGGTAAGGCGTCCAATAGTCGGCTTTGTGTACTCACTGGACCCGTTCTGCAGCCTAATGATCCCTGGCTTACGGAGACTATCAACGGCGAGCGCGTTTGCGTGCCGTGTTCGTTCTGGAAAGTGATTTATTACCTATACCAGGATCAATTGAATGCCGTGGGATTTATGATGAGTCATAAACACCTGTTGCTTGAGGCTGATACTATCACTTTTGATCAGAGCAAAGTGAGGATGAGAGGACCCGATATTTTTATGCTTTTCCCCAAAGCCTCCACCTACCAGGTAAACATTGAGCTTATCCAGGAGATCGCCGGCCTGCAATTCGCTGCTCCGGAAGCTATATATCCCTATACCAGTAAAGAAAGTACAGAGGTCATTTACAAACGTATCGAAGTAGGTGATGCTGATAATAAAGTCGCTCATTCCCGCGGGAGTAACAATATAGCCGATGCTGATGGTTTCGACCCTGCCGCACCTTTTGACCTGGAAGGTATTATCCTTTAAGACCCGATATTGAGTTCGGTCCGTAATTGATCCAGCTTGCCTTTCAATGCATGGAATCGGTATTGCATGGAATTAACGCGTTCCACTGATTTTTTGTATTTCTTGAAAGCAGAGGATAGTTTTCTTTTGGCCATATCCAAGTGACCATTGTCGGCAAACCTGCGTGCTTCCAGATATTCCAGTTCTGCTTCTGTATTGTTTATGATCGACAAGGTATCATAAGAGGCTTTTGCCTGTGTCGTGAGGTCCTTTATGGATTCCAAATACATTCTAGCATTTAGTAGACTTGCCTCCTGCTTGTCTATTTGAAAAAAGCGCAGATAGGAGTCTGCGATCGAGTTGAGTGTACCGATCAGGTTGCGCATCACCAACTGATTGATAACTTTGTCATCTGTTTTGGTAAGATAAAGCTCATATCCTTCTTTGGCTTCCTTTAAATAGTGGATAGCCTTTTGAAGGATATCCTTATCTTCTTCCAGTTCACCTCTATGATAAAAATAGGATTCATAACCGAGGCCCAAACCGTGGTTAAGACGGGCATCAGTGATACGCTGTTTTCGAATCACTTCTTCCAGGGCGAATAATTTATGAAACAAAAGATTCCGCCGGAACAACCAGATCAGCACATAATAAAATTCAGCACGAATTCGTGCGGTAATTTCTTTTTTAGGAGTACCCTGATGTGCAGTCAGATCCATGCTGTCGTATGTGCTCGTTTGTAGCATTTTTAGTTGTTGTTCCAGAATATTGACTAGTAACCACTCTTCAGGACCATCTTCCTCTCCCGGAATCTTGATGGATAAAAAGTCAATATAGGTCAGCATCAGGAACTCATAGTTATTGCGGCGGATATTTGACGAAGCCCTGCTATTAAAAAGCTCCTGTAAAAAGCGTATGACCAGCCCTATTTCTGTTTCCTCGTCTTTGTCAATATCACTGATCTCCAGCATAGCTATATAAAAGGAACGCCATAATTTGCCCGCAGACACGTCATATATAAATAAAAGGTAGGGCAGGTGGTGGTAGTGGAACCGGACAATATCATTGCCAAACCGGATTTTAATATGACTTACTTGGCCGGATCTTCCATCTACTGCATCTTTCAGTAACATCACCTGGCGTGCTTTTTTGAAACGGTACTGGAAAGCCACCCCACTCGTCTCTGCCTTATTTTCTGCAATCACTTCTTTAAGCGTGGTAATGATGCTCTTTAATCTGTTGCTTCCCTCGTCTTTGACTTCCTGCAATATATCATTCATGGTATTCTTGTAATTAGTGATCAACCCATGAATGAAATGCGCCTCCATGAAGGATTTATATTTTTGAAGCAGGTCGAGGAGAGCGGTAGCTGAAACAGATTCTTCATGTTGGCCGGGATGCAAGGCTGTCTCACTAAGCCGTATTTTCTTTAGCAGTGATATGATACTGATGGACATGTTTAAGTCCTCCGGATATTCTTCCACGAGCAGATTGAAAAGAAAGACCTGACCAATGTTACGATGGATTTGACCTGATTTTTTGAAGGTTTTCAGGAAACTTAGGTCTCTTCCATATAATTCGTTGATGATCCGGAATATTCTGGGCGTTCTTTCCGGAGTAGAGGATAGATAATAAAATATAGTCTTGTTGTAATCCGGATCTCTGGAGATCAATTCATTCGCACTTAGTATTTTTTCGATCGCTTTAATATCTGTTTTGGCACTTGCACGGTATTTATATTGTTCTTCGCTGGATAGTTCGTTCAAATAGGTTCTATTGCTTTCTATAAACTGATCAAAGATGGTATCCACAAATTCCTGTCCGTTGTCATTCTCGAAAGCTGCATCAGCCCGTTCATTGAAAGTCTCATCACCGGTAGAAAACGTATCGATATATACTTGTCTTTTGATGAATTGAAAGAAGCTCACCTCCTTCATCTCTGTTTTCCTTTGATAGTAGATTACTAGTAAAAAAAACAGATTGTAGTCTTCCGCCGCAATATTGGAAAGGCTTTTTTCTGAATCGATAAGCCGTTTGAGCTGCTCCGACAGGGAAGAAAAATTGGCGGAAGCCTCCAGCATACCATTGAGGCGACCAACATACACATCCCGTATGCGTAGCAATTCATATTTATACTCTTCCAGAAGAAGGATGCTGCCGCTCCTGGAAGGAGAGAAGAAATTTTCATATGCAATACCTTCTCGAGCCAGTTGATTGATATTGACATCGGTAAATTCTATCTTCTGAAGATATGGCAGAAAGAAATGAACAAAGTCATACGAATCCACTGCATAAAAGAATCGGTAACCACTAAAATGCAAGGTGAGATCGTCAATGATGGCATCTAACTGGTCGTTTTCCAACCCAAATAAGAGACTATCTTCTTTATTGATCATTATACTGTTATTGTTGTATAAATACTTTGATATCCGTATTACTGTGTAACAAGGGATTGCAATTCTTCTTCCGCCCGCTGTAATTGTGCGCGGGAAGGTTTTTCTTTATGATCATCTTCTATAACCTGCCTGAATAAAAAATCTTTGATCTCATCGAGTTTACGCCGTACAGTTGTTACCGGTACCTGTATGATTTCAGCAATGGATTGTACTGAAATAGCCTGATTGAGTTGAACTACTTCTTGGATCTGAAGCCCTAACCAGTTGAGATATTCAGCAGTCTGCTCCTTAATATATACTGGAAACAGCCGGTCGCCCAGTATTTTCAGAGCAGTTTCCTCTTCGGAGGAAGTGGGGGCAGCAAGTGTGGATAAGCTTGGCATAATCGGTCTGCTCCATACGCCTTTGGTAGGCGACCTCGTTAGTTCATCTGTTTTTATGGAAACCGGCTCAAAGGTGGTGAAGCAGGAATCGGAAAGCAAGGTTTCTGTGACTAGGTCCATCAGACTATTGGTTCTGATTAAACCGGCCTGTACAATGCCTTTTACTTTCACAGTTTCAAAACCAATACGCAGTAAAGGAATACCGGCGAAAGGATCGGTTGGCTCGACTATTGCCTGGTCATCCGTAAGCAATGCCAGCGCCCGTATATCAGGTGCTACTGCCAACTTACTAACATGTAGTGCAGATATCAGGCGGGCTATACTAAGATCATCCGCTACCTCGCTGGTATTTTCCTCCAGTCCTGATCCGGTAGCCATGATATAACTCAATAACAGATGCAGATAGGGAATTGATCCTGCCCATTGCTGAATGTCTTGTTTAAAAGCTGCGTCTATCATGAATTGATTGTATTGCAGCCTATCCAATAGTGCATCTGTATACAGGTTAGTACGGTTCTGTTCTTCCCATTTCCTGTCTTTGTTCACAAATTGTCGGATGGTGGGGAACAAGGGACCCTTATCAATGATCATAAAAAACTGGGTATGCCATCCATCAAACAGGTAAAGGGGGACCTGTCTTTCTTCCTCACCTTTAAAAGACAGAAAATAAAGCCCAGGTGGCAGGCCGGCATTTAAACCGCCCCAACCATTCTTGGAATCGGTTACTACTTTGGTTGCATCATCAAAGGCGACTATTGCTTTTCCTTTGCCATCCAGTAATTGAAATTGCTTCATATAAGCAGTTAGCCCTCCCTCATAGTTTTTCATTAAATCCTTATACCTTTCAGGAGAAGACCATCGCATGAAAAGGAACAAGCTAGATGCATTGACCGGGTGAATAGTGTGCCAGGTAATGGAAGTTGCATATACCTGCACCGCATTGGAGTAGACAGCAGGCAATTCTTGATATAATGCCCTGTCAAGTGGGGCGGCGCTAAACAGGCGTGGAGGAGCTAACCATTCTTCCTGTGCTACTCCGGCCGGAAGATTCCCCACCGTATAGGTAATATCTTTGTTCAATGCTATAGGGTAATCAGATACAGCCCCATTGGCCCGGAGCCTGATCAGGTACAAGCCTTTTTTTAGGGTAATGCTTAGCGGGTACCGGTTGGCGGTCAGCATTTCCGTATTGTCACTGCTATATATAGATACCTGCAAAATGAACTGATAAATAGCGGCAGCCTCAATAGTGATTATAAAATCCGTTAGTTCCTTTGTTTGCATAAAAACAGTTTAAAATTCAAATTCAAGCGGCTTGCCATGGCCCAGTTGCTTTACATCAAGAAAGGTAGACTCTTTTCGTTCCGCATCGATCAGCAGATAGGTTCCCTGAGACAGCCGGAACTCGTATTGTGTATGATCTCCCGTATAAAATACCTTCACCAGATTCGTATGTTCATCAAGCAGGCTAATCTTTCCTTGCCGATGAGGTTTAAGGGTAAGTAGTACAGTGCATACAGGGGGTGGTCCTGCTATAGGAGGGAACAAGGGATCATGATCATTTAAATTAGAAGGCATGTCCGGATCTTGGTCAAAACCGAATTTGGCTGCTTCTGCAGGAACATGCACTTTCATATATTTTTTTAGGGAATCTGTGGTAATGATGCCTTCGCTATTCACGGCGCCTCCACGAACTCCTTTGAGAAAGATCCTGGTAAATATGCCGCGGATGAGATTTTGCTGATCCATTACCTCCAGGGTAAGTGCCCTGTATTGGGTGGCATAGGCCAGAAAACTTTGTGTTTTATAAGGGCCTACAGGCGCATCAGGATTGAGGTCAGGGGGCAGTGGATTGGCATTGTACCTGGTATTACGGCAGCAATCAGCCAGAAAAAATACTTGCCGAAACAGGCTGAAGCGGATAAAGATATCGAAATACTCTTTGGAAGAAAGGGCTGCTCTATTGGCTTCTCTGGACCAGTTGGTCAGGCATAAGGCATTATTGGTACTATCTATTCTAACGCCTAGGCCATGGCCTGCAAAATAAAAGTATAACCGGTTATTATTGGATATTGTCTTTTTGGCTTGGCAGATAAGTTTTTTGATCTCATCCTCTATTTCGTCCCGGAAGGTACCCATGTCATTATCTGCAATAACATAATAGCAGTTTTCTTCTTCTACATGCCCGCTTTCCAACAGCCAGTTTTTGATATCAATAGCATCGCCCTTCGCTCCTTTCAGTTTGCCTAGGTCCTTGTGTTGATAATCGTCGATACCTATGACAAGCGCGTAATTAATCATACAGGGATTTTCAGGTTTAACCATCAAAAATTACAAAAAGGATCAATCTCAAAAAAAGGTGTTTTCACCCATGTTGTTAAGTTAATCCGGGAAGATGAATACTATATTTGAGTAGGGCTATACACCGAGAATGAGTAAGCAAGAGCATTTAACTAAGTTTCTTATGGAGTGGGGTGGGACAGGGATATATGAGCCTTTTGCATTATTTTCTTTCTGTATTCTAACTTGCTTTAATATTCATAAACAGTGAATTAGATTACAAGAGCAATTTAAAGAATGAATTGTTATAAACTACAAACCCTTCAAATCCAATGATCTGAAGGGTTTGTAGTTTATAGTCGGGAAGACAAGATTCGAACTTGCGACCCCTTGCACCCCATACAAGTGCGCTACCGGGCTGCGCCACTTCCCGAACAATGGGCTGCAAATGTAAGGCAAAAAGGAATAGTAAAAAAATATTCATGAATTATTTTGGCCAGATAAATATGTTTATCAAGTACTTAGGGGAAATACAGGAACCAGGAATATGGGATTGGGAATTGGGTTGAAAACAGAAGCATGGATTAAGTCCGGAAGTCAGAAAGACCAAAAGAAAAAGCCCGAATTGTAAATATCGAAATTCGAAGGAAGGACCGAAAGGAAAGCAAGTTGGCAGTTGCGGAATGGTTTGATGGTTGTATGGCTTGATTGTTATAGCCGATAACCATAAAGCCATCTGACAATTCAGCCATCCGCATTTCACGAACCCACACTCACGACAGACGATTCAATGTTGTTTAGTTAGTGGCTGGCGAAGACACCAGTTACGGGCGCGTCCCCGGCAGGCTGGATACCCGCAGGAAGTACGACGCTGCACTAAATGACATTAATTCCCAATTACTTATTTCTCATTCCCTGTGAAAGCATTCGCAGGGGTCTTGCTATAGTCTTGTTCTTGTTTCCTTCTTATTTACAGCGTATAAATTAGGGGTTTTGCCTTGGCGGGGGGCGAATGAAACAAGAACGAGGTATAGACGAAACAGGGAGAAATCCCGGTTGGGGTAAACTGAAGAGGAATCAGGAATTAATGTCGTTGAATTAAGTAGCTGGTGCTCTTTTCCCTGCCCTGAAGGACAGGGAAAGCACAATGAACATAATATTTTATACAAAGCAGGCCTGTTTACCGGCTAAAGCCGGACATTGTGCAGTGTAGCGATCGCTGAATACATTTTACCTTTCTTCACTAAACGACATTGACTGACGATTCACGACTCACGATGGTTGTCTGCCACTCACGATCCTGTAACCGGCATCTCTTTTACAAATCACAATACTTTTCAATGAATGTGGTCCAGTTTATACCAAATGGTATGATGAGGTATTGGCCTGCCGGATTGATCAGGACTTTGGTGGGGTAGCTTTGAACGGCAAAAATATCCTCCACCTGGCTATCGGCCATCGCCACAGGGAAAGTAAAACTCTTTTTCTTAAGATATCCACGTACCCTTTCTTCTGTATCCCTGCAGGCTATGGTTAATATTGTAAGCTTATCGCTGCGCTGTGTTTTTTTATAGAACTTCTGCAGTGCTGGATGTTCAGCGCAGCAGGGCCCGCACCAGGTGCCCCAGAAATCGAGCAGCACCCATTTACCACGGTAGGCTTCAATAGAGAACGGAGTATTATTTAATTGTTGTAATGTAAAAGAAGGAGCAGGCTTCAGGGTTTTTGAGGTTTGTTTTTCCCAATAAGACTGAAAGCGTTCTGTTACTGCAAAATGCTGATTGTAAAATGTTTTAAGCTTTTCTTTATAAGTAGGGTTTGCAAGTGTTATCTGCAGCAGGGTGGTCAGAATAGCCTGTTTGTCACCGGAGTATTTTTCAAGCCAGGAGAGATAATCATAAGGGAAAGTAACTTCACTGTTTCCTGTCAGGAAAACCACATCGTAGATATAGCCGCTCCGGCTTACTTCGTCAGTAAGGTCAGGACTATAATTAAATGCAACCTGCAGGTACTGACCGGCTGTTTGGGTGTCGCCGGCAGTTAAATGTCTTTGCCCTTGTACAGCATTGCTCCAGGCGTACAGATACCTGTACCATGCTTTGGCAGCCTGCATTTGTGCCTTATTATCTGCATTGGAACTATCGAGCTGATCCAGGGTATTCCTGAAACGGGTAGTTGTTTCAAAAAATAGTTGTTGTGCCACATCCTGTAAAGAGGGATTGCTGGCTATTGCCTGGTAAATAAGCATGGCATATCGTCCTGTTTTATTTTGATATAAGTCAGGAGTAAGAGCCTCTCTGTGCAGAAAACCGTTGATCAGTAGCCTGAGCTGCGCTGTATCATTCTTTAACTCCCGGACCTTTACCCAATATTGCAGATCCTGTACCGTGGCAGACAGATTGAAACAGGTGTCAGACGCCATCCTGGAAAGCAGGAGCCTGTTGATGGCCATCCTTTTTTGACTACGATTGAGCTCAGCTGTATCCTTTTTGAGATCATTGAACCGGGCGTCATTGGCCGGTAATGCTGAAAAGTCAAAAAAGAATTGAAGGGCAAAGGAGTTGTGCAGTAAATCGTGTAAAAAAGAACGCCTTTTGTCATTTGCCAGCTTTCTTGCAAAGAAGAGTGCTGAATCTATCTGTATTGCCGGGTCCTTGCATTCGCCAACGAAATACTGGAAACGGCTCATGTAAAAGGTGGGACTGACTTCTGGTTGTTGGGCCTGGGCACTAAAAGTTGTAACAATAACTACCAATAGAAATAGTAAAGAAGATCTCATATAGCAATTTGGGTGAAAAGGGCTGCTAAATATAATATGGGAAGAGGGTAACTAAAAGTTAAAGTAGTGTATGACGCAAAATGCTTAACGCGGAGCGCCTAACGCGAATACAAATGCAGGTTGTAAGTTGTAGGTTATAAGTTTTAAGTTAAGGCATAAGATTCAAGGCACAAGGCTCAAGGAATACAGGAATTGGGAATGAGGAATTAGAAAGGATGAAATATCGAATGTTGAATTTTGAATGTCGAATTTTGAAGGAAAGACTGGAAGCAAGTTGGCAGTTGGCAATTTGCAGTTATCATGAATACCGGCAACGAGCTTTGAGCTACGAGCGGCGAGCAAATACAGCAACGATCACTCACTACTGCCGATTCACGACTCACGTCTCACGATTTCTCAACCGTATCCTGTATTCAAATCTTTAAATCTCTCCATCCCAAAATCAGCAATTCAATTGCAATACCCATTTACCCCAATAAAAAAAACAGGCATATCAACGGGGGGTGATAGCCTGTTTTTTACCCTTTCGCACAGCCTTTCGGCTTTCTCTATTGGTAGATCTAAAAACAACCTAAAAAATTAGTCCTTCCTATTGTGGCGTATATTCATCTGGTTTCTCATTTCCAACCAGCGGTTGGATATAATTTAATGGCATCAGCATAGAACAGTAAGATTTCCTGTGGTTCTGATGTCTGTTACAATTGTGTTTACCCAGTTGCTAATAGTCCCTTATTCACGAAAGCCCGGCGAATACAAAATGTATTAGCGTCGTTGTTCATGCTACCGTAACCTGCCTTAAAATTGTGATTTATATCGAAAAGAATTCCTCCGCCCTCAATTGAACTTATATACGGCCAGAAGTGAGATTCATAAGGTGATAGCCGTATAAAGGTTATATTATGACACAAATTTCAGCAAGAACTTGTTTATACGCGAAAATTATTGTACTTTTTTATAGCACAATCGTACTTCCGTTTTTTTTATAATACTTAAAATGCAGTAACTTAATAGTATTAAAGGAGATACGCCTATGGCCATTAAACACTACCTCGAAACTATTGACCTGACGCATCCCAAATATCTGCAGACACTTGTAGAAAACCGGCGAGTGTTTAATCTTGAGAATTGTGAACTGAATATTTTCGAAAGTTATAAAGAAACCTACCGCGTACCCCTGGTTTTTGGGGATTTTCTCATCAGCAGCATGGTACGTGGTAAAAAAGTAATGCATCTGCCCAACAGGGCTGCATTTGACTATCTGCCCGGCGAAACAGTTATTGCCCCGGCTTTTGAGCCCATGGAGATCGATTTCCCTGAAGCTGAGATGTCTAACCCTACTCAATGTATTGCCCTTGCTGTAAGTGGGGCCTATATAAAAGAGACCCTGGATTACCTGAACCTGGTCTATAGTGCAGCATCTGATGAATCTCCTTCATGGCACTTACAGTTCAGCCAGTTCCATTTTACCAACGATACTGAAATTACCCATCTTATCAATAAGCTGATGAGGATCTGCAGTGGGGGAGATATTGCCAAGAATATCTATGCAGACCTTAACCTGAAAGAGTTGCTGATCCGCCTACTGCAAACCCAGCAGTTATTGCAGATCTCAGTGGATAGCAGTGCGAATACCAACCAGAACCGGATGCATTATGTACTGAACTATATCCGCGAGCATCTTACTGAGAAGATCGCTATCGACACTCTTAGCAGGAAAGCCTATCTCAGCCGTAATGTATTTTTTAAATGGTTCCGCGAACAGTTTGGTATTACCCCGCTGGAATATATCAACCGCGAGCGTATCAAAATGGCCAAGCAATTACTCACAGATCCCCGTAATAACCTTGCCGATGTAAGCCTGCAATGTGGCTTTAACGATGTTAATTATTTTGTGCGCCTGTTCAGAAAGACGGAAGGTATTACGCCCGGTATGTATCGTGAGGCAATGCAGTTTGAAGTAGGGGAGATCAGAGTCTGAAAACAGTGTCCCGCAGCTATTTATAATCCCTTCTTTCCTTCAGCCCAATAAGGTTGTGTAATGATCTGTGATGAAGCTACTCCCTGCTCCCTCAATGCTTTTCTGAACGCCTGTATAGATTGCGCATTACCGGTTAAATAAAAGGTAGCCATTTCCTGCCAGCGGTTCCAGAATACATTGTCCATATCCAGGAACAGGTTGATCCATTGAATAGCTTCTACAGCAGGCTCCAGGGACGATTTATGCACTACATCTGCTACAATTCCCGCAAAGGAGGGCCATTTGCTGAAATCGTTTTCAAGCTCCAGTAAGCACATATACTCCTGCTGGTTTTCATGGATCTGCTGCTTCATGCATTGTACCAGTCCCAATGATGTTTCATCACCAAAGAAGAAATGATACTTGCTGTCAGACCTGTATTGCAGGTGTCCGCCGGGGCCGCGCAAACGTAGCTTATCGCCGGTTTGCAGTTTGTCAGCCCATTCGCTGCCGGGGCCTTTATCGTGCAGATAAAACAGGATCTCACAGATGCCTTTTTCTTTATCTAAAAGACAGGGCGTAAAATGCCTGTAGTCATTGTTATTGACCCGGAATTGCACAACGTTACCTGCTGTAAATGTTGCACGACTCAGATCGCCTTCAAACCTTACCTTTTTTAAACGTGGATGAAGGCTGGTTATATTGGTAACTTCAACCGGGTGAAGAAAATTACTGAAAACGGTTTCCATAGTATCTCCTAACCATTTTGGTATACTGGGCATGAATGTTTGTATAATTGTTAACGAATGTGTGATAACCTTTTTATAGGTTCAGGCTTTTTAGATATAGCTTTGTACAAACTTCAATAATTCCGTGTACCAGCCATGTACGGCAAACGGATTAATATTTACCTTAAACGGATTATTCTATGTACCTGCGACTGACAGAAGCCGATTTAAAAGAAGTTGTTTATGAAAGAAACCTTCCGCAAGACTTTTATACAAGTAAAGGAATTGAAGAGTCTACATTCCAGTTGCAACATCGTTTAGGCAGTGCAAGTTTCCGTGAGGTGTGGTTTGAAGGAGTTCATGTTAGTCATGGCAACATACAATTATACCAGGACGTAAGGGTAAACATAGAAGCAGACCTGCCTGTAGTTGAGATGCATTTCAATCTTTCCGGCGCCAGCAGAGCAAAGTTTGCCAATGCTGATTTTAGTGTAAATTTTGACTCACAGCAACACAACGTTCATTATTATCCTAACCTGAGTGGTTTAATGGATGCAGATGTTGATAAGGTCAATAATGAGATGCTGGAAATACATCTTACAGAGGCTTATTTCAAAAGACTGGCCTGCTCAGGCAACCCGATCTTTGCCCGTATGGTAGAGAATATTGACAGAGGAAAAGCTGTGATCATGAATAAGCATAACGGCCAGATAACACCTGCTATGCAGCAATTGCTACAGGCTATACGCTATAATAACAGGCAGGGCGCATTAAAACGATTGTCTATAGAATCAATAGTACTTGAGCTGTTGATGCTGCAGGTAGAACAATTTGAAGGTGATCCCCGGCTTTTCCATACCCCGGTAAGCAGACAGGATGCCGATAAACTTCACCAGGTAAAACATCTGCTGGAACAGAATTTGCAGGAAACTCCTTCGTTAGACAGTCTGGCAAGACAAACCGGGCTGAATGATTTCAAGCTGAAGAAAGGTTTTAAATCGTTATTCGGGACTACTGTTTTTGGTTACCTGCACGACCTTCGTATGCAGCAGGCCTTACGACAGTTACAGGACGAACATAAAACGATAGCTGAAGTGGCCGAAGGTTGTGGTTATGAGTATGTACAGCATTTCTCTACAGCGTTTAAGAAGAAGTTTGGCGTAACTCCTGGGGCCGTGCGGAGAGCGTGAGACGGGAATACAAGCTGCGAGCTTTGAGCTACGAGCCGCGAGCAAATACAAGTTGGCAATTTGCAGTTGTCTCTTTCAGGCTTATTACTTCTTTTTTGACCTAACGTCTAATTCCCAATTCCTGTATTAACCTATAACTTAAAACTTACAACCCTGTATTCTCCATTTTCATATTAGCAAATTTGCACATCTGCACATTCGCTTGAGCCTTGTTCCTTAAAAAGCTATCTTTAATTCTATGAAAACGATCCTGGTCTTTCTTCTTGGGGGCACCATGCTGTTATCCTGTCACAGAGGAGTATGGGTATCAAAGGATGCCTATCGTCCACGCAAGCCGGAGTTTTCTATTCTGCAAGAGAAGTTCCAGGGCAATACACTGATCAATACTTCATTTGTTTACGTTTCTACTCACCATTATATCAATTTTGATAAGGCCGCTATTTACGACTATACCGGCTTTTACAGTGATGGCCGTATGATTGGCTTTGATGTCAATACAAGCGAACGGAATGATGCCAATAAGATCAATACCTGGCAAACTGCAGATATTATTGGCTATTATACCACCTATGGCAATCGTGTAAAGGTGCAATATTTTGTACCGGGCAATGGCGGACAGTACCTTACACGCGAAGGCTTTATCCGTAAAGATACCATTATTCTCCACGATGTGAGCGATAAGCTTTTCAAGCGCGAGATCACTTATGATACGCTGGTGATCTCAGGAAATCCGTTGGAGTAGTTGCAAGTTTCAGATTTCAAGGTTTCTGGTTTCACGCAAAGACGCCAGGGTTTCGCAAAGATGCAAAGATGTTTTTGCTAAACTAAATGCAAGTCTTTAGCTGTCGCTGTTGCATCGCTAACACTCCTGTATTCCCCATTCGCACATTCAATCATTTAGCCGTTAACTTCACTGCTCTGAACACACCATCAGCCGATTGCAGGATCTTTTCTCTTAGCTTGGGATTGTAGTTGGGATGTGCTGCCAGGAAGCTGGTGACAATACCTGCTGCTTCTGCCGTTTGGTAATTGCCAAAGCTGGTCTGTAACCATGATTGCGGGAAGAAGATATCACCGGTTAACTGTACTTCTTCCAGCAGGTCAAGTGTGGCCGGCAGGTATTTTACAGAAGTTGTGGTCCTTAACGGATGATGCAGATATCCCAGTGCTGCCAATACCCAGGATTCATTTTCACGGTTCCTTTCTTCTTTCAGTGAATTAAAGAAAGCATCTCTTTGTGATGCATCACCGGATAATGCAGGCATAATAAAGCTGAAGCGGTTTTTCCTGTCAGGGTTTTGTATGCGTTTTAATTGCTGTTGCAGCAGGTCTGCTACGGGATAATCTCTTACTGCAAGATCAAGTGCCAGGCTGGTATAATCATCCTCAGACAACTTAACACCGGTTGGCGGCTGTTGCTGCTGCCAGATACTGAATAAACGATCCTGTGCTGTTTTGCTCAGTGCAATGCTTTCGTATAATCTGAATAAAAGCTTTTTCCTGCCGGGTGTGGCAACTTTATTCATGGCTTCCCATACGGTGTTTTCAAGAGCAGGGGCCTGTTGTATGCGTTGTGCAGGAGTAATGAACTGCCAGTAAATATTGCTTACCTGGCTGGTAAGCTGCCGAAGGTTCAGTTCTTCTTTTTCTTCAGCCAGGTGCCTGCTATAAGCTTCTAATAGCTGTGCAGGCTGAATGCTATTGCCCGTGAGCATGTTCTCATACAGGTTAATGTAGCAGGAGGCACGTGTTACCGGGCTGCTGAGTGAGAAAGCCTGTTCGGATAAACGGGCACTGACAGGAAATAGTCCATATCCTTCACCGGAAGTATTGAAAATGATAGATGAAGGAAGAGGCTTACCTGCGGCTGCAGTGATCGTTACTTCTTTATCCTTCATGTTCACATTGTAATCATCACGATGGGCAGGATAAACCAATGTGAGATCAAATAACTGGGGCCATATACGGTTGCTGCCATCTTCTCCTTTTTGTGTAATGACAAGCTGCGTGATCTTTCCATTGCTGCTGTCTATGCGGTAATCGAATACAGGTCTTCCTGTTTCATTTACCCATACCTTATTCCAGGCTTCGAGGTCAAGCGGGGTGCGTTTGTCCAGTATGCTGATAAGCTCTGGCCAGGTGGCATTATTGTAGGAATATTTTGCAAGGTATTCACGTAGTCCGTCACGAAAAGCATCTGCACCCATCAGCTTTTCCAACTGGCGCATTACAATGGGAGCTTTGTGGTAAATAATGTTTCCATACAGTGTGCCGGCATTCTGCAGGTTATCCAGTTGCTGGCGTACAGGATTGGCGCCTTGTGTGCGGTCTGTGCTATAAGCTGCAGGGAAATGACTTACCAGGAAACGAAGGTTGGCATTGGAATCGCTATAGCTTTGCTGGCAGATCTTATCTGCCATAAAATTGGCGAACACTTCTTTCATCCATACATCATTGAACCAGCGCATGGTTACAAGATCACCAAACCACATGTGTGATGTTTCATGGGCAATCAGCTGGGCCCTGCTCAGCAACTGATCCTGTGTAGCACCATCATCCAGCCAGAGAGAAGATGCCTTGTATTGAATAGCGCCTATATGCTCCATACCACCGTATTGGAAATCAGGAATAGCAACACAATCCAGTTTTTTAAACGGAAAAGGGATCTGTGTATAGTTCTCTAAAAACGATAAAGCCTGTGTATGTAGCCGGAAGATGGAATCAGTGCTGAGCCTGATCTTGGCGGTATCAGTTTCACGGTGATAAGCAAACATTGTTTTGTTGCCGGCATTGCCCGTTAAATGAGTGAACCTGCCCGCTGCAAAGGAAAACAGGTAGGTACTCATGATATCTGTAACCTGGTAATTGTAGGTTTTTCTGGTGCTTTGTACTACCGAATCTTTTAATGGCCCACCAGCCAAAGCCTGCCAGTCTGCGGGGATGGTCAGTGACAGAGAGAATGTTGCTTTCAGATCGGGTTGATCAAAACAGGGGAACAGGGTACGTGCGCGATCCGGTACCAGTAAGGTGTACAGGAAATCACTGTGACGGTTTAGCGACATATCGCCGGCAGTGAACCGGATACTGATATCGTTGGCACCATTTTTTAAGTCAGCAGCATTGATGACCAGGTGCTCTTTTTCAAACACAATGGCAACTTCTTTCTGATTGACGAACACCTGCTGCAGGTGCTCTCTCTGTTCTTTAAAATCTATTTGTAAAGCGGCATTGTTCTTCCGCCAGTTGAATGTGAGTGTTTCTGTAGCAGGTATGGGGGCTGCTTTTTCACCAGGGATATCGAATGATAACTGGTAGTGCAGGTTGCTCAATATTGCTTTCCTGTAAACAGCCAGTGTTTGTGAAACGCCAGATTCGGTAACAGGTGCCTGGGGTAAACGGTTTGTAGCACAGGAAACGGCTAATACTACCGGAAGTATAAACAGGGGAAGATGTTTTCTATTCATAATGATGAACAAATGTAGTCATTGGCAACAGGAAGTTAACACAGTAAAGGGAGGTTCTACAATCTGCCTTATCTGAAAGTCCGTATTTGTTATTCTATTATATCACCAAAAATCAGTTTTATGAGGTTGAACCATTTCAGATCCATGCTGTTTGCATGTTTATTGTCATTGGGTATGCTTGCTTCATGTGGCGTAAAAGATTCCAGTATTCAGTCAGCTATTTCAGAGAAAGCTGCTTCTACACCAGCGCTGGCAGGTGTTGCGGCTACGGTAAAGGATGGTGTTGTGACCTTAGCCGGTGAGTTTAAAGACGAGGCCAGCAAGGCTGAGGCGGAAACCGCTGTAAAGGCCATTAAAGGCGTAAAATCGGTAGTTAACAATGGTACCATTGCATTGCCCCCGGCACCCGTAGTAGCGGCTCCTGCACCTGTTGAAATTGCTGCAGATGCTGCCCTTACCCAGGGTGTGACTGATGCCATTAAAAGCTTTCCCGGCGTAAAAGCTGATGTGAAAGACGGTGTGGTAACGCTTACCGGCGATATCAAGCGTTCAGGCCTGCAAACATTGATGATGGCTTTGAATTCGCTGAAGCCTAAGAAAATAGAGAATAAACTTACCATTAAATAAAAGGAGGGACCAGTTTATGGCACTACAGGATAAATACAAAGAGCTGGTTACTACTGCCACTACTGCCGGGGTAACCAATTTGCAGGTGCGCGAACAGGACAATGTATTGTACATTGACGGGGAAGCTCCCAGCGGCACCGTGAAAGATCAGTTGTGGGATATCTATAACAAAATAGACCCTGATTTTCGTGCAGGCGACCTGATCATGAACATCAATGTCTCTGCTATGGCGCCTGGTGGTAAGGCTAAGGTTACTACCGACAGCTCTAATCTCAACATCCGCAAAGGCCCGGGTACTGACCAGCCAATTGTTGGTAAAGCTGCCCACCATGAAGTGGTAACCCTGGTAAGTAAAAAGAACGACCAGTGGTGGCTGATCCGTACTGATGGGGGAGCAGAGGGGTATGCGTATGCGCAGTACCTGACAGCGGAAGGATAGGCGAACAGGAGTGAGGAATTAGGAATCAGGAAGGAAATACAAGGTCCGGCTTTAGCCGGTTGATGAATGTTGCTGAGTAGGCAAATGTGTTTGTTTCTTTACCTCGTGCTTCAGGGCGAGGGCAGCGAATGAGAAAGTCGGGGTCCTTAAGTAAGAAATCAAAAGCCCGGAAAGAATTGTTTCTTTCCGGGCTTTTTGCATATAGCTTATCCTGCCAGGAGTGTTCTGATAAATGAGTTCCCGTTTTTAAATACGAATACCTTTTTTATCTGTTGTTTACCATTTACAGAATACCACTCGGTAGAGCTACTGCTACCACCTTCATTGACGCGTAATCTCCAGCAGGCAATCTTGCCTATTCCTGTTATGGTAATGTCTTCTTTGCCTTCTACTGTAATGGTGATAAGATATTCGGTATAATGCAGGCCGGGGTTTACTGCTTTTAACACAAAAGAGCGATTGTCTTCTAATGGTAGTGTTGCTATAAGATCGGTTTCAATTACACCATTGTAACGGTTGCTGTTGATATACGAGGCCTCAGTGCTACTGTCGTTATAAATAATCCTGTTGTGTATAGATGGCTTTGCAAAAGAAACACGCTCCCTGTAAGCACCGGACTCTATGTTGGTAGCATAGGCAACCGGCATCAGGGTTTGCATATCACAATAGCTGGAGTCAGTGTCAATACTCTTTGCCGTCTGGTAGGTTTGCGTGATCAGCCATTGGTTATTTATTTGCTGCGTTTTACGGGTAAGAATAGCATTGAACAGGATATGCCCGTCTTTGGTTTCAGTGTATTGGATGTATTTTCTTTCATAGGGTTGCACAAGCTTCTGAGCATTCTTAACTAAAAATGTGTCGGCTGGTTGTTGTGCTACCGATTTAACAGCAGGCAATAACAAGAGGAGAAAACAAGCTCTCATGGCTTTTTCTTTTTTAATTGGTATAAATAAAAATAACCGGCTTTACCGGGATAAAACAGTATACAAGCATTGAGTAAATGCTAAAAACTAACTGCAGGAAAAGCCATGAGGGTGGCGAGGGTGGGTGTTTGCCTGCTGTATAGAATTAAAACAGCGCAACCTGTTATGGTTGCGCCGGAATATCTTTTTAGATAACTACGATCTTCTTACGTTGAACGGAATCAGCTTGCTTTCTTGCGTCTTCAACTTTCTGGTGAATAATTGCTTCGCGTTCATGCAGGCGATCCATTAATACCTGCTGTTGTGCCTTCTTCATTTTTTCAACCTGCACTGCGTGTTGTTGCTGGAATCGTTGCAACTGGATCTGTACGCGTTCCAGGTCCTGCCTGTTTGCAACGTTTTCGTCCATTGCTACTTTTAAGGAAGCCTGTGCTTCTTCATTGATCTTTTTCCAGTTTACATCAGCCATTGCCTGTTTCAGTTGCTTTTGCAGCTGGATCATATCTACCTTCTTGCCTTTTGCATTCAGGGCTTTTTCCATCTTTTGCCAGTCAATTTCCTGCAATGCCATCATGGCTTTTTCCATTGCCATTTTAGCCTGCTGGTCGCTGAAGGTCTGGATATATTCCTTTGGATTAGATGTATCTTCTATTGGCTGGTAAGAAAAACTGTTTGCAGGTACAAAGGGATAAACACGATCTGCCGGAGCTTCAGGAGCTACCGGGGCTGGTGGAGCCGCAGGCAGTGAGAAATCTCTTGCTTCCAGGTTTTGAACAAAAGCAATTTCTGCCTCGCGCTTGGCTTTCTGCATAATGACCTCATATTCCGCCATCTTTTGCTGGTACTGTGTCATTGCCTGTTCGTATGCATTGGCAGTTACTGCCTGTTGAATGGCAACCAACGGAGTGGCAACCATTATTGAATCTACTGCATTGGGCAACTGTTTCAGGATAACACGGGTAGGTCTTATTTTATTTTCAGCAGGGGTAGCAAATGCTATCGCTGTATTCTCTGTATTCGTTACGGCAGTGCCGGGTGTATTTACCTCGCGGATGGTTTGTATAATAACTTTTCCGGGATTGTACCAGCCTATGAACCCGATCAGTACCGCAGATAACAGGAAGGCTATCATCTTCTGCTGAAAAGGTGCTGTTACCGGTTCATTGGTCAGCAGGCGCTTTACACGGTTCAGTAACAGGTACTGATTGCTGCCCGTAGCTGCAATAGCCAGTTGGGGTAAAGCAAGACGGTTTTGTTCCAATACCACCAGGGCGCGGGCATACATGCCTGCATCATAGCGGAACTGCATTACCATATCATCGCAACTATGTTCTCTTTCCCTGCGGATGGTATTGGTAATAAGTCTTGCAAAAGGATTGAAAAATAAGATCACGTCTACGCAGGCCACCAGTAAGTTTACCAGGTAGTCATTGCGGCGTATATGATTTAATTCATGAAGTATAATTGCTTCGGCCTGTTGCAGGTTTAGCTGGGTAACAGCTGCTACAGGTAGCAGGATAACCGGTTTCCAGAAACCAATGGTCAAAGGAGTATCTACCAGCGAAGAAAGCCATACCTGTACATTCTTTTTAATGCCCATGTGGCCGGCAGCCTGTTGCAGGAATGCACGCCATTCCGGGTTGGCTTTTTGCAAGCCTTCGGTAAAGAGTTTTTGAGTGATCCTGTACTGGCGGTATAAACGAATGAAGAGGAAGAGAACCGCAACAAGATATGTTGTTGATAATATTGCTAACGAAGGATCCAGCCAGCCGTATAGCTGCTGTGTAAAAGAGCTTGCCGGCAGGGCAGCATCTGCATCATTAAGATAAAAAGAAATGATAGCAGGTTCTTCCGCCAGTTTATAGCAGTAGCGGATCAGCGTGATCACAAACCACAGCGTGCCGCCTGTAAGCGACAGCAATGCAATAGTATGCCGTTGGCGGGCCTGTAATTTTTTGCCATTAGCAGTCAGCACAACATACAGCAGCCACAAAAGCCCCATCTGCCATACACTGTCCAATAACGCCCATCCCAATGCTTTCAGGAAAGCAGATTGGTTTAACAGGTTCATCGGCTATTGTTTTTTCAGGTTATCTATCATTTGTTGAATAGCTTCCAGCTCTTCTTTTGAAGCTTTGTGATTACCCAGCGCCTGCATTACCAATTGAGTAGGAGAGCCTCCGAAAAGCGTATCTATCATTTTGCCCAGCATGTGTTTCTGTGTTTTTTCCCTGCTGGCGATAGCCTGGTAGATATGTGTTTTAGAGGAATCATTACGTTTTACCAGCCCTTTTTCAAACATGATCTGCATCAGTTTGAGGGTGGTAGTGTAACCGGCATCTTTGATTTTCAGTAATTCTTCATGCACATCGCGTACAGTAGCAGTTCCTTTACTCCACAATACCTGAAGTATTTCCAATTCGCTTTCAGTAGGTTTTATCTGCTTGGTTGGCATATTGAAACAACATTTGCTTTAAAATTACGACAATTTTCGTAATGACTTGTTAATACAATTTAAAGATATTAACCTTTCATCCACGTGTAAATCAATGAGTGGAGACAGGTGTGGCTAAACGGTAATTTACAGATCCGTTTGTTTCAGAAATGTCATTTTTCTATCTGTGTGCGTCAATTGCCCGGAATGTGAACTTTTTGCCCCTTTCTTTTGCAGATTACCCCTATATTGTAGTGATAAACAAGCTGAAACACATGGTATAGCAGATGCTATGCATTGTTAAAATTGATAACCTGTTAACAGCATTTAAACGGAGGAAAGCCTATATTACTATTGCTATGGTGCACAGCACAGGTGTTTGGCCAAACCTGACCCGGGAAAAAGACCTTTCTGCGATCTGCGGGCAGTATGCCTGCACAAGTCTGTTTGCCCGGTGGATGAGTTGCCGTAAAACCGCCTGCTGTTTAGTAATCCTGCTCCTCTGTTTCACTTCTTCCTCTTTGTGCCAGGATAGTACCGCCCACCAGCAGGACACGGTGCCGCGCAAAAAGAAGTTCATGGGGTTTGTAAAAGAAACCTACCGCAATGCAGTGACCGCCCATGCTCCCGGGATGGAAGACTCTGTATTCTTCCAGAAAAGTGAACAATATTTTTATACTTACGCCGGTAAATTTATCCGTGCGATCTACATACGCAAACTACGTTTTGGTCAGAGCGTACTGGATACCACGCGCAGAAAAGTAGGCACCATCAGCCGCATTGCCAATAAACTGCAAACCGGTACCAAGGATTTTATTATTGACCAGTTATTGTTCATTCACCCCGGTGATGCGGTATCCCCATATCGTATGGCAGATAATGAACGTTACCTGCGTGATTTCAACTTTATTAAGGATGCCCGTATTTATATCCTTCCTTTGATGGAAAGCCCTGATTCTGTAGATGTGGAAGTGGTAGTACGCGACGTATTCAGCTGGGGCGGCTCTATGGATTTCTCCGGCGTAAACCGCGTGAGTGCTACTATCTATGATGCCAACCTGTTTGGCCGTGCACAACGGTTACAGTACACCATGCTGTACGATAAAGGACGTTCCCCCGTAATAGGTTCGCAATACCTGTTTCGCAAGTACAGTGCGTTCGGCACCTTTACAAATATTGAGGCAGCTTATACAACTATCAACAGGGGGGCGTCGCTGGGCGATGAAAATGAAACCGCCACTTATATCCGGTTAGACAGGCCCTTGTATACACCCGATGCGCATATAGCAGGTGGCCTTGAATTAAGCTGGAACCACTCTGCCAATAGTTATACAAAGCCAGATAGCCTTTTTCTCGATTACCGTTACAGGCTGGGCGATGTATGGATCGGTTATAACATCGGGGCAAGGTCACCACGCAAGTTTTACCAGGACGATCGCAAACGTATGTTTGCTGCCATCAGGGTATATGACCAGAATTTTTTACGAAAGCCTGTTCTCAAACATTATGACCTGGCCTATACCAATAAGCTATATATACTGGGGCAATTCAGCTGGTATCAATACAACTTCTATCGTACCAACTATATTTATGGATTCGGCCGTACGGAAGACTTACCAGTAGGCTTTACCCGCAAGCTCACGCTGGGACATGCTTCTATTGACAGTCTGCGGCGTATCTATTTTGGATGGGAGTACGATCATGCGCTGGTAGATGGCAATGATAATTACTGGAGCTATGTGATTGCATTAGGTAGTAACTACGACTATAAAGGGAAACAGCTTAAAGACAATAGCCTGCTGTTTAGTCTTAACTGGTTCAGCCCGTTATTATCATTCAAGAAATTGCTCATCCGTCAGTTTACTGACTTCAGCTATACCGGTATCAATAAAATACAGGCTTACGATTCATTACTGATCAATAATGATCTTGGACTAAACGGGTTTAATACTGATAGCTTAAGAGGTGTACAACGATTAACATTAGGTTCTGAGACCAGTGTTTATACACGCTGCCAGTTACTCGGTTTTAAGATCGGCTTCTTTGCATTTGGCAAGGCCACTTTAATTACTCCACAACAAAAGGGACTCTTAAGAGGGGATGTGTTCTCATCACTGGGTGGTGGTATCCGCGTACGGAACGAGAACCTTATTTTCGGAACTATTGAATGTCGCTTTATGTGGTTTCCCCGAACGCTCTATAATGTAAATGCCATTGAAGTTAAGATGACGAGCAACCTGCGCTTACGTTTCTCCGGATCTTTTGTACAGGCACCGTGGTATACGTTGTTGAGATAGGCGGAACGCTTAACGCGAATACGGGTTATAAGTTTTAAGTTATAGGTTATAAGTAAAGCCCAATGCTTAACGCTAAACGCCTAACGCGAATACAGGTTATAAGTTTTAAGTTAAGACACAAGATTTAAGGAGCAAGGCACAAGAAAGTACGAAATAATAAGTACGGAAGGCGAAAATATCGAAGGGAAAACAGCCGCGAGCTTTGAGCTACGAGCAGCGAGGAGTACAAATTGGCAGTTGGCAATTTGCAGTTGTCCCAGTTTCAAATCCAGTATCCAGTAACCATCTCTTTAAATCACAAAATCTCTAAATTCCGAAATCTTTGAGACCTGTATTCCCATTCACTATTCACTTGCTTCGCCACTCACCATTCACAATTCGCTGCCTTATATTCAAAAAAAAAGCCCCGATGTAGAAACACCGCGACTTTGGTATTTGGTATGATATAGTGCCTTAAGTTGTGGTTGCAAATATAGTGTCCGTTGTTGAGATTGCATATAGTTTTAGCAAGTAATTATCATTTTTTTAGCTGGCTGTATATCAAGGCCTAACAAACAAAATGCCCTGCGGCAAAAGCGCCAGCAGGGCATATGTTGTCTTTTTAATATATAGCGAAGCGGCTATTATTGCGCGCTGCCTGTTTCATTTAACGTGATATCTGCTGTATTGCTGTTTGCAACAACCAGCTCATGTTTCTTATCGTTCTTAAGTTTCACTTCCGGTTCTGGATTATGCATGTTGGCCAGTGTGGGAGCAATAACCAATGATACGATAGACATCAGTTTGATAAGGATGTTCATTGAAGGACCAGAAGTATCTTTAAAAGGATCACCTACGGTATCACCTGTTACAGATGCTTTGTGTGGTTCAGATTTTTTATAGTATGTCTGACCATTGATCTCAACACCTTTCTCAAATGATTTCTTAGCGTTGTCCCATGCACCACCTGCATTGTTCTGGAACATACCCATCAGTACGCCGCTAACAGTAGCGCCTGCCAGGAAACCTCCCAATGCTTCGGGGCCCATCAGGAAACCAATGATCAGCGGAGAAACGATAGCGATAGCACCGGGCAGCATCATTTTCTTGATAGAAGCGTCAGTAGAGATCGCCACGCATTTATCGTACTCAGGTTTTCCTGTTCCTTCCATGATACCGGGGATACTGCGGAACTGGCGACGAACTTCTTCCACCATGCTCATCGCTGCTTCACCTACTGCGCGGATAGCCAGTGAAGAGAAAATGAAGGGGATCATACCACCTACAAACAAACAAGCCAGTACATCTGCTTTGTAAATATCAATACCCTGGATCTTTGCCACACCCACAAAGGCTGCAAACAATGCCAGTGCTGTTAATGCAGCAGAAGCAATGGCAAAACCTTTACCGGTAGCAGCAGTAGTATTACCTACAGCATCCAGTACGTCAGTTTTTTCACGAACATCTTTAGGCAGTTCGCTCATTTCAGCAATACCACCTGCGTTATCTGCAATAGGACCAAATGCGTCGATTGCCAACTGCATAGCAGTAGTAGCCATCATACCCGCAGCAGCAATAGCCACACCGTACAGACCTGCACAGTAGTAAGAACCATAGATACCTGCAGCCAGAACGATAATTGGCAGGAAAGTAGATTCCATACCGATTGCCAGACCACCGATTACGTTGGTAGCATGACCTGTTGAAGACTGGCGGATAATGGTCAGTACAGGACGTTTGCCCATCGCAGTGTAGTACTCAGTGATAATACTCATTAAAGTACCTACAGCGAGACCTACGCCAATAGCACCCAGTACACCCCATTTGGTGAACTCGAAGCCACGCAGTTCCATTGTTTCAGGTAAAATGAAATATACCAGGCCAACAGAAGCGGCAGCAGTTAAGATGATAGAACCCCAGTTGCCCATGTTCAGGGCTTTCTGTACAACTGAAGTATTGATACCGGCTGAATCGCTGATGCGAACAAACCATGTACCGATGATAGAGAAAAGGATACCAACGCCTGCGATCAGCATGGGCAGTAAGATAGGAGCCATACCGCCAAACTCATCTACAGAATGTGTTTCCTGTCCCAGTACCATGGTAGCAAGTACAGTAGCCACATAAGAACCGAACAGGTCGGCACCCATACCGGCAACGTCACCTACGTTATCACCTACGTTATCGGCGATGGTAGCAGGGTTACGGGGATCATCTTCAGGGATCCCTGCTTCTACTTTACCTACCAGGTCAGCACCTACGTCGGCAGCTTTGGTATAGATACCACCACCTACGCGTGCAAACAGGGCAATAGATTCAGCACCCAGTGAAAAACCAGTGAGTACTTCAATGGTTTTGATCATTTCGGGACCATTTACAGAGGCGCCGTCCGGAACAAACCATGCTTTTAATATGATGAACAGTCCGCCAAGACCCAGTACTGCCAGACCGGCAACACCCAGGCCCATAACCGAACCACCCGTAAAAGAAACATTTAATGCTTTGCTTAAGCTGGTACGTGCAGCCTGTGCAGTGCGCACATTAGCTTTGGTTGCTACACGCATACCGATATAACCGGCAGTGGCGCTGAATACAGCACCTAATACGAATGCTACAGCAATAGCCCAGTGAGAGTGAGGATTGGCTTGTGCCATTACCCCTAAAAGAATGCCTACTATTACTACGAAATAGCCAAGAATTTTCCATTCAGCCCTGAGAAAGGCCATAGCACCTTCTGCTATGTAAGTACTAATCTCTTTCATGCGCTCAGAACCTGCGTCCTGTTTGGAAACCCATTTAAATTTAAAGAGCGTATACAGCAAGCCAATGATACCCATTACAGGCACTAAGTAAATCAATTTGTCCATAAGCGGTTGATTCTTACGTTGATGTTTAAGGATGGCAAAAATAGGGGAAAACGGCCTAAAAGCAAGTCGGGAGCGGATTTTTTGAAACTGTCAAATGATAATGATAATCAATATGTTGACTAATTGCCGGATGTGTAAATGTGCGAATGATGGGGATTAAAAAAGGGAAATTTCCCGAAAATGAAAAGATCAGCCCTTCGTTTCACAAGGCTTTCAGGTGGTTGCGGGGCAATCGTGAGTCGTGAATCGTCAGTCGTGAGTGGTTGCTGCTGTATTTGCCCGTTGCTCAAAGATTATGGCTGTTTTTCCAACTGCAAACTGTGAACTGCCAACTTTCTTCCGGTCTTTCCTTCGATATTCGACATTCAAAATTCAACATTCGATATTTGGCTTCCCGTACTTCCTTAAAATGTTGTCAGACGGTTGCAGGCGTTGCCTTACTCTTAAACTCTGTTACCTGTTTGCTGATGGATTGGAACATTGCTTTCCCGGTAATGTGTAGCGTAAGCCATGTGCCACGGTATTTGAAATTAACAGCAGTAGGATCACCCGTAAACCAGTTTCGTTGGGTTATTTCTGTGTCCTGTACATCAGCCAGTACAAGCTCCTTTGTTTTCTTTTTGAAGAAGGGTGTTGAAAAATAGTCAAGTGTAATGGCATCAGCTGTGATGGCGAGAGCATAAATGTAATGCGCCGGGGAGATCCAGAGTCTCAGGATAAAAGATATAAGAAGGCCTGCCGGAAAGGGCCACCAGGACCTATCATACCTGATTATGCATATTGCTATAATTACTACCAGTAAACCTAGGGGCACTACATAAATAGAAATAAAAGCTTTTCTCCGCGTAGACAAATATTGCTGATTAGCTAACATGGCGATGAAGATATACTGAAAAAAGTAAAGGTGCAAGGAAACCGGGGCGTGAAACGGAATACAAGCTGGGAGCAAATACAAGTTCGCAGTTGGCAATTTGCGGTTGCCTCCTTCAGGCTTGATATTTCTGTTTTTGACCTAACTGCTAACGCCTAATACCTAATTCCTTGTCTCTTCCCCAATATGCACATTCGCACATTAACCAATCTGCACATTAAGCTAGTTTTTGAGCATAAACGACTGTAATATCTTTTCCGCCACTGGCTGGTATTCGCTAAACCTTCTTTGTTCGGCAGTAAAGGTGATCACGTAGGCTTTTTCAGAAGTAACAAAATAGAATTGCTCTATCTCTAATGGGAGTTGTCCCTGTGTACAGGTGAACAACATCTTGTGATAGGTAACTGGTGCCTCGGTAACGGTAGAGCTTTCAATGAAATTACAATCCGGCAGTACGGTTTTGATCTGTTGTTCGGATACGGATACAAAACGATCCATATCTACATTTTTACCGGCAATGTTCTGTATAATGATCTTTATATTCTCTTTAAACCTGTCGCTGATAGAATCGATAGGGGCAGAGATCAGCAGATCTGCTCCCAATTGACGGCTACTGTCAACCGTCCAGGTTGAGGGGTATTGAATGGAGTATTGCTTTTTATTGACAGTACGCCAACTGCTTATTTGCGCGTTCATTGTAAAGCCGATCAATAATAAAGCAACAGTAGAAACAAGTTTCATGCAACATCAGTTAAGGTGCAAATGTACGTGAAAGGTATTCGTGAGGGCCGCAGATGGAATTGTTAAAATTGTTTTACCGACTGGCGACTGGCGCGAGAGTTAGCGCAGCGCTCTCGTATCAGCTATATGCACCCGGTCTCTGACCGGAATATTGAAAACATTTATTCTTACTGAGTAGTTCCGCAATTCACCCGGACAGAGTCCGGCTTAATATCATATACATCAGAACCCTTCGCTAATCCCGGCACAAGAAAACTGTTTTGTCATTTCGACCGAGCCCGCAGGAATATTGTTTTATAAGCTAATAACGGCGAAGGGAGAAATCTGAAAGTTGAACAGAAACAATACTGTCCTATATTCAGCATCTTGCCAATGCAGCTTTCAGATTTCTCATCCCGCCTAAGTTATAAAAAAGATTTTCTGGCGTGGATTCGAAATGACAGGATCGTATCCTGGCGCGAGAGTTAGCGCAGCGCTCTCGTATCAGCTACATGCATCCGGTCTCTGACCGGAGTCTTGAAAAGCAATTATTCTTATTGGACAGCTCTAAAATTCACCCGAACAGAGCCCGGCGCAATATGGATACAGGAGAGAAATACTAATCATATTCCTGCATCATGATATTGAAAATGCCTTTCCTGATGCCTGCAAGGGTGTTTTTATCTTCATCACTACAGTCCTTGCATTTTGACCGCAGGTCTGCATAGAATTTATCCAACTCTTTAGTGCCTGCATCGCGTACTGCAAATTCATATCCCAAAAAGGTTACCAGGCGTTCCTACTCTTCCGAAGACAATGTTCTGTATTGGTTCGCCAGTTCCGAAGGGTATTGTTGAAGGTAGTTATAAGCCTTTTCGCCGCATACCTCGCTTACGGAGCCGTCAGCTTTTTTCATAATAGCCAGTAATACTTTAAAGTAAAACTGCCGTGTAGAAATATTGGGGTGGGATAAACTGTCAAGACAATTCATTGTTTCTCCTGAATCTGTTACGGACACTTTGTTTTGAAGTAGCTGTTGCGCAAACAGGCGGGTAGGAGATAACTTCGGTATAGTATCGTTGTTATGTAGTGTTGTGTTGACTGTATGCTTGGTATCTGGTGCAGTATTGCAACCAACAGCGGTACAGATAAATAGTGTAAGAAAAAGCTTCATGTCGGTGTTAAAAGGTATTCAGGAAATTACCCAAGGCAATATAATAAAAATCTGAGGCTGTAGGTGTTGAATAGCTTCTTCAATTTGTACCGTTAAGAATTTATGTAGCATTGGAAGCTCCCGCGGAAGACGATACTTTGCCGTATGTTCCTGCCGGAGATTATAATAATGTTTTGATGGCGGAACTGGAGTCTATAGTAGGCATGCATTTGAATCTTAAAAAGCAGGACACTTGGTAGTTAAAGATATATGTGATTGTTATATTCTTGTCATATGTCAAATTAGGTGCGACAGCAAATGTTAGTAATGGGAAACTTTCCCATTTAAAGAAAGAGTATATGGGATGGTTTGACTGTACTACGGGTAAAACCAACCTACTTGTGATATAATAAAATTATTGAACAGGTTAAGTAACAATACGCGTTCTTATATATATTCGTGGCAGCTTACAGCCGGCGGCTATGGGTAATAATAGTGCCATTACCGGGTATGTCAAGAAGATTTTGCTGCATTTGTCATCTGTATGCTATGTTTATTTGATGCATTGGGTAATACTTTTTGTTATAGTTATTGTAACAGACTTGCGTAAATTCCGGGTACACCTTATCGATGAAAATAAGAAGGCGCTGATTACAGGGAGGGCTTTGCGTCCTCTCGGTAGTTATTGCTTATACTTATTAAATTATTCTATATGCCTGCTATCGATGAGAAAAAAATTACCATTGGTGTTGTAGACGATCAGGATATTATACGTTCTGCCCTTGTTTGTTTAATTAATTCATTCAATGAACCCGATGGAAATGGATATACTTATGAGGTAACTATAGAGGCCAGTAGCGGGGAAAATATGATTGAGCAGTTACATGTAAAATCGGTTACCCCGCAGATTTTATTGCTGGACGTATCAATGCCGGGAATGGATGGGTTTGAAGCTGCTATATGGTTGAAAGATAACAGGCCCGATTGTAGGGTGTTGTTGCTTTCTATGTTTGAGGATGAAGCAACTATAATAAGAGTATTAAGAAATGGGATACGTGGCTACCTGGCAAAAAATGCTCCCACCCCTGAATTGAAGAATGCGATAACATCAATGGCAGGCAGAGGGTATTATTATGGTGAAAGTATTCTATCGCGGTTGACTTCGGCCGTTAATAAAATGCAGCTTGAAGAAGCTGGCACTCAATATACAGGTATAACAGAACGGGAAACCGAATTGTTAAGATTGCTGGCCACTGAGCTAACCTATAGGGATATAGCTGAAAAAATGGATGTCAGTCCACGAACGGTGGATGGATTCCGCGAATCATTATTTGAAAAACTGAATGTAAAGACAAGGGTTGGACTGGTAATTTATGCTATTAAAAATGGGATCGTAAAGTTGAACTAATTCTTCTACCTGACTTATTTCTTTAACCTCCTAGGTTTAATTGCTTTTGTAAAGCTGTTTTCCTGCCTTCCGATTTATTATTTGTTTATTTATTTTTATTTTTTGTAGATTTTAATTCCACAACGTAATCTATCCAGGCTTCATTATCGGGATAGCTCCCCTTTTATTCTGTTGAAATTAAATCAGTTAAGTAAGAATTTTAAAAAGACCTAATTGAAGTAGGTGTTTTTTTAGTCATTATAGGGTGAAATATTGTTTTATATCTGAAATTATTACCCGCTTGACTGACTGAAATTCTTGTAGTATGCTTTTATTGATATTGTTATTAATAGGCCTGTGTATTGTTTGTCTGCTTTTTATGACAACTTTCTCATCACATCCTATGCTGCAGATCATAATTCTTTCAACAAGTTCTCATTCAGATAAAGATGGAAAGACAGTGCGTAGGTATAAGCTGATCTTGCAAAATAATAGTCAGCATGTTGCTTATAACGTCAGGTTGATGGAGCCTGTAATAACACATAGATTAATGTTTAAACCCTCGCTGGATAACGTTGCGGCAATACTGCCAGCCGGAGAACTGGTATGTGAGGTGACATTGATCGGTGCAGCAGGAGATCTAACCTCTTCGTTAAAAGAACATAACGCTTATCCAGAGTGCTTCATGCGCAAAAGATTTTTACTGTCTTATTTAAGCAAAAAAGGAGATATGTTTTTTACGGAATTTGATATGAACAGGGCTGGAAATCAAAAGAACGTTTTTTTTAAGCAAAACGATTAATTAATTAAAAAGAATACTATGTCAAAAGACAATGCAAAGGAGCCTAAAATGGCTCCGCAAAAGAAGGTCTGTGGTATTATAATGCCGATTGCACCCCATCCCGACTATCATGGAGATCATTGGAGTGATGTTTTGACAATTTTAACGGAAGCGATATCTCAGACAGAGTTCGAGCCCAGACTGGTAAGTGATGATGTAGCTATCGGACTAATTCATGAAAGGATTGTTACCAATATTTACAATAATGAAGTAGTTGTATGCGATGTGAGTTCCAGAAACCCTAATGTAATGTTTGAATTAGGGCTTAGGCTTGCTTTTGATAAACCTACCATAATTATTAAGGATGAAAAAACGAACTATTCATTTGATACTGGTATAATCGAACACGTCAACTATCCTTCGTCACTACGATTTGCTCAGATGGTAAAGTTCAAAGAAGAATTAGTAAAGAGGATTAATGCAACTTATAAAAGATCTGTCAGTGAGCCTAATTATTCCCCTTTTCTGAAGAGTTTTGGAAAAACTATTAATCCATCATCGATCCAGCAATCAGAGATTCCTGAAGGTAGATATATACTTGACCAATTAGAACGGGTTAATAAAGAGCTGCAGATAATGCGTTTTCAACAAAGAAACTCATCTTCTTATGATCATAAAAAAGGAATATATTATTCCATATCTGATAAGGAAAGGCGAAGTCTTATTAATACAGTGGTTCTGCATAAATTAAAGAATGATTCATTGGAAAAGGTTGCAGATGATAGTTTCTACACTTCTCTGGTGAATGATCTTGCTATTAACGGGATTAATATATCTATAGACGAGTTAAAGGATTATATAGCAGGTAATTTCAAAATGATCATTTAGCAATACCTAAAAGCATGGTACTACAGTTTCAACAACCCCACCTTATACAAGGTATTCACCGGCTTATTATCCCAGAATAGTTCAAAATCTTCTAACCCGGCTGCATGGTAGCTGTCAATTACTTCCTGCAGGGTATATGTTTTAGGATTAGATACTGATAGTTTTTCCAGGATATCTGCCAGCCATTTTCCTTTAGGCTGATCTACACTGATACTGTATTTCTCTTTTTTATCCTGGAAGCTGAGCGAGGTCATTTCCCAGTGATTGCCTTTTTTTGATTTGGTAAAATGCTCTACAGCAGGCTGTCTGCCCAGCCAGACAATTTTAGTGGTAGGCTTTGCGGTAGTATATTGATCCTGTGTAAGACAATTGGTGATATAGTCAGGCGGTACTTTTGTTTTGGGTACCTTAAATTCAAACCATTTCTGCAAGGGTTCTTCCAGCCCTATGTTGTGCATGTAGTTCAGTAAGGATTTTTTCAAGCCATAACTGAATGCTTCATGGTCTGTTCCTGTTTCATCAATATGAACAATATCATTGTTCGCAAAGCTGCCTATAGCGTTGGTCTCTTTTTTGACCTGGTACTTTTCCGGTTCCATGCCTACAGGGCTATGTGCCGTCATGGTAAACAAATGCCAGAAGGCCGATTGCAATACGCCGGCAGCAAACATCTGTCGAACCATTTCCAGTGAGTCAATAGTTTCCTGGGCTGTTTGTGTAGGGAAGCCATACATCAGGTAAGCATGTACCATAATGCCGGCTTCGGTAAAGTTCCTGTTCACCTGTGCTACCTGGGCTACAGTAATGCCTTTCTGTATCAGTTCCAACAGGCGGTCAGATGCTACTTCCAGTCCACCGGAAACAGCAATGCAACCTGATTTGCGTAGCAGCAGGCATAGGTCGCGGGTAAAGCTTTTCTCAAAACGCACATTGGTCCACCAGCTAACGGTAAGTTTACGGCGAATGATCTCCAGTGCGAGCGAGCGCATCAGGGCAGGAGGGGCGGCCTCATCTACAAAGTGGAAACCGTTTTGTCCTGTTTGTGCAATGATCTCTTCCATGCGGTCGCATAATAGCGAGGCGGCAATAGGTTCGTAGAGTTTTATATAGTCTAATGAAATATCGCAGAAAGTACATTTACCCCAATAGCAACCGTGTGCCATCGTTAGCTTATTCCAGCGGCCATCACTCCACATGCGGTGCATGGGGTTTACCACTTCAATGGCGCTGATGTATTTATCCAGCAAAAAATCACTGTAATCCGGAGTGCCAACCTGTCCCTGCTTATAATCTTTGCAGGATTGGTTGTTGAAATAAGTAACCTGTCCGTCAACCAGTGTAAAGGTGCGTTTCAGTTCTTCCCTTGTGATCTTTCCCTCTACATGAGCGATCAGGTTTTCAATCGGTGCTTCACCATCATCCAGTGTAATGAAATCGTAGCATTCAAATACACGTGCATCGGTAAGAGAACGCAATTCCGTATTGGCAAAACCGCCTCCCATTACCACTTTGGCAGATGGATAGTTTTGTTTGATCCACTGTCCGCAACGTAATGAAGTATAGAGGTTGCCGGGAAAGGGAACGGAGATAGCGACCAGTGTAGGCTGTACAGCCTCTATGTGCTTTTGCAGACGATTGATCAGCAGTTGATCTATGTATGTATAATCTTTCTGTAATGCTTCATACAACTCATCAAAACTATTGGCAGATCTGCCCAGGCGTTCTGCATACCGGCTAAACCCAAAATGTTCATCCACGCATTCACGGATCAGGTCGCTCAGGTCTTCCAGGTACATGGTGGCAAGATGTTTGGCTTTATCATGCGTGCCCATAGAACCAAAAGCCCAGTCAAGATCTTCCAGTTGTGCAAATCGGCTGGCTTCCGGTAAAAAATCACGTTTGCAGATACGGTGTGCCAGGGTAGGGTTATTGCCTTGCAGAAAATGAATGACATCGTCAATGCTATAGATATAATCGTCCTGCATGGCAACGATGCGGGCGGTATTATCGGAAAGGGTAAGGTCTTGAGCGCTGTTGATGCGTGCGAATAGCTCTTGTAGTCCCTGTTTGCAGAACAGCAGTAGGGTTACTTCAATACCAAGATCGGCCTGGAAAGAAGAAATGCCTTTCGTGTTCAGAAAGCCCTTCAGGTAGGCTGTAGCAGGGTACGGCGTATTCAGTTGTGTAAAAGGCGGCGTAAACAAAAACACAGTAGCGCTCAAATCGGGTAATTTGGAGCAAAATTACGGTTTAAGGGCCAAGATTCCGGAAATGCTGAATGCGAGGACCTGGTTATAGGTTTTAAGTTATAGGTTGTAGGTTAAGGCACAATGTCCAAGAAACAAGGCTCAAGGGAATACGAAATACGAAGTTAGAAGTACGGGAAGTGGAAATATCGAATGTCCAATTCTGAATATCGAAGAAAAGACCGGAAGAAAGTTGGCAGTTCACAGTTTGCAGTTGGCAAAACAGCCATAATCTTTGAGCAACGGGCAAATACAGCAGCAACCACTCACGACTGCCGATTCACGACTCACGATTTCACAACCCGACACCCGAAACAGTATTCCCGGTTCACATTCCCTCTCTCTTCGTTTTAATAAATTTTAAATGAGATACCCGTCCTGTATTCACCTCAAAACCTGCTATCTGGTGAGCGGTGTTGCGCAGTATTTTCAGGTGACTCATCCACCAGTATTCTGTAGAAAGTTGTTCGCTGCCATAGAGCGTAATTTTGACGTCATCATATTTTGCATTGGTAAGATAGAGCTGTAATCCTCTCAGTTCAATATCATAACTGCAATCCAGCTCAGGACAATAATAATGGCCAACGTAAGGTTTTAACAGGGTGACAGAAGCCGCCGTATCTCTTTTATATCTTATCAGATCATAGGTTTGTGTTCCGTTAATGATCTTAAGCGTTGGCCTGCCATTTTTATTTGAGGAGAACAGGAATTTTACGGCAGGAGCGATACCAATGTAAAAACTGTCCTTTCCTTCCCTGAGTAAAAAATTGCTTTCGTCGAAGATGTGATAGTATAACTTATTGCGTATAATATTTACGTTCACGGCCAGTCCTTCGTCTGAAATATAATCTCCCAACAATGGTTTCAGAGCCGCTGTGTCTTTGAATACGGCAGAAATACTATCCTGTGGCAAGGACCTGGTATCTTCTTTCCGGGTAGTGGTATCGCGCATAAACAGGCGTGCCATAGCATGTACCTTTTCACTGGGGTTGGTATGTGCCAGGTTGCTGAATACTATAAAGCCCATTTTAAGATCGGGAAAAACGGCGACGCAGGTGCGGTAGCCTGCATCTGAACCATCATGGATGTATTCTTTCCAGCCCATAAAAGATTGTACTACGATACCGCAGGCATAGCTGATCTCTTTCCCGCTATTCAGTTTGCCTTTTGTAGTGAGTGTAGCAATATCCTGCGCATCACCCACCTTATGATTATAAAAGTTTTTCACCCACTGGCTCATGTCATTTACATTGGTGAAAAGACTGGTAGCGCCTGCATTGGAATAGCTCAGGATACTATTGGTAAAAGGAGCATTATTGTTAGCGCGCTCATAAGAATAAGACCTGTTCTTTTCAATTTCGGTACAGTCATCATGAAAATGCGTGGCATTCATGCCCAAAGGTTTAAAGATGGCAGAATCTGTAAACTGTCTTAGTGTTTGATGAGTAACTGCCTTAACAATTTCCGCAAGCATAGTATAGCCACTGTTGGAATAAGTGTATTTTTCACCGGGCGCAAAATTCAGGTCCTGCTGGCGGGATAATACTTTTACAATATGTTCCTGCGTAATAACATCCTGTAGTCTTGTGCCTGCTATACTCAGTAGTTCCCACTGATCCCTGATGCCGCTGGTATGATTTAAAAGATGGCGGATAGTAATGGTTGATTTACCTGCCTTAAACCAGGGAAGATATTTCCTGATATTATCATCAAGGCTCAGTTTACCCTGTCTTGCCAGCAATACAATTGACCAGGCTGCAAATTGTTTTGATACGGAAGCCATATGAAAAATGGTTGCCGGTGTATTGGGCAGTCCATATTCAAGATTGGCAAGTCCATACCCCTTTGCAAATACCAGTTGATCGCCCATCACAATACCTACATCAAAACCGGGAGTATTTTGGGTATCTAGGTTTTTATAAATGCTGTCTATTTTACGAACAATAGAGTCAGGAATAGATTGCGAATACAGGCTTACAGATGTGCAGAAAGCCAGCACTGTCAAAAGATGTTTGGCAGAGAAATTCATAGTTAAGGTTTGCAGGTGATGAATAACGATCCCTTACATACAGTAAAATACTGTTTTTTTGAGGAAATGCAAATGGGGCAGAAAGGTTGAAATGCTGATAATGATGCCTGAATTGAGGGAGGCAATAAAATGTGTAAGAGAGTCCGGAAGACCGGAGGAAAGTTGGCAATTTGCAGTTACCGAAGAATTGGGTTGATGGCTGTATGGTTTGATTGTTATGGATGACAACCATAGAACCACAAATAAGTGCGAAGTACCCGCCAGACACGCTCGCCCGGCCTGGATGGATTATTCGGGCAAAGGGGCAAAGTTCAGCTCCCACAAATATCGAATGTCGAATTTTGAATTTTAAATATTGAAGGGAAAACAGAAACAGTAGCGACAAACCTATAACTTAAAACTTACAACCTACAACCCGAGCTGCTTCAACACTTCCTCATTGCTCAACTGATGATCCGTAAGCAGGTTACCGGGGGTATAAAACAGCGTTTGAGCATATTTACGATTATACAGGTTCGCCGGCAGTTTATCCGGGTTAAAAGTGGGAGTGGAGAAACGGATATAATCTACCTGCAACACCAGGTCAGCAGGGATATTGGCGACTGTTTCATTAAAAGCCTTAGGATTTTGCTTCAGCTCTCCGGGCATAGCATTCCATGAGCTATAAGCGTTTATCCCTACCTGTAAAGGCCCCATCATTACGGGGCGATAAAATCTTTCCAGGATCTGCCAGGGTTCATTATCATAACGGGCCATCATGATAAAGGCGGCGTCAATACGAACAATGCGCAACTCTACCCAGCCTGCTTTTGCAGGACGTAGTTTCAGGTTAGAGATACTATTGCTGGTCGTTTTTACTTCAAACACAGGGAGGGTAACATCATCTGCCACACCGGTAGTAATGAACAGCCAGTTCTCCTGCCGGGGATTCCAATTGTCTTTAGTGGTTCGTTTAGGCTGACGCACCATCAGGCCGGCCAGCGACCAGTCCAGGGAAGGAAGCTCGCTGGCTTTACCACTCACTTTTATCCTTGCCCGTACGTCAAAATTGCCGGTAACGGTCTTAAAAAGAAAAGGAGCCTGGAAATCTGCATACCAGCCCGATGCTTTCGGTTGTAGTTGTAACGCACCGTTATTGACCTGTAATAGCCCTATTTTATCCGGAAAGCCTTCCACCTGGTGAAACAAACTCCATTGACGTAAGGAGGCTGTATCATTAAATTCATCTGATAAGGCGGTTAGTGTTTGTTGACTATAACTACTTGCCATCAGTACGGTGAGCAGAACGCAGAAAATGTACTTCATAAAAGGAGAGTTTGCCGACCTAAGTTAGCAGAAGCATACACGCAACCTTCCCGGTCCTAGCCAGAATGCTGAAAATGAACATTGAATTGTATGATCTAAGGCATTAGGAAACATAAGTTGCAGGTTTGAATGCGAGATTAAGATAAATGGATTGATATTCATTTGTTTATGATTTCCCGTGCCCTCCTGTATTCAAAATCCCAACAGCAGAGATCTTTGGTAACCTGTAATTTCCCAACCCGGGACGCTGGTGCAGACTGTACAAAGGGAGCCACTTTCCTTCGGTCTGACAGGGGACAGCTTATGACCAGATTATGTCCAGCTTGTATATTAAAGCGTATCCACTAAGGGTTTAAACGGGGATTTGCGAAAACCTGGTGTGGCTCTGGTATGGCTTTGGTGATAGCCTGTCCCGGAATGGGAGGGAGGAGTGGAGGCTGAGCCAGGAAATTTGAAGATGGATTGAAAAGGCTGCAGGGGATATATGCGCAGTACGGAATAACAACTTTGGGGGCGTTTGTACCCATTACCCGACCGGGTTAATAAACGTTGTCCCCTTTTTAAAGTTAGCCAGCCATATCAGCGCCTATGAATAACAGTTTATTGTTCTTTAGTTCAAAATGCCAGAAAGTCGCAAATTCACAATAATCATCTGTTTCACTCTCTTCTTCGTCGGCGGGAGGAATATCATTCCGGTGATTACTGTAATGTGTGAGGGTTATTTGAGGTAACTCTAATGAAATGTTATACCCCTTATAACATCTTTCTGTTTTGGAGGGAGGCATTACTACTACTTCAAGGCTGCTGTCTGTTAACAGTTTTTGCAGGTCATTCTTTTTGAGTACGTTAATAAATTCTTCTGTGATGAAGTAGTTGTAGTATTTGAGAAAGTTGGCTTTATTGATTTGTTCCAGTGCGGGTTTGTTATTACGTTGATCGTTGATCATCATTAACAGGTAATCATTCTTTATCGGAAATGAAAAGAATGTAGATACTGCTTCTTTGTCTTTCTTGAGCACTGCAGTTTTTAATACAGTCAGTTGTTCCAGCATCTGTTTTTTAGGATCGGACTTACAGGAAACAACAGTAAGTGTTAACAGGCATAACAGCGCAAAGATGATCCGGGACATAAGAGGTCGGGTTATGATTTCAGATTGAGGAATTTAGTGATTTGAGATACAGCTGTCAGGATTTTCTCTTTCACCTTATCATACATGCTGCTTACATATTATAAGATGGTCCAAAGAACCGGCAACGGGAATCCGGTAACGGGTAACGTATCTTCTCGTTACAGCGATAAACCTACAACTTATAACGTCTCACTTACAACTTCACCCCACGTTCAGCATTACGCATAGCTTCTCTTGCTTTCGCCAGCCATTCCCTACTGGCACTTTTTTCCCTGCTGCTGAGGTGAGCGCCTTCATCTACCATATTGGCAAACAGTTCGTAGGCTTCCTGCGCGCGACCGGCACGTTGCAGGAACAAACCATATTGATAGCGTGCTTCAAAATGAGAGTAGCGCACATTCATCAGCTTAAATTCTTTTTCTGCCTGTTCGTAATTACCGGCCTGGTCCAGCGACATGGCATAAAGTATATGAACTTTGGAACGGGCAAACTGTGGCGTATTGTACATCTTCTGCGCCATCTTAATAGCGTCACTATAACGTTGTTTGATGTAGTAGGCTATAACGAGTTGTTTCAGCAATTGCTCATTTTCAGTAAATGCACCGGTATAGCTTCCCTCGTACAGGGCAATGGCCTGGTCTGTATTGCCGGAAGCGAGATAGGCATCGGCTAAGGCCATGCGATTATTGAAAGTATCGGAGAAGCGGAGATTCTCTTCCAGTTTACGGATGCTGCCGGAAGGATTAATAAGATTGCCGATACCGGATTGTACCTGCTCCATTTCACGACCGGTAAACATTTCGGTTACGATATACACAATACAGCCTACGATCGGTATAAACACAATGATCCAGATCCATTTTTGCTGATTACCTTTTCGCACACAATGCAATACACAAATTAACTGGAGGGCAATGGTGATGTAGTAGAAATAGTTATTAGAAAAAAATGGCATAAAAGGGGCTGACAGTTGAGTTTACGTGGTTCAGGACAAAAATAGAAATTTCTCGTTTAGTTACGAAGGGATGGCGGAAATCGTGAGGCGTGAATCGTCAGTCGTGAGTGGGAACGTGAAAGGTGAAAAGTCAAACGTGAAAAGAGAATGGCTGAATTGTCAGATGGTTCGCCTTCAGGATTTCTTTTCCAACCTTTCAACCTTCTTGATCCTTTTGCTCTAACATATAACTTAAAACCTATAACTTACAACCTGCATTATGTACAGCCGCGATTATATTTTAAAACTGGTTCAGCAATTTGCACAGGTGCTGGCACGCATTGCCGGGTATAAGGAAAAAGGTGAGCCGGGCAAAGCTATTGAACTGATCAATGAAACTTATGCCGGTCTGCTGAAGCTGGATCGTAAATACCTGCTTGGATTGAAACCTGATGATACTGTTGCGATGTTGATTCAGGAATACCACCTTACGCTTGACCAACTGGATATATTAGCGAAGCTGATGGTAGAGGATGCTGATCTGGATGCGATTGAGAAAAAGAACCTTTGCAGTAAGGCATTACTGATCCTTGCATACCTGAATAAAGAACAGAAAGTGTATTCATTTGAAAGAGAAGCATTGATGGAAGATATAAGGAAGAGGTTGAATTGAATCCCGTGAATCGGCAGACGGTAATTGGGTGTTACCGGTTACCAGATACCAGTTTCCGGATACAAGTTACCAGATGCAAGTTACAGGTAACTGCAAATTGCCAACTGCCAACTTTCTTCCAGACTCATTTGCACATCCGCACATTCTCCCGGTTTTCGCGTTAGACGTTAAGCATTCCGCGTTTAGCTGTATTCTACCTATAACTTACAACTTATCCTTATAACCCTGATGCTGCCAATACGATCAACGCATAGGACCCCAGGTTTACTTTCAGATGTTTGGTAGCGCGTGCAAGATGAGCTTCCACTGTTTTTTCGGAGATATTAAGTGTCGCAGCTATTTCTTTTTGCGAGAGTCCTTTTTCACGACTGAGCCTGAATACCAGTTGGCATTTTTCCGGCAGCTCTGCTACCAGTTTTTCCAATCGTTCGCGTAGCTCTTCAAACTGAAGCCATTGCTCGGTAGAAACGTCGGCTTCGCTTACATGCAGGGCAGCATGTTGTGCATATTTTAGTTGCTGACTTCTTTTAGCCAGTACATTCAATACTTTATATTTAACGGCTGCGGCCAGGTAAGTGCCTAATGAGTGGGAAATATGGAGAGCATCTCTTCTGTTCCAGAGATCGAGAAATATATCCTGTACTACTTCTTCAGCTTCGGCGAGGTGTTGTAATTTATGTGCAGCTACGGTGAACAGTTTCTTCCAGAAACGACGATAGATCTCGGCGAATGCTTCGTTATCGTTCGCTTTCAAAAGGTGTACTAAAGAGTTGTCATCCAGGTTGGTGTACTCGATCATAAGCAGGCAATCATGTGATGAACAGGGCCCGGAACTGCACATCCGGCGGTTCAAAGTAACAAAAAAATAATAAAAAAATGATCCGGCCTGGGTTGAATGGTAATAAACGGTAGTAGGTTCTAAGTTTATGCTGAACGCGGAACGCGGAACGCTTAATGCCGAACGCAAATACATCTGCATTTCCTGCGTTAGGCGTTTTGCGTTAAGCGTTCTGCTTTTCTTGTGCCTTGTCCCTTTGTCTTCCTTATTCCTCATTTAAAATTTTTTATTCTCCACTAAGGGATTGCTTTCTCTCGCCTGACTATATAGAATAGTAAAACTTTATTCTATTGGCACAGTCAGACATAAGATATTGGGAATTAGCTGAAAAGCTCCTCAATGGTACCATTACACCCGACGAAGAAAAAGAGTTGTCGGCATGGTATAATGCCCACCAGGATGAGCCGGTGGAAGTTCCGGCAGACTTCGCAACCAGCGAGGAAGAGCTTAGCTCGCGCATGTTGCAATACATACAGCAGCATCAGCAACCTGTGGCGCCTGCAGTGGTGCGCAGGGCATGGTGGCCACGTGTGGCAGCAGCGGCTGCTATACTGGTGATAATAGCCTCGGCTGCTTATGTATGGCTAAAGCCAACCGCACAAAAGCAACAGGATACTATTGCAAAGCAATCAAAACAACAGGATATTGCTCCCGGCAGTGATAAGGCTGTACTGACCATGCCTGATGGTTCCAGTATTGTGCTGGATGATGTACAGAATGGCACACTGCGTAGCCAGGGTCATCTGAACGTAGTAAAACAGGATAGCGGGCGACTGGCTTATCAAACCTCCGGCAATGCGGGCGCTACAGAAGTAGCATATCATATTTTATCAATTCCCCGTGGCGGACAGTATCAACTGGTACTGGCTGATGGTACTAAAGTATGGCTGAATGCTGCATCCGGCCTTCGTTTCCCCACAGTATTTACCGGTAAAGAAAGAATAGTGGAGCTTACAGGTGAAGCCTATTTCGAAGTGGCTAAAAATGCTGCTATGCCTTTTAAAGTAAGAGTGAACAGGAGTGGTAAGCTGGGCGAGCATAATAATACAGACGCAGAGATCACGGTGTTGGGAACGCATTTTAATATCAATGCCTATAGTGATGAGGCGGCAATCAATACTACGCTGCTGGAAGGAGCAGTGCGTGTAACACCGGGCACCGAACGCCAGGCACCTGTAGTGCTGAAGCCCGGACAGCAGGCTTCTGTTGCTGAGGGTGTGCAGCCGGTGAAAGTGCAGATGGTGGATGTGGAAGATGTGGTAGCGTGGAAAGAAGGTTTGTTCCGCTTTAAGAAGATGAATGTGGAAAGCATTATGCGGCAGGTATCACGCTGGTACAATGTGGATGTAGTGTATGAAGGTCACCCGGTAAACCAGCACTTCAATGGTGTTATTACCCGCAATGTGCCTGTTTCGGAAGTGATAAAAATGCTGGAACTCACCAAGACCATGCATTTTGATGTAGAGGGAGATAAGATTGTGGTGAAGGAAGGAAGACGGTAATGTGCAAATGGTTTAATGTGCAGATGTGCAAATGAAGGCACAAGGTTTAAGTGACAAGGCGCAAGAGGGGGTGAAAAGTTGGAAAGTTGAGAGGTTGACAAGGAAATCAGGAATTGGGATCAGGGACAAAAGCTGCCGTTTCACGTTTGACGTTTCACGCAGCACACTCACGACTGAGGATTCACGTATTACGAAAAACATTCACTATAAAGATTGCTAATGCTAAAAAAATGCCAATGAAATAAAAAGACTAACACTCCCCATGAAGCAGCCCTGAAATAAAAACGGATTTCGCTGGCGGGCGAAATCCGGAAATGTTTTGGGCTAGCCAATCGTACAATCATCGCGTGATTATTTATCAGTTAACCCTCCGTACGGATGTTCCTGAAAGGAATGTCCGTACCGGACAAACATGGACAAATATATGTATTTGATTGCTCTTGCCGAAAGAACAGGTTCTATTGTTAAAAAGGCAGCAAGATTCATTTTCTCATCCTCGTACAAATTTTTGTTGGTGATGAAAATCATGGCCCTTTTATTGTTTGTAGCCTGCCTGCATGCTAATGCTGATGTGGTAGCCCAGCAGGTAACACTGTCCGAACGGACAGCACCGTTGGAAAAGATCTTCTCGCAGATCGAGAAGCAAACGGGATTCAGTTTTCTGTACTCAGACGAGATGCTGCAGAAAACAGTTCCTGTATCTATTACTGCCAACAGGATGCAGCTGGCCGATGTGCTGAAAGAGATCTTTAAAGATCAGCCATTAGCCTATACTGTTTTTAAGAAAACGATCATACTGGAGGTAAAGAAGTCGCCACCAGTGGTAACGCCAAACCTTCCTGCAGAACTGCGCACACTGATAAAAGGCGTAGTGACTGATGTTAAGGGAGTTCCGTTAGCGGGTGCCACCATTTCTGTTGCAGGAAGTGGTAAGTACACACAAACAAATGGCAAAGGGGAATTTACCATTGAAGTGGCAGACGAGAACGCAGTACTGGAAGTTTCAATGGTAGGGTATAAGGCCATCAAAAAAACAGTGGGTAAAGACAGTATTGTAACCATTGTATTGACTGAAGATACACAGGGCCTGGACCAGGTAGTAGTGGTAGGCTATGGTACACAAAAGAAAGCTACACTTACCGGTGCTATCAGTACCGTAAGTGGCGCTGAAGTATTAAAATCTCCTAACTCCAACGTTACCAATAGTCTTGTAGGCCGTTTAACCGGCTTATCTGCTGTACAGCGCAGTGGCCAGCCGGGTTCTAATGAGGCATTGATCAATATCAGGGGGGCTGCTACTTATAACAACAGTGCTGCCATTGTGGTAGTAGATGGGGTAGAACGCTCAGGTTTTGGTGATATTGATCCTAATGAGATAGAAACCATTACTGTACTGAAAGATGCTGCCTCTACAGCCGTATTCGGTATCAAAGGTGCCAATGGGGTTATTGTGATCACTACCAAAGCCGGTAAAGAAGGTCGTCCGCGTATCAGCTACAGTGGCAACTTCAGCCTGCAGAGTTATACCGGCATTCCCAAAGCTGTTGATGCCTATACCAATGCTTCCCTGATCAATGAGGCAAACCGTAATGACGGGCTGGCTGAAACATGGACTGCTGATGAATTGCAGAAGTTCAAAGACGGTTCCGATCCGCTGGGCTATCCCAATGTAAACTGGTTTGATTATCTCACACGAAAAGTATATCCGCAAACACAGCACAACGTGAATGTAAGCGGTGGCACTAAAATGGTGAAATACTTTGCTTCAATAGGCTACCTGTTCGAAGACGGTATTTTCAAAAAGTTTGAATCACCTTATGGTTTCAGAACATCTCCTTCCTATACCCGCTACAATTTCCGTTCAAATATAGATTTCACGCTCAGTAAAAACCTTACTGTGGGTGTAAAACTGGGTGGACGTTTACAGAAACGTTACCAGCCATCTGGTCTGCAATCAAGTTCCGGGTCCTTCTCTTACGACAATGTAGAGGCTATGATCTCACGTGTATTGCAAACGCCCTCATTTGCCTTCCCGGTAACATTGCCTGATGGTCGTATAGCGCAGAACCCCGGTGTGGGTACCAATATCTGGAATCCTTACGCTGTGATCACCCGATGGGGAACACGTAATGATGATAACAATAACATGGAAAGCACCTTTAACCTGAACTATAAACTTGATGGTATTACCAAAGGGCTTTCTTTTAAAACAGTATTTGGTTACGACTCCTACTTTTCAGGCACTACCCGCCGTAATGCCAACTGGGCAGCTTATGTAATTGATCGCAAAACAAAAGAAGTGACCCTTTCTTCTGACCGTCCGAGAGATGAGCCTTTAAGTGGGTTGATCACTTCTTATGATGGTTTCATAAGTACTAATATACAGGCAGGCTTTAACTACGATCGCTCATTTGGCCCACATGCAGTTACTGCATTGTTGCTGGGTGTACGTCAGTTGCTCAATGATAAAGGAACTGACCTCAATGCCCCTCCCAAGGCATCACAGGGTATCGTAAGCCGTATTACTTATAACTATGACAGGCGTTATTTTATTGAGTTCAACGCTGCATACAATGGTTCTGAAAACTTTGCACCCGGTAAACAGTATGGTTTCTTCCCTGCGGTTTCTGCCGGCTGGACGCTGACCAATGAGAAGTTCATGGAAAATGTTCCCTGGCTCAATAACCTGAAGATCCGTGGTAGCTATGGCCTGGTAGGGAACGATAAACTGAATGTTCGTTTCCTGTTCCTTGACAACTATGGAGTACAGACAGGTGGTAGCACGAATATTTATTCCAAGCCCGGTAATGGCGTACGATTTGGTTTGCCTACTTCAGCGGTTACTTATGATGTAGTAGTACAATCTTCATTCGGTAATCCTGATGTTACCTGGGAAACCGGTACCAAACGCAATATCGGTATCGAGAGCAGCCTTTTCAATAACACACTTACACTGAACATCGACCTGTTTGATGAGCGCAGGAAAGATATCCTTACTAATCGTTCTTCGGGCCTGCTGATGTATGGGCAAACATACCCTGCACTGAATATTGGTGAAGTGTACAACAAGGGATATGAAATTGAACTGAATTATAAAGGCAAGGCTGGTGAGATCAGCTACTCATTGGGTACACAGGTTTCTTATGCACGTAATAAGATCATCAACCGCGATGAACCTCCCGGACAACCGGCTTACCAGAAGCAGGAGGGTAAAAGGGTAGGACAGTTCTTTGGTTACCGTACTGCCGGTTTCTATGGCAGCAAGGACGAGATCACTGCCTGGCCTGCTAATACATTAGGTCCGTTGGTAGTACCGGGTGATCTGAAATATATTGATTACGATCAGAACAATCTCATTGATGCCAACGATCGTGTACCTATCGGTTATTCAAGAACACCTGAATACATCTATAGTTTTTCACCCACGGTATCGTGGAGAGGTCTTTCCCTGTCAGTATTGTTCCAGGGTGTAGCCAATGTAAGCTCAGATGTAATTCTTACCGAGCAGAACAATGGTCAGCAGATGTATCAGTTCATGACCGACCGCTGGACGCCTCAGACTGCAGCTACAGCCAAATGGCCCGCGCTGCATTCAAGAGGTGCCACATTCATCAACTATCAATTGAATGATTATATACTGCAGGACGCATCTTACCTGAAAATACGCAACGCTGAGTTGTCGTACAATCTGCCGCAACGCTGGCTGAAGCCCATGAATATTGCAGCATTGCGGGTGTATGTATCCGGGCAGAATCTGCACACCTGGACGAAGTTTAAAATGTATCTCGATCCTGAGAACATCAACCTCTCCAACACAGATTTCTCCAAGCAGTCAATCTACCCAACATCGCGTATCTACAACCTGGGTGTAAATGTTCAATTCTAAAATTTTGCCAATGAAACTTATTACTTATATAGCAGGGTTACTGAAAGGGAGTGTGAGCCGTGGGGCGTCAATAGTGAGTGTACTGCGTGAAACGTCAAACGTGAAACGTGAATCGGCAATTGCAAATCGGCAATACAAGCTGCTGGCTTTGAGCTGTGAAGCGCGGGCAAATACCACAGCGTTCCGTACTTCTGGCTTCGTATTTCTAACTTCGTGCTTTTTCACTTTAGTCTTTATCCTTTCTTCTTGCCAGAAATTCCTTGACCGTGCGCCAAGCGTAAACATTTCCGAAGACCAGGTATTTAAAGATCCCATACTGGCAGCCAAATATGCTGACAATGCCTATAACCATCTGATAGACGATTATGCCCGTCTTAATGATCATCGTGGTATTACCGGCCAGTTTGCAGATGAAGCGGTATCCGGTAATAACGATGTGGCAGTAAGAACCATCACCAATGGTACTTACCACGATCATTATGAAAGAGGCGGTGAGCCATTAAATGACATCAGGGATGTATGGTCAAGAGCTTATGCCGGCATTCGTGTTACCAGCATGATGCTCTCGAAAATAAAAGATGTTCCCTGGAATGCTAACCAGTCGCCTGTACGCATAGAAGGTGAGATGCATTTTATCCGTGCATTCCTGTATTTCGAACTGATCAAAAGGTTTGGTGGCGTTCCTGTTATCGATAGGCCTTATGGTGTAAATGAGAATATCGATCTGCCCCGCAACAGCTACGATGAATGTGTTGATTTCATCATTAAAGACCTGGATGCGGCAGATGGCATGTTGCCGACAGATTATGATAACTCCAATATGGGGCGTGCAACATTAGGAGCATCCAAAGCATTGCGTTCACGTGTATTGCTGTATGCTGCCAGCAAACTCAATAATCCTGAAAATGATCTTGCAAGATGGCAGGCTGCTGCAGCGGCTGCAAAATCAGTAATGGATATGAACCAGTATTCATTACAGGCTACCTATGCAGATATATTGAATGTAGCTACCTCACCGGAGTATATCATGATCAAGATCCGGGGACCCCGCGCTATTGATGGCATGCTGCTCGATTTTGTAATGTCGCCCGGTTCAGGTGGTGCACAGGGCTCTTTAAACCCAACGCAGAACCACGTGGATATGTACGAGATGCTGGCAACCGGTAAAGCAATTACCGACCCCACATCCGGCTACAATCCGCAGAATCCTTATGCTGGTCGTGATCCCCGTTTTTATGCCAATATCCTGTATAATAATGCGGCATGGCAGGGACGAAATATGCAGATGTGGGATGGTGGTAAAGACTATGTTGCCAGCAATATCATCTATACTGCTACGCGCTACTATTGCCGCAAACTGTGGCCGGAAGTTTATATCCGTAACGTAGCGGGTACGGCTTTGATCAACTATGTTTTCTTCCGTTATGCCGAAGTATTACTGAATTATGCAGAAGCACAGAATGAAGCTGCCGGTCCGGATGCCAGTGTATATGCTGCGGTAAACGAAGTGCGTCAGCGTCCCGGTGTAAACATGCCGCCATTGCCTGTAGGTTTGTCACAGACGCAGATGCGTGAAGCGATCCGTCATGAACGAGCAGTAGAGCTGGCTTTTGAAGACTTCCGCTGGTATGATATCATGCGTTGGGATATAGGTACTGATGTAATTACCAAACCTATGTATGGGATGAACGTGGTAAGAAATACCAATGGTACGTTTACTTACGCACCGGTAGTATTACCTGCCAACTTTCAGAAAGTGTATAAGAATTACATGCACCGTTATCCTATTCCACGCAGTGAGGTGTACAAAAGCAATAATATCCTGTTGCAAAACGAGGGATGGTAAATGAAACAGAACAGGACATTACAAACAGCAAAACAAGAAACAATGAACCCGCGATATAAATATAATTGCCTGCTATGGCTACTGTTACTGATCACAGCTGTAGGCAGGGCACAAACACCCAATGCCGCTTTAACTGCTTCGGGCAAGGTACTGGATCAGCATAAGAACCCGCTGGCCGGCGTAGAGATCCTGATACAGGAAAAAACATCCGGCATTGCTACCGGTACTGATGGCAGCTTCAGTTTTGATTGCAATACCAATGATGTTATCATCTTTAAAAAGAAAGGGTATAATACTTTACAGAAACCAGCCACTGAACTTACTGGCGGTGCCATTGCCATGCAACTGAGCCTGGTAGATGGCGGAGATGATGATAACGTGTATATCCCTTTCGGTACAAGAAAAAAGAGAGCCGTTTCAGCTTCCATCAGTTCTGTAAAAAGTGCTGCTTTGCCGCAGATCCCCTTGTCTACATTGAACAATGCACTGGCTGGTCGTATTCCCGGATTATATGTACAGCAAACAGGATCGCGCCCCGGTACGGATGATGCTACCTTCCTGGTGCGTGGCCGTTCATCCTACAACAGCAATCAGCAACCTTTGGTACTGGTAGATGGGGTAGAGCGTGATTTCATCAACATGGACCTGAATGAAATAGAAAGCATCAGTGTGTTGAAAGATGCAGCCTCTTTATCATGGTATGGTATGAATGCAGCCAACGGCGTATTATATGTAACCACACGCAGGGGCAGCCCTTCTGCTACCAAAATATCACTGGATGTTCAGGGTGGCATACAAACACCTGTAAACATGGTAAAGCCATTGGATTCTTACAACTATGCGCTGATGTACAACCAGGCATTGCAGAACAATGGCAGTGCGCCACGCTATGACCAGGTAGCGCTCGATGCTTATAAAAATGGCACTGATCCTTACAAATATCCCAACAACAACCTGCCCGATGAATTCTTTAAAAAAGGATCTGCTGTGCAGCGTTATGTAATGACCATCAGCGGGGGTAATTCCTTTGCCCGGTATTTTACTTTATTAAGTTACTATAACCAGGATGGTCTGTACAAAGGCGGTCACAACGATAAGTACAAGGCCAATGCCAATTACAAGCGTTATAATTTCCGTACTAACCTCGACATGAGGCTTAATAAAAATCTTGACGTCACGCTGGACGTTGGGGGCAGGGTAGAGAACCTGCGTTATCCCGGAGCGGGTACAGGAGGTTTTAATACTGCTGTATTCACAACACCTTCCAATGCCTTTCCTATCAAAAATTCGGATGGTAGTTACGGCGGCAGTTCCCTGTTCCGTAATAATCCGCTGGCTATGTTGAGCGAAGACGGCAGTATCACCGATCTGTATCGCACATTACTCGCCACCCTGAAGGTGCGCCAGAAGCTTGATTTCATTACCAAAGGATTGTCGGCCAATGTTTACTACAGCTATGACATCACGGGAATGTATCAATCCGGTTTTGACCAGGATTATGAGGTATATGAACTGAACAGTTCAGGCACTTACACACGCTATGGAACAAAGGCGCCGCTCACTTATCGCAATACTACCTTTAGTGGTAATGTGCGTAACAATGAGTTCTGGGGTGGCTTTGATTATGATCGCAGCTTTGGTGAACACACTTTTAATTTCACTACGCGCGCGCAGGCTGCTGTAAGTGCTGCACCCGGAAGATTGGATAACAGGCGTATTACCTATGCCAACCGTCTTTCGTACAACTACAAACAACGCTACTTTGCGGATGTGGTGGCAACTTATGGAGGCAGTCAGAATTTTGCACCCGGTAAAAGATTTGGCTGGTTTCCCGCTGCATCAGCAGCATGGATCATTTCCGATGAATCTTTCATGCGTAAGATCTCTTTTCTTGATTACCTGAAACTGCGTGGTTCAATTGGTGTTGTAGGCAATGATGGCATCAGCGCACGTCGTTATGCTTACCGCGATTATTTCACGCGTGGTGGTTCACAATACTTCTTCGGTACCGGCTATTCTGCTGTTTCCAATACAACAGAACTGGAGCTGGCCAATCCTGACCTTACCTGGGAAAGGGCTACCAAAACAAGCATTGGGTTTGATACCAAACTTTTCCATCAGTCATTATCAATATCTGCGGATTATTTCCATGAAAAAAGGACCGACCTGCTGACCAGCGCATTATTACCCAATATACTTGGACAGGGAACGGTAAATATCAATGCAGGTGAAGCTAAGTACAGTGGCTTTGAAGTAGGCGCTACTTATGAAAAAAGCTTTAATAAAGTACATATAGCTTTCAACGGAAACTTTACTTATGCAAAGAGCACCATTATAGCATTGAATGAAGAAGCTGGTTTACCCGGTTACCAGAAACAGGTAGGTTATAATATCGGCTCAGTGGTAATGGGTTCAGATTATATCAAGAAATTCCTGGTAGCAGAGGGCGTTTTCCAGAACCAGGCAGAGATCGATGCTGCACCTGTACAACGTTTCTCCGGTGTGGTAAGACCCGGCGATATCCGCTATAAAGACATCAACGGCGACCATCAGATCGATAACCTGGATTACATCATGACCAACTACTCTGATGTGCCAAAGTCTTATTATGGTTTTGGAATTACTGTTTCCTATGATCATTTTGATCTTTCCTGCCAGTTCCAGGGAGTGGAGGGGCGTACCATCCAGATCAATGACCTGATCAATTCCGGCACTTCTGCAACAGGTTATGTTAATCAATTCAGTCCTGACAGCTGGGCGGCTGATAAAGCGGCTACCGCATTATGGCCACGTATGGCAATTTCAGACAGGGGCAATAACACGGTGAACTCTACTTACTGGTTGCGTTCCGGTGATTACCTGCGGTTGAAAACAGCAGAGCTTGGCTATACTTTCCCTTCTGCGTTTTTGAAAAGGGTAAAAATAGCACAGTGCAGGTTTTACCTGAGTGGTTTCAACCTGCTCACCTTCAGCAAGATCAAAGACCTTCCTTTTGATCCTGAAATGCCCGGAGCCGGTTATGGTTCTACCTATCCTTACCTGCGCACATTTACCGCGGGACTGAATGTTAATTTCTAAAACGATTGCTGGTGATCTTTCGCCGCAAACTAAAATATGAGAAGATGAAACGATCAATAAATACACGTTACCTGTACCTGTTGCTTCCTGCACTTACGTTGTGGGGATGCTCCAAGAACTATCTGCAGGATGGCAGCACCACAGAAGGTCCTATTACCGATGAACAGGTATGGGCCAACGACAGCTATGCGCGTGGTGTACTGAACAACGCTTATTTTACTGTGGCAGATGAGTTTGACCTGGATGGTGACGGGGCCATGATGGCTTCCGGTTGTGATGAAGCCGTGAACTCCAATCTTAACTCAGCGATCAATATTTTCAATAATGGTACCTGGGGGCCTGTACGCACTTTCAATAATGTGTATAGCGATATGTACACAGGCTTGCGTAAGGTAAACCTGTTCCTGGTAAAAGCGCCTACGGCTGCAATTATTCCGCAGGACGGGCTTTCGTTTGCCGATGATGTAAAACGCCTGCGTGGAGAAGCTTTCTTCCTGCGTGCCATGTTCCATTTTGACCTGGTAAAACGTTATGGCGCTATTACACTGGCTACACGTGTATTCAGCAGGATGGAGGACCTTAACCTGCCAAAGAATACTTACCAGGAATGTGTGGACCAGATCACTGCTGATTGTGATTCTGCAATAGCTATGTTACCTACCTGGACACAATCATGGAGCGCAGCCAATCGTGGGCGTGCTACCAAAATGGCTGCGCTGGCATTAAAATCAAGGATGCTGTTGTATGCTGCCAGTCCGCTCAATAACCCGGCAAATGATGTTGCCAAGTGGCAGGCTGCCGTGAATGTTACCAAAGCAATTATTGACAGCAACAAACATAGCCTGCTGACCTCTTATTACAATATCTTCAACTACGGCTCTGCTCAATACAATAACGAAGTGATCTTTGCCACACAGGCATTGAACCGTAACGATATTGAAGTGGACAATGCACCCATCAGCTATGATGGTGCAAAAGGCCGTACCGGTCCTACACAGGAAATGGTAGATGCTTTTGAAATGACCAATGGTAAACCCATTACTGACCCCACCTCCGGTTACAATTCCGGCAATCCCTATAATGCAAGAGATCCGAGGCTGGCGTTGACCATTAATTACAATGGACGGAGTTTTAAAAGCCGTAATGTACAAACCTATGTAGGCGGACAGGATGGGCTCAATGCAAATATCAATGCTACCAAAACCGGTTACTATCTCCGTAAATTCCTGAGTGAAGCTGCTACCTGGAACCAGGCTTCCAATACCAACGCACGTCGCCCCTGGGTGGTATTCCGTTATGCAGAAACCTTGCTGAACTATGCAGAGGCGTTGAACGAAGTACAGGGACCGGTGGCCGATGTGTACAAGTATGTAAATATGGTTCGTCAACGTACCGGTATCAATATGCCTGTATTACCAACAGGTTTAAATAAAGACCAGATGCGTGCACGTATCCAGAACGAGCGCAGGGTAGAACTGTGTTTTGAAGGGCACCGTTTCTATGATATCCGCCGCTGGAAACTGGGTGAAGACCTGCTTAACAAACCTGTTACCGGTATGCGTATCACTGTAAATACAAACGGAACATTAAACTATGAACGGTTTACAGTAGAGAACAGGGTATTCCTGAAAAGAAATTACTGGTTCCCGTTTGCACAGAGCGATATCAACAGGCAGCCGGCATTGATACAGAATGATGGCTATTAACACGGATTACGGATTATAAAGATTGGTGAATAGTGAATAGTCAATTGGAGTGTGGATGGATGATGAAATGGTTTGATTGTTGCATTACTTGCGCAAGATTATAAAAGCAGCGTCTTTTATTCACCATTCACCATTCACTATTGACTATTCACTATTCCCCGCTCACTTAAAAACATGACAATGCATAAATACATATCCGCGGCACTACTGCTCAGCGTTTTGCATTCAGCAGCTCAAACACCTGGTGAGTACACGTTGAAAGTAGATAGCAGGGTTGCCAAAAGCAAGGAAAAGACTTATGGCGAATGGTCAACATTGCCTACCCGCAGCATTGCCACTTTGCAGCAGTATAAGTCTGCAAAGGTTACCCTGGACCAGTATGGTGGTCGCACCGATCTTTCTTTTAAAAGCACTGGCTTCTTCCGCGCAACAAAGGTGAAGGACCGTTGGTGGATAGTAGACCCTGCCGGTCATGCTTTTGTGAATATTGGTATGGTAAGTGTATCAACCGGTCCTTCAGAGACAGAGAAAGCTGCACTAAAAGAAAAGTTTGGTGATGCTGCTACATGGGCAACCAAAACCTATGACCTGTTGCGCGATAACGGTTTTAATGCATTGGGTGCCTGGAGCGATGTTGATGTAGCAAAGACCAATGCTGCAACCAGCAAGCGACCGCTGACCTATACCATTATCAAAAGTTTTATGAGCGATTATGGTAAAAAGAAAGGCGGTACCTACCAGCAACCTGGTCACACCGGGTACCCGGACAATACCATCTTTGTATTTGATCCGGAGTTTGAAACCTTTTGCGATGATTATGCAAAACAACTGGCGGTCAATAAAGATGATAAGAACCTGTTTGGTTATTTCTCAGACAACGAACTGCCTTTTGAAAGATTAAGTCTTGACAGATATCTCGGTAAAAAAGATACAACAGACAATGGTTATCGTGCTGCCCGCAAATGGATGACGGAACATTCACTGGAAAAAGCGGGTATTACTGATTCTGTCCGTCACCTGTTCCTTGGTTTTATGGCAGACCGTTATTACTCCATTGTATCAAGGGCTATCAAAAAATACGATCCCAATCACCTATACCTGGGCAGTCGCTTACATTTTTATGAACTGAAGGTGAAACCATTCTTTGAAGCAGTTGGTAAATACGTAGACGTAATTGCCATTAACTATTATCGCTTCTGGACACCTGTAGCGGCTGATATGAAGAACTGGGAAGCATGGAGTGGCAAACCTTTCCTGGTAACAGAATGGTACACCAAAGGCATGGACAGTGGCATGGATAATTATTCCGGTGCCGGATGGATCGTAAAGACACAAGAGGATAGGGGATTGTTCTACCAGAACTTTGCACTGGCTTTACTGGAGTCCGGCGGTTGTATAGGCTTCCAGTGGTTCAAATACCAGGACAATGACCCTACCAATACAAAAGCTGACCCCTCCAATACAGATGCCAATAAAGGCATTGTAAGCAACAAATACGAAGTGTACCAGCCGCTACTGGACAAGATGAAGGAACTGAATACACAGGTGTATTCACTCATTGACTTTTTCGATAAGAGAAAGTGAGGCATGAAGCCTAAAGCCTGAGGCCTGATGTATGAAGTCGGAAGTCGGAAGTCTGACTGACCGACTTCGTCATTCATTATTTAACATTCGATATTCAGCATTATGAAAAAAACGATTCTCACCTATAGCATTATATTGATCCTGACCGCCTGCTCCAAAAGCAGCAGTCAGCCTGATCCTGAGCCACCGGTAAATCCGCCAACGGCAGCAGATACCAGTCTCAAAAAAGACCTGCCATTTCCGGCGGGCGCAGCAGTCAATGTAAACCTGCTGAAAACAAAAGAGGCATACCGCTCACTTGTTATTAAAGAGTACAATAGTCTTACTCCGGAAAATGCCATGAAGATCGGCGCTCTCCATCCTGCAAAAGATACCTATACCTGGACTGATGCAGATTATCTCGTAAGCTTTGCACAACAGAATAGCCAGCGTGTACATGGGCATACATTAGTATGGCACCAGTCATTGCCCGACTGGATCACCAATTTTGTAGGCGACTCTGCTGCATGGGAGAGCCTGTTAAAAACACACATTCAAACAGTAGTAACACATTTTAAAGGGAAAGTAGCTTCCTGGGATGTAGTGAATGAAGCTATTAATGATGATGGTACTTTACGCAACAGTATCTGGAGGCAGAAACTGGGAGATGATTACATCGCCCGCAGTTTTCAGTATGCACATGATGCTGATCCGGATGCTTTGTTGTTTTACAATGATTACGGACATGAATATGGCGTTACCAAGCGCACGGCTATCCTGAATCTGGTAAATAATCTCAAAACAAGAGGTATCCCTATTCATGGTATCGGGTTGCAGATGCACACGCGCTATACCCAGGCAGATAATAACCTGGCAAATGCTATCAACAGTGCAGCGGCTACCGGATTGAAAGTACATATTTCCGAACTGGATATTGCCATGAATCCCGATAATACTGCTAACCTGGTGTTTACTGCTGCATTGGCAGAACAGCAGAAACAGAAATACCTGTTCATTTCCAAAACCTTCAATGCTATTTCCAAAGCACAGCAATATGGTCTTACCACCTGGAATGTAACTGATGCAGATTCATGGATCCCTTCTACCTACAACCGTAACGACTGGCCTTTACTGTTCGACAGTAACTACAAACGCAAACCCGCGTACTATGGAGTGTTGCTGGGAGTACAGTGATGGGGGTTAGGTATTAGGTATTAGGTATTAGGTATTAGGTATTAGGTATTAGCTGTTAGCAGGTACAAATCCGGAAGGAAAACAAATATCGAATGTCGAATGCTGAATTTCGAATATCGAAGGGAAAACAGCCGCGAGCTTTGAGCTACGAGCGGCGAGCAAATACAGCAGCAACCACTCACGACTGACGATTCACGACTCACGATTCCCGATTGCCGTCTGCCGATTCACGTAAAAAAACAATCTCATGAATAAACGTACCCCTTTACTATTGGGCATGCTGATGCTGGCAGTAACTGCCGGATGGGCACAGGAATTAATACAGAACATTTATGGTCGTAATAACCTGAGTTTAAATGGCCGCTGGAATTATATTATCGATCCTTATGAAAACGGTTACTATGATTACCGACATGCGCCGTTTGATCAGTCTGCCTCCGGTAAAGGTGGTTTTTACGATGATCGTACTGCAAAAGACAAGGGCGAGTTGATAGAGTATAATTTTGACCTGTCGCCTACATTAAAAGTTCCCGGCGACTGGAACTCACAGGTAGAAAAGCTGCAATTATATGAAGGAACGGTATGGCTGCGCCGGAAATTCACCGCTGCTCCAAAGGCCGGCAAAAAGTACCTGCTGTATTTTGGCGCTGTCAACTATGAAGCGCATGTTTATCTCAATGGTAAAAAGCTGGGTGTTCACAAAGGAGGGTTTACACCTTTCCAGTTTGATGTAACCGGCTTGCTGGTGAATGGAGAAAATTTTGTAGTAGTAAAAGCCGATGATACCAGGAAGCAGGATGAAATACCAACAGTAAATACTGATTGGTGGAATTATGGAGGAATTACAAGAGATGTATTATTAACTGAACTGCCGGAAACGTATATTGCAGATTATAAGTTGCAATTACCCAAAGGAAATCTCACTCGTATAGAAGGATTTGTGCAGCTGAAAGGTGAGGGCAATAGCGCACAGACCGTAACCATTAACATTCCTGAAGCAGGAATTAAGCAATCGGTTACAACGGATGCAACAGGTAGAGCAATCATTAATATTCCTGTAAAAAAGCTGGTGTACTGGAGCCCGGAGAATCCGAAGCTGTATAATGTAGCTATTGTAGCTGTAACGGATTCTGTAAAAGATCATATCGGTTTCAGAACAATAGAAACACGTGGTCAGGATATTGTTTTGAATGGTAAACCGGTATTTTTGCGCGGCATTTCCATTCACGATGAAAATCCTTTGATACCCGGTCGCCTGCGTGGAGAAGGTGATATGAGGATGCTGCTGAACTGGGCAAAAGAATTGAATTGTAACTATGTTCGCCTGGCACATTATCCGCATAGTGAAGAGATGGTAAAGCTGGCCGATGAAATGGGATTGCTGGTATGGGCTGAAGTTCCGGTGTACTGGACAATTTCATGGCAGAATGAAGCGACTTACAACAATGCACAGCAGCAACTGAGCGATTTAATTGTAAGAGATAAGAACAGGGCGGCTGTGATCGTTTGGTCAATCGGGAATGAAACGCCACTGAGTGAGCCGCGTCACGTGTTTATGGGAAAGCTGGCAGCACATGCGCGGGCACTCGATGATACAAGACTGGTGGCTGCAGCACTTGAAGTACACAGAAATGGTACAGATGTAATTGTTGATGACCCGCTGGGTGAAAAACTGGACCTGGTAAGCTTTAATGAATATGCAGGCTGGTACTGGAGCTCACCACAGGAAATGCACAAATACAGTTTTAAGATCAGATACAATAAGCCGGTAGTGATCACGGAATTTGGTGGCGATGCCCTGGCTGGTTTTCATGCAGACGCTGCAACGCGCTGGAGCGAAGAATACCAGCAGGCTTTGTATGAAGAACAGATCAGATTCCTGACCACTATGAGTGGTTTACGCGGAATGACACCGTGGATATTGGTTGATTTCCGTTCGCCACGCAGACAGCATCCTGTGTACCAGGATTTCTGGAACAGGAAGGGCTTGTTTTCTGAAACAGGAAAAAAGAAACTGGCATTTTATACTTTGAAAGCTTTCTACAATGAAATGGAAAAAAAGTACAGACAGTAAAAGAAACAGGAAGAAAAATTTCAGTCAGTGCCTGCGTATAGCAGGTGGATGCCTGTTGCTATTGTGCAGTCAGGCTGTCCATGCGCAGGTAAAACCTATCAGTGAAAGAGTTGACTCTTTGCTGAAGCTGATGACACTGGAAGAAAAAGTAGGACAATTGAATCAATACTCCGGCAGGGAAGTAACTGGTCCGGTAAGTGATAAAAAAACAAACCAGCTCAATGAGCTCAAAAGCGGTTGGGTAGGTTCTATGCTCAACGTAAAAGGAGTAAAAGACACCCGCGAGATCCAGGCTGTGGCCTTACAGTCACGTCTGAAAATTCCATTACTATTCAGTCTTGATGTAATTCATGGTTACAAAACAGTATTCCCTGTTCCATTAGGCGAGGCTGCTTCGTGGGACCTGGAAGCGATTGAGCAGTCTGCTCATATTGCTGCAAAAGAAGCTGCAGCAGCAGGCATTCACTGGACATTTGCACCGATGGTGGACATTGCACGTGACCCACGCTGGGGCCGTGTAATGGAAGGCGCGGGAGAAGATACTTATCTCGGTTCGCTGATCGCCAAAGCAAGGGTAAAAGGTTTCCAGGGCCAGCAGTTGGGCGGTACTGATGCCATTATGGCCTGTGCCAAACACTTTGCTGCTTATGGCGCCGCTATTGCCGGACGTGATTACAATGCCGTTGATATGAGCGAACATCAGCTATGGGAAACCTATCTGCCGCCATTTAAAGCTGCTGCAGATGCCGGTGTAGCTACTTTTATGAACTCCTTCAATACTCTGAATGGTATTCCTGCCACCGGTAGCAGCTACCTGCAACGTGATATTCTGAAAGGTGCATGGAAGTTCAATGGCTTTGTAGTGAGCGACTGGAATTCCATTGGTGAAATGATCAACTGGGGGTATGCTTCAAACGATAAGGATGCTGCTCAGAAAGCCATCATTGCGGGTAGCGATATGGATATGGAAAGCAAGGCTTACCGTAGTAACCTCGTACAGTTGGTAAAAGATGGCGCGGTAAATGTGAGTGTGATCGATGATGCGGTAAAGCGCATTCTCTATAAAAAGTTTGAACTGGGATTGTTTGAAGATCCCTATAAATTCTCTGATGCTGCGCGTGAGCAAAAGGTAGCTCAGGAAGAAGGACAGCACCGTGCTATTGCAAGACAGGTGGCAGAAAAATCCGTTGTACTGCTGAAGAATGACAAAGGCATCCTGCCGCTGAATAACAGTTATAAAACCATTGCTGTAATTGGTCCGCTGGCCGGCAGCAAAAGAGATATGAATGGTAGCTGGGTGGTATTCCCCAACGATACTGTTCAGACTGTAACTTTAATGCAGGGGCTGCAACAGAAGGTTGGTAAGCAAACCAAACTACTGTTTGCAAAAGGCTGCGATATTGAAGGAGCAGATGATAAGGGTTTTGCTGAAGCATTAAAAATTGCAGCACAGGCCGATGTGGTGATCATGGCATTGGGCGAAGGTGGTGAAATGAGCGGAGAGGCTAAATCAAGATCAGATATTCATTTGCCCGGTGTGCAGGAAGCCTTGTTCCGTGCAGTAAAAGCTACCGGCAAGCCCGTGGTAACTGTACTGATGGCTGGTCGTCCGCTGATCTTTAATGATATTGCTGACAATGCTAATGCCATTGTATATGCGTGGTGGCTGGGTACTGAAGCCGGTAATGCCATTGCCAATGTATTGTACGGAGATTACAATCCCTCCGGCAAACTGCCTGTTACTTTCCCGCGTAGCGTAGGGCAGATCCCCATTTATTACAGCTATTACAATACCGGTCGTCCGGTGAAGAATGAGAAGGATATCCGTTATCGCTCTGCTTACCTGGATATCTCCAATACGCCACGTTTTGCTTTTGGATATGGATTAAGCTATACCACGTTTAGCTATTCTGATCTGAAGCTGGATAAAACCACTTTAAAAGATGGAGAGGAGCTTACCGTAACCTGCAAACTTACCAACACAGGTAAATATGCCGGTACGGAAATGGCACAGTTATACCTTTATGATAAATTAGCATCGGTAGTAAGACCGGTAAAAGAACTGAAAGACTTCAAAAAGGTAACGCTGAAACCGGGTGAAAGCACCACCGTAACTTTTGTGATCAACAAAGACAAACTGTCCTTTTACAATAGCAAGTTGCAATGGGTAGCTGAACCGGGACAATTTGAGGTAATGATCGGCGGCTCTTCAGACAATACACCCTTGAAACAGGGATTTGAGCTGCAATAGTGCGGAGATTGCTGATTTTGTTATTTAAGATTCAATGCCGTTGAATTAAGTGTCTGGTGAAGACACCAGCCACGGAGTGCCTCGGCGGGTGTCCCCACCCGCCGGAATATAAATCCTGATTCAACGACATTGATCCAGGATTTAGAAATTTATATATTCTAAATAGTTTTATGATCTGGTGGTCACTTACCATCAGATCATTTTATTTTAGCTAACCGCAGAATAATTAGCAGGCGCTAAGTTTGCGCAAACCTCTCTGCGAAACCTTCTTGTTACTCACGTTCTCTGCGGTTGGAAATTTGCACATTGGCTAATCTGCACATCTGACCATTTTCATGCATTTAGCGTGAAAGCTAAAATAATTGAATGTTTAGCTACTCCCGGTCACTTTAAATTGGACGACTGGCAATATAATTGCCGCAATAAATATTAATTTGCCCTAATAAGAACCGGATACGTTCAGAAATTGTTTGTTTTCAAACCAATACCACACTATATATGACAATGACAAGCTGGTACAAAAAAGCAGCGTTGTACACAATGATTGCTATGGCAGGCTTTACAGCAACAGCTCAAACCGCCGAAAAGCCAAATGCAGGATTAAAATTGCCGGATGGCTTTACGGCCAATAGTTTAATTACGAACATTGGCAGGGCAAGGCATATTGCCGTTACCCCACAGGGATTTATCTATGTAAAACTGAACAGGCCTGTAGCCGGTAAAAGCGTACTGGTATTACAGGAAAGCGACGGAAAAGCGGTCGTTAAAACCGGCTTTGCCAAATATCGTGGCACAGGAGCTTACGTAAAAAACGGTTACCTGTACACCTCATCAGATGAGGAAGTGTACCGTTACAAGCTTAATGCAAATAATGAGATCATTGATACTTCAAAGGTTGAGGTAATTGTAACAGGGCTTATCAACCGTGGTCAGCATGAATCAAAATCCATTGTACTGGACAACAATGGCAACCTCTATGTGAACATTGGCGCTTATTCCAATTCCTGCCAGATCCAGGACAGGCAGAAAGGCTCACTGGGTCGTGAAGGTTGTCCTATCCTTGATTCAGCTGGTGGTATCTGGATGTTTAAAGCCGATAAACTAAACCAGACCTACGGTGATGGCGTTCGTTATGCTACCGGTTTAAGGAATGTGGTTGGTTTAGACTGGAACCAGCAGACCAACCAGCTCTATGTAATGCAGCATGGTCGTGACCAGTTGCATGATCTGTTTCCTGACATGTTTACCGTAGAGCAGTCCACTAACCTGCCTGCAGAATGTATGTATGCACTGAAAAAAGGCGACAATGCCGGCTGGCCTTACATTTACTACGATGATAAGCAAATGAAAAAGATACAGGCTCCTGAATACGGCGGCGATGGTAAAAAAGAAGGAAGCAGTTCTTTCATTGACCCTGTTGCTGCTTATCCTGCACACATGGCACCTAATGGTTTATTATTCTATACAGGCAACCAATTCCCTGCAAAATATAAGAACGGTGCATTTATCGCATTTCATGGATCCTGGAACCGTGCCCCGGAACCACAGGCAGGCTTCTTTGTAGTGTTCCAGCCATTTAAGGATGGCAAACCTTTTGGCCCCTGGGAAGTATTTGCAGATAATTTCTCCGGTTCACCGGAAAATACTGCATCCGGAAGGGCTGAACATCGTCCCTGCGGATTGGCACAGGGTGCAGATGGTTCTTTATACGTATCTGACGACGTAAAAGGTTCTATCTATAAAATTTCCTTTAAAAAGTAATTACTACAGCATGCTGGATGCTGATCTGGCAGGTCTGGGGTTGTAAATACAGGTTGCCTCACAAAAGCAACTCAAAAGCACAGCTTAGTCCCGTCAGGTCTTACAACGAAGAAGAACTCATTTAAAAAAAGTGTATGAAGAAATCGGTGTTGATTGTAACCGGTCTGGCTTTATTTACAATCGTGTTGGCACAAACAAAGAATCCTCCTGCAAAGAAAACTACCACACAGGCTAAGCCTGCTCCTGCGCAGGCCAAACCTGCTGCAGCAGGTACCTTACAGGCGACTATTGCAGAAGGGAAAAAAGTATATATGCAAACCTGTGTATCCTGTCACCAGTTAGATGGGGGAGGAGTACAGAATATGACCCCGCCTTTAATTAAAACCAGTTATGTACTGGGTGATAAGATAAAGCTGGCCGGCATTGTTTTAAATGGTATGAGTAATGTAGAGATCGATGAAGAGTCATACCACAATGTAATGCCACCTATGAACTATCTTACTGATAAACAGATTGCTGATGTACTGACCTATGTACGTAATAGCTTTGGTAACAAGGCCAGCGCTGTTACAGAAAAAGAGGTAAAGGCAGCACGCGTAAAAAAATAGAATATACTTCTATAACAAAAGAAAAGAGGCCCTCATAGGGGCCTCTTTTCTTTTTAGAGAGGAAAATATTTATACATCAAATGCATCGGTGTTGCATTTAATTCAATAGCTTCGTAAGACTCAAGAAGGGAACTTGCACAGGCTATTAAACAGATATTACCGGCTAAAACAAACAACAGTTGTACTGTTGCTTGTACTGCTTTGTGGCATACAGTTGGGCAAGAATCTGCATACACATGCTGTTTCGTTAGGGAATGATAAGCATGCAAAAGCATTTACCGGCAATGACAACAATCATTGCGCTATCTGCGAATACCAGTTGGGTAAAGATGCAGATCTGCCGGTAATACAACCTTACACCTGTTCAGTTATAGCGCAGGCTCCGTTCTCTGGTCCCCATTTATTCTCCATCTTCTCAGTTGCTTTTACTGACTATTTCCATCGCGGGCCGCCTTCCGCTTAGCTTCCTCATTTTCTCTAGGCTACGCAGCAATATTTTGCTGTAGTAATTGCCGTATTGTCTCCTGATTTCCATAACAGATAAGATTGTATTATGACAGATAGCCGTTTACCGGTAACTGTACTAAGCGGGTTTCTTGGTGCAGGTAAAACCTCTTTGCTCAATCATATCCTTCACAACAAAGAAGGATTAAGGGTTGCTGTAATTGTAAATGATATGAGTGAAATAAATATTGATGCACAACTGGTGCGCAATGAAAACACATTGAACAGAACAGAAGAAAAGTTGGTAGAGATGAGCAATGGCTGTATCTGCTGCACGCTTCGTGAAGACCTGTTGCAGGAAGTAGAAAAGCTGGCTGCAGAAAAGCGTTTTGATTACCTGCTGATCGAAAGCTCGGGTATCAGTGAACCTTTGCCGGTAGCACAAACTTTTACCTATTGCGATGAGGTTAATAATATAGATCTCAGCAGGGTTGCAAGGCTCGATACATTGGTAACAGTAATAGACTGTTTCAATTTTATACGTGATTATACCAGTGCCGATACGCTTGAAGACAGGGATGCTACCGACATGGAAGGCGATAGCAGGGCTCTTGTAAACCTGCTGACAGACCAGATAGAATTTGCTAATGTCATTGTATTAAATAAAACAGACCTGGTAACGGAGGAGGAAAGGGGCTTTCTGAGATCTGTGCTCAGGAAGTTGAATGGGGATGCGCGCATTATGGAATCCAGTTTTGGTCGTGTGTCATTACAACAGGTACTGAATACGGGACTTTTTGATTTTGACAAAACCAGTCAGTCTGCCGGCTGGATAAAAGAATTAGAACAACCACATCATACGCCTGAAACAGAAGCCTATGGCATCAACAGTTTTGTATTCCGGAGCCGCAGGCCTTTTCATCCTGGGCGTTTCTGGAAATATATCAATGATGAATGGGATAGCAGTATTATCCGGAGCAAAGGATTATTCTGGTTAGCGTCCCGGCCGGGTGATGCATTAAACTGGAGTCAGGCTGGCGGAAGCCTGCGTACAGATAAAGCTGGTATATGGTGGTGCAGTATGCCTTTTCATGAACGGATACGTTATGCATCATTTGTCGAAAATCAACGAAGCATTGAAGGTAACTGGGATAAGAAATACGGTGATCGTCACAATGAATTAGTGATTATTGGTCGCAATCTTGATAAACGAACTATCTATAATGAACTGGAAGCCTGTCTTTGCAATGGTGCTGAAGTGGTTGCTATGGAAACGGGCAGTGTATTCAGTGATTCATTTCCGGTATTGTAAACGCAGTTGTTTTTCCTGTCAGATAGCCCCATAGGGCTGTTGGTTTTGTAAAAACCCCGCCATTCCTGGCGGGGTCTTCTTTGTAAAAGGAGTTATAAATACTTACAGATCTTTCTTAATGATCTCTTTGCCCATGTCTTTCGAGTCGCGTGTATTTTTTTGTACCGCAATAGCGCCAAACAATGCAAGGAGGAAGGAAATGCCATAAAAGCCTTTTTCGCTTAATAGCAATTTTGCGTTCCAGAGACCAACGGTCATCAGGATGATACTTAAAATAGTAGCGAACCAACTAAGTCCGTAATAGATGTCAGTTACAGGAATGCCTTCGAGCCTGTCGCGTACACTTTTTTGTACAGACACCACTGCAAACAAACCAAACATTAATACTGTAAAATAATAGCCTTTTTCATTGAGCTGCATTTCTGCACGCCACAAACCAATAAGAAATCCGATCATGCCGGCACCCAGTGCAATCCAGGATGCAGCAACGAAAGCATTAGATGGTTTTTGAGCCATAAGGGGTTATTTGGTGAATAATACGGTTTCTCCGGGGGAGAGAACAAGGCATTAAAGTACAAAATCCATTGAGATGCAGGTACATTTTAACAACTTATATAAATAACTGCGATTAAGCGCATTTTGACATAAAAAAAGCAAAGCCCCATTACTGAGGCTCTGCTGTTCTGATTCCCTGACCTTAGAAATGTCGGGTACGATTAGTATAGGTGGTTTATGGTAGTCCTGTTTCGGGTTGTGCTATCGTGAGAGGCTGTCCGTGAAACGTGAAAAGTCAAACGTGAAAAGCGAATACAAGCTACGAGCCGTGAGAAATACAAATTTGCAATTGCTCCTTGCATTTCTTTCGAAATTCGATATTCAAAGTTCTGCATTCGATATTTTGTCTTCCGTACTTCTAACTTCGTATTTCGTACTTTCCCGGGCCTTCTCCGACCTCTGACATCTGTATTCTTCATTTGCACATTCGCACATCAACAAATTTGCACATTACTACATTATCCTCTTCTCCTCACCCTCGTACTTTTCCTCGTCACCGAATTACCGCGTGGGCCTTCAACGGTAGTGCTTCTGCGGGTTACTTTATGTTCATTTCCATTACGGGGATTGGTAACAGTACGTGTTTGTTTGGTACGTGTAACGCGATAATTGTTTACCGCTACTTCATTACGCGTTCTTACGGTAACTGAAGTAACACGAACCGGGCGATAAATAGTGCGTGCTACAGTAACGCGATGAACAGGTGCTACTACATAAGTTGCGCGATAGCGAACACGGAAAGGGTGGTACACATGCCATGCGAGTGGTCTCCACGGGCGCCACCAGATGGGGCGGTGGATCCATGTAAAAGGAGATGCCCATACTGTATAAGCCGGTGCATATACAAAACGCACGCAAGGCCATGCCCATACATTTACAATAATGCCTGTGGTAGTATTTTCAATCGTAGAGTTGGGGCCGTGCGCTGCAAGATAGTCTGCAGACTCAAGCATAGCGCTGCTGTTCTCTCCATCAGGTTCCACAATGGTTTCTTCACCAAAAATATCTTCATCACCTACGATCTGGAGTACTGCGTTTTCGTTGCCGGTCTTTTCCAGTTCTATCACAGCGATATCCTGGTTCTCTTTATCAGAAACAACGGCCTGGAGTACCAGTACATGCACATCATTTTCTTTTTTATCAATAACACGGATATAATCTATCTGACCATCTCCATTCAGGTCCAGGTTATTCACCTTATTATCTTCAGAATTGAGAAGCTTTTCAAATTGTTCGGGAGAGGCTGCTTTTTTAAAGAGTTCAAGCGCGCCTGCAAGGCTGAAATTGTCGCCGGGTAAACCGGTGGAGTCCTGTGAGCTTTCATCCTGTGCCTGTACGGATAGACTGCTGATAGCCAGTGCTGAGCACAGCAGTACTGAGTAGCGGTTAATTTTCATACAAAGGTATTTGAGGTTATGAGACCGTACAGGAAAGGGAAAGTTTAACGTTTCTTATGACAATTATTATTTTCTGAGGAAATCAAACCAGTGCACAATAAAAAGGCGCGGAAATGCTTCCGCGCCTTTTTATTATTGACTTTAAAAATAGTCATTCGGTATTCTCTTCGTATTTCGTACTTCTCACTTCGTATTTATTCCTTATCCTCTTCCAGGTCTGCCGCTACTTGCTGGCCTTGTTGCCGGACGGGACTGGGGACGTTGTTGCGTAGCCGGTCTCGTTGTAGCAGGACGTGAAGGATTAGTAGGTCTTGTTGTTGGAGTTGTTGGTCTTGTGTTACCCGGACGTGTTGCAGGTGTGGTAGGCCTGGTAGCAGGCGTAGTGGGTCTTGTATTACCCGGACGTGTACTGTTATTATTGCCCGGTCTTGTATTATTGTTTCCGGGTCTCGTTGTATTACCTGGCCTGGTATTGTTGTTACCCGGTCTGTTGTTGTTATTGCCGGGTCTTGTATTACCGGGACGGTTATTTCCGCCTGGGCGCGGATTATTATTGCGATACCTTGTTACATTAGCCTGGTTGCGCGTATGTACCATAGGAGATGATACACGAACAGGCCGGTACATCTGTTGGGCACGTGGCATACGGCGTGTATGCACCACTACAAACGCAGGCCGCCTGTAAAAAGGATGCCATACGTGCCAGGGATAAGGGCGCCAGGGGTGCCACCATACTGGTCTGTACATCCATGTCCATGGAGAAACCCATACCACGTAACCCGGTGCATATACAAACCGTACACAGGGCCAGAACCATACATTCACAATAATGCCTGCAGGTTCGCTATAATCAAATACTACATGGGGCCCATGGGCCAGTAAGCTGCTGTTTTTATCAGGATAAACAAAAGACTTACCATCTTCTGCCCCTGGTTCTACAATAGTTTCATGACCATAGATGTCTTCATCACCAATGATCTGGACTTCTGCATTTTCATTGGCTTTTTGTTCCAGTTCAATAACTGCAATGTCCTGGCTTTCCTTTTCCGATACTACTGCCTGCAGTACGAAAATATTAACCTTACCATCTTTCTTGCTGACCACACGTACATAGTCAATATCGCCATCTCCATTCAGGTCAAGGTTATTGACCTTATTATCCTGGTTGTTCAGCAGTTTTTCAAACTCTTCCGGAGAAGATGATTTTTTGAATAGCTCCAAAGCGCCTGAAAGACTGAAGTTGTCCCCCGGTAAACCGGTAGAATCCTGGGTGGATTGGCTTTGCGCATTTGCCGAGAACGAAAGCAGCGTAAGCGCAACGCCAAAGGCCGGTAAACAGCTTTTGATTTTCATACTAGATGATTTTTGAGGTTTTGACCAGTCTTAATGGTCATAAGATGAATGATTTTGAAAATCCCCGTTAAAAAATTGCACAAATCAGGAGCCTGTTCATTTCTTAAGCCAGGTTAAGGCCTTTTCTTAATGTACGTTAATGGATCAGGAGGCGGTAAGGGGCCAACTTTGTATAAAAATACGAAAATGGCAAACATCATTTTACATAAAGCAGAAACCCGTGGTAAAGTATCTCTTGACTGGCTAAGCAGTGCCCAGACCTTCAGCTTTTCCTCTTATTATAATCCTGAGCGTATGCAGTTCGGTGCGTTGCGTGTGTTCAATGATGACGTGGTTGCAGGGGGCCGGGGCTTTGGCCGTCATCCCCACGATAATATGGAGATCATCAGCATACCACTGGAAGGATCGCTGAAACATGAAGACAACCTGGGAAATACTGTTGTAACCGATACAGGCGATGTGCAGGTAATGAGTACCGGTACGGGTATTTTTCACAGCGAACACAATTATAGTGCAGATAAACCTGCGAAGTTCCTGCAGATCTGGCTATATCCTAACAAACTGAATGTAACCCCACGTTATGAGCAGGTAAAGCTGGATGCAGACAAACAGGATAACCAGTTACAGGTATTCATTACCCCACAGGCTCAGGAAGGGCAGACCTGGATCTACCAGGATGCATGGTTTAGCATGGGGCGTTTTGACAAAAACAAACAGGTTGACTACCAGTTACATAAAGAAGGCAGTGGGGTTTACCTGTTTGTGATCAATGGTGCTTTCACTGTAGATGGCCTGCGTCTTGATGCACGTGACGGGGTGGGTATTAGTGATATAGATAAGGTAAGCTTTACTGCACAGGAACAAGGTGCTACCATCCTGGTAATAGAAATGCCGATGGAAGTATAAAGCAGAAAATTCTTAACCTGTGTTAAGATAAAGTCTTAAACAAGGTTAATGGAAAAGGGGCCTCCGCCGACGTAGTTTTACATCATAATAATTCACAAACAAATTAAAAAATAAAGAACAATGGAAACTTTAGTACAAACCAAATGGACATTAGATACCGCTCACTCAGAAGTAGGTTTCAAAGTAAAACACCTGATGATCTCTACCGTTACAGGTAAATTCGAAAAATTTGATGTACAGGTAGAATCCGGTAAAGAAGATTTCACCGATGCAAAAGTTACTTTCACTGCAGATGTTGATTCTATCAGCACCAGCAATGAACAAAGAGATGGTCACCTGAAATCTGCTGACTTCTTTGAAGTTGACAAATATCCCCAGATAAAATTTGTTTCTACATCTTTCAAAAAATCCGATAACAAAGGCGATTATATCCTTGAAGGCCAGCTGACCATTAAAGATGTTACCAATACCATCGCTATACCCGTAGAGTATGGTGGTACCGTACGCGATCCATGGGGCAATACAAAAGTTGCTTTCAGCATCGATACAAAGATCAACCGTAAGGAATTTGGTTTAGGTTGGAATGCTGCTCTTGAAACAGGTGGTGTACTGGTAGGTGAAGATATCCGCATCCTTGCTGATATACAGCTGGCAGAACAGGCTTCCTAAACCGGGCATTTTGCCTGAACTGGTAAAAAAACATAAACGTACAAAGACGGAGTTATGCAACTGGCACAATTAAATATACTGGCAGTAGGACGCAATGAAGAGATCATGCAGGTTTTGAACAGGTTACTGAACACACCTGCAAAGTGGAAAGGAACTACTGTTACAACGGATGAAGAGGCTATAGAGATCTGCAGCACTGATCCGTACCATATGGTGTTGCTGTGCGCAGGAATAACAGAGGCAGAAGAGAGGCAGTTGAAAGAAAGATTATTGCAGGTAAGCCCTGCAATGATCTTTATCCGTCACCAGGGCGGAGGCAGCGGGTTACTGACAGGCGAAATTCTTGCTGCGCTCGATTATCATGGGATCAGCATTAGCCAGGAATAACAAACAGGTGAATAGCGTTAACACAAAATTTTAAAAGGAGTTTTTATGGAAAATAAAATTACAGGTCTGCATCATATAACAGCCATTGCTAACAATGCTCAGCGTAACTATGATTTTTATACCAGGATACTGGGCTTAAGAATGGTAAAGAAAACAGTGAATTTTGATGATCCCGGAACATATCACTTCTATTACGGTGACGAGAACGGAACGCCGGGTACTATTCTCACTTTCTTTCCCTGGGAAGGTATAGGACAGGGACGCAATGGATCAGGCATGGCAACCAATATAGGTTATGCAGTTCCTGAAGGAAGCCTGGACTTCTGGAAAGAGAGGTTCAAAACATTCAATGTAAAACATGACCAGGCAGCAGAAAAGTTTGGTGAAATATACCTGCCATTCCAGGATCCTGATGGATTGCAACTGGAACTGGTAGTGCCTAAGAAAGCTGATAACCGTAAAGCATGGGAAACCGCTGACGTAAAAGCTGCTGAAGCTACCAAAGGTTTTCACAATGTTACCCTTACATTGAGAAGCATAAAGCCTACGGCTACTATTTTAACGGACGTATTTGGTTACAGCTTACAGGAACAGGATGGCAATCGCTATCGTTTTGTAACCGATGCAGTGGAAAATGCAGGTATTGTTGATCTGCTGGAATTACCTGCAGAGGCAGCCGGTCACGGTGCCGCAGGTACCAATCACCACGTTGCGTTCAGGGTGCCCAATGAAACGGTACAGATGGAATATTATGAAAAAATACGTAAACGTGGATTAAACATTACTCCTAAGATCAATCGTGATTATTTCTACTCCCTGTATTTCAGGGAACCAGGTGGAGTGTTGTTTGAGATCGCTACCGATAATCCCGGCTTTACAGTAGACGAGCCATTGGCTGAATTAGGTTCAAACCTGAAATTACCTGTACAGTATGAGCCAATGCGCAGCGAAATTGAAAAAGTATTACCGGTATTGAAATAATACAGGTAGCAAAATAATAAATGAAGAACCAACGGTGCTGAACGGCATTTTGTATAATTGTGTGTTGTGTCTGAATATTCCCGCCTGGTCCTTTAACCCGGGTTGGGAATATTCCTTAAAAGGAAGTGACACAAAGATTAGTCTTAATCATAAAAAGTAAATTATATGCACACTAAAAATATTATAACAGCAGGGAAGAGCCTGGATGAAGCTGAAAAGGTACTGGTCCTTTTACACGGACGTGGTGGTAGTGCAGAAGATATCTTATCTCTGGGCAATCATCTCAATGTAAAAGATTATGCATTAGTAGCGCCGCAGGCAAGCGGACATACCTGGTATCCTTATTCATTTATGGCGCCTCCTGCCCAGAATGAACCTTTTTTATCTTCTGCCTTAACTGTGGTAAAAGACCTGGTGAATGATCTGGAAGCGCAGGGTTTTGCCAAAGGCAATATCTATTTCGGTGGCTTTTCGCAGGGAGCCTGTTTAACGCTGGAGTTTGTAACCCGCAACGCTGCAAGATATGGTGGGGTAGTGGCCTTCACCGGTGGCCTGATCGGCGATAAGGTCTACAGGGATAACTATACCGGCGATTTTGGGGGCACCCCTGTATTTATTGGTACCAGCAATCCTGATCCGCATGTGCCTGTAGAAAGAGTATATGCTACCAGCAATATTCTGCGTGAAATGAATGCACAGGTTACGGAGAAAGTGTACGCCAACATGGGGCACACCATCAGCCAGGATGAAATTACCCAGGCAAACGCGTTGATCTTTAAATAGAGGACGCAGGTTATAGAGCTCGAAGATTTCTGATTTCGGGATTTGATAATACAAGCTGCGAGCTTTGAGCTACGAGCCGCGAGAAATACAAATTGGCAGTTGGCAATTTGCAGTTGCTCCTTGTATTTCCTTCGAAATTCGATATTCAAAGTTCTGCATTCGATATTTTGTCTTCCGTACTTCTAACTTCGTATTTCGTACTTTCCTGAGCCTTGTTCCTTGAGCCTTGAACCTTGTGCCTTTAAACCTATAACCCTACTAATGCTTCTTATACAACGTACTCCTCACCTTGCTTAAAAACTCAGGAGATACACCGAGGTAACGGGCAATCTGGTGTTGCGGAACTCTTTGAACAAGACTGGGATATTTTTCTATAAAGGCGAGATATCTTTCTTCAGCGGTTTGCGATACGGAAGCATAAAAACGCTGTTGTAGTACAGTCAATGAGCGCTGTACCAGCAAGCGGAAGAATTTTTCAAATTTGGGGATCTTTTCAAAAAGGATCCCTTTATTTTTATAATCAATGGTCAGCAGTTCACAATCTTCCATTGTTTCAATAAACATATTCGAAGGGCGCTGCTCGGTAAAACTGCCGATATCGCTCACCCACCAGTCTTCCACAGCAAACATCAGGATGGTTTCAGTACCATCAGGGCTCAGGAAATAAGTGCGGATACAACCTTTTAAAATAAAGGCTTCAAAGTTGCAGATCTCACCTTCCTGTAGCAGGTACTGTTTCTTTTTTACCTTTTTTAATTTCAACAGGGAATGGAACAGTTCCAGCTCTTCCTCAGTAAGCTGTATATGTTTGGTGATAGAATTATCAATTTGCTCGAACATGAAAGATTATGCTTTTTACAGTCTGCAATGGTGTAAATGTAAGGATAATCAGCGCATCAGCTTTTTGTACTCCTTTTCATCCATGTATTCAAGGATATCCCCGGGCTGACAATTCAGGATCCGGCATATCTCTTCCAGCGTACTGAACCGGATAGCCTTTGCTTTGCCGCTTTTCAGTATGCTCATATTGGCAATAGTGATACCCACCTCTTCACTAAGCTCAGTGAGGCTCATTTTGCGTTTCGCCAACATTACGTCCAGGTTCACTACTATGGGCATAAACTAAATTGTTAAGCTTTGTTCCTGCTGTAGCTGAAGGCCTCTTTGAAAGGCTTTACTGATGATGAAGATAGCAAGACTGATCAAAAAACTGTAAATATGTTCCAGAATACTATTACTGAGTGAAGATAATTCGAATTCGGGCGGAATAGTATTCCGGAAAATGAACCGTAAAATATATGGCATAAATATGCTGTAAAGCGTAAGTGCCAGCACACAGAAGCTGATAAAACGGAGTGTACGGATATTGGCCGTATTGAAAGCGTTTCCTTTAGAGATGCGTAACAACATCCTTACCGGCATCCATACAAACACCCAGATGGCAAACACAATAGTAAGAGCGAAAATAACATGCATTATTACTTTGCCAACCATATATTGCGAACCTGTGATAGGGATAAGGATCCGGTTGTTTTCCGATGCGTAACGTACTTTGATGGGACGGCGTTCGTAATGCCCGTACTTATTGGTTGCATGACCCTTTCGCTTTATGACAGAATCCCATTTTATATATGCCAGGTTATAAGAGCCATTCTCAATAAAGAATTTGATATCATAGTCCGGTTTAAACCCATCAAATCCCCAATAGAAAAGATCAGTAGCAGCCTCATGAGCTACTACTACCGTTTTCCTGCTGCTCTTCAGTATTTCGTCTATCTGAGCCTGCATTTGTTTTATGCTATCAGCATCTTTCAATGCCTGCATTTGTAAAGTAAGCTTATCCAATGAGTCGATAGTAGTCTTAAATTCTGAAGAAGGCGTTGTTTGCCTTCCCGATGAATAGGCATACAGTCCGCCGATACCGAAACTGCTCATGCCGGAATAATGGCCTCCTTCATTTTCCATTCGTATGGCATCTTCTATCCTTTTAAGACTGTCCTCGATGATCTTATATTCCCTGTGCGGCAAAGATTCATCAATGGATGGCAATGTATAGAATGCGTTGCCGAAATGCTGATGATCAATGGTTGCAATGTTTGCCATCTCGTCATCTTCTGTCATGTTTGGATTAACGGATGTCGTTACAAAAAATGGCAGTATGCCGAAGAGTACGATAACTGTAATTATTACTGCAGACGTTATCAGCAGGAAGGGATAAAATCGTGATGTCCGGCGGGGCATGGTTATTTATGTTTTGCTGTAAAGTAAATAATAATTATTGTAAAACAATAATAATATGCCGTTTAACGGATATTTTATAAAACGCTATTATTTGTTTGTTGATAATCAGTTTCCGGTAATGTCGTTTGCTTACTTATCGTTACTTGCATTTGAAATGATGCATACATTGCTGTATAACATCTGAAGGGAGTACCGATAATTACTTTGAATTTTGATTGGTAGTTACCGGTTGGATAATTCGGGGATACTATTGGTACTTATTGATAGTGGACAGTTGTTGTGGGCTTATAGTTGTTAATGATATAACCTTATCACCCGATAACATCTCTTATAAAAAGTCTCTTAACCAAATTGAAACATAAAAATATTGATAAAAGACTTGCAAAATATCAGAAGCTGTCTTATATTGGTGGTTGTATTCATGACTTAGTTTACTAACCTGTATCTATACTTCAAGCTGTCTCATATATGTGGGGCAGCTTTTTTGTTGGGGATATATGAAGTCTGATGCCTGAGGTCTGAAAGTCACAAGATTCAAGGAACAAGGCTCAAGAAAGTACGAAATACGAAGTTAGAAGTACGGGAAGCTGAAATATCGAATCTCAAATTTCGAATATCGAAGGAAAGACAGTTAGTAGTTGACAAGTTGAAAGGTTAATAAGTTTACAAGGGATCGCCCATTCACTATTGACTATTCACTTGTCTCCTTTACTCACGACTGACGACTCACGATTGCCGTCTGCCGATTCACGACTCACGTCTCACGATCTCACCATTCACGAAGAACCGGAAATCCTGAAATCTGGCACCCCGGGATCAATCTTCAAACATCAAATCTCACTCCGGGTGGCATGGATTTTTTGTCTTTATCCTTATTGTTGATTCTTCATTTAAAACCTTGTTATGGCAAAGTATTCAGAACGCGCCTCCGAAAAAGTGGGTAGGGCGTTACACGAGGAAAAAATGGGTGAACTGAAAACGGGTTCCGGTAAAAAGGTAACAAGCAGGAAACAGGCAATAGCCATCGGATTATCAGAAGCCCGGAAAGAAGGGGGCAAAAGTACCTCCGCCCCAAAAGACTACCGGAAAAAGGAAGATGCCCGCAATCCGCAAAAGATCTGCTTCGCGTGCCCATGCGTAAAGAGCAATATTTATTCCGGTCTTGGTTACAGAGAATAGTGGTTGGGGTAACTGAACCAAAGCCCTTCCTGTTTTCTTCTCTGTGGTAGGCCTTTATCCATCTAATCATTATTATATGAAACATACTTTAGAGCAAAAACCAGTACAAAAGCAGGAGAAACAACCTGGTTCTGAAAAAGAAATGGTTCCCAGGCCTGTGTACGATGATGGAAAGCCTGGTAGCGGTAAGCTAGAAGGAAAAGTGGCTATCATTACCGGTGGTGATAGCGGCATCGGCAGGGCAGTGGCTATCAGTTTTGCCAAAGAAGGTGCTAATGTAGCTATTGTGTACCTTGATGAGCACGATGATGCAAAAGAAACCAAAAAGATTATCCGGCAATACGGGGGCAAAACAATTTTACTGTCAACAGACCTTACCCAGGAAGAGAATTGTCGCAATGTAATTGAAGAAACGATAGATCAGTTTGGGCAGATAGACATCCTTGTTAATAATGCGGCAGTACAGTTTCCCCAACAAAGCGTGGAAGATATTAAAGAAGAAGATCTTGTACATACTTTCCAGGTAAATCTCTTTGCGCCTTTTTACCTTGTAAAATATGCAATTCCACACCTGAAAGAAGGTAGCTGTATCATCAATACGGCATCCGTTACGGCATACAAAGGAAACGCATCCCTCATTGATTACTCTGCCACTAAAGGTGCTTTGGTTTCATTTACCCGCAGTCTTGCGCAGTCATTGATGAAAAAAGCGATCCGTGTTAATGCGGTAGCTCCCGGTCCGGTGTGGACACCTTTGATCCCCGCTTCTTTTTCAGCAGAAAAGGTAAAGGAGTTTGGTAAGGACACCATGTATCACAGACCTGCACAACCAGTGGAAATATCCCCCTGCTATGTATTCCTCGCCTCCGCTGATTCTAATTTCATCACCGGGCAGGTATTACATCCCAATGGTGGGTTTATTGTAAACGGATAGGAGTGTTGTGAATAATCGGCAATCGGCAGACGGCAATCGTGAAACGTGAGTCGTCAGTCGTGAGAGGGGAATCGTGAAAAGTCAAATGTGAAAGGTGAAAGAAAATCGTGAATCGTGAGTGGTCGCTGTATTTTCAGACCTCAGATTTCCGACTTCATACCTCTCTTTTCAACCTAATTCCCAATTCCTGATTCCTCTAATTTGCACATCTGCACATTCCCTCGAATATCTTATTCGCGTTAGGCGTTAAGCGTTCCGCGTTTTGCATTTCAGCATTTCCATATTAAACGAATTCCCAGGCACTCAGATACGCATCCTGCTTCTCAGCATAGGTAATAAAATCTGCATAAAACTGTAATTGAGACAAGGTGCCGCTATCGCCAATGATCACCAGCTTTTTACGGGCTCTTGTCATGGCTACATTCATACGACGGGTATCGGACAGGAAGCCTATATTATTATCGGTGTTGCTTCGTGTCATGCTGATATAAACAATATCACGTTCCTGCCCCTGGAAACTGTCGATCGTGTTTACTGAGATCTTACCGCTATAAGGGTGCAGGGCTGTATTATGTTGGAAAAGCTCTTTCAGGATCTCCACCTGGTGACGGTAAGGAGATATAATGGCTATAGTGGGGAAGTTATCAGGCTTGTAATGCGCACCTAGTTCTTCCACTACCTGGTTTACATGCTTAAAAAGAAAAGCTGCTTCTTCAGGATTACTGATACTGGTGCTTTCGTTCTTCTCTTCATAACCACAACCCGCAGTATCTATAAATGACAAAGGTCTATCACCGTTAAATAAAAGTCTTTGCTCTACCGAGGCATGGGCTTTAAGCTGGTTGTTATAAAAAACTGCTGAAGAATAACCCATGATGGCCTGGTGCATACGGTATTGTTCCTGTAGCAATACAACTGCTTCCGGATACAGGCGTACACATTTTTCCATGAGTGTGGTGCTCAATCCATTCTTTGCCGCTTCATTCGATTTGATAGTGGGGGGCAACTGGCAATGATCTCCTGCAAAGACCACTTTCTTAGCCTTTAAGATCGGGATCCAGCAGGCAGGCTCCAGTGCCTGGCCGGCTTCATCAATCACTACTGTCTTGTACCTTAAATTCTTTATGGTATAATGATTAGCACCTACAAGCGTAGCGGTGATAACCTGGGCTCTGCCAATAATATCGTTGGTAATGTATTGCTCGGTAGTGTCTACAGAACGCATGATGTTACGGGCTTCGTCAAAAAGGGCTTTTCGTTGTTCCCGTTCTGCTTTACCAAAGTTACGTTTGTATTTATGGGCCATGCTGATGAACTCCGAGGCTTGTTTCTTTAACCGCCTGATCTCCTTCATACTCGCATGTTCAGCCATTTTACTATCGAGCGTCAGTGATAACAGCCTGTCAGACACACGGGCGGGATTGCCGATGCGCAATACGTTCAAACCTTCCTCTGAAAGTTTTTCACTCAGCAGGTCTACGGCAGTGTTGCTGGGTGCTACTACCAGTATCTGTTGCTGTTCTTCTTCCTGCTTTATCAATGCCTTAATGGCCTGCACCAGTGTGGTGGTTTTACCGGTTCCGGGAGGGCCGTGCACAATGGCAACATCATTGGCCGTTAAAATTTTATGTACTGCGGCCTGTTGTGATGAGTTGAGAGAGGGAATAACAGGCGCCTTGATTCTTTCGTCAAAACTGGCAGCCTGCTCACCGGTCAATATGCGGATCAGTTTGCCATCTTCGGTTTTCTCAGCCAACTGGTCTGCTGATTTGAGCGCATATTGCATTTCGTCATAACTGTTGTCATCAAACAGCAGATCGATACCCAGTTTGCCATCTCGGCTCCAGTCGGGCAGTTCGTCAGTGCGCAGGGTAATCTTAAGCTTGTTGCCGCCCTGCCAGGCAATAACTCCTTCCACACGATCATTCTTAGGATCATGATTAGAGAATAAGGCAGCCGAAGCGCCTGAACGAAGCTGGTGAATTATATCCTGGTGCGTTGTACGCTCTATTTCTACGGTAAGATAATCGCCGCGGCTCATTTCCGAATCGCGGATGGCTATGGGATACCATGTAAGACCATTTTCCCTGCGGGCCTGTACGGATGATTTTTCTGCCTGCTCCTCGTATAATCTTTTATCTTCCTGTCGCTCAGTTTTCAGTAACTCCTGCAGCTTTTTGAAATATTCCATCGGGCAAAGGTACTGCTAATGCCCAATTCAACGGAATTACATTGCCCGGTATACTATGTGTCAAAAAAAGAACAGAGAAGATTTCTATAATTAACAAAAATTACGAATTTGTGTGCAGGTAAATACACGGGGAACCTGTAATCATCTTGCCATTACAGAGTTCCTTACAACAATCAAATATGAGAAGAAGACTATTTATTCAAAACACCGCGCTAACCGGTGCAGGTTTACTGTTTAGCAACATAAAAAGCTTTGCAACTACAGATGGTTTCCCGGTTGTCCGTATTCCCGCAGAGAAAAGAAACTTCAGCAGCGAAATAGTGGAAAAGGTGATAAAAGAATTTAAAGCCGGTGTAAAGAATCCCGAATTGGCCTGGCTATTTGAGAATTGTTTTCCCAACACATTAGACACAACTGTTTTCCATACCACCAAAGAAGGTAAGCCTGACACCTATGTCATTACGGGTGATATAGATGCTATGTGGCTTCGTGACAGCAGTGCACAGGTATGGCCCTACCTGCAGTTTATGAAACAGGACAAAGCCCTGCAGCAGTTGGTAGCGGGTGTTATTAACCGGCAAACTGCCTGTGTGCTGAAAGATCCTTATGCAAATGCCTTTTATAATGACCCCAACAAACGGGGCGAATGGGCAAAGGATCATACCGATATGAAACCCGGTGTACATGAACGTAAATGGGAAATTGATTCACTCTGTTACCCCATCAGGCTGGCCTGGCATTACTGGAAGCTTACTGGTGATATCGCTCCGTTCGATGACCAGTGGAAAGACGCGGTTAAATCCATCTACAACGTTTTCAGGGATCAGCAACGTAAAGAAGGAAACGGCTCTTATAAATTTCAGCGCAATACTGCTGTGGCAACTGATACCTTGCCTATGAATGGATATGGCTACCCGGTGAAGCCGGTAGGACTTATCTGCTCTGCGTTTCGCCCCAGTGATGACGCAACGGTATTTTCATTCCTGGTACCTTCCAACTTTTTTGCCGTTGCCAGTTTGCGGCAGGCTGCTGAAATGCTGACCGCTATTTACAAAGACACCGAAGCGGCAGCTAAACTCACTGCACTGGCAAATGAGGTAGAGAAAGCATTACAGCAGCATGCCATTATTGAACATAAAGGTTTTGGTAAAATATATGCCTACGAAGTAAATGGCTTTGGCAGTTATAATCTCATGGACGATGCCAACGTGCCCAGCCTGCTGGCAATGCCATACCTGGGAGCTGTAAAAAGCACTGATCCTGTTTATATCAATACACGTAAGATGGTCTTATCTGCTGACAATCCTTTTTATTTTAAAGGAAAAGCAGGAGAAGGCATTGGAGGCCCGCATGTAGGGCAGGATATGATCTGGCCCATGAGCATCATTATGCGTGGCATTACCAGCAACAATGATGCAGAGATCAGGTCCTGTATTGAGCTGCTACAAAAAACACATGGTGGTACTGGCTTTATGCATGAGTCATTTCACAAGGATGATCCGGCTAATTTCACCCGCAAGTGGTTTGCCTGGGCCAATACGTTGTTCGGAGAGTTCTTGTGGAAAGTGTATAAAGAGAAGCCTGCGTTAATTTAAAAATTGGAATACAGGTTGTAGGTTCTAAGTTAAGGCACAAGATTCAAGGAATAAGGCTCAGGAAAGTACGAAATACGAAGTTAGAAGTACGGAAGACAAAATATCGAATACAGAACTTTGAATATCGAATTTCGAAGGAAATACAAGGAGCAACTGCAAATTACCAACTGCCAACTTGTATTCCTCGCCGCTCGTAGCTCAAAGCTCGCAGCTTGTATTATCAAATCCCGAAATCTAAAAATCCAGAAATCAGAAATTCTCTTGGTATGCAATACAAACAACTTCTTCTTGTCTGCTCGCTACTGGGTATTGTTACAATAACAGAAGCACAAAAGAAATATACATTGCTTTCGCCTGATAAAGCGATCGCTATTAATATAACTGCCGGCGATAGCATCACTTACGAAGTAACGCAGGATGGTAAAGTGCTGATCGGTACGTCTGCCGTGGCTTTTAAAACTGATGCAGACAAGCCGGGAAAACTGAAGGTTGCCAAAGCCACAGCAACCACACAGGATATAGTACTAAAACCGGTGGTGTTTCAAAAGACCGCAGAAGTAAGAGATAATTATAACCAGTTACATATTGACCTCTCCAATGGGCTGTCCATGGAATGGCGTGCTTACAATAACGGCATTGCATGGCATTGGCTCACACAACACAAAGCTGCCTACAAAGTGTTGGACGAACAGGCTGTATTTAATCTTGATAAAAATGGCCGTTCATGGTATCCGCAGGAAGATGGGTTTTATAGCCATAACGAGCGTCAATACAAAAACTACCAGCTTGATAGTATAGATGATAAAAAACTGGCCAGTTTACCTGCTTTATTTGAAGTAAACGGAATTAAACTATTGCTTACCGAATCTTCTTTATTCAATTATGCCGGTATGTGGTTACGTGGTGCCGGCAACGGAAAGCTCCAGGCTGTTTATCCTCATTATCCCAAAGAGAAAAAGATTACCAGCGACAGGGATGAAAAGGTGTTGTCACGTGAAGACTTTATTGCTACAGGTAACGGGCCACAGTCTTACCCCTGGCGTATTGTAATGATCGCAAAGGAAGACAAAGACATTCTCTCAAACCAGTTGCCTTACCAGTTAGGCCGCGTGGCTGAAGGTGATTACAGTTGGGTAAAGCCCGGCAAAGTGCAGTGGGACTGGTGGCACTACAACAATATCTATGGTGTTGATTTCAGGGCCGGTATTAATAACGACACTTACAAATACTATATAGACTTTGCCTCAAAGTATGGTATTGAATATGTATTACTGGATGAGGGTTGGTGTGATACCAGGGACCTGATGAAACAAGCTCCCGGCATCAATGTGGAGGAACTGGCAAATTATGCCCGCCAGAAGAATGTATCATTGTTATTATGGACAAGCTGGCTGGTGCTCGACAGGCAAATGGATACTGTCCTTAACATCTTTGAAAAATGGGGCATCAGGGGCATTAAGGTAGATTTTATGCAGCGTGATGACCAGCAGATGGTAAATTATTATGAACGTGTTGCAAAAGCTGCTGCTGCCCATAAGTTGCTGGTTGATTTTCATGGTGCCTATAAGCCTACCGGCTGGTTACGTTCATATCCCAATGTATTAACTTCCGAAGGGGTACTGGGCAATGAGATCAGCAAGTTTGCTGCAACCATTGATCCGGAACATACTACCACTATTCCATTTACAAGAATGGCTGCCGGACCAATGGATTTTACACCCGGCGGTATGCTGAATGTTCAAAAGAATGCCTTTGCTGTGGTGCCGTCTGAACCTATGACATTGGGAACACGCTGCAACCAGATGGCCATGTATGTGATCTATGAAAGCCTGTTGCAGATGCTCTGTGATATGCCAACACATTATTATAAAGAACCGGAAACAATGGAATTCCTGAAAGCGGTACCGGTTGAATGGACCAACACGGTCCCCCTGCATGCTAAGGTGGGTGATTACGTGGCGGTAGCACGGCAGGCTAAGAACGGCGAATGGTTTATCGGGGCCATGACAGACTGGACTTCCCGTGAGCTAACATTAGACCTGTCTTTCCTGGGAGATGGTAACTACAAAATGTATGTGTGGAAGGATGGGATCAATGCAGACCGTAATGCCAAAGAATTTAAAACGGAAACGATCAGTGTTTCTAAAAACACCTCAATCCCTGTTAAAATGGTAAAAGGCGGAGGGTATGTAGCGAGGATAGTGAAGGCTGAATAGGAGAATGTGCAGATGTCAATACTGTGTTATAAGTTGTAAGTTATAGGTTATAAGTAGAATACAGCAGAATGCTGAACGCTTAACGCGGAACGCGAATACAGTTGTCAGTGGGGAATTTGCTGTTGCCGTGGATACTAGCGGCGGGCTTTGAGCTACGAGCCGCGAGCAAATACAGAAAAACAAGTTGGCACCTGGTAAAACAATTTGCGGCTTTGCGGACCTTGGCTGCCTTTGCGTGAAACCTGTCTTCAATCACAAAATCTCTACATTCCGAAATCAGAAATCTTTGAGACCTGTAACTTTGTATCCTGCAACAGGCATCCCCATTTCACGATCGGTGATTAAATACCCTAAAGCGATCGGATGAATTGCTCGTATCCGCCAAAAGCATATAGAAAGTGCGCCTTTACCCCGCATTAGAACTAAAGACCTCATAAAGACGTCATCCAGACCCGATGAAGAAACCTTATCCCCAATCCATGTCCATTTCTTTTAACAAAGTCCGGCTGCCCGGTTTTAAAATCCCCAAATTGCTATATCCCGAGATCAGAGATCCTCGAAACCTGTAACCTGAAATAGGTTTTGCCGATTGCGGTCTGCCGATTCATGCCTCACGTCCCCTGCCAATAGCTTTCATCAACTGCTCCTTGTTACTCAACCCGATAGGTAACTCAATACCGGGTAATTCAACCACATTGCTCTTTACGGCTGTAATGGCTGAAAGGGCAACGATATACGAGCGGTGTATCCGGATAAATTGTTGTGCAGGCAAAAGGTCTTCAAAGGCTTTCATCGTGCAGGAAGCTATAAGCACAGCATCTTTAAGATGTATTTTGATGTAATTCTGCATACCCTCCACGTATTGAATATCACGGAAGGATACTTTTACCAGTTTCTGGTCCTGTTTCACGAAAGTATAATCTGCTGCTGCCTGGGGAGCACTGTTGCTTTTTTCTGCCAGGCGGTTTTTTGCTTTATCTATTGCCTGTAACAGTCTTGGCATCGGGACCGGCTTTAGCAGGTAATCCACTACATTCAATTCATAACCTTCCAGGGCATATTTATCATAAGCTGTTGTAAAAACAACCAATGGCGGATTTTTAAGTGAACGCAGAAAATCTGTTCCTGAAATAACAGGCATTTTGATATCAAGGAACATCAGGTCTGTTTCGGCAGTTTGTAATGCCTCGTATGCCTCCATGGCGTTACGGCAAACACGGGTAACTGTACACCCCGGTACAGAAGACAGGTAGGTTTGTAAGAGTTTACGGGCCTGTGGTTCATCATCAACAATTATGCAGTTCATACGGCAGGTGGGTAAATGATTAAGTTAACGGTGAAACTGTTTCCGGCATCGTGAATATTCAATTGGTGCCTGCCGGGAAAATAACGTTCTAATCTCCTGCGCACGTTTTGCAAGCCTATTCCTCCGTTTGTAGTACGTTCGGCAGCACAGGTATTATAAACTTCCAGTTGAAGCGTATCATTGATGGTCGTAAGCCTGATACGAACTACTGAAGCGGGTAAGGCACTGCTGTACTTAAACGCATTTTCAATCAATGGCATCAATAACAAGGCCGGGAGCGGGTAGGAGAGCGTGGTGGCCTGGATATCTGCAGTGATCTCAGAATCCTCATCGTAACGGACACTTTCCACAGCTATATAATTATTGAGCAGGGCGGTTTCCTGCTGTATAGAGACATATTCACCTTCACACTCGTACAGCGAAAAGCGCAGAAGGTCAGCCAGCCTGTTGAGCAGGAGTATTGACTTCTCTTTTTCATCGTGCACTATATAGGATTGCAGGTTATTGAGAGAATTAAACAACAGGTGAGGGTTTACCTGCGCTTTTAGAAAATTAAGCTCCAGTTGTACATTCTCTTTTTCCAGTTGTGTTTGTTTCAATTGCCTGTTATAGGCATAACGGATAAACTTTAAAGTAAGTGGGATATAGATAATGGTGATCAATCCTGTAATGCTGCTGAAAAAGCCTTTCAGCAATTGCACAGGCTCAAGCTGGTGTTTATAAAAATTACTCCAGAAATCCTGTCCTGCAAACCAGTCGCCATAATTGTTTACCAGCATATCAATATGATAGGTTCTCAGGAAGATGGCAATAATATAATAGGCTATAAAAGCCAATAATGCCGCGATCCATTTCCCTTTCTGCAACAAAGGAATAATACCATATACCAAAGGATAAAATAAGAACAGGGAAAGTGCTATTCCCGTTAAAGTAATGGTAAGTGGTTGATGGGGTTCTATATGAACAATAAGACTTTCACGTAACCAGAAGAAGACCAGGAACAGCCAGAATGACGCATGCAATAAGATCCTGTAGCGCATATCCGTAAATGAACGTTGCCAGGTAGTGGTCAGCCATTTGGCTAACTGTACCCGTGGCTTAGGCTTTTTTATAGATGCAACAACGCTGGTGTCCATACAATGATCCTCCTTGTTGTAAATCTCATGGATTTTTATCAAATATTACTATCCGGGTGACGAAAATGGGGAAACGGCTGACGAAATCTGTCCTATGGCTGATTAATTTATGGAACCCGGTAACCACAGTGGTTTAGTCAGGCTGTATTGATTGTTTATAAAAGGTATTTGTCAGATGGTCAATCGTTTTTTTATAATGCAGCCGGGCTTATTTCTTTTGAAGAAAAAACAATTATGCTCCAATTATGCCGCTATACTCTGTTTCTTACTGCGCTATTATTCAGTCAAAGCAATTTTGCCCAGGTAAGTACTGTTTTTCCTGAACACCCACGCTGGCGCGATACATTACAGATCAGTTATAACCTGCAGGATGTGGGTGCTCAGCTCTCAGGCAAAGAACCTGTTTATGCAAAAGTGACCACTTTTGGCCAACAGGGTGGCTACCAATGGTACACGTTAAAGCTTGCCGGGGATACTATTTTACGTCAGTCTTTTATGCTGCCGGATTCTATTGCATCTTTTACTATTCGTTTTTACACTTTAAATAAAGACGATGACAAAGCGCTGAAGAAGCTATACGTATATGAAAAAGACCGGCAAACGACTGTTGCCGGCGCTTATTTTGAAGACTTTTTTACCGATAAGCCCCAACCGGTTTTTGAGAAAGAGATAGGGATGCATCCTGCTAATTACCTCGCTTATGGTAAATACTTCAACGTTATTTCATTGGTAAAACCAATTGAGGAAAGTCATAACATGATCAAGGCTCTTTTACCGGGTTTAGAACGGGTCTATCAAACCGCCGGGACGCCTCCGGCAGGGTTACTGGCAGCATTATGTATTGGGTATGCAAAAGCAGGTAACCTGTCTGTCGCAAAGCCCTTTTTGTTTCAGCTATTTAAAACGTTTCCCCAGGCTGAAGAAACTGCTTTTGCCTTTAGCTTATACAATTACGAATATTATAAGGCAACCACTAAAATGGTGGAAGAGGATGTAAAGCAGCAACTGGCTGTCATTTACAGGCAATGGCCTGCGGCTGCACTTGCAGGAGACGTAAATGTGAATTGGTACCTGCATGATGACAGATCTCTTTCTGTAACTGATTTTGAAAAAGCATTATTGCCGCGTTACCGGGCTGGTAGTATTCCTTATTACGGGTTAAGTATGTTGCCTGGTATTTATGTTGAAAGAGAAACACATCTCGATTCTGCTGAGGCCATATTATTGCGTTGTATCCGGATGTTCCAGGATGGAAGTATTAATCACCAGTACAGGCTTTCAAAAAGCCACGATAAAATGGAAACGCCTCTCATGTTGCAGAAACTGGCAAAAGTGTACCTGTTGCAGCAGCAATATGAAAAGGCAATTATTCATGCAACTGCCGGTATTGCTATTATAGCTGGTAGCAATGAAGAAGGAAATTTTTTGCCTGACCTGTTAGAGGTAAGGGCTGCTGCCTACCGGAAAGCGGGTAACCTGAATATGGCAATGGAAGATTATAAGCAGTTATACAAATCCGGAAAAGAAAACGCCCTGGATTCCATTAAAGCCATTTTTTCGCTTTGTACCGTAAAGGAAAAAACATTTGAAGGATTTGTAACAGCATTGCAGCAAAAGCCCAAAACAACAACGCAGGTGCAACGCGCACCTGATTTCACCGGGAACGATCTGCAGGGTAATACGGTCAGGTTATCTGCGCTGAAGGGCAAGGTTGTTGTGCTCAACTTCTGGGGAACGGGTTGTGGGCCCTGTATAGGAGAGATGCCCACCTTGAATAAGCTGGTACAGAAATATAAAAACAACGATAGCGTAGTGTTTCTTGCTATTACAGGTGACAAATCCGAAACCTTGCGACAGTTTTTTAAGAAGCGTAGTTTTCTCTACACAGTGTTGAACAATGCGGGTAATGTAAGTGAAGCATACGGCATCAATAGTTTACCTATTCATATTGTCATTGGCAAAGAGGGACAGATTATCAATCGTTCCGCTGGTGCAAGAGAAGATATTTTTGATTACCTGGATGGAGTGATCCGGAGAGAACTGTAAGTGTGCGGATTAACCAATATGCAGATGTGCAAATTGCAAAATTTGAGAATTTGAAGATTTGAAAATGGAGGAATGGAATACAGGTTGTAGGTCTTGAGTAAAGCTGAATGCTTAACGCTAAACGCGGAACGCAAATACAAAGTTGTAGGTTAAGGCACAAGAAAGTACGAAATACGAAGTTAGAAGTACGGGAAGTGAAAATATCGAATGTCAAATTCTGAATGTCGAATATCGAAGGAAAGGCAGGAAGAAAGTTGGCAGTTGGCAATTTGCAGTTATCATGAATACCGGCGACGAGCTTTGAGCTACGAGCAAATACAGCAACGACCACTCACGATATTGCCGATTCACGAAGAACTACTCACCACTGACCATTCACTATTGACTATTCACTTGTTCTCACGACTCACGTCTCACGATTCCCCAACCCGAAACCTTAAACCCGACACCCGAAACTGTATCAACGTTCCCACGCCGTTTAATAAACCATGCTTGTTGTAAAAAATAAACACCCCTATGTGAAACCTTGCAACGGGTGTTTTGTTATTTTTCCTTAACGTAACGGTTTCTGCAATTTAGCAGGAGTTTAGTTCGTAAGGCCGGCCTGCAAAAAGAGATTGCACCGGCTCGTTAACAACTTAATAACAACTACATTTACAACCAGGCTTATGGAAAAAGGAACGGCTCTCTCATCGTATCAGAAATTCGTCATCTTTATCTTAGCGATCACACAGTTTACAGTAGTGCTCGATTTTATGGTAATGTCTCCGCTGGGAGATATGCTGATGAAATCAATGGATATAAAACCCGGTCAGTTTGGCTGGGCGGTTTCAGCTTATGCTTTCAGTGCCGGTGCTTCCGGCTTTCTTACTGCGGGGTTTGCTGACAAGTTTGACCGTAAGAAGTTATTGCTGTTTTTCTACTTTGGTTTTATTCTCGGAACATTTGCCTGTGGCATTGCGCATACTTATCCCATGTTGGTTACAGCACGTATTATCACCGGTTTGTTTGGCGGTGTCATTGGTTCTATTTCCCTTGCCATTGTTACAGACTTGTTTTCCATTGAACAACGTGGACGTGTAATGGGCTTTATACAAATGGGTTTTGGTGCCAGCCAGGTATTGGGTATTCCCATTGGTTTGTACCTGGCTAATGCTTATGGATGGCAATCGCCATTCCTGATGATCGTTGGACTGGCAATACTGGTGGCAATCCTGATCATAACACAATTAAAGCCATTGACAACACACCTGGCGTTTCAGCGTGATAAAAGCCCTGTATTGCACCTCTGGCATACCCTGATACAAAAAGATTACAGGGTGGGTTTTACAGCCAGTGCATTGATGATGATCGGTGGTTTTATGATGATGCCTTTCGGTAGTGCATTTGCCATTAATAATCTGCATGTAACCAACGAACAGTTACCCATCTTATTTATGGTATCTGGTGTAGCATCATTGATCGTGATGCCGTTGGTAGGAAGACTGAGTGATAAAATTGATAAGTTTAAATTGTTTGTAGCAGCATCAGTATGGCTGATGATCATGGTAGTGATCTATACAAACCTGACACCCAGGCCGCTTTGGGTCATTATTACCTTGAACATCCTGATGATGATGGGTATCCTGAATCGCATGATCCCGGCTTCAGCATTAACAACTGCAGTACCAAAGATGCAGGACAGGGGAGCTTTTATGAGTATTAACTCCTCTATTCAACAGGTAGCCGGCGGTATTGCTGCTGCTTTTGCGGGTATGATAGTGGTACAAAAAACGAAATATAGTCCGCTGGAACATTACAACACCCTGGGATATATCATAGTAGGGATTTCGATCTTCGGTATCCTGATGCTATACAGGGTAGACAGGATGGTAAAGGCCAAACTGGCAAATGCCAAAAAAGGGGAGACGGCTGCACCTGTTGAGGCAAGTATCGCTCCTGAAATGTAAAGGATAGTATAAGAGCTTAATAATCAAATGCAGCAGGAGTCCGAATCCCTGCTGCATTTCGCATTTATAGGGGTATAATAAGGGAAATGGCCCGGCAATTGTTTATACTATGGTGGCCGCTATCATCGTTTATTGTAGTGCGATAATCATTGCGTATGAAAAAAATGCTGCTTTTCCTGCTGACTACTGGCATTTTACTTTTCTCCTGTAAAAAGGGAACTGATCTTCCCAAAGATCCTGAAGGATATGATTTCAGTGCTGTAGAACAGGTGCTGAATGATTCTGTGCCTTCAAAGTTCAATGGCAAATGCTATGCTGTTATTACTGTGAACGGTAGCATTGCTTATGAAAAGGGGTATGGTGGCTATGATGGTAATACCCGGCAGTTAATAGCTTCCTGTTCAAAATGGTTATCTGGTGCCGTGTTGATGAGCCAGGTAGATGAAGGAAAGATCAGGCTCAGTGATACTGTTGGGAAATTCCTGCCCATCTTTACTACCTACGGAAAAGGAAATATTACTATTGCCCAGTTATTCTCACATACTTCCGGTTTTCCCGGTAATTCTTCACAGGGATATGAAAGTGATGTAACGCTTACGCTGGAAGAAGCTGTTAACCTGATTGCAAAAAACGTTGCCCTGATCAACCCTCCCGGCACTAAGTTTTATTACGGTGGTGTAAGTATGCAGGTAGCAGGTCGTATTTGCGAAGTTGTAAGCGGTAAAAGCTGGACCAACCTATTGAAAGATAAGATCACTACTCCCTGCGGCATGACAGATACAGACTTCGGTCTTACACAGAACCCGATCATTGCGGGTGGTGGCCGTAGTACGCCGTATGATTATACCAAACTGCTCATTATGCTGATGAATAAAGGCATTGCTTCAAACGGAACAAGAGTTTTAAGCGAAGCTGGTGTAACGGCTATGGAGCAAAATCAATTGGGAGGAGCAACAGTCGCCTATTCGCCTTATCCCACCTCTATGATCAATACAACCGGTATTTACGGCATTGGCAACTGGCGTGATCTGACAACCACTGGCGATGTATTGGTAGAGAATAGTAGTCCCGGGGCATTTGGCAGTCATCCCTGGATCGATCGCAACAAAAAGGTAACAGGTATCATCTTCACCTATATTCCAATCGACGGTTATATTGCTACAATGTTTACCTGCCTGAAAGTGAGGGGCCTGGTACGGGGGATTGTGAATTAAGCCGCGAGGAAATACAAGTTGGCAGTTGGCAATTTGCAGTTGCTCCTTGTATTTCCTTCGAAATTCGATATTCAAAGTTCTGCATTCGATATTTTGTCTTCCGTACTTCTGTATTCTTCATCCGCACATCTGTATTCGCGTTAGGCGTTGAGCGTTCCGCATTAAGCTGTATTCTACTTACAACTTATAACCCTGCGTTTCGCGTTAGGCGTTCAGCATCCCCTGCTAAAATGATGACTCGCCAGCTTATACCCCTTATTCAGGTAAAGACGATGGGCATCGTTACGCTGATAGCCGCTATCGAGGTGTACGGCGTCTTTACCGGTCTCTTTTGCCAGTTGATGAATATAGTCCAGTAAAGCACCTGCATATCCTTTACCACGGAATTCAGGTAATGTGCTCAGGTCGTCAATATAAATGATCTTACCACAGTATAGCATCTGCATATTGCGATAACCGGCAAAGGCTACAGCAATCTCCTCACCGTTTACGGTTTCAGCAATGTACAACATACGATAGCCTTCCTGTTCCATCTCCTTTACCTGCTGCACATAATTCTCCTTCTGCAAATGCGGACGCAGGGCATACACTACCTGCCAGCATTTTTCAATATCATGATCGTTCTGAACATACCTTATCTGCGACATATACTATTTTTTGTGGTTAAAGAGCTGCCTGATCTGCTAACATATACAGACCCGGCAGTTCCTGTTCATTTGCTATACTTTCCCTTGCATCCGGGTTTATTACAGTTCCGGGTGCATGTGCAGTGATACCGCAATACGGTTCCAGCCGTTGATGGTAATAATAGCCATGATGATCTGGGCAGTTTTCTCTTCCCCAAACAGGGTGATCGCTTTTTCGTACAGTTCATCGCTGATGCCATGCTGGTGGATGAGGGTAACAGACTCTGTCAATTCGAGCAATACACGATCTTCTTCATTAAATACATTGGGTGCTTCTCTCCATGCGCTGATCAGGTAAATACGGGTTTCAGTTTCACCCAGCTTACGTGCATCTTTTGTGTGCATGTTGATACAGTAAGCACAGCCATTGATCTGTGAGGCCCTTATTTTGATCAGCTCTTTCTGAAGAGGATTAATACCAATACTGCTGGTATATTTTTCCAATCCAAGCATTGCTTTATAAGCCTCTGGCTGTGTTTTGAACATGTTTAATCTTGTGCTCATTGTTTATAGTTTAATGTTTAAGTTTTTTATTAATAATTACAAACTTTACGTGAAGCTAAACGCAGAACGCTTAATGCTCAACGCCTAACGCAAATACAGCAGCGGCTACTCACGACTGACGATTCACGACTCACGATTGCCGTCTGCCGATTCACGATCCTCTCTAATTCCCTTTCACTCCTCAAAAGTATGCCGCTCCTGGTCTATCTTTATGGTCCAGATTTAAGAAACTAAATAGTCCAGATGCTTCCATTCAAAACTCTGCTGACGGTTAATAAGAAAAACAGCACACCTGTTTACCTGCAGATCGCTAATGGGTTGGTAAATCTTATACGGGAAGGGATTATCAAGCCTGGTACAGCCTTGCCGGGTAGCCGGGAGATGGCAGCTTTGCTGAAAGTACACCGTCAAACGGTGGTGGCTGCGTATGAAGAATTGTTTGCACAGGATTGGGTAGAGACTATCCCACGCAAAGGGGTAATGGTAGCCCAGCATCTTCCGGATATAAAGGCCCGTTCATTAAAAACAACTACGCATATCCCTGCTTATGCAGGCAATGCGGGTTTTGCTTTCGATAAAATACCCGGGCCTCCATTGCCTGCCATGAATGCTGAAGGATACCGTTTGTTTATCAATGATGGATTCCCTGATTCACGCCTGGCGCCGGTGGAGTTGCTGATGCGTGAATACAAGAGCCTGTTCAATAACCCGGCAATGAAACGCATGGTGATGTATGGTAGTCCGGCAGGTTCGCCAAACCTGAGAACGGAGATGGTGCGTTTTCTTTCCGATACACGAGGGCTGAATATTAACGTGGGCAATGTAATGATGACGCATGGCGCACAAATGGCCATCTTTATTGCAGCGCGGATGATCCTGAAGCCTGGTTCAACAGTAATAACAGGGGAGTCAAACTATTTCCTGGCGACAACTATTTTTCAGCAGTTTGGTGCAAAGGTGATAAGGGTTTCCGTAGATGAGAATGGGCTGGATGTGGATGAGATTGCGAAAGTTTGCAAAAAGAAAAGACCCGACCTGTTGTATGTTATCCCGCATCACCATCATCCTACTACAGTAACTATGAGTGCAGAGAGAAGGATGAAGTTGCTGGAACTGATCCGTGAATATAAACTCCCTGTTATTGAAGATGATTATGATTTTGATTTTCATTACAATAGCAGTCCTGTATTGCCATTGGCCAGTTCCGATCACGGTGGGAGAGTAATATATATCGGTTCGTTAACCAAATCTTTGTCTACTTCCATTCGCATCGGTTACCTGGTAGCAACGGAGGATTTTGTACGGGAAGCTATTTTATTCAGAAGAATGATGGATATGCGGGGAGATAATTTAATGGAGGAAGCGCTGGCGGTTTTATTTAAGAACGGGGATATGGTGCGGCATCTTAAAAAGTCTGTAAAGCTGTATCATGAAAGGAGAGACCTGTTTTGCGGGTTGCTGGAAAAAGAGTTAGGCGGGCTCGTGAGTTTTCGTAAGCCGTCAGGTGGTATGGCTGTATGGGCAAGGTTTGATGCACGCCATCCCTTACCGGCTATTTCGGCCAAAGCTGCTGCAAAAGGCCTGTTTATCAGCGATGGTAATTCTTATAATTACGGAACGGATTCACAAAACGCATTGAGGTTGGGCTTTGCGTCGCTCAATGAAAAAGAAATGAAAGAGGTAGTTGGTATTTTAAAGTCAGTAATGAAATAGTGGCTGAACGCAGAACGCTTGATGCCTAACGAGAATACAGGGTTATACTTGCATATTGCGATAAAAAGAAGCCCCTCTTTTGCGGAGGGGCTTTTTCTATAGGAAAGGCAGTAACCTGGAAACAGAGATACTGGTTACTTCATAGGTATTGAAACTTAGAATTTGAATGCAACAGTTCCGCTGAAACGCCTGGGCATCTGGGGAATGGTAGTGCTCCAGCCAACCCAGTAATCCTTATTGGTCAGGTTATCAACTTTCAGTCCCAATCTGAATCTCTTACGATCGTATGAAACAGAAGCACCTAATACAGTATATGCGGGCAATGCATAATAACTGGTAGTACTGAGGATCACTTTGTTTTCGCTGGCATAGTTACCACCAAGTCCAAGTCCCAGGCCGTCCAATAGTCCTCTGTGAATTCTGTAGCTCAGCCACAGGTTGGCAATATTGGCAGGCCCTGCGCTGATAGGACGAAAACCATCCAGCGTAGGATTGATCTTTTTATACTTGCTGTCGTTGTATGCATAACCGGCAGAAATACCAAAGTTGCTGAAAGGATAGGCTACGATCTCGGCTTCAAATCCTTTGCTGGCCTGATCACCATCCTGTACCGTATAAGTAGGACGGGCGGGAAGATCATTGCGGGTAATATTTTTTACCTGGATATCGTAATAACTGATGCTACCGGTAAGCCTGTTATCCAGCAGGTTTAGTTTAACACCGGCTTCCCATTGATTGGCCTGGCTGGGCTTAAAAGTGCTGATGGTGCCGTCTGGCTGAGTTACAGGAGCTATATTCTGGAAGCCATTCATGTAGTTGGCAAACAGGGAGATCTTTTCTTTTATTACCTGGTACACCAAACCAAATTTGGGAGAAACCGCTGTCTGGTTGTACTTGCCGGTAGTGGTATCTCTTGTATAGTTAGCAGTGCCTTTGTTATCATAATAATCTATACGTACACCTGCCAGTGCAATCAGGTTGTCAGTAATATTAAGCACGTCCTGTACATACGCACTATAGATATACTGCTGGCTTTTACTTTTTGTAAAAGTGAGCCCTTTGTATCTGTCCAGTAATGCTAACCTGGTAAGTTGGGTATAGGCAGTTCCGGGCTTTGCCACGTTTACAGTATCAAAAGCAACAGTGGGTCCGCCACTTGATTTGGTGGTGATGCTGTAAAAGTCAAGACCAACCAGCAGGCGATTACGCATCTTGCCGATCTTGAAATCGCCGGTAAGGTTTTGCTGGATATCAGTAACGGCGCTATTGGCATACTCTGTATTGCTCATATACCTCACCAGTGAATTATTGCCGGCCAGCATACTGAGGTAGCCACTAAGGCCGTTGGCGTTGGATGAAAGATAGGTATAGCTGGTTTGTGAGTGCCATTGGCTGGAGAAATCATGATCCAGTTTTACAAACAAGTTGGCCATTGTATTGTAAGTAACGATATCATCGCCACTGAATCTTTTCCTGAAATTAAGCTTCAGGTCTTTGGGGCTGCGTGCGCCTGTGGCATAAGAGCCATCAGCAAACATGCGGTAAAAGCTGTTACCTCTTTCATTACGGTATTCAGCATCAACAGTAACCGTAGTATTGGTATCAATGGCATAGGTAAGGGTAGGGGCAATGAATACATATGATTTAAAGCCTGCATCCTGGAAACTTCCCTCATTGTGCCTGGCTGCATTCACTCTTAAAAGCAAGGTCTTGTCCTTGTTAAGAGGAGTGTTTACATCCGCAGTAATACGGCTGAGGCCAAAGCCACCGGCTGTATAGGTAAGCTCTGATTTAAAAGTATCGAAAGGTCTTTTGGTAACCCTGTTGAATAAACCTCCAAATGATACAAGGCTGCTGCCATACAAAGTTCCGGTAGGGCCTTTGATCACTTCAATGCTTTCAATATTGGATAGGTCAAGCGTACCGCTACCTACCACACCGGGAACGCCGTTGCGCAGGAATGACTGTGTTGAAAAGCCACGGGAAGTAACAGTACCGCCGGCACTATTGTTTTCAAGCTGCATTACTACACCCGGAGAGTTCTTGATCGCATCCGCATAGGTTACCGCTACCTGGTCCTGCAATAGTTCTTTAGAAATGGATGAATATACCTGAGGGTTTTCCATGTTCTTCAGCGGCATCTTGGCAACAAAATCACTTTGCCTGCGGATGAATTTACTTTTGCCTGCTGTTACCACTACTCCCTGTAATTGCTGGTTAGAGAGTGTCAATTGCAGCTTTACGTATGTCGTTTTATTGTGTTCTACATTTACATTTTGCTGTACCGGTGTGTAGCCGATCAGAGATATTTCAAGTGTGTATTGGCCTGCTGCTAGGTTCCTGATCGTAAAGCTGCCGTCTTCCTGTGTTACGGCTGTTCTTCTGGTCCCTTTTACAAATACAGTTACACCATCTGCAGGTTGGTTATCAGAAGTAGTGATTGTTCCTTTTATAACACCATTGTTTTCCTCTTCGTTTGCAAGTACTGCTATAAATGGAAGCAACAATAAGCTGCAACATAAAAGCAGTTTGTATAAGCATGTGTTTCGCCCGTAGTTCATAATTAAGTTAGTTTTATTCGGGCGCAAAGTTGCCGGGCACGTACCAACACGTTGTGCTGCATCAGGAAAAACTATTTACGCAAAGGGGAAAGTGACATTGTGATGACGAATTGCCCCGGTATGGTTGTTGATGATCGCTCGTTGGATATTGCTTATATTTATGTAATCACCTTATGTATAAACTGGTCGTAATTTTTATTGTAACAACCTGCCTTGCCTTAGAAGTAAAAAGCCAGGTGCCTGCCCGGGTACGGTATAAGGACCCTGTATTTCCTTCGTATGTTATTCAGAAGAACATACGCTATCAGCCACAGATCACCAACGGAAGAAAAAAGCGTTATTATAAGTTTGACCTGTACGAGCCATTGGGCGATACGTTGAAAAAACGGCCGCTTATTATCTGGATCCATGGTGGAGGCTTTAAGTTCGGAACCAAAAGGTCCGCAGGTACGCCGGTATGGAGTAAGTCCTTTGCCCAAAGAGGGTATGTATGTGCTGCCGTGAATTACCGGCTTAGTAAAAAACGGCCATTAACGAGGTTTAAGGATATGGTATCGGGCTGTTATGATGCGGTGGAAGATGTGTTGCAGGCGGTAGCTTATTTCAAGCAGAACAGGGAACGGTATCGCATTGATACCAATCGTATCATCCTTGCGGGTAATTCAGCCGGGGGCATCACTGCCCTGCAGGCTGTGTACAGCAGCTTTTATGATCTTGCACAGCTTGCCGGAATGCCGGATACGCTTACTGCAAGTCATCAATATAACCCGGCAGGTATTAAAGCCGTAGTAAGCTTCTGGGGAGCTATATTCGATACTACCTGGCTGCAACATGCACGTGTGCCTATTGTAACTATTCATGGAGACAGGGATAAGATCGTTCCGATTGAACACCCACCTATACCATTGTACGGCAGTAACCCCATACACCGGCAGGCGGATTCCCTTCATATTCCTAACCGGTTAAAAATAGTAGAGGGGTATGGTCATGAACTGCATAAACATTTTAATCCCTTCTGGTACGGACATAAGATCAAAAACCGCTGGCTGGAATCGGGACAGTTTGTCGCGGAGTTTTTGTATAAGCAGGTGAGTGGGCGGTAGTCGTGGAGCGGCAATCGGCAATGTCGTGAGACGTGAATCGTCAGTCGTGAGTGGCTCAAACAAGTGAATAGTCAATGGTCAATAGTGAATGAAAGACGTGAAAAGCGAATACAAGCTACGAGCAAATACAGCAGTGAGCAGTACTTCTCATTTCGTATTTCGTACTTTCTTGAACCTTGTGCCTTAACCTGCAACCCTAATTAACTTTGATTTCTAAACAAAAAGGCTGAATCTTTGTATTTATGCAGGATGTGAAGCACGGTAAGGTGCTGTATATTGAGAGATATTTGCATATATAAAGCTGTACAATGAAAATAGGTATAATAGGTTCAGGATATATTGGTGGCAACCTGGCAAGATTGCTTGTAAAGGCCGGTCACGAAGTAGCCCTGGCCAATTCCCGGGGCCCTGCCTCACTGCAACATTTTGCAGACGAACTAGGTAAGCATCTGCATCCGATGGAAGCTATCGATGCTGTGACATTTGGTGATGTGGTAATTGTGGCCTTCCACTGGCGCAACCTGGATCACATGCCGGTGTATGATATGACCGGTAAAATAGTGATAGATACTACCAATCCTTATAAGGCCGATGGCACTTTTTATGACCTGGGCGGCGATATTCCGAGTACCAAGGTGCTGGAGCATTTCCGTGGTGGTAAGCTGGTAAAGGCATTCAATGCTATCTGGTATAAACATCTTGCTGAACTGGGCAATACAACTGTGCCGGTTGATGAAAGAAGGGTGATTCCCCTGGCAGGTGATAACGCAGACGCTAAAAAGATCGTAGGTAGCCTGATCGAAGATGTAGGCTTTGCTCCGTTGGATACCGGTTCTTTACTGGAAGGCAGTAAACTGCAGGGCGTAGATGGCATTTTGTTCGGTACAGAATTACCGTTGAAAGAAGCGAAGATGTTGATGAGTTAATTAGCAAATTTGCTGATGTGCGAATATTCAAATTTCAAAATTTGAGAATTTGAATATTTGAAAATGAAGGCACAAGAAAGTACGAAATGAGAAGTACGGGAAGTAAAATATCGAATGTTGAATTTTGAATGTCGAAGGAAAGACCGGACTAAAGAACCCGACACTCGAAACTTTAAACCCGAAACTGACATATCGCTCCCAGCGCTGCCATTGAAATTACTATCCACAACACAATTCCCTGCAATAACGGGCGCCAGCCTACCGCTAATAACGCCACGCGGGAAAGTCCACAACCAATGAGGAATAAGGTAAGCGTTAAACCCGCATGTGCAACCGCTACTATATAACTACTTATCTTTTCAATCCCCGGAACATAGGTATTCATCAGCATGGCAATCACAAACAGCCCTATAAACCAGGGTACCTTTACACTGCCTTTTGTTGTTTTAAAGAAATAGCCGGATAATAATGATACCGGTATGATCCAGAGTGCACGGGCAAGTTTTACTGTAGTTGCCACTTCCAGTGCATGACTACCAAACCTGGCTGCAGCACCTGTTACTGAACTTGTATCATGAATAGCAATAGCACACCAGAGTCCAAACTGGGTGTCTGATAAGTGAAGTGTATGGCCTATTACCGGGAATATAAACAGGGCGATCGCATTCAGCATAAAAACAGTGCCTAGTGCAACAGAGATCTGTTTTTCTTCAGCCCTGATCACCGGCGCAATGGCCGCAATAGCACTGCCTCCGCAAATAGCGGTTCCGGCAGAGATGAGATAGGCTGTTTTCCTTTCTATCTTCAGTATGCTTGCTATTACAGCCCCCAGCAGCAATGTGCCTGTAATCGAAACTACGGTTAACAATATTCCTTCGCTACCTGCCCTGAATGCGCTGACGGCGTTCATACCAAAGCCAAGTCCTACTACTGAAACCTGTAATAAGGTATGTGTGGCTTTATGATTGTAATGCAGGTAAGGATGACCCGTAAATTGAGCGATGGCTATGCCGAGTAATAATGCAACAGGTGGAGATACAAGTGGTGTGATGCAGAGCAGGGCAACAGGAATAAAGATCATTTTCTGAGCCGGCAGTGGCAGGGCGAGTACGGTTGTTCTGCCGGTTTTCTCACTACCTTGTAATAGCTGTTTCATGATGCAAATTTCATCATGTGCAGGCGGCAGGAGAAATTGCTATTGGTAATGAGCCATTACCTGAAGTTATGATGCAGGGCAAATTTCATGAATAAGGAGGGGAGTGCTTCAGCCTGTCCATGTGGCAAGATGAAATTGAAAGAACGCTCTACTTTCAATCCTTTTACTTCTATAATGCGACATTCGTTATACCGTAATTCCTTTGCAATTGCATGACGGGAAAGAAAGGCCATGCTATCTGAATGTTGCAGGTACAGCTTCATGCTTTCTGTACTGCTCAATTGCATTTCATTGCGAAGCTGGCTTATTTTGATGCCGAGTGGCTTTAAGGCATGCGCCAGCACTTCCAGTGTACCTGAGCCGGGCTCACGAAGCAGCAGGGGGATCGTTTTTAATGATTCGGGTTTGAGGACCCCTTTTTGTGTTAAAGGGTGGTGCATACCTGCTACCAGTACCAGCTCATCTTTTACAAATTCTACGTATTTGAAGGAGGTGTTCTTTGAATGGCCTTCAATAATGCCCAGGTCTATTTCCTTGTGTTGTAACGCCTGTTCCGTTTCTTCTGTATTGCGGGTAGTTAAAGTAACCTGTACCTCGGGGAATTTTTTATGAAAAGCAGCCAGTACTGGCGGCAATACATATTGTGCTACGGTAGTGCTGGCGCCAATGCGCAGTTTGCCGCCGCGGCGCTGGGTAAGGTTGTTCATTTCAAACTCCATATTACGATACACGGCAAATAGCTGTTCTGTGTATTGGAGTAATGTTTCACCGGCAGCGGTCAGCTTGATCTTGGTGCCATTGCGTTCAAACAGCTTGGTCTGAAACGTATGTTCCAGCTCATGAATATGTTTGGTAACTGCCGGTTGTGTAATGAACAGCTCGGCTGCTGCCTTTGTAAAATTGAGCCTTTTGGCTACTGTATGGAATACCTGTAAACGGAAATCGAAGACCATGCCTGATAAATTGAAGCAAATGTAAATAACCACCGCCAATTACCTCTTGTGCCTTGATTCTTATTCCCTGTGCCTTATTCCTTACCCTTGTGCCTTTAAATCTTTACCTTTGCCGCATGATAAACGTGGGAGACTATAATACGCTGAAAGTAAGCCGTATGTTCGATTTTGGTGTGTACCTGCAGGATGGACGTGAAGATATTCTGCTGCCCAAACGCTGGGTGCCTGCCGATACCAAGGTAGGAGATATGCTGAAGGTATTTGTGTACCACGATTCTGAATCACGCATTATTGCCACTACCGAAAAACCTCTTGGTGTGGTGGGCGATATTGTTTTCCTGGAAGTAGTTTCTACAACTCCCCAGGGTGCTTTCCTGAACTGGGGATTGATGAAAGACCTGTTTGTGCCTAAATCAAAGCAATTGATGGGCATGCGCCCCGGTGGAAAATACCTGGTAAAAATATACCTGGATGAGCAAACCGGCAGGGTAGCGGCTACTGAAAAGGTAGAGCACTTCCTTAGCAACGAGATCCTTACTGTGAATGAAATGGATGTCGTGGACCTCCTGATCTTCCGTCGTACAGATATCGGTTATCTTGCTATCATCAACAACAAGCATACGGGCGTATTGCACTTCAACGAGATCTATCGCAATATTTCAGTGGGCGATCGTATGCAGGGTTATATCAAACACATTTCTCCTGATAATAAGATTGATGTGGTAGTTGGTAAACCCGGTTACCAGCGTGTGGAAGATGGAGAATCTAAAATACTGCGCCTGTTAAAGTCTAATAAAGGTGTGCTTCCTTACAACGATAAGTCTTCTCCGGATGATATCTACGAGTTTTTCGGCATGAGTAAAAAGGTATTTAAAATGACGCTGGGTGCATTGTATAAACAACGGAAAATTACATTTACAGATACGGGTATTGAGTTAGCCAAAGATTAAAATTACTGCGCTGTTCCCTCGGGTGAGGACATCTACCACGGTTGTTTTATAATTGAAGCAACTTTTATTTTATATGACTATTTTGGGATGGGTAGGCTGCGATTAAACGGCTTAACCTGTCAGGTCTGGCCTGAGCGGGCTGATTTGCTTTGTAAGGGTACTTTGCTTAGTTGCTTAGACCTGACAGGTTTGCTTTCTTATAGGCGCTGTAGCAACTTATTTTGATACAATCTCGCTTTTGCTGCGGGCTGTTTTCCTGAATTCTGAAGGTGTAATGCCTTTGTATTTTTTGAAGATCCTGTTAAGATGGCTTTCGTCTGTAAAGCCCAGTTCCTGGGCAATTTCAACGATACGCATATCGGTAAAATGCAGGCGGGTTTCCAGTAATTTCAGCTTGTAATTGATAATGTATTGCTGCAGACTTTCCCCACTTTGCTTTTTAAAATACTGGCTTACATACGTAGGTGAAACATGAAAATGTGCCGCTATCTTTTCAGCTTTGAGCTTTTCCGGCTGGTAGATATTGGCATGTATGTAATTCAGTAATGAAACTGATGTGTCGCCATTACTGGTATTGGGAGATGCTGTTTGTGTTGCTGCAATATTTCTCGCAGCAATGGTAATGATGGTATTCGTTACCTGCATAATGACCTCCTGTGCCTGCTGACGCGGACCATGCTGCTCACGCATCAATGCTTCTACCAGCGCCCTTATTAAAGGTTTATCCGTTATGTTTTCCAGTATGCAACCCGGCAGGTGGTTGTGATTGTTGAAAATGTATTGCAGTTTGGCAACCCATTCTTCGCTTTGCGTTTTGAGGTAGCTTTCATTGAAACGGATAAAGAAAAACCGGGTAGGGGTTTTTACTTCAAATCCATGCAGGTCATTCGGGAAAATAAGAAAGAGTTTATCGGATGCATAAGGAAACCGGTGGTCGTTGATGCGCTGTATGCCTGTTCCTTCCAGGATAAATACCATTTCGAAGAATGTATTGCGGTGTTCGCGGGCAATATATTCTTCTACCTCCATCAGTTCAAATTCAAACGGATTGTACAGGTTTCTTGTCTTCATTCCTTCAAAAGTACAGATTAATCCAATGATTGTACAGGGCGTCGGCAGGCTGAATACTCAAATTTGTGTTATTAAATCAAATCCGACTATCCGATATAGGCAATGCATTTTTTACCTGCTGCAAACTGACCTGGCTTATCAGCAGGTTGATTTCCTATAAGCGAGAGTTGGATAAATCAAACCATAATCATGAATACAGTTAGTTTTTTATTGCTCAGACTGGCTATTGGTGCAAGTATGTTTGGACATGGCCTGGTTCGTATGCCTAAGCTCAGTGGTTTCAGTGCCTGGATGGTAGGCAATTTTGAAAAATCAATATTACCCAAAGCAATGGTAGTTCCATTCAGCTATGCTTTACCTATCGCAGAACTGGTAATCGGGCTTTTTGTATTGATCGGGTTGTTTACTAAAGCATCTCTTATAGCGGGGGGAGCGGTAATGGCGATATTGATCTTTGGTACTACTACCATTGAAAACTGGGAGGCAATTACGTCTCAACTGGTACATGCAGCATTCTTCGGCGTACTGCTTCATTTTGTGGAGAGCAATGGGTATTCGGTGGATGGGATGCTGAGGAGATAGCCGTGGCAAAGCCAGTTGCTGGTTACAGGTCTCAAAGATTTCTGATTTCGGAATGTAGAGATTTAGGGATTTGAAGAGAGATGGTCACGGGATGCTGGATTTGAAAATTAGGACAACTGCAAATTGCCAACTGCTAACTGGCTTTTTTTCCGGACTCCAATTGCGTTCAGCATTAAGCGTTCCGCGTTAGGCTGTATTCTACTTATAACTTAAAACGTACAACTTATAACTTCTCATATGTCAACAAGACGTGATTTTATAAAGCAAAGCAGCGTGCTGGGAGTGGCTGGTATTACCAGTATTCCGGAAGTACTGCCTGCAGAAGATAAAAACAATAATCAGCCACAGTCCAGATGGGCTGATGGTTCTAAGCTGGTGATCTCTGTTTCCATGCAGTTTGAAGCCGGCGGACAACCGGATAATGCAGAAAGCCCTTTTCCGCAGAATATGCAGAAGGGATTTATCGATCTGCCCGCGGCTACCTGGTACCAGTATGGTTACAAAGAAGGTATTCCCCGCATGCTTGATCTCTGGGATAAGTTTGGTATTAAAGTAACCTCGCACATGGTAGGTTCTGCTGTATTGAAGAATCCTGCTTTGGCTAAGGAAATTGTGCAGCGCGGACATGAAGCGGCAGCACATGGCATGAATTGGTCTACCCAGTACACGATGCCTTATGAGGAAGAGAAAAAGTTCATTAAAGATGGAGTAGACGCCGTGAAACAGGTAACTGGTTTTACCCCGGTTGGGTACAATGCCAACTGGTTGCGTCGTGGTGAAAATACCCTGAAGATATTGCAGGAACTGGGTTTTGTGTATCATATTGATGACCTGAGCCGTGATGAACCATTTATCATTAAGGTGAATAATAAAGACTTTGCCGTGGTGCCTTATACATTGCGTTGTAACGATATTGTGTTGATAGAAGGAAAGAATTTTTCGGCAGACCAGTTCTTACAACAGCTAAAACTAGAGTTTAACCAGTTGTATGCAGAGGCTGCCGGTAAACGCAGGCAGATGTCGATCAGCTTTCATGACCGTATTGGCGGCACGCCTCAAATGGTACAGGCTGCCAAAGAGTTTTTTGAATTTGCGGCCAAACAGAAAGGTGTTGTGTTTAAACGGAAGGATGAAATTGCTGCAATGACATTGGCGGATGCTACAAGTATAAGAGAGTAAAACAAAGAGCCGGTCTGTTAACAGACCGGCTCTTTTATAAGATTATATTATCCTTGTTTTATAGTATTGGCTTCACTGCTTTTGCATAATCTGACTCACTGCTGATCGTTTTGGCAGCCTGCACATATGCTGACCTGGTATTTTCATTTACCGGCATCTTATTGGCAATCCTTACCAGCAGGTTACTTTTATCGTAGTCTGCACCGAGTCTGGCTGCGGCATTGATCAGGGCCGTCCATTGTTCGGTGGTGATATTCTCTTTAACTACCAGCTTTTCATAAATGCCCATCTTATCATAATCTGCTCCTATAGTTGAAGCTGTGGAAAGGACGTTGTCAAATACTGCTTTTGAAAGAGATGGTTGCTCAATGACCCTTTTCAACAGGTTGCTTTTGTCATAGTCGGCACCTAAGCCAGCCACTGATGTAAAGAAGGCATGCATGATATTCGTGTCTGCCAGTTGCTTTTCATTCAGTTTTTCCAGGAGCGATACTTTGTCATAATCAGCACCAAGTGAATTTATAGCGCTGAAGTAAGCGTGCATAATGGCCGTATCTGCCAATTGCTTTTCATTTACATTCTTTAGGAGTGTTACCTTCTCATAGTCTGCACCGAATGAGGCTGTTTTCTGAAGAACCTTTAATACTTTGTCATTACTGGTAGAGTCATTCAGTAGTCTTTTGAGGTACATTGATTTTACATGATCTGCTTTCAGTTCATCAAAGGCTTTTAGTAAAGCACTGTCGCCACCGGCTGCATATAGTTTTTCCATACGTGCCTTTGCATCGAAACCAATTGCGATCATTTCATGAATGGCTTCGGCTACAAACTTTTTGTCTTTGTCTGCCAGTTCGTATTGTGGCTTGCTACCATTAAATGAGTAGCTGATCTTTCCGTCTTTATCGCTTTGTATGGTTACCTGTTCGTTATCATGAGTGTATTTCAGACGGCCACCTGCAGAAATACTGGTAATGGTTGTTTCGTCATCACTGATCTTTATAGTGCCTGAATATTTTATCTGCTCGTAGTAATCATCGCCTGAGAAAACAATACTAACCTGGTCTTTCGAAAAGTTGTCGCGTTGTGAATAGGCTATGTAAGCTCCTGTAAACAGGATACAAAACAATATGACAAAGGTTTCTGGTTTCATGTTTACTTTTTTAGGAGTGATGAATCAGCTATAGGATGGATTACTTTTTTTCAGTTTGTTTTATATAAAAGTAATAAGCAAGGAAGCTGGCAGCAATACAGAATGCCATAATTGCCAGTGAATGGAGACCAATAGGCTGTGTAGCATTGATGAGCAGTAATGCCACGCCAATACCAGTGAGAGTAGTAACCCATTTGATGGATACCTGTTTCGTGTCTTTTTCTGTTGGCTGCAGAAATTGCGTAACTACGCTTTCAGGAACGCCTTTGTCTATCATTTTGTTCTTTACACGGTATTCCAGCAGTTGTTTGATCACCGCTATAATAAAGCCGGCAATCAGGACTACTACGCTCAACACTGCAACAATGCGTGACAACTCCATAATATTGCCGTTGCTTAATCCTGATTCTTTTGTGTCTTCCTGTGCCATGGCTGCTACCGAAGCCAGTAATGATGTAGTTATGAATGCGATCTTTTTCATCTTGTTATTTTGTTTTTGATGACTGTATATTTCATGTGACAGTCACCCGGTTATTTTGTTGCAGTTTTTTATTGGAAATCCAGTGCGTTGATCTGGCGTTTGTATTTTTTATAGAGATCCATTACCTGGAAGATCACCAGTGCAATGACTGTAATGCCACCTAATACCACCAGGATAGATTGCATACCACTGAAAAAGCTTTTCAGGTACTCTTTGAAGATGAATGACAGCACACCTGCTGCTACGACAAACGAAGCGGTCATGAGGTAAATGAGGAACATGCCCCATGAGAAGCCGGGTTTTGCCGGAGGTAATTGTAACATTACTTCAGCAGCGAGGTCGAAATCGAAAACCGGGGCAGGCATTTCATGTAGCGCAGCAAACATGGTTTGATAGTTTGCTGCTGCTGCCTGGCATTGTACGCATTGCTGCATATGCATGATGATCTGCGGTTCGCAATGTTCTTTATCCAGCACGTATTGTTGGATAGCCTCATCAGTTAAATGCTCTGTTCTCATAACTCTTCTCTTTTATATTTAAGCAGGAGGGTGCTTTTCAGCGCTTTCCTTGCTCTCGATAAATAACTTTTTACTGTTCCCACGGGCAGGTCCAATACCTGGCTGATCTCTTCATAACTCATGTCTTCCTGGTGGTATAAAGTGATAAGCGTTTTATAAACCGGCGGTAATAATTCAATAGCACTTTGCAGAATAGCATTGCGTTCTTTTAGCCACAAAGGCTTTTCTGAGCTATGGTCATCCTGCTGTGCCCCGGACTTACTGAATAACCGTTCTTCTGCATCAGTTTCCGGTTCATTGTCTGTGTAGAGATTATCAGCGAGTACCAGCTTTTTCTTTTCGAGGTAATTCAGGCAGGTGTTGTAAGTGATCTGGCCGATCCAGGTGGACAGTTTTGCCTGGAATTTGAAGCCTGATAATTTTTGAAATGCTTTGGTGTAAACGTCCTGTGCCAGGTCTTTGCGATCTTCCGGGTTCTCAATCATCTTAAAAACGATCTGTGCCACCAGTCGCTCAGTGTTTTTTATGATGACGGCAAAAGCCTGCCTGTCTCCCCTTAATACATTCTCAACCAATTGTTTGTCGGTCACTTCGTCGCTGGTTTTGTTGTTCTCTGGCTTATTAGACCGGTTAAGGTAAGAAATGTTGCAAGGAAAATGGTTTCGGGATGGGGAATCGTGAGACGTGAATCGGCAGACGGCAATCGGCAATATCGTGAGTCGTGAATCGTCAGTCGTGAGAGGGGATTCGTGAAACGTGAAAAGTCAAACGTGAAAAGCGAATACAAGCTGCGAGTTTTGAGCTACGAGCCGCGAGCAAATACAGCAGTGAGCCGTACTTCTAACTTCGTATTTCGTACTTCTCTGGCTGACAGGTTCTGTCCGGGCAGGGGTTTGATTCGGTATTCCTTCGCTATTGCTTCGGTATTGGTTCGTATTTCCTTCGGTATTTGTTCGCCCTAAGAGCGCATAAAATAAGGGTTTGATACGAATGAAATACGAAGCTGTATAGGCCCAGGTATAGTACAGTATTAGGCTGTAAATGAAAGAGTTGGAGGCGAAAGGGCTTTAAAGACCCGGAAAACAGGGTATAAGGGGATTGTGAATTGGTTGTGATGGCTTGATGGCTCCATTGTTTGATTGGTGCAGCTATTAGTCATAGATTAATTCAACAATTTGGCCTTCTTTATTCACGACTGCCCGGGATCGTAAGCTTACCGGTGGTTCCCGGGTTCGATTCCGGTCCATGTTAAAAGCGCATTTTCTAAAAAATGCGGATTGGGAGATTTTGAGATTGGGCTGGGATCATTGTCTTTTGCCCTCGAGGGCGAGGTGGGGGAAATATGTCTCAGTGAGTTGATGATGAATTGCAGACCCGGATTTGAGCATTCCGGTCAGAGACCGGGTTCATATTGTAGACACGGGTCTACTTCGTAAGACCCGCGCCAGAGAAACGAAGTATGTCCCGTCAGGTTGTTGATGAATTGCAGACCTGGATTTGAGCATTCCGGTCAGAGACCGGGTTCATATTGTAGACACGGGTCTACTTCGTAAGACCCGCGCCAGAGAAAAGGGGGGAAATATGTGCCAGTGAGTTGTTGATGAATTGCAGACCCGGATTTGAGCATTCCGGTCAGAGACCGGGTGCATATTGTAGACACGGGTCTACTTCGTAAGACCCGCGCCAGAGAAAAGGGAGAAATATGTGCCAGTGAGTTGTTGATGAATTGCAGACCCGGATTTGAGCATTCCGGTCAGAGACCGGGTGCATATAGTAAGACACGGGTCCACTTCGTAAGACCCGCGCCAGAGAAAACAGGTAGCTCCTCCGGAGCTTAATTCAACGACATTGATTCAAAATTCAACATTCGATATTTCTCCCGGTCTTCACTTTCTCATTCCTTATTTCAAATTCTTCATTCCTAATTCCCCTAAACCCTGTATTTGCGTCAGGCGTTAAACGTTCTGCGTTTAGCAATCTTAGGGAATTACCACAATCGTTCCGCGGGTAACCTGTTCGGGGTCGTTGTAGAATTGGTAGCGGCACATGTACACATAGGTTCCGGCCATCAGAGGGTGTCCCTGTATTTTGCCGTCCCAGCCCCGGGAGGGTGTGGATGATTCAAAAATGCGTTGGCCCCAACGATTGAAGATAGCCAGGTAATAGCGTTGTAAAGGAGCGCCTGTATATGGTTTGAATACATCGTTCCTGCCATCTCCATTGGGTGTAAAGCTGTTGGGGAAATAGATGACCTTGGGGCAGTCGCGTTTTAATGCTACTGTAATGGTATCCCTGGCAACACAGCCGTTCTGACCAGTTACCTGCAACCAATATTCACCGGGTAATGAAATATTGGTTCCGGGTGTATTTCTGTTGGTAGACCATAGGTAGGCGGCCCAATTGCCTTTTGCCGTGAGCCATAAAGTGCCATTCTCACAAAGGGTAGTATCAGGCGGTGCAAAACCGGCAGGCACAGTACTGAAGCCAGTTACAATAAGGGTGTCGGTATATTGGCAACCCTTATTGCTGGTGACCTGTACCCAGTAGGTACCGGTAGCCTGTACTGTAAAGACGGTATCGTGAGAGCCATTCTGCCAGAGGTAAGAGGGGTGATCGCTGCCTGCATGTAATACAGTATCGTTGAGGCACAGGCTGCCATCTTTTCCCAGGTTGACCACAGGAAGCGGGTAGAGGGTTGTTACCTGCATGGTATCGCGTGAGTAACAACCATTGGCATTGAGCGCTTTTACCCAATAGGTACCCACCTTGCCGGCAGTAAAGGTGGTGGCTGTAGAGCCATCCTGCCATTGATAAGCTCCAAACCCCGGCGGTGCATATAAGGTAACAGAACTGCCGGTACAAAAGGCTGTATCGTTGCCAATGCTGATAGGCGCTGATTGCATGATGCGTACGCGTGTGCTATCTGTAATGGTACAATGATCATTTAAAACAGCTACTACGGTATAGGTGGTATCTGCACCAGGCCATACACGGATACTGTTGCCGGATGTTTTACTGATATTATAATCAGGACTCCATGTATAACTTTTGAAACCGGTGGCTGCGGAAAGTGTTACAGAATCACCATCGCAACGGGGCTGTTGTGCCTGCAGGTTCAGTTTAATATCCGGTGCAGTGCTGATAATAACAGTGTCGCTGTATGTATTACTGCAATAGTCGGTAGCAGTAACATAGTATTTGCCGGGTTGGTAAACCGTGATTGCTGAATCTTTGCTGCCCGTATTCCATTGATAGGTTTCGTAACCAGCTCCGGGGCTTAACCTTACGGTACTATTGGTACAAAGTGCAATGTCGGGGCCAAGATCAAATTTGGCAGGTGCCTGGTATGCTTCAATAGTAATACTGTCCTGTAACATTTTGCAGGAGGTAAGAATGCTTGCATACAGGATGATCTTACCGCCTTTTTTGAATTTCAAACGGATATCGTCGTCAGTGGCAGCAACGATGGATGCTATGGATGTATCGGTGCGCCATGCCACAGAAGCGATACAGGCGGCATTTTTTTCAGCCTTCCAGGTAATGGTATCCCCGGTGTGACAGATCTTATTTTCGCCTTTCAGTTTAAGCGTACTGCAATCTGAGGAAGCGCAGCGTTGGGAATCTTTTCGTGGGGCCTCTTTGATCTTCACATCGCTGATAATGGTATTAGTAAGAGTAGAGGAGGTGAGGTTGTTTACGGAAGACCAGCTAAGATCATCGTGCGTAATATTGGGTTGCAACAGGTTTGCAGTGAAATCATTTGTTTCGCAGCCGGGTGTATTGCCGGCACTGTCTGTTTTAATAATGCGTGTATATTGTTGTCCCTGATTGGTAGCAAACAAATAATTCTCCGCAGTAATAAAACCTCCATCCGGAGTAACGCTGATCTTATTGATACAATAGTTATTCTGTCCTTCCGCGAGGGAAAGCGGATATTTTTTGACCCATTTTAGTTTCCAGTCAGGACCAACCTTTGCTATTGCCATCCAGGTGGCATCTTTGGTAGTTGACCAGTTGGAGCTGTTGCTGGTAGTTACAAATCCGCCGTCAGGTGTAGGCGACATGCCGCCAAAAACGGAAGCAAATACATCTATATCAATAGTGGCAGCACGGACAGGCTGAAGTGCATCGTCCAGTTGCAATGCAAACTGATCCATATTGGCATAATAGAAACCATTGGCCATTACATGTGCCCCTGCCATGTAGCCACCGGGTATTTTATAAATGGATGTTGTTTCAACAGAGTTGTTGCCTATTCTGAATGTTCTGGAGCGGATAATAGTTCCATTGGACGCTTTCATCTGAACAACTACGATCTCGCTAAATGTTCCGCCCGGTGATTGGGTGGTACGCATACCGCAAACCACTAAAGTATCACCGTGGCTGATGATGCTGTAAGCACGATCATAATGACCGTTGTCCATGGTTTTGCTCCATACTGTATTACCCTGTGCATCTGTTTTTACCACCATCCAGTTGGTTGCCGACCAGCCGTCATCATTAGTGCTGCCGCAAAAAGCAAAGCCGCCATCTGCAGTTTCTGTTACATCGCGGCCAAAATCACCTTTGGACCCCGCTATGCTCATTTTCCTGATCCATAATAAATTGCCGGTATTGCTTATTCTCATTAATAGTGCCTGGGTGCCACCTGTACCGTTGTGTGTAATCCAGGTATCTTCACGGCCTACAGCAATAAAATTACCATCACTGGTTTCTTTAATTCTTTCCAGCCTGGCTTCTGCTCCTTCCTGAAAATATTTTGACCAGATCACAGAACCCGCTTTGCTGAAATGACTTACCAATACACCACTGTAAGAATCTGTTGTTCTATTGTAATAACTACCACAGGCAATATAGCCGCTGTCGCTGAGCGGGCGCAGATCCCATAGATCTTCTGAGTTCAGCGAGTATTTTTTCTGGAAAGTAATAGCCTTACATTTTTCTTCGGGGATACTGCCATTTTCATCAAACACACTGATAAGCGTTTCTGTACTATCACTGCAAATACCTTTTGCCGTAAGCCGTACGGAATAAATACCGGGTTGTGTAAAGGTATAGGTGAAGCCGGCGTTGGTTCCTTCTGTGATGCCTTTTACCTTCCATACATAGTCAGTAGCATTGCTACTGTTGTTGGTAAAGGTGAGCAGGTCGCCGATCTTTACGGGAGAGGGTGTATAGCTAAAGGCGGCTTGTACCGGGCAGGTAATGGTAACTGTATCTGTAAACACGGCGCTGTCGCAAAGCGGGTTGTCGCCTGCAGCAACAAGTTTGATAATATGTGCACCCTGTACCGGGAAGGTTGTGTTATAATCCTGTGTAGTAGCAACTGCAATACCATCTACGTACCATTTGTAATGTGTAGCGTTGATACTTTGATTGGTAAAGCCGATAGGTGTGTTGACCGGGGCATTGCGTGGTGCTATCGTAAAGAAGGCTTTTACAGGTGCGGGGCAGGGCGGCATACAGGCTTTGCTGCTTAACAGGCTGGTGCGTATGTTGTCTATAAACCAGGCCATACGTTCTACCTGTCCCGGAGTAAAGACCTTCATGCAATCGAAGTTGCCATAATCCATATAGTCCTGTGTAAGATCGGGCTTATCGGTATTAAAGCCTGAGAGCGCATCAGTAGTGCAACTGTTCATCGTTGCATTGCAGCTTACATAAGCAGTGGATTGATCGGGTGGGGTATCGCAGACCTGGTCGCCATCGGTATAGCAATCATTATTAGTACAACCATTTTCAAATGTGTGGTAAAGACCAAGGTAGTGACCCATTTCATGGATCAGCACTACGTTGTTGGCCACAGAGCTTCCTAAATAGGCTGCTTCCATTACAATACCGTCGAATGATTCTCCGTGTGCAGATGGCAGGTAGGCATAACCAACTACGTTGCCGGGAATACTGTTTACCACCCAGATATTGATGTATTTAGCAGGGTCCCAGACGATGAGATCTTTTACATGCCGATCGTCGGTACCGGTTTCCGGCCCGGACATGTTGGTGTAGGATGATACCGTGCGTGTAATGCCATTGGTAGCATTGTTCCAGGGATCGCGTTGGGCCATGCAGAAGCTCATCTGTGTATTTGTGCTCTGTGCTATATGGTAGTCGCCTATAGCAGCAAATGCATCATTGAGGTATTGAATGCCTTTGAGTACAGTAGCATCGCTGATGTTTTCAGGTCCATTATTGTGAATGATATGTACTACAACCGGTAATACCACAGCGCCGGCGGTTAACCGGTTATTGGTGGCGCCTGTTCGCAGCCATTGCATCCGCTGGCGGTTTAATGAGGCTTCGGCTTCTTCCTGTTTCTTTTTTAGTTGGGGATACATCCTGTAGAGGCGATCAGTCAGCTCTTTCTGACCACAAGAGGATTGTTCCTGCGCATACAGGAAAGTTGTTAACAAAACGAAACAGAGCAGCAGGGGGTGGCGCAGTTGCATAGTTTGGCTGCCATCATGACAAGTCTGTGCCTGCAGCCGTTGCACGGCAGTAACTCAGAAACTATTAAAACAGGGACAACTGAAGCTGGACGGGCTTTTTGACCGGCATTTTTAGTGGTGGTACTGCATTTTTACCGGTGGCTGTTACTTCAAAAATGGCTGATGCTTCGTAGCGGGAAGCGACGGTGACGTGTACATCTCCGCTGTTCTGGTCGAATAATTGCTGCACCAGTTGAGGTGAGTTATTGTCTTTTGACAGGTGAGACAACAGCAGGTGCGTCATGTAAGGGGAGCGGTGGGCAGTAAAAAGATCCAGTGCCTGTTTGTTGGAAAGATGACCCTGGTTGCCGCGGATGCGGTTTTTTAAAAATACAGGGTAACGCCCGCGGCTGAGCATGTCATCATCGTAATTGGTTTCGAGGAAGGCTGCATGACAATGAGCAAAATAATGATTCACATGCTGGCATGGCTCGCCAATATCTGTAAAGACGCCTACCGTGGTTTCATTATTGGTAATAATGAAACTGTGTGGGTCTATTGCGTCGTGATATTTTGGGAAAGCAGTTATTGAAAGTGAACCGATCTGTACCGGTACAAAAGGCTGAAAGGATGGTGCAAGATCTGCTTCTAATGTGAAGCCGCAATGCTGATGAGTGTGTTGTGTAATATATACCGGCAGACGGTGGTTTTTTACCAATGAAGGAAGGCCAGTGATATGGTCCGCATGTTCGTGCGATACAAAGACTGCTTTTACCTTATCCATTGAGAGCCCCAGCTTCTGCATGCGCCTGTTGATCTCGCGCCCGGAAATACCTGCGTCTACCAGTACTGCTTCCTGCTCTGTACCGATATAATAGCAGTTGCCATTGCTACCTGAATTTAATGACGCGATGAAGAGGGACATTTGGAGTGCAAGATAGCGAATACAGGGTTATAAGTAAGGCACAAGGTTTAAGAGACAAGGTGCAAGGAATACGGGAATTGGGAATGAGGAATTAGTTGAAATACAGGAGTTGATAAGTTGAGAGGTTGATAAGTTAACAAGCAAGTACGAAATACGAAGTTAGAAGGACGGGAAGTGAAAATATCGAATGTCAAATTCCGAATGTCGAATATCGAAGGAAAGACAGGAAGAAAGTTGGCAGTTGACAGTTTGCAGTTATCTCTAATACAAGCTGCGAGCTTTGAGCTACGAGCGGCGAGCAAATACAGCAGCGACCACTCACGACTTCGCAACCTGAAACTCAAAACTCAAAACCCGACACTGTATTCAGACTGTTTTCTTCAATCCGTTTACGTAGGTTGAGGGGCTGACGCCGAATTGTTTGTGGAAGTCGCGGGAGAAATTGGTTTGCAGGCTGTAACCGACCATGTTGGCAACTTCGTTGATCTTGTAATTGCCCTCTGCCAATAGCTCGGCCGCTTTTTTTAGTCTTGACAGGTTGATCAATTCGTTGGGCGAAAGATTGCTTAAGGCATTGATCTTCCTGTAAAGCGTGGGACGACTGATATTCATTAACCGTGAAAGCTGGTCAACATCAAGGTCTGTATTGGCAATGTGTTCATTGATGATATTGTAGAGCTGCTCAAGGAACTGTTTGTCGGCAGCGGAACAGGCAATGCCTTTGAGATGGGTGAGGGGAGAACGGGCAAAGTATTCTTTGATGATGGTTCTGTTGGTGAGCAAATTAGTGATCTGCGCCAGCAGGTGTTCAAATGAAAATGGTTTTTCAATATAGGCGTCTGCACCTACTTCTAATCCTTCTATCCTGGCGTGCAGGGTGTTTTTTGCAGTTAACAGGATAATGGGAATATGACTGTACTGCAGATCTGTTTTTACTTTTTTACATAATTCAATGCCATCCATTACAGGCATCATGATGTCACTGATGACCAGTTGTACATTTTCTTTCTGCAGAATGTCCAGCGCTTCCTGTCCGTTGAAGGCTTTTAATACGTTGTAGGAGGAGCTTAGTTCTTTTTGTATGAAGCCTGAGATCTCTTTGTTGTCTTCTACCAGCAGAATAAATGGTTTGTCCGGCTGTGAAGCTGGTATTGCAACAGGGGAAATACCGGCAGGGACAGGATCTGTAGATACTTCTTCCTCATGCAGGCTGATCTCTTTTTCCTGGTGAATAGGAAGGGTAAGTATAAAGACGTTGGATTGTGTATCACCCTGTTTTAACTCAAGAGTGCCTTTGTGTAATTCGGTAAGGGAACGTGACAGCGCGAGACCAATGCCAGTGCCCGGTTGCTTTTCTGTTTCCTTTACGCGATAAAAAGGTTCGAAGATCTTTTCTTTCAGCTCGGCGGGAATAATGTTGCCGTCGTTCTGTACTTCAATGGTAAAAGTAATATCCTCACTGCTGAAGGGAAGCATGCGGATACTGACGCTGGTAGCGGCATATTTAATAGCATTGTTTACCAGGTTGGTCAGGATCTTTTTCAGAGCTTCGGCATCTACCCAGGCATGGAGGGTAAGACGGGGAAGGGAGGTTTTAAAAGCAACCTGTTTTTGCTCGGCAGCGGGTTTAAAATTGCCGGCTATTTCTTCAATGAACTCATTGATGTCTGTTTTTACAAAGCTGAGGCTGAATTTGCTGGCTTCTGCTTTGCGGAAATCCAGTAACTGGTTAGTGAGGTCAATAAGCCGGTTAGTGTTCTTTTTCATCATGTTCAGGTTTTCACTGGTTTCAAAGTTGCCCGCCTGTTGCTGGATCAGTTTGTCAAGGGGCATTTTTATAAGCGTTAGCGGTGTTCTTATTTCGTGGGCTACGTTGGTGAAGAATTCTATTTTGGCATTGTAGATCTCTCTTTCTTTTTCAATTTCCAATGCTTCTATTTTACGTTTGTTCTTTTCTGCAACTGCCATGTGGTAATACCTAAAAATGGTAAAGGCAATTGCTGCACCTATGATGATGTAACTGCACCATGCCCATGTACCTGCCCACCAGGGCGGCAGCACCCTGATCGTGAGTGTTGTTTCGGTATTGTTCCAGGTTTTACCACTACCAGCGCCTTTAAGCCGGAAGGTATAGTGCCCGGGTGGCAGTTTGGTATAATAGATCTTGCGGTTGGTCTTTATGTAGGTCCAGTCTTTTTCCAGCCCATCCATTTTATAAAGGTAGGCGTTGGTTTGGGGAACGGTGTAGCTGAGGGCTGCCACATCGAGGCTGATGTTGGAACGATCGTAGGGTAGTGTAATGTGCCGGGTATAGGTAATAGATTCCTGCAGGGCAGCATCTTTTTTACCGATCTCCAGGTCTTTGTTGTTTACCTGCAGCCCTGTAATGTACACGGGCGGAATAAAGGTGCCGGGTGTAAAAGCTGCGGGGTTGAAACTGATCAGTCCCTTTACTGTACCGAAATACAAAGTGCCATCAGGTGTTTTGTATGCAGAGTTGTAATTGAACTGCTCGGTCAGTAAACCGTGGGCTGTGGTGTATGTATCGAAACGGGATGTTTGCGGATTGAATGCTGCCAGTCCTTTGGCCGTGGAGATCCATAAGGTGCCTTTATTATCTTCCTGGATCCGGAACAACTGGTTGTCGGGTAAACCGTTCTCGATGGTATAACTGGTAAACTTACCGGTAGCAGGTTCATATTTACTCAGTCCTCCTTCGGTACAGAACCAGAAGTTTTTATGACTGTCCTCAAAAAGATTGTTGACATAATTATTGATGATGGTATTGGCAGCATGCGGCTGGTATTTAAAATTGCCTCCTTTACCCGTAGCTGCATTGTAATAATAGATACCGTTTCCATAGGTACTTATCCAGATAGTGCCTTCTTCGTCTTCATGAATGGCCTGAACCTGTGTATTAAAAAAAGGAACAGGAGAAAAATTATCTGTCTGCCGGTTGTATTTGAAAAGTCCGCTCCAGGTACCCACCAGTACCTCACCTTTCCTGGTTTGGTAGAGTGTAACGATAAAATTGCTCTTGAGATCATTAGGGCCACTACCTGCATTGTAATGACGGATCACTTTGCCGGTTTGTATGTTCATGACATCCAGTCCGTGTTCGTAAGTGCCTATCCACAGTTCATTGCCGGTTGCCAGCAGTCCATGTATGTTGCGGTAACTGAGACTTCCTTTTTCTTTACCGGGCAGGTAATGAGAGATAAGACCGGTAGTAAGATCGAGCTTGTTGACACCGGCATCTTCGGTGCCTATCCAGATATTGCCCTGCTGGTCGCTGCATATTTCATGTACCAGGTTACCGCTTAAACTGTTGACATTGGCCAATGGAAAGTATTTACGGAACCTGTTGTATTGCCGGGAATAGTAGTTGACACCGCCGAAGAAGGTACCGATCCAGGTGCTGCCTTCGCGGTCTTTGTAGAAGGCATAGATAACATTGTCGGTAATGGAATATGGATTGCCATATTGTTTTTGTATGGCAGTGGCCTGTTGTGTGCGGGTGTTATAAATATATAAACCGCTTTCGGTACCGAACCAGTATTCATCGTCAGATTGCCGCAATATTTTATGGATCTGTATCGCGTTTTTCCAGTGATAATCATTGAATATATTGGTAAGTGTATTGGCAGCCGTATTGAACTGCAAAGCCTCATTCATGGTACCTACCAATATGCTGGTATCGTTGACAGGGAAAATATCCTGGATCTGTGTAAGTGGCGCCTTAGTGTGGAGTGTTGTTAAGTTCCAGGCTGTGAACTGGTCGGTAGCTGCGTTGTATTTCCTGAGTACTCCATTGCTGGCAGCGGCCCAGAGTGTTCCGTTATCGGCAAGATGAATGCAAACCGTTTGGGCACTATCAAAAACATATTGTTTTACCTGTGTGGTGTGCAGGTTGTAGCGGTATAATACAAAGTCGGCTACTATCCAGATATTGTCTTTACTATCTCCGCGTATAAAGCGGATCTCACCGGCGGGCACTTTGCTGAAAGCGCTGAATTGTTCGGACAAGGGATTGTAGCGGTAAATTCCTTTATAGGTGCCCACCCATAGTTGTTCCCTGTTATCTTCGTGCAAACTTAAAATGGAATTGCTGCCGATACTGGTGGAGTCTGCGATATTGTTGCGAAAGATCCTGAAAGTATTTCCATCAAAGCGATTCAGCCCGTTGCGTGTACCGAACCAGATAAACCCCTTCTTATCCTGTGTAATGCTGGTGATGGTATTGCTGGATACGCCATTATTTACCTGGTAATTTCTGAAATAATACAGTTGTGCTTTGGTAAAGCATGCAGGCAGTAAGATCGTCAGCAGTAACAGTAATCGTTTCATCCCCGGACTATTCTGGTAAATACATCAGCTTTCAAATGTAGTGAAGGTTTGGGGAAATACCTGATCTGTGATGTTTGATGTAAAATGCAGTTGATCAGTAGGTTAGGTGTTAAAATGAAAATATATGATTAAAATGATACGGAATGAAAACAAATTGAAACGCACAGATTATACCTCCGTGGAAATAATAGTTTCCTTCGTAAACGCAGATTGCACAGATTAAAACTGATCGCTGCAAAGCCTGCATAATCCCTGTAAACTGTGATTGTATTTATTCAACTCTCCAAAACGATTGTACTATGCCATGTAGTAGAAGCTGCTATGTAAAGTACCTGCATGTATTATTGCTTGTGTGCTTTCTTCCCGGCGCTCTTTTAGCACAAACCCCAAAGATCAACGGCCAGGTATTGTCGAAAGACGACAATAAACCGCTTTCCGGTGTTTCCGTCCAGGTAAAAGGAAAAGCGGGTGGTACGGTTACCAATGCAAACGGCGAGTTTGCTATTGCGGCCCTTGTAAATGACACGCTTGAATTTTCTTATGTAGGTTATGAGGTAATGGAGGTAGCGGTTAAAAATACCGACAACCTGCTGGTTACCCTTTCTGCTGTAAACAAAGCCCTTACTGATGTGGTGGTAATTGGTTACGGAACCCAACGCAAGGGTGATGTAACCGGTTCTGTGGGTTCAGTAAGTGGTAAAGACATTAAATCATTACCTGTTACCAATGCGGGGGAGGCCATACAGGGACGTGTGGCGGGCGTGCAGGTGGTATCATCCGGCGCACCCGGCAGTAATGTTACCATCCGTGTAAGAGGTACGGGTACTATTAATAACAGTGATCCTTTGCTGGTAATAGACGGAGTACCTACCGATCTGCCACTGAATGCACTTAATACCGATGATATAGCTTCTATAGAAACGCTGAAGGATGCATCTGCCGCAGCTATCTATGGTTCACGTGGTGCCAACGGTGTGTTACTGATCACTACCAAACGCGGAGCTTCAGGCAAGAACAGCCTGGAGCTGAAAGCGTTTGGCGGCGTACAGAAAGCAACCAGCATTGTAAAAATGCTGAATGCAACACAGTTTGCTTCTCTGCACAACGAAATGATGGCAAACAACGGACAGACACAGAATCCCGCGTTTGCAGATCCTACTGCATTGGGCAAGGGTACTGACTGGCTGGGTGCCTTGTTTGGCAGCGCTGCTCTGCAGGGATATACCCTGGCTTATTCAGGAGGCAATGCAAAGAGTACTTATTATGTTTCGGGTGGTGTAATGGATCAGAAAGGTATTGTGCTTAATACAAGCTACCGTCGTTATAATGTACAGTTCAATAGTGAATCAAGAGTATTTGACTGGCTGAAGTTTGGTAATAATATTACACTCAGCAGTGATGTAAAACAGAGTGGTTCGTATGACATCAGGAATACGATGGCTGCATTGCCTACGCAGGCTATTTATAATGCAGACGGCAGCTATGCAGGTCCCGTAGGGCAGCCTTCCTGGTACGGTGATATTGCTAACCCTATAGGAAAGGCTACCATTAACAGCAATACTACCAAAGGCTATAATGTACTGGGTAATATCTATGCAGAAGTAACCTTGTTCCGTGACCTGAAATTCCGTACTACCGGTGGTATCCAGGCAATGTTCTGGGATAACCGCAGCTGGGCGCCCAAATACAACTGGCAGCCGATACCGCAGCCTAATTCGTACCTGTATGAACAATACAACAAGAGCTTTACCTACCTGTGGGATAATTATTTTACCTATGATAAAACCATTGACGGCGATCATCATATAACATTACTGGCAGGTACCAGTGCGCAGAACAATCGCTATGATTATATGAATGGTTCTATTCAGAACTTTGCCAGTGATAACACGCAGCAACTGAACAATGGTACTGCACAACCTACGGTAGGTGGCAGCGCCAGTGACTGGGCTCTGTTATCATTTATGGGCAGGCTGAACTATGCCTATAAGAATAAATACCTGTTAACAGCTACAGTAAGAAGAGATGGTTCTTCCCGTTTTGGAAAGGACAACAGGTATGGCACTTTCCCTTCGGGGTCACTGGCCTGGAGAATATCGAAAGAGAAATTCTTTGAGGATATAAAGTTTGTGAATGATCTGAAGCTGCGTGTGGGATATGGTATTACCGGTAACCAGAACATCGGTAACTATTCTTTTGCATCGGTACTGCAGACCGTACAATATAATTTTAACGGACAAACTGTTGCTGCAGTTGTACCGCTGGCCATTCCTAACCCCGGTGTGCGTTGGGAACAGGTGGAGCAGGCTAATATCGGTATTGACGCAAGTCTTTTCAACAGCCGGGTGAATATTACCCTGGACGCTTATCTTAAAAATACCAATGATATGCTGGTGCCGATGTCGGTACCTATTTCCACAGGGTATTCCGATATCTATGTGCCCAGTATCAATGCCGGTAAAGTGCAGAACAAGGGTATAGAGCTGGGTATCAATACCCAGAATATCCGTGGCGCCTTTGAGTGGAATACGAGCTTTAATATTTCTTATAACCGTAATAAGGTAGTAAGCCTGAATGACAGTGTACCTATGTACACCGGTAGTATCGGTTTGAACCAGAACCTGGCTATCCAGAGTGCAGGACATGCTGTGAACAGCTTCTATGGCTTTGTTACCAATGGTGTTTTCCAGACACAGAAAGAAGTGGATGACTATGCAGTGCAGGTGCCTGGTGCTGATCCTTATAACCGTACTTCGCCCGGTGATATAAAATTCCGCGATCTTAACAACGATGGTAAAATTGATGATAATGACCGCACTTATATAGGAGATCCTAATCCCTCTTTCATCTTTGCGATGAATAACAGCTTTGCATGGAAGAATATTGATCTCAGCATTTTTCTGCAGGGAGTATCGGGCAATAAGATCTTCAATGCCAACCGTATTTACCAGGAAGGAATGGCAGTAGCTCAAAACCAGACTACGGCCACACTGGACAGGTGGAGAGGTGAGGGTACCAGCAATGACATGCCGCGTGCAGTGTTCAACGATCCTAATAAGAATACGAGGGTATCGAACAGGTTTATTGAAGATGGTTCTTACCTGCGTATCAAGAACGTAACTGCGGGTTATACGTTGCCACAGCATATAGCCGCAAAAGCAAAAATGTCTTCGGCCCGTATTTATATATCCTGCCAGAACCTGGTAACCTTTACCAGGTACAGGGGCTTTGATCCGGAGGTGCCTTCCAATGGTATAGACTTCAATGTGTACCCGGTAACAAGAACCCTTAGTGCGGGGATCAATCTTACTTTCTAATCTTCAAACGTTGTTTGCAATGGAAAAAACAAAATATATACTTACGCTGCTTTCTTTCACCGTACTATTCGGATGTAAGAAGTTTCTTGATAAAGCACCGCTTGATTCTGTTAATACATCTAATTACTGGATCACTGCGGATGATGCGGTTGCTGCTATAAACGGGGCTTACCAACCTATGCAGTGGCCTAAACTGTATAACCTGCGTATGTGGAGCTCTGATATATGGGCCGGTAACAGCGTGGTGGGCGCAGGCGGTGGTACAGATGGTATTGAAACGCAGGACATCGCCAATTTTGTAACTGCTACGGATAATGCGGCAGCGCTGGATATCTGGAGAGGTCCTGCTCCCGGCATATTACGCTGTAACCTGGTGTTGCAGAATGTGCCCGGTATGAAGATCGATGAGGCTTTAAAGAACAGGGTGCTTGGCGAGGCTAAATTTCTCCGTGCATCATATTATTTTATACTGGTCCGTTTGTTTGGCGACGTGCCCCTGATAACAGTACCACAAACGCCGGAAGATGATCTGCGTCCTGTGCGTACACCCAAAGCACAGGTGTATGACCTGATAGTGGCTGACCTTACAGACGCGATCAACCTGCTGCCTTCTAAAACATCTTATACCGGTACTGATATAGGCCGTGCATCAAAAGGTGCAGCGATGGGCATGCTGGCAAAAGTGTACCTGACATTGGGTAAATACCAGGAAACCGTTAGCCTTTGTCAGCAGGTAACAACGCAGGGGTATGCGCTCAATGCCAACTACAGTGACAACTTTAACCCTCAGACCAAAAACTCCAATGAGTCTTTGTTTGAGATACAATATTACGGTAAAACCAATTATAGTTTCTGGGATAATGAGAACCAGGCATCCTGGGTGAGCACTTTTACGGGTCCGCGCAATGCTGATTTTGTAAGCGGTGGTTATGGATGGGACCAGCCTACGCAGGAGTTTATTAATGCTTATGAAACGGGTGACAACCGTAAAGACCAGACCGTATTGTATGCCGGCTGTCCGGCCTTTGATGGAAAAGCATATTCTGCTTCTTATTCAACTACTGGTTATAACCTTCGCAAATTTCTGGTGACGAAAGCTGTATCACCGGATTATGATACTAACCCTGCTGATTTTCCGGTACTGCGTTATTCCGATGTATTGCTGATGCAGGCAGAGGCAATGAATGAACTGGGGCAAACTACAGAGGCACAGGCTGTGGCAACAGATATTAATACAGGTGGTCCGCTGAACAGGGTACGCAGAAGAGCCGGACTGGGAAATGTACAGGGACTGACCAAGGATGCCCTGCGTGAAAAGATACTGCATGAACGCAGAATGGAGCTGGCGTTTGAAGGACAGCGCTGGTTTGACATGATCCGCATAAACAACGGACAGTATGCACTTGATTTTCTGCATTCGATCGGTAAAGTGAATGCTACTACCAAACATTTACTGTTACCCATTCCCCAGAAAGAAAGAGACGCCAATCCTAATCTTACACAAAACAGTGGTTATTGATCCTATTCAGCAACAACCGTAAAAAAGATGTATGAAACAGATCTTATCTATCCCCCATATAAAGACAGCCTGCAGTGTTATACTGCTGGTATTGTTTGCCGCAACTTCCTGTAGAAAGAAAAATGAGATGGAGCTGTATAAAGGTGATGCTCCTTTGAATATCAGTGCTGACAAAAGTACTGTTGTATTGCAACAACAGAATGATGGAGCAGACGCCCTGCTGATCAGCTGGACAACCGGCACCAATAAAGGTACTAATGCCTCTATTGATTATACACTGATGATCGATAAACAAGGTAATAAATTCAGTAGTGCAGTGAAGGAAGAGCTGGGTAAGGCCACTCTTAGCAGGAAATATACCGTAAAAGACCTGAACGACCTGTTATTGTCGCACTGGAATGTGCAACCTGCCACAGAAGTAATACTGGAGGCGAAGGTGGTAGCTGTGGTGGCAGATGCCAGTGTACCATCGGATACTTCGAATGTAATTGTAATTAAACTGACCCCATACAACCCGGTAGCATCCATGCTATACCTGATAGGTGATGCAGCACCGAATGGCTGGAGTGCAGATAATGCAACCGCTATGCAAACCGTATCCGGAACGCCTGGTGGCTTTACCTGGCAGGGACAACTGAAATCAGGAGAGCTGAAGTTTATTACTACGCTGGGACAGTTTCTTCCTTCTTACAACAAAGGAGCAGATGATCTGCACCTGGTATATCGTACCAGTGATAATGACCCGGATAATAAGTTCGTGATCGCTACACCGGGTCTCTATGCTATAACGCTGAACCTGCTTGACCTGACCATTACTATTAAGGCGGCCACCACTCCGGCTTATAAAAGATTGTGGATGCTGGGTGATGCTGTACCTACAGGATGGGATATACAGGCACCGGCAGAAATGCGTGTGGATTCTTCCAATCTTTTTGTATTTACCTATAACGAGGTACTGAAGGCAGGGGAGTTTAAGATCCCTACAGCTACCGGCAACTTCGGCACGGATTATTATATGCCGCTTACCAATCACCCTGCTATTACTGAAACAGGTGTGCAACTGGTACCGGGCGGCAGTCCCGATCTGAAATGGCAGATCACGAATGCGGGACCTTATAAAATAAAACTGGATCTTCAGAACCTTAGTATCAGTATAAAAGCCTTTACGCCCTATACTAAAATATGGATGGTAGGCGATGCCACGCTGGTGGGATGGAATATTGATAACCCGCAACCTATGACACAGGATGCCAATGATCCTTATGTGTTTACTTATACCGGCGCTATGAATGTGGGAGAGTTTAAGTTTCCGCTGGCTACCGGTAACTGGGGTTGTGATTATTTTATGCCTGTGCTGAATGGCTCCGGACCCGGAAGTACGCAAATGAAGTTTGTAGCTGCGGGTAACCCGGACTATAAATGGAAAATAACGCAGGCCGGTAATTATAAGATCACGATCAACCAACTATACGAAACCATTTCTATTGTGAAGCAGTAGTAGCCAGTGTCTTCCGGCTGAGTATTTATTATCAGCCGGAAGACCGGATCTATAAAAGTGAAAAAGCCTTATGAAGCAGATATCATATAAACAGGTATTGGTAGCAATTGCTGTACTAATGACAGCCTGTAAGAAATATAGTCCCAAGAATGACCCTATTACCTTTGGCTCATCTTATGTATTGAATATAGTTACAGATAAGGCCGGTTATAAACCGGGTGAAACCGTTCATTTCAGGATCGATAAAAACCTCACCGGTAACATTATGGTACGTTACCGGCAACTGGGCGAAACAGTGAAAGAGGAAACCCTGAACGGAAATAGCTGGCAATGGCAGGTGCCTGCTACTGATTATACCGGTTACCTGGTAGATGTGTATGAAACTGTTGATGGGAAAGAAAAAGTGTACAGCAGTATAGGAGTGGATGTGTCGTCTGACTGGGCTAAGTTTCCCCGTTATGGTTTTCTGTCAAAGTTCGGGCAATTGTCTGCTACGGAGATCGGCGGTGTGATCAGTTCTCTGAACCGTTATCATATTAACGGGGTACAATTCCAGGACTGGCATTATAAACACCATATGCCATTGGCAGGAACACCTGCGGCCCCGCTAAGCACCTGGAAGGATATTGCGAACCGCGATACCTATGCCGCCACTATTAAAGGATATATCGACAGCATTCACCAGTATAATATGAAAGCCATGTTCTATAATCTTGGCTTTGGGGCTTTGAATGATGCCGCAGCAGACGGCGTACAGGAGCAGTGGTACGTGTACAAGGATAATTCACACAGTTCAAAGGATGTGCACAGTTTGCCCAAGCCTCCTTTTAAAAGTGACATCTACCTGCTGGACCCTTCGAATACAGCATGGCAGCAATACATTGCTAACCGCAATAAGGATGTATATGCCGTGTATAATTTTGATGGCTTTCATGTAGATCAACTGGGAGACAGGGGCAGCCTGTATAATTACAATGGTAATGCGGTTGATCTCACTACTACCTATCAGCCATTGTTGCAGGCAATGAAAACAGCTTCTTCTGACAAAAGACTGGTGATGAATGCTGTAAACCAATATGGTCAGCAGGGCATTACTGCATCCCCGGTTGATTTTCTGTATACAGAAGTGTGGTCGCCTAATGAAGGTTATAAAGACCTTGCTACCATTATTCAGAATAATGATGCGCTGAGCAACAATACTAAGAAAACGGTACTGGCCGCTTATATGAATTATAACCTGGCAGATAATACCGGCTATTTCAATACTCCGGGTGTGTTGCTGACTGATGCTGTTATCTTTTCCTTTGGCGGATCGCACCTGGAACTGGGAGAGCATATGCTGGGTAAAGAATATTTTCCCAACAGTAACCTTCAGATGCGTGATGATCTGAAACTGGCAATTACCCGTTATTACGATTTTCTTGTAGGGTATGAGAACCTGTTGCGCGATGGAGGTACGTTTAATACCCCTGCTGTAACCTGTACCAATGGAAAAGCCAGTTTTGCCAACTGGCCCCCGCAGAACGGGAAAGTGGCTGTGAATGGTAAGGAGTTTGCTAAAAAACAGGTGTTGCATTTTATCAACTTTGCAAATGCTGCTTCTTTTGACTGGCGCGATACGAATGGTTCGCAGACCGTGCCAAATACGTTACAGGATATTGCTGTACAGTTTACCTCCAGTAAAACAGTTGCTAAAGTATGGGTTGCTTCTCCTGACAGTAATTATGGAGTAGCTTCCAGCCTGGCTTTTACGCAGAATGGAAATGCTGTATCTTTTACTTTGCCTTCCCTGCAATATTGGAATATGGTGGTGGTGGAGTTTCAGTGAGGGGGGAATCGTGAATCGGCAGACGGCAATCGGCAATGTCGTGAGACGTGAGTCGTGAGTGGTGAGTTGTGAGTGGTTGTTCGTGAGATGTGAGATCGTGAATCGGCAGACGGCAATCGGCAATGTCGTGAGACGTGAGTCGTCAGTCGTGAGTGGTTGTTCGTGAGCTGTGAAATCGTGAATCAATGTCACTTAGTTAGTGTCTGGTGAAGACACCAGCCACGGGCACGCCCCCCGGCGGGTGTCCTCACCCGCCGGAATGGGTGGGATGGCTGAATTGTTTGATGGTTCTATGGCTATTATCCATAACAATCAATCCATCTGGCCAGCTAACCATCTTGTTAAGGTTGCCGGGGCTTTGTTATGATTATGGCTTTGGATTATAAATAAAGATATTTATGAAGCGTATTGTTCAATGGATTGCTTTTATGTTGCTGCTGTGTGGAACCGGGTTTTCTCAGAAACCGGGTAATTGTTCATCGTACCAGGCAACAGGTAATACGGTAATATTTAATTGTGAGAATAATGCAAAGGTGTCGCTATCCTTTTGCAGCGGCAGCGTGGTGAAGATATGGTATGCTCCCGACGGTAGCTTTAAACGTAATAATCCTTCTTTTGCTGTTGTTAATGAAGACCTGGGTGCCTTGCATGATGTTCATGTGGAAGAGCAGGCGCAGGCTTATGAGATCTTTACAGACTGGTTAAGAGTACGTGTAAATAAATCGCCTTTCCGCCTGCAGATCTTTGATAAGTACCAGAAATTGTTGCTGAATGATTTTGAGGATAAGGGATTGCTGAAAGATTCAAACAGGATCGCTGCTTATAAGATGCTGCGGTTTGATGAACAATTCTTCGGGCTGGGTGAAAAGTCGGGTCCGCTGAACAGGAGGGGGAGGATGTACACTATGTGGAACAGTGATAAACCCTGTTATGGTGTTACTGAAGATCCATTATATAAAAGCATTCCTTTTTTCCTGAGCAGTTATCGTTATGGGATCTTTTTTGATAATACCTATAAGAGCGTATTTAAGTTTGGTACCGAATCAAACGACTATTATTCCTTTGAAGCACCAGGCGGTGATATGGTTTATTACTTTATTGCCGGCCGTGATTATAAACAGATCATCAGCCAGTACACTCAACTGACCGGTAACCCTATTATGCCGCCGCAATGGGCATTGGGTTTTTCGCAGTGCAGGGGTATGTACACCAACGAAGCGCTGGCAAGAAATACGGCTGATGAATTCCGTAAAAGAAAGATCCCCTGTGATATTATTTACCAGGACATTGGCTGGTCGGACGGGCTGATGAATTTTGACTGGAGTCCTGAACGGTACAGCAATCCCAAAGGAATGTTGCAACGCCTGGATTCGATGGGCTTTAAGATGATCGTATCACAGGACCCAGTGATATCTCAGAAAACAGCGAAGCAATGGAAGGAGGCTGATTCCCTGCATTATTTTACCACAGATTCACGTACAGGTAAATCGTATGATATGCCCTGGCCCTGGGGTGGTAATGCCGGTGTAGTTGACTTTACCAAACCACAGGTAGCCGACTGGTGGGGAGCTTACCAGCAAAAGCCACTGAATGATGGTGTGCGTGGTTTCTGGACAGATATGGGTGAGCCTGCATGGAGTAATGAGGATGCTACAGACCGTTTGTTTATGAAACATCACCTGGGGATGCACGACGAGATCCATAATGTTTATGGATTTACCTGGGATAAAGTAGTGAAGGAGCAGTTTGAGAAACGTAATCCAGGTAAACGGATCTTCCAGATGACGCGCTCTGCTTATGCAGGTTTGCAACGATATACCTTTGGATGGTCCGGCGACTCAGGTAACGGTTATAATGTACTGGATGGCTGGTCGCAGATGGGTAACCAGGTGGCTATGGGGCTTTCTGCCGGTATGGGACTCATTCCTTTCTGGACCTGTGATATTTCGGGTTATTGTGGTGATATTACTGATCATGAAGCTATGGCGGAGCTGTATATACGCTGGATGCAGTTTGGCGTATTTACACCTTTGAGCAGGGCACACCATGAAGGTAATCATGCTGCTGAGCCCTGGGTATTTGGCAAGCAGGCTGAAGACCTCAGCCGGGAAGCCATTAACCTGAAATACCGTTTGTTTCCTTATATCTATACCTATGCACGGGAAGCGCATGATAAAGGGTTGCCACTGATGCGTGCCCTGTTACTGGAATATCCGGATGACCCGGAGACCTTTAAGGCGGATAATGAATTCCTGTTTGGAAAAGAACTGCTTGTTGCCCCTGTGGTGAAAAAGGGTGCAGTTACCCGTAAGGTATATCTGCCGGAGGGTGAGTGGATCGATTTTAATGATGGTAAAACAGTGTATGATGGTGAACAGGAGATCATATATAAGGCACCGCTGAACGTAATTCCTTTGTTTGTGAAAAAGGGGTCTGTGATACCTATGATGCCATTGATGCAGTATATCGGTGAGAAGAAGAGCTACCCGGTATTCCTGGAAGTATATCCTGCGAATGAAAATCAACAGGCTGGCTTTGAACTGTATGAAGATGACGGAGAAACAACGGCCTACCTGACCAATAGCGGTAGCAGAACCCTGTTTACCTGTACTACAGGTAAGGACCGTTATAAACTGAGTATCGGAGAAAGAAGGACAGATGGCTTTACGCCGGGTAAAAGAAACTATGTTGTAAAGCTGCACCTTTCACGTAAACCAACAGGTGTAAAACAGGCTCAGAAGAGTATCGTAGCCGTGGCCGGCAACCAGTTGTTGCAGCGTATTGATAAAGATTTTGGAACTTTAGTATGGAGCTGGGACGAAGCAAGTAAGACCTGTACGGTTAAAATACCTGATACCGGAAAAGCGGTTTCCCTGGAAGTAATGAAATAACCAGCCTCGTCATTTAACCGGGCAGAGCCCTGAATGAATGTTAAGAAATAAATTATTATACCTATAAACAGTGCAGATGAAATTGAATTGTAAACTGGCCGTGATGATCCTGTTGTGTGGTGCAGGTAACAGTGATGCGCAAAGTGTTCAGGCTCCTTTATGGCAGTCGCCTGAGTACAGCATTTATAAGGACAGTGTAGTGCAGCAACAGTATAGAGCATGGGCAAGATCTGCAACTGAAATAGTTTCGAACTACCAGAGCCCGGTTAACTTATCGAAAAGTTCGCTGGTGTCGTTTAAGTTCAGCATCAATGGTAAGGACAATGAAATGACATCTGGCGTGGATCACCAGTGGAGCTGTATTTCCAAGAACGGCGTGTGCGAAACACCGGTTATTGAATTCGGAAAACAGTTGAAGCCTGATGAGAAAGAACCTGCAGGTTTCCTGGCTCCTAATACAGTGTTTAAGATCCGTGTTGATATGCGTAAGGTGCTGGCTGATTTTGCTTCTAAAGGATATTATACGGCTGTTAACGGAGATAAGATCTATAAAGAGGATTTTAAAGGTGTGTTTGTTGCGGGTAATTCAGCTCCGCTGAACTGGGACTTTGATAATCTTGGCCGCAATACCGCACTGAAGTTAAAGGATGATGACGGGGACGGTATTTATGAAATTACCCTGACACTGAATGTATATGATGCTGACAGGGAAACTGCAGCACGCTGGACATTAACCAAGGATATTACTCCGTATCCGCAATATAATTCAGCATACCCGCTCACCAATGCCTTGTATAATATGGCTTTGGAAGAAATGCTGAATGCTGTGGAGCCCGATAGCACTTTCAGAACAGGGAAGGAGTGGGCCGGTGTATGGACACGTGATATCAGTTACAGCATTATCCTTTCTATGGCTTACCTGCAACCGCGTGTTGCCCAGTACAGCCTGCTGCGTAAAGTAAGTAAGAAGAAAAAGATCATACAGGATACAGGTACCGGTGGCGCATGGCCTATTTCCACCGACAGAATGGTGTGGGCTATTGCTGCTTGGGAACTGTATAAGGCTACCGGTGATAAGAATTGGTTGCAGGAGGCGTATGTCATTATCAAGAACTCTCTGGAAGATGATTACCAGGTGGCCTATGATAAAGTAACCGGCCTGGTAAAGGGTGAATCTTCTTTTCTTGACTGGCGTGAACAGACCTATCCGAAATGGATGCAGCCTGCAGATATTTTTACTTCTAAAAACCTGGGCACTAATGCTGTGCATTATGAGGCTAACCGTGTTTTAAGTCGCATGGCTGCGTTGCTGGGCAAAAAAGCGGAAGCTGCAAAATATCTTGCTGTAGCAAATACTATTAAGGTTGCAGTGAATAAGTACCTGTGGCAGACTTCGAAACAGTATTACGCACAATATGCTTACGGACGTGTTGGCTCAATCGTTTCCCCGAAATCGGAAGCATTGGGTGAGGCACTAACCATCCTGTTTGATATGGCAGACAGCGCAAAAAGAGAAAAGATCGTTGCGAATGTTCCTCAAACAGCTTATGGTATTTCCTGTATTTACCCGCAGATACCCAATATTCTGCCTTATCATAATGATGCAGTATGGCCTTTTGTACAGTCTTTCTGGTTATGGGCGGCAGCTAAAGCCGGTAATGAGCAGGCTGTAACAGAAAGTATTAATGCGATCTATCGTCCAGCTGCATTGTTTGCGACGAATAAAGAAAACTTTGTTGCCACCAGCGGGGACTTTGCCGGTACGGTGATCAATTCCAGCAATATGCTGTGGAGTTTGTCTGGTAATATCAGTATCGTTCATAAGGTATTGTTTGGTATTCACTTTAATGAAAGTAACCTGAGCTTTAGACCTTTTGTACCAGCATTATGGAAAGGGAACCGCAGCCTGCATAATTTTAAATACCGCGATGCCATCCTGAACATTGAACTGGAAGGTTATGGTGATAGAATAGCATCGTTTGAGCTGGATGGAAAGAAGGTGGCTACACCGGTTGTTTCATCAATCCTGAAAGGAACGCATACCATCCGTATTGTATTGAATAATCGTTTTGGTGCTAAAGATGGTATTCATAAAGTTGCTAATCATTTTGCGCCTGCTGCACCTGTATTGCAATACAGTAATGGAAACCTGACGTGGCTGTCCGTTGAGAATGCGAAACAGTACAAACTGGTACGCAATGGCGCTGTATGGAAAACTATCTCAGCAGTTGCAGAACAGGTTACTACAAAGGGCGTCAATGAGTACACTGTAATAGCCGTTGATGCGCAGGGCTATGAGTCTTTTGCCAGTGAGCCTGTGCTGGTAGCAGATGCTGCCAGTCAGCGTCAATATGAGGTGGAAGCCTTTGCCGGTACGGCTGCTTATAACTATAAAGGATTTTCCGGTGATGGATTTACTGAAATAAGTACCACCGTTAATAAGACACTGACTATCCCGGTAGAGATTGCTACAACCGGTTATTATCTTCTTGACTGGCGCTATGCCAATGGTAACGGACCGGTGAATACTGAGAATAAGTGTGCTATCAGGACCCTGAAGGAAGGCAACACTTCATTGGGGACCTTTGTATTTCCTCAACGTGGTAAGGATGAATGGTCTACCTGGGGATATAGTAATATGGTGAAAGTGTATCTTACCAAAGGGAAGCATAACCTGTCTCTTGTATATCTTCCTGCCAATGAGAATATGAATGGGGAAGTGAACCAGGCGATGTTGGATTGGCTGAGGGTGATTGAAGTCAAATGAGGCAATTTGAAAATTTGAGAATTGGTGAAATGTCTGGATAGTCTTCAGTCGTGAATCGGCAGACGGCAATCGTGAATCGTGAGTCGTCAATCGTCAGTCGTGAGTGGTTGCTGCTGTATTTGCCCCTTGCTCAAAGATTATGGCTGTTTTGCCAACTGCAAACTGCCAACTTTCTTCCGGTCTTTCCTTCGATATTCAGAATTGGACATTCGATATTTCCACTTCCCGTACTTCTAACTTCGTATTTCGTACTTTCTTGAGCCTTGTTCCTTGAATCTTGTGCCTTTAAACTTACAACCTGTATTCCAATGCTACATTAATATCTTCCCGTCCATCATTTCGATGATGCGGTCGCTTTTGTGGGCGAAGTCGTTGTCGTGGGTGACGGTGATGATGGTTTTTTTGAACTCGTCGCAGAGTGTACGGAACATGTCAAATACCACAGTTGTGTTTTTACTGTCGAGGTTGCCCGTAGGTTCATCGCCCATGATAATGGATGGCTCGTTGATCAATGCGCGGGCTATGGCAACACGTTGCTGTTGACCTCCAGATATTTTGGAAGCAGACTTATGTGCCTGCTCACCTACACCCAGCAGTTTTAGCTTTTCATAAGCATTGTGTTCTATCTCTGCACGACTTAGCTTTCCCAACCGAAGCGCCGGGATCATTACGTTTTTGAGGCAGGTAAAGTCTGGCAGCAGGTAATGGAACTGGAAAATAAATCCGATGTGTTCGTTGCGGAGTATGGCCATTGAATTCTGGCTATTGCCGGTTACCTTATCATCGAGGATCTGCAGGCTGCCTTCGTAATCAGTATCCATGGTGGAAAGAATGTACAGCAGGGTGGATTTACCGCAACCTGATTTACCGGTGATGGAAACAAACTCGCCCTTGTTGACCTCAAAGCTGATGTTCCTGAGCGCATGAAATTTCTCAGGCGTCAGGAAGTATTTATTGATGTTTGTTGCTTTTAATGCAATGCTCATGCTGATAGTCTTTTATCCGCGTATGATCTGTACAGGGTCCACCTTAGATGCCCTTACTGCCGGTATGTAGCCCGCAAAAAAGGCTGTTGCCAAACCGAATACTGCGCCCTGTACATAGTGTTTTAACAGAAATTCAATAGGCAGGTATTCTACTGTGCCTACTCCGATATAGATATGGGAAACTGCTACAGAGAGCAACCAGCCAAAGATCAACCCGGCAATGACGCCAATGAGGCCAATGAGCAATGCCTGCCTGATAAAGATGCCGATGACATGGATGCCCTGGAAGCCGGTGGCTTTGAGGATGGCAATTTCCTTGATCTTTTCATAGATAACCATATTCAGGATATTGTAAATACCAAAGCCTGCCACGATGAGGATGGTGATGACAATGGAATTGGCAATGATATCCCTGATCTTTTTACCCGCCAGTGATTGGGCATTGCTGGTTTGCCATGCTTCGGTAGTATAACCCGTTTGCTGTTGTAATAATTCCGCTGTTTCCGGTGCTTTTATATGGTCTTTAATATTGATGTAAATGTCTGTGATGTAGCTCCTGTCTTTGTGCAACAGCTGTTGTACTACAGGTATATTGGCATAGCTCTGGGTGTTATCAATTGCCTTGATGGTTGTTTGAAAGATGCCAACCACTTCGAGTGTTTTGGTAACAGGCCCGGTGGTGGTAGCTGTGGTAACTGTGACATAGTCGCCTTTTTTCAGGTTGAGCTTTTCTGCAAGTCCTACGCCAATGAGAATGGCATTGGGGTTGCCGGACATTGCTTTTACAGAGCCCGCTACCATAGTGGAGGTGATGTCGAACATTTTATCCTGCTCCAGGATGTTTACGCCTAATACTTTCCCGTTTTCCTGGACATTACCATTGTTGTAAATGACATTGGTAGTGACCTGTTTGCTGAGGGAGGTGATGTCTTTACGTTCGTGTAATAACCTTACCAATTCATCGGGGTTGGTGATCCTGTTGTCCTGCGAGACCAGTTGGGGATTGCTGATAAGGTTGATGGTATTGGTCCCCATGTACCTGTCGAGCATTTCGTGGCCACTGATCTTATTGTCGTTGTATAACCTGATATGTGGCATAGAGCTCAGCATTACTTTTTCAGACCAGTTGTTGGTACCGGTGATGAGGGAGTTCATAAAAATGAACATACCAATACCAAAGGTTACGCCCAATGCCGCCACAATGGTTTGCTTGCGCCGGGATACCAGGTAGGTGAAGGCTATTTCAGTATTGATACCAATCTTCATATCAGAATGCTTTTACCAGTTTGTCCTTTTCTGAAATACCTCCTAACACTTCTACCCAGTCAGTAGAGATGATGCCGGCTTTTATGGTAACTGTGTCAATGCTTTTTTCTCTTTGTATCAGTACTTTCCCGTCTGCACTATAACAGTTGCGCGGTATCAGCAGTGCTTTGCCTTTTTTTGCTACAATAATATTGGCTTGTAGCAGGGTGCCATTGATCAGTTGTGGTGGTATTGTATCAAAAGAAGCCTCTACGGTGTATGCCTGTGCAGATGCATCGTATTGCGGATATATTTTTGAAACATTTGCTGTATAGGTATTGCCTTTTTCTGTATTGAGCTCTACCAGCACTTTTTGTTGGAGTTGTATTTTGCTGATACTGGCTTCATCGATGTCTAATACAACATGGAGATCGTTTTTGCCAAGGATGGCGACTGCTTCTCCACGGCGTACCAGTTCCCCGTTCTTTTTGAGTAAAGAATAAATCCTGTAGTTGCCGGGTGATTTGATATTGTAATAGCCTGCATTGACTGTAGCTGTTTGCTGCTGACTTCTGCTGTTAACCACTGTTTGCTTTAAGTTCAGTTTGGTGGCAGCAATGTTCTGTTCAAGCCCTGCAACGGAGTTTACAGAGTTGTTATAAGTAAGCTGTGCATTATCAAGGTCTATTTTGGCAACGGAATGGGTAGAATATAACCGTTGCAGGCGATCCAGTTGTGTTTTGTCGTTCTGCAGCTTTTGCTGTGCAGAGGCCAGTTGTGACTGTAACTGTTGCAATACTGCTGATGTGGCTGAAGCCTGTTCCTGTGCTATCTGCAGGTTTTCACTGGCTGTTTTCTGTTGGATCAGTGCGCTGGCATTGTCCTGTACAAATAAGACCTGGCCGTTTTTTACCGGGTCGCCTTCCTGTACGGGAACTGATTTTATATAACCGTCGTTTAGTGCTGTAAGGGTAAACTGATCGGTAGATTCAATACGCCCGGGTGCAAATACCGCTTCCGTAATAGGGGCTATTACCGGTGAAGCGGTCTCTATTTTCTTTTGCTTGCAGGCTGCAGAAACCGTCAGCAGCAAGCACACTGCGATCAAGGTCCTGTTCATGGAATTAAGTTTGTTTGCCTGATCTTCAGGCTGTATTGCTGAATAAAATAGTCACTCATGCTTTGTAAATACTCGTTCTGGCTGGTAATGAGGTCTGAATAGGATCTCAGTCGTTCATCAAGGGAGATCATTCCTTCCTGCAATCTTTTCTGTGCGTGCTCATCATTGCGCCGGTAAAGTGATAAGATGTTTTTTGATTTCTGGTAGGCACCCAGCGAACTGTTGTAGGTAATCAGGAGGTTCTGGTCACTGATACCTGCCTGTAGCCTGGAGCTTTCGTATTGCTCCTGTCTCAACGCATAATCAACTTTGGCGTTCTGCATCTGGAACCTGCGGGCATTGCCTGCAAAAACCGGCATTGATAGCCTTAATCCCCAGTATTGCTGTGGAAGCGTATTACTGTTAGAGAACTTCATAAAGTTGTCTGCGGCTATCTGTGTGTTGTACTGGTAGTAGGCAGACAGGGTGGGGAAAAAGGCTGCTTTGGACGATTGCCATTTGCTTTTTGCCAGTTGCATTTGTGTATAGGCCAGTTGTACGGAAGGATCACTGGTAAAAGTGCCGTCAGCTATAGCTGCATTTTTTTCGGTGTTACTTACCGGCAATGAAATGCTGTCTTTGATATTTAACAGGGAACGCAGGTTATTGATCTGTACTAATTTGTTCTGTACCGCTACATTGAGGTTCCTTTCGGCTTTTTCTTTATTGATAAGGGCCGTATTGACGGTTATTTCGCTTATAGTGCCTTCATTGAATTTGTTTTTAGCCACTTCATGAATGGAAGTACATACTCTTACGTTTTCGCGTGAAATGTTTTCCGCTTCTGCCAGCAGCAGGCTGGAGAACCAGGCATTGGCCAATTGTTTATACAGATCCTGGCGGGCCTGCGAAATATTGAGTGCTGCGAGTTCATTGTTCAGTTTTGCCAGCTTTACGGAAAACCAGTCTTCGGTATTCAGCAGGTCAAGTTGCGCTACAATGTTGCCGTTATAAATAAATCTTCTGCCAAAAGTTACTTCTGTAAAGGTACCGGGAGCGGCGGCAGGGTTGAAGATCTCTGAAGGGATGAGGGTTGACTGGATCTTCATATTGTCCGTATAGCTGCCATTGGCCGTTACCGTGGGCAATAATCCGCCATAGGCCTGTTTAACGTTTGTGCCAGCTTTGATCTTTTCTGCTTCGGCAGTCTTTAGCTGAATGTTGTGGGAGTCTGCATAATGCCATAGTTCTTCCAGGGAGGAGAAGTTTGTCTGTGCCCGGGCCATACTGATTCCCAATAAACAAAGGAGAAATATAAAAAACTTTTTATGCATAGGCTCATTTTGAATCCTTGCGACCGGTGTCAGTAAGATAAGGTTTCTGTTGGAATTGTAAAACCAGTTAACAGTTTCCGGCTACAAGTTACAGGTCCTTTGGTTCAGGCTTTGCTTTGCGTCTGCAAAATTAAAGGTTCAGGAGGATCTGTGCTTATGAGTAACAACGAAACGGTGTAAAAGAACAGGGAAGCGGGGGAGAAATGTGCAAATGTGCAGATTTGTTAATGTGCAAATGGGAATGCTGGTTGTAAGTTTAAAGGCACAAGATTCAAGGAACAAGGCTCAAGAAAGTACGAAATACGAAGTTAGAAGTACGGGAAGTGGAGATATCGAATCTCCAATTCTGGATATTGAAGTAAATACAAGGAACAACTGCAAATTGCCAGCTTGTATTCCTCGCGACTCGTAGCTCAAAGCTCGCAGCTTGTGTTCATGATTGCCGTCTGCCGATCACTTTAACATTTCCTGTTGTTTTTTCTGTGCGTCATGGCTTGTATTTGCAGGATGAGCAGTTTATTTTTAGCCAACCCTTTTACCCATGAAGTATTGTTTTTTGTTTTTAACGCTGTTATTCGCATTGTACTCGTGCCGTTCAAGAAATAATGAGGATCAGGGACTGAAAGTTGCCTTGACAGGTTTACATGAGGGAAGTGAAATTGCACAACAGTATTGCGATAATCTTATGGCTGAAATGGAAAAGAAATTATATGACCCGGTAACTCATGCGCAGGCAATACGATGGCGGCCAGTAACAACGCTGGTGATTAATGAAACCGAGAAGATAATAAAATCTGTCAGGGAACTTAAAAGTAACGTGGATAAAGTATCGATAACCGGGAATGATAAAATGTTGGATGGTTGGCTAAATGAAAGAGAAAGAGAAGAGTTTGTCAATAAAATAATGGAGTATCAGCAAGCCGTACAGCAAGGAGTGGACTCGGTTGTTATGGACTCTGTTTCGAGAAAATGGCTATTACTCGACCTGCAACAGATTAAAGGAACGCTCCTTGTTTGGGCTGAGCGTAATAGAATAGAGAAAGTAGTAAGGTCATTATTAGAGCAGACTGATTGGACCAGCACAAAGCTAATACTGGCTAAAATTGAAAATGATATACTAATTGCAGAAACAAAACTGATAAAGATTTTTAACCGGCAGATTGCTTCTTATACCTACGGTATGGTTGAGAAATATTCAGTTGTGGCCACACAGAATAGTAGTGTTTTAAAGAAAGGGGGAATTCTGGAAATTACTGCTGGTGTCGGAACATTTACCACCCCTGATAGTGCACAAATTCTTATTAATGGAAAAAAGTTTCCATTTAATTCAGAGAATGTGGTAGTCTACAGAAAAAGGTTGAATGCCTCCCCGGGCAGTTACAGTATACCTGTTAAGATCAGGCTTATGAGATTGGATAGCTCACTGATCTGGTTGAATAAAGAGATAAAATATACTGTAATAGAATAATGTCTTGTCTTCTTATAATTAAATTATGAAATTTATTTTCATTGTATTGTTATATGCTCTTGTTTCCTGCAAGGGGAATAGTAATAATAACCAATTTAAATTCATTATTGTTACGCTTGAAAAATCAAACAGAAGCATAGATAATGAGTTGAATGGAATATATGCGGGTATTGATGCTGACCTTGAAGATCCACAGACAAGAATGGGGGCTGCTATATGGCAGCCAAGAGCAAATAGAATAAGGCAGACATCGGATAGTTTGCTATTATATATAGATCAATTGAAGCAAGTTTTGGAGAGAGCAGCAGGGGTGAAAATTATTGATAGTGTGGAACACGCTGATCTGAATAATGAGAAGGCTGTAAGAAATATTTTCTATAATGATAATCGAGGGAGTGAGTTATATAAAAGGCTTGTTATATATAATGAGGCAATAATAGGCGCTTTTAGAATTGAAGAATTTAAGGATTTGTCTAAATGGTACGAGCAATTTGTTCAGGATTTACATCAACTGAAGGATGAAATGACGATTGATATAAAAAATGAAGGAGAATTACAATGGGTAGATGAACATTTTAAGTATATATCTGTGGCAGGGGCTTTGGCTATGTTGGCTAAAATTGAACAGGACTTGCTAATTACTGAACTTTCAATGATACGTTTTATAAGGGTCCAGGAAAGCTCATATACTGACTCTTATGATGCAATACAACCACTGATCAGGTTAAATAGCAGTTATTTAAAAAAAGGGCAGCCATTAGAGATTACTGCGGGGATAGGCAGTTTTATTTCATATATAAAACCAATTGTCGTTATTGATGGGCAAAAGGTTATTTTAAATAATGATAAGATCGCCTTTTATACAAAGAAAACTGATATGTCTCCGGGCAAATATCAGATACCTGTGACTATTGAATATTATAAGCCTGATGGATCAAAGGCAACTTTTAACCGGAAAGTAGAATATGAAATAGCCCCCTAACAAAAACAAAAGCCAGATAAGCTGATAATGCAAAAAGCCTCCCGTATGGGAGGCTTTTTAGGTATCAAATGTTGTTATTCCCAATCAATATTGGCTGGTAATAACTGGTAGCGGGCGAAGGTGAGGGAGGCGGATGCTCTTCCCGAGGTGAGTGTTCTGAGGGTAGTAATGTATCCGAATAAACCGGATAAAGGAACCTCGGCCTGTAAACACTGTACCTGGTTGTTCATCTCCATTTTCCTGATGACGCCTCTGCGCCTGTTAAGATCACCTGTAACTGTTCCGGTGTATTCTTCCGGCATCGTGATGTCTACTGTCATAACAGGCTCCAGTAACCTGGCGCCTGCTTTTAACCCTGCTGTTCTGAATGCGAGTGTTGCCACCTGTTCAAAATCCTGCGCATGGGAATCTTTTTCATGAACATCACCATCAAATAAACGAACCTTCATAGATTGCACCGGGTAACCGGCAAATACACCTGTGTGCATGGCCTTTTCAAAACCTTTGTGAACAGAGGCAATGAATTCTTTTGGAATAGCACCGCCTTTGATATCGTTCACAAATTCAAGTCCCGGCGTTTCTCCTTCACGAGGCGATAGTTCAAAATGGATCTCTGCAAAATTACCTGAACCACCATTCTGTTTTTTATATACTTCATGATGGCGTACGGTTTGCGTAAATACTTCTTTGTACGCTATCTGCGGTTTGCCCGTATTGACCCGTACCTGATGTTCTGATGCCAGTTTTTCCAGTACTACTTCTAGGTGCAGTTCGCCCATACCTTTCAGGATGGTTTGTCCTGAAGCTACATCTGTTTCTACCACCAGGGTAGGATCTTCTGCCAGCAGTTTGGATAATGCTTCGCTCAGCCTGTCGTTTTCTTTGGCTGAAGTTGCTTCAATAGCATACCCGATCATTGGTTCCGGGAACTGCATTTGTTCCAATACTACAGGATGATCTGGATGGGACAGTGTATCGCCTGTCATTACTTCTTTTAAGCCAACAACAGCTCCAATGTCTCCGGCAGTGATCTGTTCTGCTGTTTCATATTTGTTTGACATGATACGTAACAGCCTGCTGACCCTGACCTTTTTTCCTGTTCGGCTATTCCAGACTGCATCGCCCGGACGTAGTATACCGGAATATACTCTTACTAATGTAAGTCTACCGGTATAATCATCGGTGATGATCTTGAAGGCCAGACCGCTGAATGGACCTTCTACAGTTGTTGCGACCTGTACTGATTGCTCTGTGCCAGGGGCAATACCTGTAACAAAAGGTATGTCGGTGGGCGCCGGCAGATACTGAACTACTGCATTGAGCAATGGTTGCACTCCTTTGTTTTTATATGCAGCGCCACATAATACAGGGACTACCTGTTTTTGTATGGTAGCATTGCGCAGTGCTTCATAGATCATGGTGTTTGTAATACCAGCAGGATCTGTTATGTACTGTTCAAGCATTTTTTCATTGGTCATTGCCAGTTGTTCCAGCAAATGATTGCGTGCAAGTTCTGCTTCTGAAACAAGCTGTGCAGGTATTGTGGTAATTGCATAGTTTTTACCATCATCACTGTTCCATAACCATGCCTGCATCGTAACAAGGTCTATGATGCCTGTAAAATTATCTTCTGCACCTACAGGCAATTGAACGGGAACTGCATTAGCGTTTAACCGGTTTCTGATCTCATTTACTACATACCTGAAATCTGCACCCTGCCGATCCATTTTATTGATCATAACAATACAGGGTACACCATGCCGGCGGGCCTGGTTCCATACTGTTTCAGACTGTGGCTGTACGCCTGATCTGGCACAGAATACGGCAACTGCACCATCCAATACACGCAGGGAGCGTTCTACTTCAGCTGTGAAGTCAACGTGCCCGGGTGTATCAATGATATTGACCTGGTATTGATCGGTACCCCAATTCCAGTAAGTAGTAATTGCTGCAGAGGAAATAGTGATGCCTCTTTTTTCTTCCTGCGGATCGCTGTCCATAACAGTATTACCGTCATCTACATTACCCAACTTGTGAATAAGTCCTGTGTAATAAAGCATGCGTTCGGTTACAGTTGTTTTACCTGCATCCACATGGGCCATGATCCCTATATTTCTGAATTGATCTAAACGTTTCATAATTGTATGTGATAAAATATCAATAAAAAAGCCTCCCGGTCGTAACGAGAGGCTTTAGCAATATGCATAACAACCTGTCATTACGGACAATGTCCTGTAAACACACTTGTAAATGTTTTAATGATCTGTTTCATACTGCCAATAAACTGTTACGGGTAATTAATTGAATAAGAAGTACAGGGGAGAACAAACAAAAAGGCCTCTCCGGGTTTGAAGAGGCCTTTCTGAAATTATTTCAGGTAATTAATGTTAACCTCTTCTGTCCGGGAACGTGTTTGCCTCCCCGCTGTATATCAAGACAATACAAGTGCTGGCTATAACTGCCCTGATAGCAGCTACTGCTTTTTGACCTGACCTGTATGTGTTTGTCCTGAACATGATGATGTAATTATAACGGGTGCAAAGTTAGATAAAAAAAATTACCGTGCAAATAGTGTGTGTGTGATGGAATGTTATTTTTTCTTCAGGATACCTTTCTCTACACTTTCATTGATCAGGTTCTCTGCATATTTCCAGATGGTTTCGGAGCCGTGTTGAATGGCTTTCTTTTTATTGTACACTTTGTCGTAGTCTACGTCAAATTCTTTCCAGGTGCCTCCTTCGTTGGAGGTGTTTTGCAACAGGGGTTCGAGCCGATCCATAGCTTTGGCGAATTTTGCATCTTCGGTAATACCGGCTTCAAACTCTTCCCAGATCGCTATAAATTCTGCAGCTTGTTCGGCAGGTAACAGTCCAAAAATGCGTTCTGCAGCGAGGCGTTCGTTGTCGGTGTTGACGTGGTTTTTCTGTGTGTCGTACAGAAAGGTATCGCCGGCATCAATTTCAACAATGTCGTGGATCAGGACCATTTTTACCACTTTCAGAACGTCTACGGAGGTATTGGCGTGTGCAGAAAGTACAATGGTCATCATCGCGAGGTGCCAGCTATGTTCGGCGTCATTTTCATGGCGGTCTCCGGCAAATAGTTTTGTTTTGCGCTGGATGTATTTTAGCTTGTCTATCTCTTTGATGAATGCAATTTGCTTAGCCAGGTCATTTGCTTGCATATAGCGGGTATTTATCGTTGAATTATCTGGTAGATAGTGCAAAGATACGTCCATAGAATAAATAGTACCTGGAGGGGTATTCTGAACCAGAGATAGGAGGGCCCGTTGCCATTGAGAGCCGCTTTTTCGAAGTCTATATGTTTGATGGCGCCATAAATGTTGGCAGGCAGGATGAGGATAAAGAAAATAATTAACAACCACCCGGTAACCGGACGTGTGGAAGGAATGAACAGGCCAATGGCTGCCGCAATCTCAATAATGCCTGTAAGGTACACAAGTGCTGTTTTGAAAGGGATAAATGGTGGCAGCATCATGCTCATACCTTTTGCAAACATAAAGTGCCCCAGCGAGGTAAACAGTAACATAATGCCCATAGCAATGGCTCCTGCCAACTGCCAGTTGTACCGGTTCTGCAACCATTTTATAGCCAGTAAGGAGAGTAAGAAACTAACTGCTAGTACTACCACTACTTTCATACGATGATCTTTACTGCAAATTTCCGGCAGGCAGGCGATAAAGGCAATGAACCCAGGTTAAGAAATGCGTTTCCGGATGCGGCTGAGCGCCTGTGGGGTAATGCCGATGTAGGAGGCGAGGTATTTCAGTGGAATCTGTTGTACCAGGTGAGGTTGCTCTGTCAGTAAATGAAGGTAAAGTTCTTCGGCGGTTTGTGTGAGCAGTTGCAGTTCGCGTTTTGCTTTTTTCAGGAAAATATCTTCGGCTGCATAACGGCCAATGAGCTGCCCCATATCGGATTCTTTATAGATCTCCTGTAGGTGTTGCCAGGTTACCCGCCAGAGGATGGTGTCTGCAATTGTTTCCACATCATAGGTGGAGGGACTTTGTGTTAAAAAAGAATCATAGGCACTTACAAATGTATTGCTGAAGGAAAATGAGAAGGTGACATCATTTTCTTCTTTTGGAATGAAGAAACGGACGATGCCTTGTTCAATAAAGGAAAGGTATTGTTCCTTTTGCCCTGTTTTCAGCAACAGTGTTTTACCAGGAACCTCCACTCTTTGCAGCTTTGAGAAGAAGATGGCCCAGTCTTTATCACTGAAGGGCACCATGTTTTCAAAATATTGCCTGATCTGTTGCATATTCAGTAGTTCCGGAGGCTTAAATGGCCCTGTAAAATAATAATTGATTATCAAATCATGATGGCTGAGAGGAAGATATCAAATACCGGGAAAGTATATTACCTTGTGGATGATAATCTTTCCCCGGAAAATGCTTTTGGTATGTTGATCCTGGTTTTATAGACCTACAAAGCTGCCATCTGCCTGTTTTGCCTTTAGCCACCGCAAAAAGCTACCCACATCATTGTATCTTGCTTCTTCAGTAAGTTTTTAGTCTGTTCCTGGCATCCTCATCACTATCAATATTCAATTTCTGAATTTAAAAAAGTAGTTATGAAAAAGCTATTATTACTTGCTGCTATTGCTATGCTGGCATCGTTTGTTGCGCCATTGGATTCTCTTTCAAAAAAAGAAAGAAAGTTTGCTATCTCTTTTCTGAAAGACACAAAGAAAGATCTTGAAAAAAGTATTGCGGGCTTATCTGATGCCCAATTGAACTTTAAACCTGCTCCTGACAGATGGTCTATTAAGGAATGTGTTTATCACATTGCGATGGCGGAACCAGGTATCCGTCAGTTTGTTGATGTAACAATGAAAGCTCCGGCTAATCCTGAAAAAAGAACTGATATCAAGATGACCGATGAGCAGATCATTAAAGGGGTGGAAGACCGCAGCCATAAAGCAAAGGCTCCTGAGCAGATCCAGCCGCAAAATGCGAAGTGGACCAATGTGAATGATGCACTGAAGTCTTTTGAGGAGGACAGGGCGAAGCTGATCAATTATATTAAAGATACGCCGGATGAAATGCGTAATCACGTATCGTTGCAATCGCCTTTGGGCCCTGTGGATGCTTATCAACTGGTATTGCTGATAGGGGCACACACCAACAGGCACATGCAACAGATCAATGAAGTGAAGGCTGATCCTAATTTCCCTAAGCAATAATTTACTGTTGACAACAACGATTTTAATTAAAAGTGAATTTATTTATTCTGCTATTCAACAGTAGCTGGTAATGGGTGATGTATGGTGTAATTTTAGGAATCACCATTCATGTCGTTGCATTAAGCTATAATAGCTGGTGAGGACACCAGCCACGGGTTGAAGATGTATAACCATGAAGGCGATTGTCCGTATACCTGCATAAGCGTGGGCCCGGATGATCATAGACGGGGAAGAGGCTGTTCTCGGGTTGAGAGCGGCCTCTTTATATGTAAGGTAGTGACAGGAAAAGCTTAACTCAGGGATGTTGATTGATGATGGCCTGTTATTATTTCCGGACTTTGCTGCAAAACATGTCTTGTGTATTGCAGTGCGGTGGAATAGATGTCATCAAAATGTTTGAAGTCGAACATGCCGAATTTGCCCAATCCTTCGGGCTCGATAAAAAGGCTGCACAATACTTTGCTTTTAAGTACATGCTCCCTGATAGCCATATGCAGGGTGCGCTCTACATTGGCAAGAAAACCTCCTGCGGGGTTATAAGGCGTTAATGGGTTAACGTGTACACCGATAATATTACTGTACTGCCCTGCTAAAACTTCTGCCGGCAGGTTGCCCGATAAGCCTCCATCCACATAAGGTACCTTATCTATTTCAACAGGAGGAAAGACCATTGGTACAGATGATGCTGCCAGTATAGCCGGGATCAATGGCCCTTTATTGAAAACTGCCTGGGCCCCGGTCTCAAAATTGGTAGCTGTAATATGCAGTGGCACCTGTAGTTCCTCAAATGTGGTATATCGCAGGGTCCGTTGCAAGACCTGTTCTACTGCGCTCAATGAGAAAAAGCCGATCCGCCAGTTGCGCCAGTGCATTGAGAATGCCAGCTTGCTGCTCAGGAATATTTCCCTTACTTCATCGGTAGTAAACCCGTTGCAGATGAAAGCTGCGGCGATAGAGCCTGCGCTGGTAGCTGCGATCGCTTCCGGCAGGATATATTGTTCTTCAAAAGCTTTCAGTACACCAAGATGTGCGTAGCCGCGGGCTCCACCACCAGACAGTACAAAAGGGCGTTTTACGGTGACAGGGGTTACAGAATGGCTCATGGAGCTAATATAACCAAACTACCCGAGATCATTTCTGTGCTATTACCTCTGCGATCTTTTTTTCTATAACAGCGGCATCAAAGCCTGCGAAAGTCTGTACTACTTTGCCATTTTTATCAAGTAATGCAGAAGAAGGGCAACCGGTGAAACCAAGGCTTTCAAACAGCTTCTGGCCGTTGAAAAGCATGGGGTAAACGGGCGAGAATTTGTTGTAAAAGAATTTTATGTCATCAACACTATCCGCAACATTGACTGTTATGAGCTGGAACTGATCGTTATTGAATTTTTGCTGTAAGATATTGTAGTGTGGAATGGCCTGCATGCAGGGGCCGCATGATTTGAACCAGAAATCGAGCAGGATGACCTTGCCTGCATATTGATGTAATGATATGTCTGTAATTGCAGCAGATGTATAGGAAGGTAGTGTAAAATCTGCCACAGTAGTACCCGCTGCTACCAGGGGAATTTTGGGGGCGGGTACATAGGGTTTGTATTGGGCTGTGTAAGCAGCGTATTGCCAGGAAGCATTTCCAGGTGATGAAGGGTGCAGGTTGATGTTCTTATAAGTGACCGTAACAAAATCACGATCATCGTTACCACGGATATATTTGGCAATGAACTGGTAAGGAAGAAATGTCTTTTTGTCTACCAGCAGGTAATAAGGTCTTTGGAGATCGGCTACACCCACCCTGGAAGTGCCCCGGAAAAGCCCAAAGTATGTGGAGGGCTTTTCTATTTTAACGCAGTACAATTGCTGACCATTGAGGCTGGTATCACTTAATGATGTGCGGAAGCTATCGTTCTTGATCACCTCCGGCAGAATATTGCGCAACATGGCCAGTGAGTTGTACATGTAGGAGTTGTTGTCCAATTTAGCAGCAGACCTGACCGGGGTGGTATCGATGGTCATATTCTTAAGCGAGATGTTCATGAACATAAAACCATTGAATACCTGTTGGAATCCTGTTTCTGAACCCTGGAAACGAAGTCCTACCGGGTTATCGCTGGTGTATTCAATGTACAGGGATGCATCGCGCAGGTAATGATAGTTGTCGCCATAATATCTTGTTTCGTGTGTGTACTGGTAACTGATCTTTGAAGAGCTGTTTAGTTTGTCGTTTACTTTCTGAAGAATAGTGATGGCCTTATTGCCGGAGGGCTGGCTGTAAACTTTGGCTGCTATACTGATCACAGCTATTGTGAGTACGAAAAGATGCCTGGTCATTATTGAGGAGTTTAGGAGGTAAAAATAGCAGGATAATATGGCGACAGTTTGATTGTTCGACCAATCGTATTAATAATAAGAAGAGTGGCTGAGGTTGGAACTTTAGTCGAAATAAAAAGGTGTTTAATCGAAAACAGCGTATCTATAGGTGTAGCAACTTTTTAAAGTTGGCAATTACTTTATCTTTAATGATGGCTACGCAAAACCGCATTTTTGTATGGGATAAATATGCAAAGCTGGAGATCGCTTTTTTTGTCTTCATGTGCTTTGTGATTCCGATGATGTCTGACCTTGAATACGGTTTGTATGAATACCCTAAAGACCTGGAACGGGACCGGTATCTTGCTAATCTTGTGAGAAGGATAGTGTGGGGCTTTTTTTCTATTGTACCTTATTATTTGTTTTATAAACTGGCTATTCAGCAATTGCTGATCCGCAAGAAATACCTGAAATTTTTACTGGCACTTATATTGTTCTTTGGGCTACTTCAGCTGTATTACCACTTTTTTGAATACCCATTGATCGCAAAGGCAACTTTTTTGCCTGCTGAAATGGTAAAACAGGCAGCGCGTTTGAGTCATAGCTGGCAAATGCATTTTACGGTGCATTATGCTATACTAGAAATACTGCAGATCGCTGCAATGGCTTATTTTATTAATTATGATAAGCAGTATAAGCAGTTGCAGGCATTGCGACAGGTTCAGACAGAAACAGAACTTCAGCAATTGAAAGCGCAGCTACAGCCTCATTTCTTTTTTAATACGCTTAACAATATCTACTCCCTCGCATTGGAGCAATCACAGCAAACGGCGCCAATGGTAAGTAAGCTGTCAACCATGATGCGCTATGTGTTGTATGAGACTGAGATACCCAAACAGCTTTTGACAAATGAGGTGGACTTTATCGGGAATTATATCGATATCCAGTCGGTACGTTATAACCAGAAGATCTCTATTCTTTTTGATACGCAGGGCATTGATGAGACGGCACGGATTGAGCCATTGCTTTTATTGCCGTTTATTGAGAATGCTTTTAAGCATGGTATTGAAGAAGAAACAGGAACAGGGTTTATTGAGATCATTGTATGCCTGAATGATGATGAGTTAACCCTATCGGTAAAAAACAGCAAGCCAGTCAAAAAGCAAACAGGGAAACAGCAGGCGGGTATAGGCATGGCTGCTACGCAAAAGCGCCTGGCTTTATTATACCCGGATAAGCATACACTGAAGGTGGCTGAGGAAGATCGCAGTTATTCTGTACTTTTAACCATTACATTGAGCTGATATGGTAAATTGCCTGATAGTGGATGATGAACCGCTGGCGCAGAAGGTACTGCAGAAATATATCCAGCAAACCGAGGGGTTGGAACTTGCGGGCAGTTGTTTTAATGCAACAGAAGCGTTTTCCATCCTGCATCAGCAACCGGTTGATCTTATGTTCCTTGATATTAAAATGCCCTTTATTACCGGAACTGAGTTTGTCCAGTCGCTTAAGAATCCCCCTGCATTTATTTTTACTACTGCTTATGGTGAATTTGCCGTGATGAGCTATGAATTGCATGCACTTGATTACCTGTTGAAGCCTATTACTTATGAACGATTCCGTAAAAGTGTTGACCGTTTTCTGCAGCAGCAACATACAACTCCACAAGAGCCGCAAAAGGATTATATCTATATTAAGACTGACGGTAACCTGGTAAAGCTATTTTACCGCGATATTCTGTACGCTCAATCTCTCAAGGATTATATTAAAGTAGTAACACATACCGGCAGCTACCTTACTCATCTTACCATGAAATCGCTGGAGCAACTATTGCCTGAACATCTTTTCAGAAGGGTTCACCGATCTTATATTGTGAATATGCAACACCTGAGTATTATTGGCAAGGACAGTGTGGTGGTGGGTAAAACGACGATACCGGTGGGGGAGAATTATAAGGGAAATTTGCCTAACGCCTAACGCAGGGTTATAAGTTGTAAGTTATAGGTTATAAGTAGAATACAGCTTAACGCGAATACAGAGGTAAATGTGCAGATATGCAAATTTGCTAATGTGCAAATGAAATACAGGAATTAGGTTTTAGCGAACAAGGAAGAGTATGGAATGTTGAATGTCGAATTTAGAAGGAAGGCAGTTAATAAGGAAAGAGTGCAGATGTGCAAATTTGCTAATGTGCTAATGTGGGGATGGGGGATTTGAAAATTTTAGAATTTGAAGATTTGAAAATGACTAAGCTACAAGTCGGTTGCGAGTTGAGTTTGTTCTAATGTCAAGTTTTAAACATCAAATTTCAAATTCACAAAAAACGCCGGAAGCAATGATGGGCATTGTTCCGGCGGATGGTTTTCATGGCTATACTTTCTTATTTCAGAATTTCTGATAATGTTTTGTAGAACGCATCGGGTTGTTCAAACATGGCGAAGTGTCCTGCTGACTGGATCCAGTGTACGTTTACTTTGGGCTGGATCAGTTTGTATTCATAGGCCATAAAAGCAAGTGCGTCCTGTCTGCCGCAAATGATGTCAATGGGTTTGTTGAAATGGCTGATAGCTTCGGTAAGATCAAGTTTTGATTTGTACACATTGGTCATCATCAGGTTCATGGTCTTCATATTGGTTTTGCCTACCGAAATATGTGTCATTACACTATCTACCATTTCCGGGTTGGCAATGTTGGTACGGTTGTTTAATACGCGGACACGCAGATTTTCTTCTTTGGTTAAAGTGCCTTTCTGTGATTTAGTTGCCAGTGAATCCATTTCAACCAGTTCGTTCATAGTATACCTACTGTACTTGTTATTGTCATAAGTAAGCATCTGGTCGCCTGTATAATTAAAAGGAGCAGGACCTGCCAGTACCAGTTGGGTAACCCGTTGTGGATAAAGAGAAGCATAATACATCGCGAGCAAGCTGCCCCAGCTATGGCCGTAGAAAGCCGCTTCTTTCAGTTTCAGGTGGTCGAGTAACAGGTTCAGATCACTTACGGCTGTCCGCAGGTTTATTGAGGCTGTATCCAGTTTCGCCGGAACCGAATTGCCTGTTCCGCGTTGTTCAAGCAGAATGCAATGAAAAGTTTTACCAAGACGGATAGCTACTTCTTCCTGCTGGTGATAGGAAATACCGGGACCGCCTGCCAGTAATATAATGGGTTTGCCTTGTCCGTATTCGTGATAATAAAGTTGTCCGCCATTGAAAGGAACGGAATCGGTTTTCTGTGCCAGAATCAGAAAGGGAAGGGCCAGAATGGAAATAAACAATGCCAGGGTTTTCATGTTGCAAGAGTTAATGTTTAGAGATAATAGCTCATCTGTAAATCTGTTGTAAAACTATAGGCTGGTTGAAATACCGTAAAGTCGTTTTCGACAAAACGGGGTTTTATTCGGCAAAACTTGAAGAATTTGAAAATCTGGTAATTTGAAGATTTGAAAATGGGAAATGCAGGTTGTAGGTTGTAAGTGGAATACAGCTGAATGCGGAACGCCTAACGCGAAAACCTGGTTATAGGTTTTAAGTTATAGGTTGTAAGTTTAAAGGCACAAGATTCAAGGAACAAGGCTCAAGAAAGTACGAAATACGAAGTTAGAAGTACGGAAGCAAAATATCGAATGTTGAATTTTGAATGTCGAATTCCGAAGGAAAGACCGGAAGAAAGTTGGCAGTTGGCAATTTGCAGTTATCTGTATTTCCATTCACTATTCACCATTGACCATTCACTTGCTTCAGCCACTCACGACTGACGACTCACGTCTCACGCTTCTAACCCGAAACATAAAACACGACACCCGAAACTGTATTCCCCCCCGTTTTTACAAAATACGCCTTTAGCACAAACACCAACTAAAGACCTAACAAACACGAATACTACAAACGATAACAGGCTTATCATAACCTCTTTCCGGAAAATCATTAAAAACCAATCTGTTATTTCAAAAAGGGGAAAAAACGGCAAAAATGGCATAGATGGCGGAGAATTTGGAAAGCGGCTAATCCGCATAGTATGTTTGCAAATATGGCAAAACAAGGATACTTCAAATTTGAACGCACCTTTGGCTGCGTCACCTTTTACCGGGTGGGCGACAAGTGGTACTTTCGGCAGAAAAGTTCTCTTAGTAGTCAGAGGGTAAAGACCAGCAAGCGGTTTACCAATACTATGGCAAATGCCCACCGCCTCGGCAGAGGCGCCAGGCTGGCATCAGTCGTGTACAGGAAATTACCGGAAAGCTGGAAAATGTTTGAGCTATACCAAAGGCTCACAGGCATTGCTGCGCAACTGCTGAAAGAAGGGAAATGTGACGACGATATTGTGCAGGCGTTGGAGCTACAACTTTACGACTGGGGTTATCGAAAAGAGATCAACTACCCTGTTATCCGGCACATCAAAAAGAAAAAGATCAGATTGCGCACACCCGCGCAATGTAAAAAGATAGAAGAAAGCGAAAACCGAAGCCTGATGCCTGAAGTTGGAGAAAGACACAAGGCTCAAGGAAGTACAAAATACGAAGTTAGAAGTACGGGAAGACAAAATATCGAATGCAGAACTTTGAATATCGAATTTCGAAGGAAATACAAGGAGCAACTGCAAATTGTCAACTGCCAATTTGTATTTCTCGCAGCTTGTATTTCCGTTTCACGTTTAACTTTTCACGTTTCACGATCCGGCATCTTGTATCCAGAAACCAGCATCTGACAACCGGCAACCCACTCACGACTCACGTCTCACGATTTTACATCCCGAAACAGGTTTATTCTGTACGCAAGCTATTTACCGGGTTGGCCATTGCAGCCCTGATAGCCCGGAAGCTTATTGTAACCAGGGTTAATAATATAGCAGTGACGCCTGCAATGATGAATACCCATATGCTGATTTGTGTGCGGTAAGCAAAATGTTGTAACCACTGGTGCATAGCCCACCATGCTACCGGAAACGCTATAACAGCCGAAATACATACCAGCTTTATAAAATCAACTGATAATAAGCTCACAATATTGCTTATATCTGCTCCCAGTACTTTACGGATACCAATTTCTTTTGTGCGACGTTCAGCAGCATAAGTGATCAATCCGAACAGGCCCAGGCAGGCAATGGCGATAGCCAGTACAGCAAAACCAATAAATATTTTCCCGGTCTGTTGTTCTGATTGGTATAGCCTGTTAAAATCTTCGTCCATGAATGTGTAGCTGAATGTTTGTCCAGCCATGCCCGGTACTGTATGGTAGAGTTTTTCGAGAGAGGCGATCACGGCAGAAGCTTTTTTAGGATCAATACGGAATGCCATGTTGCTCCTTTCATCTGAAAGCGTGAATATAATAGGGGGGATCGTATTGCGCAGGGAACCTGCATTAAAGTCTTTTACTACCCCGATAACAGGATGTGCGATAGCTTTTCCATCTTCTTCTCCGCCGGTATAGACGTTTTTATTGAGCGGATCGCTATAACCCAACATCCGGGCTGCTGTTTCATTAATGAGCACTGCTGCCGAGTCGGTTGGCATATCGGGTGAGAAATTGCGCCCCCTGGCCATTTTTATCTGCAGGGTAGGAATAAAACCGGCATCGACATACCATGCTTCGAGACTGATGGTATTGTTTGCATTGGCTGTGGCATCTTTAAAAAAGATGTCTGTATGAGTTTCGTTGGCTGTAGGCAATACATCGGCCATAGTGACTCCTTCAACACCGGGCAGTTTTTGCGCAGCATCGGTAAACATGCGGGCATGAACGCCCAGCAGGTCAGTATGTTGTACCAACAAAACCTGATCGCGGTTGTAGCCCAGTTTTTTATTCCTGATATAATTTAACTGGCTATAAATAACCAGGGTACCGGTAATAAGTATAATAGCAGCAGTAAACTGGAATACCACCATGCTGTTGCGTAACCAGCTCCCTTTAAAACCTGTAGCCAGTTTGCCTTTTAGTACCTGAACAGGCCGGAAGGAGGAAAGGAAGATAGCCGGATAACTGCCTGCCAGTATGCCTGTGAACAAGGCTGTGAGCGAAAGACCAGAAAGTATCTGCAATGTAAACAGGTTGCGTGCAGTGAAAGATTTGCCTGACACACTGTTGAAATAAGGCATTAAAAGTATTACCAGTAAGATTGCGAGTACCGCAGCTGCCAGGCTAATGAGCACAGACTCTGTTAGAAACTGCAGAACCAGTGAGAAACGCTGAGAGCCCAATACCTTTCTTACTCCCACTTCTCTGCTACGGTCTGCCGAACGTGCAGTGGAAAGATTCATAAAGTTGATACAGGCCAGCAACAGGATGATGATTGCTGTAATGGTAAAAATGTATATGTATTGGATATTGCCGGAAGGTTCGGCCTCACGGGCGAGTGTAGAATGCAGGTGAATTGCGGTAAGGGGGGTAACCGTATAACGATAACGAACTCCTTTTTTGGTCAGGTCATCAAAAGTGGTATTCAGGCCTGCAGCTAATTGCGGAATTGCGTATTTAACCGTAACTGCGTTAAGAGCAGTTTCTACCTGCTGCTGTTTGGTGCCTTCCCGTGCCAGTATATAGGTAACATAAGGATTGTCGAGCCAGTTGTTGTTACGGCTGTCGCGTATACCGGCCATTGACATAATGAAATTATAATGTATGTGTGATTGTGCCGGCAGATCAGCAATGACAGCGGTGATCCTGTAATTGGTTTTCTTGTCCGTAAGCAAGGTTTTCCCCGGTATATCAGTTAATGCAATGCCCGGAAAATATTTATGCGCTATGGTTCCGGTGATCACCATTGACTGTGGTTCTGTTAATGCTGTTTTCGGATCTCCGGCCAGTACTGACAAACTGAACACATCGAAGAAAGTAGAATCAGCAAAGCAGGTGTTGGGCTCCGGGATAACTTCCTGTCCTTTGTTTACCAATAAAGTACCCTCGCGGGCGATGCGTAATGTTTTTTCAATATATGGGAAGCCTGCTGTGAGCGCAGGTGCAAGTGGAGCCGGGCTGAGTCTTTCGTTTAATACCTCCCCGTTAAGTTTAAAATCTGCATTTACACGATAAATACGATCTGCTTTTGTGTTGTACCGGTCATAACTAAGCTCATCTCTCACAAAAAGGGTGATGAGCAGGCAGGTGGCCAGACCCACTGCAAATCCAAAGACCTGTATAGTTGTAAATACTTTATGTCGGGAGAGGTGTCTGAAGGCAATTTTCAGGTAGTTTTTTATCATGAAAGCAGGTTGAGAAGGTGGAGGAAATAAACAGTCTTTAAAATTAGGTGATCTGTTTTTGCGGAATTACTAATGATTTGTCAATTTTGGAGAGGAAACCGGTTTAACAAACCTATAGCACTTTTATGACAGACGATTTTATACTGGACGTGCATTATAAGGAACAGGAGCATCATTTTACTGCAAGGCTGTTATTGCAGGGCTATACACATAAGTTTGTGGTGCTGGTAGGTGAAACGGAAGTGTATTTTGAGCAGGACGAAGAGGGAAGCTACCGGGCTGTAAAAATGCCGGAGCAGGATGAAAAGGAACTGGCTAAACTGGATAAACAACTGCTGGCAGCCATCGGGCAGAAAATAGAGGAAATACTGGCCTGAACCTTTTTATAAACTTAACAGGTGGTAAAATAGAAGCAAAGGTATTTTTGTATGTTTGTTTCGATGAACCACCAAACTTGTAAAAACTGCGAGAATTCCCTCGTGAACAGGGAAAAATTCTGCCCTTCCTGTGGACAAAAAGCAAATGTTGAGGCGCTGAACTTTCATGTTTTATTCCACGACCTGGTACATTACTTTACACATGCCGAAAAGAATATCTTTTCACTGGTCGCTAAACTGACCACCAACCCGGGGCTCGTTGCGCGTGAATACCTGGCTGGTAAGCGAAAGAAATACTTCTCCCCCGTAAACTTTTTCCTGATCGTTGCCGGTTTACTGGTCATTATCGTATCAACCCTGCATAGTTTTGACGGCGCTTTTGTGACACGAAGAAGTGTTGTACAGACTTCCAGCCCTTTGCTGCATGTACTGTCGTCAAAGATCAATTGGATCTTCTTCATGCTTGTACCTTTGTTTGCACTTGTTTACAGTCTCTTTTTCTTCAGAAGAAGGTATAATTATGTAGAACACCTGGCTATTTCATTGTACTGGCAAGGGTATCTGCTGCTGATCGTTGCCTTTATACTGGCACCGATATCATATACAATGGAGCCGGTGAATGGTGTAAGCTTTATGTTGTGGACCTTTGTGATATTGCAATGCGTATATTATGCGATGGCTTATTACCAGCTTTTTGAGCACAAGAATTTCCTTTACTTCCTGTTTTATCTTTTGCTCGCTTTTATCTGCGTGGTAATCATCTTCTGTGCCATTTTGTTGCTGATAAGGATCTTCAATATGATAGAGCATGTCAGGTAACTGGAAGACTATTGAGAATATTGAATGAAAAAGCCATCCTGCAAAAGCGGATGGCCGGAATCCCAGGTGTTCACACTCCCCGTGTTTTCCCAGGAAAATGCTGTGGGTCGGACAGGTTAATGGTTGTAAAAAATTGCTTCCCCGTAATTATTTATTGACTTTTATCTTTTCCTTCCAGGAATTGCTTTGCTACCAGGTCTACAATGACACTGTAGTTTACTTCTACCAGTTGACTGATCTCATATAGTTCCTCAAAGCTGAATTTCTCTGCTTTATTGATCAGGTCTGTCATGCGACCTGTATTTTTTACAAGGTCACGTGCAAGAACAGTCTTGGGTATGTATTTAAAGATCTGCCTGAACTCAACGACCTTTTTTGCTTCGATCATTTCTTTAACTGTCTCGTATCGTGTGTCCTTATTCATGACTTGAAAAGTGAATAACTGTTATTATTCTGATTAGTGCTGACTTATTTGTGTTTTGTAATGGGGAGTAATTGTGTAACTGTTACGTATATGTTATTTGTAAATAATGTTAAACATATACAAAGGGTTAACGGGTATCATTTACAAAGGATGATATAGAGTGCAAAATAGAGTAATTCTTATTCTCTGGCAGACGACAAAAAGTTCTTTCTGTAAGACAAACTGTTTTTTCTAAACTACAATTTATACTGTCTTTTTGTATGCTAACTGATACGAATAATCTAAATGATACTATTGTGTATTTATAAAATACAACCAGATACTCAGGGTTTGTACTTTCTTGATTACAAAACATACTTTCCTGACTATTAATCAGCCCCTGGTTTTGTCTTTTTGATGTAAAATAATGCGTTCCCATTTTCTTTAAAATTCAATACAGTGCTGCGTTTTCGAGCGTAATTGTGATCTTTTGTGCTGCATTTCTACCAATGGGGAGTATGGAGAGGGGGAGATGCGCCGGAACAAAAATACTAAATATTTTAGTATTTTTGGTATAGGAAATTATTCCCATGTTGCTGCAGGTTATGAACACTCCCTAAGTGATGCTGCTTACTGTTTTACACAGGCAACTTTATCAACAAATTATATTATTAAGTACCTCGTTGCCCGGCGATTGCCGGGACGGAAAATCTATGTATGTACATTAATTGCAAGTCATATTTCAGTTTATTATATGGCACTTTTTCAACCAAAGAGCTGGTAGAGACGGCATCGGAAAAAGGTGTCACTACAATGGCCCTGACCAATATTAACAGCACCTGTGATATCTGGGATTTTATACAACACTGTACAGAGGCGGGTATTAAACCGGTGGTAGGCGCCGAGATACGGAATGGGGATAAGTTGATGTATATATTACTGGCAGCTAATCTTGCTGGTGTAACCGCCATACATGGTTTTCTTTCTGTGCATTTAACAGCTAAGAAAGATTTTCCTGAAGCTGTAATGGATTATCCTTTCTTTAATGACTGTAATGATGGTTTTGTGGTGTACCCGCTTGGTGGAAAGCCTTTTGAGCGATTAGGAGTTAATGAACGTATAGGGATACTGCATTCAGAACTGACACAGCTTCCGGGAACAGGGTGGCAACAATATGCAGATAAGTTTATTATCCGTCACCCGGTAACGGTACAGGATAAGACTCATTATTCCCTGCATCGCTTATTACGTGCTATTGATAAGAACGTATTGCTGTCTAAATTACCGGTGGAGTCGCAGGCTTCGGCTGACGAAACATTTGCGGAACCTTCGGTAATACTGGAGCGATTTAAGCAATATCCTGATCTTATAGTGAATACTTATAAGGTGCTGGAGCATTGTAAGGTTCAGTTTGAGTTTAAGACAGATAAGAATAAGCGCAACTTCAGCTCGTCTCCTGAGGATGATAAGGTATTGCTGGCCAAACTTGCCCGGGATGGTTTTGTACAACGCTATGGTGTAAAGAATAAGGTAGCCCGCGAGCGTCTTGAAAAGGAATTGGCGATCATTGATCAACTTGGTTTTAATACTTATTTCCTGATCAGTTGGGATATTGTACGATATGCACAGTACAACGGTTTTTATTATGTAGGCCGGGGCAGTGGGGGTAATTCTATTGTGGCTTACTGCCTGCGCATTACAGAAGTAGATCCTGTGGAACTGAATCTTTATTTTGAACGATTCCTGAACCCGCACCGCACCTCTCCACCGGATTTTGATATTGATTTTTCATGGACAGACAGGGACCAGGTAATGGATTATATCTTTTCAAGGTATGGAAAAAAGTACGTGGCATTGCTGGGCGCTTATCCTACTTTTCAGCGTGATGCAATTGTTTTCCAGTTAGGGAAAGTATTTGGTCTGCCCCCGGATGAAATTAAAGCGCTGCAACGAAGCCTGCAACCGCAGGACAGTATTCAGAAGATGATATTGCAATACGGACGGCTGATGAAGAACTTTCCAAGCAACCTGTCGCTGCATCCCTGTGGTATGCTGATCTCTGAAAAGCCGATACAACAGTATGCCACTTTGTTTATGCCGCCCAAGGGATTTCCTGCGGCACAGATAGATATGTTTGTGGCGGAGAATATTGGTCTCAATAAGTTTGATATACTGAGCCAGCGTGGCCTGGGACATATACGGGATGCGCAAAGGCTGATCAAACAGAACAGGGGCGTCAATGTGAATATTCATGATTTTAAGCGTTTCAGGGAAGACCCTGCTATTGCGGAACAGATAAGGACTGGTAATACCATTGGCTGTTTTTATATCGAAAGTCCTTCCATGCGGCAACTGCTGAAGAAATTACGGTGCAGTGATTATGTAACACTGGTAGCAGCCAGTTCTATCATAAGGCCGGGCGTTACACAATCGGGTATGATGCGTGAATATATATACCGTTTCCACAATCGTGATAAAATAAAATACCTGCATCCTTTATTTGAAGAACATCTTGCTGAAACCTTTGGTGTAATGGTGTTCCAGGAAGATGTGATCAAAATAGGACACTATTTTGCCGGCCTTGACCTGGGTGAAGCTGATGTATTGCGTAGGGCAATGAGTGGTAAATACCGACACAGTAACCAGTTTCAACTGATACGTGATCGTTTTTTTGAAGGTTGTAAACAAAAGGGACATACGGAAGAACTGTCGGCAGAAGTATGGCGACAGATGGAAAGTTTTGCCGGTTATAGTTTTAATAAGGCACACTCTGCCAGCTTTGCTGTGGAAAGCTATATGAGTCTGTATCTTAAAACGCATTATCCTAAAGAGTTCATGGTAGCTGTGATCAATAATTTTGGCGGCTTTTACTCCCGTGAGCTTTATTTCCTGGAATTGCTTAAATGTGGTGGTGATATCCAACCTCCCTGTGTAAATAACAGCGATCATTTTACGAGCATCGACGATGATCTTGTGTACACCGGTTTTATACATATCAGCGGATTGCAGGAACAATTGGCAGAAAGGGTTATCGAGGAAAGAAGAGCGCATGGCGAATACCTGCACCTGCAGGATTTTATAGAACGCACTAATACCGGGCTTGAACAGCTTTGCCTGCTGATCAGTGTTGGCGCTTTTCGTTTTACCGGTAAAAGCAAGAAGAGGTTGTTGTGGGAAGCCAATTTTCTGCAAAAGAACTGCCAACCTGTACTGCATGATGCACCGGCATTGTTTAAAGAGGAACCGGTAGAAATAGAATTGCCTGCATTAGCTGATGATCCGGTGGATGACCTGTATGATGAAATGGAGATACTGGGCTTTACGTTACGGAATCCCTTTGACCTGGTAGATGATGATCCTGCTAAATATGTGGCAGCACGCGATATTCCCAAACATGCCGGGAAGGTAATTACAGTACTGGCTTATTTTATTACACGTCGTCATGCCGTTACCAAACAGGATGACCAGATGTTCTTCGGCTCTTTTGTAGATGCGAGTCTTGACTGGATCGATACGGTCCATTTTCCTGATGTAGCGAAACGGTACCCTTTGCATACGAGTGGTTTTTACAGGATAACCGGCAAGGTGACGGAGGATTTTGGTGTGTACAGCGTTGCCGTACAATCGATGATACGGGTAGGATATAAACAAAGAAAATACGAAAACCTTTCCTGATGCTATTTAGTAACGACAGGCATATTGCACATTTAGATCTTGATGCTTTTTTTGTGTCGGTAGAGCAGTTGCGTAATTCAAAACTGGCAGGTAAGCCTTTGCTGATCGGGGGCAGCAGCGACAGGGGCGTTGTAGCAGCCTGCAGCTACGAAGCCCGGAAATTTGGCATTCACAGCGCCATGCCCATGCGTACCGCTTTGCGTTTGTGTAAAGATGCGATCGTGATCAAAAGTGATTTTGAGGAGTATAGTAAGTATTCACGACTGGTAGCAGATATCATTGGTGATTCAGTGCCGGTGTTTGAGAAGGCATCTATTGATGAATTTTATATTGATCTTTCCGGGATGGATAAGTTTTTTGGGTGCCGGAAATTTACTGATGAGCTTAAGAACAAGGTGCTGAAGGAAAGTGGTTTGTCAATCAGCTATGGCCTTGCTTCGAATAAACTGATCAGTAAGGTGGCTACCAACGAAGTGAAGCCTAATGGACAACTGGAAATACCCTTCGGCAATGAGAAGAAGTTTCTTGCTCCCTTAAGCGTGATGAAGATACCGGGGGTGGGTAAGGAAACGGGTTATAAATTGCTGAAGATGGGCGTAGAGACTGTGAAAGTACTGAGCGAGATACCTATGCAGCTATTACAAAATATGATGGGTAAGCCGGGTATTGATCTTTGGCGAAAAGCTAATGGGATTGATGAAACACCGGTAATTCCTTACCACGAGCAAAAAAGCATTTCTACAGAAAATACTTTTCAGCAGGATACCATTGATGTGAATTATCTCCAAAGCCAGTTAGTTCGTATGACTGAAAAGATCGCTTTTGAATTGCGCTCTCAGAACAAGCTGACAGGTTGTGTTACTGTAAAACTGCGCTACTCTAATTTTGAAACTTATACGAAGCAGATCAGCATTCCTTATACGGCTGCAGATAATGTATTGCTGAAGGTTGCGAAGGAGCTATTGGCTAAACTGTATGATAAGCGTTTGCTGGTGCGGCTGATCGGTATTCGCTTTACTAACCTGGTGCCCGGCAATTACCAGGTGAAGCTCTACGAGGATACACAGGAAATGATCAACCTGTTTAAAGCGATCGATAGCGTTAAGAAACAGTTTGGGGAGGATAAGCTGGTAAGGGGAGGGGCGATGTTTGCAGCCCGCAGTTGAGGCAAGTGCGTACAAAATGTGCAAATTTGCTAATGTGCGAATTTGAAAATTCAGGGGATCGTGAGACGTGAGTCTTGAATCGGCAGACGGCAATCGTGAGACGTGAGTCGTCAGTCGTGAGTGGCTGAAGCAAGTGAATAGTCAATGGTGAATAGTGAATACTGTTTCGGGTGTCGTTTTTAAGGTTTCGGGTTTCACGTGCCTGAATATCCCTTCGAAATTCAGCATTCTATATTTTGCCCTTCCGTATTTCTAACTGCGTCCGGCCGCCTATTGGGATAAAAAGGTGGTAAGGTTTCTTCATCGAGCCTAGATGACGTCTTTATGAGGTCTTTAGTTCTAATGCGGGGTAAAGGCGCACTTTCTATATGCTTTTGGCGGATAGGGGTAATTTTATTGATCTTTTTAGGGTATCAAATCGCCAATCGTGAAATGGGGGTGTCTGTTGCAGAGTACAAAGTTACAGGTCTCAAAGATTTCTGATTTCAGAATTTAGAGATTTTGTGATTGAAGATAGGGCGCTGGATACAGGTTGTGAAATCGTGAGGCGTGAGTCGTCAATCGTGAGTGAATGTCCGTGAAACGTAAAAAGTCAAACGTGAAAGGGGGGACAAGTCTCAAAGATTTCTCTGATTTCAGAATTTAGAGATTTTGTGATTTTAAGAGATGGTCACAGGATACTGGATGCAGGATTTGAAATTGGGACAACTGCCAATTGACAACTGCTAACTGACTTTTCTTCCGGACTCCAATTGCGTTTTGCATCAGGCGTTTAACGTTCAGCTATTCTCTCACCAACGGCATGCTTTCTACGGGTGTGACGATTACGGGATATTTTTCAATGGTTACATTACTCGGGTCGAGGCCGAAGTTGGTGGCTTCTTTTACACTGAGGGCTTTGAGATTGAAGTAGCTCTTCATGACAAAGTTCTTGACAAAGGGCATATCGTTGTCAACAGAGAGGAAGGAGTCGAGGATCAGGAACCTGAAATCACCGATCTGGCTTTCCTGGTACAGTTGCTCGTATCTTTCTGAAACATCTACTTCGCCACTTTTGATAAGGTCGTTGATGACCTGCCTGAAATAATAATCAATACGCGGATCGATCCTGAAGCCAAGATTGAATTCGACGAAATACACATCATTTTTGACAATGGTCTCTACATGGTACCTGAGTGCATAAGGTTCGTCTAATACGTTTACGTGTACAAACCAATAGATATCGGCACGTTTGGGTGATTTGGAAAGAATGGAATCAATGGCTGTCTTTTCAATTTTACGGGAGGAGGCAGAACTGGTAAGATAGACCAGGTTGGTAGCATACTTTACGATCCGTTCATCAATACTCAGTTTTTGTAACAGCGTAACGTATTTGTCGATGGATACAAGTTTTATCAGCGAGAGCTTAATGGCCCGGCCATAGCGCCAGATATACATCATCAAAAACAAGGAAAAGCCTATCAATAAGGTGATCCAACCGCCTTCTTTTATTTTCTGAAGATTGGCTGTCAGAAAGGAAAGTTCGATGATGAGGAACAGGCCTGTGATCGTCATTACGACAGGTGTGGGGACCCGCTTTACATAGAGATAGTAATTGATGAGGATGGTGCTCATGAGCATGGTGAGCGTAACACTAAGCCCAAAGGCCGCTTCCATGCGGGCCGATTCCCGGAAATGTAAGACCATACCAATACAGCCAGCCATTAAAAGCCAGTTGATAAAAGGGATGTAGATCTGTCCTTTGAAATGACCGGGAAATACAACACGGTGTCGCGGCCAGATGTCCAACCGGATAGCCTCGTTTACCAACGTAAAACACCCGCTTATGAGCGCCTGGCTGGCAATGATGGTTGCGAGTGTGGCAATGATGAGTGATGGCAGGTAAATGGCATCGGGAACAATATGGTAAAAAGGGCTGACATTGTGGAGCGTTTCGCCGGTGTGTTGTAACAGCCATGCAGTTTGCCCGGCATAACAGAGTATCAGGGTGACTTTGATGTAGATCCAACTGATGCGGATATTGTTCCTGCCGCAATGGCCCATATCACTGTAGAGAGCTTCGGCACCCGTAGTACACAGGAAAATGCTGCCGAGCAGCCAGAACCCACCCGGTGCTTCTTTGAGCATTACACAGGCGTAATAGGGGTTTAATGCTTTCAGTACTTCAAAATGTCCTTTCATCGCCATTATACCCAATACACCAATGAAGGTGAACCATATTACCATTACAGGACCAAAGATCTTCCCGATCTTATCGGTACCAAACTGCTGGAATATGAAAAGTACTACCAGGATACCGATGATGATGGGAACCGTGTTGATATGGGGATTGATCTTCTGTAAGCCTTCAATGGCGGAAGCTACTGAAATAGGTGGGGTAATGATACCATCGGCAATGAGGAAGGCGCCACCAGCCATTGCAGGTATGATGAGCCATTTGCCCCAGAACCTTCTTATCAGGGCATATAAAGAGAAGATACCCCCTTCGCCCTTGTTATCGGCCTGTAACGTTATGATGACATATTTCAAGGTAGTCTGGAAAAACAGCGTCCAGAAAATGGCCGACAATGAACCAAGCGCAACATCGGCTGTGATGACGCGATCATGAAAAACAGCATTGAGTGTGTAAAGCGGGGAAGTACCTATATCTCCAAAAACGATCCCGATTGCAATTAAAACGCCTGCTGCGCTGATACGGCGATGAAATAATGCCGATGAGGTGAGGGTCATGTCTGAACGATTGTGCTGCAAAGTACGGAATACGGGTTATAGGTTGTAAGTTTTAAGTTGTAGGTTTAATACAGCTGGATGCTGAACGCCGAACGCTTAACGCTTAACGCGGAATACAGTTGATAAGTTGATAGGTTAACGGGTTGATAAGTGGGGCTGGAGGTTAAAATGAACAGTTGTGTTTGGTTTGGAATAAATTACTTAAATTAAGGAATGGAACTATAGGGTTAAGAACTTGAAAAACGGGAACAACTCCATATCGATCTGAACATGATATCCTCGGAATGTATAAACCAATTCTCAAGAGAAATGGCCGGCATTAACGATGACGGCCATTTTTTTGTAAACTCCTTTTTTCTTATGCCCTTGCTGGCCGTGTAAATTTTCTAAGTTTTTAATCCTGGTTGTCCAATCTGGTTAACTCTGTTTGTTATAAGGCTGGTAATGTATTTGCAAACAGTTTTAATAAGATCAAAAAGCATTAACAATGAGTAGATTATCAGTTTTTAATTTTATCACCCTGAATGGATTTTATAAAGGAACTCATGAAGATATCAGCTGGCATGTACATGGCGCTGAAGAGAATGAGTATGCCATCGGGGCCATGGATGCCGGTAATGTCCTGCTTTTCGGACGTGTTACCTATGAGATGATGGCCGGCTACTGGACAACTCCCGAGGCTATGAAAGAGGCTCCGGAAGTTGCAAAAGGGATGAACGAATCTGAAAAGATCGTGTTCTCTACAACACTTAAGGAAGCCGGTTGGAAAAATGCTACTTTAATTAAGAAGAATATTGTAGAGGAAGTGAAGCGACTGAAACAATCGTCGGGAAAAAATATGACTATCCTGGGCAGCGGTTCTATCGTAACCTTGTTTGCTGAACATGGTCTGATCGATGATTATGAAATTATGATCGATCCCGTAGCTTTAGGAAAGGGAACTCCGATCTTTAATAATATTAAGCATCCGCTGAATCTTACACTGAAAGCAACAAGGGCGTTTAAGAGTGGGGTGGTGTTGTTGAGTTATCGTAAAATTTGAAGATTTGATAATTTGAAGATTTGAAAATGGGCGGAACGCAGAATGCTGAACGCTGAACGCCTAATGCGGAGGGAATGTGCAGGTGAAATACAGGTTGTAGGTTTTAAGTTATAGGTTGTAAGCTAAAAGGCACAAGATTCAAGAAACAAGGCTCAAGGAAATGCAGTTGACAAGTTGAAAGGTTGATAAGTTTACAAGGTATCGAACATTCACTATTGACTATTCACTTGCTTCCGTTACTCACGACTGACAATTCACGATTTCATTATTTACAAAAAACAATCATCATGGATGAATATCTTATTCTTATGCGGCTGGATCTGCTGACAAAGGATGCGCAGCCATCACCTGAACAGTTACAGGAGTATATGAAGAGTTATCATAGCTGGGTGGAAAGTATTATGTCTGAAAATAAGTTTGTAGGCGGAAAGGGGTTGTCTACTGAAGGCAAGGTGCTTAAACCCAATAATGTGACTATTGACGGCCCTTTTGTGGAGATCAAGGAATCACTGGCTGGTTATATTATGATCAAAGCAACAGACCTTGAGGACGCATTGCGTATTGCGAGGGCTTGCCCTATTTTGCAGGGAGAAGGCAATAGTGTGGAGGTGAGAAAGGTTGTATCTGCCCACAATAATTAATAAAGCTGCATATTGGTAATGCATAACGAAGTATTGATACCGCATTTGTTCCGTACAGAATACAGGAAGATCGTATCAGTACTTTGTAAGCATTTCGGGTTTGAAGAAATAGAGACCGCCGAAGATATTGCCAGTGATACTTTCCTGACGGCAATGCAAAGCTGGGGTATTGAGGGTATGCCTGCCAATCCCGTAGCATGGTTGTACACCGTGGCAAAGAATAAGGCTAAAAACCAGCTACACCGGCGTTCTATCTATCACAATAAAGTGGTTCCGGCTATCACTAATGATACAAAAGATAATACCCGGGATATTGATCTGTCTCCCGAAAATATCAGTGACAGCCAGTTGCAGATGATGTTTGCTGTTTGTAATCCTGTTATTCCGCCAGAGGCGCAGATAGGGTTGGCGCTGCGTATTCTCTGTGGTTTTGGGATAGATGAGATAGCTGCTGCTTTTCTTACCGGGAAAGATACGATCAATAAACGTTTGTACAGGGCGAAAGAGAAACTGCGGGAAGAGAAAATAAAGATAGAGTTGCCGCCGGTTAGCGAACTTGATGAACGACTGGATACAGTGCTCGCCACCATTTACCTGCTTTTTAATGAAGGATATTATTCTGCGAGCCAGGATAAGGCTTTGCGGAAGGAACTTTGTTTTGAAGCCATCCGTCTTTGTACGATGCTGGCAGAGAACAAACAGACCCATAAACCTTCTGTGTATGCATTGCTGGCCTTGATGTGTTTTCATACTTCGAGGTTTGATGCGAGGACTGATAGCAATGGTGAGCTTGTTTTGTACGAGGAGCAGGATACTTCTCTCTGGAATGAGGACCTGATTGCTAAAGGGGCTTATTTTCTCCGTAGTGCTGCTACCGGCAATAGTTTGTCCAAATATCATCTTGAGGCTGGCATTGCTTATTGGAACACGCAAAAAGCTGAGACCAGGGAAAAATGGAGCCAGATCCTTCTGCTATATGATCACCTGCTTGTAATAGCATATTCCCCTGTAGCTGCCTTGAACAGAGCGTACGCACTGGCTAAAGCCCGTGCATTTGAATATATAGCGCAAGGTATGGAAGAGGAGCGTGCTGTTAAGATGGCCCGGCTGCAGGCTATTGAGGAAGCTGAAAAACTACCATTGCAAAATCATCATATTTATCACACTTTATTGGGTGAACTCTACAAAGGTCTCGATATCTCCAGGTCTACCGCGCATTTTGAGCAGGCAATTGAGCTTGCTCCTACAGAAGCTGCTAAGCGGGTGTTGCGAAAAGTTTTAAGTTATAGGTTATAAGTTTTAAGTAGAATACAGTTTAACGCGGAACGCGAATACAGGGTTGTAGGTTAATAAGCTGAACGCCTAATGCTGAACGCGAATACAATTGAAAACTCCGAGTGAATATAAGATCCGTAATAAAGAAATAGATATTGAATGCTTAATTTTGAAGTTTATGAAGAGCTTCAAGGTGCTGCTTAGACCATCCAGGCCGGCATATTCTGTGAAGCAGGTTTAAAAAAGTTTATTTAGTATGTCTGTTTCTTTTTCTGATCTTATTCCGGCTTCGCGGATCGCTGATGTTGAAGCTGCATTGAAAAGTACGTTTAACTCACAGCCTCTTACTGATATTGCATTGCTCGCCGGCGGGCTTTCCGGCTCTGCTGTATATAAGATCATAGTACAGGATCGTGCTTATGTGCTAAAGTTGGAGCAGCCTGCTGCAACCGGTTCACCGGATACTGCACTTGCGTTGGCCGCAAAGGCAGGCATTGCGCCAACGCTTTATTTCCAGGATATCTCTACCGGCATTAGCATCAGTAGTTTTATTGATAACAGATCACTACGGACGGTGTTTGCTCCTGAGAAATTAACCAGTGAACTGGCCATTATCATCAGTAAGATACATGCAATACCCTGCAATAAGGAAGGTGCTGATCTTGAAACAACGATCGATAACCTGATCAGTGATTTCAGGCAAAGCAGGATCTTATACGGACCTGTATTTGATGAATGTTTTGTGCAATACGAAAAAATAAAGAGCTGGTACCCGTGGCGGGATGGAGAGAAGGTGTTCAGTCATAATGATCTTAATCCTAATAATATCCTCTGTGATGGTGAAAAGCTCTGGATCGTTGACTGGGACACAGCGTACCTGAACGACCGGTATGTGGACCTGTCCGGGATTGCTAATTTCTTTGTGCACACACCAGAATTGGAAAAAGAATTTCTGCAGGCATATTTTGGTCGTGCGGCCAGTGAACAGGAGACTGCCCGCTTTTATATCATGCGACAGGCGAGCAGGATCATTTATGCGATGCTGATGTTTCGGTTGGCGGCACAGGCACAACCTGCTGGTTACTCACATAGCCAGGAAATGGAAGGTATGGATATGAAAACATTTGGTGCGCTGATGGGAGCGGGTAAATTGTCGCTGGCTACTTATGAAGGACAACTGATGTATGGAAAGGCATTGTTGAATGAGGCGGTGTACCAGATGAGGACGGTGAGGTTTGCTGAAGCGATCGGGAGGGGCAATCGTGAATCGGCAGACGGCAATCGGCAAACGTGAGACGTGAGTCGTCAGTCGTGAGAGGGGATTCGTGAAATGTGAAAAGTGAAACGTGAAAAGCGAATACAAGCTGCGAGCTTTGAGCTACGAGCCGCGAGAAAATACAAGTTGGCAGTTGGCAATTTGCAGTTATCCCTTTCAGACCTCAGACTTCGATATTCAAAATTCAACATTCGATATTTTCACTTCCCGTACTTCTAACTTCGTATCTCATATTTTCTCAGCTTATCATGAGGGCTTCAGGACAGGATGCTAAAGCATTAGCATGTTCAAAAAGTACAGTTTGTCTTTTTTAATGCCCCTTACAGATCAGATTAATTTTTCATAAAAGCAATCTAAATAAAAACCCCTAGCGTATTGTAATATGTACAATGCTTACATCGTTTAAGCACATTTTTAAAGGTTAAAGGCTCAAAAGTATGCACCCCATCTATGATCGGCTCTCCCGCATAGGATTCCTATCGCGTAGCTACACGTTTAAATTCCTTTTTGTAGCATTTCTAGGTATTCATATTCCCCTGATCGGATTGATTGTATTTGTACTGTTTCACCCCGGAGTGGTAAGCACGGGATTTGTATTGTTCCTGACATTATTGCTTACGTTGAGTGCAACAGCTATTACCCTGCTTGTATTGAATGGATTATTATCCCCCTTACGGCAAAGCCGGCACACCCTGCAGGATTACCTGGACAAAGGTCATTTGCCGGAATTGCCTACTCATTATACTGATGAGGCAGGGCAATTGATGCAGCACATACAGTTTACCCTTACTGATCTCAACAACCTGCTGGAAGAGAAAAAAGACCTTACAGCCCTGCTTTCGCACGACCTGAGAATTCCATTGAGGAACGTTCAGACCTTTGCGGAGATCATGCAGCAACAGCAGCTCAGCGAAGAGGAAGTAAAACAAATGGCTGGCATCATCATCGATTCTACCAAAGAACAGCAGCAGTTATTGAACAATATACTGGAGATCTTAAGGATGGATTACCTGTTTAAGAATGGTATGGCTCGTCAGCCTTTTTCTGTTTTGGAACTGATCACTGATAGTCTGCAAAGTGTAGCACCGGCAGCAGAAGCAAAGAAGATCCGCATTACAACTATCCAGCAATATACCGGAGACGTGGAAGTAGAGCCGGAATTGTTTAAACAGGTATTGCGTAATCTGCTGAGCAATGCGATCAAGTTTTCACACCAGGGTGCCTCCATACAGGTGCGGATCTACAGGGAAGCGGAGCAAACAATGATTGAAGTGATAGATGAAGGCATTGGCTTTGATGCAAAAATCGCTGAAAACATTTTCGATCGCTTTACTGTTGCTGGCCGTAAAGGAACAGCAGGTGAACCAACTGTAGGGATGGGACTTTACCTGTCACAAAAAATAATCCGACACCAGCAAGGTGAGTTATATGCCAGCAGTGAAGGAGAGGGCAAGGGTGCCACCTTTACCATCTGTCTTAATTAAGAGGTATCAAGTCGGAAATACATAGGAAAGTACGAAATACGAAGTTAGCAGTACGGGAAGTGAAAATATCGAAGGGAAAACAGCCGCGAGCTTTGAGCTACGAGCCTCGAGGAATATAAGTTAGCAGTTGGCAATTTGCAGTTGTCCCAGTTTCAAATCCAGTATCCAGTAACCATCTCTTTAAATCACAAAATCTCTAAATTCCGAAATCAGAAATCTTTGAGACCTGTATTTCCATTCACTATTCACCATTGACCATTCATTTGCTTCAGCCACTCACGACTGACGACTTATGTCTCACAATTGTTGTATGGCATATTCTTTCGTCGGTTGCCAGGTTTTGTATCTGGTATCTCTTTTTGCCGGACAGAGTCCGGGTGAATATGTAAACACACCAGAGCGCTTCGCTAACTCTGGCGCGAGAACAGAACGGGTGGTAGAAATATATAATGGGTGAGTCGGCTCAGGGATTGCGTTCTAGTTGATAATTAATATTTTACCTGAAAAATTCGATTCGAATCAAAAAAAGCCCTACTTTTGCCGTCCTTCAGAATTACCGGACCGGTAGCTCAGTTGGATAGAGCAACTGCCTTCTAAGCAGTAGGTCATTGGTTCGAATCCAATCCGGTTCACCGAGAATAAAAAAGCGTCTGATTTTCAGGCGCTTTTTTTATTCCCCTAACTTCAGGGGAATGATAGGGGAATTCTGGGATCAGGTTGAAAAGTTGGGGGATTTAAAAGAAAGTGGTTGTTTTTTGGCCAGATTAATAAAGAACAGAATCCAACTATCCCAGAAGACACCTGAGTGCGGGCAGCCGATTTGGTGTTGCTGCATTTTTGAAAGTACTTTTGACCCCACTACCTGGGCGCACGGCAAGGTAGCATAATCCGCCCGGGCATCCTTCTTCTAGGCAGCCTATGCCAACCTCGCCAGATCGCTCCAGCGGACCGCTGGAGTTCAAAACTAATGAAGGTGTGCAATTTCAAACACATCAATATTAAAACTAGGAGATCCACCTCATGGTGCTGGTAAAAACGTGAAAAACACCCTTTGCTCGGCTACTGGTTTTGTCTATTTTTTCACAAACAACCTTCCCAAGCTATGAGCGTCCCCTTTTCTACCATCGGAGACATTACTCCTGCGCCACCTTCCGGTGACACTACGCCTCCGGCTTCTTCGGGAGAAACCACTAATAAGGCCGAAAAACAGCCATCCGACTACAAATGGGCATTTGTATTTGGGTGCATCAGTTTAGCCTTGCTAGTCGCTACGTTGATAGCTATAAGGAACCTAACTCCCGATCAAAGACAGAGCTTTAAAGTAGTGCTTGCTCTGGGTGCGGCGGGCGTGGCAGCTGCCATACCAGGCATTACAAGCTTGAAGTACAAAGGCAGTTGGAGTGCCGGCGGTGCCATCGTCATCTTTTTTGTGGTATTGAACCTTCCTGTAATAGCCTCGGAATTCCACCTAACCGTATACCCGCTCAACAGTAAAGAAGAACCAGTCTTGCTTCCGGATAAATCGTTGAGAATTGCCCTGGGGGCTGGTTACAAGGATGGAGAAAGCAATTCAGGAGGAACGATCAAATTCAATGACGTGCCAGGCAATTATACAAGCAACGACAGTGTACACTTGGTCCTTACACCAGAAACCAACTGGACATTTGAAAACGGGAGGAAAAGCATTTACATGAAACTGCAAGAGCTATCCATGAATATCAAACTTCTTCCCGATAAGAACCATTTTGTAATAGCCGGCAACCTCAAATACTTGGACAAGTATCTTTCATCGGCTAAAATTGTTGATATCGAACGGGAAGGCGATTCCACGATCACCAACGCATTTGGTCATTTCAAGCTGGAACTTGATCCTGCGGACGCCAGGGAATATGTGAACATTGCTGTAGAATTACCCAAAGGCAAACAAGCTACTCTTAGTATAAAAATGGGCGACCAGTTTTATGGAAAGAATATTCAAATCAGGGATGCAAAATAAGAAAGTGCTTTTTGCTTTTGTGTTCCAGACAGGTGTAATACTTTGCCAGGCACAAAACAGCCTTACGACACCCGGTGCGCGGTTCCTGACCGGCGTGGTGAAGGAACTGCATGTGCCCAGCATGCATAAAACAACTCCTTTGGCCAATGCCAACATCCTTTTGCAACAGGATGGCCAGGAATTGTCTAGCCAGGTCAGTAGCATAGATGGCCTTTTTAATTTTTCTATGTTCACGCCCAAAATATGCTCCCTGGTGGTGGCATACAAAGATTACAAACCTATAGCAGAAGAGCCGCTGAACAAGCCTGAGTGGACAGATGATGGTCATATAGCCAACTACATCATCGTATGCAGCGAAAAAACACAGGCTGCGGTGGCGGCACAATACAGACAAAAGCGGGAGGGGTCAATAAAGGAAAGGTATATGCATGATACCATGGAACTGCGGCATTTGCTGCGCAATGAACGGGAACTTACGCAACAACTCCAGGACTCTATTCGCCGGCTCACGACCTATTATGACAGCCAACTGGCAGACGCCGTAGTGTATGCAGGTGAGCTGTCCCGTGCTCTGTTTGAATCGGATTCCATCATATTACTAGCCAACGATTATTTTCTCCAGGGCAATTATACGGCCACTGAGCAGCTGTTGGAAAAAGACAACTGGATATTAAAACAAATTGACCTCACTTCAAGGGCGCTTGATCTGCGCATCGAAACCGTCCTTGTTCTGGCGCAGATAAAAGCCGAAAGGCAACAGATCGATTCCGCCATGTTTTACTATAACTATGCGATGGTCAAATGCACGCAATCAAAAATGATAGCTACCACCGAACTGTATGCAGACTTCCTCCTTCGCCATGGCCTCTATGAGCAGGTGAAGCCGGTGCTAGCCCGCAAGCTGTCGTTCACCCATGCGATGAATTTTTCAGAAAAATTATACACCTTTTTCCAGTTAATGAAGGTGAATACAAGGATGGGAAAAACGAACAACAATGACTCAGCCACTTATTGGGCCAACCAGATCGCGGCGCTGAAAAACGTAATCATGACCAAAGAGCAAAGCATATTGAATTATTCCATTTTGCTGTCTGCCTGGGATCAACTGGCTGATCAAGATGGCCTGACCAACAGGCAAGAGATCGCTATTCGTCAACAATTGCTTCCGCTTTATGACCGGTATCCCTGGCAACAACTCCTGGAGGAAGGAGTTTGGATAGTGAACAAGGGAGAAGTATATTACGACATTGCACTGGCCTATGAAGATATGGGAAAGAAGAAAAAGACCTATAAATATTATCTGCTTGCGATCGCACATCGCAAACAACAATTTCTAGAAAATCCATCAAAAGACAATTTTGATTACCTCATAGAGAGCTATGGCGACCTTGCGAATGGAGAAATACAAAAGCGAAAAAAACTGGCTTTCTATTATGGGGAACTGGAACGGAATGCAACTGACATTACATCAGATGTTGACCGTAATAATATTAATACCGAATTGAAAAACCTTATTGACAGTGTGAAAAAAGATGAGTTCATTTTTGATTTCGGGCCGTTCATTAAAAACCGGTAAGGATGGCTTCTATTGAAACACTGCATACATGGGCTGGCGATCTACGGTGCATTAATAATGGTGCCTATCCCCATTGGGAAACGGCGCACTTTCAGGTGGGAGCCTCTATAGCCAGCTTGATGTTTATCTTCTCAGACGGATTCAAAGTAAGTGAGGTTTCAAATTAACTTATTTCGTCATAAAAATGACACAAACTCGGATCATAATTCCAAGGTCTTTTAACTGGATCTTTAAAGACCATTTCATTGAGTTTGGCTTACAAATCATTGCTTATCAATGTCTTTAAGTTTTTTAACCCCTTGAGCTCATTCCAGAACGAGTTCGACATTTGTCCTACCGGGTTCACTGAAAGTATAAAAGCCGCTATTATAGCGGCTTTTGTTATTTATTGAATTCTTTGTTTGCTTATAAACGGTTCAATTTCAATTGTGCTTAGTTTCGGCTCATCCTTTTTCACTTGTAGTCTCAATTCCATATCGTATTGCTGATTCAAGTACATCCATGTTTATATCTTTCAGCGTTTTGAACTTAATGCAATATCCGCTTACGCTCGCCTTGCCGAGTTTTTTTCCATAAGTTTGGACTAAGTAGGTTTTATCTTTTAAGCCCATGATATAGACAGAGATCCCGGTGGTGTTTGCACTCATGCCAATCTGATAGAATTCCCTGGTTTTACCATCGGCATATTGTATGGTGTAAGCTCCATATCCTGCATTGGGATTGGAAACAGTTTTATTTTCACTGTCTTTACCATCGAGGAACCATAATTTACACGCCGGCATTATTTTCAAAATGAAGCCGTGCAGCGTCTGCATGTCGCTGCGTTTTGCTTCGGGTTGGCTGGCAATATATTTTTTGATCTGTTCCTGTACGTTCATACAAACATTAAGTTACTGGTTAATGATCTGTTTCCCAAATGTACCGAGGCCTTTTCTGAACTTCAGGGGGTAGGTGCGACGATCTAAGGGGATATTACGCCAATCCTTGTGCCCGGCAGTAGCCGGCATTCTTACTTTAAATCCGGATAAACAGGAGTGTATGGCCATCCGGTGGCCTTTTTTATGCAAAATCAGGTAAAGCGGCATCCGGATATGAAGCAGAACGACCAGGTTAAATGACAATGAACCATAATTATATACCTCTTTAAGGGTTGCTAATTGGTAAAAGCTTTCGGAACAGATACTAAGGTTCATGGTTCTTTAAAAGTGATGATTATACGCAATAATCTGCCGGGATCATTTCGGATTGATCAGAGTTATTGGCTGGGAGCAAATCATTAACTTGTTCACGAGCAAATAAATGTATCTTTCACAAATTCAAATGGAGTAACATTATGCGCTGCTTATTGGTCCGATACTGCCTGGTATTCTTTGCTGTAATCCAGCTCTGTAGCTGTCATTTTTTTGAACCAACAGACAGTAGCGCCGAGCAGCCCTTTAAAGAACTGAAAGACCTACAGGGGTTGCCTGGTGTATGGAATGCAACGGACAGAACATACGAAATGCTAAAGAAGAAAGAGTATAAGAGTGGTGGTGTGAAGCTGACCCTTCGTTCTGATTCCTCCTTTGAGTTTATGAATCTTCCGGATTGTATAAATAGCCCTTCCGGAGATATTGTCAACCGGAAATCGGGAAATGCGAACGGTAAATGGAATGTTTACAGTGTGAAGGACAGGTGGGAACTGCAAATGGCATTTAATGAGGGCGAGTTGTTTCCGAAAAAGACTTTCCTGAGTTTTGAGATCTCTCAGTCTGGCCGGGATATAAAACTATGGCAGTATATAGGCGATCCTGATATGGCTGAAGTATTAGAATTTGAGAGGCGAAAATGAATTTGTACACCTGTATAATCTTCAATAATATCAGTTCTGAGCATTATTTTTGACGATTGTTATAAGACGAATCGGCAAAAACAACACAATGACAGATCCTCAACTGGCAGACAAGGTATTAAAAGCGCTGAAAGCAAGAACATTCTGGACCTTTCCCGAACTGGCGTATGCATTAGACACTCCGGACGAAAAAGTTAACATGGCTATTTATGAGCTGGATCACGAACTGAATTGTATCAAGTTCTTTAATGCCATTGGAGAGGAGAAAGCGTTTGGTCTGGTAGAAGGAGCAATTGCAAAAGTTACGGTCTTCTTATCAGAAGGAGGTTTTACGAAACAATATGCTGCGCAGATAAAGGAACAACAGGAGCGGAGAGTAGAACAGGAAAATAAGCAGCCTGATCCGCCAATGCAAAACTTTCAGGATGACCATGCAAGGGAATTGCGTAAAACCCGGATTCTTTCAATTATTGCTATTGTGATGTCTGGTATTGCTATTTTGTGGCATGTGGTGAGGGGGCTGATGGATAAATAGGATACGATAATGGTTGAATACAGCTTAACGCCGAACGCGAATACAGAGAGAATGTGCGGATGTGCAAATTTGCTAATGTGCGAATGAAGAGTACAGAGGTATCAAGTCTGAGGTTGGAAGTATAAATAAGGTTCAGAGGAAAAGCAAGATAGGAAAACGTATAATTATTTATCTATAGTCTGAACATGGAAAAATTCCTGATACATAAGGCTGCACTGGAATCTGATTATGAATCTGTTCTTGAACTGATCCATAAAAAAGTTGATTTGAATGAGTTGGATAACAATGGGCATACTCCATTACACTGGGCTGTTTTCAGAGGGGATATAGAGTTAGTGCAGATACTTCTTACGGCGGGCGCAGATCCTAACATTTTTTCTTCAGACGGTGTAACACCCAAATGGAGAGCAAAGGATTTCTATTTAACGGAGATTGATAGGTTGTTAGAGAAATATGGTGGGAAAGTAATGACTAACGAAGATTTTGATGGAGTGTCATTTGCGATTTTTAATGACGCAATCGGGCAACCACTTCCGGAAGAGGATGCTGATGGAAGACCTGAAAAAAGCAACCGTGAAAGGAAATGGTGGAAATTCTGGTAGCAGAAGTGGCAAAATATTCGGGTTTTTCGGGAATGACATTTCAAAATTTGTAAGATGGGTTTAATTCTCGTTATAAGAGGGATTCCTTTATTAGTGCTCCTTCTCCGTTAAACTGCTCAGAAATGAGTAAATTAGCTACGGATATATACTCAGACGAACCATGGTTGAAATATTCCAGAACATCCGGGAGATCTATGATTTTCAAAAGCCCTGTGAAGCATTAGCTGACTTTGTTGAGTTTTTTGCAGAATCTTCTCCAATTGCCTCCGGCCAGTACTTTACCAAAGGGCATGCTCACTCCAAAATGTTTGCCAGTTGGACACCTACCTTTTATATCAATTTGGGTTCACCTTATAGTATTGATCTTGATAATACCCGTTATTCCATCGGTGCGGATGATGACATCCTTATTTTAAGGAACGGGGATGTAACCCGGCACCTGTTGCCAACGGACCGGCTGTTTACCGTTAAGTTTTATCCCGGCGGACTGGAAGCTGTACTGGGCATCAGCCAGGCTGTTTTGATTGACCGCGTGGTAAAGCTGAACGAGATCTTACCTCCATTACTGCTGACGCAAATAAAACAGGCTGCCTGTTTTGAGGAGCGTGTGATCATTGTACAGGCATTCCTGTTAGGTTCACAGTTTGGACATCGTAAAAAAGATCATTACCTGAAAATAGTGCAGGATGCTATAGGAGAGTATAATACCTCTGGCATGCAGCTTAATACATCTGAACTGGCAGAGCGTTTGTTTGTGACCTCAAAAAGTATCAATCGTTATTTCCATAAAGTAGTAGGTATTTCCCCAAAAGCTTATTTTTCCATCCTGAGAACACGGGCAGCATTATCAGCCTTTGTGCAGAACAGGGAGGATTTTGATCCCTGGATCTTCGGGTATTGCGATCATAGTCATTTTTGTAAGGATGTTGCCAGGTTTACCGGTCAGCGGTTAAGCGACCAACAGTAAAATTGTCCGTTTTTTACTTTATGCCGGGAACTATTGTGATCATCTTTGGGCTATGAAACCGAAAGCCATGTTAACAATATTCCGTCCTGCAATAAGCTGTTTTATATTATTGTTTTTTCTTACTGGTTATTCAGTAGAGGCACAGTCGCCCGTTAAAGTCATAGCTGATTCTGCCGCGCAAATATTTATGCAGAACCCCGCACGTGTGGGACTGACAATTGGTATTATCCACAAAGGCAAAAGTTACCAATTCTATTACGGCAGTGTGGACCGTAATAGCAAACAAGTTCCCGGGGCTCAGCATGTTTTCGAGATCGGCTCTGTGTCTAAAACTTTTGCCGGCACATTGCTTGCGAAGGCGATCCTCGATGATAAGATCAGCCTGGATGGAGATGTGCGGGCTTTTATGAATGAGGAATATCCTACGCTTGTTTATAAAGAGCACCCGATCCTGGTGCGTCACCTGGTAACCCATATGTCGGGATTGCCCGGCTTTTTGCCTGACCAGACTGAGGCTTTCCGCCATGCCCCTGACAGTATACCGTTCATTTTATCCAAAGCTTTTGCGCATAATAGTCGTGAGCAGTTTTTGCGTGATCTGCATGGTGTTAAGTTGGATACCATACCGGGTGAAAATTATCGTTATTCCAACCCTAATGCGCAGTTAGTGGCTATACTGTTGGAAAATGTTTATGGGCTGTCGTACGATGAGCTGGTGAAGAAGTTCATTACCGGTCCTGCAGGGATGAAACATACCTATACAGAACGTAGCAGTAAACTGTTTAAGCCAGTGAAGGGCTATAGCGGTAGTGGCAAGGAAATGCCTTATGTACCTGCAGCATTTGCCGGGGCAGGCGGTATTTATTCAACCCCGGAAGATATGTTGCGTTACCTGCAATTCCAACTGGACAGTACGAATGTAATTGCACGAAAAGCCCGTCAGTTGGTTTGGGGTGATACAAAGAAATATGCCATGGGGCTTTTCTGGCGAATGACACCGGCAAAGAATGGAGAAACGAAGACCTGGCATACGGGAGGTACTTTTGGCTTTTCAAGTTACTGCGTATTGTATCCCGATTCACAGACGGGCATCATCCTGCTCTCCAATGAAATGGATAAGGATTCGCAGGGAAAACTGATTGAGATGGCGGATAGGATCTTTGAGGGATTAGTAAGCAGTTCTGGTAAAAGATAATGTGGTATGATCCGGCTTGATGCACATGATTGAATATATACAAGGAGGCTGTCTGAAAAGACGGCCTTTTTTGTGATCATTACTATGTGAAATTATTTCAGAATTTGCTAAATATATGGATCAATTGACTATTCAAAAGTGGGAGTAGCAGATAAACCTATCCAGAGAAGTAAATACGATTATTAAATATTAGATTTGGACTGATTACTACCTCGTAAATAAAATCGAAATGCCTCAACTGATGAGGCTAGTAATGGCTATGAGAAATATTATTGAATCAATTATAGAAAAAAATAAAAATTATGGCATTGAAGTAAATGCCCCGGCTAGACTATCTGATATCTTTGCTTTTGAACAGCGGGTAGGATTTGCCCTGCCACCAGACTTTATTGAATTTTATACAACGTGTAATGGATTTGGTTGCATTGAAGACATATTTAACTTGTTATCTCTCGCAGAGATAACAAGCTACCCAGACAATTACGGAACAAATTGGTTTTACTTTGCTGAGTATATGATATATTCAGATATGTGGGGGTTAAGGATTGGCGATACTGGTAAGTATGAGATATTTAATGGAAGTTATCCAGCTATTGCGATGACATCTTCTCTTGAAGAGTTTCTCAATAGATTTCTAAAGGGAAACGTTTTTGATGAAGGCGGTTTGTATGAATGGCATGATGAATTGCAAATAAATCGAAGCTAATATGATTGTCTTTAACTAATAGGAACCTGGTATCAGAGATAAATATCAAAGGCTGCTCTTTTAGAGCAGCCTTTGATATTAGCGGACAATTGTTACGCAGCAATAATAGCCATACATACTTCAGCTACTGCCTTATCATAATCTTTGGCTTTGATAGGGAACAGACCCCAATAGATTGTTTTTTCTCCGTATACAGGCCTTCTGTTACGATACCGGGAGTAGCGATCACCCTGACGTCAACATCTCATCTTTTGGGAGGTGCTACCAGTTTATTGCTGGCTGCTATACCACAACTCAGCCCCTTCTGACCGCTTAAATACTTGACTTTTTCCTGACTGGTGGGTATGGATAATTGTAATGGATGCATCTAAAGACTGGTTGTAGGTTGTAAGTTATAGGTTATAAGTAGGAATACAGATGCTAAATGCCTGACGCGGGAGAAAGGGGCTGGTTTCAGGGTGGATGTAGTTACTGCTTTTTGGGGCCCGTGGCTTACGGTTCGTAGCTAATTGCTAATCTCAAATCAACGTTATTTAATTAAGAAAGGGCCATAGCGTGGCCTCCGGTGCCCTACAGGAAGCTCCTACCGGAGCTGAAGACCTCTGGTAAATTGATTTTCTATAAACAGGTAGCTCCTCCGGAGCTTAATTCAACAACATTGAATCTTAAATACAGAATGTATGTTATTGATTAAAAGAACAATTGCTGGGGTGGTAATGGTATTGACGGCTATAATAGCCGATTGCAAGCCTGTTTCGGCGGAAGGGGTAAAGAATATTGTTTGTTTTATTGTAGATACAGTGTCTGTTAAGAACGGGAAACTGTTGAATAAGAGCTTTTACTATCACGATATTGCGCTACGCGGTCATCCTGTTTATTTTATAGGAGATACTTTCCAGGTAGTGGCCAGTCAGCCATTTATGTTGCTGCAGGCTAATGAAAGCCAGAACCCTTACCTGATCTATCCCGGCGAAACTATTCATGTAACGTTTTTAGAGACAGGAGAAGCCTATATGTCTGTGCCTGGTAATAGCGAGCGTACCAATGAACTGAACTTCTTTACAAAGCTGGTACAGCAAACCAATAATCTTTCCTACGCATTTAAACCCGCATTTTTTCAAAAGAAGATAAATTCATTGCAGGAACTTAACCAGTGTGAAACCCTGATCAATAAGGTTAAACTGGAGAGATTGAACTTTCTCGCTCAATACGCGAAAACCAATGCCATCGGTAATGAGTTTGTAGCTATTGCCAAGAACTGTATAAAGAGCGTAGCGTTTCGTGATTCAGTAGAACTATATGCTGTTAACAGCAGCTACTTAAAAAAGCAGGGTGTTTATGATAGTAAGATCTCTGGTAAGAGATCTTCTATAGCTAATATTGAATTAGAATATTTACGTTATCCTTTGCAGTCACTGGCAGATCTTGCTAATGTACTTGCTTCTGATAATGTCAGGTACTTGTCGTATGAAGCGAAGGATTTTGAAGGTCAATATAAGTCGGTGAAGGAACATTTTGCAGGAAAGTATAGAGCGTATTTGCTTTTTAAAACACTGATGGACGCTACCAGTCATTTTATAGATATTCCCGAACGCTACCTGAATGATTTCTATAGTACCTGTACGGATAGTTTGTACCTGCATATCATTACCACGAGATTAAAAGAACGTAAAGGTGTTATTGCAGAAACAAATGATGCTGTGATCGATGAAGCCGGACAACGTTCAGATCTGTTTGCTATTCTTAAAAACTACTCCGGTAACGTCGTATTGCTTGACTTCTGGGCAAGCTGGTGTGCGCCCTGCAGGGCAGAAATGAAGCATTCGAAAAAACTGGAAGAGCAACTGGCTGGCAAGCCCGTTAAGTTTGTGTACCTGTCGATAGATGAGGACAGGGAGGACTGGATGAATGCAATGAAGAAAGAAAGATTGGACAGTAATAGCTTTTTAATACTGAACCCTGGCAGGACTACTATCTTAAAGTCGAGCCAGGTGGTCAGTATACCAAAGTATATTTTACTGGATAAGTCGGGTAAAATAATAAGTGACGATGCTCCACGTCCCAGCGATCCTTCGCTACTGACATTGATAGAGAAGAACCTGTGAGGTAGATCCTATTTATTCAGCAAGGTATTGGGCGGATAGCCAAAATGGCTTTTGAAGGCGTAGGAGAAGTGGGAGAGGTTTTCGAAACCAACTTCCGCATATACGTCAACCGGCTTACGATGTTTTTCTGTGATCTGGTAATGTGCCAGTTGCAGCCTCTTTTCTGTCAGCCATTTTTGAGGATTGGTATTGTAGATCTTTTTGAAATCACGTCTATAGGTTGCCAGGCTGCGTCCTGTGAGATAAGCAAATCTTTCCAGTGGCATATTGAACATGTAATGCCGTTCCATAAAGTCTGCCAGGTTGATCTTACCGGGTTCATCAAAGTTGGCCAGTATGCCATCCACGCTTTTGTCAATGGATCTTAAGATGCTGATGGCTTCTTCTATTTTAAGATCTGCCAGACCAGGTGGCAGGTTTTCACCCAGATTGAAATAATGGATCAATGAGGCAAGACAACTTTCGAGCAACGGATGTCTTGTAAAACTGTACACCTTCTGTAAGGGTTGTAACCTGCCAACTGCTTTGTGCCTGGAATAGAAATCTTTCAGTTTTTCAGTAGTAAGATGCATGGCAACTGCCTTATGCGGTACGCCATCCTTGGGATAATTGATAACGGTGGTCAATTGATTGCGGGGGATCAGGAACGTATCACCTGCCTTAAAGGTATTGACCGCATCGGCCTGGATTATCTTTGTTTCGCCTGAGATAAACCATACCAGAATATGATGATCGAGGATCACTTCTGTTTTGAAAGGCTTTCCATCAAACTGTGAAAGCTTGATATCCGGGGCGATGTATTGTGGCTCGAAATCCATGGGAGTAAATTTACGAAAATTGCGAAACGTGAGACGGGAGTCGTGAATCGGCAGACGGCAATCGGCAATATCGTCAAATGTGAAAAGTGAAACGTGAAAAGAAATCGTGAGACGTGAATCGTCAGTGGTGAGAGGGATTCGTGAAACGTCAAACGTGAAAAGCGAATACAAGCTGCGAGCTTTGAGCTACGAGCCGCGAGAAAATACAAGTTGGCAGTTGGCAATTTGGAGTTGTCCCTTTCAGACCTCAGACTTCGATATTCAAAATTCAACATTCGATATTTCAACATCCCGTACTTCTAACTTCGTATTTCGTACTTTCTTATGTATTTCCGACTTCATACCCCGGTTAATTAATCCGACTCAGTTAACGGGGAACTGCATTCCGATCATTTCTTCGCTGAGCTTCCATAGTCTTTTTGCATTGTCTGCATCGAGTGAATAGGGTTTTACTCCGCGTAATGATAAAGGCTGATCGTAATTGTGTTCGATGTTGCCATTGTCTAACTCGGCAATGCCTGCATTTTCGCAATAGACACCACCAATATTATTTAGTTGTGGACTGGTAGCACACCAGACTGTTGTAGAGGCTCCCTGTTCAATTGTTTTGAGTTTGGCTGCTACTTCCGGTTTCAGGTTGCCTGCTTCATCATGTGTACCCATTTGCTGAAATAAGGCCATAGGTGCCACGCGGCCGAGATCGGTACCATTTACAGAACCCGGATGAACAGCAAACGCACGTACATTGAATGCTTTGCCACGATGATCGAGTTCTACTGAGAAAAGGTTATTGGCTGTTTTGGATTGACCATAGCCCTGTAGTGTTTCATACTCCCTGTTGATGAAATTAGGGTCATCAAAATTGAAGGGGGCCATCTGGTGCCCGAATGAAGATACATTTACCACACGTGCAGCACCACTTGCTTTAAGTGCAGGCCATAGCCTGGCGGTTAACTGAAAATGCCCCAGGTGATTGGTGGCAAGCTGTGATTCATAACCCCGTTTATCGCGTTGTAATGGCACCCACATAATGCCTGCATTGTTGATAAGAAGATCCAGCCTGGTATGTGCAGACAGGAATTTATCGGCAAAGGCATTGATGGAATCCGGGTCCATCAGGTCCATCTTTTCGATGGTTACATTATTAACACCTTTCAGGTTGCCGGCTGCTTTGCTGATATCCCGGGCCGGAACAATGGCTATGGCTCCTGCGGAAGTAAGTGTTTTTACCGTTTCTAAACCTATGCCTGCATAACCACCGGTTACGATAACTGTTTTGCCGGTAAGGTCAATACCTTTTATTACATCATGGGTGGTTGATGTTGCATTAAATCCTGACTGTGTGGGCTTTTGTAATGCTCCGTTGTAGTTGTCAATTGTGTTCATTTCTTTGATTTTTTGATAGAACAAAATTAACTACCACCTGTACAGAGGGCTTTGTTTAAAACGTCAAAAGGGTTTGTTTAAAATGTCAATTTTAGAGAGGGGGGGAGAAAGAATCTGATCGTTATAAAAAGAAAATGGCCGGTGTCTTCACCGGCCACAAGGAACTATAGAGTTGTTGACTATTTCAAGGTTTCTTTCAGAAAGAACAGCGTGTGCTGCCATGCTCTTTTGGCCATTACCTCGTTGTAATCGGGAGATTTGGGATCGGTAAAAGTGTGTTTGCTGTGTGCATAGGTAATGAGTTGCCAATCGGCCTTGCCCTCGTTCATTTCAGTAATGAGGTTACTGAGGTCCTGTGGTTTTACTCCTGCATCGTCAGCAGGGTTCTCAACCAGCATTTTTGCAGCAATGGGAACATTTGGTCTGTCTGCCGCTCTTGCAATGCCGCCATGAATGGAAACCACACCAACTACTGGTAAACCGCCACGTGCTGTTTCCAATGCGCCGGTGCCTCCAAAGCAGTAACCGATCACTGCAATTTTATCGGGCAATGCACCTGCTTTTTTTAACTGTTCCAAAGCCAGTGAAATGCGTTGTTGATATGCCTTGTAATCCTGCCTGTATTGCCCGGCCATTTTAGCGGCAGAGGCATTGTCTGCAGGGATATTGCCTTCTCCATAGATATCTGCAACGAAGGCTATATAACCCTGTTTTTCCAGTTCCAGGGCAGCCGTTTTAGCTTCTTCATCTATGCCTTTCCAGGCGGGTAATACCAGTACGCCGGGTAACTTTTTACCTGCATTGGAGGTTACCAGCCCGTTTAATTTCTGAGAACCATCAGCATAGCTTACGGGTTTCAGGTTTTGTGCTATTGAGGAAAGTGATCCAAATAATAATAGAAAGGTTCCTGTAAACAGAATCTTACTCATAGTGGTAAATTTTTGTCGTTTAAAGTTAGACGTTCTTAGCGTGGTATACCTTTCAATTTTTTCATAAAGGCGCCGAATGCGGGTGCCAACTCTTCGAACAGGGGATTATTACGATTTTTCAGCATCACTTCGCTGAATAGCTTCAGGCCGATTGCAAATTCAACAGCCTGGTTCTTATCACCGAAAAGGTCTCTTTCTTCCTGTCTTTTTATGATCGAAAAGATATCGTCGTGGTTGTCGAATAAAAGGGTAACCGGCTCTGTGTTCACTGCTTCTCCTTTATTGTCTTCCAGGTATTCTAACGTGAGTTTGTATTGATGCGCTCTCTTTTCCATAATGGATGCTTTATTTATTATAGTTAAACACTTAACAGTTTTAAGCACAGCCTGGTTTATAGAAACCGGAGATAGTTTAGCCTCTTATTTAACTCTTTGAGGTATGTACCCCGGCAATTATCAGCATATTATAAAGTTTTGATAGGTATCGTAGATCTCCTTAGTGTAAAATGCATGGCTTGTTAATGAATTGATAACGGCTATACCAGAAGGGTAAATACATCGATAAGCTCGCTATATTGGTCTTCTAAAATCACAAAGTATTATGAAAAAGTTCCTGTTTTCTGCTGCTTTATTAATGACTATTTCTGCAGTTTCTTTTGCCCAGGAAAAACCTGCTAAAAAGGAAAAAGAGAAACCTAAAACTACTCAGGCAGCGGCCGATTCTACTGCTAAAAAAGCTCCTAAAGCTGATGGCAAACATGCTGAGCACGCTAAAAAAGATAAACCTGCTGCTCCTGCTAAAAACTAATCGGTATCAAGATTGTTTTGAATACGAGCCCCGTTTGGTATAGCCAGACGGGGTTTTTCTTTTGGAACCATGATGCTGTTTCGGGGTGCGAAATCGTGAGACGTGAGTCGTCAGTCGTGAGTGGCTGAAGCAAGTGAATGGTCAATGGTGAGAGGCTGTCCGTGAAACGTGAAAAGTCAAACGTGAAAAGCGAATACAAGCTGCGAGCTTTGAGTTACGAGCCGTGAGAAATACAAATTGGCAGTTGGCAATTTGCAATTGCTCCTTGCATTTCCTTCGAAATTCGATATTCAAAGTTCTGCATTCGATATTTTGTCTTCCGTACTTCTAACTTCGTATTTCGTACTTCCTTGTTAACTTATCAACCTTTCAACTTGTCAACTGCTAACTGTCTTTCCTTCGAAATTCAGCATTCGACATTCGATATTTGTCTTCCGTACTTCTTTGGCTATCATTCATAACTTTAACCTTAATTAACTTTAATTAACCTGTCATCATGGTACAGCGATCTAACTTGCAGCAAACACCCTACAATGAAGATATTATCCCTGGCTTTGTTCTTTTCGGCATCATCTTTTGTATCTATAGCTCAGCAGTCATTACCACAGGCAGCATTGGTGTATAGCGTAACAGACACGCGTATAGTTAATGGCGGCGCACCACGCTATACTACCAGTCCTTACATTTTTGCTTATGCTCCCGGTGAATATCATGCACAAACAGTACAGCGTAACATTAATATGCTCACCGTAACGAAATGCGACGGATCTGCACCCTTAGCCTTTATGTCTAAAGATAGTACGGGCTATGTGTTTGATGAACCCGTAAAAAGCCCCTTCCTGGATATGGGTAAGATCAAGTTACAGCCTTCTGCTATTACCTATACAGAGGAAAGTGCTACCATCCGTGGTTTTGAATGTAAAAAGGCCATTATGAAATTACAGGTCGATGGTCAGCCGGAAGAAGTGCAGGTATGGTATGCACCGGCTTATCGTATGGATGGTTGTTTTGATAATTTCTTTCGTGAACTGAAGGGACTTCCGGTAAGTGTTCATTTCAACTTTATTTCTAATGTTAAGTTCAGCGGTGTAGATGTAGAAACGACAAGAGAATACCTGCTGGATTCGTTGTACACCAATATTGGTCTTGCACGGATACCACTGCCGGCTGAAGGTTCCTATACCAAAGTGTCGGAAGAGGGACGAATGAAGGCTATTGGTGAAATAATGTCTGACAGCCGCAGGGCTGCTCCACGCGGTACAGCTACCACCACCACTACTATGTCGGGCAACAACTTTGTTGTTACGCGCACTGTGTTCAATCCTTTTACCATAGGTGATACCCTGGTTGCATTTAGCGGTACAGGTCGTGATGGAGTTCAGAAGAGTTCAACCTCAGATTATAGTAATAAGGCAATGGTGATCAATTTCTGGTTTACGCAATGTGGTCCCTGTATTAAAGAAATGCCTATCCTGAATAATGCGGTTACACGCTATAAGGGAAAGAATGTTTCTTTTGTAAGCATTACTTACAGTAATGCAAAGGAACTGGAACCATTCTTTAAGCAGAATCAATTTGCTTTTGAGCATATTATTGATGCCTCTCACCTTATTAAGCAGTATGGGGTGTCATCTTATCCTGCAACAGTGATAACAGATAAGAATCACATTATCAGGTTTGTGAAAGTTGGCTCATTTGCCGATGAAACGGAACTAAATAAAGAGATCGAGAAAGTATTGTAATGCCGTTGATGCAAACTGCCGGTAGCGGTATTGAAAAAGCCTTCAGAGAAACTCTGAAGGCTTTTGTTTTTAAAAGTAATCAGAGCTTACGTATGGGCTCAGACCTGACAAGTCTGGGTCGCCAGACCGATTACCTTTTTTAATATATTTTCAAAGCTCTGTTTAGACCTTTCAGGTCTGCTATCAAAGTACTTTGATCACCTTTCCGGTATCTGCTCCGAGGATGCTTTTGAGATAGCCGTATTCTACCTGCTTCATACTTACAGGGATATGACCGGGAAAATAAGGGAAGTAGCCAGGTGAATCTTCCACAACGGTGGGACTGATCGCATTGATGCGAACACCATTCTCCAGTTCAATAGCTGCTGCGCGTACAAAGGCTTCAATACCACCATTGGCAACAGATGCATTGGAACCTGCTATTACAGGGTCGTGCGACAATACGCCTGCCGTTAATGTGAATGAACCTTTGGGATTGATATAGTGCTGACCTATAAGTACCAGGTTGATCTGTCCCATCAGTTTACTATTGATGCCTATTCTGAATTCTTTATCTGTCATCGACTTCAGGGGCGCAAAATGGGCGTCGCCTGCTGTAGAGACCAGCGCATCAAACGGGCCTGCCTGTTTAAATAACTGCTCTATTGATTCCGGTGAGCTGATATCTGCCCGGATATCGCCGCTTTTGGAACCTACTTTGATGATGGTATGGTCTTTTTCCAAAGCACCGGTAACCTGTTTGCCGATTGTACCGGATGCTCCTACAACGATTATTTTCATTTTGTAATGGTTTTAAAACCTGGGCCTCCTGCAATGATGCAGTTTGTTCCAGGTATTAAGCATTACAGATTGAAGGCATTAATTGTTGATTTAAGAGCTAACCAGCCAGGTGTGGCCTGAGTGGGCTAATTGCTTTTTAAAAGGAATTTTGCTTCGCTGCGTAGGCCTGACAGGTTTACCCTGCTATGCGTATTTTTTAGTAAGCCATTTCCTTACCGGTACATCATATAGTTTAAAGGAGGCGTAGGCTATTAACAATGCAGCTGCCATTACTCCGAGGCCCGGCAGGTATGCGTCGCTTAATGCAATTTTATTGTCTTTTACCCAGGCTGTAAATGTATATACCAATGGGTAATGCGTAATGTAAAGCGGGTAGGAGATGTCGCCCAGGAACCTGCAAAGCTTTGAGGGGGACTTGTGTGCAGCGTCACTGGCTCCCAGGTAAACGATAAGTGGAAAAACTATCACGATCACCAATGCCTCGTATAAACCATTTTGCCATTCGGCAGTTGGTCCGCCAATGCGGGGAATTGCCAGTGCTGCCACTAAAAGGATGCTGCACCATAACAACGAGTTCTTTATAACAGTAAGCTTCGCCGTGCGTGATAACAGCAGGCCCGCAAAGAAAGGATACAGCAATCGTGCAAACCCTATATGTAATTGCGGCCCGTCCAATGCCCAACCGCCCACTACATCGCCTTTGGGGATAACCATGTGTACCAGGAATGCTGCAGATAATGCTACCAGGATGCCGAGGGCAACTTTTGAGAACCTGCGGACAATGAGTGCATACAGAATATTGGCAATGTATTCGAAGAATAGGGACCATGCCGGGCCATCGAGGGGATGCATTTCAGTCCATCCGCGGATATCCATAGACAGGGGTACCGGTAATACAGTACAACCAATGATCATTACCAGCAGCATTTTCCATACGGGTGTTTGTGCAATGATGGGCCAGTAGTCGCCTGCCTGGAAGTAATACAGAGCTCCGCCGATCAGCATGCCCATTACTACCATAGGCTGCAGGCGGATAAGCCTGCGCTTAAAAAAGTCTTTTACTGTCATTTTCTGCCAACGGTCGTCATAGGCATAGCCAATAACAAAGCCGGATAACAGGAAAAAGAAATCTACCGCTAAATAACCGTGATTGATGACCTGGTCAAAATGGCTGGTGGCAAATGCTTCAAACAGATGGAAGATCACTACTGTTACTGCTGCCACACCTCTTAGTCCGTCCAGTACCGGGTAGTGGGGTTTAGTACTTAATTGATTACTCATGTTGTGTAGGGCGCTGCAAAAAAGCAAGCAATTGTTTTATGGTCAGTGTCAAAGATAAGGCGAGTGAATTGATACCTTACACTTTGAACCTGAACTTACAACTTTGATCTTATAATCAAAAATTCTATCCTGTTCTCATTTTAATATCTTTGAGCCGTTTATGAGAACATTTGAAGATACATACAGACACAAAGGACTGCGGAAACAGTTGGTAGATCTGCTACGGCAGAAAGGCATTACTGATGAGCGGGTATTACAGGCTATTATGGATATTCCCCGCCACTATTTTCTTGATTCTGCATTTGATAAGGTTGCCTATGAAGACAAAGCATTTCCTATTGCAGAAGGACAAACGATCTCACAACCTTATACGGTTGCTTACCAATCTCAGTTACTGGAAATTAAACCCTACGAAAAAGTATTGGAAATTGGTACCGGTAGCGGCTACCAGGCCATTGTACTGGCCGAAATGAATGCACAGGTATTTACCATTGAACGACAGAAAAAGATGTTTGACGAGCATAAGAACTTTGTGTTGCGTGGCAAATATCCCGGTATCAAATATTTCTATGGAGATGGCTTTGAAGGACTGCCCAAATTTGCTGCGTTTGATAAGGTCATTGTTACGGCGGCGGCTCCTTTTATTCCTCCCAAACTGGTAGAGCAGTTAAAGGTTGGCGGAAGAATGGTAATACCGGTGGGAGAGGGAAATGTACAGCGCATGCTGCGTCTTACTAAAAAAGCTGATGGCACCCTGCAGGAAGAAGTATTTGAGAACTTTTCTTTTGTACCAATGCTGGGAGGCAGAAATAATTAAAGGCACAAGATTATAAAGAACAAGGCACAAGAAGGATATTTCCTGCTTGTGCCTTGTTTCTTTTTGTATTGCTTGGTTTTACTTTTGCAAAACCATTACATCATTCATCATAAAAGTATTGCCGCCATTGGCTACGATGTTGTACACTTTCTGAACACCGCCGGCAGTTTCTGTTTTATTCCATACCACAAAGGTTTCATACTGACCGGAAACTTCGTTCTTACACAAAACTTTATCGCCGGTAGCTACTTCACCTATTTTTTTCTGTCCTTCCGCAGTGTGCATCGGGTGGTTAGGTGTGGCATGCAGTTCTTTTTGCAGTAACTGTACTTCCACACCTTCAGTGGTGGTCATTTCTGTTGCCTTTACCAGTAACAGGTTGGTGATAGCGTAATTTTTCGCCTCATGTGTTGTTAACTCCTGTACGGTAACGGTGGTTGCCTTTTGAGTAGCAGCATCTACTGTAATGATCTGGTCGCCGCTATGGATATCGCGCAACAATTTTTTGCTGCCATTGGCCATTGCTACTTCCATAGTGCCGGGGAAACAGATATCATTGCCATAAGTGGCTGATTCTTTACTCATGTCTTTACCGGCATTGGCTGCCTTGTACAGTTGAAATCCAAACTCTTTTGACAATACATAAGATAATTTCAATACGAAATTGGCCTCCTGCTTATCAATAGCATGAATGTCTTCAAAATACTTTTCCCATACTTTGGCATCTGCATTAAAGTTGGGCATACAGGCTTTGTACAGGGTGCCTTTTTCATTGGTGTAAAAGACTACGATGCCCAGTTCCTGCATACCTTCTTTGGCAATCAGTTTGTACAGGTCAATACGTTTTTTATTACCATCATCGCCGGTAATAAAGTAAGGTTTCCTGCTTTCGTACCTGTCTAAAATGTACGCGTTGTCAAATTTTACATAGGTGTCATTATCCAGGTCCTTTACAGCAAAACTTTTCGCCTTGTCATATTCTGCCATGGTAAGCGCACGTGCGGCAGGTTTATCCTGCGCCCATAGCTTTACGGCACACATCGCCAGTAAAAATGTAGCAGTCGTTTTCTTCATGTAATTATGATGTTTATAGTACGGTTTTCTTGCGTCTTGTTCCTTCTTAAGAGATCTCCTTGAATGCGGCTGCAAATGCCTCCATTTCGTCCATACGGCCAATGCTGATGCGACACCATTCTTTTCCTGCAAATTTCCAGGTACGGATGCTTACACCGCGTTTCTGCATTTCCTGGCTGAATTTCATAGAGTCCAGCTTAAGCGGAAAGATAACAAAGTTGGCGTAAGAGGGTACATATTCGTAGCCTTCTTTTTTCAACAGATCGTACAGGAACTTTTTAGAAGCTTCTGTTTTTGCTTTTACCTGCTGCATGTATTCTTTATCCTGGTAGCTGGCAATGGCTGCTGCAATAGACGTAGCAGAGATAGACATAGCACCTTCGCAGTAATTGCTCAGTGTACGGATCATATCAGGCTGCGCCACTGCATAGCCTACGCGTAAACCGGCAAAGCCATAGAGTTTGGAGAACGTGCGGGCTACAATTACTTTGCTGCCTTTTTTCACCAGGTCGATCAGCGTAACAGACTGGGGATCGTCCAGGTAGTCAATGTATGCTTCATCAATAAACACCGGTACTTTGGCAGATACGCGTTCGCAGAATGATTTCAGTTTGGCAGTATCTACAATTGTTGCCGTGGGGTTATTGGGGTTGCAGAGATACACCAGTTTGGTATCGGGTGTAATAGCCTTTTCCATAGCATCAAGGTCCATTTTGTAGTCGGCAGTTAATGGCACTTTGATGATGTTGGCTTTGTACTGCATGGCTGCTTTGCGTGGCAGATCGTCGTAAGAAGGATCGGCGGTTACAATGCTGCCACCATCTTTGCTGAAGTAGGCTGCTGCTGCACCTAACAGCGGTGAAGATCCTGCTGCCAGCATTACCTGGCCCTGTTGCAAACCCTCAAAAGTGGCGATCTTGTTGATCAGTTCACGGGAAGAACCAAATGCATATCTGAAACTGTCGTTGATGGCATCCTGGATAGCCTGTTTTGCTTTTGGTGAAGGACCAAAAGGATTTTCATTGGCAGATAAACGGGCTTTTACATCGGGCGGGGCAGCGAGTACTACAGACTCGTCTGTTTCGGGATTGAATAACAGCGGTGCAGCCGGCATAGTTGTTTCAGCGATTGCTTTGCTGAGCATACCGGGAATAAAAGTTAACCCGCCTGTGAGCAGTGCACCTGATCTTAGCAGGGTGCGTCTGTTGATGTTTCTGGATGACATAGTGGCTAGTTTTGAAGTTATGATTGCGCTGCGTTACTTTTTTGACGGGTAATGCAGTTGTTGTTCACTCAGTCGTGCATGAATTGCTGTTACCGTACTTCTTGCAGATTCAAATGCTCCTGCCATCCATGCGTTGAGATAGGTCATGTGCTCTCCGGCAAAATATACCTGCTTGTCGGGCTTTAATAAGGCCTTATACACTGTTTGCCGCTCACTGTCCGAATAAAGTGCCCATCCGCCAAGATTGTATTTTGTTTTGTGCCAGCTTACTGAAAATGCGTTCTCAAATTCCTGTGCATATTGGGGGTGTATGAGGCTGCCTTTTTCCAGCGCCAGTTTCTCCCTTTGCTGATAGGTCAGTTCGCCAACTTCTTTGGCCTTTTCATTAAAGTTGTAGTACCCGATCAGCACTCCTTTACGGGCAAGGTAATCGTTGGAAGGATAAAATACCTGGGTGATGATGTTGTTTGTGTGCGTAATGCCGCCGTAGATGTTTTCGTCTTCTTCCCAGAATCGTCGTTTAAACTGCAAGCCAATTTTGCCGGTATTAATGTACGAAATATAATCGATAGCCCGGCTGGCGTCTGACGAAAAATTGTGCTCAATATTGCTGAGTACGGGCAATGGAATGGTACAGATACAGATATCACCGGTGAGCTTTTTTTCTCCTGCCGGTGTTTTGTAAACCACTTCCACACCTTCTGCAAGATTGCGAATGGCGCTTACTTCTGCATTGAACTGTATGGTTTCCGGTAATTTCTTTTCAAACGCTTTGGCAATCATATCCATACCACCTATGGCCTGGAACATGGTCATCTGTAGTTCGTAAGTGTATTCCGCTACATTGTAAAAGTCGGGGTCCATCAATCCGGACTGAATAATAGCACTCAGTTTGTGCGGATCTGCAATGCGCCCTGCTTTTTCGCCGGCACCGGGAGGTTCCTGGTAGCCGCGGCGTGCAGATGCTTTATACAGTTTGTCGATATCCAGTCCGCCTTCGGCACGCAGGTATTCCACTATTTTTTGGGCATCTTCAGTGGTCATGCCACTGTCTACCTGTTTGGAGTCGATGGCTTTTGCCAGCAGCTCGCTCATGTAACCTCTCACATCGTTGTGGATCTCGCGGATGCGGATCTTTTTATTGGATAAAGGGCCTTTGCCTTCACTGAAGTAATAGGCACCTTCATTGACGTTGTTGTAGTTCTGCACCGCCACACCCAGCTCACGGCAGTAATGCAGGGTCAACTGGTGATGGTGCGGAATACGGGAAGGGCCAGCATTGAAGTAAAGACCATCATCAAAGCCGGCAGTATGTAAGGGCTGTGATGTTTCGATATTGGTAGAGCCTTTGCGCACACTCCAGCAGCGTCCGCCGGTGCGGTTGCGCGCTTCCAGGATGGTACATTTATACCCCAGTTTACGTAACTCATAAGCTGCTGCCAGTCCGCTGAGGCCAGCCCCCAGTATAATAACATGTTCTGATTTCTTAGCCTGTCCCGGAAGGTCAAATGTATGCGCCGGTGCTTCTTTCAACATCCCAAGCGCCATCATGGCGGGATAAGCAGTGCCTACACGGGCAGTATTGTTCAAAAATGATCTGCGACTGATGGTTTTCACAAATAATCAAAAAATTTATATGGCCAGATAATTCATTGACAATTTAATTTTTTTGAAAATGAGAAACTAAATGAACAAGATAAATATGCCGGGAAATGTTTTTTGCGGAAAAAAAATGCAGATGAGAGGTATTAGGGAAAATGATAATGTGCGAATGTGCAGATGGACAAGCTGAACGCCGAACGCTGAATGCCTAACGCGAAAACCGGTTATAGGTTAAGGCACAAGGAATACCGTTAATAAGTTGAAAGATTGATAAGGTAACAAGGAAGTACGAAATACGAAGTTAGAAGTACGGAAGACAAATATCGAATGTCAAATTCTGAATGTCGAATATCGAAGGAAAGACCGGACTAAAGAACCCGAAACCTTAAACCCGACACTCGAAACAGTATTCGCGTCTCACGATTATCGTTTCACTACAAAAATTCCAAAATCCTCTTTCTCACTGCTTCGTCTTTGTACACTTTACGGTGGCCGAGGCCTTTGGTGATCACCAGTTCTATATTGGGATGATGATCGGCCTGTACGGCAAGCGCATCTTTAACGGGAGCAGCACGATCGCCTTCATCATGAAACCACAGGATCTGTGCTTTGATGTTGTTGACCGCCCGCCTGATGGAAAAATATTCTGAAGGAACACCTGCTATTTCAAGTATCAGGTCATCCACGTGTTTGCGGATGCCGGGATTTAGTTCCAGCAGGTTGAAGAATCCATCAATAGCGCTTACCGTTTCGGTAGCAGGCGCCAGTAATACTACTTTGATGCCTGAAGTATCCGGTTGGGTTTCGAGGAAATGGGTCAATGCAAGTCCGCCCAGCGAATGTGCCATGTATTTATTGACAGGGCCGTAAAGTTCCTGTATTTTCTGCAACATGGCAATGTAGAGTGGGAGGGTAAGCTGTTTGCCATCTGAGCGACCATGTGCCGGGGCATCGAAGGCTATTACCTCGTAACCTTTCTCAATAAATGCAGCTATGTATTTATCGAAGTATTGGTAGGAGGATTCAAAGCCGTGAATGATCTGGATCTTATTGGGTTGCGGATGATTCCAGCGTTGCCCGCGAACCGTAAGCCCGTTGAGTGTGAAGGTAAGCTTTTCGCCTTTCGGAGGCACGCGGTGCAGTTTCTTTTTCCTGATCTGCGGGGTGCAGAATATTTTAAAAGCTTTTTTTGCAGCCTTTTCCTCGGATATTACCGCTGTAATATTCAGTTTGGCTCTCAGATATCTCAGTACCAGTTTTTGCGCAAACGTCATTTCTACAGGCAACTTTTAATTAGCTTGCAAGATAAAGCGGAATATGCGAATCGTCATCATCGGATCTGGTAATGTGGCCAATATACTGGGCCGTAAGTGCAGGGAAGCAGGTCATGCTATTGTACAGGTATATGGCCGCAATCAACAGGCTGTAGCTGCACTGGCAGCGGCATTAGAAGCTCCTTTTACAACAACGCAGGAGCAATTGGACAGTACGGCAGATGTGTACCTGCTGGCTGTATCAGACGGGGCGGTGGCTGCTGTGGCAGGAGAGTTAAAGCTGTACGATAAGCTGTTGGTGCATACTGCAGGTTCGGTATCTAAGGAGGTATTAAGTGCCGGTAGCTCCCGCTATGGTATATTGTATCCTTTGCAAAGCCTGCGTAAGGAGATGGAACGTTTGCCTGAAATTCCCCTGCTGATCGATGGTAATACTGCTGAAAGTTTACAAACAATAGCAACCTTTGCAGGGTCGCTGTCTGCACAGGTACAGCAGGCTGGTGATGAAAAAAGGCTGCATCTGCATGTAGCGGCCGTGGTGGTAAGCAATTTTACCAATCATCTGTATGCCCTGGCCGATGATTATTGCAAAGCCGAAGGTTTGGATTTCTCCCTGTTGTATCCCCTGATCAATGAAGTGGCGCAACGACTTTACACTGCCTCTCCGCAAAGTGTACAAACCGGTCCCGCCATCCGTAAGGATACTGTTACTATTGAAAAACATCTTGCTTTATTACAACAATACCCGGCTTTACAGAAGGTATATGAGTTGTTGAGTGACAGTATTGCGGGTAATAAGTTGTAAGTTATAGGTTGTAGGTTTGTCGTTGCAATTGCAGTATTGCTCAACGCAGCACGCTTAACGCAAATACAAGGTTGTAGGTTATAAGTTTTAAGTTATAGGTTAATACAGGAATTGGGTATCAGGAATTAGGTTTTAGCTATTAGTGAAAACAGGAGTATGAATAGAGGCCGAAAGTTCGGAAGAAAAGCCAGTTAGCAGTTGGCAATTTGCAGTTGTCTCTTTCATCCCTCTGACATCCGATCTCAGACTTCAGGTATATTTTCCTTCGATATTTTGTCTTCCGTACTTCAAACTTCGTATTTCGTACTTCCTTGTTAACTTATCACCTTTCAACTTATTAATTAACGGTATTCCTTGTGCCTTAACTTATAACCGACATTCTGCGTTAGGCGTTCAGCTTAAATGCCATAACGGTCTCTCAGCACTCCCATATGATGCCAAACGTGGCCGGCGCATACATAGCCCAGTGTGGCTACGCTTAAGGTGCTGTTGTTGGCAACGCCGGTTTGCAGCAACTGCTGGTCATTAAAAGAGGCAAACAGTAGGGTAGTAGCGGTACGCAGGGCGTTAAACTCTTTCACCAGATCTTCCCACAAACGGTGATCAACAGGTGCATTGGCAGCCCACAGGTTTTCATCAAAACCCGGCTGTGGGGAAGCGTCCTTTCTGGCAAACCACACGGCCCGCAGGGTAAATACCCTTTCTGCATCAATAATGTGCTGGAGCATTTCCTTGATGGTCCATTTGCCCGGAGCGTAAGCGTAATTATGTTGTGCGGGTGTTACTGTTTGCAATAGCGCCGTAAACTCCTGTGTATTCTTATTCAATGCAGTGATGATATCTTCGTCGCCTACTTTGTTGACGTAAGTAGTATAGAACTGAGGGACAATTAACTCTTTTTTGCTTATCATCTTTTTAGTTTGAGGCTATAGTATAAATGTTTTAATGTAAAATACCACTAACTGGTATGCGAAAATACAAACCTGTCGCTTATCTTTAAGACCTACAATATCCATCTTCAGAATAACTGTCTCCCCCCGGTCTTTACCCGCTGAAAGTTTTATTCCTCACCAGGTAATTTAAAATTATGAAAAAAAGACACCTTTTGTCCGCAAAGCTTTGCGTTGCCATTAGCTTTCTGCTTTTTGCAGGTTGTAACAAAATTGACTGGGACGACCTATTGCATCATCCTGATAAAGCAGACAAGCTTTGTTCTATTAAAAAGATCAGCGTAAACCGTACTTATGATACTTTGATAGGTAAATTTACTTACAATAGTTCCGGAGATCCTACCCAGGTGGCATTTAATATTATGGGCACCGGTCAGCCGGGCTTTCGTTTCATTTATGATAATAAGAAACGGCTTACTGACTACTTAGGCTTGTATGGATCAGATTACACGCTTACTAATTTCTATGAGTTCTGGCACCATTATGTTTACGACAATGGCAGAATAGTGCGGGATACGATGCGTGGTTTTGGAGAATATCCCTTGCCCAATAATAGCCCTTATCTATTGCTCTACACATTTGAATATGATAACAGTGGCAGGATCGTTAAAGCTGTTCAAACCTATCCGTTGCAGCCTTCCATTTCGCCTGTTACCGAAACATATACTTACAACAGCGACGGCAACCTGGAAAAATACAGCAGGCAGGTAGGTTCTGATGCTCCTTACGTGGTGACCTATACCTACAACCTGTCTAAGCCTAACCTGCACCGCACCAATAAGGTGTGGATGTTTGTAGACAGGGATTATAGTATTAATGCCCCTGTTAATGCTACTTCGTATAACCAGTATGGATTGCCACTGAAATACGATGTGGAGTATTATGGCTTTTTGTATAACCTGAACATTGGCCATTCTACTATTGAATACCAGTGCAAATAGTAAATACGAAATTTAAAGTACGAAAGACGAAATACGTAACTCTATGATCTTGGAAAGTTATTCTTTTGATGCATAAACCACTACCAATAAAAAGGCCGGAGTTATTAACCCCGGCTTTTTTAATTTATTGAATGTTCCGGAAAACTCCGGAGCCAATATGCTTCGATTAACCCTTTTTGTTCTTAAGAGTAGGTTTGGGTGAAGCAGCTTTCTTCGTTTTAGAAGCCGGTTGCAGGGTAGCTGCAATTTTTGCTGCTTCATAAGCATTGATGATACCACCAGTGCGGCACAGCTCAGCCATAGATACCAGGTCGTCAGTACCGGGTTTTTTCACTTTTTCTGCAGGCACTTGTGCTGATTTCTCAATACAGAATTTTACCTGCTCAGGAGTGAGGTAGGGGAAGTATTCCAGCAAAAATGCTGCAGTACCTGCCACTACAGGAGAAGCCATACTGGTTCCCTGTGCATTACCGTAAGTGTTGCCACCGGGAATGCTGGAATAGATCTTAACACCGGGAGCAAATACATCTACTTCCTGCTTGCCATAGTTAGAGAAAGAGGCTGTAAGGCCGCCTGCTTTGGGGTCGCCACTGGCACCTACGGTGATCCAGTTCTTAGCTCTTGCTTTCAGCGTTACCAGGTTTGCATTGGGGAAATTATCAGCAGTATCTACGTTCTTGGAATCGTTGCCTGCCGCGTGTACCAGTAATACGCCTTTGCTGGCTGCATACTGAACAGCTTCATCTACCCATTTTTTGCGGGGTGAAAATTCTTTACCAAAGCTCATGTTGATCACTTTGGCGCCATTGTCTACCGCATAACGGATAGCCAGTGCAATATCTTTATCGTGCTCATCGCCATCAGGCACTGCACGGATCATCATAATGCGTACGTTGTCGGCAATACCTTCAATACCCAGTCCGTTGTCGCGGCTGGCGCCAATGATACCAGATACGTGTGTACCGTGGAAAGGAGTACCTGCCATTACATCACCATTGCCATAATAGCGGTCGTTAATATCGTTCTCATTATCACCGGTAATTTCTCCGCGATAATCCTCAGGCGCTTTTTCTTTCGCTTCTGCTTTTCTTTCTTCACCACTTACAAATTCACCGAAGCCATCGAGGAATTCTTTATTGGTGCTTTCTAGCATCTGGTTGGCTTTGAACAGGTACAGCAGACTGCCGCGGGCAGCTTTTTCGCTGGTGCTTACTGCAACGAAGGTATCCAGGTCGTTGCCGGTGTAAACGTCTTTTTTCAGCGCTACTTTCAGAATGCTGTCGCTGCGCAGGGAGCTTTGCAATGCTTTTTTCAGCATTACCAGGTCAACGCCTTCTTCTGAGCCATCGCCCATGATCTTTACCTTGGCCTTCTTCCACATTTTATATTCGGCCAGCTCATCACCTTTCAGTTTGGTAGAATCAAAGGAAGGGTCTTCATATTTAGCTTTAAACTTATGGTACACGCGTGCACCCTCGTATGAATCCTGTTTTACATTACGGCCATCCTTATTGCCTAAAAAGTTCCAGCCATGAATATCGTCCACATAACCGTTACCGTCATCATCAATGCCGTTGCCGGGAATTTCTTTAGGGTTTACCCACAGAACCGGTTTCAGATCTTCATGCAGGGTATCAATACCTGAGTCAATAACTGCTACGATCACAGTTTTTCCTTTCAGGTTCTTTGATTTGATAAACTCGTAAGCCTTATTGATGCTGATACCATAGTAGCCATCTTTGGTTTTATCCAGTAAATGCCATCCTTTGGGTACATCAGAAGAGTTGGGGGATTTGTCCTGTTGCGCACTAACCGTGTTTCCTGTAACCAGTACAGCGGCAAGCCCCATAGCCTGAAGCAGTTTATTCATTATGATTGTTTTATTACTTTTTAGAGATGATATAATAATATAAACGGTTGGTTATGAAAGCTGCAAATATCTGGATTTTGCTCTTTCTTAACGTTTAATTATTGGCCGGTTACCTTTTTGCAGAGGGTGCAGACAAAAAGGAGGAAATTCTGCCATCAATATAAAGTAAATACAACTGGCGCATCTTACCAATTATATGAACGGCTGATACCGGCAAACCTGTACTGATAAAGAGCATTTCCCTGCATTGGGTTAAAAAAGCCGGTGTTCAACTTCGAACACCGGCTTTTGAAAATCTATGATCATTTTACGCTGTAAGTGTAGTGTTTGATGGTTTTCAATTCCGGCGGGTGGAGACACCTGCCGGGGACTTGCCCCGTGGCTGGTGTCCTCACCAGCCACTAACTCAATGACAGTGATTAATTGGTTATCAGTTATTCCTGCGACAGTTTTAGTTCCACACGCCTGTTCTGCGCCCTGCCTTCTGCTGTATTATTATCTGCAATTGGTTTTTGCTGTCCATAACCGGTAGCTTTTACACGCTCTGCTGCAATGCCTTTTTGTACCAGGTATTTCTGTACAGCATTAGCGCGTTTTTGCGACAATGCAAGGTTCTTATCGGCATTGCCCACATTATCGGAATGCCCTTCAATAGACAGGTGTACTAACGGGTTATCGCGCAGGATAGTTGCCACATCATCCAGCGAAGTGAAGGATGAAGGTGTGATCTTATCACTGCCGGTAGCAAAGAAAATGTTCTTGGCAGCATAGTTCACTTTTTCAATGATCTCCTGTTTGATAACAGGGCAGCCATTGTTTTCGCGTGGGCCTGCTTCGTTAGGACATTTATCTTCCTCATCGTTTACACCATCACCATCAGTATCCGGTATTGGGCAACCTTTGTATTTGGCAGTACCAGGTTTATCAGGACACTGATCTTCTTCATCATTGATACCATCGCCATCTGTATCAGGGATAGGACATCCTTTGTATTTGGCAGTACCCGGTTTGTTGGGGCACTGATCAATTTCGTCATTAATGCCATCACCATCTGTATCAGGAATAGGGCAGCCCTGGTATTTGGGTAAGCCTGCCACATCAGGACATTTATCTACATTGTCTGCTACGCCATCGCCATCTTTATCAGGGCAGCCATGTGTAGCGGCAGGGCCGGCTACCAGCGGGCAACCATCTTCCTTATCAGGAACACCGTCTTTGTCCTTGTCCTTTGGTTTACGCTCAGGTGCTCCATTGAGCCAGAAGCCTATGGACGCGCCATATACGCGATGTTTAAAAGTGCCGTCGTAAGAGGCGTTGTAAAAGTTAGTCAATCCCTGGCTGAAGAAACCTGTCAGCAGGAAACTGCCCAATTCAAAGCCTGCGCGGGCGTTTACACCAAAATCTACTGTTTTGATCTTATTCTGACCACTGCCTGTTTCCAGGGGCGTTTGTTCGTTGGTATATTTTGCTGCTGTATCGCCCACTGACACTCTTGATTCCACAGTGGTTTTTCCGTTGTAGAAAAAGGAGATATAGGGTCCTGCACTCAACAGGAAATTGCTCTTTTTGCCTAATGGGATCTTATACGTTACGTTGATGGGGATATCGATATAGTTGCTGGAAAAACTGCGCACCACTGAAAGGGTGTCGCCACCGGTGGCGGCTGTATCATAGTATTTCTCGTACTTATTGCCTTTTGCCATGTAGAACACACCGGGATGCAGGTAAAAATTACCTCCCAATGGCACCTCGGCCATTACCCCAAGGTTGAGACCCGAACGATTTTTGTAATTCGGTTTCATCAGGCTGTCCCAGCCGGGCAGGTTATTCTTTTCGGTAACCGATGAAGAATGAGGTCCTCCAAGGATTGCCAACCTTAGCTGGGCATGGGAGAACGCGCACAAACTCGTAAGCAGCAGCAGAGTAAACAGTTTTTTCATAATGATATCAGCCTTGGTCTGAACCTTCACTAACGTTTTGAAAGACAGATTATTTTATAGGTTCTAAGTTATAAGTTTTAAGTTATAGGTTTATCGCCGTTACCGAAGCATTGTGCCCTGATGGCAGCAATTAATTAATCGACCAGTTTGCGGTACGCAGGGGCAAACCTATAACTTAGAACTTACAACCTAAAACTTAAATATCGAACTTAATGCCCTGAGCCAGTGGCAATTGCGTTGAGTAATTGATGGTGTTGGTCTGGCGGCGCATGTAATTTCTCCAGGCATCACTGCCACTTTCGCGGCCACCACCTGTTTCCTTTTCACCACCAAAAGCACCGCCAATTTCAGCACCGGAAGTGCCTATGTTCACATTGGCAATACCACAGTCGCTGCCTGCATACGACAGGAACTGCTCTGCTTCACGCAGGTTCAGGGTCATGATGGAAGAGGAGAGTCCTTGCGGGACATTGTTCTGGATGGCAATAGCCTCATCAATGGTGTTATATTTCAACAGGTAGAGAATGGGGGCGAATGTTTCGTGTTGCACAATTTTGAAACCGGGCTTGGCTTCGGCAATACAGGGTTTTACATAACAACCGCTTTCATAACCGGCTCCCTGCAATACGCCTCCTTCCACAATGAAACTGCCACCTTCTTCCTTACAGGCTGCAATAGCCTTTTCGTACAGTTGTACAGCATCTTTATCAATCAACGGGCCTACATGGTTCTGCTCCTGCAAGGGATCACCAATGCTTAACTGTTTGTAGGCTGTTGCCAGTTTCTGTTTTACTGTTTCATACACAGATTCGTGGATAATGAGGCGGCGGGTAGTGGTACAACGTTGTCCTGCGGTACCCACGGCACCAAACAATGCGCCACGGATCGCAATATCGAGGTCAGCATCTTTTGAAATAATGATGGCATTGTTGCCACCCAGTTCCAGCAACGATTTGCCAAGACGTGCACCTACTGCTGCTGCCACCGCCTTACCCATGCGGGTAGAACCGGTTGCAGATACCAGCGGAATACGTGTATCGGCAGCCATCCATTCGCCGGTTTCACGACCACCTGTTACCAGGTTGCAAACACCTTCGGGTACATTATTGCGGGCAAATACTTCAGCTACTATATGCTGACATGCTACTGCGCACAGAGGCGTTTTTTCTGAAGGCTTCCAGATGCATACATTACCGCAGATCCATGCCAGCATACTGTTCCAGCTCCATACTGCCACAGGGAAGTTGAAGGCCGAAATAATAGCTGTAATGCCTAATGGATGCCATTGTTCATACATACGGTGACCTGGGCGTTCGCTGTGCATGGTAAGTCCATACAACTGACGTGAGAGGCCAACCGCAAAATCGCAGATATCGATCATTTCCTGTACTTCACCATATCCTTCCTGCAGGCTTTTTCCCATTTCGTATGAAACAAGTTTGCCCAGGGGCTCTTTGTGCTCACGAAGGGCTTCGCCGATCTGTCGGACAATTTCGCCGCGTTTGGGAGCAGGCCATGTACGCCAGATGGTGAATGCTTCCTGGGCTTTTGCAACCACTGCATCGTAGTTAGTCCTGTCTGTAGTACTAACGGCAGCAATCAATTTACCGTCAACGGGAGAGTAGGAGGAAATAGGTTCGCCTCCGGTACTGATCCAGTTGCTGCCGGTACTTACTCCATCATTGTGCTGTTTGATATGCAATAAGGAAAGAAAATCCATAATCGTTGATTTGTGGCGCAAAGGTAAGAAAGTTAAGGCGCAAGGTCTTAAGTAAGGCTGAACGCGGAACGCTTTACGCCTAACGCGAAAACGCGGGTGGTTATAAGTTTTAAGTTGTAGGTTATAAGTTGGAATACAGGAATCAGGTTAAAAGATGTGAAGCGAATACCAGCCAGGAAGTGCGGAAAAAAAACATTTAATTTCAAAGATTAATGCGGAACATAGGTCACAGAAAGGATGTTTGCTTGAAAATACTTTGGGAGTTACCGGGCGCCTCTTTTGGAGGGGGTGGGGAGGCCTTTCCCAATAAGGGACATCGCTGGACGATCCTGCCAGGGAGCTACTTTGTACCTGTCTTACAGGGGACAGCTTATGACCAGGTTATGTCCAGCTTGTATAGAAAAGCGTACCGACTAAGGGTTTAAACAGGGATTTTCGAAAACCTGGTGTTTGTTTGGTATGGACCTGGTGTAGTGTTGGTAGGTGGTATTCCCGGAATGGGAGGAATTTAAATGTGTAAATGTGCTGATATGCTAATGTGCAAATGAAGTCCGGATGGAAAGCAAGTTGGCAGTTAAGCAGGTGAATTGTGAATAGTCAATAGTGAATAGGAGCAGATATTGAATCGCGAATATTTGAGGTTATAACCAGAAATTTTAAAATCAGAAATATAGAAATCCTGGTATCCTGCAATTCAATACCCAAATCTCTATATCCCGAAATCAGCAATTCCTGAATCCTGTATCATAAAAAAAACTGCAAAGCAGTAAACCTACCACTTTGCAGCTTTGTGGATATTAGCTTCTTTACGGGAGGCTTATAGTACGCTTATAGTATATTTTGTCCAGAATTTTTCTTCTCTTGACATAGCGCCACCGCCTGTACCTCCTCCGGCACCGGCACCACCGCCCATGCCACCACCGCCGCCACGGCCACCACGACTACCGCCGCCGCCGGCACCACCACCGCCACCAGGGCCACCCATACCGCCACCGCCGGAAGACATGCCACCCGATGGCATTTCCATTCCGTTGATCTTAACGCCTATACCAAAGATCTTCTGGTTTAAAGAGGCAGGATCACCTATCATAGAAAGCGGTATAGTGTATTCGATCTGCATGGTTTCGGAAGTATCGCATTTGTAAGACACCTGGATGCCTTCGCCAGCACCAACAGTTTGTAAAACCGGCTCATCACCTTCAAAACCAAAGAACTTTAAGAAAGTAAGTCTTTGCTCTGCCATGCTATTGCGCATAGCACGCATATCAGGGCGCTGCTGACCATTATTGCCGCCCCTGTTGCCACCATCACCACCACCGCGTTGGAAATTACCACCGCCTCCGGGGCCACCCATGCCGCCGCCTTCTTCATTGCTGCGTTTAACCGGGAACTCAATGCCTTTGCCTTCTTTTTTCTTGCCCTTAGGATCTATATAGAGATTCATGCCCAGGCGCATCATTTTCATTTGCGTACGTATGTCGGGAATGAGCAGGGCTATGTACAGGTTTTTGCTATCGTTGTCTATTGCATACTGGATATGCGTATCCTCGTCGGTAGTAAACTTTGCGGCGGGCCATTCGGCAGCATCGCCGTCCTGCTGATGTTGAATAATAACAGTGTCGCTGATGGGGGAGACGGGGTGTGCATGTGAAACAGCAACAGCCCCTAGCATGGCTGCGATGGCCAGCAATACAGAATTTTTCATTGCGTTAGTTTTAGTTTTGAACACAATTAGACGGCTAAAAGCTAAGCAAACTTTTCCTGAACGGGCAGCTTTTGTAGAAAAATGGTGAATAGTAATCGGTGAATGGACATATAGGATCGGCAGACGGGAAAGCGGGGTACAGGGTACGGGTTTCAAGTTGTGAAATCGTGAGGCGTGAATCGTCAATCGTGAGTAGCGCAAGCGAGTGAATAGTCAATGGTGAATAGTGAATGGGAATACAGATAACTGCAAATTGCCAACTGCCAACTTTCTTCAGGTTTTTCCTTCAATATTCGACATTCGGAGTTTGATATTCAATATTTGTTTTCCTTTCCAACTTCCGGTCTTCCTGACTTCATTCAGACTTCTGACATCAGACTTCATATTCTACAGCCTTCCCGGTGTCATGATCCGGTGGAACTGATTTCGGGATGTAGAGATCCTGAGATTTTGGATACCAGATGCAGGATACAGGTATACGTAGGGTATTGATATTTAATATTTTTTCAGCTGACTGATAGCTAACTCCTAATACCTGTATTTTACCTACAACCTATAACTTACAACTTATAACCTTGTATTGGCTGCTAATATTGTTCATTTTCATTCGGGAAATCCTTCGCTTTCACATCTTTGATGTAGTGCTGAACTGCGCCGGTGATCTGTTCGGCCATATTGAGGTACTGGCGTAAAAAGCGGGGTTTGAATTCTGTATTAATGCCCAGCATATCGTGCATTACCAATACCTGTCCGTCGCAATGCATACCAGCACCAATACCGATGGTGGGGATGATCAGTTGTTCGGAAACTTCTTTGGCGAGTAATGCGGGTATTTTTTCTAATACAACGGCTGAACAGCCAGCCTGCTGTAACAGCAGTGTATCGTTACGGAGTTTATTCGCTTCGGCTTCTTCTTTTGCTCTTACAGCATAGGTGCCGAACTTATAAATAGATTGTGGAGTAAGACCAAGATGTCCTATAACGGGGATGCCTGCCGCTACAATCAGCTTTACTGATTCAATGATCTCTTCGCCTCCTTCCAGTTTTACAGCATGGGCACCTGTTTCTTTCATGATGCGCACAGCTGAGTTCAGGGCTTCTTTGGGGTTTGACTGGTATGCTCCAAATGGCAGATCAACTACTACCAATGCACGGCTGGTACCACGGATAACAGAGGATGCGTGATAGATCATCTGGTCCAGTGTAATGGGCAGAGTGGTTTCGTGACCAGCCATTACGTTGGAGGCAGAGTCTCCTACCAAGATCACATCAATGCCGGCAGCATCAAATAAGCGTGCAAAAGAATAGTCGTAGGCAGTAAGCATGGAAATCTTTTCTCCCTGTGATTTCATGCGCAGTAAGGTATTGGTAGTTACCTTTTTGATCTCTTTATTTACGGACATAACGCGAGTGTTGAGTGTGTGCAGAATGGCGGGAGGGAATATGGCTCTGCATTAGAATAAAACATACTCATAATGCTCCGCGCGTTGATTTGAGGCCGCTAAGGTAATTTGAAAATTTGATAATTGGATAATTTGCAGATTTGCTAATGTGCAGATGTGCAAATGATGTCTGTAAGTCGGGAAGTAAGTTGGCAGTTGGCAATTTGCAGTTTTCGAAATAACAGCATGGCTTAATGGTTATATGGTTTGATTGTTATAGCTGATAACAATAGAACCATCTGACAATTCAGCCATCTTCGTTTCACGTTTCACCTTTCACGAACAGCCACTTACGTCTCACGATTTGTTACGCATTTTGCGTTTTACGTTCAGCCTCTAGTTCAGCGTACAGGTGCTGGATCAGGCCATCTGCAAGGCCAATTTTAGGAACATAGATCTCGGGGATGTTGGCCCAGCGCATTACGTTCACATAGATCTGTAAGGCTGGTACAATTACATCTGCACGGTCCTCACGCAGGTTGTACAGGCGCATCCTGTCGGCCAGTGAAAAACTGCTGAACTCTTTGTAGTAATCTTTGAGCGATTCAAGTGAAAGCGGTTTGCCTTCCTTGCGTTTGGAGAGTGAAAATATTTTATTGATGTTGCCACCGGAGCCGATGGCGATGGTATCATTATCGTGCCCGCGGGTAGCCAGCTTGATGAAATCTTTCATATCGTCCCAATGAAATTCATCTACCTGGTTCTTTAAAAGACGGATAGTGCCGATATTAAAAGAACGTTTGAAGATGAGCTTGCCATCCGCAAAAAAAGTAAGTTCTGTACTGCCGCCCCCTACATCAATATACAGGTAGGCGCGGGTCTTATCAAGATTTTCTGCTACGTGATTTTCATAAATGAGAGAGGCTTCAGCATCACCGGTGATGATCTCAATATCGATACCGGTTTCTTTTTTCACTCTCTGTATAATAGTGCCGGCATTGCCGGCATCGCGCATGGCAGAGGTGGCAGCGGCTTTGCAATAGTCCACACTATAGGCATCGAGCAGGTATCGATAAGCCTTCATGGTGTTCATGATCATCGCTTCCTTCTCGTGGGAGATCTCTTTGCGCTCAAATACATCAAAACCCAGTCGCAACGGCACGCGTACCAGGTTTATTTTCTGAAAATAGGGCTTGCCGTTATCGGTATGATTAACGTCAGAAATCAATAACCTCGCTGCATTACTGCCGATATCAATAGCTGCCAGTCTCATTAAGTACTATCAGAAAGCGCCTGCTGCTTCTTGCACCTGGTTGGCCGGGTGAGTAAGGCCAAGCACTTTACTTGTTTTTAGATGTAAATAATTATAGATCTCTACCTGCGATCTGATCTTCTTCTGTTTCTTATCGCGCACATAGTGATTGCTGAGATCGTTGTCCAAAATTCTGGCTTTTGAGTTATCGCTCAACTGAATCTCCAGGATATTTTTCAACACTTTTTTAATATTCTCGTCAAAAACAGGGCAGGTAGCCTCTACACGGTGGTCAATATTGCGTACCATCCAGTCGGCCGAAGAGATAAATACCTTTTCATTGCCATTGTTGTGGAAAATAAACACCCTGGCATGCTCCAGGTATTCATCAACAATACTGATGGCTGTAACCGGGGCCTTGAATTTTTTATTTTCTGAGAACATGCAGAAAATGCCGCGTACGATCAGTTTAACTTCTACACCGGCCCTTGCTGCTTCATATAATTTTTCTATTAATGCGTCGTCTGAAAGCGAGTTCATCTTCAGGATAATGCCTGATGGTTTTTTCTCCTGCGCGTGTTTGATCTCTTTATTGATCAGTTTCACCAGTTCTTTTCTCAAACCGGTAGGACAGGGGATGAGTGTTTTGCAGGCGCGTAACATGCCGGTGCCATTCTTCCATTTTTCCAGGTAGTTGAAGATCCTGTTCACATCGGCCATAATGAGCCTGTTGGCTGTAAGCAGGCAGTGATCCCCGTATACGGTAGAGGTTTTTTCGTTGAGATTACCGGTGCTGATAAAGCCGTAGTGAATGGTATGTGTATTGATCTTTTTCCTGATAAGACAGATCTTGGCATGCACTTTCATATCAGGCATACTGGTAAGTACTTTAACCCCTTCATCTTCCAGGCGTTCTTTCCATTCAAGATTGGCCTCTTCTTCAAAGCGGGCGCGTATTTCAAGCATTACAGATACCTGCTTTCCGTTGCGGGCTGCATTGATCAATGCGTTCACAATTTTTGAATTGGATGCAAGGCGGTAGGCTGTAATTTTTATTACTGTAACATGCGGGTCGATGGCTGCTTCGCGCAACATATCTATCATCGGGTTGAAGGAGTGATAGGGAAAGTTGAGCATGATATCTGTTTGCAGCACAATGTCAGTAACCCGTTGTGAGTTCTTTAATAAAGGATGGGGGAAAGGTTTTTTACGTTGTCCTTTTTTCTGGAATACATCCGGGAAATCCATAAAGTGCCGGAAGTTGTGAATGCGTCCTCCGGGGATCAGGCTTTCTTTGCGGGAGAGGTTCAGCTTGCGGATAAGATAATCCAGCAGACCGTCATCCATCTGTTTGTCGTACACAAAACGCACGGGCTTGCCTTTACGACGATTTTTAACCCCTTTTTCAATCTTTTGAATAAGGGAGGTAGCAATATCGTTGTCGAGGTCAATCTCGGCATCCTTGGTCACTTTAAATACCCAGGAGCCATAGCGGTCGTATCCGAAATAGGAGAAGATGCTTTTCAGGTTGAACCTTACTACATCTTCCAGCAGTATAATATGATGTTCCCCTTCCGGTGACGGCAGGCTGATAAAGCGGCCGATGGTACGGGAGGGGATCTCAATAATGGAATATTTGCGCCTGAGTGATCCGTTGCGGGTAGAGAGTACTATACCCAGATAAATAGATTTTTCACGCAGGTAGGGGAACTGTGGAATGCTTTCCGGCATCAGGGGAATGATGTTGGAGCGCACTTCTTCTTCAAAATAGGTCTGAACAAACTTTTGCTGTTCTTTATTGAGCTGGCGTTCTGTTACCAGGTAGATCTTTTCTTTTTCCATTTCGCGGCGAACGCCTTCCCAGATGCGGTTGAACTCCGACTGCTGTTCCAGCACCACCTGCTGAATTTCGTCCAGGATGCGGTGAGGGGCCTGTTCCAGGTGCATGTTCCTGATCTTGCTCCCAAACTCAACCATTCGCTTAAGGGTAGCCACACGAACCCTGAAGAATTCGTCCATGTTGTTGGAGAAGATCCCCAGGAATTTGACCCGTTCGCGGAGGGGTACTGTGGGGTCGGCTGCTTCCTGCAACACCCTGCCATTGAAAGATAACCAACTAATATCGCGTGCAATAGTTTTGCGTTTCATGCTTTCCATTCGTTCCTATCTTTGTACCAAAGGTGTGACAGCGGAACGAACTGTAAATTAAGGAATTATTAATTCCGATTGAAAAGGCACAAGAGGGAAGGAACAAGGTAAAAGAGGGGAAGGCACAAGATATAAGAAGTAAGATCAGGAAGAAAAGGCACAAGGAGATGCCGGGACTGGGGATGTGTAACTTGAATTAAATCAGGCTGTTATGGATTTTGGTCTTGAGCCTTGTATCGTTGATCTTAAGGTTTATTAACAGTTGTGAAGAAAAAAGCTAAAAAAAAGCGTACAATTGTTTGCTAATAACTTAGATTTCCCGACCTTTGCACTCCTAAATTTTTGAAGTCATGGCAAGAGTATGTATGGTAACAGGTAAAGTTCCGGTAACAGGAAACCGTGTTTCCCACTCAAATATTAAGACCAAACGCCGTTTTTTACCCAATCTGCAGACCAAGCGCTTTTTCCTGGCTGAAGAAGATAAATGGGTAACATTGAAAGTTTCTACCGAAGGTATCCGTACCATCGCGAAAAGAGGCTTGTACACTGTGGTTAAAGAATTGCGCGCTCAGGGCGAAAAAATATAACGTTCATTTCAAAAGACTATAACAATGGCAAAGAAAGGCAATAGAGTACAGGTAATCCTGGAATGCACTGAGCACAAAACAAGTGGTCAGCCTGGCACCAGCCGTTACATTACTACTAAAAACAAAAAGAACAATCCCGAACGTCTGGAGTTGAAAAAATACAACCCCATTCTGAAAAAGGTTACTGTTCACAAAGAAATCAAGTAATAATTCAGTAGTTTGAAAATGTGCTAATTTTGAAAATGGTTGGCGCATACGCCTAAGGCTCATTTTCAAATTGAATAATTTTCAAATTTTCAAATTTTCAGCATATGGCTAAAGCAGCTTCAAAAAACTCGAAAATTAAAGACGCCAAAGCTTCAGCAGAAGCTAAGAACTGGACTAAAGTGATCCGTGCGGTTCGCAGTCCAAAATCTGGTGCATATACCTTCAAAGAAGCTATCGTGCACAAAGACAACCTGAAAGAGTTCATGGCTAAAAAATAATTGGGTAGTTAGTACACCATTGTAAAAAGCTGTTTCCCACAGGAACAGCTTTTTGTATTTGGGTATATTGTGATTGGGAGTATTTCGGGCAGGGATGCCAGGTACAGAATATCGGATAGAGAGACCTGTAACGGGTATTGCGTATCGGGTATCCGAAGAGCAGCATCCGGCATCCTCTTTCTATTTCGGGCTTCAGGGATTAACTTCGCATCATTAAACTTTCACTATGGGGTTCTTCGGAAAATTATTCGGTAAAAAGGAAAAGGAGTCGCTTGACCAGGGGTTGCAGAAAACCAAAGAAGGTTTTTTGTCAAAGATCACCAAAGCTATTGCTGGTAAAAGCAGTGTGGATGAGGAAGTGCTTGACAACCTGGAAGAAGCGCTGGTAGGGGCTGATGTGGGTGTTGAAACCACTGTCCAGATCATTGACCGTATTGAGAAACGTGTTGCGAAAGATAAATACCTGGGTACCGATCAGTTAAATACCCTGCTGCAGGAAGAGATTGAGAATATCCTGGTTGATGCTCCCGAAGCTAATTCATACACCTTTGCTTCTGAATTACCAGCTAAACCCTACGTTATACTGGTAGTAGGTGTAAACGGTGTTGGTAAAACCACTACCATCGGTAAACTGGCCTATAACTTTAAAAAAGCCGGCAAATCTGTATTGCTGGGTGCTGCGGATACCTTCCGTGCAGCAGCCGTTGACCAGCTTACGATCTGGAGCGAGCGTGTAGGTGTTCCTATTGTAAAACAGGGCATGGGTGCTGATCCTGCTTCTGTAGCTTTTGACACTGTGCAGAGCGGTGTTGCCAGGGATGCAGACATCGTGATTATTGACACCGCTGGTCGTTTGCACAACAAAGCTCACCTGATGGATGAGCTGGGAAAAATTAAAAGAGTTATTCAGAAACATATCCCCGCTGCTCCGCACGAAGTATTGCTGGTGCTGGATGGATCTACCGGCCAGAATGCTCTGGAGCAGGCTAAACATTTTACTGCTACCACTGATGTGTCAGCGCTGGCCATCACTAAACTGGATGGTACTGCAAAAGGCGGCGTGGTACTGGCTATTGCCAACCAGTTTAAAATACCTGTAAAGTTTATTGGTGTAGGAGAGAAGATGGAAGATCTGCTGGTGTTTGATAAGCATGAGTTTGTAGATAGTCTTTTTAGTTTGAAAGCTTAGTGAATGCAGGTTATACGTTGTAAGTTATAGGTTATAAGTAGAATACAGCTAAACGCGGAACGCTTAACGCAAAACGCAGGAATACGGATGTCGGAAGTCCGGAAGCAAGTTGGCAGTTGTTGTGAATACCAGCGACGAGCTTTGAGCTACGAGCCTCGAGCAAATCCAGCTGCGACCACTCACGACTGACGACTGACGTCTCACGAATTTCTTTCACGTCTCACGATATTGCCGATTCACGCTTTAGAATGCAAACCTGAATGCTACTCCTCCCCACAATCCCATATAGGCATGATCGGCTAACTCAACAAATGGTTGCAGATCAGCACTGAGATTAATAGGTGCACCTTTGAATTTGTAATCAAGTCCTACTACGCCATCAAAACCTGCAGATACATCTCCATCCCCATAATAGTAATAATGATCGCCGTGATGCCTGCGCCAGTCTTCATTGTACACACCTAAGTGTGCCCCCGGGCCTGCATACCATTTTAAACCCGGAGCCCCGGCTATATTGCCATGAAACTCATACAATGCCGTACCTCTGAAACCATGATCCCAGATATAGCCTAAGGCTTCAATTGCCTGGTTGTGCTTTATAAAGAATTTAGCTGTTAATGCGCCGGGATAGAACTTAAAACCAAATGCAGCGCGATAGTTACTGCCCATAGCCTGTGCAAATGTGGAAGAGGTAAATACTACTAATGCGATACCCGTAATAAACAATGCTTTTTTCATGTTCGGTGATTTTGATCCTGCATGAGCTAATAAAAAACTATGCCAGAGAGATTTTATTTGTGTGTAATTATTTGATATTTAATCGTTTGCTGTCGCTTGTGGGATTGATTGCCCCTGCTTTTAATGTTTGACATACTTGACGGCTCTCCAGAACAATTGTGTTACCTTTGCAGACTTTTTATTATGAAAACGAAAACGCTCAAGAAGGACAAGGTCAATATTATCACCCTGGGGTGCAGTAAGAATATGGTAGACAGCGAGGTGCTGAGCGGCCAACTGAAAGCCAATGAAATTGACGTAGTACACGAGAATAAGAAGCTGGATCACAATATTGTGATTGTAAATACCTGCGGTTTTATTGACAAAGCAAAAGAGGAATCTATCAATACCATTCTTGACCAGGTGGATCTGAAGCGCCGTGGCAAGCTGGATAAAGTATATGTTACAGGATGTTTGAGTGAACGTTATAAGAGCAACCTGGAACAGGAGATCCCTGAAGTAGATGCCTATTTTGGCACTATGGAGCTGCCACTGATCCTGAAGCAGTTTGAGGCCGATTATAAAGCCGAACTGTTGGGCGAGCGTTTGCTGGCTACTCCCTCGCACTATGCTTATCTTAAGATCTCCGAAGGGTGTAACCGTACCTGTTCTTTCTGCGCCATCCCTTTAATGCGCGGACAGCATATCAGTAAGCCTATTGAGGCGCTGGTAAAAGAAGCGGAAGGCCTGGTGAAAAGAGGTGTTAAAGAGATCATGCTGATTGCACAGGAGCTTACCTATTACGGCCTGGACATTTATAAAAAACGCATGCTGCCCGACCTGATGAATCGCCTGGCAGATGTGGAAGGGCTGGAATGGATCCGTCTGCATTATGCTTATCCTTCCAAATTTCCCATGGAGATACTGGATGTAATGCGTCAGCGCGATAATATCTGTAACTACCTGGATATGCCTCTGCAGCATGCCAGTGATAATATGCTGAAGGCAATGCGCAGGCAGATCACGCAAAGTGAGATGAATGACCTGATCGCCGGTATCCGTGAGACTGTTCCCGGTATTTGTTTGCGTACTACACTGATCGCTGGTTTCCCCGGCGAAACGCAGGATGATATAGATGATCTGAAAGGATTCCTACAACGTCATCGTTTCGACAGGGTTGGCATCTTCTCCTACTCACACGAAGAAAGTACCAGCGCCTATGACCTGGAAGACAATATTCCCCAGGAAGAGAAAGAGCGCCGTGCACAGGAAGTAATGGAAGTACAGCAGGAGATCAGTCTTGAAAAGAACCAGGAGAAAGTAGGTAAAGTATTCAAAACACTTGTTGATAAAAAAGAAGCCGGTCGTTATCTTGGCCGTACTGAGTTTGACAGCGTGGAAGTAGATAATGAAGTGATCATTAACAGCAGCCGTAAATTAAAAGCCGGTGAGTTTGTGAATGTAAAGATCACGAAAGCGTATGATTATGATCTGGAAGGGGAGGTTATAGAGTAGTAGGTTATAAGTGGTAAGTTATAGGTTTGTTGTCGGTTACCGGATACCGGTTACAGGTTGGGAAATCGTGAGTCGTCAGTCGTGAGTGGGGGCGTGAAAGGTCAAAAGTCAAACGTGAAAGGGGGGACAAACCTCAAAGATCTCTGATTTCGGGATTTAGAGATTTTGTGATTGCCTTCGAAATTCGATACTTTTCCTCCGGACTCAACGCTCCAGGTACTGACAACTCACCACCGGCCACTCACGTTTTAACTGCAAATTGCCAACTGACTTTTCTTCCGGACTTTCGGTCTTTCCGACTTCATGACTTCATACTTCTGCCTCTTTGCATTTTCCTTTAATATTCGACATTCGGAATTTGACATTCGATATTTCTTCCGGACTTCATTTGCACATTAGCAAATCTGCACATCCGCACATTATCCTGTCAGCACCTTCTTCTTAAACTGTAACGGCGAGGAGCCGGTGATCTTGCGGAACTGGCGGTTGAAATGGGAGAGATTACTGAAGCCGGTTTCGTAGGCAATTTCTTCTACCGAATTATCTTTTTCCATCAGCATTTTACAGGCGTTGTTGATCCTGATCTCGTTCAGGAAGGCAACATAGGTCATCATGGTGCGGGTCTTAAAATACTTACAGAATGCTTCTGTACTAAGATTTGCCAACTGTGCCACTTCTGCAATGCGTATAGACCTGTGACTTTCACGAAAGGTAAATTCCATCACTTTGTTCATGCGGTGACTATCGTAGTCTTTAATACCCCCGGAAAGCGTATGGCGTGCATAGCGGGCCAATGGCATCAGTTCTTTACGGGTGGAGAAGCATTGCAACAACTGTATAAAACAAATGATCTTCGACAGACCATCACATTGCAACAACTGTTTTAATAGGGTGGTGATGATCTCCTGTTTTGCACCGGTTACCTTAAATCCTCCGCTGCTGTTGCGTGTAAAAAAGCGGAGAGACTTCAGCTCAGGCAATTGCCAGAAATCTTTACCTAAGGTTTGTTCATCAAAAAATACAGAGATAGTAAGTGCACGGTGTTTTCTGGTGAGGTATTTTTCATCGTTGCGGAATACATGGGGCTGATGTGAGCCGATTACAAATACATCGCCCGGTATAAAACGTCCTACATAATCACCCGCAATCAACGTGCCTTCACTTTTCTGTACAAGTGTTACTTGTATCTCCGGATGGTGATGTAAGTGGTTATACAGATGTGGTACATCATCTACCTGCACCCTGAATGCTTCGTCCGATGACTTGGGTATTTTGAATGGTATAATGCGCATGGAATAAGTTGCAACATCATAAATATAGACAAATAATTAAAGACAAAATAGTACCAGAACTGATTAAATAATGCAAAGGAAATGCGTTATTAGGGATGTAGTTTTGATGCGTCCTAAAAGCGCCAGATACCGGTTCAATTTGAATGATGTACCAGTCTTTTACTTTTCACACCTGGAATGAGGAAGCCCGGAACCGGTTATAAACATTATCCTTTACAACGATTGTGCTTCTGCAGGAAGCCGTGTTGTGCACGGCATAAGGTGTTTTGTGTAACAGCATATGCAGGCACAGGTTTTCACAAAGAGATCGATTCAAGATAAGTTTTCGTTTTATTTCACAGATTAGTTAGCAACACCCGGCCATGCCGGAATTGGTTTAGGTTCTGAATTTATCCGTAACCCCGTTGCAATTAACAGGTGAAGAAAGAGGGGATCCTGAAATTGGAAGAAAAGGGTTTTTGAACAATGAATGCCAGTTTTCTCTATTGGTAGATCGCAGCTTGCACTGCAAAATATAAACTGACTTTGTTAACCTTTTTCACAGCTCTTTCTTCCCTGTTAATAACCGGACAACCCGGTAGCGGGGAATAAGTAGCATTGCATTTGATAGCAACTCTCCAAAAGCCGTTTTGTCACGGCAAGGAGCTTTATTCCTGGGTAATACAATCAGCTACTTATTAATAACCGGCACAGCATTGGTATACCAATGACTGATGCCGGTTTTTTAGTGCCCGGCAATATGGCTGCGAACTATCTTTGAAAGCGTTTGTTTGCAGTGCAAGCACTCTATTCTTTTACTTTTAAAAACAGCGATATGAAATATGCGGAAGCAACTGTTGCTCAGATAGAGGATATTATGCAACAATCGTGGCAGGCTTTTGAGCAGTACAGGAAATATTCATTGCAGCAAAGAGCTGTTTTTATGAAAACGATTGCAACTGAACTGGAAACCAGGAGTGAGGAACTGATCAGGGTAGCGATGGAAGAAACGAACCTGGCAGAAGCAAGATTGAAAGGCGAGCTTACGCGTACTATTTTCCAGCTAACCAGCTATGCAGATGCTGCAGCACAGGGTAACTGGCTGGAAGCAAGAATTGATACTGCAGACAGTAGCAGAACTCCACCGAAGCCGGATATACGTAAAATGCTGGTGCCTATGGGGCCTGTAGTAGTGTTTGGAGCCAGTAATTTCCCTTTTGCATATTCTACTGCCGGTGGCGACACTGCCTGTGCCTTTGCGGCCGGTTGTCCTGTAGTTGTAAAGGCACATCCCGCTCATGCACAAACGTCGGAGATGGTTGCTACCGCTATTGTACGGGCGGCAGGTACCTGCAATATGCCGAAAGGCATTTTTGCGCATGTACACGGCGCTTCTTTTGAAGTTGGAAAGGCATTGGTAACAAATCCACATACAAAAGCTGTTGGGTTTACCGGCTCCTATGCTGGTGGAAAGGCTTTATTCGATTGGGCCAATCAGCGTAAAGAGCCTATCCCTGTATTTGCAGAAATGGGCAGTATCAATCCTGTGTTTTTATTCCCTGACAAACTAAAGCAGTCTGCTGCCGAGGTTGCTAAATTATATGCCGCCTCGATTACATTGAGTGTGGGGCAGTTTTGCACCAATCCTGGTTTGATCATAGGCCTGGAAGGGCCCGGGCTGGAAGAGTTCCTGGATGAACTGGCCAGTGAAATAAAGCAGGTACAGCCGGCTACTATGCTGCATCCGGGTATCGCAAAAGCATTTACTGAAAAACGGGCAACTGCGCTGGCGCAGGATGGGGTAGCTACAGTAGCAATTTCTGCAACAGAGCCCGGTAATAACCAGGGGCAGCCTACCATTGCAACAGCTACGGGTGAAACATTTTTAGAGAACAGTGTATTGCACCAGGAAGTATTTGGACCTTATTCACTGGTGATCCGTTGTAATGATATGTCCGAGATGCTGGCCGTAGCAAAAAAACTGGAAGGACAATTGACATCTACCATGATGGCGACCGAAAAAGATATTACAGAGAACGTAGAGCTGGTAGATGCTATTAAAAATATCTGTGGCCGCTGTATCATGAACGGTGTACCAACCGGTGTGGAGGTATGCCTGAGCATGCAGCATGGCGGCCCTTTCCCTGCTACCACCGATGTTCGTTTTACTTCTGTTGGTGCAGATGGCATTAAACGCTTTGCACGCCCGATCGCTTTCCAGAACTGGCCTGATGGATTGTTACCTGAAGAATTGCAGGATGATAACCCGCTGGGCATCTGGCGAACTGTTAATAACCAGCTTACTTCTGATGCAGTATTATAATCAGCTTAAAAAAGAGGGTTGTGGAAGATGTGTAAGAAGAAAAAGGATTAAAAGTGTCAAATTGACGAATATAACTGGTTATATTAGCGGAGGAAAGGGAAAGAATGTGCAGGCTAGCTAATGTGCGAATGTGAATTTGAAAATGAGTGAGATATTGGTAGTCTGCAAAAAATAACCCGGCGGTTTTGTGAGTCTTTGCCGTCTTTGCGTGAAAAAGGATTCCGGAACATGACACTGTAATCGTTTTCTAACCATAATCTGAATAATACAATGAACAAAAATTGCTGCCATTATTTAGGAGGTTTTGTACTGGCCACTGGTCTTTTCATGGCTTCCTGCAATGACAACGGAACCAAACCCGCAGAAACCACCGCTGCTGATTCATTAACTCATTCTGCTATTGCACAACAGCCTTATGGCACAGCAGACAGTGCTGCTATTACGCAGTACACACTGACGAATGCGCATGGCATGACAGCTAAGATCATTAATTATGGCGCTACCTTAACGGATCTGCTGGTACCGGATAAAAGCGGTAATGCAGGTAATGTAATTCTCGGTTTTGATTCGCTGAGTGGTTTTATGCAAAAAGGCAATCCATTCTTTGGCGGTTTAATAGGTCGCTATGGCAACCGTATTGCCAATGCAGCTTTTACACTGGATGGCAAAACGTATAAATTGTCTGCCAATGACCACGGTAATTCTTTGCATGGTGGCAATAAGGGATATGATAAAGTGGTATGGACAGCTACACCACAGGCAGGTGATAGCAGCTTACAACTGACCTATCATAGTAAAGATGGCGAAGAAGGTTATCCCGGTAACCTGCATGTTACAGTTGTATATACTTTAACAAGCGATAACAGCCTGAAAATAGATTATACAGCTTCTACAGATAAAGCAACACCTGTAAATCTTACGAACCACGCGTATTTCAATCTTTCAGCAGGCAGTGATTCTACGATCCTTGATCATGAATTATGGCTGAAGGCTGATAAATACACTGCTGTAAATGATAAACTGATCCCTACAGGACAAAATCCTGATGTAAAGGGTACTCCAATGGATTTTAATACACCTAAGAAAGTAGGTAAGGACATTGCCGGCGTAAAAGGTGGTTATGATCATAACTGGGTATTAACCCGCAGCGGAGATGGTCTTGAACTGATCGGTTCATTGTATCATGCAGCAAGTGGCCGTTATATGGAAGTGCTGACCACGCAGCCCGGTATCCAGTTCTATTCCGGTAACTTCCTGGATGGAACCCTGGTAAATACACGTGGTGGCAAAAAATATGTACAGCATGCTGCACTTTGCCTGGAAACACAGCATTTTCCTGATTCACCCAATCAGCCTACGTTCCCCAGCACAATACTGAAGCCCGGTGAAACTTATCACCATGTAACTGTGTATAAGTTTTCGGTGAAGTAGATAATAGTGAAGCGTTTAAAGTAATTACAGTGGCCCCGGCAATACCGGGGCCACATCATTATGTGGCATACTTTCTCAACCTTTTGCATGGCTGACTGTTGTATCTTTAGCCCTGCGGCAACCTGTTATGGCGATGCGGCAACAGAACGTTAAAGTTGATAACAGGTTATACCAATCGTATAGTACGTATTATTTTTATGCTTCTTATGAATGTGAATTCTACTACCGTAGCATACCAGCAAACCGGTTATTTTTCAAAGCTTATTGTTGATTATCTCAACAATGCAAACGATCTGCAGCCATTTTATCAGCATAAAGTATCAGCAGAAGGTATCCGGGCCGCTATTGCAGCCCGCGAAAAAAAGGAAACGCCCCGTGCCTTACTGGTACAGGAATTGGAAAAGCAATATGCAGGCGTGCAGGCGGAAGAGGCAGTACAGCGTAATATTCAGCTTTTAGGCAAGTCCAATACATTTACTTTTTGTACTGCGCATCAACCAGCCATCTTCACAGGCAACCTTTATTTCATTTATAAAATTCTGCATGTAATTAAACTGGCAGAACGGTTTAAGCAGGAAATGCCGGAATATAACTTTGTACCGGTTTTCTGGATGGGTAGTGAAGATGCAGATCTTGACGAACTGGGTTCCATTTACCTTTCAGGAGAAAAGCTAACCTGGAATACGCAACAGAAAGGTGCTGTAGGCAGAATGAATACAAAAGGGCTCGAACAGATCATTCACCGTATAGAAGGAGAGTTGTCGGTGCAGCCTTATGGAAAAGAACTGGTGGCATTACTGAAAGAATGTTACCTGGGAAATACAGATATTCAAACTGCTACTTTCAGATTATTGCATGCCTTATTCAGTAGATATGGTTTGGTGGTAATTATACCTGATAATGCCAATCTGAAAAGAGTGATGCAACCGGTTTTTGAAGATGATCTTTTCAAACACCAACCGGCTGTCATTGTTAATAAAAGCATCACACAATTAAGTGAGCATCATAAGGTTCAGGCCAACCCACGTGATGTGAACCTGTTTTACCTGAAAGACGATGTGCGCGATCTGATCGAACTACGAAATGATCAATACGAAGTACGGAATACCAATCTTTCTTTTACGAAGGAAGAGATCCGTGCTGAGTTGGAAGCGCATCCTGAGCGATTTAGCCCCAATGTGATCCTGCGTGGCTTATACCAGGAAACAATTTTACCCAATATTGCTTTTGTTGGAGGAGGAGGAGAGACGGCCTATTGGCTGGAGTTGAAAGGTCTGTTTGAACATTATGCCACTCCTTTCCCGGTGCTGATACTGCGCAATTCATTCCTGGTAATTGAAAAGAAATGGCAGGAGAAAGTGGAGAAGATGGGCTGGTCTGTTACTGATGTTTTTCTGTCTGAACAGCAGTTGCTAAACCAATTGGTGAGCAGTCATAAGAATGGCGAGCTGAAATTGCAGCATGAACTGGATGCTACTGCCAGACTGTATCAATTGGTAAAAGACAAAGCGCTTGCGGTAGACAAGTCATTGCTTCAGCACGTAGAAGCATTGCAGGTAAAAGCACTAAAGCCTTTGCAGGAACTGGAGAAGAAGTTATTGCGGGCAGAGAAAAAGAAATACGAATCAGAGCAAAGGCAGATCCATACGATCAAAACAGCATTATTCCCCCGCAATGGTCTGCAGGAACGTATAGACAACTTTATGCCCTACTATGCACAATGGGGCACAGCCTTCATTGACCTCATTTATCAATATTCATTAACGCTGGAACAGGAGTTTGTGATTCTTGCAGAGCAAGAATAATGTGCAAATTTGAAGATTAACTAATTTGAAAATGCGCAGCGTCGGGAATTATGATTAATCATAGGTTGCAGGCTTTAGCGATGAACTTATAACCTACAACCTATAACTTATTACTTTCCTATATCTTCACAACCGCTTTAAACAAATAAGTAACGCCGGTATCGTTATCTGCCACGAGGTGGATCTTAACGCGGTTTACTTTTTCAGATTGAATGCAGACTGATTCTATTTTGTAACCACGGGCCCATTTGTAGATCTGGCCCAGGTTCAGTTGATGGTTTACCTTAATTTTCTTGCGCCCTATTTTCCACGCGGCATTTTCAACAATGCACAGGTAGCTGTCGCCTATTTCACCATCGTCTTCGGCATTGTCGGTGTTTTCGGTAGACATGGTGAAGAGCAGCCAGTCGTTTTCAGGGGCATACGCCATGCCTGAAATACCGGCAAAATTGCCCTGCGTAGGTTCAGGCAGATCAAACTTCAGTGTAGATATTTCAGCGGTTTCCTGGTCTTTCCAGAACTCATGCGAAGTAATGATCGCATGGTTGTCCGGTGCTGCCTTGTGACCGCGATTACCAAGTATGAGCTTATCCATGATGATGGCTGCGGATTCGATATTGATAACGCTCATTCCAAGTGGCTTGAGACGCTCATAGAAAGCGCTTACATCAAATTCTTCTTTATAAAGATCGTCGAGATTTACCAGTAAGGCTTTGCTGCGGAATTTTTCGCGTGAACCGGAGCCTAGTACCAATAAACGGGGAATGCTGTTAATTTCAACTACTGTACTGGCTTCGAGATCGGGCTTTACTTTTTTGGGAATGCGTGGTGGTTCATTTTCTTCCCGGGGAAACAGGGAAAGACTTTCGGCCTCTTTCCATCTTTTGTTCAATATCAGTAATTCGCGGGCATCATCGCCTACCAGGTAGATCTTCTCATTGTAATACTCAATAGCCGACCCGGAGGGGAAGTTCTTCAGTTCCTTAAAATCAAGCAGCTTTACCTTCATAAGGCCCGCAAATTAATACAGGTGATGGATAAATTAATCAAATTTGTTGGTCCAGCCTGCTTTTTTCAGGTGGTCCACTTTCTTTAATACGTCAGATTCAAGCTTTTGTTTGAAGGATATTACATTATTGCTAACTTTTTCGTCAAAAGTACCAACAATGCTTGCGGCAAGGATGCCCGCATTTTTTGCGCCATTCAGGGCAACGGTAGCCACGGGGATGCCGGCAGGCATTTGCAGAATGGATAATACGGAATCCCAGCCATCAATTGAATTAGATGATTTTACGGGTACACCAATAACCGGTAGGGAAGTGATAGAAGCTACCATGCCCGGCAGGTGCGCAGCGCCACCAGCGCCCGCAATGATCACTTTCAGGCCACGTTCACGGGCTGTTTGAGCATATTCTACCATTCTTAACGGTGTGCGGTGTGCGGAAACCACTGTCAGCTCAAAATGAACGCCCAGTTCCTGCAGCACATCTGCGGCGGCCTTCATAATATCCAGGTCACTGTCGCTACCCATAATAATGCCTACTTGTGGGGTCATGGTCAATTGATTTAAGGCAAAGAAAAGCCTAAAATTACAAATGACCATAAGTTGCTTTTTAAGCACTTTTTAATGAGGGATTGGGAAAAGCTGTCGTCTAATGATGGTGTTTTTATACAGGCTTTCCGTTTATCAAGAATGCCGGGAAGAGAATGATTTCTGTTTATATTTGTTAAGTTTATAAAATCCTGTTCATGTATTGGTTAAATAAACCTGTAAAGGCTATTGGTATAGTTCTTCTGGCATTGTTTACGATTGCTGGCTGTAAAGAAAAAAAGACTGCATCCCAACCTAAATCTGCTGCCCCTCCTGTGGTAGATGTCATTGTGGCTGCGCCACAGTCGGTATCTGTAGGCGTGGAAGCAAACGGTACGGTGATTGCCAACGAATTTGTTGAATTACGTCCCGAAGTAAGCGGACGCCTGATCTACCTCAATGTTCCCGAAGGTTCTTTTGTACAGGCTGGCACTGTAATAGCCCGCGTGAACGACGCGGACCTGAAGGCCCAGTTGGAAAAAACAAAGGTGTTGCTTGACCTGGCACAGAAAACAGAAGAGCGCTATAAAAAGCTGCTGGCTGTAAATGGCCTTAATCAGAGTGATTATGACGTGGTGCAGAACCAGGTAAGTGGTTATAAGGCTGACATAGCCTATACACAGGCTTTAATAGATAAAACAGTAGTCAAAGCCCCGTTTAGCGGAGTGGTAGGATTGAAGCAGGTAAGCCCCGGTGCATTTGTAACCACTGCCTCTATTATTGCCACCATGCAGCAGGTAAACAAAACAAAGATCGACTTTACATTACCTGAAGAATACAGCAATATCGTACGCAAAGGCGGCCTGGTAGATATTGTATTGGATAGCGATAAAGCTGCCCGTCGCAAGGCGCGCATTATTGCTATAGAACCACAGGTCAATCAAGCCACCCGTAACCTGGTAGTTCGTGCTATCCTGGAACAGGGCACAGCTAATCCCGGCAGTTTTGCAAAAGTGTACCTCACCTCACAGGTAAATAAAAATGCTATTATGGTGCCCACCAACTGCATTATACCTGATGATAAGAACAAGCAACTGGTGCTGGTAAAAGATGGCAAAGCTGTATTTGCCAATGTAGAGACCGGCATACGCGAAGCCAACAATGTAGAAGTGGTGAAAGGTGTGAATCCCGGTGATTCCATTGTAGTTACCGGTGTGTTGTTTGCACGCCCCAAAGCTGTTGTTAAGGTACGCAACGTAAAAAAACTGACTGACCTGGCCGGTATTCAATAAAGAACAACCTGATAGCGAAGCCTCATGAATATTTCTGAATTATCGTTAAAGCGACCGGTGCTGGCAACAGTAATGAACCTGGCGCTTATTCTTTTCGGAATTGTTGGATATACTTTTCTCGCTGTAAGAGATTACCCCGCAATTGATCCCCCGATTATTACTGTTAGTACATCATATACAGGTGCTAACCCTGATATTATTGAAAGCCAGATTACCGAACCGCTCGAAAAGCAGATTAACGGTATTCCTGGTATCCGCACCATTACATCTTCCAGTAATCTTGGCAGCAGCCAGATCACGGTTGAGTTTAACCTGGGTGTGGATATGGAAGCTGCCGCAAGTGACGTGCGCGATAAAGTGGGGCAGGCAACACGCAGTTTACCACAGGATATTGATGCACCGCCTGTAATTTCAAAAGCAGATGCGAACAGTGATTTCATTCTCATCATGGCTGTGCAAAGCTCTACCAAAAGTTTGCTGGAGCTGAGCGACTATGCTGAGAACGTGCTGCAGCAACAGTTGCAGACCATCGATAATGTAAGCTCTGTAAACATCTTTGGTCAGAAACGTTACTCTATGCGTATCTGGCTGAACCCTGATAAAATGAACGGGTATGGTGTTTCATTCAGCGAAATAAGAACGGCGCTTAATAACGAAAACGTTGAGTTGCCTCCGGGAAAGCTTTATGGTAACAATACAGAACTGACCATCCGTACGCTGGGACGTCTTAGTTCCGAGCAACAGTTTCGCGACCTGATCATCAAGCAGGATAGTTCAGGGATTATCCGTTTGAATGACCTGGCAAAAGTAGAGTTAGGTCCTGAGTCAATGGAGCAAAGCTGGAAATACAATGGTGTAAATGCCATTGGTCTTGCATTGATCCCTCAACCCGGTGCCAACAATATTGAAATTGCTGATGAGTTCTATAAACGTCTGAAAGAAATTGAAAAGTCCAATAAAGCGGATATCCAGTTCCACGTATTGATCGATAATACACAGAACATCCGTAACTCGCTGGCCGAAGTGGAAGAGACATTGATGATCGCGTTTGGCCTGGTGGTATTGGTGATCTTCTTCTTCTTCCGTAACTGGTTAATTGCCATTCGCCCGCTGATAGATATCCCGATCTCGCTGATCGCTACTTTCTTCATCATGTATGTGGCAGGCTTCTCCATCAACATCCTTACGCTGCTGGGGATTGTACTGGCCACGGGGCTTGTGGTGGATGATGGTATAGTAGTTACAGAAAACATTTTCCGTAAACTGGAAGAAGGATTACCTATTCATAAAGCAGCATTGGAAGGAAGTAAAGAGATCTTCTTTGCCGTAATTTCTACTTCAATCACTCTTGCGGTAGTGTTCCTGCCGGTGATCTTCCTGGAAGGTTTCGTAGGACGACTGTTCCGTGAATTTGGTGTGGTGCTGGCAGCAGCGGTATTGATCTCGGCCTTTGTATCACTTACTATTACACCGGTACTGAACGTATATCTGACCACCAAAAAATCAGGACACGGTTGGTTCTATAATAAGACAGAGCCATTCTTCCAGGGAATGGAAAATGGCTATAAGCGTTTATTGACCGGTTTTATGAAAGTGCGTTGGATTGCATGGGTTATTATTTTGCTGTGTTTCGGTAGCATCCTGGTGATATTGCGCAGCATGCCCAGTGAGATCGCTCCGCTGGAAGACCGTAGCAGCATTCGTTTTACTGTAACTGCGGCTGAAGGAACCAGCTTCAGCTATATGCAGAATATTACCGATAAGATAGCAGACTATTTATATGACTCTGTACCGGAAAGAGACTTCGTGTTTGCACGTGTAGGCGGCGGCGGAGGTGGCGGTAACAGTGGTGTTAACTCTTCACAGCCGAGGATCGCATTGATCTCGCCCAAAGAACGTAACAGAAGCCAGACAGAGATCGCCAATGACCTGCAGCGCAAAGTAGGCCGTTTTAACGATGCTCGTGTATTTGCGGTACAGGAACAAACTATCTCTGTAGGTGCCGGTTCAAGAGGTAGCCTGCCTGTTCAGTTCATATTACAGAACCAGGACGTGAATAAACTGAAAGAGATCATTCCGAAATTCCTGGAAGAAGCACGTAAGGATAAAACCTTTGCAAACGTAGACGTAAACCTGAAGTTCAATAAACCTGAGATCAGGGTAACTGTGGATCGTATGAAGGTGCGTGATCTTGGTTTGTCTACTACTGATGTGGTGGCTGCTATGCAGGCTGCATTTGGCGGCGGCAGGCTGGCCTATTACATCATGGGTGGTTATCAATACCAGGTAATAGCCCAGGTAGATCGTGCGGATCGTAACAAACCTTTTGACATTGAAAAGCTCTATGTAAAGAACAACCGTGGTGAGAATATTCCGCTGAGCGCTGTTATTCATATGGAAGAGGGTAGCAGCCCTTCAACTTTGTATCACTTTAACCGTTACAAATCGGCTACTATTTCTGCTTCACTGGCAGAAGGGTACACTATTGGCGATGGTATCAAAGCCATGAATGCAATTGCTGCTCCTATGCTGGATGAGAGTTTCCAGACGGCGTTAAGCGGCCCTTCACGTGATTATGCAGAAAGCTCTTCTAACATCGTATTTGCATTTGTACTGGCGCTGATATTGATCTACCTGGTATTGGCCGCACAGTTCGAGAGCTTTATTGATCCGCTTGCCATCATGCTTACTGTGCCGCTGGCGCTTGCCGGTGCGTTGTTAAGTCTTTCTTTATTTGGGCAAACACTTAACATCTTCTCTGAAATTGGTATGATCATGCTGATAGGCCTGGTTACTAAAAACGGTATCCTGATCGTTGAGTTTGCCAATCAGAAAAGAGAACAGGGTTTACCTAAACTGGAAGCGGTTATTGAAGCCTCCGCACAGCGTTTACGCCCTATCCTGATGACCAGCCTTGCCACATCATTAGGCGCATTGCCCATTGCAATGAGCTTAGGTGCGGCTTCTACCAGCCGTATTCCCCTGGGTATTGTAGTCGTAGGTGGTATCTTGTTTTCATTGATCTTAACCCTGCTGGTAATTCCTGCTGTGTACACTTTCCTCTCTGGTAAGCACAAAAAAGCCAAAGAGGAAGAAGTAAAAGCAGGAGAACAGACAGCAACAGTTACACATTAAAAAACAGCCATACAGGATAACTCATAAATATGAAAAGCATCCGTATAAAGTATTTGTTTTGTTTGTTGGGCATGGTGACTTGTGCTATACCTGGTTTTGCACAAAAACTGGGCTTGAATGATGCTATCAACATTGCTTTAAAGAACAGCCTCGATATACAGGTATCAAAGAATAATGTAGCGATCAGCAATACCAATAATAGTTATGGCATTGCAGGAGGCTTACCATTGGTTACCGGTACCGCTTCTGACAACGAATCAGTAACAGATGTAAACCAGAAGTTGAATACCGGCGAGATCATTAAAAGAAATGGCGCTTCATCCAATACGCTTTCTGCCAACCTTACCGGTAGCGTGCTTTTGTACAATGGTATGCGCGTAGTGACCACTAAGAAGAGACTTAACCAGTTGGTACAGCAGAGTGAAGAATTACTGAATTCACAGGTGCAGAACACCATGGCCTCTGTAATGACTGCTTATTTTGATATAGTACGTCAGCAGGGCTATGCCAAAACAATTGTAGTGTCTATTGATGCTGCGCAGAAGAAACTGGATATTATCAAAACGCAGCAAAGTGTGGGGCTGGCTAATAATGCAGACCTATACCAGGCGCAGGTAGACCTGAATGCTTTATTACAAGCACAACAGTCACAGCAACTGATAATAGACCAGGCGAAGGCTGAGCTAATGCGTGTAATGGGTACCAAGCCTGATTCAATAGTGCATATCCAGGATACTATCCTCGTTGACAGGAATGTTACGCTGGATACAGTGTTAAATACTATCCATCGTAATGCCGATATCCTTGCCGCTATTGACCAGGTGCGTATCAATGAACTGATAGAAAAAGAAACAACTGCCGCACGCTATCCTTCTGTAAGGGCAAGTGCCGGTTACAACTACAACCGCAACCAGGTAGGAGCTGGTAACGTGTTATTGAACCGCAGCCAGGGACCTTTTGTAAACCTGGGTCTTACAGTACCTATCTATAATGGTTCTATTTACAAGCGTCAGCAAAAGGTTGCTGAGCTGAATACTAAGAACGCCGAATTGCAACGTGATATCCTGGTGCGTGATTATTCTGCATCAGTGGTTAAAAACTTCCAGGCATATCAGTCCACCTTAAAACAATTGGAAACACAACAACGTACGTATGAGCTTGCACAGCAATTGCTGGACCTGGTGGTACAACGTTTTCAACTCAGACAAGCAACTATTGTTGATATGACCTTAGCGCAACAGAGCTTTGAGAATGCTGCGTATAGTCTTGTAAACCTCAGTTATGCTGCCAAAGCCGCTGAAATTGAATTGAAGAGACTGGCGAATCAGTTGAGCCTGTAAAGCGGCTGGTTATGAGTTATAGGTTGTGAGTTATAAGTTTGATACTTCATCGTATAGGTTTGTTTACCATTAACAGGTTCTGTATCTATCAGTGAAGTATACAATACCTGAAAGCATTAAACCTATAACTTATTACTTAGAACTTATAACCTTAAGCACCTGCTTAATTCTATTTGCTTTAAACTTTAATTCACTTCTTTCCTTGCTGAGAACGGTAACATGCCCCATTTTTCTGCCGGGCTTTGTTTCTGCCTTACCGTAAATGTGAACAAACACGTTGTCCATCTGCAATACTTCCTCAAGACCATCGTATTTCGCAGGACCGGAATGTCCTTCGGCGCCTACCAGGTTCACAATAGCTGCCGGTAAAATATGATCTGTATTGCCGAGCGGGTATCCAAGCATGATCCTCCACAGCATGTCAAACTGTGAGCTGAAGTTGGCTTCAATGGTATGATGACCGCTGTTGTGCACACGCGGTGCAGTTTCGTTCACATATACTTCATTCTGCCTGTCCACAAACAGTTCAACAGCAAACAGCCCCGGGCTTTTCAGGTTCTTTACAACGGCCAGTGCAATGGCTTCTATTTTCCACAATACTCTTTCAGGAATATCTGCAGGGCTGATCTGGTAATCGAGCAGGTTCAGGTGTGGGTCAAACACCATGTCAACAGCAGGGTAGAGGGCTGTTTCGCCTTTTTCATTAATAGCTACGATCTGGGCGATCTCTTTATGGACCGTCACCAGTTTTTCCAGTACGGCGGGAGCATCAAAACCTTTGGCTACATCATCTTTGGTGTGAATGATCTGTACACCTTTACCATCATAACCACCTTCGCCTACCTTATGCACTGCCGGTAAAAAAGACAGGTTCTGTTGCAGCGCTGCACGGCTTTGTGTTATTATAAAAGGGGAAGTAGGGATCTGGTGCTGTTTATAAAATTCTTTCTGTACAATTTTGTTCTTGATAATGCGCAGTGCGGCAGGAGAGGGGTATACTTTTACGCCTTCCTGTTCCAGCTTTTCCAATGCATCCACATTCACTGATTCAATCTCGATGGTCAGGGCATTGAGTTCCTTGCCAAAGCGGTACACGTCGTCGAAGTTGCGGATATCACCTTTCGTAAAGTGATGGCAAAGATGAGCAGCAGGGCATTCTGCATCGTTTTCCATCACAAAGGTTTCTACAGGGTAATTAGCCGCTGCCTGTAATAACATTCTGCCTAACTGACCGCCTCCGAGAATACCGACTTTTAACATTACTGGGATGATTTTGCGGGCAAATATAATGAAGTCCGGAAGTCCGGAAGTCAGAAAGACCGGAAGTCCGGAAGAAAAGCAAGTTGGCAGTTGGCAATTTGCAGTTATCTCGAATACCAGCGACGAGCTTTGAGCTACGAGCAAATACAGGAAGACAAGTTGTATTGATCAAATTTCAAACATCAAATCTCAAATCCAGTATCAGGCATCTGGTAACCTGTATCCGGAAACTGGTATCTGGTAACCGGTAACGCCCGTTTCACATTTGACTTTTCACGTTTCACGAACAACCACTCACGACTCAATGTCGTTTAGTTAGTGGCAGGTGAGTACGCCGGTCATGGCAACAGCAAACAATATTCGCGTCCGGCTTTAGCCGGTTAGTGTATACTGTTCAATAAAAGAATACATTGATGCTGTTGCCCCGTCCTTCAGGGCGTGGCAATAACACTTACCAAAGCAACATTGCCAGTGCAGTGATTAAAGTGCCTGCAAACCTTCGGAAACCCTGTGCTTTGCACCTTACATTGTAAATCCTATCTTTGATGTGGATGAAACCAGATTATCCCCATAAAACTTTTTCAGACAAGCGCATCAACTACTGCCTGCTGATGGAAGCGCTTGCCATGGACGCCGTTGCCAAAAGGCCCTGAGGTCCTGGTAACATATTGCATTCAGCTTAGCTCCTTTGGGTCATACAAACCTTTATTACAACCGTTGAAAAACACGGTTTCACTACATTGTTTATTACTGACCTAAAATTCTTTTTTTATGGCAACATTAGCGGCTATTGATACCAGCAAGCATACTCAAACAGATTTTTTACCACTTGAAGGAACCGATTACGTTGAATTTTATGTAGGCAATGCCAAGCAGGCAGCACATTTTTATAAAACAGCTTTTGGCTTTCAGTCACTGGCTTATGCAGGCCCTGAAACAGGGATAAAAGACCGCGCCAGTTACGTGGTAAGGCAGAACAAGCTCACTTTTGTTTTTACCACACCGTTAAGAGCCGGAAATGCAATAGCTGATCATATTTACAAACATGGTGACGGTGTAAAAATGCTGGCACTACGTGTAGGCGATGCTACCAGTGCATGGGAAGAAACCACCAAGCGTGGCGCTAAAAGTTATATGGAGCCTGCACACATGAAAGATGAACTGGGTGAGGTGGTAATGAGCGGTATTTACACTTATGGAGAAACTGTTCACCTGTTTATTGAACGTAAAAACTACAGCGGCGCTTTTATGCCCGGCTACAGGGAATGGAAAACGAATTATAACCCCACGTCCACAGGTTTGCAGTATGTAGACCATTGCGTAGGCAATGTGGGATGGAACCAGATGAACAAATGGGTAAGCTTTTATGAGGAAGTGATGGGATTTCGCAACATTCTGAGCTTTGACGACAAGGATATTTCCACGGAATATTCCGCACTGATGAGCAAAGTGATGAGTAATGGCAATGGTTTTGTAAAATTTCCTATCAATGAACCGGCTGAGGGTAAGAAGAAATCGCAGGTGGAAGAATACCTGGAATATTACGATGGCGAAGGTTGCCAGCATGTGGCGCTTGCTACCAATAATATCGTAGAAACGGTGACAGCTTTGCGCGACAGGGGAGTGGAGTTTTTGCAGGTTCCTACCACGTATTATGACGATTTGCAGGACAGGGTAGGAAAAATTGATGAAGATGTAACTCCTCTAAAAGAGCTGGGCATCCTTGTAGACAGAGATAATGAAGGTTACCTGCTGCAGATCTTCACCAAACCTGTAGAAGACAGGCCGACCTTATTTTTCGAGATCATTCAACGCAAAGGGGCTAAAAGCTTTGGAAAAGGCAACTTTAAAGCCCTGTTTGAAGCCATTGAGCGTGAACAGGAATTACGGGGAAACCTCTAGTAATCCTTGTTAAAAAATTCGTAATTGTCCCATGTTTGCTTTTTGCAGCATGGGACTTTTCACATGTGTTAATAACTTGTGATGATTTTTGGTAATATCTTTGTAATAACTTTATAAGGATGGCAGGATCTCGGGCACTTTAGTATTAGGAAATTCCATTAATCTCCTGCATTGTACACCATGAAACACCTACTGATAGTAATATTGGCTTCGCTGATAGTGAGTGACGTGTCTTCACAGACTGCTGTGTCGGCCTTTAACTTCATGGAATATCAACGTTCCTTTCCCCGCATTGGCGACGCACTGAAGCGCAAGCAGGATACCCTGATGAGACAGTTTAAGGACAAGGGGCTTACCTGGCCTGCACGCTATATCTATCTCCGTTCGTTTAAATATGACAGCCAGCTGGAAGTTTGGGTAAAGAGTGATATCAACGACAAGTTCCAGTTGTTCAAAACCTACAAAGTATGTGCTATGGCAGGTACATTAGGCCCCAAGCGTATGCAGGGCGATTACCAGGTACCTGAAGGGTTTTATTATATCAATGAGTTTAATCCCAAGAGTAATTACCATCTTTCATTGGGTTTGAATTACCCCAACGCTTCCGACAGGATACTGAGTGATTCTTTGCAACCCGGTGGTGATATCTATATTCACGGAAGTTGTGTAACAACCGGCTGTATTCCCATTACCGATCAGCAGATCGAAGAGCTGTACATTCTTGCTGCACTGGCTAAAAATGGAGGACAGGATTTTATCCCTGTTCATATTTTCCCCATTCGTTTTACCAACCAGAAGAGCAATGATTACCTGGCCCGTTATGTAAAAGATTTCCCTGAATACAATCTCATGGTAGCGGAAATGCGTCATGTGTACCAGTATTTCGAGAAAGTACACCAGTTGCCGGTTATCGCGGTTTCTTCAAGAGGAGAGTATGTAGTGGAAGAAAAGGTAGCGATGTTACCTGATGTAGCTGAAGATAAGGTGATCAGGAAAAAGGTGCGCCCTGAAAAGACATACGACGAGAGTGCACTTGCTAAAGTTGTAGATAAATTACCCTTGTATAATCCTGGTGGCAACGAAGGTTTTCAGAACTTTCTTGATAAGCTGAGTCGCGATATGATATCCTATCTTGAGGACGATCAGTTAAAGACACACCTGCTGGTAGAGTTTATCATTGAGAAAGATGGTAAACCTGTATTTGCAAAAGTGATCAGGGGAGGCAATGACGAAATGAATGAAAAGGTTGAAGCTGCCTTCGAAAAAATGGAGCCCTGGACTCCCGCTATCCGCCTTGGTAAAGAAGTGGGCATCAAACTCCGCCAGACATTATCTGTTGAGAAAACTTCGAAATCGTTGGAAGAATAAGAATCGGCAATCGGCAGACGGCAATCGTGAAACGTGAATACAAGCGGCGAGCTTTGAGCTACGAGCGGCGAGCAAATACAGCAGTGAGCCGTACTTCTAACTTCGTATTTCGTACTTATCAGACTTCTAACCTCCGACTTCATACTTCTGTTTTCGCCAATTTGCACATTATCGAATCTGCACATTTGCTAATTACTTTTGGTACCTGAATCTGACGACTGCGCTTTTTTGCTCACTCGATGACAAACGGACTTCATATTTCTTTTTACCTACGGTAACGATCATAAGGGCTGTATTGGGAGGAATGCGCCCGAGATTGTCTGCATACATCATCAGTTCATAATCCGCATTGGGATATACATTGATGTTTACCGTTAAAGGTTTGTAAGAGAGACGTTGTTTGTACAGCAACAGTGTATTATTCAGCAATACTGTTACAGTATCGTCATCAATTTCAGCGTTGTCGTACAATTCTATTTTTATCACAGGTGTGTCAACCGCTATACTTTGCACTACTTCTTTTTCGCGGGGTTGCAGTTGCAGTTTTTTCTGTAATGCGAGTAAGGTGTCGTTCTGCACAATATCTACAGGAAAGGTAGGAGTGGTCTGCCTGGTAAGTGTGATCTTTCCCGGCGGACAAACATCTGTACTGTTCATAAAATGGCCTTTCCATTCGCCTGACAGTGATTCCTCGGTACCATTCAGTATGAAATTGAGATCGTAAGTTTTGATACATGGCAGGCAGTTGGCCGGTACCGTATATTCCAGCACGGCACTTTCTATCAGCACCATGCGCTTGTTGAGCGGGTTATAACGACCTGAGAAATTTATCTTGGTGTACTGTTTATTGTCGATATAGCTATAGGCATTGCCCAATATATTGTTATTATTCCCATACGTAATATGTAGCTCAATATTATATTCGGGAAAACAACCTCCGGAAACCTGTGAACGTTTACCACGCCAGATGCCGGTAAGGTTCTGGGCAGCAAGAGAGCCTATGCAAACAAGTAATACAGTGGTGAGCAGAAAACGCATTCCCGAAATTTAATCGGAAATTAACGACTTACAAAGCAATCAGCCATGTACTTTATGTGAACGGTAAAATAACGCAGAATGCCGAACGCTTAACGCTGAATTTACAGGTTGTAAGTTAAGGCACAAGGCTCAGGAAAGTACGAAATGAGGAATACGAATATCAGCGATGAGCTTTGAGCTACGAGCGGCGAGGAATACAAGTTGGCAATTGGCAGTTGTTCCGATCTTAAGTTGCAGGTACAGATTCCAGGCTTCTTACCCAGTATCAAGCATCTATTATCCGGAAGCTCCACGCACGACTGACGATTCACGTCTCACGATTTTCTTTCACGTTTGACTTTTCACGTTTCACGACTTTGCCGATTCACGATTGCCGACCCACTCACGATTCACATCTCACGATTTTCTTTCACCACTCACTTGCTTCAATCTCAAAATCCCTCAATTCCGGAATATAGAAATTCCAATGCCGTTATTCCTTCTCATACTTAAAGATCACTACCGCGTTCTTTTGTTCGGTAGAGGTGATACGGACTTCATATTCCTTGTTTCCGGCTTTTACTACCATCAGTGATGTATTGGGTGGTATGTCGCCAAGGTTTTCGGCTACCATTACCAATTCATGATAGTTATTGGTCTCATCCAGCTTCAGTGTAAGTGTAAGCGGTTTGTAGGTGAGCATTTTTCTCGATAGCACCAGTTTCTTGTCAAGGTAAACAGATACGGTATCGTGGTCAATGGAGCCATTATCATAGATGTTGATCGTTACTTCACTGGCGCCGGTGGTAATTGTTTTCACCAGTTCATTATCGCGGCTCAGCAGTACTTTGGGAACCGGAATGATGGGTGCCGTCGGCGTAATTTCTTTCTTAGCTGTATCGGTAGGTGCCAGTGGCAGACCGGTTGATGGTTTTATAACAGGCGCTGGTGTTGTAGATTTTGGTGTAGTTGCTTTTTGCTGCGGTGGTGTTACTGTTTTCTTTGTCGAAGGGTTAGCTTTTGCAATAGGAGCCTGTTTAGCAGGGGCTGGCTTTTGTGGTGCCGGCGTTATTTTAACAGGGGGCTTTTTAGCTATAAGCGCTGTATCTTTTTTAGGAGCTTCTGTTTTATTGTTTTTGCGTTTGGTCAAAAAAGGCTCTTCATAAAAATCAGAAGTGGTCACTTTACGCAGGTAGATGGTACCGCGACCACAGTTAGAAGAATCTTTCAGGTTCATACTGGTATAAGTACCTTCCAGGAACTCTTCTTCGCCGATCTTGGAATATTGCAAAAAGCAGGTCATGATACAGGCGTCGCTGAAAGGGCTCATGCGAACCTCCACCAGTTTTAACTCTTCCAGTAATACTTTTTTAGTGAGGGGATTGATGGTGCCTTTACAGGTCGCTTTTCCGTAAAAGATAGTCGTCTGGTAAGAATAAGTAACGCCTTCAAAGGCTTTCTGATCCTGTCCCAGTTGCACTTCAAACTTGTATTGCTCGCCCTGGCTAAGCGTATTCTGCGTGCGGGGGCCTGAATAGAAATTGCCTCTCCAGATCCCGGTCAGGTCCTGGGCGCACGCATACAAACCCGTAAAACAAAAAAGAAAAAGTAAAAATCTCTTCATGTATGGAATCCTCACAGGAGCAAATTAGTTAATTATTAATTTTTTAGATCAATTATCATAAATGGTGGTGTGCAAATTCTTAGTTAAATTTGCGGTTCTTTAAATGCCGGAACAGAAAAACAGTATTTTAAACGCTGTATTTCTTCAGAACCGGTAACAAAATAAACGGCTGTAATAAAAATGATCAAAATTACTTTTCCGGATGGTGCAGTAAGGGAATATCCTGAAGGATCCCCTGCATTGGCTATCGCAAAATCTATCAGCGAGGGTCTGGCACGCAAGGTATTAGCTGCCAGCGTAAATGGACAGGTATGGGACGCCACGCGCCCGATTTATACCGATGCAACAGTAAAATTCCTGACGTGGGATGATGCTGACGGTAAATCGACGTTCTGGCATTCTTCTGCCCACCTGATGGCTGAAGCGGTAGAAAGCGTTTTTCCGGGAGTAAAATTCTGGGTAGGGCCTCCTACGGTAAACCCTCCCGGTTTTTATTACGATATGGACCTGGGCGACCGCAAGCTGGGTGAAGAGGACTTGGCAAAGCTGGAAAAGAAGATGAACGAGCTGGCAAAGCAGAACAATGCCTACGTGCGCAAAGAGATGTCGAAAGCTGATGCCGTTCAGTATTTTACTGAAAAAGGTGATGAATATAAATTGGACCTGCTTTCCGGTTTACAGGATGGCAGTATTACTTTTTACACACAGGGCAACTTTACTGACCTCTGCCGTGGCCCACATATTCCGGCTACCGGCGCTATCAAGGCGGTGAAACTTACCAATGTGGCCGGTGCTTACTGGAAGGGTGATGAAAAGAACAAAATGCTTACCCGTGTTTACGGTGTAACATTCCCTTCTCAGAAAGAGCTGGACGAATACCTGCAGTTGCTGGAGGAAGCTAAAAAACGCGACCACCGCAAACTGGGTAAAGAGCTGAGCATTTTCACCATGGATGATGATGTAGGCCAGGGGCTGCCTCTGTGGCTTCCCAACGGTACCATCATTATTGAGGAGTTGGAACGACTGGCTAAAGAAACCGAGCAGGCTGCAGGTTATAAGCGCGTGGTAACACCGCATATTGCGAAAGAAAGCATGTACCTCACCAGTGGCCACCTGCCGTATTACCAGGATAGTATGTACCCGCCTATGGAACTGGATGGTACCAAATACTACCTGAAATCCATGAACTGTCCGCATCACCATAAAATATTTGCAGCAGAACCCAAGAGCTATAAAGACCTGCCATTGCGTTTGGCTGAATACGGAACCTGCTACCGCTACGAACAGAGTGGGGAGCTGTTTGGATTGATGCGTGTACGTTGCCTGCACATGAACGATGCGCATATTTACTGTACCCATGAGCAGTTTGCTGCAGAATTCAGGGCGGTGAACAATATGTACCTGAAGTATTTCAACATCTTCGGTATCGACAAGTACGTGATGCGTCTCAGCCTGCACGAACCTTCCAAACTGGGACAGAAATATATCAACGAGCCTGAGTTGTGGAAAGAGACCGAGGATATGGTAAGAAAAGTGCTGATCGAATCCGGAATACCATTTGTAGAGGTCCCTGACGAAGGTGCTTTCTATGGTCCTAAAATTGATGTACAGATCTGGAGCACTATTGGCCGTGAATTTACACTGGCAACCAACCAGGTAGACTTTGCACAGGGCCGTCGTTTCAAGCTGGAATTTACCAATAAGGAAAACTCCCCAGAGGTTCCTTTGATCATACACCGTGCACCGTTGGGTACCCACGAAAGGTTCATCGGCTTCCTGCTGGAGCACTATGCTGGTAAATTCCCCTTATGGCTGGCGCCGGTTCAGGTAAAAATTCTGCCCATCAGCGATAAGTTCATGGATTATGCAAATAGTCTTTTACAATCGCTGAAAAATGCGGATATTCGTGTAGAACTTGATGACAGAAGTGAAAAGATCGGTAAAAAGATCCGCGATACAGAACTGATGAAAGTACCATACATGCTGGTAATCGGTGAGAAGGAAATGAATGAAGGGAAAGTGGCTATCAGGCGCCAGGGTAAAGGCGACCTGGGAACCAAAAGCATTGAGGAGTTCATTACAGAAGCTGTAAGGGAAATCAAAGAAAGACGTGCAGAGTCATAAATTAAGCTCCGCAATCCATAGTTTGATGCCCACCCATTGATAAACTGCGAATAGCAGAAAAGGCTCAGGCCGTTGACCCGGTAATTTTGCCGGAATGGCGACAACAACGGAATCCTGGTTAGTAATAAAACAAGATCGCCGTTAATAGTAAAATTGTTCACTTAAAGATTGTAAATGGCATTTCCACCAAGACCTCCCAGGGGTAATTTTAATCCCCGTTTCAGAAAAGAGCAACAACAGGAACATCGCACCAACCAAATGATCAGGGTGCCTCAGGTACGCCTGGTTGGGGATAATGTAACGGTAGGTGTGTATTCAACGCAGGAAGCGCTGCGTATGGCGCAGGAGCAGGCATTAGATCTCGTAGAGATCTCTCCGCAGGCAGATCCGCCGGTTTGTAAAATCATCGACTATAATAAGTTTCTATACGAGAAGAAGAAGAAAGAGAAGGAGATGAAGGCCAAAAGTAAAACGGCTGAAGTAAAAGAGATCCGTTTTACACCTGGCACAGATGATCATGATTTCGACTTTAAAGCACGTCACGCTGAAAGCTTTCTGAAAGAAGGCAACAAAGTAAAAGCGTACGTACAGTTCAAAGGTCGTGCAATCATGTTCAAGGAAAGAGGAGAGCTGGTACTGTTGAAATTTGCAGAGCGTTTGGCAGAGTTTGGTCAGCCGGAAGGTATGCCCAAGCTGGAAGGTAAGCGTATGCTGATGATCTTCGCTCCCAAGGGCGCCAAGAAGAAAAAAGAAGCAGAATAACTACTGCATCTTCATAAAAAAAGAGCATCTGCGCAAGTAGGTGCTCTTTTTTATTGAGTAAGGTCGTGAATCGGCAGACGGCAATCGTGAAAGATCGTGAGACGTGAAAAGCGAATACAAGCTGCGAGCTTTGAGCTACGAGCAAATACAGCAGTGAGCCGTACTTCTAACTTCGTATTTCGTACTTCTGCATTAAGCCCGTCTTCATTTGCACATTACTTCTTCCTTCCCATCGCATACTTAATCCCTCCCTCCAGGTGTTTCAGGAAATTAGGATCTGTGTAGGATACTTCAGTATGTCCCAATGCTGTGTACCAGGCGCGGCCTCCTTCAAATGAGTGGTACCATGCCATAGGGTGATTGTCGCCATTGGTGCCGCCTTCATATGATTTTTCATCAATGGTGATCAGCACATGCATATCAGGAACTATGTCTTTAAAATTGTACCATTCGTCTTTACGCTTCCATTCGGCAGGTAAATGTTTGGTGGAAATATGGGTATTGTCGGTTATATGCAGTACGGCTTCCTGTTGCTGCGGGTGTTTGGTAAAATAAGCGCCTACCAGTTTGCCGTACCAGGGCCATCCGTATTCGGTATCCGATGCGGCGTGTACGCCTGCATAACCGCCGCCAGCGTGAATATAGCGTTCAAAAGCGGCCTGTTGGTTATCATTCAATACATCTCCGGTAGTATTTAAAAAGATAACGGCAGAATAGTGCTTTAATGAATCATCGGTAAAATAGCTGGCATCTTCAGTAGTATCGGCCAAGAACCCATTGTCTTTTGCAATCTGCAGGATCGCTTTTTTACCATCAGGAATAGAGGTATGCCTGAATCCGGCTGTTTTAGAAAAGACTAAGATTTTCGGAACTTTAGGCTTAACAGTGTTTGCGTCAGTGTGGCAAAAGGCAAGGCATAGAGCAGCCAGTACCCAGGTGATCTTTTTCATATGTGCAGGAATAGAATTAGGGTAGAAAAATACGGGAAAAATCTGAAGTTGAGAAGGTTATAAGTTGTAGGTTATAGGTTTATCGTTGTAATGTGAAGCGACGTTACCAGTTGCCGGCTCCCGGTTGCCAGTTCTCTAATTCGGTTTTCATCTCTGCATTCGGTATTGACTATTCACTCGCTTCACCCACTCACGACTGACGACTCACGTCTCACGATATTGCCGATTGCCGTCTGCTGACTCACGATTTCACAACCTGCATCCAGTATCCCGTGGCCATCTCTTTAAATCACAAAATCTCTACATTCCGAAATCAGAAATCTTTGAGACCTGTAACTTTGTACCCTGCAACAGGCACCCCCATTTTCACGAGTGGCGATTTGGTGCCCTAAAGAGATCAGCGAAATTGCTCTTATCCGCCAAAAGCATATAGAAAGTGCGCCTTTACCCCGCATTAGAGCTAAAGACCTCATAAAGACGTCATCCAGACCCGATGAAGGAGCCTTACCACCTTTTTATCCCAATAGGTGGGCGGACGAAGTTAGAAGTACGGAAGACAAAATATCGAATGTCAAATTCTGAATGTCGAATATTGAAGGAAAGACCGGAAGAAAGTTGGCAGTTGGCAATTTGCAGTTATCTATAACTTGCATCCTGTATTCCCATTCACTATTCACCATTGACCATTCACTTGCTTCAGCCACTCACGACTGACGATTCACGTCTCATGATTTCCTTTCACTTTTCACATTTGACGATACTGCCGATTGCCGTCTGCCGATTCACGATTCCCGAACCCGAAACTCAAAACCCGACACCCGAAACAGCATTGCCGTCTGCCGACTCACGATTAGCGCATCTTATAATAAAGCGATGATAATCAATCAATTTTAAATAGTGTATCTTCGCGTTCCCGGTTATCCGGGCTGAATGTGCTTTTTTTTCTGCTATAGTTGCTCTTTTATCTTGATTTTCATTGAAAATACATACCTTTGCGCTCCATTTTAAGTTTTGATCCGGTAAAAAGGCGACAAACTTTATTGCCCACACGGCCCAAAAAGTCTCCGGTCTGTTCAGGAGCGCCAGCAGGGTATAACAGCAAAAGGTATTTAAAATGCCAAAGGTTAAAACAAACTCAAGTGCCAAGAAGAGGTTCAAAGTAACCGGCACGGGTAAAATTACCCATCAGAAGTCTTTCAAGCGTCACATCCTTACCAAAAAATCAAACAAACGTAAGCGCGGTTTGAGAGTTGACGGTGTAGTTCACAAATCAAATGTTGATTTCGTAAAACGCCTGTTAAGATTGAAGTAAGCCTGGAACAGGAAGTCCGAAGCTAAGTATAGCAGATGACCTCAGTTCTCAGTCAGTAAATTTTCCAATCACAAATCTCAAAATTATTAAGATATGCCTCGTTCAGTAAATGCCGTAGCATCACGCGCCCGTCGTAAAAGGGTACTGAAAGCCGCTAAAGGCTTCTATGGCAAACGTAAAAATGTTTACACCGTTGCCAAAAACGTAGTGGAGAAAGGTCTCCAGTACAAATATGTTGGTCGTAAATTAAAGAAAAGAGAATACCGCACTTTGTGGATCGCTCGTATTAACGCAGCAGTAAGACCAGAAGGTTTAACTTACTCTGAGTTCATCCACAAACTGAATCAGAAAGGAATCACTCTGGATCGTAAAGTGCTGGCTGATCTGGCTATGAACGAACCAGAAAGCTTCAAAGCACTGGTTGCTTCTGTTAAATAAGCATGAACAGTTGAACTTTTTTATACTAAAACCGGGTGTTGACAACAACACCCGGTTTTTATTTGTTGTATAAATCGTTCAAAAAACTACTTTTGCGTAATTTTTGTATTATTGATATACGCTTTTAATAATTACTTAAAAACATCATCCGCAGCACCTTGGACCAGAACCAGTACATGAACAACTCGTATACCGACCTGGTGAAGCAGACTTTCAACTTCCCCCAGGACGGTTTCGATGTAAAAGACGGTAACCTTAATTTTAACGGCCTTGATCTGAATGCGCTTATCGCCAAGTACGGTACGCCTATGAAGCTGACTTATCTGCCCAAAATTGGTATGCAGATCAGGAAAGCCAAACAGATGTTTGCCAACGCGATGAAAAAGCATCGCTACACAGGAAGTTATAATTACTGTTATTGCACTAAAAGCTCTCACTTCTCTTTTGTAGTGGAAGAAGCGCTGAAGCATGACATTCATCTTGAAACTTCTTATGCATACGATATTGAGATCATCAAAAAGTTGTATGCCAAAAAGAAGATCACCAAGGATACATTCATCATCTGCAATGGCTATAAGCAGAAAACTTATACCAGCCGTATTGCAAGTTTGCTGAATTCTGGTTTCAAGAATGTAATACCGGTGCTTGACAACAAGGACGAATTACAGCAATACAAAAAGTCTGTAAAGGTGCCTTTCAAGCTGGGTATCCGCATAGCCGCTGAAGAAGAGCCTACTTTCCCTTTTTATACTTCCCGCCTTGGTTTCCGTGCACGTGATGTGCTGGAGTTTTATGTAGATAAGATTGAGGGCAATGAAGATCGCTTTCAGCTTAAAATGCTGCATATCTTCCTGAACAAAGGCATTAAGGATGATATTTACTACTGGAGTGAGCTGAATAAGGTGATCAACCTGTACTGCCAGTTGAAGAAGATCTGCCCTGAGCTGGATTCAATCAACATTGGAGGTGGTTTCCCCATTAAGCACTCGCTGGGTTTTGAATACGATTACCAGTTCATGATCAATGAGATCATTGGCAATATCAAAAAAGCCTGTAACAAGAACCATGTGCCTATGCCGAACATCTTCACCGAGTTTGGTAGCTACACAGTAGGAGAGAGCATGGCGCATATTTACAGCGTAATAGGCCAGAAGATGCAGAATGATCGTGAGATCTGGTATATGATCGATTCTTCATTTATCACCACTTTACCTGATACCTGGGGTATTGGCGAAAAATTCCTGCTATTGCCGGTAAATAAGTGGGACGATGAATACCAGCGTGTGGTGTTAGGAGGTATTACCTGCGACAGTCACGACTATTACGATTCTGAAGAACACGTAAATGAGGTGTTCCTTCCTAAAATAACAAACGGCGAACCTTTATACCTGGGCTTTTTCCATACAGGTGCCTACCAGGACCAGATCAGCGGATATGGCGGTATTAAACACTGTCTTATTCCTTCACCCAAGCACGTTATTGTTGGTCACGACAAGAACGGTAAGCTGGTTGACTGGTTGTATGCCAAGGAGCAGAGTGCACAGAGCATGTTGAAGATCCTGGGGTATTAATGAGCCAATGTGCAAATTTATCGATGTGCGAATGAGAACCTGAAATGGGTTTTTCATTCGCACATTTGCATTTTAGTCCATTTGCATCTGGTATGCTGAAAGTTCTGGGGGTAATTTGAAAGTGATTTAATTTGAGAATTTGAAAATGGAAGCCTCTATTGGTGATATATGCTTCTCTATTCCGGAAACTCCATTTTCAAATTTGCACATTAGCCCATTTGCTAATTAACTGTACATTCCTTCCTTCTCGTATCTATCAGGTACTGAATTTTCCACTGACCATTAATGCGCACAAGCTGAAATGAGTTTACTCCGCAATGGCTGTAAGCGCCTTTGTAGTAGAATTTATAAGGTGTCCATACAATAGCAAGTGCGCCATCTGTTTTAACAGTTTCGAAAGTAATACGCTCATCTGCGTCGCCTTTGGCCAGTTTGCCAATAGAGGTGCTGAAATCCGAGATCTTCTCGTTCCGGATAATCGTTTTCCCGTCTTTGGTGTTTACGATCGTTTGCAGGATAGCGCTGTCTGCAAATACAGTTGTCAACGCGGCCGCATCACTGTTCTTCATACTTTCAAACAGCTTGTTTACGGTAGCTTTTACGGAGTCTTCGGTAGTTTGAGCATGTAAACTTGTGATGATAATTGTGGTAAATACCAGTAAGTAAAAATATTTCATAATTTGAAAATGAGTGAATTTGAGAATTTGAAAATGGAGGCCTCTATTGGTGATATATGCTTCACTATTCTGGGAACCCCATTTTCAAATTAGCACATTTTCAAATTTGCTAATTGCTTATTTTTTCAACCGGTATTTTTTCTTCACTTTGGGGCTGTTAAAGTAGTCGTTCAGCTCTTTTTCCGTCATGCCACTGTCGCCAACGATTTCCAGCGGAACGTCAATAAGCTGTACCTGGATCTGTTTGTGCTCTTCTTTCAGCTTATTGGTCTTTTTAGTGATATCCGGGTCACGCTCACCAACCAGGGAGTTATCGCTAAGCATATATTCCAGGCGCTTGATGGCGGCGCGGATGGTAGATGCCTGGTTCTGCTCCATGGTACGTGCCGGGGCTACGGCCTCTTTTACCGGTACCAGGGCTACGCCTACGCTGGGCATTACCTTACCTACATTTTGAGTGCCTGTGCTGCCTGATGAGCTGAGGATGGTACCTGTAAGGGCTGTAGTGGGGCTGGTAATATCAAAAGTGGTACGCGTACCTTTTGTTTTTTTGATACCCCTGTCGATCATTACGAACGTGTATTTGAGCTGCAATACATAGGTCCTGATATTGCGCACGGTAAGATTGTAATCCTGTAATGTCAGCGGGTAGTTCAGGGCATCTTTTACGATGATCTTAACGATGGCTGTATCTCTTGTCATGAAGCGATTGGAGCCAACAAAGTATAGTTGCAGGATCCTGACTTTGCCAGAATCAGTTTCTTTTACAAAATCAAAGGGGGGAGACCAGATAAAGTCATCATCACATTTTTTTACCAACGTGTAATTTTTCAGCGGCATATTGGCAAAAAATGTAATGTTTTCAATGGGAAAGCTTCCGTTCTCACATTGCACTTTAAATGCCACTGTATCACCTTCATCAACAGTCAGAACTGAACTTACAGAAGGCTTTACGCGTGATACGATGATGTCAGTATTATAAAAAACAATGGTAAACGAGGTGTCTACATGTTCTTTCGGATTGTTCAGACTTTGTACACCCAGGTTTACCCGGTATTCATAGTCATATTTCAGCTTACCTGAAAGGAAGAAGGACTTCTCTGCCTTAAAAGTAAGCGTACCATTGTCTTTGTTAATACGAAGGCCCACAGGCGAGTTGCGCAGGTACCAGTAATAAGAAGCCTCGTCACGGTTGATCTCCAGCTTGTAGGTAAGTGTAGAGTCTACATGCAGGGTGAAATACGGGTTCAGGTTCTTAATACGTAGGTACATGTCTGCAGAATCCACTGTAGGCATTACAGGAATAACAGAGTCTGTGGGTTTGGGAATTGTATCAGTTGCATGTTGCTGCTGAACCTGCGCCATAAGATGGCCGGTCTGTATAAAGAGCAATACAAACAAAACAGGAACAATTCGTTGGATACAGGAGTATGGGCGTCTCATGTTGGTTAAAAATCGTGGCCGAAGTTAATATAAAAAATAAAAAACCCATCCCGATAAAAATCGGGACGGGTCACTAACCAAAACCAACTGCGTATGAAAAAACTTTAAGATTTCTTTAAAACCATTACTGAACGCTGATTTGCTGTGCTGCAGGCTTTACTTGTTCCTGCCTGGGCAATAAAAGTTTCAGTATGCCGTTTTCATATTTAGCCTCAATTTTAGAAGCATCAATATTTTCATCTACATGAAAACTGCGGGTGAAGCTACGCTGGGTAAATTCACGACGAACAGTTTTGTAATCTTCAGATTTTGTTTCTTCTTTCTTCTCAAAGCCTACTGATAAAATGCCTTTCTCCAGCTTTACAGTAAAGTCTTCTTTTGTTACACCCGGAACGCTCATTTCAAGATGATATGCATCTTTTGTTTCATGGATATTTACCGGGGCTACTGTTCCTGAGCCTGTCCATGCATCATTCCATACTGAAGGAAACTGATTCAGCAGATCATCAAATACTGAATTGAAAGACTTGCTTACCGGGCGGTTATTAAACTTTACAAGTGTCATAGTGTATACTTTTTTTATTGTTTTAAAATGTTTACGCAGATGAATTTTCAAATGGCGTACCAGTGCCGGAAATGATGGTTTTTGCTGTCAAAAGGGAAGAGAAATAAAAACAAACAGGTCAAAGTGGCGTATTTTCTGTTCTGCTGGTGACATAATTGCAGTCTGGCCTCTTGTAAAGGAGCCAATCAACTTTTTGCGTAAATTTGCGTTCTATAGTAGTAATCAGAATTTATTTACAATAAAAACACAGAAATGTATCCCTCAGAAATAGTAATTCCGATGAAGGAAGAGCTGACCGATAATGGTTTTGCAGATTTAAGCACACCTGAAGATGTTGATAATCAACTGAATGAAAAAGGCACAACACTGGTAGTTGTAAATTCAGTTTGTGGCTGTTCGGCTGGTTCGGCACGTCCGGGTGTTTTGATGGCTGTAGCGAACGCAAGCAAAAAGCCTGACCACCTGAGCACCAGCTTTGCGGGTTATGATATTGACGCTGTAAAGAAGCTGAGAGAGCATTTAATGCCTTATCCTCCTTCTTCTCCTGCAATTGCGCTGTTTAAAGATGGCCAACTGGTACACTTTATTGAGCGTCACCAGATCGAGGGAAGACCTGCACAGATGATTGCACAGAACCTGATGGCAGCTTTCAACGAATACTGCTGATAAAACAGATTTTGGCTGACACATTTATGTTCAGCTTTGTTCATAGTGATAACCCTCCCATTCCTGGGAGGGTTTTTTGTTCCCTTTCCCGGCTAATTTGGTCCGCCTGTAGCTAAAAGTTTGGCTTTAGCAAGGTTGTTTCTTATCATTGCACCTCCAATTGCCATATTTAAACCTCAATTAGACTAACATTCATGTATCCTAACCTTTATTATGCTTTCAAAGACCTGTTCGGCGTAGAATGGACAAGGCTTCGTTTTGTGAACTCTTTCGGTTTTTTTGTGGCATTGTCATTTCTCGCAGCAGCCTTTGTACTTACACAGGAATTAAAGCGCAAAGAACGTGCAGGCAAGCTGCATGGGCTGGATGTTAAAATACTGGTAGGCAAGCCTGCGGGCATTGGTGAATTGGTATTGAATTTCTTCCTGGGCTTTTTGCTGGGATATAAAATACTTGGTTTACTGCTGATGGGTGGCAATATTGGCGACCCGCAGGAGTATTTCTTCTCTACAGATGGCAACTGGCCGGTAGGTCTGGCAACAGGTGCCTTATTTGCCTTTCTGAAATGGCGTGAAAAGAATAAACAGAAACAGGCCCAGCCCGAAGAGCGTACCATCCGTATATGGCCGCATGACCGTGTGGGTGACCTGGTAATTTATGCTGCATTGTTTGGTTTCCTGGGCGCAAAAGTGTTTCACAACCTGGAAAACTGGGACGATTTTATTGCCAGCCCTATAGAAGCATTGCTTTCTTTCAGTGGCCTTACCTTTTATGGAGGGTTGATCTGTGCCGCACTCGCTATCTTTTTCTATGCACGCAGAAACAAGATCAGCTTCCGTCATCTGGCTGATGGAGCTGCGCCTGCATTGATGCTGGCTTATGCGGTAGGCCGTATCGGTTGCCAGGTAGGCGGCGATGGTGACTGGGGCATATTGAACAGTGCCTATGTTACTGACCCGGTTACATCCAAAGCTGTCCCTGCAGACACTATAGCTTTCAATAACGCATTACATAATCACAGTACTTTCTACCTGAAAACTTTCAGGGTCGATAGTCTTTCGCAGATCCCTCATAAAACGGCGCCGGCGCCTTCCTGGTTGCCTACATGGATGTTTGCCTATTCATACCCGCACAACGTAATAGGCGAGGGCACACGTATCAGCGGATGTGATGAGCAGCAATACTGTAGTCATTTACCTGTACCTGTATTTCCCACGCCTTTCTACGAAACAGTAATGGGCTTATTGCTCTTCCTGCTGCTATGGTTCTTGCGCACGCGATTGGCAGTACCGGGAACCCTGTTTGCGGTGTACCTGGTGGTAAATGGTATTGAGCGTTTCTTTATTGAAAAGATCAGGGTCAATACAAAATATCATTTCGGTTCATTCCATCCCACACAGGCAGAACTGATCTCTTCTTTGCTCGTGATCGGCGGCATTGTACTCTATGTAGTACTGACAAAGAGGAGTAAGAATGCTGAGCGTGAAACCTCGAATGCTTAAGATCCGGTTATGGGTCTTAGGTTGTAAGTTATAAGTTTGCTACTCTGTATTCGGGCTTGCCTTTCTGTTTGCGGCAATAATAGTAAAACTTCTATCAGGAGTGTAGGCATATTGTGCAGCAATAAACCTATAACTTAATACTTATCACTTACAACTTGTCGTGTTAACTTTTCCCTATTGCGCTTTCTGCATACAAAGGCATTGATTATCTTAGCCCTACCATGAAATTACTGGTTGCATTTTTTCGGCTTATCAGGTGGGTAAACCTGTTGTTTATTGCACTCACTCAATTGCTGTTCCAGTATTGCATCATGCTGCCTGTATTAAACCATGCGGGTGCTGCACCTGTATTTACCCCACTCACTTTCAGCCTGCTTATCCTGTCCTCGGTGTTGATTGCGGCAGGCGGTTATATTATCAATGACTATTTTGATGTAAATATTGATAAGGTCAATAAACCTGGTAAACTGGTTATTGAAAGAGTGATACACAGACGTTCTGCCATCCTGTGGCATATTGGTTTATCGCTGACAGGTATTTTATTGAGCGCTGTTGTTGCATGGAAGATGAAAGTGATCTGGTTGGTATTTGCCAATACAGGTTGTGTGCTGGCCTTATGGTTTTACTCCACTACTTTTAAAAGGCAATTGCTTACCGGCAATATCATTATTTCATTGCTTACAGCCTGGACGGTAATGGTGGTAGGCTTTATTACACATTATACGGTAGTAACCACTACTGATCTCTATAATGGCGTGCAGGCATCGCGCTTAATGCGGTTTACGTTTTTATATGCAGGCTTTGCCTTTATCATCTCACTGATCCGCGAGGTGCTGAAAGATATTGAAGATATGCAGGGAGATGCGCGTTACGGATGCAGAACCATGCCTATTGTATGGGGTGTTAATGTATCAAAAGTATTTGCTGCTACCTGGCTCATTGTATTGTCTGCCGCTTTATTGATCGTAGAAGCCTATATCCTTCCTTTTGGATGGTGGTGGGCAGCTGCGTACTGCCTGTTTTTTGTAATAATTCCATTGTTCTTTATCTTCCGGAAATTAACAAATGCTTCGACCGCGGCTGATTATCATCGTCTCAGTACATGGGTAAAACTGGTAATGCTTACCGGAATACTGTCGATGCTATTCTTTAAAATTTACGCTTAATTATGAGTCTGAAAAGAATTGTGCTGGCCTCCCAATCGCCCCGCAGAAAACAGTTACTGGAATGGGCTGAGATCCCTTTTGATATATTGGTGCAATCAACCGATGAGCGTTTTCCTGCTGAGCTGCCTGTGGCTGAAGTACCTGTGTATATTGCGAGGAATAAAGCGCTGGCGGTGCAGGCATCAGAAATGTATGAAAGATATGAAGCCGGCACTATTGTGCTGGCGGCAGATACAGTGGTTGTACTGGGTAATGATATTATTGGAAAACCTGCAGACAGGGATAATGCCGTTGAAATACTTTCCCGTTTATCAGGACAAAAGCACCAGGTAATAACAGGTGTGGTAATTAAACATGGTGAGCATGAAATAGCGTTTTCTGATATTACAGAGGTTTGGTTTCACGAGCTTACACGTGAGCAGATAGAGTTTTATGTAGACAATTATAAACCTTACGATAAAGCCGGTGCTTACGCCATACAGGAATGGATAGGTGTAACCGGTATAAAAAGCATCAACGGCGATTTTTATAATGTAATGGGCTTACCGGTGAGCAGGGTAGTGCAGGCGCTCAGCGCGTTATAAGTTTTAAGTGCTAGGTTATAAGTTTGTTGCACTATATTTATACTATCGTTCCTGTTTGTTGCTTTTTCAGTAAGCTGCTATGTATAAACAAATATTCAATGACAGCGACAAACCTATAACGTATAACCTACAACTTTCCTTCGTAACACCATATCATCCATTGATTTGTTAAAATTCAATTCCGATGATAACCGAAAGGCTGTTACAATTTATCTGGCAGTTTCAATACTTCAATAAGAACGGGCTTTGTACATCGGCGGGTGAGCCGTTGAAAATTATACACGGTGGCATTTTCAATACAAGCCAGGGTCCTGATTTTGTGGAAGCCCGTATTCACACAGGCAATACATTGTGGGCCGGACAAATTGAATTACATCTCCAAACCTCTTTATGGTACCAGCACAAACATCACCAGGATGAGCATTACAGGAATGTAATACTCCATGTAGTATGGGAGCACAATACTAATGATCTGCCCGGTAATATCCCCGTTTTAAGCTTACAGGATCGTGTGTCCAAAGTCTTATTGCAACAATATGAGCAATGGATGAATGCGCCTGCCTCTATTCCCTGCAGTGAACAGTTGATGCAGATAAAACGCATCGTATGGCTTACCTGGAAAGAACGCTTACTGGTAGAGCGTATGCAACGCAAATCAGAACTTGTGTTCAGCTACCTCGAACAGAACAATCATCACTGGGAAGAAACCTTCTGGTGGCTGCTGGCGCGTAATTTCGGGATAAAGGTAAATGCAGATGCTTTCGAAGCGATAGCTAGAAGCTTGCCGGTAACCCTGCTGGCAAAACATAAAAAACAACTACAGCAACTGGAAGCATTATTATTGGGACAGGCGGGATTGCTGGAACAGAGATCAGAGGATAAGTATGTAATAATGCTACAAAGAGAATATCATTTCTATCAGAAGAAATATAGCCTCCAGCATACTGGCCCAGGAGTCCTTTTCCTCCGTATGCGACCGGGCAATTTTCCTCCGGTTCGTCTTGCTCAGCTTGCGATGCTTGTGCATCAGTCAGAACATTTGTTTTCGAAAATTAAGGAAACAAGATCAATACAGGATGTTAAAAGTCTGCTCAATGTAACGGCCGGTGATTTCTGGCATTATCACTATACCCTGGAAAATACTTCAGCCTATAAACCCAAGAAACTGGGTGATGCTATGACGGATAATATCATCATTAACACGATAGTACCCGTACTATTCGCTTATGGGCACCTGCATAATGATGAAGTGTTTAAAGAGAGGGCCCTGCGCTGGCTGGAAGCATTGGCCCCGGAGAATAATACAATTACGGCTTCGTTCACAAAGCTGGGCTGTACCAACCAGAATGCCTTTGATTCACAGGCACTCATCGAGTTGAAAAACAATTACTGCAATACGCGCCGTTGTCTTGATTGCGCCGCAGGAAATGCTATCCTTAAACAATCTGTGGCATGAGGTGGCGAAATGTAGGGATTGGGGACCAAGGCACTTAATGCAAGGTTTTAATTCCGGCGGGTGGGGCACCCGCCGGGGCACTTTTCCGTGGCTGGTGTCTTCACCAGACACTCTATCGTATTTAATTATTAAACAACGCTTGCCCGGTGATGGGTTTATAAGGTGTTTTAAAGAACTCATCTACCTGGGCATTGAACTTGTCTTTATGTTTGAATACGGGCAAACCATGCCCTGCATCTGGAGCAATCCATAGAGTCGATTTTGGAATGGATTGCGCTATCAGGACAGTATGAGGTACCCGGATAACATCATGATCTCCGGCCATTACGAGTGTTGGGCACTGGATCTTTTTCAATTGGTCAGGGGAGATATGAGGTTGGTCCAGCATCAGGTTAAAATGGCGCAACAATACCTGCGATTCAACAGTTTTCTTAGTCTGGTTCAGTTTCTGGTAATAATTCCTGATGCCTGTAAAGCGGGTGATAATAAGAGGCTCTACAGCCATTGTATCGGGCCAGAGATTAGCGCCTGTGATGGCCAGCTTTTTTACTTTTTCAGGATGTCTCATCGCTAATAGCAGTCCATTGATGCCGCCATCGCTCCATCCCAGTACATAGGCCGAGTCAATATTGAGAGAGGTAAGTAATGCTGCATAATCATCGCTCATCATCTCATAGGTCAGCGAATCATCCATGTGCAGGGTGTCCAGCGTTTGACCATGATCGCGGCTGTCGGCAACAATTACTTTATAGTTTTTAGAGAAATAGGGTATCTGTGCACTAAAATCACCAATAGAACCGCTGTTGCCGTGTATGATGAGCAGTGGTTGTCCTTCGCCATATACTTCATAATACATATTGATACCGCGGATCTTTGCCCGGTGACCGGCGGCAGGGTTTTCTCCATATTTAGGAGTGGCAGACTGGCTGAGCGCAAATAAAGGAAGTAAAAGTAAGAGGGTAATGACTTGTTTCATCATGAAAGGTTTTTGGTTCATAAAGAAGGCTCGAACGTTTAATAAGTGTACCGGATGAGAAAAAAGGTTCATCTGGTAGTGGTTGTATTAACATTTGATTAATGGCTCCTGAATCGCATTACAGGGGCTATACGGGTGGGAATAAAGAAATGTTACAGCCCCTCGAAATAAAAAAGGGCTGTCTGGTCAGACAACCCTTTTAATGAGGTTATAAATCGATTTTACAATTACTCCACAAGAACGGGACGGCAGTTTTTCATCAGTACATGCATCATCAGTCCGCCACATTTGCCCTTAAACGTAACGACCATTCCCTTCTTTAACTGGGCTGCTACTTTCCCATCCTTTAAATAGCATTGTACCTGTCTGAAGGTCTGGCCTGCCTGAAGTGTTACATAAGTGTGTTCCAGCACATCATTTTTGATCTCAACAATAGTTCCTGATACATAAATTACTTTCTCTTTAAAGTCTTCATCTGCTTTTACCTCGTCCTGCTCATAAGCCTGAACGATCTCTTGTGCGGGGATAGTTTTCTTCCTGATGTCTTCTGCAGATAAGCCTGCTTTGGCTGAAGCAGCTTCTGCACGGAGGAGTGCGAGTTTTGTGTTGGCAGCCTGGGTATCCTTATCTACCAATGCACTGATGATTGCAATAAAAGCGATAACAGCAACGCCGATCAAAATTTTCTTTCCAATAGATGTTTCCTGCTGGGGCATTTCCATACGATTCGGATTAGGGGAGTTTGATTATTATCAACAACAAATTTCGCAGGAATAATCCGCAATGTCAATAAGTACTAACAGATTTAATTAAACGTTATGTCTCACTGTGTTGTACAATGCTTTATGTTGTATAAAGTTGTTATGTGAATGATGTATGCAAACGTTTGTGTAATGCTGTTTTTTGCGGGTAGATAATAAGTGTTTAAAATACATGTAGCAGAGATGTAACAACGAAAATGTTGTTATCGTGTAAATACGATCAATGTACGAAGTATTCACTTCGTAATAAACGTAATGAATACCTGGCTTCATTGCGCGATCAACGATCGTTTTTCTCCAGTGTCCACAGATCGTTGCTGTAAATAAATTCAGACATATCCGGGAATGGATGATAAAAGAAACAGAGAGGGAGATTACTGCAGGTAGATAAAATGTCCCAATGATACAGATCTTTTGATTGGTAAATAACAGGATTAAACGTAAACTGCTAAATATTGCCTTCACGGCCAGCAAGCTATTGTTGAAATAAATATCAGGGATATAACCAGCAAAAGACAATTCAAACTCCGCAAAAGAGCGGAGGCTGAAAATAGAAATAGCCTGTACTATACCGGCTATTTACTTCAAATGCATTGAATATGAAGGCTATAGATTCTCTTTATTGCGACGGTCTTTTAACCACAACAGTCTTGCTGTGATCTGTGGTGATGTTGGGATTTTATTCGATAAATGCTCGATGGTGCAAACCTGCAGAAACTTATCCTTACGTATATCTGCAAGATAAATATATTCGTCACGCACGTAGTTATCTCCGCCCGCATGGCCGGTACCTGTACTTCCATCTACATTACCCGCAAAGCGCCCGTTCATGGTCGTAGCTAACACCACATCAAAATAGGTATTGGCCATTGCCATCATATCATCTTTGGTTACCCCGTATTTACCCGCATCCCATGCCAGCCACATGCCTTCACTGTCGTACGCAAAGTGGTTCGTGTCCTCCATGCGCGATCCCAATGCATAATCAAATTTCCAGCAGGTACTTCCGGTTGCAGACCTGAATGCTTTCACATTATCTTTAAACCATTTGATATTTACTTTTACAATCTCATCGTAGGCTTTTATTTTTTCGGGAGCATCTTTCAGCAGCTCATGGCATTGCGATAACCTGATGAATCCGTTGGTAAGCATAAATAACTGGTTCCACGGAGCAGGGTCATTAGGTTTATAGGTATTGGGTGAACCCGGAAAATAGAATCGTTTGTCCCTGCGTACAAAATGAGGCATGATCCAGCTGTCTATTACAAGATCAGCCTGCTGTATGTAAGTGATGGCCTTTTCTTTATAAGTAGTGCCGGTATTGTTAGTATTATTTGCTGTTATTTTCTGTTCCCCGAGAGATGGATTTTGCAGAATGAGCTTCGCTGTGTACAGTATATGTGCCAGTACACTGCCTTGTTCAATACCTGCGCCTGCGGGCGAAACATCCGGCTGCGATGAAGGCCATACAGGTTCCACTTTACCTGTCCATACAATACGTTGCCCGTGGGCTTCCTGCGATGCCAGGTCATTACGTCCTGCCAGCGCTGCATCGCTGTAAAAGATCATCCTGTCCAGTATTTCACGATCGCTGGTTACTTCATACATCAGGCCGCAGGCTTCAATGATCTTACCAGGATTACCATACACATATACATTTCTATCAGCAGTAGGTGGTGGCTGTACATGTGCAATATGTGCTTTAAATGCTGCTATCTCATTAGGAGTAACTGGTCCCGAATAATTTTCAACCATTAACCGTGGACCAATAGAAGGTTTTTCCGTTTCCTGTACGCGGGCTTCCTGTGCGTGTAATGCGGTAACAGCAACAATAGCAATCGTTGTAAAGAAATGTTTAATCATATGGCTTTTTCCTCGCGTAATGTTAGCAACAAGCAGTTTCTCCCGGTAACAGCCTGTGAGTATTGTATTATGTGATATTGGCTGATTTTTAGAGCGGTCAGCCTTTGACTGTCAGATAGAACGGGGAAATAAGGAATGAGAAATCAGGAACGAAGAATGCGAAAGGAAAGATCCGGGGTTAAAGAGGGGGAATCAGGGAACAATGCCGTTCAATTCAGCTCCGGAAAAGCTCTTTGTTTATAGGAAATCAATTTCAGGGGGGAAAAATTTTATGATAAAAATGGCGGAAGCAGAAAATGGGCCGTGTCTGTAAGTAGAACATTGGTTCTTAGCAACAAAGTCATTTATCATAAATAGTGTTCAATGAAAAAACTTCTTACCAAAGCAGTATTTACCACGATGCTGGTAGGCGGCATTGCCCAGCATGGGTTCAGTCAGAAGAAACCGAACATTCTTGTCATTTTTGGTGATGATATCGGGCAAACCAACATCAGTGCCTATAGCCGTGGACTAATGGGATTTATGACACCCAATATAGATCGCATAGGAGCGGAGGGTGGTGTCTTTATCCAGTATTATGGTCAGCAAAGCTGTACTGCTGGACGCGCAGCTTTTATCACCGGCCAATGCCCCTTCCGGACTGGTCTTAGCAAAGTGGGATTACCGGGAGCTCCGGTTGGCTTGCAGAAGGAAGACCCTACCATTGCGGAGTTTTTAAAACCACTCGGTTATATGTGCGGACAGTTTGGCAAAAATCACCTCGGCGACCAGGATAAGTTTTTGCCCACTGTACATGGATTTGATGAGTTCTTTGGTAACCTCTATCACCTGAATGCCGAGGAAGAACCTGAAAATCCGGATTATCCTAAAGATCCTGAATTTAAGAAAAGATTTGGCCCTCGTGGCGTATTGAAGTCTACCGCTGATGGTAAAATAGAAGATACAGGCCCGCTTACCCAAAAGCGCATGGAAACTGTTGATGAAGAGTTCCTGGCAGCAGCCAAAGATTTTATGAGCAGACAGGTAAAAGCCAACAAGCCATTTTTCTGCTGGTTCAACAGTACCCGTATGCACGTGTACACGCACCTGAAGCCGGGGTCGAATGGTAAAACAGGTTTGGGATTACAGGCAGATGGTATGACTGAGCACGATGGCATGGTAGGAGATCTGTTGAAATTTTTGAAAGATAATGGCATTGAAGACAATACTATCGTGATCTATTCAACTGATAATGGCGCCATGAAAAACCAGTGGCCCGATGGTGGCGCATCTCCTTTTCGTTCAGAAAAAGATACCAACTGGGAAGGCGCTTATCGTGTACCCTGTCTTATCCGCTGGCCGGGCGTTATAAAACCCGGTTCCAATTTAACAGGTTTATTTTCTGCTGAAGACTGGTTGCCTACGCTGGTGGCAGCTGCAGGCGGTGATCCCAACCTGCCTGCCAGCGCACAGAAAGGTGTAAATGCAGCAGGAAAAAGCTTTAAAGTGCACCTGGATGGTTACAACCAGCTCTCATACCTGAAAGGGCAAACGGGTAGCAATCGTCATGAATTTGTTTATGTAGATGATGATGGCAATCTTGTTGCATACCGTGATGATCGCTTTAAATTTATTTTCGCTGCTCAATACGCTACGGGTATGGCAATCTGGCGAGATCCTATGACCAAGCTACGTGCTCCGCTGGTTGTAGATCTGTTAGCTGATCCTTACGAATACGCTGTGGATGGTGCAGTAAACTATGATGATTGGTTTATGCACAGGGCTTTTCTCATTTTGCCCGCAGTTGAAAAAGTGGCAAAATATCTTGACTCCTATCGCCAGTTTCCGCCACGGCAGGCCCCTGCTACATTCTCTATCGACCAGGTTATTGAAAAATTACCCAAGCCGCAGATCCAGAATTAACCTTCATTTCATAACATAGGAATATCTCACAAGTGCCGGCAGGTAGGGAATAACTACCTGCTGGTAATTTTTAAATCATTTTTTATGTCAGCACTTGAGCAGGTGAAAGATCTGAAAGCAAGGATGAAGGATTCCATAATAGGGCAGGAAGATGTGATCACTAAAATGCTGATCGGGTTACTTACTGATGGTAATGTATTGTTAGAGGGGTTGCCGGGACTTGCTAAAACAAGAGCAGTAAGAAGCCTGGCGCATAATCTTTCCTGTAAACTGAGCAGGATACAATTTACGCCCGACCTGCTGCCATCGGATGTTACGGGAACAGAAATATACCAGCCGCAGGCAGAAGAAAAGTTTTCATTTCAGAAGGGGCCTATTTTCAGCAACCTGGTACTGGCCGATGAGATTAACCGTGCACCAGCAAAAGTGCAGGCTGCGTTGCTGGAAGCAATGGAGGAAAGACAGGTTTCTATAGCCGGCAAAACGCATAAAATGGAGCCGCTGTTCATGGTACTGGCAACAGAAAACCCAATTGAACAGGAAGGAACCTATCCCTTACCGGAAGCACAACTGGATCGTTTTATCATGAAAGTTGAAATTACTTATCCTACATACGATGATGAAATAAAGATCGTAAGACTGGTGAGAGAAGAAACTGCCGATCCTGCAAAGGTAGAAAAGGAAACTATTTCGCAGCAGGCCATTTTTGATGCACGTAAGGAGATCGGTAAAGTACAGGTAAAGGAAGCGGCAGAGAAATATATTGCAGACATCATTTCTGCCACGCGCTATCCCGATAAATTCAGCCAGGACCTCGCAAAATGGATCAGCTATGGTGCCAGTCCCCGCGCATCTATTGCGCTGGATAAATGTGCCCGTGTTGTTGCCTGGCTGGATGGAAGAGACTATGTAATTCCCGATGATATTCGTTTTGTTGTACATGATGTATTGCGCCATAGGTTGATATTGAGCTATAGTGCCAATGCCGATGGTATCAATGCCAATAAAACAATTGATGAGTTGTTGAAAAACGTAGCCGTAGCCTGATATGTGGAAACGTAAAAACGATAGTGCAGCCGGCTACCCGCCGGAAGTAGTCACCACGCTTGATGACCTGATGCGTTTTGAATGGCTGGTCCAATCAACTGCGTTATTACCTTCCCATCCTGTTTATTCGTTGTTAGTGGGCAGGCATGCTTCTAAATTAAGAGGACGTGGGCTCGATTTTGAAGAAGTACGTCAATATGTGCCCGGGGATGATATCCGGAACATTGACTGGCTGGTAACTGCACGTACAGGAAAAACACACTCCAAGGTCTTTAACGAAGAAAAAGAGCGTCCTACGTTCATTGTGCTCGACCAGAGTAGCTGGATGTTCTTCGGGTCGCAGCGGTATGTAAAATCAGTGACAGCCGCGCAGGTTGCTGCACTCAGTGCTTTTTATACGCTGAAACGTGGCGACAGAACCGGAGGCATTATCTTCAATGAAGATGGCTTTGATCATATTTCTCCAAGACGCAGTAAAGGGTTACTGCAATACTACCTGCAATGCGTGGTAAAACGCAATGAGTTGTTGCCCTTACGTAAAACGGTCTATCCCAATACAAACCTGCTGAACAGGATGCTGAAGCAAACGGCTTCATCTGTTACGCATGATTATGTAATTGCGGTGATCAGCGACTTTTCTATGATCGATGAGGAAACTAAAGAAAGACTGAAGATCATGAGCTATCATAATGATGTGATCCTGGTGCATATTTATGACGCCTGGGATGAAACATTGCCTGATGGAAAGCTGGTGTTGACAGATGGCAAACACCAGGTCGCCTGGAATAATAAGAAACATCATTGGGGTGAAGATTACCATACCGCATTTACAAAAATGCGTGAACAACTTACCGCAGAATTTATGCATACTGGTATTCCCATCGTGTTTTATAATACAACAGAACCTGTGGAAGACCAGGTGTCGTATCACATGGGTAAAATAACTAAACGAAGAAAGATATGAACGAACAATATGGCAAATTGATAGAGCCGGCAGACTATGGTTTCTCGTTTGGAGCGCCAGGCTGGTATGTGTTGGGGGTATTGCTGTTATTGGTCCTTGGTGTTATTGCCTGGCTGGTAATACGGTATTATCAGCGCAACCTGTACCGTAAACATGCTTTACAGGCGTTGATGCAGTCGGAAACTATAAAGGAAGCTGATACGGCATTGTTATATGAAGCGAATATGTTGATGAAACGTATTGCGATGTCTAAGTATGGACGCAGCAACACTGCATCAATAAGAAACAAAGAATGGATTGGCTTTTTGAATAAAACAGCAGGTAGACAATTGTTCACAGATGCCGATGCCCGGTTATTACCCGGTGAGCTGTATGGAAATGATAACAATTCGTCTGTTGCTGATTTTGTAGTGAAAACAAAAGAATGGATCAGGGGGCATAGGAAATTACAAATGAGAAATTCGGAATAAGGAATGTTGAAAGACAGTTAGCAGTTGTCGTGAATACCAGCGACGAGCTTTGAGCTATGAGCCTCGAGGAATACAAGTTAGCAGTTGGCAATTTACAGTTACCTGTAACATATGTCTGGTAACCTGTATCCGGAAACTGGTATCTGGTAACCGGTAACGCCCCTTTCACGTTTGACTTTTCACGTTTCACGGACATTCACTCACGACTGACGACTCACGTCTCACGATTGCCGTCTGCCGATTCACGATTCACGTCTCACGAAATCAGAAATCTTTTGAAGCCTGAAATTTTTGAAATAGCATACAAATGGGTTTTTCTGCTGGCGCCGTTGCCTGTGCTGGTGTACCTGTTATTGCCGGCTTTCAAAAAAAGGCGTTCAGCATTAATTGCTCCTTTTTTCAACCGTGCAGCTACTGTATCACATCAGAAACCTAAGAAAGCGGCATGGATCTCCAGGCGGAATATTTTTGGCTGGCTGTCACTATTACTATGCTGGCTATTGTTACTGGCTGCTGCATCTTCCCCTCGCTATGTAGGACAACCTTCAAAGAAAATAAGGACAGTAAGAAGCTTCCTGATCGCAGCAGACATTTCATTCAGTATGGCGCAGACAGACTGGGTGATCGATGGGCATCGCATGTCGCGGTGGAACGCTGTTAAATCAATTATGAACGACTTTGTACAGAACAGGAAAAGCGACCAGATAGGATTGGTGATGTTTGGTACACATGCTTACCTGCAGGCGCCGCTTACTACCGACCTGGAGGCGATCAGTTGGTTAATGGATCAGACTGATGTGGGGATGGCCGGGCAAATGACAAGTCTGGGTGAAGCGATCGGGTATAGCGTAAAAGTATTAAAGGCAGATACTATCAAACAGAAGATCATGTTGTTGCTCACCGATGGCATTGATGAAGGGAAAAGCATACAACCGCTGGATGCTGCCGAAGAAGCAAGAAGAGATTCGATCGTCATATACACATTGGGAATAGGCAAGGCAAAGGGGAGTGGGGGGTATGACCTGGATGAAAAAACATTAAAGGACATCGCTGATGTAACACATGGTCATTATTTCAACGCCATGAACGAAGGGCAGTTAAAAGAAGTATATAAAGAGCTGGATAAACTACAGCCCATTCAATATGAAACAGAGTCGTACAAACCTGTTCGGTTGCTTTACATGTACCCGCTGGCGGCAGCTATTGCTGTAGGGCTATTGTTTCATTTATTGAACAGCATTGTTAACTTTTTCAGGATCGATTACTGATGTGGCGGCAATTGCAACATATTATTTCCTCTTTCAACTGGGAGCAGTTTCATTTTCTGCGACCACGGGCTTTATACCTCTTCTGGGTGTTAGGCATTATCGTGCTGCTGTTGATCGTTGGTAACAGGAGCAGAAGTAAGTGGAAAAAAATACTAACACCCGCGTTAAGACCTTTCATGTTTTCAAAAGGAAATCCCTGGTCTATGATCTTGCCATTATTGTTCTTCATACTTGGTAGTGGTATCTGCATTCTTGCATTGGCAGGTCCTTCCTGGAAGAAAAAAGAAGTACCAGGTGAAAAGATACAGGCGGTAGTATTGATCGCACTGGATCTTTCACGTTCCATGCTGGCAACAGATATAGAGCCCAACAGGTTGGAGAGAGCAAAATTTAAGATAGCAGACTTTTTAGATGCCAATCCCCGTGCCCGTGCAGGGCTTGTAGCCTATGCAGGTACTGCGCATCCTGTATTGCCATTTACCAGCGACTACCAGTTGGTAAAGCACCATGCTACCAGTCTTATTAACCGTATCATGCCGGTGCAGGGCACCAACATGCCTGTATTGCTGCAGATAGTAGATAGCATGATGCAAAAGGTAACGGCGCCCAGTACTATTTTATTAATGACTGATAATATTGCTGCTGATGATGCAGTGTTACTTACCAACTATTTGAGTGGCACGCATAACCGGTTGGAGATCTTGTTGTTCTCAACCATCATGGGAGCGCCTGTTCCCGGTAATCCCCATGTTATCAGCAAGCAAGACCCCTCAGTGCTTGCGAACCTGCAGCAGGATACTGCTATTGGTATTACGCAGATCAGTCTCGACAAATCAGATGTGGAAGCAATAGCCGGCCGTATTGCAAAAAAGCTGGTGTTTGAAAAAGAAAAAAAACAAGATGAAAAAGAGTGGGAGGATATGGGTTGGTTATTACTGGTGCCGGCCTTACTGATAGTGGCCTGCTGGTTCAGGAAAGGGTGGGTGGTGCAATGGTGCTGGATCATATTCTTTAGCTCATTATTCACGTCCTGTGGTGTTGATAGCAGGCACCCGGATTGGTGGTACAGTAAAAACTACCAGGGCCAGTTATTAGAGAATGCACATCGTTATAATGAAGCTGCAGAGCGGTTTGATGATGATCAGCATAAAGCCATAGCCTATTTTAAGGCAGGTAACTATGAAGCTGCCGCCGACCTGTTTGCGCTGGATAGCAGCGCTGCTGCTGTGTACAATCATGGACTTGCGTTAGCCAACCTTGGCCGGTATGATGAGGCTATGCTCGATTTTGATGAAGCCATCAGGCTCGATCCTTCCATGCAAACCAATATCTCTAAAAGTATAACGGCTACCAGGACTGCCAGGCAAAAGGCTGACAGCGTTACGCAATACGATCCGCAGAGCATTTCCAAAAAGGAGCTTGACCTGAAAGAAAAAGACAAAAGTAAAAAGGACCCATTGAAGGAAAGAAAAGCTGAATCAGACGATGAAAAGTTAAGCTCAGATACACGTGTAAAAAAATTACCTACACATGGTAACCGCGTTACTGATGAAGTAGCCAGTAACATCCACAGGGCAAAAGAAGCAAAAACTCCCCCCAAAGATTTTAAGCAGGAAAAACAAACGCAGTCTTCCGGACAGATATTGATGCGGCAGGTGGCTAATGATCCGTCGGAGTTTTTGCATCGCCGGTTTGAATTGCAGGTAAAACGCTATTACCGGCATTTACCCAAACCTAAGCAGTCATGGTAAAATATTATTGTTTCATATTACTGGTATTATTGCTGGCTGCTGTTTCACAGGCACAGGTAAAATGTTTTGCCCGGATATCACTGGACCGGGATCGTGTTTATGTGCAACAGCCTTTTAAAGTAACGATCACTGTTTTAACAGCTACCTGGTACACAGCACCGCTTGATTTTGATAATATTCAGATCCCGAACGCTTTTATTTTATCTTTTGATCAAACTACTCCCGGCATGTTTACTGTAGGGAGCGATCAATATGCGGGACTACAATTTTATTATATCGTATTTCCCTACAAAGCAGGAGATTTTACAGTACCACCTATCAACATTATTGCTGAAACGCCTGCCAAAGGGAGCAGTAAAAGTGAAAAAGTAACCTTAAAAACGTCTCCGCACCGTTTTACTGTAATGCCTGTTCCGGCAAATCATGCAGACAAAAACTGGTTTGTTGCAAAAAACGTAACTGTACAGGAAAGGTGGAACAAACCTTTACAGAAACTGAAAGTAGGAGATATCATTGAACGAACGATTAGTGTTCATGCCAGCGGAACATTACCACAGTTTATTCCACCACTTCAAAAGGATTCTCTCGGTTTTGCCAGCACTTATCTCCGGGATGCTGATCTTCATGATGAACGTAATGAGTATGATGCGAATGGAAGTCTTACACAAACGGTTATTTACCTGCTCGAAAAAGAAGGAGACTTCACCATACCTGAGGTAAATGTAACCTGGTGGAATCCGAATACGGGCAAACTGTACAGCAGGGTTGCATCTGCAGGGAAAGTTCATGTGGCTGCCAATCCAAATCTTGGTATTGTAACCACACTGCGCGACAGTCTCAATGCAAAAGCTCCGGTTGCTGCCACTGGAAAAGTACAAAAGCAGGGATATAAAATAGCCGGTATTGCCTGGTATTGGGCGCTGCTGATAGCATTGGTAGTTGCTTACCTGCTTTATCTCCTGGTACTGTTTGTTATAAGGCTCGTCAGGTTATACAATGCAAAGCGGGCGCTGTACCTCGCCGGTGAAAAACATTATTTCCGGAAGTTTATGCATTCCGCTGTTCAGTTGCCTGTGTTCATTAAGAGTCTTTATGCATGGTGGGATAGGTTCCCGATTTCGGGGAAATCAAGTGCTGTCACCATGCAATTCAGACGGCAGGAATATCCGGAACTTAATAAGGAGCTTACCGCTTACCTGGAAGCAAAATATAAGGACGACGTTAATGATAATGCTCCTGCAGCAGATGCTTTTAAAACTGCAATAAAGAACTATCGCAATCAAAACCTCCATACTCCTAAACCTGGAAATGAAAACGTTTCTGTTTACCAGGAAAACTGGAAGTGAAACCGGGTACAGGATAGGGCCTGTGAATAGTCAATAGTGAATAGTGAATGCTGTTTCGGGTTGAGAAGTCGTGAGTCGTCAATCGTGAGTGAATGTCCGTGAAACGTGAAAAGTCAAACGTGAAAGGGGCGTTGCCGGTTACCAGATACAGGTTTCCGGATACAGGTTACCAGATGCCGGATACTGGATTTGAGATTTGATGTTTGAAATTTGATCAATACAACTTGTCTTCCTGTATTTGCTCATAGCTCGCCGCTTGTAGTCGAGATAACTGCAAATTGCCAACTGCTAACTTGTATTTCTCGCGGCTCGTAGCTCAAAGCTCGTCGCTGGTATTCTCGTTAACTGCAACTTGTATTTGCTAACAGCTAACTGCTAATAACTCAAAAATTATTTCGTATGAAACAGATGATGAGTATTATTTGTGGTGCATGCTTGTTTGCTGCCTGCAGCTCTGCGCTGGAAGTAACCAGTGATTACGACAGAAGAACTGATTTCAGTCAATACCGGACATTTGCCATTGACACTTTCCGGCAGATGGAACATGTTAGCAAGCTGAACAGTACCGGTATTATCAGGGCTGTTCAAAGCGAATTGATCCAGAAAGGATATATTCAGAATAGTTATGCGCCGGATATGCTGGTACATATTTCTGTTATCTTAGATAACAGGAAAACCGCCGTGGCCGATAGTGTCGATTACTATTGTTACGGTGGTTATTACCGGCCTTATATGTGGCCTGGTGGAATTGGTGCTACCGGTTATATCACTTACGATATAGGTTCTTATAAGGAAGGGTCACTGATCATTGACATTGTGGATGCAGACAGGAGGTGTCTTTTCTGGGAAGGTATTGGTAATAAAGAAATTGACAGATCAACAGAAGATGCGGACCTGGAAATACCGGTTGATATTGCTTCGATCCTGAAGACCTTCCCGGGAACAGGCGAGAATGTAAAACAGGTGAAGAGATAATGATTTAATGTGCAAATGTGATAATATGAAATGAAGCTAAACGCGGAACGAAAATACAAGTCCGGAGAAGTCAGAAAGACCGGAAGAAAAACCAGTTGGCAGTTTACAAGGAAATACGAAGTTAGAAGTACGGAAGGGAAAATATCGAATGTCAAATTCTGAATGTCGAATATTGAAGAAAAGACCGGACTAAAGAACCCGAAACTCAAAACCCGACACCCGAAACAGCATTGCCGATTGCCGACTTCAATCCCCAAATCCCTCAATCATCAATATCCACTTTCGTTCTGTTAAACCTCACGAGTGCCTGCCGGCAGCGTATGCGGGCTTCATCTGGCGTCCAGCCTTTTTGTTGTGCCACATCGGTAAATGTAAAACCACGATAGTAGCAAAGTGTAAATAACTCATAATCCTCAGATGATAGTTGAGAGAGAGGCGACCCCCGGTGCGAGGGTTGTAAATTGCCGGATCTTTGTTGTGTTATGATCAATGACCTGATCTTTTCTCTCGCCCTTTGTTCAAGAAAGGTATAAAGTCCCAATAGCTGGGGATTGTAATCCTTTAACGTCTCGGGCAGTTCTGTAAAGACCTGTTTCAGAATTGCTTCTGCCTGTGTGGTATTGTCAAGTGCGGTGAACAGAAACCCATACAACATGCCTCCGTATTTATTGTAAAAAGATTCCAGTGCAGATGTGTCATGGTCAATAATAGCTTTGAGCAACACAAATTCTGATGTGGTCATAGTATTGATTGGGGGGGTGATTAGTTCTGTTACCCAGGAGCGTTGCTATAAAATATTGTGAATCGTAAGTGGTCGGCAATCGTGAGACGTGAATCGTCAGTCGTGAGTGGCTGAAGCAAGTGAATGGTCAATAGGAATACAGGTAACTGCGAATTGCCAACTGCCAACTTGTATTCCTCGCGGCTCATCGCTGGTATTCACGACAACTGCCAACTTGCTTAATTCAGACTTCTGTATTTCTTACTGCCTCTTCATTTTCAAATCTTCAAATTCTCAAATTTGAGAATCATCCCATTTTCTTACTTCAAACCATACAATGCCACTTTTGCCCTTTGAAAGGAATGGCCTGGAATGGTGCGATAAACAAAGTTTACACGTCGTATTCCTCTTACTGCACCGCGCAAACTGATATCACGACTATATCCTCCTCGTGGAAAAGCATAGTTTACAGGTATGTTATCAGGTGCACCATTATCGTAGATCACTTCCATGTTAATCATTTCAATAGGAGCGTCGTACACACGAAAGCGAAGTTTCCGGAAGGCGTTGGCACCGGTTATTATAATAACATCTCTGTCGGCTGTATAGCGTATCATAGTGGTACCCAGTAGCTGCCAGGTGCCTGGAGGGGCGGGGCGGGCAGTACGTACCTGCTGTGCCTGTACTGTAAAACATATTGCAGATAACCATGTTAAAAATACTATCCTGTAAATGTGTCGCATATTCCTGGTGAATAGTTTTTACTCAAGAGCAATTCCTGATAGAAAATTACATCTAATACAAAGAGGCTTATAAAAAAGCCTGCCTTGTTTTATGATGTTTGGCAACATTGCTTTATTGATTGAATACAGTTCACATACGAAGTTGAAAATAACAGGAATGGTGAATAATTAAATTGGAGATTTACTGAAGGGATTATCATTTTTTTGCTATTTTGGTGTTGTTAAAAAACGATGTAGCTGCTTTGCTGCACCTTCATCAAAATCCAAGGAGCATCTGCTCAGGTAGAGTTAAATTATGATCAGTCTGCTCCCAATTGCTATAAGGAAGGCTATAGTTTTGTTCCCTGTTGAAATATATTGGTGATGTAAAACATAGTATGCAAGTGGTATTGCTTTTACAGTGATGCCTGGTAGTTTATTGTACGTTATGTTTAGCCCCTGTAGCTGGTTAGTTGGTAAATACTAACTAACATTCTACTCCCTGGTGCCGGAAATTCGGTTGTTTCCGTATTGGTAGTCATGGTACAAATAATGAACGCTTATTTGGAGTCAGCAATGATTCTGACAACGATTGTATTGCCAGGAAAAATCAGATCGTAACCCTGATACCGGCAATAGTTGTTTTGCTAAAGCATAGGTTCTAATTGTTTTTTAACTGAAACAACACAATGCCTGTTATTTATACACCAGTTGCAATGCTCTGCCTGATGGCGGCAGTGCTTTGTTTGCTTACCGGAATCATACTGCTGGTTTTTTCAGCGCCCAGCCATAATAAGGCCAATGTTTATCTTGGTGCTTCCTACATTGCAATGGGACTTACATTTACTGTTGTGTTCCTTGTAATTACGCGTTTGGTATTATATGTTCCACACTTTTACCGTACAGGTAATATATTCTGGCTTCTGTATATCCCCCTTTGTTACCTCTATGTCAGTATGAGCATCAGGCCCCGTGCGCTCAGATGGCGTGATACCATACATCTGATACCGGTATTGGTATATATGATTGATTTTGCTCCTTTTCTTTTCTCTTCAACAACAAAAAAACTGGCCATTATCCGTGATGACCTGGCCGATTTTGCAGGGGTGGCAACTTTCAACGAAGGGTGGTTATTGCCGGATGATACTATTATTCCTGTAAGAACAAGCCTGATGGCATTTTACTGGATCATCCAGATCTATCTCATTACTTCACTCAGCAAGAACTTTATGCTGCAGAACCGCCGGTGGATGTGGTGGCAGATCGGCTACAATTGTTTACTGACCCTTCTCTTTCTGCCAACACTGGTTACTTTTATCACCGGCCAGTCATACGGGTGGATCGCCAGCATTTTGCCTTCAATAGCATTGTCCATCTCTGTCATTATGTTATTGTTAAATCCAACTATCCTGTATGGTCTTAAGGAAGAGATCATTAAACCTATGCAGCAACCCGTGGCGGTAAAACAGAAATTCGTTTTTGAAGGAGTAATAGGTGAAGAAATTGCCGGCAAGCTTGAAAAACTAATGAAAGAACAAAAGCCTTATCTTAATAGTAATTACACTTTGCAGGAGTTGGCCCAGGATCTTAAAATGTCCCCTCACCAGTTATCTGCTTTTATGAACCAGGTTCCCGGTCGTAATTTTAAAGACTATCTCAATAAACAACGTATCCAGCACTGCCTGGATCTCATCAGGCACAGTGACATCAGCAAGCTGAACTTAAATGGCCTGGCCCGGCAATGTGGGTTTAATAACCGGAATACTTTTTCCATTGCCTTTAAAAAAGTGACAGGCAAAGCTCCTTCCGAATATCTTACAGGGAAATAAAATGTAAACCTATTGGTCATAAAATGTAAACCGCCGCTGGTTGTATGATCAATGGAACTGTGTTTTATATAACTCCCGATCCTGACTATCCGCAAAAAACAACTCGTTGTTATAACGATGAACGGTGAAGCGTTAGCTAAATAGTAATGATGAAGTAATTTAAAGACGTTTCAACCTGTTTGTAAAGCCTTATGTAGATAAGGCTGTAGGTGTTTGCTCTTATATGCTGCCTCTTTCTTATTGATAATAATTCATCTGGCATCAATCTGTGTGCCGCAATGGTCTTAAATGGTGACAGTATTTACTGCAATTGTTGTAATGATGTGATGCACAACAATCAAAATGCTGCCAAAGATTATAAAATCATGCTATGTTTAATGCATATAATTAGAAAAAACATGATTTCGCCATTAAATTGCCAACTATATAAAATCATAGCAGCTCCCAATAACCATTAACCAATTAAAACTTTATGAGCAATCCAACCGTCATCGGTGAAAAGAGTATAGAAAGGACAAGGGCTGCGATTTTACATTATCCTGATTACCTCTGCAGTTTTATCCCATTCATCCAACATTCATTCCTGTCATCATCCGGAACCGGCATCAGCAACTGCTGTCAGATTGTCCCACCCGAAAACTATTGATGGCTGTTGCCTGTATTCTGTTTACAACATACTTAAGGAAGTATTGATGGCCAGTAGCAATCTATTCCCTATTTCCTAAGTACAATGTCCAGGTTTGCGTCTGCTGTTTGAAAGTCATTTATGGTAACTGAGTAGTCTGTCATTGTTGTTCATAGTACAACAATGCCGGCGCAGGTTCACTACAACCTGGGTACGCCGGTAGTAGCGTTCATTTTAAATTGTTTAACTATGCAAAATCATTTACTTCACACACAACGTTTTCTTCCCGGTAATTATGGCCGGCCTGGTTACACCTATGAACTAACTCCGGAGCGTATCAGGTTTATTTCACAAAGGCTGAATGAATTCGTACACACAAGCCGCCCTTTTTTACAGTTTGGTTATGCGATCCGCAATCTTGCAGAAGACATTGATGTGCCTTCTTACCAGTTGTCGGCCTACCTGAACCGTGAAATAGGATTGAACTTTAATGATTACCTGAACCAGTATCGTGTTAAGTTCTGCGAGGGGCTCATCAGGAATGGAATGGTAGGAGAGTTGAACCTGAAAGGATTGGCATTGCGCTGTGGCTTCAGTAACAGGAACACGCTGACCACTGCATTTAAAAAGTTTACGGGCCTTACACCTTCTGAATATGCGAGAAGTGTTCAGCAGGTAAGAAGTAGTAATTAGTCATTTTTGTTTTGATCGTTTGACATGTAAATACCTTTTACCTTATTAGCAGGAAAGAAATTTCTCACTTCTTTTCCCTGGTACTGAAGATGCAGCTCCCCGTGCTGCATCTTCTTTTTTTGGGGAATGCTTGAATACAGTTATAGGTTTTAAGTTGTAGGTATAATACAGCTTAACGCGGAACGCTTAACGCAGAACGCGAATACAGTTATAAGTTGTAGGTTATAGGTTGAATACCGCTTAAGGCCTAACGCCGAACGCGAAAGCAAATGCAGACGAGGGGCTCTGTGTTCCTCTGTGTCTTTGTGCCTTTGTGGTTCAAAATGCCACGAATGGTAGTTAACAGTTGGCAATTTGCAGTTAAGCAGGTGAATAGTGAATAGTCAATAGTGAATAGGAGCAAATATTGAATCCCGAATATTGTAGGGTATAACCAGAAACCTTAAAATCAGAAATGTAGAAATTCTGGTATCCCGCAATTCAATCCCAAAATCTCTACATTCCGAAATCAGAAATCTTTGAGGCCTGTATCCCTTTTCACGTTTGACTTTTCACGTTTCACGGACATTCACTCACGACTGACGACTCACGTCTCACGATATTGCCGATTGCCGTCTGCCGATTCACGATTTCCATTCACTGTCTTAAATCCCTAAATCTCAAAATTACCAAATCAGCAATCTTACTTCAGCCAGTTGCTTCCAAAAACAATATAGTAGGCCCAGGTGCCGGGACTGTGTGCAAGGTCTACACCTACGCGGAGATTGAATTTGCGGGCCAGTAAATAACGGAAACCGGTTCCATAACTATATTGCCAGTCTGTACTGCCAAAGTCTTTCCAATAGTCAAATGCTTTTCCGGTACCACCAAAAAATACAGCACTCCATCTGGGTACAACATCCCAGCGGAACTCTGTTTCGGCCAGTATATCTGCATTACCCTGGTAACGGTTGGCGGGGATGCCACGCATATCAATATAGGGCAGCATGTAAAAGGGCGGATCACTTACAGCCTGCTGACCATCCAGGCGAAAGCCACCTATTACGTTGTGAAAGATCTTTGTATAGTAATAAGCATAATAATTGAAACGCCAGTAATCAAAATCGCTTCCAAAAATATTATCAGACATAAGTGCATCTACATGCAGTTTCATGCCGCTGTTTGGCGTAAAAACATTATCGCGGTTATCTAATTCAACCAGTACACCCAACTGACTGATGATGCTGCTAAACTCCATGGGTTTGGCCAGTATGCTGAGCGATGTATCACCTCTGAATTTGATATCAGCTTTCATGAAGAAGTATTTTAAGCCGGCGTACCAGTGCGAATAGCCAATGCGTTTGGTAACCTGCAGCAGGGCAGGGAACGACTTAATATTCATTTTGAATTCTTTCTCACCCAGGTGCTCAAATGTTTTGTAAAACGACATGTTTACATTGGCATAGGCGCCACCTATCATGTATTTAATGCGGCTTTTTACAAAAGTGCCCGAGCGGAAAACTCCTGCGCCCCATGTTTTATTAGCAGTATAGAACAGCGCTCCGCCTGTAATATCGGGAGCTACCGGTGTTCTTACCAGTTTGCCTTTAATTGAATCAAGGTAAGGCGGTCTTTTTTTGATGAAGATGGGAGCGAGCATACCACCAAAGCCCCCCAGTGCAGGTTCGGTAATGAGATAGGGCACGGGTACAAAACCATTGGCTTCAATAATATAATCACTGAGGTCAAAAGCATGATCCAGCGAATCTTTTAAAGAAATATGCTTTTTGCTTTTTTGCGCGTACAGTGAATGACAGGCAAAAAGTATCAATATGGATAGTAGCCGGATCTGCTTCATGCGCGTAAAAGGATTAGACATAGGTTAGGTAGAATGAATGTATTCTGCCTGGTCCTATCTATATTAAATGTTTTAAGTATGGTCATGGTGACTGAGGTGGTGGCGCCGCCTGTTGTTTACCGGTTCCTATTGGAATGGTAACATTCAGTAGCCAGGCCGTATTACGTTGGTTGCCGCTGAGATCTTTATGAATATCAGTAAGCCCATAAAAATACCTGATGCCCAATCCCATGCCTTTGTCTTTTTTGAATTTGTAAAGAAGACCACCGACCACTCCTACATCGAACATGGTAACCTTGTCATTTATTTTAGTAGTATAAGTAAGATCATTACCGTCTACCTCGTTCTTAAAAACATCTTTTGAGCGTAAGAGCCAGTCAACCTGTATACCTGCTTCTGCAAACAGTAGTTTTTTAATGCGGTAATGAACCAGTAATGGCAGGCTCATTGCTTTTATATTGCGTTGTATACTACCTCCGGTAAAGAGATTGTCCAGGCTATCATTCCCGGTTGAATAAGGCATGATAGAGCGGGCACCAAATGCTGCTTTAGGTATAAGCTCAGGGTGAAGAAAAAGCCGGTCGTTTATCTTGATATTGAAATACAGGCCAAGATTTAAACCGGCTCTTGATTTGCTCTGAATATCTGTGATGTTAACCAGGCCGGGGCTTACAATAAGACCAAATTCAAGTTTATCTGTATTCAGTTTATCTCCGAATAATATAGCGATCAACACCTGCGATCGTGCTGCACAAGTACAGGCAATGAAGAGAACAGGTAACAAAATTTTTTTCATGACTATATCGGGTTAAACAGACAACGTATCAGTCTTTCTTTTTAGAAAATGATTTTAACATGTAACCCACCATGATAAAGAATGTATTGCCCTGGAACCTGTTCTTTGCACCCATTTCACTCAGCCAGCGAGCGTTTACCTGCATGCGTACCTTGGGAATAAAGATGTTCCCTTCAGCACCTAATCCATATACGCGATCTTTATCGCCGGTGAATACTGTATTGCCAACAGGTATTTTATCGCTGGATACTTTGTATTGCATATAATAGACAATCCCCGCATTAATAATGGTTGGTATTGGACTACCGGTTGTTTTATGGTACCATGTTTTTCCAAGTCCTCCTTCAATGGTCAGGATATCACCGGTCTTTATATCTGTATCTTTTTTATCGCTATGTATTTCATACGACAGCAGGGTAGAGAAGTGCAGTGTTTTCATTTTATTAAAATAAACTGTAGTGCCCCCTGAAAACTCATTTGCCCACATACCCAGGCCGCTATTGTTATCACCGCCCTGTTCATAAGAGCCTGTGGGTATAAACAAACCGTAACCTGCTGTAAAGTCGGCGTGTTTGGTATGCCATCCCAATTGTATAGGTTGTATGTAGCTGTCTGTATATTGAAAATTGGATTTAGTGTTCACAAGGTTTCCTTCCAGCCTGTTACTGGCAAAGGGAAGGATAACAGATGCTCCATAGTTGGCATTTAAGATTTTCAGGTTGGTTACCACAGAGGCGCCAATACCTGTAAACACCATATTGAAATCGGTACTTATAGAACCATCCCCTGATTTTTTATATTTAGAGCTTGCATAAAAATAGAAAGGCAGCGCAAATGACAATGAAGGTGGCGCCTGCGTTCCGGCTTGTAATCCAACATCTCCGGGTATATCATCTCCCTTTAACTGAGCCTGTGCCGTCTGCAGGGCATTCAGTAATACCAGCAGTGCTGTTACTGTCCATGATATTATTTTATTTGCGTTCATGATGTGTTTTTTATTAGTGAATTGTCAGTGAAGTCGGCAATCGGCAAACGGCAATCGTGAAACGTCAAAGGTGAGTGGGGGCGTGAAAGGTTAAAAGTCAAACGTGAAATGGGCGTTACCGGTTACCAGATACCAGTTTCCGGATACAGGATGATGGATTTTAGATTTGCTGTCTCTTCATTTTCAAATCTTCAAATTCTCAAATTTTCAAATCCTCCATTCGCACATTTCCCTGTATTCGCGTTCTGCGTTAAGCGTTCCGCGTTTAGCTGTATTATACCTACAACTTATAACCTATAACCAGCATTTTACATTCCCCCATTATCAAATCTGTTCATTCCCCACTTTCTCATTTTTTATTTTAAATTTCTTATTCCTGATTACCGTGCCCTTACCTTCTCCGGATCCCTCCACCTCTGGCGCCTAATCTTCCTCCGCCGGAAGAGCGTGCATTCTGAAAGCGTTGTGTCTGCACCTGTCCGCGCTGACGTGCCTGTGCTGATCTGTCCAATCCATGCATAGTACTCTCGCTGGTACCTACCGGCTTCTGCCAGTTGCCATGACTGTACTGACTCCATGAACCATTGGCGTCCTTACGATAAACATTTCCATCGTGCCCTGCATATACACCATTATTGCCTCTTACTACTGTTCCATTAGCTCCACGGGTAACAGTTCCGTGCTGACTGGTAGAAGTGCGGTAACCGGTAGTTGTTCCCCGTGCAGTCGTTACATGTCCTGTCTGTACCCATTGATTGCCACGTGCGGCTACCGATGTACCCCATTGCGCATAAGCATTATGTCCCTGTCTTGTAGCGCCATAGCCTCCTGTCCACGGATTATAAGTGCTGGCGGCGGTACGACCTCCATACCAGCCCTGTACAGAAGCAGAGCGACCGTATCTGCCTGTAGCGGGATTGTACCATGCAGCAGTGCGTGCGGCTCCATAGGGCCCGTAAGCGGCACGGCCTGCAGCCCAGCCTCCAGTCCATGGATTATACACTGCACCAACACCATAGGTACAGGGCCATGGCCGATAAACAGGATAGGGAACATGCGGTCCCCAATAGATATAGGGAGGATAGTAGTATCCTGTACCAAAAGCAATACAGGCGCCTACTGTCATACCGATGATGAACATGCCGAGGTAGCCCCCGGTATAACTGCTTTCAACAGTTGTTTCAGTAACATTGGTTTGAGTAACGTAGGTTACATTGTACATGGGCGAACTGGGAGGGATGGTATATATTTCTTTGGGAACGGCATCTGCTGTTTTCCACGGGCCGTTGGGTGTGGTTGACATGAACCAGATGCCCTGGAAACAGAGATAATAGAGATCGCCATCTTTGATTACTTTATCCTGCGTGTTGGTAGCATATTGCAGGTTGGTCTGCTCAATAGGTTTAAATTCAGGATTACCATCATAGTTTACTTTTACTTTAGCTTCTGCCTCAGCTTTGTTTACGATAGCTGTAGTAGGAATTTGCGCCAGCATTACAGCGTCTGATGCTTCCACCGTACCGGGTACTGAAGAGAGTACATATGATTTAGGAGAGCCGGAAGGGATCTTTGCAAAATCGGCAGGCAGGTTGTCGCCGGTATAGGACCATGGCCCTTCAAATGCATTGGAACGGAACCAGCGGCCTGATAACAATACATAGTACTCCTTATCGAGATTATCTACAAAAATGTCATTATCTGTATTGTTGACATACAAGAGGTTGGTACTTGGTATTTTTGTGTACACCGGTGGTCCTTTTAATAAGATCAATTCTGCCGGTTTATCACTAAAGAAGATTTGTGGTACAGTACCTGCGGGTGGGGGAGGCGGCACCATTTTTTTTACATCATCAAAGTTCTGTCCTGAAGGCAGTTTGCTCATATCCTTAGGTAATGTTTTGGTTGATGTCCACGGGCCTTTGAGTGCCGTGGCTGTGTACCAGCCATTATTGATCAACAGGTAATAGTCCTTTTTCTTTTTTTCCTGGAACAGATCCCAGTTGGTATTGACTACAAATTGCAGGTTTGTTTTTTCGATAGGCGCGTATACCGGATCGCCTTCTACCATCAGCAGAATAGCTGGCCCGGCACTGTAAAAGATTAACGGCGGATCGTTCTTAACCGGCACACCATCTGCCTGTGTCTGCCTGCTGTCAAGATCAGCGATCAGGCGATCCATGGAAACGGTTTCGCCGCCTGTAGGCATCAACTCTTTTAACAACTTCGACATCATTTGTATTGAATCTTCATGAAGCGAAGGAAACCGTGCATCAGAAACCTGCACATCTCTTAAATAAGCTGTTCGCGCATCTTTATCAACCAGTGTTTCAGCAGTCATCGATGCAACACCCAGTATCGGAGACCCTCCTTTGGGAGTAAGGGAAAAAGCCATTCTTGCTTTTAATGATTTATAGTCTTTCCACTCATCAAGCTGTGGCTGGTAATAAGTAAGTGTTGCTCCGTTTTGAGTTACCTGTCTTGGCCAGCCAATATCCTGTGCCGGAGCTGTCGCATTAGATGCCTGTGCCTGCAACTGTTTGGCTGTATCTCCTGATAAGAGCAGCAATGCAAGGATGATCTTTATAATGAGCGTATTGTTTTTCATAAACGTATCTTATGGTGCTGAACGTCTAGCGCAAATACGGTTATAGGTTGTAAGTTTTAAGTTATAGGTTAATACAGCTTAACGCGGAACGCTAAATACGGTTATAGGTTGTAAGTTTTAAGTTATAGGTTAATACAGCTAAACGCGGAACGCTTAACGCAGAACGCAAATACAGTTATAGGTTTTAAGTTGTAGGTTATAAGTTGAATACTGCTTAAGGCTGAACGCCGAACGCGAAAGCAAATGCAGACGAGGGGCTCTGTGTTCCTCTGTGTCTCTGTGCCTTTGTGGTTCAAAATACCGCGAGCGGTAGTTAACAGTTCGCAATTTGCAGTTATCTGTATTCCCATTCACTATTCACCATTGACCATTCACTTGCTTCAGCCACTCACGACTGACGATTGACGACTCACGATTTTCTTTCACGTTTGACTTTTCACGTTTCACAATTACCGATTGCCGTCTGCCGATTCACGTCTCACGATTGCCGATTCACGACTCACCCTGTATCCCGTCTTACTTCTCAATACTATCCCACAACTTCTTCAGGTCTGGGTTGAGGATGATGTCTGTGCGCCTGTTCTTTGCTTTTCCTTCCGGGGTAGCATTATCTGCTACAGGACTGTATTTACTTCTGCCTGCCGCTGTTAAACGTGCGGGATCAACTTTATAATCATCCCGCATAATACGTACTACACTATTAGCTCTTTCTGTGCTGAGTGTCCAGTTGTCCGTATTCCCTTTTTTAAACTGTACATCATCTGTATTACCAACTACGATCAGTTTTAAATTGGGATAATCGTTCAGCACCTGTGTAAGAGCGCCCAATGCCTTTTTCCCGTCATCGCTCAGTTTGGCACTACCACTGGGGTATAGCAGCTTATCTTCCATGCTTACGTATACCAGGCCGTTCTGATAATACACATCGACCCCTCGCTGGTCAAAGTCTACCAGCGCTTCTTCTATTTTTCCTTCTACCTGTCGCATGGTATTTGCCTGTTCTTCCAGGATGGCACCTGCTATACGGAGCTTTCTCTGGGCTTCATCGCATTCTGCTTTGTATTTGGTAAACTCCTGGATAGCAACCTGGCGTTGGGTGGTCATCTGGTTCAACTCATTTTTAAGCGATGAGTTTGTTTTTTCCAGTTGCTGCACTTTGCTTTGCAGCGCATCAATTTCTCCCTGTGCTACTTCCAGTTTCTTACTGGCGCCGCAGGCTCCCAATATCATTACCGGTATGCAATAAAATGCTAGCTTCCTGATCATAACATTGTATTTGAGTGTTAATTTTTAATGAGCGGTAGAATCCGGAAAGATCTTTTTCCAATCGTTCTTCATGCTTACAACAATCCAACCGCGTTGAGGAGCTTCATCCAGCCCACGTTCAAGCGTGCCGATGGGTGAGCCGCGGTCATAGGCATATTCCCGTTCCCCATCATCGTGGTGAACGATCAGTCCAAAGCGCAGACCGTTGCCGCTGGTTGTCCATTGCAGCATCTGGAAATCACCGTCGGAGTTGCCAAAGGCTGCTACAGGGCGTTTACCGATATGCTCCAGTATGCCTACCGGTTTACCTTGTTTATCGTCAACGAAGTTTACTGCTGCCGTACGGAGCAATATTGGTTGACCGTTACGTTCTTCAAATTTTGTTTTGATGCCGCTGCCAACCACCTGCTCTGATGGAATGCCGTATGTTTCCTGTGTCCAGGGACGCATAAATTCAATGCCTCCCCCGGAAACAATAAATGTTTTAAACTGATTGGCTCTTAAGTATGCCAGTAATTCCAGCATAGGCTGGTACACACAGGCTGTATATGGTTTATGAAAGCGGGGATGCTGTGCAGTTTTTATCCAGTCTTTTACTATGGTGGTAAATTCATCGGAGCTCATGCCTACATGTGTGGTCATTACCATTTCTACCAGTCCTTTCTCTCCGCTTTGCAGGGCGCCAGCTATGTCTCCGGCCAGTATGGATTTATAAGGTTCTTTTGTTTTCCATTCCGGGTGTTGCGGCGCCAGTGCTTTGATCCTGTCAATGGCAAACAATAGTTGTGTATATACTGGTTGCTCGGTCCATAAGGTACCATCATTATCAAAACAGGCAATGCGATCCTCAACCGGTATAAAGCCGGTATTACCCTCATGGGTAGCATTGTTCACGAAATCGAGAATAGCTTTTTTTGATGTGCCTTCGTTCCAGGAAGGCAAAGGATCTCCGTTGCCCGGTTGACCGGGTTTCTTTAACGGGGCGTTACAATACAGGCCGGTTATAATAATGATCGACAAACAGCATATCACTACAGGTTTGTTGTTGAACTTCATCATTTGTCATTTAATGAGTTGCAATAGGAGGTTAGTCAGCCTTTGTTTTTTTCTTAAATCCCATGAACCGATAGTTTAGCGAGGTTAAAAGGGAAAAGCGGTCTTTCCCGATAAAATTGCATTCCGTTCTTATCTGCCATCTTTTGTTTACCTGGTATTGAGCACCTACCAAACCGGCCCACCTGCTTTTAACTGATTTGTTCATCTGGTAAGTGATATAAGTATCTTTAACGGGATGCCCGTCTATCCTGTCCTGTAGGTTTTCAACGATCTTGTCAACTACTTTTTGTTTTACAGCAGACAGATCATCGTACCAGTTGTTATAACTGTTTTTGATGTTATCGATCTGCTCCTGCGTCATGCCAGGAAATATATCCGACAAAGCGATCTGTCCAACAGTATTGTTATTAATGAACATCCCCATCATGCCTATCCACAGTGAGATATTGCGTTCAGCATTCTTGTGTGATGTAAAGGCATGGCCCATTCTTATGCCTACTATCTGTGTAAAAACCTTATTGTCCAGTAATTCCATATCAGCCCATGTCATATTGTAATCTGCCTGGATCCACACCGGGCCCACACCACCTGCACCCATAATACCCAGGCCCCAGGCCCAGCCATGCTGCGTGGCTTTGGTACTGAGTTCAACCGGTTTGGAAAGCGATACGCTGGTACTTGCTCTGGGAAACCAGTTCAGCATGCCATACACATTCAGAAAAGGTAATACCCACAGGTCTACACGTGTATTCACATTGTAGCCTTTGGCTGTTACGTCGCTGAATTCAATGACATCGCTCAGGTCTACCGGCCCCAGTGCCGTGTCAGTTCCTTTTATTCCTACCTTAATGTTGCTGATGGTGATGCCCTGTGAGCCATAGAAGGAATTGATCATTACACCAAAGGGAAATGGAATATCGAACCCCCTTTTATATACCTTATCGCCCAGGATAGGAAATACCCTGTTGTAATTCATTTTTGCCAGGCTGTCGTAATACTCCTTGTGACTATCGCTCAGGTGCTTACTTGAAATATTCTGTGCCCGCGCCTGGCAGCAAACAATTGTTGCCAGTAACAACAGTATATGATATTTGCCGGGGTAATGGCGAATGTACTTGCCGGTATACAGGAGCGGGTTGAACATATAATGACCGATTTATCCTTTCACTTTAATCAGTGTACCATCTGCTTTATAGTATAGCCTTTTCTTTGTTTTACCGTTCTGGGCAATAATCTCGTAGTACTCTTGTTTATTAGAGTGGTTGATGTTTTTATAGTACGTTCTGGAAGTAACTGTATAGCCGGGATGGGTGGAGCCGAGGTTCTTCATCGATGTCTTAACAGGGGTGGGCAGGTTGGTAACTGTTTGCTCCAGTTTTGAACGGACTAGTTTGCCATTTGCGGCATACAGCGCATAATACTTCATATCTGCTCTTTTGAACTGGATGGTATAATAATCTACATCATCACCCGGTTCGAGATTGTCATCCTCTGTTACTGTCCAGCCGTTTTTAGCAGCAGTGGCCGGTGTTTTAAAGTAAACTACTGATCTGGCATCAGGAAATACTTTGTGTAGTGAGTCAACTACTACTTTGGGAGCAAGGTTGGCACTGATCTTTGACGTGCCGCGAATAACGATATCATCATCCTGTGAGTAGGACAGCATGTAAAAGGCAACAGTGGTTGCCAGCAACAGAAACTTTTTCATTGTTTACTTTTTAAATACTCCTGGTAAATGTTGTTTGCTAGCGCTTGCCGTAGGGTACATATTTTTTCAATTCCTCTTCTTTACGTTCAAGTTCCAATGCCTGCTCGGCAATGATCTTTTTCAACCGCATGTTTTCATCTGACAGATGTTTTATCTCCTGTCTTGCCTGGTTATGCTGGGCGGTGCTGCTATCCCCAAGCAATTGCTTTTTCCATCTTGCCAGTACACTGTACGAAAGATGGTATTCGTGTAAAACTGCGCTGACACCCTTTTCCCCGGCTTTGCGGAGTATGGTTCTCTTTTCTTCGTCGGTAAATTTTCTTCTTTGGGTTGCCATCGCAATAGTTATAGAATGGTGGATTGCAGGTTGCCTGCTATTTTTTAGCTGCACCGGGCGGAAAATTGGCCATGATCTTACTGATAGCCTGTGGTATTTGTGTGTCAGGATCTTTCAGCGCATGGTCCAGTTCGCTATTACCTGTTCCCTGCCAGATCAGTTTTTGCGTTTTCGCATCTACTATATCAATGATCAATGAGCCATCTTTATATTGCTGAGCATTGTAGGTAGTAGTAGAGGATACACCTCCCATTCCTCCTCCCCAGTAATAGGGGCGGTACACACCACCATAACCATAGTAATCTGTATTGGAGCTAAGCGCTACTTTATTTTTAACGATCGTTACCGTGTTTACCAGCAGGTCCGCATCACCCGAGGTTGGTTGAAACCCTTTTTTAGTCATTTCGCTGGTTACAGCATTCAGGATCCTTTGCTGGTTCAATTGGCTGATGGCCGTATTACTGCTATCTGTTTTATACAGCCTGAATGTTTTGTACTGCTGGAAATTTACAGCCCTGTCATAATCTGTATTCACTTTTAAAGAAGGACCACATGCTGCGATAAAAAGCATAATGGCCGCAAGTATGGCTACCGGCATCAACTTTTTCATGCTTAGAAAATTTATTTGTTTGTATGATGTATTGAGTTGTTCGCTGTAATAGGGTGTACTCTTCAGCTTTTACCTGAAAGACACGGTTGTTTTCCTGTTTCCGCCAACTTTGTTAAAAAAGAGTTATCAGAAGATGGTAAACAGAGATATCTTAAGCACTCTCATACAATTACAAGATGGTTGCGCAGAAAATGAACAGCCTTTCTGAATTGTTTTTCTACGGTGTCTACTGGTCTTTGCAGCAGCTCTGAGGTTTTCCTGAGCGTGAATCCACGTTGCTTGTGCAATACATATACCTCTTTGTATTTCGCGGGCATCCTGTTAAGACAGTTGTGAAGCTCTTTATTGATCTCCATTACTGTAATAAATTCCTCTACATCATTGTGTCCGTTTGTAACCCGGTTCCTGCGGGATGCGATGGTGAGATGTTTGTTATAAACTGATTGGTCCCGCAGGTAGTTGAGGATCTTATTGTGGAGAGAGCGGTAGAGATAGGACGACAGAGATATCTCTATTTTTAGCTGAGAGCGTTTTATATGCAGTGTTACAAAAAGTTCCTGCACAATTTCCTTACAGGTGTCATGATCTGTAATGTAGTTGCCCGCATAATTCATTAATGGAGACCAGTATTTCCGAAAAAGAAGGTTCAATACGGCATCATCTTCCTGGTTCATTAAGCATGTAAGTTCATGGTCTGAATAGCAGGCGGCATCGGTGTTGTTCATCCTATAAGTTTTAAATCATTGCTTGATACTAATGCTGTGTAAGTCATTCAGTAATGCAGGATGTATAAAACAGGAAGAGATCTGGTGATAAATAGACGGAGGATTGTAAGAGATATATTAAGCAGGAAGAAGATGTACCAGGTGTTGGTGATAAAGTGTATTCAAGGTAGCTATAAATTTCAATGCAACTGTTTTTGATAAGAGAGATAGTGGCACGGATTTAGAAATCTTTGCAGGAAAATAAAAAATAGCTTTCATGCTTTTATAGTTGAGGAGTGTCTTTCTGAATATGAGAAAGGTATCTTTTCCTGTTAGAAAGGGTATGGTCAGCGCTTACTTATTATTACTGTTTATGCTGATTGGCTTTGTTTCCTTTGGGCAGGAGAAAGATTCTGTATTCCTATATAACGGGCAGATCCTGATTGGTGATATTAAAGTGATCCAGTTGGGTGTACTTACTATTGATGATGTAGATCTCAATGATGAGAATGTGAAATTGTATAAAATAAAAAGATTGAAGTCTGTACAACGATATAAGATCGAGGCCGGTGATAAAGAAATATATTATGGAATGTTACGAGCTTCTGATAAGTCTGGCTGGATTGATATTGTTTGTGATGATGGGGAACTGGTACACCTGGACCTGGTGAGCCTGCACCTGGTAGTTCCATTGGAGAAAAGCTTTCTCGATGGTCTTACCGGTAGCATCTCTGCGGGATTCAGCTATACGAAGTCCAGTTCTGTTGGTCAGTTTAATTTGAGCTCTACCATAAACTATAATACGCGCAGGTGGGAATTCCAGTTTTCGGGCTCAGAGAACGCTTCCATTGATACCAGTAAGTTTTCAAGGGACAGGGAAGACTTCGGCCTGATGGTTGGCTATTATTTGTCCAATACCTGGTTTCTTGCAGGTGGCTGTACTTACCAACGTAATCTTGAATTGTCAATAGCGCGCAGGTTCCAGCAAACACTGGGAGCGGGTAATAAATTCCTGGTAACGAATAGTAGCCAGTTGCTGGGCATCAGTGGACTGGCCATTAACCAGGAACACAGTACTTCAGGAGATGACAGTAAGTTGCTGTATGAGATACCTTTGTTGTTCCGCTTTAATTATTATCATTTTAAGCACCCTAATATACAGATCAATTCATCTCAGTCTGCCTATATTGGTCTGTCTCAATGGGGAAGGGTTCGTTATGAAGGTAATACAGTAGTACTGTGGGAGTTGGTCAGTGATTTTAATGTATCTGTAAATCCCTATACCAATTTCGATAGCAGACCACCTGACGGCAGCAGTAATTTTGACTATGGAGTGGTGTTTAGTTTGACGTATAAGTTCTGATTTCGTGAGACGGCAATCGGCAATCGTGAGACGTGAATCGTGAGTCGTGAGTGTCTGAAGCAAGTGAATGGTCAATAGTGAATGAAATCGTGAATCGGCAGACGGCAATCGGCAATCGGTAATGCCGGTTACCAGTTACCAGTTACCGGATACAGGTTACCAGGCCAGATGCAAGTTACAGGTAACTGCAAATTGCCAACTGCTAACTACCGCTCGCGGTATTTTGAACCACAAAGGCACAGATACACAGAGGAACACAGAGCCCCTCGTCTGCATTTGCTTTCGCGTTCAGCCTTAAGCAGTATTCAACTTATAACCTACAACTTAAAACCTATAACTGTATTTGCGTTCTGCGTTAAGCGTTCCGCGTTAAGCTGTACTATACCTATAACTTAAAACTTACAACTTACAATCTGCATTTCACATTTGCTCAATCTTGTAAATTTTGTCCGATAGCAATGATGAATTATGAAGTTTGCGCAGATAAGCATGTATCTTTAATCAGTAATTATAATATTGTGCAATAGTATCGTCTTATCTATATTCTTCCTTTCCTGCTTTAAGAGCTTCCAATAGTCTGCTTCCAAATTCTCTTCTGAATAATGATCGGCTTGTACATCGCTGTACAGGAAACAATTGCTTATCACTGATCAATGCTTATTAATTATTCAAAATTTTGTATTATGAAAATCAGACTACATTTCTGGCTGGCCGTGCTTACGCCGCTCCTGTTTGCCGGTTGTTATCCAAAGGGGGCTGAGTATACTGATGATCTTAACCTGGTGTACACCAATTATTCTTCCGATTTTGACTTTAGTACTAAACATACCTATGCTATTCCGGATAGTGTGGTGAAGATAACCGGTGATGTATTCAATGATCCGGACGGGGATGGCAAGCCTCAGTTTGTGAGTGCTACCTATTCTACAGCTATCCTCAATGCTGTTAAAACAAATATGGGCAACTATGGCTGGACAAGAGTAGATAAGAATGCAAATCCTGATGTGGTATTGCTGGTATCGGCCATGACCACTACCAATATCTATTACTATTATGATTGGTACTACTGGGATTGGTGGTATCCGGGCTGGAGTCCCTGGTGGGGTTGGTATTATCCCGGTTGGTATTATCCTTCCTATGTAACAGGCTACAGGTCAGGATCAGTATTTGTACAGATGGTTGATAGTAAAAATGCTGCTGCAGCTGAGAATGTTTCTGTAGTATGGAACAGTATCATGAATGGACTGGCTGAAGGCGGTACTGCGGATATTACCAGTCGCATTAATACAACCGTTAACCAGGCATTTGCACAATCATCTTATTTAAAACATTAAAAAGGCTGATCATGAAATACTTTTTATATATGGGTCTGTTACTAAGCTGTTCAGTAGGGGCCTTTGCTCAGAGAAGCGGGTTGACTATTTCTTATCCTATTGCTTTTCCTATGGGCAACCTGCACGATTATATCAGTAAAACCAGTTTCAGGGGGATCAACTTTGAATTTGAAAAACAGATCAAGCCACAGGTGGTGGCAGGTATCGAAACTGGATGGAATGTTTTTTATGAAAGCGTGGATACCAAAGAATACACAGAAGGAACAGCCACCATTACCGGTAAGCAATACAGGTATACTAATTCTGTGCCTATCCTTGCAGAAGCTAAATATTTCCCCAACTCAGCAGGAAAAAAGGCTGCGCCTTATGTAGGGTTCGGTATTGGTACTTTGTATTCCAACAGGTCAACCGACTTTGGTTTATATCGTATTACTACCGAGGCATGGCAGTTCTGTCTGCGTCCTGAAGCTGGATTCTCTTTTAAAACGCAATCCGGTATCAATCCATTTGTAGGCGTAAAATACTACTGGGCGTTTAATAACAGCGACCTGGATGCACAACCATTTCTGTCTATAAATATTGGTGCAAGATTTACCTGGTTTTAAAAAGCAATAATATGCTGGTGTAGGCTATACCGGTTTTACTAAATAGTGATGCACCGGCGCCATGTGCCGGAATAAAAAGATGAGTGAAGGGCCTATAGAGCAACAATATCCTGGTGATATTTTCTATAGCCTTTCACTCATTATGCTTTCTGCAGGATGCTCAATATTGCAAATTGAGGGAAATTGTGCGCACAAGATCTTTAAGAGGCTTTGTTTATATAAATAAAGGCATGCACAAAATTATGAAAGACCCTAAGAAGATTATAATGACCATGCTGCTGGTATTGCTATGTTGATATGCTTACTGCATAGGATTGTGAAAATAATCATACCAACTAACTTACAATTGATGCGTATGAAAATAAATATAAAAGGCTTTTTTCAGTCGTTATTCAAGGGTAAGAATAAGAAACAGGCAGCCACTATGTCGGTTTCAAGACCTGTTGAATTTATACAGTTCAGGCTTGAACAATTCATGCATGAGAAAAAGCCATACCTGCAGCCTGGTTATACTATTAAGCACCTGGCTGATGATCTTGGAATACCTGCTTACCAGTTGTCGGCAGTTATCAATCAGCATATAGGGGTACACTTTAGTGATTATCTTAACCAGCACCGGATCCGTTATTGTGAAGAAATGATCCTGCGTGAAGCAGGTAAAATACTAAGTCTGCACGACCTGGCTGAGCAATGCGGATTTCAAAACAGGAATACATTTACTGCCGCATTTAAGAAATTCACAGGCTACACGCCATCTGATTATACAAAACATTTCCTTTCATAAAATGCCTGCCAAATATTATAATTTTTGGCAGGGTAAAGGCTTGAATAATTGGACAATATTTTATACGATGGTATCTTTATAATGTCAACAACGGGGAATAACAGCTCTTCACTTTTTTCACTCATTTTCACTTGCTACATATTGTTAAGGTTCATTGGTATGCATTGACTGCCGTGTAAAAATTGCGCGGATAGCAGCGATAACGATCATAAATCAGCTATTTATTTTTTTTCAGCAGTAATAGGTTAGTCGTTTCATTCAGGGGTTAAAAAAAAGACCGGTGAATTTCTTCACTGGTCTTCTTAAAACAATTACTTGTTAAGTTCAACAAATACTGAATGTGCAGGAAGCTATTTTTTTTGTTCTTTTTTCTGCATGCTGTGGGGCAGGTATTAATGGCGCAGAAGGTACAGGTAGGGTCATTGATAGGATATAGCAGTAATACATCTGTAAATATACCGGCGGCAGAATACACGATCAGGAGAGGGCCAGACTGGGGAGTGGCAGTTGCTTTATCTGCATATTCTGCAAAAAAGTTCTTTCGTAATGTATCAGCGGAGTTCCAGTTCAACAGGCAGGTATCGCAGGTAGCATGGGTTAAAAAAGAAGCCCCGGATAGTACCATCTCATCACGGGTGGCTGTACATACTGTGAGAATAGGAGCTTTAAAGGAAATAACACCCGGTATTGTGAGACTCTTTGGTGGTGCATTACTGGGTTTATCAATAACAGATCCTTCGGGCGGAGAACGTATCACTGTTTTTAATTGCACGTTCTCCGGCGGATTCAAAATAAATATAACCAGGATAGTGGAAGCAAGATTGCAAGGGATGATCGTATTTCCGATGGCCGTCAGCAATGTTGTTTCCGGTAAATGGCCCGATATTAAAATGCAATCGGGTATTGTAGCCAACGGCATACCGGTAGCAGCCAACATCAGTACCGGCATATTTGTAAGCCTGTGGAACAGGTGAACCATTAATGGCAGGGCTGATCAAGATCTTTGGAGCATAAGCAGGAACAGTAGAGATTATACTACCACGGCCGCGCATTTCTATGCAGGGCCTTCTTTCTAAAAGCGCTTTCCTGCTTCCTCATATACATTTTCTTTTTTTATGCGACCAGTTAAGTACATTTTATTCATTGCCGCTATTGCGGGTTGCAATAACCCGGAACAGCGTGTTGCGGTACAGCAACAGGCACAGCAGGCCACTGCCTGCAGCCCGGAGTCAATGAATACGGCTATTGCAGCGGTCAGTAATGTGGCGGCCGTTGGTTTTGATTCAACCATCGCCAATACACAACAGCCTGCTGAAACCCATACAGGCATGGTATGGGTGCCTGGTGGTGAATTCAGTATGGGCGCTGCCAGTATGAAAGATGTAAAAGGTTTGAATGAACAGGCACTGCGCGATGCAACACCGGTGCATAGAGTATATATAGATGGTTATTTTATAGATGAAAGTGAAGTGACCAATGCGCAGTTTGCTGCATTTGTAAAAGCTACCGGCTATGTAACGGTTGCAGAAAAGAAACCAACAAAAGAAGAGTTTCCCGGTGCTACGGAAGGGAACCTGGTAGCAGGTTCAGTAGTGTTTGCGCCACCTGCCAACGAAGTAGAGCTGAATAATCATTACCAGTGGTGGCAGTATGTGCCCGGGGCCAACTGGCGTCATCCGCTGGGGGCAGGTAGCTCCATTGAGGGAAAAGATAATTATCCTGTAGTACATATAGCGTGGGAAGATGCAGCAGCTTATGCCAAATGGGCGGGTAAACGCCTGCCTACGGAGGCGGAGTGGGAATTTGCTGCAAGGGGCGGAAGCGCAGGTCGTTTATATGCCTGGGGCAATAATTTTAAACCCGATGGTAAATGGATGGCCAATACTTTCCAGGGAAAATTTCCACAATACAATGCTGCTGAAGATGGCTATGCTGGTCTTGCACCGGTAAAGCAATTTGCTCCCAATAGTTATAAGATCTATGACATGGCCGGCAATGTGTGGGAGTGGTGCAGCGACTGGTACCGTGCAGATTACTATCACGATCTGCAACAACAGGGTACAGCAGTGAACCCTGGTGGCCCCTCATCTTCTTTTGATCCTGTGGAACCGGGCGAGAAAAAGAAAGTAATGCGGGGCGGATCTTACCTGTGTACCGATCAGTACTGTACCCGCTATATGGTAGGTACAAGAGGTAAAGGTGAATGGCGCTCCGGTACCAATCATCTTGGCTTCAGGTGTGTTATGGATCCTGCAGTAAAAGTTACAGCGCATGCTCGCGTAGCGGGTTAGTAAGAAATAGCTGTATCCTAAATTCTTTTCATACTAGGCTTTTATTATTCATGAAGACGGATCCCGTGTCTACGGGATTCCTTTGCAAATCATGACATTAGTACGATATAAAACAGTAACAACCATATTGACCTCCGGGCCCTGCTGACTTCAAAAACCACAAAAAGGTCATCTTATGACTGCCGGTAAGTTATAGGGCATTAGTACGGAGTTTGCCGCCTATTGCACCTGGTAACAATGCCGGGGACAAAAAAGGGTGAATGGGGTTAATGATTCAGTGGTAAGGTCCGCTTCAGTTTATAGAGGCGGGCCTTTTTGCTTTTGTCGATTTCAAAGATTTCTGATTTCGGAATTTAGAGATTTGGAGATGGGACACCGGATGCCGGATGCAAGATGTCGGATACTGGATTTGAGATTTGATATTTGAAACCGTGAGTCGTCAATCGTCAGTCGTGAGTAACGGAGGCAAGTGAATAGTCAATGGTCAATAGTGAATGGGAATACAGGATGCAAGTTACAGGTAACTGCAAATTGCCACCTGCCAACTTATATTGCTCGCGGCTCGTAGCTCAAAGCTCGTCGCTGGTATTCAGGACAACTGCCAACTGGCTTTCTTCCGGACTTTCGGTCTTTCCGACTTCCGGTCTTCATTCGCACATCTGCACATTAACTAATTGATTAATTAAAAACATAGGGCACGGACATTTATCACCTAAACTATGAAAAGCAATTTTGGGAGCAGGCAATGGACAAGATTGATTGATACGTGTAACTGCTAACAGTGGGGAGTGGAGTTGAGGGAAAAGACCAGCTATTTTTTTTCACTGGTCTTTTTATCTGAGTGTTTGTTTGGGATCTGCCCTGAGTAAGCTACCGGATGTAGTTACTGATTTCATACTAAAGTTACGATCAACAACAGGCAGATTAAAATTATGAAGCCTGATCCCTGCTCAATTTTATAATTGTTGGCAATTGTAAAACCGGGCACATTATTGATCAGCGAAGGAGGAACTGTAAGGCTCCTCCTTCGTGATTCGCTGAGAACGAAAAATGATTTTTGCTGAAGTGTTAAATGGTCAAAGTGATCGAATGACTGCTTCTTTTTTTAGCATACATGATTTGCCAGCATCGGTATTTCATCTGAACAGATACAAATAACGGTAAACAATAATGTGAGCACCTGCACAAAATTGCTGCCGTTGTTACTTTCATCTTTGGGCATTTCCTGTGCCAGTGGATCATCCGGTAAGAACAGGCGAGGGGAGATGCCAAAATGTTTTGCCAGCATATTAACGTGTCGCAGGCTGTATTTGTGAGGCCTGTTACTGCTTTCGGCATCTGTAACAAAAGTGCGGTGCGTGCCGATAATGGTAGCGATGTCCTGCTGGGTTAATCCTTGTTGTTTCCGAAGATTTTTTACCGTCTCGATCACATACTGATCGATTGGTGTGATGTTTTCCTGGTTGCGCATAGAGGTGGTGAATGGGTTATTGTTAAAGGGATATCGTTATTTACGTAAACCCTTGAAAGAGAGTTTTCTTTGTGCATTTTTTTATATCCTGCTAGGGTGTTTGGGGATAAGCGGTAAAAAAAAGAAGAAATGTATTTTGAATACGTGGTATGTGTGGTTTGATGAAAGTCAAAGGGGAGGGGGAATCGTGAGTCGTGAGTCGTCAGTCGTGAGTGGATGTCCGTGAAACGTGAAAAGTCAAACGTGAAAGAAAATCGTGAGTCGTCAATCGTCAGTCGTGAGTGGCTGAAGCAAGTGAATGGTCAATGGTGAATAGTGAATGGGAATACAGATAACTGCAAATTGCGAACTGTTAACTACCGCTCGCGGTATTTTGAACCACAAAGGCACAGAGACACAGAGGAACACAGAGCCCCTCGTCTGCATTTGCTTTCGCGTTCGGCGTTCAGCCTTCAGCCTTAAGCAGTATTCAACTTATAACCTACAACTTAAAACCTATAACTGTATTTGCGTTCTGCGTTAAGCCTTCCGCGTTAAGCGGTATTAACCTATAACTTAAAACTTACAACCTATAACCGTATTCAGCGTCAGGGGTTAAGCATTCTCACATTAAAAAAACACAAATTGATAGGCCAGCGAGATCGTGTTGTAATTATAACCGCGTGTAGCAAATGCTCCCACATGAAACTGTAGTTTTAAAGAATGGGCTTTGGCCACAGGGAAAGACCAGGTACCGCCAACCCGCCAGTTGTCAAACAGGTCGCCTTCCGCAACATTGTTGACGTAGGTTTGTCCTCCGTTGAACCAGGTACCATCAACACTGATCCACATCTGGTGCTTCAGGTAGTAGCAGGCATGTCCCTGGATGCTGAACATGGGGTGTTGCGCCAGTTTTTTATTGCCCAGGTATTCGTTGTTGTGCAGGTAAAACCATACCCCGGAATAGACTTCGGCATATACTCTTTTAAATCTTTTCGAAACACCGATCTCCGGTTTAAATGCCCAGCGATTGGTGCCGGTATTGATGAATTTATTTTTGTGATACAACCCGGAAGGCACGTTGATCACCAGGCTTACGCCGAAAATGGTCTTTTGCTGGTAAGTGGCAAAATGCTGGCGGGTAACAGCAGGAGAACCGGTCAGGTTTACACCCAATCTTACCTGTGCATCGTTGAACCCATTCCGCACGCCACTGGTATCATGACCGTTTATTACCAGCTTGCCCGACATAAAAGTAAATGGCACACTTACCATCACTCTTGCCAGTTTACCGGCCAGTCCAAATGTTCGTGCGTAGCCTATGCCCAGGTTGTGAGTGGTCATTTTAAAATCGGAGATGGGCAGGGCGGCATCACTTACTACATTACCCCGCGAGAGGCCGTAGATCATCGCAATGGCGTTGGTTTTCACCGGCAGGGCCGCATAGCGCCTGGGTTCCAGGTCCTGCGATTGACCGGTATGGCACAGAAGGTTCATTGCACACAGTAAACGCACAATCCGATTCATGGTGAAAGCTTCTCCTACTGAAGGACACTTTTCACCAGCAGTAGACGCCGTAGGGAATTGCTGATTTCGGAATTTAGAGATCTCGGGATTGGGGAATCGTGAGACGGCAATCGGCAATATCGTGAGTCGTCAGTCGGCAGACGGCAATCGGCAATCGTGAGACGTGAGTCGTCAGTCGTGAGTAACAGAGGCAAGTGAATAGTCAATGGTGAATAGTGAATCAATGTCGTTGAATTAAGAAAGGGCCACAGCGTGGCCTCCTGTTTATAGAAATGAATATTATAATAAGCGTGTCCTGGCTCCGGTAGGAGCCCCCGGTGCCTTACAGGAAGCTCCTACCGGAGCTGAATACCTTCTAAAATTGGTTTTCTATAAACAGGTAGCTCCTCCGGAGCTTAATTCAACGACATTGAATAGTGAATGGGAATACAGGTTACAAGATACAAGTTACAGGTAACTGCAAATTGCCAACTGGCTTTCCTTCCCGACTAGCATCCTCTACATTAAAATGGTATTAAACCTCTAACGAAGTCGCAACTTTTATAACCTGTTAGCACATGTTTAGCAATGTAATAATGCTTTTATTCCTTTTGGGTATCTATTATTTCCACGATGTAATAGCATATGCCATTGTTTAGTATTAGCTTTACTACTTACACCTTCCTATGGCCTGTTACCGTCGCATATTAATGATTGATGATGATGCTGATGATCGTTTGCTTTTTAGTCTCGCACTGAAAAAAGTAGCGCCGGAGATCACAGCTCACTATGCCACAGACGGTGAAGCCGCACTCTCTATTCTTGCAGAAGCAATGCCCGATTTAATAATTACTGATCTGAACATGCCTAAAATGGATGGCTGGCAGTTTATCGAAGCGCTTCGGGCAAAAGGCTCTCAAACTCCTGTAATAATATTTTCTACCACGCCTGAAGTAAAAGAATCCATCCCTAAAATGGGTATCATAGGCATCTACAAAAAAGCATTCTCCATGAAGGAATTGCATGAAAAGGTGTTGAGCATGATCTCTACAAAAATACCTCTTGTTGTAAGTAGTCTTTGAGTGTGAGACGTGAACGCAGACGGCAATCGTGAGTCGTCAATCGTCAGTCGTGAGTAACGGAGGCAAGTGAATAGTCAATGGTCAATAGTGAATGGGAATAAAGGATGCAAGTTACAGGTAACTGCAAATTGCCAACTGCTAACTTGTATTCCTCGAGGCTCGTAGCTGATATTCAAAATTCAACATTCGATATTTGACTTCCTGTACTCCTGACTTCGTATTTCGTACTTCTAATTTCATACTTTTCTTTCCCCCTTGGCGGAATGCACTTCTTAACCGTGTCTTTATTGAGTCCTTCCTATTTCTCAATAATACTGAACAGGTTATGAAAAGTAGTTACGTACTATTATTGATTGTATCAATAGCAGCCAATGCACAGCAGGATACTACCCGCACACCACCCGTGTTACCACGGCCGGATTTTCATTTTAAAGGGCAGATAGGGAGAACTTACCTGGAATCGGACCCGGCGCAATTTCCACAGATGGTGAAAGCTCCTAAGGGAGCGCCTAATATTTTACTGATCCTGATCGATGATGCAGGCTTCGGACAGTTCAGCACCTTTGGCGGCGGTGTGCCATCGCCCACAATGGATAGGCTGGCAGCAGATGGTCTACGTTTTAACCGCTTTCATACAACAGCATTGTGTTCACCTACAAGAGCTGCGTTGATCACCGGCCGTAATCATCATTCTGCTGCGTTTGCCGGCATTACAGAACTGGCTACCGGGTATGATGGTTATACCTGCATACTCCCTAAAAGCTGTGGAACGGTAGGTGAGGTACTGCGGCAGAATGGTTATGCTACTGCATGGATAGGAAAGAATCATAATACACCTCCGTGGGAGCTAAGCCAGGCAGGCCCTTTTGACCGCTGGGCCAATGGCCTCGGTTTCGATTACTTCTATGGCTTCAATGCCGGGGATATGAATCACTGGAACCCCATCTTGTTCGAAAATCATAACCTGGTTCCCGCTTCTGCCGATCCCAATTATTACCTTACTACAGACCTCGCCGATCATGCTATTGCCTGGGTACGGCAAATGAAAAGTATTGCAAGGGATAAACCTTACTTTCTCTATGTAGCGCCGGGTGCTACCCATGCTCCGCACCAGGTATCAAAAGAATGGATCGATAAATTCAAAGGCAGGTTTGATGATGGCTGGGATGCCTACCGGGAAACAACATTTGAGCGGCAGAAAAAACTGGGTGTCATTCCTGCCAGTACCAAACTCACACCACGGCCTGCAAGTCTGCCAGCATGGAATTCCCTCAATGCCGATCAGAAAAGATTGTATGCACACATGATGGAAGTGTTTGCTGCCTATGGGGCCGAATGCGATTATGAGATGGGCAGGATAGTAGATGCCGTAAAACAATTGCCCGATGCTGATAATACCATGATCATTTACATTGCCGGTGATAACGGCTCCAGTGCAGAAGGTGGACTGGAAGGCTCGCTGAATGAAAATATTTTCTTTAACGGCTTTCCTGAAAAGTGGCAGGACAACCTGAAAGTGATCAATGAGCTGGGCGGCCCAAAGCATTTCAATCATTTTACTTCAGAATGGGCATGGGCTATGGATGCGCCCTTTCAGTGGACCAAGCAGGTAGCCAGTCATTTTGGAGGCACCCGCAATCCGTTGATCATTGACTGGCCGGCCCGTATCAAAGACAAGGGTGGCCTGCGCAGCCAGTTCCTGCACACGATAGATATAGTGCCCACCATTTATGAAGCCTGCGGTATTACAGCTCCTACAGAATTGAACGGGGTAGAACAGAAGCCGATAGAAGGACTCAGCTTCGCATACGTTTTTCCAAAAGATAGCACCAACGCAAAAGGTCATCGTGAAACACAGTATTTTGAAATGGCTGTAAACAGGGGCATTTATCATGACGGATGGATGGCCTCGGCACTCTCATTTGAACCCTGGAATCCCAACAGGTCAAGTTTTGATCCTGACAAACAGAAATGGGAATTGTATAACATAGATGAAGATTTTTCACAGGCCAATGATCTTGCAGCTACCAATCCTGAAAAGCTGCGCCAGCTGCAGGACATGTGGTGGGTTGAGGCTGCTAAATACAATGTACTGCCGCTCGACTGGCGCGGCACTGTACGCATGAATGCTGAATTAATGGGAAGGCCCAGCCTGGTGAAAGGTCTCAAAACCATTACCTATTATCCAGGCACTATTGGCTTACCGGATGCCGCTTCACCTCCCATGCTAAATAAATCATGGACCATCACTGCAGATATTGAAGTGCCTGCTACCAATGCCAATGGTATGATCGTTACGCATGGTGGCCTGGAAGGTGGCTATGGTCTATACCTGCGTGATGGAAAGGTAAACTTCGTTTACAATTATATCGGTCTTGAGCGGCCAACCTTTGCATCCAAAGCAGCCCTGCCAAAAGGTAAAGTACAGGTAGTGGTTGATTTTAAATATGATGGCGGAGGTATTGGTAAAGGAGGTAGCATCACAGTTACGGCTAATGGCAAAGAAGTAGCCAAAGGCAGGTTGGAGAAAACGGTACCTATACAGTTCTCTCTTGGTGAAGGTTTGGATGTAGGCGAAGATGTAGGTTCACCGGTTGACTTCACCTATAAAATGCCTTTCCGCTATACAGGAAAAATCGAAAAGGTTGTTGTAGATCTTGGCGAATCCAAACTCACTGCGATGGAAGAGTTGCAGGTGAAGGATGCGAAGCAGCAACTGGTGGATAAGAGGTAGGCTAAGGGAAAAAGAGAACAGGCCCGCAAAAACGCTAAGGCGCAAAGAGACGTGAATCGGCAGACGGCAATCGTGAGTTGTGAATCGTCAGTCGTGAGTGGCTGAAGCAAGTGAATGGTCAATGGTGAATAGTGAATGGGAATACAGGATGCAAGTTACAGGTAACTGCAAATTGCTAACTGCTAACTTGTATTCCTCGCGGCTCGTAGCTCAAAGCTCGTAGCTGGTATTCAAAATTCGACATTCGATATTTCTTCCTGTATTCCCTTGTGTCTTGTTTCTTGAACCTTGTGCCTTTTCTGACTTCTGACCTCATACTTCAGGCATCTTCCCTTCCTCATTCTTTATTTCCAAATTCTCATTTCTTATTTCGGGTTCATCATCCTCATCCTCTTCTTCCTTTTCCGGTTCTTCTTCCACACCCAGTTCTTTGATGTATTGGTGCTTCAGGCGATCATAAAATGAATGTTTGTCAATCAGTATGGAAACCAGGCTGGCTACCATGCCTGCCAGCATCAGGTGAAAGATCACATTGTGGCGGTCTGTCATTTCCAGTACAAGAATAGCAGAGGTGAAAGGCGTACGGGTAACACCTGTAAGGAAGGCTACCATGCCTGCTAAGATCAGCAGGTTGGCATCTGCCGGTGATACATGAAACCAGCCAGCCAATACAGCCCCTATACTTGCACCCGCACTGAGAGAAGGTGCAAATACGCCACCGGCACCACCGGTAGTAAAAGATAAAATAGAACCACCCATACGCATCAGTGGCATATACCATTCCAGTGTTTTGTTGGGTGTAAATAAGGTTTGCGTCATCAGCTCTTTACCGGAGCCAAGCATTTTTTCATTTACAAAAACAGCTAGTACTACTACTATCAATGCGCACGCTATAATATAGAGTACCTGTTTGCCGGGAGTTTTAAATTTTGATTTCCAGCCCATCAATGCCAGCATTAGTTTCGACATATAGCTGCCGCACAAACCTGCCACTATTGCCACGCAGATCACTCCGCCAAAAACGAAGAATGATAATGAATTCACATCCGGGTACCCGAGATACAGGTAGGGACCTAATAACCATTGAGCAGTTAAACCTGCTATGATCACTGCTGTAAACAAGGCTGTTTTAAAATAACTGATGTGCAGCTTGGTCAACTCTTCCACTGCAAATACAATTCCACCGAGTGGAGTATTAAAGGCTGCCGCAAGTCCGGCAGCAGCACCGGCCATGATCATGTTCCTGTGTGATACTTTGGGCCACCATGCAGGTAACCACTGTTTGATCTTATGAAAAACTGATCCTGCGATCTGGATAGTAGGACCTTCACGGCCCACAATACCGCCACCAAAAACCATGATGAGGCTGGAAATGATCTTAACAACAATAATGCGCAAACTCAGCAGCTTGCCTACTTTATCCCTGTGTTGAGGATTAGCCAGTTCAATAGCAGCTATTACCTGTGGAATACCGCTGCCTCTTGCATATTTCGCATAGCGGGCGGTGATCCACCAGGCCAGTACAAAACAAACAGGCGTAAGAACAAACAACCACCAGCGATGATGATGCATAATGTAAGCTGTACCATTTTCGGCCCAGCCAAACAGCTTTGCATACAATACAGCAATAAGCCCGGTAAAAACAGATCCTATCCAGAAGGGGAGAGCCTGTAGAAAATTCTGTTTGAGCTTTTCATTACTGATGCGATCGAATACTTTTTTAAATCTGCCTCGTACCTGTTCCAATAACTTCTTCATCAGGGATTACAGTGTTTCGTTAAATAACCAACAAGCGCACGCAGAGAAATAACTTCCTGAAATACAGGTGGTTCAGAAGGGGTAGCTGTAAAGGTAAGCACTGAGGGGCATAAGGGCCTTGTGCTGATGGGATTATATGGGGATTTTAATCTGAAGTAATGCCGTTTGTACCCGGCGACAGTGCTGCTATTAAGCATCGTTGCGTTGCACACTTGTACGTTTAGTATGCTATTTAGCTATAAAAATAAAACCCCGGCGCATAAAAATGCATCAGGGTTTTATTCAGTTTTTGCTTTAACTATGTATCTAAAGTTACTATAATGATACAGCCTAAATAGATCGTTTATATCTTTTGGCAAGGTTGTTATGTCCTTTCCTTTTCTGTCTAAAAATTCACATACGCACTTACCGGGTCGCTATACGTTCTTGTGGGGTTAGCTCCAATAACTGCTATGCGCACTGCATATTCGTTGCCTTTTATCAGGCCCGTAATGGTAATAGATAGCTGGTAGCATTAGCAATTCTTTTCAGGCTGGCCTTAATAGCTCCGGGTATATTAGCTTCCTGTTTCACAGTAGCTGGCTTAGGCAATGGCCCTGCTGAAGTACGGATTTTCGATACATCAAAGCCGCTAGGTACAGGCGTGGGGAAGGCGCTGTTATCGGTCATCTCTCTTTTAGTAATTATTATTAAACATTTTGTTTATTATCAATAATAGCCAGCTATTTTATTGGTATATAGCTGGCATTATTGTTTTCTATTAGTTAAATAATGATGGTAATTGTCACTAGGACACTTTTTTGATCTAGCTTAGCGTACTGCTGCTAATGCACCCAATGTTTTTTTCTACGGCACCCTTGTAATTCTATAGTAGTATGTTACTGCATGTTTATAATCTTAGTACAAAGTTAGATGATAAGGCATTATGGCGTTTGTTCCGAATTTATGGTACGGTTGAGTCCGTCTCAATAGTAACAGATCATACAGAGTCTATTCATATTATTACAGGCATAGTTACTATGCCAAATCCTAATGAAGCAAAAGCAGCCATTTTATATTTACATAATAGTATGGTTAGCGGACAGTTCATTTTTGTATCCGAGCAGGTACAGTAATTCTTTTTTATTCTTTTCCACAAATTATTCCTATTAAAAACAAGTTCAAAATAGGTGTATACTCCTTTGGTAAATGTTTAGCAATAAAAAATAAGATTGTTATTTCATTTGTTTATCTATTGAATAATTGCACCAAAAGGTTTTAGCAATGTTTAGCGAGCTGGTTATTTGCATACCTGAATAGTTTTCCCTTCTGTATCTTTTTTTTAGCAGTTGGTATTTTTTCTGTACCTGCACCAATTACTTTTATTCCTTCCATTGCAGTGCTATATAATACTTTTGTATTTATGGTAGTAAGCATCGAAGAAATCAACCAACCAGAGCATTTTTTGCATCTGTCTCAGTTCCCAAAGAAATACTATTGACTCCCGGTATCAGGCTAAATGATGTTTCCATACTCCCACGCTATTTGGATTTGCTTATTCTAAAAGATTTGCTGAGTAAATAAAGGCTTTCCATACTGCAATTCTCCTTCTCTCTTTTATCTTCCCTTAGCGTTTTGCGCGCCTATCTTTTTTCCTCCTTCCACTCTTTTACTCTTTTCACTCTTTAGCTCTTATCTATTTTTTTCAGCTTTTGGCGGAACGCCCTTCTTCGCCGTGTCTCATCCCTATACAAAGGCTTAACCTATCCAAACTATGTATGTACGCTATATTAAAGCATGCCTGCTGTTGTTGCTCTATTGTTCAACAACACATATTGTACAGGCGCAAAAAGATGACGCTGCCGAACTGGCGAAGAAATTATCCAATCCTGTTTCTTCACTTATCAGTGTGCCATTCCAGAACAATAATGATTATGGCATTGGAAAGTTCAGGGGCAGTCGCAATACCATGAACATACAGCCTGTAGTACCGGTGGCACTTACACCCAAACTCAACCTTATTACCAGGATCATTATGCCGGTAATAACGCAGAACAGTATTACAGAGGCAGGTAAAAAACAGTTTGGCTTAGGTGATTTTGTATTGAGCGGCTTCATTAGTCCTTCACAAAGTAAAAATGGGGTTACCTGGGGCGCAGGGCCGGTATTCCTGTTGCCTACAGGCACCAATGACTATTTAGCCAGTAAAAAGTTTGGCATAGGGCCTACCGCAGTTGGATTAAAACAAACCGGTGGCTGGACCTTTGGTGCGTTGGTAAACCAGGTGTGGAGTGTTGCCGGTGATAAGGACAGGGCAGATGTGAACCAGATGTTCTTACAGCCCTTTCTTTTTTACAACTGGAAAAGCGGCGCCGGGCTGGGAGTAAACAGTGAGTACACGCAGAACTGGCAATCGCATACCACCAACATCTTTCTCAATCCCTTACTGTCCGGCGTTACCAGTGTAGGCAAACAGAAAGTACAATTAGGTGTAGGGCCAAGAATAAACATTATAGCACCGTCTGAAATACGTGCTGAATGGGGATGGCGTACGGTGCTGGTGTTGCTGTTTCCTAAATAGGGTGATAGGGCAGGATATATCCATAGTCGCCTTTCTTTTGATTATGGTAAATGCCACCTGTGCGCAGGAAAAGCAATGCTTTACACCTGTGCATGGTGTTGGCATTGAGCAGCACGAACATTCTTTTACCCGCAATTTGATATTGAACATTCATTGTCCTTTAGTTAAGAGCTTTCATTCCGGCGGGTGAAGACACCCGCCGGGAGACGCGCCCGTGGTCCCACAGTATGCGGGATCTTTACCCGCTACTAACTAAACGGCATTGATTGAAAATTCCTCAGCGGGTTGTCCTTGTAGCGACCTGACCTGACAGGTCTGGGCTATAGCAATTACTTACAATTGTAAAAGCATCTTCGATGCTCTGCTTTGACCTGTCAGGTGTTACCCGCTTGAACGCAGCTTACCTGTATCCTGGTCTTCAGAAATATTTATTGGCAGCAGTTGGCGGAAGACCACACGCTCCGGTGTCTTATTTAAGTAACCACTTTATAAGCAACTACCAGCATCGTTCCTGATAAAAATGAAACAATATGAAAAAACTGATCACGCAGGTCTCTCTCTCCGTAATGATAGCCGCAGGGTTTACAAATTGTAATAACAACGCTACCTCCACTCCCGATAACAACAACGCGGGCTCACAAAATGCAGGAGCAGGGGCTGCCACAAAAGAAGCGACTTCTTTTACACAACAAAAGCAACAGGAGTTATTATCCTACCTGCCCTTTACAGATAAAACAGATTACGAGAACGCTCACCGGGGTTTCATTGCTACGCTTCCCGAAGGCGAAATAAAAGATGAGCAGGGCAACGTGGTGTACAGCATGAAGCAGTATGATTTTATTAAAGGCGCTGCGCCTGCTACCACCAACCCCAGTCTATGGCGTGAGAGTGAAATAAACAGCATCAACGGCTTATTCAAAGTAACGGATGGTATTTACCAGATCCGTGGATTTGATCTTGCCAATATGACCCTGATAGAAGGTAAAACAGGCTGGATCATTATAGATCCCTTGCTATCACCACCCACAGCCAAAGCGGGTTTAGCCTTGGCCAATGAAAAACTGGGAGCAAGGAAGGTCTCTGCCATTATTCATACGCATAGCCATATCGATCACTTTGGCGGTATCCGTGGCGTGGTAGATGAGGCAGATGTAAAAAGCGGTAAAGTACCTATCTATATACCCGAAGGTTATTTTGATGAGGCCATCAGTGAAAATGTAATGGGTGGCAATACAATGGGCCGCAGGGCCTCCTATATGTATGGCAACCTGTTGCCCAAAGATGCAAAGGGTACATTGGGAACAGGTTTGGGACAAACCACTTCCACGGGGCTTGCAGGTATACTCGAAGGCACCAATGTAATAAAAAGCCTGTCCGGCGAAAGCAGGGTTATTGATGGAATAACAGTTGAATTCATTTATACACCACAATCTGAAGCGCCTGCAGAAATGATGTTCTATTTCCCGCAGTTCAGAGCCTTGTGCCAGGCAGAAGATATCAACCACACATTGCACAACCTGTACACGCTGAGAGGCGCCAAAGTAAGGAACGGGCAGAAGTGGAGTAATTACATTGATCTCTGTATCCAGAAGTGGGGTAAGGATGTGCAGGCCTCCTTTGGCTCACACCACTGGCCCACCTGGGGCAATGATACTATCAATACTTTCTGGGCAAGCCAGCGCGACCTGTATCGTTTTGTACACGATCAAACACTGCGTCTTGCCAATAATGGCTATACACCTGTTGAAATTGCCAATATGATCAAGCTGCCCGAAAGCCTCGACAAACAATTTTATAACAGGGGCTATTATGGTTCAGTAAGTCACAACGTAAAAGCACAGTACGACCTGTACTTCGGCTGGTTTGATGGCAACCCTGCCAATCTTGATAAACTGCCACCGGCAGATGCAGGAAAAAAATATGTAGAGTTTATGGGTGGGGCCGACAATGTATTGTCGCAGGCCAAAAAATCATACGATAATGGTGAATACCGGTGGGTTGCTGAAGTGGTGAACCACGTAGTGTTTGCTGATCCCAAAAACCAGGCAGCCCGCAACCTGCTGGCAGATGCGTATGAGCAATTGGGCTACCAGGCAGAATCAGGGCCCTGGCGCAACTTCTATCTATCCGGCGCTAAAGAACTGCGTGAAGGCATAAAAATATTGCCATCACCCAATACTGCCGGCCCTGATATGGTACGCGGTATGTCTAACGACCTGTTCTTTAACTTCCTTGCCATGCGGTTCAAAGGCACAGAGCCAACGGCCGCTGCCATGAAGTACAGTTTCAATATTACCATGCCCGACGTAAATCAGAAGGCCGCGCTCATAGTAGAGAATGGGGCTGTATCTCCCAGGATCGGCAGTCATGTGGCAGGAGCAGTGACCGCTACCATCACGGTCAACAGGAAAGACCTTGACCGCGTAAGTCTTGGCGAGGCATCCTTTGATGACCTTGTAAAAAATGGCACCATCACTATAAACGGGGATAAAAATGCCTTTAATAATTTTCTCGGCATGCTCGATAAATTCAATTTCTGGTTCAATATCATTGAACCCTGATATAAGCTTTCTTCATATGCGCTTTTATAGTGTAGTAGTTTTTCTATTGATTATGGTAAATGCCATCTATGCGCAGGAAAAGCAACGCTTTAAACCTGTGCATAGTATTGGCATTAATATCGGGCACGAACACTCATTCAGCGGTGTTGATGAAAACGGCAACAGGGAAGTGGCAGTACTGCCATACTGGGGACTCGATTACAACTTCCAGTTTGCCCGCAAGTTTGCCATTGGATTACATACCGATTTTATTACCGAATCATTTAAAGTAGAGAAGAATCTTGACGGCGGTGAATCAGAAGTGGTGGAACGTTCGTATCCCATTGCTCCCGCACTGATGGGCTTTTATAAACCTACAGAGCACTGGAGCTTTGGATTAGGCGCAGGTGTGGAGTTTGCCAAAGAAGAGAATTATTCTTTAAACAGGATCGCTGTAGAGTACGGTGCAGAAATAAGAAAGGGGTGGGAGGTGTTTGGCGTGTTTCAATACGACATCCGCTGGAATGCCTATGATACCTGGACAATAGGGCTGGGGATCTCAAAAGCGTTTGGGAAGAGGGGGAGTGAGCAGTGAGACGTGAGTCGTCAGTCGTGAGTGGGGCGGCAAAGTCGTGAAACGTGCGTTGCCGGTTACCAGATACCAGTTTCCAGATACAGGTTGGGAAATCGTGAGTCGTGAGCGGCGGAAGCAAGTGAATGGTCAATGGTGAATAGTGAATGAAATCGTGAGTCGTGAGTGGCTGAAGCAAGTGAATAGTCAATTGTCAATAGTGAATGGCTGTTCCTTGTAAACTTATCAACCTTTCAACCTCTTCAGACTTCTGTTCTTGACCTAACAGCTAAAATCTAACACTTAATTCCCGCTTTACAAACAACAACACCATGGAGCTTTCCTGCTATACCATATCGTACACAATAAGACTGCTGGCAATCGCATGGTTGCTGAATGCAACAGCCTATGCCCAGTCAACCAAAGAGATAGGGTTTATTCCTGCGTCTATAGAAGAGGTGGACGTGGCATTTCCCCTGTACAAAAAATGGAACCTCACCGGTCAACTGGATATCCAGATGGTGACGCAGGGTGCTTATACCAATAATAATCCCTTTGCCTATGTACAGCGGGCTGCCTTCAGGCCCTGGATCATTTATAATGGTTTTAAGAACATAAAACTCTGGCTGGGCTATACTGATATGAAGAAGTACGAGATCAAAGAAGCCGGTAATCCTGAAATTCATGAGCAACGATTGATCCTGATGGGCTCCTTTGGACAGCATTTACCCAAAGGAAATATGTTTGAACAGGTAAGATTTGAAACGAAATTCTTTGATGATAAAGATGGTATTCACAGAACTGTACCCCGGCTAAGAGTAAGATTTGGCGTGAACCATTTCCTGAACCAGCACAAGAAAAAGCCGTTATTGTTAGCGCCCAATATTTCTTACTATGTAGAACTGATGCTCAAGTTTGCTCCGAAAGATTATGCTCCCAACCATTTTGATATTTTCCGTGAATGCGTTTACTACAGCGCAGGCCTCACCAAAAATCTCCACTTTATGGCGGGCATAATAGGGCAGCTGCAATTACGGAGCAGTGGCAGCCAGTTTGATGTTTATTACGGTCCCCTGTTTACATTCCGGTATAATATTCTGCCTAAGAAGAGAGAGACTTTTGATGCGGTGGATACGAAGGAGAATTGAAGCGGCAATCGTGAGACGTGAATCGGCAGACGGCAATCGTGAATCGGCAATAGCGTGAAACGTGAAAAGTCAAATGTGAAAGGGGTGTTACCGGTTACCAGATACCAGTTTCCGGATACAAGTTACCAGATGCAAGTTACAGGGTTCAAAGATTTCTGCTTTCGGAATTTAGAGATTTTGTGATTGCCTTCGAAATTCGATATTTTTCCTACGGACTCAGTGCTCCAGGTACTCACAACTCACCACTCACGTTTTAACTGCAAATTGCCCACTGACAACTGGCTTTCTTCCATACTTGTAGAAAAAAATCCATCATTCCTTTAGTCCAAAAAGCGGTTATAGCTGTTATTAAGATACCTGAGCCTGATACTTTTGGCATCAGATACCCCCATATTATAAAAGCCTGGTCATAAACCGGGCTTTTATTTTGCAGATAATGAGCTTTTTATTGTACTTCACGGCTGTAGTTGTCTTTTAAAAAAATGAGCTATATTGGTAATGAAGGGTAGTGGTTGCAGAAAGTATAGATCATTACTGCGCGGGAAAAGCCTGTGTCAGATGAAGATTCATTTACTCAGCGTGTTTGTCATCCCGACCGGAGCCCTCGTTGAGTAAATGATATCAGTAAGTAGCGGCGTAGGGAGGGATCCGGGTGCTTGAATTTTGATGTAATACACTATTAAGATGGCCTTTAGGCTCCCCCTCGGCCAGGATGACAAACCAACGAGGCGATCTTGATTAATAAAGTAAATCAGCATGAGAATCTTGTTTTTTATCGTAATTGTATCTGTTTGCCTGTCCTTTTGTGGTACGGGTAAAAATGTGGCTGAGCCATACAGGCATTATAATAAGATAGGCGAATTGCAGGTGTCATTTATTTTTAATAAAAAAGATAATAGCATTCAGTTTCTTCTGTTCAATAAAACGGCAGATACCATTTATATGCAGCAGCCTGATTTGAGTTATTATAATTGCTATGTACAATTATATAACCGTGATAGCGTATTGAAGCAAAGAGGGTGTGGATTTATCGGCAATCCAACTCATAAAGAGTATGGGTTGATGTTGCCGCCGCATAGAGAAACCATATATGAAATACCAATAAAGATCGATGAGCTTTTTTGTAAGATTTCCCCGGATGATCTCCTCGCTTATACTTACCAGGGAAGTTTTATAACGCCTGGCAGAAGGGGCGGCGGATTAGGTTTTTTTGTAAATCCTGTCAGGATCTCGGATATTGACACTGTAGTCTTCCGGAAGGTCTTGTTTTAATTATAACTACAATAGAGACAATACAATACCCGATCTGCTTCTTCAAATCTTTGGCTGTTATGAAACAAACGATCATTATTTTACTAGCTTGTTGTTCTTGTTTTTTAGGGTTTATATCATTCACCGCAGGAGTGGGAGCAGATAACAGTGGGCAACGTGCTTCACAGATGGTAAACTTCCAGGTAATATTCCGGCTTAATAAAACAGACCATACATATAGATTCATATTTTTTAATAAGGGCAGTGACACCGTTTATGTATTAAAGCCGAAACTCAGTGGTGGTTATTCTGAGTTCAGGTTGTGGGGAGCAGACAGTATGTCCAGGGAAAACAGATGCCTGAAGGTAAAGACCCAAAAAAGGGTTACCTGGGTTCGCGTATTGCCACAACAAAAAACCGAAGTGACAGGAGAGGTTAGCCTTGATAAATATTTTTGTAAGATAGAGGCTGATGATCTGCTCAGTTATATGTACCAGGGAATGTTTAGCTTTTCAGAAGGTGTTACACATGCCAGGCGGTGGGGATTCACTATAGACCCTGTTAAGATCACTGCTGTGGATAGTACTGTTGTGGAATCGGTTTTATTTTAGCGATACAACAGAACCTGCTGTCCGTAGCCTGGAGCTCCGAAGTGCTATTATGTTGCCTCCGGTAACCTGTAATTTGTAGTTGCCTTCCGGGGTGACTGATCAGGTTGCTGTTCAATCATCCCGCTATAGCAGCTCAGGCGTTTTGACGTACTGATGTTCTTTCTTCTTTGTTTTTTGTTTGCTTTATGGGCTGTTAATGTCTGTGCCGGTTTCTTTATACCGGGTTGCTGTAGCTGTGATAAGGTTGCAGGTGGGTGAGGTTCCTTTACAGGTAATGCGCAGCGGTGTTTCAATATTCCAGGTGCAGTATGTGCCATGCAATGTTCTTTTGCTTTAAACCCAACAGCAGCCAGGTATTGCCACAATGCCATTTCAAGTTCTTCGCTTGTATACTCATGCTCTCTCAACAGGTTGGCACCAATGCCCGTCATTTTACGATACAGGTAGTGCAGCTTCCAGCCATCCGGCAATTGCCGGTACACTACAGCGGCTACTTTTGATGCACGGCCCAGTCGCTTTGCGTATTGCATGGTAACTTTAAACTCAGCAGACCGTTTTACGCGTTTACCGGACAAACTACTCACAGTACGCACACAGTACCTGTCATGCCAGAAATAGAATACCAGCATCTTGCGGTAGGTACCGAGGAACACAATATTCCGGGGATCAAAGGGGAGGCGTTTCATAGCTCATGGGTTTAAAGTTTAAGGTATAAAGTTTAAAGTGTTAAGCTTCGGAGATATGCTACTAATCATGAGTCAGGCCTGGCATTCGGCAGACGGCAATCGTGAGAGGTTGTTCCTGTATTTGCTCGCTGCTCGCAGCTCAAAGCTCGTTGCTGGTATTTACGGTAACTGCAAACTGCCAACTTGCTTTCTTCCGGACTTTCGGTCTTTCTGACTTCCGGACTTGTATTTGCGTTAAGCGTTCCGCGTTGAGCTGTATTCAACTTACAACCTGTATTCACATAGCAAATTTGCACATTCTTCCTCCTCTTTTCCAAACCTCTGTTCCGAATATGCCGATTATGCCGAAAAAGCCGAATATGCCGAATATTCCGCCTTGTTAAGTGTTTGGGCCTTGTCTTTATCTTCTCGTTTCACATTTCTAATTTTTCATTTCTTATTTCTCTATCCTGCTTCGGGTCAGCTTATGACCAGGTTATGTCCAGCTTGTATATTAAAGCGTATCCACTAAGGGTTTGAGCTTTCGTTTTCGAAAACCTGGTGTTTGTTTGGTATGGATCTGGTGTGGCTTTGATTGGTAGCAGGTAACGGACAGGGATATTTAGCGGTTGGTAGTGGGGCTTACAGGTAAGGGAGGAAGAACATAACGAGCCTTTTAAAAAAACGCCTATCCAATGAGGCAAGAGAATTACGTGTTGGATTGATGAAAATCAAATTGTTACTAAGCCGAAAAGAGAAAGGCATAAAAGAATTAAAAGACATTAACACTTCACAACAAAGGGTAATTGATCTTTTCGAAAAGGAACAGGTGAGGTTAAACGATAGGAACTTCTACTTACATTATCAAGATGTAAGTTCACATAGCTTTATTTTAAGATTTTGTGATTGCTAATAAAGTTAGTAAATTAGGGTCGTGATATTTAGTAATTGCTTGTTTTTTAGTAACCTGGTTACTTTATCTCAATAGAAATTTATTCAATGGCAACAGTAACAAAGAAGATAACTACTAACACTCGAGTAGTTAAAGAGCTGCTCACCAAATACACTGATACCTTTATCGCTTTAAAAGAGTTAATTAATAATTCAATTCAAGCTGCTGCAAAGAAAATAAATATAGAGGTTGTATACACTGAGAATATCTTATGTAAATCGGGTATTCAGGAAGTAATTATTTCAGATGATGGGCATGGAGTTGCATATTCAGATTTTGATAAGAAGATTTTAGAGATTGGTACAACTGCAAAGAAAAGCGGGCAAGGAATTGGTAGATTTAGTTCTTTCCAGATTGGAGAATTAATGCATATTGAGACTGTTGCATACGATGAAAGTAAAAAAGGGTATTCAAAAACGCTCTTCAGTATTGATACTACCGATTTTCGAGATGCCCAATTTGAGCAAACCGAATTTAAAGTCGATTACGAGTATCTAAAGAAAAAAGTAAACCCATATTATAAAGTCACTATTCAAAACTTATATCACAATATCCAGAATAAGCCAGCTAAAAGAAATTTGATATCTTATAATTTCCTAAAAGAAAATGTTAATCAATCTCTTTTTGAAAATTACCCTTTTGAAATATTCAATGACAAAGTTCGATTTAGCGTTAATGGGGTCGAATTAAGGAGAGACGATTTTCTAATTGATTTGCCAACAAAGAAGGTGCTTAAGTATATTGATAAATTAGGAGTTAGTCATGATGTTAAATTCTATTTCTATAATATAAAATCTACACTTAATAAAGTGAAAGTTTTCTTTCGAATAAATAATTCAGGAATAAAAAGTGTAGCTCATGAATTTACCTATTCATCTGATTGGTATACTCCTGATTTGGGAACCTGGTTTATTTATCTAGAATCTGATTTTTTAAATAGCGATCTGTTTAGAAATTTGGATATAGAGTCATTAGGTGAAGAAGAAATAAAAAAACTAAAAGAACAAATAAAAATTACAATTAATGATTTTTTCAAGGTTCGAAATAAAAAGTTTGAGAAATTTTTGATTTCTCTTGAAAGTGATAAGTTTTATCCTTATAAAGAAGAGTTGCCTGCATCTAAGTCGCAGGAGATAATTTTTAAGAAAATAGCATATCTGATCGAAGAAGAGCACAGCCTACTTAAAAAGGACAATAAGATTAGGACTTTTTTATATCCTCTTTTGGATAAGACAATTTCTAATGGCGATATTGAATATATTTTTAGACACATTTTGCAAATGTCTGGCGATGGAGTTCAAAAATTCAGAAGTCTATTAAATAAAACTGAGATTGAAGATGTTGTACATTTTGCAAGCCTGGTTTCTAACAAACTGGACTTTCTCAACTTCTTGCATGAATTAACCTACGGTAAAATATCGAACTATCTAAAGGAGCGTAGCCAGCTTCATAAGATTATTGAAAATGAGTTATGGATTTTTGGAGAAAATTATAATGGTACCCCTCATTTATGGTCGGATAGGAAAATTGGTAAAATTTTGCAAGAATTAAGGGATAGACATTTTAATTACACTCCTTCTGTTGAAGATGATAACTTGATAAAGGTGGAAGGGAAGCCTAATGATATTACTGACTTGTTTTTCTTAAATGAGAAAATCAACGATTCTAATGAACGTGAGATAATGATAATAGAGTTAAAAGCTCCCCGTTGTGCAATTAGTGAAAAAGAGCTGAATCAAATCGAACGATATGCATTTACAATTGAGGAGCATGCAGGTATGCCAAATGAAAAGGTGAAGTATAAACTTTTGCTAATTTCCTCTAAGATGACAAAGTATTCCAAGTCAAAAGTGAAATCTCGTAGAGATAGTTTCCCTGATCACCCTTTTCTTTACGATAAAAAAACGGAAAAAAATATTGAAATATATGTGATGGAATGGTCTGAGCTTATTGAGCAAAACAAAAGGAAACTGGGCTATTTATCTAATCATTTAAAAATAAAGGATACATCTGTTAACGAGAAGTTTGAAGCGGAATATCTAGATTTAATAAGCGAGAAGTTTTCGGCCCAACTGCGAATGGTAAGATAATTCGCTTTATATAAAGCGGTTTTTTGGGGAATCTGGAACATACATTGGAGCTAATTAATAAAATTTAGTCTAATTCTTTCATTCTATATCATTTTGTCATATGACAGAAATTTCTGACTCCTTGCCAACTAAAGAGATATTGACTGCCGTTAATCCCTTTATTAAATCAATTGTAGATATTTTTGTTACTCCTAAGCTAGAAAGTTTAAAGAAACGATTTGCCTTAGATCGGGCTAAAAATTATGTGCCTACAGAGGAGCACTTTTCTGAATATTTTTTTCGTACTTATAAACGACTTTCGATTGTAAATACCCTTGTGTTCAATAATTCGCAAAGGGTATTGAAAGAAATATATTTGCCATTGACCTTATCCATAGAGAGTGAATATACATACAAAATGGATTCATTTCCTACAGATTTGCTTTCTAAATATGAGAAAGTTCTGATTACCGATAATGCAGGTATGGGGAAATCTACAATTGTAAAGAAAATGTTCATTGATGTTATTGATGAGCAAAAGGGGATACCGATATTTATAGAATTAAGAAGATTGTCTAAGGAACGGAAAATAGTAAATGAAATTCTTGAGCAACTAAGTTCATCATCGAAGGAATTTGATAAAAATTTGTTTTCAGAATTGCTTTCACAAGGAGAATTTATATTTTTTTTTGACGGCTATGATGAAATACCTCTTTCTGGAAAAGGTTCCGTTACGGCTGATATTCAAACTTTTATATTAAATGCGCCTAATAATAGATTTATACTTACATCAAGGCCAGAAAGTGCGCTTAAAGGCTTCGGAGACTTTCAACAGATTAGTATATGTCCTTTGAAAAAGAAAGAAGCTTTCTCACTTTTGAGAAAGTTTGATAGGCAAGGAAGCATTTCGGCTTTATTAATAAAGAAATTGGAAGGGAAAGATATGTCGAATGTAGACGAGTTCTTAACTAATCCTTTGCTTGTGTCACTGTTATTCACTGCTTTTTCTTATAAGCAAAAGATACCGTTTAAGAAGTATATTTTTTATCGGCAAGTTTTTGATTCATATTTCGAATCGCATGATCTTACAAAGGGAGATTCATATACGCATGATAAATATTCAAAACTCGAAATTGATGACTTTCATCGAGTACTTCGTTATATCGGTTTTTCATGTCTACGCAATGGTCAAGTAATCGAGTTTAATAAAGATAAAATACTGGAGCTTATAAGGAAAGGCAAAGAATTTTGTACTGGTCTACAGTTTAGTGAGTCTGATTTTCTTAAAGACCTAATCACTACAGTGCCGCTTTTTATTCAGGACGGAAATTATTATCGTTGGGCTCATAAATCACTTCAGGAGTATTTTGCTGCTCAATTTATATATCTTGATTCTAAAGGGCAGCAATCGAAAATTTTGATGCAACTATATAATAGTGAATATCTGCCTGTGTTTATTAATACGCTTGATCTTTACTACGATATTGATACCAAAACGTTCAGAGGCACTATATTATATGAAATATTGAGTTCATTCGAAAAGTTTGTAAATGTCTCGTTTCAGGATATTGGATTTGATATCCCAAGGGATGAAATTCTAAGACGGATAGAAGTTTGTTTTCAAATGAAAGTTTATTTTTTTGGAATGGGGCTATATGATGAGATAAAACACAATTCGAACTTGAATAAGGTATTCGAAAAGAATAATGAAAAAAGTATTATTAGTATAATCCGTAATGCAGTAGACAAGAAACTTGCATGTTTCTGCATTTGCGATATAAAAATGAGTATGGATGAAATGCTTGTCCAAAAAATACCAGAAATATTTCGTTTTGATTCATCGCTTTTAGAAAGTTCTTGGGTTCCCTTGGATGACAATTCTGAAAGGAGTTTCAGCCAGATTAAATATTATTTTGAGTCAGATTATGAATCATATCTGATTGATGATAGAATTGATAATCAATTTAATTTTGCTGAAAGCTTTAGTGCTGTTACTGGACAAATGGCTTGGGGCAGAAGAGCTCGTCCATTCAATTCTGAAAAAGCATTGGCGTTACTAGCCGAGATCAGGATGCAAATACAAACGGAAAATAACGATAGCTTTTTATTAGATGGTATATAATGGTAAATATATTTATGGCGGGAGCTTTTGGTTCGTGGCTCATCAAAGTTTGTAAGTTGCAAGAAAAAATAGTTATCCCCGGCGTATACATTGTGTTGCCTGCCTGTTACTAAAGATGGATAAATATCAGCTTTCAGCTATGTTTGTACATATGATGCCCTGTTTGCTGACGGCATGGTCCTGAATGATTTTTTTATAGGTTAGAGAAAAAGCACAGAATACTAATTTAACAATAGAGAGAATTTAGCCGTAATGAACCCCTGTTTTTTGTTACTGGAAAATTCATTCCAATGTGAAGGAATCAAAGTTATAGCTTTCCTTATTGGTGAGTGGCTTTGTTTTTCTTTCTTTTTAAAAAAAACTTCGCAATAAAAAAGATTAAAGCACCCCACACTAGCAATGCGAATATAAGGATGATGTTATTCAGTGTTGTTGTCATAAATTATAGCATAATTTGTGTTAATGTATATTTCCCTCTATCAACTTCCGGGCAGGTGCCCGGTGCTTCAATCCACGGTTGCGGAACAAAGGCCGGTTCGATTGAATCATGATGATGCCATTTCTTGCTTCCACTTTATACTGTTCTATGCGGTCGTCAAGCAATAGCTGTTCTACATTCAACCTGATATTTTTTCGGTCGTAGTTGATGATGATCTGGAATCTCATGCCTGTTTCAACCGCAATTTACACTAATAATAATCACAGGGTATATGCCTGGCATTTCCGGCATATTCGGCATAAACGGCACATTCGGCATATCCGGCTTTTTCGGCATAATCGGCATATTCGGAACGGTCATTTGGAGATGGGTATTAGGCCACTGTATGTTTGTTGTGCAATTGCAAAAACATCATGATGGGGCTTTACCGGGATGTGCCTTTTAAACATTTCGTTTTAATCAACATTTCTAAATTTTATTTTATGGGACAGTATAATAAAGGGATACTTGGATCCTTTGCAGGGAAAATCGGTACTGTAATAGGCAGTACATGGAATGGAATTATGTATATGAAAAGCCTTCCTGCCATTAAAAAGAGCCGCAGCTTTTCACAGCCACAACTGGAGCAACAGGCTAAGTTTGGCCTGATGATAAAGTTTGTGCGTAGCCTCTACGATCTGTTTATTCTGACTTTTAAAAATGCAGATAATGGAATGACCGGTGCCAACAGTGCGATGAGGTATAACCTTAATAACGCTGTTCAGGGCGCTTACCCGGCATACTCCATCAATTATGCTTCTGTATTGATCAGCAGGGGAGTGCTGCCTGGCGCTGAGGCAGCAGTTACTGACCCCTCATCTGTTTCAATGGCGGGGTTGCTCACCTTCAGGTGGAATGATAATACAGGGAAGGGCAGGGCAAAAGCTACTGACAAAGCCATCCTGCTTGCTTATTGTGATGCGGATAAGGCAGGTGCATATGCCGTTACTACCGATACCAGGGGCTCGGGAACGGCTACATTAAATGTACAGGCCTATGCAGGCAAAACTGTACACACGTATTTGGCCTTTATATCTGATGACGGTAAATATGTGTCAGACAGTGTGTACATCGGTATGCAGGTTGTTTTTTAGTAATAGTTATAAAAGCGCAGGGCAAAGCCCTGTGCTTTTATCCTGTTGTTTTAAAACAAATTCTTAATAACCTGTCAATGGGGTTTAAAAATTGAATGCTATGAATAACCTGACATTGAATATTAAGACCGGCACGCTGGGAGGTACCTGTACTGTAATTCTTGCTACTATTACTACAGCAGATCTTGTTAAAACGGCTGTACTGGCCGCTGTAGGCGCCCTGGTGAGTTGTGGAATAACAATCCTGGTAAAATGGCTGGTAGCAATGAAACAAAGGCCTCCTTCTGAAAAGGAAGAGTGAAAGCAGATAAAGAGTTGTTTTACCAAAGACAGCTCTTTATTTTACGAACTTATAGATATGTTCTTCATCTATATTATGATGTTTACAGTATTCCTGTATCGTGACCATTTCGCCTTTATTTCTGCCTAACGCTATTCGTACCTGTTCAATTTTTTTCCGGCAGCATCGTTCACTTAATCCTGTCATCAGTACAAGGTCTTTGGGATGGATCATGATTCTTCGGGGTGGTGGTGTAGACATCGTTTCATATTGTAAGATTAAAAAATGATGCTACTAACAGAGAATCTGTTTGTAAAAGTAATGATTATTGAATATCCGGAACTGTTAGTGGTATAAAATTTAGTCAGACAATGTATAGATGATGCAACAGATGACATTGAATTGAATGCTGAATGAATTATTAAAAGTTTTGTTAAAGCATACAAGTGTTAGTTAACGTTATAGATAATATTTTATTTTTATGAGACAATAGGGAACTGCATAGTATATCTGCAATACATAGATGTAGTTTCTTAAATATGCTTCAGGTGTCACCAGCCGGTCTCTCTTTCGGGGTTTACCAATCTACTCGTATAAACTACTTATTTGGCTATTGTTACAGGTGAATCTGCGACCTGTATCAAATATGCCGTCTATTTATTTAGCCAGCGTTATTGCCAGGGTTATTGGTAGTTATTGTATAAACAATGATGATTGCAATTTGCAGCCATCACATTGTGACCTATACTTTATTCTATATTAAAAACCACAAATTATGCCTGCTTCTGAAAAGAAAAATTCATTACATAATCCGTCTTATAGACGTGAAGAAGAAAAGATAAAAAAGGCCTGTGATGTAATGATCAATGCATTCTATATTGCTGCCCCGCCTTTAAAAGCAGAGATCATTAGCATAAGACTCGCACGCCTGATGAACAAAATTATCAGGTCTGATAATGTTAATACACCCGGCAAACGAAATATCAATGAAGGTAATATATGGTTATTAGAGGGTTTTCAGTTTAATCAGGATTACCCGATGCCCCCGGTTGACCGTGAATACGAAGCCGCCATTGACCGGATGGACAGCGTAGCTATCTGTTGCCAGAATAATTTTGTGGCAGCTTCAGCAATGACATTGTTACCAGATACAACACATGTACAGTTTTTCCTGCTTGTAGCAGCTATTAATTTTGACAAGAATGCCTATTCTTTTTCGTTTGGCTGTAGCGGAGACTTACAGGTTGATAAAGAATATCACCTGGAGTTGTCCAATAAGATACCCAACAGGTCGAATAGTGCAATCATAATGGGATTGGGACTTTTCCAGCTAAGGCCGGTTAACAAGTATGGTAAAAATATGTACCAGTTATGTGAACCTTCCTGCCAGATCATAAAAGCTTCTGATAGTCGTATCTACATTAATCGTGATTATACCTGAAGAATTTTTTCCTGTGTGATGTTAGTTTATTCGACGCAGTACATTTCTATGTGCAGCCGGTTTGTTTTTGTGCTGTAGTCTGAAGAGCCCCTAACCCTTCAATCAATGCAGAGGTATTGATGGGAGAGCTTTGAAAGATTATACATAAAACATACCCAAGAGAAACCGTGGCGGCGTATTTCTATATGCTGCATTCTTAAAGCACCGGGTAACGTCATTATGTTTACTGATCCGTGTTTGCCGGCTTTGGGCTGTCCTCATCAGTTTAATCCGTACCTGTTTGTAAAGGAAGATTAGTTTTTCCATAGGTTATATTGGTTTTGGCTAAGCGGCGTATGTCTATGCGCGGCTTTTTTACCGGATTTTTGGGGTGAGTGGTGAAGTTGTGAGACGTGAGTCGTCAATTGTCAGTCGTGAGTGGCCGAAGCAAGTGAATAGTCAATGGTGAATAAAATCGTGAGTCGTCAATCGTCAGTCGTGAGTGGTCGTTGCTGTATTTGTTCGCCGCTTGTATTCGAGATAACTGCAAATTGCCAACTGCCAACTTGCTTTCTTCCGGGCTTTCGGTCTTTCTGACTTATTTACGCTTCCTGCTGCATTTTCCGATTGATGACAGTGGCTATCATTCCATCGCCCGAAACATTTACTACTGTACGACACATATCTAATGGGCGGTCTACTGCAAAAAGAAGTGCAATGGCCTGTGGGTCTATATGAATGGATTGCAGAACGATCATGAGCATCAGTATGCCGGCACCCGGTACGGCAGCTGAACCAAAACCTGCCAGTGATGCAGTGATGATGACTGTTAACTGTTCGGAGAAGCTTAGGTCTATGCCGGTGGCCTGCGCAATGAAAATAGCAGCAATAGCCTGGTAAAGAGTGGTGCCATCCATGTTTATGGTAGCACCCACCGGTACTACAAAGTTTGCGACCTCTTCATTGACATGCAGGTTCTCTTTTATACATTTCATTGTTACAGGCAAGGTTGCAGCTGCCGAACTGGTAGTGAACGCCACAAGTTGTGCAGGCATCATTCCTTTTAAAAAGTTCATTGGCGAACTTTTGCCGATAAACTTTACCAGCAAGGGATATATAACATATAAGAGGATGCAGAGACCTAAAAGTACAGTAAGCATATAGATGGCAAGCGCCCCGAAAATGTCAGGAGCAGGCGCTTCAGTTACCAATGATACCATAAGACTGAATACGCCAACGGGTGTTGCTTTCATAATGATCCTGATCATTTGCATGATCACTTCGTTTACGTCCTCAAAGAAGCCTCTTATAACGGTTGTTTTATCCCTGGGTGCCATCAGGAGCCCTATACTGAAAAGCAAGGTGAAAATGATGACCTGTAGCATATTGGCATTGTTGCTAACTGCATTGAATATATTTTCAGGGACCATCGATTCCAGGTAATGCATGATGGCAATATTGCTCCGGGGTTTGTTTTCAGCCAGGTGCAGATCTTTGGTGTATTCAGACATCAGCATCGTACGGGTTTCAGGGCTGATGAATTTACCGGGTTTGATGATATTGGCGATTGTAAGTCCGAGCGTAACTGCAATGAGAGTGGTGATGATATACCATTGCAGGGTCTTTTTTCCTATTTTAGAAAGATTGGTCATTCCTTTCAGATCGGCTATTCCTTTTATTAAGGAGGTAATGATCAGGGGAACGGCCAATAGTTTAAGAAGGTTCAGATAGATATTCCCCAGTGGTTTTATCCAGTCAATGGCAAAGGCGCTTCCCCCTTGTATGGAAGCCAGCAATATGCCGGCTAATATTCCTGCTGCAAGACTTATGAGTACTATCCAATGGGTCGAAATTCTGAGCATAGGAAAGCTGGTTTAGGTTGCATTTGTAATACTGACCATTAAGAAGGTATTACAAGTATGCCTGCAGAAAAGTTATAAAATGCTTTATGTTGGGGTATTATATTCCTCTTATTCGTTGAGCATTATGAACCGAAATTTTACAATATCAAAAACGTTTGCAGGGTTTGAGAAGAAACATTCGGAAAGAATGAACAAGAATTTTCAGGGACGTTGCTGGTTACAAGGATTGCTGATTTCGGGATGTAGAGATTTTGTGATTTTAAGAGATGGTCACGGGATGGGGATCGTGAAATGTGAAACGGGCGTTACCGGTTACCAGATACCAGTTTCCGGATACAGGTTACCAGATGCAAGTTACAGGTAACTGCAAATTACCAACTGCCAACTGGTTTTTCTTCCTGACTTTTTTTATACTTCGGTTTTCATTTGCAACCACGTTCATCCTTTTTCATATCCTTTGATCCCCAGTCTTCAATATAGCGGATAACAGGTAGTAATGTTTTACCGTATTCAGTGAGTGCATACTCAACTTTCAACGGGATGCCGGCAAAAACAGCGCGTTGGATAATATTGTCATCTTCTAATTCGCGTAACTGGTTTACGAGTGTTTGTTTGCTGATGGCGGGAATAGCTTTTTGCAGTAAACTAAAGCGGTTCACTTTTACGCTGATGCCATAAACGATCAGGACTTTCCACTTGCCGCCAATGCGGTTGAGGAAGTGAGTGACACCACATTTGTTTGGGTTGAAGTCTTTGTTTTTTCTTTTGTGAGGCATGGTCTAAAATTTTGTACTATGTCGCTATGCGCTGTATGTTGACGAATGTAATATGTTTGATCTGTCAGATCCAGAAATTCCTGGTCTGTTACTAACAACAGGCTCAATTTATAAAAAACAAAGACAATGACAGCAGAACAAATTCAACAGGCTAGTATTGGTGAATGGCAAAGCATAGCGCCTGAAGTGAGGCCGGGTGCACAAAAGAATCCGGACGGCACTATAAAGCCGTTTTACCTGGCAAGACAGTTTAAATATGAAGCTACTGGTATTTTTGAATTGGTGGTGACAAGTTTTGCCGACCCTTATGGCAAAGTTGGCTTAATGAAAATGACAATCAGGGGACATATAACCTGGCAGGGGCCTCACCCGATTGCTGAAGGCGCTCAGAAAGTGGATTTTACAGCAGATGAAGTATATACCGTTACGCCATTGGTACAGGGAAGTGCAGATGTGTTAAACCAGTTTACACAAGGATTTGAGAAATGGGAGCCAGGCCGGGAGCAGAGTATCCTGGGAAAGGTATTTCCTCCGTTTGGTCTTGCAGAAGGGCAGTTATTTAAAGAGTATGACCTGATGTATATTTACGATGATCTGATGTTCTGGGGTGCAAGGAATGTGGATGGACGTGGTTTTGATACGGAGGCAAACAGGCCATCGAACCTGCAGATTCCAATGGTGAGGGCGGGGCGGTGAGTCGTGAATCGGCAGACGGCAATCGTGAGACGTGAGTCGTCAGTCGTGAGTAACGGAGGCAAGTGAATAGTCAATGGTCAATAGTGAATGGGAATACAGGATGCAAGTTACAGGTAACTGCAAATTGCCAACTGCTAACTTGTATTCCTCGTAGCTCAAAGCTCGCGGCTGTTTTCCCTTCGATATTCGAAATTCAGTATTCGACATTTCAACTTCCCGTACTTCTAACTTCGTATTTCGTACTTCCTCGTTGTAACCAATTGGTAACATCATTTAGCATGGTGGCATTAATAGTATGCCCTTCATTGTATTGATGGAAATCGGGTTGCAACCCTTTGGATCTTAAATATCCAACGGCGTCTTCTGCATATTGAAATTTCAATACCGGGTCCTGGGTTCCGTGTGATACAAATACAGTGAGTTTTTTTAATCGCTCTGCAGGAACTACCAATGGCTTTACTTCAGGTAATAATCTGCCACTCATTACAACAATGCCTTTGATCTTTTCCGGAGCAGTAAGCGCTACACTGTAACTCATAATACCCCCCTGGCTAAAGCCCAGTAGATAGACCTGGTTTTCATCAAAGTCTTCAACCTTTTTCAGATCGTCAATGAAGCGGATGATCTCTTTTCTTGCATTTTCAGCCTGTGTTTCATTGATAACAGGGCCATCGGCCGTGAATTGTACCTGGAACCAGGCATAGCTTCCGGCTCCCAGGGTAAGCGGCCCTCTTGCTGAAACTACCAGGAAATTGACAGGGAGGGTATTGCTTAATGTGAACATATTTTGTTCATTACTTCCCACGCCATGTAAGAGAATTAACAAAGGTGGTTTTGCCGTTTTGATGCCGGGTTTTCTCACCAGGTATTGTAAAGTGGGTTTGTCGGTTGTATGTGCCATTGTAAAACTTAAACTGGTTAGTATAATAATTAGAATGCCGGTAATGCCTGCCATGCGTGTCTTCATCATGCTTTGTCAATTTTGACAGACAACATGTTCAGTGAACCGGCTATCAATGCATCATTGAAGAGGCTTATCTTTTCATCTTTTTCCTTTAATCCCAGTGTATATAGCAAGGGGATGAAATGTTCGGGAGTTGGGATGGCCAGTTGAAATTCACGCCCCTGTTTGTCGTAGTTGATCAATGACTGATGATCGTTATTAAGGATCAGTTGTTTTATTTTTTCATTGGCGGTGGTTGCCCAGTCGTAAGCATAACCGGGTGTCATCATTTTATCCCATGCTGCCAGTCGCAGGTTATGGACGGTGTTGCCACTGCCAATGATCAATATGCCTTTTCTTCTTAATGCTGATAATTCTTTACCCAGGTTGTAATGATAAGAGGCGGGCTGTGTGTAGTCGATACTCATCTCTACTACAGGAATATCGGCATTGGGGAAAAGAAATTTAACGACTGTCCAGCAACCATGATCCAGTCCCCATTCGTTGGTAGGTACTATGGGAACAGAGGTTACCAGGTCTTTTGTTTGCCTGGCCAGTTCGGGACTGCCCGGTGCGGGATACTGTACATCGAAAAGCGCCTGGGGAAAGCCACCAAAGTCGTGGATGGTTTTGGGATGCTCCATGGCTGTAATAAAGGTGCCTTTTGTTTCCCAATGGGCCGAAATACACAGGATGGCTTTGGGTTTGGGAAGCTTTTTTCCTATTGCTTCAAAGCCCTGTGTAAAGATGTTGTTGTCAATAGCATTCATAGGGTTGCCATGTCCCAGGAAAAGGACAGGCATCCTTTCTGTTGCTTCAAAGTTTCCGGAGAGCTGCTGCAATGCGTTTAACTTCATTGCAGCAGTTCCTACAGGTAAAATTGTCATTGCTTTTAGGAATTCATTCCGTTTCATGATTTGCAGGGTTTATTTTCCCATTATCTGGTCCATGTAGGTCTTGTTGTCCCAGAAAAGATATTCTTCACTCATGGTGCCGTCGTCTTTCCAGATACCGATAGTAGCCATAGGTATGCGGAACTTTTTGCCGGTAGGTTGAATGAATTTACCGTCACCAATTGGCATTGGTTGTGTAAACGTGCCTTCCATCCAGCCCGTTACAGCCGTCATTTTACCATTGCCGATCTTGATTGGGTGCTCTTTGATCCTTGTATCCGGCGCATACACAAACATTGCATCGAGCGTTTTTATATGCTGTTCAAGTCCTGTTTCTGTATGTCCGTCAGGGAAGTGTACAATTATGTCCTGGGCATGACTTTCGTGCAGGCGCTTCCAGTCGCGGTTGCTGAAGACCGTGTAGTCCAATGTGTCAAAAGTGGCGAGGTTTTTAGCGATCACTTCATTGGCAGCAGTTAGCTCTTTTACCTGTTTCAGCACTTCATCGCTTTCTGCGTTTTTCTGGCTGTTGTCTGAACAGGCAGCGAGGTATACTACTACAGCAGATAATACTGCTATACTCAGGCTTTTGGTAATACTCTTTTTCATTTTTATCTGTTTTAATGATGGTACAAAGTTGCATCATTACTTACCCGGGCTGGTAACACATTTCGGAAGAAGAGTTGAGATTTCAGGAAGGAATGTGTAAATGTGCAGATTTGCTAATGTGCGGAATGCTGAACGCTTAACGCCTAACGCGAATACAGTTGGGTTTTTGTTGAAGAAAAGCGGCTTGTGTGAGGCTATAAGTTAAGAGATGAGTTTGCTCATTTCTTTTCTGAAGTCGGAAGGTGTCATTCCTGCTTTTCTTTTAAAGGCATGGGTGAAATAGGTTTTTTCGTTAAAGCCCAGTTCAAAACCTATAGCAGCAATGGTCATATCGGTTGAGATCAACAGGTTCTTTGCTTCGGTAAGTTTACGGGTTTCAATGATCTCAGAAACGCTTTGCTGTAATACCGACTGGCAAATGAGGTTGAGATTCCGTACGCTCATGAACAGTTTTTCCGCATAGAAGTTTACATCATGTGCTTCGCGGTAATGTTCTTCCAGCAGCTTCAGGAAGTTTTTAAATGTGGCGCTCTGTATTTTCTTTGATTCGTTATTGTTGAGGTTTAGCTTGTTCCTTTCGGATTCGATAACTGTGAAAAGGGTGGTGAGCAATTGTTTAATAACGGCAAGATCAAAAGAGGGCTGATTGTATTCCTGGTAAAGCAGCCGACATAGAATGTCTATTCTTTCAAAACAATCATTGGCCTGCATAGTAAAGCTGGCGTTGTTGTGAAAGGAAGAATACAGTTGAAAAGTTGTTTCTGCGATCAGTTCGCTTTTGAAACGGATAACCCAGATGTCGCATTTTCCGTCTTTGGGCATTGGTTTTAGACGGTGGATCTTTCCCTGTGTAACAAAGCTCACAAAAGGGGCTTCTATTAAGGTGGATTGAAAATCTATAAAATGTTCCAGTTGGCCTTCCTTGCCCAACAGCAGTTCTTCAAAGCGGTGGTTATGCGGTTCGTTGACCTGGGATGCGATCTTTTCTGCTTCAGGGGCGTTTACTTTGAATATCTTGATCAGTCCTTCCATCTGCCTGGCAATTATTTTCTCAAAGTTAAATGATTGTGGGGGAAGGGGAAGGTTTAAGGTTTAAAGTATAAGGTTTAAGGGGCTTCGTTGTAGTTCTCTTGGCTTTCCTTCTCAGGGGGCTTTATTCTGTCGCTGGATCAGCAAATGCGTAATGCTACAATTACTTTGGGTGTTTGTCATCCCGACGAAGGAGGGATCCGGAAGCATGAGTAGGAGTATGGTGCATAATATCCGGTAAGCTGTATAATAGCGAAATCCAAAACGCAAACGGCATAGTATATTAAGCATATTGTCCATTATCCTTAAATAGCCGCTTATATGCTTGTAAACAGTAAGGTCTATAGTTTTTACATTACAACCAATATAAAAAAGACAGTTGTGTACTGTGGCGTGACTAATAATCTTGGTCAACGTATTGTTGAGCATTACCTGTCATTGGGCAACCCGGCAACATTTGCCGGTAAATATCATTGCTTCTGGCTGGTTTATTATGAGCACTTTCAATACATAAATACTGCGATTGCGCGGGAAAAAGAAGTGAAGAAATGGCGTAGGGAAAAGAAGAATAATCTTATTGAAACATTAAACCCGGAATGGAGTTTTCTGAATAAAGAATTATTGGGAGAATGGCCGCCATCGACTATGTATCACAGAAAGGATTTTTCTTAATCAAGATGTTCCTATCGTTTGTTAGTATGCAAGCTGCATAGGCTGCTTTCAGATCCCTCCTTCGTCGGGATGACAGGTCGCGAAGGTTGTGGGCAGGCGTTTGAACAGGCTACTTGTTGTTGTGATTGTTGTCAGCTATAAAGTAATCAGGCATGCTGTGTATGCTGCTTTCAGATCCCTCCTTCGTCGGGATGACAGGTGGCGGAGGTTGTGGGTGGGCGTTTGAACAGGCTGCTTGTTGTTGTGATTGTTGTCAGCTATAAAGTAATCGGGCATGCTGTGTATGCTGTTTCCAGATCCCTCCTTCGTCGGGATGACAAGTCGCGGAGGTTGTGGGCAGGCGTTTGAACAGGCTGCTTGTTGTTGTGATTGTTGTCAGCTATAAAGTAATCGGGCATGCTGTGTATGCTGCTTTCAGATCCCTCCTTCGTCGGGATGACAAGTCGCGAAGGTTGTAGGCAGACGTTTGAACAGGCTGCTTGTTGTTCTTATTGGGTATTGCGCAGCGTATTATTAAACTGTGCGATGCCCTGGTCTGTGTAGTGTAATTGATGAGTTGCTGTGTGTAATCCGGTCAGAGACCGGCACAATATGGAAAGACACGGGTTCACTTCGTAAAACCCGCGCCAGAGGGCATGCTGTGTATGCTGCTTTCAGATCCCTCCTTTGTCGGGATGACAGGTTTACTCCGCCACAACAGGTATTCAGAGAACTTTATACCTTAAACTTTATACTTTAAACCTGCTATTCCGTCTTTAGCGCCTTTACCGGGTTGGCAAATGCTGCTTTAATGGACTGGAAGCTGATGGTTGCAATGGCAATGATGAGCGTGATAATGGCCGCAAGGGCTATCATCCACCATTGCATAGGGGTTCTGTAGGCGAAGTTTTGTAACCATTGGTTCATGGAATACCACGCGAGAGGAGAACCGATGACAATGGCGATTAATACAAGTTTGACGAAATCTTTTGATAGCATACCGGCAATGTCGGGAACATTTGCTCCCAGCACTTTGCGGATGCCGATCTCTTTGGTACGCTGTTCTGCTGCATAAGCTGCCAGACCAAGCAGGCCCAGGCAGGCAATGAATATGGCGAGGGTGCTGAAAGTGATGAAGAGTTTGCCCATGCGCTGTTCGGAACGATAGGTGGCATCGAAATCCTGGTCCATGAATGAGTAGCTGAAAGCCTGGTGAGGGGAAAAGGCTTTCCATTTATTTTCTACAATATTGATAAGAGATGCTAACTGGGCTGTCTTTACGCGCATGCTGATAGCTCCGCGATCTTCATCTAAGATCAATGCCACTGGTTTGATCTCATCCTTAAGAGAACTGAAATGAAAGTCTTTCATTACTCCAACGATATGGAAGGTTTGGATACCGATGCTGTTGCGATAGATAGGTTTGTTGAGCGGATCTTTGAATCCGAACCTTTTTACAAATGCTTCATTTACGATGAGACCGGTACTGTCAGTAGGCATCTGGCCTGAGAAGTTTCGTCCCGCAACCAGTTGAATACCCATTGTACCCAGGTAGTTTTCATCAACCGGCCAGAACTCTGAAAGAACATCCTGCTTGATGTCAATCGGTAGCTGGGGAAACATGCCGGTGATGTTGCGTTCTTCGCCGGTAGGCGTGTAGGATGACATCGTAACATTTGTTACGCCTGTAAGCGCTTTCAGTTCTTCCCTGAATACAGGAGCCTGCCGGCCCAATACGTTTACATTTTTTACGACGAGAACCTGTGAGCGATCAAAGCCAAGACTTTTGTTGTGGATATAGTTGAGCTGTTTGTAAATAACAATGGTGCTGACGATCAGGAAAATGGAAATGGAAAACTGGAACACTACCAGGAAATTGCGCAGGAAGCTTCCTTTAAAGCCGGTTGAAGCTCTTCCCTTGAGTACACTGATAGGTCTGAAGGCTGACAGGAAAAATGCGGGATAAGAACCTGCCAGTAAGCCAACGATCAATACAGTACCTGCTAATGCAGGGAGCAGCCATTTTAATGAACCTGTATTGAGCGACAGGTGTTTTGCCGCCAGCTCGTTGAAGAGCGGTAACGCCAATGCCGCAATAACCACGGCAATGATTGCTGCAATGACAGTGACCAGCATTGATTCGGTGAGGAATTGCGCAATAAGGGATTTGCGTTGGGAACCTAATACTTTGCGAACACCTACTTCTTTGGCCCTGCCGGAGGAACGTGCAGTTGACAGGTTCATGAAATTGACACAGGCAATAAGCAGGATGAATGCAGCGATGACCGAGAAAATATATACATACTGAATATTGCCTCCCTGCGATAGTTCATACTGACTACGTGAACGCAGGTGAAGATCCGTTACCGGTGTAAGTGTATAGTTTAAATAATTGCCCCCCTGGGTCATGGAGGCAGGGTAGTTCTTTACCGCAATAGAGCGGATGTCATTTTCTAACTGATGGATATTGCTACCGGGTTTCAGTACTACATACTGGTGTACGCCACTATAACCCCAGCCGTTCAGACTGTATTCAGGTATTGAGTTGTATGATAATAGAAAGTCGTAATTAAAATGTGACTGGGATGGAATGTCCCTGATAACACCAGTGACTTTGTACAGGCTGGTATCGTTGATCGTGAGGACTTTGCCTACGGCATGCTCTGTATCAAAATATTTCTTTGCCATACTCTCTGTAATGACAGCTGAGTGCGGTTCGTTCAGTGACGTGGCCGGTGAACCCTCTATCATAGGCAGGGTAAATACATCGAACAGACTTGATTCTGTAAAGGCAATGTTTTTTTCTTCAATATTGGTATTGCCTTTTTTTACACTGAACTTTTTCGATGTGATGAACAGGTTGCTTTTGGGTATGATCCTCGTCATCTTTTCGATCTGCGGAAAGGCTGCCAACTCTTCCTTTAAAGGTTTTTCGGAGCCTGCATAGGATGCTTCGTTGTCATTGAGCTTAGCATTTACCGTAATACGGTAGAGACGATCAGCATTTACATTGTACTTATCATAGCTTAGTTCATCAGTTACATACAACACAATTAAAAAACAGGTGGCCAGGCCAACTGAGAGTCCCAGGACATTGATCAGCGTGAACCCCTTGTTCTTTTTAAGGTTGCGATAGGCAGTTTTGATGTAATTTCTGAACATGGCAATTAGTTTGAGGATGTATAGTTTAAACTGCCGTGTAATGAGCTAATTAAATGCCATTCTTTCAAGTAATTACAAGTCAATTGAATGTGAAACACTTCATGGGTTATACCGTTCGGTTTTGGTACAGTGGTCGTTCAGTTTTGTTGATGGGATATGGGTTGCCAGATGTTGGTTTCCGGTTACAGGTTTCACGCAAAGACGGCCAGGATTCGCAAAGCCGCCAAGCGTATTTCGGGAGCGGCAATCGGCAATCGTGAATATCGTGAGACGTGAGTCGTCAGTCGTGAGTGGCTGAAGCAAGTGAATAGTCAATGGTGAATAAAATCGTGAGTCGTCAGTCGTGAATCGTGAGTGGTCGCTGCTGTATTCCTCGCGGCTCATAGCTCAAAGCTCGCCGCTTGTATTCGAGATAACTGCAAATTACCAACTGGCTTTTCTTCCGGTCTTCCAGAGGTCATTGTCATATTGGCAAATCTATACATTTGGATGTTGCTTGTAATTCCTGCATTTTGTCAAATAAAAAAGCTTCGCAATTGTGAAGCTTTTTTATTTGACAAAGCCTGCCAGCGGATTATTGAGTCCTATTAATAACCGCCTCCGCTAAATATGCCTGCTTTAATATTTAACAATTGGTTACTTCTTCAACAGCCAGTTTTCTACAGCCCTTGAAAAATCGGCCACATCAATCGGGTGTCTGCTGGTAACCAGGTTGCCATCGGTCACTACAGGTTGTTCAAGCACGGTTGCCCCGGCATTTTTCAAATCACTCTGTATATTCCAGTAACCGGTGAGCTTTTTCCCTTTAATAATATCTGCAGATGCCAGTACTACAGGTGCATGACAAATAGCTGCTATCAGTTTCCCGGATTTATTAAAATCCTGAACAAACTTAATCACATCTTTATCAGCCCGAAGGTTGTCCGGATTCCAGGCGCCGCCGGGAATAAATACGGCATCATAATCAGCCACTTTGATCTGGTCTGCCGTGCGATCGAATTTTATCCAACCAACAGGCTGCAGGTATTGTATGGCCATGACATGGGTTTTTGACATTTCGGGATAAACAAGCCCATACCGCTCGGGAGCCGGGTTATATTTAGGCGCCACTATTTCAACCTCTGCTCCCAATTCCCTTAAATACCAGACTGGTCCCGTTAATTCAATTTCCTCGAAACCGTCAGCAACAAGTACCGCTATTTTTTTACCTTTTAATGCTGACCTGTTTTTAACGGGGGTAAAGAAGAATGCTTTTAATGCTTCATTTCCCGGGGCATTTAATAATTTAGATACAGGCATGTTTACCACTGCTGACTGTGTTGACAATTGATTGATAACTGCCAGCTCGTTTGCATTTGTCTGCGCTTCTGTGTTGTTCATTGCAAGCATAAATATGATCCCTCCTGCGATTTGATTAATTGTTTTCAATTTTTTAAAAATTAATTGTTATAAATAATTTTGTTTGTGTATTGATGTATGTTATTGACGGATAAGCGGCGCAAATTCAATGAGATTGTGGAGCCCATCCTGGAATGGCTGTTTTTTGATACTGGAATTGAGATAATCGATCACCGGTTTGATGGGAGGGAAGTTGAGATGATATTGAAAAGCATCATTGCTTCTGAATTTTTCATAAGTTACAAACTGCGTATCGTCTTCTTCCAATTGTGATAGTTGATAGGTAATTACGCCAGGTTCACTTCTGAATTGTGGCATAGCTACATGGTATACGTCTTTAAAAGTTTCCTGTGTCCCTGCCTTTGCATCTACAAACAGCATAATGGTAAGCTGACTGTCTGCCGCATTTGCTGTTCTGTGCCATTGTTGTTTTGAAATGGGTTCCAGGTCTTTTATGCTGATGCTTTTTTGCGGCTGCACCAACGCCATTTCTGCCAAACGCATTATTGTTTGGGATTGTGCGCTGCTTTTTGCTTTCAGCCATTCTTCATTACTGCCCCATCGCTCAATTACCCAAAGTATTGAAGGATTTTCCTTTTCGTAGTAGGCTTCTGTCATGATATTGCTTTCGATAGCAATAGCATACGATACGTAATCGGTAATTACTTTCCTGAACTGTTCCTGGTACCCGGATCTTACTTCATAGCGCGTAAGCCTGGCTATTGCCTGTTGTTGTTGCAATGCTAACAGTACTGCTTCTCCAACTGCCTTTGCCGATTGCGGATTCTGGCCTGTAACTACCCGTTGATCTGTTACCACATGTGATTGCCAAAGACCTGATTTTTCGAATATGGCTCCCCGCTCTATCAATTTTGACTCTAAAAGAAAGGGAACAACTTTATCAAGTTTAACAGCCACTTCTTCTTCGTTGGTGAAGGCATTTACTTTTTTGCCATCAACCAGGTATCTGCCATTGGCTAACCTGATATTGACCAGACCTGCCGGACCATGACAAACTGCACTTACAATGCCCCCGTTTTCATAGATCTTTGCAGCAATGGAAGACAATTGAGTATTGTCTGCAAAATCCCACATAGCTCCATGACCACCGGCATAATGGATGGCAACATATTGCCCGGGGCTAATTGCTGAAGGTGTTAGTGTTTTTTCAATCTTTTGCCTGTAAACAGCATCGTTCCAGAATTTTTTATTGACAGCATCTCCCAGGTTAAAACCATCCACAGGCGCTTTGCCTCCTTTGGGGCTAACAAAATCAATTTCATAACCAGCATTCGTCAGCACTTCCCAGGGGTGGGCTACTTCTGACAAGTAGAATCCTGTTTTTTCACCAGTATTTCCCTTTTTATTATGGCTGGTTACTACAAATAGAATTTTCTTTTTCATCGTACTTACATTTTGTGCCTTTGTATATGAAGTGTTTGTCGATAAAAACATTGTTATCAATACAAATACACTGTTGAAGCCAGGCGTCAATGCTTTAGCCCTCATTTCATGCTGTTTTAATATTTATGAATAGACGGCCACTTGTGTGAGGCATTGGCCAATGCACTGTTATTTTGCTATGCTGAGCAGCAGTTTTGATATTTCATGCGGTTGAGACAGAAACGGAGAGTGACTGCTATTTACAGTAAGAATGTTTGTGATGTGTGCCCCGGCTATCATTCTATCCTGCAGGCCCGGAGAAATGACAATATCCTGTAGCGTTTTGATATATATTTTCTCTACAGCACCAAAAGCCTCATTGGTTAATGTAACCTTATTGGTAAATGGAATGGCCGGCTCAGCACGATAGTTGTCAACTACCAGTTGCTTAACAGCAGGGGCGCCGTCATTGATAAAAAGGTAAGTAAGGCTATCGGCCTTTACATCAAGAGTTAACTGATCGGCAGACTGAATAATTGAGGGACCAAGTTTAGAACCGGGGTCGGACATTGAAAGATCAATCAGTGCCTGCCCGGATGCCGGCAGGAAAGCTCCAACGTAAACGAGTTTGCTGATCCTGGCAGGGATTTTCTCTGCCACAGCAGTTATAACCATGCCACCCATGCTGTGCCCGACCAGTATAACTTTTTCATTTACTGTAGAAATAGCCTGGATAACTTTGTCGCGATAAACATCCAGGCTCAATGTGTGCGTTGGTGTTTTGTCGCTGCCATGCCCCGGAAGTTCAACAACAATTACCTTGTTACCTTTTTTAATCAGATCGTTCCGTACGGCGTCCCAAACATATGGAGCCTGCCATGCACCATGTACCAGTACATAAGTTTTTGAACTGGCATTGTCTTCATTTTCGTTACAGGATGCAAATGTGGAGATGGCGAATACTGCTGTGAGCAGTGATGAAATTATTTTTTTCATTTTTACTATTTTATTTTTTATGACAACACGTAATTACGGAGGAGCCTATCAGCAGGTGTATTTTATTAGCCAAAGTCGTCCATCTTTATTTTGGAAATAGCAACCCCTTCTTTATGCAATAATTGTTTCATGGAGGTAAGGAAGGAAGAAGTCCCCACTAAATAATAATCATACCCCTGCAAATCACCCAGATGATGTTTGAGTAAATCAATGTCAATCCTTTTATTGGTTGAGGTTATGACAGGTATATAATGGTAGCTTTCTGTTTTTATATTTTCCAGCTCATCCTGGTACACCGTGGATGACATTGTTCTGTTGGAATTGAAAAGATAGATGGAGCCTTTGAATTGCTTTTGTTCAAGCTCTTTTAGCATTGGAACAACCGGCGTAACGCCGATACCGCAGATAAGGAATACAATGTTTTCAACTTCCGGGGTCAATAAAAATTTACCCGTAGGTCCGAAGATGGTGGCCTCTTCTCCAACATCCATTTGTATGCAGGATTGCTTGAAACTGCTTTGGCTTATTCTCATGGCGAATCGCAGCGTCGGCTCACCGGGATGAGAAACAATAGAAAGGGAGCGAAAGGGCAAATCCAGTTCATTCTTTTTCGGTTTATTCAAACGAAGAATGGCGTACTGTCCTGCCTTGTGATAGAATCCCGGAGGCTTTTCAAAAGTCAGCTCAATGCTATTCTCTGCAATGATTTGCTTTTTTAACAGTTTGACAACCCTGTTATCTTGCTGCAATTGCTTGCTATAGGCTTTCCACCTGATCGCTTTACTCATAGACCTTGCTGCCCAATAACCGCCTGAGATCGACCCGGTAAATCCGCCCCCGGGAAAAGACCATGCCGAGGCGAAATACATGTTTTTAACAGGAGATCTCGCTGCAATTCTTGTAATACCAGATTGGGCGGGGCTTTGAGCATATCCGTAAGGGGTTCCTTTGGGGTTAAGCGTATATCGTTGAATGGTCCTGGCGGTTCCTGTTTCGTAATAAACCATATGCCGGAGAATACCGGGATAATGCGTTTCTAACCTTTGAAAAAAGAGTTGTGTGATATATTCTTTTTTGTTTTTGTAAGCCACCTCATCCAGTCCTTCCCATTCTGATAAGTAATCGGCTGCACAGATTACGCCAAAACTTTTTCCTGCAGGCGCAATGCCGGAATCGACCTGGCTGTAATCAACAAATACAAATGATTTATTATCCCAGTCCCCAAGATTATTTGTCTTGATATCTTTCAACCTGTTTATCCCTTTGCCCAGTACAAAAGTGGAATAATGTTTCACTCCAAATTTCTTCAGGTCAATATCAAACCCCATATAAATTGAAATGAGTGAACAGGATTCTTCGAGGTCTTTTGTTTTATTTTCCAATAAATGCCTGTATGCTTCGGGTAACATTTTTACAGCATGTGGTATGGCTGCGTTTACTACAATGGCATCGGAATGAACAGTTACAGGCTCCTGGGAATCATTGAAGGCGTCCCTGTATTGCACACCGGTAGCACGACCTTTGTCAACTACAATTTTTTCTGCTTTTTTACCTAAAAGAACCTGCCCGCCATTGCTTTCAATAAAATGTGTGAGGTAGTCAGAAAATTTTTGTGAACCTCCTTTGATATAATACCCGCCACCGGTGATATAACCCGCCTGGGCAATAGCGAAATACAGTAATGAAAGATTGTATGGATCATCACCATAGTATAGAACATTGGTAGTAAGTACCAGCTTAAGTTGTTCGTCCCTGATATGTTTATCAAGCCAATCACCGCAACTTGATTTTAGTGATCTAAAAATGTTGGGATACAAAACTGGTATGAATGGATAAATTAACATCAACTTCCATTTTTCCCTGGGCATCCTGTAAATCTCATCCAATACAGCAGCCATTAATTTGAAGAAGGCCTGAATGCCTTTTATTTCATGAGGGAATTTTTCAAGCAGGGCCTGTTGTGCAGATGCAGTACCATGTGGAAATGTAAACGATGAGTTCACTGAGCTAACATGAAAGAGTTCCGGTACCTGAACAAATTGGATAAACTCGTTTACTTTGAGTAGATCGAATACTTCGGCTTTGATATCCTTGTCATGAAAGCCGTTCATTTCATGTAACCCCACTTCCATGATAAAATCCTTACGTTTGAAGTTGGTGGCGCATCCCCCGGGTATATAGTGTTGTTCAAGAACCAATACTTTCTTTCCCGATTTGGCCAGGGTGGCGCCGGCTATTAAACCACCCAGCCCGCTTCCTATAATTACTGTATTGAATTTATTGGTTGCAGTCATATCTCATTGTTTTCAGGAGCAGGCATATCAAATCCATTTAGTACTGTTGCGATGAGACAGTAACCACTAATGAGAAATATAAGTTCCCCGGTTCCATTTTGCCCCAACAGTTTAATAGCCTGGTTATATGTTGAAGCGGGAACAACATGTCCTTTAACAAGTACGGAAGCTATATCATGAGCAATCGCCTGCTGTTCATTTAAACCTTCCGGCCGGCCACCGGCTGCCAATGATGCGATAATATTGGATGAAAGGCCAAACGCAGCAGCCATGATCTCATGTGCATATAACTCGAAACGGGAACCCAGTGCGCCGCCTACAGTAAGGATCGCAACTTCACGCACCGTTTTGGAAAGCGTTGCGTGATTGTCAAGCGACTTAAGAAATGTTAGCGCAGGTATACCAAACTGTGGAAAGTGTAACATTGGCGGAAAAGGACCCAATAGCGCTCCCTGTGCATCTGTCATAACTACCTGGCCCTGACTACTGGTTACCAGATTGAAAATTTCATCGTGTACAAAGCGAAGTTCCGGGTTGAGTGTACCTGGTGGTAATGGTTTTAAACGCATCGTTTGGGTTTTAGGTTTCCTGACTCTCCAGATATAGGCAAGTTGTGCCAGGAGGCTTAACCTGTCAGGTTGGGCCAGAGCTACTTAATTACTTTTTGTAGGGTAGCTTTGATTATCGGTTTAGACCTGACAGGTTTACTTTCCTATATGTGGGGAGTCTGTTTAAGTTTTACAAAAGTTCACTGGTAAATTGCCCGTCAACAAGAATAAAGGCCATGCGACAACTTTTGCCCGACCGGTTTGCCCAGGCGTGGTTAGTACCCCGTTGTACAATAATATCCCCGGCTTTAATAATTACTTCGCCCTGATCAACGACTAATGTCATCTCTCCCTCAAGCACAATTCCGTAATCAATGGTTGCAGTACGATGCATTAAAGGATGCGGCGCTCCCTGACCTGCTTTGGACGCATCTTCACCGCCCATAGATCTGAAATGTTTGCCTGCTTCATCTTTGGTAAGATTTCGTATCTCGTCACCTTCCGGCGGAAAATCAATAACTCTTATGCGTGTGCCGCTTTTGGGTGGCGCCAATACCAGGCTGGTTTCCTCCGGCTCTCCGGATATACTATCAACCAGCGCCGGCGACTGCCTTGTATTCCATACTTCATGGAACTTTGCTCCGTTGGGTCCTCCAATCATATAAGTGCGTGCGGTGGGAGCATCTGACAGAATAATTGCTTTGCCTTCTGTATTGTGACCCGTTACGATACGTCTGACTATTTGTTGTTGCTGATCCATAATGTTATTTTAATTTTTCTTTGAACTTTTGAAAACAAAAACGCCCAGGTAGTGAAATAGCAATCCTATTGCCCATGCCGGTGTAGACCATAAAGGCCAGGGGTAAGTGCTGCCGGTTAAATACCACAGGAGCCAGATAGCAGGTGTGACAAGGATGAAAACAAGCAGGTGGATTCTGAAACCTTTTTGGGGGCTGATGGGTGCTGATGCTTCCCATTTTGTTTGGTATGGCATAAGTTTTAAATTGATGACGTGATTATTTTTCCTGATAAACTTTGTAAGCTAAAGTTACTCCCGCAAGCAGCAGGAGGGAAGATCCACAATCACTTTTAGTGAGTGATTGCAGTCACTATTAATCAGTGATTGCAATCACCGGATGATAATGATAGAGAAGCTCTGAATAATAAAAGCGGGTGTATCATTTTTGATACACCCGCTTTTGTTCGGTTGCCTGTATACGTAAATCAGGCTCTAATGGCTTCTTAAATTACTGTTGGAGTATAGCCGGCTTAAAGTTTCCCGGCGCAGACCAAGAAATTCAGCAATCATTTTTTTGGGTATCTGTTGTATCAGTACAGGATATAGCTTTGCAAATTCTTCATACCGTTTTTGCGGTGCATTGAGAAGTAATATTTTGATCCTTTGCTGCAGGGCAACAAATCCTTTGGTCATTTTGACCCTGAAAAAATGCTCCATCTTATGCATCTCTGAAGCCAGTTTTTCCCTACCGTAAAGAGTCAGGCATAGTACTTCACCCGGCACCAGGCATTCAAGGTACATGGCTGCCGGTTTCTGGTTGAAATAGGAATTGTAGTCAGACATCCACCAGTTTTCCTGCGCGAACATGCAAACGTATTCCTTACCCCGATCGTCAGTATAAAAAACCTTGTAAATACCTGATAGTACCAGGTACTCGTATTTTACATCGTCACCTTCCTGGATCAGGTATTGATTTTTTCTTACTTTTTTTAATGTAAAGAAGGATCTGATGAATTCAAATTCCTCATCATTGAGAGGAGTGATCTGTTCAATATGTAACCTTAATTTGTCCATATTATCATAAGTCTGTTGTCTGTTAACTTACTTCTGATTGCTATTGTATAGAATTGATAACAGCTTCCAGCTTTTCACGGATCTTCGGGTCGGAATGGATCATCATTTTCATGATCCCGTTTCTATCAATAACAATGCTGGTGGGCCATGAACTGACCTGGTATTTTTTATCAATCTCCTGCGAGCCCGGTAGCAGCGTATAACTGAAATTGCGCTCCTTTAAAAATGTACTGACCTGTTTCGCATTATTAAAAGTTAAGCCCAGAAAAACGACATTGCTGCTATCATATTTCCTCACTAATTCGTTTAGTTCGGGCATCTCGCGGATGCAGGGAGTACAGGTGGTGAACCAGAAATTAAGTACAACTATTTTTCCACGAAGTTTTTTTAAAGACCATTGTTTTCCCCGTAGATCTGCAAGTTCAAAACCCGGAGCTGGTTTGTTAATCATTGCAGCCTGAATACTGTCATTTATGTCTTTGCCTTTCCGGAGCATTTCATCCGTTATCCTGACCAGGTGAACAATGCCTTTGGCATCATCTTCTTTTGAGTGGGATAATGCAACTCTTCCCTGTCCCCAGGCGTTGTTTAAACTGTCCAGTTTATCAATTTCAAAGACCCTGCCATCCGGTAAAAGATAAACGGTTTTTTTTGATGGGCTTGTTGTGTTGGATGATACCTGTGACAATGCGCTTATGCAGGAAATATGCAAGACAATCAGGAAGAAATAATTTTTGATATCCATTTTTAAAAATTTGTATTTAAGGCAGGGCTGATTTTAAACTCTCTCATTTAGCCAACGTATGATGTCCCTGAATACAATGCCATGATATTTGTCGTTTAGCAAATCGTGATAATGTCCTTCATATAAATTAATTTGTTTGTCAACAGATGAAGTATGTTTCATAAAGTACTCACTTCCGCCGGGTTTGGTAATATTGTCTGCCATGCCATGCAGGATCAGAATGGGAAGCTTTATTGCAGGCATTCTCTTTTTCAAATAGCCGGCTGCCAGTAACAACTGTTGCATCGTTCTAACCGGTTGTCTTTCTTTTGCCAGTAACGGATCATTGTTCATGGTAAGAACTACAGCTTTATCACGTGAAAAATTTTCGTTGTTTAATTTGACAAGTCGCGTATGCGGAACAATATGACTCAGGGACTTTATAATCGCCAGGGTAAAGCCGGATGCCGGTACCTGGAATGCAATGCTTTCTGAAATGAGTCCCTTTAACCTGGCCTGATGGTGCATGGCATAAATTGAAGCAAATACACCGCCTGCGCTATGACCAAATAGAAAGACGGGTAAGGTTGGGTGCGTAGCGGTGGCTATATTAACAAACAGGTCAATGTCGGCAACGATTTCATTATAATCATGTATGTAGTACCGTTCGCCATCAGACTGGCCACGGCCACAAAGGTCAACTGCGTATACTTCAAAATTGTTTTCGTTGAGTTGCATTGCAAAGTTTTGATAGTACCCGCTGTGAGAGTTTAAGCCATGAATGATGAGTATTATGCCTTTTACTATGCCATCGGTGCTCCAGTTTCTGTAAAAGATATTTTGTCCTTTAAGGTTACGGAAGGTTGATACCGTTTGTTTTGATCGCACTATCAGTTAATTTAATCTATACGATTATAGTCAGGCTATTTGTATGCCATTTAATAGAAAAGTGCCAGGCAGGGGTAACTGATTTTGCAATGGGATGAAAACGAGGGTTTTGGCTGTTGCTGAAAGAAGTGTTTACAATTAAATGGAGGTATGTAACTCCAAAAATATTGGAGTTGTATTTCGTAAAACCTGAAAATATTGGAGTTGCCTTTATTGGCTAGAGATCATGCCTTTTAATGTTCAGCTTTGCCATTTTTGCTTCTAAGGTGGTTGGTTTAATATTCAATAATTCTGCAGCACCATTGGTTCCGCGTATGCGACCATTAGCTTTTTTTAAAATAGAAATGATATAGGCTCTTTCTGTTTCCTGCTGAATGAGTTTTACATCACTAAATGTCCCGATGTTTAGGTTGCCTGGTAATGGTGGGGGCGTAGCAGTGAGGCTTCGCTTTAATTCCAATCCGGATTTACCATCATTAAGAATAACAGACTGTTCCATGATATTCTCCAGCTCACGGATATTCCCCGGCCAGTTATAGGCGCACATTTCTTCCATCATTGATGTTGCAATGCCGGTGAATGGTTTATTGAATTCTTTGCAGAACCTGTTTGCAAAAAATAATGCTAATGCTTCGATATCAGTTTTTCTTTCCCGTAAAGAAGGTAATGTAATGGGGAAAACATTAAGGCGATAATACAGGTCAAGCCGGAAATTTCCTGCAACAACTTCTTTTTCCAGGTTCCGGTTGGTAGCTGCTATGATCCGAACATTCACTTTTACCGGTGAAGTGCCTCCTATATATAAAATTTCTTTTTCCTGTAAAACGCGCAGTAATTTGACCTGCATATCCAGTGGTAATTCTCCAATCTCATCTAAAAAAATAGTTCCTCCGTCGGCCTGTTCAAATCTCCCTTTTCTTTTTTCGAGCGCTCCGGTAAATGCGCCTTTTTCATGACCAAATAAATCAGACTCTATCAACGTGGCCGGAATGGCTGCACAGTTTACTTTTATGAATGGCCCGTTTGTTCTTGGTGAGAGGGCGTGAATATAATGAGCTACTTTTTCTTTCCCGGTTCCGCTTTCTCCAAGAATCAGGACGGAGGTGTTATATGGCGCAACCTGTGTTGTAAGATCTAATGCAGCTAATAAAAGAGGATGATTTCCAATAATACCCTGGAATACCGGATAATTCCCGATTTCATCCTGCTTTTTACCGGAAGGGCCGGGTAGGGGAGCTGCATGCCAGATCATTTTTTCTGCTATAGCTGTCAAACACATTTTCAAACGATCCAGTAAGGCAAGATGCTTTTCTGTATAAACAGTATACTGACGGCTATACAAGAAATAGTGAGCAGAGGACCCGCCAGGTAAGGCAACAGGAAATACCATATAGTCCTGCAGCTTAAAAAAATCAAATAAAATCTGTTGCAGGGAAGGAGTTGTTATTCCATCCCTGTAAATAACTGCATTAGTGTCTGCAGGGCTATTTTTAATTAAGTTGGAAAGGGCTTCTTTATTTAAACCTGTAATTGTGATTAATTCATTTTCACCTATAAACTGGTATTCATCAAACCCCGTGCGTAAATATCCTGTATCATTGAATTGCGTGTCAAGTGGCCTAAGCCCCAGCATGAGCAAATCGAATGGTATATAAGATTGCAATAAACGGGCAACCTTTGACAATTTTTGTTTGGCCTCCGAGGTCTCAGTTCCTATTTCTGCCAATTGTTTTTGCAAAAATTCTTCCTGTTTCAATTTTGCCTCAAGGCTATGGCGGTGACGATACAAGGCAATATCCAACGTAATCAACAGGTCTTTTTCCCTGAACGGTTTTACAAGGAAGCCATAAGGTTCAGTAGCTTTTGCTTCTTCCAGTATTTTTTGGCTTGAATTGGCAGATAAATAAATGAAGGGAATATTTTTAGTCTTCAGTTTGGTAGCGAGGTCAATGCCCGAACTTTTTCCTTCTAACCGGATGTCAAGCAGTACAAGATCCGGTTTTTGGTTTTGCAAATGTTCTTCGGCCTCTTCTACCGAAGCGACAATGCCTGTTACATTATAGCCAGCCTTCTCCAGTGCCAAACGGAGTGCGTTTCCCACAATAAATTCATCTTCTACAATCAGTATTTTGATATTCATATAATTATTGCCATGCTTTTAAAACATGGCATTGTTTGAGATCATTTAATTAAAATTGGAAACCTGAAGGTGATATGCACTCCCTGATTACTTTCAATGTAAAAGCTACCCTTTAGTTGTTTGGTAAGTCCCCGCATGAGATCAAGCCCCAGCGAATGGTGTTCCGTGGTGTCAAATCCAGCAGGTAAGCCAATACCATTATCTGATATTTTCAGCAATAACTGATCTGTTCCTTCGTATTGCAAATAAAGGCTTACACTCCCTTTCCGTTGATCCGGAAAAGCATACTTTATAGCATTGACAATTGCCTCTGTAATGATCAATCCGAGCGGGATTGCCTGCGAAACGTCGAGATCCAAGGGCTCAATAGCCTGTTCAAAAGCTATCTGGTTATTGGCGTCAAAACTTTCATGCAGATAGCGCACCAGGTCGCTGATATAGGCAGGCATGGCAATGGTTGAGGTATTTCCATCCTGGTAAAGTTTTTGGTGAATCAATGACATTGCCTGCATCCGTCTCAGGCTATCGTAGACAGTCAACCTGGCTGTTTCATCTTCAAGATATATGGATTGTGAATACAATAAGCTGGTTACCATCTGAAGGTTGTTTTTAACGCGGTGATGGACTTCCTTGATGAGCCATTCTTTTTCTTTGAGTAATTTTTCCTGTTCTGTATTCAGTGTTTCTAAAAATAGATTTTTCTGATCCAATTCCTTCTGATTCGCTTCCAGCTTACGGTTGTTTCTTTGTTTTATAAGGTAACGATTAAACAATAATCCCACAATGATCAGCAATAATGCTGCGTATGCCAGGGTAATATTTTTTGTTCTGGTTGCCTGCTCAACGCTGATACGTTGCAGTTGATTTTGATTGTTAAGTAATTTAATATCCTTTTCTCTCTTCGCTGTTTCGAATTGAACTTGTAATTCCTGGATCTGCCAGTTTTTAGTTTCATTGAAGATGGAGTCGCTCAACAGCTTATGCTTTAACAAATGCTGTGTGGCGGAAACGTAATTTCCCATGCCGGAATCAGCCCTGTAAAGCATCAGGTGAATATCTTTGGTGAGTGAAAGTGAATTGGTGCGTTCTGAAGCAGTCAGCGCTTTTTGCAAATAAGTTAAGGCTTTCTCATATTGTAGCTTATTAATAAAATACTGTCCTATCTCATAATAGACATCGGTGGTGATTTCGTTATTTTCCTTTAGTTGTGCGGCCAGCTTAATGAATTGAAGATAATATTTTTCAGCCTGCCGGTTTTGTTTTACCGCCTGGTAGCAGTATGCCAATGTACCAACCAGGCATGTTTCTGCGTCAACACCAACGGGCTTGTTTTTAGCGTTGATGTCAAGAATGTAGGCAAGTGCTTCCTTTTCTCTTTTTATTTTTATAAGCTCCCTTGCAAAAAAGCCTGCGTCCCTGAATTTGTAAAAATTATCATTATCATTAAATACCCGGTTATTGAGTGTTTTCGAATACCACTCGACACTTTTTTCCGGCTGTCCTAATTCCCTGTACATATTGGCAAGACGGCTGTAAAAAGTAAGGGACGAGGTGGAGTCATTTGTAGCTTCAATACTTTCTATTGCCATTAACCCATATGAGACACATTTACTGAAATCGCCTTTGTTACGATAGGTAACTGCCAGCAGGTCATAGATGTAGTGCAGGTCCTGATAACCGATAGCTTTGTAGTGATCCAGAGATTCCAGTAATGTTTTTTCAGCCAGATCCAGTCTGCCATTTACCAGGTGTATATCAGCAATTGTCTTTAAAACAAATGCTTCTCTTTCCTCATTGCCACTTTTTTTATAAAGTGAACACATTTTCTCAAAACAATTCAATCTTGTTATCCCGGTATTTTCACGTAACGGGATCAGTGTTGCCAGCTCGTACCATAACAGGGCTTCTCTTTCTTCATTACCAGGCATACTTATTTTATCTATCATTTCCTGGTATAGCTTTTTACTTTGTTGTACACCTTCGGTAATAAAGCTGGCCATGGCCTTGATATGTATGCGTTCTGGTTGCCAGGCTGGAGACAAATGAACCGGTGCTAATTTACCCGCCTGCTCCAGGAAAAGCATTGAGCTGTCTAAGTTATTCTGGGACCTGGATTTATGAAACAGGTAATGGCGGCCCAATATGATCAGTAAACGAAAACGGGTTGAATCCTGTAGCGTGCTCAATAGGGTAAGGGCAGCGCTTATTTCGTTCTTCCTGATAAAGACATCTCCTTTTAGTAATGTTGCCTCGTTTTTCCCATTTTCATATTTTAGTGCCTCGCTCAGCTGAAGCGCCTGGTCTGTGAACAAGTAGGCACTATCAAGCTGTGTCCATGGATTTCCAATTTTGTACACATAATATTCCCTCAACATAAAATATTTGCCAAGCTTTAGCAGAACATGGACACGACCTGTATCTTCTTTGGTTTTCCGGAGTTGTGATAACAATTCAGCTTGTTCTTCCCACATTCTTTGCGAAAAAGAGAATAGTGGGGCAGCCAGCATAATAGTGATGGTAATAAAACAGATGATCCTTTTATTATCGAATTTCATCTTTAAAAAGCAAGTCATTTATATTTTAAGCGCAGCAGGTTGCCTTAAATTTATAAAAAATTAACAATACTCCCGTATTACCTAAACGTAACAGTGACATGGTAAAGCGGTACGTGATCATATATTAATGCAATAAAGAATGTAAATGCAAGCCAGTAGTGGGCCAGCGAATTTTGTGTTGGCATTCCCGGAAAGCAAAGCCGTGGAAACTTTATGTAGCTTGTTTTGTATATTTATTAATATAAGTTGATGACAGATAGGTGATTACAATTGTGATCAACACTTTTGTAAGCTGATGGTTATTGCATATGATCATGTACAGGCAAACTGCGTTAAGAGCGCTTAACCTTGCCGGCAAGAGTAGCTTAACTATTCCTGATATAGTATCTTTGCTTATCAGCCTATACCTTACCCGTCGTTGAGCCGGGCAGACAGCTTTACTTTTATGGAACGTCTCCAAAAGTGTATCTTACTTAAAAAGGCATGGCGAAACTGCTTTCCATTGTTTTAATTTTGACAACTACTTTTTATAGCTGCAGTGATCCAATGGCGACAGACAGCAACCAGGTGACTTCAATACCAAAAACATACATAACTAAATACAAAGGCTTACATGGTACCTGGGTCCGGCAAAACAAGGCTGGTTTTACTTTAATCGAAATCAAAGACACGTTGCACGTTTTATATTATCAGTTCCTTAACAGAGAAAAAGATTTGGGAAAGGCAGCCAACGATAAGTATTGGTACTACAAATCGGAAGCGACAATGGGTTATCGGGATAGTTCTACCATTTGGATTAGCACAGATAAATTTCGCTTTGACTATGAATTAAAGGGTGATACATTGATTGAATCTGATAAAATGGGTGAACAAGGGATATTTGTAAAAGTGCAGACAGACGAAGAGAAAAACTTTAAAGATTTTAATGCAGCTAACCTTAAAGGCAAAATAACTTACCTGACAAAGGTTGATTCATCGGAGTTTTTTGTTCTTGACAATATAGATTGGGAATATTCATTTACTTCTATAGCCAGTAATACGTTGAATAATAAAATATTCAGTGACATAGCTGCAATTGGTGATAGCATTGTTAAACCTTCGTTTTCTGACACTTTAACTTTGTTTAAGAGAGACGGGAAACAGTATTTTCAGTTTGCTTTTGTGCGAAGATGAAAATAGCATGTAACAACAAAATTTGCTAATAGCCCGTTCCCGTCCGACCGGGCAGTGGGCGTCAGTGGTAGCCGTATTTTCAGGCCTCAGACCTCAGACATCATGCCCCGTGTTTGCGCTTGCTATGGAACAGCCAAAAGCTGCACAATGCCAACAGCATTGCTCCAAGCCCTCCGAAAAGTAATAGGTTGCCAAAGGCTTTTATAAGCATTACCTGTGTTTGAGATCTTGACAGGCCCGTGACTCCTGTTACCGTATCATCACCTGCAGCTATTCTTTCTGCCAAAGCATAGAGTTGTTGGGGCTCAATATGCGGCGCAATACTTTTTACCTGCGACAGAAGCCCGTTAACCAGTATAGAGCCCATCAGTGCAATATTGAGCGCAAGCGTGATAAGCCTGGCACTGGTGTCAATACCAGACGCCATACCTGCCCTGTCCTGTGAAACAGTGCCTGTTGCAGTATTGGTGACCGGTGTATTGGTCATACCGAGTCCTATACCTGAAAGTAACATACCGGGAAGTATTGTTCTCCAGCTTGCATTCGTCGTCATGCTACCATAACGCATCAGCAAAAATCCTGCGCCTATCATCAATAATCCGCAGGGAATTACATTACGGGCCTTGTAGCGGAGGGTAAGATATTCTGCCAGCGGCGGTACTATCAATGAGGGCAGGGTATAGGCTAATAAGCACATCCCGGTTGACACTACACTATAGCCAAAGCCTGCCTGTAATAGAATGGGTAAGTAAATGATAAAGGGCCAGAAACTAAAGTTCATTCCTATAGAACCCATGATAGCGCCGGAAAAATCGCTTATCCTGAAAACTGAAAAGTCGAACATGGGATGGGGGACTTTCTTTTCAACGATAATAAATAAAATGAAGCTCAGGATAAATACTGATAACACTGTTATGATGCCAATACTCGTAAACCCGGCCCCCGCTCCCTGAATAATATACCATGTGAGCGTGAAGACGCTTATAGCCAGTAAAAGCATTCCAGCGGTATCTAATCGCTTTGCAAGCGGATCTTTCGACTCTCTTATAAAACTCACACCGGGCAGTATGGTAAATAGTGCAAGGGGAGCATGCACTAAAAAGATCCAGCGCCAGCTTAGAAAAGACATGATCGAACTGCCGATGACGGGTCCAAAACCCAGACCTATGCCTACGATAACACCCCATACCGAAAAGGCTCTTGCGCGAGCTTTGCCATGTGAAAACCGGCTGGAGAGATTGGCAATGGCACAGATAAACATGGCGCCTCCGCTTAGTCCTTGTAAAAAACGACTGCCGATCAATGTATAGATATCCTGTGCCAGTCCACAGGCCAGTGAAGTAATGCCAAACAGGATGGTATTGATAATAAAGATCCGTTTGCGCCCGTATTTATCAGCCAGGGTACCGGCTGCCATTAAAACTGTAGTACAGGCAATGGTATAGGCATTCATGATCCACTGCAGATCTTTGAAAGAGCCATGCAGCTCTTTTTCAATGGCTGAAAGAGAAACGGGTACACTTGAAATCTCAAAACCAAACATCAATGCTGCCAGGCAAACGGCTATCAGGGAGCCGTTATCGGTCCTTTTCTGTGCTGTTGTATTCATATCTCCATTCTTTATGATTCGCGAAATTAGACCGGTGAATTTCTGATTATCAGTACAATTCTGTTATAATTAAGTAGTTTTAAAGGATGAGAAGAGAAAGTCTTTCGAAGCTGGTGGAGGTGCAGTATGTGAAACCCGGCAATAGTGTTTACCCTGTGCAGCTAACATTTTTCCAGATAGCATATGTGATTACGGGCACAGGCGCTTTGCATATCAACGATCATAGTATTCCATACCAGCAGGGCAACCTGATGCTGTTGACCCCTAATGATGAATACCGGTTTGCCATTGACGAAACAACGGAGTTCCTGCTGATCAGGTTCAGCAGGAAGTATGTGAATGACTACACCTGGAATAATATCCGTTGTATGGAATGTGTACTTTATCATGCTTCGCATTTGCTGGGCTGCGTGCTGAAAAATAAACCTGATGAGCCGATAGTGAAGCATATTGCGGATGCGCTGATCCAGGAGGTTACAAATAATGATGTTTATAGCGAAGACGTCGTTTTGCATTTTGCCAATGCGCTTATTGCGATAACTGCAAGAAATCTTGCGAAGGTGAAGCCTGCGGGACTCAGTGAAAATGCAGATGCTAAGATCCATTCCATTATAGAATATGTTCAATCCAATATTTACCTGCCTGATAAGTTACGGGCAGCTATTATCGCGGATGAATTTGGTTTGTCTGAGACCTACCTCGGCAGCTATTTTAAAAAACAAAGCGGCGAAACACTTTCTAATTTTATTGCCCGGTATAAAATAAGGCTGATAGAGCATAAGCTGAAATTCAGCGATAAGCGCATCAATGAAATAGTTGCAGAATTTGGCTTCGCCGATGAAAGCCATTTGAATAAGTTCTTCAAGAAGCACAATGGAGTAAGTTTGTCGGATTACAGGAAAAGGAATGGCTGATTTTCAGAATACATTTTTTAGATTTCTGAATAGTGAGTGGTGAATGCAATCGTGAATCGGCAGACGGCAATGCTGTTTCGGGTGTCGGGTTTTGAGTTTCGGGTTGTGAAGTCGTGAGACGTGAGTGGCTGAAGCAAGTGAATAGTCAATGGTGAATAGTGAATGGGAATACAGGCATCAAAGATTTCTGATTTCGGAATTTAGAGATTTTGCGATTTGAAGAGATGGCCACGGGATACTGGATACTGGATACTGGATTGCTGATTTTGGGGTTGAAGGCAGTGAATGGTGAATAGTGAATGGGAATACAGGCATCAAAGATTTCTGATTTCGGAATTTAGAGATTTTGTGATTTGAAGAGATGGCCACGAGATGCTGGATATTGGATGTTGGATTACTGATTTTGGGATTGAGGGCAGTGAATGGTGAATAGTGAATGGGAATACAGGCATCAAAGATTTCTGATTTCGGAATTTAGAGATTTTGTGATTTGAAGAGATGGCCACGAGATGCTGGATATTGGATGTTGGATTACTGATTTTGGGATTGAGGGCAGTGAATGGTGAATAGTGAATGAATATGATGATCGTGTGGTTGTAATCGTGTAGTCGTTAATCTTGTTAATTGTATTGTCCTGATTTTTTATTAGTATTGAGAAGGGAAGATGGTTTGGCCTCAGTCGGGGCCGAGGATGCTAACTCATCGCCAATACTTTACATTAGTAACAACTTCTATGGGACTCTTCAATAATTTTTTTGGAAAAAAGTACAAAAACCTAAATAAGGTTAAACTTTCATTGATTGACTATAACCAATTTTTTGAAAACAAAACCTTTGACAATATACCTCTTGAACTCCTCGACTTAGGTGAACTAAACTTATCTACAGGGGAAGTTATTGCTTGTGACCCTTTAGTTTGCTTGTATGACACATTGCCTTTTTTAAGGACAGTATTACCAGGAAAATATCCTGTAACAGCCTGTATCGCAAAAACTGAAAATTCAGGAGACCGTTATGCTGTAGTGAGGCTTGAGTTTTCAAAGGACAGGGCAACAAAATGGGAAATGGCTTTGACCGAAAATCAGGATGTAAATGAGTTGAAAGAGGAGGATGAATTTTTCGGCTTCCCGGTTGATGCTGGACTTGGTTGTTTCTGCGACATAGAAGCCCAACAGTTGTATAGTCAGTTTGAAACAGATTTTATGCAAAGAAATCCAAATGGGAATATTTATGATGATTTCTTTGCAGCAGAATTCAAGAAAAATGCAATTGATCCCAATAACCCACAAGACATCGGGGATTGGTTAAATTTTCATTTGCCTACCAGTCCGGACTTGAATGTAATTATGTTCCATTCTGGTTATGGTGATGGTATGTATCCTTGTTACTGGGGGATAAATGATAATGGGGAAATTTGTAGCCTCATTGTTGATTTTCAGGTTTTCTAAAAAGGGTAGGGGACAACAAAATAAACAATGAGTTTTTGTCTCTTTAATAAACTGCTGTGCCAGGCAGTCAGGCTGGGAACACCGCCACATCGTCAAAACTTTATTATAGCTAATGGTAAAACAATATCACTCCCGCGGCTGGCAGTAATTAAAAAAAATCACAGTCATGGTGTATCATATTTTAAACGGCGATTCGCTTGCTTATAGTTTTCCGGATGCGAAAATAGAAGGAGATATTGTTGTTGTCAGAGAGGCGCTTATTGATGGAGAATTATCAGGCGACAATCTTTATGATTTTTGGCAATCAAGAGCTAATTACATGAAAATTACAGAGGTTGAGTACAATAATTCTGTTGTGAAAGAATTTGAGAAAATAATAAATGCACCTGATGATTCCGTGTTTAATCTTTGGTTTGAGTATGATTTGTTTTGCCAGGTAAATATGTGGTTTGTTATTTCAATTCTTAATAGTTTGCCAATAAAGAAAAAGGTTTTTGCTGTTTATACTTCTTATTTGGACAAGACCAGTAAACAGTTTTGGAATGGCTTTGGGTCAGCAAATTCAGCTGAACTTAAAGTTTGTTATGCAGATAGAGTTCCTTTAAGTGAAGCCGACATGAATTTCGGACAGGAGTTGTGGAAGGCTTATAAAAACGATAACCTTGAAGAGCTAATAAATCTCTCAAAGCATCAATCGATAGCTTTTCCTTATCTGCAGGAAGTTGTGAAGGCTCATGTTGACCGTTTTCCAAAAGATGGTACAAAAGGAAGACCTGAAAAAGTTATTGAAGATATTACAAAAAATATTTCCACTGATTTTCATAAAGTACTCAACGAGTTTTGGAACCGGGAAAGCATTTATGGTTTTGGAGACACCCAGTTGAAAAGTCTGTATGATAAAGTAATGCAGGCGCGCTAATGTCGTTTCGGAGACTGCGATCGTGAGTCTTGGGCGGCTGAAGCAAGCGAATAGTCAATGGTGAATAGTGAAATCGTGAGACGTGAAAAGTCAAACGTGAAACGGAAATACAAGCTGTGAGCTGCGAGCAATACAAGTTGGCAGTTGGCAATTTGCAGTTATCTCGAATACAAGCTGTGAGCTTTGAGTCCCGTGCCAATACACCGGCCACCCGTACTCCGTACTTCTTATTTCGTCCGCATGGACGAGCCAGTTGGACGAATATTTTCTTTGTGCCCTGTTTCCCGGATCTTGTGCCTTGAACCTTGTGTCTTTTTCCGACTTCGGGCATCAGGCTTCGGTTTTCGCTTTCCTCCATCTTCTTGCATTGCCGGGGTGTGCGCAACTTGATCTTTTTCTTTTTGATGTGTTGGATAACAGGGTAGCTGATCTCTTTTCGATAACCCCAGTCGTAAAGTTGTAGCTCCAATGCCTGCACGATGTCGTCATCACATTTTCCTTCTCTCAGCAGTTGTGCAGCAATGCCTGTGAGCTTTTGGTATAACTCAAACATTTTCCAGCTTTCCGGTAATTTTCTATACACGACTGATGCCAGCCTGGCTCCTCTGCCGAGGCTGCGGGCATTTGCCATAGTATTGGTAAACCGCTTGCTGGTCTTTACCCTGTGACTACTAAGGGAACTTTTCTGCCGAAAGTACCACTTGTCGCCCACCCGGTAAAAGGTGACGCAGCCAAAGGTGCGTTCAAATTTGAAGTATCCTTGTTTTGCCATATTTGCAAACATACTATGCGGATTAGCCGCTTTCCAAATTCTCCGCCATCTATGCCATTTTTGCCGTTTTTTCCCTTTTTGAAATAACAGATTGGTTTATAATGATTTTTCGGAAAAGGGTTATGATAAGCCTGTTATCGTTTGTGGTATTCGTGTTTGTTAGGTCTTTAGTTGGTGTTTGTGTTAAAGGCGTATTTTGTAAAAACGGGGGGAATACAGTTTCGGGTGTCGGGTTTTGTGTTTCGGGTTCGAATCGGCAATATCGTGAATCGGCAGACGGCAATCGGCAATCGTGAAAACGTTACCAGATACCAGTTGCCGGATTACGGAAGCCTCCGGTGACTTACAGGAAGCTCCTACCGGAGCTGAATACCCTTAATAAAATTTATTCTCTATAAACAGGTAGCTCCTCCGGAGCTGGATTCAACGACATTGAGTCGTGAATCGTCAGTCGTGAGTGGCTGTCGGTGAAACGTCAAACGGGAAAGAAAGCCATGAGTAATGGAAGTAAGTGAATAGTGAATAGTCAATAGAGAATGAAATCGTGAATCGGCAGACGGTAAAGGTGAGTCGTGAGTGGCTGTTCGTGAAACGTGAAAGGGAATACAGATTACGCAATGTAAAGGCATAAAAAAAGCTCACTAACCAGTGAGCCTTTTTCATTTTGTGGGAGTTGACGGGATCGAACCGCCGACACTCCCGACTTAGGTCGGGATGCTCCGAACCATCAGGCTAAATATCTTTTTGATTTGCAATTAACAACTCAATCTTCTTACGGCTTTTTCATGCCTTTACTTCCCGTTCACGTTGAAGGGCTGTCGTTTTTGTTGGGAAAGCTTGGGTATAAACAATAACCCAATCGGCTGTTTTTCCTGTAAAGCCATTGTGATTGGAATTGTGTTTTCGTAATCGTTCGGATAAATCATCACCGGTGTAGCCAATGTAGTATCGGTCGCGTGTGGAAGAGTATAGTATGTAGAGGTAGAAGGACATAAAAAAAGCTCACTAACCAGTGAGCCTTTTCATTTTGTGGGAGTTGACGGGGTCGAACCGCCGACCCTCTGCTTGTAAGGCAGATGCTCTGAACCAACTGAGCTAAACTCCCTTATCCCGTTTTGGGGTTGCAAAAATAAGGATTGTTTTATTATAACAAAATTCTTTTGCAGTTTTTTTGAGATTTTATTGAAAAGAAGGTGCCGGATACTTAAATGCTGTCAAGTTTATAACTTTAACAGGCAAAACTTTCGGCTCGCACTTTTATACAGGCGCTTTGCAAATGTCCTGACCCTATTTACCATTTATAAATCATTCCTATATGGTAATAGCTGCAACAAACAAACCGGATTGGAAGATCTCAATAGGGCTGCCGGTTATTATTTTCCTGAGCTGTTTCATCATAACCCTGACCGGAAAGTACAGGGCTAATAGTGATCTGTTGTCTGTAGCCATACTTGCAGACATGCTTTTAGTTGCTCCATTGATCTATTTTCTGGCAACCAGGAAAACCAGCATTTCAAAAATGTCTGCCCTGCGGGTTTTTGTGTTGGGACTATTGGTTGCCGGTTTTATCCTGGGCAGTAGCAATCCTTTCCTGGCATTCATAAAAACCTGGATTTCTCCAATCGTTGAAGGGGTGATCATTGTTTTTATTGTAAAGAAGTTTGTCAAAGCGAATAAGCATACGGGAACAACACATGGACGTGCTGATTTTCTGTTGTACTGCAGAGCTTTAATGGTACAGGTTGCGGGAAATGAAAAGGCTGCAAATATTATTTCATCAGAAATTGCTGTTTTTTATTATGCGTGCTTTGGTAAAAAAGATAAGACTGTAGACTATAAAAGAAAATTTACCAACTATAAGGGAAATGGAATTATTATGGTGTTGTGGGTTGTTTTGTCATTGTTTTTAATTGAAACGGTAGGGATGCACTTTCTTTTGACCCTTTGGGGGCGGACAATTGCGTGGGTTTTGACCGGACTTGGTTTTTATACCTGTATTCAATTGTATGGGCATATAAAGGCTATCAAGGCCCGCCCGATAGCGATTGGTGAGAACGCTTTGGAAGTGCATAATGGCCTTGCCGGTGATGCCAGTATTAAGCTCTCTAATATAGAGAGGGTTGAAGTTTCCAGGAAAAAGCCGATAGATAAGCAGGCTGTTAACATCGCCTTGTTTAAGGGGATTGAGCAGCATAGTGTAGTTGTGTATTTGAAAGAGCCAATTACCGTAACGAAAATATTCGGTATTAAAAGAACTACGGATACGGTGTTGTTTCATGTAGACAATGCCAAAGAGTTTGTATCCGTACTGACTTCTCAAATGGTTTAAAATCTCCCCTGAGCGGTGAACCCAGGTAATGAATATGGGCACTGTTTTCCTCACTACAGTGCTGATGTTTAAATCCAAAATCCTGATATAATGTTCCTGGATCAAGGAGTTATATTTCGGCTGGTGGAGACACCCGCCGAGGCGCTCCGTGGTTGATGAAGACGCCAGCCGTTTAATTCAATGACATTGATTCCTGATACCTTATTCCTTCTTTGTACCTTTGTAATCAAAGCGTTACTTATGTCTGGAGCTGGTAATTTCGGTCTTAAGATGGCAGAAACGGTTAAATCGATGGGACGTAGCATTGCCCGGGCCTTTGCAAGTGAGGGGATCGATATACCAATGGAGCAGTTTATGGTGCTGAACATTATTAATGCTTCTGAAGAAATTATTCAGCATGATATTGTGATCGCAATGAATAAAGATAAGTCGGGTGTATTAAGAATAATCCAGGGATTGGAGCAGAAAAGGTTAATTGTGCGGGTGCCTGATGATACTGACCGGCGTCGTAAGATCCTTGTAGTTACAAAAAAAGGAGTAGAGACGATCAACAGGGCCCTGGAAATAGAGGCCGCAGTAATTGAGCAATTGCTGGAGGGGGTGCCTGAAAAAGAATTAAAAGTGCTTTCGCGTGTACTGGATACTATCCGTCGCAATATAAAAGATTAGTCTTCTATTGATAGCCTGCAAAAGTAAATTTCATCTTGCTTTCTATAGGTGATGTTCCCACAACGTGGTATGCGTTTACGGGATCTTATCGCAAATATATTCTCTCTGCACCAGTAATATCTCTTGTTAGTTGTCCATTCTGTAGGTGAAAATATCGTTACGGAGATACAGTTGATAGATTTTACAAATAAGATATGATGCTAATTGGTTGATAATGTCAATCATCTGTATATTTTAGTGCGGAATAGTGAATAATGTCTTTTTTGTTCCTGTTTAGTATGTGTTATGTATAATTAGTTGATATTATCAACTAATATGCACTATAACCAGGCTGAAAGATGTTGTTCGCATTACAGTTAATCAAATCGCTGCTGCACTATTATGAAGTTATCTTCACTTGTATTGACGCTGACATTAAGTGTTGTTTGTAATGTACTTAAGGCTCAGTTGCCTGTATTTACTGCTTCTGCTGACAGTATGAAGCAAAAGATTCTGATCATTCATAATACTGTAACCAACAAAAGTGATACTATTGTGGAAGGAGCTTTTGTGAAGTTATGGATGCGTACGGAAAAGATAAAGAACGGTTTTCAGCCGGTAACTAAAATTGATTTTAACCGGCATACTCATTTCCTGGAGTCTCCGCTGCTGTTTATTACTGACAGCTCGCTGATATTCATGCGGAAGAAAAAATCTCCGCTTCCGTTGCCATTACCGTTGCCGCTTCCATTACCCTTTCTGAAAGGTAAGGTTGTTTTTGACACGGTTCCCCTGCGTAATATTACGGCATTCCGTGCTTTTAATAAGAACACTGAAAATTCTACACAGAATGCTTTAATGATGCCCGGTATGTCGTTCCTGCCTTCAGAGGTAACTACTTTCACCGGCATGTTCCTGATGATGCCGGTAATGCAGTCGGGCATGCAACTGGTAGGAGGGGCCATGTATCCTATGCATCGTACAGCGGTAAAGGGCGGTAAGTATACACTCAGTGTAAGTGAAAAGGAGGGAGATAGTGTGTTTCATTCCATACGTCGCCCGTTACTGAAGCCTAATGAATATGAATGGGATGTGGATCAGAATGCCCGTTGGGAAAAAACATATGAACGTGCGAAAAGGATCCTGGATGAACGTCTTTTGAATGATAACACGGATAACCAGGTACTCAGTTTCACAATGTCGGCCATGTTTATGCCCGGTTATGTACGGGGGGCAAAAGATACCAAGACGGGGGTTGCCATTGCGGATAATTCGTTTGTATTCGGGCTGGCTTCCGAGCGGTATGTGAGTCGCTCCAATCGTATAGGTACGGAACTTCAGATCAATATTCCCTCAAAGTCAATGAATGCGTCCGGTTCGTCAATGGTGGGTGGGGCCGGTACTATTACTACTATTTCGTCTTACATGAAATTTGGTATTGGAGGTATGTATGGAAAAACGTCAAGGCGACGTTTGCTTACGTCTATTGCATCTATTAATCCTGATACCAGTGATCTAGATCTGCAGCAGAAACGTATGCTTCAGCGTGCGAAATTAATGGCAGAGCCTAAAATGTATATGCTGTTTGGCGCCGGGGCTGTGAATACGATACTGATGCGGATTAAAGGTAGTATGTCAACCGGTTCTTTTTCTTCTACGGATTATACCCAGCAGAAGTTTTTTATACAGGCAGGTTTTGGTATGTCTACCCGCCTGGGTAAGAGATTGCTGTACGATATGTCGCTTAAGTATTTATGGAGCCCGGCCTATTCACCTGAAATTGGTGGCCTGAAGCGATACAGCGGAATAAAGTTGCAGTGTAATATTGGTTATATATACGGTTCAGGCTTTTCATTGCGCAGGAAGATCCTGAAAGATGTTAACGAGCGGTTTCGCTAAGATGATCTCTAATGCCTGACATCTAATATCCGTTCTCCGTCTTCATACTAAACCTGATCTTATCACGTGCTTCAGCACCTTCGCGTAAATAGAATTGAGCAGCGCGGGTGTTGAATGCAGGTGTTTGCCACTGTAGTTGATGGCAATTTTTTTCTATTGCTAATTGTTTATTAGCCTGTAACAACAGGCGGCCGATCCCCATGCTTCTGTAGGAGGCCTGTATGTACAGGCAGTCCATGTGGAGATAGGTGGCTGCGTCCCAGGTGGAAACCTCAATTGAGCAAGTGGTATAGCCGATGATGTTGTTGTTTACATCTGCTACAAAACAAAAGAGCCGGGGCGCGGTGCTGAACAGTAACTCGTGTAATTTTTGTTTTTTCCCTTCCGGACAATAGCTGGCTTGTTCGTATGCTGCATGTTCTGCGCAAAGTGATATGATTGTTTCTACATCTCCCGGTTGTGCAAGCCTGATGATTGGCGATGGTTGATTCATGGCCGGGTACCATTTTTATCTACCAGGTGTTCCCGGAGATATTTAATAAAGTAAGCAATATGTTGCAGAGGATCAGGAGAGGCCAGTTGCGCAACATATTGTGTACGTACGAGCCCTTGTGGTGTAACCTTAATAAATCGTAAGCCAGGATCGTGAAGGTAAGGGCGAAGTGCCCATTGAGCCATTACCATTACACCCATATCTGCTTTTACCATTTCTACAGATGCTTCTGTAAGCGGTAGTACCGTGATCTTTTGTGGTTTTATACCTGAAGGTTGTAGTAACCTCTGATGGATAGTGACAGTTTCCAGAGGTTCGGAGTGGATGAACAGGTTCTGATCTTTAAAATCTTCTGCGATCACGAACTGACGTGCCGCCCATGGATGATCTGCACTTACAACGGCCAGCATTTCATCATTGAATAGTTCAGTGTAGGTGATCTTATTATCTGCAATGGGATCGCTGGTGATCGCGAGATCCAGTTTCCCTTCTGCCAGCTTTTGTATTGGCTGGTGTGTTGCTTCAAATGCAATGTTGATATCAATGCCCGGGAATTCGGCCCGGAAATTTTTCATCAATGCAGGTAACCAGTGATAGCCTGTATAGCATTCGGTGGCAATACGGATGCTTCCTGTATTGTGCTTTATGAGCTGTTTGACTTCCTGCTGTACGTCATCAAGTTGATTCAAGATGACAGATGCGGCTGTAAGTACTTTTTTACCAGCTTCGGTTAGAATAAGTTTCTTTCCTGCGCGATGAAAGATGGCTGTTCCTAACTGGGTTTCTGCTTCCTTCAGCTGGTAGCTTAACGCACTGGCTGAGAGATGCAGTATGTTGATGGCTTTGGCAATACTGCCAGCTTCAACGATCGTTTTTACTAGTCTGAAATGTCTTATTTCCATAGCTTATTCTGACGGTAAATGTAATACCCATCTGCCGGATGAATGGCGAAGCGTTGCTGAATTTTTTTCATGATGATATGCAGTTCTTTTCGCTTTTCATAAACCCGTGGTGCAGCTAAGTTTGCAGTAAAAAAATGAGCACACAGATCAAACATTACGAAGACAAACTGCATTTTGAAATTGATTCTGCTGATCTTTTCAATGCTATCCGTGACGGAGAAAATGTCATTATTATTGATGCAAGAAGTACCGAAGGTTATGATAACGAGCATATTCCGGGGGCTGTTAGCCTGCCTCACAGGGCTATGAACGTGGAGTCAACAACGCACCTGGATCCTTCAGCGCTTTTGGTGACCTATTGTGATGGTATTGGCTGTAACGCTTCTACCAAGGGGGCGTTGAATCTAGCAAAGCTCGGTTTCCAGGTAAAGGAGTTGCAGGGTGGATTGGATTGGTGGAAAAGAGACGGGTATGAGACCGTTGGAGTAACTGGTGAAAAGAGAACTGTAGAGGTAAGTTGTTATTGTTAGCTTGGCATGAGTGGCTGCAAGCTACATAATAAGGCTTCGCAGCTACAATCTGCGAAGAGCAGGAAGTAGAGGTAAGTTGTTATTGTTAGTTTGGTATGAGTGGCTGAAAGCCACATAATAAGCCTTCGCAGCTACAAGCTGCGAAGAGCAGGCTGTAGAGGTAAGTTGTTATTGTTAGTTTGGTATGAGTGGCTGAAAGCCACATAATAAGCCTTCGCAGCTACAAGCTGCGAAGAGCAGGAAGTAGAGGTAAGTTGTTATTGTTGGTTTGGCATGAGTGGCTAAAAGCCACATGATAAGGCTTCGCAGCTACAATCTGCGAAGAGCAGGAAGTAGAGGTAAGTTGTTATTGTTAGTTTGGTATGAGTGGCTGAAAGCCACATAATAATCCTTCGCAGCTACAATCTGCGAAGAGCAAGCTGTAGAGGTAAGCTGTTGTTGTTTTGGTATGAGAGGCTGAAAGCCACATGATAAGCTTTCGCAGCTACAAGTTGCGAAGAGCAAAGCATAGCCAATGGTTATGCTTTTTTAGTTTGGACTATAGGGATGTTTTAATGTTTCCTGCTATTTTGAATAAAAATGATTAGTTTTCGATAACCTGTGATTTTTAGCGGGAATCCGGAGAGAAAGGATTATGGATACAGTTAATATGAATACTATATGAAAAAAATAATTATTGCAATCCTGGTTTTAATTTCGGTCGAGTGCATGGGGCAGCGTTGGACCGCATATCAATTGGGAAATGGAATTGCAATAAAGTTTCCGGAAAAGCCCACTGAACGACAGGTTGATCTTTCCAGGAAAACATATTCGGTAGTTCAGGAGCTCTGTTCGTTTGCCGTTTTAGTAACTACTGTTGAGCCAGAAAGGGTTCCGCAAAATTCTGAAGATGAGATCAGGATCCTGAATATTGTTTCGCAGCGAGATGAAGCGAAAGAAGCCAACCTGCTTATTTCTGAAGGACGGTTTAAAATTGGAGATAAAGAAGGATTGGATATTATTAAATACATAGTCAATCCTGATACTAAGCAAAAGGTAAAAGTGCATATGAGAGCCTTTTTTTACAAGGATACTCTTTATCAATTTTCAACTATGGATATCTCTGATAATAATAAAGAGGTGAGTAATGCTGAAAAACTGTTCTTTGACTCCCTGACTAAATAAATTGATGGTATAATAATTCGTGGCAGAAAGGGAGGAAGATGAAAAACGGACTGTAGGGGTAAGTTGTTATAGTTAGGTTGAATGAGTGGCTAAAAGCCTCATAATAAACCTTCGCAGCTACAAGCTGCGAAGAGCTAAATACGGGATATGAAAAGATGTAAGGTAGGGAAGGGGTATGAGAGGTGCTTTTAGTAACAGTTAGAAGACCAGTGAGGTAAGTTGTTATTTATGAGTGGTTGAAAGCCACATAATAAACCTTTATAGCTACAATCTGTGAAGAGCTAAGTTTCTAATTCATCATCATGGTCAATGCCTGGCCGTTGTCGCCAATGTTAAAAACGACACCTGCATAAATAATCTGACAATGGAAGAAAGACCGAAAATAAAGTTAGAGCATACTATAATCGACAAGGCAGTTGAACTTATTGGCTGGCTTTTAATCGTCGGTATCTGGGGTTTGGTAATTGCAAACTATTCACATTTGCCTGATACTATTCCGACACACTATAATGGCGCAGGGCAAGCCGACGGATTTGGCGGGAAGGCTACTATTTTAACTTTACCATTAATTGCAACAGTTTTATTCATTGCAATGACAATTTTAAATAAGTTTCCGAACGTATTTAATTACCCAATCAGTATAACGAAAGACAACGCTTTTAGGCAATATACCAATGCAACAAGACTGATCAGGTATCTTAAACTGATTATCGTTTTTATTTTCGGACTCATTGTCTTCAAGACAATTCAAAACGCTAATGGAAAGGCAGACGGACTTGGTGTATGGTTCCTGCCACTAACAGTTGGGCTGATCTTGATCCCGCTGACTTATTTTATAGTGAAATCATTTAAGACCCAATAATGACGACAAGAGAAAGTTCCGGCTTGATGATATTGGTTGTAATGCTTCGGCAAAAGGTATGTTGAAACTGGTTAATACCGGTTTACAGGTGAAAGAGTTGTAGGGAGGATTAGACTGGTGGAAGAGGGGAAGCTAGTGAAAAAGGGTGTAGAGGTAAGTTGTTATTGTTAGATTGTATGAGTAACAGAAAGCAACATAGTAAACCTTTGCAGTTTTATAGGCTTCGAATAATAACTTCTTAGGATTTTGGAAATCCTGGATCGGAAATTATCCGCCTGATCTGATCTGTATGACGGATACAATGGGAAAGCATCCAGAGCGCCTGCTGATGAAGGTCGCGAATGTCTCTGCGGCCTGTAGAGCCTTTCCGGAAAACATAGAACGAACGCATATTGATTGCAGCATTTTGCTTAAAAAAATCTATAGAGAGATCCCGTACTGTATTGAATACCCGTATACAGGTGCTTTTATCACAATAGCGATTAAGAGGTAGGTTGGTTCCCCGGGCCTGACCCTTTGTAGGGTCAGTAGCGTATGCTTTGGCTTTTATGTCACCTCCATTGGTTGAGTCCTGGTATGAATCTGGCATCGGCGGTTGCATAATTGCCCACCAAAACTCTCTGACATATCCTTCTTCAGTGAGACCTATATGTTCCAGGACATCATTTACAGACCATGTAGTGCTGTCTAAATGATAGTAAAACTGCTTTTCAGATAGAGGTCGAACCAACTCTAAAAGAGATTGGCGGGTGCTATCTAACGTCAACATGATTTCCTGTCTTTCAGTAATACTCCACGTCTTTAGCTGCCCTTTGACGGCTAATGCGAAGAATAAACAGGATATACTCAATAGTTTTTTTACCAGCATGGTCTTAAAATATAAAAAAATATCAGGATTTTTTAATCTCTTAGCTCTTTCTTATTATTTTTTAAAATTTACTACGGTCATTGAAATAATTTTCCACTGCCCGTTTATCTTTTCCAGGTACCTGGATTCATAGGTTCGCCCGATCATTTCATTATCGCTGGAAGCAGTTTGTTCAAAAGTTACATAAGCAGCATCGCCTTTTATCTGGAAACGCCAATCGGATCTTTTAAACTCTTTCGGGAATACAGCAGTCTTCAACGAGCTGGCGGTGTAAATCGCATTTAATTCCTTGCTGGTAAGTTGTAATACTTTGCCATCTGATTCACTTACGATAGCCAATGATTGAGGTTTGATATACCAATAAGAATAAGATGTTTTAAAATCATGATTAAAAAAAGCGGTAGTTTCTTTTTGAAGTATATCCTTAATGACTGCATCTTCCTGTTGTGTAAAAGCTATAGAAGAAAAGAACGTTGTCAGTAGGATCAGTAACAATGCTTTCATGTGTTTTTTTTAGCGTTAAAGAATATGGGTATAACTACTTTTTTAATGGCTGTATATTTTGATTAACCCTGAAGAGGTTGTCCGGGTCATAGAGCGTTTTTATTTCCGCAAGCTTTGCATAGTTCCCGGCATAAGTATCTTTTATATAGTCTTCTCCTTCTTCTGCCATAAAATTGACATACCCCCCGTGAGCGGAATATGGATATATGGCACTCCAGTAATCTTTTACCCAGTTGCTGATAATAGTATTATCTGAGGGATCTTCAGCTATCCCGGAAATTACCATTGCCCAGGTTGCGTCTCTGTAATACCAGGCTGTATCATTCCGTTTAATGCGGGCTGTTATACCATTAACCGGATATAAATGCATTTGAGAAAGCCATGTTGGGGCTTCTGTTGCATATTTCACGTGAAGGTCAATCGCTTCCTCTGTAAGATCATATATATAATTCCCTTTCCAGTAACACTGTAGCCCGGGTGGAGCACTTGCATCGAACATCGTTTGCAGGTCAGGAAAAGGAATAAGACCAGTAAAATCCATAACTGGTTTTTTGACCTCCCGGATAGTATTAAATATAGATGCAGCACCTTCTGAACTACCTGTATAACACCAGATGATGGCGCACATTTTCTTTAGATGATATATTTCCGGAAAAGGAGGTGCGGCGGGTACGCTTAGGAGGGCAAGAAAGCCATTCAGATCATCCGGCGCTTCTTTAATGAAACTGTTATACCATCTCATTATCTCTTTGGCATCACTCAGTTCCCAAAATATAGGGCCGCCGTATATTACAGAAACAGGATGTGCCTGGAAAAGAAAGGATGTAACCACTCCAAAATTACCACCCCCACCACGGATAGCCCAGAAAAGATCGGGATTATCATTAGCAGAGGCTTTTACTGAATTGCCATTACTCAGTACTATATCTGCTTCCAACAGGTTATCGATTGAAAGACCATGTTTCCGGGTAAGGTATCCTAGTCCGCCCCCTAACGTGAGACCGGCTATTCCTGTGCTGCCAAAAACTCCTGCGGGTACGGCCAGTCCTGATGCGTGCGTAGCCCGATCGATTTCTGCCAATGTGCAACCAGCTTCTACTTTTACCGTTTTTTGTTCTGTATTTACCTGGATATCTCTCATGTTGCACAGGTCAATCACCAGGCCGTCATCACATATACTTAATCCTGCAACATTATGTCCACCTCCCCTGATAGCCAGGAGTAGTCTGTTTTTTCTGGCAAAATTTACACATGTAATTACATCTGCTGTATCTGCACACCGGGCAATTATAGCCGGCTTTTTATCTATCATGCCATTGTAGATCTTACGCGCATGATCATAATCCGCATCTGCCGGCAAGATCAGTCTACCGTGTAAACTTTGCTTTAATGAACCAAGTTCCTGTTGTGAGATCATAACCTGAAATTTTCAAGGTAAGTATACCCTGGTTATTTATTATGATCTAAAAGTAGATGTATTAGCAGGAGTGAGCTTATCTGTAAAGGCAAAAAAAATATCTGTAGAGGCCGTAGTTGGTTATTTAGAATATTATTGTCTATTGGTTTGTTGTGGCCCGCTTGCGGTACTGCAAAGGGGCAATATTGAACTTCTCCTTAAACACGCGGCCGAAATGAGTAACGCTTTCAAAACCACTATCGCAGGCAATTTCAGTTATACTTTTATCAGAAGTGATCAATAGCTGTTCTGCATACTCCAATCTTCTTTGTATCAGCCATTTACCCGGTGAAGTATGGAATACTTCCATGAAATCCTTTTTAAATGCTGTGAGGCTCCGTTGATTGATCCTGGCAAATTCTTCCAGGGAAAGGTTATACATATAGTTAGCTTCCATTACTTCTGCCAAAACTGCATTTTTGCCTTTGTTTAGGCTGTTTATATATGCGATTAAGGGCTGATTGGCTTGCTGGGAAAAAATATTAAACATCAGTTCCCGGCATTTCAACTCAAGCAGGGTTTCAGGTGGCGGTGTTGCCTGGATAAAATAGGGTAGCATGCTGTAAAAAAAAGCATGGGTAGTATTATTGGTGTCAATATCTATAAAAGCATCGTTCAGAAGGGGAGGAGGAATTGAATGACGTGGTGACTGTGGCTGGTATTCGTTAAATGATTGTTGCAGGTAATTATCCGGAATGCAAAAAACAATTACATGCCAGCCACTTTCAAAAAAACGTGTGTGTCTGATAGCTCCCTTCTTTAGGAAAATCAAACTGCCTTCTGTTAATGTCTCTGATTTATCGACACTACTCAATAATTTCTTTCCGCTGATAGTATAGATAATAAAGTTAAAAGGGCTATACAGGTTAACCCAATCCTCAGTCTGCGGGCAATGATAGTTTACCCAAAGCATCCCTTTTACAGATAACTGTTTGAAATAAGCAGGGTCTGAAAGTATTGCATCATAAACATTAATCATAGTGGCAATTTGCAGAGAATTAATAAGTACTTACAAAGTAAGATTTTTCGGGGATGATTTCAATACCACTTTATCTATAGCAGATCGTAACTGAATCCATTTTGAAGTTATTTATTTGCCTGATATGCAAGGAAGTGTGCTTTTGATGAATATCTGAAACGGGAGTTTTGAGATTGATTAATTGAAGATATTACCTGAAAGTGAACACTTGTTTCTGCGCTTTTCATTAGGATTTCATTAATTGAATCTACTACTGATGCACGTCTTCACCAGCTATTTTGATTGGATCTTTTTGTAAGAAACTTACCCGGCCTTCGTCTATACAATGGATTATTTAATTCTAAATATTCCATTTAGCGGGTTCGAACTGCCGATGCTCTGAACCTCTTATATTACATCTCTTTTTTGATTGAACTAGTGTAGAAGAACATGATTAAAAAGGTCAGGACAAGGCAACAAAAAGGCTGTCTTGTCCTGACAGCCTCTTTGCTTTTATTGACAGTTTTAACAAATTATTCCTCTATGATGATCGTAACCCGCCTGTTAAGCATTCTGTTTGCTTCAGAAGTATTAGGCACCAGTGGCTCACTTTCTCCGGCGCTCCGTATGTCTATTCTGCTTTCCGCAACGCCTTTTTGTTGCAGATAAACCGCTACTGCTTTAGCGCGCTCTTCACCTATATGCAGGTTCCTTTTCTCCGTACCGATATCGCAGGTATATCCTTTTACTTCCACACGCAGGTCGGGGTATTGTAAAAGAATAACTACTACACTGTCGAGGTGCGATTTCAGTTTATCAGGCACCGATGTTTCACCGATCTTTTCAAAAGTCAGCGGTTGGCTTACTACTGCTTCTTCTCTGCTGCTGATAGCAGGTACTGCAGCAGGCTGTACCGGCGCTGGTTGTTCTTTTGGTTGCGACTGCTGTACCGGTGCAGGTTTTACTGTATCTACCAACACTATTTGTTTTAGTACAGGAGGAGGTGGTGCTGGTTGTTCCTGCGGTTTTGCCTTTGTCTTATGTTTTTCCAATGTTAGTCTTACCTGCACACCAAAAGCCAGCAGTTTAGGGTTGCCGGCATAAGGGGTATTTAGAATGCTTGCCGTTTGTATAGCCGATGCACTGGTAGCACTATAAGTAACCATCGATTGATTGGCATCACCTTTCCTCATATTGGTCAATCCATAGTCAGCGTAAATGCCTGTATACAGCCTGGTAGTGCCGGAAAATTTAAAACTGATACCTGTTGCCGCACTGGCGGTAGCTGTTGGTTTAAAATCCATTTTAGTATTGCTTTGCCAGTTGCTAACGGTGCCAAAACCGTGTTGCGGCAAATCAACCACTTCAATGTTGAAGTCGGGGTAATAACCGCTGGAGGTAACCTGCGATGCTTTCGCCTTTATTTTTCCATGGAAGGGTAAAATGATCCTGGTGCCTGCATTGATGTACCATTGTGCGCCATTACCGGTTGTGTGGTATTGTAGCATCACCGGTATGCCAGCGGTCAGTAACTGCTGGGTTTCTGAATAACCTACGGTTTTTACATGGTACAAAAAGGCTGAGCCTGCATCATCTACCTGGTAAGAGGAGAAGGTGGCCCCATCCTGCAGGGTTGCTTTGGTAGCATAATAGTTGCCGTAAATACCGGTAAGCAATCCCCATTTCTTCGCGAACAGAAAAGTATAGTTCACGCCTAAAGAGCCGCCGGGCTGCAGTTTGGCGCTACCATTGGTAATACCGTAATTCAATCCTTGTAATCCTGCGTTCAGTTCAATGCCGAATTGCTGTGCGTTGGCCGGCAGCTGGCTGACCAGTAAACAAAAGCAGGCTATTGTTTTTATATGCTTCATTGGTTGTTTGCTGTTTAAATACAGGCTGTTTTTCACTTTAATTAACAAATACGTTTGCCGTCGTTTTTTGTCCGTTGCTCAGTAGCAGGGTAACAACGTAAATGCCACTTTGTACAGGCATGGTGAACCGGTTGCTGGTTTGCACTGATGTTAACTGCTGTAAGGTAATGCCGTTAATAGTAGTCAAACTCAAACGGGCGCCCTGCAACTCAGTAGTAGTATAGTTGCAGGTAATGGTAACGGTGCCTGCCGGGTTGACGGGGTTGGGGTATACTTTAATACCGCCCGCAACAGTGCTACTGCCGGTTAAAGTAAGTGGACAGGTTTGTATCCGTTTACCGTTCTGGTCTGTAACCATAGCGTAATAGGTGCCGTTCAGTGCTGTTGATTCAGTATAGTAAGCACTGGTAGCGCCTGTAACTGCGGTGTTGTTCTTATACCATTGCCATTGTACATAAGTTCCGCCGGTATTGTCGAAGAAAAGGGCATCGCTCCAGTGTTGACGCACCATCGAGGGCAACAGGTAGTTAAACATATTGGTAACAGCTGTGGCTGCAAAGTGATTGGCATCGCCTGCCTGTGTGGCGGTAACAATGGTGCTGCCCACGCTTACCGGCGTAAGTGTTGATCCGTTCACAGTAGCAATAGCAGTATTGTCAACAGAGTAGGTTGTTGCCAATCCGCTGTTGCTGGTAGCAGTCAATGTAATAGCAGCAGCGCCATTACAACCAGTGGTAAGGCCCTGTACCCAGGTAATGGTTTGTGTAGCTTTGGTAATCGTAAATGTATTGCCTGTATAGGAAATGGTATAGTTACCGCCTGCACTCAGGGTATTTTGATTGATGGCATAAGTGCCTACGTTCTCACCCGCATCGCGGCTAAGTACGCCGGTCATAAGGCTGGTGTTGTCGCTGCCTGCAAAGCCGGTAGCTGTATAGGTAAGCGTTGGGTCGGAGGTGCCATATACTTTTGTTTGTGCATTGGCCTGTATGGTCAATGCGGCAGGAGAAATAGTAAGTGTACCATTTAAATAACTAATGCTGTAATTGGCAGAAGTATACCCGCCTGGTGTAATGACGTAGCTGCCTGCTGCCTTAGCGCCCTGTGAAGTGCCGCTGTAGGATAACGTACCTGTTAATACGGTAGCTGTTTCGTTATTCACAAAACCACTGTAGACAATCCCGTTACCGCCGCTATAGGCTACTGCATTATAGGTTTTGCTGTAGCCATTGGCAGTAATGATCAGTGAAGCAGGCGTTACCTGTAGTGTAAAGCTAACATCAGTAGCTGCATTGTAGTTGGTGTTGCCTGCCTGCGATGCGGTGATGGTAGTAGTACCTGCACCCACAATTTGCACCTGTCCGCTGCTGGTTACTGTAGCTACAGCCGTATTGCTGCTGCTGTAGGTAACAGTGAGGCCAGAGGTGGCAGTTGCACTGGCGTCTAAACCGGCGCTTCCGTATACTTTGCTAATGGTGGCGCCCGCTGTTTGAGTGGTGAACGTTATAGTATTAGTCGTTTTTGTAATGGTAAGGTAATTGCCTGTGTAAGCAATGGTATAGTCTGCACTGGCCGACAAAGTACCTTGTGTAATGGCATAAACGCCTGCATCTTCCCCTGCATCGCGGGTTAAAGCGCCGGTGATGAGGCTGGTGTTGTCGCTGCCGGCCAAACCGGTAGCGGTATAAGTGAGCGCCGGATCTGCTGAACCATATACTTTGGTTTGCGCATCTGCAGTAACTGATAAAGTGGCCTTGTTTATGGTAAGCGTGCCATTAACATAAGTAATGGTATAATTGGTAGCGATCAATCCACCGGGCGTAATGGCATAGTTGCCTCTATGTACGGCGCCTTGTGAAGTGCCGCTATAGGTTACAGTACCGGTTAAGACAGTAGCAGAATCTTCGTTATTTACAAAACCGCTGTAAGAAAGACCATTACCACCACTGTACGCTACACCATCGTACACCTTAGCCGAGTCTTTGGCAGTAACTGTTAATGCAGCCATGCCGGTAGTTAAAGTACCGCCCACGTAAGTAATGGTATAGTTGGTTGCAGTGAGGCCACCGGGAATAATCACATACGTACCTACATTTTTAGACCCCTGCGAGGTGCCGCTATAAGTTAACGTACCGGTTAAGGCTGCAGTTGAATCTTCTCCATTTACAAAACCACTGTAGATTACACCATTGCCACCGCTAAACGCTACACCATCGTACACCTTAGACGAGTCTTTAGCGGTAATTCTCAGCGGGACCTTAGTGATAGTCAACGAACCATTTACATATGTGATAGCATAGTTGGCAGCAGATAAACCAGCAGGCGTAATTACGTATGTGTTTACGTTTTTCGCTCCCTGGGAAGTTCCGCTGTAAGCAACCAGGCCAGTTAAAGCTGCAGTTGAATCTTCATTATTCACAAAACCACTATAGACAATTCCATTACCGCCACCGTAAGCCACTCCATCATAGGTTTTGGTAGAATCCTTAGCAGTGACGGTTAAGGATGCCTTATTAATGGTCAGGGTTCCATTATTGTAGGTAATAGTATAATTACCGGCAGTTAAACCACCGGGCGTAATCACATAAGTGTTCACATTCTTAGCGCCCTGTGAAGTTCCGCTATAAGTTAACGTACCGGTTAAGGCAGCAGTTGAATCATCGCCGTTTACAAAACCACTGTAGGTTACACCATTGCCACTACTATAAGCAATACCATTGTATACTTTAGACGAATCTTTGGCAGTGATAGTTAATACAGCAGTGTTTACGGTTAAGGCGAAAGTTACATTGGCTGCAGGTTCATAACTGGCATTACCCGGCTGGCTCACGGTGATATTTACAGTACCCACCTTCTTCGTTTTTATTTTCCACTGGTTGCCATCTGCCGCATCCTGATAGGCTTCTGCTATGTTGTTATCAGCAGAAGCTACAGTAACCGCTAAACCGGAACCGGCACTGAATATTCTGGTGAATACATCGCCATAAGTAACTGCGGTATCTGCCAGCGCTGTAATAGTCTGTGACTGCAAAAGAGGTGCTTCGTAAGCTCCCTGGTCAATAGTTCCGATAAAACGGGCGGAATCAGACAAATCTGTAGTCGGATAATCAGCTACAGCAGTATACAAAGCATCATTTCCTGCGTTTTTGGCCGGGCTACCACCTTGTAAACTATAATCACCGTCGGTAAAAGGTGCCGTATTAGCAGATGGACTTTTAAACAACGGATCTGCACTGGTAATATGATTGGTAGCGTCATCCGTTGCACTTTGTATCGTGCTGTATTTACTGTTAACAGTAGCACTACCAGATTGTATGCCCTGAGTGGTGTTACCATAAATGATACTATTCTGAATATTGAGAGTACCGCCAAAAGGATATATTCCGGTTCCGTTACCGCTGATGGTTGTATTGATAAAATTATGTGTGCCAGAGCCAATGTAAACGGCTACCCCTTTATTACCGGTTATCAGGGTATTGATAAATGTAAGGTTTGTATTGGGGCTACAATACACTACTGAGCCTGTGCTACCGCCATAACCACCGCTCATCTTTACATTTTTAAACACCTGGGCCGTGGTGGAGTTTTCATACAGAAGTGCGCCGCTGGCAGTAGCGGTATCGCGCAACAATTCACTGTTAGTCATATTTACCACCGATAAATTGCTAACATATATTCCACCTCCCACAGAACTTGAGCCGGTAACCCTGTTATCGTTCACATGTAACCGGATAGCATTCACATTGCTGGCGTAGCTCACAAACATTCCTCCTCCGTAATTACCCGTACAGGTATTAAAGCGAACATTGGTACTATCTATATCAAGAGTACAAAAGGCCGTATACATCGCTCCGCCTAAACTGAGAGAATTGTTGTTCAATAAGTTCACACGGCTGAATCCAACTATGGCCTTATTGTTGACGTCTGACCCATTGATCGCTATAGCGCCTCCATAGTATCCAATATTATTGGAGAAGATCATATCCTCCATGAAAAGGGTTGTTGTTCCTCCTATACTTATACCTCCTCCATATCCCTTACTAAAAGAATATCCATTTACGGAGGTTGCGCTCGATGTTGTATTTGCATTTCCCCCTGTTACCGTAAAGCCACTGAGAATAGCATTCCCCATATTGCCTGCAACAAGTAGCACATGAAAAGCATTATCCGAGATATCACCTGCTGTACCCAAATCGCCACTTAAAATACTGGCATTGGCAGTGCTGGTGAAATCACGGGCAGCAGTATCTGTTTCCGTACCTGCAAAACCACCATATATTTTTACATCTTTCAGTAATACAAAAGCGTTGGTTCGATCGGTGGTTGTAGCGGTTCCTTCCGTTACATTGTCCGCCAGGTACATTGGCAGATAGGTGCCTTTCGCTACCCAAATCTGTTTCACTGTACCCGCCGACGCTGCATTCATCAATGCGGCTGCGCGTAAAGCCTCTGACACTTCACCTACGGCATCAGGCCAACTGCTACCTGCACCTGTACTGCCCTTCTTCACATATATAATACCATTGGCACTGTAGGCCAGTTGAATAGTAAGGCTGCCGCTTACAAAAGTGATGGTATAATTAGCAGCTGTTAAACCGGCGGGGATTATAGTATAAGTACCGGCACCGGTTGCTGATTGCGAAGTACCGCTATAGGTTACTGCGCCGGTTAATGCCTGTGCAGAATCTTCATTATTTACAAAACCGAGATACTTTAATCCATTGCCGCCGCTGAATGCTGTACCGTTATATACTTTAGTGGAATCACGGGCAGTGATGGTTAGGGGAACTTTTTTAATAGTTAAATTACCCTTGATAAAATTAATATTATAATTATCGGCTACTAATCCTCCCGGCGTCATATTATACGCACCAGCATTGACCTTGCCCTGTGCAGAACCACCATAGGTAAGCGTACCGGTTAGCGCTTGTGCAGAATCTTCATTGTTGACAAAGCCAGTGTAGCTAACACCATTTCCGCCATAGAATGTGGTACCATCATAGTTTTTCGTGGAGTCTTTGCCCGCGATATTTAAGGTAGCTTTTGCTATGGTGAGGGTAAAGGCAACTGAAGCCCCATCATAAGTGGCATTACCAGCCTGTGAGGCAGTTATTTGCACGCTACCGGCCTTTTTAATAGTCACTTTCCATTTATTCCCATCACTGGCATCCTGGTAAGCTTCTGCTATGCTGTTATCAGCCGAAGTGTAGCTCACCGTTAAACCGGAAGTAGCGGTAAAACCCGGTGCAAAATCGGCAGCCCCATAAGTCTTGGTAATATTGCTGGCATTGATAGATTGTGCCGTTAACTGTAATTCATAAGCACCAATATCTATAGTGCCTCCATTAGCATAGTTTGAAACACGGGTGTTACCCCCCAAATCGGTAGTGGAAGCACTCAATCCTGAATACAAAGCATTGCTACCTGCATTTTTTAATACGCTTCCGCTTTGCAGTGTATAATTACCATCGGTAGTTGCTGCAGTGTTATAGGATATATCGTTGGTAAATAACGGGTCTGTACTTCCATCCAGCACATGCGTACTTGCATTAGCACTTACCCCCTGCACCAGACTGTATTGTAAAGAAACACTACCTGAAGTACTTTGTATACCAGTGTTGTTGGAATAGATAACACTATTATTAATAGTAGTACCTGATCCGTTATCATTATAGATAGCACCGCCGCCGCCAGCTTTATTCCCGGCAATCGTAACATTGGTAAACTGGCTGGTTTCATTGTTTAAATAGATACCACCACCAGCGGATGATGCCAGGTTGCCCGACAGTAATACATTGTTATACTTACAGACACTACCGTTAGCCAATACACAAATTCCGCCTCCAACAGCTGACGCGGAATTACCCCTTACCTGTAATCGGGTGGCAGTGATAGGAGAACCAGATTGTGTATAAATGCCTCCTCCCGAGCCGGATGAAGAATTAGTTTGCACCAGCGAATTGGTGATTACAAGCGGACTGCTTTGAACAGCATAAATACCGCCGCCAACGGTGCTCGCATAGTTATCTTTAATGGTGCCATTAGTGACAGTTATACTACTGGTATACCCAGCCACTCCTCCGCCATTTCCTGCCGAATTACTACTCACCTCCGAACTGTCCAATTTTATGTTGCTGGCATTAAAGGCAAATATCCCCCCTCCGTAACTTAAGGCGTAGTTGTTGGCTATAACCATATGACTAAAATTACACGCAGCGCTATTTAAAAGAGCAATACCCCCACCGTAACTATTAGGTATATTGGTATTATTTACAGTAGTATTACCAGCACCATTTGCCAAACCTTCCTGAACAGTAAAGCCATCTACCAGCGCATCACTGCCAAGCGAACCAGTTGCAAACACAACGTGGTAGCTATAAACAGAGCTACCCAAATTACCACTTAGAATAGTGTTATTGGAAGAGGTAAGCACCCTTGCTGCGGTGCTGGTTTCCGTACCGGCAAAATGGCCGTATAATTTTACATTGGGTGCCAGCGTAAATGCTTTCAAATTGGCATTAGTAGTACCGCCATCAATCTGGTACATAGGCGTATAAGTACCTGCCGCCACCCATATTTGTTTTACAGTGCCAGGTGTGGTTCCATTCAATGTCCTGGCATTTTGTAAAGCAGTACCCAGTTCGGCAATGGCATTAGCCCAGTTGTTGCCGGAGAGCGTACCTGCCCCACCTTTTTTTACATAAAGAATACCATTGGCGTCCTGCGCATGTATGACGCTGCTTATAAAGGTAAATGCACATATTAAACTTAAGTGTATATATCGTTTCATTGCAGAAGAGTTCTTATTCAGGAATAATATAATGTTAAGCGTTCCTGGCAGCAGCCAGTAAGCCACTATGCCGGTAGCAGGTGTGTGCTATACGCCCGGCAAATGCAGGATTTATAGTCATGAGAAAAGTAAAGTATTGGGAAAAAAGTCGGTCCTGGACAAAGAGTCTGGTATCAGGCAAACAAAGCAGACGCACAGCAGTGCGTACATTATCCTATTCATAATTTATGTTGTACGATCCGGGCGAAATATAAGCTACAAAAATAAGTTAAGCAAGTGCTGCTTTCAAATCCTCTTCCTTATTCTCAAATTTTTCCTTCGGCGGCAATAGATGCTTAAATGTTGCGTTGTAAAGCTTTTTCCAGTAATAGGCATACAGTTCTCTGAATGCACTTTCATCATTCTTTGATAAACGTATAAGCAGCCCTGTTTGGTATATAAGCTTTTGAATGCCCCAAGCAGTTTGAAAATCTTTTTTTCGATTGGTCTGGGGTAGAAGAATACAATTTGAAGTGCAGGGGCATAAAAAAAGGCTCACATTACTGTGAACCTTTTTTATTCAGTGGGAGTCTGCCGGCGAATTGTCGAACCATATAAAGGCTTTCTTTCGACGACTATATCAGGCTAGATCATTGACTGACACCAATTTGTTGCAAATCGAGCAGACTAAGCTATTATAAATAAACAACATACCATAGGTGCAACAAGCGGGACAGGCGGTCATTTATATGAAATTTTGTAATTTCAAATATGCATGAAGCTGAAATTACCTCAGAGGATTTACTCGCGGCAATCCTCAGCGATAAATTTGCCTTGGCAGCCGCCCGGTTGAGGCAGGTACAATCAATTACCTCCGAAATCCTCATGGTGCCCGAGATTGATATTCCAAGGAAGGAGGCTTGTGACTGTTATGTAATCGGTGCCAACACAGCTTGCATCACCCTGACCAGCCACTTACTGGAACGCTATTGTAAAGAGCTTTTGATTCAAGTCGATTTTGGCCCATCATTCATGCGTCTTAATTTTCAATTTGACGGAACATCGCCGTCTGATCTATCAGTCTACCTTAATAAAGACTTATCCCAAACCTTGGCCGCTTGCAAATCCAAAAGTCTCCTTTCAAAGGAGATGTGGAAAGTACTGGATAATTATAGAGAAATTTTCAGGAATGGCTTCAGCCATTATGATCCTGCTCGTATTTTGAAAGGACTTACCTATAAAGTATCCATCACTAATAATCCTGATGAGCCAATAGAAGAAAGGGAGTTTAAGCTACATGACATACCCAATGTAGCCTTCGCCGTCGAAGTATTCGCGGAAAAAAATGCCTGGAAATACCTTGTTACTGTCGAAAATTTTATCCGGTCAACGATCCGGTATTTTCATAACCCTGATATAGATCCCGGACTTCCTGTAGTTTCTTGATAAAAAATTAAACAAGAGCAATGAGCCAATCTACATTAGGATTTGTCTATGTTTTAACGAATGAATCGATACCTGGCATGGTGAAAATTGGCTATACAACAAATCTCGCGGAAGACAGGGCGAAGGAATTGTTTAAAACAGGTGTACCTACTCCATTTGAAATTGCGTTTAGAGTTTTAAGTATATTTCCAAAAGTTTTAGAAGAGTTAGTACATCAAGAATTAGATGCTTTCAGAGTAACAGGTAAAAGAGAATTTTTCAGGGTAACACCTGAAAAAGCCATTGATTCAGTCTTGTTTAATCGCCAGTTTGTTGACGGAATAAGTACTTATGATCCTGCACCAAGGATATTGATCGATAAGGGAGATCATTCCTTGCTATCTATGAAGTCTGAACAGTTATTAGTAGTATTTTCCTATCCCCAATTTCCCGATACCACGCAAGACGTAATTGATATATGGCAAGCTCACACAGACGGAGATACTCTTGAATTGTTGGGAACAGATGCAAAATACGCAAGTTCTTTTTCAAAAAATGATCCTTTTTCACTGTACGATCCTTTACCTTTTTTAAACACGACTGGCACTGCTGCAAATGACGAAATGAATGGAAAGGAAATTCTGAGGCCGGGTGACCGTTTGTTATGGATCGACGATTCAGATCCAGATAGATTCAGATCTGTTCTATTTGAAATGAATACTTATTGCCAGGTGATTTCCCGTTCACGAAAATCAAAAATTAATGAAGATGGTGTCCCGTTACTACTAAATTATGTAACCAGAGATTTAGATTCTGATATTATAAAAAAGCGGGTAATGGCAACACTTGCATTAGGTCTACCCAATGTATTATCTGAAAAACTGGAAAAGGGTGAAGTCGAAACAGAAAACACTGCACAGGCAAAACCTATTGCCGAAGACTGGTTGCCTGCATTACTTAAAAAGGTTAGAAAGAGACATTTCTGATCCCAATTTGTCAACCTGATACATCCGAAGCCGCTTACATGCCGCATTATTCAGAGTGTTATTGAAAAATGTATTAACTTAATAGGAAGGTAAATCTTAAATTATAATTAATTCATGCCTGAGAATGATTTAATAGATTTTATAAATTTGGCATCAAACCAAATCGATGAAGAATATTTTAGGATTCAAAAAAGAGCAAAAGAGGATCCTGGTTCAGCAGGAGATCAGGGCGAGGAAAATTGGGCCACATTATTAAGAGAATGGTTGCCTCCCATATTTCAAATAGTTACAAAGGGACGAATAATTGATTCTAAAGGTATAGTTAGTCCACAGCTTGACATTATTGTTTTGCGACCAGAATATCCTAAAGGGTTATTGAATAAAAAACTTTATCTAGCTGGTGGAGTTCTAGCTGCCTTTGAATGTAAACTGACATTAAAAGGGATACACCTAAGTAAATTTTTCAAAAATTCGATTATTATCAAGGGCTATGTGCCAAGTGTCTTTCCTACTGTTTACGATACACTTCAAAGTCCAATCTTATACGGTTTATTGGCGCATTCACATTCTTGGAAAAAATCTTCGAGTAATCTTGAGATGATTGGAGAAAAAATTAATGAAACTGATCAACAAATAATTACGACTCCTAGACAAATGCCGGATATAATTTGTATAGCCAATACTGGATGTTGGCTATCTATTAAGTATCCTTTACCCCACACACTTCCAACCGAAGAAGGCATCAAGCAGGTTCTATTAACAACTTATCTTTGCCAGCAGGATGATAATAATTTTGTTATAAAACCAATTGCTTCTGCAATTAAATGGTTGCTATATAAACTAAGTAAAGAACATCCAGGTTTAGTTAGTCTATCTCAGTATTTCAATCAAATTATACCTTCTTCAGGAAGTGGTTTTAGTCGTATTTGGCCTGTTGAACAGGTTTATACAAACGATAATATTAAGCTGGTACGGGAAATTAATAATGGCAATTTTTCTCAGATACCTAATGATTGGAAATATCTCGCGCTAACTTTTTACTAAAAAGTCATCTGTGATAACTATTTGTTTTTGAACCGTGAAGGCACCTATGTTTCCCCTTTTGATATGGTTCGACCATCCCATCCGGTAGGCATAAAAAAATAAAGCCTTGCAATGCAAGGCTTTATCTGTTTGTGGGAGTTGACGGGTTCGAACCGCCGACCCTCTGCTTGTAAGGCAGATGCTCTGAACCAGCTGAGCTAAACTCCCTTATTCCGTTTTGGGATTGCAAAGATAAGGGTATCCGCATTACTGCAAAATTTTTTTTCAGTTTTTAATACCTTTTTTTCTCTCATACTCAATGTAATACGTTGAAAACAGCCCTACGCGCGTGTTGTAGGCCGCTCTATCTTTTATTGATATTTGATAAACAAAATGTCCCGGGAGCTGTTAATATCTCCAGCCACATCTCTTAATTGCACATGCTACGATATTTTTTGTTATTACCTCTTTTGGTCTTTGCATTGTTTTGTGAGGCCCAGGATAACTGGACTCTTAAAACAGACAAAGAAGGAATCGCGGTTTATATGAAATCGCTCGAGAATTCAAAGCTTAAGGTTATCCGGGTTATTTGTACGCTACCTGCTACACCTGCCCAGCTGGTGGCAGTAATATTGGATGTAAATACCGGCGCAGAGTGGGTGTACAGTACCAAATCAAGTGTGTTACTAAAAAAAGTGTCTCCTTCAGAATTGTATTATTATTCTGAAGTGAGTGTACCCTGGCCGGTGAGTAACCGCGACTTTGTTTCCCACCTTATTGCTACACAGGATCCCGTTACTAAAGTGGTGACCATTGATGGCCCTACGTTACCCAATTATATTCCTCCCAAAGATGGTATTGTAAGGGTAGGAGAGCGCTCTTCCGGTAAATGGGTGATCACAGCCAGGCAGCCGCGCCTGATCCATGTAGAGTACACTTTGCAGGTAGACCCTGCGGGTTCACTTCCTGCATGGCTGGTAAATTTGTTTGCAGCTAAAGGTCCTTTTGAAACTTTCAAAAATCTGAAAGAGCAATTGAAGAAGCCCGCGTATGCGAATGTGAAGTTGCCGTTTATTGTTGATTAGCTAATTTGCAAATTCGTTAATATGCAGATGTGCGAATGAAGTCCGGAGGAAAGCAAGTTGGCAGTTGGCAATTTGCAGTTATCTCGAATACAAGCGGCGAGTTTTGAGCTACGAGCCACGAGTGAATACAAGTTGGCAGTTGGCAAGTTGCAGTTACCTGTAATTTGTATCTGGTAACCGGTAACGCTCGTTTCACGTTTGACTTTTCACGTTTGACGATATTGCCGACTGACGATTCACGGCTCACGATTTCGCAATCCGAGATTGTATTCCGCCCGAAACAGGTGAGATATTCTTTATATATGAGCCTGAAAAGCTGAAAGATACTTGCGAAGCTGGCCTTATTTTATAAATTTGTAGTATAACAAGCATTGAAAACTATGGCATTTGACGGTCCAACACGCCCCTTGCATGAAGAAGATACTGATGTCCTTACCGACACAGAGGAACCGTATAGCCTGGTTGTGTGGAATGATGAGGTGAATACATTTGAATGGGTGATAGAGACTTTAATGGAAGTTTGCGGTCACTCGGCCGAACAAGCTGAACAGTGTGCTATTATCATTCACAACCAGGGAAAATATGCGGTAAAGCAGGGTTCGTACGACGAACTGAAACCCCTGTGCGATGCTATCACTGAGCGTGGTATTGGCGCCACTGTTGAAGTAATGGCCGGTTAGAACAATTTTTCTTCCCCTCTCATCTCTATGTCTCTTTTTGCATTAGATAAAGAACTTGCTTTCCCCCATGTACATTTGGCCGAACCTGATGGTCTGCTGGCAATTGGTGGCGATCTGTCGCCTGAAAGGTTGTTATTGGCATATCAACACGGCATTTTTCCCTGGTATGAAGGTGAACATATTCTGTGGTGGTGTCCCGATCCCCGTTTTGTACTTTTCCCTCCGAAACTAAAGATCAGTAAAAGCATGACGCAGTTATTGCGTCGGAAAGCCTTCCGTTTTACTATCAATAAGGCGTTTGCAGAAGTGATCAGTAATTGTAAATCCATTTCGAGGCCGGGACAGGATGGCACCTGGATCACTCCTGAGGTAAAAGAGGCATATATAAGGATGCACCAACTGGGTTATGCCCATAGTGCTGAAGCATGGCTGGATGATGAACTGGTAGGTGGCTTGTATGGCATGCGCCTGGGCAAAGTGTTTTATGGCGAAAGCATGTTCAGTAAAGTAAGTAATGCCAGTAAATACGCATTCATCAGTTACGTACAACAGTTGAAAAGGGAAAATGTAGAACTGATCGATTGCCAGGTATATACCGACCACCTTTCCAGCCTGGGCGCTGAAATGATTCCCCGTAAAGAGTTTATTAAACTGGTGAAACAATTGATTGAACCTGAATAGTCCTGTTTCTTCTCTGCTAAAAAATGCTCTTACCTGTCACAAAAGATTTTCTCAACTGCATTTGTTTAAGTAAATTATCCATGTTGTTCTCCATTTGCCGGTAAAGCAGTTGTTATGAAAGACACTGATATTACAGAACCTCTGTTTCGTGAAGCGGTGGATGTATTGCGTTGGGGCAATGCTTCTGCCATGAAGGCTTTGCTTGATACACACCCTGAACTTGTTCGTGACAGGCTTATTACTCCACAGGAAGATGGGTATTTTAAAGATCCATACTTATTATGGTTTATTGCTGATAATCCCATTCTGAAAGGTTCTCTACCTGCTAATATTGCTGAGGTGGCTGCAGTGATCATTGAAGCTATAAAACGTGAAGCACCAGACTCTTGCCAGTTTCAGCTTGATTATGCACTGGGACTTGTAGTTACCGGGCGCATTCCCCGTGAATGTGGTGTGCAGATAGCCCTGATGGATCTATTGATTGATGAAGGCGCTACAGCAGGGAGTGGGGTTGGCGCACTGGCACATGGTAATGAAGCGGCTGCCAGGCACCTGATCAAAAGGGGCGGACCGCTTACATTGACTACTGCTGTTTGTTTGAATGAGCAGGACGAAGTGAATCGTCTATTACCTACATCAAGGGATGAGGAACGACAGACTGCATTGGTAGCTGCGGCCTTTTATGCTAATACCGGTATGCTGACATTATTGATCAATGCGGGTGTGAATGTAAATGTGTACCCGACGGCGAACAGTGGATTTCATTCTCATGCCACTGCATTGCACCAGGCCGTATATTCCGGTTCGCTGGAAGCTGTAAAGCTATTAACGGAAGCGGGTGCTGACCTTTCACTACCAGATAAAGTATACCAGGGAACACCGTTGGGCTGGGCTATGTATATGCAAAGTGAAGAAAGCCCTGATGATACTACAAAGCTGAAATATGCTGCTATAGAAGCTTACCTGCGAAGCCTGGATAAATAAAGGGCGATCATTTCCGGTATTAATGTTATAATAAAACAATATGGGATCAGTTAATAAATTGCCTTACAGCATTGAGGGAGTACAGCCAATTCTTTGTGTGAAGGATATGAAGATAAGTCGCGCTTTTTATGTGGACATCCTTGAGTTTAAAGAAGTGGAGGGGGATACGTGAAACGTGAAATGTCAAACGTGAAACGGGCGTTACCGGTTACCGGATACCAGTTTCCGGATACAGGTTACCAGATGCAAGTTACAGGTAACTGCAAAATGCCAACTGCTAACTTGTATTCCTCGCGGCTCATAGCTCAAAGCTCGCCACTTGTATTCGAGATAACTGCAAATTGCCAACTGCCAAATTTCTTCCGGTTTTTCCTTCAAAATTCGATATTTCTCCCTGTTCTGCTAATAGCTAAAGCCTAACGTCAAAAAACTAATTCCTGCTTTCCAATTTCCTTCATCGACACATCCGTTAATTTGCTAATCAGATAATCTTTCCTTTAATAATCTCCATCAAGGCTGTTTTGTAATTTTCGCCGGTGAGTATTTCAGCGGTAATGCCCTTCAGCAATACACGGTTGCCTTCAATACCTGTAATACGTTCAACCGGGATAATGAATGATTTGTGTACCCTGATAAATTGCCTGGCAGGCAGCCTTTCTTCCAGCTCTTTCATACTGGTGTTGACGAGCGTTTTTTTACCTGCAGTATAAATAGCTACATAGTTCTTCATGCCTTCGATATAATCAATATCTGCAAGATCAATCTTCAGCAGTTTGCCTTTTGATTCTGTTTTTACAAAAATGTAATCATCTTCAGGCTGCTCTTTGTTGTTTTCCGGTGTTGCTTCCGGCAGATCTTTAGCTGCTTTCTGTACTGCGGCCAGGAAACGCGGCAGTCGTATCGGCTTAAGCAGGTAATCTACCACATCCAGTTCGTAGCCTTCCAGTGCAAATTCGCTGTAGGCTGTGGTGAGGATCACTTTTACTTTTCCGTTAATAGCCTTGATAAAATCAATGCCGGAAAGTTCCGGCATTTGTATATCGAGAAATGCAAGATCTATTTTTTGTGTGGCGATAAGCTGTAATGCTTCAATGGGATTGGTAGTAGCAGCTACAAGATTTAACAAGGGCGTTTGCTGCACATAGTGTTGCAGAATATCAATTGCCGGTTGTTCATCATCTACAATGATACAATTTATCATAAGGAAAGAATGGTTAATTGGGTAGTGTAAAGATCCTGCTCGTCTTTTATGGTAAGCGAATATTGGTCGTGATAGGCCAGTTCGAGCCGCTTTTTTATATTATCAAGGCCAATACCGGTGGAGAGTTCTTTAGGACCTGTTTTCTTTTTATTGCGGCAATAGAAATCCAGCCGGTTATTATTGACGTTCAGTTTTATTTCAAGCGGGTATGCTGTGTCTTTTAAAAAGCCGTGTTTGAATGCATTTTCTACAATAGTGATCAGTACAAAAGGGATGATCGTAGCTCCATTAATAACCCCGTTTACTTCGAAATTGACCTGCAGGTTGTTGTTGAAACGAAGCTGGTTTATTTTGATCACATTCCGTACGTGTTCTATTTCATCTTTCAGCAAGGTTTTGCCATTGGGAGCATTGGTATCGTTGAGTGCATAGCGCATAATTTCACTGAGCGTAAGAATACCTTCAGACAGCTCTGCGGAATAAGGCAGTGATTTGGAATATAGGAAATTAAGGGTATTGTGCAGGAAATGAGGATTGATCTGCGCTTTCAGGAAATTGAGATTGGCATTGGCTTTTTCCATCTCAAGTTTGATTTTCTGCTCCTGTAGTATTTTCTGTTGTTTCCTCTCATCACGTAAGTACACCAGGTAAGCAACCAATAAGTTGAGTCCTACATGGAAAAGCACGCTAAGTGTGTATGTAAACGCCAATAATTCCAGAGGTATTTTTGTCTTGCTTTCTTTAAGATCGGGAGACAGGTTGTGAAAAATGAGCAGGAAGGCGGCGCAACCGGCAGCAGCCAGCAGTAAAACAGGGATGAAGCTGATGAACTTCTTCCTGGTTGCAAAAAGGTTATAACAGGCATTGAGTAACAAGTAGTAGAAGCCGATATAAAATACGATGCTGACAACCTGTCCGATCCAGAAGGAAACCCTGGAATACAGGTCAATACGGATGATGTTGCCTACCATGTTGGTGAGCGCCATTCCCAGGATGACCATGGCTGCATTAATACCCAGTATGATCCAGCATATTTTCCAGAAAGGGAAGCGCTTATTGCCTGTATTGTTCGTTGGTTTATTCATTAGTAATTAACGTATTGCTAATATAAAGACTAAGATGGGTTACAACAATTCCTGCAGGGACGATTTTGCCGTTGCTGAATCTGGTGTTTTATGAGATATTGTCGTTCCGGTAACTGAATGTCGGGCGTTTTTTGCATGCCCGTCAGGTGTTTGTGCATTGGCACCGAGAGCGCTGAGCAGTACCACAAAAAGCAGGATGAAGATTGGCATAACTACCAGTTTTAGGATTGAAACGATTAATTGTGCATTGACAACACAAACATATTACAGGGTGAATGCCGGGCGAAAAACGTTCCACCAAACAGGGTTTTCCCGGTACAAAACAGGAGTTGGGGCAGATCTGGGGATTTCGTGAGACGTGAGTCGTCAGTCGTGAGTAAATGTCCGTGAAACGTGAAAAGTCAAACGTGAAAGGAAATCGTGAATCGGCAGACGGCAATCGGCAATCGTGAGACGTGAGTCGTGAGTGGCTGAAGCAAGTGAATGGTCAATGGTGAATAGTGAATGGGAATACAGGCCTCAAAGATTTCTGATTTCGGAATTTAGAGATTTTGTGATTTAAAGAGACAGTCACGGGATACTGGATTTGAAATTGGGACAACTGCAAATTGCCAACTGCTAACTTGTATTCCTCGCGGCTCGTAGCTCAAAGCTCGTCGCTGGTATTCACGATAACTGCCAACTTGCTTTCCTTCCGGACTTCATTAGTCTTCTTCTTTCGCAATACCTGTATTAACCTAAAGCCCATAACTTAAAACTTATAACCTGTATCGCGTTAGGTGTTCCGCGTTTAGCTGTATTCTACTTATAAACTATAACTTTTTGATCTTAGTAGGTCTGCTTAGTTTAAAATCGTCCTGTTGGGGTTTCAGGTATTGTCCGCCGTGGCCGCGGTAGCCTTTATTATAAGCAGCAATGGTAGCTTCAAATGCGAGTTGCTGGCCTTTTTGCAGTGGGGCCAGGTCCTGGAAACCTTTTGTTTCGGAAAACCAGATGTGATCGGTTGCCGGTTCCCCGTTCTCAAAGCGAACATTTTTCAATAACAGGGTTGTAGTGGTCATGCCGCTGCGACCCGCTTTACTACCATAACGTTCGAATATGGCGGTAAAACCGAGACGTTGTTCACTGTTTTGCTGTAAGGCTTTTCTCATCATCTTATAATTGCCTGTGACCAAAAATACAGGAAATGGCCGTTGTATAATAAAATAAAACCCCCGCATTACTGCAGAGGTTTTACCTGTTTATGCTGAAGTTGGAAGTCTTATTTTACAACAGAGAAACGTAAGCTGCTGCTGGTAGTTGAACCGCTGTTCAATACCTGTAGTGTATATACTCCGGCAGGCAGTTGATGAATGTCTGTAGTTAAGGTATTGTTGCCTGTTTGTACAGCAATGGTGCTGGTCTGCATTTTTTGACCGGCCGCAGAGAAGATAGTTACGGTAGCCTGTGTTTTCTGTAAACTGTAAATGCTATAGTGCAATACAGATGATGCAGGATTGGGAGAGATACCGATCAGTTCTGTTCCGGCAAATTGTACAGAGGCAATTTTAGAATAGCTTTTTTGTCCGTCGATATCCACCTGTTGCAGGCGATAGTAATTGATACCGGATTTTGGAGCTGCATCTGTAAAAGCGTACTCAATAATGCTGTTGCTGTTGCCTGCAGCAGCTACAGTGCCGATTGAACTGAAACTCTGTCCGTCGGTGCTGCGCTCTATAATAAATGAACGGCTGTTCTGTTCCTGTGCAGTAGCCCAACGTAAATTGGCTTTATCGCCATTACGGCTGGCTGTAAAATAAGTAAGTTCTACAGGAAGCACGGTGCTGTGGCCTTTCCAGTTAGAGGTAGAAGTGCTGTTTAACGAGAAATTGGTGAGTGTGCCGTGATTGTTGCTGCTTGTACCGTCTATGGCATAAACAAGTCCTGCATTGGCGCCTGCATCGAGTCCCTGGTTAAAAGAATACAGTGCAACCAAGCCAGTTTCGCTTCCGGTGAGCGACACATTTCTGTTATCCCTGATCTGAGTGAGTGTGCGCTGGGTGCTCCATACTCTCACTTCATCAATATCACCGGCAAAAGGCTCCATATCACCAGTACTGCTTTTAGCAATACCAATTACGAAGGGCTGCCCGGTGGCCGTTGTACCAAAAGAAGCTGCTATGGTACCCACGTTAACATTGTTGACGTAAATAATAGTGCTGGTGCCATTACATACAAAAGCAACATGATACCAGGCGCCATTGGTAAATGTATAAGGCAATGTGGTGTAGGAGCTGCCATTCCACAAGCCAATCTGGTTACTGGCTACATGGAAGCTATAGCGTCCTCCGCTTGTGCCGCGGTAGCCTGCAATACATTGCTGTACTGTGGTATTAAGAGAAGAAGGATGGATCCAGGCTTCAAAAGTGCCGCTGGTAAGATTGAATACAGTGCTGGTAGGTACAACTACCTGGTCGTTGGTACCGTCGAAATTAAGGCCATTGTCCTGTGCAAATACAACCGGTGAATTAAACCTGGTGGGGGTGCCTGTAAGTGTACCGTTGATACCAGTAGTAGCTGTACTGTTGGTTGCAGTGGTTCCTGAAGTTTCGTCAAACTTGTAATAAGCAATCAAACCGGTTGTGGTAGTAGCAACAGTGCCATACATGCCTGCTTTAATTTCGGCAGCTGTTCTGTTTGTACTCCATATACGTACATCGTCAACAGAACCGTTGAAATATCTTGAGTTGCCATCGTACCACTGACCAATACGGAAAGTGCCGGTAGGATTGGTTACGGCGGTAATATTTCCTACATCTGTACGGGTACCAACGCTTACGCCGTTTACATACAAACGCATGGATTCTTTTGTATTGCCCCAGGTAACAGCTACATGGTACCATACGCCGGTGCTCAGGTTGCTGGAAGCGTATTGGATATTACTGCTGGCGCTTGTGGAGGAATTCATACAATAAAATGCCAGGGCATTGTTGTAAACAAGGAGCTCAATACCAGAACCTGTAATAGAGCGGCTCAGAATTTCCTGGGCGTTGGTAAAATTGTTGAATTTTACCCAGCATTCCATGGTACGGATGGCTGTTGCGGCGAGTGCCGAACTATTAGTGCAATCAATGTACTGAGTGGTGCCGTTAAAAGTAATTCCTCGCTGAGCCTGGGTACTTGTGCTAAAAAGAAGTGTTGTAAGTACAGAAATAGATAGCAGGTAGATCTTGTGCATATTAGGGTGTTTATTTTGACAAAGGATATGGATTGCTAATGCGGCGCAAAACTATGTGAGCGCGACAATGCAAATCCGTGATAACAAGGATCTAATGAGGTAAATAGAGGGTTTTACTTATGCATTATGCATATATGTAGCTATCTCAGATATTGCACAGGAATAGTAATAGGTATAGGTAATTTGTGCAATACCCTGAGTTGCCAGGCTAAGCCAGTATCTGAACGGGGCGTTTATTGTCATCAATGGCAACCATTGTAAAGCTGCCGCTGATTGCTTTCTGACGGTCGAAGGAGTACATCTCTTCAATAAAGATGTCGACCTGTACCTGCAGGCTTGTATTGCCTACATGTATTACAGTTCCTATTAATTCAATAATAGTTCCTGCGGGAATGGGTTGTTTAAAATCTATTTTATCGGAGGAGACCGTTACCATTCTTTTTCGCGAAAAGCGGGTAGCGGTAATAAAAGCAACTTCATCCATCAGCAACATAGCCGTTCCACCAAAGAGGGTATCATAGTGATTAGTGGTGTTGGGAAAAACTGCTTTGAAAATTCTCGTCTCAGACTGCCGGATCTTTTCTTCAATAATATTGGACATCTTCTTCTTGATTTATTGCCTCACAAATATTCTTGCGCAAATATAAATAAGAATGTATTTGAAAAATTGCAAAATATAAACGATGTAATGAAATAATAGTTACCGGGAAGCAACAGTGCTCTTTTACTAATAGCAATAAGTGAATAAATACATATTAATCGTTCCTGATGTTTTAATGAGAATTTAACCACAGGATCATTTTACAATGCTTATGAACGTGCATTAAGTTTTCATGATCCTGTGGTCTGTAGATCTTACACTGCTGCAGGTTCGCTTATTTTTTTACGTGCCTCCTGCGCAGCCTGCACCATATTTTTTAATGCAGCCTGTGTTTCGGGCCATTTGCGTGTTTTTAATCCGCAATCAGGATTAACCCAGAGATTTTTCACGGGCAATAATATTGCTGCTTTTTGTAGCAGTGCTACCATTTCTGCAACAGAGGGTATGCGGGGAGAATGGATATCATACACACCCGGGCCAATTTCATTGGGATATTTGAAATGAGAAAATGCTTCCAGCAATTCCATTTGTGAGCGTGATGTTTCAATGGTGATCACGTCTGCGTCCATCGCTGCGATATGCTCAATAATATCATTAAATTCGCTATAGCACATGTGCGTATGGATCTGCGTACCATTCTGTACACCACTGGCTGATATACGGAAAGCCTTCACTGCCCAATCAAGATAAGCTGTACGGTCTTTTTTACGCAATGGCAATCCTTCACGGATAGCGGGTTCGTCAATCTGGATCACTTTAATGCCTGCTGTTTCCAGTGCTACTACTTCATCGCGGATAGCTAATGCAATCTGATTGGTGGTAACAGAACGCGGCTGATCGTCACGTACAAATGACCATTGCAGAATAGTAACCGGGCCGGTAAGCATGCCTTTCATCAGTTTGCTTGTTTGCGCCTGTGCGAAACTGCTCCAGCGAACTGTCATATCAACCGGGCGATTTACATCTCCTAATATTACCGGTGGTTTTACACAACGGCTACCATAGCTCTGTACCCATCCGTTTTGGGTGAACAGGAACCCGTCCAGCAGTTCACCAAAATATTCCACCATATCGTTGCGTTCAAATTCACCATGTACCAGTACATCCAGCCCGATGGATTCCTGCCAGCGGATAGCATTGATAGTGGCTATTTTGATCTCAGCATCATATTGCTCCTGTGTAATAGCGCCTTTTTTAAGCTTAGCTCTCAACTGGCGTATATCATCTGTTTGCGGAAATGAACCAATGGTTGTGGTAGGGAAAAGGGGCAGACCAAATTGCTGATGCTGTAGTGCCTGTCTTGCAGGAAAGGTGCTTTTGCGTGCTGCGTCTGCATCTGTAATGACTGCCACACGCTGTTTTACCGCCTGTTTGTGAATGAGTGGTGATGTACTGCGGCTTTCCATCGCTGCTGCATTGGCTTTCAACAATGCTGTATTGCCGGCAGCAATCTGTGCCAATTCATTTATCTCTGCCAGCTTTTGCCTTGCAAATGCCATCCAGTTCTTTACGCCGGGCTCAATAGCGGTTTCAAGTTCAAGATCGAATGGCACATGTAGTAATGAGCAAGAGGGGGCGATCATTACACGTTCTTCTCCCAATGCTGCTATTGCCTTTTGAATATGTACAATGGACGACTGGTAGTTGTTCTTCCAGATATTACGGCCATCAATTACACCCAGTGATAGCGTAAGTCTTGGAGGAACTGATTTTAATATCTCATCCAGTTGTTGCGGCGCTCTTACCAGGTCAATATGTAAAGCACATATGGGGAGATTTACAGCAAGTGTTGTATTTTCTTCCAGGCCTTCAAAATAAGTAGCAACCATAATTTTCAGTGCCGTTCGCTTGCGGATCTCCTCGTAAGCATATTCAAATGCCTTCTTTTCTTTATCGGACAGATCCATTGCAAGGAATGGTTCATCCAACTGAACCCAGGTGGCACCATAATCTTCCAGTTTATTCAGTATCTCCACATAAACCGGTACCAGTTTTTTAATAAGATCAATTCTTTCAAAACCGGCTTCTTTTTCTTTACCCAGTAATAGGTATGATACCGGCCCGGTGAGTACCGGTTTGGGTGTTTTGCCGGTGATGTGTTTTGCCCCGCTGAATTCAGTAAACACTTTGTTACCAAACAGGCTAAAGGTTTGTTTGGCTGTAAACTCGGGTACAATGTAATGGTAGTTGGTATCAAACCATTTGGTCATTTCCATGGCCGTAATATCAAGACCATCTTTCTGGTAACCGCGTGCCATAGCAAAATACAGGTCGATCTCCGTATTTTCTTTGATGTCGGTAACTACCGGCGTATAGCGTTCGGGAATTACACCCAGCAGCAACGACATATCCAGTATGTGATCATAATAACTGAAGTCGTTGCAGGGGATAAGGTCAATGCCCGACTGCAATTGCAGAAGCCAGTTTACTTCCTGTAGTTTTTTACCTGTCTGGAAAAGTTCATTCCTGCTGATGTTGCCTGTCCAGTACTGTTCGCAGGCTTTTTTGAGCTGACGTTGGGCGCCCATACGTGGGTAGCCGAGGTTGTGTTTGAGCATACGCATAAAACTTTTTTAAACATTAAATGAATTAATGCTCCTTAGTTTTCGGTATGCCTCCGGGAAAAATAGTGTAGAGTGCAACAGAAAGCCATTACGCCATAAGCGTATGCAATAATGCCCTTCTGTTCGTGACTACTGCTTCAATCCGCGAAAGCATCGTCTTACATAGTGGGCAAGTATCCTGGCTTGTAACGTTATTACCGTCCTTCTCATACCGTTGATGTGGCACAATGGACAGCGGGGGTAATAACTGTGTGTTACTTACAGTTGCGCGACAGCCCGTGATTTTCACACGGTTCCTTTTTAATATCCTGCTTTTGGCAGAATAACCCTGCTATGGAAAGAAAGAAAAGTAAAGAACCAGGGCAAATATAGGGAATTTGAGGTTTCGGGGGTGAGGCAAGTGAATAGTCAATGGTGAATAGTGAATGAAATCGTGAATCGGCAGACGGCAATCGTGAGTGGTTGAAGCAAGTGAATAGTCAATGGTCAATAGTGAATCTGAAATACAAGCCACGAGCTTTGAGCTACGAGCTGCGAGAAATACAAGTTGACAATTGGTAATTTGCAGTTGCTCCTTGTATTTTCTTCGAAATTCGATATTCAAAGTTCTGCATTCGATATTTTATCTTCCGTACTTCTAACTTCGTATTTCGTACTTGCTTGCTAACCTTCCAACTTTTCAACCTGGCTTTTGACTTCCCTTCGATATTCAACATTCCCCTCTGTCAACTTGTAAACCTCTCAACTTATCACCCCTGTATTTCACCTAATTCCCAATTCCTGTATTCAACTTACAACCTATAACTTAAAACTTATAACCAGCTTTTCGCGTTAGGCGTTAAGCATTCCGCGTTCAGCGTTTTAGAGATACAAATAATAATCCTTCAGTAACTCTGTAAACTCACTGCTATAAGAGCCATTTTCCTGTTGGATCGTTAATTCAAAGGTGGGAACGAAGTTTTCGTGACTGCGACTGTAATACAGTATTGCCCTGAAGTAATTATGACGAGGGGTTTGCTTTACAAACAATTTCTCAGTGAGGAAGAATCCTTGTTTTGCTGCAAGCGTATCGAAGTATTCCCAGCGATGCCAGGGGAGTAAAATGCCAAAGCCCCCACCATCTTCAAGATTAGTATCAACGGCCCTGATCAGTTCTTCCAGTTTAAGGTGTTTACTGTGTTTGGCTACCTGCTCGTTATCCGCTGCAGAAGCGATATCATTTTCAAAGAATGGCGGATTGCTGATGATGAAGTCATATTTCGAGGGAAAAGAATAAGTGCGGATATCACCGGAAAAGGCTTTTAAACGATCTTTCCACTGGTTACTGCTAATGTTTTCTTTGAGTTGATTGAATGCTGCCTGGTCAATTTCAATGCCCTGGATCTCTGCCTGTGAACGTTGGGCCAGCATCATCATCAGAAGACCGGTACCACTTCCGATATCCAACACGCTGCCATATTGCGGTATTTTAGCGGCAAACCACGCACCAAAAATACAGGCGTCCGTGCAAACCTTCATAGCGCACTGATCCTGCCGGATGGTAAATTGTTTGAAGCTGAAATAAGGATTGGGCATAAGTTAATTTGCGAATTGGTCAATTTGAAAATATGCTAATGCTGGATTTTGGTTGGGTAGTCGTGAGACGTGAATCGTCAGTCGTGAGTTACGGATGCGTGAAACGGATATTGCCGATTTCAAGGAATAATAATTTCTTATTTCTGGTTCTACAGCTTTGGGATTTCCTTCGTAATTCGATATTCGGAATTTGACATTCGACATTTCAGCTTTCCGTATTTCTAACTTCGTAATTCGTACTTGTCTGCACATCGTCTTTACCATTCCGCTCTTGCTGTAGGGCCTACTGACAGGTCGGCAAATTCGCCTGCAGCATATTTGTACCAGGCAGTCATAGCGATCATTGCAGCATTGTCGGTACAGTACTGAAAAGCTGGAATAAAAGTACGCCAGCCATTTTGCTGTCCTATTTCAGTCAAAGCTTTACGCAAGCCACTGTTGGCTGAAACACCACCTGCAATACAAAGATCCTTAATACCTGTTTCGATAGCTGCTTTCTTTAGCTTATTCAGCAGGATAGAAATAATGCGTGACTGGATAGATGCGCAGATATCGGCCAGGTTCTCTTCAATGAAGGATGGGTTTTCCTGTCTCTTTTCCTGGATAAAATAAAGAATAGATGTCTTCAGGCCACTGAAGCTGAAGTCGAGCCCCGGGATCTGTGGTTCCGGAAACCTGAATCTTTTTGCATCTCCCTGCTGGGCATATTTATCGATCAGCGGGCCGCCGGGATAGGGCAGACCGAGTAATTTGGCAGATTTATCAAATGCCTCACCGGCTGCATCATCACGGGTTTCGCCGATCACTGATAATTTCAGAGGTGATTCGCATAACACGATCTGTGTATGTCCGCCGCTTACTGTAAGACATAGAAAAGGAAACTGCGGCAGTTCATTGTTATTGCCGGGAATAAGGTTGGCAATAACATGCGCCTGCATGTGATGCACAGCAATGAGGGGTACATCCAGGGCCAGGGCCAGTGACTTGGCAAACTGACTGCCTACCAGTAAAGACCCGATCAGGCCGGGTGCCTGTGTAAAAGCAATAGCATTCACTTCAGACAGCTCACAATCCGCTTTACGCAAAGCCGCTTCTATTACCGGTACTATATTTTGCATATGCGCTCTTGATGCAAGTTCTGGCACCACGCCGCCGTATTGCTCATGAACCGTTTGGTTGGCAATAAAGTTAGAAAGGATCTGTCCGTCCCGGCAAACAGCCGCCGAAGTCTCATCACACGAAGATTCTATTGCAAGGATTGTTGTCATGTTATTTGTCAAATGGTCAAAAACAGAGCGCAAAGATACAATAAACCAATAGGCTGAAAAAGCAGAATAAAGCGTTGAAAATCTGAGGAGATGTGAGGGGTATAACAAACAAAAACAGCCATGTACTGCGGGTTAAAAGCAATACGATGACTGTTTTTGCGATAAAAAGGAATGTACTCCTGTGAAAAAGTACCTTGTCCGCAAAGTGTCTTTTAAGTTACAAACTAACCAGAGCCCTAAGCCTCATCCCTTAAATGCAAACCTGTTTTTACCTGCTGTAATGCAGAACCCTCCCGGGACACAAACAGGCAACCGGTGCCGTTTAAAAAGTAGAAAAAAAGGCGTTTGTACATACTTCTTCTTTGTATAGTGACAGTGAAGAACGGCGGTACAGTTGCCTGTTTGCACCCTTGGAAAGGAGGTTACAGGGTAGGGGTTGCGATTGTTATAGAAATGGTGCCGACTGTTTTAATAAGGTATTGTGACTTATATATCTTTCAGTTTCGAAGTGTAATCAATTAACCGTTAATATGAAGTTACGTTTCCGGATAGCTGCCAACGGCCTTTTTTGTGGAGTATTATTCAATAGTTTTGTTGAGTTTGAAATGCATAACAGTGTGATTTGATCTATATCAGTTTATTCAATATCCGGTCTTTCATTATGTGTTAATCTCCATAATACCGTTTCTCTAAATGCGGCAGGTATCCGAAATGATTTTTGTATGCCAGCGAAAATGATTGGATACTACTATAGCCTACCAATAGTGCGATCTGGGATTCATTTTTTTCATTCTCAATCAATAGCTTCTGTGCTGCATCCATGCGTGCGTCTTTCAGGAACTCAGGAACTGTAACGCCATAGATCCGTTTAAATAAGGCATTGGTCTTGTATTCAGTAAGGCTAAATGAATCTGCCAGTTCGGGCATTGAAAAAGGTTTATCCAAACGTTTTAATAATTGGGTTTTAATGCGATAAACCATTTCCACATCTTCTTCAGGAATATGGTACACATTCTTGCTCAGATCGGGAGCGCAAAGTGTACTTGTTGCCAGTGTTTCTTTGATCTTGTTCTCTTCATACAATTCACGGGTAGGCCAGGTATAGATCGGGTGAATGAAATCATTGACCAGTTTCAACATATCGTGCGAAGCAATACCGTTGCGTGGCCATAACATGGCTGGTTCCTGTCGCTGTATTTTTTCCAGGAAGTTATTCAAGGGTTCATAAGCTGCGGCAAACGGTTCAATATGTTTTTCTGACAAATGCAGCATAAAACAGGAATAATGACCGGGTTTTCGGAAACTCATACGTACATAGGTTTCCGGCTGGTAGAGAAGGTTTAGCCCCCGCTCATAGAATATCAGCCTGCCAAAATCATTTGCTTCGTATTGCTGGTTCAGGCTCAGGTTGATGAATACCATCAACAGGGGCGAATGACTGCGATAAGTAAATTCGTGGGGCTGTTCAATGAAAAAATCGTTGAGTGCAACTGCGTAGCGCTTTTCTTCCAGGCGTTGGAAAACGAGACAGCCAAAGTTTCCTTTGGCTACATTTATGTCAGCACCCGGTATCCGTTTTACAGGCAATAACGGGTTGAGATAGTCGCTGAAAGACAGAAGTCCTTCAGTAACTGAAGTTAATGTGATGTGCATGCGGATAAGGTTTGAAAAGAGTAACCTTTGGTGCTGTTCTAATACCAGCCACCATTGACAGTGTGAGGGAGAAAGTGCTTATTTACAGCAAGTAAGCGGGGATGAGATAACTGAATTAAAGGTAGATAAAAAATATTATATGTTCAAAGCGCAAAAGACAGGCAGAGGTAAAAAATGGAAAAATATTTTTAAGGACCACTAAGTGTATTCTGCATGATTTGATCTGTATCAAATCACTGGATCGTTATAGCTTTTACTAAAACTATCTTATTTGTCCGTTACCGTTAATGATCCATTTTTCCGTTACCAGTTTTTCCAGTGCAAAAGGGCCTCGTGCATGTAGTTTTTGTGTTGAAATGCCGATCTCTGCCCCCAGGCCAAACTCTTCTCCGTCTGTAAACCTGGTAGAGGCGTTGGTGTAAACAGCGGCTGCATCTACTTCTTTTACAAAACGTTTGCATTGAGCAGCATTGGCAGAAACTATTGCTTCTGAATGTTTGGTGGAGTAGTGCCGGATATGTTGCAGTGCTTCGTCAATATCTTTAACCACTTTTACAGCACACTTTAAACTGAGAAATTCCCGACCAAAATCTTCACTGGTTGCTTTTTGCAGGTAAGGGTATCCTTTTAGTAATCGCCATGCTTTGGTGTCTGCAAACATTTCTACATTATGTTGTAAGAACTGGGGTTGTAATTGTTTAAGAAAAGCGGGGGCTATAGCTTCATCTACCAGCACCGTATCCATCGCATTGCATACGGAAGGACGTGATACTTTGGCATTTACAACAATACTAAGTGCCATCGGTAAACTGGCTGCCTTCTCTACATACACATGGCATACGCCTGCACCTGTTTCTATAACCGGTACACGGCTGTTGTTGCGTACAAATTGTATTAAAGAATCTGAACCACGCGGTATCAGTACATCCACATATTTTGTTGCGGTAAACAGGTCTTTTACTGATTCTCTGTCAGATGGTAATAGCGTTACGGCGTCAGGATGAATACCATTATCCTGCAACGCTTTTTTGATCAGCCTGATGGCGGCCTTGTTAGTATGCTCAGCTTCGCTGCTGCCTTTCAGTACCGCCGCATTGCGGCTGCGGATACAAAGTGCAGCAATATCAAAAGTTACGTTGGGTCTCGATTCATATATAGCACCTACAACACCCAGCGGTACTGCAACCTTTTTTAACTGCAGGCCATTGGCAAGTGTACGTTGTTCCAGTTCCTTACCGGTAGGGTCAGGAAGTTTGCTGATAGCGCGAATACTGTTGGCAATGGCTTTGATACGCTGCTCGTTTAGCATTAAGCGGTCTGTACGTGGATTAGCAGGATCCTGCTTTGCCAGGTCTTTTTTATTAGCCCGCAAAATGGCAGTACTATTCTCTTCCAGCGCTTTGGCCAGTTGTTGCAATGCGGCTTTTATGTGCTTTTCAGCAGCATTCTGCAGATGGGTTGCAGCGTTATAGGTTTTTATGATCAGTTGTTCGGTGGTCATATGGTAAATGCGGTTTCGGATTAGGAAATCGTGAGTCGTGAATCGGCAATATCGTTAAACGTGAAAAGTGAAATAAAATCGTGAGACGTGAATCGTCAGTCGTGAGTGGCTCAAGTAAGTGAATAGTCAATGGTCAATAGTGAATGTTCAGTTCCTTGTAAACCTATCAACCTTTCAACTTGTCAACTGTATTTTCTTGAACCTTGTCCCTTAGCTCTTGTGCCCTTTCAAACTTCTGCTTTTCTTTAAAATTCGATATTTCAGTTTCCCGTACTTTTTATTTCGTATTTGCTTAAAAAATTACAATATCATCCGCATGTGCAGCCAGTACGCTCTTCTTTGCAAGACTGCTTTGAATAGACGCTGCATCCAGCTTTACCTTGGCAACGCCTATAATGGTAGCTTCCTCATCTTTTAGCTGTACTACTTCGCCTGCTACAAACCTGCCCTGTACCTGTTTAATACCAACAGTAAGCAGGCTACTACGGCGATGCAGGGCTTTTACAGCGCCTTTGTCAACGGTTAATGTACCCAGTGTAATAGAACCGCCTGCCAGCCATTTCTGTCTTGCTTTAAGATTAGCTGCCTGTGGTACAAAAGTGGTTCCGTTCTCTCCATCCAGTGCTTCGGCCAGTGGTTGCTTACCGCTGAGTCCGCAGATTATTACCTGTATGCCCAGCGATACAGCCAGCCGGGTAAAGGTGAGCTTGGAGGTCATGCCACCGAGACCCAATGAGCTTTTGGTATTGGTTACAAAGCCCAGAATGGTATTATCAATTTTCTGAACTACCGGAATAATGTTCTTTTTATCATCCATAAACCCGCCAACGGATGTACAGATGATGAGGGTGTCTGCATCAAAGCTGATGGCCATTAATGTAGCCAGTTCATCATTGTCTGAGAATTTCAGCTCCACATTGCTTACAAGATCATTCTCATTTACAATCGGCAGGATCCCGTTTTGCCAAAAGGCTTCAAAGGTTTCCTTCAACTGTACAAACTGTGCACGATTGGAAAAGTGATGACGTTCACACAGTGCCTGAGCTACGGGAATACGATATGCTGCAAAATGTTTTTGGTAGAGTTGTATCAGTAAGGGATTGCCCACTGCTGCTGCTGCCTTACGTTCTGTTAAATTGCCTTTGTACTGACTGATGAAATGTTTACCGCTGCCCACTGCACCGCTCGACACAAGTACTACATTGTATTTTACTGACAGCGCAGCAATTTCTGCAGCTACTTTTTTAATTACAGGCTTGCTGATAACTCCTTTGCTATCAGTAATGACGGCTGTTCCCAACTTAATAACCAACACAGGCTTTTGCATACTGCGAAGGTAATATAAGTTGACAATGTTTAAAGTATGCTGATTTGGTAGGCTATTAAATTTGAAAATGAGTTAATTTGAGAATTTGAAAATGCCCCGAGGGTAGTCATACATTTTCAAATTCTCAAATTGGCATATTCATTAACCTAATCGAAGCAAAAGCATTTGCACATTGATAAATTTGCATATCTGCACATTAAATTAGTGATGCGCAAAATCAGCTTCGTAGTTCCCTTTAATACGCTCCATCGGAGGATTAAAGTAGCCATATTTTACCTGGGGAAATTCTTCATGGATCAGGTCCTGCAGTTGTTTGATACCAAGCAGGTCGCCACTTTCGTAAAAGTTGATCTTTCCAAGATACCAGTCCGGATCAATATTGAAATTGCGCCACTGGATCATGTTAAGATCAGTATCGATGATCAGTTTGCGTAAGGCTTCATATTCTTCTTCACTGTCCGTCATACCGGGAAAAACGAAATAGTTGATACTGGCCCAGCCACCAAAACTGCGTACCACCTTCAGGCTTTCTACAATATCTTCAAACTGGTAGTTGTTAGGGCGATAGTATGCTTCGTAAATGTTTTTACGCGCAGAGTTGGTACTTACACGAATGGAATTTAAACCAGCCTCGCACAATGCATGTACGGCCGCAGGCTTTGAACCATTGGTGTTGATATTGATACTGCCTTTGGGGGTATGTTTCCTGATCTCAATAATCGACTGACGAATGGTTTCCCACATCAGTAATGGTTCACCTTCGCAACCCTGGCCAAAACTTACAATAGGATAGGGGGCTGTTTCAAGGTGGGGAACTGTATATTCTACAATTTCTTCAGCTGTAGGCTTGAAGGTAAGCCTGTCCTGCGTGGAAACGATCTCTTCGTCTGTAGGCTGGAAGGAAATACAGCCTATACAATTGGCATTACATGCCGGTGAGGAAGGGATGGGGCACTCCCAGCGACCCATGAAATAGTTGCGGGCAGCAGGACAATGATAGGTATTGCAGCAATTATCTGCCAGGTGTTTTACCAGCCTGTTGTGGGGGTAGGCTTTCAGGAACCCTTCCACGCCATGTTCAATCACATTGTCATCAAAACCGGCGCATTCCTGGCGGATATCCTGTTCGATGCGGACAGCAGGAACATAAAATTTATCATTCAGCCATGCTGCAGCAGTATAGCAGAACAGCGGTAAAGTAGGAGCGTCGTGACTGGTTTCGTAAGCAGCGAGGTATAAACCTGTATGAGCAGGGGGAATAAATGCTGCCACAGCCCAGCCTTTTTCACAAAGGCGCAGATCGCCGGTAATTACATCAATACCAATACCACGGCGACCGGGTAATTCGTACAGGTTACCGCCTTCGGGCAGTTCTATCCAGTCTTCTTCGGGCACAGGCATTGCATCCCATCCGGCGCGACCGGTAGCATACAATGAGGTGTCTTCAAAAATGTTTCCCTTCCCATCAGAGAACAGCAAATACGGCGATTGTGTGAGTGACATGTGGAATTAGTTTGCTTCCCGGTTTATGCAGCCGGGGCGCAAAGGTACGGATAATGCTTTACGCAGGATGCAAAACGCCTGATGCTGAACGCGAAGACATAAGTATTGGGTTACAAGGCTTTAAGAATTAGGAATAATAAATGAGAAATAAGGAATGAGGAAGTGAAAAGCGGGAAGAAATATCGAATGTTGAATTTCGAATATCGAATTTTGAAGGAAAAACCGGAAGAAAAGCAAGTTGGCAGTTGGCAATTTGCAGTTATAGAAGAATGGTTTGATGGCTATATAGTTTGATTGTTATGGACGATAGCCATAGAGCCATTTGACAATTCAGCCATTCTATTTTCACGTTTGACTTTTCACGTTTGACGATATTGCCGTCTGCCGTCTGCCGATTCACGACTCACGATTTTGCAACCCGAACCTGCATCCAGTATCCTGTATCCTTGATAATCAGCATGCTACGATCCCAGGTAATGCCTGCAGAACTCATGGATCTGGTCCATTTCCTCGAATGCAAGGTTTTTACGGAGATCAAACTGGTAGGTCTTTTCGGTGGTATTAATGGTGATAGAGTCGTAATAAGCATCAATATGATCTACCTGTGACCAGATCAGGAACTTATTTTCCGGCAGGGCAGGGATGCTTACCCCTGTATGGTGGATGGCAACAAATTCTTCGGTATTGGCCTTTTTTTCGCAGTAAAGAAGGTAACAGTAGGCACTGCTCAGTACCACGTGTACACTGCCCAGCAGCCATTTTTTTTCAAAAAACATGGTAATACCTATTCCCAGGAAGAAAAGGAACTCTACCAGTCGGAAAAAGAGATTTACCCGCGGCAGTTCTGTAAGGATATTGCCTCCCGCAAAAACAAGGATGAAGATATCAACGGCAATCAAAAGCAGGCAGCCAAGATACAGGGGGCTTGAATGAGGTTGGCTGAAGTGAGAAATAGCGTGGGCCAGGATGAGACCAGCAGCTGCAAAGTGTAACACACGACCTGAACGTTTCAGGTTTTCAAATCCCGGATGAACGATAGGTAAAGCTAATGAGTTCATACCGCAGTTGTTTAGTTGGAAAGATGCAGAAGTGAAGAAATTCCATAAAGAAAATGTGCAGGGTTACCAATTTGCAGATGTGCATGATGAATTTGAAAATTTAATAATTTGAAGATTTGAAAATGGAACAGCCGGATTGCCTTTCATTTTCAAATTGGTACACTTTCAAATTTTCAAATCAGCACATTGGCTAGTTGTTGCCGACAGTAGTCGTTGAACTCGTCCTCATCCGCATCATCTTCTTCATCGTCTTCTACTTCTCTTTGTAATATGCGATTATTTGTGAAGTCGAGCGTCAGTAATCCATCTTTTAACACGATATTATTAAACTGCTTCCACAGGTAGCGGCGCTTGAAAAGAGAGTTTACCACTACTTCTTCATCGGTAAAACCTATCTCCAGTGCACTCTTTGCCTGGTATTCAAGAAAGGCGAGGGCTATATAAACAAACAGCAGCCATTGAAAGTAGGGCATCTTCATCCATACCAGTGCAGCGATCAGTAATGCGCGGCTGTAATACACTTTTTTGCCTTTGCGGGCCTGGTAAAGATTCCATGCCAGCACTGCAATAATAAATATTACACCAAAAAGGTAGGCTAAAGAAGGGGTATGGGCAACGAGCATCTCTCGTGTAAACAGTAATACAGAGAAGGCACTTAATAGAATACCCAGGATATCAATGGAACGGGAATGTTGGTTGCGGAGCGTAACAACGTACTTATATACCATGCATTAAGGCCATTTTTAGGAATTGGCTGCCACCAGCAAATTACACAACTTCCATAAAATGTGAGCACCTACATTGGCATCCCAGTCGGTATCGCCTACGCCCACTTCATTCAGATCAAATCCAATGAACTTGCGGCCGCTTTTAATGATGGTCTTTAGCAGGTAGTAGATCTGTTCTACTTCAAAACCACCCGGCACCGGCGTGCCTGTATTGGGACATAGCTTGGGATGTAAGCCGTCTATATCAAAACTGAGGTACACATATTCGGGCAACTGGTTTACGATATCTGTAACCACCTGCTTCCAGGTTTCGCCTTCAAACAAACGTTCTTTCAGGTCTTTGTCGAAATAGGTAATTACACGTTGCTGGTTGTTGCGGATAAAATCAACTTCTTCCAGGCTGTAATCACGAACGCCTATCTGTACCAGTTTGGTCAGTTCCGGTATTTCTTTCAGCGCATTGTACATTACGCTGGCATGGCTGTAAACAAAGTTCTCGTAAGATGCACGCAGATCGCAGTGTGCGTCGATCTGCAGAATACCAAAAGAAGGATATTTTTCAGCGATGGCCTTTAAAAAACCCAGTGAAATACTGTGGTCACCACCCAGTAGTGCTACCAGTTTATTTTCGGCCAGTAATGATTGGGTTTGCTCGTACACCCAGTGATTGAGATAAACACCCCCTTCATTGATCTCTTTGAGCGATTTGCACATGAAGGCATTTTTCTCAAGGCGGGCGCCTTTAGAGATATAATCGATGTATAATTCGGCTTCTTTGCGGAGATAGTCACTTTTCAGGAGGATCTTCCTGTCAGGAGTACGCATAAAAAATCCCTGTCTCCAGGTATCTTGTGCATCTCCATCAAACAGGTCTACCTGCATGCTGGCCTTAAAGATATGGTCTGCTGCCCGGGCTGTTCCGGCATTGTAACTTACTGTTACTTCCCATGGAACGGGAACGATAACCAAACGGGCATCCTTTTCAGCGAAGGGTAATCCAAAAATATTGTTATTAGGGTTACTGGCTCCGTTCGGGTCAAATTGCGATAAGTCTGTCATTTGTTAAAATCCAACTCCCTTTAAAAACGCGGTGCAAGTTAGCACAGTATAATAAAGACGCAAAAAAATGTACGCACGGTTGTGTATAAACCCTATGTGGGCATAGAAAAAATCTATATCAATCGTTAAACCTTATGGTATAAGCTTTTGTTATTCACCTCTTCATGCAGCTTGCCCGGTTTGTTAAAGGTTCTGCGCAATTCATCAAAATCGCATGGAGTAATGACGCATTTTGACCTAACTTTGCCGGGAAAAACCGGCAGATGTTGACGATTGAACGTGAAAAGTGAAACGTCAAACGTAAAACAGGTTGATTGTTAATAGATTGGATAAGTTCTTCCTAACCAGGTATCCGGTAACAGGAAACTGGTAACCCAACTGTAAAAAACGACACATTCCACATACAATGAAAAAGAGTCATATCATTATCCTGGTTGGTATCGCAGTGTGCATTATGGTTCTGCTGAGCTATGTAACTGACCTCTCGACCTACGAAACCCTCGCCTCCGCCCGCCAGAAAGAAGGTAAAACTGTTACCATTATTGCCCAGCTCGATAAATCTGTTGCTACTCCTATCGAGTACAATGCTGCCGTAAATCCCAATCTTACGCAGTTTTATGTGGTAGATAGCCTGGGAAACAGGGCTCAGGTACGTTACTATTTTGAGAAGCCCTTTGATATGGAAAAAAGTGATCGTATTGTGCTGAAAGGCAAAATGAAGGGCGATATATTTGAAATTACACGTAAAGACGGGATCCTGATCAAATGTCCTTCCAAGTATAAAGACGATCCCAAAGCTACCTACAACAATATCTCTAAAAACTAGACTGGTAAACCGGGTGCTGCTGCTGTTTTTGTCCCGGAACTTCTAATAATAACTTCTCTCTGATGAATTATATTGGTGAACATTTACTTCCGGGACAGGTAGGTCATTTTCTGGTAGTGCTTTCCCTGATAGCGTCCCTGGTTGCTACAATTGCTTACTATAGAGCTACTGTTGCCAAACTGGTGGATGAAGCTATAAGCTGGAAACGTATAGGGCGTATTGCTTTTGCTGTGGATGCCTTTGCTGTAATTGCAATATTTGCAGTGATCCTGTTCATCATTGTTCAACATTACTTTGAATATTATTACGCTTATAATCACTCAGACCGTTCTCTTTCTCCCAAATTCCTGTTGAGTAGTATCTGGGAAGGACAGGAGGGGAGTTTTCTGTTATGGACCCTCTGGCATGGTGTATTAGGGTTGATCCTGATCCGCACAGCTAAAAAATGGGAAGCACCGGTAATGACGGTGATGAGCTTTGCGCAGATCTGTCTTGCCACAATGGTGTTGGGTATTTACGTGTTCGATCTGAAGGTGGGTAGTTCTCCTTTCTTATTAACACGTTACCAGTTCCAGGACGCACCCATTTTCCAGGATCCGCATTATATCCAATCTATTAAAGATGGTCGTGGATTAAACCAGTTGCTGCAGAACTACTGGATGGTGATCCATCCACCAATGTTATTCCTTGGTTTTGCCTCTACCATTGTGCCTTTTGCCTTTGCCATTGCAGGTTTATGGAAAAAGGATTATGGTGGCTGGACAAAAGTGGCCTTACCTTGGTCATTGTTTTCAGTAGCGCTTTTTGGTCTTGGTATCATGATGGGCGCCTTCTGGGCCTATGAATCCCTGACCTTTGGTGGTTACTGGGCATGGGACCCTGTTGAAAATGCTTCGCTGGTACCCTGGCTCATTTTTGTTGCCGGTGTGCACACGCAACTTGTGTATAATTCAACCGGCCATTCGCTGCGTGCTACCAACTTCTTCTTTGTAGTGGGTTACCTGTTTGTATTGTATTCAACCTACCTAACACGTAGCGGCGATCTGCAGGATACTTCAGTACACGCGTTCGTGGATTCCGGTATGAACTGGCAGTTGCGCATTTTCCTGTTCATTTTTGTAATTCCTGCACTTGCATTACTGATTGCACGCTATAAAAAGATACCGGCCATTGCCAAAGAAGAAAATACATGGTCGCGCGAGTTCTGGATGTTTATTGGTTCGCTGGTATTATTCCTGGGCTCAATAGTGATCATTATTGCCACTTCTTTACCGGTGATCAATAAGATCTTTGGTTCCAAATTCGCTATCGGTGAAGATCGCGAGTTCTCCTACAATAGGATCCAGATCTTTGTTGCCATTGTATTGGGTGTGCTTACTGCGATAACGCAATACTTCAAATACAAGAATACCAGCAAAGAATACTTTATAAAAAAGATCTGGTTATCTACAGCTATTGCAATAGTAATATCACTTTGCATCAGCCTGTTTGGTGACATCAATTACGATAAATATGGTATTGGTTTCCTGGTAGCTATTCACCTGGCATTATTTGCCGGAGTATATGCAGTGGTTGCCAATATCACCTATATCTGGGTGGGTTTGAACGGCAAGCTGAAGGCCGCAGGTGGCTCTGTTGCCCACGTAGGTTTTGGGCTGCTGCTGGTAGGCATCCTGATCTCTTCTGCCAAGAAAGAAGTATTATCAATAAACACTTTCAACCCATTGAACTTCGGTCCTGAAAATGCTAAAGAAGGAATGGAGAACCTGACCTTATACCAGGGTATCCGTACTGATATGGGTAAGTACTGGGCCACTTATGTAAAGGACACGGTTACCGAAGGTGGTAAAATGACCTATTTCCATGTGGATATGGAGCGTAAGGATGGCAAAGACCGCTTTACACTGACCCCTGATTTTATTAAGAATACCAAGGGGCAGGAAGGTATTTCACAAAACCCAAGCTCACGCCATTACTGGTATAAGGATATCTTCAGTTATGTGAACTATTCCAATAAAGTACAGGAAGCTGCCGATACATCTCAGTTCCGCAATACACAGGTGAAAGTGGGAGATACTGTTTATTATTCTGCCGGATTCATGGTGCTGGATACTGTGATCGTGAATCCTTATGACAGCCTGCAGCGCTTTACCGACAGGGATACTGCATTAATGGCCCAGCTGACTGTTACTACGCGCGATAGTCGCCGCCTCACAGCTAAGCCCATCTATTACCTGCAGAACGGAGAAGTACGCCAGATCAATGATTCACTGTTTTCGCAGGGTGTAGAGGTGAGATTTAGCCGGGTAGCCGATAACCGGCGTATTGAAATAGGTGTAAAAGAGTCAACTAAACTGGTACCTTTTATTGCACTTAAAATATTACAATTCCCTTTTATCAATCTTGTATGGCTTGGTACCCTTGTGATAATGATTGGTGTTGGAATGAGTATTGTGTACAGGCTGAAATTAAAGTCATAACAATCGTAACCTGATTCAATCGTAAATGGCAGCCCTTAAGGCTGCCATTTTTATTTCAATTAAACTGGTAGAACTGCTTAAGCGGTGGTGCAACCTGCAGGAACACCGTCCGGAGGACAGGCACAGGAATACCCACCTCCAAACAGGATGGTGCAGTAAGAGGAGGTACTACCCGGGCCACAAAGAACATTGAAAACAACAGGTGAGCAATATACTGCCACGCAATCAGGCTGGATCTGTGCGCATGCAGCTGCGTAAGAAAGGCCGCCGGTGATCTGCTTCTGCGTAGCCCGGTTTAATGCTTTACCCAATGCCAGGAGTTTCTTCATAATGTAAGATTTAAGTTTGTAGAAAAGGATGCTTCTTAAATCTACAAAAAGGTTGCTATCAATAAAATAGGCACTTTTTCTATGAATGATTACCATTGAACAATCTTCATTTAGAAACATTTAACATTTTGTTGACCGGTGAACCGTCGATACATTTCAGCCGTTTGTAGAATTTAACAGGAATAATTGCTATTTTAGATGCCGGTAGCGCCAGCTCCCGGAATATGGATGCACGGAGAAATATACTGTACTGTTTATTAATGACCATTGTAGTGGTTACCGTTTCCCAATCTGCCCGTGCGCAGGTTATTCCCGATTCTATCCTTAAGAATGTTCCTATGCCCGCACTGGGCCCCAATGATACCATCCCGGTACCGGCAGTGTATATTGATGGAGAGATCATTCCCGGGCAGGATATGGGCTGGCAATGGGTTACAGCACCCTATCCCAAACACCTGCTTAAGCGCCGTGAAGAATGGACGCGTTTGCGCAATGCCATCTATGTTACCTATCCTTATGCCCGTAAGGCAGGCATTATCCTCAATGAGATCAATGCTAAACTGGCTGGTGTAACAGATAAAGAACAGCGTAAAAAGTATATCAAAACCCGTGAAAAAGAACTGAAGAAAGAGTTTGCCGACCCGCTTACGAACCTATCTATTTACCAGGGTAAAGTGCTGATGAAGCTCATCAACAGGCAAACGGGTAACAACTGCTACGAGATCATTAAAGAATATAAAGGAGGCTTTACTGCCCGTGTATGGCAAACAGTAGCCTTTTTCTTCAACAGCAACCTGAAACAGCCCTATAATGCCAATGGCGACGAACAGGAAATGGAAAAGATTGTGTTGGAGGTGGAGAGGATGTACCGGATGTAATTATGTTATAGGTGAATAGTCAATAGTGAATAGTGAATGAAAATCGTGAGTCGTGAATCGTCAGTCGTGAGATGCAGAAGCAGGTGAATAGTCAATGGTGAATGGTCAATCATAAGAAGTTGCCAGTTACCGGATACCAGATGCCGGTTACAGGTTACTGGATGCAGGTTCGGGTTGCGAAATCGTGAGTCGTGAATCGGCAGACGGCAATCGGCAATATCGGCAAACGTGAAAAGTCAAACGTGAAAATAGAATGGCTGAATTGTCAAATGGTTCTATGGCTATCGTCCATAACAATCAAACTATATAGCCATCAAACCATTCTTCTATAACTGCAAATTGTCAACTTGCTTTCGCTCGCACCTTGTATTTGCGTTAAGCGTTCTGCGTTGGGCCTTCAGCTTTCCCTTCGTAATTCGACATTTCTGCACCCCGTACTTCTAACTTCGTATTTCGTACTTACTTGAGTTTTTCAGGGGATCTCTAAAATAAAAAAACTTCACAGTTACTATCTGTGAAGTTTGTATGATGTACAGGTTTTAACCTATAACTTAAAACCTACTACTTATAACTTATGGATCTTCTCAATCAATCCCGTAGTTGAATAACCCTGTACAATAGGATTGATAACAACGCGGCCACCATTGGCCATTACTTCTTTAGCGCCTACAATCTGTTCTAAGGTATAATCGCCACCCTTTACCAATACGTCCGGCAGCAGGGTAGTAATGAGGTTGAGAGGGGTGTCTTCGTCAAAGAGCACTACGGCATCTACCATCATCAGGGAGGCCAGTAACAAGGCACGTGATTCCTGGTTGTTTACAGGGCGTCCTTCGCCTTTTAAACGTTTGGTAGAAGCATCAGAATTTACGCCTACAATAAGAAAGTCTGCTTCCTGTGCGGCCTGTGATAGGGAGAAAATATGCCCGCGGTGCAGAATATCAAAACATCCGTTTGTAAAAGATACTTTTTTGCTGATCACTCTCCATTGCGCTATTCTTTGTACTGCCTGTTCTTTCGTTAAGATCTTCTTTTCAATAATATCCATCACATTACGCATGAATCACTTCTTTTGGTTGTTTGTTGAAATACGGCAGCAAAGCTAAGGCAACAAAACCACTAACAAGCATCTGGAAAAATTGAACTGTCCACATCAGCAATCCAAAAGCTAAGCCAATGCCATCATTCAGGCCATAAAGCGCCAGTGTTTGCTGAACAAAAATATGATAAACCCCAAGTCCTCCCGGTGTAGGAACTATCATTGCCAGGCTACCGGTTGATAAAACAGACAATGCCTCTTTCAATCCGTATATGGATGTTTCTTCCAGCGCGTAAAAACCGAGCCATACGCTAAGCAGGTACATGGCCCAGATAAAAACAGAGTGGAAAATAAACCAGCCTTTTTTCTTTACGTAACGTACGCTGATGATGCCTCCCCAGATACCTGCAATTATCCCTTTTATTTTTTGAATAAAGCCTACATGCGAAAACTTCTTAAATACAAAGATGGCGCCTGCAATAAATACAAGCAAGGCGGTAACCAGGATGGTAATTTTAGCCGGGGTCAACTGGCTTGCTTTTTCAGTTATGATAGCGTTGACCTGTTTGCTCATATAATCTCCGATTACACCAAGCTGGGTAACGGTAGCTAATGCGATCACCACTACAAGACATATTACGTCAAAAGCTCTTTCTGCCACAATTGTACCTACCAGCTTGTCGGCCGGTACTTTTTCGTAACGGGCCAGTACAGTACATTTCAGCACTTCTCCAAGTCGTGGAAAGGCCAGGTTGGCCATATAGCCAATAAGTACGGCAAGGTATGTATTAGAGGTGCGGGGAGTATAGCCCAGCGGCTCCATAAGTATTTTCCAGCGTAGTGCACGACTGTAATGGCTTAGGAGGAGAGACCCCATTACAGGTAAAACCAACCAGTACCTGGCTTTGCTGATGGCCATTTTAATATCAGGCCATTGTGTGGCCGGGATCTTTTTGATGGACCACCATACCAGGAAGATTGCCAGCCCTAAAAACAATGCATATTGTAAATAACTGACAAGTTTTTTATTCATGGTAAGGGGAGTTGGTTGATTGATAAAAGTAAGGGTAAAACGGGAAGTCAGGGGTCTGAAGTATGAGGGCTCAAAAAACAATCTCTGCAGCTCTCATGCTTCAGACCTCATTTATTACAGTTTGTTTCCATCCTTGGGGAAGACGATCCAGGGTTTAAAGCTCCTGGCTTTTTCAAAATCCATGCGGGCGTAAGAGATCACGATCACAATGTCGCCTACAGCGCCCTGCCTTGCAGCCGGGCCGTTGAGGCAGCATACGCCGGAGCCACGTTTGCCTTTTATGAGGTATGTTTCAATGCGGGTACCATTATTCACGTTTACGATCTGCACTTTTTCGTTCTCAATCATATTGGCTGCTTCCATCAGGTCCTCATCCAACGTTAAACTGCCTACATAATTGAGGTTAGCTTCCGTAATTACAGCTCTGTGTACTTTGGATTTCAACACTTCTATATCCATATACAATTTGAAAATTAGATAATTTGAAAATAGAGGAAAGTTCCGGCAAGCCTAAAGGATAACAATTTTTAACCCGGTCATGTTCAAACCCGGTTCCTTTATGCCTGGCTCCTGTCAAACCTCATTTTGCGGGGTGCAAGCTATAAAAGTTTAGCGAAACGAAAAGCAGGAAGTCTGAAGCATGAGGCCGGAGGTCTGAAAATCCCCGTATTTCCGGAACCCATGCTGCTGATTTCGGACTTCAGTTCTTATGTAATTATCATATTATCGATCAGTCGTACTTCATTCAGAAAAGCAGCTACCAATGCTACCAGCGGCTGTTTGCCATCCCATTCGCTTACCAGGGTAAGGTTATTAGCTGTTGCAATTTCCACATAATCCACTTTGAAGCCATCCTGCTGCAACTGGCTGGTGGCCTGCTGCTTCAATGTAGCAAGTGGGCCGGGTTGCAGTTGTTGTTTTATAAGGCTTAGGGCCCGGTAAATGGCAAGAGCAATGCTTCTTTCTTCTTCAGACAGCCTCATATTTCTGCTGCTCATGGCAAGCCCGCTTTGTTCGCGGATGGTAGGGCAGATAACAAGCTGCGTATCCAGTGGCATCAGTTGCAACAGGCGCTGCACCACCATGCATTGCTGGTAATCCTTCTGTCCCATAAACAGTTTATGGGGTTTTACCATTGTCAGCAGGCGGCTCATTACCTGGCATACGCCTTGAAAATGACCGGGACGGAATGCTCCTTCCAGTACGGTTTCAAGATAGCCAAGATCGTAGTGTTCCAGTTGTGCGGTACCGGCGGGGTACATTTCCTGTACTGATGGCAGAAACAATACCTGTGTGCCGGCCTCCGTTAATTGTTCCACATCCTTTGGGATGGTGTTGGGGTATTTCTGGTAGTCGGCAGGATCGTTGAACTGGGTAGGATTTACGAAAATGCTGCAAATAACGATATCCGTTTGAGAGTGGGCCTGGGCTATCAGTGCCAGGTGCCCCTGGTGAAGAGCGCCCATGGTGGGCACAAATCCAACGGTTTTTTGCTGGTTTTCGGGATTTTGGAGATAACTGGCAAGCGCTGCGGCTTCTTTAAAAATAATCATTTTAACACGTTTAAAGGGACGGGATGGGCCATACCGCCCCCTTTTACAATAAAATACCTTAACTTTGCACCCTGTTTTTAAAAATGGGTATCAAACCAATTTTTCAATAATGCTGACAAAGAAAAGAATTTTATTTATTGCTAACGAAATGTCCCCCTACCTGGAACTTACAGAATTTTCAGAAACTGTAAACCGGTTAGCAATAAAAGCCAATGAAGCAGGATACGAGGTACGTTGCATTATGCCCAGGTTTGGCGTTATCAATGAAAGACGCCATCGTTTGCACGAAGTGGTACGTTTGTCAGGTATTAATGTATCGGTTGATAATGATGATTTTCCCTTACAGATCAAGGTAGCTTCTCTGCCAAACGCCCGTTTGCAGGTGTATTTCCTGGATAACGAAGATCTTTTTAAAAGAAAATATATTTTTCACGACGAGCAGGAAAAATGGTTTGACGACAATGGCCTGCGTACAGTGTTCTTTTGTAAAGGAGCCCTGGAAACCGTGAAAAAGTTCGGATGGCCGCCCGACATTATCCACTGCAGCGGCTGGATGACCGGCCTGGTACCCCTGTACCAAAAAACGGCCTATAAAAAAGAGCCCGTATTTGCTCACAGCAAAGTAATTTATACTGTTGGTAACAACAGTTTTAAAGAAAAGCTGGGTGCCGATTTCCTCAAAACGGCCAATGTAAGTCCCAACATCAAGGAAAAAGACCTTGAGCCTTTTAAAGAAGCCAACAATATAGCCATGCTGCGTGGCGGCGCTACTTATGCCGATGCCATTACTTTTGGTGCCGATAAAGTAGATAAAAAACTGGTTGATGAGTTTGGCAAGGTAAAGGGCAGAAAAGTACTTACTTATAATGCGGAGTCTGACTTAACTGACTATTTACAGTTGTACGCCGACCTGACCAAATAGGCCGGGAATAAGGCGGATTAATACTACTACGGCCTTTGACCCTGTAGAGGGCAATGGTGCGTAAGTATAGCTGTAAAGGGCAGCGTAGTCATTTGATTAGTCTACCGATCTGGTGTAGAATCCTCTGAAGCTATTGATAGCAGGGGAAAAGCCGGGTTAAATGGGGATTATTTCTTGTAAAATATAATTACATACAATTATCTTTGCCCCGGTTTTTAACCCATTAATTCAGATAAATTAAATCCATTCTTTCATGCCTTATTTATTCACTTCTGAGAGCGTTTCTGAAGGCCATCCCGATAAAGTTGCCGACCAGATCTCCGATGCTCTCATTGATAACTTCCTGGCTTTTGACGCTCAGTCTAAAGTAGCTTGTGAAACATTGGTGACAACCGGTCAGGTGGTTCTGGCAGGTGAAGTAAAATCCAAAGCCTATCTTGATGTACAGGAAATCGCACGCGGTGTTATCCGTAAGATCGGGTACACTAAGAGCGAGTACATGTTTGAAGCCAATTCATGCGGTGTATTCTCTGCTATTCATGAGCAGTCTGCTGATATTAACCAGGGTGTAGACAAAAAGAAAAAAGAAGAGCAAGGTGCCGGTGACCAGGGTATGATGTTTGGCTATGCTTCCAACGAAACTGAAGATTATATGCCCCTGGCCTTAGACCTGGCGCATAAATTACTGTTGGAACTGGCAGCACTGAGAAGAGAGAACAAACAGATCAAATACCTGCGTCCTGATGCCAAAAGCCAGGTAACGCTGGAGTATGACGATAATAATAAACCTGTACGTATCGATGCTATCGTAGTATCTACACAGCACGATGATTTTGATACTGAGAAAAAGATGCAGGAGCAGATCAAAAAGGATATTATCAGCATCCTGATCCCCCGCGTAAAATCTAAGTACAAAAAATACGCTAAACTGTTTAACGACAATATCAAGTATCACATCAACCCAACCGGTAAATTCGTAATCGGTGGTCCTCACGGTGATACCGGTTTAACTGGTCGTAAGATCATCGTAGACACTTACGGTGGTAAAGGTGCTCACGGCGGTGGTGCATTCAGCGGTAAAGATCCTTCCAAAGTAGACCGTTCTGCTGCTTATGCTACCCGTCACATTGCAAAGAACCTGGTAGCTGCCGGTGTATGCGATGAGGTACTGGTACAGGTATCTTACGCTATTGGTGTAGCAAAACCAATGGGTCTTTACATCAATACCTACGGTACTGCCAAAGTAGAACTGAGCGATGGCGAGATCTCTAAAATAGTATCAGAAGTATTTGATATGCGTCCTTACTTTATTGAGCAGCGCCTGAAACTGCGCAGCCCGATCTACAGTGAGACTGCAGCTTACGGTCACATGGGACGTAAACCAGAGATCGTTGAAAAAACTTTCACTGCACCTGATGGAAAAACAGTTACTAAAAAAGTAGAACTGTTTACCTGGGAGAAACTGGACTACGTGAATAAGGTGAAGAAAGCTTTCGGAATTAAATAAGCAGAAACACTACCATAAGTAAAAGAAGCCTCCTCTTAACCGGGGAGGTTTTTTTGTGGGGGGAGGGGGCTGAGATTGCTGATTGCTGGATTTAGGGATTTTATGATTGGTGAAAATGTGGATGGTTATATTGCTTGACGGTTCTATGGTTATCATCGATAACAATCAAACCATGCAGCCATTAAGCCATCCTTCCAATTCCCAATTCCTGCATTCGCACATTGGCAAATCTGCACATTTGCACATTATCTATTACTTTCGGGCTATGAATGAGCAACACAACCCGTGGAAGGTGTTAAATGCAAAGGAAGTTTACAATAACAACTGGATACAGGTTACGGAATTCGATGTCATCAACCCTTCGGGAGGTAAAGGCATCTATGGCAAAGTACATTTTAAGAACCTGGCTATTGGTGTATTGCCGCTGGATGATGAACTGAACACTTACCTGGTAGGACAATACCGTTTTCCGTTGGATAAATACAGCTGGGAAATGCCGGAAGGTGGTGGCGTAATGGGAGTGGAGCCGGTGGAGTCGGCTAAAAGGGAGTTGCTGGAAGAAACAGGACTTGTTGCCAAAGAATGGACGCCAATAGTAACGATGCATTTGTCTAACTCTGTGTCAGACGAATATTCGATCATATACCTTGCAAGAGGGTTAGAGCAATACGAGGCCCAACCCGAGGAAACAGAGCAATTGCAGGTACGCAAAGTGCCTTTTGAAGAAGTATACCGTATGGTAGAAGATGGGATCATTACAGATTCTATGACGGTAACAGCTATTTATAAAGTAAAACTGATGTTGACAGATGGCAGGATTTCATCATAATAAAAAGCCCGCAGTTAAAAAGTCTTCTCTGATCATTGGGCGTAAACCGGTACTGGAAGCGTTGCAGGAAGGCAAACAGATGGAGCGTATCTATATGCTGACCACTGCTGTGGGCGAGAGTATCCAGGAAATAAAAGAGCTGGCATTCCGCAATAATGTTCCTATCAATAAGGTGCCGGCACCTAAGCTGAATGCGTTGAGCAATGCCAACCACCAGGGTTGTATTGCTATTGCTGCTTCGGTGCAGTATTACCAGTTGCAGGAAGTTATTTCCTTCATTACAGATAAAGGAGAAATGCCCTTGTTTGTAATGCTGGATGGGGTGACGGATATCCGCAATATTGGCGCTATAGCCCGTACTGCATTATGCTGTGGTGCGCAGGCGCTGATCATTCCGGATAAAGGTGTAGGTGCGCTGAATGAAGATGCGGTAAAAACCTCCGCAGGGGCATTAGAACGCATTTTTGTATGCCGTGTACGCAGCCTCATGCAGGCAGTGGATGAACTGCACCTGAATGGCATTAAGGTCTTTGCCAGTGAAATGACTGCCAATACCAGTGTGCAACAATTGCAGTTTACCGAACCCAGTTGTATTGTAATGGGCGGAGAGGAAAATGGTGTTTATCCTGCATTGATGAAAATATGCGATGAAAAATTCAAGATCCCGATGCCCGGTAAATTTGAATCGCTCAACGTATCGGTGGCAGCCGGTATGATTTTATACGAAGCTATGCAACAGCGTATGCGATAATGGTGTCACAAGGGGAATAAAGGCCGGGGATAGCAGGTTAGGGAACCGTGGAAAAGATATTTCCTGGTATGCATTATCAATTTTAACCCCTTGTCACATGCGAAAAATTGCTTTCTGCTTCATAGCTGCCTTTTTATTGCTGGCGGCTTGCTTTTCTGTATCAGCACAGGTTTCCCTGGGTATTAAGGCTGGTACCAGTATCTCTTCCTTCAAAAATGATAAATCGGGCTATGATCCTGAAAACAGGGTATCAGTGGTTGCCGGTGGTATCCTTACCGTTCCATTATGGCGCAAGTTTCAGCTAAGAACAGAACTGCTGTATACCGGCAAAGGCTATAAAGTAGCCAGCTCTGCCTACTCCCTGGCTTATACTGTAACACATGATTATATTACGTTACCTGTGTTGCTTGACTTTTCACCTGTTAAAGATCTGCACGTTATGCTGGGGCCTGAACTGGGATATCTCTTTAAAGCCAGGTTCCGGTCAAAGGGATATTATGAGAATATAAAGGATCAATACAAAAAGGTCGACATTGGTGTTGCCGGAGGAATAGCCTATACTTTCTGGAAATCGCTGGGTGTAGAAGTTCGCTACAATTATGGGCTCCGTAAGCTTAATGAGTACATTGTTCCAACTATTGGCTGGGAACCTTCACCGGTTTATAAAGTTGGCAGCAACCGCAATTTGCAGGCAGGGCTGTACTACCTGTTCACCAGGCACTGATATACTTGTTAACAGGTTTGTAAAAGAAGCGTAATAAGCATTACTGGCAGTGAATACTGCAATATTGCCGGCTCGCAGGACGTTGGAATAAAATAAATTCCCCTTCATTGCACATGTACATGATTTAAAACCATATCAGGTTATTCTTCGTAATTAGTGATAATATTCAAATTAGTGTCATTGGGTTAGTGGCTGGTGAAGACACCAGCCACGGGAGCATCCCCCGGCGGGTGTCCCCACCCGCCGGAATGAAAGCTCTTGACTAAACGACATTGATATTTAAATCATCACTATTGTGCGAAAGCTAGTCTTCCTAATACAATTACTGTTCGCTGTTTCATGTCAATCTCAGACTCCCATAATAAAATTGGGGGAGGAAATAAAAAAGCTGCAGATCAAAGAAGGGATTGATAGCATATTCTGTATCATTAAACCTTTGGAATTCCCTGTTTTTGATAGTTTACCTGGTATAGGAATGAGATCTGTTAATGCTATCAGCTATTGCTTTTATTTTTATAAAGGGCACTTTTGTTCGAGGAAATTTATAGTTTTCAGTGATGAAAAAAAGCACAAGACACAACATTGTATTTCCAATGAGGTAGCGACTGATTCAATCGGATTATATTATTGGCTTGTTGAAAATTCTCATCAGATTAAAGGAAGTTTTATCTATCCCTATATATACCAAAAGAATGAAGGAGTCTCTATGGCTTACAGTTTGTTACCTTCGTTGTATCCCCTAATTTACAAGCTTGTGTTGTATGACAGGGAAACTTCAAGCATCCTTTCTGTAAATCTTAGAGATACTTTGGAGTCTTTTGGTGGTTCAAAAAATCTTAATTACAGTTTTAATGTTAGTACCGCGTTGTACAATGCCTGTTTACGCTTAGATACGTTAGCAGAGCAATTGCGAATGAACTACTTTTTTTATTAAATAGTTAATGGTGCTCATTGATAAATGCTACTCCTTCAGCAACTGTTTTATATCAACGATCAGCTTATCAATTTTTACGGAATCAGTAGCATCATAAAAGCCACGGATACGTCTTTGCTTGTCCAGCAGGGCTACAAATTCGGTATGAATAAAATCTTCTTCAATGCTGGTCTTCGAACTATCGGCTACTGCCAGTAAATAATCTTCGCGGGCAGCTTTATACAGGGCATATTTATCGCCGGTTAAAAACTCCCATTGAGGCGCTTTCGCATTGTAACGGGTGGCATAAGCGGCCATTACAGGTACTGTGTCTTTCTCAGGGTTTACGGTATGTGAAAGAATGGAGAAATCATTCCTGTCCTTATATTGGTTATACACCCTTACCATATTCTTGTTCATAATGGGGCAGATGCCGGGGCAGGTGGTGAAGAAATACTCGGCAACAGTTACTTTACCATCTACATCATTCAGGGTAATTGTTTTACCATCCTGGTTTACAAAAGAAAACGGGCCTGCTATATGGCCGGGCTCGCCGAGGACAGGTAAAGTGTTTTTCTTCCAGATTAAATTGCCGGCTAATAAGGCCACTCCTGCAATGGTGATTGCTACTACTGCAATGGTGATAATACCGGATATTCGGGTCATGATCGTAAAGCGTGGTTTAAATTAATAATGGCAAATGAGTATTGCCGCGCAAATGTGTCTGCTGATGAAATAAGGAAAATAAGGAGCAGGCTCAGCATCCGGGTGGATGAAAAATATTGCTGGTAAAGCCAGCGGCTGGAGTAACAGTGTATAATGAGAACTCGTTTTTAACCGGCTGTTGTAAAGGAGTGCAGTCAATAGCAAAAGGAGCTTCGCAATAATCAATACCTGCTAAAAGAGAAACTGTTGATGGGCTTTGAGAAGTGCCTGTTTCCTGTGACCTGGCCAGCTCTTTATTAAGATAACAGCGGCCAAAACAGCGCAACTGTGGTTTGCTTTTATTATCGCAAAGTGTGCCGGCAATGTAGTCTTTATTCAATGCGTAATGAATGCAGGATACAGGAACTGCCAGCATTTTTACCAGCATCAGCACCAGCAGGTACCACACAGCAATATGTTGCAGGTTTTTAGACATTGCCCCGCAAAGTTAAGGAGGCAGACTTGTTTACCCATCATATTAACCGGTTTTTTACTTTGTTCTAAAGCCGGAATATATCGTGCATTCATCAAAAAAAGGCATCAAAACTTGTGCTTAGAAAACTGGTTTAGTATTTTACTGGAACACATTACACGAACGTCTGCTGCTAAACAGGGTGAGGGGAATCCTGTATGGCAGTTCCCACAATAATCAGAAGAATTAAATGATTGCGCAGGCAAATGCTGCTGAGTTAGCAGCCTGCCTGCTATTGCCTGTACCGTACCGCCGGACAACAACTGTCTTTTATTCCATTCAATTATAAAAACCATTACCATGAGGAAAACATTCTACGCCTTCGCGTTTTTTAGTATTGTTACATTGTCTTTTACTGCCTGCAAAAAAGGCGATACCGGTCCACAGGGCGAGCAGGGCAATCCCGGCCCTACCGGTCCCAAGGGTGACGCCGGATCGGCCAACGTAATTTATTCCAACTGGCTGGATGTAACTTTTCAGTTGGTGGATGTAGATGGTGATAATGTACCTGATGCATACGGAGCCAATATTACCGCCCAGAAACTTACTGCCGACATCCTGAATAAAGGTGATGTAAAAGTATTCTGGAATGCCGGTGTACCCAACGATCCTTATGTAGTACCGCTGCCGTTTGCAGATCTTACCTTGTCTGCTTTTTACACCCAGACCATCGAATTAACTTCTACCAACAATTATTCTACCACTACTACTGCGCAGGGCAAACAGAATCAATACCGCTATGTACTGATCCCTGGTGGAGTGGGAGCCCGCTCTGCTATTAACTGGAATGATTATAACCAGGTAAAAGCATATCTCAACCTGAAAGATTAATACAGGTTACTGTATAATTCAAAGGATGCTGTCAACAATACAGCATCCTTTTTTGTTTTTACTATAAGGGCACCTTGTTGCACTTTTTTGTTTCCCTGTTATCGTTTGCTTAACAATTTGACTATATATTTTTTAGCTGCATATTTAGTAGCTTTAAGATCTTGTTTAACGAAAATCACTATCATTTATGAATGCGAAAATTGGCATTAGCGATAGTAACACCCATGAGGTTGCTACTATTTTATCGAAAGTACTGGCAGATGAATACGTGTTGTACACCAAAACCCGCAATGCGCATTGGAATGTAGAGGGACCTGATTTTTACAGCAAGCACATTTTTTTTGAAAAGCAATTTGGTGAAATTGACGAGTTCATCGACAGCGTAGCAGAACGTATCCGTTCACTGGGGCATTATACCCCGGCCACACTAAAAGCATTTCTTGAGCTAACGCATTTAACGGAAGCCAACCGTTCGCCAAATGATAGCATCGGTTTTCTGAAAGAGCTGTTGACGGATCACGAGAATATCATTATTTACCTGCGTGAGAACATTAATAAGATCGGTAATGAACTGGGAGACCTTGGTACCAGTGATTTCCTGACAGGCCTGATGGAAAACCACGAAAAAATGGCCTGGTTCATACGCTCACATCTCAAATAAGAGCTATTATAACTTTTGTATAGTAAAACGACTGGCTGAAAAGCTGGTCGTTTTTTTATTGCTGCAATTTCTTTATTCACGTACCTCATATGGCTTCAGCCACCGCCGTTTAATTCTTTATCTATCATTTTTATTGAATGTCCTGTACCTGGCATAAGGCAGGTAATACCCGCCTCATGGGCTGACTGGTACCAGCTACTTGTCTGGTCAATGTTTAATTATGTATTACTTGTATACTAACCCTTATTTTCTACGCTTTTTCCTAAGAGCAAACAATACGGAAACTATAACTAAGTAATACTTAAATAATACCCAAATAATAATCAACCCATACTAAAACTGCTCTAAAACCCGGAAAATAATGCCCTAATGCGATCGAATAGTGTTCGTTTGCGATCAAAATTGATTGATGTGTACGTACCAGTGAGGTTGTTGAAAGAGGTGTTGAATTTTGAAAAGGGGTGCTGCTTACTTTTATTCAGTAAAAGGGGGTAGTGATCTAACCTTAATTCGTAACCTTCAATGAAATAATATGGCACGTTTACCTCATGGAATTTTAGGTCCCGTATATGGGAGGATTGGTAATGTAGTAGGCACATCCTGGAAGGGCGAGCCTGTGGTCAGGACCCTGCCAACAGGTAATCCAGATCCCTCCTATAAGCAACTGGAACAGCGGCAAAGATTTGGAATGATGATATACGTCATGCGTAACATGCAGGAGTTGTTGTCAGAAACATTTAAACCTTATTCGGGTAAGATGAGTGCTGTGAACAATGCACAGCAATACAATATTAAAAATGCCATTATCGGTATTTATCCCGCACTGGATATTCATTATCCTACAATGCTGGTAAGCAGGGGTGATCTGCCATTGGTAGAAGCTACGCCTGCTGTATCGGATAGCCCTAACTCTATCAGTTTCTCGTGGAGAGATAATACCGGTTTAGGGATAGCGAAGGCCGATGATCATGCTATACTGGTTGCTTATAGTGGTGATAAGCATTTCTGCATTTATGATCTGCATGGAGCTATGCGCAGTGATGGCACGGCAATGTTAACTACTATTCATTGCAGTAATAAAAAAATGCATACCTGGATTGCTTTTGCCAATGCAGCCGGCACCGAATTTTCCAATAGCGTATATACAGGTGAAGTGGTAGTGAAGTAATGTGCTGATGTGCATATTTTTTAATGTGCAGATGAAGTCCGGAAGAAAAGCAAGTTGGCAGTTGGCAATTTGCAGTTACCTGTACTTGCATCTGGTAACCTGTATCCGGAAACTGGTATCTGGTAACCGGTAACACCCGTTTCACGTTTGACGTTTCACGAACAACCACTCACGACTCACGATTTCTTCAAAGATGGAACAACATCCCCTACATATCGTTTGGTTGGGTACTATGCATAAGCGTAACCTGACCTTTTATATGCTGAACGATCAATACCTGGTACGCAGCAAAAGTTCGCTCACAGGTAAGCGGGTAAAGCATTCTGCAAAGTTTAAAAGAACGAGAGAGTATGCTGCCATCCTGGGCCGTGCATCAACTATTGCTGCGGCTGTGTACAGGCAATTACATGAAGGGTGGAAATTGCAGGAGCTATACCGACAGCTTACAGGCGTTGCCAACAGGATGCTGAAACAGCAGGAGCATACAGATGAAGAAGTGATTGCTGCATTGTGGCAACACTTATCTGAACTGGGTTATCGTACAGATATTGAATATGAAACAATTCATCCTTCTACGGCAGAATATGTTGATGCAACTACTGTTTCCGAAAAGACTATTGAGGTACAACCACGAATTAATAGGTTTACCAGGGCCAGTGCCAGAAAGAAACTGCGTTTGTCTGCGAGCCGGAGAAACAGGCGTTACAACCGGGTCGCTTACAGCATGGGTAGGAATAATTACTTAATTGATTGCTTTGAGGCTGCCCGTTATTGCATAAGATTACCAGTGGATGACTAATGTAATTCGATTCAGGTCAAAAGAAGATTGCTGCATAAGGGTAGATGAGCTCAGCTATTGTTCTTTCGATGTTGTGTAGTTAGTGTCTGGTGAAGACACCAGCCACGGGCAAGTCCCCCGGCGGGTGTCCCCACCCGCCGGAAGTAAAACGCTCAACTTAACAACATTGATTGTTCTTTCATCAACATTTTAATATCTTTCACCGTCAGAGATCAATTTTAAATAGCAGCATCTGATGGTAGACAAGGCACAAGAAAAGCAGGAATACAAATTGGCTAATGGATGGGCCATTTTTGTTTATATAGGAACGCCTTTAGTGATAGGATTATTTAGCTGGCTGTTTTTAATGCCTTTTATTGATTCCACAGTGGATGCAAAAGCATCCTGGATACTAGGGGCGGTTTCGGCCTGTATGATCGGAGTTGCGGTTATTGGATTGCTGGAAGCAATTAAAGGGAGATTTGTAATTGCAACTGATAAAATAGTTTCAATTGGTGTTTTCTCTGTCAAAGAGTTAAAATTTAATGAGATCAAGGGATATAGGGTGAGCGATAAGCATATATTCATTGAATCCCTTGACGCCGGTAAAAGAAAAATAAAGGTCAGTACCTATTTTGGAAAATCAGGAGAAATAATAGATTGGTTGGCTACTCATTACCGGGATCTTGATATATCCCAGGCTGATCAGGAAAAAGAGGAGATACTGGATAATGAAGCCTTTGGGATGACGACAGAATTGAGGGAGCAAAAGCTGGCGAAAGCTATTAAAACTGCGCGTTTTCTTAACTGGGCAGGTGCTCTTATCTGTATATGGACATTGTTTATTCCACGGCCTTATGAATATGCAATTATTGCATCTGTGGTGTTGCCTGTCATTTGCCTTATTGCTTTAAAATATTTCAGGGGTTTGATCAGGATTGATGAAAGGAAGCTGTCTGCCTATCCCAGTATTTTCATGGCAGTATTGTTTTCTGTTACTGGACTTTGCGTAAGAGGCGTAACGGATTATAATGTTTTTGATCACTCTAAGGTCTGGAACATTTGTTTGTTGGTCACTTTTATTTACATGGCTTTGTTAATAGCAGGCAATAAGGAGTTTACATTTAAGAAGGCTAAAGATTACGTAGTAGTTACCGGCCTGTCAATTTTCATGTTTGGGTATAGTTATGGAGCAGTAGTTTCCCTGAATTGTTTGTTTGACAGATCAAAGCCGGAAATATATAATACCACCGTTTTAGACAAAAGGATCAGCTCTGGCAAAACAACAAAATATTACCTGGAGCTAAAGCCCTGGGGGCAACAGAAAGAGGCTGGGGAAGTGGCTGTTTCAAAGAAGTTGTATAACCGCTTAGATAAAGATGCTGAAGTGAAAGTATACTTTATGAAGGGGCTGTTTGAGATACCATGGATCAGGGTTACAGAATGAATAAGCGATTGGAAAGGCGAATGGTATCTATTCATAGCTGACAGATGTGATTGAAACATTTAGTCCTGACTGCAGAAGAAAAATAGTTTTATTAAAATAAAATGCTGTTAGTATTGGCAATAAGGCATCCATTTAAATCATGATCACCAAAATTTCCCGTAAACATTCAGCAGTAATAAGGTTTCCAGCACTTCCGCTCCGAAAATGAAATGCTGAAAAGGAAGAGTTTTTATTTTTCACCCCTCATATTCTGGAATTTCCCCCTTTCATTTGGCTATTTTACAGGAATTTAGTGCTCTAACTTAAATAACCTGTGTCCATGCGTATCGTATTGTTTGCCCTTTTGTTCCTCAGTGCAGGGATTGCCCAAGCCAATGAACCCCGGAATATCTTACAGTCTCACACCAATGTTGCGCAGTTGAAAGAATACCTGCTTGCTACCGGCAAATGGGTGAAGTACCCGGTGTATACCAACCGGAGTGGCTGGGATGCGCTCTTTGCTGATAACAAGACCGGGATTATCAAAAAAGGCGAGGAGCAGCTGAACTATGTGTGGAAAGTGGTAAAGGCAACCGATTATCTTGAATATGAACGCAGCGGCAACCGACAGGCAATGGAAAAGCCTATGGGTGCCAACACAAATGCATTGGTCGCTATGATGCTGGCCGAACTGGCCGAGGGAAAGGGACGTTTTACGGACCAGATCATCAACGGGGTATGGAGTACCTGCGATATGGTATCCTGGGCACTTTCTGCCCACCTCACTGTGCAAAGGTCAAAAAGGAGCCTGCCCGACCCGGCAGAACAGATCATCGACCTCAGGTCTGGTGAGGTAGGTTCATTGCTGTCGTGGGGATATTATTTTTTCAGCAGAGAGTGGGATAAAGTAAACCCTGTTATTGCAGCAAGGGTAAAGCAAACTATACGGGAAAGGATCTTAGCACCCTATATGCAGCGCAGCGACTATTGGTGGCAGGCTTTGCAGGAAAAACCCGGTCAGCTGGTAAATAACTGGAATCCCTGGTGCAATTTTAATGTGCTCACCTGTTTTTTGCTGGTTGAAAATAACAAGGATAGCCTGGCTACAGCGGTTTACCGCACTATGCAAAGCGTAGATAAGTTTATGAATTATGTAAAAGAAGATGGCGCCTGTGAGGAAGGCCCTTCTTACTGGGAACATGCTGCCGGCAAACTGTATGATTACCTGCAATTGCTGAGCTATGCCACCGGCAACCGGGTGAACATTTTTGACAACCCGATGGTGCGTAAAATGGGGGAGTATATTTCCCGCAGTTATGTTGGTAACGACTGGGTGGTAAACTTTGCAGATGCTTCTGCAAAAGGTGGTGGTAATCCGGGATTGATCTATCGTTATGGAAAAGCTGTACAGAGTAATGAAATGATGTCTTTCGGCGCATGGCTGGCAAAGAATGGCCATGCAGAAAACCTGCAATCGGGAGGTGATTTTTTCAGGTCGCTCGAAAATATCTTTTACAATAAAGAATTGTTGCAGGCGACACCTTCGCTATCCAATGCTGCATTTACCTGGTACCCGCAAACAGAAGTACTGTTTATGAAAAGCGGGAACTGGTTTTTAGGAGCCAAAGGAGGCTTTAACAATGAAAGCCACAATCACAATGATGTGGGCAGCTTTGTACTGTATGCCAATGAAGAACCTGTATTGGTAGATGTAGGCGTTGGTACCTATACACGCCAGACTTTCAGCAATGAGCGGTACACTATCTGGACAATGCAGAGCAATTACCATAACCTGCCGCTTATAAATGGTCAGCCGCAGATCTATGGCACTCAGTACCGCGCTTCAGAGGTGAAGTTTGACGGCACGAGGAAACAGTTCAGCCTTGATATTACAAAAGCCTACGGGGACGCAGCGGCTATGAAAAAATGGGTAAGGAATTTTACGCTTACAGAACAGGGACTTACCATACAGGAAGATTTTGAACTGAAGCAATTAAAAGATACCACCGCTGCTGTGTTTATGAGTTGGGCTGCACCAGACATCAGCAAGCCGGGAAGTATCGTATTACAAAAGAAAGGCGCTAATACAGTGTTACAATATGATGCGGCATTGTTTGCCGCGAGGGTGGATACGATAGAACAAACTGATACAAGACTTTCAAATGTATGGGGCAATGCTTTATACAGGATCGTTCTCACTGTAAAAAAGCCGGTATTAAAAGGCAAATATGTTTTTACTGTAAAAAAGAGCTAGGTAAAACAGCAATACACCTGATTGTAGAAACGACTGCCTCAAAGGGCGGTCGCGTATGATTTAGCAAAAAGAGTTACTGCGATTATAATAAATGGAGAAAACGAAGTAAGTTCATCAGAAATAAAAATGGCAGAATATCCGGCAGTTAAAGACCCCGGCATGGTGGGAGAGTATCCTGCGCTTGTAAAATCGGGTGGCGGCTTTGTTTGGGATCATGTATTGGAATACAGGGTATGGTGTCACCCTGAAGCCGGAGCGCAGGACATAGAGGATGGGGATGATTATTACTATGTCTTTGAAACTTATGAAGAAGCGCTTGAATATGCTAAAGGACATGAGGGATGTGAAGAACCGCTCGCATTGGTTTTGCAGGAAGAGTATATTGCTGAACCAGAACCCGGAAAATACATTCATATGAAAGAGCAGCGGATAACTGAATGGCCTGTAGCGTTTTTAAAAAGGCCCAGACGAACAGGTAATACCATCCCGGATTTCCTTTCGCCCAACGCTCCTGATAACAGGCTGGAAATACTGAGAGGCCTGGCTTAATATTCTTTAGTATAATATTGACAGTAATGCAATGACTGTTATCTTAAATACATTCTAATATGCAAATAAATGAGGTCACTACTTTGTACAGACCTGTTGGCCCGAAAGAACTTGAACTGATCAGGCAGTCCGGATGGACTAAATTTCCACCACGACTGATGCAGCAGCCAATATTTTACCCGGTAATGAACGAGGAATATGCTGTTCAGATTGCAAGAGACTGGAATGTTCCTGCATCAGGGTCAGGATATGTAACTAAATTCGATGTGCGTACCGCGTATGTAAATAAATTCACAGTACAGAATGTAGGAGGCGAGATCCACAATGAGCTTTGGGTGCCTGCCGAAGAACTGGAAGAATTCAATAGCAATATTGTAGGGCTGATAGAGGTAACACAGACTTTCAAGTAGAACAAGTGTGTGGTTATAAACGGGCTATACATTACGACATTAAATAGTTGCAGGAGAGGTATAAGTTACCCAGCTAATTTCTTATAGTTTTATGGCGAAACCCTCATTACATGCACCAACCTTAAAGTCTTTAAAAACTAATTTTTTAAAGCTGGCCAGAGGAGTCTTCCTTTTTATCCTGGCAATTTATATTGGCTTTGCTTTTCGAGGCTTGTAGCCTCGAAGCTTTATTATATTGCCTTTGGCAATTGCAATGAAGATTACTGGCTTCACAGGATTATTGTTATCTTTTATTTCAATTTTAATGGTAGACTCTGGAGAGTAAAAAAGTAATAAAAACTGATCTCAACGCCGGAATACAGGGGCTTCATCGTCTAAAGGTTACAACTGAAGAGAAAACGAGACCTGCTGTTTTAATGCCCAAACGCATAAACAGGAAAAGCAAATGAAGATCGCCCTGGTTCTGCGTTTAGTGTCTGTGATCATATACAATTTGTTAGCTCATGAAAACCGTTTTGATAGCCGCTATATTATGCTGTAGCATTATAGTCCAGGGGCAACTGGCTGATGGTCTTTATAAAAGCAATGGAAGATCGTTCAGGCAGCATTATTACCTGTCTGTGAAGAATGATTCTGCCACCTTATTCGGATGGGAAGTAGTACCTGGTAAGGATACTGTTTACTTTAAGTCGGGAAGAACTGCTTGTGCCGGAAGCAATTTTACCTTCAATGATTTCTATTTTACGAAAACCCGCAATACTCCGGACAATCTCAGTAAGTTTTCAGATGACAAAAGTGTAGCTGTTTCGTCAGCGTTGTTACATCGGCATTGGTCTGGTATAAAACAAATTAATGGAGGAATACAGATGTACGCCGTAAACGATATATATGATAGCCGTGGGGATAGGTTTGTATTTGTTAAAGTAAAATAACAATACCACAGGCTTATGCTTCAATACTTCCTGAATATAGCATGTATGTACCTGATCGTTTTTCCCGGAATTAACAATGCCAGTGCGCAATTACCGGTAAAGAACGATTTTGATTTCGACGATCTGTATGGTAATACCATTACTCTCAAAAATCCTGGGCAGCTACCGTCGCCACTTGATACTGCTTTTATCCGATTGAATATAACCGGCGCATCTTTCAGGAATGTTTCTGATACCTCTGAGAGGTTTCATTTCCGGATCGAAGAGATCAGGACTGTTAAGAAAAGCAAGCAGTTTGAATTCAGGGTATTCATATATCCGAAGACCACTAATGTTGAAAAGATCCTAAAATACCAGGGATACAGGCATTATCTTGTAAAGGTCAGTAAGTTGGGCAGAGAGCTGAAGCTGGATTCAATAGCGTTCCTGTTTTTTGAGATTTAAAAATATTAAATACAGTGATTATTTCAACAACCAGGACTATTACTGCAGGTGAGAAAAATGTGCAGGTAAAAAAGTTTCCCGGTATTTATCAACGCTTTGAAGGCTTTGTGTTGAAGCTGATGGTTATAGTGATGATCCTGCTTGTACCAATGTTAATATACGATCATTACAATCCGGTAGCATCAAATATGCAGGCGATCTATTGCATAGTGATTCTTATACTCTCCGTTTTTATTGTCAACTGGTTAACTAATAAGTATCGGGGCGGGTTCTATAACCGGCAGAAAGAGCAGGAGGATGAGACTGTAGTAGAAGTGGTAAGCGTGAAAACCAACAGGGCTATCAGACGCGAAGATCCGGAAGATTATGGCGTTGCATATTATATAGATGTTGTTGAAAACGGACAAAGAAAGGTACTTTATTTATGGGGGCAGTATTTAGATGAACTTGAATTTGAGGGGTTGTTTCCAAATACTGAATTTGAATTTGTCAGAAGATCAGGAAGTGATGAGTTTCTTAGTTTTAAAACAGCAGGACAGCCATTCAGGCAAGAAAAAACATTGCCACCGTTTGGAAAGGATGTCTGGAAAAGTGGAATATATCCTGTGAACGGACAATTACTTGATCTCTCCATTGACGAAATAATGTAAAAGACTGCTATTACTTTAGGCTGGCCGCAATTCAGTGGCCTAACCTGTCAGGTCAAAGCTGCTGAACAAAGTTCCCTTATAAAAGTAATTTACCTGCTCAGGTCAGACCTGACAGGTTTGCTCCCTCAATAGCATAGAATGATCAGGTTGTTATTTGACCTGATAAGGGAATGTTTGTTGTTTTTCATTGATCTATTATTGTTAAGAGATTCGTTTACTGGCAATTGCAGATAAATGCAATGATGTACCGGATACCTGTATTTAATTGTAGATCATGATATCAAAAATAATCATACCGCTTATTGTTTTTTGCTGTTTCCAAAGCTATGGCCAAACCGTACAGGACAGTGCTGTTCTTAAATACCTTGTATTGACAAATGAGCAAAACAGGGAATGGATTGATTCTCTTTCAGTATTGCCTGCAGAACAACGGATCGGTCGGGTGATACAAAGAGTTACAATGGATACTAATGTCTTTATAAGATATGACTATTGTGCTAACCTGAATTTGAAAAGGGATTATAGTTTTGAAGAAAAATTTAAAGTTGAAGCTTGTTGCCGACCAGTTTATGCACTAAATGGGCTACCGTTTTTTTTAGACAATCGCTTTTCGACGTATTCAATGCTTAGGATAAACGTTAGTAAGCTTCTTAAAGTTCTTACAAGCGCTAATGTCAGAGATATTCAGGTTTTACCCCGGGAGTTGGAAACTGCTTTGTACGGCCTCAATGGCTCAAACGGGGTGGTGCTTATCAATGCACCCGGCCGAAAAAACAGAAGACTGATAAAAAGAATACGGCGATAGAGAATTTTGAGTTTTGTGGTCATTAATTGATCGGATAGGGGGTTATTTATTGTCAAGCGTTGATTTATTATTGCTGAATAATAACGGGTTTTTTATGGCAGCAATGCTCCTAAGTAGTTGTAAAGCATAAATTAACTGGTTAAATTATTGATCAGGATTATAAAATATACATTTACCGGATTAAAAAATCGTTGTTGTAACAAGTTGTCGTTTATATTTGCTTTCATATTCAGAAAACGACTGGTGCTATAGGATCTTGTTTCAGCAGCACCGGTAACCATTCCCACTCCACACTCCACCATTGAGGGTAACACACGAACGCCATCATTTAAGGTTGTAACCAAATTATCTTTCATGCCAAGGATCTTCCCGGCAGAGGTATTACAGCAATCTGTATATACCTGGTTGCCACGTGTACAGGTACAAAGCCAGGTTATTTATGTTACAGTGGTAGGTGCTGTAATAGCTGCCTTGCTGGCCGCCATTTTTGTTAAGGTAGATGTATCGGTAAATGTAGCCGGTATTGTAAGGCCTGTTACAGAAAGAACTGAACTGCGAAGTCTTGCAGGTGCTACCATCAATACTGTACCGGTTAAAGAAGGTGATCACGTAGATGCGGGACAGGTGTTACTGACCTTGCAGCAGGATATGACTGATAATAAACTGGACCAGGCAGGTTATGAGTTATCCAAAAGAGAAACCTATATACATGATCTCTCATTACTGATCCGTGGTGCCGGCCCTTCGCGACTGAGCTCAGGACTTTACAAAGAACAGTATTTAAACTTCCAGGCATCAATAGCTGAGAAACGAGCTGTGCTGGAAAAGCTACGTTCAGATTTTGGCATGTACAGTAAAATGTACGATGAAAAAGTAGTGACTAAAAAAGAGTATGTAGAAAAGAAATATGCTTTTGAACAGGCCAAAGCCCAGTACAATGCATTAATGGCCGAACAAAATGCCCGGTGGCAGCAGGACCTGGAACACTACAGGATAGAAAGCAAGCAATGGCAAACAGGTCATAAGCAATTAAAGAAAGAGAAGGACCTGCTCACGATCAAGGCCCCCGTAACCGGCACTGTACAGCAGTTCATTGGCCGCTATCCGGGTGGTACTGTACAGGTGGGAGAGTTGCTGGGATATGTTTCTCCTGATTCCGGTATGATTGCAGAATGCTATGTGTCACCGGCTGATATTGGTTATATCCGGGCCGGCATGCCGGTAAAGTTTCAGGTAGATGCCTTCAATTACAATTCCTGGGGGCTTGTTTCCGGTAAAGTAACTGCCGTTGACAATGATTTCAGCATGGTCAATAATATGCCTGTATTCAAAGTAAAATGCAGTCTCGATAAAACAACCCTGCATCTTTCCAACGGCGCCAGCGGCAACTTAAAGAAAGGTATGACACTGCAGTGCAGGTTTATACTGGCCCGCAGACGTTTGATGCAATTGCTGTACGAAAAAACAGATAACTGGCTTAACCCCAATAACGTTCAGAAAACTGCTGCAGAGTAGCGGTAGTTACCCCGCCTTAATGCTTACCCGGTACACATCACTTCAGAAAATGCTGGTCTATTTCAACACGCATTCGCCACACTATGAAGAAACCCGTCAGGATAAAACAACATGATATTACAGATTGCGGTGCAGCCTGCCTGCAATCTATTTCCTCTTATTACAACCTGCAATTGTCGCTGGCTACTATAAGGCAATATGCGGGTACCGATACCAAGGGCACCAATATACTGGGTATTATAGAAGCCGCACAGAAAATAGGCTTTGATGCAAAAGGTGTAAAAGGTCCGTTTGAAGCTATGTTCAATATGCCGGTACCTGCTATTGCGCATGTAATTGTACAGAAACGGCTCAATCACTACGTGGTGGTGTATGAAGTGAACAAAAAACACGTAGTGGTAATGGACCCTGCAGATGGGAATGTACACCAGTACACGCATGAAGCCTTTAAAGAAATATGGACAGGCGTGCTGGTGTTGTTATTGCCGGCACAGAGCTTTACAGAACGCAATGAAAAGATCTCTCATTTCCGCCGTTTCTGGTTATTGCTGAAGCCGCACAAGGCTGTTACCCTGCAGGTACTGTTTGGTTCTGCCGTTTATACTTTACTGGGATTATCAACTTCCTTATACGTACAGAATATTGTAGACCATGTGATCATGGGTGGTAATACACGCCTGCTGAACCTGATGGGGTTAACGATGGTGCTGGTATTGCTGTTGCAACTGGTGATCGGTGGCATGAAGAGCATCTTTGCCCTGAAGACCAGCCAGCAGATAGATGCCCGCCTGATCCTCGGTTATTATAAGCATTTGCTCAGGCTGCCCCAGCAGTTCTTTGATACCATGCGGGTTGGTGAAATTACCGCGCGCATTACAGATGCAGTGAAGATCCGCGCTTTTATCAATGATGTGGCGCTTGCACTGGTGGTAAATGTCTTTATCGTTGTTTTCTCCTTTATGCTCATGTTCATTTACCAGTGGAAACTGGCCTTACTGGTCCTGAGCATTATTCCGCTATACGTTCTGATGTATTATGTAAGCGATAAGTTCAATAAAAAATGGCAGCGCAGGCTGATGGAAGATAATGCTGAACTGGGCAGCCAGTTGGTAGAATCATTAAATACAGTAGGGACCATCAAACGTTTTGCGCTGGAAGAACATGCCAACCTGAAAACAGAGTCCCGCTTTGTGCGTTTGCTGCAGAGTGTCTTTCGCTCCGGTACTTTCAATGCATTGCTGGGCAGTGCAGCAGGGTTTGCTACCGGCTTACTGGTAGTGGTACTCTTGTGGGTGGGTGCTTACATGGTAGTGAACCAGCAACTGACCACCGGCGAATTGTTATCCTTCTATGCACTGGTGGGTTATTTTACGGGTCCGGCAATGAGCATAGTGGGTGCCAATAAAAGTATGCAGGATGCACTGATCGCAGCCGACAGGCTGTTTGAGATCATGGACCTGGAACAGGAGAATGAAGGGCAGAAAATGCAACTGCCGGAAGGTACAAAAGGCGATATCGTTTTCCAGGAGGTAAGTTTTCGCTATGGTACCCGTGCAGAGGTATTCAAACATTTTTCACTTGAAATACACGGCGGACATATTACCGCGATAGTAGGAGAGAGCGGTTCAGGAAAATCAACCCTGATGTCGCTGTTGCAGAATATTTACCCGTTAAAAAGCGGTAACATCTGCATAGATGGTAAAGATATCAGGTACCTGGATAATGAAAGCCTGCGTCACCGCGTGGCTGTAGTGCCGCAACAGGTAGATCTTTTTACAGGCACTGTATTGGAAAATATTGCCGTAGGTGAATTTGAAGTAGATGTGCAAAGGGTATTAGATGTATGCAAGCAACTCGGCATTATTGAGTTTATTGAACAATTGCCTTCCGGCTTTAACACCTGGCTGGGCGAGCATGGCGTCAATTTATCCGGTGGGCAAAGACAGCGGCTGGCCATTGCGCGTGCATTGTACCGGAACCCGGATATCCTTATTCTCGACGAAGCTACTTCATCACTCGATCCGATAGCAGACAGGCTTGTACAGCAGGCTTTACAGAAGTTTCGCCGTACCGGCAAAACCGTGATTGTGATTGCACACAGGCTTAGTACCGTAATCCAGGCCGATAAGATAGTGGTACTGAAAGATGGCAAACTGGAAGAAGAAGGGTCACATCACGAATTGCTCGAAAAGAAAGCTGTATATGCAAAATTGTGGCAACAACACCAGGGAACTATTGTGAACTATGAATAAACGGGATAATGGAATACAGGATGTATAAGAACCTGTGCCAACAGAACCGGTGAATTATTTACTTACCAATTCCATTAAAAAACTGAGGAGCTTATGCTGACACAAGAGTTTTCACACACTGCACGCATTGCGGCCAAGATAAGGGCCCTGCGTCGAAGTAAAGAGTATTCACAGGAATACATGGCATTAATGCTGCACATTTCGCAGAATGCCTATAGCCGTCTCGAAAATGGTAAAACTCCGCTTACTGTGGACCGGCTTTTTGATATCTGCAATATTCTTAGCGCCAACGCTGTTGCGCTGATTGAAAGAGAAGAACCTTCAGCTATGGTCATCAAAAAGAGCTGGCAGGAAGGTACTTACTAACTAATTTACCGGTCAATACTATTGTTCATAACTGTAGAAGCATTCATTCTATAGCATTAAACAGTTTGAGGTTGTTTCTTACTGCAGGAAACTATTAGCTCAAATTGAATGCTTACCGGTGAACTGTTTTAACGGCTGCATTGTTCAATAGCCAAATAAATGCTTATGAAAAGGGTCATTTTATTTGGTGCCTTGCTGTTAATTGTACTTACAGGAGTAATCAGTTGCAACAGTTCTAAAAAAGCCTCGGCTGGTAAACCGCTGGAAGAGACCTCCTGGCAGTTGACCAAAGCTGGTGATATTACGTATGCTCCACCTGCCGGTGTGCGTAAAGTGTATATCAAACTCTCCAAAGACAATAAGATTACCGGATTCCTGGGATGTAATAACCTGATAGGTTCCTATAAAACAGGTACAGGTGATCAGCTTTCCTTTATGGCCGCTTCTACCAGGATGTTTTGTCAGGGAGATGCTATGAAATATGAAGATGGTTTAAACAAAGCGCTTACTGCTACACGCAGGTATAAGATAGAAGGAGATAAACTATCGTTGATGACTGATGATGGTACCTGGCTGGCCGATTTTAAGCCTATGTAATAAGATGAAGGATAGTAAATAAAAAAGCCGTTTCATAAAATGAGACGGCTTTTTTATTAATAGCATTGCAGTAATAGGCTGCAAAGTGCGTTTGATAACCTTTTACGATTATTCCGGTCTGTCAGGCGATTTCAGAGGTACTGAATAGCTTTAGAAACAAGGAATAATACCATCATAAGGTTACAGGCCTGTGCTGAGGTGGCTCAACAGATTGTTCAGACCAGTTCCTGCATTGGCCAGAGCGCTGGCAGTGCCTGCGCTGATCAATGTTAAAGAAGCACCTGCAGAAGCGCCGGTAGTATTCAGAACGTTAGTCAGAGAAGATCCCAGACCAGTGATCAGACCTTCAAGAGCAGAGCCCAGGCTACCACCGTTAACGTCTACTACTTCAGTTTCTGTCAATGGCATGAATTCGAAATTTTTCATAAAGAGTTAAATTTTGAATTTTTAAATGAATACTGTTTGCGTTATAAAATTCCATCTTATTGATAACATAAACTAACCCGTTGACTGCTAAATTATGCTTGTATGTTTTAAGATAGGGTAAGCAGAAACGTTATTGCAGAATAAAGCATAATGTATAGGGATTGAGGTTGGTCGATTAGTTGAAGAGGGGAGCTGGGTTGTAGCCGGATAGCTTCTTAGCGGTTACAACTTTCAGTTATAATTTAACCGGGGTGGAGTTAGGTTAATCACTGTAAACGTGTCAACTTTATAATGCTAACTATATTCCTATCAATAACCAAAAATGTCAATCATGAAAAACCATGATCAATTTACTGCGCTGACAGAAAAAGAAATGTTAACTACTAATGGTGGTGGTCCGCTGGACGGATTGCTGAACGGTTTGTTAGGTGGTTTATTGGGTGGTACCAGCGGCCTTGGCGGCGTGGTTACTAACCTGGTAAATACTGTAGGTAACCTGTTGAACTCCCTGCTGGGTAGTATCGGCGGTGGTTTACCTCTGTAATCGAAAAGGCCTTTATTAAGAAAGGATCGGTGTATGCCGGTCCTTTTTTTGTTTTAATGAGGAATTGGGAATGGGCAAATGTGCAGATAAGTGGAATTAGGAACCGGGAATTAGGTATTAGGCGTTAGCTACGAGGAATACAAGTTGGCAGTTGGCAATTTGCAGTTAAAACGTGAGTGGTCAGTTGTGAATTGTGAGTACCTGGAGCGCTGAGTCCGGAGGAAAAATATCGAATTTCGAAGGCAATCACAAAATCTCTAAATTCCGAAAGCAGAAATCTTTGAACCCTGTAACCTGCATCTGGTAACCTGTATCCGGAAACTGGTATCTGGTAACCGGCAACGCCCGTTTCACGTTTGACATTTCACGATTCGCATCCTATGACCGTCTTTTCTAAATCACAAAATCTCAATATTTCAAAATCAAAAACCTCTAAAACCAGCATCTTGTATCCCGCATCTGGCATCCGCATCTCACTACTGACAATTCACTATGGGAAATAAAATCATTCATAACTCATTGATAATTCACTCGAAATACGATTTTACCCCTCATCAAATAGTCATTTGTCCCCCCACAGTTAACTGATAATTGAGCAATTTTAAGGCTCATTGCGCCATTATTGGTTTTTGTTTGCTCACCCGCTGAAGGGCTCTTATTTATGGAACGATTGAATGCCGCCTCGCTGCTGATATTGCTTTTGCCGGCTATAAGTGTCGTCAATACCACTGCCGGATCTCCACATTCGGATACAAATATTGCTGCAAAAACGTCTTCCTGGGATACCGTGATTGATGCCCGGTCTTTTGCCGGATATGCTGCTTTTGAGGAAAAGTGGAACTATCTCTATCCCTGGGGGGCCGACCATAATGGTTCCGCCCGTATGTATGCCGGCAGCACAGATCATAGCCAGGTAACCCTCACCGGCAATAACACGCTTCGCCTTACGGCCGGTTACATCACTGCCGATGAAGGCAAGAGCAGTAAACCGCCTTTTCAGCCCATCCGCTATCATTCAGGGTCCATTTATGCCAAACACCAGGTAACAATTACGGAAGAATACCCGGAATACGAGGTAAGTGGCAGTTTTAAAGCACCCATTACCAAAGGAACCTGGCCTGCCTTCTGGCTTACTGCGGTAAAGGGCTGGCCGCCCGAACTGGATATCCTGGAATTTAAAGGCGATTCCCTGAACTGGCAGAATAGTTTCATTACACCGCAACAGGTAAGTACCATTAAAACTGCACTGCCGGATGCACTGAAAAAATGGCATCATTACAAGGCAGTATTAAAGCGTGTAGATGAAAAAGATCTTGACATTTTTTACTATGTAGATAACAGGCAAACCGGGGTGCACCGCTGCAACTTTACCAATAAGCCATTATGGATTATCATCAACCTGCAGATGGAAGGCTCGGCAGGTTCTCCGGGACCGCAAACAAGCACTGAATACTACATAAAAGACATACTTGTACGCAGATTAAAAAACAACCCCTGACGTACTATTGAAGTATTGAAGACGACCACTAAGCATAAGATATTGAGTGTTTTAAAATATCTTACGGCTTCAAACCAAACAGCATGAAAAGAGTAAAAGGAAATTTTACATGGATGATGGCCGTAGCAGTGATGTTTGCGGCTTGCTCAACACAAAAGAAACTCAGTTATACTCCCGACAAAGAACTCTCAGCTACTTTTCAGAAAAATTTTACTGCTGCTGCCGCCCAGTACAAGGTAATGATGAAGAATGTATCCGGCGACCGCTTCCCCAAAACATATCACCCCGATACCGACAAGTTTGAAACCAGTGGTTCAGGCTGGTGGTGCAGTGGTTTTTATCCCGGCACTTTGCTGTACCTGTACACCCAAACAAAAGATGCTGCATTATACGATGAGGCAAAACGCGTTCTGGTTCCCCTGTCAAAAGAGCAGTACAATAAATCTACACACGATCTTGGCTTCATGATGTTTTGCAGCTTTGGCAACGCCAACATGATTGAGCCATCTGAAGCAAATAAAGAGATCCTGATCAATAGTGCTAAATCGCTCAGTACACGTTTCAACCCTACGGTAGGTTGCATCAGGTCATGGGATTCAAAGAACAACGATTTCCTGGTGATCATCGACAATATGATGAACCTGGAATTGCTGTTCTGGGCAACGAGAATAACCGGCGACTCTTCCTATTATAAAATAGCCGTTACGCATGCCAATACTACCATGAAGAATCATTTCCGTCCCAACTACAGTTCTTACCACGTAGTGAATTACAATGTGGAAACAGGTGCTGTACAACAGCGAAAAACTGCACAGGGCTTTGCTGATGAATCTGCATGGGCACGCGGACAGTCATGGGGATTGTATGGCTATACGGTAATGTACCGCGAAACAAAGGATAAAAAATATCTTGACCAGGCAAATCATATTGCTGATTTCATTCTGAACAACCCGCATTTACCTGCTGATAAAGTGCCTTACTGGGATTATGATGCACCCAATATTCCCGGTGCATTGCGTGATGCTTCTGCAGGTTCCATAATGGCTTCTGCATTCATTGAGTTAAGCCATTATGTTGAACAGTCACTGGCTAAAAAATACCTGTCAGTAGCGGAAACTATTTTGCGCACACTGTCAAACAATACCTATATCGCAGCGCCCGGTACCAATGGCGGTTTCATTTTACAACATTCTGTAGGGCACATGCCTAATAAAACAGAAATAGATGTGCCGCTGACCTATGCTGATTATTATTTTGTAGAAGCAATGATCCGCTATTTGCAATTGGGCAAATAGCATCTATCAATATTACATGAGAAGAACAGGCTTTACTTTTACGATACTGGTGCTGGGCATTATGGCGAAAGCTGTTGCCCAGCCTTCATTTACTGTTACCGTAAATGCGAAAGAGCGTGCGCAGACAATACATAATTTCGGAGCCTCCGGCTGCTGGTATTCTGAACCTATTGGCAGGTACTGGGCAGAAGAGAAAAAAGAAAAGATAGCAGAGCTACTGTTTAGCCGTGAGCTGGATGCGCAGGGTAACCCCAGGGGTATTGGCTTGTCTGCCTGGCGTTTCAATATTGGCGGAGGCAGCTTTGAACAGGGTGATAGCAGTGGTATTAAAAACAAGTGGAGAAGGGCAGAATGTTTTCTTGATGCCAACGGGCAATATGACTGGAGCAAACAAAGCGGCTACCAATGGTTTTTGCGCAAAGCAAAGGCATATGGGGTAGAAACACTGATCGCTTTTTCCAATACACCGCCTGTTCAGTTTAACAAGAATGGACTGGCATTTAAAACAGAAAAAGATTATACGGCCAACCTGGCCCCCGGAAAATACACTGCCTTTGCTGATTTCCTGGCAGAGGTGGTACAGCATTTTGATAAAGAGGGATTGCATTTTGACTATGTAAGCCCGGTAAATGAACCTCAGTGGGATTGGTCCAACAGCTTTGGCAATGGCGGACAGGAAGGTTCTCCCTGGAAAAATGAAGACATCCATCATATTGTAACTGAGCTCGACAGATCACTTACTGCAAGATCGCTCAAAAGCAATATTATGGTTACTGAGGCGGGGATGCTTACCTACCTGTATGGCGGTACCAGTGGTACCAGCAGGCAGACACAGGCATTGTTCAATGAACAAAGCTCCCTGGATATAAAGACACTGGCACATGTACCCGCTTTCATTGGCGGCCATAGCTATTTTACCGAGAATGGCGATAGCTCGCTGATCACTGTAAGGAAACATGTAGCCGATACAGCAAAAAAATACGGAGTAGAATACTGGCAAACAGAATACAGCATGCTGGGCGATGGTTTTCGTGAAGGTGATAAAGGGAGCCGTTCAGCAATGGATTGTGCGCTCTTCCTGGCAAAAGTGATCCATCATGATCTGGCAACAGGCAATGCGGCTGCCTGGCATCTATGGAATGCTTACGAGCCGGGCAGGGCAGACAGTAATACGCGTTATTATGTAATAGCCCTGAAACCCGGTGATGATTTTACCGATGGAACATTTACTCCTGTAAAAAACCTGTGGGCATTGGGTCATTACAGCCGTTTTGTGCGTCCCGGTATGCATCGTGTACCGCTTTCGCGCAGTGATAATGCCAGCGATGAACAGGCGGCACAGGGCGTAATGCTCTCTGCCTTTGCAGATGAAAAGAATACAACAATGGTGCTGGTGGCCATTAACTATACACAGCAGGAACAAACATTTCAGTTGGACCTGCAAAACTTTAAACGTGTAAAAACATATACCAGCTATACAACAACAGCTTTGCCGGATGAGAATATGAAAGTACGTACTGCACAGAAACTGCAGAACGGTATTCGCTTGCCATCGCGTTCAATAACAACTATTCTGATCAACCGATGAAACACGCTCTGTATCACATGAACTATTGGCTTACTGCTTTACTGCTGGTTACCGGCACCAGTGCAGCAGTGGCACAAACACCGCCCTGGCTCAATGAAAAGAAAAACGAAGAGAACAGGTTGCCCATGCACGCCTCTTATGTAGTGTATGGAAAAAATGACAAAACGATAGATGATGACTGGACCACATCTTCTAATTACAAAAGTCTGAATGGCGATTGGAAGTTTATGATGGTCAATAAACCTGCCGATCTGCCCAACGGTTTTGAGGCAAAAGACTTTGATGACAACAAATGGGGCACCATGAAAGTACCGGGCAACTGGGAAATGAATGGACATGGTTTCCCGATCTATAATACCTCGGGTTTTGAATTTGCTTACCTGATGAAGGAAGTAACGCCGCCATTGGTACCTATGAACTTTAACCCGACAGGAGTGTACCGTCGTGAAATAACGATTGATGATAACTGGAAACAGAAACAGGTGTGGCTGCATATTGGTGCTGCCAAATCCAATTTGTCTGTATGGGTAAATGGTAAGTATGTTGGCTATGGCGAGGATAGCAAACTACCCTCGGAATTTGATATCTCACCTTACCTGCAACCGGGTAAAAATGTATTGGTGCTAAAAATAATGCGCTGGTGTGATGGCAATTACCTGGAAGACCAGGATATGTGGCGACTGAGCGGCATTACGCGTGACTGTTACTTACTGGCACGCAACCCGGAGCATTTATATGATGTACAGTTTACGCCTGATCTTGACAAAGAATATAAAAATGCAAAGCTGAATATTCGTTTGTGGTTAAATAAAGTGCCTGCAACACCACTGGCTGCAGAAGTAGCACTGGCAGATGCAACAGGTATATTACAAACGATCGATCTGAAACTGGATTCATCTTATTTCTCAACGAACATGACTGTGGTAACAGCCCCCAGGTTATGGACGGCAGAAACGCCCAACCTGTACACAGTGATTGTTACACTGAAGAACAGCAAAGGAGAAGTAATAGAAGTAATTCCGCAGCAGGTGGGTTTCCGGAAAATGGAGATCCGCAATGGGCAGTTGCTGGTAAACGGAAAGCCAATATTAATTAAGGGCGTCAATCGTCATGAAACTGATCCTGTAAGCGGGCAAACCATCAGCAAAGAAGCCATGCTGCGCGATATACAGTTGATGAAGCAATACAATATCAATGCAGTGCGTACCAGCCACTACCCCAATAGCGAGTACTGGCTGAAACTCTGTGATCAATATGGCATTTACGTAGTGGGAGAGGCCAATATTGAATCGCATGGAATGGGGTATGATATTACCAAAACAATGGCCAATCGCCCTACATGGGTAGATGCACACCTGATGCGTGTACAGCGTATGATAGAGCGCGATAAAAACCATCCTTCCATTATTATCTGGAGCATGGGTAACGAAGCTGGCAATGGTTATAATTTTTACAGCAGTTACCTGTGGATGAAACAACGCGATACTACCCGGCCTATCCAGTATGAAAGAGCCGTGGCCGACTACCGCAGTTTTACCTGGGAGTGGAATTCAGATATCGTAAACCCGATGTATCCCACACCGGATGGTATGAACAACTACGTAAAGAACAACCCGGAACCCAAAAGACCTTTTATCATGTGCGAATATGCACATGCTATGGGTAATTCACTGGGAAACTTTACAGATTACTGGGAGGTTATCCGCAAAAATCCCAGGCAGTTCCAGGGAGGTTTTATCTGGGACTTTGTAGATCAGTGTTTTTACAGGATCAATGCTAAAGGTGATACTACTTATACTTACGGCGGCGATTACGAACCTGCCGAAGCTATTACTGACTGGAACTATGCAGCGAAAGGGATCTTCTATGCCAACCGCACACCATACCCCCATGCCTGGGAAATGAAGAAAGTGTACCAGGATATTCATAGTACATTGACCGGCAGCAATGAGATTAGTGTTTACAATGAGAAATTCTTTACTGACCTGTCTGATATAAAGCTGCATTGGGAAGTGATTGTAAACGGAAAGCAGGTACAGAGCGGTGTGCTGGACAATGTAAATGTAGCGCCTCATCAAACAGCTAAGTTTAGTCTGCCAATAAAGCCATTACCCGCTGGTGAAGCATTTCTGAACCTGACCTACACCACCAGAACGGAACAACCGTTGGTGCCGGCCAATCATATTGTGGCTACCGAACAGTTATCATTAGGAGGCAGCTATACCAATGATATTAAACTGGCTTCCTTACAACCGGTAACTATACTGGAAAAAGAAAAACAGTTAGTTGTAAGCAGTAAGACTGCTGCTGTTATTTTCAATAAGGAAAGCGGCTGGATATACCAGTATATTGTCAACAAGAAGGCATTGCTGGATACGCAGTACAATGTACATGCTAACTTCTGGCGTGCACCCAACGATAATGATTTTGGCGCATCACTGCAAACAAAGCTGAAAGCCTGGAAAACAGCTACAGCGCAACCTGTTCTGAAAACATTCAATGCTGCTACAGAAGGAAATATTGCAGTAGTAAAAGCCGTGTACATGCTGCCTGATGTATTTGCACAGCTATCATTGGAATATCGTATTAACAGTGCCGGTGAAATACTGGTGCATCAGCAATTGCTGGCCGATACCTCAAAGAAAGTGGAGATGCTGCCAAGGTTTGGTATGCAGTGGGTCCTGTCAAAAGATTTTACAACGATAGAATATTACGGTCGTGGTCCGGAGGAAAACTACCAGGACAGGAATTTCAGTGCGCATGCAGGGCTTTATAAACAAACAATTGCTCAGCAGTATTTCCCTTACGTAACGCCACAGGAAACCGGTAATAAAACCGATATACGCTGGTACACCATTACCGATGCTTCCGGCAAAGGGCTGATGATCCGGTCTGATAGTTTATTAAGCATTAGCGCTATGCATTATTTTGATGCAGACCTTGATGATGGAGAGAAACGTCACCAGCGCCATGCTGCTGACCTTACCGCAAGACCACAGACACAATTGAATATAGATTGGAAACAAATGGGCGTGGGAGGTATTGACAGCTGGCGTTCAAGACCACTTGCTAAATACCAGTTACCTTATAATTCATATCAATTTACTTACATCATTAAACCACTACAAGCTAAAAAATAAACCGATGCGAAAGTTTCTGTATGGTATAACCCTGCTTGCTGCAACTCTAAGTGTTAAGGCACAACAAAACGAATGGGAGAATCCCCAGGTATTCGAATGGAACAAAGAGAAGCCTCATGCAACCTTTATGTTGTTCAACAACGTACAGGATGTAAAGAATGATGAATACAGTCGTTCACCTTTTTACCAGTCATTGAATGGCACCTGGAAATTTGTATATGTAGACAAATATGCAGACCGCCTGCAGGACTTCTATCGTACCGATCTTGATGATAATCGCTGGAGTGATCTTGCCGTTCCTTCTAACTGGGAGGTAAAAGGTTTCGGCATTCCTATTTATACCAATATTACTTATCCGCATCCTAAAAATCCGCCTTATATCGGGGAGAATAACCCGGTAGGCACTTATCGCAAAACGTTTACTGTACCTGATACATGGGATGGCAGGGAAGTGTTATTGCACTTTGGTTCTATTTCCGGTTGTGCGTATGTATATGTGAACGGTCAGAAAGTGGGAATGACCAAGGCCTCAAAAACTGCTGCTGAATTCAATGTTACAAAGTTCCTGAAAAAAGGAACCAACCTGCTGGCTGTACAGGTATTCCGCTGGCATGATGGCAGCTACCTGGAAGACCAGGATTTCTGGCGTCTCAGCGGTATTGAGCGTGATGTATTCCTGTATTCATTACCTAAATTGACCGTATGGGACTTCTTTGTGAAAGGAGACCTGGATGCAAAATATACTGATGGTTTATTCAGCGCCGTAGTTGATCTGCGTCGTTTTGCAGGCAATGCGCTTACTCCAGGTTCTGTAACCGTAGATGTGTTGGATGCCGGTGGTAAAGCTGTTTTCACCAAGCAACAGCCTGTAACTGCTTCTGCTGATACCCTGCAATCTGTATCCTTCAGCGGAACTGTGAAGAAGCCTTTAAAATGGAGTGCAGAGTCTCCGGATCTTTACCAGTGTGTTATCACATTAAAAGATCAGCAGGGCAAGGTAATTGCAGTAACCGGTGCTAAGATTGGTTTCCGCAAGGTGGAGATCCGTGATGCACAGCTGCTGGTAAATGGTGTACCTGTACTGGTAAAAGGTGTAAACCGTCATGAACATGATGATGTGAACGGGCATACTACCGACAGGGCTTTGATGGTAAAAGATATCCGGATGATGAAGGAGCTGAACATCAACGCCGTTCGTACCAGTCACTATCCCAATGATCCTTTGTGGTTAAAGCTTTGTGATCAGTATGGTTTATATATCGTGGACGAGGCCAATATTGAATCGCATGGAATGGGAGCGGAGTGGCAGAGTTGGTTTGATAAAGCAAAGCATCCTGCTTACCTGCCTGAGTGGGTTCCTGCACACATGGACCGCATTACCCGTATGGTGGAGCGTGATAAAAATCATGCTTCAGTAGTGATCTGGTCGTTGGGCAACGAGTGTGGTAACGGACCGGTGTTTCATGATGCCTATACCTGGATCAAGAAAAGAGATCTTACACGTCTTGTACAGTTTGAACAGGCTGGCGAAGACTGGAATACAGATATCGTTTGTCCCATGTATCCCCGTGTGGCAAATATGAAAAAATATGCGGCTGACAGTACCAAGAAAAGACCCTATATCATGTGCGAATATGCGCATGCCATGGGTAACAGTAATGGTAACTTCCAGGAGTACTGGGACATTATTGCCAGCAGCAAACACATGCAGGGTGGCTTTATCTGGGATTGGGTAGACCAGGGCTTGAAAACAAAGGACCTGAATGGCAAAACCTTCTGGGCTTATGGGGGTGACCTGGGCAGCTTCTACTGGCAGAATGATGAGAATGGTGTAGCTGATGGTATCATCAGTTCAGACAGAACGCCAGACCCCGGCGCTTATGAAGTTAAAAAAGGATACCAGAGTATCCAGTTCAAAGCAGTTGATGCTGCAAGAGGTGTTTTCACCATTGCCAACCAATACGATTTCACCAACCTGGATCAGTATAATTTTAAATGGGAACTGTACAGGAACGGAGAAAAGGTGAAAGAAGATGTTTTTGCTGTAACCTTGTTGCCACATCAGCAAAAGGAGATTACCCTGCAGATTCCGATGTTTAAAGCAACGGAAGGAAGCGAGTTCTACCTGAACCTGCTGGCATTTACTAAAAACGAAACTGACCTGGTAGCTGCGGGACATGAGGTGGCCCGTGAACAATTTGCGTATGCAGGTAATTACTTTGCCCGCAATTTCAGCAAAGGCGGCACACTTTCTATTACAAAAGACAGCAATAAGCTCACATTTACTTCAGGTACCATCACTGGTGAAATTGACCTGCGTCAGGGACGTATCAGCCGTTATGCTGCCGGTACCGATGTTCGTGTTGTAAACCGTTTCCCCGAGCCTTATTTCTGGCGTGCACCAACAGATAATGATTTTGGTAATAATATGCCTGCAAACCTTGGCATCTGGCGCAATGCGCACGATAGCAGGCGTGTGAAGAAAGTAACAGCAGGAGAGCAGACTGCAGATGGCGTTGCTGTAAAAGTAGAGTATGACCTGGTAGCCATTAATGTTCCTTACGTTGTGGAGTATTTTATCCAGAACGATGGTGCCATCCGTGTTACCGCTTCTATTGACATGACAGGACGTGACCTGCCGGAGTTGCCACGTTTTGGTATGCGTATGCAATTGCCCGGTGCTTATGGCAACCTGCAGTATTATGGCCGTGGCCCATGGGAAAATTATAATGACCGTAATTCGGCATCATTCATCGGTATTTACAGCGATAGCGTAGCAAACCAGTTTTACAAAGGTTATATCCGTCCACAGGAAAGTGGTTACAAAACCGATGTACGCTGGCTCACTCTTACCAACGCGCAAGGTAAAGGCCTGATGATCGAAGGCATACAGCCTTTTGGTTTCAGTGCTATCGATCATGCTGCAGAAGACCTTGATCCGGGGCTTACCAAAAAACAACAGCATCCTACGGATCTTATTCCACATAAAGAGGTATTTCTGATTGTAGATCTGAAACAACGTGGCGTAGGTGGTGATGATAGCTGGGGCGCTCTGCCACATCAGCAATACCGTTTGCTCGATAAAAAATACAGTTACAGTTATATTATCCGGTTACAATAACTCATTACGGCCGACATCCCTCCAAAGGGATGTAGGCCGCTAATAACTTCCATATGAAAAAGCTTTTCCTTGTTTTGTTCTGTAGTCAATTGGTAGGTGTTCTGTGCATACATGCACAGGACAAAAAAGATGTATCCGGTGCAAATGACAGGAAATTCTGGCTGGTGCAGTTGGATAAAATTGCCCGTCCTGTGCTGTCAAATCTTGCAGCAGACCAGTTGCATGAAAAAATGCCCATCGTTTTATCGCCTACTATTGACGATAAAGCCAACCGCACCAGGGTTGCCTATCTCGAAGCATTTGGCAGGGTATTGAGTGGCATCGGTCCCTGGCTCAATGGCGAGGGTGGTTCAAAAGAAGAGGTAGCGCTGCGCGAGCAATATCGCACCTGGACATTGAAGGCCATTGCCAATACGGTGAATCCTGCTGCCAAAGATTACCTGAAATGGGATGGGGGGCAGCCATTGGTAGATGCTTCCTTTGTAGCATTGGGCCTGGTACGCTGTCCCTGGTTATGGGAACATCTTGACAGCACGGTAAAAAACAATGTTGTTACTGCTTTCAGAACAACCCGCAATACTGTACCTGTATATTCTAACTGGATCCTGTTTTCCGGTATGATCGAAGCATTCTTCTGTAAATACGATATGGAATATGACAAGGTGCGTGTGGAATACGGGATCCGCGAATTTATGCAGCACTGGTATGTGGGCGATGGGCTGTTTTCGGATGGCATGCAATACCATTGGGATTATTATAACAGCTATGTAATACAACCTTACCTTATCAATATTCTTGAGGTCGCGGCGAAGAAGACAAAGTCGTACGATGGCTTCCTGAATAATATGGATAAGATTACCAAACGATATGCCGTATTGCAGGAACGACTGATCAATACTGATGGTAGTTTTCCCGTAACCGGCAGATCGATCACTTATCGTGGTGCAGCCTTCCATCACCTGGCTGATGTGGCATTACGCAAAAAACTGCCAGAATCATTATTGCCGGCGCAGGTACGTGGCGCTCTTACTGCCGTTATCAGGAAAACAATGGAGCCTGCCAGTACATTTACCAAAGATGGCTGGCTGAATATCGGCTTATATGGCGCGCAACCTCAACTGGCCGATGTTTATATTACTACCGGCAGTGTATATCTCTGTACCAATATTTTTCTGCCATTAGGCCTGCCGGAAACAGATGAGTTCTGGAGTACACCTGCCGCACCGTGGACATCAGTAAAAGTGTGGAGCGGTCAGGATATACCTGCAGACCATGCACTTGATATCAGGTTCTAATTATAACATTTACTTCAAGCTAACACCATGAGATACCAGGATACTGTGAAATTATATGCTGTGGCCTTATTGCTGGGCCTGGGCGTTGTTGCCAATGCACAAACCACTCCTTTAATTACCAATATTCCCGGTCGCCATACCACCAGCCTCGATGGCAAATGGCAATACATTGTAGATCCTTACGAAACAGGTTTTTACGATTACCGTTTTAAAGAACGTAATGAAAAAGATCGTGAAGCCTATTGGAACAGCGATGTGCCCACTAATAAAACAGATCGTAAGGAGCATGGTTATATTGATAAATACACCCTGAATGTACCGGGCGACTGGAACTCGCAGGACCCGAAGTTCCTGTATTATGAGGGATCGGTATGGTACAAAAGGTCTTTTGACTATACTAAAACAAACGCATCAAATAAGCTCTATATCTATTTTGGTGCGGTAAACTATCGTGCAGATGTGTACCTGAATGGCAAAAAGCTGGGCATGCACAAAGGGGGATTTACTCCGTTCAATTTCTTCATTCCTGATTCTGTACTGAAGCCTACCGATAACTTCCTGGTAGTAAAAGTGGATAACAAACGTGCTAAAGATGAAGTACCAACCGTCAATACCGACTGGTGGAACTATGGAGGTATTCATCGTTCGGTAAAACTGGTAGAACTGCCTGCAAGCTATATCCGTGATTATTCTTTACAATTGACTGCACTGCCGGTAGCAGATAAAAAGAAGAAGACAACTACTGCTGAGATCAACGGATGGGTAAAACTTGCCCAGTGGCAATCCGGAGATAATGTGCAGGTAGAGATCCCTGAGCTAAAGATCAAACAAACATTTGCAGTTACAGATTCACTGGTCAATATCCGCCTGCTGGCAAATGCACTGCAATTGTGGTCTCCGGAAACTCCGAAACTATACACGGTAAATATCAGTACTGCATCAGATAAACTGCAGGATAAAATAGGTTTCCGTACCATTAAGGTAGCGGGTAAGCAAATGCTGCTCAATGATAAACCGGTGTTCCTGCGTGGTATTTCCATTCATGCAGAAATTCCACAGGATATACGCAGGGCGCATAGTTATAAGGATGCTTTGCAATTACTGGGATGGGCAAAAGAACTAAACTGTAACATGGTAAGGCTGGCGCACTATCCGCATGATGAAAATATGACGCGGGTAGCCGATTCGCTGGGCTTGCTGGTGTGGTCTGAAATACCCGTGTACTGGACTATTGATTTTACCAGCCAGGAAGTGTATGAAAAGGCCAATACGCAGTTGCAGGAAATGATCACGCGCGATCGTAATCGTGCCAGCATCATCATCTGGTCGGTAGGTAATGAAACGCCTGTAACGCCGGTGCGTACGGAGTTTATGCGTAACCTGTTATGGTCTGCCAAAAAGATGGACTCTACAAGACTGGTATCTGCGGCACTGGAAGTGCATTACAATGCAGGACAGAATACAATAGATGATCCCCTGGGACAATACACCGATATTGTTGGTGTAAACGAATACCTGGGATGGTATAATGGCCTGCCTGATAATTGCCGCACAGCCACCTGGAGCACCATCTATGACAAGCCTTTATTCTTTAGTGAAACCGGCGCTGAAGCCCTGGGTGGTTTCCACGGCGACTCATTGACACGCTGGAGCGAGGAATACCAGGAATGGTTTTATAAAGAGCAGGTGGCTATGATGAAACGCATGCCTGATAACTTTACCGGTCTTTCTCCCTGGATCCTGGCCGACTTCCGTGCACCAAGAAGGAACAATCCTGTTTACCAGGAAGGCTGGAATAATAAAGGGCTGATAGATCATGAGGGGCGTAAGAAAAAGGCTTTCTTCATTCTGAAAGCGTACTACGATGAGGTAGAAAAAAAAAGTCCGGCCGGTAACAGTTCCAAAGCCGCAAATGTAAAAACAAGCACTGTAGGTAGTGGCTGGGCCAATAATTCAGTGAATGTAGTAGTGTTTCGCAAGAACTCACTGGTAACATCCGGTAATACACAATACACCGCTTATTACGATAATGACCGGTATATGGTACTGGGCAAAAGGAAGCTGGGCGATACCCAATGGCAATTGCATAGAACACAGTACCAGGGCAATACCAATGATGCGCATAACTCCATCAGTATTATGACCGATGGCGCTGGTTACCTGCATGTGTCCTGGGACCATCATAACAACGCATTGCGTTATTGCCGCAGTACCGCACCCGGTTCGTTGGAGCTGACAGATAAAATGCCTATGACCGGAAAGCTGGAAGCCAGTGTTTCCTATCCCGAATTTTTCAGGTTGAAGAATGGCAACCTGTTATTCTTTTACCGCAATGGTCAATCCGGTGAAGGAAACCTGGTGATGAACGAGTACAATGTAAAAACACAACAGTGGACACAATTGTACAGTAACCTCATCAATGGCGAGGCTAAACGCAGCGCTTACTGGCAAACCTGTATTGATGAAAAAGGCACTATCCATATTTCGTGGGTATGGCGCGAAAGTGCTGATGTAGCCAGTAATCATGACCTGTGTTATGCCCGCTCTACAGATGGTGGCAAAACATGGGAGAAATCAACAGGAGAAAAATATCAATTACCGATCACGGCCACTACTGCCGAATATGCCTGTACCATTCCGCAGAACAGCCAGTTGATCAACCAGACCTCTATGTATGCTGATGCAAAGGGCCGTCCTTATATTGCTACCTATTGGTGCGAAGCCGGTTCGTCAGTACCGCAATACCATGTTGTGTATCTTGATAATACTACCTGGAAAACACAAAACCTTGGTTTCCGCCAGATGCCCTTTAGCCTGAGTGGCGTGGGTACCAAACGTATTCCTGTATCACGTCCACAGATAGTTGCCTGGGAGCAGGGGAAAAAGATAGGCTCGGCCCTTATTTTCCGTGATGCAGAAAGAAATGGTAAAGTGTCTGCCGCCATCAATACAGATATGAGTACCAATAACTGGCGTATTGTTGACCTTACAGATAGCTCAGTAGGGCAGTGGGAGCCCAGCTATGATACAGAGCTATGGAAACAGAAGCACCTGCTGCACCTGTTTGTACAAAAGGCCGAACAAGTAGATGGAGAAGGGAAGGCCAATGTGCCACCTACGCCCGTTGAAGTGCTGGAATGGGCGCCGGTTGCAGAAAAATAATACCGAAAAAAGTGGCGGCCATGTCTTAAATACTACATTTGGAGCCGTATATATTTTAATCTCTGTAGTTATGAGCATGATTGGATACTTATTCCGTGTTAGCAATGAGCAACTGGAATCTTTTTTAGAGGATAGTAATTTACTGGAAAGTTTTATAGACGAAGAAATAGAGAATGAGAGTGATAGCATGGTGGACCTTGACAAGTCCTGGGATGCTATCAATTTCATGCTTACGGGAAAAACACTGGAAGAAATTGCAGATGCAGAACCTCCGCTGGGAATGGTGCTATTCAGCGGACAGGCAATTGATGAAGAACAGGACCTGGGTTACGGACCCGCCCAGTATTTAACACCTGAGCAGGTGAAAGAGGTGGACTATGTGTTATCAAATATCAGTCGTGATGAGTTTTGCAGCAGGTATGCGGCCGGCACCCTGAATGAATTGGGGGTTTATCCGGAGAGCTGGACTGATGAAGAAGATATATTGACCTACCTGGCTGATAACTTTGAAAGTTTAAAAGGATTTTATGCTGATGCGGCCAGTGAGGACGAGGCTGTGATCTCTTATATCGGCTAATAAAAAGATAATTTCGACGGGTGTCATCTTTAGAGAAAGATGACACCCGTTTTTTTATGGTATTATCTCCAATGTATTGTATTCTCAAATTCACTCATTTACTCTTCATTCCATTTGCAAATTGTCAAATCTGTACATTATCTGAGTTCTGAGAGGTTAAGCCTCCTGATTGCAGCTTGCCTATATTCGGAAAGTCAGTCTATCTTTTGTATATTCTGTATCTTGATGCAATAACATTTCTGCAATGTTTACAATAATTACAACAGCAGGCAATCTGATCAAAAGGTTTCTTTTCTATGATAGCAGGATACTCGAATGGCTGATAAGGGTGCTGCTAACGCTCAATATAATAAGTGCGGGCGTTCCCCGTAATAATCATGGTTATCCATTCGATGTACTGGTTTTGTCGGCAATTGGATTCTGGCTGTATATAGGCCGGTTAAAACTACTGGCTTTAACCATACTGACAATGGCATTGTTTATTACTTACCAGCATTTGGGTCTTCCTCCTTATGAATATATGCTTGATATAAATTGATTAAGGTTGGAGCTGCAGGTGCTGTATTTAATTTTCAAATTCACTTATTTCTTCTTCATTCCATTTGCACATTGTCAAATTTGCAGATCTGCACATTATCTATACTGTAAATTTAGATAAAAAAAACAATACCTAAGAATCCAATGTATCGGAAACTGATGTATATTTGAGGTATGAATAAAACAAACCTGTACAAAGGTTGTCTGGAGCCTATTGTTATGCAATTGCTGAAAGACAATGGCCGCATGTATGGTTATGAAATTACACAGCGTGTAAAGGAAATGACCAAAGGCGAACTGCAGATCACAGAGGGGGCTCTGTATCCCTTACTGCACAGGCTGGAGGCTGATGGCTTGCTGGAGGTAGAAATGGAGAACATCGGTAATCGTGTACGTAAGTATTATTCGCTTACCAGGGCCGGTAAAAAGCAAACTACGGCTGCAATGACTGAATTGCAGACATTTTTACAAACACTCCAAACCCTTGTAAACCCCAAACTGGCGTAATTATGATCACCAACGAACAGATTGAACAGCTTTTTGCTTTCTGTAAAAAGCACTACGTAGCATATTACGATGTACAGATAGAACTGGTAGATCACCTTGCCAATGCTATTGAAGAAAAAATGGCGGCAGATCCTTCTGTAAGTTTTGATGAAGCACTTAAACAGGTGTATAAAACTTTCGGTAACCGTGGTTTTGCTCCGTTGGTAAAAGAAAAAGAAAAAGCGGCACGACGTTATAACCAGAAACAGGTAAGAAAGCTTTTTGTGGAGCAGCTACGCTGGCCCAAGATCTTTGTAGCACTCACGGTCTTTGCTGCAATATTCAGTTTATTACAATTACCGAACAAAGATGCGGCAAGGTCTTTTATCGTTGCAGGTATAGCTATTCCTACATTCGTGATCCTGGTTACCATTGGCAGATTGCAACGCACACAGAAAAGATCTGGCAAAAAGTTCTTGCTGGTAAATCTCAGTGGCGTGATCAATATCTTCCTGTTGCCACTGAACAGCTTTAATGTGATCAATCCTTTGATCCAAAGACCTAAAGGCATTCTTAGCGATATCAGCGTTACAGGTTGTATATTCCTGAGCCTGTTGTTTGCCGTGTATATAGTAGGATTGATTGCTTCTTATCAAACCGTAAGGCATGTAAAAGGGGTATTGGTGAAAAGTTATCCGGAGGTGTTTGCTTCGTAAGGATACGGGATACTGGTTACTGGATACAAGATGCAGGATTTGAGATGGGATAAACTATCAATTGCTAACTTCTCATGAGCTGAAATTTCAAACATCAAATCCTCAGGCTCATTATCATACATCTTGTATCCAATAACCTGTATCTTGTGACAATCTTTTCAAATCACAAAATCTAAAAATCCATAGATCCAGAAACCCGTATCCGGTAACCAGCATCCTGTATCCGGCAACTGGTAACTCTGTTTCTCCCGAAAATAACAAAGCCCCGCAATGCAGGGCCTGTTAAAGGTTTTTTGGTACGTTCTTTTATTCTAAAATTTTGATAGCTGAAGAGCAGAGATACAGGAATGCATACAGGCATCCAAGTACAACGCCTCCTAAAAGAACTAAACGGGTGATCACGGGTTTTAATGAATGAGTTGGTTGAACATTCAAAGCTTTCATAGGTACCATTTTAAAATGAACAATATTGGTTTTTCAAAGGAATTGACTACAAAATAGAAAGAAGCTGTGCTTTATGCAAGAGGACTTTTACTAAGAAATTGCCGTTTTCTGCGGCCGTAATTTCATCACCAGCGTCTCAGGTCATTTTTCGTAAAAACCCATTCAGGGGTATAAATGAGGCAGTTATCACTACAGACCTCATACCAGGGACTCAGGTCTGTGCTTATAGGGTTTTTTACTATATGTATGTCCTGGGCGGGCATATAGCTCTGCGCCAGCAGGTAAATACGCTTTCCTGCTTCATTTTCCGCCACATCCATTACCAGCATTGCGTGTCCCGGTGAGCCGCCTTTGATCAGCACGTCGCCCGGCTGTATATTCTCAAACCTGTTTACTGGTTTCAGTTGTTTCTGCAGCGAGGCAGAACCGCAATACGAGAATACCTTTTCAAGATATTGCTGGAAATTGTCACCCCCTGCATAGCGGTATTGTTTACCATTGTTGTCGGCAAAAACGATCTGCGAAAACTGTTTGCGGCTGTAAAGATATTCTGCCCTTAGCCGCATTACTGCATCAGCACACTGCTGGAGGTCTTTATTGCCAACAGGGATATCCAGTACTGCAAACTGGGCTTGCTGGTTGCGTTTTAAACTACCATTGTAGAGGTAAACGCGATTGTCTTTTTTCAGCGACACCTGTTGCAACCATGCACCGAAGGAGGTATCGGTACGTTTCATTCTTTTATATCCGGCCGGTAATGGGAGCTCAGCTATTTTTTTATAAACCGGAATAGTGGTGTCTGGCTCACCGACAGTTATAGCAGGTAATTTCCGGTCTGTTGTACCGCAGTTACCAAAAAATGGCAAAATAATTGTCGTAAGCAGGTACAGTTTCATATTTTACTACATTTGGGTCCGGCAATTGAGATGAGCGGTTATTATTTTTCCATGTAAAAAGATGTTAAAGGATGTCTAACATATTAATCATTGACGACGAAAAGGCCATTCGTAAAACACTGGGCGAAATTCTTTCTTATGAAGGTTATAAGATAGAGGAGGCTGGTGATGGAGAGGAAGGGTTGAAAAAATTTAAAGAAAAGACCTTTGATGTGGTGTTGTGCGATATCAAGATGCCTAAGCTGGATGGTCTTGAATTTCTCGATAAAGTACGGGAGGTCAACCCCGATGTTCCTGTTATTATGATCTCTGGTCATGGTACTATAGAAACAGCGGTGGAAGCGGTAAAAAAGGGTGCTTACGACTATATTTCCAAGCCACCTGATCTGAACCGACTACTGATCACTATTCGTAATGCCATGGACAAAACCAACCTGGTAGCCGAAACCAAAGTGCTCAAACGCAAAGTGAGCAAGGTGGAGGAAATGATTGGTGAGTCGGGCCCCATTGTGAAGATCAAAGAAACGATCGATAAAGTAGCTCCCACAGATGCCCGTATTCTTGTTACCGGCGAAAATGGGGTTGGTAAAGAACTGGTGGCACGTTGGGTTCATGAGAAAAGCGGCCGTGCTACAGGCCCTCTCGTAGAAGTGAATTGTGCTGCCATTCCCGGCGAGCTGATAGAAAGCGAACTGTTTGGTCATGAAAAAGGCTCTTTTACTTCTGCGGTAAAACAACGCATTGGTAAGTTTGAGCAGGCCAACGGCGGTACTTTGTTTCTCGATGAAATTGGCGATATGAGCCTGAGTGCGCAGGCCAAAGTATTGCGTGCCTTGCAGGAAGGAAAAGTAACAAGGGTAGGAGGTGATAAGGATATCAGTGTGGATGTGCGTGTAATTGCCGCTACCAATAAAGACTTGCTGAAAGAAGTAGATGATAAGAATTTCCGTCTCGATCTATACCACCGTCTCAGTGTAATTATCATTCACGTTCCTTCATTGAATGATCGCCGGGGAGATATCCCTTTACTGGTTGATAAATTCCTGGGTGATATCTGTGCAGAATATGGCATTGCTAAAAAAGCAATCGATAAAGAAGCACTCACAGCTCTTCAGCAACACAACTGGACCGGTAATATCCGCGAACTCCGCAACGTGGTTGAACGCCTGATCATTCTTTCCGGAAAAACAATTACGGAGGAGGATGTGAATACGTACGTTCTTCCGAGGAAGTAAGGGAATGTGGTGATGAATGCTGAACGCTAAAACTGCTTATAAGTTTTAAGTTATAGGTTGTAAGTTGAATACAGGAATTGTGAATAAGGTATTAGGAATTGGGTTTTAGCAGCCAGGAATAATACAAGTTGACGCATGGTAAAACAATTTGCGGCTTTGCGAGCCTTAGCTGTCTTTGCGTGAAACCGGTAACTGGTTACTGGTAACTGGCAACTCGCCCTCACCCAACAAACTCCGCTACTGCATTCTGGCATTTGAGAATATGGACGTTGGGAGGGAGTTCACCGAGCTGGCAGGTTTTAGCGCCGCAGAAGAAGATTTCTTTGTCGGGAAAAAGGGCTGACAACTCCATCGCATATTCATCCATATCGCAACGAACAAGACTATTGGCCTGGTGACAGTAAAGCTGTGTAAATGGTTGTGATTCCCCGTAATCTTTCAATACTTCCAGGGAAACGTTGGTGCCGAGGTAAATATGCGGCACTTGCTGCTTTTTGAGCCGGTATTGGGCAAACAGCAGTGCTATTTCCTGGAAATCGCCGATGGGGGCGAATAACAGCACCCTGCGACCTTCGGTATAGGGAACGGCTTCCAGTCCGTCAATCGCCACTAACATTTTCTTAACAATCAGTGCTTTGGCAAAATGCTCCTGCGCCGGAATTACGTGCCCGGCCAGCCACAGTACATTCATGCGTTGTAAAACAGGGAAAACGACCTGTGTAATACACTTTTCGAAGCCGATATAGAGGATAATATTATACAGAACCTTCTCAAAACGAGCGGTATCGAGGGCGATGGCGGCATCTGTAAGCTGGTTTACAAAAATGCCATAGCTTTCAGCATTGGCCTTCAGTTCCAGGGCCAGTTTGCTGATCTCTTCTTCGGGCAGGGACGCGATCTGGGATATTTTGTAACCATTGGAATACAGGTATGCAATTTTCAACAGCCGTTTCAGATCGTCGTGATCGTAAAAACGGTGCTTGCTCTCTTTACGTTTACAGCATAAAAGCTGGTAACGCTGCTCCCAGATACGGAGCGTGTGAGCCTTAATTCCAGTAAAGTTTTCTATATCCCGTATAGAAAAAATGCTCATATTCATGTAACAAGGCGGAAGTTATTACAACTAACGCATGTGTTCAAATACTGTTCATGAAAAATTGAAAACTTTGCTAATGCTTAGCTATATTTTAGCAAAATATTCCTGATAGTTCGGGCTCAAGCCAATTAATATGGTATTTTTGCCCGGCCTCTAAAACATTCAGAATGAGTTTACACGATTTGTTCATTATTATTCTTATCTCTGTTTTGATCGTATGGTTACCGGCATTTGGTCTCTCCAAATTATTCCCGAAAGCCGGTATTGAATCCTGGAAAGCCTGGGTGCCTTTTTTGAATACCTGGGAGATCGTAAAAGCAGCCGGACTTAAAAAACACTGGTTTTTCTGGCAGTTTATTCCCATTGTAGGCTGGTTTATCAGCATCTGGTTTATGGTGGAATGGTCAAAACTGTTCGGCAAATTTGGCTTTTTGCAACATACTGCAGCGGCCCTGGTGCCTGTTGTTTACTTTCCTGTAATGGGCGCCGATCAAAAAGAGAGATATATTGGTAGTGAACAGGTTAAGAAACATAAAAAGTCTGCTGCGCGCGAGTGGGTAGATGCAGGTGTGTTTGCCATTGTGGCCGCCACACTTATCAGGACCTTTGTTTTTGAGGCTTATACCATTCCTACTGGCTCTATGGAAAAAACGTTGCTGATCAACGATTTCCTTTTTGTGAGCAAACTTACTTATGGCCCGCGTATTCCCAATACGCCGCTGGCTATTCCCTTTGTACACCATACATTACCTGTATTAAATACCAAATCATATACAGAGCTGGTTCACCTGCCATATACCCGCTGGTTTGCAAAACCGGTGAAACGTAATGACGTGGTAGTGTTCAACTTCCCTGCAGGAGATACCCTGACGAAAGAACTGGATTCACAGAACCCTTACTATGATATTCTGCTGGATGAGGAGAATAAGAAGTACAGCGAATTACGGGGGCAGTATCCTAATGAAGCTCAGCTGGTGGCGGCAAGTAAAGCTGCCGCACGTGAATCAGTATGGGATACCTATACTATTACAACCCGCCCGGTTGATAAGCGTGAGAACTATATTAAACGTTGTGTGGCAATTGCCGGTGATACCATCCAGATCAAAGATGGTAACCTGTTTGTAAACGGGCAGCCTGCTTTTCTTTCACCTACTTCTGCTACTGACTATATTATGAAGGTGAATGCTCATGCAACAGACCGTGATGAACTGATCAGTATTCTGCGCGAAGCTGGTGTTACTGTTAATGACCGCCAGGATGGGGATCTGTCTGAACCAATGGGCAATGTTTACAGCATTAACCTTACCAAATCAGAATTGGAAACTGTAAAAAAGATGCCTTTTGTTACAGGCATTACTCCATTAATAGATTCCTCTTTTGTAGACTGGCGCATCTTTCCACGCGATACTGCGGTAGCCCGCTGGTCTGTGGATGAATTTGGTCCACTGTGGATCCCTAAAAAAGGAGTTACCATCCCGTTGACCAAACAGAATATCGCATTCTATAAAAGAGCTATCAAGGTGTATGAGAATAACGAATGGGATGAACGTGATGGCAAGATCTTTATCAATGGTCAACCTGCTACCAGCTATACCTTCAAAATGGATTATTTCTGGATGATGGGTGATAACCGTCACCGTTCACAGGACAGCCGTTTCTGGGGTTTTGTACCTGAAGATCACGTAGTAGGCGGCGCATGGCTGATCTGGATGAGCTGGGATAAAGGTGTTCGTTGGAACAGGATGTTCAGGACGATCCATTAATATATCAAGTCCGGAAGACGGAAAGACCGAAAGTCGGAAAGCAAGACCGGGCTAAAGAAGCTATAACCTGAAACCAGCTTCATCCACTCACGACTGACGATTCACGTCTCACGATTATATTCACAATATTTTGTATCTTTAAAAGTCCTTCTGCGGTGCAGAGGGATTTTTTGTCTGTAGCTGTCAAAAGCTGCGTGTAAATATGAAGTATGAAGAAAAATGAATACTCCTTTTCTTACGAAGTTTATGATTCAATAGATGACCTGGAGAAGAATGATGCCTTGTTGCTTGACAAGGCCCGCAAGGTAACCGAACAGGCTTATGCCCCTTATTCTCATTTTAAAGTAGGTGCTGTTGCAAAGATGAAGAATGGTGAAATGGTGGCCGGGGCCAACCAGGAGAATGCCTCTTTTCCCGCCGGTTTATGTGCTGAACGTGTATTGCTGGGAGCAGCCTCTTCCCTCTATCCCGGTATGCCAATTGATACCATTGCGATCAGTTATAATCCTGAGAATGGTGATAGCGATCAACCGATCAGCCCCTGCGGTATTTGCCGGCAATCGTTGCAGGAATTTGAAACGAGGGTAGAGCATCCTGTACGTCTTATACTGGCAGGAATGGAAGGGAAAGTTTTTATTATCCCTGATGCAAATATGCTGCTGCCGCTGGCCTTTACTAAAAAGGAACTGAAAGGATAGGGAGGATTTGAAGATTGCTGATTTCTTGATTTTAAGATTGGATACAGGACGGTGGATCTGAGATTTGAGATTGAGGATCGTGAGTCGTGAATCGGCAGACGGCAATCGTGAGTGGGTGAAGCAGGTGAATAATGAATGGTCAATAGTGAATCTGAAATACAAGCCACGAGCTTTAAGCTACGAGCTGCGAGAAATACAAGTTGACAATTGGTAATTTGCAGTTGCTCCTTGTATTTTCTTCGAAATTCGATATTCAAAGTTCTGCATTCGATATTTTATCTTCCGTACTTCTAACTTCGTATTTCGTACTTGCTTGCTAACCTTCCAACTTTTCAACCTTCCAACAGCTAACTACGCTACTTCTTCTTTTTCGCCTTCACTTCCGTTACATACCCGTTAAATGAGATAGGCTGACGATTGGTACTGGTTACATTGAGTGATGCATTGCCGTTGGTAAAAATGCTGAATGATAACTGTTGTACATCACGTGCGTCAGAAGGTTTGATAACAATATCCCATCCGTCTTTTTTATCTTTCACATCATACGTAAACTTAGTAGAAGTAAACTGGATGCCTCCGCTGCTGGTGGGATCAATACCGCTATAGGCTCGTCCGAAATAAGGAAGGAATGCAATAACGGTATCCTGTGATATCCGCACATCATACTCGCTGGTAAGCTGGCGTGTGCGACCACTCATGGGGAGCATTGTCTGTGCCTTAAATACATAGTTCTGAGCTTTGACCATATTGGTAATGGTTGCTGCCTGTTTTGCTTTTTTATCCTGTTTGGTGTTCTGGGCAAAAAGGGTAGAAGCTGTTGTTACCAGCATTAGTAACATTGTTACAGTATATGCCATACGAATAGCCTGTTTCATATTGTCGTTTGTTTTACGTGAATAAGCAGGAATAGAGTTGGCAACAAAAAGTGATGATTGCCCTGCAGGCATTGGTGTGGTGATTCTGACGCTTAATGCGAAACGCTGAACGCTTACCGCCTTCTGACGTGTCTTACTAAAGTTACTGAATTTCCAGGTTAAGAAAGTCTGAAAAAAGTCCGGAAGTCCGGAAGTAAGTTGGCAGTTGGCAATTTGCAGTTACCTGTAACTTGCATCTGGTAACCTGTATCCGGAAACTGGTATCTGGTAACCGGTAACGCCCGTTTCACGTTTGGCTTTTCACGTTTCACGGACATTCGCTCACGATTGCCGTCTGCCGACTTCACGCTTCCAGCTTTACATTGCTTTCTGCAAATCCCACACAGGTGAGGATAAGTCCCTGCTGCATATCTTTTTCTGTCAGTACATCATTGATGCTCATCTTTACTGAGCCATCGGTACAGCGGGCTACACAGGTGCCGCAGCGTCCGCCCCGGCAGCTATAAGGTAATGGAATGTGATTGTTAAGGGCGGCCTGTAAAATAGTATTGGGATAGCTGACAGTAAACTGGTAATGATGACCGGCAAATTGTAAAATCACTTCTCTTGGTGCCGGGTCAATAACAAATGCCGGTGGAGGAACGGTTTCAATGGTGAAGTTCTCTTTCCGTAGCTGGGTTTCCGCAAAACCTGCAAAACGGGCCGTGAACTGTACCATACGCATGAAGGGACCCGGACCACAGGTGTACAAAATGCTGTTGGCAGTTGCTGGAGTATATACTATATGTTCAGGTGAACGGAAATGCCCGAATTTATAATCGTTCAACAGTTTTTCAAATAGCCAGTTGTTAAGCCTTTGTGCAGGTTGTTCATGATCGGGTGGATTGCTGAACAATAAAACCATTTTAAGACGATCGGCATACTGTTGCTGCAATGACAACAGTTCTTTCCGGTAGATCATATTGTGCTCGTCCCTGTTCTGGTAAATAAGTAATACGGGACTTTCCGGCTGGTATTGCAATACTTTTTTCAGCAGGGCAAATACAGGAACAATGCCGCTGCCCGCGGCGGCTAGTATTACAGGACGATCTTCTGCTGCATGTGTTTGGATGGTAAATAAACCGGATGGAGGAAGACTGTTGAAAGTGCTGCCAACCTGTAAGGTTTGTAACAGGTAACGCGAGATCTCGCCATTTTCTTTACGTTTAATGGTAATGGCTACCTGTTTGTCAATACCGGGGGTAGAACAGATAGAGTAGGAGCGCCGGACCTCATGTTCATTGTGCCGGATCAGCAAGGTAAGGAACTGGCCTGCTTCATAGCTGACAACAGTGCCGTTTACTTCTTCCAGCAGGTAGGTATTGGTATCGGGTGTTTCGCGATTGATTGCTGTTACTTTCCACAACAGGTTTGCTGCCATTATTTATCACACATTTTTACCAATATGCGACCCATCGTTTTGCCTTCCAGGATGGCATCTATCCAGGTAGCGTTGAGTTCTTCCAGCGTTACCTCCCGGGCTATCGCATTCAGCTTTTCTTTAATATTCCAGGGTTCAGCCAGTTTATCCCATACAGCAAGCCTGGTGCTCATGGGTGTTTCTGCGGAACCTACACCCAGCAAACTTACACCATTCAGAATAAAAGGATAAACCGTGGCGTCAAGTTTGGGTGAGCCTACCAATCCTGTACTGACAACAGCGCCTTCAGTTTTGCAACCCTTCAACAAAGTAAGCAGGGTATTGCCGCCTACTGTATCAATAGCACCTGCCCATTGAGGCTTCAGCAGGCTTTTGCCAGAATAGTCATCAGCAAACGATCTTGGTTCAATACGCGATGCACCTAAAAATTGCAGGTATTCAACAGCGTTGGCTTTGCCGCTTACAGCAATTACCTCGTAACCGGCCTGTGATAATAGAGCAACGGCCATGCTACCTACACCACCCGAAGCCCCTGTTACCACTATGGGACCATCACCGGGCGTAATGCCCAGTAATTCCATTTTAAACAATGCAGAGGCTGCTGTAAAGCCTGCTGTACCAATGATCATGCATTCGCGCAGTGAATATTGTTCAGGCTTTTTTACTATCCAGGCGGCTGGTATGCGGATGTATTCGCCAAAGCCCCCGGCTGTATTCATGCCGAGGTCGTAACCGGTTACCAGCACCGGGTCGCCACATACAAATGCCTCATTTCTGCTGAGTTCTACAATGCCTGCGGCATCAATGCCGGGTGTGTGCGGATATTTTCGTGTAATCCCCTTGTTGCCGGTGGCAGACAAGGCATCTTTATAATTAAGGGCTGAGTACAAAACGCGTATCACCACTTCGCCTTGTGGAAGGTCATCGAGTTCACGGTCGATAATGGTGCGTTCAATCTTCCCTTCAGGTGTTTCTGTAATCCAGAGTGCTTTAAAGGTCATAGCCGGTAATTAAATTTTTACATTAAATCATCAACAGTTATGCCAACGCAGCCATTGATTTATGGTATAGTAAGCAGTGTTTGGTAAAGATGGTAACTTTCATCGTCAAAGCAAACAAAGATCACTTTTTGCAGAACAGAAGGCTTGCTGGTAAATGTACGGACAGTATTTACAGCAATAGCTGCAGCCTCTGTTTTCGGAAACCTGTAAATGCCGGTACTGATACCCGGAAATGCGATACTGGTAACTCCATTTTCCACAGCCAGGGCCAGTGAATTACGATAACAATTTTCCAGTAGCTGTGGTTCATTTTTATTACCGCCCTGCCATACAGGGCCAACGGTATGGATAACAAACCTGGCGGGGAGGTTGCCTGCTGTGGTAATAACAGCTTCGCCGGTATCGCAGCCTCCCTGGCGGGCGCGGATAGCCCTGCATTCTTCCAGTATTGCAGCACCCCCTGCACGGTGGATAGCACCGTCTACGCCGCCTCCGCCCAGCAAAGAGCTATTGGCTGCGTTTACAATTGCGTCAGCATGTATGCGGGTAATATCGCCTTTTTCCAGCGTGATCTCGGTTTGCATTAAGAGTTGTGAATTGTAAGTGCCTGAAGCAAGTGAATAGTCAATGGTGAATAGTGAAGTCGTGAGACGTGAGTCGTCAGTCGTGAGTTTGTCGCTGTATTTTCAGATTTCGTACTTCAGACATCAGACTTCGGTGTTTCTTTACTGCAAATTGCCAACTGCCAACTTGCTTTTCTTCCGGACTTCATCCGCATATTCTCCCCGTATTCACGTTCTGCGTTTAGTTGTATTCAACCTACAACCTATAACTTAAAACTTATAACCGGCTTTCGCGTTAAGCGTTCAGCCTTCATCAGCACATTAAAACAACGTCTGCACCCCGTTCGCGATCTTATTCTCGTGATCGAGCAGCCATTTTTTTCGCCAGAGACCGCCGGCATAACCGATCAGGTCGTTGTTGGAGCCAATTACACGATGACAGGGCACCACGATAGCCAGTTGATTTTTGCCATTAGCTGAGGCTGCCGCGCGTATCACTTTGGGATCGCCCAGCCTGCGGGACAGTTCAAGATAACTGATGGTTTTACCAAAAGGGATCTTTACCAGCTCCTGCCATACGATCTGTTGAAAGGGTGTACCCTGTTGCCGGATAGGAAAATCGAAGATGCGTCTGCTGCCATCAATGAATTCCTGCACTTGTTGCAAGGCCAGTTTGGCTACCACGGGTAGTGCCGGTGTAGCAGCGGGCGTGGAAGCTGCTTCGCTGTTGTCAACAAAATGAACTTCATGCACATGATCGGCGGTGCCCGATATACGGAGCAGTCCGACAGGTGATTGACAATAGGTAACAAAATTATCAACGGGTGGTATGGGTTGCTCTGCCAGCGGAACAATGGCTGGGATGGCAACGTCGAAGGGAGCAAAGGAGTTGTCCGTCATGATAAAACGTTTATAACGGTGAAGTGCCCGTTAAAAATGAACCTGCAGCATGCCGGGTGGGTTAACCTATTTTCCAGCCGTTGTTGACGGGTTTACCGGGACTCAGTAAAACTACTTCTTTTTTGTCAGTGTATACGCCCAATATGAGGCACTCGCTGAAAAAATTTGCAATCTGCTTGGGTGGAAAATTGACAACGGCGACCACCTGTTTGCCAATCAATTCATCCTGTGTGTATAATGCAGTGACCTGTGCTGAAGACTGTTTGATGCCTAAATCACCGAAATCGATGGAAATTTGATAGGCCGGCTTTTTCGCTTTTGGAAAATCGCTAACTTTCACAATCGTTCCGACCCTGATATCAATTTTTTCGAAATCATCCCATGTTATAGTTGACATCCAATTATATTTTTTCAACATCTAAATTAGATAAATTATGAAACGTAATGCAACCGCAGTTTGGAACGGATCTGGAAAAGATGGCAATGGAACCCTTACTACGCAAAGCACAACCCTTAATAAAACCCAATATTCTTACAAATCACGTTTTGAAGAAGGTGTAGGCACTAATCCCGAAGAGCTGATCGCTGCTGCACATGCCGGTTGCTTTACTATGAAACTGGCCTTTGTATTAGGCGGTAGCGGTTTTACCCCCGAAAGCATTGAAACTACTTCTACCGTAACACTCGATAATGGTACTATTACTGAATCGCACCTGGTGGTAAATGCAAAAATACCCGGCATTACTCCGGAGCAGTTTAAAGATGCAGTAGCTGATGCAGAAGCCAATTGCCCCGTAAGCAAAGTGCTGAATGCAAAGATCAGTTCGGATGCAACGTTGTTATAAGTAATAACATATAGACTAAAAAAGCGCAGGAAATTCTCCTGCGCTTTTTTATTTTAAATACCCGTATTTCTCTTTGATAAGAAATACTTTAAGCACAATTTTCCCGTTTAGCATAAGCGAAAAAGCCAAGTGTAAAAACCTATATCCTGAACCAAATCCCGGTTTCTGCCCGTTTATGAGAAAAATTTTACCTGTTCTTTCAGGAAAGTACTGCCAATTCCTGTATGTTCTAGCTGCATTCGTACTGTCATATATTTTTTCTCCGCAATATTTTCGTTCATTTTCATGGAAGCACAATTACAGAACTGTTCGCCAGTGGGGAGCAGTAATGATACTGTTGCTGTTTTCTTTAATTACCTGTGCCCAGGATTCATCCGGTCTTCTTATGCCGGTTGTAAAGCCTGTAGAGCAAAATAATATTGGGGTAAGTGATGGAATGGCGAATATGACATTTAACTACAATTCTTTTCCCCAAAAGCAGCAAGGCGATCTGAAGCAGTGGAGAAAATACAATAACCCGGAAGATTACAATCATCCTGAATTTGGCTACTTACCTTATGGTGCTCCCGGCGCTAATTGTGTAGAAGTTCTGTCGAAAAGGAAGGCAAACGAACGCTATTTCAGAAGTACTGAAGATTCGGGCAAGGTTTTCATAATAAAATCATGGGGAAGCCTGAATATCTTTAAAGATGGCAGGTGGCTTGCCATCGATCAAAAGTTAAGCGAAGCCGGAAATGGTAAATATGTTTCAGGAGTTACTGCAGCCCAGGTAAGTTTTGATGTACCTGGCAAAAATATTGGCATTACAACCCCTTTTGGTAAAATTTCATTCAATAACTGGACATTGTGGGCAAAGAAAAAGGGCCAACTGGTAAAACTGGATAACCCGGACTGGAGCCATTATACAATTGGTGAGGATGGTATGTATGTTACCAACATATTTAAAGGTATTGATGCAGAAATACGTGTGATGAGGGGGGCGATAAAAACCAATTTTGTTATAAGAAGTATTCAGTATGGTGATTTTGAAGAGTTGCATTTCAGGGACGTATTCAATAATGGAGCAGGTACCTGGATACGGTTTTCAAATGATGCCAGTAAAAAGAAAGGAATAGGGGAGTTAACGGTTTTTCTGAATAGCCAGGATGCTTTAAAAATCGCCGGAGCAAATGCCTATCCAAAGGATGGTACTAAAGATCAGATGGTAACAATGGAGTATGAGGTATATAACAATGGAATGAATGTAGTAGTACCCCGGAAATGGATCAATGATAACATTGGAAAACATTTACTGGTAATTGACCCGTTGGTTTCAGCTACCAACTCATTAGCTGCAGCTGCCATGGCATCCATGTACAATAGTAATTGTCTTTTTAGTGGGGCTTGTAATTATACTTTAGATGTAGTGCAGCCGGCTGCCACAACAATTACTGATGTAAACAGCGACTTTAGTATGCTGGCAAATAGCCCCTGTTTATTGAGTGATGGTGCATTCCAGATCTATCTGAACGGTTGCATAAGCCCTGCATCGGGGCGGGTTTGGATTTGTAATTATGCTTCGACCGGGGCCTGCGGTACCGGTAATTTTTCAATTATGGGTACAGTCCAGAGTTGCCTGCCAGCACCCTCTTGTCTTAGTCAAACGATAACATTTGGGGTGAAATTATTCAGGAGATGCGCGGGGCCTGCAGGGTGTGATGGTTCCTGTATCGGGGCTTATAATCCATGGACAGTTACATTAACATGTCATACTGTGGAGTTGAGTGATGCGGCCAACGCAATATCTATTGTGTCACCAACCACCTGTGAAGGACAAAATATAGACTTAAGTATTGCAGGCTTATATGGGGTAGCTCCTTACACTTATAAATGGAGCAACAGTCCTTCGGGTACACCGGTAATAAGTACCAACACTACATTGAGCTTTTCTAACAATGCAGGTTCTTATCCCTATTATGTTTCTGTAACGGATGCATGTAATCAAACCTTTAATGGTTCCCGTACGATTGTTGTTAACCCTCCAAAAACAGCTAACCAGAATATTGCCATTTGTGTCAACCAGCTTCCATATACCTGGAACGGGCAAACCATTACTGCCGGAGGCAATGCTATAGCGACTTATACGATGCCATCTGCATTGACGGGTTGCGATAGTACTACAACGCTAAACCTGACAGTAAACCCATTGAAGACAGGTATCGCTGATATTGCTATTTGCATTAACCAATTACCATACACGTGGAACGGGCAAACTATTACTGCCGGAGGTAATGGCGTTGCTACTTACACGATGCCGTCTGTCTTGACAGGCTGCGATAGTACTACGACATTGAATCTTACAGTAAACCCGCTTAAAACCGGCATAGCCAATATTACCATTTGTGCTGATGCGCTTCCTTATACCTGGAATGGTATTTCAATAGCAGCCGGTGGAACTGCTGTGGCTACTTATACGATGCCATCCGCATTGACAGGTTGTGATAGCACTACTACATTGAACCTTGCAGTGAACCCGCTTAAAACCGGTGTCGCTAATATTACGATCTGTGCTGATGCCCTTCCTTATAGCTGGAACGGTATTTCTGTGCCTGCCGGTGGAACTGCTGTAGCCACTTACACGATGCCATCTGCCCTGACAGGTTGTGATAGCACTACTACATTGAATCTTACAGTGAACCCGCTGAAGACTGGTGTAGCCAATATTACTATTTGTGCTGATGCCTTGCCCTATAGCTGGAATGGTATTTCTGTGCCTGCTGGTGGAACTGCTGTAGCTACGTACACCATGCCGTCTGCCCTGACAGGTTGTGATAGCACCACTACCTTGAACCTTACAGTGAACCCTCTTAAAACCGGTGTAGCCAATATTACTATTTGTGCAGATGCCTTGCCATATAGCTGGAATGGTATTTCTGTGCCTGCTGGTGGAACAGGTGTAGCTACTTACACCATGCCATCTGCCCTGACAGGTTGTGATAGCACCACTACCTTGAACCTTACAGTGAACCCGCTTAAAACCGGTGTAGCCAATATTACTATCTGTGCTGATGCACTTCCTTATAGCTGGAATGGTATTTCTGTGCCTGCTGGTGGAACTGCTGTAGCCACTTACACCATGCCATCCGCCTTGACAGGTTGTGATAGTACTACTACATTGAACCTGACAGTAAATCCGCTTAAAACCGGCGTCGCCAATATTACTATTTGTGCTGATGCTCTTCCTTATAGCTGGAATGGTATTTCAATAGCAGCCGGCGGAACTGCAGTGGCTACTTATACTATGCCGTCTGCATTGACGGGTTGCGATAGCACAACAACGCTGAATCTTACAGTGAACCCGCTTAAAACCGGTGTAGCCAATATTACTATTTGTGCTGATGCACTTCCTTATAGCTGGAATGGTATTTCAATAGCAGCTGGCGGAACTGCCGTAGCTACTTACACCATGCCATCCGCCTTGACGGGTTGCGATAGCACAACAACGCTGAATCTTACAGTGAATCCGCTTAAAACCGGTGTCGCTAATATTACGATCTGTGCTGATGCACTTCCTTATAGCTGGAACGGTATTTCTGTGCCTGCTGGTGGAACTGCTGTCGCTACGTACACCATGCCATCCGCCTTGACAGGTTGTGATAGTACTACGACATTGAACCTTACAGTGAACCCGCTGAAGACCGGTGTCGCTAATATTACGATCTGTGCTGATGCCCTTCCTTATAGCTGGAACGGTATTTCTGTGCCTGCTGGTGGAACTGCTGTCGCTACGTACGCCATGCCGTCTGCCCTGACAGGTTGTGATAGTACCACTACCTTGAACCTTATAGTAAACCCGCTTAAAACCGGTGTAGCCAATATTATTATTTGTGCTGATGCCTTGCCATATAGCTGGAACGGTATTTCTGTGCCTGCTGGTGGCACAGCTGTAGCCACTTACACCATGCCATCCGCCTTGACGGGTTGCGATAGTACTACTACATTGAACCTGACAGTAAATCCGCTTAAAACCGGCGTCGCCAATATTACTATTTGTGCTGATGCTCTTCCTTATAGCTGGAATGGTATTTCAGTGCCTGCCGGTGGCACAGCTGTCGCTACTTACACAATGCCCTCTGCCTTGACGGGCTGCGATAGTACCACTACGCTGAACCTTACAGTCAATGCCCTGCCAGTTATTGGTAGTCAACCTACGGATGCCACTATCTTAATTGGCGAGAATACCAGTTTTGCAATCACAGCAACTGGTACAGGTATTAGCTATCAGTGGCAGGTAAATACAGGTGCTGGTTTTGTGAACGTAACAGATGGTGGAGTATATAGTAATGCAACTACTGCCACACTGAATATTACCAATGCGCCGCTCAGTATGAACGGTTACCGCTATCGTTGCGTGGTAACAGGTGTTTGTGCTCCTGTAGCTACCAGCAATGATGTATTGCTGACGGTGAACAAGCATCCTCAAACCATATCATTCCAGTCTTTTACGCCAGGAAGTACGATAACAAAAACATATGGTGATGCAGCTTTCAGTGCTGCAGCCTCTGCTTCTTCCGGTCTCACGATCGCTTACAGCAGCAGCAACCCCGCTGTAGCCTCTATTGATGCTACAGGACAGGTAACTATTAAGGGTGCTGGTTCTACCATGATCGCTGTAACACAGGCAGGAGATGCTATGTACCTGACAGCACCTCCCGTCACACTGTTTATACAGATCAATAAAAAGGACCTCCAGATCATTGCAGATAATAAGACAAGACCTTACGGCGAACCGAATCCTGTACTGACAAAGAACTATTCGGGATTTGTGAATGGTGAAAATCAATCGGTGATCACAGAACCTGTACTTGCTACCAGTGTGGTATTGACTACGATGCCGGGCACTTATCCTATTACCTTAACAGGTGGTGCTGCGGCTAATTACAACCTGCTTTTGACAAACGGCAGCTTTGTGGTAACCGGTGCCATTGTTTATATTGATGAACAGCCTAAGAACCAGGATGCCTGTGAAGGTGGTATGGCTGGTTTTACTCTTGCTGCTTCTGCGGCCAGTCCTATTGTAACGCTGGCCTATCAATGGCAGGATAGTAACAATGGCAGCAACTGGCAGAATATAGCAGGTGCAACAGGTAATACTTACATTACTGCAGCAGCCAATAGCCGTTATGTGCGTTGTCTTGTACTGGCGCCTGGTACCACCGCGCCCACACAGGCAGCTTTCTTTACTGTGAATCCTTTGCCAGGTGTACAGGCCTCTAAATCAAACGACCTTGACTGTAACCTGGGTAGCGCTACCTTGAAAGCTACCGGTGCAGTATCATATACATGGTCGCCGTTGATGGGTTTGAATAATGCGGGAATTGCCAGCCCTGTAGCCAGTCCTACAGAATCAACCATGTACACAGTAACCGGTACAGATGCCAAAGGCTGTATCAATACTGACAGCGTTAAAATTGAGATCACCACTGTTAAGAATGGTGAGAACGTAATGCCGAATGCATTTTCTCCCAATGGTGATGGTAAAAATGATTGTTTCGGTATTAAGTACTGGGGCGTGATACAAAAACTTGATTTCAGCATTTTTAATAGATATGGTCAGCTGATCTTCCATTCTACTACATCTGGTGCCTGCTGGGACGGTCGTTTCAGGGGCGTGGACCAGCCAATTGGTACTTACGTATATTCCATCAAGGCCGTAACCCAGTGCGGAGTAATTGACAGAAAGGGAACGGTGACGCTGGTGAGGTAGTGTTAATGTGCAGATGTACAAATGAAGGCTGAATGCGAAAAGCTGGTTATAAGTTTTAAGTTATAGGTTGTAAGTTGAATACAACTAAACGCTGAACGCTTAATGCAGAACGCGAATGCAGGGAGAATGTAATACGTCAATTGGGAATTAGGTTGAAAACCTGCTACAAAATACTTAGGAGTTACAGCGTCCCTCCATTAGAGGGGTTGGGGGAGGCCAAAAATGCTTTGCGCCTTTGCGAACCTTAGCTGTCTTTGCGTGAAATCAGCCCGGAAGAAAAGTCAGTTGGCAAGTTGGAAGGTTAGCAAGCAAGTACGAAATACGAAGTTAGAAGTACGGAAGATAAAATATCGAATGCAGAACTTTGAATATCGAATTTCGAAGAAAATACAAGGAGCAACTGCAAATTACCAATTGTCAACTTGTATTTCTCGCAGCTCGTAGCTCAAAGCTCGTGGCTTGTATTTCAGATTCACTATTGACCATTGACTATTCACTTGCTTCAACCACTCACGACTGACGATTCACGACTCAATGTCGTTGAATTAAGCTCCGGAGGAGCTACCTGTTTATAGAAATCAATTTTATTGAAGGTATTCAGCTCCGGTAGGAGCTTCCTGTGAGTCACCGGAGGCTTCCGGAATCCGGCAACTGGTATCTGGTAACGTTTTCACGATTGCCGATTGCCGTCTGCCGATTCACGGTTCTCTTCACGTTTGACATTTCACATTTCACGAATCAGCCACTCACGACTGACGACTGACGACTCACGTCTCACGATTCAACCCCAAACACAAAACCCGACACCCGAAACTGTATTCCCCCCGTTTTTACAAAATACGCCTTTAGCACAAACACCAACTAAAGACCTAACAAACACGAATACTACAAACGATAACAGGCTTATCATAACCCCTTTCCGGAAAATCATTAAAAACCAATCTGTTATTTCAAAAAGGAGAAAAAACGGCAAAAATGGCATAGATGGCGGAGAATTTGGAAAGCGGCTAATCCGCATAGTATGTTTGCAAATATGGCAAAACAAGGATACTTCAAATTTGAACGCACCTTTGGCTGCGTCACCTTTTACCGGGTGGGCGACAAGTGGTACTTTCGGCAGAAAAGTTCTCTTAGTAGTCACAGGGTAAAGACCAGCAAGCGGTTTGCCAATACTATGGCTAATGCCCGCAGCCTCGGCAGAGGCGCCAGGCTGGCATCAGTCGTGTATAGAAAATTACCGGAAAGCTGGAAAATGTTTGAGCTATACCAAAAGCTCACAGGCATTGCTGCACAACTACTGAGAGAAGGAAAATGTGATGATGATATCGTGCAGGCATTGGAGCTACAACTTTACGACTGGGGTTATCGAAAAGAGATCAGCTACCCTGTTATCCGGCACATCAAAAAGAAAAAGATCAAGTTGCGAACTTCCCGGCAATGCAAGAAGATGGAGGAAAGCGAAAACCGAAGTCTGATGCCCGAAGTCGGAAAAAGACACAAGGTTCAAGGCACAAGATCCGGGAAACAGGGCACAAAGAAAATATTCGTCCAACTGGCTCGTCCATGCGGACGAAATAAGAAGTACGGAGTACGGGTGGCCGGTGTATTGGCTCGGGACTCAAAGCTCACAGCTTGTATTCTTAACTGCAAATTGCCAACTGCCAACTTGTATTGCTCGCAGCTCACAGCTTGTATTTCCGTTTCACGTTTGACTTTTCACGTCTCACGATTTCACTATTTACCATTGACTATTCACTTGCTTCAGCCACTCACGACTGACGATTGACGACTCACGATTGCCGTCTGCCGATTCACCACTCACGGATTCAATTCAACATCCACAATTGCACTTTCACTTACCGCTTTGTACAACTCGTGCAGCATAGGGTTTGCCTGCCGGTTGGGTTGCTGCATCTTTGTTCTGCAAATCAAAAATCATAACCATTAACCTTGTGACTATGAAACAGCAAAGAATGCTGGTGGGTAAGTTTATTGCCATTCCTGCAATGATGATTGCAGCTTGTATGTTGTTGTTTTCCTTTCGTGCAAAGCAGGTATATGCTGACTTCTGGCAGCAACTGGGCATAGCGAAAGAAAGCGGTATGAACTCCATTAAAGAGAGCTTTTTAGGCGGCTACCTGCAATATTATGGTGCGCGTAATATGAAGAATATTGCCCTGGGCGACAGGACGGCTGTAACCAAAGACCTGCTGGCTTATACAAAGCAATATGTGGAAAGTGATGCTTTTAAGAAAGTGTATTCCGAGAACAGGATCCTTCAGAAACCGCATGAGCCCAATAAGCCCAGAACAGAGGAGGAGATAAGAACTGAACAGGTGAGCAGTTTAAAGAAGAGCCAGGGTGAACTGGAGAAAGGGATGAAAACAGCTACCAGTGACATGAAAAAGATCTTCCAGGAAAGTTATGACATGATCACGAAGCAGATCAAGGAGTACCAGGACCCTAATAATGCTATGATCAAAATGATAGCACAAAGTGAGCAGGCTCAATATGAGTTTAACCTGAAAGATTATCAGCAGCGGACAGCAGAGTGGGAGAATTTATATCCTACAGATAGCAGGGGATTTGTGAAAAAGCGTTTGCAGCAGATGCTGGAAGATACGCAGGGCGTGGATTATGGGGCACAGCTGACAGAACGATACAATAAGAAGTATTTCGCTAATCCTGTGTATGAAAGAAAACCTGCTAACTGGAAATACGCTTTCCGCGCAGGTAAGGAAGTGACTGAGACCGCGAGAGCTTTCGCGCAGGAATGGTTGAGATCATTGTAGCAGACCTTTTCCTTTTAACACACAGGTATTCCTGTTATCCCGGACAGTAAAGGGTGGTTGTCCGAAGATGCAGGAGTGCCTGTGTGTTTTTTATTAGCGTATTGTTTATTCGTTCTTAAGCGCCTTCACCGGGTTCATCAATGCTGCCCTGGCAGAATGATAGCCTACTGTAATGGCCGCAATTAAAAAAGTAACGCCAATAGTAGCTACGAAAATGCCGGCGCCAATGGAAATGCGGTATTGAAAATCCTGCAGGTAATGATGCATCAGCCACCATGCTGCGGGCGCTGCAATTATAAATGCGATCAGCAACAGGCGACCGAATTCTTTGCCAAAAAGCCAGATAACAGAGGCCACAGAAGCTCCCAGTACTTTTCGTACACCGATCTCTTTTGTTTTCTGTACCGCCATAAAGGATACAAGGCCAAACAATCCCAGGCAACCGATCACGATAGCAATGCCCGCAAATATGCGCGTGATATGCAGTAATAAATTTTCGTTCTCATACATATTGGCAATATCCTGGTCTACAAAACTGTGTGAGTATATTTCTTCGGGGAAGGTTTCTTTCCATATCTTTTCAAGGCCGGGAAGGATGGTGGCCTTGTTGTTCATATTGATCTTTATTGCACAGGTATAATAATTATCAGTATAGCTGTAAATACAGATAGGATCAATACTGTAATGAAAATCGTAATTATGAAAATCCTTTACTACGCCAGTGATCGGCATTTTGTAGCCATTTACATCTAAGGTTTTGCCAATAACATCAGCAGGTGTTTTAGCATTCAGTCTTTTAACAAAGGTTTCATTTACAAGTGCTCCATTGGCAGTGTCGGAGTTTGCAAGGTTTTGCCCCGCTACCAGTTGCAAGCCAAAAGTAGAGAGATACCTGTTATCGCCTCTTTTGGTATTGATCTGAAAATTTTCCTTTGATGGCCTGTTATCGTACCTGAAATTGTCCATGTCGTTTGAACTTCCCATGGGAGTTGCATAGCAGAAACTAACATCTTCCACACCGGCAATCTGCGTAAAACGATTGCGGAGGGTGCGTACCAGGTCAGCCCTGGGACGGGGAATATCCAATACTACAATACCTTCTTTATCGAAACCAAGATCTGATTGCAGGGAGTAGTTCATTTGTTTGGAAACGATAATGGCCCCAATGATCATGGCCTGTACAATTACAAACTGTACAACCACCAATGACTTGCGTAATGTAAAGCCAGTACCGGAAGAGAGTGCCATTCTTCCCTTTAAAGCCTGTACGGGTTTAAAGGCCGATAATACCAATGCAGGATAATAACCTGCCAGCAGGGTTACCAGTGAAAACAACAATAACAGGAAAGCAATTATGTAAGGGAGCCTGATTGCCTGTAATGAAATATGCGTATCAAATAATTGATTTACCCAGGGCAATGCCATCAATGCAAGCCAGCATGATAAAAAGATGGCAATGATGACCAGTACGGCAGTTTCTGTCATAAACTGGCGGAAGATCTGCAGGCGTGAACTGCCCAGTGTTTTGCGCAATCCTACTTCTTTTGCACGACCGAGTGATTGTGCTGTGGCAAGGTTGATGAAATTGATACATGCTGTGATGATCAGGAATAAGCCGGTAAAGCCAAGTGCCCAGAGATATTTTTTATCAATATTTCCATCATAGGCCGTATTGAAATGAATATCGTCCAGCGGCTGCATGTACAGGAAATACTTGTCGGCATTGGACGGTACATACTTTTTGATTATAGCAGGAAAAACCCTTTCAGCGTCTGCTTTCGTTTTGCCCGGTTGCAGCTTTACAAAGCACTGGATGCTGCTTGCAATAGTACCCCAACTGCTGTCGCTGGCCATCCAGGGATATTCCTTTTTAAAATTGGCGATTGATAAATAGATCTGTGCCTGGTTATCGGAGTTATCGGGTATATCTTTTAAAACACCGGTTATTACATAAGGCTGGTGACTGCTTGTTGTAATTTGTTTACCTATGGCATTAGTACCCGGGAAAAACTTATCTGCTATTTTGCGGGTGATAATTGCTGTATTGGGACTGGCAATGGCAGTACTGCTGTTACCCTCTTCAAGCGGATAATTGAAGATCTCAAAAAAAGAAGGATCGGCATAAGCCATGTTCTCTTTAAACTTCTTTTGTTCACCGCCTGATTGAAAGCTGACCAGTTGCCATCCCCGCTTAACCCGCACTGCTACTTTCTCTGCAAGTGTGTAATCATTTTTAAAAGCTTCACCAAAAGAATACTGAATGCCCTGGGAGTAATCGTCTGTATCGAAAGTGGTTTTAGATACTACGCGAAAGATGCGGTCTTTGTCTTTATGAAATGTATCAAAACTCAGGTGATAGTTCAATAAACCACAGATCAGTATGGTACAGGCAATGCCCAGTACAAGGCCGGTGAGGTTAATAAACGTGTAGATCTTATTACGGGTAATATTGCGCAAGGCAATTCTGAAATAATTTTTAAACATGGGTGGTAAATTTCTTCCCGCTGAGGGTGTTGCTTACTCGTTCGACCAAAAAAATGCCACTCTGTTAAGTGGGTGACAATTAGTGTTTTACAGTTCTGTTTTTATGCTTTTTTGTTCGTTATTGATACAGCAAATGTCCGGTTAAGGCACAATGCATAAGTGCTACCATGTACCTGCTTAGTGGTATTGCTGAAGAAAACAGGTACGCTTACTTTTGTGCTGATCATAATTAGCCGGAAATGAACTAGAAACCCCTTCAACCCGTCTAAAGTATGTAAAAAAGGTCGCTAATGGCGGCCTTTTGTTTTTAGCAGGGGTTTTAACACCTAACTTTGATGTCTTGAAAAAACTGCATTATGAAGACAATTGGTATCATCGGCGGGCTTTCCTGGGTTTCTACAGTAGATTATTACCGTATCATCAATGAAGAAGTCAATAAGCACCTTGGTGGGGTAGATGCCGCTAAAATTATCCTGTATTCTCTCAATTACGGAGATATTGTGCGACTCACACGCCAGGATGACTGGAAAACGATCGCTGAAATGTTTTGTGATGCTGCCCGTAAACTGGAGCAGGCCGGAGCCGATTGTTTATTGCTGGGTGCTAATACTGCCCACCGCGTGGCAGATGAGGTAAGAACTGTTATTAACATTCCCCTGATCCATATTTCAGAAGCAACTGCCAATGCCATTGCAGCAAAGAAGCTGCATGTTGTAGCATTGCTGGGTACCAGGTTTACTATGGAAATGGATTTTTATCATGATATCCTTCGCCGGCATGGTATTGAAACAATTATTCCCGGCGATGCCGACCGCGATTTTATTCACGCTACTATTTATGATGAATTAGGCAAGGGATTATTGTTGCCTGAAACAAAACAGCGATACCTGCATATCATTGAACAGCTTATAGAGAAAGGAGCGCAGGGTATTATCCTGGGTTGTACAGAGATTCCTTTACTGATCAAACCCGAAGATGTAACAGTTCCTGTTTTTGATACAGCAGAGATACATGCAAAGGCAGCGGTAGCGTTTGCCCTGGGGTAATTTGAAAAATGTGAGAGGTGAATCGGCAATCGTGAGTGAATGTCCGTGAAACGTGAAAAGCCAAACGTGAAACGGGCGTTACCGGTTACCAGATGCAAGTTACAGGTAACTGCAAATTGCCAACTGCCAACTTGTATTGCTCGCGGCTCGTAGCTCAAAGCTCGTTGCTGGTATTCACAATAACTGCCAACTGGCTTTTCATCCAGACTCCATCCGCACATTCTCCCTGCATTCGCGTTCTGCGTTAAGCGTTCAGCGTTTAGCGTTTAGTTGTATTCAACTTACAACCTATAACTTAAAACTTATAACCAGCTTTTCGCGTTAAGCATCCATGCACATTAAACCACTTCCATCCACGTATGATCGGCCAGTAACTTCACTGCCGCTACAAAGCGTTTAAATGGTCCGCTGCCGCTGCCCCATTCTTTGGGACTAACCAATGACAACAGGTGAGTGCCATCGTTCTTTTCGTACAGGAAATATGTCTGACCAATAACAGGTGCGAAATTCAGTTTAGCCTGGTAGATGATAAAGGAGAGTTCTTTGCGCTTCTGGATCTCCTGAGCCTGTAATGCCAGCAACTCGATCTGTTTACGGATCTGTTCCAGTTGCATATTGGTCTGCTCTTCCATTGCCGTAAGTGCCTTATGACGGATAACCCCTTCTTCAGTAGGTTTAATCACAGCGCCGGCAACAGAAGCAGAGTAGGGCAGTACACTGAGTTGTTTGTGATAGTATTCAATATTGGTATAAGGCTTCAGATCGGATGTAGAGCCTTTTTGAGTGATGCGGAGATAACCATTAGGCATTATTTCATTTACAACATGTAAAGAAGGTTGCCCGTTTTTATAAAAATGTATTTCGAAAGTAATTCCATCAATAAATACAGCCTTTACTGTATCAGCTATTTCAGGGTTTTCAAAAGGATGCTCCTGGCCGTCGGGAACAAGGGTATAAGCAGCTGTATAAGCGTGATTTTCCAGTGTTACCCAGTTAGTGTTAATGGAAAGCATGCGTTCATTCTCAATACTGGCAATATTGTAGGTACCGGACTTAGGCCGGTCACTGGATTCGTAAGTGCCTTTTTCCGGGAATAACTGCCATTGCGCCAGGAAATTATAAGCCTGTACCATAGCTAATAAGGTAAATTAAATGTAAGGATGCGCAAATGTCAGAACTTTCCCAATGATTAAAAAGATAAATTCAACGAAGTGTATGAGGAAGTGTTCGGCGTGGTATTAAAATCACCTGGAGGGGGGAGATATCCGGAGGAATAAAGTACAGTATTACACTGTAAAAAGGAGAGGCTTGTTTTTGTGGAAAAAACTCTACAGCACCCGCTTTGCGAATACTGTAGAGTCTGTTGCAGTTAGCTATGAGATATAGCTTCTGACTTAAGATTATTAGCGCTTGCTTTGGCAGTTTTGAGCAGGGTAAGTACTCTTTCACGTACATCATCCTTCAACCCATCTACTTCATTTTCAAAGATTGATTTCAGCTCGTCCAGTTCATCGCTGGCGGCTCCGCGTAAATGCCTCAGTTTTTTGCGTAACTGGTCTGCTGAATCAGCAATTTTTTGGCGTGTTTCGCTACCCTTGGCTGGGGCTACCAGCAAGCCTATCAGTACACCGGCTGCCAAACCAGATGCTGCTCCGATGAGAATGTTTTTTGTGCTCATAATAATTGTTATTTAATGGTATATGGTACTCTATTTTCAACAACCTTGCCAACACAGGAGAGGAGAGTGTTAAAATGGAAATACAGTTTCAGGTGTCGGGTTATGAAATCGTGAGACGTGAGTCGTCAGTCGTGAGCGGCCGAAGTAAGTGAATAGTCAATGGTCAATAGTCAATGGCTGTTCCTTGTAAACTTATTAACCTTTTAACTTTTCAACCTCTTCATACTTCTGCTTTGACCTAAAAGCTAACACCTAATCCCTGATCCCCAATTCCTTCATCTGCACATCCCTTACCCTTCATGCCTCATGCCTTCTGCAACCCTGAATATATGAGTGATATACGGAAACAACGCATCCATGGTTTCAGCAGCACCGCGTGTAGAACCAGGTAATGTAAGTACCAGTGTGTTTTTGATAAAGCCAGCAACCCCACGGCTCAGCATGGCAAACGGTGTTCGCTGCTGCCCATAGTTGCGGGCCGCTTCCATAATACCGGGAATGCTTCTGTCGAGCAGGGGAGTAATTGCTTCAGGTGTTACATCTCTTGGGGAAAGACCCGTACCACCGGTAAACAAAACCAGTTGAAACCCCGCAGCACTTAATTCACTTGCAGTGGATTGTATCGCAGCCAATTCATCAGGGATGATCTTGTAGAGTTCTGTAGCAATATTGAACTGGCTGAGTTTCTCCATGATGGCCTTACCGGCTGAGTCCTGTTTGCTGCCTGCGGCAACACTATCAGAGCAAACGATCACTGCGCAGCGGAAATGGGCAGGTAGTTGTTCCCGGAAATCGGATTTGCCACCTTTTTTCTGTTGAAGGCTGATGCCGGAAATCTCCACCTGTTTATCTATGGGTTTCAGCATATCGTACATGGTGAGTGCTGTAATAGCTGCACCGTGCATGGCTTCTACTTCCACCCCTGTTTTGTAAATGGTATGTACCTCTACTGAGATGATGATGGTTAAACCTTCTACCTGGTAAGTAATGCCGGTATATTCAACAGGCAGCGGATGACAATCAGGAATAACATCACTGGTTTTTTTTACAGCCAGTAATCCTGCTGCCCGACTAAACTCAAACACATCGCCTTTGGGTACTTTTTTATTGAGCACAGCATCAATGGTCTCCTGTTTGGATACGGTGAGTTTTGCCACCGCTACTGCTGTACGTAAACTGCTTGCTTTGTGCGTGATATTGACCATCCGGAAGATTTGTTGGGTAAAGGTAATTTATTAATGTGCTGATTTGCAAATATGCGAATGGAGGCTTAGCGCGAAAAGCTGGTTATAAGTTTTAAGTTAAGGCACAAGAAAGTACGAAATACGAAGTTAGAAGTACGGAAAGTTGAAATATCGAATGTCGAATATCGAAGGGAAGCCAAAAGCCAGGTTGAAAAGTTGGAAGGTTGATAGGTTTACAAGGAACAGCCATTGACTATTGACTATTCACTTGCTTCAACCACTCACGATTGCCGATTGCCGTCTGCCGATTCACGATTTCATAACCCGACACCCGAAACTGTATTTACAACACATGAACTTCCACCAATTCTCCTTTCACAAAATCTGATTGATGGGCGGGTAAGCAGATCAGGCAATTGCTGGTGGCGAAGGATTGCATCCTGTACGATTCCTGGGCTTGTAATGCAGTAACGCCCTGTTCATCGTACCAGCCTTTCAGGAAATGGCTGAGCCCTGTTCTTTTACTATAATCATGTAGCAAAGGAAGGCGTAAGACGGGCAGGGTAATATTATTAAATCCCATCATCTGCCTGATGCAGGGATATACGTATTCGTAAAAGCAGGTTAATACAGATGATGGATTACCGGGTAAACCAAACACTGGCTGTGTACCTTTGATGCCGAAGAACAAAGGCTTACCGGGTTTCTGTTGCAGCTTGTGAAAGACCTTTTGTACGCCACAGTTTTGCAGGGCGGTAGCTACATAGTCGTAACTGCCTACGCTAACTCCGCCGGTTAGCAGCAGGATCTCCGAATGTTGCAAAGCAGTAGCAATGGCCTGTTCCAGTAAATGCAATTCATCTGCAGCATGATAGACAGTTACGGCACTTATCTGCATTTGCTGTAAAACGGCTTTCAGGCTGAAGGAGTTGGATTCATATACCTGTCCGAATTGGAGTGGTAACCCGGGTGTCTGTAATTCGTTGCCGGTAACGATGATGCTTACTGACGGAGCAGGGTATATGCTTACTTCTTTGATGCCCATTCCTGCAACAAAGCCTATTGCAGCGGGTGTCAGCACATTGCCTTTAGCAATAGCCAGTGTGCCGGCTTTTGCTTCCGACCCTGCAGCACGAACATTCAGACCCTGTTGTAGTTGTTCATCGTGTATGTGCAGTATATTCCCTTCAACAGTCACTTTTTCCTGCATCACTACCGTATCTGCGCCTTCAGGTAAAGGCGCACCGGTAAAGATCCGTGCAGCCTGTTGCGGTATTATGGAAAAAGGTTTGGCAGCGCCTGCTGCCATTTCTCCCTGTATGGTTAGTTGCTGGTGTTGCTGCCAGCCTGCAAAGTTGAACGCATACCCATCCATTGCAGATTGCTCAAATGCAGGAATGTCATTAGCTGCATAAATATCATCAGCCAGTACCCTGCACAAAACCTGTTCCAACGGTAAAATTGCTGGCGGCAACAGTGCTGTATGATCCTTTATCAGTTTCTTTCCTTCTTCAACGGGAAGCATTGTGGGTAAAGGTTTAATGTTTAACGTTTAAAGTTTCACGCAAAGACGGCCAAGGTTCGCAAAGCCGCAAAAATCGTGAGCCGTGAAATGCGGATACTAGATGCAAGATGCCGGATACTGGATTTGAGATTAGAACAACTGCAAATTGCCAACTGCCAACTGGCTTTTCAATCTTCCCTTCGAAATTCAGCATTCGATATTCAACATTTTGCATCCGTACTTCGTATTTGCCTTCACGCTTTGCGTTCTGAATGTCCCAAACTCTTATCCGGGTTTACGATATCCCTTACCAGTTGTTTCAGTTCTTTTACTTCAGGGAAACGTTGTTGCTCTTTTCTATCGAAGATCTTCTGATCGTTGATGTAAATATTGTAACGGCCGTCTACTTCAGCGGGCTGTAAGGCCACTGCATGAATATCCCCGGTAAAAGTGGTCAGCAGTTCCTGCGCCATATAGGCAGCTCGTAACATCCAGCCACATTTAGGGCAATACTCTATTGTGATAGTTGGTTTCATGTTGTTTAGCTGGTTTGATATACCTTTTCCAATAAGGCTTTGCTGAGCGTTCGTGTAATTTCACCCGGTTTGCCATCGCCCAATAAGTTGCCATTAAAAGAAGCTACCGGCATAATAGCTTTTGTAGTGCTGGTAATAAAGGCTTCACGCGCATTGAGTATATCATCAAGGGTAATGTCGGCAGTCTTAATAATGATGCCGTCTGCTTCCAGTTGTAAAACGTGTTTGCGGGTAATGCCTTTCAGCACATTCTTTTCTGGTGTCAGCACCTTATTGTCTTTTGTAACGATATAAAAATTAGAACGCGGACATTCTGTTACATTGCTATCCCAGTGGTACAGCACATCGTCAGCCTGTTGCTCGCGGATATAAGATTGCAGCCATACTGCTACCAGGTAGTCGGTTGATTTGACCTGTGGCAACTGGCGCTGGTGTTCGTAAGAGATAAGTTTGATCCCTTTTTCCGGAACAGTGTTACTGAATGTCATTGCCTGTTGGGTGATCACTATATTGGGATGGGCTATATTGTATCCGTCAGGTGAATAGCCTCCGGTCAGCGTAATACGTACACCGGAATCGGGCAGGTTGTTCTTTTGCAATAATGTATCCAACAGTTCCTTCAGTGCATCGCGATTGGGTATATTGGTCAGCTTCATCTGTTCGGCTGAATAATAAAACCGGTCAAGATGGTCGTCCAGGAAAACCGGTTTGCCATTGATGGTTTTAAAGAAATCAAAAATGCCATAGCCGCGCTGTACAGCCAGGTCGCTAACCAGCAGCGATGCAGTTGCTGCTGGTACAAGGTCATTATTTACAATGGTATAAAGAGTACTCACTTGCTAAGCCTGTTATATTTTTTAAGAATATTGATCACATTGTCCATTGGTAATGGGGCTATTTTGTGCCCGCTTTTACCGGTTACTTCAGTTGCCATAAAAAGCGAATTGATGATCGCTTCTTCCGTAGCTTCAATGGTTGCCATAAATAGTTGTGATGTATTGTCATTGTGCAGCAGCGGATAATTCTGCACCGGCTCCTTGGGCGCGAAAGGTACGCGTAATGCCTCGGCAGTTGAAAAAGCAATTACATAGTCGCCGCTTCCATTGGATGCAATACCACCGGTTTTTGCCAGTCCCATAATGGCTCTTTTGGCAATACGTTCCAGGTTACGGCTGTCAACAGGCGCATCGGTTGCTACCACTATCATACAGGAGCCGTCTACATTATTCAGTAATTTATCGCTGAAAGAAAATTTGCCCAGTTCTTTGCCTACCGGTACACCATCTACCTGTAATACACCGCCGAAATTGGTTTGCACCAATACACCTACTGTATAACCACCTAAACTGGCAGGGAGTTTACGCGATGCAGTGCCGATACCTCCTTTAAAACCAAAACAGACAGTTCCTGTTCCTGCGCCCACACTTCCTTCAGGTACGGCGCCGCTTTTAGCATTCCTGATAGCATTGATCACATCATTCTTTTGTACATGCCTGCCACGGATATCATTCAGCCAGCCATCATTGGTTTCACCCACCACTGCATTTACTGATTGTACATTTTCATTGCCGGGTTGTTGCAGTGTATATTCCACCACGGCATCCATAGCAATAGCCACGCCGAGTGTATTGGTAAGTACAATAGGAGTTTCAAGGTTGCCCAGTTCCTGGACCTGTGTGCTGCCTGCCAGTTTTCCAAAGCCATTGCCGGTATAAATGGCTGCTGGTACTTTCTGCTGGAAAATGTTGCCGGAGTAGGGCAGGATGGCAGTAACCCCTGTACGGACAGAGTCACCTTTTACCAGTGTGGTATGTCCTACCAGTACGCCGGGTACATCAGTAATGGCATTCCATTGCCCCGCAGGAAGTACGCCGATACGAACACCAAGATCGCGTGCCCTTTTAGCAGTCTGGGCCGATACCGGGTGCTGTGATAATGCAAGACAGGTTAACAGAAGGAACAATCTCATGCAATGATCTTTGCAGCAATTTACATGAAATTTACCGCTGCTAAATAGCGCTGAAAAAGATTAGCAGCCGTTAAGCTATTGTAACAGCGATTGCTATTCTCATTTATCCTTACTTTAGTTGCCCCGCAAGGTAAAAACTACAAACATGAGAATAAAGCAGCTTTGGTTGTTGCTGACCATAGTGGCGGTTGCAGGCCATACAGAAGCGCAGCAGGTTACATCCGGCAATCCTGTTTTCCCCGGGTGGTATGCTGATCCTGAAGGAACTGTTTTCGGAAAACAATACTGGATCTATCCTACTTATTCTGCTCCTTACGAAAAGCAGGTCTTTTTTGATGCGTTTTCATCTCCCGATCTTATCCACTGGACAAAACACCACGCAATACTGGATACTCAACGTGTAAAATGGGCTCATATGGCCATGTGGGCACCGGCTATTGTGCAGAAAGACAAAAAGTATTACCTGTTCTTTGCTGCCAACGACATTCAGAAAGATGGTGGTGGCGGTATTGGCGTAGCGGTTGCTGATAAACCGGAAGGACCTTATAAGGATCATCTTGGTAAGCCGCTTATCAGCGAATTTAAGAACGGCGCCCAACCAATTGATCAGTTTGTATTTAAGGATAAAACGGGCCAGTACTATATCTACTATGGCGGCTGGCGTCATTGTAATATTGCTAAACTGAAAAGCGACTTTACCGGTTTTGAACCATTTGAAGACGGTACTATTTTTAAGGAGATCACACCTAAAGGCTATGTGGAAGGTCCTTTCATGTTCATCCACAACAATAAGTATTATTTTATGTGGTCTGAAGGAGGCTGGGGTGGCCCCAATTACCGGGTAGCTTATGCTATAGCTGATTCACCCATGGGGCCTTTTGAAAGGATCGGAACCATTCTGCAACAGGATACGGCTGTGGCTACCAGTGCTGGCCACCACTCTGTGATACAGGTGCCTGGTAAAGATGAATGGTATATCGTATATCATCGCAGGCCTTTGGGCGAAACTGATGCCAATCACCGGGAGGTTTGTATTGATGTGATGAAGTTTGATGCAGACGGCAAGATCATTCCGGTGAAGATTACGAAGGAAGGCGTGGAAGCAAGGAAATTGAAATAATGTGAGGATGTGCAAATTGGTTAATGTAGGAGGGGGGTGAATGCTTAACGCGAAAAGCTGGTTATAAGTTTTAAGTTATAGGTTGTAAGTTGAATACAGGGGTGATAAGTTGAGAGGTTTACAAGTTGACAGGGGGGATGTTGAATATCGAAGGGAAGCCAAAAGCCAGGTTGAAAAGTTGGAAGGTTAGCAAGCAAGTACGAAATACGAAGTTAGAAGTACGGAAGATAAAATATCGAATGCAGAACTTTGAATATCGAATTTCGAAGAAAATACAAGGAGCAACTGCAAATTACCAATTGTCAACTTGTATTTCTCGCAGCTCGTAGCTCAAAGCTCGTGGCTTGTATTTCAGATTCACTATTGACCATTGACTATTCACTTGTTTCAACCACTCACGATTGCCGATTGCCGTCTGCCGATTCACGTCTCACGATTTCAAAACCCGGAACTCAAAACCCGAAACCCGAAACAGTATTTCCGCTAAACACCCTCAACACATTAGCACTTTGTCAAATACGCACATTGACTACTTTTGCGCATCACATGAGAAAAACAGCATTTAAAACTATGAAACATTTTGTTTTTTCTGTACTCGCCACACTCGGTATAGGCATTGCCAATGCGCAGTTGGTGGAACAGGTAACCAGTCCTGTGGATTGGGTGAATCCGTTGATGGGCACAGATTCCAAAGTAAGTTTATCGAATGGTAATACTTATCCTGCCATTGGTTTGCCCTGGGGTATGAATATGTGGACACCACAAACCGGCAACAATGGTAATGGCTGGCAATATACGTATGGCGCTGATAAGATCAGGGGCTTAAAACAAACACACCAGCCTTCACCCTGGATGAATGATTATGGCCAGTTTTCCATTATGCCTGTAGCTGGTAAGCTGGTGTTTACTGAAAACGATCGGGCCAGCTGGTTCTCTCATAAATCGGAGATCTCTCAACCGCATTATTACAGTGTGTACCTGGCAGATCATGATGTAACTGCTGAAATAACGCCTACTGAAAGGGCGGCGCGGTTGCGTTTTACCTTCCCTAAAACAGATAGCTCATTTGTGGTTGTGGATGCTTTTGAACGTGGCTCCTATGTTAAGATCATTCCTGAACAAAATAAGATCATTGGTTATTCAACACGTTACAGTCGTGGCAAGCTCCCCAATTTCAAGAACTACTTTGTAATTGTTTTTGATAAACCTTTTACACTTACTTATACCTGGCGCGATTCTGTGCTGGAGAAAAGCAAGCTGGAACTGCAGGATAAACACGTAGGAGCTGTTGTAGGCTTTAAGATCGGTAAACGTGGTGAGCAGGTAAATGTAAAAGTAGCATCCTCTTTTATCAGTGCTGAACAGGCTGAACTGAACCTGCGCGAGATCGGTAACGATAATTTTGAAGCCGTGGTGCAGAAGGGAAAAGATACCTGGAATAAAACACTCGGCAAGATAAAAGTGGAAGGAGGTACGGTTGATCAGACCCGCACATTTTACTCCTGTTTATACCGCACACTGTTTTTCCCGAACAAACTGTATGAAATAGATGCTGCAGGAAAAATAATGCACTATAGCCCATATACCGGTGAAGTATTGCCGGGTTATATGTTTGGTGGTACGGGTTTCTGGGATACTTTCCGTGCATTGTATCCATTCCTGAACCTGGTATATCCTGCTATCAATAAAGAAATGCAGGAAGGCCTGGTGAATGATTACAAAGAAGGTGGCTTTTTGCCGGAATGGAGCAGCCCGGGCTTTGCTGACATTATGGTTGGTAATAACTCTGCTGCTGTAGTATCTGACGCTTATATGAAAGGTATGCGCGGTTATGATATTGAAACACTGTACAAGGCGTTGGTACATGGTGCCAACAACGAAGGCCCTATGTCGGCTGTAGGACGCAAAGGCGTTGAATATTATAATCGCCTGGGATATGTTCCCTACAATGTAAAGATCAACGAAAATGCGGCCCGTACACTGGAATACGCGTATGATGATTTTGCTATTTACCAATTGGCGAAAGCATTGAACAGACCCAAAGAAGAAATTGACCTGTATGCCAAACGTTGCCAGAACTACCGCAACCTGTTTGACCCTTCTACAAAACTGATGCGTGGTAAAAATGAAGACGGCAGTTTTCAGTCGCCATTCAATCCCCTAAAATGGGGTGATGCATTTACAGAAGGTAATAGCTGGCATTACTCATGGTCTGTGTTTCACGATATCCAGGGCCTGCAGGACCTGATGGGTGGCCGCAAGGAGTTTGTGCGTATGCTGGATTCTGTATTTATTATGCCCCCTTCATTTGACGACAGTTATTATGGCGGTGTTATTCATGAAATACGTGAAATGCAGATCGCCAATATGGGACAATATGCACATGGTAACCAGCCTATTCAGCACATGCTGTACCTGTACAATTATGCAGGTGAACCCTGGAAAACGCAATACTGGGTTCGTGAAGCAGTGACTCGTTTGTATAAACCTACCCCGGATGGTTATTGTGGTGATGAAGACAATGGCCAGACCTCTGCCTGGTATGTATTCTCATCACTGGGTTTCTATCCTGTTTGCCCGGCCACTGATCAGTATGTGCTGGGAGCGCCGCAATTCAAAAAGATCACTTTGCAGGTGCAGAATGGAAAACAATTCGTAATTACCGCACCGGGTAATAGTACAGCCAATCGCTATGTACAGTCTGTGCTGTTCAATGGAAAGGCATGGAGTAAGAACTGGATCAGTCATAGCACGCTGCAGCAGGGCGGTTCTATGCAGGTGGTAATGGTAGCGGCTCCCAATAAGAACAGGGGTACCAAACAGGAAGATTACCCTTACTCTTTCTCAGCACCTGTTAAATAAGCTTTTTAATAATACCTGGTGGCTGCATGATTTTTAATCGTGCAGCCATTTTTATTTGTCTATATTTGACGCCCTTTTTTCGCTCCCGGCGGAACTATTGGTCGCCGCCATCATTGAAACACATCGTATGAGTAATATATTTCCTACCCGCTATTCCATGCTGTCTGCCGATGCATTGAAAAGCACGATCGCCGAACGTTACGGATTGCAGTTGCTACGCTGTAAGCTCAGGCTGCATGGCGTTAGCGATACCTATGTATTGGAGACTGCCGATGAGAAATATATTTTAAAAGTATATCGTGCGGCACATCGTACGCTGGAAGAAGTACAGGGAGAAGTGGAATTATTACAGATCTTAAAAGCCCGTGGAGCAAAGATCTCTTTTCCTATCGCTGATAAAAGCGGCTCTTTTATCCAGGCATTCCCGGTGGCTGAAGGTGTAAAACATGGCGTTGTATATACCTATGCCAAGGGGGCTGTAAGCCAGGTGCCGGATGAGGAGCAATTGACAATTGTAGGCCATGAAATGGCTTTTAATCACAATATTCTGTCAGCGATAGAATTGCAATACACGCGCGGCGTATATGATCTTGAAACTACGGCCGGCAAGCCAATGGAAGTACTGAAACCAGCCTTTGAGGAATACTACCCGGAAGGATATGCCCTGTTGCAAAAAGCTACTGAAAAGGTACTGGCCAAAATGAGTTCGTTCGATACAGCCACTTTCAGTTATGGTTATTGCCACTACGATTATTTTCCCAAGAACTTCTTCTTTGACGCCAACAACCAGTTAACGCTCTTCGATTTTGACTTTGCAGGCAAAGGACTGCTGATGAATGATCCTGCGTCGCTCCATGTGTTTTATTATTTACTCCGGTCAGTTGGCAGGGCAGATAAAGAAAAGGCAGACAGGGATTTTAGCATATTTATGAATGTGTACAAGTCGTGCCGTCCTGTATCCGAAGAGGAAGAAAAAGCTGTACCGGCATTAGGCTATTTATTACTCCTGTTCTATTTGAGCTTTCAGTATGAAACCTTTGAAGACTGGTCAAACAGTTTTTTCGGAACAAAGTATTTACAGGAAAGGGTGGGCTTGATGGTGGATTATGCGGAGGAGTATTCGTGAGTCGGCAATCGTGAGTGGTTGAAGCAAGTCAATAGTCAATAGTGAATCTGAAATACAAGCCACGAGCTTTGAGCTACGAGCTGCGAGAAATACAAGTTGACAATTGGTAATTTGCAGTTGCTCCTTGTATTTTCTTCGAAATTCGATATTCAAAGTTCTGCATTCGATATTTTATCTTCCGTACTTCTAACTTCGTATTTCGTACTTGCTTGCTAACCTTCCAACTTTTCAACCTGGCTTTTGGCTTCCCTTCGACATTCAATATTCGGTATTCGATATTTCCTGGTTCCCGATTTTTCATTTCTGATTATAAAAGTCAAAGCCTTTGTCGTACGACAAAGGCTTTGACTTTTATGCGGATACGTTATAATTACTTACCACCACGCAAATGCGGGAACGGTGGAGGCACAGTATTAGGGCCTTGTTCACCGGTAGCATTTCTGAGTTTTATTATATTGGGATTACCCATTTGCTGACTGTATTTGAAGATGAGACGATCGGTGCCGATCCCCTCTTTTTCAACCAGGTAGTTGATCACTGCGTTGACACGTTCCCAGCTTAATTGCTGTACGTTTTTCATCTGGCTGCTATAACCTGTTACTGCTATTTTGCAAAACGAGTTATCACGTAATCTTTGTGCCACACCAGCCAACACAGCTTTCTGATCATTGCTAAGAACATTTGATTTGCGTATAAACGTAATGTCTGGTAATTCGCCAATATTACATTGTGTCTGCCATTTGGTCATCAGGCTTGTGATAGAATCACAGCAGGATGGAGGAGGACATTTACCTACGCCATTTGCATCTACCGGCTGACATTGTGTAGGTGTGATCAGTTCCCTGTCCCTGTAATCAGGAACACCGTCGCCATCAGTATCACGGCTTACACCATGACTGTCTACAGGAGCGCCTGAAGGCGTATTGGGTTCCATGTCAAACTGGTTGGTAACACCATCGCCGTCATTATCATCCAATACAGGTTTGGGCAAACGCATGTGTTTAGGACTATTGATCTCGTTGTAAGCATAGCTTAACGGGTTCAGCCACCACAGTGGTTCCACTGCCTTGCGACCGATAGACAGGTTAAGGCCAACGGACAGGAAGTTTGCCATATCATAATAACGGGAGCTTGCAGGTAATGTGTAAGCGCCACCACCCATATCAGTAGCATTGTTCTGCCATTGCTGACCCTCTAACAGGTCGGTAGTAGTAAAGCTTATTTTATCTTCAATAGACAGGCTCAGCTTTTTACTCAGCTTAAATTGTACGCCCAAACCTGTTACAAAAACAGGTGTAAATGGTTTGCCAAACAGTTTGCCACGGGCGCTGTCGGTTTCACCGGCAGTTTCATATTTACCATCCATGAAGCCTTTCAGTGCTTTTTTGATGGCCTTGCGATCTTTATATTGGTAACCTGTACTGCCATATTGCGCAATTACAGAGTTGAACCCGGCAGTATAAGTGCCACCGGCGCCGTCAAGGGCATCTACCTTATTATCCCAGATCATACCGCCGATACCGACAAAGCCATACAGGCTGAACATATTCTCATGACGGTGAAAACGGATATTATTGATGGCTGCTACCAACTGGATGCTGGCATCATACATCGTTGTTTTGTAATTGTAAAATACGGGTGTGGTAGGGTTGCCGCCGGTAGTATAAGCACTCCAGGCGCTGTTGCGTCCGTAGCTCATCGAGGGCCTGAAGTCGAGCCCCTTGGTAGTACCAAAACCAACTTCACCGCGTAAAGACAGTACATAACCCAATGCCTTACGAACATGGAGCCCTGCGCCAAATCCCGGGTAGCGGTTGCGTACATCACCAGCAATGCCTACTGCACCGGCCTTGATACCAATTTCCCACTGGTTGCGTGGTTTGGCAGGGAAGGGATACATGTTGTTGACAAACTCGGTATGCTGTGGCATACGCTTCGCGGGAATAACACTTGAATCTAACCAATAAGGAGCGGTAGTAGAAGCGCCGGATTGCGCATTTAATAACACTGGAGCACTGAGCATGCCAATAGCAAATGCCCACCTGCGGATAATGGGGTTACCGAAATTCATGGGATTATTAGAGTTTAGAGTGGCTTGCAGTATAGTAACGTACAAACCGTCGCTAAATTATAGGATAACTACGTGAAAATGAAACTTATTCCTGAAATAAATTCTACGATCAGACGAAGTATGATAAATAAAATATATTCTTGAATAGTGTAATGAATGAACAGGCTGTTAGAAATGCAGTAAACTGGCTTAATGCAAAGATGAAATCGTTTTTTGCAACGATTGTATTACGTTATTATTGTAAGATGAGTGTGCTCTTATCCGGACAATTCATCTGCATTTGTAACAGGGATTAAAACAGGAACAAAAATGAGTGTGGTACAATCGATCAGGGAATATTTGAATGAAAGAATCGTGAATCAAGATGGAGTTATGACAGGCATTGAATTGAATAAAGGTGCATCGCCGGAAAGCTTAGAGGCGTTTGAAGCACAGAAAAGAGTAAAGTTGCCTGAAACCTTGAAAGAGCTGTTGCTGTTTTCAAATGGATTATCTTTTTTCGGGCTTCATATCTTATCGTTGGAAGAGATGGAATATTTTCCAGTATCGGGGATCATAACTTTTCATGCCTGGGGAAATGGAGATTTTGACGGTGTCACTCTGTTTGGGGAGGAGGCCGCAGTTTTTTTTATGTTTCATTCAGAGGATAACACGTACCGTATTTCCGATTCTTTATTGCAATGGTTTGACAATGCCGTTACTGAAATAAGGCAGTATGGAACACTTTGTCACCCCTGGGACTATCAAACCGGTACTGCAACAACAGGTTTGTACAATATCAGTATAACAGAACCGATGACGGATACTGCAACAAAGTCTACAGGTGTCAGAATACAGGATATAATATTACTTTACAATAATCCCAACCTGGCATATGTCGAGAATGAAATAGCCCAAAGAGCCGGATATAGCCTTGATAGGGAAAGTATCCCTGTATTAATGCAGCTTTCGTTGAAAGAATTGCAAGAGGCTGCATTAAGTACTGAACAGGTAGCGAATGTTATTGAAGAAAATAGCGAGAAAATAATAAGATTTGGAATTGAATTTCTGGGGAAAGGTAGCGGAGGAATATTAAGTACAGGAGTTGCCATTACCTATTCAATTTACCTGGCCTACCTTAAAAAACCACGTAAAGATTTTATACAGTATATTAAAACAAGGCGTATTCCGCATGCAAAAAGAGTAGTGGATGAGATAATTGATGCTTATAAAATAGCCGAAGCAATCTAATACTAAATAAATGGATTACGCTTTTTTTGAAAAGTTGAGTAAACAGCAGGCTGTCGCATATCTTAATAGTTTTCGTAACGAGGTGGGAAAAGATTTTCTTTCATTGTATTCTCAGTTGGAAGAGGCCGGAATACCTGTTGATTATTCTTTCAATTCACTGGAACAGGTCTTTGTCTGGGCTATAGCTCAAATGAAAACAATACCACGAAAGGAAGACGAGAACGTACCGGAATGGATCAGGAAAACTGAATCCTATCAGAAAGGGCTTTTTTCGTTTGATGAACCATCCCGGATATTGATCTCGCGTGTTGCTTATTATCTGGGCGAATGTTTTATTAAGAATTATCAACAGTTATCATGGACAACAGGTGATACGAACTACATGGGAGCCAATATGCCTGCTGTGGCAGGGTTTAAAAAGAAAATGGAATTGTCTCCATTGGTGATAGCGGAAAACCTGGTTTCCAGGATAGTTAAAGGAGGGAAGATCTCTGATATTGAGGCCATGATAAAGAGCTGGCAAAACTCTTTGTAAATAACTTTAAACAGAAGAATATGACGGGTGTAAAAAATATCTTTGTCGCAGCCATGTGTATTTTCCTTGTTCATTGCAAAGAAAGCGATTCACTGTCCTGCGATGTTGTAAAGACAATTGTTTCCGAAGCTATCAACGATAAAAGAGCTGAACAATATTATATAAATGTAAACGGACAATTTCCAGCTTTCTATATTAATGATTCTTACAGTTGTATTGATTCATTAGCATTCAATAAGTTCAACCGGTTGAACAGGGTACGGGAAATTGACGACAGTACAGATAAAAGAGAAAATGCCGTTGTTATTACAATTAAAAAGGTCGATAAGAAATCTGTGTCGATAAGGCTGGAATATAAACAGCAGGGTATTGTACTGAATAAAAAGTATAGTTACAACGGAATGGGCCTCTACCTTGTTGAGGATTCTTTTGGTGGGGTATAGAGACAGAGTAGAGATGGTACCCTGTAGAGATCGTAATGATCTTTTAGCCGGATAATAAAGGTTGTGCTTCCCGTATTGAGGATACTTTTTTATTTCCTGTTCTCATCTTTCTTTGCGCGAAAACCTGTTCTTGAATAGTATCCGATAATATTTTCCGGAAGAGGATTGATTAATGCGGGATATTTTAACCTTAAATTTACTTCCGGGTAAAAAATACATTCTGTTAGCCGCTTCATTTATTTATAATGTCAAAGAAAAATTTTATAGTAATTATCGGAGTGCTGGGTTTAACGGTATTTGCTTATATGGTGTGGAGCGCAAAGAATGCCCGAAAGACCTCTGATGAAACTTTGAGTGACTTCAAAAAAGTAAATGAATCATTAACGCAGGCAAAGGATAGCCTGCCAAAAGAAGAGGGGCTTGGTACTATTCATATAGACACCTCTTATTTGCCCGATGTAGACCTGTCTTTCAGAACAAATAAAATACTGGTCCGCATTGACACTATCAGGAGTGAGTTGCAACCCATGGCGGACAAGAAGGATGAAAAAACATTTTCTTATAATAATAATGCAAGGATCAAGGCCTTAAAGAATGATTTATTAGCATACAACTCTTTTATTAAGCTGTATTATGCAGGTAATAAGAATATTAAGCCAGGTGATCTTTTCGATATAAGTGATAAATATGATGGCTCAAAAATGATCCCGTGGGAAGAATATTTTTTTGCTAAAGCGAATGCTTACCATGTTATGACGATGATGGCTTTTTACAAGGATAAGGTCTTAGATCTTCAGCAAAAAGCCATTCAGAAGAATTAGTAGTTGCCGGAAGCAACATAATATAATTGCGGCGGAGGGATACAGGCATCAAGGTCCTGTAAAATGCAATTTAAATGAGTTTGTATATGCAATATGTAGGAGAATATTCAGGTAGGCAGGTTTTCTGGCTGGACTTTAAAAGTTCCCAGGCTGAACTTCCCGATAAAGAATGGGTTTGTCTTGCTATTGCTAATAAACAGCCTGATATCGATAGTGTTGAAAAGTTTGCCCGAACCACTACAAAGAAGAATATTTTCGAATTTAAAGGATATGGAACCTTTGGGGAGTAACTGCATAACGTTTTTGATGAAATTATAATTATGATGGAAGTGGAGGACGTTCATCATAGTATCGAGGTCGTAACGACCTGGCATACTGATGAAGCATTAATTGATGTATTCTGGCAATGCTTTTTTGCAACTTGTTTGGCTGATAAGGTCTACTTGAACGATATTAAAATAATTTGCACTGATATTGATGGCATAAACAGGGTTGAAGAATTGAAGGGCTATATTAAACAATTTGAATCGGGCTGGTTACCCTCCTGGATATTCAATTATGGTAGTTGCTATTAACAATATTTTGGAATTGCAAGTTCCAAAGAGCAGGAGAGGAAGGAGAGTGGTACCCTCTTTTAAAAAGATGCCTGTAAAATGCGTATACTAAGTTTTATTATATTAATATTATTGTCTGGCCTTAACCTGTGGGCACAGGAAGGTTCTGCGGATGATGTACTGAACCCTACTTACGATTATGATACTACCCTGAAGGCTGGTTACTCTATTTCATTTAAAGTAGATGATGAACTACAATACCTGTATCTGAAAAAGGGTAGCAGGGTAATTGCAGAAATAGCATCTGTGTCGAAAGGCGAGCTTACTAAAACCCTGGGTTATAAAGGCGCTGATTTTACCGGTTATTTTGTACTGGTTCATTCGCACGGAGGAGGCAACCCACATTATATTGAACTGATAAAGAAAAGTACCGGTAAAAATATATTGAAGAATGGGGCTGCATGGATTGATGCTGATGAGAAAAGAGAAATGTTATTGTTTTGTGATAAGGATGTTCCCGGAAAAAGTGATAAAATGATCTTACTGAATATACGAACAGGGCAAAAACAGTTGTTTGCTTTCCCGGCAGATATTTTTACTGAACCGCAGGTTTTAAATAGGATTAAGATCCGTAGTCTTACTAGCCAAAGGCTTGTGATCAGTTATGAAACAGAAAAAGGAGTTAAAGTAAAGACCTACAACCTGTAGCCGAACAAATGAATGCCAGTTGCCGGAAGCAACATAATAAGAACTTTGGAACTGCAAATTCCGAAGAGCAAGTATTTAGATAACTTCTGGTTACATTCGCAGATACCATGGCACACCAGACCTCATTTATATGCAGTTGTTGCGGAAAGGAATATAATGAATGGCCTTCACTGGCTTTTGATTCGCCAACCAGCTATCATTCCCTGTCAGAAGATTACAAAGCAAATAATGCAGAGCTTAATACCGACTTCTGTGTAATATGTCATCCGGAACAAACTGATAGATTTATCCGTTGCGTATTGATACAGAAAGTGAACGATCGTTGCGATGGTCTTCAATATGGGCTTTGGGTATCATTAAGTGAGAATAGCTTTAATGATTACCGTGAAAATTATGATAATGAAAACTATGTGACCCAATATTTCGGTTGGCTCAGTAATAATATTCCCGGGTATCATTTTGATACAGCTATCCCAACAACAGTCATTACCAAAACTGGTAATCAGCGACCGGAAATAGTGCCTCACGACGATGTAGACCATCCATTTGTAAAAGATTACTACAATGGTATTACAATAGAGGAGGCTGAAAGAAGGATCAATGCGATGCTTCAAGGGCTTGATGGAAAAAACAACCAGGCAGTTAAGAAGAGCAAACCCTGGTGGAAATTATGGTAATTAGCACCAGTTGCTGAAAGCAACATAATAGGAACTTCGGAACTACAAGTTCCGAAGAGCGGACATTAACTAAACGACGTTGACTCACCACTCTCTACTCACGCAAACGTTTGCGCAAGGCTTTCCCGGTATCATTTAATCCAACACTATAAAAGTTATTATGTAGCGCGGAGCTTTTACCCGTTCAGTTTTTTAATTAATTTTAAGCGCTGACATGAGAAAAGAAGATCCCGCCACATATAACCCACATAGCAACGACCAGTTGCAGGATGCTTCTTTGTTTGTACAGATCGGGGCTGGTGACGAAACGGCTTTTGCTTCTTTCTATCGCCAGATGGTTCCGCAGCTGCGTCCTTTTATTTTCAGCATTACCCGTTCAGAAAGCCTGGTAGAAGAGGTGATACAGGAATGTTTTCTCCGTTTCTGGCTCAATCGCGATAAGCTTGGAGGTATTGCAGATCCCAAAGCATGGCTGTTTAAGATCACGGCAAACGTTTGCTATACATTGTTCCGGCGCTCGCTGACAGAGAAAAAGGCGCTGAACATTGTGGAGGAAAGAGCCGGCAGCAGCAATACCGAAACCTCGGAATTGCTGCACCTGAATTTCCTGAAAGCAGCATTGCAGCAGGGTATTCAGCAGCTATCGCCGCAGCGCAGGAAGATCTATATGATGAGCCGGGAATGGGGCTATAATGCCGAACAGATCGCCGCAGAGCTGGGGCTTTCTGTACAAACTGTCCGCAATACCCTTACCGCTTCGCTGGAGTCTCTGCGCAGCCACCTTGCCCGGCAGGGATATACGCTTTCTATATCTATCCTTGCACTGCTTATTTTCAAGAGATAAGACGTCCCCGTTATAATTGCCTGGTAATCTGCTGATCCGGGGCTGGAATTTTTTTTCTTCTTCATTGGTATAAATGCTTTTCCCATTGGTCTTATAGGTACTAAACCTGTGAAATGAGACCGGAACTACTACAGACATTAATGAAAAAACAATTGGAAGGGGCTATCAGCGATGAGGAGCAGGAGCTGTTGCAGCGCTATGTTCAGGACGAGCAGCATAAGGAAGCGGTGGTAGAAGCATTGGGTTCTTTGCTGGCTCAGCAACAACCGGATAATGCTTATGATGCTGAGCGCTTTGAACATCTTCTGCAGGAGGTGCTGCAGGCAGATAAGCCGGAAATTGTACCAGCACCGGTACGGCGCATACTATTCCGTTGGGTAGCTGTTGCGGCTGTGCTGATAGTTGCAGCAGGGGCTGCATTGTTCTTTTTGTATTATAACAAACAGGTGCCGGTAGAAAAGACTGTTGTATCCGCACCTGCCAATGATGCCCTGCCCGGGCAGGAAGGCGCTATTCTTATACTTGCCAATGGAAACCGTATTGTGCTGGATAGCAGCAAAACAGGTGTTGTGAATGAACAGGGCATGCGTGCTGTTATTAAAGATGGCACCCTGGTATATGAACCTGTAGCCGGTAATGGCACACTTTCCTACAACACCATGACCACTCCCAGGGGACGACAATTTAAACTGGTATTACCCGATGGCTCGGCTGCATGGCTGAATGCGGCTTCTTCTATTACTTATCCCGTTCAGTTTATTGGTGCAACAAGGCCGGTGAGCATTACCGGCGAAGTTTATTTTGAAGTGGCCAAAGATGCTGAGCATCCCTTCCTGGTAACGGTGAACAATAATGTGCAGGTAGAGGTACTGGGTACGCATTTTAATGTGAACGCCTATGAAGACGGAAATGGCATTACTACCACCTTGCTGGAAGGTTCGGTGAAGATCAACAGCAATGCCGGTAATGGTGTATTGAAACCGGGTGAACAGGTAATTGTGAACAACGGGAGTCTTAAACGCAATAGCAATGCAGATACCGAGGCTGTGATGGCCTGGAAAGAAGGCCGCTTTTCTTTTAACAACACCAGCTTTGCGCAGGTAATGGGAGAGTTGCAGCGATGGTACGATGTAGATGTGGTATATGAAAGCGCAGTGCCTTCCGGGGCATTGAGTGGCGACTTTTCAAGAACCTTATTGCTCTCTGAAGTGCTGCGCATCCTTGAGCTGAGCGGCATTCATTATAAAATAGAGAACAAAAAACTAATTGTATCGGCTAGATAGTGGAAGATGATCGCATAAAAAAACCGGCGGTGCGGCAACACTACCGGTTACATGGCGATTGTTAACAATTTTTGACATACTGTTATTTGATCACCAAAACGTAACCAAAACTATGCAATTAATTGCGCATGGCAAAGCTATGCCTGTACATTGGTGCAGGCGGGTTTTGTGCAGCCGCTCCAAAATTGGGTTGGCGATGAGAATGACCGCTACTTTACTGCTGGGTATCTGCCTGCATCTGAGTGCAGAGACCATGTCTCAACAAGTGACGCTTTCTGCAAGAAATGCCTCGCTACAGACCGTATTTAAAAAAATTAAAGAGCAAACGGGCTATTCGTTTGTGTACAGGAACGACTGGCTGCAGGAAGCTGCAAGCATTTCCATCGACGTACGCGAAGCAAACCTGTGGGCCGTGCTGGACCTTTGTTTTAAAGGACAGCCCTTTACCTGGGAGGCCGTGCGCAATACCATTGTATTGCGACGCCGTACGCCGCAGGCAGTCATTGAAGCTGCTGCTGAAGCGGCCCCGCCTATAGTAAAAGGAAAAATTACTGACGAAAGCGGCAAACCTGTTGCAGGCGCCAGCGTGGTAGTAAAAGGTACCAAACGTGGCTCGGTTACCGGCAACGATGGAGATTTTGAATTTGATGCCGGCAATGAGAATGTTACACTGGTGATCAGTTGCATTGGTTATGCCACCAGGGAAATAAAAGTAAAAGCTGGTGAGCCCGTAAAGGTTGCGCTCGTTGCTGTAAATACCAACCTGCAGGATATGGTGGTTACAGGGATAAGTACACGCAGGAAGGAAAGTTTTACCGGTGCATCTGTCTCTTTCAATAACAACCAGTTAAAATCGATTGGTAACCAGAATGTGATCCAGAGCCTCAAATCCCTGGATCCTTCTTTTATTGTTGCTGAAAACAACTTACAGGGTGCCAATCCCAACATGATACCCGATATTGAGATAAGGGGTAAAACATCTGTGGTCAGCAATTCATTACGCAGCCAGTTTACTACCAATCCCAATCTGCCGCTCTTTATTCTCGATGGCTTTGAAACATCGCTTACTACGATCAATGATCTTGATATCAACCGTATTGAGTCTGTTACCCTGTTAAAGGACGCTGCTTCTACTGCTATTTATGGTGCCAGGGCCGCCAACGGTGTAGTGGTACTGGAGACACGTAAGCCCAAGCCGGGTAAAATGCAGGTGTATTACAGTGGCGATTACAGGCTGGAAATTCCTGATCTCTCCGGTTACAACATGATGAATGCCGCAGAAAAGCTGGAGTTTGAAAGGCTTTCAGGCAGGTACCGGGTTGTTTATCCCACGCAATACGAAGAACAAATGTACCTGGACAGCTTGTACCAGTCAAGGCTGTACCGTGTTAAAAAAGGAGTGAATACCTACTGGCTCAATGAACCGGTGCGTATGGGCTTTACACATGCTAATTCAATACGTGCCGAAGGTGGTGACAATACCTTCAGCTATGGTGCAGGTGTGCAGTACAAACAGGTTGACGGGGTAATGAAGGGATCTTCACGTAAAACATGGCAGGGCAATATTGATCTTGTGTACAGGAAAGGTAAGGTGAATGTGAACAACAAAATGATGGTGAACGGAGTGAATGCTCCTGAATCGCCCTACGGCTCATTTTCCAATTTTGTAAATGCTAATCCTTATTACGAGAAGCGCAATGCTTACGGTGGGGTTGACAAGTATCTTGAAATAGCAAAGAAACGTACGATCTTATATTATGATTCTGTACCTAATCCTTTGTACAATACAGGACTGAACAGTTATAGCCATAACAATAGCTTTAACTTCCTGGATAACCTGCAGCTGATCTATAATATTTCTTCTTCTTTATCTTTTACAGGAGGTATACAGTTCTCTAAATCATCCTCAGACGGAGAGCGTTATGTGGCACCTGAGAATACAGAGTTTGATGATGTGAATATTTTTAAAAGGGGTAGCTATACCAATCAGCGCATAACGGGGTCTGCTTACCAGGCCAATGCCATGTTTACCTACGCCAATATTTTTAATGGCATACACCAGGTATCGGCCAACGTGAGGGCTGAGGCGCAGGAAAGCACTGACCAGTTCTACTCAACAGAGGTGGTCGGGTTTCCACCAGGTTCTAATGGTAACCCCGCTTTTGCCTATGGTTATAATCCTGACGATCGTCCCATTACTGGTTACAATAAATACCGGAGAAACAACTTCCTGGTATCCGGCAGTTATATGTACAACAGGCGTTTTGTTACTGACTTCTCGTACAGGCTGGACGGCTCTACAGCCTTTGGCAGCAGTAAGAAATTCAGACCTTTCTGGTCGGTAGGGGTGGCCTGGAACCTGCACAGCGAACCTATGTTTGAAAATGCACACTGGATCAACAGGCTGCGTTTGAAAGCAAATACAGGTTCTACTGGCAACCAGAACTTTGGACAGGTTACTTCTGTGTCTGTTTACAGCTACCAGCAGCTGATCAATATCTTCGGGCAGGGAACCTCGCTCAGCACACTGGGAAATCCTAACCTGGGTTGGCAGAATACACAGCAAACCAACTTTGGTATTGACTTCTCCCTGTTCAACGACAAACTATCCGGCTTTATCAATGTCTACCAGAAGTACACCAATCCGCTGATCGTTGTACTTGATCTGCCTTCGAGTACCGGTCTGTATAATTATCCCAAGAACGTAGGGCATATGAACAACAAAGGGATAGAAGCCAATATCCGTTATGCACCTATTAACGATGAGCGCCACGGACTTAACTGGAGTATTGGCGTTACGGGTATTTTCCAGAAAGCTGTTTATGGAGGATTGCGTACCGACCTGGAGAGTTTAAATAAGGCACAGCAGGAATCTAAGCAATTGCTGAGGTTTCATGATGGTTATAGCCCGGAAGATATGTGGGCTGTATATTCCTACGGCATAGATCCTGCCAGCGGTCGTGAGATCTTCCGTACCAAAGATGGCAAGATGACCTATGACTATAGTACAAATGATATTGTAAAAGTAGGCAATGAGCGGCCTGTAGCAGAAGGAGTACTTACAAGTACGTTCTTGTGGAAAGGGTTTTCGCTGAACCTGGCATTCCGCTACCGCTTTGGCGGAGATGTTTTCAATTCAGCACTCTACAACAAGGTGGAGAATATCAGCGATAAGAATATTTTCTATAACCAGGATAAGCGTGCGCTGTATGACCGCTGGAAGAAGCCGGGCGATATCAGCCAGTTTAAATCTATTTCTATCACGTCTACCACTCCAATGTCTTCACGCTTTATACAGGAGGAAAATACATTTACAGGTGAGTCTGTGCGATTGGGATACGATTGCTCCAACAGGGCTTTTGTAAAGAAAATGGGTATGCGTTCACTTTCGTTCAGTGCCTACCTGAATGATATTTTCAGGATCTCATCTGTAAAGAGAGAACGTGGAATAGATTATCCTTTTTCACGCGTGATCTCGTTCAGCGTAAATGCGGCCTTCTAAACAATCAATAAACCGTTATGATCAAGCGATATAAAATACTATTCATATTCCTCGTATCATCCGCTTTGCTGTTCCAGGGGTGCAGCAAGTGGCTGGATGTACAGCCAAAAGATAAGTTCCTGGAGTCGGACCTGTTCAGGAACGCCAGTGGGGCTGCTACGGCGCTCAATGGAATGTATCTTTTAATGGCAGATACTTCCTTGTATGGTCGTGACCTTACGATGACCACATTGGAGGTCCTTGCACAGCGCTATAATATTTCTTCCGGCCATACCTTTTCCCTTTTCCAGAATTACCAGTATGGAGAAAAGGATGTAAAGAACAATTTTACCGGCATCTGGGAAAAAGCCTATGTGCTGATTGTAAATGCCAACCAGTTTGTCCGCAACCTGAACACATACAAAGCAACAGATATCTCACCACAGCTCGATTCCCTGATGAGAGGTGAAGCCATAGGGTTGAGGGCCATGATGCATTTTGATGTATTGCGCATGTTCGGACCTATCTACTCAAAGGATTCCACCAGTAAGTCTATTCCTTATTACAGAAATGCTGCGCCTGATATTGCAGAGCTGTTGCCGGCAAAGCAGGTGCTCGACAGTGTGCTTGATGACCTGGCGCTGGCTGAGAAATGCCTGCGTAATGATCCTGTCATTGTACAGGGAGTAATTGCTGCCAAAGGAGACAATGGGGACTTCTGGCGCAACCGTAACCTGCGCATCAATTACTATGCTATTAAAGCATTACAGGCGCGCGTACAGCTATACAGGGGCAATAAGACCGCCGCGCTGGAAGCAGCGAGAGCTGTGGCAGAAGGTGGTGCAATATGGTTTCCGTGGGTAGCGCCCTCCCGGATCATTTCAGACCGGGCCAATCCTGATCGTGTGTTTTCATCAGAACTAATCATGGGCATGTTCAACCTGGAATTGTATGACCTGAACGAAAGGCTGTTTGCGCCCGGGCTACGTGATACCAGGATCCTGGCGCCCAACGATACCCGCCTGAAAGCTGTATTTGAAAGCAATGAAAATGATTACAGGTACAACCCGATGTGGATCGTTCCTTCTGTTGGCGGAAAAACCTATCGTACTTTTTATAAGTACACAGACGTGCTGGAAACAGACAGCCTGTTCCGCTTTAAGATGCCCCTGATACGCATGAGCGAGATGTATTACATCATGGCTGAATGTGAGCCGGATGCTGCAAAAGCAAGGACCTATTTTAATACAGTGCGTAAGGCAAGGGGGTTGACTGATATTGCCGCAACTGCCAGTCTTGCTACTGAGTTGCAGAAAGAATACCAGAAGGAGTTCTGGGGCGAAGGGCAGTTGTTCTTCTTTTACAAGCGAAAGAACGTTGCCAGTATCTCCAATAGTAGCGCAACTTCCGGTACCATAACAATGGATGCCACTAAGTATGTGTTACCGTTACCGTTGTCAGAAACCCAATACCGTTAACGCAAAAGCATTTGTTGTGAAATATATTTATTTACTGGTGCTGATTGCTGCAATGAGTACAGCCTGCACCAAAGGTCTTAAAACTTTCGATGGTACACCTGTGGTGTATTTTCAATATGCAGTAGATATAAAAGACGGCAACTATCCTGAGCTGTTCTACGATTCGAGCATTGTTACCTTTGCTTATGCACCAGCTGCGCAAAAGGACTCTGTATTGATGCTGACGGTAAAAATTAGCGGAGATACTGCGTCTGTTGACCGCCAATACAAACTGCTGATCAATGACTCCTCTACAGCAAAAGCCGGCAAGCATTATGACATCATTAATTCTGATTTTACTGTAAGGGCAGGCAGGGTACTGGATACCGTTTATTTTCAATTGCACAGGATACCTGAAATGACTACACAGTCGTTCAATATTTACGTGGAATTACAGGCCAATGAAAACTTTGGTGTAGATGTAGAAGCGAAAAGACCCGGCAGCTCCACTACCACATGGGTAAAGACCACGCGGCATCGTATTAAGGTGGATGATATTCTTAATAAACCTAAATACTGGATAGATGGCTACCTGGGCACATTTAGCAGGAGAAAGCTTTACCTGATGTCGGATGTGCTGGATATTCCTAATGATAAGCTGAATAATACCATTGCGGTAGCGGATGTAAACTTCTATGGAAAGTTTATGCAACGTTACCTGAACGAGCAGCGTAGTCTTGGCAATGTTATTAAGGAAGATGACGGGTCGGACATGATCATGGGGCCGCTGGTTCAGTAATGCCAGTTACATTTTGGTAATTAAAAAAAAGTAATCAACATGAAACTTCGTTTCTATCAATACATAATACCTGTATGCCTGTTGCTGGCGTTGAGCGCCTGCTACAGAGACCTGGGCAACTATGACTATAAGCAGCCCAATACCGTAACCATTGGCGGCATCAACGATAAATATATTGTGATGCAGGGCACCTATTTCGAGCTGGTACCGCAACTCGCGTTCAGTGATTCCACCGCAAAAGATTCTGCCCGCTATACCTATCAGTGGATCTCTATGAAATCAGGTGCATTGCCGGCAGATAAAAGACTTTACCTGGGTACCGGCAGAAGCCTGCGTACCAATATGGCTATGGCTGCAGGCGTCTATACTGTTTATTACCTTATAAAAGACACACTTACCGGCTTACAGTTCCAGAAATCATTTACGGTAGAAGTACAGAGCAATATATACGAAGGCTGGATGGTAATGACGGATGTGAACGGTATTGCAAAACTCGCTATGATCTCCAAACTGAATAACCAGTACACAGTAATACCCGATGTGCTGGCCAGTACAGGATCAGCATTGGCATTGCAGGGAAAGCCTTTAGCTGTAAACTGTATGCGTATTAATGCGCTTTCAACCGGTTATGCTATTTATATTTCTACAGATAAAACAACCGACAGGATAGATGCTGAGACCTTCCAGTATAACAGCACCCTGAATATAAAGTATGAAATGCTTTCCAATATACCCGAAACATTTGCTCCCGCTGCATTTGCCAACGCCGGTGGTTACAGGATCTTTATGCTGGAAGGTACTGATGTATATTTCTACTATTATACTTACCAGATCAGGTTTGGTTTGCCTGTCAATATCATGAAGAACGAAGCGTTAACCTTTCATACAGCACCTTTTATAGCAGCCAGTACGCTTGCTGAGGTAACCGTACTGTATGATAACGACAATAAGCGCTTTGTACGTCACAGCGGTAATGATGCCTCCTGTACACTGATGCCGGACGGTACCCTGTTTGATTACAAAACAGGAAAAGACCTGGTGTATATGACGTTCAGTGCATTTAACAATGGTAATGTGTTTGCCATTCTGCGCGATGCGGCTGCCAATAAATACTACCTGGCGCGTTTCCTGCTCAATAACAATATTCAGCAGGTGTATTACGACGAAATGACCGCTACAGATATTGCACAGGCAAAGAATTTTGCAGTGAGCCCCGATCTTGGTTACATCTTCTATACAGTGAACAACAAGCTGTATTCCTATGACATGTCGCTCAAAGCCAGCAAGCTGATGATGGACAGGGGCACACAATCATTTACAGCACTGTCATTCTATGGCAGCATATTGATGGCCGGTGTTGTTGATCCGGCTAAACCTGAAGGCGCCAATGGCATACTGGAATCTTATACCGTTCCGCCAGTACAGGGCGCATTGGTTTTAGGAAACAAATGGGAGGGACTGGGCAAGGTTGTGAGCTTCTCTTACAGAAACCGTTAACATCATCATCTTACCTTACTAAAAGCTGTTTTAATAATGAAGAAATTATTGCTGACCCTGTGTGCAGTACAGGGCGTATTGATCGCTATGTGTCAACAGCCCGTTACTATCAGCGGGCAAACTACCCGTCGTGTTAAAGAACCGGTGAAGCTATTCAGTATTACCCACGGACGCCTGGAAGAACTGGCAAGCTCAAAAGCCGATAGTGCCGGAAGGTTTGGTTTTCTTTTTTATCCCGGTACAGAAGGTTTTTATGTGATAGGCTCCGGCAGCGCATTGATAGCAGCAGATAAGTATATGTTCTATTTCAAGCCCGGCGATGCATTGAGTGTTTCTATTAATGATACAACGTATACACTTACAGGAAAAAACTCACCGGAGAACCTGGCGATTACCGACTGGCACAGCAAAGGACTGGTATTGGAAAGACCTTCTATCTATGCCTTGCAGGACAATGACACTTACATGGAATTTTTTCCAAAGCTGGAGAACTTTGTAGCGCAGTTACCATCTTATAAACCATTGCAGACAAACAATAAAAAGTTTGATGCAAATTTCGCCCGCATCCGCAGGATCGACCTGCTGGCCTGGGCCATAGGGTTTATCAGCAGCCCCAACAGTGTGCATCCCACTGCTGCAGACTATACAGCTTATTACAAGGGCATTAAGGTGCAGGATTATGCCGCAGATGCTTTTATGCTGCAATATCCTTTCGGTGTTCGCCTGTTGTCGTGGCTGCCTATGGCAACCGCATTGGCCGGCGGCGAAAAGGTCAATGGCGACCTGGAAGCAAAAATGGCCAATGTACAGAATGATACATTGCGTGGTGAACTGGTATTGCTGGCGGCGGGATCTTTAAAAACCTATACGGGTTTCCTTGACCTGCGTAAGAACTATGGCAGGTATATCATCACTGCCGATCAGCAGCGTCGTGAAACAGAGATCTCGGCAAAGCTGGCGAAAGAGGCTGCTAAACCCGGACAGGCGGCTATCAACTTCACTTATCCCGATATTGACGGTAAAAAGGTTTCTCTTACTGATTTCAAGGGCAAGGTTGTGTTGGTGGATGTATGGGCTACCTGGTGCGGGCCCTGCAAAGTAGAGATCCCCCATCTGAAAAAGATGGAAGAAGAAATGAGAGATAAGGACGTAGTGTTTATGAGTGTGTCGGTAGATGAGAATAAAGACCTGCAGAAGTGGAAAGATTATGTAGGCAATGAATCACTGAAAGGTGTACAGCTATTTGCCAGTGGCTGGAGTGATATTGCCCGTAATTATGAAATAAAAGCGATACCCCGTTTTATGGTCTTTGACAAAAAAGGGAATATTGTTACCATCGACGGGCCACGCCCTTCAGGTAAAGAGCTGCGTTTATTGCTTGAAGAAGAGTTAAAGAAATAAACTGTTTCCCTTCTCATGTACGCAAGGGTGCTGGTTTGGGCCAGTACCCTTTTTTGTTTACTTACCCGGTTGCCTAATCAGCAATCATTCAGCGGTTTCGATCTATACTTAGTTCCCGGTTCCCCGATTCAATGTCATTGAATTAAGAAAGAGCCACAGCGTGGCCTCCTGTTTATAGAAATGATCGTAATAAGCATATCGCGGCTCCGGCAGGAGCCCCCGGTGCTTTACAGGAAGCCCCTTAGTAGCTTAATTCAACGATATTGGTGCCTATTAAACAGTGTTTTAACGGGTGGAACAACCTGTTTAATTTGCTATATTAGCATTACTAACCTGCTCTATATACTTTTTTAGTATCCCTGTATTGACTTCACTGCACGTATTTCCGCGCCCTTTTATTTCTTCACTATTAAACCTGGCAACATGTCAAACATGTATGTTGACTTTCATTGTCATCCTTCCATGAAACCTTATGGACAGAGCTTCAGTACCGGCACACCCGGCAGTAATTCCAACAGGGTTAAAAACAAGAACAGCGTATGGCATTATGATCCGCCTAACCTGTTTGAGAGAGCCTTACAGTTATTTACCGGGCTTGTAAAATTTACACAGGCAGATTGTTCCTCACTGGCCTATGGCAATGTGCAGATCATTTGCCCTTCATTGTACCCGATTGAAAGAGGTTTTTTTAATAATAAACTGGGCGATGGTAAACTAAGTGACCTGGCAAATAGTTTCGTTACCAGCGTTGGCCGTGAAAGAGTGGATTTTATTCAAAGCGTCCGTAATTATTTTGAGGACCTTGAAAGAGAATATTCATTTTATAAAGAACTCAGCGGGCAGAAGGTAAAGATCCCCGGAGGCACTTACCAATACCAATTGGTAAGCAGTTACCGGGAAATTGAAGATTATCTTTCGCTGCACCCTGATGAAAACAATGTGCTGTTCATGGTGATGAGTATTGAAGGGCTGCATTCGCTGAATACTGATATTGATCTTTCAACACCGGATGAACAGGCATTTCTTAATAACGTTCGTGCTATCAAGAACTGGCAGCATCCTCCGTTCTTCGTTACGTTTGCCCATCATTTCTACAATCATCTTTGCGGGCATGCGCGTAGTCTTACCGGTATTGTGGGCTCAGTTACCAACCAGGAAGAAGGATTAGGCACAGGCTTTACTGACCTGGGTAAAAAGGTGCTGAAAGAAGTGCTGAGCACGGCTAACGGGAAAAGGATCTATGTAGATATAAAACATATGAGTGCTGTGGCGCGCAAAGAGTATTTTAATTTTCTGCAAACAGATCTTGCCGGGGAGCGTTTACCTGTCATCATCAGTCATGGTGCTGCTAATGGGTTACGTTCGGTAGATGACCCGGTGGTGGATGGAAAGGATACCGCCTATAAATTACTGGCAGAGGATATTAATTTTTATGACAATGAACTTGTGCTGGTAGCTAAAACGGGTGGCATTATAGGTTTACAGTTAGATGAGAGAAGGATTGCCAGTGAGAACACACTGAAGCAGGTAAAGCATTCCATTTTCATGAATAAGATAAGGCATTACCGTGCTGAGCTGTTGTGGAACCAGGTGCAGCATATTGCAGAATTACTTGACAGGAACGATCTTTTTGCTTGGGATTGCATAGCTATCGGCAGCGATTTTGACGGCGTTATCAATCCATTGAATGGGTACCTGACAACGGAAACCATGCCTTTTCTTTCTGACTACCTGGAGCGCTATGCGTTTAATTATATGAACGAGCGGGGAAAGAATACCCTCAAGAGCTATAACCAGCTTACGCCTGCTGAGATCGTAAACAGGATCTTTATTTCTAACGGGGCTGCATTTATGAAAAAATGGTTTTGATATATTAATAGTACCTTGAATGGGTAAATGTTTTACCTGACTATCCGGATATAGACAAATTGCGATTAAGAGCCTTAACCTGTCAGGTCTGGGCTGAGCAGATTGATTGCTTTTTATAAGGAAACTTTCTCTGGCGGGTTAGACCTGACAGGTTTACTTGCCTATAAGCGGGAAGAAGATATTTATATACCTGACCATTAATTAATACTTGACTATATGGAGCATCCTACGTTTGGCAATGGTAAGATTTGCTACCTTGAAATTCCGGCGGCAGATATTCAACGTTCATCAGAGTTTTACCGGGATATCTTTGGCTGGAAGATCAGGAGCGATAACCAGGGTAATGTAACTTTTGATGATGGAGTGGGAGAGGTGAGTGGTATGTGGGAGATTGGCCCGAAGCCTGCTACTGATCCCGGTATTGTGATTTCAATTATGGTTGATGATATTGAAACAACGATCAAACTGATCATTGCACATGGTGGTACTATCGTGTTGCCCTATAATAAAAGTATGTCAATAAAAGTAGCCCGCTTTGCCGATCCGTTTGGCAATGTATTTGGATTGTATCAGCATGGTGGTTAGAACATACCTGGCTGGTCGGGCTGCTACAGGTGCTGCTTACTGAATATTCAATAAACAATGCTCAGTTTGCAACGCTTAGAGGTTGATTATCGAACATTGAATATTGGGCATTTAGCCAGGTATTACCTGACTAAGAAACCAGTTTATTGCAGTTAGTACAAAAAAAATACGGGACAGAATATCCCGTATTTCTAATTTCGTATTTTGACTTCCTTCGTGCTTAATATTTCGCGCACTCGTTCATTTCTTTTTCTGTATAGGCGTAGCCGTATTGTTTTAATACATCATCAGGCACACCATTCCAGGCATTAGGTTTGTTGCCTTCATAGCCAACATCTTTTACACCGATCTCAGAAGTATAGAAGCCCGTTGCTGTCAGGTTGCGCATCAGGTTAAAAAAGGCAACACCCTGTGCAAATTCCTTTTTGGCTTTGGCGGGATAAGCTATATCATCTACCACTTCAATACGTTGTTTATCGCTGCAATCGGCAAATGATCTCTCAAAGCGTTTCAGGCACTGAACATCCAGCCAGCGAAGTCCGCCCCGCATAGGGATCTGGTGTTCGGGCATATCCTTCACTATAAACTCAATAAAGTCCGGCACTTTAGCATCAGAAGCGCTGCCGCTTACCTCATCACGCGGAATGATAATATCTGCGAGGATGGTGATAGTGGCCATTTCGTGTGGCGAAAAGAATGTTTTGGACGTGATATTGTTATAAAGCTCTATTTCTTCAGGCTGCCTGTCTAATGTAAAGACTGGTTGCTCAGTTTTAGGAGCACCACCGGCTTTCTTATCACTGTCTTTACAGGCTTCCAGCACTACACCGGCAGAAAGTGTACTTACGGCTAATGCTTTCAGGGATTGTCTTCTGTCCATGGTTTTGCTTTTTAGGCGAATTATTTTAAGTACGGAATACGAAATCAGAAGTACGGTAACGTGATAGTTCTTATTTCGTATTTGTTTTATTAACTACTACTGAAAGTTGAAGCATGAAAACCGGAATAACAGCGACCCGTATTTCGTACTTCTTACTTCTTATTTGCTATGCTACAGGTTTTGTTTTTTCATTTCATCAATAATATACTCGCTGGCACGCATAGACAGGGCGAGAATTGTCCAGGTGATATTTTTATCAGCCTGCGATACAAACTGTCCGCCATCTACACAGAACAGGTTCTTACAATCATGCGCCTGGCTCCATTTGTTAAGTGCTGAGCGTTTGGCGTCATTACCCATACGTACAGTGCCTGCCTCATGAATGATCTTACCGGGTGTATCCAGCCCGTAATTGTTTTCTTTAGTGCCATCATTACCCCAGGTGATCACAGCGCCCATTGCATGCATAATTTCAGCAAAGCTTTCCTTCATGTGTTTGGCCTGGTTGATCTCATGTTCAGAGGGCTTTACATTAAAACGCAGTACGGGGATACCGTATTTATCCACTACGGTAGGATCTATTTCGCAATAGTTACTTTCAAGTGCCAGCGCTTCACCACGACCCGCCATGCCTACAGAGGCGCCATAGAAAAAGCGGACATCTTCTTTCAGTGATTTACCATAACCACCAGCTTCTTTTTTCTGACCATTCACTACATATTGCCCATTCATGCTTTCCATGCCAAACCCGAAGCCATAAGCAGGTTGTCCCATGCCGCCCCAGTATTCGATATGATAGCCGCGTGCAAAATCAAGTTTCTTATTATCGCCCCACCAGGGAGTGTACACGTGCATACCGCCTACGCCGTCCTCATTATAGCGTTTACGTCCGAAGAGCTGGGGTAATACGCCACCCATTGCCATACCGGTAGAATCGTGCAGGTATTTGCCTACAACGTTGCTATTGTTAGCTAATCCATTGGGGTGACGATCAGATTTAGAATTGAGCAGCAAACGGGCCGATTCACAGGCACTGGCTGCAAGGATCACCACGCGACCATTTACCTGGTATTCCTGCATATCGTTCTTGTTCACATACGAAATGCCGGTAGCCAGTCCTTCGCGGTTGGTAAGCACTTCGCGGGCCATCGCATTAGGCACCACATCCACATTGCCGGTCTGTATAGCGGGCTTTATCAACACGGAAGAAGAGGAGAAATCTGCATACATTGTACTGCAGGCCCTGCCGCACTGACCACAATAAATACAGGCACCACGGTCTTTACTATTCTCCAATGGTTTGGTAAGAATAGAAAGACGTGAGGGAATTACAGGGATGCCAATACCTGTTGCAGCCTTCTTGATCATCAGCTCATGCAGGCGTGGCTTGGGTGGTGGTAAAAAAATACCATCAGGATCATTCTCTAATCCTTCATTGGTACCAAACACACCAATCAGTTTATCTATTTTATCGTAGTAAGGTTTGATGTCTTCATAGCCAATAGGCCAGTCGTCGCCAAGACCATCAATACTTTTGCGTTTAAAGTCTTTGGGACCAAAGCGCAGGGAAATTCTTCCCCAGTGATTGGTACGTCCGCCGAGCATGCGTGCGCGCCACCAATCCCATTTGGTATTATCTTTTGTAGTGTAGGGTTCGCCATCAATTTCCCATCCCCAGTAACAGGCATCAAAATCGCCAAAGGGGCGGAATTTGGTACTGGCTCCGCGACGGGGCGAATCCCATGGGTTTTTAAATTGGGTAACATTGGTACGGGGGTCGTACATAGGGCCGGCTTCTATCAGGCAAACTTTCAGACCGGCATTGGCCAGTACATAAGCTGCCATACCACCGCCTGCGCCCGAACCCACAATGACTGCATCGTACTGTTTCGGATTTTTCTTAACCTGGATATCTCCCATATAGTGTGCTGTAGAGGTTGAACATAAATGTAAAAGTATTGTGTGAATTGAACGTAAAATTTTTTGAGATAGGGGGCCAAACGCTAAACGCAGAACGCTTAACGTCTCGCCCGGTCCATCATTCAGGCAGGCAAATACAGTAGCGGGTATCCACATCTTTAAATTTCAAACATTAAATCTCAAACTACAGGAGTGTTTAGTAAACAAAAATGCCGGTAGAAGTTACCAGCATTTGAAGTATTAATGATATAAGGGCGCTATTCTTTATCTCGTTTTTGTGTTCCCCAACGAAATGCCACAAAAAGCAATATTGCCAGGGCTAAAATTTGTATTACGGTAAAAAGGTTTGTGATGAATTTCGTAGCAGCGATTTGGGGCAACTCAGAAGGCTTGTTGGGTCCTGATGCCGATAATGGTGGATATAAAGTCCAGCCACCGGTAAAAGACTGTGAAAATGTTCTAATCAAAAATGTCAATGCAATTATAAGAGAAAAGCCCACTAAAAGGAGTACCTGGTTTGGCAGTGTCCGCTGAAATGAATTACGAAGCTCTTTAATGAAATAGACGATAAATGTTACAAGGAAGAAGCCTGGTAGTAAAATATGCAAAGGGGCAATTACAAAGTGAGTATTGTATAGATGAACACCTACTGTGTCGTTTAAAATGTTTTTGCCAAAGAGCAATAACGACAACAATAATGTTAACCCCAAAGAAGCGATTAACCATAACACTTCAATAAAAGCTTGTTTTGATATTTTTTGCATAACCAGGGCGGGGGGATGGTATTTCGTTTGTCGGAACTACTGCCAGGTTTTTAAATGATGTTAAATATAAAAGCAAAGTTTATTTGTTCTCGCGTGGTCTCATTTCTTTATCAGAGGGGTCGAATTCCAACAAACTTTCATGTAGCCCATTTATGACGTTATTGGGATTGTCATCGTCGTCAGTTTCGTACAAAGTCCAATTTGTAACAGGTGTATCCGCTTCAATAGATTTGTCAATTGTTGAACATACATGAAACAAGGTATTGAATTGTATTACTCTTATTAAATCAATTATAGTCTCTCTGCTAACGTTTTTATCCAGCATTTCTTTTAATGCCTTCGGTAATTGAGAAAGTGGGTCGCCGGGTTGCGAGTAATTGAATTCAATTTGATTATCTACCCAATTGACATCGTCTTCTTTTAACCATTCTGAAGTAATAGCTTTGAGAAAGCTAAATCTCCCAAGCTGGTTGATTCCTTCTTCAATCTGGGAGCTTGCCCATATCTCCTGGTCTATTGCTCCGGCCTGTCTGAATACTTCTGTCAGGCTTTCTAAATCGTTGTTTAACTTGTCATTTGTCATAATGTAAGTTTCGGGTTTAGGTTGTCGCTAATATTGAGGTATTGGCTGCTGATTAAAGATGCAAACACTCATTGTTTATGTTTCAGGTAATTGGTCTGTCAGAAGTCTGCTTCATATCCATGCCCGTTTTTGCCATAGAAAATAAGCCACTTCGCCAGCGAAAAAATGATATGCAGTTTACTCTCAATACTCTCTTCGTCTGTGTCGGGTGGAAGTCGTTGCCCTTTTAAATACTCTAAATTTCTTTCTTTAGCAATTTTGTTTGCAATAGTCATGAGCCTGTTACCATAATCCAGTGCTTCGTCAGCAAGTTTTGTGTGCCATGCTTCATTGACTAAATCTTCTCCTATTATGTCAATACAGTCTTGAAGAAATTGTCCTCTGAAAACATTTTCATCTTGTCCCATTGCAATATAAACGGGAACTCCGTCTTGCTCTTTGGCAAGTTCAATCACATAATAACCGTCATGCTCTTTCAAAAACTGCTCTAATGCGGGTTTTTGTTTTAGCTCATGGTATTTGCTTTTAATCCACTCGTCAGCTTCCTTATCTCGTCCAACCCTTGGTGCTTTGATGGTCTCATACGTCTGGATTTGATTTGCAAACCATTCCTGCAGAAGTTCATCCTTGGTTGGAGGCTTTTTCCCTTTTAGTTTGTCAAGAAATGAGGCTTTAGGGATTGTGTTGTTAGTGATCATCTTAAAAATATCAACAAAGCGTTTCTCGAATCCTGGTTTGGGTTTCCCCATTGGTCGCATATCTAATCCCATAATATATTTGAGGTGTTGATTTAAATTGCCAGTAACTGTTTCAGGGTTTTCGTTTGGATGAGTGTTTGAAAATGCTTTACTCGATGTAGGCTTTGTCTACGTAGCAGCCTCACCTGTTATACCTCTATTCTTTATTAACATAGAATTATTCTGCAGATCATAAATGTGCGTTATATTCATTCGCTATTATTTATCAAATAAAATATAATACTCCACACAGCTATTGAGATTGCTAAATGCCACCCGACTCCATTATCCCACCACCAATCAATTGTTATATTATCCCATCCCCAATTCCAAATATTTTGAGTAGTCTCAAACCCGTGTTCAAATTTGGTAAACAAATTTTGGAAAAGCTGATAGGCTCCGACAAAAAAACATCCGAGTAGCGCAAGCAATAGCGCATAAAATACTACAGGTGTTTTGATGAAAGTGATAAAAAAGGTGGCGCTTTTCTCTGAGCTTATATAGTTTGACGCAGTTTTTGGGTGAGGTAATGTGTCTGTAATGGATTTAGGCAAAGGTCTTTTTTCTGTTGCAACGGGATTTTGATTAATAGTTGTGTTGTAAGTGTATGAATTAGTATCTGTTTTAATTTGAGGATTTTTATTGTCTTCTCTGTAAGTGATAGTCGAATCTTGTTTAGTTACAGGGACATTTTTCTGAAAAAATAATTCTCTAAAGAAAAGAATAATTGTACAGATTCCAGCAAGAAGTCCGACGGAATTATTTAAATGATGAAAGAATTTTTTCATGTTACTTAAGAGTTTGATTTTGTATGACCCCTACTTTGGTGTAAGCGTTTGTTTACACAACACCGGTCAATAATTATCAGCAACTTCGAACAGCAATAAAAAAAATACATTTCAATTGTAACAAACATCTGTAGGCTGTGTCTACAAGAAACAGATGAGTTTGGATAGTAGCTGAAAGCCACAAAATGAAATCTCTCTTGACTAAAATAACAAAACGGCGTGTCCTATGCTTACGCCTGGTGATAGTTTTTATTTATCGAAACTTACAAATTACGCCAGTTTGGAATATCGCGACATTGATCAAATCTCGTAATCTGCACCTACTGAAGTGAATCGGGCTTTTCCCCCTTTAGCCATATGCACGGTTACTGAGAGGGCCAGACCGAAAAATACCTGCTGCGGTTTTTTCAGGTTGAAGCGTGTACGGTTGTCAACCAGATCCTCAAGGCAGTTTACGCCGGTATGATGAGTTGGTCCGGCAATAACAAAGTTAAATTGTCCCTCGCCTGTACCATGTGGATCGCAGGTTCCCGGGTCATTTTGTCCATCCATAATGCGTACGGCTGTTATTGATGTATGAGCTAATAACTCATAGAGAATAAAAACGCGTAGAAGGCGGGCACGCTTTCCATCGACAATGACCGGTGTTGGTAATGGGAAGAATATGTTTGCCTGAGTACCCATATTACCGGCTGGTAAGGTAAACGATAAGCCCCCAAGCTCTAAGGTGGACTGATAGATGTGCGAAATGCCTACGCTTCCATGTGTCCAATAAGAATGTAGTGCCATGATTTTTTTTTAATTATTATGGACTCGAACATTAGAATAATGCAAACTCAGAATATAAGAGTCGGGAATTCTAAAATATACACAATCCATCCAGAATATGCAACTATATTCAGTAAACGAAATATTGCTTTTGTCGGTGAACGGCAAACTGTTATGCCTCAATTAAGCGCATTTTTGCAACGCGCATTTTAGGTGTTTTAACGGGGGGTAGAGGTAACACCTTTTTTGAAACTCACTGACTTACTCCTGCGTAATCATTGGTATCTATATACTACCTCACCCCAATGAATAAGCATCCCGTGGTTTTAACTAACACAATCCGGCTTTAGCCGGTAGGCAACTCTTATTCAGTAAGACAATGTATTCACATGCTTGCCTTGTCCTTCAGGGCGGGGCAAACAGCACATAGATATAATAGACCTGTTCTCAATCCGATAGGGGTTGTAGTAAATCCACCAGTAAACAAAAATGCCGGCAGTCACCCCACCGGCATTTAAAGCATTCCGTATTTCGTACTTTATACTTCGTATTTGCTCCCTTCACATGAAGAATTGCTCAGCAACGATCTTTCCGTCTTTTACTTCATACAGGCAGAGTTCCTCCATTTTTTCACGTGGTCTTCCTTTCATGGTGGCATCCAGCATCAGTTTCATCACAATAAACCTATCTGTTACCAATGGTGCTGAAACATCGGTGGCATGCAAAGTTTCGATCATAGAGCGGAACTTTTCTCCTTTTTCAAAGATCTTGTGTTTTCCGGTTGTTACTTTTTCAAACGCGGGCGATTCATGTAGTTCAGTACTGGTGGCATTGTCTGCATACAATTCAGTTTGTGCTGTTGCATAATCGCCATTTTTACACAGCGATACCAGTCTGTCTGCAATCTGTTGAGTTGTCATACAAAAGTGGTTTAATGATGATGAGATCAGCCGGTTTCAGGTTTCACGCAAAGACGGCAAAGTTTCGCAAAACCGCAAAGCCTGTTTCAGATCTCAGGATACAAGGTGCAGGATCGTGAAACGGCAGAGATAATTTCAGGTAGCAGGATTTCTGATTTCGGGATTGAGGGATTTTGTAATTGGATGCCACGGGATACTTGATACAAGATACTGGTTGCCGGTCACTGTAAATTGTTAACTGCCAACTTGCTTTCTTCCTGTCGTTCCTTCAATATTCGAAATTCGGAATTTGATATTCGATATTTCTTGCTACTTTCTAATTCCTCATTCCCAATTCCTTATTTCTAATTTCTGTATTTCCTTGTGCCTTATCAGACCTCTGACATCATACTACTGTTTTCTTCATTAGCAAATTGGGAAATCCGCACATTACTTCATTTTCTTCCTCCATACCGCCTTAAAGATCTCCATTACCAGTACTATCGATGCTGCTGCAGGGATCAGTTCCAGCCATTCATTAAAAGTTACAGGTTCCAGTTGCAAGGTGGTGTTAAGCCCCGGAATACAAGCTGCTGCAATATGTATGCCCTGGGCCAGGAAAATACCTATTAGTAACAACCAGTTATTAGAAAGGGGAATGCTGAAAAGCGATTTAGTTTCTGAACGACAGTTTAATACGTGGAAGTTTTGCAACAATACCATCGCCATCATTACAATTACACGTGCATGTTTAGGTTCCATTCCCTGTATTTCAACATGATAATACCATAGGCTAAAAGTTACTATTACCATCACGATGGCAGAGATGAACAATTGCCATAGCATTAACGGATCAAAGATGTTCTCACCGGGGCGGCGGGGTGGGCGTTGCATCACGGCCATATCACCTTTCTCAAATGCCAGGGCTACGTCCTGAATGCCATTGGTAACAAGGTTGAGCCACAAAAGCTGTACGGCAATAAAAGGCAGTGGCATGCCCAGGATAAGGGGCAATGCTACCAGGAGTATTTCGGCGATGCCGGTGGAAATAAGCAGGTAAATGATCTTGCGCAAATTATCGTAGGTAAAACGACCTTCTTCCACACCGGCGGCTATGGATGCAAAGTTATTATCAGCTACAATGATAGAAGAGGCCTCTTTGGCAAGATCGGTTCCATTGCCCATTGCAATACCGATATGGGCTGACTTTAAGGCAGGGGCATCGTTGGCACCATCACCTGTTACTGCTATGAAATGCCCATTGTGTTTCATACTGTCAACGATGAGCTTTTTCTGCAGTGGCGTTACACGTGCATAGACCTTTTTATCTTTAAGCTGTGTGGCCACTTCCGCTACAGGTGCTGATTCCAATACACTCAGGTCTTTGCCTGTCATCACTTCTTCGGAAGAGGAGGCTATACCCAGTTGTTTGGCAATGGTCAGTGCAGTTGCAGGGTGGTCGCCTGTGATCATCAACACTTCCATGCCTGCCTGTTTACATTCACGGATGGCGGCAGTTGCTTCGGGACGCAAGGGATCAATTAATCCTGCAAGACCCAGGTTCTTTAATTCGGGCAACTCCTGCAAATCAGTTGAATGAACTGCTGCTCCGGCCAACGCCAATACACGATAACCCTCTGCGGCCATCTTCTCCGAGGTCTGCAATACTTTTTGTTGTGCTGCGTCCGGTAATTTGCCGCCTACAATTTCCACGGCCCCCTTCATGGCAAAATAAAGTTGCCCATCCTGTTTATAGTAAATGCCGGAGAACTTGTTCTCGGATTCATAAGGGATCATCTTTACAACCTCAATCCCTTCTTTAAAAAATGCAGGTTGTTTGCCTGCCTTATAGGCAAGTGCCCGCAGGGCCACATCAATGGCGTCACCACTGTGTTCCCAACTGTTACCTGTTTTGCGTAAAATACCTTCATTGCTCAATACAGCAGCCTGTATAAATGCGGCTAATTCATCATTCAGTTCTGTGATCTTTTCTCCCTTATCTGTTTGCAATTCTCCATCGCCGTTATAGCCCTGCCCGGTAACCTGTATGGTGGTATCATCAGGCAATACAATGGTTTGCACAGATTGCTGATCCATGGTAAGCGTACCTGTTTTGTCGGAAGCGATCATGGTGCAACTTCCCAATCCTTCCACGGCAGGTAATTTGCGCACGATCACTTTGCGGCGGGCCATGCGATTGGTACCAATAGACAAGGCGACTGTTAATGCAATGGGTAAGCCTTCGGGAATGGCAGATACACCTACAGCCACCATAAAGAAAAAGATCTCCATTACCGGCATACCACGCAGATAGCCTATAATACCGAGCAATGCGCAAATGACAATTACGGCTAAGCTGATCTTTTTTGAGAATGCATTCATGCGGTTGATCAGTGGTGGCTTTTCTGCTTCGGTAGAAGTGAGCGAGTGGGCAATTTTACCGATCTCTGTATGTAATGCTGTGCCAACGGCAATGCCCCAGCCACGACCTTTTACTACGGTAGTGGCGGTAAAAGCCATATTTACCTGGTCGCCGGGTGACAGTTCATCTCCCGGTAATGTTCCTGTACTTTTTATAGCAGGTACTGATTCGCCGGTGAGCAATGCTTCTTCAATCTGCAGGTCCTGTGCTTCGGCCAATCGTATATCACAGGGAACTTTTACACCGGATTCCAGCAGCACAATATCGCCGGGTACCAGTTCTTCAGCATCTACTTCATGAATATGGTCATCACGGCGGATCCTTGCTTTTACTGTTACCATATTTTTCAATGCAGCAGTACTTGATTCTGCTTTCCATTCCTGCCACGAACCCAGCACGGCATTAATGATCACTATTACTGCAATGAAGATGGCATCTTCGGCATCACCTGCAATTACTGATAATATTGCTGCAGCGATCAAGACATAGATCAACGGACTGAGGAACTGGCTGATAAAGACTTTCAGGAAACTTTTTCTCCTGGTCTCCGGAAGTGTATTAGGGCCATACTGATCTCTGCGGAGCTGTACTTCCTGTTGCGATAGCCCTTTTTCTGAAGTTGACAGGTTGGAAAATACTGCTGTAACATCCTGCTGATACCATTTGGTTGTTGCGTTGTTGCTCATGTCCTGTTTTTTATTGATAACAATGCCTCGTAGTAGGGGAAATGCTGCAAAAAACGGTTTGCTTAACCAGTTGATTCAATGGCAGGGGTACAGATAGCGTTTTTTTGTTATGGATTTTCCGGGGTAGCGCTACATAATTACCTGTAAATTATCGCTTTTGGAATAATTACCGTAAAAACATTGCACAATTTTGTGTTTCTTACAGCGTTATAATACCATTCCAGTATCTATCCAAAACCCAATTTAGTATCCCTATGAGCCGTATTTTACAAAATGACCAGGATTATCTTGCGGGTAAATACCTGATGCTCGAGAACCACATTATTCATTCCAGTAAAATTGCTTTACTCAAAATTCAAAGTTGGAAGTTTGCGATGAAAACTCCTGAAGTTGGCAAACAATACCAGCAGGCTGCAGAAGATATGGTAAGACTATCTCTGTTGCGTTATGTGCCCAATACGCACATTTTAAGTGAAGAGGGCTATTATTTTTACCCGGTAGAGAATTAGAAAAATATTTGTTGAATTTTAGTGTTTAAAGGATGAATGGCGAAGAGCTGTTCATCTTTTTTTTTGAGAATAATCAAACGTGAGTTGTGAGTCGTCAGTCGTGAGTGGTGGATGCGTGAAACGTCAAACGTGAAAAGTGAAAGGGAATACCAGATACTGGATTTGAGATCCGATGTTTGAAATTTGATATTGGAACAACCGAGAACTTACTTCCTGGTTCGTATTGACTATTGACCATTGACTATTCACTGGCTTAACTGCAAATTGCCAACTGCCAACTTGTATTCCTCCTAGCTAAAACCTAACTCCTAATACCTAATTCCTGTATTAACCTATAACCTATAACTTACAACCTAAAACCTATAACCGTATTCAGCCTCATTCGCACATTATAAATTACTTATCCGCTGCCGCAGTTCTATCCATGCTTTTGCCAATAAAATAACCGCTGATAGCTCCGAGCATTATACCTGCCAGTAACCAGATCCAGTTGGTTCCTGCAGCAATAAGCGCTATGCCAAATCCCAGTAAGCCAATAAAAATGATCATCATGGGAACTGCACTTTTTTTAGGGGCATGCGGAGCATGTGTAGCAGGTGCTGCATGGTGTGCATGTGGATGTTTATGACGATGTCTGCTTTGGGGCATATTTTTATTTAAAAGTTAAAACAATTATTTCTATTCTGCCAACTCATTAACAATCGTATAGTGAGCTGATCCAGGATTTGTTAAAGATGTGTTAGTTGTATGACAGAAGGGAAGGCTGAACGCAAAACGCTGAACGCCTAACGCAAATACAGAATGAGGGAAGACTGAAATCTGGGGTCTGAAAGAGATAACTGCAAATTGCCAACTGCCAACTTGTATTCCTCGTGGCTCGCGGCTTGTTTTCACTATTCACCCCGTCCGGATCATCCGTCTTAAATCTCAAAATCCCTAAATCACTCGATCAGAAATCCTGTAACCTGTATCTGGTAACCTGCATTTCCGTTTCCTAGCAAGATGTTAAATCAAACCAGGCATCAGTAACAAGTTATTATTTTCACGCAATAACCTCTCTTTTGCTTATGCGTCGAAACTTTACGCTGTTATTATTAGCTGCATTTTCTTTTCTTCATTCAATAGCCCAGCATACTTCTTTTACTTTACAGGGAACTATCCGTAATGCTGTTACCGGCGAACCGGTATCATATGCAACCATCAGGTTGGTAAAGAATGGTATCAATACTATGAGTAATGAGGAGGGAAGATTTTTATTCAAAATACCTTCCGGTAATAACAAAGACACGATCTATATTTCACACGTAGGTTACAGAACAAGCACTGTTGTTTTAAATGAACAGCATAACAATACGATCTTCCCACTGCAACCCGAAGCTGCTCAACTGGCTGAAGTAGTGGTAAAAACGATCAACCCCGTTGACCTGATACAACAGGCGATTGCTAAAATTCCTGATAACTATCCTTCAAAGCCTTTTCTGTGTACAGGATTTTACAGGCTTACCGGCAGAAAGGTGAGAAATATTATGGATATATCTGAAACGGTATTTGATATCTATGCCGATAATTATGAGAAGAAGAATAAGCAGATAAGATTGATAAAAGCCCGACTGGATAAAGATCTTACTGCATTTAACGGAAGTGATAATATTGACATTGGTATAAAGCCTGAAAGCATTTTAAATAATGATATTGTGAGTAGCCCGGAAGGAACCTTTCTTGATAAAGATGTAATGAAAGACTACAGGTTCACTTTCCACGGTGCCATCAACTATAACGGCAGAGAAGCCTACGAGATCCTGTTTGACCAGAAAGATGGAGTAAAAAAGGCATTGTTTAAAGGGAAGATGCTGATTGATGCTGATAACCTGGCTTTCCTGTCATTTGTTTATGCGTTAAGTCCCAAAGGAATCCAGTACTGGCAATTGCCCGGTTGGGGCAACCGTACTATGATGAAGCTGGCGAATATCCGGTTGAAGATCCTGCTCGACAGTTCGTGTATTACTTACCAGCAATATGGCGACAAATATTACCTGAACCATGTAAGTGGGGTTACACATTATTACCTCGCATCAAACCGTTTTGAGTTTAACCCAATGGCCAACAGGTTTAATTTCCTGATCACAAAGATCGATACGGCTAACGTGGCCGCCTTCACTAAAAAAGAAACATTGAGCAATCGCTCTATGTTTGAAAGTTATAGCCCGGAACCAGATAGTACTGAAGATGCATTCTGGGCCGATTACAATATGATCCTGGCTGATTACAATGTAGATTCAGCTATAAAAGTCATCAGGGCTAATAATGAAACGCTGAATTACAAACGTGCATTGCAGACAAAGCTGGTTAAGTTCAAAGGAGATTATACGGCGCGTATAGATTCTATTCTTTCATTTTATTATCATAAAGATCAGTTCAATGGTGTGGCCCTTGTAAAATATGCTGATAAGGTATCCTACAAAAAAGGCGTTGGTCTGGCAGATAAAGAAAAGTCCTTGCCTAACACAATGATGACTGCTTTTCGTATTGGTTCTATGTCAAAGCAGTTCACTGCTATGCTCATTATGCAACTGGTTAATGAAAACAAGCTCCGTGTTACAGACAGTGCCGGTAAGTTCTTATCCGGTTATACTAATGGCAGCGTTACTATTCAGCAATTGCTCACACATCAGTCCGGCATCCCTAATTATACAGAGAATGATGATTATAAAGGAGCCATACTTTCCCAACGTTTTTCAACAGAAGAACTGGTGAAGAAGTTTTGTAGTGATCCTCTTGAATTTACACCCGGAGAACAGTTTCATTATTCCAATTCAGGGTATGTGATCCTGGCCGCAATAGTTGAAAAGGTTACAGGCAAAAAATTTGGTGAGGTATTGGCTGAAAAGGTTTTTATTCCTGCAGGTATGACGCATAGTTTTTTTGGAACAGTTGCCAATGCCGCTACCGCCAAAGGATATTCCGATAATACACCGGAAATAATATACCCCCTGGAAAATGTTACAGGTGCCGGAGGCATTACTTCCACTGCCGAAGACCTGCTGCTTTGGTCAGAAGCGTTGAGCAGTTATAAATTATTGCCTAAGGAAGCAACAGAGGAATTATTTAAAGTAAGAGTAGAGTGGGGGGAATGGGAAGCCGGGTATGGCTATGGATGGATGATTGATCACCGCCTGTTTAAGATCTCCGATAAACGCCTTGTGCAGTACCATCCCGGAACAGAGTTAGGCATGTATGCCATGCTGGTACGTGTACCGGATAAAAATATTACGATCATATTGCTCAATAATACCGGTGACTTCCCACGGTTTGATATGACGGATCTGTTGCTGTCTGAGTTGGATAAGTAATCCTGATGTCGGAAGTCCGATGTCTGAAAAGATACAGTAGGTGAGGGGTAAGGCACAAGATTCAAGAGGCAAGGCACAAGGGAATACAGGAATTAGAAATATCGAATGCAGAATTTCGAATATCGAATTTAGAAGGAAAGGCAGGAAGCAAGTTTGCAGTTGGCAAGTTGGAAAGTTGATAAGTTAACAGGGGGGAATGTTGAATATCGAAGGGAAGCCAAAAGCCAGGTTGAAAAGTTGGAAGGTTAATAGGTTTACAAGGAACAGCCATTGACCATTGACTATTCACTTGCTTCAACCACTCACGACTGACGATTCACGACTCACGATTGCCGTCTGCCGATTCACGATTGACGACTCACGTCTCACGATCCTGCATCTAGTATTCAGTGACCTGAAACTGGCATTACGGCTTTGCGAACCTTAGCCGTCTTTGCGTGAAACCCGTAACCCGGAACAGCCCCTTTATTATCTCCCCTTTATTTTTGATGACCAGTATTTATTCTTACCTGCTTTTCCTTAACTTGTCATGCTAAAACGATTATTCACCATAACTATCAAGAAAAGTCTTGTCAAAATGAGGAAAAAACACCATCTCAGTCAGTCGCGCCGGAATTTTATCCGGAATACTTCTGTTGCTGCCGCAGGCTTTTTTATTGTACCCCGCAATGTATTGGGTCGGGGATTTGTGGCTCCCAGCGATAAACTAAATATTGCCGGTATTGGTGCCGGAGGAAAAGGGACCAGCGATCTGGCAGAGTTTGCGAAAAGCCCTAATGTAAATATTGTAGCGATGTGTGATGTGGATGATCGTGCTGCAGCTAAATCACGTACCCGTTTTCCGAAAGCAAATTATTACAAAGACTTCCGGGAGATGCTGCAGAAAGAAAAGAACAATATTGATGCCTGCTCTATCTCTACTCCCGATAATACCCATGCTGTAGCAACACTGGCCGCTATGCAACTGGGCAAACACGTTTACACGCAAAAGCCATTGACCCACGATATTTATGAGGCTCGCCTGCTTACAGAGGCTGCTAAAAAATATAAGGTGGTAACACAGATGGGCAACCAGGGTGGTTCCGGAGATGGCGTACGCATTGGTAAGGAAATTTACCAGGCGGGTTTACTGGGGGATGTACATACTGCTTATGCGTGGACCAATCGTCCTGTATGGCCACAGGGCATACCTACGCCTTCTGGTAAGTTCGACATCCCGAAAGAGCTGGATTGGGACCTGTGGTTAGGCCCGGCCAAACAAATAGATTATAACCCCGCCTATGTGCCTTTTAACTGGCGTGGTTGGTGGGCATTTGGTACCGGTGCGCTGGGAGATATGGCTTGCCATATTATGGACCCTATCTATCGCATCTTGCCGATCTTGTATCCTGATGCGGTAGAGTGTAGTGTAAGCAATCAATGGAAAGATATGTGGGCTGAGGCTAACTATATTGACAGTTGTCCTCCTTCTTCAGTAATACATCTCAACTATCCCCGTAACGACGGTAAAGGCAATATTAAAGTGTCCTGGTTTGATGGCGGACTGCTGCCACAGCGCCCTGATGAACTGTTGCCTGAAGAAGCATTTGGTAACTGGGATGGCGGTGTATTGTTTGTAGGAACCAAGGGCAAGCTGCTGTTTGATTGCTATGGCGGTAATCCACGTTTGTTGCCTACCAAACTGATGACCGAGAAGAAACTTCCTAAACCCACTCTTAAACGGGTACCTGAAGGCCATTACGTGCAATGGGTAAACGCCTGTATTGCCGGTTATGGCAAAGGAGAGACCAGCTCACCGTTTGAATACGCCGGACCATTTACTGAAAGTATCCTTATCGGTAACCTGGCTATCCGTAGCTGGATGATGGTAAATCCCAAACTGAAAGGATGGGAAGATAAATACCTGGGCCGTAAGAAGCTGTTGTGGGATGCAAAAAATATGAAGATCACCAACTTTGATGAAGCCAACCAGTTTGTAAAACGCGACTACCGCGATGGCTGGAACCTGACTTTATAATTGCTGATATAGATATTTTGAGATTTAGGGATTTCGCTGATAGCGGAATCCCTTTTTGTTTTACCAGGTGCAGGGATATATTATAAACGCAACCGGCGTTGTGCATTTTATGCGCAACGCCGGTTGTAGTGTGGAATGAAAAATTATTTTCGGAGTATCCTTAATACATGTGTTTATTTCTCCAGCAAACCATCTGTTTGCCATTGTTTGATGACATTGATGGTGGAATCTGATAATTTGGGGTGACGTGCAGGCATGAAACCTCTTTCGCCCGGGTTTTTCTGGATCCTTTCCAGGATGTCAGCAATGTCGGTTTTTACCGCAGTGTAATTGTCGTAAGCCTTTTTATTGCCCTTTGGTGGAAAATGACAGGGAGAGCAGCTAGCCAGGATAATAGGCTGTACATTGGCCTCATAAGTCAATAGCTTTGGCTTTGCGGGGGCGGCTGCGGTCTGCGACTTTTTTGACGAAGTACAAAACTGCATCGCCAGTGTTGCAAGCACCAGTGCCGACAGAATGATCTTTTTCATGTAATCCGTAGTTTAATGTTCTTTAATTAATGCTATGTTGTTTCGGTTAAAAACATTGCTGAAGGTCGGTCAGCAGGGTGATACTGTAAATATAGCAGAACCGGTTAAAGTTACTATACCCTTCATCCTAATTCTCTTTATTTATTAGTTGAAAACAAGCTATTCTTCCGGAGGTTCCGGATCCAGGTTGATAAGACGAGATAAGGTGAGCAGTTCCTGCTGTTTGTAACGATTTTTTTCATCGTCAAAACATTTGCTGAATTCTTCCAGCAGCATCTGGATAATGCGTTTGTTGGAGAGTGGCTTAAAGTAGGATTCTACCGGCGGTACATTGATGCGTTTAAAATAGGTCTCTACATCCTTATGCGTAAATACCTGCCCGCTGGCAGGGTCAATGAAGAACTCAGGCCTGTACGAAACGTTTTCAATGTGTTTGCTGAAGTCGTAGTCGGCTTTAAAATAAGCCAGTACAAAATGACGCGGAATATTGACAGCCTTTACCGGGATATCCAGCAATTCGCTCAATATCAGGTACAGGATGCCATTGGCAAAAGCATTGCCCCGCTTGGTTTCCAGTTGTTTATTGATCAGGAACTCTTCAGGCACCTGGTAGGCTACTTCGGTACCTTTCAGGTTGTAATAATTATACAGGATGCTGGTAAGAACATTTACCTGTTCAAGAGGAGTGAGGTAGCTATTCAGTTCCAGCCAGATATTGCGGCGTAATTTTTCAATTTCCTGGTAAACCTGTGCTGTTGTAAGATCGGGATACTGAAACCTTGCAGTAAGCAGGGCTGCAGTAAGCAGGTCCTGGTGTGCATTCTTGTTCCAGTTCTCAAATTCAGCGGTCAGGTCCTGGTAATGCAGGCGATGGATAAGTAGTTCAATGCGCTCCTGTATGTCCTGGCTGATGGTGTTTTCCCAGAGGTTTTCGAGATTGGGGATGATGCCTTTACCGTAGTCGATGATGCGTGTAGACACTACGTCAAAGACCTCGTTATCGGGATCGTCGATCAGGTGAAAAAGCGCAGATATTTCCTTTGTTTCTTCCATCACGGTTCTAAATTACAGAGAGGCACTTTGCATCAATACGCAATCAATTTCGCGCAAACTGACAGAACGAAAGCAAAAATGTTTTCCACAAATTAACAATTAGTCGGCTGCGAACTCCGAGCTGAGCGATAACCATGTGTTAAAAAGCCGATCCAGCTCACGTTTGTCCTGCGGTGTAGTGAGCGTTCTTTTGGGGATAAGTATGGCGTGGTGAGAATTAGTGTACAGGTAATAACAATCTGGTGTATCAGCCTTTTTTACAATGGCATCCCAGTCATACCGGCTTTCGGATGATGGGTCTTTGTCAATGATGCCGGTATCCGATAAAATAACTTCAGCTTCTTCCAGGATATGATGATTCTCTGGCTCGCGTAAAATATTGTGCACCCGTTTGCGGATAGAACGCTTGATAAGCCAGGGCACCATCAGGAAATAAGCAACGGCGATAGCCGTAAAAATGACGAGATCTATTACCAGTTGGTGACTATGATTGGCGAAGATATACAGTGCTGCAATGGCTGCATACATCAGGAATACGCGGAAATAATAACGGAGACGATACCCTTTTTTATCCGGCGCTGCCCATGCCGTATAGTAGTTGTAATTGAAATACTCTTCTTCCGTAAGATGGTACTTGAGGGTAAGCATGGGCGTTGAAGAGATGATTTGAACGTTATAAAGCTACATTGTCTGATGGCAATAGCCGTTCGTTACTGTTACTACCATCAAACAATGTAACCATTAAACCATTCCGGCCGCAGAAGCTGCCTGCATGGTAATCAAATCGCTTATTTTGATTTCTTTTTAGGCGCTGCTTTTTTGGCTGTTTTTGTAGCCGCTTTCTTTGCCGCTTTTTTCGCAAAGGCATTGGGTACCTGTACTTCGATCATCTTTTTCACATCTTCCAGCGACAGGGCAGCAGCTTCTTCTGAGGTGTATTTAGAATCGTCTGCTTTTCTGCCTATTTTCAGCATCTTTTTATTGAAGCGGATAAAGGGACCCCAACGGCCATTTTCCAGTGAGATCTTTTCTTCCGGCCATTGTTGTATAAAACGGTTGCCTTCTTTTTCTATTTTAGCTTCAATTAACTCTTCTATATCCTGTTTGCTCAATGCATCGAAGTTGTAACGCTTCGGCACGTTGATGAACATATCGTTCCATTTGATGAAGGGGCCAAAGCGGCCTTTGCCTTTTGTTACCGGCTTCTCATCGTACATAGCCACAGGCGCATCAGCTTTCTGTTTTTCCTGTACCAGTTCTATAGCGCGGTCCAGCGATACTTCCAGCGGATCTTCTCCTTTCGGAATTGAAATGAACTGTTCGCCGGCCTTTACATAAGGGCCAAAGCGACCTATGTTCACCGCGATCTCCATGCCTTCATATTCACCCAGGGTGCGGGGCAACTGGAACAGTGCCTGCGCCTCATCGAGTGTGATAGTTTCAATGCTCTGGTTTTTTTGCAGACTGGCAAAACGTGGTTTTTCCTCGTCGTTTACATCACCGATCTGGATCATGGGGCCATAGCGTCCCATACGCGCCACCACTTTTTTACCGCTTGCAGGGTCTATACCCAGCTCGCGTTCACCCTTGATGCGTTCTGCGGTTTCCATGGTGGTATCCACATCCTGCTTAAAGGGCGTATAAAAATCATCGATCATGCTGTTCCACTTCAGTTTGCCTGCGGCTACTTCGTCAAACTCACCTTCAATACGTGCAGTGAAACCATAATCCATAATATCGTCAAAATGCTGTTTCAGGAAGTCAGTTACTACTAATCCAAGATCGGTAGGGAACAGCTTTGATTTTTCAGCACCTGTATTTTCCTGTTCTGTTACTTTGGTGATCTTTTTATCTACCAGTGTAAGAATGCGGAAATCTCTTTTGATCGGTTCTCTATCGCGTTTTTCTACATAACCGCGTTTCAGAATGGTAGAGATCGTAGGAGCGTAGGTAGACGGGCGACCGATACCCAGTTCTTCCAGTTTCTTTACCAGTGAAGCCTCTGTATAGCGTGGTAAAGGACGGCTGAAACGTTCAGTAGCCTTCATTTCTTTCAGAGGCAACTGTTGTTTTACAGCAAGTGGTGGCAATACACCTTCTTCCTGTTCTTCTTCGTTCATATCCTCATCGTCACGATCTTCGCGGTACACTTTCAGGAAGCCATCAAATTTCAATACTTCGCCACTGGCGGTCAGTTCTTCTTTATTGGTAGAAATATCAATTTTAGCGATGGTCTTTTCCAGTTCTGCATCTGCCATCTGGCTGGCCATAGTACGTTTCCAGATCAGTTCATACAGCCTGCGTGAATCAGCATCATCAATTGTGGAATACTCCATATAAGTAGGACGGATGGCTTCGTGCGCTTCCTGTGCAGACTCATTTTTATTCTTGAATTTGCGGCTTTGGTAGTATTCTTTACCGTATTGGCCTGAAACCTGTTTACGGATCTCCTCCATAGCAGTTTCGCTCAGGTTTACACTGTCAGTACGCATGTAGGTGATCTTACCGCTTTCGTACAGCTTTTGTGCCAGCAGCATGGTACGGCTTACTGAATAACCCAGTTTGCGTGATGCTTCCTGTTGTAAGGTAGAAGTAGTAAAAGGAGCAGCAGGGGAGCGTTTGCCGGGTTTTACCTGTATGTCTGTTACAGAGTAATTAGCACCGACACAGCTTTGCAGGAATTTTTCTGCATCTTCAACGGTATCGTATTTTTTGCCTTCAGCTTTAAAAGTTACGTTCTTGCCTCCCAGGTCCTGTGCAGTAAATAATGCATCGATCCTGAAAGAGCTTACAGCAGTAAAAGCATTGATCTCTCTTTCACGTTCTGCGATCAACCTTACTGCCACGCTTTGTACACGGCCGGCACTCAGGTTGTTCTTCATGCTCATTTTACGCCATAATACAGGGCTCAGTTCAAAGCCCACGATCCTGTCCAGCACACGACGGGCCTGCTGTGCATTTACCAGGTTCATATCGAGTGTGCGGGGCGTATCTACAGCTTTTTTAATGGCAGGCTTTGTAATCTCGTGAAAAACAATGCGTTTGGTGGTCCGCGGGTCCAGGCCTAACACCTCGCATAAATGCCAGCTGATAGCCTCTCCTTCGCGGTCCTCATCCGTTGCCAGCCAAACTTCGTCAGCTTTTTTGGCAAGTGTTTTCAATTCTTTTACCACCCGTTCTTTCTCCTCGGGAATAATATAGCGGGGTTGATAGTTATTCTTAATATCAATACCCATCTCATCCTTCTCCAGGTCTCTGATATGACCATAACAGCTCTTCACCTCAAAATCATCACCGAGGATCTTTTCGATGGTTTTGGCTTTCGCAGGAGATTCGACTATCAATAAATTCTTCGCCATATGCTAATAAAAAGTTCAAAATTGACTTGACTGGTGTGCAATTTTAGTGTATAACCATGAAAACAACAAATCGCTGCCTGCAGTTGTAACAGACTGACTGACAATTTGCCCGTGTCCGAAATCGTCTTTTGCCGATCAGCAACCTGCCTGTTTAACAGTTGTTTATTCAATATATAAATGTAGTTTATGATTGAAAATCACCTCCTAACAGATTTTTATTTGCGCTGATGTTTAAGTGGTTTATTGACAGTCTTCCGTGGGCCCAAATGTGATCGTATGGTTATTTCCTTTTTTGTTGCAGGCCTCCCGGCTTAGGTCTTAAAATTGCCGTTTTCAGACACAGACCTGCCGGAGACAGGAGTCTACAGGCAGATTTTATACCACAAAATTTTCTGACAACCCGGAGTGCCAATTGCCGGTAAGGTTGCTTGCCGCTTATAAGGGGCTTGTATTTATATTATATCCGTATCAATGTCGTTGAATTAGGTGGCTGATGAAGACAGCATCCACGGAACATCCCCCGGCGGGTGCCCCCCGCCGGAATTAAACCTCTTAATTCAACGACATTGCTATCTGTACTATGACTTATTGTAAGTAAACTTGTTATTTGGACTTTATTTCTGCACCTTTGCACGCGCTTTTATGCAACCAATTCAAGACATATATCCCCAGCTTGCCACACCTCGCAAAGTGGTTATAACAATGCACCAGAAACCGGATGCGGATGCAATGGGTTCTGTGCTGGCTCTCTATCATTTCCTGGTACAGTTTGGTCACGAAGTTTCTGTGATATCGCCTACTAACTGGGCGCGTTGGATCAACTGGATGCCCGGCTGTGATATAGTGCATGATTTTGAGGCCGACCGTGCGGGCGCCGAAGCAATATTGGATAAAGCAGAATGGCTGTTCTGCCTGGACTTCAATACGCTGAGCCGTACCAAAAACCTGGCAGAATCATTACGTCGCCGCGATTTTACACGCATATTAATAGATCATCACCAGCAGCCGGAAGTTGCCTGCTTTGCCTATGGCGTCAGCAACACGGCTAAAAGCTCTACCTGCGAAATGGTGTATGATTTCATTATTGGTTCCGGCTACGGTGACCGTATTACCATTCCTATGGCGGAATGCTTATATGCAGGTGTAATGGCCGATACCGGTTCCTTCCGTTTTCCTTCTGCCTCTGCTGCCGTACACAGAATGGTAGCTGATCTGAAAGACCGTGGATTGGAACATACCCGTGTACATGAGAATGTATATGACAACTTCCTCGAAAACAGGCTGCGTTTTATAGGGCATGTACTGTTACATCGCATGGAAGTGTATTACGAATACAACACCGCGCTGATAGCGATCTCTAAAAAAGACCTGTTGCGCTATGAAATAAAGACCGGCGATACCGATGGACTGGTTAATTACCCATTGAGCATCCTCGGCATTAAACTGGCTGCGTTGGTAATAGACCGCGATGAAGAACGTAAATGGAGTTTCCGTAGCAAGGGAGACGTGGATGTAAATACATTTGCCCGCAACTACTTTGAAGGTGGTGGACATTTTAATGCTGCTGGTGGCCGTAGCAGTGCTCCGCTGGAAGTTACAGTGGAGGATTTTATTAAGGCTATGCAAGAAAACGCCTCACAATTACAATAGACAATATGAAAAAAACGACAGTAACATTATGTGCCTTCGCAGCGGTTTTACTGGTAGCCTGCTCCGGTGGTGGTCTTAAGAAAACCCGCAGCGGTCTGCTGTATAAAATTGTTTCAGACGGTAAAGGTGTCAAAGCAAAACGCGGCGATATCCTTAAGCTGCATGTTATACAAAAAGTACGCGATTCTTTACTGGGCACTTCTTATGATAAAGTTCCTTTTTATGTACCGGTAGACAGCGTAGGTCCTGTTTATGACCCCAGCGAAATTTTCCCGTTACTGCGTAAAGGTGATAGTGCTGTAACTGTATTGCTGGCCGACAGCATTTTCAAAAAATCCGGTCAGTTACCTCCTTTTGCTAAACGCAAGGACAAATTCACTATCAGCTTCCGTGTAGTAGATATCTTCACTTCTGATAGCGCTGCAAGAGCTGACCGTGAGAAAGCTGTAAATGCTTACCAGGAAAAACTGAATAAAGATGCAGAAGCCCAGAAAGCTCCTAAAGTAAAAGAGATTGAAGACTATCTGGCAAAAAATAAGATCACTGCACAGAAAGCACCTCAGGGTACTTATATCGAAGTAAAAGATCCTGGTACCGGTGAGCAGGCTGATACAGGTAAAATTGTTTCTGTTCGTTATACAGGTAAATTATTCCCTTCAGGCAAAGTGTTTGAAACCAATATGGATAAAGATGTATTGCAGGTTCCATTAGGTCAGCACCAGGTAATTGCCGGTTGGGAAGAAGGTTTGAAATACTTCAAAAAAGGTGGAAAAGGAACTTTATATATTCCGTTCTTCCTGGCGTATGACAAACAAAATGGCCCTGGCGGTTCCCCTTTCGAAAACCTGATCTTCGATATCGTTGTTGAAGATGTAAAAACAGCTCCGGCAACACCAGCAGCGCCTGTAATGCCAGTTCCTCAAGGACAGGCTCCGCAGCACTAAAAATCTGCAGATCCATACAATAAGTAATTTCATTGTACGTTTTAATACGGAAGAAAGCAGTCTGAATAAGGCTGCTTTTTTTATTTAGGGGAATCGGCAATCGTGAAACGTGAGTGAATGTCCGTGAAACGTGAAAAGTCAAACGTGAAATGGAAATACAGGTTACAGATTGGAAAATCGTGAGGCGTGAATCGTCAGTCGTGAGTGGTCGCTGCTGTATTTACTCGTAGCTCAAAGCTCGTTGCTGGTATTTACGGTAACTGCAAATTGCCAACTGCTAACTTGTATTCGCTCGTTGCTCGTAGCTCAAAGCTCGTTGCTGGTATTCACGGTAACTGCAAATTGCCAACTGCCAACTTGTACTCGAGCGCAGCTAATTCCCAATTCCTGTATTCAACTTATAACCTACAACTTAAAACTTACAACCAATTCCGCGTTCAGCTTTTCTCATATTCCACAAACAACTTCACCGCTTCCATTGCTTCTTTTACATCATGCACCCGCAGAATATGCGCTCCATTCATTAAGCTGATGGTATTGATCACCGTAGTGCCGTTCAGGGCTTCGGCAGCAGTAATACCCAGGGTTTTGTAAATAGTCGTTTTACGTGAAAAGCCTACCAGCAATGGCTTCTCCAGCATTTTCAATACTCCCATTTGTTTCAGCAATGACAAGTTATGCTGGCTGTTTTTGCCAAAACCAAAGCCGGGATCAACAATTACGTCGTTAATCCCCAAACGGGTACATTCTGCGATCTTATGAATGAAAAAATCCAGCACTTCGCGTGCGATGTTCTCATACACCGGTTGCTGTTGCATACTGAGAGGGGTGCCCAGCATGTGCATACAGATATAAGGTACCTGTAAGGCGGCTACGGTTGGCAACATGTCCGCATCCATATTGCCTGCGCCAATATCATTTACAATGGATGCGCCGGCCGCTACGGCCTCCGCAGCAACTTTTGCATGGTAGGTGTCCACAGAGATAACGGCCTCCGGAAATCGGCTGTGAATGGCCTCAATAGCGCTGGTTACCCGTCTTGATTCTTCTTCATACGATACGCGCTCGCTGCCCGGACGGGTACTTTGTCCGCCAATGTCCAGGATAGATGCGCCCTCTGTCAGCATTTGGTCCGCGCGTTCCAATACGGCATCATTTCCGCTAACCCTGCTGGCTGCATGAAAAGAATCCGGTGTGGTATTAATAATGCCCATCACCAGCGGTTTATCTATCACCAGTAGCTTTCCCTTGCAATTCAATGTAAACATGCTGCATAGTTACAGCATTTGTTGCTTATTTTTGAGCGATAACGGCGTGAAGTCGGAAGTCCGGAAAAGTACAAGGGAATACAGGGATTAGAAAGAAATATCGAATACTGAATTTCGAATATCAAATTTTGAAGGAAGCCAGTTTGCAGTTGACAAGTTGGAAAGTTGATAGGTTAACAGGGGAAAAATCCGAAGTTTAATGTGGCAAGCCCGAAGAACAGTGAGTCACTCACGATTTCATAACCCGAAACCTTAAACACGACACCCGAAACAGTATTCTCGTCTCACGATATGACCAATTTGCCTATTTGATTTATACTATGACCACTAACGAACAATACAACGACGCGATACAACAGTGTAAGGACATTTTTATCAAGAAGACCGTTGATTACGGCACTTCCTGGCGCGTATTGCGACAGATCTCTATTGTAGACCAGATCTTCATTAAGGCGCAACGTATACGCACTATCCAGGAGAAAGGCGTACAACGCGTAGGGGAGGACCTTGCCAGCGAATTTAAGGCTATGGTAAACTATGGCATTATCGGCCTGATACAATTACAGCTTAAAGCCGGTACTATTGAAGATGTACCAGTGGAGCAGGTGGAGAAACTATACAATGAGCAGGCTGCATTTGCCCGTAAAATAATGCAGGATAAAAATCATGATTACGGCGAAGCATGGCGCGATATGAGCCAGGAAAGTTTTGCCGACCTGATCCTGATGAAACTGATGCGCATGCGCCAGATACTGGCCAATGATGGCAAGACCCTGATCAGTGAAGGTATTGATGCTAATTATGTTGATATTATTAATTATGCCGCCTTTGCCTTAATATTGATAACTGAAGGAAAACATAAAGGATAATTGTTTCGGGTGTCGTGTTTGGGGTTTCGGGTTGGAGCGTTTATAGAGAGGGCATCGAAACTAATTGCATGTTTTTTTAATATCACTAAATTCCGAAATCACAAAATCAGCAATCTTCCATGAAGCTGTTATTAAACATTTCCCGGGTTATAGTTGGTGTTCTGTTCATTTTTTCCGGGTTGATAAAGGCCAATGATCCATTGGGGTTAAGCTATAAAATGCAGGAGTTTTTTGAAGTGTGGGGCTGGGATTTTCTCAACAACTATACACTTGCATTTTCAGTGCTGATGATCGCTTTTGAGATCATTGCAGGCGTGGCCGTACTGGTAGGCTGGCAAATGCGTCTTTTCAGCTGGTTGCTTCTGCTGCTGATCATCTTCTTTACCTTCCTTACCGGTTATGCCCTGTTTTCCGGCAAAATACGTGAGTGTGGCTGTTTTGGTGATTGCATTCCGCTTACTGCAGACCAGTCCTTCATGAAGGACCTGTTATTACTGGTATTGATCATCTTCCTTTTTATAAACAGGAACAAACTGCAACCCTGGCTGAAAATAAGAAGCAGTCTGGTTATTCTGTTCTTTACTGTCATTTTCTCTTTCTCCTTCCAGTGGTTTGTATTATTGCACCTGCCTGTAATAGACTGTTTACCTTACAAAGTTGGCAATAACATTCCTGAGAACATGAAAATACCGCCCGGGGCTATTCCTGATAGCACTGTCATCACATTTGTGTATGAAAAAGCGGGTCAGCAGGTAGAGTTTACAGCCGATAAATTCCCGGATGATTATGATGATTCCTTATATCATTTTGTAAAGCGCTATGACAAAGTGGTGCGTGCGGGAAATGCATCACCTAAGATCAAAGATTTTTCATTGCAGACCTTCTTTGGTAATGATACTACGCAGGCTTTACTGCATGAAGATGTGTACCAGCTGTACCTGTTTGTAAAAAATGATTATCACAAAGGCGAATGGGTAAGTGTACTGGGTATGCTGTCGCAGGTGGCGAAGAAAAAGAACATACCCCGCTTCCTGGTGACAAGTCTTTCACTGGATGCACTCAGTGAAGGTGCGCCTGCCGAATTCCATGATTTTATGCCGCTGCGTTGTGACGGTACTGCTATTAAAACCATTGCCCGTACCAATCCTGCCATTTACCTGGTAAAAAATGGTACTGTACTGGCTAAGTGGAGCTATATAAATGCAGACAAGGCATTAAAGCATGTAGCATTATTACCGCCTAATGCTGCACCTGCTGTACAGCCAATCATAAGTGATTCAACTGCCACGCAAAAAACTGAATAGTTGATAGCCTATTTAACCCGCAAATTATTATATGGCATGCTCGTAATGCTGGGCGTGGTGATCGTGGTCTTTTTCCTGTTCCAGGGATTTGGTGATCCTGCGCGTTTGGTAATGGGGCAAAGGGCAGATGCGCGTACGCAGGAAAATATCCGTAAAGAACTATATCTTGATCAGCCACGCTGGAAACAGTTTTTTCTATACCTGAATGATGTATCCCCCGTTGCCATTCACAGCAAGGAAGAAGTGGAGCAGAAACAACTGAAAGGCGTTTTTATCGGTAAGCTGGCGCTTAAGTTACCCTATCTCCGGCGTTCTTATCAAACCCGCAAAGATGTATGGAGCGTACTGATGGAGGCATTGCCCGGTACGCTGATCCTGGCTGTAGCTGCAATGCTGATCGCTATTGCTGCGGGCATTCCGCTGGGCATCCTGGCCGCAGTTAAGAAAGATACCTGGATGGATACTTCATCCATTTTTGCCAGTGTATTGGGCATCTCAGCACCGTCTTTTTTCATGGGTATAGTAATTGCCTACCTGTTTGGGTTTGTTTTGAGCAACTATACCGGGTTACACATGACGGGCAGTTGGTTTGATATAGATGAAACCACGGGCCGTCGTTACTGGTCTCTGCAAAACCTCATACTACCTGCCATTACTTTAGGCATCAGGCCGCTGGCTATCATTACACAGCTTACCCGCAGCGCTATGCTGGATGTATTGAACCAGGATTATATCCGTACTGCTTATGCAAAAGGGCTATCGCGTAAAACGGTGATCTGGAAACATGCGCTCCGCAATGCCCTTAATCCGGTTATTACAGCCATTACGGGTTGGTTTGCCGAGTTGCTGGCGGGAGCTTTTTTTGTAGAATATATTTTTGGCTGGCAGGGTATAGGTAAGGTAACAGTGGACGCATTGGAAAAGCTGGATTTCCCTGTTGTAATGGGTTCCGTATTATTATCTTCTTTCTTTTTTATAGTAGTAGGTATACTGGCTGATGTAATGTATGGTATTGTAGATCCAAGAGTAAGGATCAGTTAACTCATTCAATCTGTATTTACTTCTTCTTCACATTCTTCCTCCACCTGATAAGGTTAATATCAAAACGCAGATCCATCGTAATGAGGTGGCGATATTGCTGCGGATCTTTTGTAATTAAAGCAGGGCGGTAAAAAATGCCGGCAGAGAAGAACCTGGCAACTACATATTCCGCACCTACCGTAATGCCATAGGCAGGATCAGTACGGGTATAACCCTTTATACTGTCCTCATAACTGATAAGTTTATACCGGTACCAGGCGCTATTGATGCCACCCACTGCATATAGCCGGTTAACGATCCGTTGGTGATGCAAGGCTTCCAGGTAAAAGGAGCTAACGGCAGCACGGGTGCCCTTATGCCCATAATCAACAGGGCCAATGGGTGCGGGAAGATCGGAGGTAAAACCTCCGCTAAGCGAGATCTTATAGTCGGGTGTTTTATAAAAAATGCCGGTACTAAAGCCAAAAAAGCCAATCTTATAATCAGCCTTCTGTAATTCGTAATTATGAAAGCAGTAAGTGCTTACCCAGGGAATTCCAAATGACAATCCAAATGAATTAAAGTTCTTTTTCCTGTATTGTGCAGTGGCTGGCGATGATAAAAGAAGTACCGTTACTAACAGTGATGACAGCAGTTTGGATAACATAAGCAATATTTGATGTTTGGCGGGGGGAGGCTTATCAAGCACTGTGTAGCTAATATAGTGAAAGACTTTGAAAGGCGAAGCAGTTTCGGGTTTTGAGTTTAAAGTTTCGGGTTGTGAAATCGTGAGACGTGAATCGTCAATCGTGAGTGGGGCGCTGTCCTTTCAAGCTTTCGGCATTTGTGTATTTTCCTTCGGATTTCGAAATTCAAAATTCGAACTTTTTACCCGTATTTATTTTCGAACTCAGGCGTTAGGCTTTATGCGTTCCGCGTTAGGCCTAGTCTTGCTTCTGCTTATCCCAAACCTCGCGTGGTACGGTAGCAAGCTGGTTGGAGCTACAATTCCAGATGGATACGTAATTAGCGGAAATTACAATGTGTTGTTGCCAGCCTGCAAACTTTCCGTATAACATCAGCGTACAGATATCCGTTGCTGTAATATAATCACCTGTTTCAGGTAAATGACTGTGCATTGTACCAAATACCTGTTCCTTTTCCTTGCTATAATTGACCGGAATAATGTTTTTGTGTAAGCGTTTTTTACCGGTCAGTTGATTGTTCGCATCAAAGGTGAGCAGGTAGTCGTTTCCAAATACCACCACGCCATTTACTTTGGGGCCTGTAAGCACATACACTTTTTTGTCATTTCCATTAATGATAGGAATGAGGTTCAGGCTGGTGTTATTATACACTTTAAACAGGGTATCGCTGTTGATGGCATCAAAGGCTTGTTTGCGGATGGCATATATGGCCGCTTCGTACGAGGTAAAGGAACGTGATTGATCATCGTACCGGGCTTTTTTTACGTCATAACTATCATCAAATAAAATAGTGGCCAGCACTACCGGGGTGTCGCTTTTGGAAAAGAAAATACATTTGTTGCCCTGTTGATCGCTGTATGAGAAATAGCCGCCGGAAGATATTTCTTTGCCTTTGATCTTCTCCAGGAAGATATCGGTGCCATACCAGGAAGCCATTTCTGATTTGTAAAGCATTTTCCCTTCGTTCAGAATGGAATCTTTGATCTTCTGTTGTGCATCTTCCTGGGCAACTGCTACAATGCACGCTGGTAAAATAAAGGAAAGGAATAGGGCTTTTTTCATATGCGTTGTTGGTTATTGAAACTGTGTAAGGTTTGAACAGTAAAGTAGATGTAAAGGGCTATAGTTTTGCATAAAAGAAAGGGAGAAAATTGCAGGTATGGTTACTGTATACTACTTGCCGGATACAGGTCACTGGGTGCTGGATCTGCGGTCAAACCGGGCAGAAAAGTCAAATGGGGCGGGCGTAGAGGCCAAAAATAAGTTAGCAATTTGAAGTTGATAGCGGAATCACTTGATTACTACATGGTTTGATTGTTCTGGTTGATGGCCGTAGAACCACCTGGTAATTCAACAATTCTCCTGGTTTTACGTTTTTCTTCTTACAGGCTCTATGTTTTTGTAATGTTAGGGAAAAGCTGTATCTTTTATAGACTCTGATTGTAGCAGCTATTGTTTTTTACAACTAATAACTGCGCTATGGAAACCGTTTTATTTTCAACCGAATCGGGCACATTACACCGCCGGAACCCGGTAGCATCAAGGCCTACCACTGTCATGTTGTTGCATGAAGCCGGAACTATTATTGAGCTTGATGCCGGTTTGCCCGGTATTCTTTATGGCAAGCTAACTGCTTTGCCCATCAACCTGCCTGATATATTAAGAAAGCCCGGTATCAATGTTGTTTTCAGTGGGGAGATCAAGCAGATCAAGAATCTTGAATTCTGGGCTGCAATGCCATTGTTACTTACGCACATTAAACTGATATAGTGTATGCTTTAAATGCTACTAAACGCTGTTATTGATTTCTCGGATTTTTCCATTGTTTTTCCAGTCTCTCTATTGTTCCTTGTAAACGTTCAGCCCTTGTTTCAGGACGTTTAGCCGTTACAATCCATTCTACATATTCTTTCCTGTTGCTGAAAGACAGGGTTTCAAAAAAGCCTGCTGCCTTTTTGTTTTTTGACAACAGTTTGGTAAGGTCTTCCGGGAGGTGGATCGTTTTTGTTTTTGCATCAATGTAGTCAAAGATGGCGCGTTCTTTTTTAGGCTCAGCGGCCTTCTTTTTATCTGCAGTAGTTTGCAGGCGCATGGCAAATGCTGACCAGGTATCATTGAAGGAGACAAGAGTGATCCAGTGAAGATCTTTTTGTTTCAGCAGGTTGTCCCAACCTTTATCGCGGGTAAGATCTGTTTGTATACCAGAGCTGCTTTTGGGATAGTAGATCCAGCAAAGCACATCGTCTTTTAATAATTTAAGAATGCCGGGGAGTTCTTTATCTGCCTGTGCTTTGTTTAATACAAACCAGTGGATCTGGGCGTAGGAGCTTCCGCTGCTAACCAGCTTAACACCCGCAGGCAATTCACCTAACCCTTTTTTGAAGTCTTTAGGGGCATTAATGGTCAGTAAGGTGCTGCCTTCTTTGATCTTCAGTTTCTGCGCAATACCAATTGCCATTTTTTATTTTAAAGATAAGCAGTAACTCTTTACGTCATTGATTGATTGTTGCCTGTAGGGATTAATTCATTGAAAACCACGACAGCCTGCAAGGATAGCCCAGTGGCTTGCCGTCAATGATCATTAAAGCGCCGCCTGCAAATGGCAGAATACCTTCCCAGTTATCATTGGAAAATGAAATGAGCTTTTTTTCTTTCCATTGTACCGGTTGTCCCGGTTTGGCAATAATGGAAACCACGCGGGTAAAAGATAAATTCCTGGGGTCCTGTCCACGCATTTGTACTTTGGCTGCGTTTAGTGCAACTGTATCAGTGGGATTACCGATGTAGTAGAAGAATTCATCTTTCTTTTTACTATTATAATCATTGTAATGGTGATTGATGCCCAGCAGTGAGTAAGGTGTTGCTCCGTCTGCATTCACATCTGTAAGACGGAATAGCAATGTATTATCGAATTTTAGCTGCTCAACAATATCGAGTGAGGTATTGATACGGTAAACAGATGGATCGCCGTTCTTATCATTCTTTTCAAAAAAAGCCAGTAAACTATTGCTTTCAGGAAGCCAGGCCAGGCTTTCAAAGCCTGCATTGTTAATAGCTCCGCCGGGCTTTTTAATGGGGATGAATTTCTGAAGAGTGATTGTTGGTGCTACCGGGTTACTGGCATCAATACTGCCTTTTACGAGATAACATACCTCATCGGCCTCTACCGCAAAAAAGATAGTGTCGCCAACTACCGTTGCTGCTTCTGCACCGCCATTAAGAGGCAGCAGGTCTGAAAATTTATTGGTAAAGCGGAAAGTGAGTACCCTGCTGATCTCGTTCTGTTTTTCCAGCTTCTTATAGGAAGCCAGCGTCTGAGAAATGTCTGAGGCATAAATGCCAAACAACTGGTTGCCCACATCGGATGAACCAATACCCTGGGGGATCAGCAATACGATGGAATCACGCCATTTGGCCAAACCTGAGAATTCGTAGTAAAAGGCATCCAGGTGGTTGCCTAATGGTACTGGTATCTCATCGGGTAAATGATATAGTGAATCTGTTTGTGACCGTGCAGGAGATACAGATTGAGCATCAATAAAAACAGGGAATGCCAGCAGGCAAACCATCAGCAGCTTCTTCATGGGGCGCAAAATAACCATTCAATCATTGAAAAACCAATATCAGGGACATTATACAGGCTGAATACGGGTTTACTTTATGTGTACGGGCTTTCGGGGTTTGCTTATCAGACGTTAGTAATGCCAAGCGCGGCAAATGTTGCCGGGCCTACAATGCCATCCACATCAAGAGCATTTTGCTGTTGAAAGGCTTTTACTGCAGTAAGCGTAGTGCTGTCGAATACGCCATTTTCTTCCAGCTTTGGCTGTGTGTTCTTACTATTGAGTGCCTGTTGTATAAGCAGTACAGCAGTACCGCTGTCGCCCTTACGGATATATGACCCTGTGGTGATCTTCTTATTCGATACGTTGGGCATGTTCACCTCTTCCTGTATCATGCCAAACAGTTCGGGTGTTACAGTGCCTGTTTGCGACAGGTTATTTTTTTTCTGAAAGTCTTTTATTATACCGGTGGTTTCATTGCCAAAGATGCCGTCTACAGTGATCTTAAAGCCCAGGTCGAACAGCATCTTTTGTAATGCGGCTACATCACTGCCTTTATCGCCACTTTCCAGCAGTTCAGAATTGGCGGCGGGTGGTGTGTCACTTATTGCTTTGGGAGTTGCGAATGCACGTACAAGTGATTTTTTTCTTTCGCGCAGCATCACTTTACCACCATCGCTGTCATTGCCTTTTTCTGTATTGCCTTCCCATGCCTGGAAGGTGGTTTGTGCTGCATCAAGCCATTTTACAAAGATGCCGGTATGGTCGCAAACACCATCTCCGCCCCAGTCGTATAGTACTACGTCGCCGGGTTGTGGGTCTTTTGTAAGACGGTTATTTCTTTTCCAGTAATTATAGCCAGACTGGCAGGATTGGTAACCATTGGCTGTATCGATTGTTTCCATATGATGGCCTGCGTGATCATACACATAGCTTACAAAAATGGCACACCATTTTACACCATTCAAACCATACCATTCTCCAAACTTTGTTTTGTTGGAGCCGGCAGGAGATTCTTTAATGCCGTCCTGTGCTGCGGCAACTGCAATGATATTTTCGCGTGACATAACATGAATTTGTAATGAACAATGAGTGACTTACTCTTACTGGGCATTATTATGCACTTTCAGCAAGGAATTTGCTCATGATCCACCCCTCAAGGTCGTTGAGATCATGTACTTCATCTACCACATTTACAAAGCTCCAGTTGCCATCACGCTTCAATACCTCTACCGCAGTATTTTTCGGTAATGGATCGGTAACCGGGCTGAATTGTGTACCTGCGCCGGAACGGATATTTACCGAAGTAGTGGTTACCAGCGTGGCTGGTTTACTGTCTTTACGTCCCATTACTCGCGAGCGGAAGCTATTCATGGGAAATGCAGGGCCGGGGTCTGTTTTGCGGTGTGGGGCAATATCATCATGACCAACCACATCTTTCAGTCCGTAGGTTTTTACCAGCAGTGTGGCTACCTCAATGGCCAATTCCAGTTGCAGGTTAGTATATGTTTGCCATCCGGTGGGAGAGGACTCGTTTTTATGTGTTGCTACAATTACGTCGCTGTCTGCAATGGTACTATGATCTACCGGGCAGATCCAGGAATTATTGGACTTAACCAGTTTGCCACCATTGACCAGTTCAATGCCAATCGCAAACTTATTTAGCCCAACCAATCCATTCCATTCGCTTACGCCGGCATGCCAGGTAACGATATTGAAGGGAGCAAATTGAGTAATGCTGCCATCACGGTCAATCAACAGGTGAGCAGAGGCCTGTGCATTTTTATTGAGGAACCAACTGATGCTGCCCTTTTCGTTGGTAGATGCAGTGTAGTGCATCACCAGGTATTGAGGCGTATAAGTACCTCCTTTATTGGGCGTAGGCCGGAAGTCAACCTGTTTGTTGTTATTGTCGTACAGCAAGTGGTTTACGATTTTCATTACTTATGGTTTAATGGTGAGAAAGATTACTGGTTGTTTACTCCTTTTTCGATTTGGTATGAAAATTCAGCAGCGGAATGTCCACTGCTACAGTAAGTCCCCAACGGATATAAAAGTTCTTGTCAATATTTACATTCTCAGCAGTTACAGTTCTTATTTGTGGACCAGCCTGTGCTCCAAAACCAATGGAAATGGGGCATTTGCCAAAACCGTAATACACGTATAACCCCGGAGAGATAATATTCTTTAGTTCAACATCTGAGGCTACTTTACTACTATCGTTCTGGAGACGGAATGCAGCAATGGCACCTACATCAATAAGCGGAACGAATATGGTAATACTTTTGCCACCTCTATCCTTATTTTTTGAGCGTTTAATATTTCCCCAGCTAAATGCTATGCCCACAGGAGCAGTAGCGCCTACAGACCAGGCATTTTGCTTTGTCTTTAAGGCTGGAAGATGTTCGCCGCCTACAAAAGCGCCTGCATAAGCGTTAAGCGATACATTAAATGCTGATTCACGTTTGATACGTGAACTGCCGGAAGGCAATGCAATAGCCTCAATGGCTTTTTCCACTTCATCCGAATTCTCAGCCTGTGCAACGGTAGCAGCAAAATTTCCATATTTTAAAATGGCGGTTCTTACTTTACTGTCATTCGTATTATCCCAGATGCTATCAATAATCGTAATGGTATTTAAAATAGCAGATGAGTAATTTTTAGTTCTGATATCAACATACAATTCTGCGGTAGTACGGGCTATTGCTATCCATTTTATAGTGCAGAGATTTATTTTGCCTACCAGCGCGGGATCAATATTCAGTGGTGTAAGATTTACAAGTGTAAGGCCATCTTCCAGTAAGTCTATTGCTGAATTGAAAAGCTTATAGTAATCATTGTAATCAATCTCTTGTTTTTTCTTTGCCTTCAGGTCCGCGATATACTCATTTACTTCCTGGGCATGATCTACAATTGTTTCTACCTTTTTTTTGTAATCGTCTATCTGAGTTGCAGTTTCTTTAGCGGTTTTCAAAAGCTCTTTAAACGTTTTGTTGCCTCCCTGGGTTACAAAGTTGATTCCTTCCGCTTTCAGGTAAATCAGGCCAAAATAAATATCTCTGGCTACCGGATCTTTCAGAAACGCGCGAACTGAATCGGACGTAACCCAATAAGTATCTGCAGACGCTGATTTCAGTGAAATAGAGAAGAGTTTTATTGTTTTTATAGCGTTTTGTATATTGGTCTGGACGTTTACATCTGTAAAATTGATCAGCTCGTTCGGATCATAATTTTCTATCACTTTACCGGGGTGTACACCATTGGCGTATTGATCTATTGTAAAGAACACATTGCTTACAATGGTAAGCATCTCTTTGTGGGTACTAAAGTATGCCTGGTAAGTGGGTAACTCTTTTACCTTTTTAAAATTGGTGTACAGGTTTGTGAGGTCTTTGATAAAAGCTTCGCGTAATGTATTCAGATACACATTGAACACATAGATGTCTCTGTCGATTGCCAGTAAAACCTTTCGGGTATTAGGAAATAGAGTCTTCAGTTCTTCATACTTCTCCATTTCTTCTTTGAACTTCTGGAAAAAAGTAATGGACAGTTCTTCTTTAAACCTTTTTACTAAAAATTTGGCAAGACCATCTGCAAAATTGGTGACATTAAGCCCGCCTACAGATGAAGCTGTTTTTTCAAGAAAACTAACAACGCCTCCTGCTGCAAAAAGATCTGGCGTGTAGGGCTTAAAAAAAGGGTTGTCTTTTAGTAATGTAGGGTCTATATTGGCTCCTGATGGGTAATATTTTTTTAATACCTCTACAAGATTAATTCTGTTTCCTAGTTTTCCGGTTACCGGGCTGTAACATTTTTCCCTTATAAACTGAGCATCATAAAAAATAGTTTCCTGTGCCGTAAGTTGGAATGATAAAAAGAATAATACGATAGTTAAGAGTTTATATTTCATGCTGCTTATTTAATAGAGTTAAATATTTTTTTAGGGCTGATAAGCTTTAAATTGTTGCTGCCTGTAATAGGATCAAAATTGTCAGTAATAAGTTTTTTTATAGAAGCAGGAGTAAATGATTTGCCGATTGCCCGATGCCTTGAAACCATTAATGCGCAGATGCCTGCTACAATTGCTGCAGCCTGCGATGTACCGGTCATGTTTTCGGGAGTATTTCCTAAGGCATAGGAGGGGATGTCTTCACCCGGAGCGTATATCTCTGTTTTGGTATTTATGTAAGATACCCTGGCCATTTTGCTATCCTTATTGGTGGCACCTACTGCAATGCAATCGGAAAATAATGCAGGATAATCACCGTTTTTCAGGTTCTGGAAAGTGAAGTCGTCGCCAATAGAAGCAACAACGATAATGTTTTTAATATTAATAGCCTCCTGAATGATATCTTCGAGGTCTTTGTTGCGATCAGGCCCTCCATAACTGATAGAAATAATATCCACACCTGTATCTATTGCCCAGCGAATGCCTTTGATAAGTGTATCAAAACTTAATTCACCTAATTGCGATACCTTTCCAACATATAGTTTGCATGCCGGCGCAAATCCTACCATGTTAGTGATGTTTCTTGCTGCAATTAAAGCTGCGCAATGTGAACCGTGTCCGAACTCATCGTTCATATCATTATCGGTCGTTTGTTCGGGATCTGCTATTATAAACGAACGTTTTCCTGCAATGGCATTCGCAATTTCTGTATTATTGATATTATAACCGGAATCCATGATTGCTATCTTGGCATTTCTACCAGATTCATTAAAATCTCTCCATACATCTGTAATCCGCAGATTGGTCATGCTCCACGGCAAAGCAACTTTTTCCGCAGTTACCGGCTCTAAGCGTCCTGCCCAATACCATTGTTTCTGATTCTTATCATTGAGCTTATAATACCATTTTGCAATGCCTTTCCAGTTCTCTCCATCTTCTTTGATACCGTCCATCTGGATGATCTTGCCGCTGGGTTGTATGGTACCTATGGGTGCAAAGCTGCGTCCCGGTCCTTTGCGGATATATAATGGTAATGTTACTTTTACTTCAATCATATTATCCGTCTATTTCAGAATTGTTACTGGTATCATTGTTTTTGGTAGTGCTGCCGCTGCTGTTTACAGACTTTACTGCTGCGCGGATGCTCACAAACTTGTTCAGCAGATCGAACCAGAAAGGAGAGCCCAGGGATATCGCAAATGCTGTGATGAGAAATCCTAGCCATTTACGGAACGACCATAAGCGGTAGCAGATAACATATCTCCTTTTGAGCGGATTATCGTAATCTTCATTGCCATACAACATGGAAAACTGATGCTGGGCAACGATCTGAGGGTGATTGTTGATAATACTGTCGCTTATTTTAATGGAAAGTGCAATAGCCTGATCCCGGTGTTTATTTGCGGTGTCTGTTTGCGCTGCTACTATTGCCAGGCTTGCTTTTTCCCTGATAGATGTAAAGTACTTCTCTGCAGAATCTTTATTGTTTTTGTAAGCATCTATCATGCCGCAGGTAAACCATGAATGGTCAAGAATATACTTTCTGAAGTTGGAGTCGCTTGCACCATAGTCGCCCCAGCCGAGACCAACCAGTGTATTTACTGTTTTGAGTTGTGCCTTTACGGAGTCCATGACTTCTTTGGCAATTGTATCATTGCCTGCATAATTTTTGTTCCCTGCCGCAGCCACGCCCATTTGCGCCATTTGTTCCCTGGCGGGTTTGTTGTCTGATAAGAAACCAGAGATCTCAATGGAATCAATATTCAGCATCACAGCCAGTATAATACCCATGCCAAACAACCAGAATTGTGTATTTCTTTTGTACCAGCCGCTTACACGATCCATCGTATCATCGTACCATTTGCCAAGCCTGTATTTCAGCACGTCGAGGTCGCCTGCTGCTTCATTCAGGTGAAAAGTAAGAATGCGTAGCGTTTCTGCATCAATAGCCAGTGGAGTATTGTCTGCTATGGTCGCTTTCAATCTTGTTATTGTATCCTGCAGGTCTTTTGTCTGTTGCGCTTTTTCCTCCGGTGTGAGCTGTTTATTTCCAAGTGCTGCTAATTCTTTTTCTTTCTTTTTGAGGTCAGCAGGAGCGTTCTGTCTGTCCAGTACTTCCTTAAGCATAGCAAACGTTACCGTTTTACCATGATTGCCCTCATGCAGATCTTTCAATGTTTCGGTGAGAATAGTAGAGAAGTTCTCTGCTGTGAGGTAGGATGGTTTTTTGAAAAGTAGGTTCTGGCCGTAATTCTTAATGATGGGGTGGTTATAAAAATCATTATATAACACATCTTTCCTGTTGCCTGTAAACAGTTTCTTAATCCATTCTTTCAGTTCACCCCACATATACACAAATATGTAGCCGAAGAAATCAGCCAGTGCACCCTTGCTTTCCTTGGTATTGGTGAGCATGGCTCTTATTCCCTTATACAAGGTATTCGCTCTTCTGTGCAGGATAGTAGCAATCGCTTCCTGGATGGAGGTAGTCAGCAGGCTGTACAACAGGAATATCAATACAAGACCTATTGCAACGTCTAATACAGTACTAAACATAAACAGTTATGCCTACTCTGAACCGTTTTCGGCGTCCCGGTTGTTGGTGTGATTAAAGGATTATTGAGAGAGGCATTATGCATCTTCTCCAAACTGGTGGGTATCTACCCATTCAGCTTTGGTCATGCTCCACCAGTCATCAGCAATGCCGCGGAGTACATAGTCGTAAGGAAGCCAGCCGTAGCCATTTTCGCCCCAGTCGGTACCCCATGAGTTCCGGATCCTGATAGCGCCGGTGGTTACGATCTTTTTGTTACCGGGGTTTACGATCTTCATGGTATCATCGTAGCCTACGGTCATTACTGCGTGGCCGCCATCTACATTTTCTTTTGTGTCGGGAAAAGGTATTTTACCGTCGTCTGCCAGGTCGAGCGAGGAGTAGCAGGTGAAACCAAAGACCAATGGCAGACCTTTGCGCAGGTTGTCTTTAATTTTTTCCAGTAACTGTGGCTTGGTAACGCCGGGACCATCTAACCGGTAATACAGCAATGCCTGGAAATTCTGTGCATATGAATAGAGAAATGCTGTAGGCTCATCATTGAACTTGTTCTCCACATACGGCCAGTATTTCTCCGGCGGAACGCCAAATAAGGCCATTGCACCCATCATGGTACGGAGGTAAGCGCCGTCATCAGCATCCCAGCCCAACAGGTTGCGGGTTGTTTTGTATAAAAAAAGGCGGGAAGCATCTACATATTTGCCAAAAGCCCGGCGTTCAAAGTATTCATACAGGCCTGTGCCGGCATGTGCGGTGCAGGAACCCAGTTGTCCCTGGTCGTCAATAGGGGAGCACCACTCGCGCAGGTCTACTTTTGTGGGTACAGCGGCGGCTTTTGCTGTTTTTGTCTTCTTTTTTTTGCCACCATCTACCCGGCTTAAAATATCACTTACGGTTTCTTTAGCACCGCGGGCTTTCTGTTTTTGTGTAAGATTGTCTGTCGAGGGGGTATTATCACGAAAATCTGGCAGGTCTCTCAACCAACCCTTTCCTTTGCGGGCAGCAATACTGGACATAAAATATGGTTTATGGTTAACGTTAGTTATTCGTAAAGGAATGCGCTAATCAGAGACCTTTGGGAAGGATTAAAACAGAGCAGGGAAGGGGCGGCACTGTGAAAAATTGCCGTTCAGGCCGTTAAATTAACGTTTTCCTTTTTGAATGGCACTAACGGCTATAAAAATAGTGTAAACACCCCTTAACACCAGCATAACAGCTTACTGATCTTATCAACACTTCCGCCTATACCCGTTTTCTACCAATGCCTGGTATCAATACCATTTGTCGGTATAAAAAAGATAATGGAAACACTTACTGTTATAACGGTATCCTATAACACCGGAGCACCATCGTATAACTAACAAATTTCTATAAAATCTCTGCGACAGTCAAGGTGAAAACAACCTTTTTGAGGTGGGTAGTTTAACGGGAGGAATACAGAAATGAGGAATAAGGAATTTGGAATGAGGAATCAGGAAATATCGAATGCCTGAATGAAGTCCGGAAGTCGGAAAGACCGAAAGTCCGGAAGAAAAGCCAGTTGGCAGTTTGCTGTTACCGTGAATAGAAGCTGTGAGCTTTGAGCTACGAGCCGTGAGGAATACAAGTTGGCAGTTGGCAATTTCCAGTTACCTGTAACTTGCATCTGGTAACCTGTATCCGGAAACTGGTAACCGGTAACGCCCGTTTCTCGTTTGGCTTTTCACGTTTCACGGACATTCACTCACGATTGCCGATTCACGTCTCACGATTTTCCAATCTAACTTTGCGGCTTTGCGGACCTTGGCCGTTTTTGCGTGAAACCCGAAACAAAAGTGCGCCTTTACCCCGCATTAGAGAACAAAACCTGATAAAGACGTGATACGGCTCTCATGCCGGGCTCATGCCTTTTCTTAAGGTATTGTTTTTCAGCCTCTCACAGGGGTCTTGTTATGGTCTTGCTCTTGTCTCGTTCTTGTTTCCTTCTTATTTACAGCGTATAAATTAGGGGTTTTGCCTTGGCGGCGGGCGAATGAAACAAGAACGAGATATAGATGAAACAGGGAGAAGCCGGGGAGGGGGATGAGGAAATGACCTGAAGGGAGTTTGGTACCGGGAATTGGTTTTTAGGTATTAATAAGTGGGAAATATCGAATGACGAATGCTGAATGTCGAATTCTGAAGGAAAGACGGAAAGCAAGTTGGCAGTTACCGTGAATACCAGCAACGAGCTTTGAGCGACGAGCGGCGAGGAATACAAGTTGGCAGTAGGCAATTGGCAGTTAAGCCAGTGAATAGTCAATGGTCAATAGTCAATACGAACCAGGAAGTAAGTTCTCGGTTGTTCCAATATCAAACTTCAAACATCAAATCTCAAATCCTGCCGTCTTTGCGTGAAACCCAAAACCTGCATTTTCTGTCCGGAAGTCTTGACAAAGTATTGGATAGAAGTGGCAAACTGACATTTTTGCATTTTTGCTCCCAGCGGCATAATCATTGATAACCATTATAGAACATTAAATTCAAGCAATTATGGGAAAGATAATAGGAATTGACCTCGGTACCACCAATAGCTGTGTAGCTGTGATGGAAGGAAATGAACCCGTGGTAATTGCCAATGATGAGGGACGCCGTACCACCCCGTCTGTAGTGGCTTTTCTTAAAAATGGCGAGCGTAAAGTAGGAGACCCGGCTAAGCGCCAGGCTATTACAAACCCGCAGAACACCATTATGAGTGTTAAGCGTTTTATGGGCCGCCGTTTTGACGAAGTGACCGAAGAGATCAGCCACTGGAGCTATAAAGTGGCAAAAGGTGACAATAATACCGTACGTATTGACATAGATGGCCGTTTATATACCCCACAGGAAATTTCTGCCATGATTCTTCAGAAAATGAAGAAAACCGCAGAAGATTACCTGGGACAGGAAGTAACAGAAGCGGTAATTACCGTTCCTGCTTATTTTAATGACGCTCAGCGCCAGGCTACCAAAGAAGCCGGTGAAATTGCCGGTTTAACCGTTCGCCGTATTGTGAACGAGCCTACTGCGGCTGCACTGGCCTATGGCCTGGATAAAGGCAGACATGACCAGAAGATCGCTGTATTTGACCTCGGCGGTGGTACTTTCGATATTTCTGTACTGGAACTGGGTGATGGTGTATTCGAAGTAAAATCTACCAATGGTGATACGCACCTGGGTGGTGATGATTTCGATAAAGTGATCATGGACTGGCTGGCTGACGAATTCAAGAAAGAAGAGAACGTTGACCTGCGTAAAGACCCGATGGCTTTACAGCGTTTGAAAGAGGCTGCTGAAAAAGCGAAGATCGAATTGTCTTCTTCTTCTGAAACAGAAATTAACCTGCCATATATTACAGCTATCGATGGTGTTCCTAAACACCTGGTAAAAAAGCTGAGCCGTGCCAAATTTGAGCAACTGGCTGATAACCTGTTTGAGCGTTGCTTACGTCCTTGTGAGCAGGCATTGAAAGATGCCGGCATGAACGCTTCAGAGATCGACGAAGTGATCCTGGTAGGTGGCTCTACACGTATTCCTAAAGTACAGGAAATTGTAGAGAAATTCTTTGGTAAAAAGCCTAATAAAGGTGTGAACCCTGATGAGGTGGTGGCTGTAGGTGCTGCAATCCAGGGCGCGGTACTGACCGGTGAAGTAAAAGATGTACTGTTGCTGGACGTAACTCCGCTGAGCCTGGGTATTGAAACAATGGGTGGTGTAATGACACGTTTGATCGAAGCAAACACTACCATTCCTACCAAAAAGTCAGAAGTGTTCTCAACTGCCAGCGATAACCAGCCTGGTGTGGAAATTCATGTATTGCAGGGCGAGCGTCCAATGGCTAACCAGAATAAGAGCCTTGGCCGTTTCCAACTGGCTGATATTCCTCCTGCACCACGTGGTGTACCGCAGATCGAAGTGATCTTTGATATTGATGCCAACGGTATTTTGCATGTAACTGCAAAAGATAAAGGCACTGGTAAAGAACAGAAGATCCGTATTGAAGCCGGTAGCGGTCTCAGCAAGGATGAGGTTGAAAAAATGAAAGCTGAAGCAAGAGCCAACGAAGCTACCGATAAGGCAGCCCGTGAAAAAGTTGATAAGATCAACCAGGCTGATAGTCTTATATTCCAGACTGAAAAGCAATTGAAAGAGTACGGTGATAAAGTACCTGCAGATAAAAAAGCGCCTATCGAATCTGCGCTGAACAACCTGAAAGATGCGCACAAAGCTCAGGACGTAGCAGCTATTGATACTGCTATGAACGACCTGAATGCAGCATGGACAGCAGCCAGCGAAGAGATCTATAAGGCTACTCAGGGTGCTGGTGGTCCTGAAGCTGGTGCAAATGCCGGCGACGGACAATCGAATGCTCAGCAAGGTGGTGAAAATGTAACCGACACTGAGTTTGAAGAAGTGAAATAACGCGGAGCAGTGGATCTTAAAAGGATTTTGTGCAGAATGCGTTAAGAGATGAAGGATTAACGATGATTTGAATGATAATGAGCCCTTGCAGTAATGCAGGGGCTCTTGCTTTTTTAGCGCTGATTGTGGGATTTTTATAGATTGTGCTGAGGATTTATTTGTCTGAAAAGCTGTTGTTCCGGCTGGTGGAGACACCTGCCGGGATAAAATGAGGAGCCTACCCGGCGGTGATGGTCTGATGCGGGTATGTTTTATTGGCGGTTATTTGTATTTTAGGGGCTACCATTCCTTAAAACCTACTACTATGATTGCTTTATCAATTCTATCAGCCATTGCAATTGGCTTTTTTATTTCTCATGTTTTTTTGTTGTTCACCTCATTTGGAAAGAAGGGTTTTCAGAGACAGCGCTATTTTATGTCGCACCTTACTCTATGGATCTTTGGCGCCATTGTTTTCCTGGTGGCCTTACTATTTGCCGGAAAGGGCATGTCTTCGCTGGTAGATATATTTAATACGCCAATGAAGCAAGGACTTATCCTGGTGATTGTTGCAGGCTTATCGGCGGTAGCGCATTCTATTGTAAAATTTATGGTGCTGCCGAATATGGCTAAGTAATGTACAAATCAGCAAATGTGCTGATGTGCTAATGACCTCCCGGGCTGAATGCATCTGGGGGGAATAGCTTTTTGTAGTGAATGGTCAATAGTGAGTTGTGAATGATGAATATTGCTACTGATAGTCAACACTCAACTTCTAATGGTATTCTATTCTCCATCCCACATTAGTACACTCGCACATTTGCTAATTAGTAGATCTGCACATTTATGTGCTATGCTAATACCGGGCTTTCCATCACAGCTTCTTCAATTACTATGCGGCGGGATTCGGGCAGTTCTGTTTCTACAAATTTCCATACAGACTGAAATATGTGTTCAGGTGCTGTATGCTTCATGCCTCCGAGCCAACCGATACATTCCGCATTGTTGATACCCCTTACCATCCAGCGACTGCTGATGGCCAGTTCATGCGGAGGAATTACTGCTACAATTGAATGATTGATTGCGAGCAACTCTTCATCGGTATAATGTGCCCACAATACCGGCAGTACAATGCTTTCTTCTTTTGCCATATGCTCCAGGTTAAAGATCATGAACTCTAAAAATGCTTTGGAGAGGGCAGAGGCGGCTATTTCTCTTTCTGATGCAATGGTGGTATGTTTTACAATGTTTGCAAGGGTTTTAAGCTGATGCGCCAGTGCATGATCTGTTACATGCTGGTCTTCAAAATCAGTAACCAGTTGTGGTTCGAATTTCTCAATTTTGGAAAATACAAAATGATCTTCGTGATTGGCATGCTGCTCAAACATCTGCGCAATAGCAGCAATTTTATCCAACGCCTGTTCTGTTTCTTCCGTATTACCAAAATGAGTTTGCTGAAGGGTTAACGCTGTATCGTATAACATGGCACGCAGTGCTTTGTGGATCATGTTAAAAATGTTGAATCGCATAAAGGACAAAAGTTTAATGATTGATTATATATGGGTACAAATTTGAAGCTTTCATGGGTGCGCACCCAGCTATACGTACATCAGTTGATAAAAATGCCACATCAATTGTATAATTGTTGCCGGTTAGTATAAACACTAATGAAATGTTAAAGACTTGTTGGAGGAATTGATAGCGCAATGATATTCACCGAAAAAAAATTGACTGTTAGTAACTATTTTTTTGAGCACTAAAATAATTGGCGCAAAACTTGCGTTCTCAGGGTAACTTTTATCCTCCCCGGCTTACCCCTTACCGTTGAATAAAATCCAGCACATCCAATAATCCTGATCGGAAGACCCCCTGTTGGTATTCTGAAACCAAATTATCAATTGTATGCGTACACTTGTGCTTACCTGTCTGCTTGTATTGCCAGGTATTGGATTTGCCCAATCAAGGCTTCATCTTAATTTTTTTGGAGGTATTTCAAACTATGAAGGCGATCTGCAGGAGAAGTATTTCACCATGCAGCAGTCGAACCTTGCTGCAGGATTAGGTCTTCAATATGACATTACCAATCATCTTGCAGTGCGTCTTGGATTTAATTATGGTAAGGTAGAAGGAAATGATAAAGAAGCTACCAAAGAAGTGTTGAGAGCCCGTAACCTTAGTTTCCAGACAAAAATAGCAGAGGTGAATCTGTTGCTGGAATACAGCCTGTTCGATATCCAGGAAAGGAAGGCTACTCCTTATGTATTCGGAGGTATTGCGGTGTTTCATTACAACCCTTATGCGTATGATACGCTGGGCAATAAAATATACCTGAAGCCGCTGAGTACAGAAGGGCAGGGGCTTGCTCAGTACCCGGATCGCAAACCTTACAATCTTACACAGTTTGCCCTTCCGTTTGGAGTGGGCGTTAAATTGCGTATTACAGACAGGGCGATCCTGGCATATGAAATAGGTTTCCGTAAATTATTTACTGACTACCTGGATGATGTGAGCAAGACTTATGTAGATGCTTTCACATTGGCACAGGAACGCGGTTTAAAAGCCGTGGAAATGTCGTACAGAGGTGGAGAATTAAAAGGCGGCAATCCTGATTACCCGGCTGATGGTGTAGTACGCGGTGGTGCCAAGTACAAGGACTGGTATTACTTTACCGGTTTTACACTGTCATTTGCTATTGGCGGTAACGGAGGCGGTGGCAGCAGGAACGGACTTGCCTGTCCAAGGAAGGTGATGTAATTCAAACTATCGATACAAGGAGATCCCGGGCATATTTGCCCGGGATTTTTATTGATGTGCAGTTGTACGCTTTCTGTGCTACTTTTGCGGCATAATTGAGTAGTAGCATGGCATATAAAAACCAGCAACATTTTATAGATACATTAGAACAGGCAGGCGAACTGATCCGTATCAAGACTTATGTAGATCCTAAACTGGAGATCGCTGAAATTACCGACCGCATCAGCAAAACACCCGGTGGTGGTAAAGCTCTGTTGTTTGAAAATACCGGTTATCCTTTTCCTGTATTGATGAATGCTTATGGAAGCGAGCGCCGTATGTGTATAGCATTAGGCGTTGAACACCTGGATGATATTACCCGCGAAATAGAGGACCTTTTTAAACTTTTATCTGCTCCCAAAGAAAGCATTATGGATAAGCTGAAACTGCTGCCCAAACTGGGGCAGTTTGCTTCCTGGATGCCTAAGGTGAGAAGCGGCAGGGGAGAGTGCCAGGAAGTGGTGTTCAGCAATCCTGACATTACACAGCTGCCTGTTATTACCTGCTGGCCCAAAGATGGCGGGCCGTTTGTGACATTGCCTGTAATCCATACAAAAGATCCCAATACTAATGCACGCAATGTAGGTATGTATCGTATGCAGGTATTTGGTCCTACGCTGACCGGTATGCACTGGCATAAGCATAAAGTAAGTGCGAGACATTTTAATGAATATAAAAAACTCGGCAGGAGAATGCCGGTGGCAGTAGCATTGGGTGGTGATCCCGCCTATGCTTATTCAGCTACTGCACCATTGCCGGAGAATGTGGATGAATATATGCTGGCTGGTTTTCTTCGTAAGAAGAAAGTGGAATTGGTTAAATGTATTACGCAACCAGAAATAGAAGTACCTGCTGATGCTGATTTTATCATTGAAGGCTATGTAGATCCGAATGATGAACTGATCTGGGAAGGGCCATTTGGTGATCATACGGGTTATTATTCTTTGCCCGACTGGTATCCGAGATTTCATATTACAGCCATTACGCATAAAAAAAATGCCGTTTATCCCGCTACCATCGTGGGCATTCCCCCGCAGGAAGATGCGTGGTTGGGTAAGGCTACAGAACGCATTTTCCTGGCACCTATTAAGATGGCGATGGTGCCTGAAATGATCGATATGGATATGCCGGTAGAAGGTGTGTTTCACAACCTGGTGATCGCACAGATCACCAAAGAATACGCGGGGCAGGCATTGAAAGTAATGAATGCCATGTGGGGTGCGGGGCAGATGATGTTTAATAAAATACTGGTGCTGGCCGACCAGAACGTTAAGATACAGGACTATGCTGCACTGACGCAATACGTGTTTCAGCATATGAACCCTGCCACTGATATTTATTTTACACAGGGGCCAATGGATGTGCTGGATCATAGTTGCAGCAAGCTGGGATTTGGCGGTAAAATGTGTATCGATGGTACCCGTAAATGGGATGAAGAAACTGATGATAGTTTTCAACTGGCAGAAACAACTGCTAATGCGGAAGAGATTGCTACAGCACTGGCTGCACGTTTTCCTGAAATTAAAGTGGTGAATGCAGCTTTACTGAACCAGGGTATCTCTTGCCTGGTATTGTCTGTAGAGAAGAATAAGAAAGCACATATCCGTTCATTGCATGAGGAGATCTGCCGTACTGTAGCACAGGTAGAGGGTGTAAAAATGATCCTGTATGTGGAGCATACTGTAGATGCCCGCGATCTGGCCACTGCTTTGTGGCGCTTCTGTAATAATCTTGACCCCAAAAGGGATAACATCCTGGTACAGCAGCCTGCCCGTATACAAAGTGGCAAAACATGGGCCTGCATGGGATTGGATGGCACCATTAAAACGAAAGACCTGGATGGTTTTCAGCGCGACTGGCCCAATATTATTGTTGCGAATGACGCTACCATTGCCTCGGTAGATGCCAAATGGAATGAGCTGGGCATTGGTACTTTTATCCCTTCTCCTTCATTGAAGTTTAAAGACCAGATGTATGGGGAAGAGGCGGTAGCAAAAGAGTTTTAAGTTATAGATAGTAGGTTATAAGTTTATTACTTTAAAACAGAAGAGCGCGACTTCAATCGAAAATCGCGCTCTTTATTTTGTAGGGTAGTCAATAACAGAGCGATTAACCTACAACTTATAACTTACAACCGGTTAAGCTTTCTTCTTAAACACGATCTGTTCGTTGAGACGGGTGAATAATTTTTTGTAGAACTCCTTGAATGGTTCGTATTCGTCAACTATATAGTAAGGACGTTTAAATTCCAATGTAATACGATAGCCGATGGTATTGCCATTTACCTGGAGTAACCTTTTGAAAATGATACTGGTATCGGGCATGATCATCGTTACATTTTTAGGTGGTTCTTCAAAAGTGTAATTGTCAGGAATAGTAATGTTGCCTACCAGCATATAATACTGGTTGCAACCAAAATCAATATTGGTTTGACGGACATCCTGTACAAAAGGATTTTTTTCAAGACCGGTAAAGAGATTGAGGTTTACAAACTTATACTCACCGGTTGAACTTACAGGTTGAGAGAATTTGAATTTTTGTTCCAGTGGTAAGGAGTCTTTGTCATCATTTACTATTTCAAGACTATTTACCTGCAGATTGCTTTGATTGGCTGTAAGGTAACTGCTGATAAACTTGTCTTTACTCTGCCTGAGGCTTTTTATGCGTGGATTTTTTGCATAATCATAGCTGGTAAGGCTAACATCTCCGGTCAATGAATCTTCTGCATTTACTGTTGCATTCATGATGACATAATGTTTGTGCATAGATGCACCATCCCACAGGGTAATAAAGTCATATTTTTCTTTATCTATTATTACAAATGCCTGTGTGCCCATTACATCATGAGGGATCAGCCCCGCAGGATTGTATTTGTCGGAAGCATCGAGAATGTATGGCTTTTCACCGATCTGTGCATATACCAGCAGCTTGTTGAACTGGCGCAGGAAAGGGTAGGCTGGTACTACCTGGCCGTGATCGCGTGTGCTGCTGAGCACAGGGTATGCTTCAATACCGGCATCTTTCAGCAGGTTGAGCAATATGAGATTAATATCTCCTGTAGAACCGGAATGTTTGCTCCAGATATCTTTCACGCTCTGGCAATAGAAATCTTCCACACCTGTCCATTCAATGTATTTCTGTACATAGCGGAAGATGGTAAGCATTTTTTCAGTAGGCGTAGTCGCTTTGGCAAGCTGCCTGGTCAACTCGTCGCCCTTGGTAATGTTTTTCTTGATCTGTGCTCCAAATATTTCACTTTCCATCAGAGACGCAGCCAGCCTGGGCCAGGTATTCCGGAAGTCTTCCACATGGTGATCTGGATAAACGATCTGCGAGAGCTGAAATTCTACTCTTTGCAGGTAATCGCCAATAGCACCCATATACGGCTCATATTTTAAAGCCGGTATATTTTTCATTTTGTAATAGTACTCCTCATTTTTATACTCAAGGGTACCACTGGGAAAAGAGATGGAACCACGGTATTCGTCCTGTTTGGACTCTACGGGCAAACTGATATGCTTGCTGGTAGTGAACTGGAAGTATTCCGGAATAGCTATTCGAAAAGTGCTTACACGTGTGGGGATCCGGGCCTGGAAAATCCACGGATCAATGCTATTGCTGGTTTCGCGTACAATAACGTAGCGGTATTCGATTACGGAGCCGGGCTTAATTTCCGGGAAAGTAAAAGTAACAGAAGAGTGATCTGCATCTTCTTTCTGTTTGAAAATATTCTTTTTCTCTACTTTGATAGCGACTACTTTGCCGGTAGCATCAAGGTTATAAGTATAGGCATCAAGATCTAAGATTTTCTCATAACGTTCGTCGCTGATGTAGGTGATCTTCACATTGGCCTGGTCAAAAGCGCTTTCACGGAACAATTTGATGCGCTGGCGGATCTCTTTTTTCAACGCGAAAGTAGTGTTAACACCGCGTTGGTAGGTAATATCGCCATAGTCTACCAATACCATAGCATCGGCTTCTTTGTCGATATCGCATTCTTTCATTTCGAGGTCTGTTTTTTCTACTTTGCCAAAGGCCGGAATTTCTTTATCACGTCCCTGTGCCAGCAGGGCCATGCCTGGCAACAGTAACAGGGTTAAGAAGGTCAACTTTTTCATTATTGGGGTTTTAAGGGGGAAATTCAGTTGTTGTTTTAGTTTATCATTCAGTTGTAATGATCAGTTTTTCTGCCTCGTTTTTGTTGACCTCTTTAAAGAAGTCGGCCACGCTGGAGTATTCCGCAGCGGGAATAATATTCTTTTTCAATGACAGGTGCGATATTACGATCACCTCGTTGCGCTGCTCATTTCTTATCACTTCATTTTTGTAATAACCGAAGGATGTTTTTATTTCTTTAGCTGCAGGCAAGCTACCTGTGCTAAAACCTGCAGGCAATATGTAAATAGTGGTGTCTGACTTTTCGTAGGGAAATTCAAAGAGATAATCAGTTTTACGCTCAGTATTTGGCTTGAGATCTTCATCGCAGATCTTATTTACACGTGGGCGGAAAAACAGTTTGTTGCCTGAGCGGAAATCGAATAATTGTTCGTAAGAAAGGGTAAGATGGAATAATTTGCCATTGGCTGAATCGCCAGCTGGTGCAAACTGGAATGCATCAGGGACTTTATAATTAAGGTAGTTTACAAAAGCTGTTTTTTGACGTTCACGCTCTACTTTTGAAACAGAGGAGTAGAACGCATAAAAATCACCCGAGCAATAGATGGAGGATTCAATACCTGCTTCAGCTTCTTTATTTAGTGTTACAACGGTTCTGGTATTTAGTATGTTGTTATTGCTTTTACTACGAGGTGTAGGGACCAGAACCCCGCCCTGCTCAGTGATTAGCAATGCATTTTTATTCTCTGTGAAATTGCCCAGAAATCCGGCCTTTTTTTCATTGTCGGTGCATTCCAGCCAAACAGAATCTTTTTCCATTGGTACGCAGAGGATAACATGATTAAAGGGGTCGCTGGCGAAACCGGGATCAGCGGGAGGGCTATCGTAATCACTGTTGATTAACGCAGGATATGAATTGATGCCTACGACTTTCAGCATATAGCGCATGTAATTGGAAAGTGCTTTACAGTCGCCATATTTTTTCTCATCTACAAATGATACTGCAAAGGGCTTTAAACCACCTATTCCTAACTGGATACTTACGTATCGCATGTTTTTTTGAAGGTAGCTATATAATAGACTGATTTTTTCGCGATCAGTTTTGCAGTTTTTGACAAGTTCTTTTATTTGTTCTGTACGAGTAGGGGAAAAGGGAGCATTGTCTTCAAACAATTTATAGGTCCAGTCGCCATAGCTTTTCCAACTTGTGAATTCTCCTTTAAAACCATCATACTCAAATGCATTAGGGATTGCTTCAATCTGAGGAGCATAATAGCCTCCGTTATAAGTATGAGATTCTGAAGAACGGGCCAACAGATTACGCGTTTCCCATTTATATGTTTTATTAGTACCCTGTTTGATTATCTCAGGTGTCAGATTGATATTTCTGACCTTATAGCGTATATCTTGTTCAGTGGGCATGGTTATCGTATAGCTGAATTGCTGTACAGATTCTTTAGTTCCGCCTATAGATACATGGGGTAAACTAATATAGCTGTTTATTTTTTCTTCAGAAGTTACTTCTATGGTGCAAGGGAAAGTAGGGGTGGGTATTTCCAATACCATAAGCTTCAGATCGCTTACCAATGTAATTTCATCATAGGGAGTAGTTGTTTGAAAGTCTTTCTTTTTATACTTTTTAATCTCTATGCCAAAAGAGTTGTATAGAGTAACTTCAACATCCTCTACTTTTCGGAATTTAGTGAGATAAAAATACTGCGCCAGGTGGCGGCCTGCATCTTTATTCAGTAGCGTTACAATTTTATGTTTTTTTAAAGTGTATTTTGCCGGGGATTGAACTTCTGCGATAGCTTCATCTAATCTATAAACAGCATTCGCGTCTTTTTTCAGACTGTCGGGGATTGTCATGGCTGAGTACAGGTTCAGGCTGTTTCCGATACCCTGGGCAGCGAGGCCGGTACCGGTAACTATCAGCAGCAACAGGATCAGGTAATGTTTCATTGGTTTAGGGTGTATTATTTTTTCTTACGTAAAACAATTTGCTCGTTCAAAATAGCTACCATCTTTTTATAAAATTCTTTCAGGTAGGGGTATTCGTCAGCAGTAAAAACGCTGTGGGTGATATCGATCTTGTATCGTATTGAAATAGTGTTATCTCCATAAGCCATTTCGCGGTGTAATACAATACTGGTGTCGGGCATTATCAACCGGATGTTTTTGGGTAGGGTTTCGGGTTCCATATCGGCCGGTATGCTGATGCTTTCTGACATTACATGGTTCTGTTTACAGCCATAATCGACATTGGTAAACCGTACGTCGGAAATAAACGGATTTTTTTCAAAACCTCCGAATAAGTTAGTGTTTACCAGTATGTAATCTCCACTTACTACAGGCGGTACGGAAAATTTAAAACTTTGCGCAAGCGGCAGTGAATCATTGTCCATATTGGTCACTTCCAGGCTATCCAGTTTGATATCGGCGTTATTGCCTGTAAAATAGTTTTGTGCAAATGTTTTGGGGCGGGTGGTGTAATCATGACGCCGGTACATACGCGCATAGTCGTAGCTGTACACAGATACATTGCCACTTAATACGCCATTATGATCTACGCTGGCAAGTATTGCTGTGAGGTTCTTATTCATCCGCTCATTATCTTCCAGTGTAATAATGCTGCCTTTGCCACGTTTGCGGCTTACAATAAAAGCTTTGGTGTTCAGGGCGCTCATGGGGATCAGTTCCGGTGGGGTATAACCTGCAGATGCATCCAGTACATAGGTTCTACTGCCAATGGTGACATAGGCCATGACGCAATTGAACTGGTCAATAAAGGGATAATTGGAGTTTACTTTACCATGCCCGTGTTTGCTTACCAGCAAGGGGGCCACATCCAGGTCTGCGGATTTGAGCAGGTTGATCAGGATCAGGTTGATCTCGCCACTGGTACCTTTTTTCTTATCCCAGGCTTCTTTAACGCCATCACCGGTTGCCCGTGCTTCATAGCCATTCCAGCTCATTGATTTTGATACATAACCATAAATGATCTTCATTTTCTGGTATTCATCGGTCAATGCTTTGGTCGTAGCTATGATTGCTGCGGTTCCCGAAAGGTTTTTCGTGATCTGCTGACCAAAATATTCACTGCTCATTTGTTCACGACCCAGTTCGTCCCAGGTGGTCATGTACCGTACGCGGTTGCCAAACCCGCTTTGGTAACCGGAGAGCTGAAAAGTTACCCGCTGTTCGTAGTCGCGGCGTGAATCCATATAGGGTTCATCGCGCAGACCGGCAACGTCGTTCATTTCAAATAAGATCTTGCCTTCGGAATTATCGGGTTTTACCACAATGGGCAGATCGCTTCTTTTATATACCTGGTAGGCAAATTCGGAGTTGGGTAAAATGGTAAGATAGTAGCTGCTGAGCATGGTAGGGATCTCGCTCTGGAACGACCAGTCGTCCAGGCCACCATAATGCTTCATGGTGCTCACATATTCGTATTCTATGATGCTGCCCACTTTTACATCGGGCATCGCAAATTTTACCACGGATAACCTGTCGTTCAGTTTCTGGCGGTAGATAGATGAGCGGGTGAGTTCTTTGGTATTGAGGAAGCCTGCATCTGTGAAGTTGTAAATACTGGCTTTAATATCGCTGATGATCTCAAAGTCTTCTTTGCTGTAATAATAGATCTCGATGTTGCCACGTTCAATACCTTTTTCCTTAAGGATCTTGAACCGGATCCTGCGGGTGGTAACCAGGTTGTTGTCGCCATTGTGATCAGCTATAGCTTTGTCAAAGATGATAACGGCATCGGCTTCCTTATCAAAGGTGCATTCTTTCAGTTTTTGTTCGGAGTCGGTAATATTGCCAAAATCAGGCACCTGGGATTGTGCCATGGCAAGCATACTGATAACGGAGAATATACCGCTAAGTAGAAGCAATTTCATGTACAGCGTCTTGGGTTCAAAGGGTTTTCAATAAATAAAATCCTAATATGATCGCTTTTCTCAGGACTAAGGTTTATTATTATAATTGGTATATATCGCCCGGCAGAGTAGTTTTGTTATAGTGGGGGGAACAACAATGCCGGGTTAAATATAGAATTTAGACGTAGCAAAATAACAAAAAATTGCTCCTTCCCAACAGTTAAAAAGTTAAATACGCCTGTACATGTTCGTGACCAGAATTTACCTGATCCTTAGTTTACTTCTGTTAGCCGGTAACGGTAAGGCTCAGCGTACAATTACCAAGTCTGCCAGACCTGCTATTGACAACGCTACATATAAAAAAAATAGTGTAAATAATACACTGTTGTGGGAGATCAGTGGCAAGGGACTTAAAAAGCCATCCTATCTTTTTGGTACCATGCACATACTTTGTGCAGATGATGCGCAATTGAGTACCGGGCTGAAAAATATTATAAAAAACAGTGATGTTGTGTACCTGGAGCTTGATATGGATAATAAGGAGGAGATCCTGGGTGCGGTGGAATACCTGCGCATGACTGATGGAACGAAGCTCTCCGACCTGCTGACTAAAGAAGAGTTTGCCCGGGTGGAAAATTATTTTAAGACAAGCAAGTTTCCGTTGCCGGTATTTATGCTTAACCGTTTTAAACCATACCTGGTTACTGCATTAATTGGCGAGCAGCTGATGGATTGTGAAAAGAAGAACGGTATGGAGGAGAGGATCATGGAGGAAACAAAGCTGTATTCACGCGAAATAAAGGGGCTGGAGACAATGAAATTCCAGGCTGGCCTGTTTGATAGTATTCCATACGAGAAACAGGCAAAGGAACTGATGCAGTATATCGATAGTCTTGACAATTACCGGAAGGTAAACCAGCAAATGGTAGACGCTTATAAAACACAGAACCTCGAATACATGGATGAACTGATCCACAAAAGTGATCCCGGCCTGGAAGAGTATTTAGACCTGTTGGTGTATAGCCGTAACCGTAATTGGGTAAAACAGATCCCGGAGATCATCAATAACCAATCGGTGCTGTTTGCTGTAGGGGCCGGACATTTGCCGGGCAAGCAGGGAGTAATAAGCCTGTTGCGAAAACAGGGTTATACGGTTAAGCCGTTGAAGAATTAAATTCAGGTAACCGCTATTAAAGATTATTATGCAATAAAATAGCCCCATGATATAAATCGTGGGGCTATTTGTTTTATGGAAAGAGTTTTGGTTAAAACTGTTCCAGGCCGCTGAAGAAAAAGCTGCCTTCGATAGCTGCATTTTCATCGCTGTCACTACCATGTACTGCGTTTTCGCCTACAGAAGTAGCATACAATTTACGGATGGTGCCTTCGTCTGCCTGTGCAGGGTTAGTTGCGCCAATCACTTTGCGGAAGTCGGCAACGGCGTTGCTTTTTTCCAGGATAGCTGCGATGATAACACCGCTGCTCATAAATTCAACCAGTTCACCGTAGAAAGGTCTTTCTTTATGAACTGCATAAAATTCACCGGCTTTTTCAACGCTCAGTCTTGTCTGTTTCAGCGCTACTACGCGAAACCCGGCTTTTATAATATGATTCAAAATTGAACCGGCATGACCGTTTTTCATGGCGTCCGGCTTGATCATAGTAAACGTTCTGTTGCTCATAACGATTTCGTCCATTTAGGGCGCAAATATAGGGTTTCCTGCGGAAGGGAGACAAGGGGCTTCATGTTTCTGATTTCAAAGATTGCTGGTTTCAGATGTTTCTGGTTGCTGCCAACTGGCAATAACGCTTGCCGGGTGTCTGGTTATTGGGGTAGAAATTCATCGGTAATGGAGCGGTGAAAACCCGGCAAATAAGCCTGTCTTGGAATCGCTAGGTGGTTTAGATAATGTAACAAATGATTGTTTATTAAAAGTATCTGTTGTTTATATTGATTTTTAATTTAAATACATAGGCACGTCTTTTTGTATGGGTAATATGGCTGTTAATGCAATGGCGCAGTTTTTTACGGTGTAACACATTATATGTTCACTAACCTAAAAAACAAGTTAACTATGAAGAAGATTGTATGGATTGTTTGCCTTGCCACGGCTGTGGCTGTAGTTGCCTGTAATGATAGCGGAAGCCAGGGCGACAGTGTGCAGAACGCTGATGACTCCAATGCGGTTAAAGCCAGGAGTGATTCAATGGCGATGCAGGTGGATAAAAATGCAGCCGATTTTGCGGTGCAGGCAGCCGATGCGGGGATGAAAGAGGTGGCCCTGGGGCAACTGGCGCAGGTAAAGGGTGTTGACAAACGAGTAAAAAGTTTTGGTGAAATGATGGTAAATGACCATACGTTGGCCAATGATAAATTGAGAAGTCTTGCGGCGCAAAAGAATATCACATTGCCTGATAGCCTAAGCAATGATGCTAAAAAGGAAATTGGGGATCTGCAGAAAAAGAACGGGCGTGATTTTGATAAGGCTTATGTGGGTATGATGGAGAATGGACATAAAAAGGTGGTAGACGATTTCCGGAAAGCGTCGCAGGACCTGAGTGATGCCGAACTGAAAACGTTTGCAACTGAAACATTGCCCACGCTGCAGAAACATCTTGATTCTATAACGGTGATAAGTAAAGCGCTGAAAGGGAAATAGCATTCTTTTCCGTGCTGCATTTTAAAGGGCCCCGAAAGGGGCTTTTTTTAAGATACAGCTTTGCGGAGCCGGGTCGGTTACGGGATTTTTACCTGATATTTTAGATTATATAATTAATGTAATTATTTGATTTGTATGTGCTTATTGTGCCGAATTGAGGCGGCCTGGTGGCCATTGGGCTGATGCTGATGTTTTCGTATTTTTGCATTATGAATTGGATATCCGTAACCACTCCGGAAGATGTTTACAGCATCCTGGAGGAATCAGTGGCAAAGCCGCAGATCATTTTTAAGGACAGTATTGCCTGTGGAATCAGTGCGCATGCGAAGGAAAAATTAAAAGACGGCTATGCCCAGCTTGATGGCAAGGCCGATTTTCATTACCTGGACCTGCTGAGCTTCCGGCCGGTTTCAAACCTTGTAGCTCAGGAACTGAAAGTTACGCACCAGTCGCCACAGATCATTGTACTGAAAGATAAAAAGGTAGTGTACACCACGTCGCACCATGCCATTGATCCGGCTATAATTGCGAAGCATTTGTGATAGGGGCTTTGCCGGTGAAAATTGCCTTGTGATTGATCAGCTATCAAAATCATCCGGGTTTTTTATTTAAATCCTTAAAGCTCCGTGCGGAGCTTTTTTATTTTCTGCAGAATTTTTTTCTTCCTTTCAGGGTATATGACTGGTTGTGAATAAACTGTACACAACGCGTCAAGTGCAGGCTGAGTATGGATTTGGCGTATTTGTTCTTTTAATATTAGTTCTTATAATTAATATTATGTTAAATAAAAGAATTGAAAACTCTCCTTTTTAACCTGGTCCGCTCAGATTTGGTATTATCATTGCTCATACATGGGAAAAGATGCAATTCTATGACAAGTGAATTTCCGATATGGTTAGTTGTGCTGTTCGGGTTATTATTTGTGGGAGGTTTTGCAGCCATTTTTTTTGCAATACTATCAGGCAGCAAGGATAAGCGTTCTCATATGCTGAAGCAGCATGATAATACCCCCGGGTAAGTTTATGTTGCAGTAGCTGGTGGTTTAAAAATTACCGGTTCCGAATTTAAAAGTGCACTCTCCTATAAAACCAGAAAATTAAAAAGGCCGCTTTTGCGGCCTTTTTTTATAAAACTCATTCCGATTGAAATTCTAGTGTTTTCTGTCCACGTCGTTGAACTTCAGTGTGTATTCGTTGGCTTTTTCCTGAGATTTTTTCAGGTCAGCGTCCAGTTGTTTTGCTTCGGCCACTTGTTTTTTGGCTTCTGCCTGGCTTTTCTTTTGCTCAAGCTGGCTGTTCTTTTCTTCGTAAATGGTAATCAACAGGTCTAATGCATTTTTCAGCACGTCTTTGTCTTCCATTTTCAGTTTGCCCTGGGTTCCCAGTAACTGGTCTACTTTATCGAAGCTTGGAATAGCTGTATCGAAGTTGGTCATTACCTGTTTGCGCAGATCGTCTTTTTTCTGTACCTGCTCCGGGGTCAGTTTTGCATTTGGTGCAGGACGGATGGCTTTCATCTGCTGGTTCAGGTCTACTCCTTTATTATAATAGATCTGTCCCAGTACCATGTAGCTGTTAGCATAATCAGGTTTCAGTTCTATGCAGGCTTTCAGTTTGTCAACTGCTTTGCTGATCAGTTCTTCTGAATTGGCTGGTCTTTTTGCTATACTGGTATCGTACGCAGTCTGGTACAGCTCTACCGCATAGTTGAACAGGAACAGGTGGTTTTTGGGATCTTCTTTGATAGCCTGCTCGTATTTGGAGAACAGGTCTTCTTTGGTTCCTTTTTCACGGGCTGTTTCGATATCGAATCCGGTCCAGAAAGTATCATTGGGATATAATTCTTTACCGAGTGCAGTGTATTTGCCGGAGGTTGCTACATCGCCTTTCTGACGGTAATAGTCTGCCAGCCATTTGTAGATCTCTACAAAACCTTCACCTTTTGCTTTTGCGTCAGCGATCTTACCATAGTAAATGGCTGCATCATCACGCTTTTTAGCTTTTTCTGCAGAGATGCCTGCATATAAAGTGGTGGTGGTATCGAATTTACCGGGGATGATATTCTTGTCGGCCATGAAAGTGTACACATCCAGGCAATGTTTGAAACCTTCCAGTGCATCGTTGAAGTTGCCTGCATTGTAATAAGAGGCTGCTTCTTTGGAATAGTTGGTATAGATATCAATCAGCGGCTGGTTGCCTTCGAGTGTGAGCAGGATGTTTCTTTTAGATGCGTCTTTTTCTTTGCTCTCAACATCCATGTATTTTTTGAAAGACTCGAATGCTGTATTCCTTGCATCAGGTACTGTGGTTTTGAGTGTGGCGTCATTGGAAATAGCCAGATAGATCTTTCCTTTATAGAACCATGGTTCTCCTGTAGCCTGATTTTTCTCAATGCTCAGAAAGTTGTCGATTTCAGTCTTTGCATCGGCCAGTTTGTTGCTCTTCAGCAGGTCTTTTGCTTTGTCAAGCTTCTGGGCAAACAAGCCTAAACCTGTTGCGGCAAGCAAAAAAGTCAGCAATAGTTGTTTCATTGTAGCATATTTATTTTAAATGAAAAGGTTGGGTTTACTGATTATCAGTGTTTTCGTTAGATGCGTTTTCGTCCGTTCCGGTTGCTTCATCACCTTCATTAGTGGTTGTTTCCCCGGTTACTTCGCCTTCTGCAACAGCTTCGGTGCCTTCTGTAACGATAGGCTCGTCTGTTTCGTCGCCGCTTTCATCTAACTGTGTAATTGCTGCAATTTCGTCCCCTTCATCCAGGCGTATCAGTTTAACGCCCTGTGTGGCACGGCCCTGCTCGCTTACACTTTGTACCGGCATACGGATGGTAAGACCGCTTTTACAGGTAATCATCAGGTCTTCTTTTTCTGTTACAGAAAGAATACCTACCAGGGAACCGGTTTTATCTGTAACGCTGATGGTTTTTACACCTTTACCACCACGGTTAGTGATGCGGTATTCTTCCACCAAAGTACGTTTTCCGTATCCTTTTTCACTTACCACCAGTACAGTTTTGGATTTGTCGTCCTTATTGACACATATCATGCCAATGACTTCATCCTGGGCGTCATCTACTTCAATACCTGCCACGCCAATGGCGCCGCGGCCTGTTGCGCGTACTTTTTCTTCAGGGAAACGGATGGCGCGTCCACTTTTTACAGCCATCATGATCTCGCTGTTACCGTCAGTGAGCCTTGCTTCCAGCAATTCGTCGCCTTCTACGATGGTAATGGCGTTTACACCGGTCTGCCGTGGGCGGCTGAAATCTTCGAGTGCCGTTTTTTTGATGATCCCTTTTTTGGTACACAGCACTATGTTGTGGCTGTTTACGAAATCTTTGTCTGTCAGGTCCTGTACATCAATGATAGCACGGATCTTATCGTCGGGTGGTAATTGAATTACGTTCTGGATAGCTCTTCCCTTACCGGTTTTATCACCTTCGGGGATCTGGTAAACATTCAGCCAGTAACAACGCCCTTTCTCGGTGAAGAACATCAGTGTATGGTGGGTAGAGGCCACAAACAGGTGATCGATATAGTCTTCATCGCGTGTACGGCCTCCCATAGCACCACGTCCGCCGCGGCGTTGGGCACGGTATTCGTTGGCTGAAGTACGTTTGATATAGCCAAGATGTGAGATGGTGATCACTACATCTTCTTCTTTGATCAGGTCTTTAATGCTTACTTCGTCATCGAGGTAAGTAATCTCGGTTTTGCGACCGTCACCAAATTTATCTTTTATTTCGAGTAGTTCCTTCCTGATCACATCGTAACGCATGCCTTCGTTGGCCAGCAGTTCTTTCAGGTGGTCGATAAGTTTCATGAGCTCGTCAAATTCATGTTTGATCTTATCGCGTTCCATGCCGGTTAACCTTTGCAGGCGCAGTTCCAGAATGGCTTTGGCCTGGATCTCATCAAGTCCCCAGCCGGCATTGACCAGGTTGTCTTTTGCCATTTCAGGTGTTGTAGAAGCACGGATCAGTGCAATTACCTCGTCCAGGTGATCCAGGGCAATAAGGTAACCACGCAGGATATGTGCTTTCTTTTCTGCTTCGCTGAGCTCAAATTTTGTACGGCGTACCACTACTTCGTGACGGAACTCTACAAACTCACTGATCAGTTCGCGCAGGCTAAGGGTTCTGGGGCGGCCTTTTACCAGTGCTACGTTGTTGATACCGTAGGATGTCTGTAGCTCAGTGTATTTGTAGAGCTGGTTTACTATCACATTGGCGATGGCATCCCTTTTCAGGTCTACCACAATGCGCGTACCTTCTTTGTTTGATTCGTTGTTGACGTGAGCAATGCCTTCAATCACTTTTTCATTTACCAGTTCACCAATGCGGTTGGTAAGCGCATCGCGGTTGACCTGGTAGGGAACTTCGGTAACAACGATCTGTTCGCGACCGCTGGGTTTGGTATCGATATGTACTTTACCACGTACTACTACTCTGCCACGACCGGTCATGAAACCGGTTTTTACACCTTCCATTCCGTAGATGATACCGCCGGTAGGGAAATCGGGTGCTTTTACATGGGTCATCAGTTCTTCGATGGTAATATCGCGATTATCAACGTAAGCCACACAGCCATCAATAACCTCACTCAGGTTGTGGGGCATCATATTGGTGGCCATACCTACCGCAATACCGCTGGCTCCGTTGAGCAGCAGTTGCGGCAAACGTGTTGGCAATATGGTGGGTTCTTTTTCGGAGTCGTCGAAGTTTAGCTGGAAGTCGACTGTGTCTTTGTCAATGTCATCCAGCATGTGTTCTGCCAGTCGCTCAAGGCGGCACTCGGTGTAACGCATGGCCGCCGGACCATCACCGTCCTGGTTACCAAAGTTACCCTGTCCGTCGACCATTGTGTAGCGCATGCTCCATTCCTGTGCCATACGCACCATTGCGTCGTACACGGATGAGTCACCATGCGGGTGGTATTTACCCAATACTTCCCCTACCAGACGGGCTGACTTTTTGTAGGGTTTGTTGTAATTCATGCCCAGTTCATTCAGTGCATACAGGATGCGGCGATGAACCGGTTTTAAACCATCACGTACGTCGGGCAAAGCACGGCCTACGATGACAGACATTGAGTAGTCTATGTAAGCCGTTTTCATCTGTTCCTCAATGTTCACCGGAACGATACGATTCTGATCGCTCGTTTCCTGGGGTGTGAAATTTTCTTCCATACTTGTGTTATAGTAATGATTTACATCCGGTTTGGTATGCTGCAAAGAGGCAGCCCGGCGGGTTGCAAATCTACCCTATTAGCGCGTAAAACCCGCCAAAACCGAGGGTTTTTTAGGGTGTATTTTTCCACGATTGTGAATAGATAAAGCGCTTACCTGCACAGTATTTGCCGTGGCTGTAAGTAGTTGGTACAAAGGGCTGTAAAAACGGGTACAGAAAAGCTGAAAAAAGCATCCGATCAGCATTCCAGCAGAATGGAGACTGCTGTGCCTCTGCCCTCTGTGCTTTCCACGCGGATGCTGCCATTGAGTGTTTCTACAAACTGCTGTACCAGTGAAAGACCAAGGCCGCTCCCCTGCTCATTGCGTGTGCCTTTGCGCACCTGCTTGCCAACATCGCTGAATAATGTGCTGCTGACTGTTTGTGACATGCCTACGCCTGTATCCTGCACTGCTATCAGTAGTTTGCCGGCCTGCCTGTTTGCATGGACCGTAATAGTGCCTTTGTCAGTAAACTTGAGTGCATTGCTGATAAGATTGCGGAGTATGAAACGGATAACGTGAGGATTGATGGTGAGCCGGGCATCTCCTGTTTCATTCAGGAGTTTGTTTTCTTTTATAGCGGCCAGTGTTGCCAGCTCTTCAAAAACGGTTTGCACCTGGTCGGTGAGTGCAATATGCTGTGCATTAAAGTTGAGTTCGTGTAAATGGATCTTCCCCCATTCTACCAGGTTTTCCAGTAGTTTCAATGTGCTGTCCAACTGGCCGTCGGCCATTACTACAAATTCTTCAAAGCGCTCCCTGTTGATGGTATGGGTATGGTACAAATGGAAGAGGCTGCTGAGTGAGGCCAGCGGGCTGCGGATATCGTGCGCCATTACGGAAATAATACGTTTCTGGGCCTGTGAAATACGTTCGAGCTCGGTGTTCTTCAACCTGAGTTCAAACTGGCGGCAAGCCTGCTTGCCGAGAATGCGCAATGCCTCCTGCTGATCGGGGGCCAGGTTGCGGGGAATGCGATCTATTACACAAAGTGAGCCCAGTTTGTAACCCGCTGTTGATACCAGCGGGATGCCGGCATAAAAACGTATTTCCGGGTCGCCGGTTACATAGGGGTTGTCAAAAAAACGCTCGTCACAGGTCGCATCAGGAACTATGAAGATATCGTTTTGGAGAATGGTATGGCTGCAGAATGAAACATCGCGTTCGGTTTCCGTTGCGTCAATGCCGCTCTTTGCTTTTAACCATTGCCTGTTGGAATCTATCAGGGAGATCAGGGAAATGGGTGCAGAACAGATCCTTGAGGCGAGTAATACCAGGTCGTTAAACTCTTCTTCTTCGGGCGTATCAAGTATTTGGTGACGACGGAGATCGGCTACACGTTCAGCATCATCAGCAGGTACAGGAGCTACTATCATAAAATATTAATGGATTAAAACCGATTGCTTTAAAGCATTCGTTTAACAAACTTAATGACTGTAGGCCAAACATGTATTTTTAACGCTCTTTTTTGTAAGTTTTCACTGACCGTTTTTGGTATAGTTCGAACCAAAAGTTAACTTGCAGTAACAGGAGCTATATGTTTCCTGTTATTCGTTTCCCTACCCTTTTCTGAATGCTGCACATCTACCCTGCAAAGCTTAGTTACCGTTGAGCACATGCTATCCTGCTTATGCCAATGTACCTTTTTTGATTTTTTTTATGAGCACTTATCTGTTATTGCGCGATAATAAACAATCGGGCCCTTATTCTACGGAAGAGTTAGTTGCAAAAGGCCTTAAAGCATACGACCTTGTATGGCTGGAGGGTAAAAGTGCAGCTTGGAGATATCCCAGTGAAATGCCCGAATTGAAAGCCTTTGCTCCTACGGTTGAAGAACAGCCTTATGATCGTTTTTATAAAAAGCCCGCTGCTGAGAACAGTACTACTGAAACCAGCGTTGCAAACACTGTAGCTGTAGTTGCTGCTGTAAAAGAACCGCCCCGCAATGGCAAAGCCTCTGTGGCTGTTTCCAAAAACATCTATGTTACCTTGCCATCAAATAGCAATAACACTACTGCTACACGCAGGCAGGCTGTGATGGTACTGGCTGAGCCCGCACTACAAAAAGCTGCAACAAATCAAACAGCCACAACAAATACGAATACGGGTTCTATAAAGGCAATACCAGCTGTGCAGGCTGCGGTGATGACTGAGAGTATTACCAGTACAGCCAATGTTCACCCGGAAGAAAAGCAAGCGCAGTTTGCCTATTCACCTTCCCGGAAAAGCAAAGCACTAATGCCTGCTATTATTGGGGCCTGCCTGTTATTGGGAGGTATCGTTATTGGCCTGGCCATCAGTAATAACCTGAATAAGACAGATAAGACGAACCTGGAAAAGATGGTGCAGGCTATTGCTGAGCGCAATAATGCCGGAAATAAACCAGTAGCAGTTCCTGTAAAACCGGAAGCTGTAACCCCGGTAGAGTCGATGGCTATTACCACCGGCAATATTTCTGCGGAGAACAAAACAGGGATCATTGATAAGCCCGTGACGCCGGTAGTGAGTAAGAAAAAAGAATATATTGAGACTGATGTAACTACAAGGACATCAGATGATTTACAAACGGCATCTCCACAAAATGTTCAAAAAGAAGAACAGGCTGTAACTACGCATGAAGATCATGAGAATGTGGCAAAGAATACCGGGCAGCCTCTTGATGAAAATGCTGCTATTGTTATACGCCAGCAATTACAACGGCAGGTGTCAGTATCTTCCGGTAGTTATAAAACGGGGGTATTGGGCGGCATCTCAGGATTGCAATTAACAGTTACTAACAGCAGCCATTATTTGCTGGATGAGGTAGTAGTCGAGATCAAATACCTGGGACCTGAAAAAAGGGTTGTCAAAACACAGACGGTCCTATTCAATGATATTCCTGCCGGTGAACAGAAAGCCCTGGAGGTGCCACGTTCTAATCGTGGCGTATCGATTGATTACAATATTGTGAATATTCATTCCCGCATATTGGGTTTAGCCAGCAACTAATGTTTGGAACACTGATTGTGTGTAATGAGGAAGAAGCACCTCGTTTTCTATTTTCAACAAATCTTATTAGTTTCTTTTACGCCTGCTTTATATCAAAAAAAGAGGTGATTATTTCTGTTATGCCCTCATTATAGTTTTTCACTATCTGTAATTTGGCATAATACTTGAAAAATATATCATGCTGCAAGTCAGCATGTCCTATCGATTGCTACCGGTTTTTAAATCCACCCCACTTATCATTTTACCGTTAAAGGATCGTGTAATATTCAATTGCCCCTTACCTGCCATGCTGTAAAGGCTGGGCCGTGGTATGCAAATTGTGTGTTCACCCATCAATAACTTTTTATGAAAAAAAGCGTGGCCACTTTTATCGCTGTAATAGTAATGGTAGCGTCTTTACATGCCTTCCGCTTATTTCGCCAATCTTCTTTAACCGGTCGAATTATTCCCGCCAATGCCGCCGGTGTTATATGGGCCATTAATGGCAAAGATTCTCTCAAAATTATCCCTGATAAAGACGGCACTTTCGCGTTTGTTGTAAAGCCTGGTAAATGGAACATCATTGTGCCTTCGCTTTCGGGCAAAAATGTAACGGTGAATGTGAATGTAGAAGAAGGAAAAACCATGTGTTTGGGTAATATTGAGCTACCAATTCAATAATAATCAGGGTATAATGAAATATATTTAAATTAAAAATATTTCGGCCCGGCATTATATATATGAATTTACCCTTATCTTTGCCCCACTCTATAGTTCATGCTCAAGATCACTGAATAAACCCTATCCAGATCCTCCAAGACCTCATACTCTGATTTAAATTAACGAATTGCTTCGCTGGTTCTCTGAATTAGCCTCGATTGCTGCATCTTTTAACTATCCCTATCTAAACTTAATTGCTGCATTCATTGCAGGATCGCTTAATTAAAATAAGAGGATATGACCAAGCCTGTGTTGGTATTTGCGCTTGTTGTTGCTGCTATTACTTTTTTGCATGCAAGAAGAATAATGGAGTCCAGCACCCTGACCGGTAAAATAAGTCCTGCATCTGCGGTACATTCTATCTGGGTAATTCACAAAGAAGATTCTCTTAAAACATCTTTAACCAAAGATGTGTTTTCCTTACAACTTCCTCCCGGGCAGTACAAGCTCATCATTGATGCCCGTGCGCCTTACAAGCAGGTAATTAAAGAGCATGTTTTTACTGAAGAAGGTAAATCTACCAATGTTGGAGAGATCAACCTTGAGCAGGAAGATGCTATCAGCGTACGTCAGTAAGCATTATATTTCCCTAACAATTGTGCAGCCATAAAAATATTACCTTGTGGTATATTGCCTTACCATGAGTAAATCCATTCTCCTCTTTGGCGCAGGTAAATCTGCCACCTGTTTAATTGATTATCTTCTTCAAATAACTGCTGATAATAACTGGCAATTAGTAATAGCCGATGCTAATCGTGAACAAATACTGGCCAAAATCGGTAATGCGGGTGGTGCGAAAGCTGTTGCCATAAATGTTGAATCAGCATCTGAACGACAGGCATTGATCAAAGATGCAGATGTCGTTATTTCTTTACTTCCTCCCTCCCTTCATATCCTGGTGGCCCGCGATTGTGTTGCTATCGGGAAGCATTTGCTTACGGCTTCTTACGTGGATGAGTCAATGAATGAACTGGCTGATGCCGTAAAGCAGAAAGGTTTGCTGTTTCTCTGTGAAATGGGGCTTGATCCCGGTATTGATCATATGAGTGCAATGCAGTTGGTGCATCGTATAAAAGCTGCCGGTGGTACCATTACTTCTTTTAAATCACATTGCGGCGGACTGGTGGCTGTTGAAAGTGATGATAACCCGTGGCATTATAAGATCAGCTGGAACCCACGTAATGTAGTACTGGCGGGTAAAAGCGGGGCCATCTTTCGTGAGAATGGTGATGTAAAGCAGGTTGATTATGAACACCTGTTTGAAGCGAATAAGGTAGTGGATATGCCTGGTGTTGGTTACCTGGCTTATTATCCCAACCGTGACTCCCTCTCCTATATTCCCGTATATAATCTTGAGGAGGTGCAAACATTTGTACGTACCACGCTCCGCTACCCCGAGTTTTGCTTTGGCTGGAAAAATATCATTGAACTGAAGCTGACGGACGAGACAAAGCAATATGAAACGGATGGAATGAGCCTGCAACAGTTTTTTCAACAACACTTTGAAAAGTATAACTTTTCTGAATGGCTGGAAAAGCAACTGACAGCCAAATTTGAGCAGACGAAAGAACTGCTGGAAAAGCTGCAGCAATTACTGGAAACGGAGCAGGAAGCTGATGAAGAGGAACGCAAGGAGCTGCAGGATTTTATGGTGATCGACGAACAGGGCGAACTTACAGATATTAACCTGGATGATGTGAAGACGCAGGCGGCGGCTACTGTTGCAGGGCAAATGCATGAAGCTAACCTCGCCATGAAGCAGGTAATCTTTCTGGGGATGGACGATACTGAAACGATCATTAATAAGGGGCTGTGCAGTGCGGCGGATGTATTGCAGTTTGCATTGGAAAAAAAGCTGGTATTACAGCCGCAGGATAAGGATATGGTGGTAATGATGCATGAGATTGACTATACACTGGAGAATGAGTCTAAAAAGATCAGTAGTTGCCTGGTGGTAAACGGCCAGGATGCGGTACGCACAGCTATGGCAAAAACAGTAGGTTTGCCATTGGGAATTGCCGCTAAATTATTGCTGCAGGGAAAACTACAGGAAACCGGTTTGCATATTCCTGTTATCAGCGCTATTTATGAACCTGTACTACAGGAACTGCAACAGCATGGTATTGCTTTTCTTGAAATAGAAGATTAAGCGAACATGGGGAGTGTTGTAAAATCACCCGATAAAATAGTTTGTACATCCTGTGGTGCAAGACTGAACCAGTTTTGCAGGATGGATGCATACACTGCACGAAAATCATTCTGCATAGGCACATTGTCATTGACATTGGCATTTACCGGGATAACCGGGTTAGTACCTATGATGCCGCTTTTTACTGCGTGTCCAAAATAGAAAAGAGGTGCTGCTGCTCCGTGATCGGTTCCTCCGCTGGCGTTGCTTTTTATTCTGCGTCCGAACTCTGAGAATGTCATACCCATTACCTTATTGTCAATCTGCAGAAACTGCAGGTCGTCCATGAAAGCACCAATGGCTTCTGACACACGCTGCAACAACTTTGCATGGGTGCCGGTGGTGGTATCGGCTTCGGTTTGTTTGGCATGTGTATCAAAACTACCTGTACTTACCATATACACTTTGGTTTTTAACCCTCCTGCAATCAGTCTTGCAACGATCTTTAACTGGTCTGCCAATGGGTTTTTGCCTTGTGCCGGGTATTTGGGTGATTGTTGTTTGATCTTAAGTGCTGCGTTTTTTATGACCCCGGAATACTGATCTGTTTTCATGCTCATCAGTTCAATGTAATCCAGTTGCTCGCCCCAGCGTGAATTGCTGTCTACATTTACCTTGCCTTCGATGAGGTTGTAAAAGCTGGACGGGTTGCTGATGGCCAGCCCCATCGTTAATGCCGGTCCCTGGAAGGTGGTAGAAACTATAGAGCCCACCTGTATAGCCAGTGGATCGGGCATTGCTGTATTGGGATAATTGGCAGGAAAGTTCGGGAAGGATTCGTTTAAAAAACGCCCTGCCCAGCCTGTGCTGACAATTTTATCACTATCGGAAGCTGTCATCCAGATATCTGTAGCCCTGAAATGTGAGAAATTAGGTTTGGGGTATCCAACAGCTTGTACAATCCCCATTTTCCCATCATTGAAAAGCTGCTGCATCTCCGCCATAGCAGGATTGAGCGCAGTGGCGTCAAAACCATTTAAGCGAAGTACTTTGTCCTCAGCCAGGAATATATTGGGACGTGCAGCAGTGTATGCACTGTATTGATCGAAAGGGATCACGGTATTGATACCATCATTGCCACCGGCGAGCTGAACAAGCACCAGTACCCTGTCTTCGGCCATAAAACGACCGAGGGAATGCAGTAGTGGTGTACCTGCCAATGCTTTTAATGAAATGCCATTGAGGAAGGAAGGCAGTACTACCCCGGTGATGGTGTTTTTTAGGAATGTTCTGCGTTTCATAAGATGATATTTGATGTACAGTTTCGAGTTTCACGCAAAGACGGGCAAGGTTCGCAAAGCCGCAAAGCCAGTTTCGCCCTCCCCAACCTCTCCAATGGAGGAGCTCTGTAAATCCCCAAGCACTTTGTAGCAGGATTTCAACCTAATACCTAAATTCCCAAATCCTGTATTACTTGTGCCTTGTTCCTCAATTCCTGTGCCTTATCAGACTTCCGACTTCACTCCTCAGACTTTCCTTTAGCACAATTGATACTGTGGCAGGTTCATCAGGTATTTGTACAGGTTACGTAATTTGTTGGTCACGTCTTTTTTATTGACCATATCGTCCGATTGACTTACCAGTTTGTTCCAGGCGTCTGTCCAATAATGATCACTTTTCATTCCCTGTAAACCTGATAACAGAATGCCTTCCTTCATATATTGTTTTTCTTTATCGGGAAGGTCGATCACATACAGGTACCTGATAGAATCGTTGATCAATGCTTCCGGATTTCCGGGATCCGGGAGTGTTTGTGCAAATGCTACCAGGTCTGCCAGGATCTTTTTATCTCCGCGTACAAAGCCTCCTGTTACCATGCGGTCGGTGAACTGGTTACGTTTGGGAAGTGTATCGGAATTGATCCACATTTTATCATACTGTGGTTCCTGGTACCAGGCCTGCCAGCCTGCTACATTGGGAGGATCGCCAATGTTGAGCTGCATCTGTGAAGCTGAGCCCTGGATATTATTCCAGAAACCGTACTGATTCAGGAAGTCATCTGCCTGTGGAAACTGTATGTTGAATTCGCGACACAGCCCTACCGTAAAGTCAACCGGGTTTTTGATGATACATCCCCGGTTGCCGGGATCAAAAAAATGACGGCTGCTGAACAACTGTTGCAGCACAGGCTTTATCTCGTATTTTTCTTTGCGGAATGTAGCGGCTAATGGCCCTATTACATTCTTTTCTGTATCATCGTCAATAGTATGGTATACGAAAAAGCGATAGAGTTTGCGGCAGATGAATTTTGATACTTCATCCTGCGCTAAGATCATATCGAGCATTTCATCTAGTTCCTGCTCCCCTTCTTTGCCCTTGCGGCCTTTTATAATAGTATTTCCGTAGAATTCAGAGAATTGTTTGTCGCCTTCATCATGCCGTGTGGGATCAAAAATACCATGCACATCGGGGATCACTTTATTTTCGATACGAAAGCCGGTCAATACGCGTGCGGCTGCTTTTACATCTCCTTCCGTATAATGTGAGCCTGGCCCTTTACCTACAGTAAAAAGCTCCTGTAGCTCGCGGCCATAATTTTCATCGGGCGCTTTTTTAGTACTGGCATTGCCGTTAAGGTATTTCAGCATAGCAGCATCGATGGTAACTGCCCGGACCATAACCTTAAAATTGCCCAATGCATATTGCCGTAATAACAGGTTGTGTTTATACAGCATGAAAGGGTTATCGACCGTATTGGTTTCTGTTGCAAAATGATTGTGCCAGAACAGTACCATTTTCTCGCGCAGGGTACGCTGCTGGTTCAGCATCTGGCTGAGCCACCATGCTTTTAAAGAATTTCTCCGGCGGCCTGAGTTCATACCATTGAGCTTGGTAGCTGTTATCCAGGTTTGCCCGGGTTGAATTTCTTCGTCGGTGTATTTGTCGTCGTTATAATTGTTGACGGGAGGTGGCGGAACTGGCTCTTCGGTTTCCAGCAGTTCATGGATGGCTTTACGTAATGACCTGGAAGCAAAATAATCCACATCTTCTTTTTTTGCGCCAAACATGGTTCGTTTCAGAAGGTGCTGGGATTCTGCCGTGGTCCATTTGCCTTTAAATCGCTTTAACGAGGTATTAATTGCCGGCGTTACCATATATTGAATTTATGATAATATTTACGCTGATAATCGGCACAGTATCAATCAGGTGCTCTGCTGTACAAGGTAGAGCAAAACATTTACCACTTATTGCAAAAGATGCAAAGCAAATGTTAAGCCAGCTTATTTCTGAGGAGATATGGGGACAGGTTAGAAAATAGTATTATCTGTTGGTGAGCAATTGCTGCAAAACTCTGATGCCTTCTGTGGCAGGCTTTTCAATAACGGTGAGGCCGTAAACGTTTACGGCAGGCACTTTTTTGTCAACGATGTATTTGGGGATATGATAAGGTGCATAATCAACCAGGCCTGCAGCAGGGTAAACAGCCAGTGATGTACCTATTACTACAAAGATATCAGCCTTTTGAGTTAATGCAGCAGCTTGTGCTATCATTGGTACCGGCTCTTCGAACCACACAATAGCGGGGCGCAGTTGCGCACCATCTTCAGCAGTATCGCCCAGTTTTATATCGTTTCTGATATCATATACCAGGGTTTCATCATACTCGCTGCGCATTTTAAAGATCTCGCCGTGCAGGTGTAACACATTGCCTGAACCGGCACGTTCGTGCAGGTCATCAATATTCTGTGTAATGATCTGTACATCGAAGAAGTTCTCCAATGCCGCCAGGCCAATATGAGCTTCATTTGGTTGGGCATCGAGTACATTCTTGCGACGCATATTATAAAAATCCAATACCAGTTGTGGGTCCCTTTTCCATGCACGTGGTGTTGCTACATCCTGCACATTGTATCCTTCCCATAGGCCATCGCTATCGCGAAAGGTTTTTAAACCGCTTTCCGCGCTGATACCTGCACCTGTTAATACAACCAGTTTTCTCTTTTGCATTATTGACAATCTATCTTTTCTGTTTTTGTTCAAACCAGGCTGTAGCCATTGATATTATAGCCTGTCTTTTTTCGGCTGTACTGGCAATAGAAGTTCTGTAAGATTTTCGTTCGCCGTACAATTCTTTGTAAAGATCGCTTTTTATAAAGGTATCAAATTTGTCTTTTTCCATCATCTCCATTACTAGTGAATACAGGTAAGTGTCTTTTCCGGGATTTGCTTTTTCAGTCGCTACTATCAATGGTATCAACTCATAAGCATCCAGGTTGTTGATGGTCATTTTATAGGCCAGTGGAATATTGCCAGCACTGGTAATACATTGTTTTAAATATACCAGGGATGAATCCCTGTTTTTTTCCAATGCCGTAGCCTGTCTTTTGCTCATTCTTACCCCTTCTATCATAAAAGGCAAGTGGGCGAATATCTTTTTGTCTTCTTCTGCGTCAAAACCACTGAAAGAACAGTTTTGCATATAACTTTCAGGATATTGATGTGCGTAAATAAAATGTTCTTTTGGCGTAAGCTGTTTAAAAAAAGAATCTGATAAAGGAGGCGTTGCCCTGTAAAATACTATTTCATCTTTGGAAGCCTTTGATTTAAGTTGTTCCTGCGTTTTCTTAACCAGCTTTTCTACAAGCGTATCCTGCAGGCAAGTAGTCGTAGTAAAGCTATGCATACTAAAATAATAAGCGTCAAAGCGTGAGCCTTGTTGTTTTTGAGAAAAAGCAGTCAACGCGGGCAACAGTAATGAGCAAAGTAAAAGAGGTTTCATACGCGCAGTTATTGACATAATAATACAATATTCAATATTAATGTATTCTTAAAAAAGCCCTGTTGCGCCTTCGCAAGCAGGGCGTCCTTTCTGTATGAACCAATCAGAGAAAAAGTTCTGATTATTTTTAAAATCTTATGACTGGATAAAATGTATCATCATTAATGAAGTGTGAGGCAACTAAAGTAGTTGTGCAATCAATTGCAGCGTTACAAGAAGAATTAGTGCTGCAATTGGTTGACATAATTTAATCATGGCTATACTTTGGACGAAAGTGTAAATAAGATGCAACACCCTGCTTTTTGCATAAAAAAGATGAGAGAAAGGGCTTCCCGTAAAGGAAGCCCGGGTTTGGGGGTTACTGCTGCCTATAATACAGCAAGACGTTGATGATCGCCGGACTTATTTGCTTTTGACAGTTGAAGGTTTCCATTTCCGGTATGCAAACCAGCCTAGTGCAACCAGGCACCAGAGTGGCCATACTGCCAGTAAGGCCAGTGCCACCTCTCCTATCCAGTTACTACCAGTACGTAATGCCATTACTGCTTTTTGCCAGAAAGAAGGTGTTTCGGGAGCGGTAGTAGTGCCCAGTACCTGGAAAAAAGTAAGCTGTATGGTACTGAAAGCAGATGAATGACCAAGATATTTTATCCTGCCGGCTGCAGACTCTATTTGTTCCTGGATATCGTTGATCTCGTTTTGTACCTGTAAGACCTCCTGCATATTACGTGCTTGTTTCAGCAGATCGAGATAACGAAGCCGTACCTGTTTTTTTGCTTCCATCCTCGATCTCACATCTATCATTTCGCTGGTTACGTCTTCTGATGTTACGTTTTTTTCAATGATCTTTTCCCGGGACTGACTTAATGCTGTCATTGCATTATCGAACTGGTCTACAGGAACTTTAAGTACTACTGTATTTTCGATCTTAGCCTCAGATTGGGATTGTTGTTCCTGCGCAATGTAGCCTCCGAACTGTTTGGTAATAGCGTGTGCCTGTGTATTAAAATCATTATAGTTCTTTACTTCAATACGGAGCGTACCTGTTTTGATGATCTTTTTGTCCCAGTCTATTTTGGGAGAATGCCCTCCTGCCGGCTTTTGATCATTGTCTGCCGGCAGCGCAATTGTATCTGCCGCGATAGTTACAGCAGCTATCTCTTCTGCTTTGGGAGAGGCTGAAACATCGTTTTCCTTTTCTGACCGGTGCTTACAGGCAATTACCTGTAATGCCAGCAACATTGTAAGTGTTGCGGCAGATCGACGCAATGTAATCATGGCTATCGTGTTTTGTGAAGTGATAGTAAGATGCCGTGAACTTTAGTTTTGCATAAAATGAAAATAAAAAGGCCTCCCTTCAGGGAGGCCGGTTAAGACATTAAGGCTGTTTGGTAAAATGTAGTATTGCACTGTCTGAGGCCGTGAGGGTCATGTGTGTGGCATCAGGCAGGGTTACCAGTAATTTTTCACCTGTAGTGTCACTGATGTTCTCATACCAGGTAAGGGTGCTGTCGTTGAGCCATTGGTAACGTGAGCTGTCGGCGGCAGTACTGGTTGTGATCTTTTTGATCACTATACCATCTTGCCTGAACTGGTAGCCTGAATTCTGCAAGCTACTGTCTGAAGTCAGCATTAATGCAATAGTGGCAATAATGTTGGCTGCGTTGGAATCGCTTGCTTTTGTGCCAATGGAATCGAGCTTCCAGTAGCCAATGAGTTTTTCGTTTGCAGGTGTAGGTGAATGCTGTTTGTGTGTGTACAGGTAATAGATGGCTGCTACTGCTGCCAATGCTATGACAGCCGGTAATACTTTTTTCATGGCTTTACTTTTTTAGTGAATGTTTCATAGCTTGATTCCCGCTACAAGGAAAAAGTAACCCTGAAGAAAAAGTTAAAGGAGGAATACAGCGTATAAGTATTGCTGAACGCAGAAAGCTGGTTATATGTTTTAGGTTATAAGTTGTAAGTATAATACAGGAGCCTGGTATTAGGCGTTAGCAAGAAGAAAGTTGGCAGTTGGCAATTTGCAGTTGCCGTGAATACCAGCAATGAGCTTTGAGCTACGAGCCGTGAGGAATACAAGTTGGCAGTTGGCAATTTGCAGTTACCGTGAATACCAGCAACGAGCTTTGAGCTACGAGCAAATATAGCAGCGGCCACTCACGATTGCCGATTGCCGTCTGCCGATTCACGCCTCACGATTTCCTTTCACTTTTCACGTTTGACGTTTCACGCATCCACCACTCACGATTGACGACTCACGTCTCACGACGTGCCGTTTGCCGATTCACGATTCCGAGCCCATAATGGCTCACGCCTTTTCTCCTGCCAGCTCCATAATTACTTCCCATTCCTTATCGGTAACAGGAGTTACGGATAGTCTGCCCAGTTTTACGAGCGCCATGTCGGCGAGGCGTTTGTCTTTTTTGATAGTAGCCAGCGATACGGGCGTTTTTAGTTTTTTAGAGGGCTGCAGGTCCACCACTACCCATGCATCTTCGTCTGTAGTAGGGTCCTGGTAATGTTCTTTAACCACTTTAGCTATACCTACAATTTCCAGGCCTTCGTTGCTGTGGTAGAAAAGAACCTTATCGCCCTTCTTCATCGTTCTGAGGAAATTGCGGGCTGCATAATTGCGTACACCGTCCCAATAAGTCTCTTTGTCCTTCTCAAATTGATCCCAGGAATATTTAAAGGGTTCAGATTTTACCAGCCAATATGCCATGCCCTGAATTTTGGGGCGAATGTAAGATAAATCTGCTTGCCGGGTACGTTGACAGCTTTTCTAAAAAAAAAGTTTAAAAATCTAAATCCATTGTTTAGTAGCAAACGTAGATTTTATTGTTATATATATGGAACTATTTACATCGCAAATATGATGTTCAAATAATAGAAAAATATTGATGTGGTGTTACCCAGGAGCTAAAGGCTCACACGAAAGCTGGCTTTTGCCGGCTTTCTCAGTTTTATATACCCCCGAAGTATTTGATCATTGTTAATTACTCCCGTATATTATTATCTACTCCCCTTCTTTATTAACAAATAAGCTTGTCGGGTTAATATTATCACCTGTTTGACAATTGTTTATTTCCTGAGAATCTATTTGAAATCTTCTATCGTAGGTTTTCATATTGCTCCAAAACCCAGAGAAAGCCACCTTATTTGCGTTGTTCCCATTTCAAGGATTAAAGGATTTGTTGTGGCATTACTTTTTTGATCATTGATTACCCCCTTTAAATCGATTAGTTGGTTGATGGCTCTGTAAGGATACTCTTCTGTCCTTATGAGCATTTATTGTCCTGGGTTATATGGGTGCCATTTACACCCCTGTTTTTAGTTTATCCGAATTGACAATAGCTAAAAAAAGATTTATGCAGCGACAAAAAATGCCCGTAAAGGCTATTGAAAGAGCAGACGGAGCGATAACACGTGGTATTTTTTTACGTGAAATGGCTGGCATTGCATCGGTTACTGCCGCGATGGCCGGTTGTGGTAAAGAGGGAGATGGTGTTAATCTTGGCAGCGGTGATGTTGGCATTCTCAACTATGCCTATGCGCTTGAGCAATTGCAGGCTGCTTTTTATGCTGCGGCTGTTGATTCTCTCTATAATGGTATTACTGCTTCAGAACAGGCATTGCTTACCGATATAAGGGACCATGAAATTGTACATCGTGAATTTCTTAAAACTGCGCTTGATGCCAACGCCATTCCTGCATTGAAAATTGATTTCAGTAAAGTTAGCTTCTCCAGCCGTGAGAGTGTTCTTACAACAGCAAGAACATTGGAGGACCTGGGCGTTGCTGCCTACAATGCTGCCGGCAAATTAATTAAGGGTGTAGATAATTTACTACTGGCAGGTAAGATTGTTTCGGTAGAGGCCAGGCATGCGGGGTATATCCGTGACCTGATCTCTAACGGCAGCTTTGCCGATAATACAGCTGTGGATCTGAAAGGACTTGACCTTGTAAAAACGCCTAAAGAAGTATTGGCTTCGGCCAGTGCTTACCTGAAGTCGAAGCTGAATACCAATTACCTGCCTGCATCTTAAAATCCTTACTATGAATATCGCGCATATTATCTCTGAAATTGAAAAAAAAGACCCTGAAATATATGATAGACTGAGTCCACGACGGAAAGTAATGCAGCAGTTTGCCAGAACAGGAAAGAAAATTGTACTGAGCGCATTGCCCCTTGCATTGAGCAGCATGTTCAATAAGGCCTATGGTCGCGATGTAACTGCTATTGCTGACGTATTGCAATATGCCTTAAAGCTGGAATACCTTGAAGCTGCATTTTATACAAAGGTTATCGACTCTACTGATATTGTTCCGATGGGACCTCCGAAAGATGCTTTTAAGCAGATCTATGATCATGAAAAAGCACATGTTGCATTGCTGCAAAGTACTATTACCGGGTTAGGCGTATCCCCTATCAGTGAACCATCATTTGATTTTACGGCAGGCAATGGTTCGGGAAACGGACCATTTAAAAATGTATTCGGTGATTACAGCCTTTTGCTTTCAGTAGCGCAAACGCTGGAAGATACAGGTGTGCGTGCCTATAAAGGACGTATTGCTGACCTGGTAGATAGCAATGATATACTGACCGTTGCATTGCAGATCCATTCCGTAGAAGCCCGTCATGCTTCGCATATCAGGAGTATGCGGCGTGCGCTTGCAGATAGTACTGCTATTAAACCATGGATCACGGGGAAAGATACGGCAGGTATTGGCGCTGTAGTACAGGCCAGTTATAACGGAGAAGAATCGACCACACAGTTGAAGATCAATCTTGTGAATATGAATGGTACTAATATTTCAGCTGATACTGCCTCTGAGGCTTTTGATGAACCTCTTGCCGAAGATGCTGTACTGGCTATTATTGATCCTTTTATTGTGTGATCTTTAGTACTGTAATCATTACCAAACCCACAAGTTTGCCATGGTTTGTTGCCGGAGCAGCTTAGATACAATGGTAAATGTGAAAAGGGCCACGGATAGGAAAAATATCAACTGCCCATGCTCCCGGGCTTTTTTGGTGTATATAAATGCCTTTTGGCCATTGGGCAAGATCTTCTTTGATTTCCAGAGTGAATATCCTACCAGGATGCCTCCAAAGCCAAACAATAACATCAGAATGTAACCGGCGAAAATTAAATTGCCACCAGGCTTTTCGGGTGAGGCAAGTTGTTTTAATCGCTCCTCTTTGAAATGCTCCTGTTCTTCGTGTGTGTAGCTGATGCCCTTGTCCTGCAACAGTTGCCGGGCTATCACTACATCCTGCGCTCCCCATTCGTCAGGCTTTTTTATGATATCAATAAGCTCTTCTTCTGTAAAGGAGAAAAGGTAATAATCATCTCCCAACTGCTGCATATCAATCTGCACTGCATTGCTTAAAAGCGCATTTGCATTTTCAAACTGGTTATCGGGGATCTGTAATTCTATAGCCTGGTCAAAGGAATCTCCACCTATAATTGTATCAATATGCTTTGCCCGCTTTTGCAGTTTATAAGGAATACTGTTTTGAGCTAATACTTCTACGGTTTCAGCAGCGGCAGCTTCATTAAAGAATGAACGGAAAGTAAGATAGTTGCTCATATAAGGATAGTATGCAGGCGTATAATGCCGGAATTTTCAGGAGCAAAAATTAAAACATTGCCAGCACATCTGCAATATGCATGGTCTGGAGAGGCAGCCCTTTATTACGGATATAACCATCAAGGTGCATGAGGCACGACATGTCAGTAGAAATGATGCAGGATGCACCGGTATTACGGGCATTATTCACTTTCTGATCGGCCATACCGGTAGAAATAGCTTCAAACTTTACAGCAAACGTACCTCCAAAACCACAGCAGGTTTCTACATCATTCATTTCTACCAGTTCAAGTCCTTTTACATTGGAGAGTAAGCGGCGGGGCTCTTCTTTTATTTTACATTCACGCAGACCGGCACAGGAATCGTGGTAAGTGGCTTTGGCATTAAAGCTGGCACCTACATTCTCTATCTTCAGCACGTTGACAAGGAAATCGGAGAACTCGTAAATCCTTTTACCAAGATCTTTTACAGTATTGTGCAGGGATGAATTATCAAATAGTGTAGTATAGTAATTGCGAACAAAGCCTACGCAGGATGCACTGGGTGCTACAATGTAGTCGCTTCCTTTAAAGTCTTTGATGAATTTGGTGCATACCTCCCGGGCCTCATCCCTGAAACCGGCATTGAAGGCCGGTTGTCCGCAACAGGTTTGGTTGGCATTGTATTCGACGGTACAACCTGCTTTTTCCAGCACCTTTACCATGTTGAAAGCTGTTTGCGGGTAAAGCTGGTCAATGAAACAAGGTATAAAAAGCTGTACTGTCATGCTACACGAATATCAGGGATCTATTTTTTGAAAGACTGCTGCAGGGCGATCATCTTAAGTGCAGTGATCGCTGCTTCTTCACCTTTGTGCCCATGTTTGCCGCCAATACGTTCATCGGCCTGTTGCTGGTTGTCCACCGTTAAGATACCGAAGATAGTAGGGACAGGCATGGTGGCATTGAGATGTACGATGCCATCAGTTACGCCTTTACACACGTAATCGAAGTGAGGTGTATCACCACGCAACACACAGCCAAGCGCTATAAATGCCAGTGGTCTGTCGTCGCGGTATTTGTGAACATCCCAATAGCTTTTAATGATAAAAGGAATTTCAAAAGCGCCGGGAACTGTAAGCACATGAATATTGCTGACCTGTTGTTGCTCCAGGATCCTGTAACAACCTTTTTCCAGTTCATCTACAATGGGAGCATTCCATTCGGTACGTACAATAACAACACAGGCATCCTTTGGAAGAATGCCCGCGTTGATCTGTAATAAGGTGCTATTGCCTGTTGCAGCCATAGATATATTTAAGGTATAAAGTTTAAGGTTTAAGAAGTTACATCATTACATGCATTTTCTTCTTGTGCCTTACTGCTTTAATCTTGAGTTCTTTACTTGGTTTCTCCCAGTTTGGCCAGGTACTTATCGGCTTCGTAAGCGCGTTGGCTGGAAGGGTATTTGCTTTTGATGCTTTTCAGCAGATCAATGGCTTCTTTGTCTTTACCCAGATCCTGGCTCAGTAAAGCAGCTCTGAATAAATACTCTGGAGAGTTTACATCATCATCTTCCGCCATGGAGCCGGCTTTGGTATAAGCGTCAATAGCTTCTTTCTTTTTGCCCTGCTCAGCATAAGCGTCGCCGAGTAAACCGGTAGCACGCAGTTTCACTTCTTTCTGGTCGGTAGAAAAACCTTCCAGGTATTTTACTGCATTGCCAAACTCGCCTAACTGCAGGTAGCATGAGCCAGCGTAGAATTTAGCCAGGTTGCCTGATTTAGTGCCGCCAAACTTGTCGATCACTTTCAGGAAACCCATGTTTACGCCATCGCCATTCAACGCCAGTTTCAAAGAATCCTGGGTGTAATAGCTCTGTGCTTTCCAGATAGCTTCAGCAGCTTTCTGTTCTTCCGGCTCACGGAAATAGCTATTGTATACATAAGTACCACCTACTAACAGGATCACTGCCAGTAAGCCGTACAGGATATATTTACTGTTTTTGCTCCAGAACTGCTGGGCAGAGGCTACTACTTTATCTTCAGTAGATGATACTTCGGGATTAGTTTGCCCGGCTGCCTGCTTCACATCATTCGCCATGAATGTTGATTATTTGGGGGTTTGATAAAATAATTCGCAAATGTTAGTCTACAATGAACGGATAATCCGGCTGCGTTACAATGTCTTTTAAAACTTCATCATCTGATGGCCATGGAGATTCTTCTGCAAACTGAACAGAAGCTTGTACTTTATCATTCACCCTTTTGTCGATGGCAGCAATTTCGTCTTTCGTAGCGTATTTGTTCTTCAGAATTGTATTCAGTACCAGTTGAATCGGGTCGCGTTGTTTGTACTCTTCCACTTCTTCTTTGGTACGGTATTTCTGAGGGTCAGAAATAGAGTGACCTTTGTAGCGGTAGGTTTTGATCTCCAGTAAAGTGGGGCCGCCGCCTTCGCGTGCTCTTTTTACAGCGCGGCTCATTGCTTCGTGCACAGCTTCTGCGCTCATACCGTCAACAGAGTCGCCGGGCATGTCATACGCATCAGCCAGTTTATAAATATCAGTTACGTTACTGGTACGTTCTACTGAAGTACCCATTGCGTAATGGTTATTTTCGCAAATGAAGATCACTGGTAATTTCCAGGTCATCGCCATGTTGAACGTTTCGTGCAACATACCCTGACGGGCAGCACCATCACCAAAGAAAGTGACAGCTACATTGTCAGTACCTTTATATTTTTCAGCAAAGGCCAGTCCGGCACCGGTGCCAATCTGCGCACCTACGATACCATGACCACCGAAGAAGAAAACATCTTTACCAAAAAAGTGCATACTTCCACCCTTTCCTTTGGCACAGCCGGTAGCTTTACCATATAATTCAGCCATACAGCTTTCGGGGCTAACGCCTTTTGCGAGCGCCAGACCGTGATCGCGGTAAGCAGTTACAAACGGATCTTCAAGGCGGGTAGCGGTCATACAACCAGCGGCAATAGCTTCCTGTCCAACATAGGCATGGAAAAATCCACGGATCTTACCTTCCATCTTATACTTTTCTTCTGCCATCAGCTCAAACTGGCGTATCAGCTGCATTAATTCGTACCAGTACAAATAGGTCTCTTTGGAAAATTTAGTAGTGGCCACAGTTCAATAAGTTTGATGTGTTAACCTGTTTACGCATCGGGCGCAACAAAGCGGGGGCAAAGATAAGGGGGAAATATCAATTTTGAAATGTTTCTGGATGAATGTTTGGTGTTGATAAGTAACTGCCCGCGTGGGAATTAGGTTGTAAGTTGTAAGTTATAGGTTATAAGTTTGTTTCTTTATATATCGGGTTTGCAACCATTATTCAGGGAAATATTTGTTGCTGCAACTAACTTATAACTTACAACCTATTACCTAAAACCCGTTCAGCGTGTTTTCCCGTATCTTGCAGCCGTTTACATCTAACACACATTGGGTTTGCTTTTTCTCCGTTCCATATCGGTTACTCAGTTTAAAAATTACCAGCACCAGCATTTTGATTTTGCAGAACGTATTGTGGGCATCTGCGGCCGCAACGGCATTGGCAAAACCAACCTGCTGGATGCCATTTATTACTGTTGTTTTACCAAAAGCTATTTTACCCGCTCCGACAGCCAGAATGTGCTGAAAGGTGCCAGTGGTTTCAGGGTGGAAGGTCAGTTTACCCGCCAGGAACAGCCACTGAAAGTGGTAAGCATCCTGCGCGAGAATGGTCGCAAGGAATTTGCGGTAAATGAAGACCCGTATGAGAAACTGGCCCACCATATCGGTAAACTTCCCTGTGTTATCATTGCTCCGGACGATGTGCAGATCATTACAGGCGGCAGCGAGGAAAGACGCCGTTTCCTGGATGCCCTGCTCTGCCAGCTAAACCCCGATTACCTGCAGCAGCTGATGGATTATAATAAGGTAATGCAGCAAAGGAACAGCCTGCTAAAAGCGGCTGCCGACCGCCGTGCTGTGGATACCAGGTTGCTGGATGTATATGATGAGCAACTGGCTGTATTTACAGATCTGCTTTTCCCGGTAAGACAGCAATTCCTGGAGAAACTAATACCCCTTACACAGCAATTTTATTCTCAAATAGCCGGTGCAGAAGAAGGACTTTCAATGGCTTATGAAAGTCAGTTACTGCAAGCTCCTATCCGCACTTTGCTAACGCGTTCGCGTGAAAAAGACATGGTATTGCAGCGAACCAACACCGGTATCCATAAAGATGACATCGCCATTTTGCTGAACGGGCAGCCTTTTAAAGCCATCGCTTCGCAGGGCCAGCGTAAAAGCCTGTTGTTTGCCATGAAACTGGCAGAGTTTGAAATGCTGAAACAGGCCAATGGTTTTGCTCCCCTGCTTTTGCTGGACGATGTGTTTGAAAAGCTGGATGAGGAACGAATGCACAACCTGTTGCAGCGGGTATGTGTGGAGAACGATGGACCTGTATTTATTACTGATACTCACGAAGTTCGGTTGCGTAAACACCTGGAAACGCTGCAGCTCCCCTGCCAGGTGATTTGCCTTTAATCAAATTATTAAACGAGCATTAAAAAATGCCCTTTTAAGGCTATGATTTTACGTTTGTTAACTGTAATTTAAACACAGAAACAGAAACCGACCGAATATACCAAAAAACTGCTGTGCAAAAGTTACGTCTGCCCCTTGCGTGATAGCTGCCGGTGTATTTTACACTTTATGCACGATTGCTGTATGAATATGAATGTAAACGACTGTATTGCATTCCTGGAACAATCTAACGACCCCGTAACCGCTTATTTTTCCTATGATGTGGATGAAATGGGTGAAAGAGGAATTATAAGGGCTAATAAAGAAGGATTGCGTCTGTATGCAATGGAACTGCTGAAAATGTCAGTTGGCATGGAAGCCGCTTCCCTATCCCAACCTATTTGTTTTGACCATTTTCCTTGGCTTATAAGTGATGCCGGCTATGACCTGATAGCGGCCGTTCAGCCGGAATATAGTTGCCGGGCTGAAATTGTACAGCGTGATATTATTGATTAGATCTTCCTTCCGGATATTCAATTTTGTTTTTACTGCTGTGGCGATGAAACGGCAGTAAGTTAAATGCTTTTGCTAACTTGCATGTATGGGAGAGTATTCACTGGGCGATGCATTAAATCACTTCTTGAAACATAGCCGTCTCAAAGGCTACATACAGGCTTTGCAGATCGAAGATGTATGGGAAAAGCTGATGGGTAAAACCATTGCCCGCTATACTGATAAGATACAGATCCACGGTCATACCTTATATATTAATACCAGTGTAGCTCCGCTGAAACAAGAATTACTTTACCAGAAAGAATCCATCATTAAGCGTGTAAACGAAGCATTGGGAGAGAATATGATCAAAGAGGTTGTAATCAAATAAATGCTGAACGCTTAATGCAGAATGCCTAACGCGAAATACAGGTAGTTACAGGTTTAAAGTTTAATGTTTAAGGTGTTGCAGAGGCTGTATATATCAAAAGTGATACATGTCGAAACTGCATTCCTTGTACTATAATTGTAAGATATTGCTTACGTAATATGCTTTTAAAAGTAAGGCATGCTGATATGGAAGCACATTAAACTTTATACCTTAAACCTTATATCTGCTCCGCTTTTCCGCTGCTTTCAACTTTAAATGTAAAATGTTTCTGAGTAAGATAGCTGAATGATACCACCACTATGGTTGTAAGTACTTTGGCAATGGTGGGATAAATGTGGAACTGCTCTACAAATAACTTAATGAAAATATAATTGAGCGAAATGCAGATCACCACCAGTATAAAGTACCGGAACAGTTGAATACGCCCACGCAAAGTAGATCCGGGAAATACAATAAACCTGTTCAGCAGATAACCTGTAGGGAAACTGATGGCAAAAGAGATCAGGAATGCTGCTATGTAGGGGCTTACTGAACCCAATGGGGTATTGATAATCTGCTTTTTGAGGATGAAATTATAGCTGATGTAGTAGATCAGGATATCCAATACAGTATTGCCTCCACCGCAGGCTGCATAACGGAAAGTTTGCAGGGGCATCCATTTGCGGAAAGGTTGATAACAGAAGTCAATAATGGCAGTGATCCAGTCTTTGAGCATGAAATTTTTTTGGGGCTTGCAAAAGTAATTCAAGTTCGCGGCAAATCAACCTTGACGGTTACTTTCAGAGAATAATTGGATTGGTTCGGTGTAAAACGCTGTTTCTCGGGGTGCCCCTACCCTTTTTTGAATTGACAATCATCAAAAAAGAGTAACGGATAAATTTCGTGTGCTAAAATACTACAAATTTGGATAACCTTTTTAACCCCCTCACTCCAATTCAAAGGCTACTCCAAAAAGGGTGCCTTTTTTTCATTTAGCTCCCAACTCGTTATTTTTGCAGCCACAAAAATCAATTCATGGGCGTTGTTGCTTTAGTTCAGTCAGTAGTTAGTCAGCATATTAAACAGTTATTTCAGTTTGATTTAGAACCTTCTGCAGTACCGGTAAACGAAACCAAGCCTGAGTTTGAGGGCGATTATACCGTCGTTCTGTTCGGGCTGGTAAAAACGCTTAAAAAGTCTCCCGAAGTACTGGGAAAGGAATTGGGCGAACACCTGGTACAAGAAAGTAACGGTTTTTTCTCCGGGTTCAATGTTATCAAAGGATTCCTGAACCTTTCTATTGCTGACGCATTTTGGCTGCAGTTCCTGCAGGAGAATGTTGCCAACAATGCCTATGGCCACCAACCTGCTACCGGAAAGCGCATTATGGTGGAATATTCCTCTCCCAACACCAACAAACCGCTCCACTTAGGACATCTTCGTAACAACTTCCTGGGATGGAGTGTTGCTGCGATCTATAAGGCCAATGGCTACGAGGTGGTAAAAACCTGTATTGCCAACGACCGTGGTATCCATATCTGTAAAAGCATGATTGCCTGGCAGAAGTTTGCCAATGGCGCCACACCTGCAAGTACAGGCATTAAGGGCGATCATTTTGTAGGTGATTACTATGTGATGTTTGGGGAAGAACTGAAAAAAGAGGTAGCGCAACTGGTCGAGAAAGGCGTATCCAAAGAAGAAGCTGAGAAAGAAGCGCCCATTATGAAAGCTGCCCAGCAAATGCTGGTTGATTGGGAAGCCGGTAAGCCTGATGTTATTGAATTGTGGAAGACGATGAATAGCTGGGTGTACGCCGGTTTTGATACTACATATAAAAGGATCGGTAGTGATTTTGATAAAACCTATTACGAAAGTGATACCTACCTGCTGGGTAAGGACCTTGTAGAGGAAGGCCTGCGTAAAAATGTATTTTACCAGGAAGAAGATGGCAGCGTATGGATTGATCTTACTGCCGACGGACTGGATAAAAAGATCGTGAGAAGACGTGATGGTACTGCTGTTTACATTACGCAGGATATTGGTCTTGCTGAATTAAAACAAAAGGAGTTTCATTGTGATGGCAGCATCTACGTGGTAGGTGATGAACAGAACTATCACTTTAAAGTATTAAAACTGATCTGTCAAAAACTTGGTCTGCCTTCTGCTGATGATATCTACCATTTAAGTTATGGTATGGTGGAGTTACCTACCGGCCGTATGAAAACCCGCGAGGGTACTGTAGTGGATGCTGATGATATTGTAGACGAGATGGTAAGCGTGGCTCAGCAGAAAACTGAAGAGTTGGGAAAAGTAGGTGATTTTGCAAAAGATGAACTCTCTCAATTGTACGATACTCTGGGATTGGGCGCATTAAAATTCTTCCTGTTGCGCGTGGATCCTAAAAAACGCATGATCTTCAACCCTGAAGAATCAATCGATTTTCATGGCTTTACAGGTTCTTTTGTACAGTTCAGCCATGCAAGGGCAAAGTCTATTCTCCGTAAAGAGCAGCCTGCCCTCTCTGCGCTCTCCGGTGGTTTATTGCCAGCAGAGAAGAACGTATTGGTAGAACTGGAAAAATATCCTGCCATGCTTAAACAGGCCTGCGACGAAATGAATCCTTCCGTGGTTGCAGCCTATGTATTTAAACTATCACAAACATTCAACTCCTTTGTAACCGAATTGCGTGTACTGACAGCCGAAACACCTGAAAAGAAAGAGCTGCGTCTGCAGTTATCTCAACTGACTGTGCACGTTATCAGATCAGGGATGGCATTGCTGGGCATCCGTGTGCCGGACAGAATGTAGAGAGCGCTGAGTTCGGAATGCTATTGGGGAATTTCTGATCGCTGGATTTTGAGATTGGATACCGGCAGACGGCAATCATGAATACTGTTTCGGGGGTCGTGTTTAAGGTTTCGGGTTATGAAATCGTGAGACGTGAGTCGTCAATCGTGAGATGTGAATACGTGAAACGTGAAAAGCCAAACGTGAAATGGGCGTTACCGGTTACCAGATGCAAGTTACAGGTAACTGCAAATTGCCAACTGCCAACTTGTATTCCTCGCGGCTCGTAGCTCAAAGCTCGTCGCTGGTATTCACGACAACTGCAAATTGCCAACTGCCAACTTGTATTCCTCACGGCTCGTAGCTCAAAGCTCGTCGCTGGTATTCACGACAACTGCAAATTGCCAACTGCCAACTTGTATTCCTCGTGGCCCGTGGCTCATAGCTCGCCGCTTGTATTCACAATAACTGCAAATTGCCAACTGCTAACTGGCTTTTCTTCCGGACTTGTATTTGCTAGCAGCTAACGCCTAATTCCTTAATCTGCACATCTGCCTATTCTCCCGCTCCGGGAATTTTCTTGTCTTAAACTATGCCTGAGCCGGACATGACTTTGACATAATCCGGTTCAAACCCTTACTTCGTACGCTTTTATCCCGGCTCATGACCAGAGAAGGTCGGGAGAATGACCATACAAAAGCAGGTTGAAAGAGGTAAGATTCAAGACATAAGTAATAAGCGATTGTTCTCCCATTACGGGACAAACTATCACCAGGCCCATACTAGGGCTATACCGGGTTTTCGAATATCCCCGTTTAAACCCTTAGTGGATACGCTTTAATATACAAGCTGGATATAATCTGGTCAGGAGCAGACCCCTGTCAAACAGGGCAATGAGGGGGAAGATTCAAGGCGCAAAGAATAAGCATTTGTACTCTCATTCCGGGAAATGAGATGCCAGATTCCGGTTGCAGGTTACCGGATACAAGGTAGGGAGTGAGGAAATTGTATATTTAGAAGATTAACAACAGATATGCGAACTCTTGCCAGGTATGAACAGGATTATGGGATGATATTTCCCGAAGCCTATATTGACTTCTTTTATGTATGTCAGTGGGACATACATAAAGATCTGGTTGGAACTCATCTTATAAATCATTACCCGGAAATGAAGGAATGGGCTATTGAACTTCTTGAAGAAAATGGATTAACTGACCTTCTCGATGAAAAGGATTTTGTGTTTATGATGCACCAGGGATATATGTTCTGGTATTTTAAGGCTGATGGAAATCAGAATCCTGATGTTTATGGATACTATGAAACACACTCAGCTCCTAAACATTTCGGACCTTTGAAAGAGTTCCTGCAGCAGTTTTATTAATCTGTACGTTTTTAAAACCCTCCCGGCATTTTCTTTTCCTGTTTCTTCTCTTTTAAGGCGGGGTCCATTTCGATGGCTTTTTCGCAGAGCTGGATGCCTTTTTCTTTATCGCCTTTTTTCTGGTAAGCAAGGCCGATCATGTAGAGTGCATCTGCATTCTTTTTGTCAACCACCAGTATTTTATCCCAGGTATCAATAGCTTCCTGGTATTTGCCGCAGCGGTAATATGCATCAGCTACATTATAGAGCAGTTCAATATCGGATGGTTTGCGTTGCAGTGCTTCCTGCAGTAAAGGCATGGCCTTGTTGTAGTCCTTCAGGTTCAGGTAGGCATTGCCCAGGTTTTCGAGGTATTCGTTGTTGCGGGGATAGCCCTTTGCTCCTGCCCTTTCAAACCACTCCACTGCTTTTTTATCATCAGGGATGGAATAGAAGACCATACCGGCTTCAAACATCCAGTTTACTTTGGATGAGTCGCGCTCAATGGCCTGCTCGTAACAACCGGCAGCACGTTTGTAATTACTCATTTCAAGGAAGCAACGGCCGGCAATGTAGGGGATCTCTGCACGGCGTGGTTCATCTTTGAATGCCAGTTCACAATACTTCAGGCTTTCACCATAGTTTTCCTGCTCATAATAGCTTTTGGCAATTACAAACTGGAATGATTTACCAATGTTCATCTGCTGTGCTTTCTGCGCATATTTGATGGCATCGGCCCATTTGCGGGTGTTGTATGATAAAGTGGCGAGATTTTCAATAACAACGGGATTGTTGGCGCTGAGTGGCTCTGCTTTCAGGAACTGTTCCCTGGCTTCCATGTACCGGTTCTGTTCTACCAGCACATTGCCCAGCTCAATAAGGGTTTCGCTTTTCTGGGGGGCAAAGCCCAATGCTTTGTTGAAATTCTTTTCTGCTTCACGGAAACGGCGGGCCTGTTTTTCGTCAAGGCCCTTCTGGTGGTAAACAATAGCGCTATCGGCTTGTGAGAAGGCGATACTGCAGAGCAGCAGGTTGCTGACAAGTGTTATACCCAGGTTTTTCAACATACGGATTTAATTTAAATAGGCGTTAAACCAGTAAAAGGCTTCTGCTTACAGGCAGAAGGCAATGCTGATCATTTAAGGATTACTGCACTCAACGGAGGAAGGTGAAGGTTTATTTCGTAGATATCCGCGTTTTTGTCAACAATACGGGTAATTATGGCTGGGTTAAATACGTCGCCGGTGCCCCAGTATTTTTTCGAATCGCTATTGAAGAGCTCTCTCCACTCAGATTTTCCCCACACGTTGATTTTCCAGTCGTGCCTTATTACAGGCGTCATATTTAAAATAATCAGCAAATCATCGGCCACATTTTTGCCTTTGCGGCGGTAAACGATCACACATTCATCGCGATGATTGAGATCAATCCATTCAAAACCTTCGGGACTGAATTGTTTTTCATAAAGGGCTGGCTCCCCACGGAGCAGGAAGTTGAGGTCGCGCACACAATCTTTCAACAGGCGGTGTGCATCGTATTGCAGCAGGTGCCAGGGCAGTTCGGTTTTGTAGTTCCATTCGGTAGTAGCTCCAAATTCATTGCCCATGAACAATAGCTTACCTCCCGGATGGGTAAACATGTAAGTGTACAAGGCGCGCAGGTTGGCAAATTTCTGCCATTCATCGCCCGGCATTTTATAGATCATGGGGCTTTTGCCGTGTACTACTTCATCGTGGCTCAGTGGCAACATGAAGTTCTCATCGTAGTAGTACATCATGCTAAAGCTGAATTTATTCTGCAGCCCGCTGCGCATTACAGGGTCGGCCTTAAAATAATTCAGGGTATCATGCATCCAGCCCATCATCCATTTCATTCCAAAGCCCAGCCCGTCAGCAAAAGTGGGACGTGAGATACCGGGCCAGTCTGTAGCTTCTTCGGCAATGGTTTGTACATCACCAAAATCACGATAGATGGTTTCGTTGAGGTCTTTGATAAATGCAATGGCCTCTAGGTTGCCATCGCCGCCAAACTCATTGGGCTCCCACTCTCCTTCTTCACGCGAATAGTTCAGCTTCAGCATAGAGCTTACGGCATCTACCCGCACACCGTCTATATGGAATTTCTCAAACCAGAAATGTGCGCTGCTGATCAGGAATGACTTTACTTCTCCTCTTTTGTAATTAAAGATGTAACTGTTCCAGTCCGGGTGATAGCCTTTACGCATATCAGCATATTCATAAGTATGATCACCATCGAACATAAAAAGGCCATGTGCATCGTATGGGAAATGCGAAGGCACCCAGTCGAGAATGACGCCGATGCCCGCCTGGTGCAGGGCATCGATGAGACCCATTAGTTGTTGTGGATCGCCATAGCGGCTGGTAGGCGCAAAATAGCCGGTACCCTGGTAACCCCAGCTGCCGTCAAAGGGGTGTTCCATTACCGGCATAAATTCCACGTGGGTAAATCCCATTTCACGCAGGTAAGGGATCAGTAGCTCGCGCAGCTTTTCGTATGAGTTGTATGATTCTTCGTCGTGCTTGTCAGGACGCATCCAGCTACCCAGGTGTATTTCGTATACACTCCACGGAGCATCCAGTCCATTGTGTTTTTTCCGTTCCTGCATCCACTGGCCATCGTTCCAGTAATAATCCATTTGCCAGGTAATAGAGGCAGTGAGCGGCCGCTTTTCCCAGAAGTTGGCAAAGGGATCGCCTTTATCAATGATCCTGTCCTTATAACCCCTGATATGATATTTGTAAACTTCTCCTTTGGGTAAATGGGGAATGAAGCCTTCCCAGATGCCGGAATTGTCCAGGCGAACGAACAATGGATGTGACTGGGTATTCCAGTCATTAAAATTTCCGGTAACGGAGATGTAAGTAGCATTGGGTGCCCATACTGCAAAGTAGTATCCCTGCTGATCGAGCACTGTTACCTGGTGACTGCCAAAGAGGTTATACAGCCGGTAATGGGTGCCTTGTTGAAAGTTGCGGATATCATCTTCGCTAAACAGTGAATAATTCCATACGGGTTTGGTGCTGTCTATGAAATGAATGTCTTCGTATCTGTTGCCTGGTACCACGCTATTGTTATTATATTTTTAAATATACATATCCTGTTCCATGCCTTGCTATAAAAAAACTGAAAAATGTTTTATGGAATCTTTCACATTCTCAATCATACTGCCGTTACAAGATCACCGTTTTTTACCGTTCGTAACAACTAACTGTTAAAATGAAGCGAAACTGTGTTTTCGTGTTTTTGTATCGCAGATATTTGAGCCCGAAAGAAGTGATAATTGTTTGGTAACACAAACATCATTATAAACCCTACATTTCCTTTCTGTCTAGCCATGAAGAAACTAACTGTTTTCCTGCTACTGCTGGTAGCCGCCCACTGTAGTATTGCCCAGCACGCTCTTATTAAAGGTACAGTAATTGACACAAGCGAAAAGAAAAATCTCTCCAACAGTGTTGTAGCCTTGCTTCGAAAAGGCGACTCTGTACTCGTCAGTTTTACACGTGCTGATAAAGCCGGTCACTTCAACCTGAAAGAGCTTCCCTCCGGAAAATTTATTGTTCTCATCACCTATCCCACGTTTGCAGATTATTATTATGACGTGGAATTGCAGGACACTTCTGTAACAGATCTGGCCAGTGTGCCAATGATCACTAAATCGCAGTTGTTACAGGAGTTTGTGGTCACTCAAAAATTAGGCGCCATCCGGCAAAAGAAAGACACTACTGAGTTTATTGCCGACAGTTTTAAAGTAGCCCCCAATGCGAATGTGGAAGCCCTGCTGAAAAGGTTACCGGGTTTCCAGGTCGATAAGGATGGTAAGATCACCGCCATGGGCGAACAGATCCAGACGGTACTGGTAGATGGGGAAGAGTTTTTTGGTAACGACCCTACCCTTGCCACGCAAAACATTCGTGCCGATAACGTGGATAAGGTGCAGGTGTTTGATAAAAAAAGCGACCAGGCTACGTTTACCGGTATTGATGACGGGCAAAAGACCAAGGCGCTTAACCTGAAACTGAAGGATGATAAGAAGAACGGTTATTTTGGTAAAATATCACTGGGTGGTGGACTGAAAGACAAGTTCAATAACCAGGTAATGTTTAACTCGTTCAAGAAAAAACGTAAGCTGGCTGTGTATGGTGTAATGTCAAACACCGGTACTACGGGCCTTTCATGGGACGATGCTTCTAAATTTGGTACTTCTTCCGAAACCATGGAAATGGATGAAAGCGGTATGATGATGTTCTATTCTGAAGGTGACGGTGGTTCTTATTATGGGGAAGGTTTACCTACCAGCTGGAGCGCCGGTCTGCACTATTCAAATAAATACAATGATAACCGTCAAAGTCTCAATGGCAGTTACCGTTTCCAGAAACTGAATACCATTGGCGGTGGCTATAATACCTCGCAATACATTTTGCCTGATACCTTGTTCTACCGCAATGAACGTGGAAATAATTACCAGCAACGTCTCCGCCATAACGTAAACGGTACGTTTGAAACGCAGATAGATTCGTTCACTTCTCTGAAAGTTACTTTCAAAGGTTCTCTTACAAAAACTGACCAGGAGTCATTGAATTACACGGAGTCTTTGAACGAGGAAAAGAATCCTGTAAATACCAGTACACGTACCTCCGGTAATAAAAGCGATAACCAGCAGTTCAGCACTACTGCGCTGTGGCGTCACCGCTTTGCCAAGGCCGGCCGTACTATTTCATTTAACTTCTCCCAGTCTTATAACAATACAACATCCAACGGGTTTTTGCTGGCAGATAACGCCTACTTTAATCCTGATGGCAGTGTAAAATCGAAGGATACTGTAGACCAGAAGAAGATCAACAATGGTAAAGCCTCATCACTGAGCGGTAAACTGGCTTATACCGAACCATTGCTGAAGAATGTGTTTATGGAAGTAAGCTATAGCCTGGGGCTTACCAACAGCGAATCAGAAAGAAAGACCTTTGACGAGGAGAATGGCAAGTACGACAAGTATGTGGATTCTCTTTCTACTTATTACGGTTTCAGGGTTATTACCAATCGTGGCGGCTTAAGCTTCCGTTACAGTAAAAAGAAACTGAATGCTTCTATTGGCAGTGATGTGGCACAGTCTGATTTTAAACAAACGGACAAGCTGCACGATACATCTTACAAGTATTCCTATGTAAACCTGTTCCCAAGGGCCAATATCTCTTATAATATCAAGCCCCAGACACGTGTCAATCTCTCTTACAATGGTAATACCAAGCAGCCTACCATTGACCAGCTGCAACCGCTTCGCAACAACACCGATCCTTTGAACGTGTATGTTGGTAACCCGGACCTGAAACAGGAGTTCAGGCATAGTTTCTCGGTAAACTTCAATGATTACAAGGTGCTGAACAGCCGTAGCATCTGGGCTTATGCCAGCTACGATATGGTGCAGGATGCCATTGGTAACAGTGAGGTACTGGACGTAAACACCGGTAAAAGAACTTACCAGTCTGTAAATGTGAATGGCAACTATTCACTGAGTGGTAGCATTGGCTATGGCTTTAAGATCACCAAGCTGGACCTGAACGTGAACTTTGGTGTAAATGGTGGAAGCAGCCGCAACAATTCCGTGGTGAATGGTATTAAGAATACCACCAATAACGTGAACTATGGCGGACGTATCGGCTTTAACTATTACAAAGAGAAAAAGATGAGTTTCTATCTCTCTGCCAACATGCGTGAGAATATTTCAAAATCCTCCGTAAATAAACTGACAGAGACTAAATACTGGTCTGCCTCTATCTACCCTTCTTTCACGGTGTATTTACCGGCTAAGTTTGAGATCAACAGTGATGCAGATATCGATCTTCGTCAAAAGACGGCCATCTTTACCAATAACAACAACGTAGTAAAATGGAATGCGTCAGTTGGTAAAAAATTCATGAAAGATGAATCGTTGCTGTTGCAGTTTGAGATCAATGATATCCTGAACCAGAACCTTGGCTTCAGCAGAAATGCCAGCAGTACCAATATTACAGAAAGAACATACGATACCATCCGCAGGTTCTGGCTGTTGAAACTGAGCTGGAACTTTACCAAGAAAGGAACTGCTATGCCAGCCAGTGAATTTTAACCTTACAACTATTCTTACAATGAAATATATCATTATATCCTGTATTACCTGCCTGCTGGGCCTTTCGCTTACAGCACAACCACCACAGTTTGTTACAAAAGGAAAAATTGAGTTTGAGCGTAAATACAATATGCACAAACAATTTGAAGATGATGGTGAGTGGACAGAGCAGATCAAAAAGATGATCCCGCAATTCAACGTTACGTATTTTGATATGATGTTTGATGGCAACAGGGTTGCCTATAAACCGGGGCGTGATAATTCGGATGCTAACAAAACAGCTATGTGGGGCAGTATGCCGGCATCGGAGAATACTGTGATCACTGATCTTAATACGCAACAGTATGCTGCGTCTAAACAGGTCTTTGAACAGAGCTTCCTGGTACAGGACAGCCTGGCAAAATTCAACTGGAAGATCACGTCTGAAATGAGAAAGATCGCGGGTTTCAATTGCCGTCGTGCAGAAACTATTATTATGGATTCAGTGTATGTAGTGGCTTTTTATACAGACGAAATTCCTGTAAGCGGCGGACCTGAATCTTTTAACGGGTTGCCGGGTATGATCCTTGGCCTGGCGATGCCCCGTATACACCTTACAATCTTCGCTACCAAGCTGGAACTGATAGATCCTAAGGAAAATGATTTTAAGCCATTGACCAAAGGAAAGAAAGTAACCACAAAGGGATTGAAAACCTCCCTTGCGGAAAGCCTGAAAAGCTGGGGCAAATATGCACAGCGCTATTTGTGGCTTACGTCGTTGTAGGAGGTAAGAAGTTTAATTCCGGCTGGTGGGGACACCAGCCGGGGTGCATCCCATGGTTAAGCTGCTCTGGCCCTACCTGACAGGTTAAGCCTCTTAGTGCAGCGAAAGCCTGGTAAAATAAAAAGCCCGGAGTAATTGCTTACCCCGGGCTTTTTAGTTAAGTCTATTGGTTATTTGGCGCCTGCCAGTTTTGTAAATTCTGAACCACTGTAGATCTTAGCGAGGTTCATGTCTTTTGACTTATTGTAATTTTCAATATTCGCTTCACCTACAACACGCCAGAAGTTCTTTGTTTTCAATTCTGCATAATCAGCAGTTTTAATAAACAGGCCTACAAGCGGTTTTCTTGTTTTGAAGGTGATACGTACAGGAGCTTGTTCCAATTGCTTTTGTTGCAGAAACTTTTCGATTTGCTCATTTGTCATAGCACACGTATTTAAATTTGACTTATAATATAATCCTGGTTCATAATTATACAACTAAACCATTGATTGCAACCCTTAATTAACAAACGTTTAAGAGTTGTTTTTGTTCAGTTTTGCCCCCTGGTTTAGTTATTCCTGGCCGGCTGGTGCCATTTTCTGCGGGGTTTAAAAGAACCCCTGCGGTGGCCGTCAGCATGAGCTGCGGGCCTGGCAATCACCTGTTTGGGAGCTATAGCATGCACATTGGAATGTTGCAGCGGCTGTACAAACGGGTGTTCATCAACTACCGGTATTTTCTGCGCTGTCAGTTTCTGAATGTCGCGCAAATAAGCTCTTTCCTCGCCATCACAGAAAGAAAGCGCAATGCCGCTGGCGCCTGCCCTGCCTGTACGACCAATACGGTGTACATAGGTTTCAGCTACGTTTGGCAGATCGAAATTGATAACAAACGGTAATCCTTCAATATCAATGCCTCTTGCAGCAATATCTGTTGCTACTAATACCCTGGTTTGTTTTGAACGGAAGTTCTGCAGCGCCCTTTGTCTTGCTGTCTGCGACTTGTTGCCGTGGATAGCTTCTGTTTTAATGCCTGCACGGTTAAGACTATTGGCTACTTTATCTGCACCATGTTTGGTACGTGCAAACACCAATACGCTATCTGTTACCGTGTTTTGCAACAGGTGGGTCAGCAAAGGCTGTTTGTTTTTCTTATCTACAAAGTAGATGGATTGCTCTACTGTTTCAGCTGTAGTTGATACCGGTGTAATGGCTACTTTAGCCGGGTTACGCAGCATGGTATCTGCCAGCTTCATAATTTCCGGTGCCATGGTTGCCGAAAAGAAAAGGGTTTGTCTTTGCGATGGCAGCCTGGAAATAACACGTTTTACATCGTGTACAAAGCCCATATCCAGCATGCGGTCGGCTTCATCAAGCACCAGCATCTTAATATCACGCAGGTTTACCAGTTGCTGGTTCATCAGATCCAGTAAACGGCCGGGTGTTGCCACCAGGATGTCTACGCCTTTACGTAATGCACCTACCTGTGCGTGTTGCGATACGCCTCCGAAGATCACCAGGTGACGAAGACCTGTGTACTGACCATACGCTTCAAAGCTTTCCTGGATCTGGATAGCCAATTCGCGGGTTGGGGTCAATATAAGGGCCTTAATACCGTGCTGTGGCGCTTTGGATGCCTGTTTCTGCTGGTATAACAATTCCAGGATGGGAATGGCAAACGCGGCGGTTTTACCGGTTCCGGTCTGTGCGCATCCTAATATATCTCTGTGTTGTAATATATGGGGAATCGATTGGGCCTGGATGGGTGTGGGTGTTGTATAACCCTGTTGTTTCAGTGCCTTTAAAATGGGCGCTGAAAGTTCTAAATTTTCAAATAACACTTCTTGCATTTTAAATAAATAATGATTGTGGTAAGGCTGTCATTGGAGAAGAAGACACTTTACCTGCCTTACTAGTGACCTTCACAAACTTTGTATTGAGCGGGATAAAAAATAAGTGGAGGAAGAATAAGAACTGCAAAGATAGGCTTTTATTGTCAATGTCGTTGATTTAATGTTGGTTACATGTACCCGCTAATCTCAATGTTTGTGGTAACTGGTTCATTTTGTGTATGTTAATATTGTTTGTCGGTGGCGGGTGAAGACACCAGCCACGGAGAGCACCCCCGGCGGGTGTCCCCACCAGCCGGAACCAAATTCAGACAAAAAACAGGGCTATAAAGTAAAAGCCCGGAGCAACTGTTTGCTCCGGGCTTTCAGTGAGTTCTTATCGGGTTATTTGGCACCTGCCAGTCTTACGATCTCTGAGCCGCTGTAGATCCTCGCCAGGCCCATATCTTTCGACTTAAGGTAACTTTCAATATTGGCTTCGCCAACGATACGCCAGAAGTTTTTGGTTTTTAATTCCGCATAGTCTGCCGTTTTAATAAACATGCCTACGAGCGTTTTTCTAGTCTTAAAGCTGATACGTACAGGGACTTGTTCCAGTCTTTTTTGTTGCAGAAATTTTTCGATTTGCTCATTTGTCATAGGTAGAAATTTAATTAGACACAAGTGGGTTTTTACCAAATAGTTATATGTGCGGGTTTTAATATTATTGAATTGCGGGAGGCTACCCGGGAAAATTAACGTACGGGCAGACCGCATATTGCGGATGTGCATAAAAGAGGGGGAGTTTACACAAACGATTGCTTGAATACAGGGTGTAGGTTGTAAGTTATAGGTTATAAGTACAGCTGAACGCGGAACGCCGAATGCAAATACAGGTTGAAGATAAAATGTGCAGCTGTGCAAATTTGCTAATGTGCAGATGGAGTAGATGAAGTAGGATGTCTGAATAAAGTCAGCAAAACGGAAAGCAAGTCCGAACTAAAGAACCCGAAACCTTAAACACGACACCCGAAACAGTATTCACGTCTCACGATTGCCGTCTGCCGGTTTACGATTTCCCGTTTGCTAGATCGTTTGGACGGAAGGTTTTTGAGTGCCGGATGTTTGCTCAAACCTATAACGTTATTGCTGTTTTGGCGATGTTGTAACGATGAAAAAAGATTAGGTAAATGTGCGGGATAGTCGTAGCTTTCTATCGCTAACCTGTTTGCCCCCTACCCCCACTGGTATAGTACTCTTTTCCTGCCCAACAAACATTACTGTTCACTACTAAAATTGTTGTATGACGATTTTTGCGAGTAACCTTAATTGTATGACCACAGTAGGTCATCTTACTTCACTTTTTGCGCGTTTTGGTAAAGTGAATTCTATTAGAATTATCCGTGATAGAAATACCGGGCAATCAACGGGTATAGCCATGATTGATATGGACCACAAACCTGCGATGATAGCAATGGCGGAGTTGAATAACCTCAACTTTATGAATCGCTACCTGAAGCTGGAGCAGGAGTAATCAAACTCATCAAATATATTCCTGGAAAACTGAATAAGCTGTCTCTCGCAAGGAGGCGGCTTTTGTTGCTTTGTGTGGTTAGGCACATCCGCATATCGTTTGCATTTGTCATCCTGACTAAGTGCGGTATTACAATAAAAAAGCTGTCTCTATAGCAGAGACAGCTTTTGCATGTATTTAGTCTGAACATTAAGGTTGCTCGTCAAAAGCCCTTGTGTTCAGGTGTTCATCCAGTTGAAGACGATCTACACCGTTTTTCAACCATTCAGGTGCAGGTGCACCTTTGAGGTAGTAGTCGAAAAATTCCATCATACGCACTGAATAGTCTTTACGGTTTTCCAGTTTGGCCAAACCGTGATTTTCACCTTTGTACTGAACCAGTACTACCGGCTTTTTCAGCCTGCGCAGTGCGTTATAGAATTCGATACCCTGTGTAAAGTCAACCGCACCGTCTTTATCATTGTGCAGGATAAGTAATGGTGTTGTTACCTTCTTAACGTGGTACACTGGTGAGTTGCGCAGGTATGATTCCCAGTTTTCCCAGGGGCCACCGGAGAACCTGCCTTGTGAAGCCTCAAAAATAGCCATGTTGCCACCACCACTGTTCCAGTAGATCAGGTCGTACATGCTTACCATATTGGTTAGCGGTGCACCTGCAGCGGCTGCTTTGAACATACTGGTTTGTGTAGATAGGAACGCTGTCTGGTAACCGCCCCATGAGTGGCCGTGGATACCGATCTTATCAGCATCTACTACCCCTGTCTGGATAGCTGCTTTTACACCGGGCAGTACACACCATACGGCAGACATACCGGGGTCATCAAGTTTGTAAACGATATCCGGAATAAACACCGCATAGCCATTGCTGGTGTACAGTGTAGGGTTCCAGCCGGTACCGCTGAAGCCGGGATTATTCCAGTTGTGCAGTGTCTGGGACAGCTTTTCGTAATAGTATACTACTGTGGGATATTTTTTACCTTTCTCATATCCGGCAGGTAAGAACAATGCACCCTGTAAAGAATCGCCTTTATCGGATACATAGTTTACCAGTTGTACACCGGCACTCCAGGTATATTTGTCTTTATCAGGAGCATTTTTGCTAACCTGTGCTTCGTTTTTCAACTGGGCATCAGCAGCAAAGAATTCTGTTGGCTGATTGAATTTTTCCCTGCTGAAAACATAAACTTCGGCTTTATCTGCCTTGCGCAGCGCACCTATATAAGTATCTTCCCAGATAAGTGTTGCAGCGCCTGGACGTAAACCGGGTTTGCCGGGTTCCAGTTTTGCAATACCGCTTTTCTTGGTCCACTCGCCATAGATACGCAGGTATTGAGGCTTTTTAAGATCGATGCCTTTTTCTTCGGGGTCAAGCTGAAAACGTCCCTGGTAACGGATGCCGCTTTGCTTACCATTTTGAGTAAGATTAATGGCTTCTTCTTTACCGCTTACGGGAATCTGCCAGATATCCCACAGATCGCGGATCAATACATATTTGTTATCAGCGCTCCAGCCTACCAGTGAAGTAAGCGGCTGCTTTACATTATGATCGTCTTCCGTATTTACAAATGAAGTGGGAACCTTTTCTGTAATGTTTACACTGGTGCGTGTAATCATATCATAAATGTAATACTGTCCGTCTTTACCATACAGGAATTTAGTACCATCCCATGATGCGCGTGGCGCTGATGTGAAAGAAGGATAATACAGTTTTTCGAACAGCAATGTTTTAACACCTGTTTTCAGGTCTACGAGGTACAGATCGGTATAGCTCTGACCGTCGAGGTTCTGATCCCATTCATATTTGCCCGGATCTTCACCCAGTGCATACAATTGCTTGGGCAGTATATCCAGTGAGCGGATGATGCTATCCTGTAAGCGGGTGAATTTTGAGCTGGTTACATCATACTGGCTTATGTAGTTGAAGTTCTTATCCTGCATTTCCATTACCTGCTGGCGGCTCTGCAGTCTTTTATCTTTCCAGTGCCAGATGGCCATATCTGGTTTTACTGTATCAATGGGTTCTGCGGGCCTTGCTGCAGGCGGGTTGGCTTTTGCCAGCGCTTTTTGCAGATCGTCCATTGTTTTGATAGAAGTATCTGCTTTAATTTTTGCAAAGCGGGCAGCATCTGCAGCTTTAATAGAATCCTGGCGTGCGGCCAGTTTAGCACTGTCTGTTTTGGGACCTTCTTTTTTCACAGGCTCCAGTTTGGCAATGCCAAAGATCAGGCGGCTCAGGTCATCTGTCCAGTAAGGGCGACGATTGGTGGTGATCGTCATACCAGCCGGGAAATTAGCTGAGTCTTTCGTAGGATCGTAAGTGAAAACGGGGAATGTGCCGTTTATTACTTTCACACCTACTACACTTCCTTTATCGCTTTTAAACTTCTCGTCTTTTTTTGTTTTGAGTACAGCAAAGCCGTCTCCTTTTTCTGTCCAGTTGAGTGAACGGTAGCTTGCTTTATCATTATCGAGCAGGTTTACCTGGCGCGATTTCATATCATAGATATAGATGCCATTACCGTTTTGCCCTGCTGCATCGGTAAGGTAAGCAAGCAGGTTGCCTTCTTTATTGAAGTTGAACTCAGACACGTTGCCGAAACCAATGTTCTTGCCGCTGCTCAGTTCTACCAGCAGCAAGTCACCGCCTCTCGGATCATCGGGCCTGGCTCCCATTGCTCTTTCCTTTACTACCTGGATGGCGAGGTGAGTTGCCTGTTTTCCATTGAAGCTGTAAGAGCCGGCTTTATCGTATTCTGTTTTTTTCCAGGTGGCCAGTTCTACTACCTGCAATTTGTCGAACAGCTGTTTGCCGGGCATCTTGGCGGCTGCCTTTCTTTCTTTATCTTTTGCTCCTTCTTTAAAGACCAGCCATTTTCCATCATCGGAAAACTGGAGTCCTGAGAAAAAGCTGCCGACAGGATAGGTACGCTTTACGGTGTCGCGCACTTTTTGTACTATCAATTCCCCATCGCCTTCTACGGGCATCATGGCGTAGGCCATCCATTGACCGTCGGGAGAAAGGGTTACACTAAAAGCTTGAATGGATTTCCAGGATGGAACCTGTTTCCATTGCATTGGTTTGGGTGTTGCTGCAGGCTGGGTATTCTGGGCGGTAGCCAGCAGTGTTGCAGAGCAAACTGCCCATACGCCTAATGCCTTTCGTAGCACTTGAACATTCATAATGAAGGTGGTTATTTAGAGTTCTAAGTTATAGGTTGTAAGTTATAAGTTAAGGCTGAATGCTTAACGCGGAACGCTTAATGCTGGTTATAGGTTTTAAGTTGTAAGTTGAATACAGCTTAACGCAGAACGCTGAATGCCTAACGCTAATACAGTCAGAAAGGCCGAAAGTCGGAAAGCAAGACCGAACTACGCCTAACGCTTAATACAAGCTGCGATCAATTTGCAATTATCAAATCCAGGATCTGGCATCCAGTAACCTGTAACCGGCATCTGGTAACCGGTAACGCCCGTCTCACGTTTGACTTTTCACGTTTCACGGACATTCACTCACGACTGACGATTCACGCCTCACGATTTCATAACCCGAAACCTTCAACACGACACCCGAAACAGTATTCATGATTGCCGTCTGCTGATCCTGATGGCTTCCCTGCCTGTATCCGGTATCCGGCAACCTGTATCATGTATTCCCGTTTCACAGTTTTCAAAACTAACCATTGAAAGCCAGTACTTTTAATAAAAATGCAGGTAGTGGAAAGATGGTGAATAAAGATTTAAGATCTAAGAAACAAGGCACAGGACCGGGCTTTCGGCTTTACGCCTTGGATCTTGTGCCTTGGTTCTTGTACCTTATAGTTTGTATCTTAATACTTTAAACATTTTTTGTATCTTCGCGCAACTTTTCTGCAATGAAGGTTTTTATACAACAGGTTCGGATTACAGATCCATCATCATCTCTGCACGACACAATACAGGATATTTTTATCGAGTCAGGCGTTATTAAAGATATTCAGCCTCAGCTTACTGTTGCTGCCGATAAGGTAATTCAGGGCAATGGTTTGCATGTATCACCCGGATGGGTTGATATTTTCGCCAGCTTTGGCGATCCGGGGTTTGAGTATAAAGAAACCCTGCAAACGGGTGCTGCTGCGGCGGCAGCCGGCGGATATACCGAAGTATTTACTTTACCCAATACAAAGCCGGTAGTTGATACCAAATCGCAGGCTGAATATATCAGCCGTGCTTCTGCTACCCTGCCGGTTACGGTAAGGCCTATTGGTGCTATCTCCAAAGGTACTGAAGGTAAAGATCTGGCGGAGATGTACGACATGCGTGCCAGCGGTGCGGTTGCATTCAGTGATGGTACGCACCCTATGCAATCATCGGGTGTATTGCTGAAGGCGTTGCAATATGTAAAAGCATTTGATGGGGTCATTATACAAATACCGGACGATAAAAGTATTGGCGCCGGCGGATTGATGCATGAAGGCATTGTATCTACCCGCCTGGGATTGCCCGGTAAACCCATGATTGCTGAAGAGCTGATGGTGGCGCGTGATATAAAACTGGCGCGTTATGCAGAATCAAAACTGCATTTCACCGGTGTTACTTCTCCAGGATCACTGGAATATATCCGCAGGGCAAAAGACAGTGGAGTGGCTATTACCTGTTCGGTAACGCCATATCACCTGTTGTTTACTGATGAAGACCTGTGGGAGTATGATACTAATTTAAAAGTATATCCTCCGCTGCGTACAAAGACAGATGTTTCTGCTTTGCACCAGGCTATTATGGACGGTACTATAGATTGTATAGCCACGCATCACCTGCCACATGAATATGACAGCAAGGTGCTGGAGTTTGAATATGCTAAGAATGGTATGACGGGTCTTGAAACTGCTTATGCTGCGCTGAAAACAGCGATGCCGGATGTACCGGAAAGCAGGTGGGTTGAATTACTGAGCATTAATCCGCGCAAGATCTTCGGGCTGGAATTACCTTCCGTTCAAAAAGGCGCGCAGGCTTCCCTCACAGTTTTTGAACCCGGCGGTAAAACGGCGGTGACAGAATCCTTCTTCCATTCAAGATCTAAGAACTCTCCTTTTATTGGTAAAACGCTTAACGGAAAAGTTTTGGGTATTATTCACAAAGAGGGAGTACATTTAGCTTAAACCTTAAAACAATAGAAATATGGAAACTACTGCTAATAATAAAGGTATAGTGCCTTTATACGGGTTGTTTGCCGGCCTTGCAATGGTCCTCATCATGCTTTTCCTTTACCTGGGAGGCGTTTCTGCTTTTATGGGGTTCCTTGGCTGGATAAAATACCCCATCATTATTTTTATTGCAGTACTGGCTGCACAGAAAGTAAAAAAACAAAATGGTGGTTACCTGCAATTTTCTGAAGCGGTGAAAATTGTATTTGGTGTTTTTGCTTTAGGCTTTTTGCTGGAAACGATCTTCAGTTATATTCTGCTGAACTTTATTGATCCGGGTTTCCGTGATGCGCTGGCGCAGGCTACCATGGAAAAGATGGGTGAAATGATGAAGCGTTTTGGTGCTACTGAAGAACAGATAGAAAAAGCTATTACGGATGGCATGAATAAAAACAACTATACGCTTGGGAAAGTATTCGTGGGCTATGGAGTGGTTTGTATTGTGTCGTTCATTTTTGCCCTGATAGTTGCTGCAATCGTTAAAAAGAACAAACCTGTTTTCGACGACAACGCTTTTAACCAATAATCTATATGGACGTATCGCTGGTAATACCCTTGTATAATGAAGACGAATCACTGCCGGAACTGTGTGCCTGGATAGAGCGGGTGGTGAATGAACATGGGTATACGTACGAGATCATTCTTGTAGATGATGGCAGTACCGATAATTCATGGGAGGTTATTGAATCATTGCGTGCCCGCAATGCCAATATCAAAGGCATCAGGTTCCAGCGTAATTATGGTAAATCTGCTGCCCTTAATGAAGGCTTTAAAGCTGCACAGGGCGATGTGGTAATTACCATGGATGCAGATCTGCAGGATAGTCCTGATGAAATACCTGAACTGCGGAAGATGATCGTGGAAGATGGTTATGATATGGTGAGCGGCTGGAAAAAGAAACGTTTCGATAATACATTTACCAAGAATATTCCTTCTAAGTTCTTTAACTGGGCTACACGCCGTGCTTCTAAAATACAGTTGCACGATTTTAACTGCGGTTTAAAATCTTATAAAAAGAAGGTTGTAAAAAGCATTGAGATTTATGGCGAAATGCATCGCTATATCCCTGTGCTGGCCAAATGGGCGGGTTTTCGCAAAATAGGTGAAAAAGTAGTAGAACATCGTGCACGTAAGTATGGTACTACCAAGTTTGGCTGGGAACGTTTTGTAAATGGCTTCCTCGACCTGGCATCTATCATGTTTGTCGGGAAATACGGTAAGCGTCCTATGCACCTGTTTGGGTTGATAGGTACCTTCTTTTTCATGCTGGGGCTGGCAATGGTACTCTACCTGGTCATTGCAAAGATCATAGATCCGGTAAACAGTATTTCAAACAGGCCTCCTTTCTATATTTCACTCACAGCGATGGTTATCGGTACCCAATTATTCCTGGCAGGCTTTCTTGGTGAGTTGATCGCCCGTAATTCTTCCACGCGGAATTTTTACCTGGTAGAGAAGAAGATCGGAATAGACCAATAACAGAAAAAGAAACGTTCAAGTTTTCCCTGTAGCATATGAAAATTGTTATTATAGGTCCCGGACATCCATTGCGTGGCGGGCTGGCTACTTTTAACCAGCGGCTATGCAAGCAGTTTATTGATGAAGGACATGATTGCTGCATTTTTTCTTTTTCATTACAGTATCCTTCTTTCCTGTTTCCAGGTACTACTCAGTATTCTACGGAACCGGCCCCGGAAGGACTTCCCATTTATTCTGTCATTAATTCCATACACCCGCTTAACTGGCTGCAGGTAGGCAGTGAGCTAAAGAGATTACGGCCCGATATTATCGTGGTACGTTACTGGTTGCCGCTTATGGGACCAGCATTGGGTACTATTCTGCGACGTGTGCGTAAAAACAGGCATACAAAGATCGTTGCCATTACAGACAATGTGATCCCGCACGAGAAGCGTCCGTTTGATGTTCCCTTTACACGTTATTTCCTCAAAAGCTGCGATGCGTATGTTACCATGAGTGAAAAAGTGATGAAGGATCTGCGCAGTTTTGAACCGGATAAACCTGCCCGCCAGGTATTACATCCTTTGTACGATAATTTTGGTGCGCCGGTATCTAAAGAAGCCGCACGTACGCATCTTGGAATAGACCAGCATGAAAGGATCGCCCTTTTCTTTGGGTTTATACGCAAGTACAAAGGGCTTGATATTTTGCTGGATGCCATGAAAGTGCTGAAAGAGCAGCAACAAAACGCTGACCTGTCCTGCAAACTGCTGATAGCCGGAGAGTTTTATGAAGATGCCAAAGCATACCAGGACCAGGTAGAACAATTAGGTATAAAGGACAGTCTTATCCTTCGCACCGATTTTATCCCTGACAGTGAAGTAAAATATTATCTCTGCGCAGCAGATGTAGTGATACAGCCATACCGCAGTGCTACTCAAAGCGGTGTTACCCCCCTCGCCTACCATTTTGAGAAACCTATGATCGTAACTAATGTAGGCAGTTTGCCCGACCTGGTGCCTGATGGCAAAGTAGGGCTTGTCTGTGAGCCGGAACCAGCTTCCCTTGCTCATACTATTGTACATTACTTTGAATTAGGTGAAAATTCTTTTATTCCGCATCTTCGCGAAGAAAAAAAGAAGTATTCGTGGGATAATATTACAAAGGCTATTACCCAATTAGCCGGTATTGAAGTAAAATAACATTACGCTTATCCCGCCTCTTATTGCACATTGCCAATTTTGTAATTATGATCTACAGAAGTAAAGCGCCTTTGCGTATTGGTTTAGCCGGAGGAGGAACTGATGTGAGCCCTTACAGTGACCTGTATGGAGGAGCCATACTCAATGCAACCGTCTCGTTGTATGCTTACGCAAACATAGAACCCCTGCAGGAAGAAAAGATCATTTTACAGGCATTGGACCGCAATGAGGAAGAGCAATTTGAATGGGCTGCAGAATTGCCCATCAATGGAAAACTGGATCTGCTCAAAGGTGTTTATAACAGGATCAGTAAACAATATGGATTGCCACGTGCAGGCTTCAGGTTATCAACTTTTGTAGATGCACCTGCCGGCTCGGGCCTGGGAACATCTTCTACCCTGGTAGCTGCTATTGTAGGCGTGTTTGTTGAAATGCTGCGCCTGCCATTGGGCGAGTATGATATTGCTCACCTTGCCTATGATATTGAGCGCAAGGACCTGGGAATGGCTGGTGGTAAACAGGACCAGTATGCTGCTACATTTGGTGGTGTAAACTATATGGAGTTTTATGCAGAGGATAAGGTAATTGTGAACCCGCTCCGCATCAAGCAGAAATACCTGTTTGAGCTGGAGAATAACCTGGTATTGTACTATACAGCTACCAGCCGTGAATCTGCAAAGATCATAGAAAAGCAAAGCCAGAACGTGGTGCAGAAAAAGGAAAAGTCTATAGAGGCAATGCACCAACTGAAACACCAGGCACAGTTGATGAAAGAGGCTTTGCTGAAAGGCAATATTCATGAAATTGGTAAAATCCTCGACTTTGGTTTCCGCCAGAAAAAGCAAATGGCCGAAGGAATTTCGAACAGCCAGATGGATGAACTATATGAAGCTGCTATACAGGCTGGTGCTACCGGGGGTAAAATATCCGGTGCAGGCGGTGGTGGCTTTATGACCTTTTACTGTCCCGGTAATACAAAATATGCCGTTACAGAAAAACTGGCACAGTTTGGAGGCTATGTAAAGAATTACCAGTTTACAGATCATGGCTTAACTTCGTGGACGATCTGAGGGCATTAAGTCTGAAGAGGCACAGGCAAGTACGAAGTAAGAAATACGAAATACGCGAATGGAGTGCCGGACTGTCAGCGATAAATTTACAACCTATAACTTATTACTTATAACATACTATGCAGGACAAGATAAAACAGATCATCAGCGAATCAATTGAGGTAAAGAACAAAATATTGCAGAATGCAGAATTGCTGAAAACTGTAGATGATATTGCTGCCATGATAGTAAAAGCGCTTAAGAACGGCAATCGTATTTACTTCTGTGGCAATGGGGGCAGTGCAGCCGATGCACAGCACCTGGCTGCTGAATTTTCCGGTCGCTTTTATATAGACCGCGATGCCCTGCCTGCAGAAGCACTACACTGCAATACATCCTATTTAACGGCTGTTGGCAATGATTACAGCTATGATGTTATCTATGCCCGTCTTATAAAAGGTATCGCAAACAAAGGCGATGTACTGGTAGGTTTATCTACTTCTGGAAACTCTGGCAATATTGTAAAGGCATTCGAAGTGGCACGCGAAAAAGGTGTGGTTACTGTTGGCTTTACCGGTGAAACTGGCGGTAAAATGAAGCCATTAAGTGATTACCTGGTGAATGTACCATCTGTCAATACTCCACGCATACAGGAAAGCCATATCACCCTTGGTCATATCGTATGCCAGTTTGTGGAAGAACAATATTTCGGCAAATAATCTGCAATGATCACCGAAGCAATCATTCTTGCCGGCGGACTTGGTACCCGTTTACGGAGTGCAGTACCTGATCTGCCAAAGTGTATGGCATTAGTAGCCGGCAAGCCGTTCCTGAGCTATGTAATTGACTATTACAGGGAGCAGGGAATAGAAAAGTTCATCTTTTCGCTGGGCTATAAACATGAGGTTATAGAGCAATTCCTCGACGAGCAATATCCCCTGCTCAGTAAGCAGTATGTTATAGAAGACGAACCATTAGGGACAGGCGGTGCTATTAAACTTGCCTGTGCTAAAGCAACCGAAAAAGATGTATTGATCCTGAATGGCGATACTATTTTTAAAATACAGTTATCTCTCCTCTCCTCCTTTCATCAGTTACACCAGGCACACTGCACCTTGTCATTGAAACCCATGCAGCAATTTGACCGTTATGGCGTGGTAGAGTTAAATACAGATCAATCTATCGGGAGCTTTAAAGAAAAGCAGTTTTACAACGAGGGATTGATCAATGGTGGCGTGTATGCCTTACAGGTAAAGCATTTTCTTAATGAAAGCCTGCCTGAAAAATTCTCCTTCGAAAAAGATTATCTCGAAACATTCTTCTCACAGCGTCCGATGTTCGGAGTTATACAGAACGAATACTTTATTGATATTGGCATCCCCGAAGACTATGCAAAAGCGAATGTGGAATTAGTGAATTTTTAAATATGTATAAAGGAATCGCTTTTTAATAATAAAAAGGTATATCGGTTATGCATTAATTGTAGGTGGTGCATCTTTTTTAATTATTATTGTAACTGAAACCGTTTTACGGTAGTAGAAACGCTATCCTCTATCCCGCTGATATTCCTCTTTTATCATTTCCTCTATCCTGTTTGCTTGGCCTTTATTTAAATTAACCCCGGATGAACCATTTTTACCCCCTGTTGAAACATGCAATAGGAAGATCAATGCATGTTTACCTATTTACTCTGTCTTTTTTAGCACTTAGTTTCCCTGTTTTTGCACAGCCTGTTATTACTTCGTTTAGCCCAACCTCCGGAGCAGTTGGTACCACCGTTACCATTAGCGGAAGTAATTTCAGTAGTACACCTGCCGGCAATACCGTTTATTTCGGAGCTGTAAAGGCTGTTGTTTCATCTGCAACCAGTACATCGCTTACTGTTACAGTACCTGCAGGTAGCACTTACCAGCCGATAACAGTTACCACAGGCAATCTTACGGCAAGTTCTGCTAATCCATTTATAGTGACATTCACTGGTGGTGAGCCTTTAGCAGCATCAAGTTATACCGATAGCTTGAAATTGTTTGATCTCACTCCTTCAGGTTCCGCTGTGACTGATTTTGATGTGGATGGTAAACCTGATATTGTTGCAATTAACTGGCAATTGGAGGAGTTCTGGGTATTCAGGAATACAAGCACTACTTCACTTTCTTTTGCGCCTTATGTAAATTATCGTGTATGGTGGGAAGCGTTGAGTCAGATCCGTATTGCTGATGTTGATGGGGACGGAAAGCCTGATATTATTATCTGGGGAAATTCATTGGTGGCGATTTTCAGAAATGTGAGTACGCCCGGTACTATTGCTTTTGAGCAACAGGTCGAATATTATCCAGGTAATGTAAATAGATTCGATATTGGTGATCTTGATCAGGATGGCAGGCCTGATATAGCGCTTACATTACAAGGTTCATCCAACAAGTTCTGTATCCTGAAAAATAATAGTACACCCGGAACTGTGTCTTTTGGTACTGCGGTCAATTTTAATATTGGCAGCAAAGAATTATATGATATAAAGATCGCTGATCTTAATAATGATGGTAAACAGGATATTATAACGGGTGCCAGGCAGGGAGGCATTTCTGCATTCAGGAACATGGGTACTACTGGTTCGTTTGCCTTTGCTGCCAATGTGGATCTTACAGCAGGTGGTAATAATGCCCGCGTGGTTATTGGCGACCTTGATCTGGATAATAAACCTGATCTGATTGTTACCAATACTACAACAAATACGATTTCAGTATTAAAAAATAACAGTTATTCGGATGTCATCTCTTTTGCGGAAGCCCAGGCTTATGCAACCGGCAATAATCCTGTTGATATTGCGGTTGCTGATATTGATGGCGACGGCAAGCCGGATGTATTGGTGAGTGCTCAGGACGCTGCAGCCGTTACTTTCCTGCATAATAATAGCTTGCCCGGAACCATTGACATGAGTTCAAGACTGGATTTTGCTACTCCTGGGCGACCAGGCGCATTGGCCGTATGCGATTTTGACAACAATGGTACTCCTGACATTGCAGTTACCGACAGTACTAAACATACTATTGTAATATTTAAGAGGACGAAATCCGGGTTACCTGAAATTACCGGGGTTGCTCCTGCTGCTGCCTATAGTGGTGATACTGTAACTATTTCAGGAAACAATTTTGTAAATATAACCGCAGTACAGTTTGGTGGTGTAGCAGCTGCTTCTTTTGTGCTGGTATCACAGAATACCATTAAGGCAATAGTTGGTAATGGCGCCAACGGCAATGTAAGTGTACAAAACAACACAGGAACAGCTACCCGGGCTGGCTTTGTGTATAAGCAACCTCCTGTAGTGACAGGTTTTGCACCTTCTTCCGGACCTGCAGGAACAACCATTATGATCACGGGGTCCGGTTTCAGTACAACTGTATCTGAAAACATCGTATTTATAGGTGGAGTAAAAGCAACGGTTACAGCAGCCACTTCGGGATACCTGACGGTAATAGTGCCTGCCGGTGCAAGCTATACACCTCTTACTGTAACCACCGATGGGCATACAGGGTATGCTTCATCTGCTTTTATTGTAACAGGCGCCAATAATGGCATTCTTAGGCCCTCTTCTTTTGTGAAAGCTTCAGATATCCCCTTGCTGGAGCCACAGCCGTTTCATAGTGATATGATCACTTATGATCTGAATGCAGACGGAAAACAGGATCTGATCCTGGCAAATAAAGGTGTAGCATTTACAGATGGTTACCCTTCTATATCAATCTATTCCAATACAGATGCAGGAGGGCATGACTTTTCTTTTGGCTATCGCCAGGACCTGGCTACTTTATCCGGTACACCTGTTAAGGTTGCCGCTGGCGATCTGGATGCAGATGGTAAGCCAGACCTGGTAGTTATCAGCAATGGGTCATCAATAAGCTCTGTTACTATATTCAGAAATATTACTGCAACAGGTGGAGCTGTTTCATTTGCAGCTCCGTTTGAAATTACCGCAGGAGCAATGCCTGTTAACGTTACTATTGCTGACATCAATGGTGATGGAAAGCCAGATGTGATCGTTGCTAATAAGGACGGAGGAACCGTATCAGTGTTTAAAAATACCGGTACTCCTGGTTCAATCAATTTATTGCCTGTTGGCGAATTTGCTGTAGGTGCTTCTCCTGTGGGACTGGCTACCGGAGATCTGAATGGCGATAATCTGCCGGATATTGCAGTGACCAATCAGCAGGGTAATACCGTTTCCGTTCTGAAGAATACGGGAACAGGTGGTAGTATTACTTTTGCTGCGCCAGCCATGTTCTCAACCGGTAATACACCCGGAAAGGTTGCTTTGGTTGATATTGACAGAGATGGTAAGCAGGACCTGGTAGTGGTGAATACCAATGGTCAGAGTTTTTCAGTACTCAGGAATATTGCCTTAGGCGGTAATATTGCTTTTGATGGAAAGGTTGACATGCCTACAGGACATGCCCCTGTTGATTTTGCGGTAGCCGATCTTGATGGTGATAATGCTCCTGACATTACCGTTGCAGAACAAGCGGGTGCCCAGATCTATGTTGGCATATTCAGAAACGTGAGTAGCGGCACTACTGTTAATTTTTCATCCATTACAGAATACAATTTTGCTGGTCTTGCTACAAATATTGTTGCCTGTGATTTTGGAGGTGATGGTAAACCTGATATAGCAATATCCAGCCAGGCTCCTCTTGGGATATTTTTTTACAAAAATAATGTAAGTCAAAGTTTCAATATAAACAGCTTCGAACCTCAAAAAGCCCGTTCAGGCGATACCGTACTGATCAAAGGGGCTAATTTCACAGGAATAACAGCTGTAAGTTTTGGTGATTCCCTGGCTGTTTCATTTGTTATTAAAGGAGATACAGCTATCAGTGCTGTAGTTGGCAATGGTGCCAGTGGAAAAGTGCGGTTAATGTCAGCTACAGATACTGTGTCAAAAGATGGGTTTACATTCCTTACTACACCGCTAATAACAGGTTTTACACCTTCAAGTGCAGCCAGTGATTCGGGGGTGATCATTACAGGTCACTACTTTGATAGTGTAACAGCTGTAAGTTTTGGAGGAGTTCCTGCAAAATCATATACCGTATTGTCTTCTGAGATCATTAGTGCTATAGTAGGAAGCGGTGCTACGGGTAATGTAAGTGTTCAGAACGTTGTGGGTACAGGTACAAAGGCTGGTTTCATATTTAAAACTGCAGGTAATGCTCTTACTATTACAGGGGTGAATCCGATAGCAGGCGCTGTTGGTTCTGTTGTTACCATTACCGGAACAAACTTCAGCAGTACGCCTGCCAATAATATTGTTTATTTTGGTGCAGTAAAAGCCGTGGTTAATACAGCTACCGGTACGTCTCTTACCGTTACTGTACCTGCAGGTGCTGGTTATCAGCCAATAACAGTTACAACAAATAATTCTACTGTACGATCTTCCTTACCGTTTACTGTAACTTTCAGTGGCACTGTCTTATCCTCATCTTCTTTTGATACGGCAATGCTGTATGCCTCAATGGGAATTGAAGATGTGGCTTCTGCCGACTTTGATGGAGATGGAAATATAGATATTGCTGTAACTAACAGTTCGGTAGAACAGGTTGTGTCGGTTTATAGGCATACTGCATCTGCCAACACTATTTCTTTTGTTGAAAAGGTGAATTTGTCTGCGGAAGATACGCCCCGGAAGATCAGGATCGCAGATATGGATGGAGATGGTAAACCAGATATCATAATATCCTGTGCATATTACCTGATCTCTGTTTACAGAAATACAAGTACTCCGGGAAATCTTTCCTTTGCGCCACCGGTTAGTTTTACAGCTGGATTTATAACAAAATTTGATGTTGGTGATCTTAACCAGGATGGTAAGCCCGATATAGCAATCACTTTACAGGATGCACCTTACAGATTTGTTATTTATAAAAATACCAGTGCAGGTACAAGTATTTTGTTTGATCCGTCTCCTACATCTGTTAACACTGGCTCTACACCTAAGGATATATTGATCGCAGACCTGGATGGCGATGGCAAACAGGATGTTGCTGTTACTACATCCGGTGATCCTGCACAATCCATTGCTGCATTTAAGAACAATAGTACGAACGGAGCATTTAGTTTTCAACCTAAAGTAAGCTACAATACCGGAGGTGTTGTTTCAAATCTTATAATAGGTGATTTTGACAGAGATAATAAACCAGATCTGGCTGCTACAAACGCGAATAATAAAGTAGTATTACTCAGAAATACAAGTTCGCCAGATACAATCGGGTATATTCTTGCTGCACAATACACTGTAGGGGCATACCCCAATGGTATTGCTGTTACAGATGTTGACGGAGATGGTAAGCCTGAGGTGCTTACGAGTGCTCATAATACCAATACTGTTTCTGTATTGCCTAATACCAGCGTTCCCGGTACCATATCAATGAATGAGAAGTTGGAGTTCAGTGCCGGTAATTATCCGGGCGCTTTGTCTGTTGGCGATTTCAATCTTGATGGCCTGCCGGATGTAGCAGTTCTTGATAGTTCCCTGGCGCCTCCTTATTCAACTATTACTTTCCTGGTAGGCCGTAAAGTTGCTGAGCCTGTGATTTCAGGTTTTACACCTGCAGAAGGTTATACAGAAAGTGTTATCACTATTTCCGGTAGTAATTTCAGTAATATAACGGCCGTGAGTTTTGGAGGAGTTGCTGCAAAATCTTTTACAATTGTTTCTTCCAATACTATTACCGCAGTTGTAGGTAATGGAAGTTCGGGAAACATAACTGTTACGGCATCAGCCGGAACGGCCAGTGCTGCAGGATTTACATTTTTGCGTGCGCCATCGGTTTCATCTTACGTGCCACAGTCTGGTCCGGTTGGCACCCTGGTAACGATCAGTGGTAATAACTTTGATAATATAGCTACCAATAATATTGTTCGTTTTGGTGCCGTAGAAGCCCTGGTCATTTCAGGTAACAGCTCTTCGCTGGTGGTAGAAGTTCCCGCAGGTGCTACATTTGAGCCTGTATCGGTAACAACAGGGGGACTTGTGGCTTTTGCAAACTCTCCATTTAAAGTTACTTTCCCTTCTATAGGGCACGAATTCCAGGATATTTCTTTTGCTGAAGCAAAACAGTTTGCCGGTGGTAATACTATTTACCAGGTAAAGATCAGCGATATAGATGGTGATGGTAAACCTGATATCGCTGCGTTAGATAACAGTACTGTTTCCTTTGCAGGAGTTTCAATTCTGCGAAACAACAGCAGTAATGGAAATATTTCCATGGAGCCGCGAATAAGGATTACAACCAGCCCTACGCCTTATAGCTTTACTATCAACGATTTTAACGGAGATGGTAAGCCTGATATGGCGGTTACTTACGACGGGGCTTCGCTGTCAATATTGAAGAATACAAGCACAGTCGGTAGTATCTCTTTTGCAGCTCAGATCGATATCCCGGCAGTAAGCCGTCCTTATAGTATTACTGCTGCTGATGTGAATGCTGACGGAAAAGTTGACCTTATTGTTGTCAATACAGCTGCTCACGTTTTGTCTGTGTATAAAAATACCAGTGTGGGAGATAGTATCGCGTTTGCGACCAGGATTGATTATCCAACAGGGAATACTCCATATTGGGTCGAAACCGGCGACATTGATGGAGATGGTAAACCGGATATTGTAGTTGCTAACTGGTTGAGCAATACAATATCTGTATATAAAAATACCAGTGCGGGCAATACTGTCTCTTTTGCCTCTAAAGTTGATTTCGCTACCAGTTATCCTCCAAGGTGCCTTGCCATTACAGATCTCAATGGAGATGGAAAAGCTGATATTGCAGTAGCTGTTACGGACAGTTATAACAACCAGGTTGATGTGTTTAAAAATACAAGCAGTTCATCCGGGATTTCATTTGAAAAACAATCTGGTAATCAGATCGCAAACTATAATCAGTTTATAACTATTGCTGATCTGGATGGTGACGCAAAACCTGATCTTGTAACAACAATTAATGGTTATAACGGGTTTACGGTATTTAAGAACAATAGTAATGCCGGGGGAACTATCTCGTTTGAGCCGGGTAAAAACTATGTGAGAGGCGAACTGCCGATAAATATTGCATGTGGCGATCTTGATGGAGATAGCAAACCTGAAATTGTTGTAGCTGAGGTGTATAACAATACTGTAGCTATATATAGGAACCAGGTGGCTGAAGCTACTGTAATGCCATCCGGAAACAATCCTGTTAATGGGCCGGTTATCAGCAAGGTGACTGTTGATGATGAAGTAAAGACCTATAACAGTGCTCCGTATGTACAGCGTCATTACGATATAGAGCCGGTTAACAATGCTGCAACGGCTACTGCTACTGTTACCCTGTATTTTACGCAGCAGGAATTTGATAATTTTAATGCGTTCCCTTCACATGGACTCGACCTGCCAACAGGGCCGGACGATGTCGCAGGAAAAGCTGCATTGCGGGTATATCAATATCATGGTTTTAGTACAACCAGTTTGCCCAGCACCTATTCAGGCAGTGCCGTTGAAATTAACCCCGATGATGCTAAGATTATCTGGAATGCTAACACCCAATGGTGGGAAGTTACTTTTGATGTAAATGGATTCAGTGGCTTTTTTGTAAGTAGTGTAGGCAATAGTGCATTACCCGTTACCCTGGTATCATTTGATGCATCAGCAAAAGGTAAAGATGCTTTTTTGCAATGGTCTACATCACAAGAGATGAATGTCGATCTGTTTGAGGTACAGCGTAATGCTGATGCAAAAGAATTCCGGAAAATAGCAACTGTATCGGCAGTGGGCAACAGCTCTTCTACCCTGTTCTATGATTACACGGATACTATCAGCAACAACAAAGTTTACTATTATCGCCTGAAAATGGTAGATAAAGACGGCTCATTTACTTACAGCAAAGTAGTAAGTGTCAGGTCTTCATGGAGTAATAGCACATTGAGGATAGTGCCTAACCCTGCAAGGGGTGTAACAGTGATCAGCCACCCTGCTTACAATGGCAATGCCTGGTTAAGTATTACGGATGCAACAGGCAGGGCTGTAAAAGCGATCAATATACAACGTAACGATGTACAGACTACAGTAAGTCTTACGGGCCTGATTCCGGGTGTGTACAATGTGTTGTGGAGCGATGGCACACGCAAACTGACGAAAATGTTGCTGATACAATAGCCTTTAAGCAGCAATAAATAGCGAAATAAAAAACGGCGTATGCATTAGCTACGCCGTTTTTTATTGTTGTTGAGAGAGAGTTCGCATCGTAGCTTTCAGCTACTTTCGAAAAGCGTCTATTTATCCTTTGTTGCCGGTCGAAGTGACTGATAGCTTTGGGCTCATTGCTGCGTAGGCCAAGCCTACGCCAGATATTCGAAATCTCTTATAAACAAAAAGGCGTAGCATGCGCTACGCCGGGAACTTTGTAAGGCCAATAGTAAGATCGTTATTTCGAGAATATTCCGTTCAATAATAATCCATCACCGGCAGGTAAATTCAGGTTCAGTATTTTGCTGATAATAGGTGCAATATCAGTAAGGCTCATTTGCGGAATAGTAACACCACCTTTCTTGATGCCATTACCAAATGCCACAAATCCTGTTTGGATTTCTTTAAAATCAGGATAAAAGCCGTGGGTACCACCTTTAGCGGCGCGGAATAATTCGCCTGTAGCAGCAGCATTAAAAGTATATCCCTGGCGACCTGCCAATGCAAAAGCAGCAGTGGGATCAGCACCAATGCTATCCAGTTCTTCCCGGGTCTTGATGATAAATGTTTGTTGTTGTGATGCTGGTAGTGCTTTCAGCAGTTGCAATACTTTTGTTTTGGTAGCCTGGTCGTTTTTATCTCGCAGTTGTAGAAATGCACCACCGCCACAGGGATGGAAATAAGCTTTCCAGTTATCGGGATGCTGTGGATCGTACAAACCTGCCTTTGCCAGCAATACATTGGGAGAAATAGCGGTATGGATATCTACAAAACCATGATCTCCGGTTACAATAAAAGTGGTAGTCTCGGCAATGCCTGCTTTCTGCACAGCTTCACGGATACTCTTAATAGCCCTGTCAACGCCTGCAACGGCAGCTCTCACCTTTTCCCCATCCCTGCCCTGCTCATGTTCAAAATGATCGACTGTTACCAGGTGCACAGCCAGTAAGGCAGGCTGATAGCGACCAATGAGGTAACTGCTCATCCGGGCTAGGTTTTCATCAAGTACCAGGTAGTCCCCGCTAAAATCAACCTCCTCCAGTTTGCCTACGGCCTGTTGTTGCAATTCCTCGTACAATCCGGGAGGGGTTGCATTTTCCTGCATAGCTTTAGTGGTTATACGGCCACCTCCCTTTTCTTTAGAAAGATACCAGTACTCAGGGATATTATAAGTAGCAGGTGATCCCAGGGAAACTGGCCACATTACTGAGGCTGTCGTCAATCCTTTTTCCTTAGCCAGGCTAAAAACAGTAGGAACTTTTATGGTATTATAGTTCCAGATCCAGTTACCTGTAATACCCAACGGTTCAGAAGGTGTATTGTAATAAACTCCATGTTTCAATGGCTTTACACCACTGATCATGGTTGTATGCGAAGGATAAGTTACCGTAGGAAACACGCCATCAACACCATCTGCATAAACCCCCTCTTTCATTGCCTGCCGTAAATGCACCATATTCCAGGAAGGGTCTTTATAAAATTCCGGCCTTAGGCCATCGATACTGATCAGGATAACGTGATTGTTCTGAGCCTGTATTCCGGCATAGCTGGTTACCAGCATACCGAAAATGAATAATGCCTTTTTCATAATTAGTAATAGAGCGGTTTTGTGTTGGATGGCGAAAGTACACTAACCAATATGGCAGCTATATGAACTTTCTGTTACTAAATAATACCCCCCTCAGTACAAATAGCTGTATTCAACCATAGCTTACAACTTATAACTGCCTTGATGTTTTGCGTTCGGCGTTAAGCATTTTTAGAAAATGCGCTTTTAACAAGCAGACGAACCGAACCTATGAACCACCGGTCATATACAGCTTGCAGTTGCGGGAAGTAGAGGACTGGGACAAAAATGACAGAAATGACGTAAAACGGAAGAAAGTGACAAAAAGGGAAAAAACGGCAAAAAGTGACACAAACGACCTGTTGATTTGGAAAGCGCTTATTCGCCAATGTATGTTTGCCATGTTTCCCTGCAAACGTATAGGCAGGTAATATCAACGTAAATGCTGGTTATATGGCAAAACAATTGGGGCGTTTTAAGTACGAGAAAACTTTAGGTTGTATTACCTTTTACCGTCGTGGTGATAAATGGTACGCCCGGCAGAAAAGCTCATTAAGCAGGCGCAGGGTAAAGACCAGTAAGGAGTTTGCGAATACCATGAAAAGCGCCCATCGCCTGGGTAGAGCCGCCAAACATGCGGCCGCTGTCTATAGCAAACTACCTGAATCCTGGAAGTTGTTTGAGTTATATCGTAAACTAACAGGTATTGCTGTACGCTTATTGAAAGAAGGGAGAGGCTGCAATGATATCAGGCATGCATTGGAGCAACAGTTGTATAACTGGGGATACAGGAAGGAGATCTCCTGCCCTGTTGTGGAAGCAAGCAAGGGTGATTTAAAGTTTAAAGTACAAGGTTTAAGGCCTTCAACTCCGAAATGTAAAAAGCAATTTATAGCAGTTCCTGTTTTGCAGGAGAAATTGAGCTCGCAAAGGCGCATAAGGCGTAAAAGAGGAAGGTTTGAAGTATTAGGGATAAGACGATTACTTCGTGAGTTTGTCATGCTGAGGTACGAAGCATCTAACCCTGTAGCACAGAAAGTAAGTTCGTGAAATAGTGTGAACTGCTTTATTGCGCAGCATGGTAAGTACTTCCTTTATCAGCATGATCAGCCGCAGAGTAGATAAAAAGAGAATATTTTTCGCTTTAGCGAAACTTAGCCTCTTTGCGTGAAACCAGTAATCTTCAGATCAGAAATCTCTGAAAGAGTTGTTCCACTGAACTTATCACTTACTATTGACTCTCTTTGTTGTAATTGCTTTACAATCAGATTTATCCGGAGGATGTATTTTTGATTGTATGATATTTGTCAATAATTATCTTTTCCTGATGCGGCCACGCAAACGGCCCTAGAGGTGGTAGTCATTATTTTTGGCCGTTTGTAAAAAATGAACTAGCTTAATTCCTGCAACCGGATCTTGTTCCTAAAACCAACATGACATGAGAAAATTTTTACCTACACCTGCAAAGGCAAAGGGCGCCGTGTTCCTTGCCCATCCTCCTCCTTACTTCGGGGCCTTTTTTCAAACCACTTTATTGTTTTTTACAGGCTATTTTACTGGTAGCCCTGCATTATCCTTTGTCTGACCTGCTCTCCAAACAAGAAGACCAACCTTTCCTGTTATCCTAACGATTGCGTTGCATTAGTGCTATTAATGCAACTGTATTGCCATGGTGAAGACGAGCTTTTGCATAAAGAGTCGTTGGACGGCTATCGCATTTATTGCTGTAGACTGCCCGGTAACTGTTTATGTTTTTCTACGATAGACTCTCATGTAGTTTGTAGAAGTGACCGGGTGATTCTTCATCCGGTTTTTCTTATTTCTGAGCGCGGAACCGATAGACATTGAAAATTGAGCATTCTTTAGAACACCAGCATAAATGCTGTGCCCTCTCCTTCTACAGATTGTACCTGGATGGTGCCACGGTGTAACAGCATGATCTGTTTACATAAGCTCAGGCCAATGCCGCTGCCGCTTTTCTTAGTACTGAAAAAGGGAACGAATATTTTGTCCAGCAATTCTTCAGGCATACCACTGCCATTGTCGGCAATTTTGATAATGGTTTTGCGGTTAGATGCAAGATAGCCAGACAGTACTATTCGCGGCTCCTGCCGTTCTTTTACAGCTTCCATCGCATTTACCAGCAGGTTGATCAATACCTGTTCTACCAGGTTGGTATCAGCATCCATGGAAAGATCGGGGTCTTTGAGAATGATCTCTATTTCAATTCCTTTTTGTTCCAGTGTTGGCAGCATCAGGTAATGCAGGCTCTCGAAGAGATCGCGGATATATACTTTTTTGAGGTTCAGTGTGGTGATCTTATTCAGATTGCGATAGGTTTCTGCAAATTTCAGCAGACCCTCACTCCTTCTTTTGATAGTGTCAATACCGAGTTCAAGATCTTCCAGCGTAGCAGGATCTTTTTCCAGGTTATTGATAGATTCGTGTAAGCGGTTCTTTAATGTTTCCGCCAAAGATGAAATAGGCGCCACTGAGTTCATGATCTCATGTGTCATTACGCTCAGCAGTTTTTGCCATGCCTTAGACTCTGTTTCATCCAACGCTTCGTTTACGTTCTGGAAAGCTACCAGTTTATATATTTTATCTTCTGTCTGGAATGCTGTAGCAGAAAGCAATACTTTGAAACCTGCTTTATCGAGGTGGGCGGTACTGATCCTGCTTTCACCGGGCTTTACAGTGGTCACATCTTTGTACAATTCATGATCACGGCGCGCCATGGAATGAATTGTTTTGAGATATGGCAGTTGCAGCATGTTCTTTAATGCATCATTCATCCATACCACTTCCCCTGTTTCCTCATGGAATGACAGGATACCGGTATCAATCAGTTCCAGTATTTTTTGCAGGTACTGGTACTGGGTTTCCTTTTCCTTACTGATCACTTTGAAAGTGGTATTGATCTCGTTAAAGCCCTGGCGCAATGCCTGTAATTCGTGAGGGGCACGCTTTACGTCAAAGTAACGGGAGAAGTCACGGTAATGAACCGACTCCACAAACTGGTTTAGTTCATCGTGTGCTTTGCGTTGCAGTTTGTAAAGATCTACAAGCTGGTAAGCGAGTACCGGCACAAAGATCACCATGTAAATGAACATGCCTTTTACCAGTAAGAAAGCACTCACTGTGAGCACTACAAACAGGAAAACGATGCGTATAAAGATTCTCCATTCAATTCGTTGAAACATAGTGGTCGTTTAGTATACCGGGTTAATTACAGGTTTCTTTAATACAGTTTCGGGTGTCGCGTTTAGAGTTTCGGGTTGTGTGAAATCATAAAACATGAAATGTCAAACGTGAAACGGAAATACGGGCTACAGATTGGAAAATCGTGAGACGTGAGTCGTCAATCGTGAGTGGTTGAAGCAAGTGAATAGTCAATGGTCAATAGTCAATGGCTGTTCCTTGTAAACCTATTAACCTTCCAACTTTTCAACCTGGCTTTTGGCTTCCCTTCGATATTCAACATTCCCCCCCTGTTAACTTATCAACTTTCCAACTTGTCAACTGCAAACTTGCTTTCTGGCTTGTATTTGCTCGCTGCTCGTAGCTCAAAGCTCATTGCTGGTATTCACGGTAACTGCAAATTGCCAACTGCCAACTTGTATTCCTCGCAGCTAACTCCCAATTCCTCATTGCTGTATTAACCTATAACTTAAAACTTACAACCTATAACCGTATTCCGCGTTAAACTGTATTTTACTTATAACCTATAACTTACAACGTATAACCCTGTATTCACATTCACACATTAAATATCATACTTACTTAATCTCCTATACAAAGCAGTCCGTGTAAGTCCCAGTTCCTTCGCTGCTTTGGTAATATTGCCGTTGTGTTTTTCTATAACCTTGAGGATCGTATTTTTCTCCACTGCACTCAATTTCAGTTCATCCGGTTCATCACTGTCAAGAGCGGGAGAACTTTCGATGGGTGAGAAAATAAGATCCTTTGCCTGCAATACATGCCCGTCCGCCATGATCACTGCACGTTCAATAGTGTATTGAAGCTCGCGTATATTGCCGGGATAATGGTAGCTGAGAAGCCTGTCCATAGCTTTTTCATCAAACTCCATTACAGGTTTCAGGTATTTATTGCTGTATAGTCTGCTGAAATGTTTAGCCAGCAGAATAATATCATGATCGCGTTTGCGTAATGGTGGCACCATGATCTCCACCGTATTGATACGGTAGATCAGGTCTTTTCTGAAACGGTTTTCGTTGGCCAGTTCTGCCAAAGGAACGTTCGTAGCGCAGATCAAACGGATGTTGATGGGGATGGCATCGTTAGCGCCGAGCTTGGTCACCTGCCTGTTTTGCAATACGCTCAACAGTTTTGCCTGCTGATGCAGGGAGATGTTCCCTATCTCATCGAGAAACAGGGTGCCGCCATTGGCAGCTTCAAAGCGACCCACACGTTCTTCACGGGCATCAGTAAAGGCGCCCTTTTTATGACCAAACAATTCGCTTTCAAACAGGCTTTCCGTCAAAGCCCCAACGTCTACTTTTACAAATGCTTTATCGGCGCGCAGTGAGTATTGGTGAATGGCTTTTGCTATGAGGTCTTTACCGGTACCGTTTTCTCCCAGTATCAGTATATTGGCATCGGTAGGCGCTATCTTTTCAATTTTATAAAAGATGTCTTTCATTACCTCCGATTCGCCCAGCAGTTCACTGCCAATAATAGAGTCTGCGGCAAAAGAGGGTGTCGAAGCGTTTTTGTTGTCCTTGCGTTTCAATGCCTCTTTCATGGTTTGCAGCAACTTTTCGTTGTGCCAGGGTTTTACCACAAAGTCGGTAGCGCCTTCTTTTAACGAACGTACTGCCAGGTCAATATCGCCGTAGGCGGTGATCATGATCACTGCGGCTTCGGATTTAAACTCTTTGATCTTGCCCAGCCAGTAAAGGCCTTCGTTGCCGGTGTTGATTGAACTGTTGAAGTTCATGTCCAGCAAAATGAGGTCAAAGGTCTGTTTGGATAACAGCCAGCGCAGGTTCTCCGGATTTTTCTCGGTTACTACTTCTTTAGCTTCTGTCTTCAATAATAATCGTACTGCGGTTAAAACGTCAGTGTCGTCGTCAATGATTAATACGGAGGCGTTCTTTAATAGCATGGCAAAAAATAAAAAAATGGGATCCGGGTGGCCCGGAAAAAAATATCAAACCGGATGCAACAAAAGTTATCTACAATTATACCATAATTATAAAGCTATGACAAACAATTTTTTATAAGAGGTTACGGGTTAATACCCAGTGTATCGAAAGCGTACACTTTTTGTATCGGGAACGAACAGCTTCGTACAAATACAATAGCTAAATATTTGTAAATCAACAGTATCGCTTTCTGGCATATTGTTGAGAGTATAGGGAACAGTTGGTTTTCTCATGTGATTTCAAACAAGTCTCCCGGATGCAGTCCCGGGAGACTTTGAAAACAAAAAAACTTATTTTAAAAACTATACACAGTGGACAGAGTCATTGCCAAAAAGAAATGGTCAACCAAACGGATCTTAACAATTGCGGGAATTGCAGCGATCGCCTTACTAATTGCCGGCAGTATCTATTTCACATCCGGTAAAAGCCGCCTGAACGTAGAAACCGAACGTATTACTATCAGTGAAGTAAAAAAAGGACCCTTCCAGGTTCAGATCCCTATAAACGGAATTGTATTGCCGCTCACAACCATTTACCTCGATGCCCAGGAAGGTGGACGCATGCAGGAGAAATATGTGGAAGATGGTGCCGTATTGAAAGAAGGCCAGCCCATCCTGAAACTGTCTAACCCCGACCTGGAACTGAGCCTGGCCAACCAGGAAACTTCTGTATTTAACGTATTAACGCAAATGCAGATTGCCCGTAACAATGCACAACAGAATACTGTAAGCCGCCTGAACCAGATGGCTGAGGTTGATAATGCCCTGAAAGAAGCTGAGCGTGTATATAAGCTCAATAAAAAACTATACGATCAGAAAGCTATTGGTGCACAGGAGTTCCAGCAATCCGAGAACACCTACAACTACCAGGTGCGCAGGAAAAAGCTTACTGAAGAGATCATGCTGCAGGACTCCCTGACAAACAAAATTCAACTGGAGCAGAACGAACAGTCTTATAAAAACATGCGCAAAGCGCTGGAGCTGATGAAGCAGAAAGTGGGTGACCTGGTGTTGAAAGCGCCTGTTGCCGGACAACTTACTTCATTCGACGCTGAGATAGGCCAGAACATTACTTCCGGTACCCGTCTTGGTCAACTGGATGTACTGAGTGGTTTTAAAGTGCGTGCAGATATTGATGAACACTATATTTCTAACGTGTACACTGGTTTGATCGGTTCTTTCTCATTTGCCGGTAAATCATATAAACTGAAGATCAGGAAGGTTTACACACAGGTAAACAATGGTCGTTTCCAGGTAGATATGGAGTTTGTGGGTGATGTACCGCAGGGTATCCGCCGCGGACAAACCCTGCAGGTGTTGTTGGCATTGAGTGATGAAACACAGGCCATATTACTGGCAAAGGGTGGTTTTTACCAGCAGACAGGTGGTAACTGGGTGTTTAAAGTAAGCGATAATGGCACTACAGCCTATCGTGTAAATGTTCAGTTGGGCCGCATGAATCCTGAGTATTATGAAGTAATGGACGGATTGAAACCGGGTGATAAAATAGTGACTTCCAGCTATGAGAACTATGAAAATATGCAGGAGCTGGTGCTGAAGAAACCCTAAGCAATGTGCAGATGTGCAAATTGGCTAATGTGCGAATGCAGGAAATCTGAAGATTTCAGGATTTGAAAATGTGTAAAAGTCAGGTAGGCTTTGAGTTTGAGGGGTTAACCTATAACCTAAAACTTATAACCTACAACTTTTTAAGAAAATCTGAAACATTTTGCACCCCATCTACGTCGTATAGAAACAGATAAATAAGTATAGTCATGAAAAACAAAATTGTGTACGTCGTCCTGCTGCTGTTGTGCAGCTTTGAGCCCGGAAAGGCCAATCGTTGCGGCAATCGTGCTGTTCCTGTTGTGGACAGGCCCTGTAAGGAAACAGCGGTTCCGGCTCAGCAGCATGGTTTTACGGTAGCGGGTAGCGAAGAAGCCATCTTCTCGCCCATGATGCATGTACTCAATAATATTTAATCAAAGAACTTCATTCAAACCAAACAATATGATCAAGATCACAGACCTCGAAAAGTATTACCGTACTGAGGAAGTAGAGACGGTAGCCCTGAACAAGCTTTCTATCGAAGTAAAAGAAGGCGAATTTGTAGCCGTGATGGGCCCTTCCGGCTGCGGAAAATCTACTTTACTCAATATCCTTGGCCTGCTGGATGATCCCGATGAGGGCAGTTTTATTTTCAATGGTATTGAAGTAGCAAAATTCAATGAAAGGAAAAGAGCTGATCTGCGCAAACACAACATTGGTTTTGTGTTCCAGAGCTTTAACCTGATTGATGAGCTGACAGTGTTTGAAAACGTGGAGTTACCGTTGATCTACACCGGTGTAAAAGCTGCTGAACGTAAAAAACGCGTAGATGAAGTGCTTGACAAAGTGCAGATCATGCACCGTCGCAATCACTATCCTCAACAGTTGTCTGGTGGTCAGCAACAGCGTGTGGCAGTAGCCAGGGCCGTTGTAAACAAACCCAAACTGATCCTTGCGGATGAGCCTACCGGTAACCTTGACTCTTCTAATGGTAACGAGGTAATGGAAATGCTGACAGATCTGAATGAACAGGGTACCACTATTGTAATGGTTACGCACTCTGAGCATGATGCACGTTACAGCCATCGCATTATTCGCATGCTGGACGGTCAGACTGTGCTTGAGAATATTATGGTATAAAGGTTTAAGGTATAAGTTTAAAGGGGATCGTGGATCGGTAGACGGCAATCGTCAGTCATGAGTGCTCGCTGCTCGTAGCTCAAAGCTCGTCGCTGGTATTCACTACAACTGCAAATTGCCAACTTGCTTACGCGCAGCTTGTATTTGCTTGCGCCTTGTTCCTTGAATCTTGTGCCTTTTCATGCGTTCCGCGTTATGCGTTTAGCATTCGGCATTTCTTAGCATTTCAAAAACGTCTGTGAGTTTTAAATAGTATAGCCATGATCTTTAATTATCTGAAAACTGCCTGGCGTAACCTTTGGAAAAGCAAATTCTATAGTGGGCTCAATATCCTTGGGCTTGCTATCGGGTTGGGCGTAGGCATTATGATACTGCTGTGGGTAAGAGATGAGCTGAGCTATGATAAGTTTCATAAAAACACACCTGAATTATACCGCGTAATTTCCAACATCGGAAGTGGTAGTAGCCAGCAATCCTGGAGCAACTCCCCTGCCCCCATTGCTACGTACGGCAGAAAAGAAGTAGCGCCGGTTGTAAATGCTGTGCGTATAACACCCAACTACGATTATGTAACCTATCGTTACAACAGCAAGGAGTTTTCGGATATGAAGGCGGCTTATACAGATTCCACCTTCTTTAATGTTTTTAGTTTTCAACTGATCTCCGGCAATAAGGATCGTCTTTTTCCTTCTGATAATTCTATCATCCTGAGCCAATCGCTTGCCAAAAGCATGTTTGGCGATGAAGACCCGATTGGAAAAGTGATCATTGCCGATAAAAAGGATAGTTATATTGTTGGCGGGGTTATGGCAGACTTTCCTGCAAACTCCAGCATGCAATACAATATGCTGTTCTCTACTTCTGTTATTGCAAAGACCTATACAAGCAACGACTACTGGAAATCGATGGATGAGGATTGGGGAAATTATAATTTCGCCACCTTCTTACAGATCAAAGACCAGGCTTCTCTTGAAAGTGTGGAAAAGAAACTGACCACACTACTGCACGATCATAATCAGTATGATAAAACCTCCTTTTTTACGCTGCAGGCTTTTGATAAAATTCACCTGTATACAGCAGATGGTAATTCCGGTGCTATGCAGATCGTTCGCATCTTTCTTGCAGTAGCGATTTTTCTGCTGGTAATTGCCTGTATCAATTATGTAAACCTGTCAACAGCACGCTCACTTTTGCGTTCACGCGAAGTAAGCATGCGAAAAGTGATCGGAGCTCCCAAATGGCAGCTCTTTCTGCAATTTGTAGTGGAAACAGGCCTGTTGTTTGTATTATCAACCATACTTGCCTGTCTGCTCATTTTTGCCCTGATGCCTTTATATAACAACTTATCGGGCAAACAACTTACTTTCAATCTTACTGATCCCGGCGTCTGGAAAATAATAGGCATTACCATCCTCGGTACACTGGCCGCGTCCAGCATTTACCCTGCCCTGCTGCTTGCGTCCTTCAAACCTATTGAAGCATTGAAAGGTAAGATCTCTTCCGGTATAGGCAGCGTCGGTTTACGTCGCAGCCTGGTAGTGATCCAGTTCGTATTTTCTATTACGCTCATCATTTCAACCATTATAATTGCCCGCCAGCTTTCGTATATCCGCAATAAACAATTGGGGTACGACAGGTCGTATGTGTTTACCATGCGTTTGCGCAATATGGGGCAGCATTATGATGCCGTGAGGAACGAATTAATGAAGCAACCCGGCATTACCGGTGTTTCATGTGCCAGTGGTAATATCATGAACCTGGGCAGTACCACCGGTGATACCGACTGGGATGGTAAAGAACCCAAAAGCACTTTTGTTATTACGCAGTTGGGGATGGATAAAGAATTTATGTCAATGATGAACATGCAGTTGGCAGAAGGTAAAGGATTTACCGGTACGCCTGCAGATTCTGTGCATGTTATATTGAATGAAACGGCTGTTAAAAAAACAGGCATTAAAGATCCTGTTGGTAAAATATTCAGTCTGCACGACGTGAAGTGTACCATCATTGGCGTGGTAAAGGACTTTCACTTCCGTTCACTAAAAGAAAAAATTGACCCCTCTATATTCTACTATAGACCTGTCAGCTCGGTTGCATATGTAAAAACCACCGGTAAAGATGCTCCGAAAGCTATTGCGGCTGCTCAAAAGTTGTGGAAACAGTACAATGCTGATTTCCCTTTCACCTATAAGTTTATGGATGAAAATTTTGAGAACATGTACAAGGCCGATCAGCAGGCAGGTGTTTTATTTGAAGTGTTCGCAATTATAGCCATCTTCATTTCCTGTGTGGGATTGTTTGGGCTGGCTACTTACACTGCACAGGTAAAACAAAAAGAAATTGGTATTCGTAAAGTAATAGGTGCTTCAGTGCTCAGTATTACCACCCTCCTGTCGCGCGAGTTCCTGAAGCTGGTACTGTTATCGATTGTCATTGCTTCGCCGCTGGCCGGCTGGCTGATGTATAAATGGATGCAGGACTTTAATTACAGGACCAGTATTCCCTGGTGGGTATTCCCATTGTCGGGTTTGCTGGCTGTATTGATCGCATTGGCTACTGTAAGTATCCAGGCTGTGAAAGCCGCACTGGTAAATCCGGTGAAGAGCCTTAAAAGTGAATGACGCTAATGTGCGGGTGAGGAATCTGGAATTAGGTATTAGCAAATACAAGCTACGGGCTTTGAGCTACGAGCCGCGAGGAATACAAGTTGGCAGTTGTTCCAATCTCAAATCTCAAATCCAGTATCCTGTAACGGTATCAGGTATTTCCATTGCACGTTTTCACAACCCGAAACTTTAAACACGACACTCGAAATAGTATTCGCATAACCGACCAAACAAAGTATGATCAGTAATTATCTGAAAACTTCCGCCCGGAGTATCAGGAGAAATAAGATTTTTTCTGTTATTAATATATTGGGATTATCCATGGGTATTGCCTGCGCAGTACTCATTTTTATGCTTATCAGGTATCATCTTACTACCGACACTTATCATAGTAAAGTTGATAATATTTACCGTGTAGTAACGAACGAGAAAAACCCGGAAGGTTATTATTCCGGTGTGCCTATGCCTTTAACAAGAGCTTTTCGTACAGATTTTCCGCAGGCTTCAAAAGTGGCAATGACCGAAGCGATCTATAACACGCTTGTAATTGTACCGGAACATGCCGGTAAAGAGTTAAAACGCTTCCAGGAAGATGAGGGTATTGTGGCTGTAGACCCGCAGTATTTTGACATCTTTGATTACGAATGGCTGGCCGGAACTCCGCAAAGAGCCCTGGAGCATCCTTCTGGTATTATTCTTACCGCTTCCAAAGCAAAAAAGTATTTCGGTACCGAAGCTGTTGCCGGGAATACGTTACAACTTAATAAAACAGTTTTCACAGTTACCGGTGTTGTAAAGGATCTTCCTGCCAATACCAATTTTCCTTTTGATGTATTCTTTTCAACCAGCGCTTTGAAAGCCTATTCAGAACGTGCTGCTGAAGATTGGGACAGGTGGGGAAATGTACACAGCGCTACCAACTGTTATGTGCTGCTTCCTCAGAATACACAGGCTGCACAGCTTGAAAAGTTGCTCCCGGCATTTGCCAAAAAATATTATCCTGCAGAAGATGCTGCCAACTTTGAATATAAACTGCAGCCGCTTGCCGACCTGCATTTTAATACCAAATATGAAAATTATAAAACGAGTGTCAGTAAGCCCTATATCTGGACACTGGCGCTGATCAGTCTTTTTATCATTATCACCGCCTGTATCAATTTTACCAACCTGGCTACTGTACAGGCTATCCGTCGTTCACGCGAAATAGGTGTACGCAAAGTGCTGGGTAGTATGCGCAAACAGATCTTCTGGCAGTTTATGCTCGAAGCGGCACTGATCGTATCGGTTGCTGTAGTACTGGCGCTGGCGGCGGTACAGGTTGCCCTGCCCTATGTGGCACAACTGATGGATATTTCATTAAAGGCTGGCGATTGGCGCAACCCTACAGTATTGTTATTTATACTGGGTATTTCCGTATTGGTGATCTTCCTCTCCGGCAGCTATCCTGCCTTGATCTTATCTGGTTTTAAACCTGTATTGGCATTGAAGAATAAGATGACGATGCAGAAAGCCGGTGGGGTTACATTACGTCGTGGACTGGTAGTAATGCAATTTGCCATTTCACAGGCGTTGGTGATCTGTGCTTTTGTCATTGCCACACAAACCACGTATTTCCGCAAGGCCGATCTTGGGTTTAATAAAGAGGCTATCGTAATGCTGCCTTTACCTCAATCGCAGAAAGAACAATTGACCGTATTAAGGAACCAGTTTAATCAATTGCCGGGTGTACAATCCTGCAGCTTCAGTAGAATGGCTCCTCTGTCGGGATCAAGCGCGCAATTCAATTTTGCATTTGATAATGTATCGAAGGATGCAGAATTTGATATCAATGGCATCTTTGCAGACGATCAGTATCTTAAAACCTATGGTCTGCAATTGGTGGCTGGTACCAATTATATCTCGGGTGATTCAACGCATCGCGGGATCCTGGTAAATGAAGAGCTGCTGAAACGTTACAATATGAGGCCGCAGGATGCGATAGGAAAATTATTTAGTCTCAGTGGTAATAAACCTGAACAGGTAATTGGTGTAGTGAAGAATTTCCACCTGTTTTCACTGCAACGTGATATTCCTCCCTGTTTCATCGCAGCAAGTTCAAAAACCTATCGTCATATCGGGTTGAAGATCTCTCCGCAGAACTTTGCAGCAACCATCAAACAGGTTGAAAAGGTATGGGCTTCGGCATTTCCTGATAACCTGTTTGAATACCAGTTCCTCGACGAACGTATTGCTGAATTTTATAAAGATGAAGTAAGAACGGGTACGCTTATTAACATCATGTCCTGTGTGGCTATTGGCATTGGTTGCCTTGGATTGCTGGGACTCATCTCTTTCATAACACAACAGAAAACAAAGGAAGTGGGGATCCGTAAAGTATTGGGCGCTTCTGTTTCCAATATAGTGATGTTGTTCTCAAAAGAGTTTGTAATACTGATTGTCATTGCATTTGCGCTGGCCGCGCCTGTTGCCTGGTGGGCTATGCACAAATGGTTGCAGGATTTTGCTTACCGGGTATCGGTTGGCTGGGGTGTTTTTGCATTGGCTATTGTTACGGCCATCATGATCACGCTGATCACCATCAGCTTTCAGTCGTTCAGAGCAGCGAGGGTAAATCCAGTGAAGAGCCTTAAGAGTGAATAGTGTGCTGATGTACTAATGGAATTGGGAATAAGGAATTAGGTATTAGCAGTTCGTCAGAATGAAAGAGAGCAATTTACTCACCACTGACGACTCACGGTTCACGATAAAGAAAAACAACTATAGATATGTTCAGGAACTATTTAAAACTTGCATACCGAAACCTTGTTCGCCACAAGGGATTTAGCATTATTAATGTAGTGGGATTGGCCATCGGTATTGCTGCCTGTCTGATACTGTTCCTGGTAGTGCGGTATGAAAATAGTTACGATACATTTCAACCAGACTACCAACGCATTTACCGCGTGGTAACAACTGATAAAACACCGGATGATGAAGCCCATACTCCTGGTATTCCTTTCCCTGCGTTGGAATCACTGCGGGCAGATTTGCCGGATGTAAAGACCGGTGCGTTGCTTTCCAGCTATGGTAGCCAGATCACCATACCCAATAGCGGTACCAATGGTGCACCTGATAATAGATTTATTGAGGATTATGGTGTGTTTTATTGTGATCCCCAGTTCTTCGAAGTATTTCATTTTAAATGGCTGGCTGGTGATGGTAAAGTATTGGCTGAGCCCAATACTGTGGTACTTTCTGAAGAAAAAGCAAAGAAGTATTTTGGTAGCTGGCAGGATGCTGTCGGTAAATCGCTGATGATCGATAATGCCATTACACTGAAGGTAGGTGGTGTGCTGGAAAATATGCCGGACAACTCTGATTTTCCGATGTATGTGGTAGCCTCTTTTGAAACTGCCAAACAAAATGCAGTCGTTACGAACTATACTACCGACTGGGGCAGTACTACCAGCAATTTTCAGCTGTATATGCTGTTGCCGCAGAATACTACACAGGCCGGTATAGACGGGCAGTTGAAAAAACTGAGCGACAGGTATTACAGAAATGCCAATAGTGTCAATAAGAGATGGAATTCATTACAGCCACTGGCAGATATTCATTTTGATACCCGTTATGGCAGCCTGGGCGATCATATTACCCAACGCTCTACCCTGCTCACTTTGTCATTGATAGGCTTACTGATCATTGTCATGGCCTGTATCAATTTTATCAACCTTTCTACTGCACAGGCTGTTGGCCGTTCACGCGAAATAGGTGTTCGTAAAGTATTAGGTGGAAACCGCCTGCAATTGTTCGGGCAAATGATGGGTGAAACTGCATTATTAGTGATACTTGCTTCTATGCTGGCAGTAGTCATCGCTATCATAGCATTGCCTTATGTAAAGTATGTAATTGCTGTCAACGGTACCCTCAGCCTGCTGAACATCCCTGCACTGTTGTTTATTGCAGCATTGATAGTAGTTGTTACTATTTTATCAGGTTTATATCCTTCATTAATAGTATCCGGTTTTAAGCCTGCACTGGCATTGAAGAATAAGATCACTTCTGCCTCTGTAGGCGGCATTTCATTGCGCAGGGTGCTGGTGGTTACACAGTTTGCCATCTCGCAAATGCTCATCATCGGTACTATTGTGGCTGTAAGCCAGATGAATTTTATCCGTAATGCAGATCTCGGCTTTAACAAAGATGCCATATTCATATTGCAGGCCAACGCGGATAGTACTTTCCGCGCCAGCCTGCAGTCATTTAAAGAAGATCTGTTGCAGCAACCAGGTATCCAGGCAGTGACATTCAGTAGCGATGTCCCTTCATCAGATAATAACTGGGCCTCCAATTTTGCGTATGATGGCAGACAGGATGAGAACTTTGCCATGTTCATGAAGTTTGGTGATGAGGATTATATTAAAACCTATGGTTTGAAGTTGCTGGCAGGACGTAATTACCTGCGCAGTGATACTGCGAATGAAGTATTGCTGAATGAGACGGCACTCAAAAAGCTGGGCGTAAAAAATCCACAGGATGCTATTGGTAAAACACTGCGGTTGGGTCGTGGCCCCTGGCGTCCCATTGTAGGTATTGTGAGTGATTTTAAAACCAATTCCCTGCGTGATGAAATAAAGCCATTACTGATAGTTCCCAATAAAAGAAGATACAGTGTGGCATCTGTAAAACTACATACTGCCAGTCTTGCCGGTTCAGTAGCTACCATTCAAAAAACGTGGGATAAGTATTTCCCCCGCTATGCCAATGCCAGCCGTTTTATGGATGAGTCTATTGAACAGTTTTACAGGCAGGAATCACAGTTGTCACTGATGTATAAGATCTTTGCGGGGCTGGCGATCTTTATTTCCTGTCTTGGTTTATATGGCCTGGTTTCATTTATGGCTGTACAAAAAACAAAAGAAGTGGGCATCCGCAAAGTGCTGGGAGCTTCTATCGCCAATATACTTTACCTGTTCTCAAAAGAATTTACTGTACTGATCGGGATTGCATTTATTATAGCAGCCCCTGCTGCTTATTTCCTGATGAATAACTGGCTGGGCAATTTTGTGTTCAGGATCAGTATAGGTTTAGGCGTGTTCCTTATTGCATTGGTCAGTTCGCTGATCATTGCCTGGATAACGGTGGGCTATAAAGCCGCCCGTGCCGCCATGGTAAATCCGGTAAAGAGCTTGAGAAGTGAATAGTGAGAAATACAGGTTGGCAGTTAGCAATTTGCAGTTGTTCCTTGTATTTCCTTCGATATTTCAGCTTCCGTACTTCTAAATATCTTATTTTCTTGTGCCTTGTTCCTTAAACCTTATGCCTTAACTTATAACCTATAACATTCATGTATAGCAAATATTTCAAAATAGCGTGGCGGAGTCTGAAGAAGAACAAGGCTTTTGCAGCCATCAATATCATAGGATTGTCACTCGGCATTGCCTGTGGTATTATCATTTTTACAATTATTGGTTTTCATACCAGCTTTGATAATTTTCACCAGGAGCCCTCCCGCATCTATAGGGCCATTACAGAGTTTCATGATGATGAAGGGGTAAATGCTACCGGGGCTGTTCCGCAGCCACTTGGTAAGGCATTGCGCAACGAATATACCTTTAGCGAAAAGATAGGGCGACTGGTTTATTACAACAGCATGCTGGTATCCATTCCCGGCGAAGGACAGATAAAAAAGTTTCAGGAAGATGATGGCGTAGCTTATGCAGAACCTGAATATTTTGACATCTTCAATTTTCCACTGGTAAAAGGTGATAAACGAACAGCTTTAAAAGACCCCAATAGCGCCATTCTTACGGAAAAGGCAGCGATGAAATATTTTGGTACTGCGGACGCTATGGGTAAAACGATCCGGGTAAACAATAATTCAGATTACACCGTAACCGGTATCCTGAAAAACCTGCCTGCAAATACCACTCGCCGGCAGCAGGTCTATCTCTCCTATTATAACCTGAAAGATCAGAGCGGGTTCCTGGCATCAGACAGTAGCTGGGGCGGCGTTTACAGCGGCTCTCAGTGTTATATGATCCTGAAACCTGGTATATCACAAACGGCAGTAGAAAAACAATTAAAGGGCATCAGTACAAAATATTACACCGGGCAGGATGCGCAGGTGTTCCAGTTTAAGCTGCAACCGCTTACGGATATTCATTTCAATACAAGACTTACGGGCAGTGCGGTAAACAAATCGTACCTGTGGGCCCTGGGCTTTATCGGGCTTTTCCTGATCATTACTGCCTGTGTCAACTTTATTAATCTTGCAACCGCGCAGGCATTAAACCGCAGCAAGGAAGTAGGTGTTCGCAAAGTGATGGGAAGTCGTCGTTCACAGTTGTTCTGGCAGTTTATTGCAGAAACCACGCTCATAACCTTGCTGGCCGTACTACTGGCTTACGGATGGGCGCTGCTGGCACTACCCTACCTGGGCGGATTATTCAATACTACTTTAAGCATTCATTTCTTTGATAGCTGGCAATTGCCGGTATTCACGGTATTGCTGGCCGTGATCGTGGTGTTCCTCGCAGGTTCTTACCCGGGACTGGTATTGGCAAAATTTCAACCCATCATGGCGTTGAAAGGAAAGCTGTCGCAGAGAACAGTTGGAGGCTTTTCGTTGCGCCGTGTATTGGTCATCACCCAATTTGCAATATCGCAGGCCCTGATCATCGGTACAATTGTAATTGCCAGCCAGATGAAGTTCTCACAGAACGCAGAACTTGGCTTTGATAAAGAAGCTATTGTAATGCTACCCCTGCCGGTAAGCGACAAGGCAAAAATGACTACACTTAAATCAAGATTGTCTGAAGTGCCGGGAATAGAGAAGATCTCCTTGTGTTACCAATCACCTGCAGCACGGATGAATAATAATACTGGTCCTACCTATGATAACCGCGAGAAAGAAGAACTCTGGTCGATCAATACCAAATATGCCGACGATCAGTACCTGTCTGTATTCAATATTCCGCTGGTAGCAGGTCGAAACCTGTTCCCTGCAGATACAGCCCGCGAAATACTGGTGAATGAGACCTTTGTCAAAAAGCTGAACCTGGCTTCGCCACAGGATGTTATAGGCAAGGTACTGGAGATTAACCGTGGTGAGGCTAAAGCGCCAATTGTAGGCGTAATAAAAGATTTTAAGAATGGTACATCGCGTGATGATGTGGATGCTGTTTGCCTGCTTTCCAGTCCCGGCAGTTACCGCAGTTGCGCTCTGAAGATAAACATGCAACAGGCAAAGTCTGTACTTGCTTCCTGTGAAAAGATCTGGAACGAGACCTATTCGGAATACCTCTACTCTTACCAGTTTATGGATGAAAGGGTGGCTGAGTTCTATCGTATGGATAACATTCTGCTGAAAATGATAGAGATCTTCTGTGCCATTGCTGTATTGATCGGTTGTCTTGGTTTGTATGGGCTGGTATCCTTTATGGCGGTTCGTAAAACCAAGGAGATCAGTATCCGTAAAGTATTGGGAGCAGGTATGCACCAGATCGTATGGATCTTTGGTAAAGAGTTCAGCCGTTTGTTACTGGTTGCTTTTGTGGTGGCTGCGCCCATTGCGTGGTATGTAATGCGCCAGTACCTGCAGGATTATAAGGTCCGCATCTCTATTGGGGTGGAGATCTTTGGTCTGGCACTGGGCGTTACGTTCCTGGTGGCTGCTGTTACTGTGGCACTTCGTACGGTAAGGTCTGCATTGGCTAACCCGGTGAAGAGTCTTAAAAGTGAGTAGTGAATGGTGAATAGTCAATCAATATCGTTTAGATAGTGTCTGGTGAAGACACCAGCCACGGGCAAGTCCCCCGGCGGGTGTCCCCACCCGCCGGAACGAAAGTTCTTAACTAAACGACATTGAATAGTCAATAATGAGTTGATGGCATCATGATTAGGAGCATGAAGAGTGGTTTAGGAGTCAGAAAAGAATGCCATGTCCGGCTTTAGCCGGTGAGCAACATTTGTTAATTAGAAGAGTCTATTCAGGATAATTGCCTCATCCTTCAGGGTGAGGGAAAAGAGAAGCAATCAAAATAAACACCCGACAATATGCTGAAGAATTATTTTAAAATAGCGTGGCGCAGATTGATGAAGAGTAAGCTATATTCTTTCATCAATATTATCGGTCTTACTACAGGTATTACAGCCTGTGTATTGATTGGCCTGTTTATAATGCACGAACTGAGTTATGACAAGTTTAATAAAAATGCTGATCGCATTGTACGCGTAACGATGGATTATGGACAGGAAGGCGAAAGCAATAAAGCTTCTGTAAATGGTTCAAAAGTAGGGCCGCAATTTGCCAGGACATTCCCGGCTGTAAAGGCTTTTACAAGGGTATATAACTCTGTAGTAGTGGTAAAACAGGGCGAAACCGTATTTGAAGAGAAGAATTTTGTATTTGCAGACTCTGCTTTCTTCAGCATGTTCTCTTTCCCTGTTTTGCAGGGCGATGCTGCTACCCTGCTGAATGCACCGGATAAAGTAGTGCTTACTGAAAGCATGGCTAAAAAGTATTTCGGCAAACAGGATCCTGTAGGTAAGTTCCTGAATCTGGGAGCCTCTGGTAAGCAATATATTGTTAGTGGTGTGGTGAAAGATGTACCTTCTAATTCTCAGATCGATTTTGACTTTGTAGCTTCTTTTGCCGGTACCAATGCTGCTAAAAATGAGCAATGGTGGAGTGCGAATTACCAGACCTACCTGCTGCTGGAAAACAAAGCGGATATTCAGCCTTTGCAAAAACAGGTTACTGCTTATATGAAAACCGTATGTGCAGGCGAGCTGCAGATGAAGGGCAGTGATTATCTTACTTACAACCTGGAGCCATTGTTGAATGTACACCTGTATTCCGATCTGGCAGGAATGACACCCAATGGTAGTATTACCACTATTTATATTCTTGCAGTAATTGCTGCACTTATCCTGTTAATTGCCTGTATCAATTATACCAATCTGGCTACTGCGCAGGCTGCAGGAAGAAGTGGCGAAGTAGGATTACGCAAAACTTTTGGTGCCAATAAAAAGCAATTGCTCGGCCAGTTTATGGGCGAATCATTATTACTCGCTTTTATTGCATTGATCCTCGGCGTAGTGTTCGCCATTATTTTATTACCCGCGTTTAATCAACTGACCGGTAAAGCCATTGGTTCTTCCATGCTCACACAGCCAATGGTAATTGGTGTGTTATTGGTGATCACCTTTATTACCGGGTTGTTTTCCGGAGCATATCCTGCCTTTGTGTTATCCAACTCAAAACTGAGTGGCATGCTGCGTTCCGGTATGAGGCTTACTTCTTCCGGCGGCGGCTTCCGTAAAACCCTGATCGTTTTTCAGTTTGTAATATCTGTATTCCTCATCGTATGCACCATTGTGGTAACAGGACAAATGAAGTATATCCAGCGTAAACCGTTGGGATATGATAAAGATCATGTAGTTATACTTCCTATAGACGGGAAGATGCGCCAGAACTATGAAGATATGAAGCAGGCATTGAAAAACCTGCCAATGGTAAGTGATGTAAGTGCAGCTTATGAAAGCCCTTCATTTGTAGAATGGGGCGATGGGATCAGCACCATGAAAAACGGGTCACAGGTAGAAGTGCATGTAAATGCAATGCCTGTAGATCCTGATTTTGTTAAAACTATGGGGGTAAAGATCATTGCCGGTGAGGATTTTTCCCGTACTGATCTTTTGTTGCAGGATACTTCAAACGATTATAAGAATTACAGGAATACATTCATGCTCAATGAAACCGCTGCCCGTGCTCTTGGATGGACACCACAGGAAGCTGTTGGAAAAACCATTAAGAAAGGCGGTGAAGGTATTGTAAAGGCCGTGTTCAAAGATTTTCATTTTGCCTCCCTGCACCAGCCCATTACCCCATTGGTGTTATTTGTAAACCAGGAGCAGCTGTATGAATTCTTTATAAAAGTGAAAGGTGAGAATATGAAGAATGCCATCAGTTCGCTGCAGGGATTCTGGAAAGATAGAGTTCCTCATCGTCCTTTCTCCTATCGTTTCCTGGATGATGAATATGCAGCGATGTACACTACGGAACAACGTACGGTACAGTTGTTCACTGTATTCTCTACCATCGCTATTGTGCTGGCCTGTTTAGGTTTACTGGGGCTAACTGCTTATGTAACTGTACAGCGTACCAAAGAGATCGGTATCCGTAAGGTGCTTGGTGCATCTGTTGCCAATATTACGTCTATGATCGCAAAAGACTTTGTAGTACTGGTACTGGTGGCTATTGTAATTGCTGCTCCTGTGGCATGGTGGGCAATGAATACCTGGTTGCAGGATTTTGCATATCGTATCAGTATGAGTTGGTGGATGTTTGGAATAGCTGGTTTAGCGGCTTTGCTGATAGCTGTTGTTACTGTAAGTGCACAGGCAATAAAAGCAGCGATGAGCAACCCGGTGAAGGCGTTGAAGAATGAATAACAGGAATTAGGCGTTAGCGGGAAACCTGCTGTTTGCAGGGCTAATACCTGGCAGCTAAAGGCTAAAACCTAAAACTGTTTGTCGTTTCAGAGACCATAAATAGCATTCCACATCATAAATCATTGTCATGATCAGGAATTATTTCAAAATTGCACTGAGAAATATTGCGAAAAATAAAGTGGCTTCGGCCATTAATATCTCAGGCCTTGCGCTGGGGATGGCTGCCTGTTTACTGATCCTGCAATATGTAAGTTTTGAACTGAGCTATGATCAGTTTCACGGCAATGCATCACGCTTATTCAGGGTGGTAAATGATCGTTACCAGAATGGTAAGCTCATCCAGCATGGAACTATCACCTACTCTGCCATTGGCAAGGCAATGAAAGATGATTACCCGCAGGATGTGGAAACCTATGCAAGAGTAGAGCCATTTGGCAATGAGATTGTTACTTACAAGGACAAAAAGCTGAATGAACGGATCCTGGCGGCAGACAATTCATTCCTGACCATGTTTTCGTTCCCGCTGCTGGCTGGTGATCCTGCAACGGCACTGAAAGAACCCAATACAATTATTTTTTCTGAAGAACTGGCAAGAAAGGTCTTTGATTTTAAAGGAGATGATTTCAGCAGACTGCTGGGTGAAACGATCGTGATCTCTCATGATTCAATGCCTTATAAAGTAACAGGTATCTGTAAGAACGTACCGGAAAATTCGCATCTTTCTTTCAATATGCTCCTTTCCTATTCATCCTTATACAGTGGTAATGGAAGCTGGAAAGAAGCTGATTATGATTTTACCGATTCAGATTTCTGGCATTATATACAATTAAAGCCCGGCGTTGATCAGAAAGCATTTGAAGCAAAACTGGGGGCGTTCAGCGAACGTCATTTCAGAGGCAATAAGGTATCAGGCAGCGATGAAAAGTTCTATCTGCAACCTTTAGGCAAAGCACACCTGTATTCTGATATGGAATACGAGATCGGTAAGGTCGGCACAGCCACTACCGTGTGGGGATTACTGATCGTAGCACTTTTTATAATAGCCATTGCATGGGTTAATTACATAAACCTGTCAACCGCAAGGTCAATGGACAGGGCAAAGGAAGTTGGCATTCGTAAGGTTGTTGGAAGCCTTCGTGCACAGTTGATCGTGCAGTTCATGATAGAGTCCGTATTGATCAATGCTGTAGCCCTGCTGATAGCCCTGTTACTGGTCTATATAAGTCAACCTTTCTTTAACCAGTTGTTACAACAGCATTTATCGCTCTCCTATCTGTTGATGAAAGGTTTGGGTGGTTATAGTATTGCAATAGGTATTGTACTGGTATTGATTGCCGGCATCCTGTTGTCTGGTTTTTATCCTGCTTTTGTATTGTCATCCTTCAAACCTATCCAGGTATTAAAAGGGAAATTCAGTGCATCAACAAAAGGGATCATTTTCCGGAAAGTGCTGGTGGTTGGCCAGTTTAGTATTACCGTGGCATTAGTGATCGGGTCGCTGGTCGTGTACCGGCAATTGCATTATGTAAGTGAAAAAAGCCTCGGTATCAATGTAAACCAGGTGTTGGTAGTAAGCCCTCCTGTACTTACCAGCTGGGACTCCTCTTTTATTGTACGTGTTAATAGTTTTAAGAATGAAGTAAAGCAATTGCCGCATGTAAAAGGTGCTGCCAGTTCCTATCATATTCCCGGTGATGAATTGGGCCGCGAGTTTAAGGTAAAAAGGGCCGATGCAACAGATGATACCCGCTATACATTCCGTAACCTGGGAGCTGATTATGACTTTATTCCTACTTATGGTATAAAGCTGCTGGCCGGCAGAACATTTTCACAAACAGATCACGATTCTAAATGGAAAAACCTGCATAACGCCATCCTGAATGAAAAAGCGGTAAAACAGTTGGGCTATGCAAATGCACAGGATGCCATTGGCAAGCAGGTCATCGTTGGTCAGAAAAAATGGGACATTGTTGGTGTGGTAGATAATTTTCACCAGAAATCATTGCATTATGCTATTGAGCCGCTCATCATGTTCCCTACGTATAGCACCAATAGTTCTATATCAGTAAAAGTAGATGTAGCAGACCTGCCGAATACCATTGCTGCCATTAAGCAAAAGTATGCGTCATTTTTCCCGGGCAACTTATTCGATTATTATTTCCTTGATAAATCATTCAAAGAGCAATACAACAATGACCGTTTGTTTGGTGAGGTGTTTGGCTTGTTTGCTGGTTTTGCTGTCTTTACCGCCTGTCTTGGTTTGTTTGGTCTCTCCCTGTTCTCGGTAATGCAGCGCACACGTGAAATAGGTGTTCGTAAAGTATTAGGCGCTTCTGTACAGAACATCCTGGTACTGGTATCGAAAGACTTTATTAAGCTGGTGATGATCGCCATTGTTATTGCCTTTCCGCTGGCATTCTGGGTAATGGACAAATGGTTACAGGGATTTGCATACCGTACCAATATCAGTGCATGGATCTTTGTGGCTGCCGGTTGTATGGCCTTGGTAGTAGCATTAGGTACTATTAGTTGGCAGGCGGCCAAAGCTGCCCTGAGCAACCCGGTGAGGTCATTAAGGAATGAATAATAAGAAATGAGAAAGTGAGTGCAGTTATAAGTTATAGGTTGTAAGTTATAAATTGAAGACAGAAATGCTGAACGCTTAACGTCACTAAAGAGTTAAGGATGTATGTGAAAAGTAATCAATCAATGTCGTTTAGTTAGTATCTGGTGAAGACACCAGCCACGGGCGCGTCCCCCGGCGGGTGTCCCCACCCGCCGGAATGAAAACTGTTAACCAAACAACATTGAGTAAGAGATTCTGCAAGTTATAGTCGTTCAGATCAGTCGGCAATTACAAATTTGAACGTACAAGCCTATGGCCAGAATGAGTAATAAGAAATGAAGAATTAGAAATGAGAAAATGAATGCTATTATAAGTTGTAGGTAATAAGTAAGAATACCGAAAATTATGGCCGGTTAGATTAGTCGGTAATTACAAATTTGAACACACAAACCTATAACCTACAACTTATAACCTAAAACCTTCAAACCTATGTTTAGAAATTATTTTATCACAACGTTCAGGAATCTGACGAGAAACAAAGTAAACACGTTTATAAACGTGGCCGGGCTTGCTGTAAGCATTGCCTGCTGCATCTTTATTTACGTGCTGGTAAAGCACGAACGTACATTTGACTCCTTCCATAGTAAGTCCCACCGGACCTATCGTATTGTATCAGATTATAAATCGCAGGAAGGGATCTCACACAATGGTTATACCTTCTTTCCGATGGCAACGGCTATGCGTACCGATTTTCCCGAACTGGAAAGCGTAACGCAGGTGTACAACGGTAATGCTATAGTGTCCATAACAAACGCAGCCGGGGATAGAAAGAACTTTGAGGAAAATGAAATGACCTTTGCCGATAACTGGTTCCTGAAAACATTTGATTATACCACCCTGGCTGGTGATGCTGCACAGGCACTGTCTCAGCCGGATGAAGTGGTGCTCACCAAAGGGCTGGCAGATAAATATTTTGGTGATCATTCCGGCAGCGGTTACAACGATATCATCGGAAAAGTGATCACTGTTAACAAAACAGATTATAAAGTAACTGCTGTATTGCAGGATATTCCCCGCAATACCAATGTCCCTTTCAAAATGCTGGTGTCCTTCAAAAACTTTGCGGCTAAGAACCCCAACTTAATGCAAAGCTGGAAAGAATCCTGGTCTGATATTTACACATTTGTTACTTTACCCGAAGGCGGGTCAGTTGCGCGTATTGATGCAGGCATGAAGGCTTTTACCAATAAATATCTTCCTGCAGAAGAAGCTCCCCGTTATACTTTTCACCTGCAGCCACTGTCGCAGGTACATACTGACGAAACTTATGATGGCACCAATTACGCAACACCCGGCATCCTGATCATTGCCTTTGTGACGATGGGATTGATCGTGTTGCTGACAGCCTGTATTAATTTCATTAACCTGGCAACAGCTTACGCTGTTAAACGTGCCAAAGAGATCGGTATCCGGAAAACACTGGGCAGCGGCCGCTGGCAACTGATAGTTCGCTTTATGAGTGAAACATTGGTATTGGTTATGCTGGCTGCCCTGGTAGCTCTGCTGATCGCAAGTCAGTTTATCGGCGCATTCAATAACTACCTGGCTTTCATTGTGGACCTGGGGTTGCATATTGATAAAACTGTTATTTACTTCCTGGTAGCGCTGGTATTGTTCATCACTTTGCTGGCCGGTTATTATCCTGCACGGATCATGTCTGGCTACCAGCCAATACAGGCTCTTAAGAATACCATTACGGCAAAAAATACAGGATTTGCCAATCGTTTTTCATTACGCAAAACCCTGGTAGTAACACAGTTTGTTATCACCCAATTACTGATCATAGGAACTATTGTGGTTGCCACGCAAATGCATTATTTCCGCAGTCGCGATCTTGGTTTCAGCAAGAACGATATTCTTACAGTGAACATGCCTGATAATGATCAGCAAAAACAGGCCTTGCTTCGTACGCAATTAATGAGCCAGTCAGGTATTAAAAGTGTTTCATTCAGCTCAGGCCCTCCTACTTCAGCTTCCAATAGCTTTAGTGATTTCAGGCATAAATCAGCCGGCCCGGAAGAAAAGTACTCTATTGAAAAGAAATATGTAGACCCTGCTTATCTGTCTACTTATAATATCAAACTGGTGGCAGGGCGCAACCTGCAGGAGTCCGATAAAGTAACCCTGAACGACAGTGTCAGGAACTTTAATGCTGTAGTGAATGAAAAAACCATCCGTACACTGGGCTATAAAAGTGCGTCTGAAGCCCTGGGACAGGTATTTACCATTGATGGCAGAAATGATGTAACGATCGTAGGGGTAACAGATAATTTCTTTAATGTGCCATTGCAGCAGGAGATCAATCCCTGTTGTATGTTCTATGGTACCAACTGGGTAAATATGGCTGCGATCAAATTCAATAACCCCCAGGCTGCCGGCAATACAATGGCATTTATCCAAAGCAGCTGGCAAAAGCTATATCCTGACCAGTTCTTTAAATCATTAATGCTGGATGAATACTTTAAAGTAAAAGCATTCTATGTAATGGAAGATATCATGTACCAGGCTTTTAAGATCTTTGCTGTACTGTCGATCATTATCGGTTGCATGGGCCTGTATGGGCTGGTTTCATTCCTTGCATTACAGAGAGAAAAAGAGATCGGCATCCGTAAAGTATTAGGATCATCGGTATCGGGTATTGTGTACCTCTTCTCCAGGGAATTTGCATGGCTGGTACTGATCGCCTTTGCAGTAGCTGCTCCACTGGGGTATTTTGTAATGTCAAGCTGGCTGCAAACATTTGCCCATCGCATTAATGTCAGTGCTGTACATTTTATCCTTGCTTTTTCATTGTCCATAATCATTGCAGGACTTACAATCGGTTTCCAGTCCGTAAAAGCGGCTATGGCAAACCCTGTAAAGTCTTTGCGCAGTGAATAGATATAACACACAAACTAAAAGTAGCTATGAAAACAATTTTGATGATCGCGCTAAGCACTGTAAGCACAGTTGCAGTAGCACAAAAAAAGGTATCGCTCAGTAAAAGTGTTGATGATAACGGAAAGACACTTAGTATCAGTATAAACGGAACAATAGATGGCAAGGCCGTACGGTATGAGAATATTTTTGATGTAAGTGCCATGAATAAAACAGAGCGTACGGCATTACAGAAAAGAATTATGGATTCGCTGGATCTGAGCATTGAATCATCTGTAGCGACGGCTCCTACTCCACCCCAGCCACCTGCTGCGCCATCGGTAACGGCGGAAACGTCGATTGAAAAAGCCATTCCCGGGGAAACTGAGGTTGAAACGGAACAATCAAGATCAGGCGATGTAGAGGATTATTATAAAAGGATCTCCTGGAGTCCTAAAACAGGTAAACTGGTAATGAAGTACAGGTTTCAGAACAAGGTGTATGAAGAAACTGTAGAGCTTCCTGGTTCTGATAGTGAGAAACGTGCAGCAACAGTAAAAGCATTTGAATTAAAAATAGGTTTCCCGCCTGCCAGGAGAAAGCAGGCCGAAAGCATATAAGTAGTTGATAAAATGATTGATCTCTCAAACCTGTAAACACATACAAAACATGTTCAAGAACTATTTTAAAACTGCATTCAGAAATCTCTGGCGTCACAGGGTGTTTTCATTCATAAACATCATGGGACTTACTGTTGGTTTAACTGCCTGTTTCCTGATCTTTTTGTATGTGCGGTTTGAGTTGAGCTATGAGGCTTTCAATACGAAAGCAGATCGTACCTATCGTATGGTATGCGATATTAAAACGCCTACAGAGGTGCTGAATGCCTCCGGACCTTCCTGGGCGGTTGTTCCGCATATTGTACCCGAGTTCCCTGAAATAGAAGCCGCTGTTCGTGTAAGCAGGGCCAGCCTGCTGGTGCGTAAGGGTGATGTCAAATTCCAGGAGAAACAATCACTGTGGGCCGATTCTGCATTTTTCCGCATGTTTGATTACAAGCTGATAAAAGGCAATCCCGATAAAGTATTGTCAGAGCCTTACAGCATTGTATTTACAGAATCTACCGCTAAAAAATATTTTGGTAATGCTGATCCCATCGGGCAAACACTGTTACTGACAGGCAATGGTGTTACAGCTACAGTTACGGGCCTGATGAAAGATATGCCCGAGAATACGATGATTAAAGCAGATATGCTGGTTTCAATGACCACACTCACCAAAAAGTTCAATGATGGTCTTGATAACCAATGGGGCAATTATGGTGCCGCAGCATACCTGTTACTGAAACCCGGTACCAATGCCCGGGCATTACAGGCAAAGTTTCCTGCTTTTCTTGAAAGAATGAATGGTGATGAAATGAAGAAAAGCCAGATGTATGCTACCCTGTTGCTGGAACCATTGCGCGATGTGTACCTGCGCTCTACCCGCGACGAAAGCAAAAGTGGTAATATCAACAATATTTACATTTTTTCCATTATCGCAGTGTTTATCCTGCTGATCGCCTGTATCAACTTTATCAATCTTACCACTGCCCGCTCTGCGGAACGTGCCAAAGAAGTTGGTATCCGCAAAGTAGTGGGAGCACTCAAAACACAACTGGCTGCACAGTTCATCGGCGAATCTGTAATTCTTTGCCTGGTAGCATTTGTGCTCACTGTTATCAGTTCCGCATTGCTGTTACCGCTCTTTAACCAGGTAGCAGGCAAAATAGTGAATCCGGGTATCTTCTCCGATGGAAAAGCCTTGTTACTGCTGTTTGTGGCATCTGTTAGTATTGGTTTACTGGCTGGGGTTTACCCGGCGCTCGTACTTTCCTCATTCAGACCGGTAACAGTTCTGAAAGGACGATTCACCAGCGGTACACGTGGTATTTTATTGAGAAAAGGATTGGTGATCACTCAGTTTACTATTTCTATAGCATTGATCATCGGTACTATTATCGTGTACAGGCAAATGATGTACATGCGCAACCAGGATCTTGGATTCAGCAAGGACCAGCTGATGGTAGTTGAAACCAATGGTGATCCTGCAAGAGATGCATTTAAGCAATCAGTAAGTGGTATTCCCAATGTAATAACCACTGCTGCTGCATCCAGCGTACCCGGTGGTGGCAACCCCGGTGCTTATTCCGAGATCGAAAATACCAAAGGCGAATTGCAGGTTGCCAACCTTGACCTGTATTTTGTTGACTTTGACTATATCCCGCAGTTCAATATTAAAATGCTGGCGGGAAGGCCTTTTTCACGTGACTTTGGCTCCGATACCACACATGCCATGATCCTGAATGAGGCTGCAGTAAAAATGTTTGGTTACACTTCTCCGCAACAGGCTATCGGCAAGAGATTTAAACAATGGGGCCGTGAAGGCACCATTGTAGGTGTAATGAAGGATTTCCATTACCGTTCATTACAACAACAGATCAAACCGTTGTCGATGCGAATAGAACCTGATGGTTGTAACCTCATCACTGTAAAAGTGGGTACCAAAGGATTACCAGCTACTATTGCAGCTATTGAAAGCAAATGGAAGCAACTGGTGCCCAACAGGCCATTCAGTTACTTTTTCCTGGATGAGTTTTTTGATCGCCAGTACCGTGCAGAAGAACGCTTCGGTAAACTGTTCCTGAATTTTGCTATTCTCGCCATCTTCATTTCCTGTCTTGGCTTATTGGGACTGGCTTCGTACAGCACTATGCAGCGTACAAGGGAGATCGGCATCAGGAAAGTATTAGGAGCTACTGTAACCGGTATTGTTCAGTTGTTGTCGAAGGATTTTCTGGTACTGGTAGCTATTGCATTTGTAATTGCCACACCCATTGCCTGGTTGGGAATGTACAAATGGTTGCAGGATTTTGCTTATCGTATTGATATCTCGTGGTGGGTCTTCCTGCTGGCAGGTATCGTGGCATTGATCATTGCCATCTTTACCATCAGCTTCCTTGCCGTAAAAGCGGCAACCGCGAATCCTGTGAAGTCGTTGAGGAGTGAATGATCTGATATGCAAATGAGAGAATCAGGAGGGCAAATCTCGAAATCCAGAAATCAGAAATTTTGAGATTTGCATCTTGTATCCTGTATCAATCACAAAATATCAAAATCCCTCAATCCCGAAATAAGAAATCCAGTATCCGGCAACCTTTTTAATATGTTAAGAAACTACATAAAAACAGCATGGCGGAGCATCCTGCGTAATCGCAGCTACACTACTATAAGCTTGTGTAGCCTTATTCTGGGTGTAACGCTGTTCTTCTTTATCGCCATCTGGGTTAAGGATGAAGTGGCTTATGATAAGCAATTCCAGGCTGCAGACAGGGTCTTCAGGGTTGAAAGCAACCTCAGAACCAGTGACGGTTCCGATGACCTTACTCCGGCTGTTGGTTGGCCCGTGGGCAAACATCTGGCTTCCGGTTATCCTGATATTGAATACCTGTCGTATGTACGTGGATGGAATCCCTATGTAAATATAAAAGACGAACGTTTTTATGAGCGTGCGCTATATGCAGACAATAACTTCTTTAAAATATTCAGCTATCAATGGCTGGAAGGAAATGCCGCTACTGCATTAGAGTTGCCCTACAGTGTTGTAATAACAGAATCGCTGAAGAAGAAATTCTTTGGCGATGCAGTATCTGTTCTGGGAAAAACACTGATGGTGTATGACACAATCCCTTACAGTATAACCGGTGTTGTTAAAGACGAAACGCATGCACATATTCAATTTGGTATGCTTGGTTCTTTCGATACCTATTGCGCTATCAATAAAGAAGATTGTGAGGAAGAATTTACCAAAGGCTGGTTTGATCTCAATGTGTACAATTATATAAAACTTCGGGATAATGTGTCTCCTGCTGCCGTAGAGGCAAAGATCAAAGATCTTGTAAGCGTTGATGGGAAAGATGCCGTAGCAGCTTCCGGTTTTGATGCAAAGCTACAGCTTCGTCCACTTAAAGATATTTACCTGCGTTCAGGATTACCAACAGGTAGTACACCCACAGGAAACTGGAATACGGTAAAACTATTTCTTGCCATTGGCATTTTTATCCTGCTGATCGCCTGTCTCAATTTTATTAACCTGGCAACTGCAAGGTCGGTTGAGAGGGCCCGTGAAATAGGCATCCGCAAAGTAATGGGCAGCAGCCGTTTTAAACTGATCCGGCAATTCCTGTCTGAAGCAGGTTTGTTGTGTGTGATCGCTGCTATCATCAGCGTTGTGCTGTTATGGGCGCTTCTGCCCTGGTTTAATGCTTTTACAGGTAAACAATTTACACAGGGTGATTTATTCTCTGCCGGTAATATTGCATTGATGCTGGTAATTATACTGGTATTGATCCCGTTGGCAGGCTTTTATCCGGCCTGGGTATTATCGGCTTTTAAACCTATTAAAGTTTTAAAAGGCCGTTTTGCGCATACTACTTCCGGAGCTTCCCTGCGCAAAGGATTGATCATTGCGCAGTTTACCATTTCTGTAGGCTTTATCATCAGCACTATTGTAGTATGGAAACAGATGTCGTTCATGCAGTCACAGGCGCTTGGCTTTAATAAAAACAATGTATTGCTGGTTGATGCCAACAAAGTGCCCTGGACATTAAAGCATGACAAAGCAGGCGTCTTCAAGAATGAATTGCTGGCAGCCCGGGGTATTACAAGCGTAACGGCCTGTAATGCGGTACCGGGCAGAACGGGCTGGAATGGTCAGTTTGCTTATCCCGAAGGCATGCCAAAGGAACAAGGGATTTCAGTGGAATATATTCCTGTTGATGCGGATTATATGCGCACTATGGACCTGAAACTCGTTACTGGCCGTGATTTTATGGCTGGCAGCAAAGCTGATGAAGAAGAGAGCTTTCTTATAAATGAGGCTGCCGTTAAAATATTTGGCTGGAGCAATGCAGCCAATGCTATCGGTAAACATCTCGAAACATCCGGTAAAAAGGGAACAGTGATTGGTGTATTGAAAAATTATCACCAGCATGGATTGCAACAGAATATCAAACCTGTTGTACTTGGTATAGGTAGTTATATTGGCCTGTTTGCCCTGCGTTACAATGGTATTGATCCGCAGCAGGCAATAGATAAGGTAAAAGCTGCATGGAACAATGTGTACAAAGGTTATCCGCTTGAGTACCGGTTTATGGAAGATGATTTTCTGCGTCAGTACAGAAAAGAAGAGAAGCTGCAGCTCATGTTCCGGTTAGCGGCAGCACTCAGTGTAGTTATAGCCTGCATGGGCCTGTTGGGACTTGCCGTGTACACAGCGCAGAAACGTGTGAAAGAAATAGGGATCCGTAAAATAATGGGCGCAGGCACAGCCCGTATTGTAATGTTATTATCGAAAGACTTTTTACTACTGGTAGGTATTGCTATTGTTGTTGCATGCCCGCTTACCTGGTGGGTGATGTCGCAATGGTTGCAACAGTTTGCTTACCGTACCGGTTTAAGTTGGTGGATCTTTGTATTGGCCGGAGTATTGGCGTTGCTGATCGCAATGATCACTATTTGTGTTCAGTCTGTAAAAGCTGCCATTGCAAACCCGGTTGATGCGTTGCGGAACGAGTAAGAAAATGTACTGATTTACTAATGTGGGGAATGGGGATCAGGAATTAGAAATAAGGAATTGGGAATTGGAAGGATGGTTTAATGGTTGTATAGTTTGATTGTTGTGGTTGATAACCATAGAGCCATCAAACAATGTAACCATCTTTATTCACGATTTCACAACCCGAAACCTTAAACCCGACACTCGAAACAGTACTCACGATTGCCTTGCCGGTTCAGAAAATCTTCCAACTAACCAATATGCGTTACAACTACCTGACACCTGCTATCAGAAATTTTAGAAAGAATTTATTCTTTTCATTGGCCAATGTGGCCAGCCTATGTATTGGCATTACTGCGGCATTGATCATTTACCTGGTCATTCATTTTGAATACAGCTTCAATAAAGAGGTACAGCACAATGAACAGGTGTACCGTGTGGTAACAGACATTAAGCATGCAGAACGCATTAATCATGGTGCAGGGGTTCCTCCTGCTGTTACATACCGCATGCAGCATGAGTTAAGAGGAGCAAAACAATATGCCGCCTTTTACAAATTTTATATTCCTGATATAAGTATTGAGAATAAAAATGGGAACCCTGCTGTTTTTAAACAACAGCCTGATGTTATTTTTACAGACGATCATTTCTTTACTTTTTTTGATAAACATTTCCTGGCGGGTTCTGCCGTTGCTTTCAATGAGCCCAATAAGGTGGTGCTGGACGAAACCCGTGCCCGCCAGTATTTCCCCGGTTTGCAGCCGGCAGCTATTGTAGGCCGCACTGTGGTGTATAATGATACGCTCAGTACAACAGTTACAGGCATTGTACAGGATGCTCCGCTTACCAGTGATATCAGTTTCCGTGAATTTGTGAGTACGCCTACTGCGCTCAGGACAAACTTTCTCGGTATTGATGATGATGACTGGAACAATTATGTGGCAACTTTATTTGTAAGGTTAGATCAACAGGCTGATGCAGCAAACTTTACCCGTCAATTACAGGCGCTGGGCGATAAAAACAGTGCGGACCTCGGTTCCAAAGTAATATATGCGCTGCAACCCCTCTCCGATCTGCACTTTAATGCGGACTATGGTAACTATCGTAATTATACAGCCAACAAAAAAACATTGAGTGCATTGGCGCTGGTAGCGGTATTTCTCCTGTTATTGGGATGTATCAATTTTATCAACCTGTCTACCGCGCAATCTGCCAAACGTGCCAAAGAAATTGGCGTACGTAAAACAATGGGTGGTTCACGTTTTCAGTTAACCCTCCAGTTCCTTACGGAAGCATTGCTGGTTACAGGTATCGCTACTTTACTGGCAGTGGTTATCACCCCGTCCCTATTGCGGATATTTAGTGATTTCCTGCCATCTGATCTGCATTTTTCTCCTTTACAGCAATGGAACATTCTTGCATTCCTGTTTATTCTCAGTATAGTGGTTAGCCTGCTCGCCGGTTATTATCCTGCAAGAGTATTAACGCGTTTTCAGCCGGTAGATGTGCTGAAAAGCCAGGTTCGCCTTGCCGGTTATAACAGCGGTGTGTGGTTGCGCAAAGCCCTTATTGTGGGACAGTTTGTATTGGCTCAGTTCTTTATCACTGCTACCATTGTAGTGGTAATGCAGGTAAACTATAGCCTTCAGCATAACCTGGAGCAACGAAAAGATGGTATCGTATTACTGAAAGTACCTTACAGGTATTATAAACAACGCAGCTTCTTTTTACAGCAATTACAAGGTCTGCCCGGTGTACAGCAGGTAGGCCTGTCAGCCTCTGCGCCGGTTAGTCCATGGCCATCATTATCAGATTACACGTTTGTATCGAAAAACGGTAAGCAGAAATTAAGTGCAGCCAGTCGCAATGCAGATGAGCACTACCTGGATGTGTACCAGCTTCAATTGCTGGCCGGGCGCAACTTCAATAAAAGCAGCGACAGCCTGCACGAGATAATGATCAATCGCAGGCTTTCCGCAGAGATGGGATTAAAAGATCCACAGGAAGCTATTGGCAAAAAGTTGAAAATGGGTAATCTTTCGCAGGAGATCGTAGGTGTGGTAAATGACTTTTATACCCAATCATTACATACTGCCTTACAGCCATTGGTAATAGAATGTTATAAACGCAATCAATCTGTTGTAAATATTGCTTTAAAGCAGGCTGCTGATAATACCAACTGGCAGCAAACACTGGCAGGTATTGAGAAAATATGGAAGACAACCTTTGTGGGAGAAACTTTTGCACCTGCTTTCTACGATGAGCAGATAGCTGCGTTGTATAAAGAAGAGCAGCAAACGGCTACTTTACTGAAATGGGCTACAGCGCTCACTATCGTTATCAGTTGCCTGGGGCTATTAGGTTTAAGTTTATATGCCGTATACCAGCGTACCAAAGAAATAGGCATCCGTAAAGTATTAGGGGCTGGTGTAATGGGTATCGTACAACTGGTTACCGGTGAGTTTATGAAACTGGTACTGCTTGCATTGATCATCGCTGCGCCGCTGGCCTGGTGGGCTGCCAATAGTTGGTTGCAGAATTATGCATACCGTATTTCCATGTCGTGGTGGCTGTTCCCGCTTACAGGCATTGTTGCGTTGTCAATAGCATGGCTATCGGTAGGCTTCCAGGCTATCAAAGCCGCCATTGCCAAACCGGTGGATACGTTGAGAAGCGAATAATATAATTTGCGGCTTTGCGAACCTTGGCCGTCTTTGCGTGAAACATCAAACCCGAAACAAACAATCTATGATAAGGAACTACATTAAGATCGCTGTCCGAAACCTGTGGAAACATGCCACTTCTTCTGTGATCAACCTGTTGGGATTAACGATTGGATTAAGCTGCTGTTTACTCATTGGCCTGTACATTCAGCATGAAGTAAGCTACGATAAGTTTCAGCAGAAAGGTGATCGCATAGCGCGTGTGATCATGGAGTATAGCTTTGGCGGAGACGTTTCCAAAGGCGATTTTACCAGTACAAAGGTGGCGCCTTCTTTTAAAAGGAATTTCCCGGAAGTTGAATCTGCTGTGCGGATGTCATTGGAAGACCAGATAGTAATGCACAATGACAAGGTATTTACAGAAGGTAAATTCCTGTATGCTGATTCTTCCTTTTTTGACATGTTTACGTATCACCTGTTACAGGGTAATGCGCAGCAGGCGCTGAATGGCCCGGGTAAGGTGATCCTGACGCCTGCTATGGCACAGAAATATTTTGGTGCAGCAGATCCTGTAGGTCAGGTACTATATATAGGAGCAGAAAAAGAACCTTACCAGGTAACAGGTGTAATGGAGTCTTTTCCTGCCAATTCACATATTAAATTCGATTTCCTGGCATCCTTCTCTTCATTGGGCGTTATCCAGGAAAGAACCTATTGGGAGGCCGACTATACTACCTACCTGCTGCTGAAAGACAAAACATCCTTCAGCAGCCTGCAACAAAAACTGGAGCCTTTCATGAAAAAAGAAATGGCCTCAGAGAAGAATGCTACTATCAACTACTCACTGGAGCCATTTATGGGAATCCACTTGTATTCTCCCTATGGACGTTTTGAACCGGGTAATAATATCATCTACATATACGTATTAACAGGGGTCGCATTGCTGATCCTGTTTATAGCTTGCTTTACCTATATCAACCTGGCTACTGCCCGTTCTATGGAAAGGGCACGCGAAGTCGGTATCCGCAAAGTGATGGGTGCTGTAAAGAAACAACTGTTCTGGCAGTTTATCGGGGAATCCCTGATCCTTGTTGCAATAGCATTATTGTTCAGCATGCTGGTAGTAAGTGTGGTTTTACCTGCTTTCAATCACCTGGCACAAAAAGAACTGGCTTTTTCAGGGATCTTGTCTTTCCGGTTTTTGCTGCTGGTAGTTACGGCTGTATTAGTGGTAAGTTTATTGGGAGGTTTTTATCCTGCGTTGATCTTAGCTGGTTTCCAACCTGTAAAAGTATTGAAAGGTGTATTCAGGAATAGTGGTTCCGGTTTGTGGGTTCGTAAATCGCTGATCGTATTCCAGTTTGCCATATCAGTATTCCTGCTTGTGGCTTCTATGGTGATCCAGAAACAACTACACTTTATCAGGACAAAAGAACTTGGTTATAATAAAGATTATGTGCTTGAACTGCCGGTGAATGAAAAGATGTTACAGCAATGGCCTTTGATCAAAACAGAAATGCTGTCTGATAAAGAGGTCAGCACTGTATCACGCTGCGTTGGTTCGCCGGGCCGCATCTACAGCGGGTACACCATGCGTACAGCAACCATGCCCGAAGACCAGGTGTATGCTGTAAACGCCAACCCTGTTGATGAGGATTTTGTAAAAACAATGGGACTGAAGATCATTGCGGGTAAGGACTTTACAGCACAGGATATGAAGGATGTTGACAAAGAAAAGTATGAAGATAAAACCGGGCATTTTATACTGAACGAAACTGCCGCCAGCGCACTTGGCTGGACATCAGAGCAGGCTGTTGGCAAAAAGATGTTCCTGGGCTCTCTGCCCGGTTATGTAAGTGGCGTAGTAAAGGATTTTCATTTCCAGTCAATGCGCGAAGTGGTAAAGCCATTGGTGATCTTTACGGAGATGCGTGCCACTACTATGCTGGTAAAAATGAGCGGCCATCATTTACCGGAAACGATCAGCAATATTGAAAGCAAATGGAAAAAACTGGTTCCTGCTCAACCTTTTGAGTATCGTTTCCTGGACCAGGATATCAATAACATGTATCGCGCGGAAGTAAAGCTGGGCAATATCCTGAATATTTTTACAGGTATTGCTATTGCGCTGGCCTGCCTGGGATTGTTTGGCCTCTCCTCGTATGCTGTGCAGCAAAGAATAAAAGAAATAGGCGTTCGCAAGGTATTGGGTGCATCAGTATCAGGTATTGTAGGCATTTTATCGAAAGAATTTATTAAATTATCCCTGATTGCAGTGCTGATAGCATTACCGGTGGCATACTTCGCCATGAACCACTGGTTACAGGATTTTACTTATCGCATTCGTATCAGCGTCTGGGTGTTATTGCTGGCCATTGCCATAACCGTATTTATAACCATTTTAACCATCAGTATCAAAGCTGTGCAGGCCGCCTTTATGAACCCTGTAAAAGCTTTGAGAAGTGAATGATTTAATGCGTGAATGGGCAGATTTGCTAATGTGCAAATGAAGGAGTCAGGTATTAGGAATTAGGCGTTAGCTGTTAGCAAATACAAGTTGGCAGTTGGCAATTTGCAGTAAAGGAAGACAGAAGTACGAAGTCAGAAGTCTGAAAATACAGCGAACACTCACGACTGACGATTCACGTCTCACGATTGCCGTCTGCCGATTCACGATTCACTGATCTGATCAATTAACTCTCAAACACCCTCAATATGCTTCGAAATCAATTTAGAATTGCCTGGAGAAAACTGCGGCACAACAAAACAGAAAGTTTTATCAATCTTGCCGGTTTGTCCATTGGTATGACAGCAGCAGTGTTGATCATGCTATGGGTACAAAATGAAGTAAGGTTTGATAACTATCATTCCGATGTAAAGAACATCTATCGTATTACGAATGCTATTCCTATAGGCAAAGATGAAACATGGGTTTGGGAAAACTCGCCTTACATGTTATCGGAGAAGGCCAAAGAAGAGATCCCTGAAATTGCAAAAGTGGCCTTGCTGACCCCGGCTACTTACAATGCGCCTATCATTAATGTAAACAATGTATTGCTGAAAGAAAAGAAAGCGGCCTATGTGTCGCAGGATTGGTTCAGCATGTTTAAGTATGAGTTTACAGATGGCTCGCTGGCCGATTTCAGTCAGCATCCTTACAGCCTCATTATAACAGAGTCTGCTGCAAAAAGATATTTCGGAAAGCGTGAGCCTGTAGGCCAGGTAGTGAAGATAGATACCATCAACTACCAGGTACAGGCTGTTATAAAGGACTACCCTACCAATACCAGCTTTAGGTACGATATGTTTATCCCCATAGATGCAATGAGTCAATCACCAAAAAAACGGGAGAACGATCGCCAGTGGGGAAATTTCAATTATATCACTTTTATTGATCTGAAACCCGGTGCTTCTCCGCAACAGGTTACAAAAAAGCTCACCCATATCATGGATGTGAACAGGGAGAAGAATACAACCAAAACATCCCTGGTGCCATTAACACAGATACATTTTGACAGAACTGTACAGAATTCTTCATTTGTTACCGGCAATAAGCAAACCGTGTACATCTTTGCTATTATGGCTGTCTTATTATTGGTAGTGGCCTGTATCAATTATGTAAATCTTACTACGGCACGTGCCAGCATGCGCGCCAAAGAAGTGAGCATTAAAAAGATCGTTGGCGCTCCCAAATCTTCTTTGTTCGGGCAGTTCTTATCAGAATCATTATTCACCAGCATACTGGCATTACTGTTTACAGTGTTGTTTGTACAGCTGTGTCTGCCTTTCTTTAACAGGATCACAGATCAGAATTTTCAACTACCGGTAAGATCGGTAAGTTTCTGGCTGCTGATCATTGCTACACTGGCAACTGCTACAATCCTGAATGGAATTTACCCGGCATTGCTGCTGTCGTCATTCAAGCCGCTGAGCATCTTCCGTGGTAATAGTGTTTTAAAAGTAAAAGATGTAACACTGCGTAAAGTATTGGTCGTAACACAGTTCACTATTTCAGTAGTGCTTATTGCAGCTACGCTGATCATTTTTGCACAGTTAAAATACATTCAGAAACAGAATGCCGGGTACAACCGCGCACAGATCGTGAATTTTTCTATTCCCTATCGTGTAATAATGCCATTCTGGAATGATAAAGAAAAGGTGCAGAGCTTCCAGAATACGATCCAGCAGGAACTATCAGCATTGGCCGGTGTTGAAAAAGTTACCCACGCCAATGAGTCCATCGTCGATCTGCAGAGTATGTCCGGAGGTTCGGCAGACTGGCAGGGACGCCCCAAAGATTTTGATATCAGTCTTTCCCGGCTTGAGGCAGATGCAACCTTTCCCGAAGTATTTGGCCTGAAACTCGTAGACGGACGTTGGTTCCGCCCCAATGAACCCGGCGAAGACAACAATTTCATTCTGAATGAAACAGCGGTTCAGAAAATGAACCTGAACAAACCCTACGTAGGACAGTGGTTTAAATTCCAGGGCGATTCAGGACAGATCATCGGTATTGTAAAAGATTTCCATTTCCGTAGCCTGCATGAGGCAATTACACCGCTCGTGTACCGTGGAGGCAAAGGCTGGCACAGCAATTTCTTTGTGAAGATCAGTGCCGCGAGTGTTGCAACGGTAATTCCGAAAATGGAGAAAATATGGAAAAGCTCTGTATCGTCTTATCCTTTTGAGTACACTTTCCTCGACGAAACATTTGACAAGTTATATCGCGCAGAGAACAGAACTTCAACATTGATGTCATTCTTTGCCGGTATTGCTATCTTCATTTCCTGTCTTGGCTTATTAGGGCTTGCTGCCTTTACTACCGAGCGCAGAAGAAAAGAGATCAGCATCAGGAAAGTATTGGGTGCCAGTGTCAACAGCATTGTAGGCTTACTGTCCAAAGAGTTCTTATTACTGGTATTGATCGCAATTGTTATAGCTACTCCTTTGGCTTGGTGGGCAATGAATATCTGGTTACAGGATTTCGTTTACCGCATAAATATCAGTGCGTGGATCTTTATATTAGCAGGCTTTTTTGCCATTGCAATAACATTGATCATTGTGGGACTGCATGGCATCAGGGCTGCAACTGTAAACCCTGCAAACAATTTACGTAGCGAATAGCTCAACAAAACACGAATTAACAGAAAGGTCGCCTGTTGTAAGGCGACCTTTTGCTTTTATACATTATCTTTATAAAGCACCTTTTAACCCTCGCACAACCTGCGCAGAAGAGCTTTATCTGCGAAATTTCTGTAACGTTTGGTCTCATTGGTTAGCTCATGGTTCGTAGCTGAATTTTCTCACGATCCTGTATCCCGTAACTGGTATCCGGCATCCGGTCACCAGGTTCTCTTCATGTTCAACCAAATAAAATTATATGCTAAAAGATCAGATCCAGGCACTGGCAGGAAAAAAAGAGGGCCCCTGCATTACTATTGCGCTTCAGACACACCGTACACATCCTGATAACCTGCAGGATGCTATTCAACTCAAAAATCTAATCACTGAAGCAGAGAAGCGACTTTTGGAAGTCCATGATAAGCGAAGTGCGCAAAGCCTCTTGCAAAACCTGCATGATGTAGAAAAAGAGATCGATCACAATTACAATTCCGACGGGCTGTATGTTTTTATTTCTGCAGATACCAAAACCTATATCCGTACCATCTGGCCTCCTGTTGAAAATAAAGTATATCTCGATAACCAGTTTGCACTCCGCGATCTGATCAAAGCCTTCAACCGTGCTGAGGCCTATTACATCCTGTTCCTTGACCCTGCAGGTGTACAGCTGTTCGAGGCATTTGATGAAAGGATACAGGAAGAGGTAAAGGCGCATGGCTTCCCTGCAAAGGCTAATACGCACTACCTCACCGACCAGCTTAAATCGAGCGATCCCAAACAGGTCGATAACCAGACCAAAGAGTTTCTTAACAGGATTGACAAGAATATGGTAGCTGTTTACCGTGAGGCGCCATTGCCTGTAGTGGTAGCAGCCAATCGTGCTGTCTTTGACCTGTTATTGCAGGTTGGAGACCTGGCACAGATCTATGCAGGGCATTTCCCTATCGATCACCACAGTACAGCTCCACATCAACTCGCTGAAAAAGCATGGCCGGTTATAAAAGAGCTTCAGCAGGCAGGACGTACAGCCGCCATCAACGAAGTATTTGCCGGTGTTTCTTCCGGCAGGGTAATTACCGACCTGGAAGAGATCTGGAAAGCTGCTAAAGAAGGTCGCGGTGAGCTGTTGCTGGTCAAGAACAATTATTCACAGCCGGTGGGCATTACCAGGCAGGGATTTGAGATTACCGACCAGGCTACTGTGCCCGGCATCACCGATGATATTGTCAATGAAATTGCCTGGGAAGTGATAGACAAAAAAGGCCGCGCCTTCTTCACCGACCAATCTGCACTGGACGAGTTGGGAGAGATCGCTTTGCTGACGAGGTATTGACGTTTAAGGTTTAAAGTATAAGGTTTAAGGTGCCTTCTGCGCAGCTTTATTTTAATTTATGTAGCTGGCAACTGTTCGGGTTGCCGGCTTTTTACTATCGCAATTTAAGAAGGAAATACAGGCCGTTGTTTTCAATTTCTCTTTTTTCTTCCCTATATTCTGAATAAGATTGCGAAGTTGTTAGCCCCAAGGAAGCTAACAACGTATAATGTATTGGCAAACTTGCCACAACTGTACCAATTAGTGGTGCATAGGATTTGGGATCTTTTATCTTTTCAATGAAGTTCCTAAATGTTTTACTATTTAAATTTTTCATCTTAAGTTCTAACTCTCTATGAGGCTTTTCTATTTCATTGAAAAAAATAGCCTGATAATCATTTTCTTTTATATCACTTGTGAAAAGCTCTTTGTTTTTTACTTCGATAGAATTAATGGTTTGATAAAAAAATGCTAACTGATCCTTCAGTTTCAGTTTCAACTCTAAAATGTCTTCAAATGATAGCAAGTCAGGATTAGGTAAGCTAATCTTAAGCGCATCAAATGCCAAAGATTTTGTGTATCCCTTTATCCCCAAATTTTGGTTTGTCTTGGTGGAGTCTTGAATAAAAGCCGAAAATAGATTATTCAAATTATTGCTACTGCTCAAACAATTTTTACCATCTATCAATAGTTTTATAAACCATTTTAATTTGAAGGCATAATACCACCAAATAAAATCTGTTTCAATTGGTTTGTTCCATTCAAAGTCAAGCATATATTTCATTATATCATACACTTCTTCCGTGATGATTTTTCCATTGTTTTCTTTTGGATGACTAGGAAATATTAGGTCTTGATGAGAATTTACTAAATCACTAATTTTTCTAGTGAGCTTTTTTTCATACTCATTCTCTTGCTCCTCTTTTTTCTGTGTAATCGAAATTAAACCCTCATTAATAAGCAGTTTATAGTCAGATGTAAATGAGTTCGGAATAAATTGGAGCGTGTCTGTTCCTGTAAATTTGAATTCCCCGTCCACCATATCAAACTTAGGAGAGTAAACGGCATCATTAACTATATTTATTCTATCATAGTATAAAGCGAGTAGTTTAATCTCATTGATGGCCTTTGGGGTAATGTCTGAGTTGTAATAGATTTCCCGCATAAAAAAGTCGACTTGTTATTGGCTTCAATAATCTGTAGACACTTCCATTTTCTACCACTATTTTCGTCAATGCGTATTCAAATTTGTTTAGGCATATTGCTAACAGATTATAAAAAAATCATAATAGGTATATTCACAGGAGGAGAAGTTATAATCTAAATCAGTTTCAAGCAAAAGAAAATGATGATTTAACGAGATAGCCCTAGGAAAACTGTATTATGGAGGCACTGTTACTCTTTCAGACCCTTTAAACCTTAAACTTTAAACCTGAAACCCGCAATTGCCCACTGTATCAAAACCGTACACTTTTTGTATCGGAAACGAACTGCTTCGTATGTTGGGTGGATGTAATTAATTGAAAATCATTGAGTTTATAATTCTGGCATGTGGTTGAGAGTATGGAAGCATCGTACAACAATAAAGTACGCAGTTATGTATAGCCAAAGTATAGCCGCCAATCTTTTCAAAAACAACAGCCTGATGCTTCACGGCATCTTTGGGCTGGTGGCAGGCGTAAGTATAGCCATGATTATTTATCCTGTAATGCATTTTGCCCACGGGGGCGGCAAGTGCATTAATGCAAACGATGTGAGGATGTTGACAGTAACTGGAGAGAAGCAGCAAGGTGGGTTGATGAAGACTTCCGGATTGGTAGCCTCACAGGCATCCGGAAGCATCAATACCATTAGCTTTTGCAACAACAGTTATCTGCAGGAGACAAATGCAGACGGTAATTTGCTGAAGTCCCAATAAACATTAAAACATGCTCAGGAACTATTTTAAAGTTGCATTCAGAACAATTAAGGGAAACAAGGTCTTCTCTTTCATCAACATCTTTGGGCTGGCCATTGGTATCAGCGCAGCCCTTGTTATTTACCTGATCGTTCAGTATGAATTCAGCTTTAACCGGTTTGGTAAAGATGATGCAAATACCTACCGGGTAATTTCTATAATGCATTTTCCTAACCAGGAATTTAAGAACTCTGGTGTGCCGGGCCCACTTGCTAAGCTGGCGCCGGAAGAATTGCCGGGTATTGTAGCGGCAGCAGCTTTCTGGGATGCTTATGAAATGAAAGTAAATATTCCCAATGGTACGCCCAAAGAGACAGAGTTTAAAAACCAGGTCGGGATTGCTTATGCAGATAAAAATTACTTTACCCTTTTCCCTTATACCTGGGTAGCAGGTTCAGCCCAGGTGTCATTAGCAGCACCGCACCAGGTAGTGTTAACAGAAAGCAGGGCTAAGCAATATTTTGCTATTACCGATGCAACCCAGGCAATGGGACGCACCATTACATACGAGGATACGATACACGCCACAGTTACCGGCATTGTAAAAGACCTGAAAAAGCCCACTGATTTCTTATTTGGCGATTTTATTTCCTATGCCACATTTGAGGCATTGGATATGGTGCAGCAAAACAATCTCAACCATTGGGGCAGTATTAATTCGGCCTCACAGTTCTTCGTAAAACTGCAGTCCGGCACCGATGTAAATGGTTTCAATAAAAAATTTGCACAACTGCGCCAGAAGCATGCAAAAGAAGGTGATGGCCTTGCCTGTGATTACTATTTGCAGCCTCTGAATGACCTGCATTTTAACAACGATTATGACGCATTCAGCCAACGACAGGCACATAAACCTACTTTGTATGGTTTGCTTGCTGTAGCAGCGTTCCTGTTGTTGCTGGGCTGTATCAATTTTATCAATCTTACTACTGCACAGGCTATACAGCGTGCTAAAGAAATAGGTATCCGTAAAACCATGGGCAGCAGCAAAAGGCAATTGATCTTCCAGTTCCTCAGTGAAACATTCCTGTTAACGCTGATGGCTACTGGTTTATCATTGATCTTAACTCCCTGGATCCTGCATATTTTCTCTGATTATATTCCGGAAGGTCTCACCTTTAGTGCAACAGAAAACGTACAGTTGTGGTTGTTTGCAGGAATACTGCTGGTAGGTGTCAGTTTTTTCTCAGGCTTCTACCCTGCCCTTGTGTTATCCCGCTATCAACCTGTACAGGTACTCAAAGGTCAGGCTGTAACTGTTACAGGTTCTGCCACACGCAAAACTTTGTTACGGAAAACCTTAACGGTAACCCAATTCGTGATCGCCCAGTTTTTCATTATTGCCACCCTGATGGTTGGTAAACAGATCCGTTTTTCACTGAATAAAGATCTTGGCTTTAACAAAGAAGCGATTGTGAATTTCAATGTACCTGTTAACTACGATAAGCCCGATTACAAACAATACGTGTTGATGGAAAAGCTGCGAATACTGTCCGGCATCAGTAAGATCAGCCTGGGTGGTGGTGCTCCTGCCTCCGGCAGTATCAACATGTCTACCTTCAAGATAAATGTAAACGGCAAGGATATTGAAACTACGGTGACTATAAAACAGGCCGATTCTGCTTACCTGGGCTTGTATAATATGAAGCTGAAAGCAGGGCGCAATTTGCAGAATAGCGATACCTCACGTGAATACCTCATCAATGAAGCTTATGCCCGTTTCCTGGGATGTAAAAAGCCGGAGGATGCACTGAAATTATTTGTAGACCGTAGTACCTGGAAAGCCCCGATTGTAGGTGTAGTAGCTGACTTTCATTCTGCTTCATTACACAAAGCCATAGAGCCCTTAGTATTTACAAGTATTGGCAAAACACATAGAACATTCAGTATTGTACTGCAGCCCCGGGGCAATGATGTGGATAGCTGGAAAAAAACATTATCGCGTGTTGAAACGGAGTGGAAAGCTGTTTATCCTGGCGGAGATTTCAGTTACAGCTTTTTGGATGAAAAGATCGCTGCTTTTTATAAAAGCGAGCAGCAGATTGCCCGCTTATTGAAATGGGCCACAGCATTGGCTATTTTCATCAGTTGCCTGGGTATGCTGGGACTGGTGATCTATACAACGAACCAACGCACTAAAGAAATTGGTGTACGTAAAATATTAGGGGCCACTGTAACCCAGTTGGTAGCCCTGTTGTCAAAAGATTTTGTAAAACTGGTATTGCTGGCCTTTGTTATTACTGTGCCGCTGGCGTGGTGGGCAATGGACAAATGGTTACAAAGCTTTGCCTATCGTACAAATGTAAGCTGGTGGATCTTTGCTGTTTGCGGAGCCGCCATGCTGGCCATTGCAATGGGTATTATGGCTTTCAAAGTGATAAAGGCAGCCATTAGCAACCCCGTAAAGGCGTTGAGAAGCGAATAGCTGGTTTCAGGATACAGTTATAGGTTGTAGGCTAAGGCACAAGGTTCAAGAAATAAGGCACAAGGGAATACAGAAATTGGGAATTGGGTATTAGGTGAAATACAGGGGTGATAAGTTGACAAGGGAGGGAATGTCGAATGTTAAATTCCGAATGTCGAATATCGAAGGGAATGCAAGGAATAACTGCAAATTGCCAACTGCCAACTTGCTTCTAGGCTCAACAACTGAAACAACTAACAAAGAAAAACGACTATAACAGGGAGAACTTATATCTTAGGACATTTAATTTTTAACTCAGCATCATGATAGAACTGAAGCACATTTCGAAATGGTTTAATGTAGGCGGAAAACCTACTTTTATTCTGAAAGACATCAACCTCACCATCAATGCCGGAGAATTTATTTCCATTATGGGGCCTTCTGGTTCCGGTAAATCTACCCTGTTGCATATCCTGGGCATGTTAGACGATGCTTCTGAGGGCGAATACTTCTTTCTTGACCAACCGGTGCACTCACTTAAAGAAAAGCAACGTTCCCTGTTATACAAACAGCATATTGGCTTCGTATTCCAGGCTTACCACCTTATTGACGAGCTTACTGTTTATGAAAATATTGAAACACCGTTGATCTACCAGAATGTAAAAACGGCTGAACGAAAAGCCATGGTAGCCGATATACTCGACAGGTTCCAGATCGTTGGTAAAAAAGACCTGTTCCCTTCCCAGCTTTCCGGCGGACAACAACAGCTTGTAGGTATTGCCCGTGCATTGATCGCACGCCCGCAATTGCTGCTGGCTGATGAACCTACCGGTAATCTTAATTCCAAACAGGGTGAAGAGATCATGGAACTGTTTAAACAACTGAACCAGGATGGTGTAACCGTTGTGCAGGTAACGCACTCCGAGAAAAATGCCACTTACGGGTCAAGGATCATTGAGCTGCTGGATGGCAGAATTGAAAAACAATAATAGATACCACTATCAATTTTTAAAGAGGAACTTTTATGCGGGCGAGCAAGTTATTTGTTACTTTTTTATGTGTACTGCTTTACAGGCAGGCCAGTAGTCAGTCTGATTCTACAGTATATACCCTGCAGCAATGTGTAGACGCTGCCATTGCCAATAACAGTGATGTAATGCAGCGCAATTTCCAGATGCAGAGTGCTGAAGTGAACCGTAGTCAGGCGGTAACCAACCTCATCCCCACCCTGAATGGATATGTTGGGCATACCTTCAGCCAGGGCCGTAACATTGACCCTTTTACCAATACTTACGCCAATAGCAGTATTACCAGTGCCAATTACAATCTGTCATCAGATGTAACCATTTTCAATGGATTTCGCCTGCTGCATGCGCTCAAGCGTTATTCACTGGAGTATGATGCCACTAAAATGGAATGGCAACAGGCAAAAGACGTTACTACCCTGTCCGTAATGCTGGCCTATTTACAGGTATTGAACAATGAAGAATTGCTCGCCCAGGCACAAAAACAATATATCGTTACGCAGAAGCAGGTAGAACGTATGACGGTGATGAATAATGAAGGAGCTGTAAGTCCCTCCCAACTGTACGACCTGAAGGGACAGCTGGCAAGTGATAACATCAGCATCACCAGTGCCCGTAACTCACTAAATTCTTCCAAATTATCCCTTGCTCAGTTAATGAACGTGCCTTACAATGCCAACCTGAAAGTACTGCCTATGAGTGCTGAACAGTTTGCCATGGATTATGGTACTTCTGTCGACAACATTTATGAAACATCCCTGAAAGAGCTGGCAATGGTAAAAGCCGTTACTTTACGCAAACAGAGCGTATTCCAGGCGTTGAAAGCAACCCGTGGCGGTTTGTGGCCTTCACTGGGTTTAAGTGGCGGACTTTCTGACAACTATTCCAGCCTTGCTACAGATGCTACAGGCGATAAGATCAAATACTTTGATCAGATCAAGAATAACTATGGTACTTCATTCGGTATAGGTCTCAATATTCCTATTCTCAATAATTTTTACCAACGCAACCAGGTAAGACAGGCAAAGATCAGTGTCAAAACTGCTGAATTTAATTATAAAACAACACTGACCCAGTTAAGGCAGGCAATAGAAGAGAACTATTTCAACATGACTGCCGCGCTGGAAACTTACAAATCAGCCGCAGAGCAGGTAACCGCATTTACTGAATCGTTCCATGCTACTGAAGCGCGTTTCAATGCAGGTGCCGTTAACACCGTTGATTATATGGTGGCAAAAAACAACGTAGACCGCGCCAATGTAAACCTCATCACAGCACGTTATAACTATCTTTTCCGCACCAAGATCCTGGATTATTACCAGGGCAGATTGATATGGTAGTATTGAATACAAAAGACTAATCAAAGACAAATCAGATGAACCTTAAGACCACCCTGCTTCCGGCTCTGTTTTTACTATTTGCTGTTAAAGTGAATGCACAGAATACACCTGTCAAAAAAGAGATCATTGAAAAGTTAGAACACGCCTACGACCTTGATCAGGATATCAGGCAAAAGTTTGGCAAAGCCCAGCCCGGAAGTACTGAGTACAAAATGCTGCGTGATTCTTTGCGCTACATTGATTCTGTTAACCAGTCAGTGGTCTTCCCGGTTTTAGACCAGTATGGCTGGATGAGCAGTAAAGAAATATCCCAGAAAGCTAGTGCGGCCTTTTACTATGTTATTCAGCATGCCGAGCTTCCCGCACAGATCAAATACGCCAGGCAGATCGACAAAGCGTACGAGCTAAAGGAGATCTCCAACCTTGAGTATGCCCGTTTTGTGGATCGCTTATTATTCCGCCAGGGAAAATTCCAGGTGTACGGTCTGCAATCAGGTGCTGATCCTTTGGGAAATAATTTTTTGTATCCTGTAAAGGATATAAAGATTGCAGACAGGGAGCGGCAGAGACTGGGTTTTGGTACCATAGAAAGTGAAATGGGCCAAAGTGGAACCTATCTTACTCCTGACCTCTCTGAATTTAAATACCCTGTAGTTTTTATTGCTCATATTGCCGGTGATAAAGGTTTTCAGACCCCGGCGAAGGATATCGAAATTATATGCGATTCCAAAGTCATTGCAAGATCCAATGAGCGTGGTATGGTATATGTCGGGCTCAATAAACCTCCCGGCCAGGATCTTGTACTCACCTTACAAAAAGATGGTAAATCCCGCACCTACACCCTCAAAGGCGACAACGATTTCTATGAATACTGGGGAATGTGGAATTAAAAAGCTGGAAAGCCTGAATGAAGTCCGGAAGAAAACTAGTTGGCAGTTGGCAATTTGCAGTTGTTCTAATCTCAAACCTCAAATCCCTCAGGCTGACGCTTTCTTTTAAAACGTTTGTAGAGCAGCCCAGCAATTCCTAAAAGTAGAACAGACAATCCCAGCCATACTCCCTTACGATAGCTTTGATGCTCATTATCCTTTACTGCTGAAGGACTGATCAGCAATTTCGATTGCCAGGATAGCCCTATTGCCCGGATATTGTTAAGTGGGTTCATTAATTCTTTCTCATCCTCTTCTTCCCGGTAATAAACTTCTACTAAATCTCCGGCTTTGAGATCAGCGATAATTTGTTTTACGGAATCATTGGCGTATATGATCTTCAATGCGCCCTCTGAAAGCCAAAAGGTGCAATACAGCGGTTCTCCCGAGAATTGCCAACGTGCTGGTATTTTACTTCCACTCACATATTTGGGTGGGTGAGTTATTTTGATCTTGGCTGCAGTAAGTGGGGTGCCTGTGTAATACCTGTCGTTTTTGTCGATGAAATAACTGCTGAAGAGTATCAGGATCCCTACCCCGATAGCAAGGCCAGATAAATTGATGTTAGCGTCTTTATACTGCATAATTGGTAATAAAAATACTGTTGAAGACTGGATAATATGTAAAACAAGTCCCGAAGAAAACAAGTTGGCAGTTTGCAGTTATCGTGAATACCAGTGACGAGCTTTGAGCTACGAGCCGCGAGTGAATACAAGTTGGCAGTTGGTAATTTGCAGTTACCTGTAACTTGCATCTGGTAACCTGTATTCAGAAACTGGTATCTGGTAACTGGTAACGCCCGTCTCACGTTTGACTTTTCACGCATCCACAACTCACGACTGACGATTCACGACTCAATGTCGTTGAATCCAGCTCCGGAGGAGCTACCTGTTTATAGAGAATAAATTTTATTAAGGGTATTCAGCTCCGGTAGGAGCTTCCTGTAAGTCACCGGAGGCTTCCGTAATCCGGCAACTGGTATCTGGTAACGTTTTCACGATTGCCGATTGCCGTCTGCCGATTCACGATATTGCCGCTTCTAACCCGAAACATAAAACCCGACACCCGAAACTGTATCCCCCCCCCGTTTTTACAAAATACGCCTTTAACACAAACACCAACTAAAGACCTGACAAACACGAATACTACAAACGATAACAGGCTTATCATAACCCCCTTTCCGGAAAATCATTAAAAATCAATCTGTTATTTCAAAAAGGGAAAAAACGGCAAAAATGGCATAGATGGCGGAGAATTTGGAAAGCGGCTAATCCGCATAGTATGTTTGCAAATATGGCAAAACAAGGATACTTCAAATTTGAACGCACCTTTGGCTGCGTCACCTTTTACCGGGTGGGCGACAAGTGGTACTTTCGGCAGAAAAGTTCTCTTAGTAGTCAGAGAGTAAAGACCAGCAAGCGGTTTGCCAATACTATGGCTAATGCCCGCAGCCTCGGCAGAGGCGCCAGGCTGGCATCAGTAGTGTACAGGAAATTACCGGAAAGCTGGAAAATGTTTGAGCTATACCAAAAGCTCACAGGCATTGCTGCACAACTGCTGAGAGAAGGAAAATGTGATGACGACATCGTGCAGGCATTGGAGCTACAACTTTACGACTGGGGTTATCGAAAAGAGGTCAACTACCCTGTTATCCAACACGTCAAAAAGAAAAAGATCAGATTGCGCACACCCAGGCAATGCAAGAAGATGGAGGAAAACGAAAACCGAAGCCTGATGCCTGAAGTTGGAGAAAGGCATAGGGTTCAAGGCACAAGGAAAATAAGAAATAAGAAGTGCGGTGGTAAAATTTCTAAGGAAAGACAGGAAGAAAGTTGGCAGTTGACAGTTTGCAGTTATCCCGAATACAAGCGGCGAGCTTTGAGCCATGAGCCACGAGCAAATACAGGAAGACCAGTTGTATTGATCAAATTTCAAACATCAAATCTCAAATCCAATATCCAGAAACCAGCATCTGGCAACCCACTCACGTCTCACGATTGACGACTCAATGTCGTTTAGTTAAGAGCAATAAAGATGGCCTCAGTGATCGATAAACAGTACCATGTCCGGCTTTAGCCGGTAAACAGACATGATTAGAACAAGATACTCTATTCATTATGCTTGCCCTGTCCTTTAGGGCGGGGGAAGAAAATTTCGAATGCGGAATGTCGAATATCGAATATCGAAGGGAAAGCCGAAGGCTCAACGCAGAACACTTAATGCCGAACGCGAATACAGGTTATAATTAAAAGCAAAATGCAGACAATGCGCTCTGTGTTTCTCCGTGTCTTTGTGCCTTTGTGGTTCAAAATGCAACGAGCTTTAAGCCATGAGCAAATACAGGAAGACCAGTTGTATTGATCAAATTTCAAACATCAAATCCAGTATCCAGTATCTGGCATCCGAAGGCTCCACACACGTCTCACGATTGCCGTTTGCCGATTCACGATCCTGCATCTTGTATCCTGTAACTAGCCTTGCGCCTTAGCGAAACTTAGCGCCTTTGCGTGAAACCACACTTCCCAACCCGAAACCTCAAACACGACACCCGAAACCGCATTCTCCCTTTTGTCCGAAAAATACAATCGGGTTAACCGGTTCATCTCTATCTTGCGGCTGCTTTTAAACACCACTTAACCCTTTCTCATTTATGTTAGCAGCACGTTGCGGATTCCTTACCGTTTTGATTACGTTATTTCTTGTAAATGTTTCTTTTGCACAGGAAGAATCGAGTCTATTTCTGCCCCCGGTAACACTAAAAGTACCCTCGTCTGTATTAAAAGATACAGAAACCGTTGAGCTGATCTTACCCAAAGATTATAATGTCGCCAAAGACAACCATTACCCTGTGATTTACCTGTTTGACAAGCAAAATAAGATCAATTACAGGAACAATATTCAGGCCATTGATTACATGACCATGATGAATCAAATGCCACCTTGTATTATAGTAGGCATCAGCTATACTAATCGCAACCGGACTCCCCGCACTATGCCTGCTTACAGTAAAGGTAGTGGAGATAATATGCTCTTCTTCCTGCTGGATGAGTTATATCCTTTGCTGGTATCAGACTACCGGGCTGCCAATTTTAAATTATTTATAGGGCATTCCCGTACTGCCATTTTTTCACAATATGCACTCAGTAAACGTCCGAAAGATATCAACGCAGTAATTGCCAGTAGTACAAGTTATTTCGATTTCGGAACGGAAGCTGACAGGAAATTGTTCGACAGCAGTCTTAATATCATTGCAACACTGAAAAGAAAGGCTTTTTTCTTTTTTTCCGTGGGTGATACTACAATGGATGGAACTGGTGATGGAGCTCATGCCGCATCAGTACGTAAACTGGATGAATACATCCGTGCAAAGCAATTACCTGACAACTTAATATGGAAAAGTTATTTTCACCAGGGCGCCAATCATAATTTAACTCCCGGTCTCACTGTAGCGCCGGCATTAAATCTCATTTTTGACCGGTACGATAAGATCTATCATAATTTATGGTCTCAGCCGTATGCAGGGGACGCTGGTTTGGCGATTGCCGGTATTGAAAAAGAATTCGAAAATGCTTCTGCTTATTATGGATATGCTATGCAGCCCAATGCTGCAAATTATGTTTCTATGGGCTATAGCTATAAGAGTAAGCAGGAATTAGGGGACAAAAGATTTGCGATTGCACAGGCTATCTGGCAGCAGGGAATAAAACATTACACACATTATGAAGGGTTTTACTCTGCGATTGCAGATCTTTACATTGCCGAAAAGAAATATACACTTGCCCGTAACTATCTTGAACAGGCACTTTCCAATGTAGACAAAAGTCTATACTACGATAATGCAGAACGCGAAACTTCGCGCGCTGAAATAAAAGAAACATTGCAACAAATAAGCAAAGAAAAATAGAAGATAAGACCGACATATAAAGCACAAAATCCGAAGAGAAAGCTCTTCGGATTTTGTGCTTTATTATTTCATATTATTCTATTTCAATTCCGGTGGAAACCTGTCCCCTACCAGGTTCAGTTGAATATTGTGTTCCAGCAATGCTTTCAATCCGGCCAGTACCAGCGTAAATCCTTCTGTAGAGTCGCGTACCTGTGCTACAATAGCATCCGTGTCCCCCTTAAAGCCACTATTTGTTACTTCTACAAATGTGCCGCCTGATAGTATTTTAAATGTCCATTCCACTGCTGTTGTATTATCCGCATTCCCCCATTCTATGGCAATCCTCGCATGCGGCACTACCTCCTTTACGATTACTGTTGATGTGAAGTTGTACATTTCCCATGTCCAGCTTACTTCTTTATTCTCATCCAGTCGGCCGGTACTCTTTGTAAACCAGAATCTGGTGGTAATAGCGGGGTTTACAAAAGCTTCAAATACTTCCTCCACAGGCCTGCGGATAAGCATGGCGGCTTTGGCCATATAATAGGTAGTGCTAACCATAATATTGCTTTTACAGGTTTATAAGCTATTGTATTGTTGCATTTTCTATGCTATTGCTGTAGTAATTGTGGCAAAAGTTACCACTATTCCCCGTTATATGCTGTATCCGGGAATCTCAAATACTCCTTTGTGGTCTTTTTGTACCTGCAATGAATGACAGTTATTTAAATCTTAACCTAATTCCTGGTATGCCCAAATAAGACCATGCCTGATGGCATTTATTTTTTGTAATTGAATCGCCGAAAATAGTGATAGTAGAATGCTTTGGTGTATGAAATGATCTTTTTAGGGTATCCATAAATGTTGTATACGGAAAGAGTAAAGGTTTTGTAAAATTTAATTCATACAACAGTAACCAAACCTCGCATTTTATATTAGTTTTACTAACTGAAACCATTTATCCGGGCAAACCTATGAATTGGTATATACGTATATCTATGATGGATGCCCGGCAATTCCCAACCAGTCTTCGGATAAAATATATTCCAGTAGCGTATAATTGATACGCTAGCTGATTGTATCCCGGTCATCGATTCCATATTGTAACACACGCTTACGGTGTAACGCACATCTGTTTTTGTATTCACACACTCCAATCTGTTAAAGGCGTGCAGTAATTGCTGCATCCTGATCCGCTGTTGTTCCATGCCGGAGATAAAATCTTATGCAAGCTTTTATCTCATCAAATATTATCATTTATGAAAAGAAAAGATACCCTGTTTAAAATTAGAAAAAGAGGAGGTTTAGCTATCAGGTTACTTTGCCTGTTGGCTGTAATGCAGTTATTGGGTAGTAAAGTGATGGCACAAGCAAAGAAAAGAACTTATGCACCTGTACAACAGTTTCAGGGAACAGGGGTTTTAGGAGTAATTGCCCCGGGAACAGCTAATAGTCCTCAACTGGCAGCCGATGGAAATCCTGCTACTGATGATACTTTAAATGTTCCTCTTTCTGTCAACATAGGATCTATTGTAAATAGCTCAGCCCGGCAATTTCTACAATTCACTACAGACGGTACAAGTGGCGGTGCAGTGAGAACTATCTCAGCCGGCACCCCAATTACTGTAAAGCTTGGCTTGCCTAAATCTTTGGTTGGCCTGCTTACTAATATTACTATACAACCTTTTACCAACCTCACTAATACTCTTGGAACCTGGAGTGCAACAGCTGCAGGCAGTGCTTTCAATGTAAACTCATTGGTAAACCTTTTGAATGGTACCGGAAGCGTTGAAGTTACTGTAACGCCTACTGCAAACTGTAATGGTGTGTGGGTTGATCTCAGCTCTGTATTATCTCTTGGCCTGAGTATGAATATATATCATGCATATGTATTGGATAACGCAACACCTCCGCTGGCATGTAATCAGGCTATTGATGTACTGTCTGGTATAAAAGGCAACAGTACTGCTGATCTTGCTTCTGCAACTGGTACAGTTACCAATCCCTGGAATGCAATAGATGCTGATGCTACTTATACTACTTTTGCCAATTTGCAATCTGGTGCGCTGGTTGCCAGCAGTGTGTATGAAACTGTGATTTTTAATCAGCCTGGCAAAGCTGGCGATTCAGTGAGGTTAGTGCTGGAAGATCCCGGTGCAGGCTTGCTGGATCTGTCTTTACTGGCTAATTTAAGTATTCAGGCTTACAATGGAACAACAGCAGTTGGTGCTGCTATCAATACCAGTTCTTCATTGTTGTCATTACGCTTATTATCCGGCAGCAGCACTAAATATATTTTCTCTGCACCTATAAATGGTGTATTCGATCGTGTACAGTTAAGTCTTGGAGGTGTAGTGGCTGCTCTTTACAATTTAAGGGTTTATGATGTAAGCCGTGTTATCCCGAAGCCTACTGTGACAGGAACTGCAGCGATTGTTGCTAAAGACACTGTAAAAGCATACGTGGGTGCCAATGTTACTATAACAGCTACTCCTCATGATGCAACAGATGGCGTTAACTGGTATAATGCTACCAATACATTAATAACTTCCTCCCCCACCGGTGCCAGCCAGATAAGCCTGAACAACATAACTGCTGCCAATAGTGGTATCTATGTTGCTGTAACTACCAGGAATGGTTGTACAGAAACATCTGCCAGGGACACAATCCATGTGAAAGTACTGGCTGCTGCTTTATCGCCCGTTTCCGGGGCACTTCCTGCAGGCAACAGAAACAGTGCATATTCACAAACATTATCACTGACTGGTGATCTGGATCTTGCTCCGTTTACCTATCACATTACTTCGGGTTCCCTACCCACAGGACTGACCCTTAGTACAAGCGGTGTAATTACGGGCACGCCTACTACAATGGGTACTTCTAACTTCTCAGTACAGGCATTGGATAGTAATTCTACAGTGGCCGCCAGTGCATCCTATTCCCTGGCTATTAATGCAGCTTTACCCATTACATTGCTGAACTTTAATGCCAATAAAGATAATAGTGGCAGCAATGTAGTCCTCACCTGGAATACGGCCGATGCTGTAAACTTCTCTCATTTTGAAATACAGCGTTCTTCTGATGGTATCAGGTTCAATACAATTGGTACAGTTGCTTATAACGGTTCCTCTTACACCTTTACTGATAATGCTGCTTTCAAAGGCATCAATCACTATCGCCTGAAAATGGTTGATATTGACGGTCAGTTCGAAAACTCTATTATCAGAAGTGTAATACTGGGTCGTTCTTCAGCCATCGAGATCTTCCCCAACCCGGTAAATACGATCATTACCATCTCTACCGGCAATCAGTTACAGGGTAAGGTTACTGTACAGGTAACTGATCTCGCAGGCAGGGTACTGAAACAGGAACAAAAATCAGCAACCGTGGGCAGCACTATTGCTGTAGATGCCAGCAGGCTGCTGAATGGTATTTATATGCTCAATGTTATTACCGAAGGTGGCCAGCGTATATTCAGCGGCCAGGTTCTGGTAAGGCATTAATAACGTAGTATTTATTTTGACCCCCTCTCCGGATGTCTCTGCAATTTTGTGGGGACATCCTTTTTTTATACCATGTACACTTCAGTAAAGTTTTTCAGCAATTCACACCGATAGGTTAAAAAGAACCGGCAGGCTCTTTTACTTTTGATTGTCTTAATTACAAACAGCTTATCACCCTCACTGCTGTTACAGCATGCTGCCCTTCCCCCCTGGCAAGCAACAGGCACAATTTTAAATTATTGAACAGGTCATCATTCTATGCAAAAACTGGCAAGGTTAATGGCGGGTGCTTTATCGGCAGGCCTCAACAAAAGAAAGATCATTTATCCATGTACACCTGTTCCTGAAAATATTGCAGGCACATGGCAGTCCGGAATATTCCCGATGAACGAATTTTGGCAGTACAATGGTTACTACAGGTCACGGACTGATATGTATACACTTCGTTATATGATTGCAGCGGATGGTAGTACTGAGGAGTTTTGCTATGCTGATATTAACAACGAAGCGGAACAATTCCAGTTATTGAGCTATCGCTCAGGCACTGTAACCTTCGATAAAGAAAACAGTACCCTGAGATTTTATGCTACATATGGCAATTGCCGTACCTATTGCGGAAATGCCAATAGCTGGTGTAGCTATGCAGATAAAGATCTTTATCCCATTTATGCACCCACTTACGAAAACTGCATCGTGTACAATGGCATTTCTTTATTGTGTGTAGACGATAATAATAACGTGTTGCAGTTTCGGAAAATGCCCGGATAAGCGATAATGAAATCATAAAAAAAGTAATATTTCAGGCTGACAATTTTAACGCAACGCGACAGAAAGGCTTTAAAGAATAATTTGGCAACTTTTTTGTTCGGGGAGGCTTTTTCAACCAACCTCCCTGTTATGAAGAAGGACTTTGTATTAGTAATATCATTATTATGTACGGCAGCATGGGCATATTCACAAGACCGTACTATACAGAACCTGAGAAGCGAATCGAGCAGACAGGTCAGAAAGGATGCCGCAGATTCAGCAGTCTGGAAACTGGGTGGCTTGTATAACCTGAATTTTAACCAGGGAGCTCTCAGCAACTGGGCCGCTGGTGGCGACAACTTCTCCATGTCATTAACTTCCTTGCTCAATGCTTTTGCCTATTACAAAAAAGGACGGCACTCCTGGGATAATAACATTGATCTTGCTTATGGCCTGGTAAGAACCACCAGTCTTGGCAATCGTAAATCTGATGACCGTTTTGATCTGCTTTCCAAATATGGTTATGATATCGGGAAAAAAATATACCTGAGTGGATTATTCAATATCCGCAGCCAGTTTGCAAAAGGATATACCTATCCTACAGATACTTCCAAAATATTGATCTCTGACTTTTTTGCACCTGCTTATGTTGTTTTGTCGGTGGGTCTTGATTACAAGCCCAAAGACAATTTTTCATTATTTGTTTCCCCGATCACAGCAAGATGGGTAATTGTAAAAAACGATTCCCTGTCGGCCGTTCGTGCTTTTGGGGTTGATTCCGGAAGATCCTCAAAACTCGAATTGGGCGCGTATGCGTCATTGAACTTTACTAAAAACATTAATGCGAATACTATTTACAAAACAAGGCTCGATCTGTTCTCCAATTATCGTCATGATCCTTTTAACGTAGATATTTTCTGGACAAACCTTCTTGCCTTTAAGGTATCCCGCTTTATCAATATGAGTGTATCTGTAGATGTGATCTATGACAACGACGTAAAGACCGTGAAGAGTGACAAAACAGAAGGTGGTGCAAAAGTGCAGCTCAAGCAGTTATTGAGTATTGGCTTTGCCTATAAGCTCAATAAGAGAGAACGTATGAAGTAATGATATGGGCATAATGTAAAACGCGAAATGCTGAACTGCAATGTGTATTCAGCGTTTCGCGTTCTGCGTTAAGCATCCTGCATTCAGATCCAGCCAAGCTGCTGAAATGCATACCAGATAGTAGTGACGTGCATACTCTGGATGATCTGTTGTTCTTTCAGCATTGTTTTCAGTTCTTCCGGGGTTGCCAGAAATATGTCGATCTCTTCATTTGCGTCCAGTTCCTGCTCTTTTATCTTCTTCCCTCCTTTTGCCAGGAACATATGCATCCAGTTATTGTTGGTAGACGGATTAGCACTTGTTTTTCCCAGGTAAATGTATTCGGTAAAGGCATAGCCGGTCTCTTCCAGTAATTCACGTGCAACGGCATCCTGCAAAGAGGCATCTGTATCATCCACGCAACCTCCCGGCAGTTCAATATCTGTGCTGCCAATGGCATGACGGTATTGTCTTTCAAGAATGATCTTTCCATCTTCAGTTAATGCCAGTGCGTTAACCCAGGTAGGAAATTCAAACACATAGTAGTTCTCTACGATCTTGCCATCCGGTTTTTCGCAGGTATCAGTACGCACAGTGCACCAGGGGGCTTTAAAAATATATTCCGAGCGTAATAATTTCCAGTCTAAATGTGATGCCATGAAAAGATTTGAAGTTTGAGATTTAATATTTGAGATTGGGGCAGCTTCATGCTCTGTCCTTAAATTTCTGCCCTTTAAACTCGCTTTTATTCAGGTAGCTGATAAAGCCTGCAATTTTTGAAGCTAGTGTGTTGTATTCGGTAATTAACTGCTCTCCTTCTTCAGCTGATACATATTGCTGGTCTGTTGCCCTGTGCAATTGTGAACGTACTTCACCGGAAGAACCTTTCGCAATACCTAAGAATTGAATGAACTCAGCTCTACCGGAACGTTCGAATCCTTCTGCAATATTGTCCATTACAGAGCCTGCAGCACTACGGATCTGGTCTCTGAATCTGAAATCACGGGCAAACTGTTCGTTTTTTGACAACTCAAATATCTTTAAGGAAAGCCTTCTGCTCTCCTGCCATATTTCAAGTTCTTCAAAACGGACGATTGTTGCCATAATCTCAAATTTAAAACTTCAAATCTCAAACCTACCAGTCCATTCTTTCCCTCAACGTCGTTATATGAGCTGTATGGTGCTGACCATGCCAGGCATACATGCCCAGCAGGTTCCAGAGAGTAATGGTTTTCTGGCTTGCAGGATGATAGACCGTGCGGTTCAGCAGGTCTTCCTGCGAAATATTGCGCAATACCTCATACCAGCGAGCATGCAATGCAAACAATAATGTAATGGAAATATTGACCGGCAGATCGCGGGTGTCGCTTAATTCGGCCCACAACTGTTCTTCGTACGGTTTAATGGTGGGATTGTTTTCCGTTAAACCCAGTTTAAAGCGGCAGTAGGCGTTGATATGACTATCGGCTACATGATGCACTACCTGCTGTACGGTCCAGCCGCCTTCGCGGTAAGGAGTATCCAGCTGAGGTTTATCCAGGTTGTTGATGGCCTGTTCCAGTAGTTGCGGAAGGATCTGGATCTCTGTCAGCCATTCACGGAGTAATTTCTCTGAAAAAGGCTTCGGCTCAAACTGACCAATGGGATACCGTAAATCCATACAATTTGAAAATTTGAGAATAAGCTAATTTGAAAATGCAGTGCTGCAGCAACAGTGTATTTTCATTTGCACATTAGCACATTTTCAAATTTGCACATTAATTTAAAGTTCGCGTAAGGCATGACCCGTCAGATGAATAAACACATCTTCCAGGTTGGCTTTCTTCATTTCTTTGGGGCGTTCAAAACCGGTGGCAACAAGATCGTCGATCAGTGCATCTGGTGTACCCAATGCAATGATCTTTCCGGAGTCAACGATAGCAATACGATCACAGAGCACCTCTGCTTCGTCCATATAGTGCGTGGTAATAATAACTGTAGTACCCTGCTGGCGGATATTCAGCACCAGGTCCCAGAGATTGCGGCGAGCCTGCGGATCAAGACCGGTAGTAGGCTCATCCAGGAAAATTACTTTGGGCTTATTGATAAGCGTCGTAGCAATGGAGAAACGCTGTTTCTGACCACCGCTAAGGTCTTTAAACTTATTTTTGGCTTTATCTTCCAGGTTTACCATTTTCAGCAGGGCTGCTGCGTCTACTGTTTCATTGTACAGACCGGCAAACAACTCAATCAGTTCTGTGAGGTTAAGACCGGGATAAAAGCCGGAGGTTTGTAGTTGTACGCCGATGATCTTTTTGATAGCATCGGGTTCTTTATCAAGATTAAAGCCATTTACATATACTTCACCGGAGGTTTTTTCGCGAAGGGTCTCAATAATTTCCAGCGTGGTGGATTTACCGGCGCCATTAGGGCCCAAAAGACCGAATATTTCCCCTTCGTACACTTCAAAACTGATCCCTTTTACCGCTTCAAAATTGCCGTAATTCTTAACCAGGTTCTTTACAGAAATAACAGGATTGCTCATGGATTGCCGGTATTTGCCCACAAGATACAAAGTTTAAGGTATAAGGTTTAAGGTGTCGCGTTTCGGACTCCCCGGCAAATAGTATCATACTTTTCATTCGGGGCCATGAGCTACTGCACTTTAAACCTTAAACTTTAAACCTGTGATCCGACCTGATAGATGTAATGTTTAATGTATAAAGTTTAAGGTGTCGCGCTTCGGGCTTCCCGGCAAATAGTATCATACTTTTCGTTCGGGGCCATGAGTTACTGAACTTTATACCTTAAACTTTAAACCTGTGATCCGACCTGATAGATGTAATGTTTAATGTATAAAGTTTAAGGTGTCGCGCTTCGGGCTTCCCGGCAAATAGTATCATACTTTTCATTCGGGGCCACGAGCTACTGCACTTTAAACCTTAAACTTTAAACCTGTATACCTAAAGTTTAAGGTGTTGCGCTTCGGACTCCCCGGCAAATAGTATCATACTTTTCGTTCGGGGTCATGAGCTACTGCACTTTATACCTTAAACTTTAAACCTGTGATCCGACCTGATAGATGTAATGTTTAATGTATAAAGTTTAAGGTGTTGCGCTTCGGACTTCCCGGCAAATAGTATCATACTTTTCGTTCGGGGCCACGAGCTACCGCACTTTAAACCTTATACTTTAAACTTTAAACCTGAAGCCTTATCCCGCGAAGATCTGGGTAAAGTAATATCCCCCGTTTTTCTTGTCTTTCTGAATGCCGAGGCCTGTAATGCGGTAGTTGCCCTCAATGTTTTTCTTGTGTTCGGGGCTTTTGAGCCAGGCATTTACCACTTCTTCAGCGGTCATATCGCCATGTGCTACATTTTCAGCGGCACTCTGAACATTGGCTACCTGCGACATGATCGTTTTCATGCGATCCGGAAAGCCTTTGTGACCAAAAGGAACTTTGCGGCTGGCCATATTTTTACTGTGCTTCTCTGCTTCCGTTGTGAGAACTGCATTGTTTGAAAGTGGTGCTAATCCCAGTTTAGCGCGGTGCTGGTTCACCAGTTGCAGAATATCTTCTTCCAGGGTGTTTCTATGCAGTATTATGCTGTGGTGGATAGTTACCGGGTTTGCCATTGCGGGGGCAATGCTACCTACGGTTAACAATGCTATTAATATAAAGCCGGTTCGGGGTAACAAAAGTCCTTTCATATACTTACGGATGTTTATCCAAAGTTCGGCTAAATGCGTACCAGAAAATGTTAAGGAAAGGTCATCATGACAAGAATCAAGCTACCGGATACCCAATGTTGGTATCCGGTATCCTTTGTATTAAAGACATGTCTCCAGCTCTTCCATCATGCCTTTGCTGCCGATAAAGAGCGGTGAGCGTTGATGCAATTCTGTAGGCTGAACATCCAGTGTGCGTTGCTGACCATTGGTAGCCTTGCCCCCTGCCACTTCCAGTATGAATGCAAAAGGATTACACTCGTACAACAGGCGCAATTTGCCTTTAGGCTTATCGATAGTGCCGGGATACATAAAAATGCCACCTTTAATGAGGTTACGGTGTACATCTGCCACCATACTGCCGATATAACGTTGCGTGTAAGGTCCGCCGGTAGCCGGTGTCTTTTGCTGGCAGCGCTTAATATATTCCTGTACGCCGGGTGCATACTGGAAGTAATTGCCATGGTTTACTGAATAGAATTTGCCAAACTCAGGGCATTTTATATTGGGGTGACTAAGACAAAATTCACCGATAGAAGGATCGAGTGTAAAGCCATTTACCCCGCGGCGTGTGGCATATACCAGCATGGTAGATGAACCGTAGACCATGTAACCGGCAGCAACCTGGTGACGGCCGGCCTGCAGAAAATCTTCCTTGGTGGCAATGGTACCTTGTGGACTTACACGGCGGTAAACGCTGAAAATGGTGCCGATAGACACGTTTACGTCAATATTGGCGCTGCCGTCCAGTGGGTCAAACAGGCAAACATATTTGGAGTTTTTGCTTACCGCATCGTCAAAAGCCACGTAATCGTCCAGTTCTTCACTGGCAATACCGGCACAACTGATGCCATGCTGCAGTACTCCCATAAACTGATTATTCGCAAAAATGTCCAGTTTTTTAACGTCCTCGCCCTGTACATTAATAGAGCCTGCATCGCCCAGGATATCTACCAGTCCTGCCTTATTTACCTCTACATTCACTCTTTTGGCTGCCAGTCCCATGTCGCGCAGCAGTCCGCTGAGTTCGCCGGTGGCATGGGGAAAATCACGTAACTGCTGGATAGTAAATTCGTCTAATGTTAAAACTTTCCGGTTGATTGTGCTCATAATGGCCAGTTTTGATTCAATGTAGGTTAGTGAACAAATGTAAGGGGAAGTTAATAAGCAGACAAGTAAACGTGTTTAGCAAACACATGGAAAGTTTAAAAGGTACAGGTATAAGGTTTAAAGTTTAAGGCCTGCTGTACCGGGTTTCTGATAAAAGGCAAGCCGGCTATTTTCCGTGGACTTGTATTTTCAGCACTTTATACCTTACACCTTAAACATTAAACCCGATACTTTACATTTGCTGCCTAATCCAATAAATTAAGCTTCATGAAAGTGTTTAAGTTCGGGGGAGCCAGTGCCAATAGTGCCGAAAGGATCAAAAATGTAGCCGCTATTATACGTGGTTATAAAGACGAGCAGTTGCTGATAGTGATTTCGGCTATGGGCAAAACTACCAATGCCCTCGAAAAAGTAGCCGAGGCTTTTTTTAATGACCATAAGGAAGAAGCGCTGAAGCTGTTTGAGATCGTAAAACAAAATCACCTTACTACAGCCAAATACCTGCTGGTAACCGAATACAATAAAACACAGCAACAACTGGTTGACTTTTTTACCGAGGTGGAATGGTTGCTGCATGATAAGCCGGTACGCGATTACGATTACTATTATGATCAGATCGTGTGTGTGGGCGAATTGCTTTCTACAGCCATTATCAGTGCTTTCCTTCGCGAGGAAGGAATTGACAATTCGTGGATAGATGTTCGCGATATCTTCCGCACAGATGATAATTTCCGTGATGCCACCATTGACTGGAACTTTACCTTACAAAGAGTACAGGACGATGTGTTGCCTTTGTTTGATGAAAAGAGCATTGTAATAACACAGGGCTTTATTGGCTCTACCGACGAAAATGAGAGTACCACCCTGGGACGTGAAGGAAGCGATTATACAGCTGCTGTTTTTGCCAATATGTTACCGGCCGATAGCCTCACCATCTGGAAAGATGTGGAAGGTGTGATGAATGCGGATCCAAAACAGTTTCCCGAAGCGCAACTGATTGCCGAACTGAACTACGACGAGGTAATTGAAATGGCCTACTATGGTGCACAGGTAATTCACCCGAAGACCATTAAGCCGCTGCAGAACAAGAGCATTCCCCTGTATGTAAAATGCTTCCTGGATAAGGAATTGCCCGGAACAGTGATCCACAACAGGTCAGTCAAAGGCTTACCTCCTATCATCGTTTTCAAGCAACACCAGGTATTGATGCGTTTGCATTCAAAAGACTTTTCTTTTGTTGGCGAAAAGCCGCTGGCGCATTTGTACGAGATCCTGGCCGATATCAAATACAAGCCTAACCTGATGCAGACAGGGGCTGTTAATATCCAGCTTTGCCTGGATGACCGTGCAGATAAGATAGAGAAACTGGCTTTTGGTGCTGACAATATTTTTGACGTACAACTGGAAAAGGAACTTACATTATTAACGATCCGTCATTATACAAAAGATCTGTTGCAGGAATTGAGCAAAGGATATTCAGTAGAGTTATTGCAGCAGTCACCCGATACCGTGCAGGTGGTGATGAAGAAGGTGTAGAGAGGAAGAGGGGGAATGAGAAAGTTGAAAACAGGAAGCAATATCGAATATTGAATTTTGAATATCGAATTTCGAAGGAAACGCAAAGAAGTATGAGGCCGGAAGTTTGAAAGGCAAATACAAAATAAGAAGTACCCGTCCGATTGGCTCATCCGGGCGGGCATTCACTGGCTTAACTGCAAATTGCTAACTGCCAACTTGCATTGCTTGCCGTCTTTGCGTGAAACCTGAAACCTGCACTTGAAACAACCATAGCCATGACAAATCCTACAGCATTTTACGAAGAAAATATCAGGGAGTACACCCGGCAGGTAGAAAAAGCACAGATGCAATGGCTGCGTGTCTCTACCCTTCGGTTACTTTGTTTTGCAGCCCTTTGTGTGGCTGTTTATTACTGGATAAAGAGCGGAGATGCTCAATGGCCGCTGATCACCATTTTATGTGCTGCTATTTTTCTGTGGTTGGTGAAGATCGCCTTCCGCCTGCGTGATAAAAAAGCCTTACTTGAAAAGCTGCTGTTTGTTAATACCAACGAGATCGCTATTGCTCAGCAACAACCCAATGGTTTAGGTGATGGTCTGCAATTTGAGAAAGGCGAGAGCTATACATCCGACCTGGATATTTTCGGAAAAGGGTCTTTATACCAGTTACTCAACCGTACAACAACGGCACATGGTTCGGCGCAGCTTGCTGCATTGTTACAGGAACCATTGCTGAAAACTGATGCGATAGAAAACCAGCAGCAGGCAGTAAAGGTATTGAGCGAACAGAAAGAACTTCGCCAGTTAATAACAGCAAACGGATTACTGCACAGTGAAAAAGAAGGTAACCTGCATGATATTAACTCCTGGCTTACCATGCCCTCTTTATTGCTGCATCGCAAATGGCTTGCAGTCGTTCGCTGGTTAATACCACTATATAATCTCGCTGCTTTAATTTATTACATTTTTACCAACGATTATAAGCTACTTACACTGGGCGCTTTAGCCAGTTGGGTTATCATAGGCTGTTTTGTAAAACGGATCAACATGCAGCACCTTTTGCTGGGTAAAAAACAGGCAATACTGCAACAATATGCTACTATTCTGCGATTATTCAGTGGTGCGGATACCGGCGGTTCACAATTACTGCAACAAGAGCAATCGCGGGCCACGTCGGCACATCTTACCATACGTAAATTGTCTTCGCTGGCCGGCATCTTCGATCAGCGGTTAAATATGCTGGTGATCCTTTTCCTAAACAGCTTTGTGATGTACGACATTCAATGTATGTGGGCATTGGAAAAATGGAGAACAGGTAATAAAGAAAAGTTTCCTGAATGGATCAAATGTGTAGGCACTATCGAAACACTGGTGTCGCTGGCTACTTATGCATTTAATTCCCCGGCATACGTTTATCCTGTTATCAAGCCTTCTCCCCTTGCTGTAAAAGCTACAGCACTGGCGCATCCCCTGATCCCTGCTACTGTAAGGGTTGCCAATGATGTGGATATGGGACATGCTGAGCAGCTGGTGCTGGTAACCGGCTCCAATATGTCGGGCAAAACTACCTTTCTGCGTGCTATTGGCGTTAATGTAGTGCTGGCTCAGTGTGGCGTACCGGTTTGTGCAGAGCAGTTTGCTTTCTCTCCCATGCGCATTTTTACTTCTATACGGGTAAGTGATTCATTGCAGGAGCAGACCTCTTATTTTATGGCCGAGCTGAAGCAACTGCAGTTCATTATCCGTAATGTGCAGAATGGTGAGCCAGCCCTGGTGCTGATCGATGAAATATTGCGGGGCACCAATTCTGATGATAAGACACATGGCTCCGAGCAGTTTATCCGTAAACTGTTGCAATATAATTGCCTTACCCTGTTTGCTACGCACGACCTGGCATTAAGTGTGCTGGAAGAAGAGCTCCCCGGCCGGATCAGTAATTATTGTTTTGAAAGCACTATCCGGAACAATGAATTGCTTTTTGATTATACATTACAACGTGGGGTAGCCAAAAACAAAAATGCATCTTTCCTGATGCAGAAGATGGAGATCATCTGAGTGTAACTGCTAATGATTGCCAGAATTCAGGTTTGGAAAATCCTGCAATATGTAATGGCTTTATAATCAGCTTGGGTAATTGGGTATATTTATATTCGGAATATTTTAATGTGTGCATTTTTGAGCTGATTGCGTCAATATAAGCTGATAAAACTTATATTTAAAAAGCAAATCATTACATAAACTCAACCTGCGCATCATGAAAATTCTGTCTGTAGCCATGCTGGCCAGTACCACTCTGGCCTTTTCACAGGTGTCTGCCCAATCACTAACCTTTCAGCCGGCAAAACCTAAGGCCGGTGAAACAATTACCATCACTTATAAAGCAACGGGTTCGCCGGTAGCCGATGCAAAAAGCCTGGAGGCTATTGCATTTCTGCAGGAAGGCGTACTGCCACTGGCAAAAGATATCCCGCTGACGAAAAATGGAGATGTGTACACCGGATCATTCAGCATCAACGATACTACCAAATCTGTATTTATAACCTTTACTGACGGTACCAAAAGAGATAATAACAACGACTCCGGTTATTATGTATTGGTGTACAATGCAGCAGGACAACCCGTACCTGGCGCACTTAAAGCAACAGGCCTGGTGTTCAGCAGCTATGGTGGCATATGGGCCCTGAAATCAAACCCGGCTAAAGGTGCAGCACTCGTAAAAGAAGATTTTACGCTTAATCCTTCGCTGAAAGAAAAAAACAAAGCCGATTATTACAACATGTTGTTTCTATCGAAAGATGAAAGCGATAAAACATTGTTGAAAGAAGAACTGGAAAAATCCATCAGCAACCCTGCTGCTACTGAAACAGATTTTAGCCTGGCAAAAAATTACTTTGACAGACTGAAAGATAAAGCAAAAGGTACTGCCGTGGATTCATTGAAAAAGGTAAAATTCCCTGAAGGTGCCTGGGCTAAAAATGAGCAGATCAACGCTATTTACAAAGAGGAAGATCTTGCTAAAAAAGAAGTACTGGTAAAAGCACTGCTTCAGAAATACCCTGTTAAAACCGAGCAGGATCAATCTTTACATGACAACATGTATGTAAACCTGGCCAGTGCATACGGTGAGGATGGTAACTATGCCAAAATGAAAGAATATGCAGCACTGGTAAAAAAGAATAAAAGCGGTCTTGCCAGTGTGTACAATAGCGTGGCATGGAAATTATCCGGCGAAAGCGTGGATGCCAAACCCAGTGCAGCAGATATAAAAACCGCTAAAGAGCTTTCTGCGCAAAGCCTGGAAATAGTGAAAGCCGATGCCGGTAATATGAAGTCAAAACCTTCTTATTACACAGACAAACAGTGGAAGGATTCTAAAGAGCAGAATTATGCCATGTTTGAAGACACTTACTCTTTACTGCTGTATCACTCAAAAGACTATAAAAATGCTTATGAGCATCAGAAACATGCTGTAGAGTCATTCAAACGCAATGATATTTCAATGAACGAAGCGTTTGCTGAATACACTGAAAAAGTGAAAGGTGCTGATGCGGCCCGCGTGGAACTGGAAGCATTTATCAAGGCTGATAAATTTACACCCCGTATGCGCGACCAGTTAAAAAGAGTTTACCTGGGCAAAACAAATACTGAAAATCAATGGACCGCTTATATTGATGACCTGGAGAAAGACATAAGGGCAAAGCGTAAAGAGGAAATGGCCAAAAAACGTGAAGAGCTGGCAAAAAGCATGATCAATGAGGCTGCTCCTTCGTTTGTACTGAAAGATCTTTCCGGCAGCGAAGTAACTCTTGCTTCCCTGAAAGGTAAAATTGTAATAGTAGATTTCTGGGCTACTTGGTGCGGCCCCTGTAAAGCCTCATTCCCCGGAATGAAAATGGCCGTAGAGAAATACAAAAGCGACCCTGATGTGAAATTTGTATTTATTGATACCCGTGAGACTTTTGATGATAAAGAAAAAACAAAGAAAGTAGTATCTGAGTTTATTGAGAAAAACGCTTATCCTTTCCATGTATTGATGGATTATGATAGCAAAGTGATCGAGCAATATAAAGTAACAGGTATCCCTACCAAATTTGTGATCGATAAAGAAAATAACATCCGTTTCAAAGCTGTAGGCTTTATGGGTAGTGCAGATGGATTGGTGGAAGAGCTTACTACCATGATCGAATGGACCCGCCAGGGAAAAGCGGAAGTTGAAAAGAAAGCATTCTAAAACTACATTTTGTAGTTTTTTATTGAAAAAGGTTGCCGCTCCGGCAACCTTTTTCTGTATACAGGAAAATCTTTATTCAATGAATTGTAAAGGTGTTTTGCAATTGGTAACGCTACCGCATATCCTGTGGTAAGTGTAACTGTGTAGAACCTGCGACCAGACTACATTTGTCAAAAATCAAATAAGTTAAATGTATAATTTTGTCCACAAATAAGATCGACTTTCAGGGAATGTAAGTATATTTAAGTTGTTATTTACACACATCATCGGAATGCATATTCATTGTTGGTAACACACGATAAATAACACTGCCTCCGCAGCGTAGTACTCCCCCTTTTTTATCATGCCAACAACATAGTATTTCGATCGATCTTCCAGACTAAGGCTTCGATAGTAGTACAGGTACATTAAGCAAAATGGTTTTCTGATTTTACAGACAGGCTTGCTATTGCTGTAACGGAAACCTATTGCCAAGAATAATAAACCTTTTACTATGAATGTTAATGTCGCGCGCCACCATGTAGCCGGCACAATATCCTGTTCCCCTGTTGTAACAGAAATGCAACAGTCATTTCCTGCTCCTGATTCATTATTTTCTTCACAAGTTCCTGGTTTAGGATATTGTTTGCTACAGGCTAAAAAAGGCAATCCACACTTATTACAGTCAACGAACATTAGTGTACAGCACACTGATGGAAAGCTTGAGATCTCAACAGATTCCGGTGCTTTTATTTTAATGGTCTCGTTACAGAGCCAGTTCAGTTGCGATGTTCCCGACGTTGGGGACCGGCTTTTCTGCGAACAGGCCTGCAACCTTTTGTACATGCCTTCAGGAACAGTTCGCCTGAACTGTAATTCACCCTTGCAGGGCAGTTTAATTGTGTTGCATTATCCTGAAAACCTGGTATTACAGTTCCCGTCGCAGTACCCGCTATTGCAGGTATTGTTGCAGAAGATCAACCTGCGCCAGGTATGCTGGTTGCACCGCAGCAACAGAACTGTAAGCCGTAGTATGGTAGAGCAACTGGAGGGATTACAGTACAAAACCTATCAGCCGGAGTTATTCTCGCTTTACCTGCGGGCAAAAGCTACAGAGCTGCTGTTAGCCGTACTGGATGAATTCAGCCAGGACCCTGATGAGGGAAGCAGAAATATTAAGCTCAGCAAATGGGATACAGAACAGTTATATACGCTGAAAAGATGGCTTACAGAGAATAGTGATGAACCGGGTACTATGGAAGAAATAGCGCATCGTACAGGACTGAATACCTTTAAACTGAAAAGAGGCTTCAGGCAATTGTTTGGAGTAAGCATTTTTAGCTTTGTACTGCGCATCAGGATGAAACGTGCATTGGTATTGCTGAAACAATCCAATGAGTCTGTAAGCAGTATCGGAATGATCCTGGGCTATAAGAACCTGTTCAGTTTTATCAGGGCTTTTAAGAAGTATTATGGATGCAGCCCTGCAGTGTATCGTAAAGAGCAGGACTAAAGAACCCTATTATGTATAATAATAACAGCATATTGACGTGCGTTCAATATGCTGTTATTTTCTATTGTTGTTATTCACCAGTTCAAATTTAATAACAGCATTACCCTGCAGATCGGCCTTCAGGAATACATCATACACTTTTCCATCAGCCTTTATTTTCATTACTGCTGTATTGGGAGCCACCGTACCCAGGTTATTTGCATACATCACCAGTACATTCTCCGCATTTTCTTCGGCAGTCAGTGTTAGCGAAATGGCTTTAGCTGTAAGCAGTTTGTTGGCTGCTACTACCTGCCTGTTGAAATAAACAGTAACACTGTCGCCATCTACCACGCCATTATCAAAGAGTTCTACTGTAAATTGTTTATTCTGCAAACGAATGGTACGGAAAACAGAATCCTTCCGGCTGGTATAGGCTGGTTCTTTTTCTTTGATGACCGGTGGTGGCGCTACAGGTTTTCTCTGTAAAGTAACAGGGCCACTAAAACATTCTGCATCGGACGATTTGCCTGATAATTCAGCAACTCCATCTTCGCGGGGCTTCCACATTAAATTGAGTGTACCTGCACACCAGTAAAACCCCGGATACTTCTTTAGCTTATTCTCTCCTATCTGTAGTACATTGATCACAATTTTGCCTTTGCTGATAGTGCCATCAACAGTGGCGGTGCAGAAATTGTCCTGTGGCTGCTGGAAAAAGCTACGGTATAAAGTGCCTGAAAAAGTGTTGCCCACTAACTGGTCGATAGAAAGCTCCATATAAGTGCTGTCTGAGATCTCAGGCAAAGAGGCGGTTCTGAACTGCTTGTCTTTTTTTGTGGTACTTCTCACATACTGCACGCCTGTCCATTTTCCGGGGAGTAGCTCGGTTTCCTGAGCGCTGGCACTGGTTTGCAATGCCAGTATCATTATGAGTAACAAACAACAACAATATAGTTTTCTTGTATAAACAGTCATCCGGAAATGGTTTTACCGTCAGGGCGATGAAGATATTACAAATCAGTATGCCTTTAAAGAAACAGCGTTTTTCAATTGTTATAAGCCTCTTAAAGTGTAAACTTTTCTGACTACCCGCATATAGGAAAGTAAACCTGCCTGCCCGGCTGAACGACGGGTCAGGTCTGGAACTCACGGATGCATCCCCGGCGGGTGTCTCCACCCGCCGGAATCAACACTCTTAATTGGACAACATTGATTGCACATCCATTAACGTGTAGTACCTGCAACCATCTGACCTGACAGGTTAAGCCTCTTGGCGCAGCTTGCCCATATCCGGAGAGCCAGGAAACTTTTAACCTGCTCCTGTTAATTCCCGCAGCTTTCTTACTTTTGGTACCCAAATTACGACGCTATGGCATCAATCAGGATCTTTGTTACAGGTGGCACATTCGATAAAGAGTATAATGAGCTTACAGGTGAGTTGTTTTTTAAAGAGACCCATTTGCCGGAAATGCTGAAGCGCAGCCGTAGTACGCTGGATGTAACTGTAAGGACCCTGATGATGATCGATAGCCTGCAAATGACGGCTGAAGACAGGGAATTGATCGTGCACCAGTGCCGTAATGCAGAGGAAGATAAGATCGTTCTTACCCACGGCACCGATACCATGACGGTTACAGCAAAGGTATTGGCCGAAAAAGTGCCGGATAAGACCATTGTACTTACCGGCGCCATGATCCCCTATAAATTTGGTAGCTCTGATGGGTTTTTTAACCTTGGCAGTGCCCTCGCTTTCGCACAAACTCTTCCTGCCGGTGTATATGTGGCCATGAACGGCCGTTTTTACAATTGGGACAATGTGAGAAAGAATAAGCTCACCGGCCATTTTGAAGAGCTGAAATAAGCCGCTCCTCCCGTCGGTTTTCTACAACAATTGTGTATTGACCTCAATAGGATTTGTCAGTGCCTGGTGAATAGGGCATTTATTGGCAATATCCAGCAATCTTGCGCGCTGTTCTGCGTCCAGGTCGCCTATCAGCTCAATGGTACGGGTAAAAATAGACCTGTTATTGGCTTTATCCCGTTCAAAGGTCACATCTGCTTTTATATCCAGCAATGCCCAGCCTTTTCTGTCGGCATACATACGCAGTGTAGCGCAGGTACAGGCGCCCAGTGAGGCCGCCAGTAACTCAGACGGGGAAAAGCCGCTATCCTGTCCGCCCAGGGCTTTGGGCTCATCAGAAACGATCTCGTTGGTAGCGGTATGAATATCGATCTTGTATAATTGTGATCCTATGGTTGCGGTAATACGGCTCTGGCTCATTGTTTTTGTTTTACGGAAGGGTCAATGGATGGTAAGGGAATAAAACCTGTTTCGCCTTCGATCTTTGGAAAGTTCTGTGTTGACCAGTTCTCTTTGGCTTTTTCGATCAATGCCAGGTCGCTGGCAACAAAGTTCCAGTAAATATGCCTGTATTCAGGAAATGGTTCACCACCAAAAATGTACACTGTAGTACCGGCATTCATCACAAATTCGCAGAGTGAACTGTCCCTGGCTACCAATATGCGTTTGGGTTCATAAGTAAAGCCTTCGCTTCCCACGCTGCCTTCCAGTATGTACATGCCGGCTTCGCCGACAAGCTCACTGCCTATTTTGATCGTTGTTTTTTCGGTTGCTTTTATTTCCAGTAAGAACAGCTTACTATACACCGGTACAGGAGATCTTTTGCCAAATGCCTCACCTGCTATCAGCTTATAATGCACGCCATTTTGTACCCATTCAGGAATTTCATCTTTGGCTGCGTGATAAAAGGTAGGATCCATTTGTTCCAGTTCTTTGGGCAGCGCAACCCAGATCTGTAATCCATGCAGGTTTTTATTCAATCCACGCAGGTGGTCGGGTGTTCTTTCTGAATGAACAATGCCCTTGCCTGCGGTCATCCAGTTTACTTCACCGGGTTTTATTTCAATGGCCGAACCCAGTGTATCGCGGTGCATAATATTGCCTTCAAACAGGTAAGTAAGTGTGGACAACCCAATATGCGGATGCGGACCAATATCTACATTGTGGTGATCGTCCATGCTTACCGGCCCCATGTGGTCAATAAAGATGAAGGGGCCAACCATTCTTTTGCCACGAAATGGCAATAGCCTGCCCACCATAAAATTGCCAATATCTGCGGGCCTCTCTTCAATGATCAGGTTAATGTTTGACATAGTTAACCGGGTAAAATGGTAATGATTTATTGTAATCTGACTCTCCGCTTATAGGAAAGTTAACCTGTCAGGTCTGGCCTGAGAAGGCTAATTACTTTTTATAAGGAAGCGTTCCATAGCAGCTTAGACCTACAGGTTAAGCCCCGCAATTGCAGCTTGCCTTATCCGGATAGTCAGTTATTGCAATTCTGCGGCACTAATGTAGGACAATAAATCATCTGTCTGCACTTCCTGTATTCACAGTGGTTTGCAGCCCGGTAAAATAGCTCAATTGGTAAGATGGAAGTAAAACGGATAGAATGAACAGGCTGGTGAATGTTTTTTCTGCTTACCTGGCAAATGGCTGAAAACGCAGGCAGAGATTGGCTACCCTGCCATCAATAGGTGCCCATAATGTTTTGAAAACAGGATTTGTTACCGGCCCGGTGTACAGCGATTCATACTTGCTCTGGCGTTCATCAAAAAGATTTTCGCAGTTGAGCACAAGGCTCCACTTGGGACCAAACTTTACTTCGGCCATCGCAGCCATGAATAAATAGCCGGGTGTTTTGCTGTAATCTTCACGATACTGGTAACTATTATAAGAGGCTTCAATGCCAATGCGGAACTTGCCTTCTATTTCATACAATGCAGTAGCTGCTGCACGATGTCTTGGAGTAACAGGCACAAACTGTTGCTGTGACAGGTAAGTACGCAGTGCGTCAGTATAAGTATAGCCAAGATAAAACTCCCAGGCTGGCAAATGCAACTGGATATAAGTATCCAGCCCTCGGGTAATTAATGGCTTATTCTTATTAGAGAATGAAACAGCTCCCGAAGTTTCTTCTTCTGCTACTACAGGGTTATTGATGCGTGTAATAAAGAAGGCCTGGTTAATGAACAGGCTGCCCTCCTCTCCTATGCTGGTTTTATAGTTTATTTCTGCATTACCTGCGTATGATTTTTCAGGCTTTACACCAGGCGCAATGGGTTGCAACTGGTAAATGGAATAATCCCTGATCTGTGGGGTAAGTGGATTAGGTGTAATATAACCCATTCCAAACCCGGCACGTGCGCCCCAGTGTTCGTTTAAACGTTGGAACAATGCTATTCTCGGTAAAAAGAAATTGCCATAAGTATTATGATGATCTGCACGGATGCCTGTTTCCAGTTTGGTATTGGTAAACAGTTGCCAGGTATCCTGTGCAAAAATGCCAACGGTGGCATTGGAAAAGCTACCTACCGGAACCGGCGTTGCTGCAGATGGAGTGAATTTATCACCGGTAAGGTTTACCCCTGCTATGATATTGTGTTTATGCGCACGTTGTATAACAGATGCTTCAGCATAATAATTGTTTTGCTGCCCGCTGAAGAAATAAGTATTGGTGGTTTCATCCCTGTTAAAAGCGCTGAAACTTCCTTTTACTGATAAGGTCAGTGTATTATTGAGCCTGCTTTCTGACAGCAGTGTAAAAGTGTTGCGGTTCAGTTTGTTCTTTTCATAATACGGATGCTGTGCATTGTTCTTATCGTCAATGGCAATCATATCCCCGCCGGTTCTTTTTTCAAAACTACCCGACCAGCCAACGGAGAACCATGTACCGGAAGAAGGGTAAAAGAACAATGTAGGATGTATTAAAGTACTATTGGTTTCCGGTACATCACTAAACCCGTCCTTATTTACATCAACAGCTTTTTGGATAGTTTGTCCGCCAAAAAAAGTAAACCCGTATTTCTTCCATCGCTGCGCATAATAGGCATTGATGTTGCTTTCCTTTAGTGTGGACTGGTTTACCAGGAATGATGCATCGGGTGTATAGGAAGGTTTTTTCGAGATCATATTTACAAGTCCCCCGATGGCGCCACCACCGTACAGGGTAGAAGAAGAACCCTTGATCAATTCCACTTGCTTCAGGTCAAGCGGAGGTACAGAAAGTACCCCAAAGCCTCCCGAATAACCGCCGTACAAGGGCATCCCGTCTTTCAGGAGCTGTGTGTAGCGTCCATCCAAACCCTGGATACGGATATTGGCGTTACCGGAAGTAGCAGATGATTGCTGGATCTGGATGCCGCTTACATCACCCAGTATGCTGGCTATATTACCGGGTTTAATGGTACTTTCCTCATTCATTTCTTCCTGTCCCAATACCTCTACCTTGGTAGTGGCATTTTCTATGCGATCGTTACTGCGTGTAGATGCTACCACCACCACATCGTGTAATGCTGCTGCATCGGGTTCTAACTCCACAATATGCATGATTGTATCAGGTAGCTGAATGGTTTGCTCAAATGTTTTATAGCCAATAAAACTATATGCCAGTATTGAAGAGGTAGCTTTAAGATTTTTTAAAATGGCAAAGCCGTTTGCATCCGTATAGGTTGATGCTGCCGGGTTATCTTTTACCTGGATCGTAACACCATTCAGTAATTCACGGGAATCTTTATCACGAACAGTTACCCTGTAACTATGTTGGGCCGCAGCCTGAAACGATAGTGCAAGGGCGAGCATAGCCAGAATAAAATAACGCATTGTGCCGTTGGTTAGGTTTTATATAGTGCAAACCTAGTCGTAAAATCTGTTGTAACTCTGGAGCAGGCTAATAGCTGCGATCGGTTGTATAACGAACCATTTCTTCCAGTGCCGAGCGGGTTTCTGAAGCCGGAAATTCATAGAGTAATGCCAATGCCTCATCTCTGCAGGCAAACATTTTTTCTGTAGCATACTGAATCCCTCCTGCCCTGATCACCTCGTTTATTACAAACTGCACTTTTTCTTCTTCCGTATTCTGGTGCTTGAGAATGTACAGCAGCTTCTTTTTTAATGAAGGTTCACAGGTATTCAGTGTATAAATGAGTGGCAGGGAAAGCTTTTTTTCTTTGATATCATTACCGGTAGGCTTGCCTATATCGGCCTTGCCATAATCCAGCAGGTCGTCTTTTAGCTGAAATGCAACACCTGTTTTTTTGCCAAACAAATGCAACTGTTGTACCTGTGTATTATCGTTGAAGGTGGTACTGGCGCCGGCTGCACAGGCGGCCGCAAGAAACGAGGCTGTTTTGGCGGTAATAATTTCATAATACACCTTTTCATCAAGGTTCAGCTTGCGCGATTTTGCCATCTGCACCAACTCGCCCTCTATCATTTGCTGAATGGCATCGGAGTAAAACCTGATGATCTGGTGATCGCCTTTTGCCAGCGACAATAACACACTGTGCGCAAACAGGTAATCGCCCGACCAGATAGCAGCTTTATTATTCCATAATGCATTTACTGAAAAAGCGCCTCTTCTTTCCAGGGAATCATCTACCAGGTCGTCATGTACCAGTGAAGAGGTGTGCAGCATTTCCACGATAACAGCGGCCCTGTAGGATGCCTCATTGACTTCTCCGGCAAGACGTGCACTGAGCAGAACGAACATGGGACGCATCTGTTTGCCTTTGCGGCTGAAGTGGTAGTTGTTGATCCGGTTAAGCAAGGGGATATCACTTTGTAAAACTTCGTGGTAGTAGTTTTCAAAATGTACCAGTTCCGATTCAATAACTTTTCGTGCCAGTTGCATAAAGGATCCCTGCAAAAAAGCTGTAAATATACACTCTATACGCTCTTCGAGGCTTGCAGTCTCGAAGTTTTATTACGTGCCTGCTCGTCGAAGCGTCCGCAGGCTCTTCGAGGCTTGCAGCCTCGAAGCCTTATTATGTGGCCTTTGGCCACGTATAATAGCCATTAGTAATATCATTAAAACAAATAATCAATCTCCATAATTCCTTTTCCCTTTTCATAATTGGCGGCGCTGCTGTATAGGTAATCAGAGGGCTCTGATACTAATCCCGCCCTTACCGGGTTTTGATGCGTATAATTCAGCTTGGTTTTTAAAAAGGGATCACTGAATATTTCTTCCGGATGATTGTTGCTGCTCCAGACCTTGTAATAATCATTCGATACAGTTTGATTAGCATAAAACTTAAACATATGCAATAGCCACTCCCGCCGGCTTTCAGGCTCTTGCTCAATGCTTTTACAAATAGCTTTACTGGTAAATGTTTTAAAGTCCCGTACAATATCGCTGAGGTTAGAATGTTTGGCTGTCCAGATAGTGTGAATATGATTAGACATTATGACGTAAGCCCCAACCTGCAGATCTTTATGTTTTCTGCAATACTGAAAACTGTCTATAACAAGATCTCTGTAGCGTTGTCTGCTAAAGATATCTATCCAGCCTGTAATTGTAAATGTTAGAAAATGCATAGCGCCCTGGTTACGGATCCTGAATCCATCGGCATATTCATAGCTCATCACAGTGGTTTTTTATGAAGGACATAGCGCTCAAAATATTTTAAAAAAACGCACAAAAGAGCATTATCCACTGTGGAAATAATTTATTGGTTAAAACAATAATGGGTATTCGGCTATGGGTTTATCATTTGCCGGGCCGTGGCTTAAAGCCACATAATACAGCTTCGAGGCTGCAAGCCTCGAAGAGCCTTTAGAATAGGCCTTGAAAAACATTACTTAACCGGTTAAAAAAGGTTGTCGTCTCCCCGGAGCTACTATACTGCGAATTATTAATTTATTGTATCATACTTACCGTAACTTTAAAATGTCCGGCACGATATTTCCGGATAGATAGCTGCGTGAAAAACATTGTCAATACTATTCTTCGCTTCCTGGAGAGTTTCAGGCGGCCGTCGAAGGCCGGTAACCTGCGCAAATTGCGTGAGCGCGGTGAAACTATTGACTCTTTTAATATCAGGGAAGTTACGGTGGCTGATCTTGCCGCTCTTACCGCTTTGCATGTACAGGCATGGAATGAAACCTACTGGAACGTACAACACAAACCTTCTCACGAAATCCGCGAACAGCAATGGAGCCGTACGTTTACTATCCGGGATGGAAGCTGGTTCTGTTTCGTTATAGAAGACCATGCCGGTAAACTGGTTGGTTTTGTAAAAGGCTCCCGGTATGCTTCAGAGGATCTGCCTGATTTTTCCGGTGAGCTGAAACATATCTATTTGTTGCAGGATTACCAGCGGCTCGGACTGGGTAGTTTGCTGATGGAATATGCAGCCGAACGTTTTATCAGTATGGGTATTAACAGTATGGTCTTGTTCAGCACTCCTCAAAACCCTTCCTGTTTGTTTTATGACGCTGTGGGAGGTGAAAAATTATATGCTAAGAATGGTGAATTTCATGGCGGTTATGGCTGGCGCGATCTGCCTGCCCTGCTCCGGGATTGATCTTGTCTGTCGATCATTCTTCTGTAAACCGGTAACTGCCGTGTGAGTCATAATCAATGCCGTGTTTCTTTTTTAATTCCTGTATATAACGGATGGTTGTTTGCGTATGCGGACTGGCAACACCATCTCCGTAAGGTTCAAACGTATGCAGTAATGTTTCTTCGAGTGTACTGTCGATCGACATCTTTTTGTGTACTGCAAGATCATTCAATACCGCTGCCAGTCTTTTTTCGAGACGAACAGGAACAGCCACCCGTTCTATTTTAATAGGCGGCTCCATATTGTAAATGTAATGACCGAATACCAGGTCATTGCCGTAAATATCACGTACCAGGTAATCACGTATGCCATATTCCCTGTCTGCCGGCGCTTCTATTACCTGCACACCATTGCTTTGCTGGTATTCAAATAACTCATCGGAGTTCTCAACAACAAAGAAAACTGATGAAGGACTTATGGGGCCTTCACTTTTCTGAGACAGGAATACCTGTAACTTCCCGAGATTCACTGCCCCGAAAGTTGGTGGCTCACCCCATGTAAAGCCCGGTGTAAACCCCATCTTCTGTGTGTAAAAATCAACGGCCTCCGGGATGTTTGTGACCTGTAATGTAGGATGCACCTGTATTGCTTCTACATGTGGTGGCTTATTATTGGCTGACATAAGGATGCTTTCTTTAAAGTTAGTCAGAATTATCGTGCGGGTAATGCGGTGATCTGATGTAATTACGCGGACTTTTGCTTTTTGAACGACAAACCATTCTCCTGCAGGATACTGCGTAATACCGGTATCGAAGAAGGGCCTATGCCATGAAAATTGAGGATCTCTGCTTCAGTATAGTGAGACAGTTTTTTTACAGTGGTAATGCCTGCATTTTGCAATGCGCGGCGTGCAGGTGCTACCAACCTGCTTAAAAATGCGTCCTCAGGCTTTTCTGCTGCTGCACATACAGGACAAACAGGGCAATCACTGCTCTTGTAGTACTGGTGTCCTTTGCTGCAGGTGCGTAATGTTTTTGCGGAGATAGCCATAATATTGTTATATCTGCCCCCCATATATAGGAAAGTAAACCTGCCAGGTCTAAACCGATAATCAAAGCTACCCTACAAAAAGTAGTTAAGCAGCTCTGCCCTGACAGGTTAAGCCTCTTGACGCAACTTGCCTATATCCGGAGAGCCAGGTTGTTATATACGTTTACCGCCTTTTACTTTTATCGGCGATCCTTCTGCAAGAAATACCGAACGGGGAGTTGCTTGTTGTAAAAATGCAAATTCAGCTCCGTAAGCCGCTTCAAAGTCTACATTGATCTCATAGTTCTTTACCGGGTAGATCTCCCACCGGGGATGCTGCACTTCATATTCCGTACTGGATGAATCATTGATGCGTGCATAACCCCAGTAATGTTCGGTAATGAACTCTTCTTCGCTACCGCCGGCAAGGGCTTGTAAACGGTTTTCGGCCATTATCTTTAAGGAATGCCAGTTTTTCTTTTTCCATTTATATTCTACTGCCAGGGTATTGTTGTTGGTGACCCATAAATGTTGCGTAGGCAGCGTTTCATAGTTCTCCTTGTAGATTGTATTGGCAACAAAAGTGAGTGCCGGGCGGGGAACAATTTCTTTGATAAAGACCACTCCCCGCTTCCAGGTATCATTATCCTTACTACGAACGTAAAATCGCAGATTGATCTCTTCAAAATTGATATGGAAAGGGATGGGTAGTCCCAGTAATCTTGTATTGACAAACATAAACCCTACCAGGCTTACATAGCAGGTATTGTTCCAGGTATCCAGTTCTGTTTTATAGGGTAAATGAGGTAACAATAATTGGGGGTCTACTGCGTAATTAGCGATTGCCAGTTTGCGCCATTCAGCGCTTAGAAATGTTATGGCCATACAGGGGGCTTCTTGCTGCTAAAGATACATGAAATCGTGAACCGGCAGACGGCAATCGTGAGACGTGAATCGTCAGTCGTGAATACAAGCTGCGAGCTTTGAGCTACGAGCCGCGAGGAATACCAGTTGGCAGTTAGCAATTTGCAGTTGTCTCTTCCAGACATCATACTTTCGACCTCAGGCTTCAGTCTCTTTGTATTTTTCTTCGAAATTCGATATTAGTAATTCAACATTCGACATTTTAGCCCTGTACTTCGTACTTTCCTTGTCTCCTTATCAACCTGTCAACTCACCAACTGTATTTCCCTTTGCCTTGTGCCTTTTCAGAAATCAGACTTCTGTTTTTATAGTGCTCAGCATCGTAATAATAAAAAAGCTTTTGCAAAACCTGTCGATTTATGCAAAAGCCTTTTATACTCAGATCCGAAGTATATGAATGCTTACTAATATTAACCGATCATTTTCGCCATGTTGGCGCTTTCTACAGCCTGCCTGTAGTTGAACTCTGTGGTGAGACGCCTGATATTGACGAGGTCAATAATAGTACCTATGCCGCAAAATCCGGCTGTAACAAAATACAGGATGCCCAGCCCGATATCGCCCAATACAAAACGCTGGATACCGGCTACGCCAAAAAAGCCTATAATGGTCAGCAGCATCATGGTTTGTTGTTCTTTGCGTTTACCGCGATAGAACATCACAAAACGTTGTAATTGTCCCTCATTCATGGTTTGCGACAATTCACGGAGATGCATCAGTTCATCTGGCTGTAAATCGGGTATCATCATCAGCATTTGTTCAGATGTCATAGTAAAGTGGTTTTATTGGGTGTTAAAGGTTTTATAATGAGGTAGATGATCCCTATGGTTGCCGGAATGCCCATTACATGATGCTGCCATGACTGCTGAAAATTGCCATGTAGTGCATCGTGTATGGCACGACCAATGCCACAACCCCAGCAGGAATTGAACCCGGCCAGTTTGAAAATGCAAAATGAAAAAGAAGGTTGGGATGTATCTATACAAAACAATACAAGCAGTACTATAAACCAGATGGCTGGTTCTGTATATTTCAACCAAACAGTGCGTTTATGGTAAATATGGCTTTTGGTACCGGGCATGATGAGTTGATGTCCGGGTATAATATTAACTATTCTCCAGCATATTACGTAGCATTTTGCAGGAAAAGTCAGCCGGTGTTTTAAAACCGGTGAACAGGGTTATTAAGCGCGCATAAGTAGTGTATTCGTCTTACTGTTTGGGCTCTACAATATAGACCTTGACGGGTTTATCGCCATTGTTGATCACCTGGTGGGTTTCAGCCTCGCTCCAGAAACTGGAACCGGCGGCCACCTGTGTTTCAATGACCCTGCCATCGGCCTTTATCAGTTTGATCTTCGCGTCTGTTACAATGATGGTAAGATGGGCAGGGTGACCATGTTTGCCGGTACCGCAGATATCCTTTCCGGGTTCGGCCATAAATTCGGTCACTTTCATCTTGCTGTTTTCGAACATCAGTTTCGTAACGCTGGCTGTGGCATTAAGGTCCTGGCCTTTGGCATGGGTGACAGCAAGCAACGTTAACGTGCAAAAAAGTAAGGGCAGCGTTCTCATATATCTGCATTTGGTTGGTTGTAGGTACTACCAATTTAAAATTTTTTCCCGATTTACGGGCAGTATCTGCACTCCATAATAATTCATTAACCAGCGTGGGAAATGGTAATACATGGAAAATAGTATCCATATCACTGATAAACACTGCAAAGTGTATGGAAGGAAAGCAAAAAAAGATTCAGGATTTTTGGCAGCTTTTAATCGGCTTTTAACGATAACCGGGTCAAATGGCAGGATATTCTGCCAGCATCTTGACAATTTCCGGGTGGTTGCTACGGGTAGCCCAGGCTATTGGAGTAGCCCATTTGGGGTCATCCGGTAAATTGATCCTGGCTCCCTGTTGAAGCAAAAATGCTACCATTTCCTTTTTCCCGGCTTTGGCTGCCCACGCCAGCGGAGTAGAGCTTAGTTCCTGGTCGCGGGCGTTGATATCGGCTCCCTGTTCAATAAAAATAGCCGCATTCTGTATATCACCTCTTGCCGCAAAACGATGCAGGGGCGTAATGCCCAGCCAGTTCCTGTGATTGGGGTTCATCCCATGTTTGAATAGCAGGTCGGTGATCGCCCGGTTTTTAATGGCAGCATCGGGGCCCTGGCTGTTTACACCTACTGCAGCTTTCTGTGCCAGTGTGGGATGATAACGCAGGATGAGTTTCACGATCAACTCATGTCCTTCTATAGCGGCACATTCCAGTGCATACACATCATTTGCCAGTGCAGGGTTTGCATCAAATACCGCAGCTGCGGTTGGCAGGTCGCCAAAATAGGCCAGTAAAGGAACTGATCTTGCTGCACCCCATGAGCAGAGCAGATCGATCATGGGCTGATCTTTACGCGACATGGCAGCACTGAGTGTATCGGCCGAACTTTCAATAGGCACGTTGGGATAAGCCCCGTGTTCCAGCAATAATTTCACTACTTCAATATGCCCGTTGCATACGGCGCTGTGCAATGCATGTCCCCGTGGTGCAATACCCTCTTCCGGAAGATTGGGATCAGCGCCGTAGTTTAGTAGCAATTGCACAATGGCAAGATGCCCGGCGGCGGCGGCATTTCGCAAAGGAGTACCCGATAGTGCATAATAGGTTACATAATCCGATGGACGATTGGCCAGGGAGGGATCTTGTTCCAGTAATTGCTTTACTCTTTCCTGGTCGCCGATATAAGAGGCTGTACAGATATCGCAATCTGCTCCACGCTGCAGCAGGTGAAGAAGGATCTGTCGTGGAGAAAACGGTACAGTATCCGGCACATCACGCCAGCCGCGAAAACCATAATCACCATTGACCAGTTGCAATGGCCTGGCGCCATCGGCGCGTTGCGCATTGATATCTGCACCACGGTCCAGTAATTCATCGATAATATCAGGTTGCCTCGTCATTACTGCCCAGTGTATGGGTTGATTGGTATGTGCACCGCGTGCATGTACCAGTTGTGGAGAAGCGTTCAGTAATGCTTTTACTTTTTCGATATTACGCTCCCTGATAGCCTCTGCAATGATCTCTCCTGCTGTAATATCCTCCTTTTCATGACCCGTCAAAGCAGTTTGCAATAGTTCCTCTATTTCAGTAAATCCTCTGTCCTGTGCCATTTGCAATAAAGTATCGGAAGTGCCGGAGTCGGTGGGTGAAGCCCCGTGTTGTAACAACAGTTTTACTGCTGCCGGTTGATTTTCGCGTACTGCAAAATACATCGGTGTGTGATAGTCGTATGCGCTGCGTACCAGTGCCGGTTCTTTCTGCAATAATGTATTGATAGTTGTTACGTCACCGGCTATCGCTGCACAAAACATAGTCCATACGTCAGTACCTTTCCCTACAGACCATTCCAGTGGCTCATCTTTTTGCAAGGCCTCCGGCGGGGTCATAGCGGCTATGATTGGATGATTTTGATACATCAGTTGTAAGTTGATTAACGATACCGGATACAAGATACAGGTCAATGAATGTTGGATTTGAGATTGAATACAAGATGCAGGATACTTGATACAAGATACTGGTTGCTGGTAACTGCAAATTGCCAACTGCTGACTTGTATTCCCCGCGGCTCGTATTCACTATTGACCATTCACTATTCACTGGTTTTACTGCCAACTTTCTTCTTGCTAACAGCTAACGCCTAAAACCTAATACCTGTTTCCCAATTCCCAATCCCATCATTCGCCCATCTGCACATTCGTACTCGCTTCCTTGTCCGAAAAATACAATTTACCTAATTTCTGAACATGTTATTTGCAGCATGAAATACCTGTTCATATTCATAGCCTTGTGTGGATCTGTACCCTCTCTGGCCCAACAAAAAACAGAAGAAAAACTGTTTAGCCGCTTTTTACAGGCAGATGTTTATTACACCGTGTACACCCCTGCCGGCAGGGATACCGCGCAGCCATTACCTGTATTGTACACCTTCAGTTATGGAATGGTTTCAGGCGATTATATTGCAGCCTCTCTTAATTATTACCAGAGTGCCCACTACCCTATTCCCAATACAATTTATGTGAATGTTATTGCAGCGATGGATCGGATAGGCTACAGTTATTCTTCGGGATTGCTGACGAAGAGCGGTGAACAACTGGTACAATGTATGCAACAGGAGATCTTCCCTGCTGTAGAGAAGAAATATCATGCATCATCCTTCCGTACATATCTCGGACATTCTTATGCTGCCAGTTATGCGAATTACCTGTTCCTGTTTTACCCGGACCTGTTCCGCGGGTATATTGTACTGGCGCCTGAAAAGATTGCAGCCGCACAACCTCCGTTTGTTATTACTGATTCGCTTGTTAAATGGTACAATCAGCATACAACGTTTTATTATACCGCCGTTGGTGAAAATGATATGGAACGAAGAATGGCTTATGCAAAAGAAGCAGAAAGCAAAACAAAGGTATTTGATAGTACAAGGTTTTATTTCCGTCGTGATAGTATTGTTGGAGGCGATCATACCAATATCATATCGCTTGCTTTGCAAAGCGGTATTGAACACGTTTACCAGTTGTACAATCCCTATGAAGAAGCCGGAAAGACTGACCATGTAATGGTAGAACTGCAGCAGGTTACAGTACGTGTACAACAGGCTTATGATATGCCTCCTCAGAAAACACCTGAATATTACAGCCGGTTTGCGCAGCTGGCTATTGCCAATAAAGATACTGCCGGGTTAAGAAAAATATTGGCCCATTTTGATAATGAGAAAGGGAAAAGCTGGTATTACATGCAATTTGCCGGCTTTTGCAGCAACCTGTCCATGACAGCTCTGGCCTATACTTATCTCGGTCGTGCTATTGCTATGATGGAGAAAGATGAAATGAATACCGACCTGGGTGTCTCTAACCTGGTCAGTTGTTATACCATGATGGCTAACAATATCCTTAAGGATGATAATGCAAGGGCATGGCAGTATTTACAAAAAGCAAAAGCATTATCAGCAAGGAAAATGAGAAGTGGTCACCAACTGATAGATATCTACTACGATATGGGTGTATTTGCCGCGTCCCATAACTACAATGTTAAAGAGGGATTGGAAAGTTTGCAGCAATTCATTGTACTGTCCGGCAATGTAAGTGCAGATGCGCATGGCCTGGAATACCGGAAAACCAACTTTTACATAGGCAAATGTTATTACCTGTTAAATGATCATGCAAATGCAAAGGTTTACCTGCAGAAAGAGCTGGCTTTACACCCGGGTAATAAAGACGCTACAGAGCTGTTGGGGAAAATGAAGTAGTTACCGGTTTCACGCAAAGACGCTAATGCTGTTTCGGGTGTCGGGTTTTGAGTTTCGGGTTGAATACAGCTGCGAGCCGCGAGGAATACCAGTTGGCAGTTGGCAATTTGCAGTTAAAGCGTCAAGCGTGAGACGCGAATAGATTGTTTGTTTTTCTGACTTCCGGAGTTAAACTTCGAATTCACCCCTGTCAACTTATTAACTTTCCAACTTGTAAGCTCTGGGGGATCGTATTTCCCTTCAAAATTCGACATTCGATATTGCCGTTTTCCATACTTCTAACTTCGTATTTCGTACCTTCTTAAGCCTTGTATCCCCTTCTTTATTTCCAACTCCTTATTTATCATTTGCTTATCCGTTCTTTTTCGGTATTTCTCCCTGTTTCCTTCATACCTGGTTCTTGTTTCATTCGCCCTCCGCCAAGAGCAAACCCCTAATTTATACGCTTTAAATAAGAAGGAAACAAGAACGAGACCAGAACAAGACCATAACGAAGTCGCTGGAATACAGGTTTTAAGTTAAGTCTCAAGGGATAAGAGACAAGGCACAAGGAAATACAGGTATTAGCTGTTAGGTTTTAGGTATTAGTAAAACAGCAGTGAAGAAATATGGTTGACGAGTTAATAGGTTGATAAGTTGACAAGGAAAGTACGAAATACGAAGTACGAAGTACGGATGCCTGACTGTATTTGCTCGCGGCTCGTAGCTCAAAGCTCGTTGCTTGTATTTACGACTGATATTTCACGTTTCACGATCCTGAAATCATCTTCGTATTTCGGATTAAAAAAAGAAAGAACGGAAAGTTTCGACATAAACGGCAAAAACGGCACAGGCGTTTGGAGATGAGGGTGAGAGTGATGTAGCTTTGCTCCTGATATGAAAATCGTGAAGGAAAATGAAGACGCAATGTGCAAATGTGCTGATTTGCTAATGTGAGAATGAAGGAATTTCGAATCTGGTATTAGAAAGACAGCGGTGAGGAAATATGGTTGATGAGTTGATAGGTTGATAAGGTGACAAGGAAAGTACGAAATAAGAAGTACGAAGTACGGATACCTTACTGTATTTGCTCACGGCTCGTAGCTCAAAGCTCGTAGCTTGTATTCACGTTTCACGATCCCATATCACTAAACAACATTGTATAATTAAATTTTTTAAATGAAGAGGATCCCAAAAGATCTTCCGCCGGTCTACTTTGTCGGTACTTACGGTAATCTTACTTTCTATTTCTGGAAAGGTAAATACTGTGTTCGTACTAAAAGTTCACTGACGGGAAAGCGGGTAAAGACATCGAAAGAGTTTTCTATTACCATGCAATACGCAGAGCGACTGGGACATGCTTCCCGGATCGCATCAAAAGTGTACCGCCAGTTGCCCGACGGCTGGAAACTGCATTACCTGTATCGTAAAATGACAGGAGTGGGTGCTCAGTTATTGAAGGAGCGTGCATGCACTGAAGAGGATGTTGAGATAGTATTGTGGCAATACCTGGCCTCTATTGGCTTTAAAGCACAGGAGCATGGTATAGAGCATCCATTGCCCGTTGCTTTACAGCAGCCTTGTAGAATACCCGTGAAAATACCACCACCTCCGCGACCGCTGGTTTACTATAGTACTCCGGGGTCATTAGTTAGGAGGGGTAAACGTAAGGTGAAGAATGTGCGAATGTGCAGATTGGTTAATGTGCAAATGAGGGAATAGAAGTTGGGAATTAGAGAAATACAAGGGTTGAAAAGTTGATAGGTTAATAGGTTTACAGGGAAATGCACGATAGAGGAAAAAATGTGCGAATGTGCAGATTGGTTAATGTGCAAATGAGGGAATAGAAGTTGGGAATTAGGGAAATACAAGGGTTGAAAAGTTGACAGGTTAATAGGTTTACAGGGCTTGGGGATGTAATGTCATTTATTAAGCTCCGAAGGATCTGGCTTTTTATAGAAATGAGTATAATATGCGTGTTGCTGGTACCGGTCAGAGACCGGGTGCATATGTAAGACACGAGAGCCACTGCGTGAACTCTCGCGCCAATTTAAGTCCTACGGAAATCGTCCTTTGGAAGGACGACTTCCGTTACCAGCACCTCGCGCCAATTGAAGTGAATACCAGCAACGAGCCGCGAGCAAATACAAGTTGGCAGTTGGCAATTTGCAGTTACCAGCAACCAGTATCTTGTATCAAGTATCTGGCATCTTGTATTCAATCTCAAATCCAGTAACCAGTATCTTGTATCCGGTAACCGGTAACTGGTATCCTGTAACATCGCTTTATCCCACGTTGACCAATGTCTTTGCCACTTCTTTCGCCAGGTTGTCAAACATAGACAGCCAGCTTGGGTAAGCGCCTGTTTGTTTGGCAAGTGTTGCGGAAACAGTCTGGTGTAAAGTGAGTTTGGTTTTGCCCTCCCACTCTGTAAACGTAATGGTAACGGTTGTTTCGGCAGGCCATTCCGGTTTGCCCATTACAGCAGGTTCTATTGTATTGCCTTTAATGTCGGCAAAGCTAAGTGTGTACACAAGGCGCTCAGGTTTGCTGATCTCAACATAAGTGGCCTTGCACATACACTCTTTCATACCCGGGGTATGGATGCCGTGCAGAAAAATGCCACCTTCCCTGAAATCGTGTTCATAAATTTCAATGATGCAGCCTGCAGGTGCATACCAGTGTGCAAGATGCCTGGTGTCGCTGAATGCTTCAAACATCAGTTCGCGTGGTGCATCAAAAATGCGGGTGATGAAGATCTCATCCTGTGCATCAGGGTCCCAATCTTCCATACCCTTTGTATAGTTATTGAGACGGTCAATGTGCTGTTTGCCGCCTTCCAGTGCTCCGAATTTCTCAATTACCAGGTCGCGTGCTTCGGCCGATGAGAAAATGCTATGCATGGTAAGCAGGGTTTTCCCATTCTTTGGTTCAAATAAAACCGTTACTTCCATCAACGATCCTGCATCATCAGCATCATCGCCATGCAGGTACACCAGTTTTTTGTTCTTAACCACTTCCTGGTAAGTGATCCTGTTGGGATAATCAACACCATCGGGCCCGTGCATAATGTAACGCCATTTGCCACCGGGCTGTACTGTCATTTCAATTGTTGTATTGGTAAAACCTTCAGGCCCCCACCAGTTTATAACGTGTTCAGGATCGGTCCACATTTTATAAACGAGCGATGCTGGTGCATCCAGCAAACGGCTAAGCGTTAACTCGCGTTTACCGGGTTCTAATATTACTGAAGTATTGTTCATGGTCTTTTATTTAAAATGGTCATCGGTTAATGTAAAGAGTATAGTGGCGCTCTATTTCTCCAGCACTGTTTTTACATTGTTCAGGCTGGTATCAATATCTTTTCCTAGTACAGTTTCGGTATTCATTAATACCATCATAAGGTTAAAGGGGTATTTCATTGCTCCTTTCAGTTGCCATTGCAGTTGGGTTTGATCGCCGGAAACTGCGGTAGTAACAAAGCGGGCATCTGCTTTTCCTTCAAAAGGTTTTATAAAACGAACTTCAGTGTCTACATGCTGACCATTGGCAATTGTTTTAATTTCCTGTTCGCCCTTGCCTACCCTTTTATTATCGCTGTCCCAGGCATAAATAAAACCAGGTGTGCCGTCTGTGCCGGTAAATGTTTTTCTTACTGCCGGGTCTTCCATTACCCATTTGTTGTACAGGTCCTGGTTCTTTAACTGTGCGATGAAAGAAAATACATCCGGTAATGCTTTGTTAATGACAACGTGGCGCGATACGATGTATTCCTTTTTTACAAACAATGCTGCAATGAGCAGTAATGCAATAATGCCTGCTATAATGCCAATAATGATCAGCAGAATATTCATAAGTGTAGTTTGTTTTGATCTGTGTATTGTTTATCGAGGTTATCTCTTTTTGCCGGGCTTTGTTTTTTGGGCCTGCATTGTTTTCAGGTAATCATCCAGTGAATCAAGTCGTTTTGCCCAGAACTGTTTATACTGCTCTACCCAATCGGATACTTCGCTCAGCTTGTCCAGTTTGCCTTCGCAAAAACGTTCACGCCCCTGCTGGGTCACTACGATCAGGCCACATTCTGTCAGGATCTTGAGATGCTTGTACACCGCAGTTCTGCTGACATCAAAATTCTCTGCAACGGCGTTAATATTTAACGGGTTGTGTGACAGCAGACTTAAGATCTCTCTCCTTGTAGGGTCTGCTATGGCCTGGAAAACGTCTCTGCGCATGAAATGAAACCTTTTGGTTTCAAATATACATGTAACCTTTTGGTTGCACAAATATTTTTTGTACACAGATCAGTCGTCGGATAATACTTCGGCAATACAGCCCAGGGTATTCAGAAAGGTAACGAGGGAGGCTACCTGTACATAGCCGGAGGAGCTTTTTACGCGCAGGATATTGTCGCAATCATGCAGATCGAAGTTGGCACTGTAATTTTCAAAACTGCTATGTATAGAATTTACCACCGTGTTGGCCAGTGCTTTATCTTTCACATTTGTTTTGAATACTTCAATCATAGAGAAGAGTTTATACCGTCTGTGTTTACTGTTGCAGGCTACGTACCATGCAAACCATCGTTTCATTATCGGGGTACATCTCTACACAGGGAAATGAGCTGTCCATCAATGGTTCTTTTACCAGCAGTTCAAAGGTGGCCTGTACGGCCGGCAGGTTCTCATACCAGCGGTTAACAGTTTTGGTAAGATAATTGCCACGGGGAATTATAAACGATTCATATCCGTACTGTTGTGACTCCCCGGCAGACATTTCGGTGGCAGCAGCCTTGTAAATGATCCTGTTGTTTTCCATATAAGAAATGCCATAGCAGGCCCGCCCTTCAATGGTTGGCAAACGTGCAAATAAGAGGTCGAATGTTTCAGGAATTCCATCGGGAAATGTAGGTACTTCAAGACAACTTATCCTGATATCGGCAGGCAAATGGTAGATGGTCATAACAGGGAATTGATTGATTAATGGATACAAACCTACGGGCATTCATTAAAAAGCACGGGGTGTAAGTACGGCATTCTCGGGGGTTGGTTGCGACAGGTTTTATTTATAATTTTAAAATATGAAAAAGATATCCATTCTTGTTCCATCGGGTGCCATACTCGGCAGCGTTGAAGGCCCACGCCAGGTGTTTACAGAGGTTAATGCTTTTTTGAAACGTATGGGTAAGCCACCCTTGTTTGATGTAAAGCTCACAGCGCTTGTCAGTGAAATACCTCTTAATCACGGTATGTATACCGTGAAGGCAGATATACTGGTGAAGGATGTAAAAGAAACAGATCTTATCATTATACCGGCTATGGACGGCGATATGGTGAGGAACCTGGAAGATAATAAAGGATTTATTCCATGGATAGTGCAGGAATACGGTAAAGGCACCGAAGTAGCCAGCTTATGTGTAGGAGCGTTTTTACTGGCTACTACAGGATTGGTAAACGGGAAGAAATGCGCTACCCACTGGATGGCCGCCAATGATTTCAGGAAGATGTTCCCGGAAGTAAACCTGGTTGAAGATAAAGTGATCACTGACGAAGCAGGCATTTATACCAGCGGAGGAGCTTTCTCTTACCTGAACCTTGTATTGTACCTGATAGAGAAATTTGCAGGCAGGGATATTGCGATCTTCTGTTCAAAAGCATTCCAGATAGACATTCAGCGTGATAGCCAATCGCCTTTCATGATCTTTAAAGGACAAAAGGAACATGAGGACAACGACATTAAAAAAGCGCAGGATTTTATAGAAAAGAATGTGCATGCAAAAATAACGGTGGATGAATTAGCTTCCATGCTGGCTATCGGTCGCAGAAATCTTGAAAGAAGATTCAAAAAAGCTACCGCGAATACAGTGGTAGAATATATACAACGTGTAAAAATAGAAGCAGCTAAGATGAGCCTGGAAACCTCACGTGAAAATGTGAATGAGGTAATGTATAACGTGGGTTATATAGATCCGAAAGCATTCCGGATCACATTCAAGCGAATTACCGGTCTTTCCCCTGTACAGTATCGCAATAAGTACAGTCGCAAGCTGATGGTGGAGGCCAATTAAAGATTGCAGCTATAAATAATTGTCAAACGCCCCGCATTGCGGGGCGTTTGCTTTTGCTGGCTTTATACAGCTGCAATAATATGGATATATCATTTGTTGAACAGAGTCCAAAGAACTTCTGACAGATTACCTAACTTTAATGACAGGAACGAACTAATAATAGCTATGAATGCAACTGTTTTGATGGTGGCTGCTGTACAAGGCTTAATGCTTTCTGTGGCATTGATCACGAAAAGATCAAATAACCGGGCATCGAATATATACTTCAGTCTTATCCTCACATTGTTTTCACTGGAATTACTTTTTTCCTGGGGCGGTGTAACCGGTTATAATAACAGGGATAATGCTTTTCCTTCCTGGCTGTTACTTTCTTACCTGGTGCTTCCTCCTGCTATCTGGTTCTTTTTTAAGCACAATACTGTCATTGATTTCAGGTTCTCCCCTGTTCATTTGTTATTCTTTATCCCGGCAATACTGGAGATCACTGTGGGGGTGCTACGGAGATATGCAACGGCGCCATCTGTATTATCGTCAGCTGTTATTAAGCTGGCTACTTCCAAAGCCTGGTTTTTCTATTGCGAGGTATTGCCGCTGTTTGCCACCATCATAGTGCTCATTATCCAGGCAGGCAGGATCAATGCTATTACTAAACAATTTAAAGCCTATTCAAATCCATCTGTACGCAGGCACATTTTTAAAATGCACCTGGTATTTTCTTTTTTCAGCATTCTTGTACTTTTATGGGCCGTGGTTACCTTGTTTAATAACCAGCTCTTTATTATAGTAGAAGCCGTATTCGTTGCGATGTTCTTTGTGCTGGGTTATGTTGCTTTATTTAAGCCCGATCTGTTTGAAATGCCCAAACTGTTCCTGACAAAAAAGAAAGAGCCCGGTGAATTTCCCAGATACAATGACGAAACTGAGTTTCTGAGACTGACCAGTCTTTTTGAGCATGGGAAGATATATACAAGGCCAAAGCTGACATTGAAGGAACTGTCTGAAGAGTTAAAACTGCCGGGCAGGTATGTATCCTACCTCATCAATACCTATGCCTGTTCTGGTTTTAACGACTTTGTAAATGCCTACCGGGTGAAGGAGGTTTTGAGACGGATCAATAATGAGAAACACAAAACATTATTAGGGATTGCCATGGATGCAGGCTTTAATTCAAAGTCAACCTTCAACCAGGTTTTTAAACAGGTTACCGGCAAATCGCCTTCAGAATACCTTGTTTAAAGCATTCAGACTCCCCGTCTATAGGAAAGTAAACCTGTCTGGTCTTAACTGATAAGCAAAGCTACCCTATAAAAAGTAGTTAAGCTGCCCTGGCCCGACCTGACAGGTTAAGCCTCTTAGCGCAGGTCGCCTATATCCGGAGAGTCAGATGGAGCATTAATTCGTCCGGAAACAGGATTCCGGACGTGCTGAACACTCCTTCCGGACCTTCAGGAATAGCCAACAGGTTTTCTTTGCGATAAAAAGTCATGCGCTATTTATTGAAAGTTGTATTGCTGGTTATTGGTGTTTTCCCCGGATCTTTAATTGCACAATCATCGCAAACATTACAGCCCGGCAAACTCTATAAAGGCATTGTAATCGATAAGTCTTCCAACCTGTTTTACCAGCTCGATCTTCAGAAAGGTGGCATTTACCAGGTCGATGTACTGCAACAGGGAGTTGCTGCGTGGTTTGCACTTACTGATACCAACCGGGTGGTGTTGCTGAAGAGTAAAAGACCGGAGGATATTACAGGGTATTTAAAAAGGGAATTCAGCCCGGCCTATTCAGGGAAATTTGTACTGAATGTTAAACGCTTTGATGATCCTGAAAATACTGACTCCGGACAGATCAGTATTTCCATCAATAGTTTAAGTACTGCTGAAATTGCCCGGAAAAACGGTATTAAAAAAGACCTCGAGCCTGAAAACCAGAAGAACGTTCAGACTGCGGATATCGATCATTTCTGGGAAGCCTTTGATCATTTAAAAGACTGCCATAGTTTTTCAGATAGTGTAGCCACATTTCAGCAGTATTACCTGGACAGGGCTACTGATGGCCTTATTGAGTTTACTGAAGTGCGGGACTTTACTGCTGAAAAGTTTGTACAGCAGGTTGCTCTTTACCCGCTGTTCTTTGCATCTATCCGCAAAAATACCTACGAGGTAAAAAAGGCTGTACCGCTTATTGAAGAGATCTTTAAAAGGTTCAGCGCCATCTATGCCAATTTCAAACCCTTCAAAGTATGCTTTGCTATTGGCATCATTAATACCGGTGGTACTGTTTCCAATAATTTTATACTGATAGGAACAGAAATAACCACTTCAACACAGGATGTAAACCTGTCGGAGTTTATTAAGTATCATAAAACCAATAAGGCAGCTTTGCTCTCGGCCAAAAAGGATATTATCCAGGAAATAAGAAATATTGTGGCACATGAAAGTGTGCATACGCAACAGAAAAGCGGTATGGATCGTACTGCCACCAGGTGTAGATTATTGTACCAGTCAATAAAAGAAGGATCCGCTGATTTTATAGGCGCAATGATCTCCAGTGGGCAGATCAACTTACTGGCCCATCAATATGGCGACCAGCATGAAGGCCGGTTATGGACAGCTTTTAAAAATGAACTCTGTAATGAGAACGTAGGCAACTGGCTTTATAATGGTGATAATACTGCCGGCAAACCTGCCGATCTTGGCTATTATATTGGTTATAAAATAACGGAGGCCTATTTCAATAATGCAGGTGATAAGAAAAAGGCAATAGCCGATATTATTGAAATGGCAGACCCGCTTGGCTTCCTGGAACTGAGCAAGTATGATCAGAAAGTAAAAAAATAGGTTGCCGGAGTAATCGGCAAACTATTAAGAACCGCAATAAATAGTAAGTGTTTTGACTCCGGCGGGGCTCCACCCACCGGAGTTTCAACCGTCACTGGTGCCTTTACCAGCCACTAGCCAGGTGATATGGATGCTTCAGGAATTAAAAGCTGAGTTAATATTCGGGTGCGTACCCGTAAAATGCGTAACTTCTCGTTTCAATATCATAATAAAGGCCTGAAAACAGGCATGAGAAATTCCCTAAGCTAATTACAAAGTGATGATTATGAGATTTTTAGTAGTAGTATTTGCGCTCGGTTTACTGGCATCCGGCACCACGGCACAGCAGCTTGTAAAAGCCCCCTTCAGCCATTTCGATGAAGCGCCTATTACCACAGTAACGGCGAAAGGCTGGCTTGGTGAGTTTCTGAACAGGCAGCGTACCGGTCTCACTGGTCACCCGGAGGTACTCTCCTATCCTTATGATGGTCCGCTTTGGGCGGGAACTATTGAGCGCGTGGGCGAGCATGGCGATAACTGGTGGCGCTATGAGCAAACCGCTTATTATTCTGATGGATTGTTGCGCCTGGGCTACCTGCTGAACGATACTGCTTTTATACAGAAAGCAAGGGCCGGCATCAATTATACGCTGGCGCACCGCCAGGCCAATAACAGGCTGGGCTCAGACCAGTTCAGTACGCAATGGCCCATGGCTGTTTATTTCAGGGTGCTGCAGGCTGAATACCTCGCCACAGGCGATAAACGGATTGTAGATGCATTACAGGCCCATTACCTCACGTTTACACCGGAGCAGCTGGGTAAAGAGCCCGGAAAGCTCAAAAGGTCTATAATGACGCTGGAAGGCATTCTGTGGACCTATGGTGTTACTAAAGATGAAAAGTTGCTGAAACTGGCAGAAGACGCCTGGACGCTGGGCGACTTTGCGCTGAACCAGGCTAAGTGCCTCTCTGCTGATACTATCGTTATGCATGGCGTTACCTACATGGAAATGGCCAAGCTACCGGCCATCCTGTATAGCTATACCGGTAAACCTGAATACCTGGCTGCGGCAGTGAATGCTTTTGCAAAGCTGGACCGTGATCATATGTTGCCGGACGGGGTGCCCAGCTCCAATGAATTCCTGGCCGGGAGAGATCCTTTTAAAAGTCATGAAACCTGTGATATTACGGATTATTCCTGGTCGGCCGGTTACCTGCTGATGGCAACCGGTGATGCACGTTATGCAGACCGTATTGAGAAAGCGATCTTTAATGCAGGTCCGGGCGCTGTTTCAAAAGACTTCAGGAACCTGCAATATTTTTCCAGTGTGAACCAGGTGATCGCCACCGGTAATTCCAATACAAATAAACTGGCTTATGGATCTACGTGGATGGCCTACTGGCCCTGTCATGAAACGGAGTGCTGTGCAGGCAATGTACATCGTATGATGCCCAATTATATAACCCGTATGTGGCTGCGTAATAAAGAAGGTGGCCCGGTAGCTGCATTGTATGGTCCATCGGTAGAGCGGTTGCAACTGGGCAACCAGAACGTGACGATCACGGAAACCACCGACTATCCTTTCAGTGAAAGCATCAGCTTTACTTTTGATATGGCCAGCCCGGCAACCTTTCCCTTTACCTTTCGTATTCCTGCATGGTGCACTAATGCTGCTGTTACCATCAACGGAAAAGTCTATGCAGCAACAGGTAAGCCCGGCAGTTTTACGACCATTACACGCCAATTCCGTAAGGGAGATAAAATTGTATTGCAGCTTCCCATGACTGCAAGACTGATCCCCTGGAATAAACAGGCGCTTACTGTAGAGCGTGGCCCCCTGTTGTACGCCTACGCCGTACCGGAAAAGGTAACCATCGATACAGCTACCTATGCTAACCTGGCTGGTAAAAAGTCACATGATCCCGGTTTCCCGGCCCTGTCGCTGACGCCTGCCGGTAGCTGGAACTATACACTGGCAGCTACTGATAGCCTTGCTTTGCATGTTATTAAAAAAGCAACAAAGGGATACCCGCTTGACCCTGGTAATGCACCTGTGGTAATAGAGGTGCCGGCACGTAAACTGGCCGGCTGGCAATTGGTGGAAAACAGGTTTACTCCGCCCCTGCCCACCCCCGGACAGTATGAAGCATCTGCTGTAACAGAAAAAATTATACTGGTACCGTATGGTACAACGCGATTGAGAGTTGCTGCGTTCCCTGCAGAGTTGTAAAGATCAGCTAGTCGTTGTATTGGCCTGACGGGTTGGGATCATGACTTTAATAACATCGAATCAATGTTGTTTAGTTATAAGAGTTTTCATTCCGGCGGGTGAGAGCACCCGCCGGGGGACGGACCTGTGGCTGGTGTTTTCACCAGCCACCAACCAAACGAACATTCAATGCTCAACTGCTGAAAGCTGAGCATTGTATATTTTAAGTATTCATTAGAAAGCAGCACTTGCAGCAACCTGACCTGACAGGTCTGACCGGAGCGTTGAAGTTGTCTTTATGAAGGATAGATGATGTAGCAGATAATACCTGTCAGGTCTGTAACAGAGAAAGAATGGCCCCCTATTTTATGATCAGCGCTTCCAGCCTTTCCAGGCGTTTCTTCAATGCATCATTTTCCTTTTTTAATGTATCAATAACCTGTTGTTGCTCCTGCACTGCTTTTACCAGTGGTGCAATCATTTGCCCGTATTCAATGCTATAACTATCGGTATCGTTGGTGGGGCTATGTACCATGCCTATATTGATATGCCTGGCCTTGATCAGTTTTTCTACATCCTGTGCTATAAAGCCGGCATGTATAATGTTTTCAGCTTCTGTATAGTCCGAGGATCTCAGATTTGCCTGGCGGACGGAGTTGTTTTGCAATGCAAACCTGTCCATCTCGTATGCCTTATATTGATAAACAACAGGGCGTAAGCCCATGATGAAATCAAGGCCGGGTACTTCTTCCTTAATGTTTTTCTTAAATCTTTCGTCACTCGTTTGGTACAGGGCGGTGCAATATACCCCTATGCTGGCACCGCCAAGCCGCATGGAATTACTGGACGTTGCGGTAGCCTGTGCGCCAATAGCGCTGGCATTGGTAAAATTACCGGCGCTTACATTGGCGCCCTGTCCTATAAGTGTGTTAAAGCTGCCTGTAGTGTTAGCGCTACCGGCACCACTTCCTATTATTACATTTGAATTGCCTGATGTATTATTCTGGGCAGCATTATTTCCCATGATGGTATTATAGTAGCCATCTGTATTGTTCGTCAAGGCCTGGTTGCCAACTGCCACATTGTAATTAGCATTCGTTCCGCCTTTTAGTCCTGAATAGTTACCAATAAATATATTACTGAGACCGCCGGTACTTTGATAGCCGGAGCGGAAACCCATAAATATATTCCAGGACCCACTTGTATTATAAGGCGCTGTTTGGGCACCTACTGCTATATTGCCATCGGCGGTATTGCCAAAAAGAGAAGAGTCTCCAATAGCCACACGCAAGCCACCATTGCCACTGTAGCCTGCGTAATTTCCAATGGCCAGGTTTGAATAACCGGTCGAATTGTATAATAATGCACCAAATCCAATAGCAATATTGTCATCGCCTGTAGTATTGGATTGTAATGTGCTTGCCCCAAAAGCGGAGTTGCGGCTTCCGGATGTATTCAACTGGAGAGCGTTGCCGCCTGCAGCAGTATTGGAGGTTCCGGTCTGGTTGCTATAAAGTACCTGGTTGCCCAATGCCGTATTGATGCTACCGGTAGTATTGGCATTTAATGTAGCATACCCATTAGCGGTGTTTTGTGAGCCGCTTATGTTTTGAAAAAGAGCCCCTGCTCCTGTAGCTGTATTAAAGCTTCCGAAGGTGTTTGACCTGAGTGCGGAAAAGCCATTGGCTGTATTATAATTGCCGGTTGTAGCTGCATATAGTGCAAGTGCGCCCATTGCCGTGTTATAATTACCGGTGGTATTGGAACGAAGTGCTACATAACCGTTGGCGGTATTATAGCTACCGGTGGTGTTAAGCCGCAGGGAATAACTGCCGCTCCCGGTGTTGTAGCTACCATCTTTATTGCTGATCAGGCTGCTGATGCCAAATGCTGTATTGTGAATTCCTGCGCCAATAGAGTCTAAAGACCGAAAACCCATGGCTGTATTATTGGAAGCACTGTCTATGATGCCTGCATTTACATTTTGTATCCTGAAACGAAGTGGCTGCAGATCCGTTGTTCCGATAAAATTCATTGTAGGGTTGGTGCCGCTGTTACCGGTCATTTGCCAGCCGCTGCCGGTAGCTCCTAACCCTGTCCATACAGGTGTGGTGGATGAGCCACTGTTGTAATAAAAACCGGCTGTACCATCGGCCTGGAAAATAAGCAGTCCTGTGGCTGGTGAACTGATGGCGTTGCGCTGTGTTTCTGTCATCGTGGGGATCAATAGTCCTTTCACGGTGCTCTTTATTTCCAATGCCGCGCTGGTATGGGGGGCTGTGGTGCCAATGCCTACGTTTTGAGCAATACCCGGTGCCGAAACAATAGCCAGCATTATTGATAATAATAGTTTATTCATGTCTCCTGGTTTTGGTCTCTGGTGTTTTTTACTGTTTTATAAGGCGCATTGTTTTTGCCTGGTGTCCGTCTGCCCATTCCATAATGAGCAGGTATGCACCTGAAGCAACCTGTTGCAGGTTCACTTCAAACTGGTTGAATCCTCTTAGCAGATTTAAGGATCTGTTGATGATGACCACTCCCCTTGCGTCGATCACTCTTAACCTTACCTGGTCGTTGCGGTCGTTACGGATCTTTATTGTAAATACCTGCCCGAAAGGATTGGGCCATACCTGGCAGGTGTTTGTGAGTGAACAATTGAAAATGACTATCGGGGTATATTTCACTTGTCCGTCCAGGTCATATTGAGCTACCCTGTATTGTGCTTTTTCTATTGGGTTGGGGTCGGTAAATTCATAGCTTTTTTCCGTGCTGCTGTTGCCTGCTGCCGGTAGCTGACCAATGCTGATCCATCCTGTACCACTGTTTCTTTCTATGGAAAAATGACTGCTGTTGCTTTCCTGTGATGTTTTCCAGCGAAGGATTGCTTTATCCCCGTCGCATTGCAAATGGAAATCTTTAAATACTACCGGCAGTGCACCGGAAGGCCCGGAAAGTGTCCATACAGAAAAGGCGTCAATACCTGTTTTTTCTACGTAGTTCAATGCCACATCGCTACTGCTACGTCGCTGATCGAGCCAGGTAATACCATCCGTGCTGCGCCACTGTACCAGGCTGTTTTCGGTAAGACCGTTCAGTTCTGCATCCAGGTAATAGAACCGGAGTGTTGCCCCCAGGCTGCTGTTATTAGCCGGGGTTATATTGTAATAGCGTAATATGCTGCTGCCGGTAATGCTTTGCGCCCTGTGCCCCCTTTTTATCTGCACACTACCCATGTTCCGTGTACTGCTGATCTGTGCACCAAGGTTGCCGGGGTTTGCATTGGAGGGTGCATTGAGGGTGGCAGTAAAAAGTACCTCACCACCTGCAGTGCCAAGTATACGGCTGGTCTCTGATTCGCCGGTGAGCTGCCCCGTGCTGCCAAGATCAAGGTTTTGCCCATTGAGATCAATGAACCCTTGTGAAAACTGCAATTGATTGCTCAGGCTTATAGAGCGCTGGAGTACGATGCTGCTGCCGGGATCTCTATTGATCCGGAGCGTATAAAATTGTACCGTTTGCGTACCGCTTATAGCCACCTTTTGTGCCCCGGAGAAATATACCGTACCGTTGCCGGCTGAAAAAGTACCATTATTGGTAAGGTCTGTATTATTCAGGGTAAGGCCGGCACTACCTGTTAGTTGTACCTGTGCGCCTGGCCCTATGTATAGCTGGGCGGCAGATGACAGGGAAGCCACAAGGAAAAACCCGGGCATTGCAAGGCGCCATGTGAAGGTTTTTTTGTTGATAGTAAAAGCAAAGGGCTTCACCATTAGGGATTTACAGTTTACTGAATAATTAGTATATAGTTAGGGTAGTATTACTAAAGCTATTGTGTATCCCAACCGGCCAGAACCACCATTTTACTATCGGCGGGTTTTGCTTTTTTTCCGGCAAAAGGCTCTTTGTAAAATTTTATGGCCGTCGTTTGGTAAAAGGCGGGATTTGAAAAAGGAAAGGCGGGAAATAACGTATAAAAGGAACAGTTATGTTGAAAGAATGCTATACTGCATTTTATTTGCCTTTAACGGGTTAAATTTATTTGTCCAATCCGCTTCATGCCGGGCATCACAATTTGCGCAGGTTTATCATAGTCATATTATCCATCTTTCTGTATGGGAGTTTCCAGTTGCAGGCCCAGTCTTTTAAAGAAGAAGACTTTACGCTTTATTCTGTTAAGGACGGTCTGAGTGACAACCGCATTATGAGCTTTACCCAGGACGCGTATGGATATCTCTGGATTGCCACTTCAAAAGGGCTGAACCGTTTTGACGGAAACAACTTTTTGCAATTCTATTCCGACAGCAGCCGTAATAGCCTGCCTGCTGACCATGTAGAGCAATTGAAATGGATAGGTGGCGGACAGCTTGGTGCAGCCACGCACAATGGCCTGCACATTATTAATGTACAGACACTGCAGCAACGAAACATTATTGTACCAGCCGGCCCTTTGAACCAGCCTTATCTTGAAAATGATGTTCATGGCATAGCGGGCGATGATGCAGGTAATATCTTCCTGCTTACTGCCACCGGGTTTTGCCATTTTAATAAAAAAGAAGAACTGGTATTCCGCTACGATCATTATAAAAAGGAAGATGTTGAAAAACTGGATGTTCCTTTTGGTCGCATCGGTGGCATTATAACGCTGCAGCCGGGTGTGCTGTTACTGGCTACCACAGCAGGCCCTTATCTGTATTATGTTTCAAAAAAAGATCTTCACGCAATCAGTGAACAGGATGCTGCATTTTACCGGCAGGTAGGCCCTTCAAAACAATTGATGCATTTCATGCACAGCGATGAAAATGCTTTTAGTGTTGTTGCAGAGCAGGCAACTGAATTGGCCTGGTTTGATCTGCAGCGGCAGAAGAAATACCAGATACAAACTGCATTAACTGGTTTGAACAGCCTCTTTGGCTGGCGTAGCAAGATCGTTCGCCTGAATGACTCTACACTGATCATTACGGGTCTGCAAAAAGGATTCTACCTGTTACGTTTCGATAAAGACGCTAATAAGTACACTATTCTTCCTGCATTGTATTTGCCTGATCATCTCTGCACTGCTGTTTTAACCGACAGATCGGGCCGCTTATGGATAGGTACTGATAAAGGGCTGCTGCGCCAGAAAAAAAATACCGGTGATCTTGAAAAGATCTCCATCCGGCGTGATGTAAATGCTCCCGGCAGCAATACTGCGATACGTATGCTTACAGTGGCTGATAATAAAATATTTGCAGCCTCTTCAGGAGAAGGAGTATATGTATTTGACCGCCGCACACTACAATTGTTGAAAAAGGTTGATTTGTCCCGGTACGGTAATTATTCCAATAATGTTTATAGTGTGCTGGCATTTAATGAAGACAGCGTATATGCCGGCACTTACGGCCCGCTGATTGGCATTAATACTCATGACTATGGCAGTAAAAGTATCAGCCTGCCTCATTGGGATACAGGATATAGCTGGATAAGCTGGCAGCTCTATGGTTCAGATAAAACATGGTATGTAACGATCAATAAGAATAACCGCTTTTATGTTCGCAGGGCCAGTGAAAAAGTATTTACGGAGGTCGATTACAGCGGCAATGCTTTATTCAACATTCTCACACCGATGTACATAACTGAAGATTATGCCGGTAACATCTGGTTTGCAGGTCATGGAGCCAGCCGCTATAATATACAAACAAAGCAATTTGACCTGTTACTGGATTCGTTACCGAAAATAAAAACAGCAAGAAAACAGGTAAACGGGATTGCATTTGATAAGCATGGTAAAATGTATATCGCAGTTGTAGACAATGGTCTTGCTATTTATGATCCTGCACAGAAAAAATTTGAGCATATTACCCGCAGTAACGGTCTCCCTGATAATACGATCAGGGCCATCTATCTGCATGGAGATAAGCTCTGGCTGGGTACAGAAAGCGGGCTGGCCAATTATGATATCAATACAAAGAAAATAGCGGCTTTTGGCGTATCTGATAATATGCCGGAAGGCCCATTTACTGCATTTACCTTTTATTATGATGCTGTTTACCGGCAGCTGTATGGTGGTTTCAATAACACTGTTGTGCGGTTTAATCCTGACAGCCTGTTAAAGAACAATGCGCCACCGGAGTTCTTTATTGAAAGCATTAATGTGCATGGTGAGGACGTGATCCATCATCCGGGCAATAGACTGGAACTTTCCTATAAGCAAAACAGTATTGTAGTTAACCTTGCCTCTGTAAACTTTGAAGATGCTTACCAGCAACAGTTTGCTTATCGTTTTATAAATGATGGTAATGATGGGGATAAGGACAGGGAGTGGGATGAAACCGGTTCGCAGCAAAGCATTATTATCAGCAATCTTACGCCGGGTTTGCACCATTTGCAGGTGAAAGTATTTATCAAGAACAACAGCTGGCCGGAACAGGTGCGGGACATTGAGATCTTTATCCGTCCGCCTTTCTGGAAAAACTGGTGGTTTATTGTTCTTGTATCCCTGCTGCTGGGGCTGGGCCTGTGGCTTGCTTACAAAAAAAGAATAAACGATATCCGGCAAAAAGCGCGGATCAATACACAAATAGCCGAGCTGGAAATGAAAGGTCTTCATGCGCAAATGAGCCCGCATTTTATTTTTAATTCGCTCAACAGTATTAAAGAAATGATACTGGAAGATGAGAAACAAAATGCCAGCCGTTACCTGAGCAAATTTGCTCAACTGATCAGGACCAACCTGGAACAGTCGCAGCAAACATTTATTTCAGTAAAGCAGTGTATTGATCACCTGGAACAATACCTCGAAATGGAGAAACTAAGATTTGCTGATTTTTCTTATACCCTTGATGCAGGGAATAATATACCTGAAGATGTCCGGATGCCCCCGATGCTGGTTCAGCCTTTAGTAGAAAATGCCATCTGGCATGGTGTACGCAACATAAAAGGCGAAAAGAAACTGGAGATCCGTTTTTACAAGTTGGCAGAGACCCTGATTTGCGAAATTGAAGACAATGGGGTTGGCTACCTGCATTCACTTGAAAAAAAGGCAGGCATATTACCATCACATCGTTCACTGGGTATTGCCAATATTCATGAACGACTTTCCGTGCTGAACGAAAAATATAAGATGAACTGTTCTCTTTCAATCATAGACAAGTCTGAATTGCCGGGAAGAAGTGATAGCGGGACCATTGCTATTTTGAAATTTAATCTTTAAATGGCTCATTATGATACGAACCATATTGATAGACGACGAACCAAGAGGGTTGAATACTTTACGCAGGTTGCTGCACGAATATTGCCCCGGGGTAAAAATAGTGGCGGAATGTACCGATGCTGATTCGGCAAAAGAAAAGATAGAGTTGCTGGAACCTCAGTTAGTGTTCCTTGACATATCCTTGCCGGGCAAAACCGGTTTTGATCTGCTGGCTGAACTGGAAACCAACAATTTTGAGATCATTTTTGTAACAGCGCATAATCAATACTCATTACAGGCATTCCGTTACAGTGCTATAGACTACCTGATGAAGCCGATAGATGAAGACCTGCTGGTGGATGCAGTAAAGAGGGCGGAGAAAAGGATCTCGGCAAATGCCATCAATAAAAATATCAGTACGCTTTTGCACAACCTGCAAAAACCACAATCGCGGCAGGAAATGAAATTATGTATTCCTTCCCTGCAGGGTTTCCAGGTAGTGGAATTGAAAGACATTTTGTTTTGCGAGGCATCGGGTAGCTATACCGGGTTTTATTTCACAGACAAGCTTCATTTGGTTTCGGCAAAACCAATACATGAATACGAAGAATTACTGGCAGATGCAGGATTTGTCCGCATTCATAAATCATATCTTATCAACCTGCTGCATGTAAAGGAATATTTGCGTGGTGAAGGCGGTTCGGTGATCCTTTCCAATGATAAAGAAGTGGAAGTAAGCCGGCGCAAGAAAGATGTTTTTCTCGGAAGGATCAAAGAGTTTTATAAGTTTTAGAATAATAATTAGGTTTCCGGAAATTTGTTCTCAATGCCGTATGAGCGGAAAACAAAAGCCCCGGCTTTCGCCAGGGCTCAAACTATTTGTGAGGGTGGCTGATCCGAACCAGCGGCCTGGCGCTGAATGAAGCGCCCTACTCCGCCGGGATATTACTGTCAGCTTTACCTGGGTTGCACTTATGGGTTCTTTTTAATGAAGTACTGATCCTGGTTTTCATAAAAATGCGCCAGGTCTTCTTTTGCAGTAGTAAGGGCTTTCACCTTATCATCATAATAAAGCTTACCTATTGAATATTCATAGGCGCTGGCCATGCGTCTTGAATGCCCTTTCTCAGCTGCGGGGTCGTTTTTATGCGGCTCCAGTTTCTTGTACCTGGCAATAAGCCCGAATACTTTGGTACTCCCCAGGTAGTCGATGATCTCAGCCGATTTATACCTGTTCTCTACAATCTCATTACAAAGTTCTACTGCAGCTAAACGCAATACGCGGTCACCAATCTGCTCAATTTTCTTAAAAATATGTTGATCTTCAGTCATAAATAATCAATTTTTACCACTTTACCGGATTAACCGGCAAGCTATAACATTCTGCGTTATGAAAAAATAAAACCCTTGGTGAAAGCTATGGCTTTAAAGTCGGGAATCCTATAAGATATGAATCTGGTTTCCAGGAGATAATTGAAAAAATAGTTTGGCTTTGTAGTGAAACAGAGTTATGGGTTGATGATTTCATTAGTGAAATATTTATGCCGCTCAATTAAGCCTTGCAGTTTTTCCCGAAAGAGCCTGAAGTTATTAACTGCCACAAAAGACGTTTCTTCATAATCAATAGGATTTCCCAACAGAATGTTATCCTGTTTATGCTGAATGACGTTTACAAGGGATTGCAAGATTGCTCCATAGTAACGGAGGAGGCCTGATAGTTCATAATCTGCGGACAGGTATTTCCATTTCAACAAGCTGTTTCGCCGTTCTGAAGGGTCTTTTATCAGCAGGATTGAATCGAGCAATTGACTGTCGTTTGTTTTCAGGTTCATCCAGTTTCTGACGATGATATCTCCTAACCAGGTGCTCGCTTCCATGATACTGTCAAGATAAACACCTGAATATTGTTCCGCTTCCTTTACATAGTTTGTAATCAGGGCAAGCCTTTCTTTTACATATTCTAATGAATCGAGGGCTTTGCTGCTGTGCTGGCGGGCATTAGCGGTGGCAGAGTATATACATAACAAGATGATCAATGTAAACTTCATGTCTGGTGCATTTGAAATTATTGAACTTCCATTGCTTTTTTGCTGTAACCAGTTAACTGGTCTGCGAGAGGTTGGATATTCCGATTTAAATATTTTACCTCATTTTGCGCAGCTTTACTCTGTAAGCCAGCCTGTTTCAAATCACTACGCAGTAAAGCGGCAGACTGTACAATGAACTTAAATTGTTGTATCATCTCTTTGGATACTGTCGTATTACCGGGCATTACAATCGCTATCTGGCGCCCGATTAATTGACGGTAGAAAGGCTCCCGACGCAGCAATGTTTGCAGCTTGTTTATGCTGCCGGTTACCTCATCGCTTTTGGCCGGTATGCTCAATTTTATTTCATAGAGGAAGTCCTTTACCATCAGTAAGGAATCTGCAGCTTTTTGCTGAGCCCTGCCTGCGTGTGCAAAAAGCAACACCACCAGTAGTATCTTTATAGTTCTCATCATTAATCTATCAAGGAATCTTTTGTGATCATATATCCAGCCTTCGCTAGTAATTCAATGATCTTTTGTTGCAGCTTTTCGCTTTTGGCACCAATCCCTATATATAACCAGCAGTGAGGCGCCATAGCTGTACTGTTACTGATCTGGCCATCGTAATAACTGGTGATCCTTCGTTGTACCGGTTCTTTTGTATTAAAGATCAGGGTACCATCTTTGCCCAATGATCCGATTTGTTGTAAGGCTACCTGCTGTTCTTCTATCCTGTAATTGCCTGTAACAGCATCCGTTCTTTTCAGGGTTACACGAAGGGTGTCGTTCTTTATGGAAAAGGGAACTATTACATTCAACTCCTCCCCATTCAAATAATCACTGATACCCGGGCTCTTTAAAGTTACAGCCAGTTCTTTGTTCAGCAATTTCTCCAATGTGTTCAGTGGCTGCGCTGTAAGGTGACAGGAGATCAATCCTGCCATCATACATAGTATCCATGCTTTCATACTACAATTATTTATTGAGTGCTTCTTTGTTGTTCGGCATATTTCATTTCCCAGTATTCTGCCGCTTTTTTGTCTCTCTTCACTCCTTCACCTTCTTTGTAGCAGGTGATCAACAAGGGTGAAATGGTTCCTTTTTTGGCCGCCTTCAGGTACAATGTAAAGGCTTCCTGCCTGTTTTTAGTTAAGCCAAGTTGTGCGTTGTAGTATGCGTCTGCGAGCATGATCATGGTCGAAGTATAGCCCATTGCCTCTCCTTTTATCAGCCACTCCACCGCTTTTTGATTGCTTTTATAAGTCTTTGAATAGGAGCGATTGTCTTCCCGGTACAAATTAATAACCATCAGTATAGCTTTCTCGTTGCCCTCATCGGCCAGCATTTCAAAATATACATGAGGTCTTTTATCATGATTGGCTTCTATATCCAACTCTTTGTATCCGTTCAGGTAGGCGTTTCCGAGGAATTCAATAGCTTCGGGATGCATATATTCAGCTGCATGTTCTATTGCCCGCTGTGCATGGACTGTATTCTCGCCATCCAGTTTACAGAGGAAGGCATATTGAAAACAACACCCTATATTACCCAACCACAACCCCAGCCTGTAATAATGCAGGGCCTCCGTTTCGTTTCCTTTGTTGCTGTAATAATTGCCTAATTCTTCACAGGCGTTTCCATACAATGCCGCTGCCGATCTTTTGAGCCACTCCAACCCTTTATTTTCGTTTTCCTGGCTTTTTACGCTATTTAAATAATAGGAAGAAAGTAAGTACATCGCCATTCCATCACCTTTAGCGGCAGCTTTGTTATACCACTCAAGGGCAGTCGCTTCATTTTGTGCTACAGCCCAGCCATACAGGTAGTGCAGGCCCATAACGATCATGCCATCTGTATTACCCAGAGCAGCAGCCTTTTGAGCGTATGCCTGGCTTTTGTCGAATTGCTGGTTCTCCATGGCATAGGAAGCCAGCAGTACCAGGGCTTGTTCATTATTGTTTTCAGCCAATACAGTCAACCCGTCAAGGCTTTCTCTCTTAAGCCGGTTTCCATAGGCTGTATCTTTTCGAATATTGTTGAATTTCCCTGCACAATGTATCTGCCCCCGCAAGTATTTGGCCGGGGCATACTTTTGGATGTCACACAGGTCCAACCATTCCATAGCGAATCGGCCATCGTTGTGGTTAGTGGCGGTAACGGCCATTTCAAACATGGCTTTTACCTCTTTTGCCTGCGCCTTTTGAAGCACTTTCATATCCGGAAAGTAAGAGCTGTATGTGTCCGGGCCTTCGGCTGATTTATTATCCTTGTAATAACTTATTCCCAGCAAGAGGCTGTCTCCGTCCCAAAGTCCTGTACAGGAGATATCTTCTTTTTCGTTCTTGTAATAAGTCCGGGTTCCTTTTATCATCCGCTGGCCGTTTCGCCAAAAGAACATCATCTGTTCTACTATTTTTCCATTGATCTTTTTGACCATTTTCCCCCTCCTGTCATTGGGGAGGTTCATGCTTATCTGGCCTTCGTAATAACTGCCGTCGGGGTAGATGATCTGACCGGTATAGATCTCCCCATTGGCAAAGTCGCCCTTGTACAATAGCTGGTTCCTGCCAACCTGCACATACAATTCTCCCTTACCGTTTCTTTGACCGTTTGCAAACTGGCCGTAATAGGTTTCATCGCCAATGACCTGTTTGCCACGGCCATGATATACATTGTTTTTCCATTCTCCGGTATAGGCAATCCTGTTATCGGGCAGCAATAAAGAGGCTTTTATCATTTCTCCATTTTGCCACTGACCTTCCAGTACTTCGCCGTTGGCAGCAGTGAGTTTACCATCGCCATGAGGCTTGCCGTTCTGCCAACTTCCTTTGTACACATCTCTGTTTTTCCAGGTAAAGGAACCTGTTCCGTTGTATATACCGTCTTTCCAGCTTCCGGTATACTGGCTGCCGTCGGTATAAACGCAACTGCCGTCTCCTGTAAAATCAGTTTTTACAAAAGCACCGGTGTACTTATTGCCTGCGGCATCTGTTATACTTGTTTGCGCTGTTATGGTGCTGCTCATGATGATGAGTAAGCAACCTATGATGATCGATTTCATGGATGTAGAATCAATGTCGTTTAGTTAAGAACTTTCATTCCGGCGGGTGCGGACACCCGCCGGGGGATATGCCCGTGGCTGGTGTCTTCACCAGCCACTAACTAAACGACATTGGATGTTGAATAGTTTGAATAGAAAACTTACTTCATGTAGATGGGGCCTTGTCCCTGTATAGCTTTAAATGCCCCCTTTTTGCTCATCAGATAAGCTGTCCAGGGGCCATTATTATTTTTCCCGTCAGCCCAGCCTATGCTTTTGGAATAATACACAATGGCTACATCATATAGCTGATCTACATAAAGTTCTTTTAGTTGATTGATGACTTCTTCCCTAATGGAATAGCTATTGCCGGTTGTAAATTCCAAGCCCGAGAAGATAATGTTATAGCCTTTATCACCCATGAAGTTGCCAGGTATATCTGCCACTTTTCTTTGTTCTTTGATGCTATAAATTTCCTGTGAACAGGAGTAAGTGGCTGAGGTTCCTACTGCTTTTATGACGAAGGGCACCCCCCTTACTAGTTGAAGCTTATTGCCCTGTCCACCGTTGATGAGCGTATTCCCTTTTCTGTCTATTACAGCCTGGGTCATGAGAAAGATCTCTCCGCCACAATCTCCCTGTCTTCGCCCCGCTGTAGACAGGGTTACTACAGCAAAATTATCTCCGGCTGTAAAAAAAGATGTATTTCCTGCTTCCAGCCCACCTTCTTTCACAAAACGCGGTGTTATTTTCCAAACTGCGGGGTCTCCCTTGTATTCTTTGAAGCCTAACAGCCCGGTCTGTTTATCGACCTCTGGCATCCACGTAGGGAAATTTTTGGCGTCAACCATTATTTCCGTTTTAGAGGGAGGGATATAATTATTGGTTTTGACAACAGGCGCTACTACTACCACTTCACTCTCCTTGCGTTGCTGCCTGATGGCTGCTATTTGCTTTTTCTGCTCTGCAACCACCTTCTTCATTAATTCTTGTCTTGCTACATCTTCCTTTGCTCTTCTTTCCATCGCGCACTTTTCTTCTGCCTGATGCTCTTTACGGTCTTTTTCCCGTTTCTCATTGCAGGGTTTACACACAGCATCGATACAGGAGACGGTTAATTTAGATGGTACGTTAGCATAGACACAGAAGGGAGCGCATGGCAGGTGGCCGGCCGGCACCTGGGCCTTACTAATGTACACTGAAGACAAAAAGAACAGTGTACAGAACACTATAGGAATATTGATCATTTTCATTGCTTTCATGTATCGTGTAATATAGGGTAATGCTGAATGCCGGAACGGTTGATGTAACAGGTTTGTTGCCTCAACAATATTATTTTTTGGAATGCCATCGAAGTGTATTAAACCGTTTCCATACAATACTCATTAATGGGTATTTTGCCAGTGAAAAATGTATTTTACATTTATTGTTTTTTATTGCCGGTCATAATATGATCAACGTTCCGGAGAGTGCTGTACATTTATTATTCTTTTCTTTTCAAGCCGGGATCTATACAAACCATTGCGTAGTGGTCATATTTAACGATTTGATTAATTTGATACATAGATATTTTACTTCGCATGCGTACCTTTGCGCCGCTATTAACTGTTTATGCCAAAAACTCCGGCCGGGAAACTGATACATTATAACGAAAAGCAATTTGACCAGCTTTTCCGCATGGCTTACCCCCGGCTGCTGGCCTATCTCAATAAAGTGAGTGGAGATGCCACTGTAGCAGAAGATCTTACCCAGACCGTTTTTCTACAGCTCTGGGAAAACAGGAACCGCCTCCCGGCGGATGAAACGGAAGCGCTATATTATCTCTTTACTACCGCCCGTCATTGTTTTTTTCATTTTACCCGCAAAGCATTGAAAGAATCTGCTGCTCTCGCTTCCCTGCATGAATTACATTTTACAGAAGCGCAGGAAGATGAACGCACCAACGCATTTCTGCAGGAGAAGGAAGCCCTTATAGCTAAAACACTGGCAGAAATAGACCCTGTCAAAGCACGCTGTTTTATTCTCAGTAAAGAAGAGGGATTGAATTACCGGGAGATCGCAGACCGGGAAGGTATTTCCATTAAAACCGTAATGCGTTATGTGAGCAGTGTCAGTAAAATATTACGTGCCAGGCTCACGGCTCTCCTGTTTCTCTATTTTTAGCCTGTTTTTACTGGTAACAATTCCTTAATACAGCTACCTGTCCTTTTCTTTCCGCTTTTTTACTTCTCTGTGTAAACAGTCTATTCTTGAAACAGGCAGACATCCGCGAACACATTATACTTTACTACCAGGGCAAATTATCAAACAGTGAGATCAATGTCTTGCTGGAAGTAATGAACATGCACACTACTGCTGAGCTGGAAGCCCTGTATCCTTCCGGGGAATGGAATGAGATACAGGTGGAAGAGCTGCCTGTTGCACAGGTAGAAGCTGCCCTGGCAAAACACCGTAAACAAAGAAAACCGGTAACGTCACCTGCTGTGGTACGCAGGCTGCCGGTTCTTTCCTGGTCAGTAAAAGCGGCCTGCATAGCGGCCCTGCTGATCGCGGGAGCCTGGATGTATACCCTTTATCAAAAGGATAAAGAGAATAAGGAATCACTTGTTTATAAAATGGTACAGGTGCCGGATGGTAAAAGAACACGTGTGCAATTGGCCGATGGCAGTATTATTACAGTAGCCGGTGGCACCAGGCTCCGTATTCCTCAAACATTCAATGGTTCCACGCGCGATGTATTCCTGGATGAAGGGGAAGCTTTTTTTGAGGTACACCGCGATACAACTCTTCCGTTTATTGTGCATACGGGTCATATGGAAGTACAGGTATTGGGTACTTCTTTCAGTGTACGCGATTATGCTGATGAAGCCAATGGCATTGTAAGCGTGCGCACCGGAAAAGTAGGCGTACGTAAACCGGGAGAAAAAGAACCGACGATGTTGCTGTTGCCGGGAGATCAATCTATTCTGCATAAACAGGAAGATGCTTTTGTAAAGACCATTACCGATACTGCTGCTGTATTTGGCTGGATGCAGGGGGTGTACATATTCCGGAATGCCACCCTTGCGCAGATCACCAGTCAGCTCAGTCATAATTATCCCGTGAATTTCGATATCCGTAACAAAGCCATGCTGGACAAACGCTTTTCAGCTACTTTCCGCCACAACAGCATCACCGAGATCATGGAACAACTGAGGCTGATGAATGGCATCCGGTATACTATGAAAAACAACAGGATCATCATCGATTAAAGCAGGTTCCCGGAGAAGGAACTACCGCCATGATTAATTATTAATACATCATCACGTAATGAACAAGTGTACACGAACACGGCCCCTGCCGTGCAGGGATTCTATTGCCCTAAATCAACAGCGCCTGATGCGTTTATACGTCCTGCCCTTGTTATGGCTGAGCTGTTTGCTGCTCTGTACAAGACCGGTTTGGGCACAGACTACTACTACCAGAATTTCACTTGCGCTGGAACAGGCACCGCTGAAAACTGTTTTCCGGCAGATCGAAGAAAAAGCCCATGTGATCATCAATTACAGTGAAGAGGTAGTAGATGGTACGCAGAGAGTGACCATCAAACTGGAGCAGGTAACTGTTTCGCAGGCCTTGCAGGCTGTGCTGCGCAATACCAGTTATGAGTATGTGTTCAGCGGGGGGGCTTATATTATTCGTAAAAAAGCGCCTGTTACTCCTAAAGGAAAGATCACCGGAAAAGTATTGGATGAAGAAAACGGTCAACCGGTAGCGCAGGCCACTGTACTCGTAAATAATAACGGTGCTACCACTGATATGGAAGGAGGCTTTTCCCTTGCTCTGCCGCATGGTACCTATGAAGCCGAAGTTTCTTTTGTTGGCTATGAAAAAAAGCTGATCCGGGATATTGTCATTAAAGAGAACGAATCATTTGAGCTGACTATTACCCTGAAGCGCCAGAAAGGAAGCCTGCAAGGTGTGGTAGTTACCTCTTCCGTAAGAAAGGAATCGGTAGCAGCACTCTACCTGCGTCAGAAAAATAATGCCTCCATCAGCGATGGTATCAGCACGGCACAGATAAAGGTAACGGCAGACAACAATGCAGCGCAGGTATTGAAGCGTGTAAGCGGTGTAGTGATACAGCAGGATAAATTTGTGACCATCCGGGGTATGAGTGATCGCTATAACAATGTATTGATCAACAGATCCATGCTGCCCAGTACAGAGCCAAACCGGCGAAATTTCAGTTTTGATATTGTACCCAGCAGCATGATCGATAATATCGTGATCAATAAAACAGCCACCCCGGATATGCCGGGTGAGTTTACAGGAGGATTGGTACAGATCAATACCAAAGATGTACCGGACAGAAATTTTTTTGATGTTACGGTGGGTACTGGTTTCAATGCTTTCTCTATGGGCAAGCAAATGCAGGACCGCCAGCGTTATAGCGGTGATTATTTTGCGGCCAAAGGAAGTCAGCGGGATTGGTACCTGAGCACCCTGCAACCTCATGACTATGTTGCCGCTTTGTTTAAAAATGATAAAGCATATATGGCAGAGGTGGGCAGTCGCATTCCTGCCAACTGGACTGTATATAATTATGCTTATGCACCCGTGCAGAATTACCAGCTGGCCGGTGGCATGCTGCATAAATTTGGCAATAACCAGTCTATAGGATTCACTGCAGGCGCTACCTATCGCAATGAGCAATCCATAGAAACAGGCGAAAAACGAAACCTGTCCAATTCTTCTTACAACACTGACCGCTACAAGTTCATTACTTCTCTTGGCGCACTGTTCAATATGGCCTGGAAAAGCAATCATCACAGGGTATCTTTCAAGAACCTGTACAACCGGCGGTTCAATAACCAGTTTGATAATGACCTGGGCTTTGATTTTAACCAGCAGAAAACAGTCAATATCACTACTTCCAACCCGCTTATCAATACGGTGATCCAGAACAGGCTGGAAGGGGAACATACAATTGGACATAATGTCGTAAAACTTGAATGGTTTGCGGACAGGAACACGCTGGACAGGGATCAACCCGATACCCGTTATGTAATGGGCATGCAGGCCGAGAACGGGACCTATACCTATAATTTCAAAGAAGCTTTTATAAGCTGGGGTGCGCTGTTTGCCAGCAGGCTGAAAGAGAAGCGCCGCAATGCCGGCGGAAGCATCACTGTTCCGTTTACTATAGCCCGTAATACCCAGCAGCTCAAAGTGGGTTATTCCTATTCCGACCGTGAATCTGTGTACAGTGGTACCGGTTTCAGGGTGATAGATGATGCTGACCAGGAATGGATCAACCGGAAAAAAGGACTCGCCTATGAACAGATCGTTACGCAGGAAAACCTGTTGAAACAATACATCGCTTACCGGCCTACTTATTTCAGTACTTCCACTACCGGAGATGGCTATAATGGTAACCAGGTGATAAAATCAGCTTACTTTATGGGTGATCTTCGTTTACTGCAATCGGTACGCCTTTCCGGAGGTGTTCGTTATGAAGAGAACAATATGCAGGTAAAAACGCAGTATATAGAAGACGATGGCAGTGATTCTTTGCGTTGGCCTGTGATGCCTGTAGAGAAAGTCTGGTTGCCTTCTGTGAATCTTATTTATAGTATCACGTCCAGACTTAACCTTCGCCTTGCTTATGGAGAAACCCTGGCTCGTCCTGATTTTGCCGAACGCAGCCCTTATATCTATTTTGACTTTCCTGAGCAATTGTATGTATATGGCCTGGAGGGTTTGAAAACTACCCGCGTAAAAAACTATGATATGCGCGTAGAGTATTATCCATCCGGTAATGAGATAGCTTCGGTATCTTTTTTCTATAAAGACTTTACCAACCCGGTAGAAAGGTTCTTCATGCTGGGCAATCCTACCAATGGATTGGTATACCAGAACCTGGACAAGGCTATAGGCAAAGGTTTTGAGGTAGACCTGCGCAAGTCACTGGGCTTTATTAAACCGGGCTCTTTCCTGAAAAATCTCTATATCAGCGGCAATTATTCTTATCTGAAAGGGCATATTGAAACCTACGATACCCGCCTGGACAGTGCCACCAACCGGTACGTTAAAATGAAGGTAGGTGCTGACAGACCTATCCAGGGACTGGCACCTTATGTCATCAACCTGGGATTGAATTACCAGTCGAAATTACTGGGATTCAATATCGCTTATAGTCGTTTTGGCAGAAGGATCGTATATGGCGGTACGTATGAACAGTATCTGCAGTACGAAGTACCGCGTGATGTAGTGGACCTGCAGTTGAGCCTGCTGCTGGCCAAACAGCGACTGGAGATCAGGCTGAATGCTGCTGATATTATCCCTAAGCCTTATATCCTGTACAGCAATTCTACCAATAGCACCTCCGGTGGTGCCGGCATTTTTAATGACGGGCCCAATGGGGCCGGTTATGATAAAGACCATGATTTCATTAACTACAAACTGAACAGAAGCGCCAATTACAGCTTCGTGGTCACCTATAAATTCTAACCACTTTACTCTAATCTAAACGGCTTTTATGAAGAACAAGCTTTTGAGCAGTATTGTATTCCTGCTATTGTGCAGTCTGCTGCATGGATGTACCAAAGGAGTGAAAGAGGCAATCCCCTATTACGTGGACATGGTGTTTGTGGATTCTACCGTAAGCCGTGTAAACAGCCAGGTATATATTAACGAGGAAGCTGTTTATCCTTTTCTTACAGATGGTAGTTACCTGCAAAAGAGAGTGTATTATAGCAGTACTGACAGTGCTACCATACATCTCAGAATAGAGCAGCTACCGGATATGAATGTACTGGCGGATCTGCTGTATACGCCTGGTGTGGGTAATAAAAGCACGCACTACCTCACGCTTTACCAGGCCCGTATGGAAGATTCTGTAAAACTGGTACTGCCGGGTAATGAACCGCTGCCTCCTGCGGGCTATACCAAATTTCAATTTACCTACAGAGACACCAATTTGCCCGACAGTGTAAAACTTCGTTTTTATAAAACTACCGGTATTACAGCTATAGATAGTTGTATTGTAAAACGGTTCCGGTTCTCTGGCTGGACCAATATCAGGGCAGAAGATGGCTCACAGACCCAATACGAGGCATTGGATGCAAAGACTGGCAGTGTAATCAAGACAAAAGGAACCTTTATTACCAATCAGTTTTTTTCCATAGACGATTACATGATCTATTCCTTCCAGAAAGATGTTTCCGGCACTATTGCACTAACCCGTTTGTATTAACCCAACCAATCAGACAATCACTTATAAAGAATGCTCATGAAGAAACTATTTTTAAAAGTCATCTTCGCCGGTTTCCTGTTCCTGGTCGCTATGCAGGCACATGCCCAGGTAGTAGGAACTCTCGGGGAACTTATAATGCCCAGATATATGTACGGCAATTCAGCCTCAAGCTCCACTCATGCCATGCCTTATGTTTTCAGGGCATCTGTTTCCGGGCTAATCCCCAATACACTCTATGGATACACTATCAAGTCGGTTTTCACAACTGATGCGCGTACTGCTTCAGCCGGTAGTTCATCAGGTATTACGTTAGGAACATCCGATACCGGCGCTTTCAAGTATTTTGCCGGTACCACTGTGCTTTCTTCCAACCCACAGTTTACAACGGATGCCAATGGTTCCTTTACCGGCTGGTTTGTGCATTGTGCCAACAACTCTACCAAGTTTGCGCCTGGTAACCAGGTACAGATCATGATGGTGGTGGGTATTCCCAGTGGAGGCACCAGTACCTATACCTATTATTACGGCAATAGTATAATAGAGGTCAGGAACTGGACGGCTGATGCTGCCGGACTTACGCTTTTGCGCAGTACGCCGGCTTCCGATGCACTGGCAAAACAATTCATTATGCTCTATGATACGGAAACGCCCACCGCGGGTGAAAGGCCCGTAGCCGGGGCCTTTGTAGAAAGTGATGGATTGAATGAATCTTCACTGGCCGTTAAAATGTCGGCAGAATACCTGAATAATGTAGATAATGTAGACAAGGCCTGGGGCAGTTATATTCCCAATAACCTGCCTAATGGCCTACGCAGGATTGTAAGGTATAAATATACCGGTGAAGAGGCTGGTCGTAATGTGTCTGCAGACGGTAACTGGCCCGGCTTATCCGGAACCGTATCTACTGTTAATGCTACCGGTGGCGAAAGCAGTGTGATCGTGATCGATGGAGCTGTGGCAACGCTGGCTGCTCCTCCCAAATCCGATCCGCACCTGGATTTTCCGACTGCTTTTCCTGCTGAAGTATATACCAATACAGGCGATTTCCTGGCTGGTGTAACTTCGCAATCTCCGGTTACCATTACTTATACCAGCAGCAATACCAATGTGGCAATGATTGATGCCACCGGGCTGATCCATGTGGTGGGTGCCGGTACTACGGATATCGCTGCTATACAGGCTACCAACAACGACTATCTTGCTGACACTGCCATCCGTACCCTTCTTGTTTCTCCACCTAAAGCTACCCCTGCACTTGCTTTCCCGGCCAGCTTCCCCGGTACGGTAACCCTGAGTACGGCTAATTTCAATGCCGGTGTTACCTCCGATGCTCCTGCTCCTATTACCTACAGCAGTAGCAATACAACGGTGGCCACCATTGATGCCAGTGGGCTGATCCATATTGTAGGAGTAGGCACTACGGACATTACAGCCTTCCAGGCTGCTGATGCCAGTTATACGGAGGCTACCGCCACGCAAACATTAACAGTAGTGGACAAGCCGGTACCCGCAATCACTTTTATTCCCTTTTCTGCCAAAATATACGGCGATGCTTCATTTAGCCTTTCTGCTTCTGCCAGTTCAGGCGTCAGTCCCGTTTTTACTTCCAATAATCCTTCTGTAGCGCAGATCGTAAATGGACAGGTAACGATCACCGGCGCAGGGTCTGCTGTTATTACCGCCTTCTTCCCTGCTACCGGTGATTATTCGCAGGCATCAGCATACCAGACATTGACTGTACAAAAGAAGAATCTCACCATTGTAGCAGACAACAAAACGAAAATACAGGGCCAGAATAATCCTTTACTGACAGCTACCTATATTGGCTTTGTCAATGGCGATACCAATACTACCGGCTTGCAGGTACAGCCGCAACTTACCACAAATGCCATTACAGATTCTCCGTTTGGTATTTATACCATTAGTGCATCAGGAGCTGCTTCCAATAACTATGTTCTTTCTTATGTGTCTGGTACCCTTACGGTGAATCCTGTCATCCTGGACAATACAATTACTTTTAATACCATCGGTCAAAAAGTATATGGACAGGCAGATTTCTCTTCCGGGGCTACTGTTACCTCCGGATTGAAATTGGAGTTAACCAGCAGCAATACTTCAGTGGCTGTCATATCCGGCACCAGTATACATGTTACAGGAACCGGTACCACTGTTATTACAGCTAACCAACCTGGTGATGCTACGCACCCGGCAGCTACCCCGGTAAGTCAGACCCTTACCGTAAATAAAGCGCTGCTAACCATTACGCCTGCCAGCATCAGCAAGAAACAGGGAGAAGCCAATCCTGTCCTGGCGCTGGGTTATGCCGGTTTTGTGTATAATGAGAATGCTACTGTGCTGACAGCCTCGCCTGTAGCTACTACCGTTGTTACATCATCCACACCAGCCGGTGTATATACCATTACTGCTTCCGGTGCAGCCGCGGTTAACTATGATATTGCCTATATGCCCGGCACCTTCACCATTTTGCCCGGTGTTGCAGATAACCAGGAAGACCTCACAGCCTACTGTGATGCAAAAGGTCAACTGAAAGTAAGTATGCTTTTGAACAACGCAGGTAAAGTAACCATACAACTGTATGATGCAGGTGGTAAGCAGGTAGTAAACCTGCCGGTGACAGTGGCAAAAGGCTACAACGTGTTTCATGTAGATGTAAGCAGCCTGGCACCCGGCGTATATCCTTTACGCGTAGCAGGCGGCGATGTACACATGAAAGCCAAAGTAGTGATCCGTTAAATGAATATTATACCTGATAAACTGAATACAATGAAATCAATGTTCCATAAATATGTTGCTGCCATAGCCTTCTGCTCCCTGGCAGGCATGGCCAATGCTCAGAATACCACGCTTAAGATAACCAACGCTGCAGTGCCTGCCCTGCAGATATCTCCTGATGCCAAAGCCGGCGGAATGGGCGATGTGGCTATCGGTACGGATGCCGATGCCGGCAGTATGCTGTACAATTTTTCAAAGATCGTTTTTGCCCGCAAAGCATCCGGCGTGGCTGCTACTTATACACCATGGATGAAGGAGATTGCAGATGATATGTCGTTTACTGCATTGTCAGGATATCATCAGCTTTCTGAGCAGGAGGCAATAGGCGGCGCTGTCCGGTATTTCAGCCTGGGCAATGTAGATCTGCTGGATTACAATGGCAATAAAGTACAAACCAATCACCCCAATGAATACACCATTGATTTCGGCTATGCACGTAAGTTGAGCGATCAGATAGGTATCGGTATACAACTCCGCTATATCAGCTCCGGCCTGCTGAATGGTGCGGCTGATGGAGTAAATTATAAAAGAGGTAATGCAGTGGCCGGTGATATTTCTCTTTTCTATAATGGTTTGCGGGATAGCGCCAAAGGATGGACAGCTGGTATCAGTGTTACCAACCTGGGCAATAAGATCAGTTATTCCGGTAATGGTTCAGAAAAAGGTTTCCTGCCGGCCAGTCTTAATGCCGGTTTTGCTTACCGCGAAACCTGGGAACAAGATCACCATTTTCTTTTAGGCGTGGATGTGAATAAATCGCTGGTACCAGCTATGCCTGATAATAATGAAGAGCTGCCAGCTTATTATGATAAAAGTGTAGTGAATAGCTGGTTCAGTTCTTTTGGCAACAATGCCTGGCAGTTTGGCGCTGGTGCAGAATACAATTACAAAGAACTTCTTTACCTGCGGGCCGGTTACCGTAGCCAATCTTTTACAGAAGGTCACTGGCAATACCTGACCGCAGGCCTTGGTTTGCGCCTGAATGATATAGCCCTGAATTTCTCTTATATTATTCCAACCGGAGATCAATTGACGCGTAATCCTTTCGTGAATACTGTAAGGTTTGGTGCGGCATTCAGTTGGGGTGAAGGAAAGTAAAAATGAGTATTGAAGAAATGCCGTCAGTCTGCATGTAGTAAGCGGGCTGACGGCATCTTCGTTCCCAACCAGAGGCGCTATCGGGTTGATCATGGGCGCGCAAAGGCGCAGAGTCGCTAAGGCAGGATATAAACCTGTTGCTGGTCGTGCTTCAGTGTATTATACTGGTCTGTTACTGGATTGCAGGTTGCAATAAATCAGTTGTAAATATATAGAAGGTAGTTTGCATGTATAAAGGCTCATGTATAAAAGGTACTCTCCCCTGTGTGGTAATTATAAAATCGTTTTGTCTTTCAAATAAAGAAGGGTAAATAGTTTCTTTGGCAGAAGCATTTAAGTATATTGGTTATAGTTATACTGATCCTGGTATTAACTCTGTTAATAAAAACAAAACCACTACTACTTATGAAAAAGAATTTCTTTAATGCGATCCTGTTTGCTTTTGTAACAGGATTGCTACTCAGCGCATGTCAGAAAAACTATACCGAATCGGAAACGGCAGATCCGGAATTAATTCAGAAGGTAACAGCCTGGCTTGATAAGCAAGAACAGAAATTTAAAGATTCAATTAATAAAAGCGTCATTACTTCCTTAAAAGCGAACCTGCTTATTTCAGAAATAAGCACTGCTGCTTTAAGTGATAAGCAGAGAGTTGTAGTAATTCCTTTAAAGAAGGAATTTAATACCAATAATATTACCCGTCGGGAATCTTTTAAAAACCTGGCTATTATACAGGATGAAAACGGCGAACTGCAATTGAGTAATATTGTTGAAGTAATTCCTGAAGGACAACAGTTTAAAACAATAGCAGCTTCTTTAATTGCGGATGTTTTTAGTAATAGAGATAACGTTTTGAACGGAACTGTTTCAATTTTGTCCCTCACCAATAAGTTTATAGAAGAAAGAGCTTATAAGGAAGGGAAACTTGCTACCATAAAGCATCTTAAAATGAAATCACCTTCCGGAGAAGAGCGAAATAGTGGTTCTTTAAAGACCAATGAGTGTATTGAATGGTATTTAGTGACAACTTATTACTGGAGTGATGGAAGCTATACACAAACCTGGACTTATTTATTTACATCATGTGAGGATTGCGCACTGGCCAGAACCATGGATTCAGCGGATTCGTTTAAATTAAATTGTTCAGGTGGTGGTGGCGGTGGTGCCGGAAGCTATGAAGAAGTAGTTGAGGAGGTTGATTTTGAAGAAGATGAGCCTAATTATACAGATGCTGATTATAATGAGTTGGGGAGTTTTGTGCGTACAAGGTACAGGTATCATGCACAGGTGCGATATTATGGAGGAGAAATTGTAGGTGTAATAATTGATCCCATAACTGCCAGTCCGATGTATGTAAACTACATTGATAATTATAATAGAGATGTGACCAGAACATTGACATTGTTAGGACACAGTAATTATTACGAGGTTTCTGCAAGCAGAACTAATGTATATATCAAGTGGCGATGTTTGGTTAATGCAAGGTATGTTTATACTAATGGAGGCGTGTTTACCAATCAATGGGAGGTTTCAAAATCGCAATACCGGTAAACTTAAATCAAAAATATAACTGAGTAATACCAGGCACCCAGGGGTAACAGATCCTGTATCTGTTACCCCTGGGCTATTTCTTTCCGTAAGCAGATGGCCGGAATTGTATAAAATATGTCATTTGAGCCATCCGGTATTCGTCCTACTTTTATGGTATGGCAAGGACGAAAAAGAAACTGATCGTTGTTGTACCCATGCCGGGGATCTTCCTGCTTGATGTTGCCGGCCCCTGCGATGTGTTTGCTGCGGCCGACAAACTGCTGGATGGTAATGGCGGATACGAGATCCTGCTTGCATCACCCGTCAATACCAAAAAGATACCTACCAAAAGCAGTGTAGCGCTGTACTGCCCGGTTAAGGTGACGGACATCACGCAACCGATCGATACACTCATCATAGGTGGTTTCTTCATGCCACTATTGGAAAAGGGAGACCGTTTTTTTCAATGGCTCAAAGACATTTATCCAAAGGTCAACCGTATCTGTTCTGTTTGCGTAGGCGCTTATGCGCTGGCTGAAGCCGGCATCCTGGATGGAAAGCAGGCTACCACGCATTGGGAGTTCAGCCAGCAATTCCAGCAGCGTTATCCCGGTGTGAAAGTAGATACCGATCCCTTCTTTACCCGCGATACCAATATTTATACTTCGGGAGGTGTTTCCTCCGGCATTGACCTGGCACTGGCATTGGTGGAAGAAGATCATGGCCGTGAACTGGCATTGCATATTGCACGCAAGCTGATATTACAATTAAAGCGGCCGGGTTACCAGGCACAATTCAGCAGGCTGCTTGAGATCAATCGGCTGGAAAACTCTATTGGCGGCAAGCTATACGCCTGGATGATCCGGCACCTGGAAGAAGACCTGAGTATTGAACACCTGGCACAGCACAGTAATATGAGCGTGCGCAATTTTGCCCGGGTGTTCCATAAAGAGACGGGGGTTACACCTGCCAAATTTGTAGAGAAAGTGCGGGTGGAAGTCGCACGCAGGTACCTTGAAGACAGCGACCTGAGCATAGACCAGATTGCAGGGAAATGCGGATTGGGCGGACTGATCTCCATGCGGCGCACATTCATCCGTCACATGAATATATCGCCCAGCGATTACCGCCGTTCTTTCAGAACATCACTGAATGCGATAGAGAATTAATCTAAAATATAGTCTTATGAAAGTTGCTATTAATGGATTCGGACGCATCGGCAGAATGACCCTGAGAGCGTTACTGAGCAAAAAAGGCGTGGAAGTAGTGGCCATCAATGACCTTACGGACAGTAAGCTGTTAGCGCATCTTTTTACATACGATACCTCGCATGGTAAGTTTGCCGGTACAGTAGCCTTGCAGGATCAATATATGGTAGTGAATGATCAAAAGATCTTATTACTGAATGAACGTGCACCGGAAAAATTACCGTGGAAAGACCTGGAGATAGATGTGGTGATTGAATCGACCGGCCGTTTTACACAGAAGGAAGGGGCGCAATTGCACATAACTGCCGGCGCTAAAAAAGTATTGATCACTGCACCTGCTACTGGTAATGTGAAAACGATTGTAATGGGCGTTAATAACGATCAGATCACTGACGAGGATGAGATCCTTTCTACTGCCTCATGTACCACTAATTGTATAGCACCGGTATTATACCTGCTCGATAAAGAATATGGCATTGAATCGGGCTTTATGAGCACTGTGCATGCATTTACCATGGACCAGATGTTGCAGGACGGACCGCATAAAGATTTCAGAAGGGCGAGGGCTGCCACGCAATCCATAATACCCACTACCACCGGCGCTGCAAAAGCAATTGGTGAGGTGTTGCCCGCACTCAGGGGAAAGATGGATGGTTTTTCATATCGTGTACCTGTGATCGATGGTTCTATAGCTGATATGTCGCTGAACCTCGTGAAACGGGCGCCTGCGCAGGCGATCAATGAATTTTTGAAACATCATGCTGCTTCTACATTGAAAGGTGTATTGGAGTACACTGAAGAACCATTTGTATCGGCAGATATACTGGGCAATACACACTCTTCCATTGTGGATGGTACATTAACCCGCTCTATTGATAAGCTGGTAAAAATAGTATCGTGGTACGATAATGAAGTGGGTATTTCGAACAGGCTTGCCGAACTGACGGTTGAACTGGCCGGTAAGGTAAATAGACTTGCGGAAATCTGATGCCTGGTTCAATGCAATAGAGATCGTAAATAAATGCTGAATAAAAAGCCCCGACGCTTGCCGGGGCTTTTATTATGTTGTTGGCTGACTACGCAATTACTTTTGGCCAATCAGTTTCAGCGCGAAGTTCAACTCTGTGTCCATACCATGAAGCAGATCTTCAATGGCAGGCTCGATCCGGTAATCCGGAATTACACCCCTTCCCTTGGTATAGTTTACCGCATTAACCGTTTTGGTCAAAGGCACGGTGATGCTGATATGGCTGTTGGGCAAGGTCAGTTTTGTAAACGATCTCGAAGTGGGACCTTCCATTGCTCCCCCTGTTTCTTCACCTACAAATACAGCGCGCTGGTTCGATTTCAGGAAGCTACAGACTACACCTGCCATCGATCCTGAAGCACCATTGGCAAGGACAGTCAGTTGCCCATCGAAATGATTGTCCCGGGGTTGTTGCTCCAGCAAAAGTGGCGTCCAGCTCTGGTAATATTCTTTCTTAACCTGGTAATTACCTATTGCGTTTTTATAGAAGATCGAATCAGCCAGGTAGAGGTCTTTTCCGTTGTCTAAATAGTTACTTACAGCAGGCAAGCCAACATATCTCTTCTCAAGGTGATCAAAGTGCTGATAAGGTTTTTGCAATAAATAAGTGATCAGCGTTTCACCGGTATTGTCTCCTCCCTCATTGTTTCGCAGGTCCAGGATAAGATGAGGTATCTTTTTAACCTTGAGTTCGTTAAAAATAACCGAATACAATGAGTCGAAGTTTTGCTTAAAGATGCGGCGATGCCATCCCAGGAAAGAACGGATCTTTAAATAGGCCACGCCCGGCTTTAAATACCTGAACGTAAGTGGAGTGTCAAGAGCCAGCCTTTCATTATAAAACTTTTTATATGCTGCTCTCGTCAAACCATCTACTACCACGGTCTGCTTGATGGATGGTGCATCTACAGGGATGTACTCCAGACGAAACGAAGTGGCCTGTTCCACAAAAAAAGGATACATCATATCAAACAGGCTCTGCTCCTGCGTAGTGGAGTAATCTTCCAGGTGACGAAGCCTGAACGTTTGGATATAACCATCCGCAGGAATAGTGGGGAGTAGCAGGTTCAGGATCTCTTCCATTGAACGGCCATTGATCGAAATAAGCTCCGAACCTGGTTTAATAGGAGATGGATTGAACGCACTCTTTACAATATAAAACCGGCGATTGATGATCTTAAACGCAAAAGGGAAAGCTTTAGCCTTGTTGAAATACTGCTCTGTAAAATAGCCGGGTGAAGGCCTGGCGATCAGGTGTTCATCCCTTAGGCGGGCACAGGTGAGTACTATGATCTTATAAAATTCAGTTTCATCCATCGGCCTGTCGAGCTGTCCCAATTGTTTGTCCAGGTAAGCAGTGATATTGACCGAATCGGAATAGCGATACAGGCTTGGATAGATAGTTTCCAGCGTTTTTCTGAAGATCGAAAAGTCCTCCTGTAGCGCTGCAGGTAAATATTGTTTGGGAGTGGTGGTGTCTGTATTTGCTGTTTTTTGTGCCAGTGCACTAATTGACAATACCAGCGAAACAAGCAGGTAGATAAATTTCATGGCAGCTATTTAGTTACCCTTATCGTTGTTATAAGGGTAAAGTAAATATAAGAAGCCGATATGGAAAATAACTTAAAATAAGCGATCCATAACCAAAAGGTCAATTTCGGACAGACGATTCCTGTCCCATGTAAAATGGGACCAGCTAAGGTATGCTATAGTGCAATGCTTGCTATGCATTTATTTTGCGTACGTAAAATTATAGGTCTGGTAAAAAGCCTGGGTGGGAGTTCCTGTGGAAGGATATACAGTCGTTATTTTTACCTGGCTCGGGTAACCCTGGTCATTATAGGTATAGGTGAGATCCGATTGAGAATATACACTCCACACCATAGTGGTCGTGTTAAGACTTTCTTCGATGATCTGGGTGGGGTTATGCTTGCTCATTGAAAAATAGAATTGCCAGGGGTAGGCCCACTGCCAGGAAATGTAACGGTACCCCGCTACCGCACTATAAGGAGATGGTTTGTCATCATATCCCTTATAGGTTATTTTGTCGTATAACAGTCCACCGGGATCATAGTTGGTGCTGGTTGGAGACCCCGAGGAATTAGTCACAAAAGTTGAAGTGGTCAGATTACCATTGCCGTCATATTTAAAGGACTGGGTATAGGTACCTCCGTTATAACTGCCCAGAAAGTTATTCGTGGCGTCTGTATTGGTAAAATAGTACGTACTTACCGGGCCCGTAGTGCTATTCCCTGTCGAATACTTCCACATGTAATTCGTTTTTATCTGGTCTACACCTTTCCCGGTATAAATATCCCCGGAGAATAGATTTGCTATAATGAGGGTATCACTTCCACTGAGAATTACCTGCTGTACTCCATTGTCTGATATATTCGAATACCTGCCGCTGTTTCCCATATAGGTCAGAAGATGCTTGTCATCATATTTAAAGCTGGATCTGGAGGGATATGAGCTGTTGTTGCCTTCATAGAAAGACAAGGTAGCAGGATAGTACACATCGGAGTTGGAGCCTCCCCCACCCGGCGTTCCCCCATTCTTTTTACAGGCCGGAAGCAATACTGCAAAAACAATTACAGCCCTGGCGAGCGCGATAAATTCCGCGAAGATGTCTTTAGGATAGGTTATCTGTTTCATCCCTGCAATGTAAACGTTGATCCAAAACGGATAATTCCCAATGACCGGTTGGCAGAAACAACTTAGCAACCGGCGGTCAGCGTGCTTCAGGTCCGGTCTTCAGCAACTGCCTAACTGGTTTGCCACTAATCCTGATAGAGTTCAAAAACTTAAGCATGTTGTACATTTGTAATGAATGATAGCGCTTTGGCTGGTCGGCTAAAAAGCGGGAGCCGGACCGGGCGCTATTTGTTTTATTTATATTACCTATCATGATAGATTTACCTCAGGCAGAGAATCAAATTCAGTATGTTACGAGTTTTCAAGATCTTGTTTCCACGTCATTTAATGGGATAGTTAATGCGATTTGCTGGACCCGTAAACTAACAGGTGATTTTTCTGAGATCGTTAAAAAGGTAGAGCTGAGCGGCAATATAACGACGATTGAACAGGAGGAGCTTTGCACGCTTCAGTTGAGTGAAGAAGGACAGCTTGCCCGCGAAGTTCTTTTAAATGATTTTAAGCTATTGAAAGCTCATGGCGCATCGCCGGTCCTTAATGTGATCAGCCACTATGACCGGGATGATGCCTTTCCGTTTTTGCCAACCGATGTTTATTCTTTCCATGTGGATCGCTCGCCTATACCAACCGATACCTTTTTATGCACTTATTATGGCGAGTCGAGTGACATATTGCCCAATTCCCAGGGCAAACAGAAAGTGCTTATTCCGGAAATACGTGCTGAACTCAAAAAGCTATACCATGGAACAGAGGAAGGTTTTGAATCTTTCTTAAGCGAACATTTCTTTGATCTGCATTACCAGGCTGAACCTGGTGCACATCTCATAAGCTTAGGTCACGGTAACCTCTGGAGGTTGGCGGTTGATCATCCTGAAAGCCAGGTCCCGCCCTGCCTTCACCGTGCACCGGAGGAAAAACCCGGAGAGAACAGGCTGTTGATGATCTGTTGAATGGATGCCTTTGTTGAGGTGGTTTGTTAGCCGGGAGAACCGGGCAAAGGTTGAACCGGTTTTTGGTAGCTTTAAAGGCATGATTGCTGAAGTATGCAATGTTTTCGCAATCAACTTCCGTATAAATTAATTAGTTAGCAGATATTTTGCAATTACGCTCAATTGCGTTTATCTTGGTACGGTGCGTCCTGCAATTTGAACTCTCCCGCAAGCCAACCAACTAACAAAATCTATAAATGGCAGACAATACAGAAGAAGTCCCTCACGGGAATGACTCTAATGCCGGATCTGAAAATCTTTCAGACGAGATTGTTTCTTCTACCAACACAGACATCATCAGCCTAAACCAGGAAACTGAAAATATGGAAGTTCATCATCATTCCCATTCGGGTCATGGAAAGAAAAAATGGAGAGAATACTTCTGGGAGTTTTTAATGCTTTTCCTGGCGGTATTCTGTGGCTTTTTAGCAGAGTACAAACTGGAACATACGCTTGAGCACCAGCGTGAAAAACAATTCGCCAAACTCCTGTTGTCCGATCTACGTGCAGACTCGCTGTATTATATACGCAGGAACGAGCATTCGGAGATCGTATTGAAAAATCATCAACAGTTTTATGATCTGTTGACTGCTTCGCAAAAGCCGACCGACAAACAAATTCTTGCTGCATTTGTTCCGATTGATCATTTATATGGCTTAAATATTACGTCTGGTACTTATAGTCAAATGAAGACTTCGGGAGGTTTGCGTTACGTACAAAAAGCTGAACTTATTAATAAGTTGCAACAGTACTACGAAGTTTTAATACCAAGGGCCAATCAGATTATAGATAATAATTTACTCTATTACTCAGACCATATCACACCCTATGCACTGAATCATTTCAGGGTACAGGATTATGATGGCGAATCCGACTCATTAAAAGTGGCTAATCCTATTATTATGAACCGCACTCCTCAAACAGACCAGGAGCTGTTAAACATTATGGGAGGTTATGGTACCCTCCAGAAAATTTATAAAACGCGGATCATGGGAAAACTCATTACCACAAACAATGAGCTCATTAACGTAATTAAAGAAGAATATCATCTTGAATAATGCAAGGGGCTGATAATGGCTTTCAGTTCTAGCTGGATTAGCCTGGAAATATTAGCATATTGGTAAAACATTGCCGTTAAAGTTGCTAACTTATGTGGGTGCCGAATTGAGATAAACCATGTATCTTATTGATCTTGTGATCTGTTACTAGCCCTCTCCCGGGAACGATTGAAAGGCTAATTTGCTCAATCTTATCGATATTCTCAGAAGAATTTGCTTTGGTTTTTATGAAAAGGATAAAAGAAGGTATAAACTATCTTACCTGTTTCCTTTGTAACCGAACTGTTTTTTTATAACTTCAATAGGCTGCAGTTCCGGGCTGAATGCTTCCCCAATGTACTGCCGAACGCAATGCTGCGGCCATTAACGACAACCCTGAGAAGACTCCCCTGCCAATATCCTTATCATCACTAACAAAGAATAATCAGGTATGAAAAGCAAGATGTTAATTATAGCCTTAGCCATTCTGACAGTTTATTTTCAATCTTCGTTCAGGGCAAAACCGTCATTTCAGCTTGAGCCATTGCTGGAGCAATACTCGAAGGAATATTATGCGTTAAATCCGATGGATGCCACACAGGCAGGTATCAACGATTACAATGATCAAATGGAGATTGCTATCAGCGATGACTATATAAAGAAAGCGAAGGCACTAAATAAAAAATATCTTGACACTTTGCATGTCATAAGCAAAAAGGGTTTATCAGCCTCTGATCTGTTAAGCATTGATGTGCTTATCTACAAGCTGAAATCCGAAAATGAATTACTCTCCAACTCTTTGTGGTATTACAGGCCAGTAGACCAGTTCGTATTTAGCTTTCCGCAAAAATTCGCCACATTGGGTTCGGGAGCTAGATATATTCCTTTTAACACCGAAAAGGATTACCGGAACTTTATCAGTCGTATGAAAATTTTTAAAACCTGGATCGATCAGGCCATTGTAAATATGCAGAAGGGTGTTAAACTAAATAATACGAATCCCAGGGCGGCAATGGAAAAGGTGCCGCCGCAATTAAAGCCATTATTTGAAGGCACGGTACAAGAGAATATTTTTTATAAACCTCTATTGAAAATTCCTGAAAACATAGACAGTGTTTCTGCGGTTCGATTAAAAAAGGATTATGCAGAAGTAATTGAACACACCATTATACCGGCCTATAAAAAACTGTATGACTATATTGTTACCGACTATATCCCCAAGGCCAGAACAACATCAGGGCTTTTAGATAATTATAATGGCAAGAAAGAATACGAGCTATGGTTAAAGTATTTCACTACCACCAACATCACGGCCGAACAAATTTTTAATTTAGGACTAAGCGAGGTATCCCGTATCCGTAAGGCAATGGATTCTGTAAAAACGCAAGTCGGATTTAAAGGCGATTTAAAAGCGTTTTTTGAGTATGTAAGGACCGATCCTAAATTTTTCCCATTTAAAACGGAGGAAGAAGTGCTCGATAGATTCAGAAGTTTCGAGAGTAGAATGTCGCCAAAACTTAACGCCCTTTTTAATTTAAAACCTAAAGCAATGTTTGAGGTAAGGGCAACTGAAAAATTCCGGGCCGTAGGTGCCAATGCTCAGTACATTCAGCCATCAAGGGATGGAAAAAGGCCGGGCATTTTCTATGAAGTAATACTGGATCCAGGTAAGTATAATTATGTTGCAATGGAATCATTATTTCTGCACGAAGCTATTCCCGGTCATCACTACCAGGTAGCACTTCAACAGGAAGCCGCTATTCCTGAGTTTAGAAAAGGATATTATAACAGTGCGTACGGAGAAGGTTGGGCGCTGTATGCTGAAAGTTTGGGAACCGAATTAGGCATGTACACGGATCCTTATCAATACCTGGGCAAACTCAATTCAGAAATAGAAAGGGCGGTTCGGTTAGTAGTTGATGCAGGCATACATTTCAAAGGCTGGTCTCGTGAAAAGGCAATCGCATATGTTTTGGAAAACCAGCCAGTATCTGCTGAACAGGCTGAGCAGAGAATAGAGAGATATATGGTTTTAGCCGGGCAGGCCGTAAGTTATAAAGTGGGGGAATTAAAAATTCTTGAATTGCGGGAGAGAGCAAAAAAGAAACTGGGAAATAAATTTGATATTAAAGAGTTTCACGATGAAGTTTTAGAAGACGGCTGTTTACCTCTCATTATCCTGGAAGCAAAAATTGATAATTGGATAGAGAATAAAGCTTCAAAAAACTAGGCGGAAAGAAAGGCCGCCGATAACATTTGAGTTCTGCAAGTTGGGCTGAACATTGTAATTGGAATAAAGAAGCCTTCAAATCTCACGACTTGAAGGCTTCCTGATTTTTTGTTGGGGCGGCTGGACAATTCTCGAACGACCTTATCAGCAACTCTAATGAAATTCAGTATCTTAAACATTTTTCCATTGAATAATGAGCTACCCTCAAAAACAGAGACACAAAATGAACATACGGAAATTTATACCTAAACATAAGGGCGACCAGAAATATTAGCCTAATTGGGTTAATTGACTATTTCAGCTGAAGTCATTTTTACTGCTCATTATATACCAAAGATCAAAGACAAAGATCACTTCTGTCCATTTTTATTTGGACGAATCGCCAACTCTGCAAAGAAACTAACACTATACTTTTTCGATGTCTCTGTTGCTTTTACCAACGACTTCAGCTGTAAAAATCAAAGCTCCCATTCAATTCTATTAAAGCGCTCAAATAGTTTTTTTGCTGTACTGGATTCGATACTGTTAATAAAAGATATTTTGCCCAAAAGCCATTGTTTATAATTTGATTTTGGGAAGTCTCCCTTACTTTGAAGATGTTCTAAATGATTTTGTGGTCCGTACTTTTGACAGTAATAGAGGTGTTGATTGACCTGCTTTATCAACTGTTTGGCTACCCTGGTCTTTTTATTCACCACAACACCTGTCACAGTCTGTCTTTTGTTGTTTGGTACATGCTTTATCTTATCCTTATTAATATAGAAACCTTCCTGGCGAATTATTTTTTTTATCGTTAAAAGCGAGGGTATTTTTTGCCTATCGCCGGATATAGTAATATCGTCTGCATATCTTGTATAATGACATTGCATGGAATCGCATAGTTTTGATAACCTTAAGTCGAGCATTCGGCATACTATATTGCTTATTATCGGACTAGCAGGAGATCCTTGCGATAGAATAGGAAGTCTTTGTCTAATATACTTTTTCCTGAATTTGTATTCCTTTATTATTTCCTTCCAATATGGCTTTGGGGCAGTAGCGCAGAGCAACTTTGCAAGATCGTAACTGAGGTTTGTGTGATAGCCTAAGTTCTTGAAGATACCATACACTCGCTTAGAGCTTATTGTATCAAAAAATCGATAGAGATCAATGTTTAGAATGAGCTCTTTGTCGATGTGTGGGGTAGCGTTTGAAAGTAGACCTTTGCTCTTAACAAAACCATTGGCAGATGGATGAACTTCAATTTTTTCGAGGATGTGGTGTTTAATCCACTGCTGGATAAATTTTAGATCTTCATTTGGCGCCATAACCCATCGATTTCCCCCACTTTTCTTGCGAATAGGAAAAGATGAATAATTTAAATGTACATTATCGATAAATTCTCGGAATTTTCCAGGATGACTTCCAAGTAAAAGGCCAAGGTGTTCTGTAGTGAAAATAATCGGCAATCCTTTTGATTCTAGATCCATTGCATATTTAGCAACAACAGTAGTATAATTATTCGGCTGTTTCGGGAGAGTTGTGAGTATAAATTTTAAGGTGGGAGTCATAAATCTAATTACGTCTTACTTGGATTCAACGCTCTGCGTTGACATATGCAGCTGCTGAGGCACGAGGCATGTTGCATATGTTAATGAATAAAGTGGCTATAATTCACCCAAATCCACTGGATTTGAGTTTCATGCAAGCATGAAAAAAGCTAATTAGTCAATGACTCCCCCTTAAAGTGAGCTGGAAGATAATTTATTTCTTTTATTTCATAAAAGATTTTCTCCTGTTTAATAAGTTGGCGCTCCCTACGAAGCTGTGTTAGGACTTCTTCGTATATCGATTCCCCATATGTAGTCAGTTTTCCATTAGCATCTGCGAAGCCACGAGTCAGGGCTTCTTGTATACATTGATCGTAGTCCGATTCCGTAATGCCAAGAATTTGACATATGGTGGGTTTGATTCTCCTTTGTCTTAGCATAAAAACAATCGCAAAGGTTTTAAAGTCTGTTTTTGTAATGAAATTAATCGTAATCCAGCCTAATTCTCGTTCTCCAGTCGCTAGGATAAAGTCGGGATTGTGTTTTAATAGAGATAGGTAATAGGCAAGTTGCTTTCTTTTTTGTCTGGCTTCAGATATTTTGTAATTAGCATGGCGGGGAAAAAGAGGCTTCCAATTTTGCTTAGAAGACCAGATTATTGGTAATGTATTATTGGGAGGATTATACGGAAACACAACTAGAGCTTGCGAATTCTCATATCCTAGTGGGTAATCGCTTTGGATTCCTTGACTATCTTTTACTGTAAAAAGTCCAATTCCATATCTATAACAAAAATCCCGATATTTAAGCATATTGTATCTAGAGCCAAAGACAGAGCCTCTGGAAGCAAATGCCGGACTTCTTAATTCGGTAATTAATTTGACAGCAGGTGCTTTCTGTCGTATATTATTTTTCGCCTTATACAGAGACAACAGTGAAAGACAGTATAATTCTGAGATTTTTATACTATTGGTAATTTGATGTTTTATAAAAGTATTATAGTAGGAAATAAGAGAATTACCGGTTCCTAGAAAATCATCTACGAGAACCAAAACTGAGTCTATTGGGAATGCGTTATTTTTCTTCTTTAACTGATTGGCACTTGAGACAAATTCGATTCGGCCTTTATTTTTTTCAAAAACAGGCGTTTTCTTAATATAGTAAATCATCAATGTTGCACTCTTACCATAATCAGCTATTGGATGTAAAATAATTCTACTATTGCGGGGTATTTGATTAATTAGCTTTTCCAATCGTACTTGCCAAAGCTCAATTAACTCCGGCTCACTAATAACCTCAAGAAATTCTAGCACTTTTAGTGCTGTTGGATACTCTTCGATCTTAAAATTTGTCAACCACTGCAGAATCTCAAAGGTTGTAATTAAGCCTTTAAACCGTCTGTCAGCAAGCAATGTTACCCTTGAATAGGTTATTTCATCAATACCTTTTAAATTCATAGTTAGGTTTTAATGTTCGATTTTCCGGGATGCTTTTGGGGCTCATAGGTAATGTGAATTTAGTTCGTTATAGTGGAATTATAAGGAAGTATTATAACAATGTTGAGAGGTATTTGCCTGAGTTTGATTTTCTAATATGCACTCATCATGCACTTCATACCGATGCTTGTGCTTACGGTAAGCAATACAGCTTGGGACATTGTTGTTTAGAACAGTCGATTGGCTGTTACACTGGAGCTAGTTAGTTTGTTTGAGAAGCTGGAAGGTTAGCGTCACACGATCCTGATAAATAAAATAGTAAGAGAATGCCTGAAATATAGTATCAAAGATCAATAGTGGCGAATCACAAAACGCTTGCTGATCAGGGTAGTAAAACATCCTAATATTTAGGAAATCGGCGGAACTCGACTGCACTTTAGAACTGGAGCATTTTTTTGAATTGATTTTCATGAAGTTAGAATAAAATAATACCAATGATTGCATTTGTAATGTGACTGTGGTGAAGATTTTCAGGCTGATAGTGACATTGAACTTGGTGATGAAGAAATTGAAAAAAATGCCTGATAAAGCTTCATTTATAGATATTGACCCAAAAACTGCTTTAAGTATTGCGAAACAACTAACGACAGAAAAAGAAGATGATAATTTAAGCAATAACTGAACTGCTAATAATTTATTTGGAACCCTTTTGTAGCTTGTTTCTCTTAGTTCGAGCCTTTAACAGCATATGAAACAATTAATTATAATTGTAAGGGAAATTCCTCTAAACTAAAAAACATTCAAATCCAACGATATGAAGGACTCATTTTTAAAGTCGGGATGACTGGATTCGAACCAGCGGCCTCTTCGTCCCGAACGAAGCACGCTACCGGGCTGCGCTACATCCCGTAATTCTTTGGGAATGTAAAAATACTGTACTCGTCTAATTTGGCAAAAATGTGCTTGATTGGCACGCAAAGACGCTAAGATAAGAAGTAGCTCAAAATAGTGGGGTACCAAGGCATGGCACGGTTGCGACAACCTGTTACCTGTCAGGCTGCGTGAGCCGTAACCGTGCCATGTCTTAGGATGCTTTGCTTTATCGTTCGTTTAGTAATCTTTCAAGCATCATGCAAAATATGTCAGCGTTCTGATTTATTTGTAATGTCGGACTTTTGCCTGTTTCTTTATCAATCTCAACCCCATCTGTATAAGGTGTAAAATTTAATATTTTGTCAATACGGATATTTGAGTTCTTCTTCGTTCCCATGAATATTATTCGCTTGTTCGTCAGGTATAATGTTCCGGTATCAATCAGTTTCATGGTGTCTACGCTATAGCTTTGGCGCCTGCTGCTGCCGGAGTATAAATAAAAACCTTTTGCTATTTTAATGCTGGTTGAATAACCGGTATAGCTCACTTGTTGTCTTACACTACGAAGCTCATGCCAATTTACATTGGGAATTTTAATATGACAAACCTCCGATTTCTGGATAGTTATGTCTGAATGAATGACCGGTAAATCCAAGTTTTCTAAGGCCCAATAGAGTTTTAGTTTTTTTAGCTGTTCTTTTGTTTGCTCATTGAGTTGAATATTTACATTCAAACTGCTTGCGATAGCTTGCAGCTCTTGTTCTTCGGCAGGCGATAGTCGCTGATCTGCTATAATTTGAGCTACGTAGTTTTCTATATAGGTAATTCTTGTTTCAGACGAGATTTTATCTGCAAGTTGTTTGGGTAATCGTAATGTAGTTTCCAGTTTTGTTAAGAAATCTTCTTCTGCTTTTGTCAACCGGCCGTCTGCAACTGCTTCCCTGAATGACTTTTTGTAAATGATTTCACCAGTTTTTATGTGAAGCTTGTCAATGGTTTTGTCATCAAGATTAAGTATGTGTTTTAGATGATTAAGCTCATTTAGCTCGACGTCATTCAATACTTTGTCTGCAAGACAATGATTTAAATAGACTGCATAAAATTCTTCAAGATTTAGTTTGAACTCTTTGTATAAACCTATCTGGTACCTGTTTTCAATTTCCCGGATATTATCCTGGGTAATATTTAATAGGGGTTTTGATGCTAAAAGATTGTTTAGTTCAATGACTGCGTTTTCCTGTGGAAATTGTTTGAAAAACTTCTGAAAAAAACTCAGATTAGCTAAAGGTCGTATTTGATATAAATTTCCATTCATCTCTTATTGGTATTTTCTATATTCTTCATAAACAGGTTCATTCCAGTTTTTAACGCCTCCGTGACGAGAACAGGCTCCCCTTCCCTTAGCACTAGAAGTAGAACCGTCCCAACAACGTGTCAAATAATAGGCTACCCGTTTGCGGATTGGATTTATTTTTTCATGAAGTTTTTCTGCTTCAGAATTCCCTGATTGAATAAGCAATTTCAGGTCGGCTACTGCTTCCTGTATTTTTCCTGTTTTGTTATAACAAATAGCCCGATTGTAAATAAGTTCAACATTTGATGGATCATAATTTAAAAGATTATTGATTTCGGGAAGAGCAACCCGGTATTCGCCTGCCCTGACTAAATCAATTGTCTTTACTGCAGCAACCCTGATTTTAGCCTTTTCTACTGACTCTTTATCGACAGATAGTGAAGCGAAAGCCATTGCTAATTGCAGCTGTTTATGAGCTTCAATAATTTTATGCTCTTTCGATAATTGAGTACCCCGGTTAATATAAAATGCTAAACTGTCCTTTCGTTCCTGTTCTTTCTGGTCGGCAATTGCCTTTTCTTTTGCGGCTTTTTCGTCTGCAAGCTTTTGTTGATATGCAATTCTTTGATCAAGTTCAGCATAATAGGCTGTTAATGGTAAGGCGCCAATAAACAAAACCGCTATTGTAATGATTTTTATTCTGGACGTTAATCTGAATCTTAGACTTCGTTCTAAAAAACTATGTCCTGGTGGAAGGAGAATTAAACCTATAAGTCCAAAGATTAAAGTCATTGCCGGATGTGTGAGAGACATTAATGATACGATAAGAAAAAATATGCCTGTTATCCAAAGAATTGTATCGCGCAAAGGATTTTTCTTTGTTGGTTTGTAAATATTACCCTTGAAATAATCTGGTAATATCTTTGAGCTTTCCGGGATTAAATTGGGGACATATCTCATATTGCAATAGCTGTCAGGGGTGTAATTGTTAGATGATCCGTTATGACAGCGTTTGCGAAGAAAGAATATTTATTATGTAAATACTTACGGTTTCCCGTAAAATGTGGTAAGATATGGGTATCTGTCAGGAAGGTTTGGGATATGTCTGTAAGGTCGCAGAGAGATCGGGACAGACTTCAGAATAACGGGCCTGTGGAGTAAAATACCTACAATATATAGCGGTATGCGTTTCTCCGGAGTTAGCAGGCAGTTGCTTTTACTCAGTGAGCTTGTCATTCCGATCCCCGCTTGAAGAACTTCTTGTAATTATAGTAAGTAATAGCGGGGTGAGGAATCGGAAATCCGCCTATACTGTCTGTTGCATATAATACAGTATGCTTTAAATCCAGGCCTGCTGATCCCTCCTACGTCGGGATGACAAACCGCTGAGAGATTGGGGCAGACTTTCTATACGCTATGCAATAAGGTAGGTTACATTATCCGGGGAGCTTACTTTTTGTGCTATAGGGTTAGATGCTTCCTTCGTCAGCATGACTGGCTTGCGGGGTAGATATCAGCAATGTACCAGGGCATGTTTTCGTCCGGGTTTATCTCTTTTACTCCTTCCCTCTTTCTTCCTCTTATCACCCTTTGGCGCCTTACGTGGCTTTGCGAGCCTGGTCTCTCTTATCTTATATTCAGTTGTTTTATAAAGCACACTACCCTATTCGCTTCTGAAAATCCATTGTGCAGGTGAAACTGGATACTGGCTGAATTGCTCAGTTCGGTGTCTGATGCTAACTGGGCGCAACCTTTTTGTATAGCCCATTGCTCTGCGGTATGAAGCAATAGTTTTGCAACGCCTGCTTTTCTGTATGTTTCTTTAACATACAATCCTTCAATATAGGCAGTAGGTGAAGCATCTGCACCTTCTACATAATCAAAACGTAGTGTTACATGAATAAAAGCAATGTAAACATCTTTATCGGTAACGAGATAACAGGTCTCCTTGTCTGAATGAAGGGTGCTCCTGAAACCTTCCAGTTCTTCTTCAAATGAGCTATCTGGCCATAGCTCTACTGCAAGTGCAGCCAGGGGTGCCAGGTTATCCTGTGATATCGCTTCTGTTCTCATAATGGTTGTCTGTCAGCGGGGTAAAAATGGTTAACGCTGTGCAGGCGTTTCATGAGCGAAAGATACTTTAAACAATCAGTTCTGCTATATGATCTGTAACAATTCAGGTAAGAAGTAATTCATAGGAAAATACGGGGTAAGTTTCTCTTTTTTGCGGGTTATGTGCTCTTCTGATTTTTGATTGCAGGTTTTAATATCCCCAATTCCTCCCATTCTACCGTGTTTCTCCCGGAAGAGTCTTTTTTTGGGTATCAGGTGACCTAAATCTGGGTAAAAGGTGGGTATAACGTGGGTATGAGGTAAGTAAAACCCGGGTAAACCCTGGTTAAAATATGGGGTAAATGCGGGTATGGGTAAAATGCCGGAGCTAACTGTACTAATAAACAGTGATTTATCAAATATTGAATAATAATTATTGTTTTTCGATAAATATTTATCACTTTTACATTGTCTAACTTAAAATAAAAGACATGGAAATCAGAATTACTACCAGTCAGATCCTGAAAATACTGCTTATCATTTCCTGGGTGATATTTGTAGGTATCTGTATCCAGGCATGCGGTTTTATCTTCAATACTTTTTATACCCTGGTGATCAACCCTATTGATGCCAGATACTTCTGGCCAAAGATTGATCTTTCCTCTCTTTATGACTACGATCGCGGGTATTTTTTAGTAGAAACCTTATTGATGACTATTGTCGCTATCCTGAAGGCGATTATATTTTACCTGATCATAAAAATTCTGCACGATAAGAAGCTTAATGTAGCGCAGCCTTTCAGTAACGAGGTGAGGAGGTTTATTCTTAAAATATCCTACCTGGCTTTGGCGATTGGCTTGTTTTCCTGGTGGGGTATTAACTATTCAGAATGGTTTGTAAAGCAGGGAGTGAAAATGCCTGATGCACGATACCTGAGTATCGCAGGTGCAGATGTCTGGTTGTTCATGGGAGTTGTACTTTTTGTAATTGCCCAGCTTTTTAAACGTGGCATTGAGATGCAGGAAGAAAACGAATTAACCGTATAAGCTATGCCGATTATTGTAAATCTTGACGTGATGATGGCGAAACGGAAAGTTTCATTGAATGAGCTTTCAGAAAAGGTAGGCTTAACATTGGCTAATCTCTCCATACTGAAAACCGGTAAAGCAAAAGCGATCCGGTTCAGCACGCTGGACAGTATCTGTAAGGCTTTGGATTGTCAGCCTGCTGATATTTTAGAATATAGAAAAGAAGAAGCGTAACAGGTGTAATTATTTTTCCTCAAATATTTATCTAAACATGAAAAAGCAAAACAACCTTTTGCAAGGGGCAACTATTGCCTTTACTTTCTGTGGAATATTGTTATCAGTAACAAGCTGTAAACAAGGAGATGCTCAGGCGAAGATCAATGCTACGTCGCAGGTAAAGGCCGATGCTCCTCAGATTGACATTCACACAGCGGTTGTAACCGGCAATCTCGAAGCTGTTAAGAAACATATCGCCTCAGGCACTAATCTTAATGAAAAAGATCCTATTGGCGGATCAAGTCCATTGATAAGCGCATGCCTGTTTGACAAAACTGCGATAGCAAAATTGCTGATCGATGCCGGGGCTGATATTAATTTTCAAAATAATGATGGCTCTACCCCACTGCATACAGCGGCATTTTTCTGCAGGCCCGACATTGTGCAGATGCTGCTGGTAAAAAAGGCTGACAAGACTATAAAGAACAAGTATGGTCAGACTGCTTATGAAATTGTAGCAGGGCCTTTTGCTTCTGTTAAACAGGTATATGATGGCCTGGGTAAAATGCTTGCTCCCATGGGGCTGAAGCTGGATTATACCTATATAGAAAAAACAAGACCTCAGATCGCTGCGATGCTGAAATGATCATCTGACAAAAATATACCTGTAAAATGTTAAGTACAGACAGACGATACGATGTTGATTGGTTAAGAGTAATAGCCATTGCCTTGCTCCTGGTATATCATACTTCCATTGGCTTTCAGCCCTGGGGCTTTATGCTGGGGTTTATTACGAACGATAAGCCAATTGAGTTACTATGGATCCCAATGGCTATGCTTAATATATGGAGAATCCCGCTCTTATTCTTTGTTTCAGGCATGGGCGTTTACTTTGCCTTCCGTAACAGAAGTCTCGTTCAGTTACTGCGGGAGCGTGTAACAAGGATCCTGGTGCCTTTCCTGGCAGGAACTTTTATTATTGTTCCTGTGCAAATCCTGATTGTTCAACATTATTATCATCAACCTTTAAGTTACATCGCTAACCCCGCACATCTATGGTTCCTCGGGAACATCTTTGTTTATGTGCTTTTATTACTGCCTGTTTTCTTCTATGTGAAGAAAAATGAGAAAAACATATTTATTAGCAGGGTAAAATTGCTTTTGACTAACCCGCTTTGTTTGCTGGTGGTGATTGCTGCTTTTATAGCCGAAGCACTACTGGTGGCGCCTGTATTGTATGAATTATATGCAATGACCTGGCATGGCTTTTTCCTTGGACTGCTGGCATTTTTCTTTGGATTCTGTTTTGCGCTGGGTGGTGCTGCATTCAGCAGGATGTTAATGGCATGGCGTTGGTTATTTTTAACTGTTGCTATTGCATTGTATCTCTACCGGGTGTTGCAGGTGCAAATGAAAGTACACGATATTCAACTGGTCATTGAATCGAATTGCTGGATATTTTCGGCTTTTGCATTTGGCTATAAGTATTTAAACCATCCTGGCAAGGTATTGCATTATCTGAGCGAAGCTGCATACCCGGTTTATATTGTTCATATGATCTTCCTGTACCTGGTATCTGTATTGATCTTTCCTTTGCACATAGATGTACATCTGAAGTTTATTCTTGTATTACTGCTTACGGTTGCAGGCTGCTTTGCTTTATATGAATTCGGGATCAGGAGAATAAATGTTGTAAGGCTCTTTTTTGGGTTGAAAAAGAGATGACGTATAGAGATTGCAAGCCACCTGGTAATATCATCAAATCGAAAGGCATTTATCCTGCTTTTATGCGAATCACCAGATATGGAGGTTTTCTGAGGTCTTTTCCGCCATTGAATCCAGGTAAGCGGTTCCATTGACCCAATGTTACATATAGGTAGTGGTTGCGGTAAGCCAGCCCGTCGGGCCATACAAAGTTGTCTTTATCGTGTGCCAGTAAATGGTATTGTCCCTGCTTATCTCTACAGGTAATGGACTGTTGTTCAAAGGCGCCAAAATAGATATTACCGTTTTCATCTTCTGCTAATCCATCACATGCAGGATGTTCACCTTCAAAGGTTACTGCGTTTTGTATCTGCTTTTCAGGAACATTGGCGTTGCTTAACAGTTCGGTAGAAATGCTATAAAGCTTTCTGCCGGTAATGGCTGTCCAGTATAATGTTTTTTCATCTGCACTGATGGATATGCCGTCTGCCCCACCATTAGGAAATGTTTGTTTCTGAAGATCGTACACCAATGGTAGTCCTTCCAGGAAGCCCATAAAGCCCGGTTCGGGAGATGTTGAATAATGATTGAGTAGTATTTCACGGGTATTGCCACTTGCCACATCGATCACTACCAGTGAATAATGTTTGCCGAAGCCTGAATTGGCAATATAAACTGTTCCTTTGGTGCCGTGCGACAGATCCACCCGCAGATCGTTGTAGTGGGCATCGTCGGCTAAAACAGGCCTGTGAATAACAAGATTGTACAAGATATTTTTGGTATGTATATCAATCGCCACCACTTTCGCTGCACCTTCCGGAATTTCTTTAATACCCGATCTTTTACCATCATCCAAAATCCAAAGCACATCGTTCTTATCCATATACATGCCGTGTGGCGATACCAGCCAGTCCCGGTAAGGCTTGTCGGAAGGATAAACATAGTTTTTGCCGGGGAAGGGAATTAGGCTGCCATTCACCAGTTCGGCTAAAGCAAATTCCCCGTGGTTATCTGCATGTCGTGGAAAGCCCAGAAAGATCCTGTTGTCTGAGCTTACTGCTATGCCGGATGGATCGGGATTTGGCGGAGCAATCCTTGCTATAATTTCATAGGGTTGCTGTGCGGTAATGTTTGTATTGTTTGAAAGCAGTGCTGATAGAACTATTGCTGTTTTTATAACGCTTTTCATGTAAATACTTTTGTTCAACAAATGAGGAGTCAGGTTTAAGTATATCATTTTTCAAAATCATAGAAGTTTAATCCTATTCCTTCATTCTTTACTTTCACCACTTTACTGTTGAGTGGGTAAACAAAGAACTCCCCTGCTCCACGGATGCTGGCATCCAGTAAATGACCCGCCAACACGGAGTAATCACTTCTGCCTAATGTAATATGGAGATGTAGAAATGGTTTTCCTTCTACTGCTGAGATATTCCCTGACAGGTTAGAGATCTCCATTTGTTCGCTGAATGTTTTGTCGATATACTTTTTAGTGTCGGGGTTGAAGAAACGTAGTGTAGCCTTATTTACAGCCCCAATTCCTGTGATCTGTCCGGCTGTTATTTTCTGCGTCACGACAAGATCGGTCAGTGCATCCAGTATGCCGGCTTTATCTGCAATGCTTACAATGTAAGTGCCATCCACATTCCTGGCTGTCCAGCTTTTACCTTTGAGGTTTTGTGCATTCATTTTTACTGTTGTTAAGGTGAGTAAGATCAGGAGTATGTTTTTCATGCTTTCCATCGTTTAACTGTTTTACGAAAACGGTTCAGGGAAAGAGAATAAAAGCCTGTGGTGTAGATGGGATTACTATGGCAAAGACAAGGTTGCACTTCCTGCAACGTGAGAAATTAGCCGGTTGCAGCGTGTACGTTGTTTCAACAATCGCTTGTTTTATAAAGTTCGGACTTACAAACTTTGTAATACTTGTTCAATCCTGCTAAATACTTGTAGAATTATGATATTGAATGCAGGAATTGGGAATCAGGTGTTAGTGAAACAGAATTATGAAGTACAAGGCTTAAGGAACTTGATACAGAGAAATGAGAAATAAGGAATGAAAAAGGGAAAACAGAATGATTTATGTAATCAGTAATCACGTTTATAGCTCTATGCGGAGCTTCCATGTATTTCTGGAAGCTCCGGAGATGACTTGTGATATTAATTCAACGCTATTCCTTTGCGTGACCTTAGTATGAAACAAGAAATCTTAGAATTCTTGAAATCACCGGCTGTTACAACGAAGATGAGGAACTGATCTTAACATCTGCATACTGCCATGCTTTATCAAATTGAGCTTTGGCTTGCACGGCCTGTCCATCTTTTTTCTGTTGTACTAAGGCATTGTACAGGCCTATAAGGGCCCAACCATTGCTACGCCATGTTTGCAGATCACGCAGGTACACTTTTTCTGCTTCACTGTATTTACCTGCTTTCAGCAATACTGCTCCCAGGTGATGACGTACAGAGAAAAGCCAGTCGGGTGGTTCATTGTAATTTAAGTTGTCTTCCTGCTTAATTGCGGCCTCCAGCAATGTAATTGCCTGCTGCCACTGTCTTTGTTTTGACGCTATTTCTGCAGCCAGCACTTTGTTGGCTATATATGCCAGATCAGCAGTTGTATTAATATTCCATACGGTGAGCTTTTGCAAGGAGGAGTCTGCGGCCAGGGCGCTCAGTTTACTTAATTCGCTTTGGGCGCTGCTCAGCTCATTTTTACCAAGATAGGCCAGACCTCTTGCAAAATGCCAGATAGCCCGGGGATACACCAGGTCGGCCTGTGGAGATGGAAGTGACAGAATAGTATCCCACATGGCAAACTTTACAGCAATGTAATAAGGCATGGTATAATAATGTTGCAGTGTACCCCACCCCGGCATGCGCATGATCCCTGAATCAGCATCTTTCTGCATTTTCACAGCTGCCATCCAGGCCAATGTAGAATTGCCTTCCAGTGTGGCGGTGGCTGCCAGGAAATGGTAATTGTGTGGGTAATATGCCAGTGGATAGGCTCCCTGTGCGTGACATGCCGTAAGGTAATTGCTGTCTGCCTTTATGGCCGCCAGGTTTGTCAATGAACCTTCGTGGTAATTGCCTGTGAGGATGTAGATATGTGAAGGCATATGCACCAGGTGTCCTGAGCCCGGAACCATTGTTTCCAGCAATTTTGCACTGGCCAATCCTTGTTCAGGTTTGGCAGATGCCTCTACTGCATGAATATAGAAATGATGTGCGCCGGGATGCCTGGGATTGATCGTCATCAGGTGTTCCAATACGGCCAGTAGTGCCGGTGTCCACGACTTTGGTGATTTTGTTTGTTTGTCGTACAGATCCCAGGGATGCAGATCCATCTGTGCTTCAGCATACAAGGCTCCAATATCCGGGTCTGAGGAATATTGCTCGTACACTTTTTTCATGGCGGCTGCATAGGCAATATCCAGCGCCCTGCGATCGGCAGGTGCGGGTTTGGCATACCGTGAGGTCAGTGCTTTGATGAGCGCTTTTTCTTTGTCAGAGGCATTGCCGGATAATGCTGCTGCTTTGCTGGCAGCATCATAAGCACGTTCAAAATTATCCTCTTCCATGCCTGCATTGTAATTAGGCCCTAATACATAAGCAAATCCCCAATAAGCCATAGCACAGGTAGAATCGAGCCTGGTGGCTTCATAGAACGACCTTGCTGCTTCAGCATGGTTGAAGCCATAAGCCAGCATCAACCCCTGGTTAAAATATCTTTGTACGTCTTTGTTACCGGTAGAGATACGGAAGTCAATACCCTCCATGCCTTCCAGCAAGGGAGCTTTTTTACCGGAACTATACCAATCCTTATCGGTTGTTTTAGGGGCAGCGCAGCTATATGCGGGCCGTGTTGCCGAATCAGATGATTGTTGTTTGTCGGAAGATGGCGCACCATTACAGGCTGCCAGCAGAGTACCCAGGAAGAAATACCAACCTGTGGATTTCATACTGAAGGTTATTTGGTTTATAATAAGTGTTAAGTGTAGCTTTCATATGGTACCTGCCATTGACCTTGTGCAGCTTTATGCGGTGTGATCAACAGGCGGAATATCCCAATGACATAAATACTTTCCGGGGAACTGTTTATGGCTGCAACAGGATAGAATAGCCTAAAATAACAACTTTATTGGAAAAAAAGCAGTTTTACTGGTAGAAACTACAATAGCGCGTTGTTATCAGTATAACTACTCAGCAGGATAAGAGATAAAAATACAGCGAGAAAGAGATAAAAGAGTTAGACGCACATGTTTTACATATATGTCGTGGCACGGTTTGATATTCATTGACTAATATATGGCAGGGCACTGCAACCTTGCCACACTTTTATCAGGCATGGATGCCTGGAACACCCACGCCAGTCATATATTCTTATTTCAATGAATTGATGAGTCTTAATGCATTGTCGTGTAGCAGCTTTTGTTCTTCCTCCCTGGTGAATCCCATTTTTTGTACTGCTGCAAGTGATTCTTTGAGGGTGAATAAAGGAAAATCAGAACCATAGATAAATTGGCCGATCCCGATCTTGCGCATCAGCCACATGATGTGATCGTGATAGGGAGAATCTCCCATTAAAGGCATGATAGCTGATATGTCCATCCAGATATTATTCTTATACCAGTTGTATTTCTGCCAAACAGTGATAGTCAGTAATTCGGCAAAATGTACAAAGCCCATATGGGCTAATATGATCCTGGTATCGGGATGGTTTACTCCAAGCATCATCAGTTTGCCCAGTTCGGTGGCATCTTCGGGGTTATAGCTATCAAACAATAATGCCATCTTTAATTTACCGGCTTGTTCGGCAAGGGCTGCTACCTGTGGAGAGGACACATCGAAATGCTGGGCAGAAGGATGTAGTTTCAATATGTTCACTCCCTGTTTTTTCAGACGGGCCATTTCTTCCCAGGCTGCAGTCGTGTCTGCCGGGTGAACAGAGCAGATGGGTATCAGTTGAGGATACCTGCTGCAAAGCGCCAGTATGCTGTCGTTGCGTTTGCGGGTTTCCTCCACATGTACATGCATGTCGATCACGGGGCCCTGGTAATGTGTCTGCGCGTTGGTACTAATAGTAATTAATAATAAATAGCTGATCAGTGATCTCATGTAAAGTCAGTTTGAACTAAGAGTTAAAAATAGCAATAAACTATTTACATCTTGCGTGCATCTGATTGACAAAACATTCTGTTAACAGTGATAAGAAAATGATAAGAGAGAAAGAGATAAAGAGGCGTTGCACGGTTTGATATACGCTGACTGATATATAGCAGAATGTTGCAACCGTGGCACGCTTTTGTCAGTTCTTTAAATGGCTACAAGCCATATAATAATATTATCGAAGCAATGGGCGCTTCGATAAGCGGGTTTAAACTTACCAGTCAGAGACCGGGTTCATATGTAAGATATAGGTGCCCTTCGGAACACCCGCGCCAGTGTAGCGGAAACAGGGGTGACACCCTTTTGCAGGTTCATTACAATTATTAGCCAGCCGGCTTTATATTTCCCTGCTGCTCTCTGGTGCGTAGTATTCTTGCTATCAACAAGCCGGATACGGTATCACCAGTAGCGTTTAACAGTGTGGCAATAGGATCAAGCAGGGTGCCGAGGATCAGCATAACGGGTAATGCTTCAACCGGCATATGGTAAGCGGAGATGATCAGCAGTTCACCTACATATCCTCCATTGGGAATGCCTCCTTCTATAATACTTACCAATACAGCTATCAACAGGGCCATTATTGCTGTATCCCAGCTAAGAATGCTTTTGTTTGACAATACAAGTGCTACAGCCACTTTTAGTACTGCAGCAATAGATGATCCTTCTTTATGCAGTGTTGCGCCCAGCGGCACTACAAAATCAGCAACGCGGGCAGGTATGCCCATTTTTTCTGCTGCCTGCAGGTTGGCTGGCATGGTTGCAATACTGCTGCAGGTGGCCAGGGCTGTTAAAGATGGAGTAATATTATTCTTCCAGTATTTTTTTACTGCTGTTACACCTCCCGCAAGCATGGCATAGATAGTAAATACTACGATATAATAAAATATAGATACACCATGCGCTACGGCCAGCGTATGGGCATAGGTACCGAATAATTGTGGCCCGATGGTAGCTACCTGGTACGCAAAATAAGCACCAAGGCCAAATGGTGCCAGTTTCATGATGAGTTGGAGTAGGTTCTTCATCACTGCATTTCCTGAGCTTAGAAAGGCCCTGAATGATTCACCTGCTGTTGCAGCCAGGCGTGCTGCTGCGCCGATAAGTATAGAGAAGATGATGAGCGCCAGCATACTTTTCCGGGAGAGTAACAGGCTGAAATCGCTGACGGTTAATAATTGTACAAACTGGTCGCCGATAGAGGCTGGTTGTTCCAGTGCTGAAAATGTAACTGCCGAGGCATCAAGCCGGATAGGGAAAAAGAATAAGGTGAACAGTGTAAGCAGTGCTGCTATCAATACCGTTGCAATGAATACTATGATCATAACGCCAATTAGCCTGCCGGTTTCCCGCGAGGCACCCAGGTGGGCAATAACAGATGAAATAGCAAAGAATACCAATGGTACAACGGCTGTAAACAGCAGGTTGAGAAAGATATCTCCAACAGGTTTCAGCAGACTTACATATTGCTTGAAGAACAGGCCAAACAAACTGCCGATGACAATGCCGCACAACAGCCTTAAAATGCTCGCGTAGTTCTGTAAAAAGCCGGGCTTTTTTGATTCCATGTTTTATCGTGTTAATAGTCCTGCATCCAGCACAAATGATGATCCTGTAACGTAGCGGGCCTTATCAGAAACCAGGAACACCACTGCATTGGCCACATCTTCAGGTTCTACCCAGGGCACATCAAGGAGGTTGCCCGCCGAGCGTTCTGCAATTTCCTGTGGTGTAGCGCCTTCCAGCGCAGCCAGCCCATCATTCATAGGTGTATTTACACCGGTTGGGTGGAGAGAAATGGCCCTGATATTGTAAGGCGCTAATTCAATGGCCCAGGATTTGGTGAGGCCTGTAAGTCCCCATTTGGAGGCTGCATAATGACTAAGCCTGTTCATTCCACGCAATCCGGCAATAGAAGAGTTGTTGATAATAACACCAGCACGTTGTTGTATCATCAGCGGTATCACTCTTCTTCCAACCAGCCAGGCGCCTTTCAGGTTAATATCGATCATTGCATCCCATTCTGCTTCAGGCATTTCATGTGCAACGCCATAAGCACAGATCCCGGCATTGTTAAAAAGGATATCAATGCGGCCAAGTTTATCCTTAACGTCGTTTACTGCTGCAGTGACAGCCTCATCATCACGAACATCGCCGGTATAGGTATAACAACGTACACCTGCTTTTTCACATTCTTCCCGGAGGGATTGCAGTTCGCTTTTATTGCCAAGGGTATAGCCGGGATAGGATAATGCCTTTGCAATGTCAAACGCTGCTATATGTACGCCTTCTGCAGCCAGTGCAAGTGCCGCTGCCCTGCCCTGTCCGTGTGCGGCACCGGTTATAAATGCCACTTTCCCGGTAAGTTCATTAGCCATGGTTGTTGAATTATTTTTGCGTGGATGGAATATAGGCCTGGAGGTATTCGTCAATGTCGGTTTCAGTTACATTGCTGAATATATTGGTAGCAATCATCTGGCCGGCAAAAGCTACCAGTTCTATCATTTGCTCTTTGGTGTAATGGTCGTTTACCCGTTGAAATAAGTGGGCTGCTATTTTACCGTGATTAAGGGCTATTTCGCTGCCAAAATCCATAATAAGCTGTTCATGTTCTGTGAAGCTGATCTCTTCGGGCCGCTCGCCATTGTCGATGATGATCTTACGGAAAAAGGTAGTGCATAAAGGGCAGCCGCTGCCACTGGATATGCTGTAAGCAAAGAGATAAGCCAGCCGTTGTCCCAATATATCCTGTATGCGTTGGTAAAGGCGATACCATTCCATGTAAACCTGGAATGCCGGCAATGAGTGAGCCAGCGTAGCCTTCATGTTGGTAATGCGGGCATTGTATGTTGAGCGATGCTCCTCAAAGGCTGCTTTCACCGGAGCAGGTGCATCTGTTTCGGAAAGCGGGTCAATTCTTGCCATAAGCAATAAGGAAATGATTGTCCATCAAGATACAGGTTTTTATTTTATAGCAGCACTGCTGTCTATCGAATTTATGGACTAAATGAGCCCAGGAAAAGAAGGTGTGTTTGTGAAACAAATACTTGCGTAATGCTGTACTTTAAACCTTATACTTTCCGGTGTGGATTACCTGCTTATAATAAACCATGCTCTTTGGCAAAGTTTACAATGCCTACTGCACTGCTTACATTCAGTTTACGGGCAATATTGCGACGGTGAGCGTTGATGGTAAATTCGCTTACAAATAATAGCTCACTGATCTCCCTGGTAGTTTTACCCTGTGCTATCAGGCGTATGATCTCTGCTTCGCGCCGGGTGATCTGGTAGCGGGCGGTAAATTCATCTTTCCAGTAAACTGAGGGTTCCTGCTGGCGTGCAGACTCTTCATCATACCAGTGTTTTCCCTGGCTTACTGCCTGCACGGCTTCTTTGATGGTAGCTGCGCCTTTTGTTTTCAGCAGGTAGCCTTCGGCACCGGACTGTTTTACTTTTTTTACCAGGTCTTTTTCGTCGTAACTGGTATATACAATGATCTTGAGACGGGGATGATCTTTTTTTAATAACGGCAATAATGCAATACCATCTAAGCCGGGCATGTTGAGATCCAGTAAAAGAATATCTGCAGTTACCTGTTGCAGTTTTTCCTGCAACTGCCTGCTGCCGGATACAATAGCTGTCACTTTGATGTCTTCCATCTCTTCCAGGATCGTACGCACACCTTCGGCCAGCATAGGATGATCGTCTGCTATAATAAGTTGGGTTGACATTGCAATGCTTATTTTGGATTAACCGGTATTTCTATCACCACCAGCGTGCCGCCCTCCTCTCCTTTTCCAATCTCCATCCTGCCTTTTAATTCTGCTACTTTAGTGCGAATGGTTTTTAAGCCAAGTCCGTCAGTTAGTTCCTGAATGCCTATGCCGTCGTCTTCTACCATAATGGCAAAATGATCTTCATGTTCCACTACTTCGAGCAATGCATGCCTGGCATTGGCATGGCGGATGATATTTTGCAACAGCTCCTGCAGAATGGCATACATTTCAGACAGTACGGTGAAGGAATGTTTGCCATTGTCTTCAAATCCTACCACGATGGATTCTACCTGTACTTTCCCGGAAGTATTGACCAGCTCGGCCATTTCATCTACTGCACGTTTGAAGTCCTTTACGGCCATGATGGAAGAGTCCAGGCGATGGCTCAGGTTGCGGATGGTCTGGCTTACCTGTGTCAAACCATCCAGTGCTTTGTGTAAGCGTTGTTGCCCGGGATTCTTTTCCAGTTCAGAGGATACATTGAGGATGGAAAGTGATAACATGGAATTTACTTCATTGTGCAACTCTGCCGCTATACGGGAACGTTGTTTTTCTTCAGCCTGCATTACGCTTTGGATCTCCTGTAATTTTTGTTGCTGTTCAATTTGTGTAAGCTGGTGCTGATGGAGCATGGCCTGCTGCTTCATTTTGGCCTGGCGCAGCCTGAGATAAAGTACCAGCAACGCAATGATCAGGACAAACACAATGAGCAGGACAATATAAAACCGTCTTTCATTACGAATATCTGTCCGTAGCTGTGTCTGCTGTTCGTTTAGCCTGGTGATCTTTTGTTCCTGCTCTCTTAACTCCATCTTGGCCAGTATTTCCTGGATGGCGCGGTAGCGGTTGAAACTTAATAGTGAATCTTTGATCTGATAATAGGTTTCCAGTGCAGCAGTATAATCACTCAATTGTCCCTGAGCCTTTTTGAGTTCAGCATAGTACTTGTAATAAAACAGGCCCGGTGCGGCATAGGTCTGTGCCTTGATATAAGGCGGCAAAGAGCGGAATGCCTGCTCAGCTTCTTTCAGCTTTCCATTGGCTACCAGCGCATGGGTATAATACAGGTCAACAGGAAGAATATAGCGGCCTACACCCGGCCCCTGTTTTATAGCAGCCTGGATGTATGATAATTGTTTTTCAGGTTGCCTGTTATGCTCAGCCAGTAAAGACGCTGCTATAAAATACCCCTGGTATGTAATTTCACTTTCTGTCTTATTGAACCCCCGTCGGCTTTGGGCAAGATATTGTTCTGCCATGGGCCAATCCTGCTGATAGCATTTTACAATAGCCATTTCTGCGTTAAAAGAAGGCGCCTGCCCGCTGTTGGGGTTGGGAACAACAGTAGCATCGTAAAACTCCTGAGCAAACTTGCCTGCTGCATCATAATCAGTTAATAGCAGGTTTAACTGCATCAGCTGATAGGATACGCTGGGGCCTGCATTGCGGAAGCTGAATGCTGTGCGTTTGTATAGTTTGGGCGGATAATGTGCCAATGAGCTGTCTTTCGACAATTGCCATAGTTCGTTAAATACAGTTACCTGTTTTTGTGGATTGTTGCGCAGGTAAATATTGGCATAGTTGTATTTAGCTGTGAACAATGCGTTCTTATCAGCTAATGGTTCGGCCAGTTTTATTGCCTCTTCAAAGTAAACGAGCATCGAATCAACCTGACCGGCGACATAGAATCCTAATGTTTTAAAGCAGTAGAGGAATGACAATGTTTCATTATCCTTGCTGTCTTTTGCCAGTTGGATCCATGGCGGAAGGTATTTCTTTAAAGAATCTGTTTTGTCATACTCTGTCCATAGCAGGATGGTTGCTACTGTGGCTTCACGATACTGGCGGCTATCTGCCGGTGAATTGTTGCGTGTTACACGGTACAGGCTGTCTGCCTTATCATAGCTACCCAATGCCGTTTCTGCTTTGGCCCACCCCATCAGTAGTACATGTGTCCATTGACGGTTATCTTTTGCCAAGGGCAAATACTGCCTGATAATGCTGTAGCCGGAATCAAGGCTCAATAAAGCAGCCGCCTGTGCCAGATCGCAGGTTGCCCTGAAATGTTCCTCAGCCGGTGGTTTCTGGCGTAAAAGTGCAGCCTGGGCCATATAGTCAGCAAGTGCAGGTGATGAAGACTGGCCTTGCAGGGAAGGTCGTATGCCAAACAGCAGAACAATATAAATTAGCAGCTTTCGGGTTAGCATCGTTAATAAAAATAAGGTCTATTTATGGCTTATGCTAGGCTTCTGTAAAAAATGGTTAATCTTAACTATTGCCAGGCTTTTACCTGCTGCGGAATTTTGATAAAAAGCAAGGGAACCATGGGCCGGACAACTATAGTTATATTATCCGTATCATTTTGCTGGTTGGTATTGAGCCAATGTAAAAAGAACGATGACGGTACTATTGAAATAAAGATCAAGGCAATAGATACGGTAAACCTGGATGGCCGGTGGACTGGTTTTGTGTATACAGCTGATAACAGCACGCTTGGCAGTTTTGAAATTGCCATGCAGGAATCTATTGATCCCGGCAGTTCCCTGTTGCTGACAAAGATTACGGGTAGCATGACAACCCCTCCCTTGTGTAAGGAACTGGAGAACCAGGGACATACTTCTGTTGCTACTACCTCATTGAGCGGGGAGCGTGACCCACAACTCCACGATATTACGCTCCGGGTATTTTACACCACCAACTGGTTTCATAATGGTACTGTAAGTGCAGGCACAACTGTAGGCTGGCAGTTTGTACTGGATAGTTTATGGGTAAACGAACAAGGGAACCAATTAACAGAAAATGCTGTACTGGAGGGAATCGCTACGGCAACTGAAAACTGCAATACCCAGGGATACAGGGTGAGGGTCACTAAAAGGTCATAACGGATATTTTCTGAGAAATCAGGCTTGGTGAAGTGAGATTTTAAATTTAATGTGGTCTTTTATTGTTTTATCGCATTTGCAATTAGTGTTTTTAATTCATCGCTTCCATAGTTATTTAATAGTTCAATAGTACTCTTTGTTATAAATACAGGATTGGCTCCGTTATCCAGAAGCCATTTAGTTAGCCGGGTTTCTTTATTGTTTATTGCTGTCTGTATGCTTACATTAAGTAACATCCCATTAGAAATATTGATATCAACACCTTGGGAAATTGCAAATTTGAGCCCTTCTAATTCGTTATTATGCGCTGCATAATATACTCCATTGTATGCATGTGAAGAAAGGCTCGCCCCAATGGATAGTAAATATTTTGCAGTTGGCACCTGAGAATAAGCAATAGCGTTTTCAAGAGCAACATCAAGTTCGGACTGAGTATATCCCGGGTTAAATAGTTTTTTCAATTCCTCAACCTCCCCGTCACCAGCAAGTACTTCTATTTTAGTTTGTCTTGATTCAATCATTATTTGTTTATAAGAGTTTAGTTGACAATTTGAGATATATTCCTGATACACCGTACAGAAAAGGCTCTTTCTTTTTCACCGCCATACTGTTGGTAGAGTGCCTGTGAACCTTTACCAAAGTTGTAAAACCAGGCTGTAGTGCTGTCGCAGGCAGTCGCCGTCCAGTAAAACCCATGCGCTTCCAGGCGTGCATACTGATTATCCGGTTGTCGCCCACCGCCTAATACTGCATTAAAACCGGCATTACCGGTAGATAATAACGCGTTGTATGTTGTTTTCCGAATTGCATTGGAGTCGGCATTATTACCACCATATACAATAGTTAACCGCTGCCATTCCTCATTTGAAGGTAACCGCCATCCTGTTCCCAACAGGCTACATCCCTGCCGGGCGGCTTGCCAGGTGTACAGACGTCCGTATTGATTACAATTTTGCTGCAGGTTATCATAGCAATAAGAATTCCGGGTAGCCAGTTTCAGGTTAGCCGTCATCCACTGGTTGCCATCCAACAATACTTTTACAGGATAGCTATTTCCATCGCTGTCTGTTATCAACGTATCTGTGCTTACCTGTCCATGCAGTGTAGTGCTTAAAACCAGCAACAGCAGATATATTGCAGAGGCTTTTAATATGGACTGGTAATATCGCATTGGGAACTGCTTACATTTTGGTATAGTCTAACTCCCGCACCTTTGTGTATTTACCGTTATGTTCTTCTAAATATTCTTCTATATAGTTATTTCCATCAACGATCTTTAAAGTCCGGTTGTTTTTCACTTTCGTTTCTTTGATCAATACGCTTTACCGTATTATTTGCCCCATTGCTGGAACACAATGCCGATCTGATCATCCATCAGGGCAAATTCTTTTGCTCCCCATGGTCTTAAGGTAACCTTGCTAAGATTGGGATGTAACAATTCAGGGTATTCAGCAGAAACTTTCCGGTAAACCTCTTCAATGTTTTCTGTTACCAGCCTGAATTCAGGATGTTCTTTTTCTGCGTATTCTTCATTCTGGAAAAGGTTTATACGTAAGCCGTCTTTTTCCACCACACAGAAAGGATGTGCTGAATTTAGTTCGTCATGGCCAATGGTAAATTCAAGACAGTCTACAAAGGTTTTAAGACCTGTTTTTATATCCTTGTAAAAAATATTGGGGACCAGTTTGGTGAAATGCATAAGACGTTATTTAATGTACCTGGATTTTCAATAAATATACGTTATTGTTCATCTTCTTATACCCGGGATCGGGATTTTCATAAATAGATAAAGTTCGCTATAGGAAAGCCTGGTAACAGGCTTGTCGAACAGATCTCCTTCTTTGTCGAAAAGCAGGCAATACTCAGCGAAGTCGTTTTCTACTCCTGATAATGTTATGGAATTTCCGTTCTGAAATCACAGAACGACTTAAACAGTAATCATCACATTAACTTTTTTCAATGAAGTACCTGGCCATTTGCCTGACCTGTATCTTTTTTACCCTGCAAGCCTATACCCAATCCTTTACTATTACCGGGAAGGTTGTTAATGAGAGCAAACAGCCTGTTGCTTTTGCATCTGTTGCCATTCTGAAAGACACCTCTCTTATTGATATGAAGATCACTGCAGAAGACGGCAGTTTTGCAGTGATGCTGCAATATGCCGGAAATTATACTATTAAAGTAAGTCATATGTCTTACGAAGAATATAGTACGGAGGCGAAGTTTACTTCATCAGCTGATTCTGTTGCTATTGTTTTGAAAAATAATAGCGGGCAGTTGAATGCTGTAACAGTAACTGCCCAAAAGTCTTTTGTTACCAGGAAGCTGGACCGTGTTGTACTGAATGTGCAGGATAATGCTATTGCCACCGGGAAATCTTCTATGGACCTGTTCAGGATGGCGCCGGGTGTGTTTGTAAATAATGGCAATATCTCTATTAACGGGGTCTGGGGAGCACGTGTAATGGTAAATGGAAGAATGCTGAACCTGAAAGGCGATGACCTGAAAAACTACCTGCAGAACCTGAAGTCAAATGATATAAAGTCAATCGAGATCATTGCGCACCCCCCTGCTGAATATGATGCTGAAGGCAGCGGCGGCATTATCAATATCGTAATGAAGAAGAACCTGAATACAGGGCTTAATGGTTATGCCGGTACTGATTATTCTATTGGTATTGGGAAATACCCTGCTACACAATCTTATATCAATTTAAACTACCGGGTAAAAAAGCTGGGCCTTAGCGCGGGTTATACCTATGGCAGGCAAAAGAACTTCCAGGATATTGTGCAGGACAGAAATACTACTAATGAAGGGAAATATCATGCAGTTACTGAAGCTACCGGCTGGCGCAATTCAAATAATGTGAAGTTTGGTGCCAGCTATGATATCAGCGATAAACAATTTATCGCTCTTGACTATAGCGGGCAATACGGATATTATAAGGATACCAACCGTTCTGTAACAACTATAGGATATCCCGTTCACCAGAACAATACGCGTTCTGAAGGGATCTTCCCTTCTTACACCAAAACCAATTTTTCGAATGTCGGGTTGAACTATAGTTTTGTTACAGATTCTCTTGGCTCTAAGCTTACATTCGTTTCGGATTATACGTATAACGACCGAAAGGGCAATAGCGGCACTTACAGCAACACCTTTGATTATAATAATGCCGTAATTGCAGATACTGCATTTAATTTCCTCTATCCCAGCATTGCGAAAATATTTACCGCTGATCTGAAATACAATAAACAGTTTACAAAGAAAACGAGCCTTTCTTTTGGCGGCAAAGCAACGATTACTGATATCAACAATCAAAATACCTGGGAGCTTTACCAGAATGGTGGCTGGAGCCCTGATACGGATAACGGGTTTAATTTTAAATACAACGAAAAGATCTATGCAGGTTTTGTGAACCTGAATGGTATTGTTGCCGGCGTGGAATATAAGCTGGGGCTGCGTGGGGAAAATAGTAATATTACCGGTAACCTTACAGGTGCACAGGATACTGTAATAAGACGTAACTACTTTAATCTTTTCCCTTCTGTGTTCTTTAAGAAAGACCTTAATAAGGAAACCGGCGATGCGATTACGCTTTCTTATAACAGGAGGATCAAACGTCCCTCCTACTTTGAGCTAAACCCGTATAAGTATTTTATTGATAACTATACTATACAAACCGGTAACCCCTTTCTGAATCCACAATTTACAGATGCAGTGGAATTGGGATATATTTTTAAAGGGCAGTATTATTTCGCATTAAGCTATTCGCATACCAAAGATGTGATCAATCAGCTGGTGGAGAACAACCCGGATATAAACCAGATGACCATTTTGCGCAAGAATACAGGCAATAATACAGTATACACTGCGACATTCAGTGTGCCGGTTCAAATAGCAAAATGGTGGAATACGAGTAATAACCTGCTGCTTACGCATACTACATCTGTGGGGCCTGAGTTTGATATTAAGAAAGCCTCCTTTGTTATCCAGACTGAGCAGGATATCAGTCTGCCGGCAGGGATTGGGCTAAACCTGAATGCTTTCTATGCTCCCAATGTTGTTACTGGTAATATTGTTACCGGTCGCATTGCCAGTGTTGATGCAGGCCTGCAAAAGAAACTGCTGCATAATAAGCTTACAGCAAAAGCTTCTATCAGCGATATCTTCTATACCAATAATTTTAAGGCTACGAGTTACTACAATGACGCTATCATCAAAATAAGCCAGAAAGAGCAAAGCCGTATAGTGTCACTTTCGTTGATCTATAATTTTACTGTGGGCAAATCTTTTGCGTCCAAACAGGTAAGAAGCAGCAATGCAGAGGAGAAGAGCAGGCTTAATTAAGGCTATCTGATAGCTAAGCCATATCTGACCTGACAGGTCAAGCCTGTTTTCCAGAGAGCGCCGATATAGAGAAACGGGTTAACTAAAATGATTGCTTAATATTGCGGGAATGGAATTGAGTAACGAATTTTCAATATATCGCACCAGGAAAGGCAGAGTGCTGATACATATCCTGTACTGGCTGGGACTGTCGTTCTTTGTTCAGTTTGTTAACACTTTTTCTTTCAATTTAAGCCCGTTCAGTAAGGAATGCATATTGTTTACCCTGGGCGTTACGATAGCGGTTATTGTAGTTCATTATTTCATTTGTCATTTTATGTTCCGGCATATCAGGAAAAAGAAATGGTTGCTGGTTGCTTTTGACCTGGTGATGGTGTATGTATTGTATTTCCTGATATTGAAATTGGTATTGATAGTAGTAATGCGTCTGTATCCCAACCATGCCGGATTTGTAATGTTGGATAATAATCTTTCTGTCAGCAATCTCTGGAATATTTCAAACAGAAGAAGGAGCCTGGTCATAGGTATACTTTCCTTTATTGTATGGTATAACGGGCCGGGGCTGATCTTAAAAATAGCAAAGGATTATCATGAAAGTACACAGGAGAAACTGGCCATTGCGCGGGAAAGGAATTCAATGGAAATAAATTTCCTGAGGGCACAGATCCAGCCGCATTTTCTGTTTAATTCGCTGAATAGTATTTATGGTTTAGTCATTGAAAACGAAAAGGCGAGCAAGGTGGTCATTCAACTGGCAGACCTGCTTCGCTTTTCTTTGTATGACAGTACCAGGGAGCATATTACACTGAAAGAAGAGGTCGGTTTTTTAACGAATTACCTGCAGCTTGAGAAGATACGCCATAAAGAAAGCCGGGTACAGATCGAATATGACTTTAGCCGGATCGGGAACCTGGAGAAAACGATCAAACCCCTGATGCTGGTTAATTTTGTTGAGAATGCCTTTAAGCATGGGATCAATGCCAGTATCCATAATGCCTGGATAAAGTTGTCGATAACAGAAAAAGATGGTCTGTTGACCTTCCATTCTGTCAATAATAAACCTGTGGCTGCTATTAATAAAAAAACGAATGAATCTGCCGGCGGGCTCGGACTGAAAAATGTTCAGCGCAGGCTGGAGCTGGAATATCCTGCACGTTATAAGCTTGATGTACATGAAACGACTGATGCATATGAAGTAGTGCTTATCTTACACCTTTAATCTGTACCCATGAAAGTTTTGATCGTAGACGATGAACCTATTGCGCAGGAGATACTGGAGAAACTATCGAAAAAGATAGGCTATCTACACATAGTTGGTGTTTGTGATAATGCTATTATGGCGCTGGAAGCTATACAGGAAACACAGCCCGACCTGATCTTCCTGGATATCCAGATGCCCGAAATGACGGGGCTGGAAATGCTACGCATCCTTCGTCAAAGAGATATGTTGGTGATATTCACTACTGCATTTCATGAATATGCATTGGAAAGTTATGAACTGGATGTGGTTGATTACCTGCTGAAGCCTATTGCGTTTGAACGTTTTCTTAAAGCTGTTACCAGGGCAAATGAACTTTTTAAATTAAAACAGGCAAAGCATTCTGTAGCATCAGGTGAAACTCATGGTGATACAAAGACCTATGTATGGGCAAAGGAAGGCCGTAAAAAAGTACAGATCTGTTTGGAAGAGATCATTATGGTGCAGGCTTTAAAAGATTATATGGAATTACAGATGCCCGCCGGTAAGGTGATCCTGAATGTTACCATGAAGAAGATCGAAGAGCTATTACCGCCGCCTGCTTTTTTGCGTGTTAACCGTTCCTGTATTGTTCGCAAAAGTGCTATTAAATATATCCAGGACATGCATATCGTATTGAACTTACCCGCTTCAAAGCCTATTCCAATCGGGCCAACTTACTGGGAAGATGTAAAAAAACATATTGTGGAGTTGTTTTAGTACCCTTTATTCCTGGCCCTGTATTTTTAAAATAGTTTTCCTGCTTCCTCAATCAGCCAACTCCCCTCTTCTATCTCGGCTTCCAGGTCATGTTGCTCCCAGCCACAATATCCAATAAAGAGCCTGAGATCTTTTTCTGTGATCGTTTTGTTGTTGATAAGCCGGACTGCTTCTTTAAAATCACCTCCGAAGTAAATATTCTCAGTCACTCTTACGCCGCCGTGGATCAATTCAGGGCGCTGGTGTATGAAGAACAGGTGTTCACGATCTACCGGGCCACCGTCATATAAAGCCAAGGGGGTGCAGTGCCTGAACTCTTCCAGTTCATTGAATTTTCGGGGAAATAGCTTGTTGACAACAAATCCTATCGCTCCTTTTTCGTTATACTCGGTAATAAGTATAATGGTGTCTTCAAAGAAGTCACCTTCTAAAAAGGAAGTGCTTTTTAAGAATGTACCGGCTTGCATGGGGTAAAGTTAACAGGCATATTTGTTTATCAGGCAAGTTCTTCTGATATAATATTTATCGATTGCCCTCTGTCGGAAGTTGCCTGGATACTTAATGTGCTGAAACCATTTCTTATTGCTTCCTCTGATTCAATTTTACTACCATCGGGTAGTTGAATAAATCCCGTTTCGTCAACTTCATTGGCTAATTCATCATTGTAGTCAATATTATAGCATGCAGAAATAGTTATGGCAAAAAACTCGTTCCCATTTTGGTCTTTGTAAATATTCGTAGCTGGCCTGGTTGTGATTTGTTCGGGAGTAAAAGTGTCGGCGAATAAGGCATTATAACCATGTCTACACCCATCAAACAAGAGAATGCCCTGTCCTGAAGACTCATCAATTGCATATACTAAAGCCGGGGCAAAATCTGTAGCTGTTATCAGTTCCGGATAAGTATGATGCAACCGGCCATAGAATTTTATTCTGAATTGTGTTTGGCCAGAAGGAGTTCTAAGTTGTCTTCTCCATTCGTTTTTTAGTAGCTTTTGAGGATTTTGAATATGTTCTGTAAAGTGTTCCAGGAATGTAGGGCCTGTAATTCCGTTATCAGTTTTCGGCTTTCCGGATTTTTCGCTTCTTTTAAAAAGATCAAACAATCTCATATTTGTGTGATTATCTCGTGGAGACAGGTCAGAAATCATTTGTACCAGTTATAAAACAATACATCATATACTGGCATGAAATCTTACTGATAAAATATTTACAGGGCCTTTTCTATCCTTATTGTAACCGGGATTTACAAGGAACTGGTATGCGCCGGTAATATAAATGAGTTTTTTTACCAGTTCAAAGGAGTAATAGAGTTCTGCTAAATGTTCCCATTTATAATTGAGGTTGCCATCACCCAGTATAAAGCCCTTTCCTCCTGCTTTTAAATAATCGCGATGTGGTTTGGAGATACCAGAACTGACATAAGCAAGGCCGATATTGTCGTTTTCTCTTTTCCATCGTTGCCCGGTCATTGACAAGCCTGCGCTGATGGAGTGATCTATTTCTGTAAATGCCCAGGTCTCATTACGTCCATCGTTCCAGCTTGCCCTGAGAAAGCAGCCTATATCGTTGGTAATTTCCTGCTCTGCATTAATGCCAAACCCGTATTTGGTATTGCCATATTCACGTGTGCTTTCAATATCAGGGGCTTGTGGGTTTAGCGCAATGCTTTGCCTGTAGTTGCCCATGTCGGTGGTATTAAAGAATGCTAAAACCCTGATAGCCCCATCATGGCCGTTAATCTTGTGACGGTGTGTGTATTCCAGTGTTTGTGCATTGGCCTTTGCAATGTTCCAGTTCATTTTACTTCCATTGGCTACTGCGGGAACCAGTGAAAAACTGTATCTGAGCTCATGCCTGGGTGATACGTATTCCAAAACCACACTGGGGGTATAACCTCTTGTATTTGCCGGATAATCCCAGGCTCCATTGTCCATTAAGCCCCAGCTCATGAACTGGGTGCGGGGATCATGACTGAAATTGTTATCGTCAAAATAATCAGCAACGCCAATTTTGCCAACGGTAACTGCCAGGTATCGTGCCGGTAAATGCTGGGCTAACTGGTTAAAATCGGTTTGCTGGTATGTTTGTTCCCTGGTCAAAGCAAAAAGCTGCCTGTAGAAAACGCGGGCCAGGTAGATCTTAGGTTCCGGACTGCCGATCCTGAATGTTTCTCCGTTTGTTGCAGCCGCAATGCCTAACGCCTGGCTTAGTCCTGAGCCACCGGCAATTTCCGGGTTAACAAAAAGACTTGCGCCCTTCCATAGTCGTGCTCCCATAAAGAGCGTTGAGGTTATGGACGTTTTTTCTTCCTGTTCCGGCAACAAACTATTGTCTCCTGAATATTTGACGCTGAAAGAAGGCTTGAATTGATAGATAACTGTTGTCTGGGCATGAATAGTAAACCTGTCATCTTTTAACGTGTCAGTTTGCTGCGCTTGTAAAGTGGTAGCAAAAAATAGCAGTATAAAAAGTTGTCTCACTTTTTTCTGTTTGATTGCTTAATTCGTTTTACAACATCTGTTGTAAGGCTTATAAAGCGTGCACCTGACTTTAACTATAGCCTGCTGCAAATTATTATATGCAGATCGTATAACAAAAAAAGTGATTGTCTTATGCGGGCGGTAACATCTTGTCCAAAGAACCCGAACAGACGTCATTGGTTACCTTCAGTGTGATGAGGAGGTTATCGGTTAATCGTTTTTGTAACGAGGCTTAGATTGACAGCTTAGGCTGGTTTGCTTACCTGTTCTGAAAATTTAACGAAGCTATGCTATAGTCTCGATGATAGCATTGTATAATCTTTTCAATGGTTTCTGTGCAAAGGTCAGAAGTGTTAACACTGTAAAGGGTAAGCTTGTTATAAACACAAAATAAATATTATTGCTTCTTTCGCTGTTATAAATAAAATAAGCGATGCTTATCCAGAGCAGGATCAGTCCTGTAACCTGGGTAATGTTTTTAACGAGCTTTTTTTGATGTACCATAGATGTTACCAGGGAGGCCTGCCCCAGCAATGTTATTAAGCCAATTACCGGCAAATGCCCTTCAAACGGGGCATCCGGTGCAAAGCTGAAGTGTTCCTTTGTGAAATAAGGAAACCAGTATATTTCAATTCCTATGAAAGGAATGATGCCGTGCCCAAAGCCAACGACGATAAGGGCCTGCAAAATGATTGTCCAGATCTTTATTTTACTGCTTGTATTCATGATGTGTACAAACTTCCAGATCTTTATTTCTGCGATAACAGCCAGTTTACGGTTTGCTCTTTATCTGCAATGCTCCACGAATGCGGGTGTCTTGTATTGGCGGGCTTTCTATAGCCCTTACCTGTGGTGGCAACTAATATAGCCTTTTTATTGCCAAGGTGTTGCAGCTCATTGATCATCGCAGCAAGATCTGTTGCATTGAGGTAAGCATAGTCGTACCCTCTTTGTTTCATCCACCAGTCAATATCCGGTTCGGTGATCAGCATAATGGGTATGTTGACCAGTGTTTTTACAGCGCGCTGGGTAGTATCTGAAAACGAATAAGGCGAAAGATCATAATAATTCTGCAGTGCTGTTTTAGGTGTTCCTTTCATTTCCTGTTCAATGCGATTGATCATATAGGTCACTTCACCATTGACCGGCTGATTACCTGAAAGCCTTACCACGCGTTTGGCTGAATTGTAAAACCGTTCCCAGTCGAGCGGCGGATCTACCGCAAATACCGCTTTGGGTTTGATCGTGTAATTGTTCTTAACCGCCAGCTCCGCATATTTTACTGCACAACTACCACCGATAGATAACCCTCCGATATAGAAGTTCTTGCCTTGTAAATGGAATTTCTCAGCGACTATCTTTATCTGCTCATTCAATGATTGCTGCGATGCGCTGTCTACGCCAAAATAGAGTACCCCGGTTTTCAGGATGGGTAAAATAGTCAGGATGCCCTGTTGTGCTGCATAAACCGGCAGCTCAGTTTCCTGCAAAATGCTCTGGCTGCCAAAACCATCCAGCAGGAACATAAAGCCTTTTACCGGTGTATTCTCCGGGATCACCGCTATGTAGTTATTGGCAGTACTATCCTTTGGATTGAGGTAAAACTTTTCAATTTTTTGGGCAAATATGCCTGCTGTCAGCAGCATATAAAGGCCCAGGATGATTGTTTTTTTCATAGCTATTACAGGAAATGTAATTGTTTGTCAATATTGTTTTTCTGTCTCAGGTGATGCCGCATGTGCATTTCGGCAAACTGCAGCCATTGAAGGCTGGTGAAAAAGCCTAGTCCCGGATGTTCGGTTTTACCGGTTGATATGGTGGTGGTAGTTACTGCGAAAATGTTATTGACCTCATTTTGAAGTGACAGCAGTTGCTGTCTCAATACTTCTTTATCGTCAGGTTGTGGTATGTATGTGTTGGTTGCGGGACCTTCCAGTTGCATGTCGGGAAACGAATTGTTTTGAAACATTGCCAGGCCGTCCCTGTGCATTTGTTTTTCGCTATTGGCATTGGTAGCCGTGGCAACCTTCATCTGCTCTATATAATATCCTGTTTCGTTGAGCAGGTGAATATAAACCTGTCCCAGGGACCAGGATGCCGGTTGAGGTTGGATGGAAAGCTGTTCCAGTGAATAATCATCAAGAAACCCTATCCATTGCCGGATGGTATTGTTGAATTGACCGAGGATCGTTTGGACATTGCTGCTTTGCATGAACGTAGGTGGCGTTATGCTAAAGATAGCAAGTTTATAAGCTCGTATTTACAATGACATACAGGGATAAGAAAATGGAGCCATGGGGCTCCATTAAATATTTTTACTGAACACATATGCATGTGCTCATATATGATTTGATTGAATAGATATTGCTATAAGCTTACGGGCCAGTTTACAGGCATAAAAGCATTGCTTGTTAAAAGAGGCGGTGGCTGCTGCGTATCAGCTGTTACTTCAGTTACTGTTGGTGTATTCTGCTCAGTTTGTGTCTGAATAACGATCTTAGGCAGCTGAGCTTTCTTGCACCTGGCAGTGAAACTATGTTTTACTGTTTTTGCTGCAATAGCAGGCTTACTATATTGTGTAGTAGTTGTTTCTGTACTTTCTCCTATTACCGGGCTGCTTGTACGCACGCTCACTAATGTATTGCTGTACACTACGGCATTGGAGATTGTTTGCTCGTGCTTATTCCAGGCCATATTATCGTTGGCTTTGGAAGCGGCAACTCCTGCAATAAAACCAATCTGGGTAAATGTTACAAATGAACAGAAGAGAATGGAACAAGCGCAGATGCTTATTTTCAGGCAAAGGTCCACGATCTTTTTCATGGGTATGGGGGATTAGTATTTGGATATATAAAAGTAGAAAATCCATTGGATTATGCAAGTGGAGAGGCCCGAAGGGGATAAAGTGTGAATAAATAGCCCCACTACGGACTCATTGATTAATAACCCTTTAGTTCAAAAAGGAGAAAATGGCGGCAAATTTTGTTGACAAATGTCATTTAAAGGAAGTGAAAATCTTTTTGAAAGCTGCCGCCGCATTGTGCACCTGTACCATCCATTCATCTGCTGCGGCGCCATCTGCGCCGTCTGAAATGTATTTCAGGCAAAGGAAAGGGATCTGTTCCTGCATGGCAATTAAAGCCAGTGGATAGGCCTCCATATCTATTACATCGTATGCTGTAGCAGCATGCGCCATTTCAAAATTGTCACCCGTACCACAAATGCCCTGTGGTAACCCTTCCAACTGCAGCCCGTATTCCAATACTGGGGGCAACCCTGAAAATGGTGTTTCATATAACTGGTATCCAAGCCCGGTTACGTCCATATCGCGTTGGATAAAACGGGTACAGCAAACCACTTTTCCCCTTTTGAACTTGTTGCTGCCGGCCGATCCCAGGTTGATAATGATATTGGGCCTTTGTTCCTGAATCTTTTTAGTAAGGTGATAAGCTGCATTTACTTTTCCTATGCCAACGATCAGGGGATGGTACTCATCAAATTCCTGTGCTGCTTCTGAGCTTAATGCAAAAACCAGTAAAGGATTTTCATGTACCAGGCTGCGGATATTCAGTGATTCTTTGGCAGGAAGTGTGCTCATCTGTTGTATTTTAATATTGCTGCAAATGTAAAATGTCATCAAAATTACCTGATGACATTTTATCAACGGCTGTTTGTACAACAAATTTTATTGACCAAGTAATTCAAGCATATGCGGAATAGCATCGGGAGAATGTAATAATGCTGTTTGTTCCAGTGTCATAGTGGCAATTTCACCGGCTCTTGTACACATTTGTTTTTCATAGTGCGCAATCGCTTCGTGTACATCAGCAAATGCAGGATCTGTAAGACAGTTGCTTAGTTCCAGTGCATCCTGCATGGCCATGTTTACACCCTCACCGGCATAAGGTGGCATCAGGTGAGCAGCATCACCAAGCATCGTAATATCGGGTAATGCTGTCCATCGCTGGTCGGTGGGCATACAATATTGCGGGCGTGGAATAAAATGCGGTTCTGCATTTTCAAATAGCTCCAGCCATATACTATCCCACCCGGCAAACTCGTGCAGGAACCAATTCTTTACCTGTGTTTTGTTGTCGAAATCGATACCACTTTCCCGATACCAGTGCTCACTTGTTTTGCAACCGGTATAAAATACCAGGCTACCATCTCCTTTTGAACTTATAATAAGTGTTTTGCTATCACCCATTATAAACAACTTACCGCCATTTAACAGGCTGTGTATACGTGGAGCTGCTTCAGCAGAATTGTAAACGGATCCTTCTACTATTGTTACACCTGAGTAGAATGGCTTTATGGAGGTGATCAATGGACGTATCTTTGAATTGGCCCCATCGGCAGCAATAACAATATCTGCAATAGCTGAAGTTCCATTCTGAAAATTAAGCTGCCATCCGCTACCTGACCGGACAAGTGAAACTAGGTAACTGTTCCATACCACGATGCCGGGTGCCAGTGAATCCAGCAGCATTTTCCTCAATGGGCCGCGATCTATTTCCGGGCGTGACATTTCATTCTTGTCTCTACCCTGCTCATCCAGCAGGATAGTGGCGTGTTTGTCTCCAATACGTGTTCTGTCGGCTCCCGGGCGATAATTTTCTTTAAATGCTTCCATCAATCCGGCTTCACGCAGTGCTTCCAGTCCTGAATCATCGTGCAGGTCGAGTGTAGCACCCTGTACCCTTACATCTTTGTTCAGGTCGCGTTCATACACTTTTACATTAGCTCCTTTTAAATGTAAAAGTCTTGCCAGTGTCAATCCTCCCGGGCCTCCACCTACAATCGCTACCTGTTTATTTTTAATTGTGCTCATTGTTCTGTTTTAATGTTATTGATTACTTTTTAACACCCCTTTTATTACTGCATCACAACATTCCAGCAGTACTTTTTCTGTAATGATCTGTTTGGGTCGTTCTGCGTAGTCAAAGTATTCATTGATCAGGTCGTGCAGCGGTGAAAACAATAATGCCTTGTACACATCTTTGTGAAGTTTGAGGATGGTTCCCGCTGCGATATGATGTTTTAAGAAGTTATGCACCGGAGCAAAAAAGTCACCGTCTTCAATATTGTTTTGCTGGTAGGCCTTATTCAATAAGGGAGATGATTTGCCATACTGCAGCAATGCAAAGGATGGCTTGTTGTTCTTAAAGAAAGAGAAAGTGTTTAACCAGATCTTTTTGATGCCTTTGGCAAAATCCATTTTTTCATCAAACCCTGCCAATGCTGCTGATTCGTAATTGCCTAATACTTCTTCGATAAAAAGTTTGATCAGCAGGTCTTCTTTGTCTTCGTATTTTATGTAAATAGTACGTGGTGAGATATTGGCTGCCTTAGCCAGCTTTTGCATACTGAGGTTTTCCAATCCTTCTTCTGCAATGATCTGTAAGGCTATGGTGCGGATGGCTTCTTCTTTTTCTATGCTTTTGGGTCTCATAGGGGAATGATTATACCACAAAAGTAAATGAACGTTTACTTATTATCCTTAAATATTTTACCTGTTAACTGTTAAAAAGCGACCGTGTACCTGGTAATTAATTGATTACTAGTGCTTACGCAGGAATGAAAGCAATAGCTTCAATTTCCAGCAGGAAATCAGGATTGCCTAATCTGGCCACAAATAATACTGTAACCGTTGGCTGATTGGTACTGCTTTGCATGAATTTGCGGGACGCCTGGAATCCTTTAAGGTGATCCTGTCCCTGCAGGATATAAATAGACAGCTTCACCACGTTTTCCCAACCTGCACCACTGTGTTCCAATGCTGTCTGAACGTTTTGCATGGCCTGTTCTGTCTGGGCAGCGATATCCCCTTTGCCAATCACCTCTCCTTTTGCATTGACTGCATTTTGTCCGCCGATGTAAACGGTTTTACCACTGCCTTCTGTAATAGCTATTTGTGAAAAGGCTGGGTTATTGTGTAAAGTCGCAGGATTCATGTATCGTATCTGGCCTTTCATTGCATAGACGTTTAATGAATACAATATGGTTTTAACACCTGTATTCATTACCAAATCTGTGCCGGGCCGGGAACAGGGTCGATCTCCTCAGAGACTGCATAAAAAATAGCGCCTTCAGGCGCTATTGGGGGTAAATACAGAAATGTATTGATCTGGCTTAACAATGTGAGAATGCGAGAAATAACAACAGTATTAGAAACAGGATCAATAAGATCCAGAACCATCTTTGCCAATGATTGATACCTCCTCCCGGTGCAGCCGTTGCCGGGGATGATATTACTACGGGTGCTTTATTACCTTGTGTAATTACAATGCCGGGCTGACTACCTGATGAAGGATCATGATTTATAGCTACCTGGTAACTACCATTATTAAGATCGGTAATATTTCCATTGGTGCTGCTACCTTGCGCACCACCTACTGTAAGCGAATCTATTCTGCCGGGGCCTACGAGGTTTCCATATTTATCTTTCGGCGTAAAAACAACAATATATTGTTGACGACCGTCGGCAAGGGTTTTAATCAGCGTGGACGTGATGGTTGTCTGGCTGGAATCTATGCCTGTTTCAACATGTACAGTCCAGGTCAGTTCCCTTGTTCCAATGCAGCCATCACCATAAGAAGCCAATGCATGGAAGGTGTAATTACCGGCGTGGTTCAGCAGGTCTTTTATTGGCAGCCCGAAAATGCCATCAGGCTCCATGCCTCCGTCTTCATGAGCTCCATCGTCAAACAGGTCAAATGTTTCTTCAGTATAATCAATTACCGGTTTCTTTTGCTCCAGTTCGAGAGCCTGTAATGTTGCATACAATGGAGTAAGTGTATCTCCTGCTGTTTCCGTAACGGTCTTTAATCCCGTTTTGGATAATATGTTCCCCGTACTGTTTGCCGGCTTTTTTACTACCAGCTTTATCTTTGCATTTTCCGGGGCAAAGCCATCTTTCTTTACCACTGATACCAGGGGGTTGATGGTTGCACCTGTATAGTATTGGGTCTTCCGGTTAATCAGGTGCATTGTAGGGCCGTCTTTTACTGTAACATTTACAAAGAATCTTACCGCAGGCGGTGCTGTGGCAAATTCGCCCCTGATCGTTTCGCGTGCTACAAGTACCTGCCAGGTTCCGCTCTGATCTCCATCGTGCGGCAGTTCTAATCTTGCAAAGCGCCATTTGCGACCTCTTGCTGTTTCCAGTTGATCTTCAGTAAGCGATATCGTTTTACCGGAAGGGGTTTTTATTCTGAAAGTTAACGGAGTGGTCATCTTGTCCCAACCCAGCACAATTGTGATGGTAGCTTCTTCGCATACACTAAAAGGTATTGGGGTGGCTTCGTGCTGATTGGCGGGTAGCAGGTATTCAGGATCCAGCAGTGCACCTGTTTCGAAAATGTTTCCAAAACTGAGCGAGAAAAACTTACGCAGATCCAGCCCATCACCTGCACGCATATAAAGACCATTGTGTGTTTGCGCCAGGCTGGTGAGTAACGCTCCGTTCAGGCTGCTTTCTGTACCAAATCCAATGGCTGTAATATCTGTATTGCCAAGACTGCCAAGCGCATTTTCAATCGTTGGCGGTGTATTCTGTAAGCCATCTGTCAGTAAAAGGATGGTTCGTTTGTTAGTACCAGCTGACGGAAAATGAGCTGCTGCTTCTTCTAATCCATCTCCTATACTGGTATTGCCTCCTGCAGCAATAGCCTGTATGCCTCCGGGAGGGCCTTTTATAGCTTGTTTGTCTACAATACTGTTAATGGTAGTAAGACTTTTATCATGTGTAGCTGTGGTACTAAAGGATATTAATCCTATTTTATGTTCTGCACCTGCTTTTACAAGGTTTACAAACAGGTCTGCCGCATCTTTGGCTTCTTCCAGTTTGGTATCACCATCGGTACCCGCATCCATCGACATGCTACCGGAACGGTCAAATACTATATAGACATCACGTGCAGGAGAAGGAAGTGGTGTTGATGCAATATCACTCAGAATGAGCGGAGAGGCTGCATAAGAGAGATCGCAGCCGGTTCCATTCGATAGCACGCCAACAAATTTACCAGCCATATCAAACAGCCCGGAACCGGAACTTCCGCCGGATACATCAATTGTATTTACCCTGATAAAACTGTTGGTATAAGGTTTTACTGTAGCAAAAGGAACGCTGTGTTTTTTAGAAACCTTTTTTACGGCACCATTAGGGTGATGGATCCCAAAGACCTGCTCACCCGGTGCGGGATATGTGGTACGTATTGGAATTGGTGTAATGCCAAGCCCCCCGGGTGGCACTTTTATCTGCATGATAATATAATCGAGTTCACTGCTTACACCCAATGTGCCATGATTTAATGCTTTGATCACCTTAAAGAACTTTGCATTATAACCCGCAGGCTTACTTCCATCACAGTTGGTTTCATAGTTAAAGATCACAGAAGCAGATGCAAGATCACCCAGGCTATCAATGCAATGTGCCGCCATTATTACAAGGTCGGCCCCAATCAGTGTGCCGGAGCAGGTAGATACATGGTCGCTATGTACACCTACAAACATGCAGGCCGATCTTGCTACTGTTTTGCGGATATCACCGGACGGTAAACATGCTACGTTTTCCCAGTCGGGCGGTACATTGGGTGGTGTATTGCAATACCAGAACTCATCGTAATCAGGCTCTGTATAGTTGCCATTGGTAAGGAAGGGATCGCTGTTGGAATAACTGAACTCGTGTCCCGGAAGACCTTCACCTTCATGTCTTTCGCCCCTGCCATAATTTACCAGGCTTACACCTCCGCCTGCACCACCATCAACAATATAGTTAATGGTGACTTTAGCACCCGGTAGTGCGCTTACATTCACTGGTCTTGTCCAGAAATCTGTACCATCAGCAGCTGTAAATACATCTGTATCGTAACCAAGATCGATCTCGAGCCGGTTATTGCCGGGAAAGCTGGCTCCTGTAAAATGAAGAATAACAAATTTAATTCCCCCGGGTGGTGTAAGCGGTGCCGGAGGTTCTGCAGGTGTAAACTGCTGGCTGTTACTGCCAAAATTTGGACCAATGCCAAGAGGAACCGCCAGTGTTTGTAATGTACCGGTAACGTGTGACATAGCAATAAGATTTAAGGTATGTATGGGGCGGAGTAAAAGTGATAAAGATGAGCGGGCTTAGTAAAGTTATCTTATCTGCATGCCGAAGTCAATAACCTGATAGTGGTATATTTCAGATGAGGAACAGGAAATAAAGAGTAGAGAAATTGATAACGTATTGGAAATTAAAGATCAGCTATGATTTTCCCGTTCTATGTTTTGTTTAAGATCGGTCAGGCGTTGCCGAACGTTGTTCTGCAGGTTGTTTTTAATATAGCCTTTTACCAGGCTGAATGGAAAACGGAGTGTGAATGAATAGATAAATATTACTTCGGTGTATTGCTCATCCAATTGTTTGAAGTTCCATGAACCGGCAAAGGTTTTAAACATGAATGGCCCTTTGGTCATTTTGATAGCAGTAACCTTAGGCCTGTTGAATGTAACATACTCTGTGATCATGCCTATACCGTTGTGCGCTACACAATGTGCTTTTACACCTTTGCCTGCCTGCGTAGCTCCGTGGATCAACTCTGCTTTTTTCAGGAATGTATCCCAGTATAATCTTTTATTATAGTCCTATGTGAAATCGAAAACTGTTGTGTCAGTTGCTTTGATGGTAATTGTTGCTGAAAACCTGAGCGTATCCATGCGGTACAAAACATTTTGAGCTATTGCCTGTCAAAGACACAATGTACTCAATAAATCAGTTTGTGAGTCGCTATGAATGAATAGTCAATTGTGAATTTTATTCGTGAGTCGTACATCATGTGGCTTAGTGAAGATCTTTCATTCCGGCGGGTGTCCCCACCCGCCGGGGGGACGTGCACATGGCTGGTGAAGACACCAGTCACTAAATAAACGACATTGAGTCGTGAGAAATGAGTGTAATGGTCATGTCACGGCTCCGATAGGAGCCTCCGGTGCTTTACAGGAAGCTCCTATCGGAGCTGAATACCTTTTTTAATTGATTTCCTATAAACAGGTAGCTCCTCCGGAGCTTAATTCAATGACATTGAATTGTAAGTTATGATGTGTAAAATGGGAAAATCAAACTTGTTGTTTTAACAGAAATCTTCAGATCAGAAATTATTAAAATCTGGAAGTAATCATCGGGTACGAAACCGTAATACTGTTTAACAAATGAAGTTGTCTTGATGAGTTGCGTTTGACTACCTCTTATAAAAATACCCAATTACGACTACCCTAATCTATTATCTTTATTTGACATAAGAACGTAAGTTTAAACATATGAAAAACTCTTGCCTCTTCCTTAGCATTGTTATTGCATTTGCTGCCTGCCAAACTGCTGATAAGACTACCAAGCCTGATGTAGTAGCCTCTAACATGGATACCACAGTGAAACCCGGTGAAGACTTTTTTCATTATGCCAATGGAGGCTGGATAAAACAGAACCCTATCCCCGAAGAGGAAAGTAGTTGGGGTATTGGTAATCTTGTGAACGAGGAGCTATATAAACGTGTATTGGCCATTAATGAGAAGGCTGTGAAAGATAATGCCGCCTCCGGTGCTGAGAAGAAACTGGGCGATTTCTGGCAAAGTGCTATGGATACTGTTGCAATAGAAAAAGCAGGGATCACACCATTACTACCCGAACTGGACAGGGTCAAGAGTATTAAAGATATTCCCTCTTTGCTTAACCTGGTTGCCGACTGGCATGCTAATGGCGTATCACCGCTATTCAGTTTGTTTGTAGCACAGGACATGAAGAATAGTGATGTATGGGCCTTATACCTGTACCAGGGAGGATTGGGTTTACCTAACCGTGATTATTATTTTAAGACTGATACCAATACAGCTTCTATCAGGAAGGCTTATGTGTTGCATATTAACAGGATGCTTCGTTTGCTGGGCGACGACTCCGCCGCTGCTGCCGCCAATGCAGCCACTGTAATGGCATTGGAAACACAACTCGCCAAGGCTTCACGCAAACTGGAACAATTACGTGATCCGCATGCTAACTATAATAAGTTCGCAGTAAGTGATCTCTCTAAAATAGCCCCGGCCGCAGATTGGAAGCAATTGCTGGAACGTATGGGAGCCGGCAAAGCAGATTCAGCCATTGTAGGACAGCCGGAGTTCTTTAAAGAAGTGAATGTTGCATTAACGCAAACACCGCTCAATAGCTGGAAAGCATATTTACGCTGGAACCTGGTGAATCGTTCGGCTGAGTTCCTGAGCAGGCCATTTGCAGAGGAAGATTTCGATTTCTATTCAAGGACCCTGCGTGGTGTTGAAAAGGAACGCCTGCGCTGGAAAAGAATGCTGGACACCGAGAAAGGTTTGATGGGAGAACTGGTAGGTCAGCTTTTTGTGAAGGAATATTTTAGTGAAACGGCTAAGAAACGCTATGACAATATGGTAGAAGCTATTCGCGCCGCGTTGAAGAACCGTATTGAAAAGCTAGACTGGATGAGCGATAGCACCAAGGCTAAAGCATTGGTGAAACTGGCCGCCATGAAGAAGAAAGTTGGTTATCCTGATAAATGGAAAGATTTTTCGGCCATGCAGATTGATAAAGGGCCACTGGTTCTGAATGCACAGCATGGCTATGAATGGTGGTACCGTTATAATATCAATAAGCTGGGCAAACCGGTTGACAGAACTGAATGGGAAATGCCCCCGCAGGAATACAATGCTTATTATAACTCTTCTAATAATGAAATAGTGCTGCCTGCAGGGATCTTTACTGTTCCCGGCTTCCTGGACAATGAGCTGGACGATGCCGTTGTATATGGCTATGCTGCTGCTTCTACTATTGGTCATGAAATTACCCACGGTTTTGATGACGAAGGACGACAGTTTGATGCACAGGGCAACCTGGTTAGCTGGTGGACAAAGGAGGATGAACAGAAATTTAATGCACGTGCGCAGGTAATGATTGATCAGTTTAATAACTATGTGGTGGTAGATACATTGCGTATTAATGGTAAAGCCACCCTCGGTGAAAACATTGCAGACCTCGGTGGCATCTTACTGGGTTGGGATGCTTTTCAGCTTACAGACCAATTTAAAAAGGGTGAAAAGATTGCCGGTCTTACCCCTCAGCAGCGTTATTTCCTTGGTTATGCACTCGGCTGGTTGGGGCATGCCCGTGAAAAGGCATTGGCTAAGCAATTGCTGACCGATGTACACTCCCCTGCTCAATACCGTGTTAATGGCCCCTTTGCGGATGTAGATGCCTTTTATAAGGTGTTTAATGTGCAACCCGGAGATAAGATGTACCGGGCAGATAGTGTGAGGGTGAGGATTTGGTAGCTAGCGAACGCGGAATGCTTAACGCCTAACGTGAATACAAGGAATGAGAAATAAGGAATTTGGAATGAAGAATGAAAAAGGGAATATAGGTTTTAAGTTAAGGTACAAGAGCTAAGGAACAAGGCTCAAGAAAGGACGAAATATGAAGTTAGAAGTACGGCGAGCTGAAATTTTGAATGTCAAATCCCAAATGTCGAAAGCAAATACAAGTTGGCAGTTGGCAATTTGCAGTTAAGCCTGTGAATAGTCAATGGTCAATAGTGAATATAAGCAACGAGCTTTAAGCTACGAGCCGCGAGCAAATACAAGTCAGAAAAGAAGTTTATAGTTATTTCAATCTCAAATTGAAAACGTCAAATCTTAAATCCAGTATCCAGTGACCTGTATCCGGGAACCGGTATCTTTCATTTCACGTTTGACATTTCACCTTTCACGCTCCCTCTCACGATTGACGATTCACGTCTCACGATTTCACAACCCGAAACTCAAAACCCGACACCCGAAACAGCATTAGCGTCTTTGCGTGAAACCAGGAATCCCTTAAATTGATTATTTGCTTGCAATACTTGTATGCAGATCCCAGTGATCGTTTAGCTTGAGGACTTTTTCAATGACATCGCGAACACAACCGCGACCGCCGGGTAAGGCAGAGATATAGTGTGAGACCTGGCGAATATCGCCTACTGCATCTGCCGGAGCACAGGCAATGCCTACTTCGGTCATACATTCATAATCGGGTACATCATCGCCCATAAACAGCATCTCTTCCCATTGCAGTCCATGCTGCTGTACATAATCATGCAATACCTTCTTTTTATTCTCTACTTTCAGGAATACATCCTTAATACCCAGTTTATTTAAGCGTAGGGTTACTGCATCAGAAGCGCCACCTGAGATCACTACAATGCGGTATCCTTTTTTTACAGCCAGTTGCAGTGCAAAACCATCCTTGGTGTTCATATTGCGTAAAAACTGCCCGTTCTCCATCAGCAGGATGTTGCCATCTGTCAGTACGCCATCTACATCAAAAACAAAGGTTTTTACTTTCTTAAATCTATCTAACAGGCTCATGATTTGTACAGGTTATGTGATTGACTATAACGTGATGGCTTTGCAAAAATGATTGTTTACAAAAATAGGTAAAGCAGGTTAACAATAACACTACTTATATACGAAGGCGGCAATAAAAAAGCCGCGCTGAATTATTCAGCGCGGCCCGGGATATTTTATTAATTGCCAACCGGCAATGCTATTAATTCTTACCAGTGTTCTTGTTGATATTATACACCAGGTTTGTCTGGGTAATCATATCATTTACCACGTTTACAGCTTCATTAAGGTAAATATCGCTACGCAGGTTCTTGATCCAGTTCTTAAAGCGTTCTGCTTTTGCTGTATCTGCTTCCCAGCGTTTTGCATCTTCTGTCAGGCTTTCTACATTCAGTTCAGAAGGCAGTTTTACAAGTGTGCCAATTTCTTTTACTGTGTTCTTGATCTGTTTCTGCTCTTCCTGGTATTTTTTCAGGTTGAGGGTGGCTACTTTGTCGTTCTGTTGTTTTGATAACCACTCTGCGCTCGTCTGCAATTTGCCAAACACTTCGCTTGATTTCATACGATCTGCACTTGCTTTTTTGATAGGAGTAAGATCCAGTCCGTATTTCCAGCGATTGTAGTCAGCTTTCTGAATTTCATCCCAGGGCAACGCATCCGGATTGTCTTTTTCACGCTGTCTGAAATATTCTTCTACATCAGGAACATGAATGTCAGATGCTACGCCTTTTAACTGGGTAGAACCACCGTTGATGCGATAGAACTTCTGCAAAGTAAGTTTTACTGTACCCAGCTCGCTGTTGGCATCTGCAAAACCCATTGTTTTGTCGATACCAATATTGCGCTGTACAGTGCCTTTACCGTAAGTAGAAGTGCTGCCGATGATAACACCACGATTGTAATCCTGTATAGCAGCTGCAAAGATCTCTGATGCAGATGCACTGTATTCATTTACCATTACAGCCAGTGGACCATCGTATAACACTGATTTATCACGGTCATAGTATACCTGTGGTTTGCCATCGCGGTCTTTTACCTGTACAATGGGACCGCCTTCAATAAACAGGCCTACCATTTGAACTACGTCGTATAAAGAACCACCGCCATTGGTACGCAGATCCATTACAATACCATCTACTTTCTGCTCTTTCAGCTTAATGATCTCTTTGCGTACATCTTCAGAACAACGGGCTCCTTTAGGGTTTTCAAAGTCAGCATAGAACTCAGGCAGGTAGATCATACCGATCTTGCCTTTGGGAGTATTGATTATTGCGCTACGGGCAAATGTTTCATCCTGCACAATCTCATCGCGGATGAGTGATACTACTTTTACAGAACCATCTGTTTTTTTCAAGGTCAGGCGAACTTCGGTGCCTTTGCTACCACGGATGATCTTTACTGCGTCCTCAACTACATAGCCTGCAATATCTACAGGTTCTGCAGCACCCTGGGCTACTTTCAGGATAACATCGCCGGTGGCAACTTCACCTGATTTCCAGGCAGGGCTACCTGTTACCAGTGTGGCAATTTTGATATTACCATCATCATCGGGCAACAGTGAAGCGCCGATACCGAAGAAACGGCCACTCATGCCTTCGTCAAAGTATCTCTTCTCTACAGGAGGGAAAAATGTGCTGTGAGGATCCATTGATTCTGTAATAGTGTTTACATAATCATTGAAGCGATCATCATCAGTTACTTTATTGTTCAGTCGCTCATAGATCTTGTCCATTACTTTCAACACCTTGTCGCGAGCCTCAGCTTCCAGCGCAGCATCGGTTTTAGGTGCGGGAGCGCCTTCTTTGCCTTTGCTTTTATCGCGGATCTCCAGCAGGCTTGCATACCTGTCAAGCGCCATGTATTTTAAACGTTTACGCCAAACTTCTTTGCGCTCAGCTTCTGTTTTAGGGAAGTCGAGCAATTCTGTATTGGTGCTCAGGCTTTCGTCCTTGGTAAAGTCGAAAGGTTTTGAAAGGATCTCTTTATAGATACGCTCTGTTTCAGGAATGCGCTTTTTATAGATCTCAGATACCGCGGGAACAAACTGTACCTGTCCGCCCAGGATCTCATCATCCAGCTTGGTCTCATATTTTTTCAGCGCAATTACATCTGACTGAAAAAGAAGGTATTTCTGAGGATCGATCTTTTCTCCGAGGTATTTTTTGAAGACTTCTTTTGAGAAATTGTCATCAATCTTTTTGGGGCTGTAATGTATCTCAGCAATCATCTCTCCTACGCTGTGCAGAATCTTCTCGTATTTTGTAGGAGGGGTACCGCCTCCCAATCCCAGTGTACGGAACGCTACAAATAAACCTGCACCCAGGAACAACAGTACAACCGGTAGATTTTTCGCTTTAATCATATATCGTAAGACTTTAATCATTGTATCCAAAAATAACGATATTTAAATTGGGTTGTTGCCCTAACATTATAATTAACAACCAATTTTGATGAATGGTTGCCAGATTTTTTTTCATCTTTTTGTTTGTAAATCAATTTTTTCTTTATTTTTGCAACCCGATTTACGGAGGCTGTAGCTCAGTAGGTTAGAGCGTCAGTTTGTGGCACTGAAGGCCGAGGGTTCGAGACCCTTCAGCCTCCCCAAAGAATCAGACATTCCCGGAGCATTGCTCCGGGTTTTGTTTTTATAAGAACCCTGTAGATTATGATGAACTGGTGGTTGATACTGATCCCTTTTGTGGGAGCGCTGATTGGCTGGCTGGTGAATACCCTGGCTATAAAAGTGCTATTGCGTCCGGGTAAACGCCAGGCACAACTGGCAAAAGAGGCCGGTAAACTTGTAAATACTGAATTATTCTCCTTCCGCGATCTTGAAGAAAAGATTACAAGTCCAGAGAATGTACAGAAAATAATGCCGCTTGCCGAAGCGCATATCGATAGCTTTTTACGCACCCGCTTAAGCGAAGCCTTTCCTATGATCAGTATGTTTATTGGTGACAGCACCATTAACCAGCTGAAAAGCATTTTCATGAAAGAACTGGAAACCATTTTTCCGGAACTGATGAAAGGATACATTCAAAACCTTCAGCAACAACTTGACATGGAACAGGTTGTTACGCAAAAACTGGCTTCAATTCCTCCTGAAAAATTTGAGAATCACCTGCGCGTGGCAGTATCTCGCGAACTGCGTTTAATGAAAATACTGGGCGCTGTTACAGGCTTTGTCGCAGGTTTGATACAAACTGCAATAATTATGTTAACAAATTGATAAAACTGTGATTACGGTTTAAGTGTTTCTGCTATAGCATACTAAACAGACATACTAACCATTCATCACAATGTGCGTAAGCTATCACAAGATGTAGTTCAATTTTGCGTCTAATTCTCGCTTAACTAATATTATGAATAAATTTTTCCTGCTTGCACTTGCAGTTCTTTCCTTTGTAGCTGCCGGAGCCCAGATGCCGGGTGGCATGGGTGGCGGCGCTAACCGCGGTGGTCGTGCTCAGATGAATGTAGGCCATTTTTATGGTAAGGTGGTTGATGCCAAAACCAACAAAGGCATTGACGCCGCTTCTGTTCAGTTGGTATTGAACCGTGGCGGAAAAGACTCTATCATTTCCGGTATGCTTACCAAAAGTAACGGTGACTTCAGCCTCGAAAACCTGCCGATCTTTGGCAATTTTCGTCTTAAAATAACCGCTATCGGCTATACAGCGGTAGAACAAAAAGTAGCTTTTGACATCAAAATGGGTGCTGGCCAGCAACAAGGCGGCCAGGGTGGACAAGGCGATATGAGCCAGGCTTTGGCTGCTATTGATAAAGACCTGGGTAATATCAAACTTGCTGAAGATGCAAAAGTGCTGGAAAGCGTAACTGTAAGCGCTTCCAAACCCCTGATCCAGATGGGTATTGATCGTAAGATCTTCAACGTTGAGAAAAATATTAACTCTGCCGGAGGTACTGCGGTTGACATTATGCGTACCATTCCTTCAGTAAACGTGGATGTGGATGGTAATGTGACCCTGCGCAATTCTGCTCCGCAGATCTTTGTAGATGGTCGTCCCACTACCCTTACACTGGACCAGATCCCTTCTGACGCTATCCAGAGCATTGAACTGATCACAAACCCTTCTGCTAAATATGATGCCAGCGGCGGACAAGCCGGTATCCTGAACGTAGTACTGAAAAAGAACCGTAAAGCCGGTTACAATGGTACTGTTCGTTTGGGTATTGATTCCCGCGCACGTTTGAACGGCGGTGGTGATATTAATATACGCCAGGGTAAGGTGAACGTTTTTGCTAACGCAAACTTCAACCAACGTAAATCCAAGAGCTGGGGCGAAACTGATCGTACTACTTTCGGTGAAACCACTTCTACCCTCATGAACCAGTATAATAATAATGTGAACAAGGGTAGCTTTGCGTTTGGTCGCCTGGGTGCTGATTATTTCATCGACAACCGTAATACCATTACACTTTCAGGGTCATTGGTAAACGGTAATTTCAACTTTAATAACCGCACCAATTCTATCATCGATACACTGGAAAGTGGTTACGGCATGGAAGGACAATACCGTAATACAGGTGGTAAATTCGAATTCCGCAACTATGGTGCACAGTTGAGCTATAAACATACATTTGCCAAACCTAACCAGGAATGGACAGCTGATGTAAACTTCAACTCAAGCAAAAACAATAACAGCAGCGATATTTATTCCCGTTCTTTCTATGATGCAGCATTGCTGGATCCTAAATACCCTGAAGCTGTTCAGACTGTAAAAAGCAACGGTGGCAATAAATTCCTGGTAGTGCAGACTGACTACGTACACCCTATCAGCGACAACATGAAATGGGAAGCTGGTCTGCGTGCACAGACACGTACATTCAACAGCGAGCAGTTGAACTACTATAATGGTATCCTGAACCCTAACGTGAGCAGTAACTATGAGTACACTGATTATATCTATGCTGGTTACGCTACTTTCTCTCAGAAAATAAAAGACAAATACAGTTATCAGCTGGGTCTGCGTGCAGAGAGTTCAAAATATGATGGTGAGCAACTGGGCAGCCAGAAGTTTAAGAACAGCTTCCCGCTGAGCCTGTTCCCCAGTGTATTTGTAACCCGCACATTTGAGAACAAACAGGATATCCAGTTGAACTATAGCCGTCGTATCAACAGGCCCAACTTCTTCCAGTTGATGCCTAACGTTGATTACTCTGATACATTGAACTACCAGACCGGTAACCCCAACCTGAAACCGGAGTTTACCAACTCGCTGGAGTTATCTTATCAGAAAACTTACGGTAAAAGGAACAACACTTTCCTGGCAACCGTATTTGGTAAATACACTACTGACCTGATTGCCCGTTACCAGAGCCGCAGACTGCTGGATGTAACGAAAGATTCAGTATTCGTTTCTTCTTACATCAATGCATCTACTGCTTATGCAGCAGGTATTGAGCTGGTATTCCGTAATAACCTTACCAAATGGTGGGAAGCTACCCTGAGCGGTAACGTTTATTATTCTAAGATCAATGGTACTGATATTCCTGACGTAGGTAATATTGAGAACGAGCGTACCAGCTGGACAGCGAAAATGAACAACGCTTTTAAATTCAGCAAAGGCTGGAGTGTTCAGCTGAGCGGTGAGTATCAATCACGCAGTGCATTGCCTGTAAGCACCAGCAACAGCGGTGGTGGCGGTGGTCGTGGCGGCGGCGGTGGTTTTATGGGTGGTGGCCCTTCTTCTACCACACAGGGTTATATCGATGCCAACTATGGCGTAGACCTTGGTTTGAGAAAGGACTTCCAGATCAAAACAAACACACTTACACTGTCTGCTAACTGGAGTGATATTTTCCGTACCCGCCGTATGCGTTCTCATTCTGTGGCAACCGGCTTTATCCAGGATTCCTGGACAAGAAGAGACCCCCAGATGGTACGTGTGAACCTGAGCTATCGCTTTGGTAAATTTGACCTGTCTCTCTTCAAACGCAAAAACTCCCGTGGCGAAGCGGAAGGTATGCAGAATGGTATGCAGGGAATGCAGCAGTAACAGGTGTTAGCTGTCTGGTTTTAGGAGTTAGGTAATACATACTCTATTATAGAAGATCGTCTCATTGCGGGGCGATCTTTTTTTTATGTTAAGGCTGAAGGCGAAACGCGAATACTGTTATAGGTTGTAAGTTTTAAGTTATAAGTAGAATACAGCTTAACGCTCAATGCCGAACGCGAATACAAGAAAAATGTGCAAATATGCAAATGAACTGATGTGCAGATGGAGGAATCGGAAATCAGGTATTAGGGAATACAAGCGGCGAGCTTTGAGCTACGAGCTGCGAGGAATACAAGTTGGCAGTTGGCAATTTGCAGTTACCTGTATCCCCATTCACTATTCACCATTGACCATTCACTTGCTTCAGCCACTCACGATTGACGACTCACGATTGACGATTGCCGATTCACGATTCACGGCTCACGACTTCGCAACCCGAAACTCTAAACACGACACTCGAAACGGCATCCCCCCCTTCCCATTTCAGGAATCCTCCCTACCAACGCTACACCAGATCCATACCAAACAAACACCAGGTTTTCGAATTTCCCCGTTTAAACCCTTAGTTCGTACGCTTTTCGTGCGAACCTGTATCGAAGCAGGTCATAAGCTGTCCCCTGTAAGAGTAGTGCAAAGTAGCCCGGATAGCAGGCGCTGCCCGGTGTCTCGGGTTGGGAATATTTAACCTGATAAGGAGTTATTCCAATTAAACTTCAAATCCAGTATCCGGAAGCCAGTATCCCATTTCACTTTTCATGTACCTTCTCACGACTGACGATTCAATGTCGTTTAGTTAAGCGTTTTACTTCCGGCGGGTGGGGACACCCGCCGGGGGACGCGCCCGTGGCTGGTGTCTTCACCAGCCACTAACTAAACGACATTGACTGCCGATTCACACTCCCACTCACACTTTGTGCCCTTGCGGATCTTAGCGTTTTTGCGTGAAACTTGTAGCCGGTAACTGGCATCCGGAATCCTTATCTTGCAAATATGTCAATTACATTTACTTACCTGGCTTTGGGTGATTCTTATACTATTGGCGAGGGTGTGCCTTTGTATGAAAGTTTCCCTTACCAAACGGTGCAAATGCTGCGTAAGGCAGGCTATCTGTTTCATGCACCGGAAATCATTGCCCGTACGGGTTGGACTACGGATGAATTGCAACAGGGTATTGACAATACCATTTTGCAACCGGCCTACGATCTTGTTTCCTTGTTGATCGGGGTAAATAATCAGTACAGGGGAAGAAGTACGGCAGAGTATCAACAACAGTTTGAAGCATTACTGCAGCATGCGATTGTATTTGCCGGTAATAATGTAAAGCGGGTAGTTGTATTGTCTATCCCTGACTGGGGCGTTACTCCTTTTGCAAAAGACAGGGACATTGTAGCCATTGCCCGTGAGATCGATGACTATAATGCGATTAATAAAAATATAGCATCTGCCTACGGTGTTTCCTATATTGATATTACACCCGGTACGCGGGAGGCTGCCAGTGATACGGGGTTGCTGGCGTCAGATGGTTTGCATCCTTCCGGCAGGGAGTATACGCGCTGGGCAAGTAGTGTAGCCAGTGAAATTATATCGAAAATTAAATAGCTTTACGCCGCTATTTGTGTTGCCTGCCATCATTTGTTATTTAGTTAAGTTTTAATATGACAACTCCTGAAACTACCTTAACGGAAATAGAACCTTCAGAACCCGGGCGTGTATCATTGGGCTGGCGCGAAGTATATGCAGGTATATTGGTATTGATACTGGGTGTTATTTACCTGGCTTTGCAGATCAGCAGCCATGCTTCTTCCCTATCGCAGACAATTACAACGAAAGGAGATGCACTGATCGTAGACCGGAAAATGCTTTTCCTGAACCTTCGTAATTACATTTATATCCTTGTTGCCATCATTGGCAGTATCCTGTTATTTAAGCGTCGTTTGTTTGGCTGGATCGCAACACTTGCTATCCTGGGACTTGCCATCGTGATCACTTCATCGGGCATTGTTTATTATATCTACATCCGCGAGTTCACCCTCTTTTTCCAAATATTTGCAGGCATTGAATTCCTGTTGCTACTGGCATTGCTGTTTCTCTGTTTACCATCAGCCCGAAAAAAATTCAGGGCCGGTAAAGTTGCCTTTATCCCGGCCCTGTTATTACTAGGCTTGTTAATTGGATTGTTCTTATTACAATAGATCATCTTCGCCAAACTGGTAACGTTCCTTGATCTTACGGGCTACCTCATCCATAGAGGCCCGGTGATCTTTGGGATTCCATTCGCCACGCTCCCATTTGTCCAGCTCTTCATCAATGTGCTTTTGCTGCAGGGCTGTCATTTTCTCAACCAGTTGCTCTGATACTTCTTTTTGCTTGCGGTAGAACGACCTGTTTTTTTCGGTGGTCAGTTCTTTGTCCTTGCGCATATCATTTTCAGCAGCAGACATGCTGATCAGTTCTTCTTTAGCCAGTGCTATATCATAAGGCCCTACGGGCATGATGAGCTTTGACAGGATGGGCCCTATTTCGATCAGGATGATCAGCAGGGAGAGCAGCAGGCTTGTCCAGTATACGCTGCTTTCTTCGGCTGACAGGTCAGACAGGGCTTTGTTGCGTTCCAGGAAACCTACATTGTTTTTGGCTTCTTCTTCATAACGTTTGCGTTTCTCTTCATTAACGCCCCGTGCTGCTACAAGTGCACTGTCCTGCACACGGATACCTGTATTCAATTGCTGCAGCTCAGGAGTAAATTGCTTTACAGCGGCTGTATAGGCGTCCATTTTCAACCGGGTAAGGTTTTCAATACCCCGGCGTCCTGAACCTCCTGTACCGTCTGCCTCTGTGATATATGCCTGTTGCAGCAAACGAAGGGTATCTTCAATTGATTGCTTACGGCTTACCAACCGGCTACGTTCGGCTTCGGTGGTTTGAACGAGGGCCTTGTTTTCCAATTGCAGCAGGCTATCGTTGCCCTGGATCTTTTTGTGGATGTTCTCTACCACCTTGGTGTTGATCTCCTTTTCAAAGATCTTCAGCTCCAGCGGACGGGCAATGGTAACACCGATCAGTAATGCCAGTGCCACACGTGGTACGGCCATCCAGATCTGTTTACGACGGCTTACGCCATACTTACGCATGGTTGATACCAGGAACCGGTCGAAATTGAAAATGATAAGTCCCCAGGTAATGGCGAACAGCAAAGTCCAGGCAACACTGCCAAAGATGCTATAAATGGCATAACCGGCAGCCAGTGACGCCAGTACAAAGGTGGCAAGGATCACCCCGCCAAGACCGGTGTACTTACTGTGTTCGGAAGGAAACTCTTTTAGGAGTTGCTGGTGAGCGCCTGCGCACCACCATAAAAAGTTGTTGTTGGAAGGCTTCTGTTGACCTCCGCTAAAGGAATCATAGGTGTATAACCCGCTATCCTGGTTAGGTTGCTGAGCAGACATACGCTGAGTTTAAATTCAAAGTCAATGAAATGTAATAAAGGGAGGATTGAAGTTGGGAGAACATGATACAAACGTAAAATATTCCTGTTAATTGTCAACGAAATGCTAAACAAGCGAGGCTGCTTTTTATGCATATTATTATTGTTTGTCTGCAAACGACGAACATCCGTCTGCAACCTTGGGAGCAGGGCAATAAAAAAGGCCCCATAGAAATGGGGCCCGTTAACCAAAACTAACTGCTTATGAGAAAAAACTGTATGACTATTTTATTAAGAGCGAATTCTATTCTTCTACATGTAACTGATTCCACATCCTGCCAGGTAAACTAAAACCACTGCTATCAGTATTACTTTTTTCATCTCTTGCGCTCTTTGTATATATAAGACGTTTGTAAAAGAAAAAGGTTTCATTGGCAACTGTTAATATTTGTTAAAAGAAATATTGCGGCGAAAGATGGTATCTGATGATAGTCATTAAGGCTTTATTTGAATCAACCGAAGGAGTAATATATAGGGTTTATGGGTAGCGTGTTCCTGGTGGTATGCCCCGTTATTCCTTCGCTTATGATCCTGTGGCGGTAGCCTTGCCCTTCGTTACTGATCCGGAATAAAAGTGCACTTTTTACATCCGGGGAGTATTATTCCGGGAAAAAGAGGGGTAATAAAAAACGGCCTATAGAAATAGGCCGTTCTAGCTTTTTATGGCTATATCACATGAGAAAAAAACTCTTTATCTGTAAACGTGTTAGTATCAGTTAGTTTCCTGATTTCACACGGTTCTGTTCGTCGCTGGCGCCGTTCCTGTTGCGCTGAGGGGTATTTTTAAGCGGTTTACCAAACCTGTAAGTAAACGTAATATTTGCAACTCTATTATCTCTCCTGTTCTCAAAAGTTGCTTCTGTAGCCTTAAAGTTCATACTTCCTTTCACAACCTGCGTAAAGAAAATGTCCCTGACGTTCATTTTAACAGATCCTTTACCTTTCAGTACCTGTTTGGCTATACCGGCTGAGAGCTGCCCCATGGGCCTGATCAGGATCTGTCCTTCTACCCCTTTGGTGCGGTACCAGCCGCTCAGTTCGGCGCTCCAGCCTTTGTTGAACTTAAACTGGTTGTTCATATTTACGGTAAGGTTGGCAGCCGATACATTGATGTCATCACCATACAATTTACCCGCGTATTTGGTATAGTTGTAGTTCACATAGATCATTGTAGTGTACCATTTTGCTACCGGGTACTGCACACTCACGGCAATGCCTGCGTTTTCCCTGCGGCCTATATTGCCCTTGCGTACAATAGTGGCATAACCATCCTGGTCAAACGTTTCGTTGGTAAGGTCCGTGGTTTTACTATAGTTCAGTGTGGTTGATAAAAACCCTTTGTAAATATGAGAGAGCTCGATATTGTTAGAGTATTGAGGTCTCAGGAAAGGGTTACCTACCTGGTAAGTGTATTTGTCAAGGAACTGCTGGAAAGGGTTCAGGTCTTCATAGTCGGGTCTGTCTATACGTCTGCCATATGATACACCAAACTGGTTGTTGTCGTTCAGTGCATAGCTTACGTAGATGGTAGGGAAAAGACTGCTGTAAGAACGTTTGAAGGATGAATCAGTTCTTGTAGGGTTACCATACTGTAGCCCCTTGTAATTGGTATTTTCAAACCTCAAACCTGCCTGTACGCCCCATTTCTTGTTGATCTGTTTGTTCAGGTTTACGTAAGCAGCATTGATGTTTTCTTTATAGTTGAAGAAGTTGGTCCTGTTGTAATCAGGAGTCCAATCGTTGCTTTCGTAGTTAAAGAAATTTGCTTTGTTATTGGTGCTCACGTAGCTTGACTTCCATCCTACTTCCAGTTTTGCATTGTTCTTTAAAGGATGTGTATAGTCAACCCTTGCAGTGTAGATCTTGATGCTTACGGGCAGGTCTGCAAACAGGATCTCGTCATTCTTTTTTGTCCATGAAGGCGTATAGTTGGTATTGGTAAAATTCTGTGTGGTATAAGCATCGTACAACAGGTAATCAAGGTCGGCGGTCAGTTCGCGACCGGTAGAATCAAACTGGTGACGCATGTTCAGGTTCACACTTGCATTCTTCCAGGTTTCTTTGTTGTAAGATGTTGCGTATACGATAGAGTCCACCACATCCTGTGGGCTTTTCAGGTAACTGGTATTCTTCACATTTGTTTTCTGGGGATTGTAAAATCCGCTCACTACAACGCCCAGCGTGGTTTTTGAAGACAGGTAGTAGTCCATACCAACTTTCAGGTTGTTATTGGTACGATATGTTTTCATGAATGTATTCTGGTCAAAAATAGCATTGGTAGTGCCATCATCATTGATGTAACGACGATGGATATCCAGCATCTGGTAACCGATATTGCGGCTAAAGCTGTAACTGCTGAACAGGTTTATTTTATTGTTGCGGTAATTGATGCTGATGCTTTCGTTGTTCTTGAAATAAGCTCCCTGCCCTACACCGGCGCTTACATTGCCATTAAAACCCCTGATCTTATTCTTTTTGGTTTTGATATTGATGATACCGGAGTTGCCGGCAGCATCGTATTTGGCGGGAGGGTTTGTCATGATCTCGATCTGCTCCAGTTGAGATGCCTGCATGCCTCTCAGCATATTGGCCAGTTGCTCACCGGTAAGATAGGAAGGGCGGCCATCCAGCATAATGGTTACACCCTGTTTGCCTTTGAGGCTGATGTTACCATCTTTATCTACCTGCACACCGGGAGATTTTTCCAGTACTTCCAATGCGGTAGAACCTGTATTGGTAACTGCGGCATCTACATTCACCACGGTTCTGTCGATCTTCATTTCCACCATCGGTTTGCTGGCTGTTACGGTTACTTCTTTCAGGTTTTTTGAAGCTGGTTCTAAAGCAATGGGGGTGGCTGCTATGGCATTACCATTTATTTCCAGTGCCTGTGAATAGGTTTTGTTGTACCCTACTGCCGATACCAGTAAGAGGTACTTACCGTTTGCTACATTCTCAATGGTAAACTTGCCGGTTTTATCTGCTGCTGCCATTTTAACGAGAGAAGAGTCTTTGGCTTTAAGGAGACTTACAGTTGCAGCGTTAACAGCAACATTGGAGGCATCGGTTACATTTCCGCTTACAGATCCGGTTTTGGTTTGCGCCTGGCTGTTCAATGCGAGAAAAATCATGGCTATACCCGCCAGCAGGCTTGTTTTGTTGTTCATGGCTATACTTTTACGAGATACTTGCGTTGGCTATTACAGTTCAAAAGTAGGTACTATGCAACGCAAGGTACATTGGTTTGTGTTGAAAGGCCGATGTACCTGATGGTCGGCCAATTCAAGTCATTTGGTTAATAGGACGTATTGCTCCGATTTGGGTTACATTTCCGGCCCGTTTCGGGATAAATGGTAAAAAACTACTATTCAGCGGAAACTGGTAACCAGTTAAATGGTAGTGCAAATAACAAAGAGAGGGCGGCGCCAGCTAATTAGTTTGACGTATGGATGGTTTGAAGAGACGTGAGGAAGATCTGGGGATTTTATTGTGAGACGTGAATCGGCAGACGGCAATCGTGAGTCGTGAAATACAAGTTACCGGATACCAGATGCCGGTTACTGGATGCCTGATCCTGGATTTGAGATTGGATGTTTGAAGTTAGAACAACTGCAAATTGCCAACTGCAAACTTGTATTCCTCGCGGCTCGTAGCTTATATTCACTATTGACCATTGACTATTCACTGGTTTAACTGCAAATTGCCAACTTTCTTCCGGTCTTTCTTTCGAAATTCGGCATTCAAAATTCAACATTCGATATTGGTTTTTCTTCCGGGCTTGTATTTGCTAACAGCTAAAACCTAATACCTGATTCTATATTTCAAAGTTACTCAGCTCCACTCCCAGCCCGGGTTTGCCGGAGAAAACAGGTTTGCCCTGGGCATCAAACGAGATGCCGGTGGCGAGATCTTCTTTGAGTAATAAGGGGCCGTCCATATCTACATAGTCCAGTAGCGGAGAAAGATGGGCAATGGCAGCAGTACCTATAGAACTTTCGTTCATACTACCTACCATCACTTTCATATCAAGCGAGCGGGCTTTTTCTATCATGCGCCTGGCAGGAGTAATGCCACTGCATTTGGTGAGTTTGATATTGATACCATGAAAATGACCGTGACATTTTTCTACATCACTTTCCAATACACAGGCTTCATCGGCAATCAAGGGTAAGGGAGACTTTTTAAACAGGGTCTTCATGCCTTCCCAATTGTCTTTTGCCAACGGTTGCTCTATAAACTCAACACCAAGGTCTTTTAGTTGCGGGATCTTTTCAAGGGCCTCCTCCAGCGTCCAGCCGGCATTGGCATCTACGCGCAATACGGCATCGGTATGTTTACGTAAAGCTGTTACTATAGCAATATCATCCGGTGTGCCCAGTTTGATCTTATAGATAGGCCAGGGCTTCTCCTGCATTTTGGCCACCATTTTTTCAATGGTATCTATGCCAATGGTATAATCTGTGGAAGGAGCTTTGGAAGCGTCCAGTTGCCATAACTGGTATAAGGGCTGATTGCGGAGCTTACCATACATGTCCCAGGCGGCAATGTCCAGTGCGCAAACCAGGAAGTTATTCTGGGGATATAAGTGATGCAGGTAATGCCAGTAACGTTCGGGTTCTGTGAAAGCAAACTTTTCAACGAACATCTTTTTACGCTCAAGGTCTTCGACCATTTTCTCTACCGGGATATTGTAGTAAGTAATAGCCGGTGCTTCGCCATAACCAATATTGCCAAAATATTCTAATGCCACTACCAGGGCCGGCTGGTGCGTTTTGGTGCCTTTGGAGATCGTGAACGGATAGGTAAAGGGTAAATTGGTGGTGCGATAAGTAACCTTCATAATTCGTTGAATGAGATGCGAATTTAAGCAAATACAGGTTGTAGGTTGTAAGTTTTAGGTTATAGGTAAAATACGGCTTAACGCAGAACGCTGAATGCCTAAAGCGAATACAGAGTTATGGGTAAAGGTTCAAGATTTAAGGAACAAGGTACAAGGAGATGCAGTTGACAGGTTGAAAGGTTGATAAGTTAACAAGGGAAAGACAAAAGCCTGAGGTCTGAAAGGACGAAATACAAAGTTAGAAGTACGGAAAACGGCAATATCGAATGTCCAACTCCCAATATCGAATTTTGAAGGGAAATACAATCCCCAGAGTTCACCAGTTGAAAAGTTAATAAGTTGACAGGGGTGAATTCGAAGTTTAAAACAGGTATCCGGCAACTGGCAACCGGTAACGATTTAACTGCAAATTGCCAACTGCCAACTTGTATTTGTTCGCGTCTTTGCGTGAAATTAGAAATCCCTGAAACCAGTATCCGGTAACCGGTAACGGTATTCCAATATCAAATTTCAAACATCAAATCTCAAATCCTGTATCCGGTATCAGGAAACCGGTAACATTCATTTTACGCCCCCACTCACGATTGACGATTCACGTCTCACGATTTCAGAACCCGAAATTATCTTCCCCCTGCCTCTACAAATTCTTTCAGTTCTTCATTGAACTCTTTTTCTTTTAGTAATTGTTCCAGTGAAAGATGCATGCGGTAACGCCAGTAGTTTTTGGGATTGGCGGGAACGTTAATGCGTTCTTCATGCGGATTGGGTCTACGGAGCGTATCACTCATACCCAGGATGTCCTGCAACTGGAAGATGGCCCACATGGCAGGTGAATTGAGATGCTGGCGTACAATGGCCTTGTTGATCCACCCATCGCAATGATAAGGTGCATCACCCCATTGTCCCAGTTCATTATTGAAGAAACGTTGTGTTTTGACGCGATCTTCTTCCCACCAGCCGCGAACAGTACTCATATCGTGGGTGGAAGGTGTAACTACAGACAGGTAGGGCGCATTGGCAGGTCTGAAAAACTCCTGTGAAGGATCTTTCGGCATACGTTGGATTTCCAGGCTCAGGATGCCCAATAATCTCATTACATCAGGAACGGATGCCGGTACCATACCAAGGTCTTCACCACAGATAAGCATGTTGGTGGAGCGTTTGAGAGCGGGAAGCTTTTTCATGGCTTCCTTCATCCAGAAATCATTCTGCCTTTGATAGAAATAATCTACATAAAGTTCTTTCAGGATGTATTGTGTATGTCCGTCGAGGTGGCGGAAGGAGGCGGTACCTTCTATACCAAAGCGGAAGTGAAACTCCTGCCCCTGTGAACCAGGTTGCTCCAGTAACAGTACGTTAGATAAGAGATCATACAATCCCTGGCGGATGTGCTGGTTCTCTTCTGTTGCTTCCAGTGCGGCAAAATGGGCTTCTACCTGTCGCTGTGTGGCAAACTGTGGTAATAGCTCATATTGTCCCAGGCCGGTATTGAGCAAGTAAGGTTTGAACTTTTCGCTGTTGGGGCCAAATAGTTCCCATAACACTGCATCGGTAATAAAGGGAGCGCAGAAACGGCGGTAATCGAACCAGCCACCACGTTGTGCAAATTCATTTACCCGTACAGGAATGGCACGAACAAAATAGCCCATGATGCCTTCTACGGCATGCAAAGGAATACTCCAGATGCGGAAGAAGCCAAGGATATGATCAATGCGGAACGCATCAAAATAATTGCCCATCTGTACAAAGCGACGGTGCCACCATTCAAAACCATCTTCAGCCATTCGTTCCCAGTTGTACGTAGGAAAACCCCAGTTCTGGCCTTTGATGGCAAAATCATCGGGCGGAGCGCCGGCCTGTGCATCCATGTGATATAACTCGGGTTCCGTCCAGGCATCACAACCAAAACGGTACACACCAATGGGAATATCACCTTTCAGGATGATGCCCTTTTTATGGGCGTATTCCACTGCCTCTTTTAATTGCAGGTGCAGGTGATACTGCGTGAAATAGTGAATCGCTATATCGTGAAAATGCTTGTTGCGGGGTGATACCAGTTTGTCAATAGCAGCTTTATCGTACTGGCTATGGGTTTTCCACTGGTTAGGATCGGAGGTGCCGTTCTTATCGCGTAAATAGCAGAAGGCGGCATAAGGAACCAGCCAGTGTTTGTTCTGCTGGAAGAATGCGAGGTAATCTTTGTCCTGCAGCAACTCTTCCCGCTGTAATGCAAACAGTTCTTTAATGATCCCCAGCTTGCAGTTCATAACTTCCTCGTAATGAATCTCAGGGAGTTCATTCAGCTCTTTCTGTTTCTTCTTAGCCGGTTTCAATAATGCAGCATTCTTTTTGCCTGCCACCTGTTCCAGGTTCAGGTACATGGGGTGCAATGCAAAGGCTGATACAGCGGCATAAGGATAGGTATCTGTCCAGGAATGCGTGGCGGTAGTGTCATTTACCGGCAAGATCTGGATCACCTTTAAACCGGTTTTATGCGCCCAGTCTGCCAGGAGGGCCAGGTCTGTAAATTCACCGGTACCAAATGATTTATTACTGCGTAAGCTGAAAACGGGGATCGATACACCGGCGCCCTTCCAGGTAGTGTTGGGCAGGTGGGCAAATCCATCGTGCAGCAGGGTGAGTTTATGTTGCTGTGCGTCACCATGCAGTACGCGGTTGCTGCCATCTTCAAATCTTACAAATGCTTTTTCCTTTATGTTATAAACGCCGTATTTATAGTGCAGCGGGAAAGACTCTTTGGGCAGGTTCATTGCTATGCTCCACCAGCCATTTTCACGTTCCAGCAAAACCGGCTCTCCGGTATTCCATTCTTTCAACACCTTGTCGCTGCCCAGGATACACAGCACCTCGTGTTTTTCCAGTAAGGGAGCCTTTACTTTAAAGACGTGTGAATAATGTTTAGGCTGTTTTACTTTGGGAGAAGTATAATTGGGTGCCAGCAGGATTTGCTGGAAAGGATCGGTATAAAAGGCATTTTCAAACTCCCCGCTATGGTTCCAGGTATCAACCAGTTGCACTTCTTCAATATTGTGCAGCTTGCCGGTATCCAGTACGCGGTCATCGCCCCACTCTATTACGCGGGTACCATCCTCGTTAGTCAACAGGTATTTATATTGAAGCTTAGCAGGGCTGGCAGTATCCAATTGGATAGCACCATACCAGAAATCGTTATTGAGCCAGGTAAGCGGAAAGGCGTTTTCTTCACTGTTGTTGCCCAATTCACCGGCATTTCCCATAACAGCAATCGACTGACCAACATGTGTATAAAAACGTATATAAAAATGGATCTTCATCATGCCTGTTTTAACCAAAAGAGCAGCTAATTTATCACAAAGTGTATTAATTACACAATATGATTTTTTAATAAGGATAAATGTTTCCCGGATAATAAGGGTATAAAACGGATACTGCCCGGTAGCATAACGTAAAAAAGGCGGCAGTGTGGATAAGTAAGGGTGTTTTTATCAAAGAAATAAAAAGTTTTGCACCATCCCAAAAAACACACTTACAAATTGTTATAATCAGTTTTACCCTTTATTTTTGCCGAAAATTCTCCAATACTCATGGCAAATAAGAATAAAGGTTTATTCTGGGTTCTGTTCCTGATCTCTACGGCAGGTTTAATTTATGCGATTGGCGCACATTGGGAATATCTTACCATGATCATCCCCTTCGTTTGCACGTTTTTCGTGAAGGCGATGGACATCATCTAAGCCCAAATTCGCTACAGAAGAGCGTTTGGGGATACTACTGTTCCACGGGGAACGGACAAATTTACTTTTCCACATTTTGTTGATAAATACTGAATTGTCGATGAATCCTGTCGTAATGGCAGGATTTTTCTTTTGTACTAAGCCCCCGGAAATGAGAAATAAGGAATTTGGAATAAGGAATTGGAAAGGGAATACAGGTTGTAAGTTAAGGCACAAGATTCAAGAGACAAGGCACAAAGGAAATACAGTTGACAGGTTGGAAGGTTGATAAGTTAACAAGGGGAAAGACAAAAGCCTAAGGTCTGAAAGGAAGAAATACGAAGTTAGAAGTACGGTGAGCTGAAATTTTGAATGTCAAATTCCGAATGTCGAAGGCAAATACAAGTTGGCAGTTGGCAATTTGCAGTTGTTCTGATTTCAAACATCCAATTTCAAATCCAGCATCCAGTATCCAGTGACCTGTATCCGGGAACCGGTATCTTTCATTTCACGTTTGACATTTCACCTTTCACGCTCCCACTCACGACTGACGATTCACGTCTCACGATTTCACAACCCGACACCCGAAACAGCATTAGCGTCTTTGAGTAAAACCGGCAACAAAAAAGCCCTCCCACGGTGTGAGAAGGCTTTTTATCAAGGCAGATAATAATGTGTTTTATTAGAAACGTCCGCCGGGACCCTGCTGTTGCTGTGATGCAGGTTTGCGGGGCATTTTAGCATCGCGCTGAGCCGCGTTGTACACAAACGACGCAACGATGGTAGCAGCCTGTTTGAGGTCATCAGCCTGCAGGTGATCATAGCTGTCCATGTTGGTATGGTGCGTACGCGTATTGTACTCAATTACATCCTGGATAAACTGGAAGGCAGGTAACCCTACTCCATCAAAAGACTGGTGGTCAGTACCGCCTGTATTCTGGGTAGTTACGGTAGTAGCGCCCAGGTCTTTGAACGGCGTTAACCATTGTGCAAAGATGGGTTTAATGGTCTCGTTACCCTGTGTATAGATACCACGGATCTTACCGGTACCATTGTCGAGGTTGAAATAAACAGAGAGTTTATCACCTTCTGCATTGTAACGGCGAGTAGCAGTATCTGTAAAGTGGTTGCGAACGTAGTTGCGTGAACCATGTAAGCCCTGCTCTTCACCACCCCACAGTGCAATTCGGATGGTACGGCGTGGTTTTACACCAATAGCTTTCAGGATACGAACAGCTTCGATCATTACAGCACAACCGGCAGCATTATCAGTAGCACCCATAGCGCTGTGCCATGAATCAAGGTGTCCGCCTACCATTACCAGCTCTTCTTTCAGAGAAGGATCAGTGCCTTTTATTTCAGCTACTACATTGTATCCTTTCAGATCACCAGTATAGAATTTGCTTTTTACTTCTACATCCAGTTTTACAGGAATGCTGTGCTGTACCAGGCGCTGGATGGTCATGTAATCTTCGTAAGTAAGCATTACATCCAGGAAGTTCTCAGGAGATTTTGCATCGTAAGCGCCACCACCCTGTACAAACAAGGTACCATCACGACCACGGGGGCTGGTGCTCAGTAATGCTACTGCGCCTTCTTTCTGTACAAAGTCGCGCAGTACAGCAGGATTCAGACCAGCACCGGGACCACGACCACCACGGGGAGGGAAACCACCACGACCGCCGCCGGGTTGCGGATTGGGTTTGTAATCTTCCATTTTCTGCAACTCTTCATCAGTCATGCGGGTTGCGTCCGGTTTGTAAGAAGGAACCAGTGTATCGTTCCTGGGGATCAGGATCAGTTTGCCTTTCAGCTTGCCTTTGTAGGTTTGCAGTTCGGCAGAATCTTTCGCATCTACTATAATTACTTCAGTGTGTTGTAACCCTTTGGTACTGGAAGTCCATGTTTTTGGGAAAGCGATCATCGGCCTGTAATAAGGAGCCGTCATCGCGATGTATGATTTTTCCAGTTCCCAACCTTTACCCCATTCGCCCCAGGGCTCCAGTTGAGCATTCTCAAGACCAAATTCAGTGAGTTTGGATTTTGCCCAGTTGGCCGCTTTTAAATAACCGGGAGAATTGGTTAAACGGGGACCATTTGCATCTGTGAGATAGAAAACGATGTCCATCACTTTTGAATTCTTCAATCCTTCTTCGCGGATCTTCTGAACGATGGCAGCATCTGGCGCATCGCCCTGCGCCATAGCAGCTCCGGCAATGCCTAATGCCAGAACGCCGGTGAGTAGTTTCCTCATGTGCGTTAATTTTCGGTTTTAGACGAGAAAACTATCTATTTCCTGTTGAATGAGTTGGGGTAAAGTGGAGGAAAGGTTATATGTAATGCTGAACGCGGATATGAAGAATGTGGAGATGTGCAAATTTGCTAATGTGTGGATGAAGGAATTGGGAATGCAGGTTGTAGGTTTTAAGTTATAGGTTATAAGTATTGCAGAACGCGAAACGCAAATACAATTTGCAGTTAAACCTGTGAATAGTCAATGGTCAATAGTGAATATAAGCAACGAGCTTTGAGCTACGAGCCGCGAGGAATACAAGTTGGCAGTTGGCAATTTGCAGTTAAGCCAGTGAATAGTCAATGGTCAATAGTGAATATGAGCCACGAGCTAATACAGGGAGAGCAGTTGTTTTGATCAAATTTCAAACATCAAATCTCAAATCCTGTATCCGGCATCTGGTATCCGGTAACTTGTATTTCACGACTCACGATTGCCGTCTGCCGATTCACGTCTCACGAACATCATTTCTTTGAATAATCCAACGAATCTTCTACGTTTCCGCAGGTGGGCATTTGGGAGCCGAAATAGGGATTTTTGATGGTTAATTCATTGCTTACCCAATAGGCTCCTTTGTTGTTGAAGGCCATCGGGCAATAATCCCAGTATAATTTTTCGCCGCTGTATTTTACAGTGCGGATGAGTGTCCACAATGCATCGGCTGTATTGGCAAATTCTTTTCTTTTGTTATCGAGGGAGTTTTCACCGGCCAGTGCGGTGGCTGAGCCTACAATAGTGCCTGTATAAATTTTTGCTGTTTCTTTGATCACGCCGGTGCTGTCGCCCTGGATCAGGTCCAGTTTGAGACTGTCGGAGGCCGTAGCAAGGGTTAATGCTGCTGCGGAAGCCCTGGCGGTATCGCCGGCAAATAAAGCGTCTTTTACATTGTAATAGGCGGTCAGCAGGTTGCGAAAAGAGGTGTTGAAGGCGTCTGTATTGGCGCCAATGGCCACGGGTTGCTCTTTTTGTTCTTCCCCGGCAGGTTTTTCTTTTCCTTTACAACCCAACCAATATACCAGCAAACCCGCTACAGCTACCAATAAAATTGTTAAAACCGCCTTTTTCATATGCGATACAAATTTGAATAAAGATAGCAGTTAAATGTTTACGTACCGATTGTAGTATTTTTGCAAAATTCTGGGTTATAAGTTATAGGTTTTAAGTTATAAGTTGGCAAAAACGCGGCTAATGATCACCTGACTTATCTGACAGAAATGACTAATATGACTTTTTATTTGACTCAATAAATATCTATGCTGGCTGGTTTTACGAATGTAACTTTTGAATTTGGTGCAAGGACAATTGTTCAGGATGCAACCTGGCATATTCAACCTAATGAAAGGATCGGTTTGATCGGTTTTAACGGAACGGGAAAATCTACCCTGTTGAAAGTACTGGTAGGCGAATATCTTCCTTCGGCAGGAACTGTAGAACGCAGTCGCGGTACCAGCATTGGTTACCTGCACCAGGACCTGCTGAGTTTTGATACCAATGATTCCATTCTGCAGGTAGCACTCAGCGCATTTGAGCGTGTACAGCAACTGGAAAAAGAAATTGAAGAAATAGGTAAAGAACTGGAGAAAACAGGCGACGAAGACCTGCTACACCAGTACACTGATAAATTACACGAACTGGAAACACTGGGTGGATATAATATTCACCACAGAACAGAGGAAGTACTGCAAGGGCTTGGTTTCAGCAATGTCGATCTGCAACGCCCCTACCGCGAGTTCAGCGGTGGATGGCGTATGCGCGTGTTGCTGGCAAAAATGATCTTACAGCAACCCGACCTGTTGTTGCTTGACGAGCCTACGAACCACCTTGATATGCCATCTATCGAATGGCTGGAAAAATACCTGACGCATTACCAGGGTTCAGTAGTCATTGTGAGTCACGATAAATTCTTCCTGAATAGAATGGTTACCAAAATTGTGGAGCTGTATCAACGCCAGTTGCACATCTACAATGGTAACTACGAATTTTACCAAACAGAGAAAGAGCAACGTGTGGCGCTGATGCAACGTGCTTTTGAAAACCAGCAGGACTATATCCGCCAGCAGGAACGCTTTATTGAACGTTTTAAAGCGAAGGCTTCTAAAGCTGCTGCTGCACAGAGTGCTGTGAAGCGTTTGGATAAACTGGACAGACTGGAAGATGTGGTGATCGAGCGCCCGGACCTGCGCATCAACTTCCGTATCGATAAAGTACCTGGCAAGGTGCTGGTGGAGCTGAAGGATATGACGAAGAAGTTTGGCGATAATATTATCGTTGAAAATGCAGCTGCAGAAATTAACCGTGGTGATAAGATCGCCCTGATCGGCGCCAATGGTAAAGGTAAAAGTACTCTGCTGCGTATCATTGCCGGCATTGAATCATTTGAAGGTGATCGCCGCTGGGGACATAACGTGGAAGAAAGTTTCTATGCCCAGCACCAGTTGGAATCGCTGGACCTGAACAATACTGTACTGGAAGAAATGAAAACAGCCGGTAGCCAGAAAACCGAACAGGAACTACGTACCCTGCTGGGATGTTTCTTATTCAGTGGTGATGATTCTGATAAAAAGATCAGGGTACTGAGTGGTGGTGAAAAAGCAAGGGTGGCGCTGGCTAAAACCATTGTAGGAAAAGGTAATTTCCTGATGCTGGATGAGCCTACGAACCACCTTGATATGCACTCAGTAGAATTGCTGGTAGAAGCATTGAAGAAATATGAGGGTAGCCTGATCCTGGTGAGTCACGACCGTTATTTTGTAAGTAAAGTAGCTAATACCATCTGGGAAATCGACGAACACCAGATCAAAGTATTTGCAGGCGGTTATGATGAATGGAGTGAGTGGAAAGAGAGAAAGAGAAAGGCTGAAAGCAAAAAGCCCGAAGAAAAAAATCCGAAATCCGAAGGCAAGAATGCTAAGTCGGAGAATACAAATCCTGCTCCGAAACCGGAAGTTAAGCCCCAGGCTCCTCCTCCATCAGCTCCGCAGCCTATCAATAAGGAGCAGAAGAAGGAGCTGCAGAAGCAGCAACGTATCTTTCAGCAACTGGAAGAAAAGATCGCTTCGCTGAATAAACGGAAAACAGAACTGGAAGCCATGATGGCATCACAGGATGTGTACGCTGATAAGAATAAGTTCCTGCAAGCAGAGACTGATTATAAAAAAGTGACGACTGAACTCTCTCAACTGAATGTTGAGTATGAACAGGTGTTTGAGAAGATCATGGGTTTGGAGAGCTAATAATGTGCAAATTTATTGATGTGCAGATGTGCAAATGATTGCTGATTTAGTGATTGCGGAATTTTGCGATTTATTCAATGGCATTTGTAATCACTAAATCTCAAAATCAACAATTCCGAAATACTGAATATGCACATTAGCCAATTAGCACATTTGCTAATTGGTTTTCCCGTATGCTCCGTAGTAGGCTGTTCCTAATAAGGCGGTGGTGTCGTGTTTGATGATAGCGATAAAGGCGCTTTTAAGGAGTGTTTCCATCCTGTCGCATTCGAGGTAATGTTTCATAAAACTTTTATCGAGTAACAATGGCGCTATCTTGGGAGGAATACCACCACCAAGAAATAGGCCGCCTGTTGCTTTCATCTTTAATACAAGGCTGGCAGATTCCTGTGCCATATAACGCACAAACAATTCCATAGCTTTAACACAGGCGGGCGCTTTTTTGAGTAATGCCGCCTCGCTGATCACGGCAGAATCATTGTCTGTTGTTTGTAGTTCTGCAGCAAGCCAGGCAGGTTCTTCCATCTTTAATACATCCCTTACAAAGTAGTAGAGATCCATGATGGCAGGACCAGCGATCAGTCTCTCCCAGCTTACAATGCCATATTTCTTTTGCAGGAAACGATACACTTCAATGTCTTCTTCATTGCGTGGCGCAAATTCACAGTGTCCACCTTCTGTGGGGAAAGGATGAAAATAGTTGCCATCCCAAAACAGACCCGCTTCCCCCAGCCCGGTGCCTGGTGCCAGAATGGCCATATTGCCGGTGCTGCCTTTTTTCCCTGAATGCACCGTAATGAAATCATCTGGCTGTAATGCTGCCAGGCCATAAGCAAATGCTTCCAGGTCGTTGATAAGTGTTACGGCATTTACACCTGTCTCATTTTTTAATGCGGTGCTGTCAATCTCCCAGGACAGGTTGGTGAAGGTCACTTTTCCATTCAATACAGGTCCTGCTACGCCCAGGCAAATCGCATCGGGTTTTAAGCTGGCATCTGTTGCACTGAATTTCCTGTAAATGTCCATGAAAGATGTGTAGTCGCCGGAAGGGAAACGTTCGTCACGGATGAGGGTGGCGCTGATGCCGGTGCTGCGATACAAAGCAAGATTGGTTTTGGTGCCCCCGATATCTCCTGCCAGTATGATCTTATCCTTGCTTTCGGGCGTTGAAAGTCGCGGTAAATAAAGCGGTATAGGCCAATCTTCACGATGTATAGGCATAATCTATTGGTTTTAATGGCGTCGCGGAAGGTAAAAGTAAGATTTATGATCTAGAGATTGCGGGATTTGAAGATTTGAATACCGGATACCAGTTGCCAGATGCCGGTTTCCGGATTTGAGATTTGAGATTTGATTTTTGAAATTTGATATTGGAATACCGTTACCGGTTACCGGGTACAGGTTTCAGGGATTTCTAATTTCACGCAAAGACGCTAATGCTGTTTCGGGTGTCGGGTTGTGAAATCGTGAGACGTGAATCGTCAATCGTGAGTGGGTGCATGAAATGGGATACTGGTTTCTGGATACCAGATACTGGATTTGAGATTGGAATAACTGCAAATTGCCAACTGCCAACTTGTATTTACCTTCGATATTCGACATTCGGAATTTGATATTCGATATTTCAGCTCACCGTACTTCTAACTTCGTATTTCATCCTTTCAGACCTCAGGGCTTTGTCTTTCCCTTGTTAACTTATCAACCTTTCAACCTGTCAACTGTATTCCTTGGCTCTTGTGTATTGCATGCCCTGTTTCTTTCTTTTATTCAAAATTCTCTGTTAACTTAATGCCCGATTCACAGATGAATTAAATCTCAGGATCTCTACATTCCAAAATCAACAAATTCTTTCATGCGTTTTACCACCACCCTGCTGCTGTTATTTGTTTGCCTGTCTGTAACTGCCCAGCAAAAGAAAGCTGCGACTATATATTATCCCAAACCCGGTGCATGGGAGCATCGCAGTCCGCAAACGATGAATATAGATTCTGTGCAATTGCAGCAGGCTATTCAATATGCCATTGATCATGAAACCAAAGAATCCCGCGATCTGAAACAGGCGCATTATCAAAGTGCTTTTGGTCGAGAGCCATTTGGTTTTCCCGTAGGACCTATGAAAGAGCGTGGCCCTTCTACCGGTCTTATTATCAAGAACGGGTATATCGTGGCTGAATGGGGCGATCCACAGCGTGTGGATCTCACTTTCAGCGTAGCAAAGAGCTTTCTTTCTTCTGTAATTGGTCTTGCGTATGACCAGGGCATGATTGCCAGCTTGCAGGATAAGGTGTACACCTATATGGCGCCGATCATTCCTTATCAACCTGAAAGATTAAGTACCAATAAAGCTGACCAGTTGGGGCAAAAGGATGTGATTGACCTGTTTGAGACAGAGCACAACAAAAAGATCAACTGGGAACATATGTTGCGCCAGACCAGTGACTGGGAAGGTACCTTATGGGGTAAGCCTGATTGGGCTGATCGTCCACAGGGAAACTCTTCTGAATGGCTTACGCGCAAACGCAATGAACCAGGTACTGTTTATAAATACAATGATACACGTGTTAACGTATTGGCCTTAGCTGCACTTAACCTGTGGCGTAAGCCCCTGCCGGTGATCCTGAAGGAAAGGATCATGGACCCTATCGGCGCTTCTAATCTCTGGCGCTGGACCGGTTATGAAAATTCATGGGTGGTAATGGATGGTCAATTGATGCAATCAGTAAGTGGCGGCTCTCATTGGGGTGGCGGTTTGTTTATCAGTGCCATTGACCAGGCACGTTTTGGCTATCTTACTTTGCGCAATGGTAAATGGGAAGACAAACAGATCCTGTCTGAAGCATGGCTTAAAATGGCGAAGACTCCTACTACGGTTCAACCTACTTATGGCTTCATGAATTATTTTCTTAATACTGATAGAAAGCTTTATCCCAGCGCTCCTGCTACTGCTTTTGCTCATGTAGGTGCAGGCAGCAATATTATCTATATCGATCCCGAGCATGATCTTATTATTGTTACCCGCTGGATTGAAAGCAATGCGATGGATGGATTAGTTGCAGCGGTGTTGAAAAGTATTAAGTAATGAGTTAATGTGCGAATATGCAAATGTGCAAATGCAATACAAATTGCATTTAGTGATTGCTGATTTAGGGATTTTGTGATTTCTGTTAATGGGATAAACGTTTTGTATTGTAGCTCTCAAAATTCCAAAGATCACTATATCAGGAATTGTCTATCATTTGCGCATTGGCTAATTGGTAAGTTGCATTTTGAGATTGCTGATTTGGGGATTTATGATTTCTGTTAATGGGATAAACGTTTTGCATTGTACATCTCAAAATCCCGAAATCTCACAATCAACAATTCTCTACTATTTGCACATTGATTAATTTGCAAATTTGCTAATTGATATTGTCCACTCCGGTCCGCTGCTGATATGAAATGAATCGGCAAAACTTCCCATATTAAGTGCCAGGGAGAAATTCATCAGGCTGTTCATATAGCCCAGTGGTTTGCCTTCTGCTATTTCACCAAAAGTGTGCGCATAAGGAACCTGTCCTGCATAAACGGGTGTGTTATTGTGGCTGATCTTTACCTGCAGCAATTGTCCTGATCCTATATTCAGTTTTTTAAACAGGCTATCAGGAATGTTTGTCCAGATATTGCCATACTGGATATCGAGAATAGGAATATTACCGCTGATACTATCACCCTGTAATAATGCCGGCTGATATGGAATGCTCACCACTGAATCCGGTAATAAAGGGCCAACCTGTTCAAAGGAGATAATACCGGCTGCCAGTCGTGCACCTGTATAAGCATACACATCACGACCATGAAATGTATATGACTGACCAGAGTTTTGTCTGCGGTTGATACTTTCATCAATCTCCCTGATGGCGTCAATACCCAGCGATCTTGCAACCAGTGTGAGTGTACCATTATCGGGCGTTACAAAGTAATGACCGGACCTTGAATGCATCACTACCGATTTGCGGTGTGTACCCACGCCGGGATCAACTACCGATACAAATACAGTACCTGCAGGCCAGTAAGGAGCTGTTTGTTCCAGTCTGTAAGCCGCTTCCCATATATTGTAAGCGGGGATTTCATGGGTGAGATCATAGAGCTTTAAACGGGCATCTACACCGGTGGCTACTCCTTTCATTGCACTAACCGCACCGTCTTTTACGCCGAAGTCTGTCTGGAATACCAGGGCGGGAAGAGGCTTTTGCTGGCAGGCGGCAAGGGCGATGAGGAGGATGTAGAGAATGTTTTTCATTTTGCTAAAGTAAGGGATTACAGGAATGTGCAGATTTGCAAATGTGCAAATGGAATACAGGATGTTGGTTGACAAGTTGAAAGGTTGATGAGTTAACAAGGAAGAAACAGAGGTGCCTGGGAGGGAATCTGATGTTTGAAGAAAGTACGGATGTTTTTTTGCTCATGGTTCGCCGCTTGCCCTTTCTGCGTTTTGGCGAACCTGTGCTGTCTTTGCGTGAAATCTGAACCACAGAGGCACAGCGACACAGAGGAAGCGCAGAGACTAATATCTTGCATCTTAGCGAGTCTTTGCAGCTTTGCGTGAAACAAGGGGGCGAAATTATTTAGTGACCTGTCATATCGAATGAGCCCTTAGTGGGTATTGTACTTGAGGAATAACATGGCGAAATGAGATATCTGGAAGCTGCATCAGCGACAAACTGAGTTTACTGCGGCGTTCGCTTTATTCGATCTTCCGGATTTCTCCCTGCGCCGTTAATCTCTGACAGTGCAGGTTTGTTGCTGGCTTGGTCGAAATGACAAAACTGCAACGTGGCGACTTTGCTGCTTTGCGTGAAACTCTGATGCAGCTTGATGTTTATGTTGAGCTTTCATAATCGCGTGGCATGGTAAGACTCTTCCTTCGTCAGAGTGACTTCTGGTGGTGGTTTGTTGAGCAAGATGTAGGCTGCCTGCACAAGCAAGTACGAATTAGGAAATACGAAGTACGGATGTTTTCAGCTCATGGCTCGCCGCTTGCCATTTCTGCGTCTTGGCGAACCTTTGCTGTCTTTGCGTGAAATAGGGAACCACGGAGACACAAGCAAGTACGAACTAAGAAATACGAAGTACGGATGTTTTCAGCTCGCGGCTCGTAGCTGTATTCAACCCGAAACTCAAAACCCGACACCCGAAACAGCATTAGCGTCTTTGCGTGAAACATGGGGTATTTAGCGTTCTGTGTTTAGCACAATAACAAGGATTTCATTAGCAAACAGGCATTTTTATCGTATTTTTCGCTCCTAAAGCTTTATTCCGTTGAAATTGCTCAAATCGTCGTTCTGGTTCCGCTCCATCTTCTTTACCCTGCTGCAACGTTTTTCACTTGTTTTCTTTGGCGTGGTATCGTTTATCATCCTTGTCCGCGGATTGGGAGATCATTTTTCTGTTTGGGTATTGTACCTCACTACCCTCACACTGATGGAGACCATCAAACAGGGACTATTGCGTAATCCTACCATCAAGTTCCTCAATATGCCGGAATTTGCTGAACTTAAGAACGAGGTGCAATCCTCAGCTATCGCACTCAATGTCGCATTTTCAATACTTGCTATTGCTGTGCTGCTCTTATTCGGTACACAGATCGCTCACTGGCTTAAATCGCCTGATCTCGCTCCCCTGCTCTGGTGGAGCTTTACGTTCCTTACCATTCTTATTCCCTATAGTCACTGTGAAGTAATGCTGCAGGCGCATTATCAGTTCTCGCGTATCTTCTGGGCTTATTTTGTACGACAGGCATTGTTCTTTATCGGTATCGCTGTGTTGTACTTTTTCCGTCGTGACCTGTTTACCCCCATGAGCATGTTGGTACTACAGGTAATATCACTGGCTGTAGGTGCTGTGATCATGTATTTTGCATGCAGACCCTGGCTCACCAAAAGATTTCATTACAATGCAGCCATTACCAAAAAGATGTTCTATTTCGGCCGCTATATCTTTGGCACCAATCTATTCTTTAATATCTCCCGCTCACTGGACCGTTATATGACGGCGAATATCCTGGATGCGCTGAATGGCAGCAATTATGTAAAATATTACGAAACTGTAGGACGTGTCAATAACCTGATCGATGTACCGTCACTGGCTGCTGCTGACGTATTGTTTCCCAAAAATGCAGAAGCCTCTGAAACGGATGGCATCGGTAAAGTGAAATACTATTTTGAGCGCATGGTGGGCATTATTCTCGCACTGATCATTCCCATTTCATTGTTTGTGTTTCTCTTCCCTAGCTTTATTATCTGGGTGCTGGCTGGTAAGGGCAATGAAGGTGCAGTATCTATTTTGCAGATCACGATCCTGTTCAGTATCGTTCGCCCACTCAGTTACCAGTTTGGTTCTACCCTTGATGCTATTGGTAAACCACAGGTGAATTTCCGGATCAATGTATTGTTCATGCTGCTGAACCTGGCACTGAATTATTTCTTCTTAAAGAATTTTGGGCCAATGGGTGCTGCTTATGCGACTATCATCAACTACATACTGACCTTTGTGATCATGATGGCGGTATTGAAAAAATACATTGCTGTTGAAACCGGTAATATTCTCCGCTATATGGTGCAGACGTATAAGGATATCCTGGGGATGGTGGGGAAGATGAAAGGCAAATTATCTAATTAGATAATTTACAAATGTGCAAATAGGAAGACAAGGTGTTAGGTATTAGCTGTTAGGAATTAGGAAGACAATTGGTCAATAGTGAAATTGTGAAGTGTGCAAGACGGTTGAATTGTCAGACGAGGCCATGGTTATCGTCTATAACAATTAAAACATACAACAGCCAGGTTCCTGTTATAGAATAACTACAACTTATCGACTGTATTTGCGTTTCGCTGTATTCCACCTACAACTTATAACCTATAACTTACAACCAGGATTGGATCTCAAACGAACAATACTAAAAGAGCATTCGAAAGCGCAAAAGGATTTAATCGTTAAATACATAGGTAACGACAAAGAGCGGTTTGCAGAGTTGATGAAATTGTTCTTTGCCGGAGAATACCGTGTTACGCAACGTGCCGCCTGGCCCATGAGTTACTGTGTACGTAATCACCCGGAGCTTGTAAAGCCTTATTTTAAGAAGCTGATCGATCTGTTGCAGAAGCCTGGTGTTCACAATGGTGTAGTACGTAATATCCTTCGTTTATTGCAGGATGTAGAGATCCCCAAAACATATCACGGTAAACTGATGAGCATTTGTTTTGCCCTGGTTGAGAAAGTAGATGAGCCTGCAGCTAATAAAGCATTTTCCCTAACGATCCTCGATAACTTCAGTAAACTCTATCCTGATATTCGGCAGGAACTACAATTGATCATCCGTGAACGATGGGATTATGAAACGGCGGCGTTTAAAAGCAGGGGGAAGAAGATAATTGGTTAATGTGCAGATATGCAAATGGGTAATGCTGTTTCGGGTGTCGGGTTGTGAAATCGTGAGACGTGAATCGGCAATCGTGAGTGGCTGAAGCAAGTGAATGGTCAATGGTGAATAGTGAATGGGGATACAGATAACTGCAAATTGCCAACTGCCAACTTGTATTTGCCTTCGACATTCGGAATTTGACATTCAAAATTTCAGCTCACCGTACTTCTAACTTCGTATTTCGTCCTTTAAGACCTTAGGCTTTTGTCTTTCCCTTGTTAACTTATCAACCTTCCAACCTGTCAACTGTATTTCCTTGTGCCTTGTCTCTTGAATCTTGTGCCTTAACTTACAACCTGTATTCCCTTTCTAATTCCTCATTCCAAATTCCTTATTTCTCATTTCCCGGAGCTTTTCTTGCGTAGGGAGACAAAAAAATAGGATGCAGTGAATACTACATCCTACCTAAGGCAAATACGAGTCCATTTTACCCTATAGAAGGAAGGAAACAAAAAAAGAAAAGGCGTATTTGTCTTATTCGTGACCTCCCTCACGATATTAAAACAGTTGAGAAGGTCCTAACTACTAAAGATTTTGAAGATTTTTTTTTCAAAAGCTGAACGCTTAACGCTGAATGCCGAACACCAGGCCTTAAGAAATGCAGTATTGTTTATAGTAATGGTTATGTTTTGTCTATTTTATTAAACAACACTTCTTTTGTCAAACGTTAAACATGAAACGAAAGTTACCGGTTACCGGATACCGGGTTGAATACAGCTTCGAGCATTGAGCTCTGAGCAACGAGCAAATACGGAAGCCAGCCGTACTTCTAACTTCGTAATTCGTACTTTCTTCTGGTCTTGCTCTTGTCTCGTTCTTGTTTCCTTCTTATTTACAGCGTATAAATTAGGGGTTTTGCCTTGGCGGAGGGAGAACGAAGGGAGAGCGAGATAAGGATCAGACAAGAAGAAAGTGAGCGGTCAGTGGTGAGTTGTGAGCCAGTTCGTGTATCGGCAGACGGCAATCGTAAAGTGTGAGTTCCCGGTTGCCAGTTGCCGGACTCAGGTTCCAGGTGTCGCGGTGGCCTGGGCAAGGCGTGGCACGGTTTAAAGCCCCTCGCTAAACAGGTAGCAGCCTGCTGCAACCGTTCCACGCCTTTGCTCCGGTAATGGAATGTTTAATGATTTTGTCTTTAGCTATTTGGTATTCTTATACGGTTTAGTGGTGCGATAGGTCTTTTGGCTATTACGTGTAGCAGACCGGTGGTTCCCAGGTTCAATGTCGGTTCGTATTAAAGGCGCATTTTCTAAAAAACAGGATCACGGATCTCACAGATTAATCAAGGATTTCGCTGATTGGAAAGACGTAAAGCGTGAATACTGTTTCGGGTTACGAAATCGTGAGACGTGAAATACCAGTTACCGGATACCTGATGCCGGTTTCCGGATTTGAAATTTGAAGTTTGAAACTGGAACAACTACAAACTTGCTTTCTGGCTTGTATTTGCTCGCGGCTCAAGGCTCGTTGCTAATATTCACTATTGACCATTGACTATTCACAGGCTTAACTGCCAACTTGTATTTGCCTTCGACGTTTGACATTCGGAGTTCGATATTCGATATTTCTGTTTTCCGTACTTCTAACTTCGTATTTCGTACTTTCTTGAGCCTTGTTTCTTAAATCTTGTGCCTTTTCATCCAAACTATTCAATTAGACTCCCGATAGTATTGCTGCTGCTGCAAGGTTGTGAATAGCTTTAAGCAGGAAATCTTGTCTCCGATCAACATTAAGGTGCGTTTTGCTTGTCATGGGTTGTTTATCGCATTCACGAACCATAAATATCTCCTCCATGAAACGCATTTCTATCGGCTTTACGGCCCTGATGGCAATTATTGCCATGAGCTTTACTTTTTCTGCCAAAACGAAAATAATGGGCACTAAAATAGCCCAGGCAGCCATTGCCAACGGATGTTATACCGCGCTACAGGTACGGCAACTGGAGCCCGGAGGCGCCGTAACGCGTACCTATACGGGTAGCAGCTTTCCTTATGATGGTGAAATTACCCTCTATTATTTTATGCCTGATTTTCCCGAGATACTGCTGTATACCGTAACAAGTGTACTACAGGTGGGCGATGAAGTGGAAGATCCTTATGTGGATTGTCATATTGCGCCCAATCCCCCACTCTGCTGCTACCAGGTAGTGAATAACCAGGTGGTGTTTATTTTGTATGGGGAATATTGGAGATAAATCGTGAGTCGTCAGTCGTGAATCGTGAGTGGGATACCTGATACTTCAGGTTTCAGGGTTTCTGATTTGAAGATTCCTGGTTTCACGTAAAGTGAATGGTGAATAGTCAATAGTGAATGTTGTTCGTGAGTTGTCAGTTGTGAGGCGTGAGTGGCAATGCGTGAAAGGTGAAAAGTCAAACGTGAAACGGAATACATGTTTCGGGATTTCCGATTTGAAGATCTCTGGTCTCACGTAAAGTGAATGGTGAATAGTCAATAGTGAATATTGTTCGTGAGGCGTGAAAGGTCAAATGTGAAAGAAAGCCGTGCATGATGAGTAGTGAGTGGGGCAGTTCAGTGTGAAAGTGCGTAACGATTTTTTTATTCACCCCTTCCTGTACCTTCTCAAAAACGGTTTACTGTACCCTGGCTGTATTCAACTAAAACCCCCTTTATATGAAACGACTACAAATCGGTTTTACGGCTATTATAGCCATCCTGTCCATGAGCTTTTCCTTTATTCCCAGGTCTGCTACTGTTGCCAATATGCTTGCAGTGCAAAACGGATGCTGGGCAAGCATTTCCCTGCGGCTTTCATCACCTGTGTACACAGCGGTTCTTACCGTTGCAGATGGTATTATGCAGGTATCGACCTCGCCGGTGGCTACCACTGATGATCCTTCTATTGTGTTGCTGAATAAGGACAAGTTTCCCAGTCAGTCTGTAGATGTTACTATCACCTCTGCCCTGGTATCCAGTGGTACTGTTGTTGCCGCCAGTGGATTAAAAGATCCTGTGGTGGATTGTATACCACCCTATAAGATCTTATGCTGTTATGAAGTAAGATTTAATAAAGTAGTAGCAGTGATCTTTAAAAGGTTGACGCCTCCATGAAACAATTATTATTTCATAAATAAACACGCAGGTATATGAAACGGATAAAAATTGGTGTAACAGCTCTTATTGCTATTATGGCCATGAGCTTTACCCTATTTACCGGCAAATGGCATCACAAACTGGTAGCAGGTGATGAAGTACACCTGAATGCAGGTGAGTTGCCCGGTACGCCCTCCAACCCTGACCTGGAGCGACAGAAGGATTTTTTCTATACACTGGAAACTGATGTAACACTTACCACCGTGGACCCGGATGTATATTGCCCGGTGGTATCTACCAGGGTATGTGCCTATATCGCTACTTTTATTCCTAAAAATCCGCCCGGCCAGCCTAAGAATATTTATATCATTACCGGGGTGATCTATGGCGACCCGGTGGTGTATTAGCTTTGCTGGTTATTCAAATATTGATGCTGCTTGGTTAAAGCACGAGCTTTCTCATTGCCTCATCCTTCAAGGATGAGGCAATGCCATACAATATATTATTTGTTTAGGCACATCCGTAACCAGGTTAAAACCGGGTATTATCTTGTTTGCCTTTACTGCCAAATCTCGATTAAAGTATGAACAAAAAATCCGTAAAGTTCACCAGTGTTTTTATGAACTAAAGTAGGTTTAATTCGTAAAGAAAAGTTTATACCCCCGCTAACTGGCTTTTATAAGCAGTTCTATAAACTTTAATAGTATTATTTTATCAACTTTTCTTTATGAAATATGTACGTGTGAGTTTCACAGCGTTAGTTGCTGTTCTTGCTATGAGTTTTACAATGCAAGTAAACAGAAATATTTCCTTTTTACGGGTTTTAAATACTGAAATCTCAGATGGATGTTACTTAAGTGTTTCGTTGCATGTCCCTGATCCTTACGGTAGTCCTTGGCCATTGACAACGCTTATAGCCGAAAGTAATCTTACTTTGTATAGTACCTCCTACCCTTATCAGGAGGTTTGGGATGAAAACGATATGGGTATCTGGTTTATTCCAGGGCATTATTGGCCAATCGCAATTTATAGCTATTGGCCAGGCACAGTAGTAAATGATTTTACAGTAGCTGCTGTAAGCGATGATACGGTTGATGACCCTTATGTAGAATGCCCTAGCCCCTACCAAACCTTTTGTTGTTTTGAGGTGGAACAGGATTATTATGATAATTCTAAATACCGAGTGACAGGGGTTAGATTAAAAGCAATGCAATAAATAGGCCATAGAGCTGCCCCCCTTGCTTAAGGAGTTATCTTCTGAATATCGAGTAACTCTGCTATTTTTTTCCGTAAGCTTGGCATTTCCAAGTTGCGGGCAATAATATTGCCCTGTTGATCTACCAGTATGCTTTGTGGAAGATGTTTTCCTGCTTTATCAATTAAACCAAAAAGTATGAATGATTCAGCATCCCAATCACCAACAGGGTCGATAAGATGATGCCACGGTAATTGATCTTTTACAATCGCGTCTTTCCATAATGATACTTTTGAATCTAGTGAGATACCTAAAATATCGAACCCATTACTATGATAATCTTTATAGAGCTGAATTAACTCTGGATTTTGTTTTCGACAAGGAGCACACCAAGAAGCCCAGAAATCAATAAGTGTCAATTTGTTCATGGCAATAATGTCTTCTATTGCCCGCAGTCTTTTGCCTTCTGTATCAACATAAGCGAAACTTGGTAATTTCCCTTTTTTGAGCATATCTGCACTTTTTAATAGCTCAATATTATTTTTAAGCTGTTTACCAAACTCGCTAAGTTGAACCCGGGCAGTTAGCTTGTCATACTCTTGTTGTTTATGTGTGGCATCAAATAAATCAGTTGTTGTTATTAAGAAAGCTGAATAACTTGATTCTGGATGGGTTGTGATAAAATTAATTCTGTGTCGCAAGATCGAATCTGTAATGGCTTCCTTTTGTTCCTTATTTGCCAATTTTTGCTGTGCTTTGAGTGAATCATTTTCTTTTAAAAAGGAACGATAAGCCTTATCTGTAAGAGGGCCACTAATAATCGCATTCGGCCAATCTGTTGCACCAGACTTTATAGTAAAGTAAGCTGGTTCTATCAATAGCGTTAGATATTTTCCTGGTAACGTGGAAATAATAATAAACCCCCAGAAACCTTCTGTATGTAGTTGACATTTTAAAAGGAATTCCCCTCCTTTTGTTTTAGAAAGGGCCATTGTGTCGGCACCTCCATGGCTGTTGTTTTTGATAAAAACTACGGCGGTACCATCAGGAATACCAGTAACAGTTCCTTTAATAAGGCAGTAAGTTATTTCAGCTTTTGTATAGATTATACATAAGAAGCAAAGGAGAAGCAAACTTAATGTCTTTTTCATAACCACGTTTTTGTTAAAAGATATGTAGGAATTGAATACAGGAGGCTTTCTTATATAAAACAAGAAATTGATAAAAATGATTACTATGTGGGCTCGTATTTTTAAAGACTTATTGAATATTTTTTGCTTTTTTAGTTTCAAGTTGTAAGATTAGTAAGATAGGCAAATAAAAGATTGGATTATAACTATAAATCCTAAAGAACTATTGAATTATACTACTAATGTTATAGCTATAATCATTAATCATCGATTTATCTTCACATAACAAACGAGGTAGACAATTTCTGATTTAAACAATAGTAATTAATATTTACAACCCTATTCGATATGCGCCTGACAACGGGTAATGCCCTTCAACGTGCTACTGTTTCAGCATCTAGTAACAGACTAGTAAAAAAGGCAACTATTACAGAGATAATTGCTTCTTTGTTGGTGATCTTATTTATTTATACAGGGATTAATAAGTGGATGGATTATGATACATTCGTTTTCCAATTAGGCCGCTCCCCTTTTGTGCAACAATTGGCAAGGCCTATTGCATGGGTACTTCCTGCAGGAGAGTTATTGATAGCTCTGGCACTTATCTGGAAGCCGACACGACTTTTGGGCTTTTATACATCCTTTTTTATTATGACCATGTTTACTGGATATATTTACGCAATGCTGCATTATAGCTATTATCTGCCCTGTAGTTGCGGTGGTATTCTGGCATCTATGAGTTGGAATCAACACCTAGTATTTAATGCGATATTTACTTTACTCTCACTTTTGGGTATATTACTTCAATCCGGCATGGGAAAGAAGCAACCTTTTTTATAAAACAACTAATACTTGTCACTAATATTATCCTTGACCTAATTCAATTGAGCTTTACTTAAAACGAATTATCTTCTTCCTGTCAGTTTTACTGCTGGCTGTTTTGCGCGCAGTTTTTAATCTGTTACTAATTAAAATGAATCTATGAAAACTAACCATTTATCATTTTATTCACACAAAACTTTATCACGTATGAAACGTATTCAAGTAGGCTTTGCAGCTATTATTGCCATTTTGGCTATGAGTTTTACTTTTGGCACAAAATCAACTTCAAATATCCAAAAATATTTTGTAGAGGCAGGATGTTATAAATCTGTCCAGCTTAATGTAAATGGAAATTCTGTTGTAATTACTGAAGGCGATTTGACTTTTATATCAGACCCAAATCTAGTGTCCAATAGTACCTCGCCATCAATAATAAAAATCGTCTTCCCTGGCGACCCAAGTGAAAGTACTATTGCCGATACTCCACTTTTGACAGCTACGGTAACAGATGCAAGTGATCCTGTAACCAATTATCAAACTTCAGGATGTCCTAGCCCATATCATAAATTTTGTTGTTTTGAAGTCGGTCTTGACGAAACCAGCACACTTGTAGTAAAAACTATTAGATTCAAGAATCTTTGATCCAAAAAATGATAAGAGAAGGCCGGGCTATGCCTGGCCTTAATTTTTTATTTGATAGAGCATTTTTATGAAAAATATATATAAATTAAGTGCTATAGTCAGTGTTTTTTTTTGTAGCCTTTTATTGCTTTTTGTACTTATTAAAGCGTCCGATAATCCAAATACACTAAAGAATGGCTTTGTACGAAATATCTTCCCCTTTGTTCCTCAAATGGTCGGGCAGACGAGACTCTCAAATCCCTTGACTGGGATTTGTGGAAATACAGATACTCATGTTTATTTTTCAGGAAAGACTCCAAACGAGATAATAGTAACTGATTTTAGTTTGGGTGTGGTAGATACATTTTACCTTCGACTACCATTTACACAGAGAACTCTTTTAGGGTTTGATGTGTTTATAGATTCACCAACTGTAAATGTATTTAGTAGAAATGAAGCAACTTTTTTACAATATCGTTTTAACGATAGTAATGCTTTTTTAAAAAAACTACCAATGCGGTTATTCACTAGGGTAATACCCATGAATTCTCCTATTTGTATTTTTCGGACTTTTGGCAACAATGGATTTAAACAAAACTTCCAGAAGATTAACGTATTGAGTGGCAAAGTCATAGGGCAATGTAGCGACACCTTAATGGGTAAACAGACCGATGCTGGTTTTTCAACTGATGGATTGCTTCAATACGACGACTTCACTAAAAAGCTGGTATATATACAATATTATGATAATCGTTTTTGGTGCATGGATACTAGCTTACAACTGTTGTATATAGGTCATACAATTGACACTGTTCAATTTAATAAAGTAAAAGTGAGGAATTCTCTATCTGAAGATAGAGCGAAAAAGGCTGGAAGTATAATGCCTTCGGCCCCTCTTAAATCAGTTAATTCTGCTTCTATAACATATAAAGGGAAACTTTTTATATTGTCTTCCTTACAAGCTGATAATGAAAAAAAAGGAGATTTTGAAAATAATTCAGTAATAGATATCTATAATGTTATAGATGGAAAATATCAAGGGAGCTTTTATATTCCTAAGAAAAATGGCGACAATCCTTCTGAATTCAAAATAATAAAAGATCAAATATTTGTTTTAAATGATAATAGTATTACAGCGTTTAGCCTGAAATATGCACCTTTTTTATAACTAAAAATTATTTATTTATGTCTGCCTGTCTGTCCGGAAATATTTCATTGAGTATAAAATGAAAATGTTTTTTGGAATATTAATGGGAAGCACTTAAAATGAATTCAATACTAATTCGATTAATACCATCCTTCGTTTTGTTGCATACCAGTAGCACTTATGATATCTTCTGGCAATGGAAATGTATACTGATCACTATTTGGTTTTAAGCTATATGATGAATTGTTGTAAGTTCTAGTTAGTGTAAGAATGAAATTGGAATCATTGTTTAATCTTCGCAAATCTGTCCAGCGAATACCTCTGAAAATTAACTCTTTATTACGTTCTGCTATAATTTGTTGCAATGCATCTTTAGAGTCAGTTGCTGTGTATTTTAAAAAGGTATTTTTTTTCCATCTAGTCATAAGTAATGTATTAAGATCATCCATTGCGGCGATTGTATTACCACTTCTTGCTAGACATTCTGCTCTAATGAGATACATTTCATCAGTGCAAGGGCCCGTCATACAGACTAGCATTCCTCCGCTATAACTTCCTGTGAATTTGATCGGAGGAGTTGGTCCTTGATAGAATAACGTTTTTCTCAGATCATTAGTATTATAGCTTTTGTACAATACTGAATCAATATAACCATCACTTCCGCCCGCTATTAAATTCGAAAAAAGCATTGAACTATAAAAGAGAACCTCTCCATTAAACTTATCAGTAAATGGATATGTTGCTGAAGCTGGAGAGTTAGGCGAAGGGATATATCCATCGTTATAATTTAACAACCTATTATAAATATTGAGGCAAGAATCTGTCATTACCTTTGCTTCACTATAATGTTCCATAGATAAATAGATGCGTGCTAATGTTGCAAAAATCGCAATCTTTGAAGCTCTGGTTTTGTAAATAGGAACAACTGGAAGTACCAGGTCTTTCGCTTTTTGCAAATCCGCAATGATTTGGTCATAGTTCTGTCTTACAGAACTTCTGATTGTGGGTAAATTAATGTCAGATTCTAATCGCATGGGGATGCCAAGATCATTTATCGATGAAGAACTGTAAGGGTGTGCATATTGTATTGATAAATCGTAAAAGGTATAGGCTCTTATAAAAAGAGCTTGAGCTTGCAAATCGTCTTTTGTTTGCTTGTCATTACTTGAACTAGTTTCTATACGATTCAAAGTTTCAAGCACTAAGTTGCAGTAGAATACTCTTCTATATGCATTGTACCATTCAAGAGAGCTTTCAAAAGGAACTATTCTTGACCAAGTATATGCGTTAATTTCATCTGTTAAACTTACAAATGCACCTTCTTTTGCATAGTAATTATCTGATGCGATTTCGTGTGATCTCGTATAGCCCTGGTTTATATATTCTGATTGATCCATTATTGCTTGGCAATCCTTAAGAGTCGTAGGCACAACCTGACTTATGTCGTTTTTTTCATCTAGCCAGTCACTCGCTTTACAGGCGCTCAATAAGACGATTGGTAATAATATGAAAATTTTTTTTGGATACTTGCAATAACTTGTCATATATTCTAAGTCAATTTAATTAAACAGTACACTTAAATTAAAAAACTATATTTAGCCCAGTTGCAATTATTCGAGGAGGTTTAGGAGAAGTGGTATAATAAGGGTCTATTTTTAATGTATTTGTTCTCCAAATAATTATATTTAGATTCCCTGTATAAAAGTAAATACTGCCATTTTTAAATGGCAAAAACCGTAACCGTTCCTTTGTAAGTTGATAACTTAATCGTATGTCGTTTATCCTAACATGGTCGGATTTGTATACTAAAATATTGGTATTTTTATAAATAGCGTCTCTGGTTGTATTGTTTGCAGTAGGCAAGGATGGTATATTAGTCCAATTTTCATCCCCTGTTTTTTGCCATCGTAACTGATAATCGCTATGCGCTCTTATTCCATTATACATATCACTGTATTGAATAGATGGTCTGCGAAAATATCCTCCGAAAATATAAATGATATTACAGGAAAGACTCAAGGCTCTTAAATGGAAGTTGTTAATTAGAGATCCAGAAATAATAGGCCTGCTTGATCCGTTATATTGCACATCAGTAATTGAGGCCTTTGTGTTGTTAGTATATTTCGATATTGTATCTCCAAGGAATATACGAGGGTCCCCATTGGTTGGATCTAATCCGGCCCATCTGTAAGAATATAATGCCCCCAAAGGTTTGCCAATTACAATTCCACCACTAACATATGCAGAACCAGTTTTTGCCAGATTATTATCAGATACATTGGTTACTTTTTCTCGATTGAAGGATAAAACAAAACGACTATCCCATTGAAAAATATGTTTCTTTAAATTAATCGTATTCAATGATAGCTCTAGTCCATAACCACTCATGCTCGCAGCATTACCAGTAAAGCTAGTCCAGCCTGTTGTATAATCGTAAATAGGAGTACTAATAATGAGATCAATAGAGCTTTTATGGTAATATTCCAAACTACCGCTTATACGACCATCGTTTTTGGCAGCATCTAGACCAATATTGATCATTTTGACTCTTTCCCAGCGAAGATCGGGGTTGGGAGGACTTTGAATTGTAGCGTATGGAAGAGTTGTTAAGGCTGCGCTATTAGAATAACTAATAACAGCAAAGCCATTTGCCGCGTTATTAGTATTGCCGCTATACCCATAGCTAAACCTGGCTTGAATAGAAGGTAGGCCTTGATTTTTTTTATAAAAAGCTTCTTTATCTATTTTCCACATTAACCCTGCCGACCACAAAGGCACAATTCGTTGGTTTGCTTTTATGCCATAAAAATTGGAGCCATCTGCTCTTGCGCTACCTGAAATGATATATTTATCTCTAAAAGTATAATTTATGTTGGCGAAATAGCTTACATATCGAGTTAAAGTGCTACGATCTTTCGAACTAGCTGGATTCGGAACCCTTGATGACCCATTGCCTGGTCTTGTACGAAATAACGAGTCATAATTTAACTGAGAATTACTGATGCCTAAATTAGGGTCATAATTATATAATCGACCATTACCTGATCCTGAACTAACCTGCCTTGTATCCATACCTGCTAAGGCAGTAAAGTTATGATATCCTTTTTCCAATCTATAGTTTAATTGCCCTCTAAAGTTCCAGCTTTTCACTTCACTGTTACTGTAATCTAATATACCCCCGTTAGGTATTGGATAATATATAGTTCCATTGATTCGACTGATTGACATATATTGATTGATCAGATTTCTCGAAAAATAACTGTCCACATTATAAAAATTTCGACCATTGCTGAAAGTACGTTGAAAGCCATACTGCAACCCAAAGGCTAATCCATCGATAATAGTATACCTTAAAGCTGTATTAATTCGAATGTCCGTAGATTTTGAAGTGTTGTTATTTCTTCTTAGTTCATCAAGAGGAACGTAATGCCAATCAAGCAAAGCAGGAAATTTAGCTGTGTCTACAAAAGTAGTACGGTAACCAAAGGGTATTGATGAGGGGTTCCCTTGAGCATCTACTAAGCGCAAATATGGAGAATTACCCGTATTTACAGTACCATTATTGTAGGACGTATTGTTTGCGTAAGCAATGTTACCATTTATTTCTACTTTCGCTGTTGGTCGGTAAGTGTTATTTAGGTTAGCTGTAAATTGATTTGAATTAGTACGTACTTGATTGGATTGATTGGTATTTGCGGCCAAAGACCCATAATAGAAAAAATTGGATGAGCCGCCAGAAACATTCAATGCATATTGCTGTATAATTCCAGTTCTTTGTAGATATCTGTCAATGTCATTACGGATATCATTTTTTTTCAAAGCTTCCAATTGGGCATCTGCTTCTCCAGGTGAAATCGATCCATTTCTTTTTTTGACTAATATTTCTACAGCTGGCGATAAAACAGGAAAAGTAGATGTGTTAGAGATGCTACTATTATAAATTCCTTTATCAAAGGCCCATTTTTCAAAATCGACTTTATCGGTAGAGGTCGTTACCGGCAAATAAAAAAGATCTGGCTTGGGCATAAAAGTTATGGTACTACTAAATCCTACTTTAGCTTTCTGATTGTATTTTCCCTGTTTAGTAGTAATAACAATAACTCCATTACCAGCCCTTGCACCCCAAATTGCTGCTGCGGCTGCATCTTTTAAAACAGTGATGCTTTCAACGTCATTTGGATTGATATTATTAATTGTGTTTTTGAAATCTGCAGACTCATCATAAGGAAAATTGTCTACCACGATTAAAGGACGAGTATTCCCGCGGATGCTGCTTAGTCCTCTAATGATAATTTGCTGAGGATCGCCGCCATCGAGCCTTGGATTCGAATACAGACCAGGTGTTATATCTCTTATCCTATCCAAAACATTTACTCCTACCTGTCGATTAAACAATTCATTATCAATTTTAGCATAACTTCCTGGTAAGTTTTTAATGTTTACCTTTTTATAGCCATCACTTACTACTACCTCTTCCATTTGGCCAATTTTATTGCTAAGGATTATACTTAATTTATCTCTCCTTTTTATGTTAATTTCATAGGTTTCTGTACTTACGCTAGTAAACATTAAGGTCGCCTCAATTGGTACATCTTTCAATACAAAGACTCCATTCGAATTAGTAATAGTTGATTTTTTAGTTTCTTTTACAATTACACTTATGCTCTCAAGTGGTTTACTCTGTTCATCAATAACACGACCTTCTACTCTAGGTAGAGTAGAAGTATTTCTTTTGTCAATTGTGTCAAAGGTTTGTGATGAAGTTTCTTTTGAGAATTGAGTGTCTGGCCCATTAATAATATTGTTTGTAGAGTACTCAACTTTTATATTGGGTACAACAACTATATTATAGCCTCGTAATATATATTTAACAGGCTGGTCGCGGAAGCACAAGTTTAAAACATTGTTTACAGACATTTTTTCTACATCAAGTGTTATTGGTTTGGTTGATTCTAACTGCTCCTCTGTATATATAAATCTGTAGCTCGTTTGTTGTTCTATGATAGAGAATATTTTTTTTAATGGATCATTTGTTACTTTTATGCTTATTGATTGTGCAAATCCACTTGCCTGGGATTGTACACAAATCGCTAAAATAAGTACTATGGATATAAATAAATGATATGATAAATATGGGATATTTAGTAGGGGATTGATAAAAAACAAGATTGTGTTATGTGCTTTGCGTGCGTGGCTGATTGATGACATAAGCAGTTAGATAATTGAGTTTGCTATAAATTAATTGCAGGAAGTTATAAGTGATAATAGTTTTCGTTATATATCGAACAAGTTTTTTCAGGATAATTAAAAGAACTATTTCTGAATTTATAAGAAAAAGAGGAACAAGGTTTATGTCCAGCGTGGATGACTCTTGAGTACAAAGAGAAGCTGTTGCTATTTAGGAATTAAAATCTAAGGATGAGGAATAATAGTTGAGGAATGATGCGCCGAAGAAATAAAAACAAAATTAGAGTTTACTATAGCTAAAATCTGTGAAAAATAATTTGTAAAACCTGTTTAAATATTGAGTTTGATCAAGTGCTTGTTGATCGTATAGATATTGTCAGATTGATAGAACTAGAGTAAAGTAACAGGATGTTATAGTGTAATAAGAAACTTTAACAATATCTGTCTTTTGTAAAAGACAGGTTAATAAATTCGTTTATGCAGCAAAAGACTTACAAAAAGCATTTCAATTAAGTGAACTGCTTTTTGTATATTAAATTAATGTCTAATTATTGTTTCATTTCCGAAGAATCCTCTTCTTCTAGCGCTTTGTTTATGAGTTCAATTAAAGCTTTGCCATTATCGGGACGTGGGTCGGGGGCTCTATTAGAAAAAATTTTCCCATTTTTTCCTATTAGTGTCAATGTAGGGAATTGTGGTTCATAGAATTTTATAATACCGTTATATTCGTCTCCTTTCGTATAAAGCGGAATTGAGGTCGGCACTGAATACACTCCTTTTCGATGATACTGTTTGAATTTTTCGACATCTTTATCTGCTGATACTGAAACGAAAACTACATTGTTATTGGTGTTAAAATGCTGTTCAACTTTTGTTAAAGTGGGAACCATTTGCATACATCCCCCACAGCCACTAAACATAAAATCGAATAGAACAACTTTTCCTTTAAAATCTTCCATATGTACCATATTATTGTTGGTGTCTGGCAATGCAAATGCATATGCAGGCTGTCCTTTGTTCAACTTTGTATTGTATTGGTTGTATTTTTCTTCAATAGCTTTGTGAAAGCAACTTTCTTTTGCTTCATCATGATTTAAGAAATCAATAACCCCTAACTTTATTTCGGTAAAGGATTCATATAAGAGTTGTTTTGATAGATAATGAGTAAGGACTCTGTTTTTTAGCGGTGTATTGTTTAGAAAATCTCTAACTATCTTGTATCTTTCATAAGGAAGAAGTGAAAAGAGTATGTTTTTGTAAGTGTTTTTTTGTTTGAATATATATTCAAGTAAAACCATCTTAGGTAAAGCGTTTATAAAAGTTTTACTATAATTTAAGTTGGGATCCATAATGTTGATGAATCTATTGAAGTATTTTTTGTATTGTTGATACCATGCTATACCCTTTAAAGTATTGATGGCACTGCTATTGTTTGAGAAGTAGATATCTGCATCATTTATGTATTGTGCCCAAAAATCAGCTTTAGTGGTGGTATAGGATGTTCGTGACATACTACATCCAAATTTTTGAATATTTAACAATGCATACTCTAACAAAGAGTCTGGATACAACAACTCATCTGCTTCATTTTGGGTGACTAAATGGAGGGCGGGTATGATAGTCTGCCAGCATCGCCATTTTTCTGATCCTGAACCTGATATTATAGCTTTATTTCCGACTCCTGTTCTTATATTTACGCATATACTATCTCCAGGTTCCAATAATAACCCTTCACTAAATCCTTTAAGCATAATCCGTACTGGATGGTCTATTGACGTTGTAAATTTCAAAGTGCTATCTTTTCTTAAAAAATAAACACCTTCAAGCGCAGCTCCTTTTTCATTATTATCAAAAGAATCAAGATTTATCAAGAAACCAAATGATTTGTCATTTTTTCCCCCATTATCTTTTATTTCAACAATTGTTTTTACTGTCTTTGAGGCTTCAACTAAAGTGTCGTTTTTCGATATTCCGGAGGATGTTATTCCTGAGAAACAAAATAGAAGCATTAGGTTTTTCATTTTTTGGATATTAGATATTAGTCAATATTTTTTATACTTTGAATATTTTATCTGTGTAGTAAACTAACATGTTATAACAGACTAAAAGGTTTAAAAAATTATATATTTTTTAAACTATTTTTTTTATGTGAATAAGAGCTTGTTTATATGTTTTTTTTATTGATTGTAATCAATTTGCTGGAGGTTATTTAACAAGATTATCTGCAAGCCGACTAAGTCTGATGTTTTACTGCCTTTTTAGTAAATATTCTTTTTTAATTAGAAGCCGAACGCCTGACGCTGTTCAAATCTGCTATGTGTGAGAGCTGGCCTTAGAACAAAGAGAAATAAGCAGAAAGTTTGCACTGAAAGAGGACTTTGTAAAATCTAAAAATTCTTATATCACCCAATTAGCGATTCCGTTGTGTAGTTTGTGACCCTTAACCGCCCACTCTACCCTTTCCCGCATCTTTAAATTGACGCATATCAACAAATTTTCGAGAAATATTGGTGACTGTTAGTTAAAAATGACAGTTCAGTTGTCTTATATAGTTGCGGAGGGGGAAAGTTGTTTTGAAACCTGGAGATCCTTTGAAAAAAAACAGTAACTGCCAATCATTGCTCCTTTGGCAGTATTACTGAGTAAAGATGCTATTACACGAGCACCTTACGGAGCAGCCGCAAACACCTGCCGGCGGATCTTATCATCGCTTATTCCTTTTTTACGGATATTATTTTCCGGCAGGGTGTTTACACGGTATTCCTGGCAATCTTCACTGGTTAGTCTCTTATTTATTTGTTTACCTCAAATAACTTTTCCTATGCCTCCTATTGTTTACGAGCAATACGGACCTAACTGGTCATTGGGTGAAGAAGAATTCTTTACCGGTCAGGATAGCGTGTCTCCACAAAAGCCCCCACGTAACAGAACGCCTATCATTATAGTACTAACGCTTGCATCTTTTTTTGTTTCATTTTATCTCTACGGGTTCTTTAATCGTGAGGAAGAACCTAACACTAATGATCAAACTGTTACCATCCATGTGCAGAAAGTGCACCTGAGACAAGTAATGAAGTTTATAGAAGCACAAACCTCTTATCGGTTTTGCTTTACGGATGAGCAGATGGCGATCGCTAAGCCTGTGTCGGTTGATGTGAGCGATGAACGGGTGCTACGCGTATTGCAAACCTGTTTTAAGGATCAGCCATTCCGGTATGTATTGATGGATACGATAGTGGTGGTGCAGACAGTGAGGAGACGTTAGTCGGCAATGATTTCACGCAAAGACGGCCAAGGTTCGCGAAGACGCAAAGCTGGTTACAGAATTTCTGATTGCTGGATTTTGAGATTTTGGGATTGAATACAAAACCCTGGATTTAAGATTTGATGTTTGAAATTTGATATTGGAATACCGTTACCGGTTACCGGATACAGGCTTCCGGGATCTCTAATTTCACGCAAAGACGCTAATGCTGTTTCGGGTGGCGGGTTTTGAGTTTCGGGTTGTGAAATCGTGAGACGTGAATCGGCAATCGTGAGTGGGAGCGTGAAAGGTGAAATGTCAAACGTGAAATGAAAGATACCGGTTCCCTGATACCGGATACTGGATGCTGGATTTGAAATTGGATGTTTGAAATCAGAACAACTGCAAATTGCCAACTGCCAACTTGTATTCTTCGCGGCTCATAGGTCAAAACTCGTTGCTTATATCCACTATTGACCATTAACTATTCACAGGCTTAACTGCAAATTGCCAACTGCCAACTTGTATTCTAGTCTTCCTTCGATATTTAACATTGAAAATTTGACATTTCCAGCTTTCATTAAAACCTAATTCCTGGTTCAATGTCATTGAATTACGAAAGGGCCACAACGTGGCCTCCTGTTTATAGAAAAGATCATAATAAGCGTATCCCGGCTCCGGTGGGAACATCCGGTACCTCACAGGAAGCTCCTATCGGAGCTGAATATTTTCGACAAAATTGATTTTCTATAAACAGGTAGCTCCTCCGGAGCTTAATTCAACGACATTGATTCCTCATTCCCAATTCCTACCCGCTTTATTTCCTTTCTCATTCCTTATTTCAAATTTCTCATTTCTTATTCCGAATTTTAGGGAATGAATTCTCTCCTCTCCCCCATTACATTCGGCTGTATGTCTCTTGGCCTGGATGATGCGATGAATAGCCGCCTGATACACCGCGCTATGGAAGCGGGTATTACCAGTTTTGACACGGCAGACCTGTACCAACAGGGACAAAATGAAATGACCGTCGGTAAAGCATTACAGGGTAAACGTCAACAGGTCTTCCTGGCTACAAAAGTGGGTAACCAGTGGCGCACTGATGGCACTGGCTGGGACTGGAACCCGCGTAAGGAATATATCCTGGCTGCTGTAGAGGATAGCCTGCGTCGCCTGCAGACTGATTATATAGACCTTTACCAGCTACATGGTGGCACTATCGACGACCCGATCGATGAGACGATTGAGGCCTTCGAACTACTGAAACAGCAAGGCAAGATCCTGCAATATGGCATATCTTCTATTCGCCCGAATGTGATACGGGAATATGTGAAGCGTTCAACAATCGCTACCGTAATGATGCAATACAGCCTGCTGGACAGAAGACCGGAAGAGACTTGTCTGCCTTTGCTCCAAGAACATACTATCGGCGTACTGGCTCGCGGCAGTATGGCTAAAGGATTATTGGTGAATAAACCGGCCGCAGCTTATCTCAACTATTCTGCAGAAGAAGTACAGCAGGCGGCCACAGCAATTCAATCGCTGGTAACGCCTCAGCGTAGTGCGGCACAAACGGCCATACGGTTTGTATTACAGAACCCGGCAATTCAATCTGCAGTGACTGGTATCAGTAATGCGGAGCAATTGGAAGATGTTATTGGAGCGATGAATACTCCTGAGCTGACAAGTGAGGAGGTGGAGTATTTGAAGAAGGCAGTTGCTGTGAATTATTATACCGAGCATAGGTAATTTGAAAATGGAATACAAATGTGCAGATATGCAAATTTGCTAATGGGCAAATGGAATACAGGTTGTAGGTTATAAGTACTGCTAAACGCAGAATGCTCAACGCCTAACGCGAATACAGGGTTATAAGTTTTAAGTTATAGGTTATAAGTGGAATACAGGAATGTGCGGATGAAGGAATTGGTTATTAGGCGTTAGTTGTTAGCAATTTGCAGTTAAGCCTGTGAATAGTCAATGGTCAATGGTGAATAGTGAATATGAACTGCGAGCAAATACAGGAAGATCTGTTGTTTTGATTAAATTTCAAACATCAAATCTCAAATCCAGTATCTGGTATCAGGGAACCGGTAACATTCGTTTCACGTTTGACTTTTCACCTTTCACGCTCCCCCTCACGACTGATGATTCACGTCTCACGGTCTTAAGGATTCGTTAAAAAGCCATATCTCAGCTCTTGTACCTTGATTCTTGCGCCTTTGGGCTTGTTTCTAATGTGTTTCTAATCTGTTTTTGCCCTTCAATGCGTAGTTTCGGGCCCGGCATGATGAAGATATTATTGATAGAAGATGAGGCATCGGTGGTTTCGCTGGTGAAACGTGGCTTAACGGAAAACGGCATGGACGTGAGTGTGGCCATGGATGGTGCTACAGGCCTGCAGATGGCCGGTGAGCAAAGTTATGATGTATTGCTGCTGGATATTATGCTCCCCGATACAAATGGCATACAGGTGTGTAAAACACTGCGCCAGGGAGGTATGGAAACGCCCATACTGATGCTTACGGCACTGGGCTCTACGGAGAATATCGTTACCGGCCTCAACAGCGGTGCGGATGATTACCTGGTGAAGCCTTTTAAACTCACCGAACTGGTAGCCCGGATCCAGGCCCTGGGCAGGCGGAATAACCGTGGCACTGTCGTTAAACAAGATCTGCAGGTACTGCGTATTGCTGACCTGGAACTGAACCTGGCTACCCGGCAGGCTTCGCGCAACAATACTGTTATCAATTTAACCTCTACAGAATACAGATTGCTGGAATTCTTTATGAAGAATGCCAACCGGGTGCTTTCGCGCATGGAGATCCTTGAGAATGTATGGGAGATCGATTTTAACCTGGGCACTAACGTAGTGGATGTATATGTGAACTACCTGCGTCGCAAAATTGATAAAGATTTTGATCCCCGCCTTATCCATACCATGATAGGCATGGGATATATTATGAAGGAACAGCCCATATGAAGATCAGGAATAAGATCACCACCCTTTTTACCCTGCTCACAGCAATAGCTTTGTTGCTGCTGAGTATACTTATCTATTATTTTACCTGGAGGCATAACAATAATGAGTTTTTGCACCGCCTTGAAGTGCGTGCCGGTATTGCCGCGCAGGCAAGATTTGGTGAAGGTGAAATGAATATTGCCGTGTACAACCAGATCCGCGATACGCATTTGCAACGGCTTCCCGATGAAAGGGAATACTTTTTTGCCTTTCCCCTGCCGATCCAGACAGATTCCTTGTTACGGATTCTCCCTTCTTATTTCCTGGAGAATATACTTCGCAATAAAACGGCTAATTATCACCAGCATAATACCTGGTATGTAGGTATTCATTATCCTCATAACGGAACTGATAACATTGTATTGCTGACAGCAGAGAATGAGAACGGGCAGGAAGTACTGAAGAACCTGCAGAAGAACCTGTTGGTGGGCATGATCGTGATTGTACTGATCGTTTACATAGCAGGATTGTTGTTGTCGCGTGAAATTGTGAATCCTATCTCGCGTATCATTCACAATACGCAACAGATCACGGCTACGAACCTGCACCTGCGTTTACCACCCTCCCGCAGCAAGGATGAAATAGCTGATCTGAATGAGACCTTTAATGATATGCTTGACAGACTGGAAACTGCTTTTGAAACACAGAGTAATTTCGTGAGTAAAGCTTCGCATGAACTGCGTACTCCCCTGACTGCTATTATGGGTGAAGCAGAATTATCGCTCAGCCGTGAGCGCTCAGCACGGGAGTACCAGGAATCGTTGAACGTGATCCAGCAGCAGGCCGGTCACCTGCAACAACTTACCACTTCCCTGCTTGAACTGGCACAGGTGAGTTTTGATGGACAGCAGTCCTTTATGACGGAAGTAAGGCTCGATGAGCTGTTGCTGGAAACCAAACGACTGGTAGATTTCAGTGAACCCGGTAACCAGGTGCATCTTGATTTTTCAGCCTTACCGCTTAATTCAGACATCCTCTGTATTGCAGGTAACCAGTTGCTGTTAAAACAGGCCTTTGCGAATATTATCCAGAATGCTTCTAAATATTCTTCCGGTCAGAAAGTAGTGGTGACCATTACCGCAGATGATACTGCCATTCATATCCAGATCACGGACCAGGGTATTGGTATCAGCGCGGAAGATCTCCCCCATATCTTTGAACCCTTCTTTAGAGGCAGCAATGTCGCTTCATTTAAAGGATATGGGATCGGGCTGCCATTGGCGCAGAAGATCATCCGTATGCATCACGGGCAACTGCGTTTTACTTCGCAGGAAAATAAGGGAACTACGGTGGAGGTGTTGTTTCCGGTGAGGGAACAGCAGGTGTGAATAGTGAATAGTCAATGGTGAATAGGAGTCGTCAGTCGTGAGGGGGAGCGTGAAATGGGATACTGGTTTCCAGATACCAGATACTGGATTTGAGATTTGATTAAAACAACTACTCTCCCTGTATTTGCTCGTAGCCGTATTTAACCCGAAACAGCATTCACTATTGACCATTGACTATTCACAGGCTTAACTGCAAATTGCTAACTGCCAACTTGTATTTACTTGCGGACTTTCGGTTTTTCTGACTTCCCGACTTCATTCGTACTTTCAGGCCTCAGACTTTTGTCTTTCCCTTGTTAACGTGTCAACCTTCCAACCTGTCAACTGTATTTCCTTGTGCCTTTTCAGAAATAAGGCTTCCTGCTTCCGCATTCTAATCCCATTCTAATAGCTCTCTTAAGTCCTTCTAATGGTGCCGATATAGTTTTGTATTGTCAAAAGCACGGTTGGTGCATTATTTACCAGAAAAATGATGTTATGAAAAACATAATCATTCCGTATTTGCAAGGCAATACTACGTTGGAGATGTTCAGGCTGGCATTGCAGTTGTACCCACAGTCGGTTGCGGTCAACTTCCTGGAAATATGTCCTTTACCGGATAATTATAATGACCTGACTACCCTATCGCGCGATAAGCAACATTGTTTTAAAGATACCGAGTTTGTGAAAGCAGTACAGCATCTGCGCAGCAGATATGCGACACAGGTGCAGGAAGTGAACTTTGATTATATCTATGGCTACGCTCCTGCTGTATTCCGCAATTATGCGCATGGCCGTGGTGCAGACCTGGTGATGTATTATGATAATGGTACAAGAACAGAGCTTACCAGGATGCTGTTGCGCAGCAGACTACCCCTGTTGTATGTAAATAAATTGCCCATCGGCATTGAGGCTGTACGTAATATCAATGGTAAACAATCTGAGCTGGCACCAGCTATTGCTGAACATGCTTATGAATGGGAGGAAGCCGGTAAGACTGTGTTGCAGGGCAATGGCCAACGGACAGTACGTTCGCAACATATCCCCGATAGCATTGTACAACAATTTGCATTGCTGGATAGCACATTGACCAATGTATCGCACCAGTTAAAAGACAGCCTGTATAATACGCATAAGCTGAATTACCTGCAACGGTATTTCCTGAATGGCCAGAAGCTGAATGCATTACTTCAACAGGACAACAGACAGATGCTATTATTGATGTAATTTCTTAATTGTGAGATTGGGTGATTGTAACACCCGCCATACCAGCGATTATTACAACAAATTGATTTCGGAATTTTTGTGTGGCTGGCATATGAAGTAAAAATTTATAAAATCTGAAAATCCCAAAGTCAACTATTAGTTATGTTATTAAAACAAAAAATACCACTAACATATGTCTTTTCCAAGATCAAGTACGAGATCATTGGCATCTCGCTATACACTGCGCTGATATGGTTTTTGCGTGAAGATCTTGGACTACATAATTTAACTATACCACTGGGTATCCCCACTATATTGGGTACTGTATTGTCATTGTTGCTTGCTTTTCGTTCGAACCAGGCGTATGACCGCTGGTGGGAGGCGCGTATTATCTGGGGCGCTATTGTGAATGACTCACGTTCACTGGCAAGACAGATACAATGTTTTACCAATGCGCCTTTCACCAGTCCTGAAAGGGATGCCTTCAGCGAGCGGTTCATTAAAAGGCAAAGCGCCTGGTGTTATAGTTTGTCCCAATCACTTCGCGGACTGGACCCTATAGCAGGACTGGAGAAATACTTCTCTAAAAAAGAACTGGCCTACCTGCAAACGCATGATAATATTCCCAATGCTATTTTGAGCCTGCATGCAAAGGACCTTAAGCTGGCAATGGAAGAAGGATGGATCAATGAGTTTCAACAGGTGGAGATCGAAAGAACACTTACCCGTTTGTGTGACTCTATGGGAAAATGTGAGCGTATCAAGAGCACCGTGTTCCCGATGACCTATACCATGTACACGCATTTTGCATTGTACTTCTTTATCCTGCTGTTGCCCTTCAGCGTTATTGAATATGTGGGCATCATTGAGATCCCCCTGGTAACAGCATTGGCTTCTTTCTTCTTACTGATTGAAAGAATGGCCGTACACCTGCAGGATCCGTTTGAAAATAAACCAACAGATACGCCAATGACCTCTATTTCGCGCAACATCGACCGCAACCTGCGCCAGATGATCAACGAAACAGACAGCGTGCCTGAAAAGATAAAGGCAGACAATTATTATCTGCTGTAAGTTTCCCTCTCATGTGTAACCCGTAATAATCCGGATGCCGCTTTTCAGCGGCATCCCTGTTTTTAGAGATACACGGTCAATGGCCCCGGAGCTTAATTCAACAACATTTGTATAAAGGGTACTTTTTGCTGGTTTCTTGCATTTAAACAATCTTTTCTGTGCAGAAATCCTGTACATTGCATTAAAATATTCACCTATATGGACCTGAAGTCTCTCTTCGAAAAAGCTGTGGCAGACAGCAAGACTTTATCCGATCGCCCCAGTAATGATTCTTTGCTGCAATTGTATTCTCTCTATAAACAGTCTACCGAAGGAGACGTGAACGTAGATCCACCCTCCAACCCCTTCGATTTTGTATCTAAAGCCAAATATGAAGCCTGGGCAGGTCTTAAAGGAAAAACGCAGGACAATGCCATGCAGGAGTATGTTGAGCTGGTGAATAAGCTGAAGAGCTAGTAGCGTGAGACTGTTGCGGGTTTAGAGTTTAGTGTTTCGGGTTAATACAGCTGCGAGCCGCTAGCAAATACAAGTTGGCAGCTAAAGCGTCAAACGTGAGACGTGAATCGTGAGTGGATCGTTGTTTTTTCTGACTTCCGGAATTAAACTTCGAATTCACCCTCTCAACTCATTAACTTTTCAACTTGTGAGCTCTGGAGGATCGTATTTCCCTTCAAAATTCGACATTCGGAGTTTGATATTCAACATTCCCCCTTGTCAACTTGTAAACCTCTCAACTTATCACCCCTGCATTTCACCTAAAACCTGATTCCCGGTTCTTTTCCATTCGCACATTAGCAAATTTGCATAGCTGCACATTTTCCTTGTCAACTTATCAACCTTTCAACCTGTTAACATTCTTCCGGACTTGTATTCGCATTCTCCGTTTAATCTTCAGCTTTGTAAATCATTTCGCGTAAACGTTTCATATCATCTCTTTGCGGAATAAACAACTGCGTAAATGATTGTTGCGTCAATGAACAATACTTGTAGATGTTGTAAAACGCAGTGATGCTGTAGGCAATGGTACTGGCAATGGCGGCACCTGTTTTGCCCATGCCGGGAATAAGCCAGAAATCGAAAATGAGGATGGTAGAGAGGCAAATGGCTGCGCTGTACAAAGTGACCTCTGGTTTGTAGATACCGGAAAAATAGCCGCCTAATACCACTGTAATGCTGTAAAGCCATACTCCCGGCAATAACCATAATAATAACGGCGCACTGGACGTAAACGCTTCCCCAAATACCCAGGGTATAATAAAGCCCGCTGTGCATGCACAAATGATAAGCAATAACAAGCCCGAGAGATTCATGATGCGGATAAGCTGTGTTACCTGCGTGGGTGCTGAGCCCGGTAATTGATTAGATACCACCGGGAATAAAATGCTCCCTATGAGGTTGGGCAATACCCAAAAGAACTGGGATAACTTTACAGCCAGTGCATACCACCCCAATTCCTTTTTGTCGTAATAATGATCCAGGATCCAGTAATCGGCTCTATAAGCCACGAACTGGATTACATTGGCCAGGTATTCAACAAATGCATAAGCCGCAAATAAACGTAATTGTGCCTTAGCGGGAGCTATAAATGAAAATCCCTGTCCACTGGCTATGCGAAATACCACCAGCAATACCAATGTCTGCAAGGCGGAGAGTATTACATACAGTAAGACATAATTATGAGTCTGCCAGCCAGCGTCACCAAACCATAATACGCCCCATACCAGCAACATGATGGCATTGATGATAACAAGCCAGCGGTTCAGGAGCGTGTAGAAATGAAAACCGTTGAGTAAGGCTGTAAGCTTCTCAGTAAGTGAGGTACTTATGACAAATACCAGTAACACCGGCAATGTAATAGCCAGGAAATGGTTGCCCGTAATTAAAAATGAAGCTGCTTCTGTTACGATCGCCAACCCAACCTGTACGAGCAATATGACCCCAATAAGCCAGTAAATATGCTGCAGTTTTAGCTTGCCGGAGGCGATGTGATAGGTAATGGCAGAGTCGAGCCCCAGCGATGTGGCCATATTGAAGATGGCTACCGTAGCTATTACCAGTGAGATCAGTCCATAGCCTTCAATGCCCATTAGTCTCGACAGCAAAACGGTGCTGAGCAATTGAATGCCGATATTGAAGAAGCGATAAATACTATTAGCCGCAATAGCTTTGTGTAGCGCCATGCCGTTGGTGGACTTTACGGCCAAAAATAGGGGAATGTCGGCAGACGGCAATCGGTTCCGCAAGCATGCGGGATAAGACGTGAATCGTCAGTAGTGAGTGGGAGCATGAAAGGTGAAATGAAAGATACCGGTTCCCTGATACCGGATACTGGATTTGAGATTTGATGTTTGAAATTTGAGGTTAGAACAACTGATAGCTTGCCTCCTGACTTGTATTTGCTCGTAGCTTATATTCACTATTGACCATTGACTATTCACAGGCTTAACTGCAAATTGCCAACTGCCAACTTGTATTTCCTAACAGCTAACGCCTAAAACCTGATTCCCAATTCCCATCCGCACATTTATGCATTAGCCATTTTCTTTTCCAGCTTTTCCAGTTCTTCGGGAGCGATCATTTTCTGCATTTTGGGAAAAACAACCTCGTCCTCAAAACTGATATGTTCATCAACCAGCTTTACAAAGGTTTTGCAGAACTGTTGCCCGTCACCATTCAACAATGAAAGTCTCTGAGCCAGTAAACGGATAGTATCGTGCTCACGATAGAGAATATTGATGTAACTGCTGTTGAAACCATGTGCTTTGAGAAATGGCACAAGTATCTTGTCTTCGGCCTCTATGTGTTTTTGAAGATCATTTTTCCAGAAAGAGAGAATATGATGCTGAAGTGTGGCGCTGTCGTTCTGCTTTTCAATAACGCTGAGTAGTTGAGAACATTGCTGTTTGTCAGCCAGATGTTGCTTGTGCAACAGGTTAAGTGTCGAGATCCTTTCCATAACTTATTACCTCCTCGGCATATAAGTTACTTAATTTTATTGCACACTGTGCCATTGGGGAAAAGTTTACCAGGGAATTAACAGTAAGGGAGTACAGGTTGTAGGTTTTAAGTTATAAGTTGAATACAGGCACATGCTTAATGCAAGAATACAGCTTAATACGGGAGAAGTCTTTGCCTGGTGGCTACAAGCCACATAATAATCTTATCGAAGCGAGGGACGCTTCGATGAGCGGGATTGTAAGTTGAATACAGGAATGAGAAATAAGGAATTTGGAATGAGGAATTAGGAAGTAGCAAAAAATATCAAATTCTGAATGTCGAATACTGAAAGAAATACAGGTTGTAAGTTTTAAGTTGTAGGTTATAAGTAAGCGGAACGCTTAACGCTAATACAGGAGTAAGAAATGAAAAGTCCGGAGGAACTACTTGTAACAAGCGTTCTTCCGGACTTTTTTGAAAGTGCGAAATTCGTGGTTTTCGTATTTCGTACTTCTGACTTCGTATTTAAGCTTTGAGGCTTTTGATAATCGTTACAAACTCTTCTGCATTGAGAGAGGCACCACCTACAAGACCGCCATCTACATCAGGATTGGAGAACAGTTCTTTTGCATTGCTGCCCTTTACACTGCCACCATACAGAATAGAGATATTGTTGGCTATTTCTGCTCCATATTTTGATGCCAGCACCGCACGTAAATGTGCATGCATTTCCTGCGCCTGTGCAGCTGTAGCGGTTTTACCGGTACCGATAGCCCAGATGGGTTCGTATGCGATAACGATGCGTTGAATATCTGTTTCAGATAAGTGGAACAATGATTCCTGCAACTGTGTTTCTACAAAACTATTTTGTGTACCTGCTTCGCGGATGCTCAGAGGCTCGCCGCAGCAGAAGATGGGCGTGATCTCGCTTTCCAAACAAAGGTTCAGCTTCTCCGCTAATACCCTGGTTGCTTTCCTGGAAATATTCACGACGCTCGCTATGACCAATTACACAATATTTGATGCCGATAGAGTGCAGCATTTCAACTGACACCTCGCCGGTATAAGCTCCTGATTTTTTGTTGTAGCAGTTTTGAGCAGCTACAAAGTAGCCCTGTTCGCGTGCTATAACACTACCCGCCATAATGAGGTATGGAAAAGGAACTGCAAATACTACCTGCTGCGCCGGAGCAAGCGGTACTTTTGCGCTTAAAACATCGTTAAGTAATTTCTCGCCCTGGGGATAGGTGCAATTCATTTTCCAGTTAGCTGCTGCAATTTGTTTACGCATGATTGTAAGGATATAGTTAGTTGTTCTTAATTACGAAGTACGATGTATGAAGTCAGAAGTATGAAGATCCATTAAGGCATTTCCCGGCATCAGCTCTCTGACTTCGTTGCGGCGCCAAAAATATGCTGCAATTGGTTTATTTCCGCTTCTGTAAGCTGTTGATTTTTTAATTTTTTCCAGTTACCAATATCACGCAGGGCTTTTTCAAATTCATAAGGATGGCGCCCCCAGGTGAAAGAAGGAATGAATTTGGGTGTAAGTTCATTGCTAAACACATGTGCACAGATACCTACTACTGTACCGGTATTGAAAGAGGTATTGATGGCTGCACGGGAATAATCGCCCATGAGTAAGCCGCATTTAATGCCCGCACTGACATAACTGCCACTACCCTGGTGCCAGACCTGCACCTCGCCTACTGTATTTTTCAGATTGGAATTGGAGGTGCCGGCTCCAAGATTGCACCACTCGCCCAGTACGGCATCACCCAGGTATCCATCATGTGCTTTGTTGGAATAGCCTATAATGACGCTGTTCTTGATCTCTCCACCGGCAACACTATAGGGCCCGATGGTGGTGGCACCATAGATACGTGTTCCCATTTTTACTACAGCTCCTTCGCAAAGGGCAAAAGGCCCGCGAATGCAGGAACCTTCCATGATCTCGGTGTTCTTACCGATATAAATGGGGCCGGTAGCTGCATTGAGGATGCAATGCTGTAATACAGCGCCTTCTTCAATAAAAATAGCTGAGGGATTAATAGCCTGAACAGAGCCTGGTATAGGCGCAGATGTACGTCCGGAAGTGATGAGCTCAAAATCTTCCCGAAGGGCGAGATCATTCAGTTGAAAGATGTGCCAGGGGTACTGCAGGATCTTTACCTTGCTATAGTCGGGTTCTGCATTTTGCTGCAGAGCAGTAATAAAGGCTTTGTTGGGAATAATGTTGGCTGCATAAGCTATGGCATTCTCAGGCATCTCTGCATCGTGGCGCAACACTGTCACGGCATGCTGCAGCAATAACTCCCATTTCTGGCGAATGGTAAGGATACCTACCCTGATATCTGCCACAGAGCGTGTTTCTGCAAATGGAAATAACTGGCTACGCAGTTCTTTATCAGTAAGATAGGCCGGTTTCATGTTTTAAAGCTACTGTTTTAATAGGTCTTACAGCAAAAAACACTAAATAGTTGTGCCCGGGTCTATCTCTTTTCCTGTCCGGATGTTCGGGTTTTGAGGGATTTGGTTAAGCGTTTTAGTTCCCGGCAGGAAGACACCATTGAGCCTTCCATAGGATGTGAAAGGGGCACAAAACAAAAATCCCCTTCCCGAGAACGGGAAAGGGAAAGTATAGCCATGAAAAACAAAAAATTTATCTTGAAGTTAAGATTTTATTTCTTCTTCTCGTAACGTTTCTTGAATTTGTCGATCCTACCTGCTGTATCAACCAGTACTTTCTGACCAGTAAAGAAAGGGTGAGAAGTACTAGAGATCTCTAATTTAATCAATGGGTACTCATTACCGTCTTCCCATTTGGTAGTTTCTTTGCTTGCTGCTGCAGAACGGCTCAGGAAACTGTGTCCGTTACTCATGTCTTTAAATACAACGAAGCGATAGCTTTCGGGGTGAAGTCCCTTTTTCATAACTCTTTGATTTAGTAGAAGTACGGATTTTGCCGTACGGTAATTATTTTTTACAAAACGGCAAAATTACTGGTAATTCTGTTTTGCGCCAAATGATTTTTAAAAGTATCGTTGTAAAAGACCTTGTTTCTGCAACAACTGAAAGCAATATAGAAATTTTTTGAATAATGGAAAGGACAAAACACAGCCTGTAAGTGTTTTTTTGACATAAACGGGTAAAAAGTCAACAAAATGTGCAGAAAATCAGTTCAAGCGGTAAGATAAACCAGAGCCTTAGACAAAAAGAAAGCATCGGATTGGCTTCTATATCTGCTTTCGCTTCTATAAACTGCTAATCGATGCTTCCCGAAAGTCACATCATTCTGTAAAGTTTGTTGCGACCTTGCTATATAAAGATACTTTACTGTACCAGCCGATCCCAAATTTCAGGGCCTTAGTTTATGCACCGGTTACGCACCAGGTTATGCACAGAAATAAGGAATAAGTGGTTGATAATGAATGGTCTGGAAAGAAAAGCCGGGGTTATAGGTTATAAGTACAGCTAAACGCGGAATGCTCAACGCCTAACGCGAATACAAGCGGCGAGCTTTGAGCTACGAGCCACGAGGAATAGCAGTTGGCAATTGGCAGTTGCGTCTTTCAGACATCAGATTTTTGTCTTTCCCTTGTGAACTTATCAACCTTCCAACCTGTCAACCGTATTTCCTTGTGCCTTGTTCCCTGAGTCCTGGCCTTCTACTTTATTAGCTTCTCATATTCTCGTACTGCAGGGGAATGCCGAGGGAAGAGTTGCGGCAAAGCTGGATCACTTCCTGGAGATCGTCAATTTTTTTGCCGGTTACACGAACAAGATCATCATTGATAGATGCTTGTACTTTAAGACCGGAGTCCTTGATAAGTTTTACAATCTTTTTGGCATCCTCCTGTTTGAGGCCATTGCGTACGGGTACCTCCTGTTTGGTGAGTTTACCACTCTGGTAAGATTCTTTGGATAGGTCGAATGCTTCGGGGGAAATGCCCTGTTTGTGTGCCCGGTTGATGAGTACGTCTACCAACTGGCGCATTTTCATATCGTCTTCAGTTTCAATTTTGATCAGGAACTCTTTCTTATCCAGTTGAATAGACAGGTGGGTTCCTTTGAAGTCAAAGCGGTTGGCAAGCTCTTTGGACGTTACATTTACTGCATTGTCGAGTGCCTGTGCGTCTACCTTACTTACAATATCAAAAGATGGCATAGTGGAAAAGTTTGATGGTCAATGTAGAAATGGCGACAAAAATAAGGATAAGAGAGATAAGAGCTGTAAAGAGAGAAAGAGGAAAAGAGAAATGGGCTAAGAAGGGATAAGAGCGGGAAAGAGAAAAGGAGGAAAAAGAGGATAAGAGCTATAAGGAGAGAAAGAGGTAAAGAGGATGGATAAGAGGGAAAGAGATAAAGAGGAGATTGTTGGCTGGGGTTTATTTGGGGATGCGGGAAGCCAGGCCGGAAATAATGCATGATAAATCAGCGTAATCTGTATGGAAATAAAAAAGCCTGCTCAACCATTTGAGTCAGGCTTCTCTTGATGCACATGAAACGAAAGAACTATTATAAATGATTTATATAAATGTGGAATGATCCGACAGTCAACTTTGTTTTCAAAAACTGTACCTATTTTATGGAACGGAGTAAGCAGTTAGTTTTGTTTATGCACAATAACTGTATATTAACTAAAGCAGCAGAAATAACAAACCACAAATATATAGGTTTTCGGAACACATCAACGCCCGGTTATTTCCACAATTTCGGAATATCTTTTACAAAAGTGTAGATGCTCATTGCACTCATTACTATTACAACTGTCCATCCTGCAATACTCATCCACAACGGGTGATTATATTGGTATTTGGTACGTAACCGCACCACAGACATCAGCATCAGCGCGAGTGCAACAGGTAATACAAAACCATTGAGCGTACCTGCAATGACAAGAACTTTTACCGGCGGCTGTCCCATCAGCACAAAAATTACCGTAGACAATACTATGAAAAATGAAATTATCATTTGCTGATTTAAATCAAAAAATGGATGAAGCGTTTTGAGAAAAGAAACTGATGTGTACGCTGCTCCAACCACGGATGTAATAGCCGCACCCCAATACACAATTCCAAAAATGACAGAACCAGCTTTACCTGCAGCAATACTGAAAACAGATGCGGCAGGATTGCCGGAACTTAAAACATGACCGGCATAAATAACGCCTAATGCTGCTAGGAATAATAATACACGCATTAATGAAGCGAGTAAAATTGCCTGTACACTGCTGCGGGTTACCAATGGCAATTGTTGTTTGCCGGTGATACCTGCATCGAGCAAACGGTGTGCGCCTGCAAAACTGATGTACCCTCCTACTGTGCCCCCTACCAGTGTTACAATGGCCATTGTATTGGTTTGTTGCGGCCAGAAAGTATGCTTGAGTGCTGTGCCAACAGGCGGGTTGGAAGAAATGGCTACGTACAAGGTAAGACCGATCATAACAATACCCAGGATGCGCGCAAACCAATCCATTGCTTTGCCGGAGTCTTTTACCCAGAAGATGACCAGCGCTATAGCAGCACTGATACAAGCGCCCCACACCGGACGTTGTGGATCTGCATCAAGATTAAAAATAATATCAAGACCCAGCCCTGCGCCGGACACATTGCCGATATTGAAAGCAAGACCACCGAGTACAACCAGGATGCTTAATAAATAGCCTGCACCGGGTATAACCTGGTTGGCAAGATCCTGCGCACGAAGACTGCTGACTGTAATAATGCGCCAGGTGTTCATCTGGGCTGCAATATCAAGCAGTACTGATATCAATATTACAAAGCCAAAACTGGTTAACAGTTGTTGTGTAAACAACGTTGTTTGCATGATAAATCCCGGGCCAATAGCAGAAGTGGCCATCAGGAAAGCTGCCCCGGCAAGGGCTGAACGGGTGGCGTAAGATGATTTCAAGATATACTACGGGGTTTTATGTTTCTGAGAAGTGCTAACTGTGATATTCTGCTGTTGAAATGTTTCATTGATCATCCTGGCAAACGCTACCGCATGGGCACCATCACCATGAATGCAGATCGTATCAGCATGAAGCGGTACTGTTTTGCCTGATGCAGCAGTAACACTGCCCTGCTGTATCATTTGTAATACCTGTTGCAATGCAATACCGTCTTCTTCAATTAATGCATTGGATTGTGAACGTGGAGTAAGACTGCCATCATCCTGGTAAGTTCTGTCGGCAAAAACTTCGCTGATAAAAGTAAACTGACGCAACTCTGCTTCCTGCTGCATTAAACTGCCGCTTAGTCCATAGAATTGTAATGCCGGGTCAACAGCTGCAATAGCTTCGCAGATCAGTGCGCTTACTGCCTGGTCGCGTGCAGCACGATTATATAAAGCTCCATGTGGTTTTACGTGGTGAAGTGATGCTCCCATTTCAACACAGACCTGCTGTAATAAAGCTATCTGTTCTGTAATGATGTTATGCAATTCTGACAATTGTACGCTGCTGCCTAAAATATCAATCCGGCCAAAGTTTTCCCTGTCGGGATAGGAAGGATGTGCACCAATAGCCACATTGTGTTGCAGTGCCAGTGCTACTGTACGGCGCATGGTATCTTTATCACCTGCATGGAAACCGCAGGCAATATTTGCGGAACTGATAAAGGGCATCAGCGCGGCATCGAATGCAAAGCCCTCTCCCATATCACAATTGAGATCAATACTACTCATACCAGTTGGTTCAGGTGATCGAAACAAGCTTCCTGTAAGATATTTAATTCCTGTTGTTGTGCCAGCCACCATTCCTCGGCAGTTTCCTGGTCTGTTAATACAAACTGGAATGTATCACCTGCCCGTAGTTGTGCCAGTTTGGGTAAATGCGCATTTATAATATGTCCAATACGCGGATAGCCACCTGTGGTCTGGTGATCGGCCATCAACACGATAAGCTGTCCATTGGGTAATAATTGAACGGTTCCAAACCCTACACCGGAAGAAACCATTTCTCTGGGCTGCGATAATTGTAATGCAGTACTGCGGAGATGATACCCCATTCTGTCAGATGAAGGATGAATAATGAAGTTATTCTGCTGCAAATCTTTTTGTGCTGCGGTTGTGAGCAGCTCCCATTCATGTCCTTTTGTAAAATGGATCTCGTTTGGATGAAGATAGGTATGGCCGGTACCTGCACGCCATTTCAGAAACCGGTAATCCTTGCCTTCGGGCAGCAAACCGGCAACATACATGGCGCTGTCCTTAAACTGCAGTTCATCATTCTTTTCCAGCTTACGACCCCGAAAGCCACCTGCTCCGGCTTTGAGATTGGTACTGTAACTATCCAGCCACCTGGAAACCGAAAACCCTCCATGTACGGCCAGGTAACAGCGTGCCCCCTGCTGCCATTTGGGAAAATGCAGAATGGTGTTCTTGCGTACTATTATGGGATGCCACAGTGGCAACAATTCATCATTCAGTGTAGCGGAGAAATCAGCCCCGGTCAACGCAATCAGTGCATTCTGCTCGAATAACAACTGGGGAGCCGGAAAATGCATTTCCAGTACTGCTTCCGGGCTGTTATTGCCTACCAGCATATTGGCTACCCGCGCTGCATAAGGATCCATTGCTCCGCCGGGGTTAATGCCCCAGTGACTATAACCATTACGCCCCTGATCCTGCAGGGTGTCCATTATGCCGGGTTTAATAACTGTAATTGACATGCTTTACTTACAATGGTTAACAGTGATCGTTTTCTGTGAACCTTCAGTTTGTGATTACGGGTTGCTTTGCCTGTTCGTCCATAAATGCGGTTTCGGAAACAGGAAAAAACTGCACATAGATACCTGCCTGTAATTTTGCAGGCACTTTATTGTATTGATCAAACATCATTAAAGGCGTACGGCCGATAATATGCCAGCCCCCGGGTGAGCGAAGCGGGTAAATACCGGTTTGTGTTCCGGCAATTCCTACACTACCCGCTGGTACTGGTACTGCCTGTGATTTGCGTGGTGCTGCGATCTTTGGATGTACTTCGCCCATGTAGCTGAAACCGGGCAAAAAACCAATCATATAGACACGGTACAGTGGTTCGGTGTGGAGCCTGACTACCTCCTCCGGCGCCAATTGCAGTTGATTTGCCAGCGCTTCCAGGTCGGGGGCATAGATGCCCTCGTAGCAAACAGGGATCCGGATGACCTGTTTTTCCGGAGAAGGATCGGGAAATGCTTCGGTAGCTGCTTTTTCCAGCAATGCTGTTATCCATGACGCCACAGTGCCGTGAACATGGTAATGTTTCCTGATCATAAAAGGATCATACACCACTGTAACAGAACTGTACGCAGTGATCACATCTTTTAATCCTTCAAAACGGTGGATATACAACCATTGCTGTATGCTCAGCACTTTTTCATTCAGCGTTTCGCTGATGGTATTGCCATAATCGAGGGTGATGGCAGAATCTCCAAGGGCAAATATCTGGAATGGTTGCTGCAAGGGTTACTTAATATCCTGAAGATAAAACAAAAAGCAATTTGCAGTAAGGCAAATTTATGACTGGTGACGCCGGAAACGGAATGTGAAGTATGAAAAGGAATTATACATCGGGAGTGAATGTTATATTATTTCCGGGCAAAAGATAAATACAGGTTCTACGTTTGCCCAACCTTTTAAGGTCGGGCAAGGGATCAATACAATTGTTATATAAGGAGCATTGAGTTAGTGGTTGAAGCCACGGTGATCGGAGAGCTGAATAATGCTATTAGGTAAAATTTATTGCCCGGCCTTTCAAGGCCGGGCAACAGGCAAATACATTACTATATTAAATAACATTGGGTAATGTGGCTAAAGCCACAGGAGGTTCATCAAAAATTATCCTCTTACCCACTGTGTTTTGTCCGTAACAGGTTTACGTTTGCCGGCAGGTGAAGGCACGCGTACATAGCCCAGGTAAAAGAATCCCATTAAGAGGTCTTCTGTACCGAGATTGAATAAAGGTTTGGCTTCTTCCATAAAAGTAATGCCACCAGTGCTCCAGTACCCTCCTACTCCATAAGCTGATACGGTGAGGTAAATATTTTGTACCGCACAGGCCACTGCTGCTATTTCTTCCATTACCGGTAATGTAGGGTCAGGGTGACAGCCAATAGCAATGATATGTGAGCATTGTAACGGCGTAGCGAGCATTGACTCATATTTGGGCTGCTTGAATTTGGGCCCCGCAAACTCTTTATAAATAGCCGCCTGTTTTTCAGCAAGGGTTTGTAAACCCGCGCCGGTAAAAACAGTAAAACGCCAGGGCTCGGACAGCTTGTGTGTAGGCGCCCAGTTAGCATTTTCCAAAGCCTCCATGATGATCTCGTCAGGTACAGTTTTCCCGGGTTCGAACTGCTGTGCAAAAACACTTCTGCGCGTACGGATCAGTTTATTGATCTCTTCTGTATTAAAAGGTGTTGTCATATTTCCTGGCTGATATGTCAATAAATAACTTCTGATTTTCCGGATATGGGTGAGCTGTGTTCAATAGCGCTTCCTATAAGCGGAGAGTCATAAAATAATTAAAGAAGGTGCAAAGATAAGTATTAGGTATAGGGAATGAGACCTGTAGCGCCAACTCATCCAGTTTTTTCGCATTTCGCAAAAATTACCCGGTACCGGGTAACTAAAGCTGCTGCTATATTGTACCTGTATTCCTGCCCGGGGACCCCAACAATTCATCAATTCATTTGTTTTCCCCGGTAGTAAATGCAACTAACTTTATAGTAGTTTAGTTCGATTAATGATGATGTATATGAAACAACTGTTGATCCTGGTCATTATACTTGTTGGTGTTCATGGTATGGCAGCACCCTATAGCAGGCTGGATAGCCTGTTGGTGAATCGCGACTTTTTCAGACTGCGGGATGAGTTGCAGCAGAAGCAATATAAAAAGCTGAGCGATGCCCGTAAACTGTATTACCAGGCATTTGTCCATAATTTCTTTCATGACCTTGAATTGTCCAGTAAGGAGATCTATCATCTTGTCAATAAATACAGCAAGGAGTTTTCAGATAAGGAGATCAGCAGTTTGCTCACCAAGCAGATCGATAATCATATCAAACTGTACCAGTATCGTCTTGCACATGAAATAAGCCAGTTGATGCTTACAAAATATGAGCATGTATTATCTGCTGAAGAAAAGGAGGAGATCAATAACTCTGATGTTATCTGGAAAAGCCTGCAGAACGTAGCGCCACAGCAGGCAATTGTCGATAATGATACGCATATTGCCGGTAAACGTGACATGGCCCGTCTGCTGAATATTCCCGTACAGTTTGGTGACAGCACCTTTCAGTTTGTATTTGATACCGGCGCCAATATTTCGGTAGTGAGCGAAACCTATGCCGGTAAAAGCAACATGGAGCTGCTGCACAGCCGCTTTAAAGTACGGGCTATTACCGGGCTTGAAGTAATGGCTGATCTCGCTCTGGCAAAAAGCCTGAAGATCGGTTCTATTACCCTGAGCAATGTGGTGTTTATGGTTTTCCCGGATAGCGCCCTCTCCTTTCTGAATGGTATTTATAAGATCAATGGCATTATCGGCTTTCCTGTTATTGAACAATTGCAGGAGGTTCGCATTGCTAAAGGTGATACCCTGACCATACCTCGTGAAGCTGTGAAAAAGGACATAGGTAATTTTGGAATAGATGGACTGGCGCCTGTGCTGAATACCATTATCGCTGGTGATACACTGGCTTTTACTTTTGATACCGGCGCCCAGACCACTGTTTTGAATCAGCCTTATTACCGCAAGTACAAAGCCGCCATAACGCAGAACGGTACAGCCTTTCAATTAAAGGAAGGTGGTGCCGGCGGTACCAATAACACTACTGCCTATCGTTTGCCCTCTATTACTTTTGATATACACGGCCAGCCTGTTACCATCAAAAATGTAGCCGTAAAGACCACTCATGCAGGCACTACCGACAACTTCTACTTTGGCAACCTGGGACAGGATGTTATGACCCAGTTTAAAGAGATGGTGATCAATTTTAAGTATATGTATGTGTTGTTTGAGAAGTAATGCTGAATGCTGAGAATACAGGTTATAGGTTGTAAGTTGTAGGTTATAAGTATTGCAGAACGCTGAACGCTTAACGCCCATCTGACCAGAAACCGGTAACTGGTAACCTGTAGCGGTTTAACTGCAAATTGCCAACTTGCTTTGCCTGCGTCTTTGCGAGCCCTGGCTGTCTTTGCGTGAAACACTCTTAAAAAAGGCAAAAGGGCCTAACGACTGGCCCCTTTGCGACTCTATATTAAAACCTAACTGCCTGGTTTAATATCCCGGGTTCTGGATAAACAGTTTCTGACGCCCGATCTCTGTTTGAGGAATGGGAAAGAAATACATGGCCGGATGATTGAAAGAACGGGCATCTGCCACAATATCTTCTCTCTTATAAGTAGTGCCGTTCTTGGTCCATTTAATACCACGGAATATTACTACCTCCGGATCATTCGCGATCTTCCAGCGGCGTGTATCAAAATAGCGATGGTTTTCGTAAGCAAGTTCAATCCTGCGTTCGTTCCAGATATACTTACGCATAGCATCTTTGGTTAAGCCTGTTGGTAATGTATAAGGCACCAATCCTGCGCGTTTGCGAATGGCTTCTACTGCACTGTACACTTCTGCCGACGGGCCACTTACCTCATTGAGCGCTTCTGCATAGCTCAGTAATACTTCTGCATAGCGTATTTCAGGAATGCAACGCTGTGTATTGCCGGTGGACTCGTTGTTGAGCATTTTACGGCAATAATATCCGCTGCGGGTGGTATAGCTGGATACGCCCATGCCATCTGTCGGAGCTAAAAAGTATGTGTAAATAGGCGCCTGTGTTACCGTACTGGTCTGGCGGAACATAGCACCATTATAGATAATGGAATAGTAAAAGCGGGGATCACGGTTGATATAAGGATCGGCAGGATTGTAACCACTGGTAGCATCTGTAATGGCCTTACCATCTTTCATAGGGAAAGCATCTACCAACTGCTGGCTGGGATAAGATGCACCGGCGCCACTACGTGTTGGTGGCAGCCACATACCTTCCAGTCTTGTGTTAGGAGCATCCATCATCTGGAAAATGGCCTCACTGCTTACCCGCAGGTGAAACACTTTATAGAATCCATAACCCAATGCGGTGGTATTGTCTTCGTACAAACTGTATTTATTGAGGTCTATGACCGCTTTAAAAGCATCGGTAGCAGTTTTCCAGCGATTGGCGTCGTAAGAGGGATAACAGACCAGCAACTTCTGGGCTTCGGTACTGGCAGTAAATCCATTCTGCCCATCATAACCGCCATTGAAAAGCGGGCTGGCTGCATAAAGCAATGTCCTGGCTTTTAATGCAAGCGCTGCACCACGGGTAGCCCTGCCGTAATCGGCTCCGGTAAATTCAGTTGGTAATCCTTCTGCTGCACCGTCCAGTTCCTTTACAATATAGTCGATGGTTTCAGCTACGGTATTGCGCGATCTGCTGATGATATCATCGGCCGTGTAAACAGTATCGCCTACCAGGGGCACACCACCAAAGAAACGGAACAACTGGTGGTAATACCATGCGCGCATAAAACGTGCTTCTGCTTTTGTACGTTCTTTCATAGGTGCAGAAAGTGGTGTAGTGGCAATATTCTTCAGGTAAATGTTTGCATTACGGATACGTGAAAACCAGTGGCTCCATGCACCGCTTACCCATGAGTAAGATGAATTGAGGGTACCGAGGTTAAGCGGAACAGGATAGTTTGAAGTTCCTGTCCACTCTATTTCACCTTCATCTGTACAATCGGCCATACTGCCATAGTTTGTCAGTACAGTTTGTTTATAATAGTTCTGAACGCCCTGGTACAGGCCGGTTAAAAATTCCATAGTACGGATACTGTCAGAAAAAGTGACCTGTTCGTTGATGGTACCGGATTCAGTTCTATCCAGCAGGTCGCCACCTTTTTTGCTGCAGGCTTCCATACACAGTACCGCAATTATGAATGCACAGGCAATAATATATTTTGTGTATTTCATCATCTTAATTTTTAAAATGTAACACTGATACCAGCGTTGAATACTTTTTGCTGCGGGTAAGTACTAAGGGCTGTAGTACTGGTAGATGTATTTTCCGGGTCAATGTTGTAGATCTTCAGCTTGAACCAGGTGTACAGGTTGAGTCCATTGGCATAGATGCGTACATTTTCTACATGCAACCTGCGACACAATGCATTGGAGAGCTTATAACCCAATTCCACATTTTTCAGGCGCAGGTAATCGGCAGAACGCAACCAGTAGGTGCTAAGCGCGCTGCTGAGACCACCACCCTCGCCCAGTCGCATAAACTGTGCAATATCTGCTGTAGCTGGTGTCCATCTGCCCTGGTGTACATCCTGTGTTTTTACGTTTACACCCAGAGCGAACATCTCGGTATAGAAGCTACTGCCTTTGGTGCCCTGGAACAATGCAGAGATGTCAAAGCCTTTGTAAGCAAAGCCTACACTAAAGCCATAATAGGTATTAGGTTTATTGGGATTGCCGATAGCTGTTCTGTCCCCATCATTGATATGGCCGTCGCCATTAATATCAACCAGTTTAAGCGCGCCGGGTAATACCGTCTGGTTATCCTGTACTGCACTGGTATCAATATCCAACAGGTCACGATAAAATTTGCCGCTCCATACATAACCAAAGTACTGGCCAATGGGACGGCCCGTGGTAGCCTGCTGCGGATAAGTTGGTGCAATTTCGTCGCTGAACAGGATCTTGTTCTTTGCATAGGTATAGTTTCCTTTAAAGAAGAAATTAACCGGCCCGATCTTGTCCTGGTAAGAAAGCTCTACTTCAAAACCTTTGTTGCTTACACGCCCCAGGTTTACGGCAGGCAATGTGCTGCCCAATCCTGCAAAGGATGGTGTGCTTTTGGGTTTGTCAAGAATATCGTAACGATAGCGGTCAAATACATCAGCCGTAACTGATAACCTGTTTTTGAACATGCGCAGATCGATACCGAGGTTCTTCTGCTCTTCTAATTCCCAGCGAACATCATTGTTACCCAATGAGCTTGGATAGATGTATGGCATGTTTACACTGGTTTCGCCAAGCGAATAAGCATTATTGTATGAGGTACTGTTGTTGCGGCTGTACACTTCATCGTACAGGTATTGGTAACCGCCTATCTGGTCGCTACCTACCCTGCCCCATGATGCACGGATCTTCAGGTTGTCGATAACAGTGATGTTTTTGAAGAATTCTTCGGAACTGATGTTCCAGCCTGCTGAAATAGCAGGGAAAAATCCATAGCGTTTGCTGGCTTTAAAACGGTCTGTACCATTGTAGCCTGCTACAGCTTCCAGCAGGTATTTTTCACGGAAGTTATAACTGATACGTCCTGTAAAGCCCCTGAAGTTCTCGGGTGTATAGGCAGGACTGTTGGTAGCTGAAGTGTACGAGTATTGGTTGTACAGACCCAGTACATTGATGTTATGTGAACCAAAACTGCGGGAATAGGTCAGTGAAGCCTGCATGTTGGTGCGCTTGTTAGTGCTTGGTACGGTACCATCTACCAACGTATTTAACAGGGTAAGCTGCGGAATACGATAGAGATCCTGGTTGATGTTGTACAAGGTATATTCGCCTGTAGCACTGTTGTAATCATAGGCTGGAAAGTTATTGCGGTACAGTGAGCGGTAATCTACGGCATAACTGGTATAGGCAATAGTTCCGTGTAAGGCCAGTCCTTTGGCAATAAAGTCCAGTTTCTGGTTGCCGGTTACATTCAGGTTGAAGTTATTGTTGTAAGTACGCTGGTAACCCATGAGGCGCAGTAAACCAACGGGGTTGATGGCGGAACCTGATCTTGCACCATAAGAACCATCCGGATTATATACAGGATAAGCCCATGATGGTAATACACCAGACATCAATTGTCTCCACAAAGGCCATGCACCACCGGTCATATTGGCATCGGCAACATAGGGTTCATTGGTTTCTCCAAAATAACCGGAGAGGTCAAAACGGAAAGTAGTGCTCTGTGATGCTGTGATATCAAGATTGCTACGGAAGTTATAACGTTTGTAATAGTAGTTGCTGTTGTACCCTTCGGATTTACTGAAATTCTTCATGATGCCATCCTGGAACACATAGCCCCCGGAAATAAAGTATTTCACAGATTTGGTACCCCCACTGATATCGATGTTGTCGCGTAACTGTAATGAGCTGGGTTTGGTTACTTCATTTATCCAGTTTACATCGGGATAGCTGTAAGGATCTGAATGATCTTTGTATTTCTGGATAGCCTCATCACTGTACAGGTAAGGATAAGAACCAACAGGGTCTTCTTTGCTGGCCAGTGATTTCTCGCGCATAAGCAGCAGATCCTGGTATGCCGGCAAAAAGTTGAAATATAAGGTAGGCTTTTGCCATCCTGCTTCGCTACGGAAGGTAACACGGGGCTTACCTTCTTTACCACGGCGGGTTACGATCACCAATACACCATTGGCCCCTTTGATACCGTATACAGCAGTAGTAGAGGCATCTTTGAGGATGGAGAGACTTTCAATTTCATTGGGATCAATATCTTTCACCTGGTCGTAGGTTACTTCAATATCATCTACAATGATCAGCGGACTGGCGCTGGAGTTGTAGGAGCTGATACCACGGATATAGAATTCAGCACCATCTTTACCGGGCTGACCGGAACGTTGCTGGGCAAAGAAACCGGGCAGGCGACCTACCAGTGAGTTCTGCAAACTGGCCGCAGGGCTCTGACGAATTTCTGTGCCGGTAACCATGCTTACAGCGCCGGTGTTGGTGATCTTCTTTTTACGGCCATAGCCTACCACCATTACTTCATCCATATCCTTGCGGCCCGCCTGCAACGTAATGCTGAGCGAGGCCTTTCCTTTTATATCCACGGTTTGCGAGAGATAGCCAACGCTACTGAACTCCAATAGCTGGCTGGCAGGATCTTTTATCGTAATAGTGAACTTACCGTTCTCATCCGTCATCACGGAATTATTGGGGTGGCTTTTTTCTGATACTGTAACGGCTGCAACCGGGTTGTTGCCGTCCGTCACCGTACCTTTTACCACCCTGCCCTGTGCAAATGCCAGTTGCGCTGCGCAAAGCATTACCAGTAAATAAGCAGTTATTTTATACATAGCAGTAGCGTTATTGTGTGTTTATATTTTTACCATCCCGGGTTCTGTACCAGCTTTTTGCTTTTCTCCATTTCTGCAATGGGAATGGGATACAGGTACATGCGATCGTTCCAGGCTGTAGTGGTAATTACATTCCTGTTGTAATCGTAGCTGTAAGTGGTACCATTCTTAGTAATGTTGATGCCCTTCAGTACGGTTGCGTTCAGTACCTCAGGCGCTATTTTCCAGCGGCGGATATCCCAGAAACGATGTTCTTCAAAAGCCAGTTCAAGACGACGTTCATTGCGTACCAGCTTCCTGAAATCAGCCTGGTTCAGTGAGCGGGAAATAGTGTAAGGCGACAGACCGGCACGCTGACGGATAGCTTCTACTGCAGTGAATGCAGCTTCGGGTGGCGCACTGTTGTATTCATTCAATGCTTCTGCATAGTTGAGCAGTGTTTCTGCATAGCGGAAGATCATTGCATTGTGATTGGTAGCTGAATAGGCAGTACTGGTAGTAAATGCTCCCAGGAACTTACGCATGTAATAGCCTGTTTGTGTACCACTGTAATCACGGCCACCGTTGTAGAGCTCCACCGCCCTGTTTAACCAGGTGGTTGTATTGTACAGGATGGTATATCCAAGACGGGGATCCCTGTTGGTATAAGGGTTCTGCGGGTCATATCCTGAACCTGTTTCTGTGATCGCTTTACCGTTTTTCATAGGAAAAGCATCTACCAGGTTTTGTGTAGGATTATTGAGGCCATTGCCTGCACCGGTACCTGAATAGCCTGTAGGGCCATTATTGGTTTCAAGACCGTAACCCGTTCCTGACTGATAACCCAGGATGGTCTCGGTGGTTTTACGGGTAACAAACATGGTATTGTAAGCTGAGTACAATGAATGAGTACCCAGGTCTACAATGGCTTTGGAAGCATCCACGGCTTTTTTCCATTTACTGAGATCATTGGTGGTGTTGTTGAGCGGGCTGGCAGCATACAACAGTGCTCTCGCCTTCAATGATAAAGCTGCGGTACGGGTAATACGTCCCCAATCGCCATCAGCAATGGTGTTTTCTTTCAGCAGTTTGTCCTGTACGCTATCGCATTCATTGGCGATGTATTGAATACATTCATCGTAGGTGTTGCGGGGAAGATCAACATTGTCTTCCAACCGGTACACCGTATCGCCGATAATGGGAACACCTCCCCAGCGCTTTACCAGTTCGAAATAGAACATGGCACGCAGAAAACGGGCTTCAGCTTTCCACTGTGGTTTAAGGCTGGCCGTTTTTAAAGGCACTCCTCCTATGTTCTTTAAAAAGATATTGGCCCTGCGGATACCGGTATAGTATTTACTCCATACGTTATCCGGCATGTTCCAGGAAGTCCATGCACCATTTACAAAGATCTCAATAGTACTGCCCGGGTAGCGATAGACCGCATCATCAGTACCGGCATCCAGCAATGCATTGCTGCTTACGCCGGCGAAGCTATTGGGCAGGTAAGAATATACATTCATGAGGAACTGGCTGGCATAACTGCCTACACTGTCTGTAGGGTCAAATACAACATCTTCGTCCCAGCGTTCCAGCGGGTAACCTTCTGCTGTTTTTTTACAGGCCGTAGCCAGTATAACAGCCGGCAGAAAGATGTACAGGAAAAAACGTTTCATATAATTGCTTTTACCAACGGTTGTTAAAATTTGATACTGAAACCTGCATTAAAGCTTTTGAGGTTAGGATAGCCGGTAGCATAAGGATATTCCGGGTCCAGCCTGTCAACCTGTGTAAACGTGAGCAGGTTAAAGCCATTGACAAACAGGCGTGCGCCACCCAGTTTTACTGCATTTACCCATTTGCGTGGCAGCGACCAGGAAAGCTCTACGTTCTTGAGGCGCAGGTAATCGCCTTTGTGCAACCAGAATGTAGAAGTGGTCTGGTTATTGGCATTGCTGCCAACACTGAGACGCGGATAGGTAGCAGTAGCTGCCGTAGCCGGTGTCCAGCGACCAAGATGGTGCTGTTGTGCCTGTGTATAACCACCGCCTGAAACTGCCTGGAATTCGTAATCAGTAGAATTGAGCATCAGGTCGCGGTTCATTACTCCCTGCAGCAGGAAACTGAGTGATACTCCTTTGTACTCCACTCCTGCCTGGAAACCTGCGCTGATAAATGGTTTTGTATTACCGATGGCAGCAATGTCATAGCGGTTGATAACGCCATCGTTGTTGAGGTCCTTGTATTTTATATCACCCGCTACCGGTGTATAGCCTTCCAGCGTAGCTATTTTATTGGTGATATCACTGGCACTATAAAAACCTTCTGCCACATAGCCATAAAGCTGTCCTACCTTCTGTCCTGTGCGCTCCATCCAGCTATACCTGCGATCTACCTCATCCATAAAGATCACTTTACTCTGACGCGTACCCAGTTTTAAACCAGCATAGTATTTTACAGCACCGGCATTGTTTTCATATTGCAGGGTAAGATCAATACCGTAATACCTGTTCTTCCCGATATTTTCATCGGGATAAGTGGCGCCAATGGAAGCCAACGAGCGGCCACGTGTTTGTACAAGATCAAAGTAAGTGTCATTATAATACTCTACTTCTGCACGCAGTTTGTTGCCCAGTAAGGTAGTGCTGATACCTATGTTGAATTTATCAGCCTTTTCCCATGTTATATATGGATTGGCCAGTGTAGATTCTGACGCACCGCTGGAGGAAGTGGGTGATACGCCCAATGTATAGCCTGTAGCGCTGCCATAAAACTGGCTGTATACATAGTAACCAATATCATCCATACCGGTACGGCCATAAGAGGCTTTGAGGCGCAGGCTGTTCAACACTTTTGTACGGGGGAACCAGTTCTCATTGCTGATGGTCCAGCCCAGCCCTGCTGCCGGAAATACACCCAAATCATGATGTTTGGGATAGAGGTTTTGCTTATTGGCAGTAACAGACAATTCCACATCATACCTGTTCTTATAGTTGTACTGCCCGTTCACTGAATAGGTTGTATAAACAGTGGGCAGTTGTCCGCTGATGCCATATTGCTGGCTGCTTGCAATAGCCCTTGCCGCAATAGTATGCCCGCCAGCCAGTGATTTATCGTAACCAAGCGTAACGTCCCAGTAGTTATTACGTGTTTGGCTGGAAATACTGCCACTGTTGTTCTGGGTACCATCTGTATTGAACTTGGTATAAGTAGTATCACCAGAAACCGGGTCCACGTTCATTTTGTAGGTAGCGAATGTTTTGGAACGGTTAATAGTTTCTGTAAGATCAGTACCGAAAGAAGCCTTAGCTCTTATCCATAATCCTTTGGTCACAGCATCCAGGCTTTTCTGTAAGCCTACATCTGCATATAAGTTCCTGTTGTAAGTAGATATATAACCACTGTTCACGGTACGTGCATACAGGTTGGTAGTACGTTCTGTAGTACCTCCATAAGACCCATCCGGGTTGAAAACAGGATAGGCATTGTTGGGTACATTCAGCAGATCGGAAAAGATAGCGGATGTTCCAACACCGGGCTGATTGCCATTCCTGATCAACGCAAATACATTGAGATAGGCCTTCAGGGTGCTGTTTACATTCATCATTACATTGCTGCGGATGCTGTACTGTTTGTAATCGTTATTGGTATTGTAGGTATTCTTCGATTTGTCAGTAACAAAAACGCCCTGCTGGTTCACATGATCGAGCGCCAGGTAGTACTGTGCAAATTTGCCCCCGCCAGATACATCAGCACTGTAACGTGCCATGCTCATCTGGTTGCGCAATACCTGTTTTTGCCAGTTTACATCCGGGTGACCATAAGGATCTGAGCCATCTTTGTAAGCCTGCAGATCTGCATTGGTGTACTGAGCCGGTTTGCCATCATTGGCCAGTGCCTCATTGAACAAGCTTGCATAATCATAAGCATGGAGATAAGATGGCAGTTTGGTAGGCTTTTGTATGCCGTATTGTGCCGTGAATGAGATCACCTGTTTGCCCGGTACTCCTTTGCGTGTATTGATAAGCAAGGCGCCATTGCTGGCACGGATGCCATACAGGTTGGCAGATAAACCATCCTTTAATACAGTGATGCTTTCAATTTCATTGGGATTGAGCAAGGTGTAATTACGGGGAATACCATCAATGACGATCAACGGACTGGTAACTCCGCGCAGGTAAATAGCAGCCTGTTCGCTACCGGGTGTAGCACCTTGTTGTAAGGTGTATAAACCTGCCAGTCTTCCGGAAAGCGCATTGGTAATGTCCACTACCGGCGATTTGATCAGTTCACGATTATAGATCACATCGAAGGAGGAAGTAACCTGGTCGGCCCTGCGGATGCCATAAGACATCTGTACGTTTTTTGCAGCCGCCAGTGATTGTTCGTGCAGTACCAGTTGCAATACACCGTTTTCTTTACCTGTTACAGTATAAGTAATAGTAGCAAAACCTTCCATCGTAAGCTCCAGTTCGTCTGCCGGTGTTGCATCTATACTGAAAGAGCCATCTTTGGAAGATTGTACTGTTTCCTGTGTGCGTTTATTGGTAATGTCCACTTCAGCCAGTATATGCCCTTCCGCATCGTTCACCACACCTTTAATGGTTTTGGCGGTGGTATCTGCTACCTGCGGAGGCATGGCTGCAATGCCTGCCTGGCTATAGGCTGCCGGAAACAGCGTAGCCATAGTAAGCAGGCAACGTATCATAAAAGTATTTGTGTGCATAGTTGTTTCGGGAGTTTTGTGATAATGATTAAGCTACCTCAGTTGTCCGCGCAGCAAACCTGCGGTGTAGGTAGCAGAATGCACATCTATATAACAGGCAGCAGTTTTGAGCGTGGAAATGGTAGCGTCGGCTAACCCTGTTATTGATTTCACGGCGTTATAGTCTGCTGCTGTTGTGGCAAATGTGTACGTGAGTGTACCATTGGTACCTGCTGCACCGGTATGCAGGTGCGTTTCTTTTAATGCATCTGTGGCAGGTACATTATTAATGATCACCTGGTAATGCAGTACTTTATCTGTTGTCATACGTAGTACCACTTTGCCGGTGGCTGCAGTGGTTACAGCAGGTACTACAGAGCCTCCATCCAGGGGTACATCCTGGTACCAGTCAATATTCTTTTCCAATTGTAAACGCAGCAGTCCGTTGGAAAATGTTTTAGACTGTACATTGAGGAACATAGGCTGACTCATCATTGCTTCAGCCTGTTGACTGGTTAATGTTATATTACCGGAGATATGCCTGCCATTAATAACAGGTTTCAGATCTGTCATCAGATCGCCTTTGCTGGCAGCAGTACCATAATACAAGCCGGCACCAGACAGTACATCGGTACCAAGCGTAGTATCTACCAGGATATCATAGTAAAAAACATTATCAGTCATCAGGTTCAGGAACATGTGAGCTGTAATAGCAGTAGTACGGCTGATCGGTACTTCGTAATTGCTACTGGCCGTTTCGTTCCAGTATTTCCTTAAGTAAGCAGTTTCGGCAACGGTGTCTTTTTTCTGACAGGCGTACAAAAGCAATACTGCCAGTACCGGTATACAACACCGGATAATGGGTTTGATCATAATACAGTGTTTTGTGTTAAACAGTAAAGGGTTACCGGGATGGATTGAATGGGAATGCTGGCTGGATGTTGCATACAGTTTCGTTTTGGTTATTTATCTTTCAGTTTCGTGCATACAATAGAATACCCTGTCGTGCTGACACACACAACTTTTCAGTTACATAGTTCAGTATGTAATGCGGAACAGGGTTGGGACAATGTTTCCCTTTATATCAGCACCAACGGAGTGTTGGTGAAATGGATACCGGATAGAAGGATAATAGTGGTTCTTAACAATTACATCACTTGCTGTTCATTCACTGTTTAAAAATACAAGTTGAGGTTGTAGAAAAAAAACGTGCGCAATAACGCAAACGTTTGATATGGTCACACAACCGGTTGCGCTATTTTTATGGGTATAGATTTTGAACGTTGCTTTTTTTCATGGATCACGAGGTTACCATTGATGAGTACGTGCCTGCATGCTTTTTCAGCCATATCATCATGATGTTGTAACAGGTGCATCATAATTTCTGTAGCCTTGGCCCCCTGTTGATAAGGATACTGTTCTACCGATGCCATTGGCGGTGTTTCAAGATAATTGGTGATCGGAAGATTGGCATAGCTGATCACACAGAGATCTTTGTTGACCTTTAGTTTTGTATTGCGTGCATATTGAATAATATCCAGCGCCACATAATCATTCATCGCCACCACGGCTGTAGGACGTGGCTTACAGGCCATCAGTGTCTCCATCGCAGCAAATGTGCCTTCCTGCGTCATATCGGTAGATGTTACCAGCGACATATCGATCTTGATCCTTTTCTTCACCATCACTTCTTTCCAGGCATGGGTGCGTTCAATGGACGATGACATGCACTCCGGGCCATTGACCAGTGCAATGCGGCGGTGCCCCTGGTTGTACAGGAACTCTACCGCTTCGCTGGTGCCACTATGCATATTGAAGTAAACCTTGTTGACATCCGTACGATTGGGTACCCTGTCGAAGAACACTACCGGAATATTGAAATGCTCCAGGTCCGTAAAATGAGAGCAATCAGTGGTATGTTTGGACAGGGAGGCTATAACCCCATCCACGCGTTGGTTCTTCATAGCTTCCAACACCTGTTTTTCCCTATCCACATCATCATGGCTCTGGGCTATCAGTACATGGTATTTGTGCTGTTGTGCCAGGTCTTCAATACCACTGATGGCCTCCGAAAAGAAGCTTTCCTTCAGGCTGGGGATCAGCACGCCGATAATGAAGGTTCTTTTCTGTTTGAAGGAGATGGCATTGAGATTGGGCTGGTACCTTAATTCACTGGCCAGTTGTTTTACCCGCATCTGGGTACGTAAGCCAATACTTTTGTGTCCTTTGAGAGCCCGGGAAACGGTGGAAACTGAGACATTCAGTTGCCGGGCAATGTCTTTAATGGTGGGGATTGCCTGCACAGCCATACCTGGTTAGTTTTGGTGAGTGAACAATTGCATCGGTCGGGGGAAGATACCCAGGGGCACTCCTTTCCCACCGGTCTTCCGAAATTAACCGTATCGTGGCTCAGATCACCGGGTGGAATGTTGCAGATATACGGGTGGGATGTTGCAAACAGCACTGTTTCGGGTGTCGGGTTTTGAGTTTCGGGTTATGAAAACGTGAGGTGGGCGTGAAAGGTGAAATGTCAAACGTGAAATGGGATATTGGTTTCCGGATGCTGGATTTGATATCTGAAATTTAATTAGAACAGCTCCTTTTTCTTTAAATATTCCCAACCCGGGACGCCGGGCAGGGTCTGCTATCCGGGCTACTTTGCACTACTCTTACAGGGGACAGCTTATGACCTGCTTCGATACAGGTTCACACGAAAAGCGTACGAACTAAGGGTTTAAACGGGGAAATTCGAAAACCTGGTGTTTGTTTGGTATGGATCTGGTATAGCGTTGGTAGGGAGGATTCCTGAAATGGGAAGGAAAAATGCCGTTTCGAGTGTGGTGTTTAGAGTTTCTGGTTGCGAAGTCGTGAGCCGTGAATCGTGAATCGGCAGACGGCAATCGTGAGTGGCTGAAGCAAGTGAATGGTCAATGGTGAATAGTGAATGGGGATACAGGTAACTGCAAATTGCCAACTGCCAACTTGTATTCACTCGCGGCTCGTAGCTCAAAGCTCGCCGCTTGTATTCGAGATAACTGCCAAACTTGCTTCCCGTACTTCTAACTTCATATTTCGTCCTTGCTTCAAACCTGCCTGGGTGTTTTGCCAAATTCTTCTTTAAAGCATTTGCGGAAATAGTCCACGTCGGAAAAGCCGGTCATGTAGGCCACCTCGTTTACGGTATACTCTTTTCGTTCGAGCAACTGGGCAGCGCGTTTTAACCGGATACGGCGGATAAATTCAATGGCCGACTGCCCGGTAAGGGCCTTTATCTTGCGGTAGAGCGTTGTACGGCTCATATTCACGGCTTTGGCCATCTCTTCCACCTGCAGCGTGGGTTCGGTAAGGTGTTCTTCAATGAACTGTACCAGTCTTTCCAGGAAGGTCTCGTCTGCCGGAGTAATAGCTACCTGTGAGGGTTGTAATGTTACATCCCGGCTATAACGTTCACGCAATTGCTTCCTGGATTGCAGCAGGTTCTGCACCCTTACTTCCAGCAGGGCAAGACTGAATGGTTTGGTTACATAATCATCTGCACCTGTTTCCAGTCCCTCTATCTGGTAATTGAGCTGACTGCGGGCTGTGAGCAGGATCACGGGAATATGACTGGTACGTTGGTCTTTTTTTAACTGACGGCATAGTTCTGTACCGCTCATGCCGGGCATCATTACATCGCTGATAATGATATCCGGCAGGGTTTCAGTAGCTTTTTCTAATCCCTCCTGCCCGTTGGTAGCGATCATTACCCGGTAAAGCGAGGAAAAGTGACCAGATAAAAGGGATAGCATTTCGGCATTGTCCTCAGTGATGAGCATCAGGGGTAATGCGGTATCATCAGTACCGGGTGGTATGCCGGAAACGTCGGCAATATTTGCCTGTGGTAATGCCGCCCGTTCGGGCAATATTTCCTGTCTCCTTTCATCTTTGGTATAAGCTGTACTATCAGCGGGCAAGGTGATGGTGAAACAGGTATAGCCGGGTTGACCATTTAATGCCTGGCGACTATTTACTGTAATAGTTCCATGATGCAATAGCACCAATCCTTTTGTAAATGCCAGCCCTATACCGGTGCCGGCAACTGTTTTACCGGTGTCGTTATAGTGCCTGAAAGGATTGAAAATAGTATCAAGATGCCTGGCTGCAATACCGGCGCCATTGTCTTCCACCCGGATGATGTGTTGCAGAGCTGTACTGTTGATGATGATGCGGATAGTACCACCTGCCGGTGTAAGCTTGAATGCGTTTGACAAGAGGTTAAAGACCATCTTTTCAACCTTATCGGCGTCAAACCATGTATTGTCCTGTTCTGTCTCTACGCTTAATTGCAGATCGATATGTTGTTGGCGGGCATATCCTTCAAAAGACTGTAATATTTCTTTGATGAAAACTGTTAAATTACCTTCTGCAACCTGCAAAGGCATATTGCCTGCTTCAAATTTGCGGAAGTCGAGCAACTGGTTGGTGAGTCGCAACAATCTTTCACCATTACGCTGCATGATCTCCAGTTGTTCCGTTTCCTTTTCCCTACCCTGTACCAGCGTGAGCAATTTTTCAATGGGAGCCAATACCAGCGTAAGCGGTGTTTTGATCTCATGACTGATATTGGTGAAGAAACTGAGCTTGCGTTGTACCAGTTCTTCGTCTTTGGCACGGTTGATCTGTTGCAGCAATAACTGGTTTTTAAGACGGGTAGTTTTTACCGAATAGGAATAGAACAGGTACAATAAAGTACCAATGATGATGGTATACAGTAAATAAGCATACCATGTTTTCCAGATGGGTGGCAATACAGTGATGTGCAGAGAGGTGTATTGTTCATTCCATACGCCATCGTTGTTGGCAGCTTTTACCTTAAAGATATAATCTCCTGCATCCAGGTTGGTATAGGTAGCAGTTTGCTGGTTGCCTACATAATGCCATTGCTGGTCATCCTTAAGTCCATCCAGCATATATGCATACTGGTTGGTAGCCTGGTTGATATAGTTCAATGCAGCAAAGCGCAGTGTAAAATATGCCTGGTCGTATGTAAGAGTAAGGCGATCTGTATAAGTAATAGATTGTTGTAAGGGAGAACCCTGGCTGCTGATGCCAGTAGGGATGTTCTTAATGAAGAGGTCCGTAAACGCCACCTGTGGCGGTACTTTATTGGTGACGAGTTGTTCCGGGTGAAAAGCAACAATACCATTGATGCCACCGAACAGGATCTGTCCATTGGCAGTACGACACGCAGCCGTTGAAAATTCATTAGCACCAAGCCCGTTGTTTACAGAATAATTGGTAACCTGTATGTCGCTATTGATATAGGGCGGTGCATTCTTTTTTAACTCCAGCCGCGCTATGCCCTGGTTAAAGCTTACCCAGATATTGCCTTTCCTATCCTCAATGATGCTGTGAATGATATTGCTGCTGAGCCCGTATGCTGTATCTAATGTAAAGAACCGTTGCTGCTGCCTGTTGAAGATCTTGATGCCACTGCCTCTTGTGCCGATCCAGCAGTTGTCGTACTGGTCTTCATAAATGCAAAGGATGGCATTCTTATTAAAAATGCTGGAGTATTCGTACAGGTAGTTTACAAAATGTTGTTGTCCCTGCGGCAGGTACGAGAGACCGGATTCTGTTCCTATCCACACACCTCCTGCCCTGTCGCGCAGCAAGGCGTTGATATCATTGGAGATGATACTATTGCTATCCTTCTTACTATGCCTGAAACGAGTGATCCTGCCTTCCGGTGTACGTTGTATCAGCCCGGCCTTGGTACCGATCCATAATTCACCATTGCGATAATCAAGGCCATAGATCATTTCATTATAGAGGTTGTTACCGGAGGAATCGAGTAACAAACGCTGTGCACGTCCTGTTTGTGTTTCGTAATAGAAAAGCCCTTCAAGTGTGCCGATCCACAGGTTGCCTTTCTCATCCTGCTGAAGGGTTTTTACGGTTTCCTGGTTTACAAGATGCTGGGAAGATGGGTTGAGATGTATATAGTTGAAATGGCCGGTTTGCCGGTTGTAATAGTTGATGCCGCCTCCTTCTGTAGCGATCCAGAGATTATGGGTTTTATCTTCCAGTATGCGGCTTACTACAGGGTAATTGAGGCCGGGATCTTTGTCTGTTCCCTGGCCAATATAACTGAAGTTATTATTACCCGGTTGTACAATGCTGATAGCGCCTGCAAAACTGCCTATCCATAAACTACCGGCATTGTCTTGCATAAAGCAGAGGATAGAGTTGCCTGATAAAGAAAAAGGATCATTCAGATCAACTTTGAAATGCTTTAACGCCTTACCGTCTGCATCAATAAGATATAAACCATTGCGGGTACCTATCCAGGTATAGTTATCATAAAAGCCTATAGCCCTCACCATATCATTACTGACTGCTATAGGTTTGGTTTCTGCATTGTATTGATTGTATTGCCCGGTCTGCAGGTTTAATTGTAATGTGCCATTCCTTTCTGTGCCTATCCAGAGGTTGCCTTTGTTGAAAGTAAGAAAACACACCGCGCTTTTTCTATATGCAGGATGTTGTAACAGGGGCTGTGGCAATGGCAACTGTTGCCTGGTTGCAGGGTTGTACCGGATAATTGAATTGCCTGATGAAAACCATAAGACATGATCCGCGTCTTCAGTAATGGCATAGGAAGGATAAGCAGGCTGATCTTTATTGATGACGAGTGGTACCAATATCTTTTTCACAGGGTCATATTGTGCCAATCCCCTACCGGTGCCTATCCATATTATGCCCCTGCTGTCTTTAAAGATGCGCTTTACATAAAAGGTGGCTTTTTCATCTCCCTGCACCGGTATACCATAAAAACGTTCTGTTGTTGGATCAAACAGATCGAGCCCTACAGAAGTGCCTACCAGTAAATTGCCCTGTGCATCTTCATGCAATGCCTGTATTTCATTGCTCCTGATGCTATAGGTATTGTTCTGTGCAAACTTGAAATGCCTGAAGCTGTATCCGTCATAACGACTTAATCCATCTGTAGTGCCTATCCAGATAAATCCTTTTTGATCCTGCAGTAAACAATACACCGAGCTTTGAGAGAGCCCATTGGCAATACCGAGGTGTTTAAAACGGAGGTTTATTTCCTGTGCAGCTACAGGGCATCCCATTATGATAGTTATCAGAATAGTAATACACCGGTAAATCAGCGCCTTTTTATATTTTCCCTGCAGCAGTCTCATCCTGTTCCTGGTAAATGACGTTCTATGACGCCAGTTCGTCCCGGAAAGTTATTAACTGGCAGAGAATTCTGTAAATTTTTGTAGTCAATCGATTGCGTAGAGAAAACCTGAAGTATGAGGTCTGAAAGGCACAAGGTTTAAGAGACAAGGCTCAAGGAAATACAGACATTAGGTTTTAGGTGTTAGCTGTTAGCAATACAAGTTGGCAGTTAAGTCTGTGAATAGTCAATGGTCAATAGTGAATATAAGCAACAAGCTTTGAGCTACGAGCAGTGAGGAATACAAATACAAGTTGGCAGTTGGCAATTTGCAGTTGTTCTGATTTCAAACATCCAATTTCAAATCCAGCATCCAGTATCCAGTGACCTGTATCCGGTATCAGGGAACCGGTATCTTTCATTTCACGTTTGACATTTCACCTTTCACGCTCCCACTCACGATTGACGATTCACGTCTCACGATTTCACAACCCGAAACTCAAAACCCGACACCCGAAACAGCATTAACGTCTTTGCGTGAAATCAGCAATCTCACCCCCCTCAATTCCTACATAAATAAATTACTCCAGGTATGCTCCTGTAACCACTTTGCCGTCTACTTCTACATAGATGTGTTCTAATAAAGTAGTGGCTACGGAAATGCCAACATAATCAGTTTTTACCGGGAAGGTTTTGTGTGTTCTGTCAACCAGTGCGAGTGTCTGGATCTTTTTAGGGTGAAAAGCGAGGAATGGTTTCATGGCGTAGAGCATTGTTTTGCCGCTGTTGGCCACATCATCTACCAGGATGATAGACTTGCCATTGAAATCAACCGTATCACTGAGCGTAATTTCACCGGGGTTTCTTTTATCGAGTGAAATATGTAACAGTTCTGTTGAAAAAGGGGCTATCGGTTGCAATAATTGCTGTACATAAGCGGCTATTACACTGCCATTGTCGCGTATGCCTGCCAGGATCACATGTTGTTCTTCCAGGTTACCTTCCACAATTTCGTAGGCCATGCGTTGCAATTTACGGGCTGCGGTATCTTTGTCCAGTATGTAATTCCTGGTGGTCATGCACTAAATTTTGCTCAAAACTAAGAATTTCTGGTTTGAAGGTTGCCGGTTTTTTGGGTGAATAGTCAATGATGAATCAATGTCGTTGAATTAAGAATGGGCCACAGCGTGGCCTCCTGTTTATAGATGATCATAAATAAGCGTGGCACGGCTCCGGTAGGAGCCTCCGGTGCCTTACAGGAAGCTCCTACCGGAGCTAAATACCTTCGATAAAATTGATTTTCTATAAACAGGTAGCTCCTCCGGAGCTTTATTCAACGACCTTGAACGGTGAATAGTCAGTCAATGTCGTTTAGTTAGTGGCTGGTGAAGACACCCGCCACGGGCACGTCCCCCGGCAGGTCCCCACCAGCCGGAATTAAACCTCTTAATTCAACGATAGTAAATAGTGAATTGGAGAGTAGTGAGTGGTAAGAAGGTTCGTGAAAGGAGAAACGGTTACCGCTTCATTTTCAAATGTTCAAATTGAGCAATTTTCAAATTAGCTTCCTTCAAATCGCGTATCTTAGCGGCAACCAATTGTTTAGTACATGATGTACCTGCAACAAATACTGTTTTTGGCTGCTGCAGCAGTTGCCATCTGGTTGTTTTCAACGAAGGCTATGGCTATTCGCCGTAATATCTTACTGGGAAGGGATGAAGCTTATAATGATCACCCTTCTGAGCGGTTGAAAAACGTATTGTTGCTGGCATTCGGACAAAAAAAGATGTTCCGCAATCCCCTGGTAGCCTTGTTGCACTTTGTAGTGTATGCTGGGTTCGTAATTATCAATATTGAAGTACTGGAGATCTTTATCGATGGCATTGCCGGTACACACAGGATCTTTGCAGGCTTTTTAGGTGGTTTTTATATTTTCCTTATCAATGCATTTGAAGTACTGGCATTGGGCGTATGGGTAGCCTGCGCTATCTTTCTCATTCGCAGGAATATTCTGAAATTAAAGCGTTTTATCAGTCACGATCTTGATGGCTGGCCACGCAGCGATGCCAATTATATCCTGATGACGGAGATCATCCTGATGAGCCTGTTCCTGCTGATGAATGCTGCCGATACCTTACTGCAACAGCAGGCTTTTGGCCACTATGCAGAACATACTACCGGTAATTTTGTGGTATCTCAATATTTGCAACCTTTACTGGCTGGTTTAAGCGTAAAAGGTCTGGTTGCTGTGGAAAGGATCTGCTGGTGGATGCATATCCTGGGCATCTTTGCTTTTCTGAACTACCTGCCTTATTCTAAACACCTGCATATTTTACTGGCCTTCCCCAATGCTTATTATGCCCGTTTGTGGCCAGAGGGCGAAATGCGGAACATGAAATCCGTGCAAAATGAAGTACTGTATGCCATGCAGCCCGAACTGGCACCTGCTGATGCAGTAGCTCCTGATAAATTTGGCGCTAAGGATGTAATGGACCTCAGCTGGCGCAACCTGCTGGATGCCTATAGCTGTACCGAATGCGGTCGCTGTAGTGCTGCCTGTCCTGCTACTACAACAGGTAAATTGTTATCTCCGCGCAAGATCATGATGTCTACCCGTGACAGACTGGAAGAAGTGGGTAAGAATATTAAACAGAACGGAGAGTTTAAAGACGACGGCAAATCCTTACTGCATAATTATATCACTACCGAAGAATTACGTGCCTGCACTACCTGTAATGCCTGCGTGCAGGAATGTCCTGTAAGTATCAGTCCGCTGGAAATTATTCTCGAACTGCGTCGTTCACTGGTGATGGAAGAAAGTAATGCTCCGCAGGAATGGAATGTGATGTTCAGCAATGTGGAGAATAACTTTGCTCCCTGGAAGTTCAGCCCGGATGAAAGGGATAAGTGGGCGGAGGAAATGGCGGGGTGAGAATGCTGGTTGTAAGTTTTAAGTACGGCTAAACGCGAAATGCTTAACGTGAATACAGGGTTATAAGTTGTAGGTTATAGGTAATAAGTTGAATACAGGAAATGTGCAAATTAGCAGATTTGAGAATTTGAAAATGAAGACACTACGAGCGGTGACAAATTAAATTAGCGACCACTCACGACTGACGTCTCACGTTTGACGCTTTAGCTACCAACTTGTATTTGTCTTCGATATTCAACATTATTCTACTTCCTTCCCCATCGCGGTCATTTTCATTTTGTGCGCAGTTTCATGGCCGAGGTATTTTTCAATGCGTTTTTCAGCCAGGTATATCACCGGAGTTAACAGTATCGCTACGGTAAATTTATAGATGTAGTTCACACAACAAACAGCGAGTACCAGTTGCCAGCTCCAGCCTTTCCCTAATTTGAATGCGATAAAGAGCACAATGAAACTGTCTACCAACTGTGATACAAGTGTAGACCCTGTAGCCCGTAGCCACATTTTCTTTTCGCCTGTAACCTTTTTGATCTTATGGAATACCGTTACATCCACAATCTGGCTTACCAGGAAGGCTGTGAGACTACCGAAAATGATCCACATTCCCTGTCCGAAGATCACGTTAAAAGCATTAGCCATATTGGGTACACCATCCTCTACAGCGCTGCTATACCAGAAATCGGCCGGTGGAACCTTCATAGCAAGGTAAAACATCAGGAATGCATAGGAGATCAGGGCCACGGCTGTATAGGAAATACGGCGTACAGCTTTGGGGCCGTAGTATTCGTTTACAATGTCGGTCATTACAAACTCCAGCGGCCATAAAATAACCCCACAGGTAAGGTTAAATGAAAGCCCGGATTGCCCGAAAAGGGTAAAATGCACCGGGTTGGCACCAAATAGCTTTTCCAGTGAAAAGATCTTTCCGCCTATACATTCCGCTATCAGCGCATTGGCAACAAAAAAAGCAGTAAAAGATAGAAATAGTTTGGTGGGTTTATCCTTGAGAATGTTGGTGATCATTTAAGAATCAATATTAACTGGAAAATGAAAAAGAGAAAATTAGTAATAAATAGCCAATATGGAAAAGGCGGCGTGATCTTTTTGCCCAACAGCATAATAACTGCGATAAAGCTGGTAATACAGTTGATCAGGATGGCAGAACCGACACCTAATACGATGATGGTGGATGCTATATGACCCTGCTGTAATTGAGGAGATGCGCGCATAACCCAGGTAAGCACAAAACAAACATTACAAATAAAAGCCACGCGTGCGAAAAATATTAATTTCTGCATATATCAACTTGCTGTAAAATTGCATTATTTTGCCCATTCTATTAACCAGTTAAGATATAATGAAAAAGTCGCTGCTGCAACGCCTTACGCCACATGCCCTGGCCATTGCTATTTTTTTAGTGATTTCCTGTGTTTACTGTTTGCCTGCCCTGAAAGGTTTGATAGTAAATCAATACGATATGCTGGGTACCATTGGTGCCAAACAGCAATCGGAGGAATTTAAACAAGCACACGGACATCTGCCCTTGTGGACAAACAGTGTGTTCAGCGGTATGCCGGCTTACCAGATCGCTATTGAATCGAAATATAATGTTTCGCTGACATGGGCACATTACCTCTTCACTTTGTGTCTGCCCTCTCCTGCCAGCTTATTTTTCCTTTGCTGTATCTGTTTTTATATTCTTTGTATAGCCATGCGACTGAAGCCATGGATTGGCATTTTTGGCGCTTTGGCATATGCATTCTGTTCCTATAACCCAATACTTGTTGAAACGGGTCACGTTACCAAACTGGCTGCTATGGGCTACGCCCCTGCTGTGCTGGCTGGTGTGGTATGGCTGGCTCAGCGAAAGTATTTTCTTGGCTTTGCCGCCACCTTGTTGTTCGGCACCCTGATGATCAACCAGAACCACGTTCAGATCACTTATTATGTATTTATCATTATAGGCTGTATTGGTGTTGCTTATGCAGTGCATACCATCAGGCAGAAGGAAATTAAGCACCTGCTTTTAACCGGGGGCCTGGCTGCTGTAGCGCTTGCTATTGGTATGTTCTCTTTTTCCACCATCCTGTTGCCAATGAACGAGTATGCCAAAGAGACCATGCGTGGCGGCCGTTCAGAGCTTACAGCTGAAGTAGATACTACTCAGAAGGCTGCGGCCGCTGCTGCGGATAAAAACAAATCCAAAGGTGGCCTGGATAAAGATTATGCATTCCAGTGGAGCTATGGTATCGGTGAAACAACCACACTGATGGTGCCCGCTTCACGTGGCGGTGGCAGTGGTTTGAGCGAGCTACCTGAAGATAATCATACCATCGAAGCCCTGCAGGAAGCAAGACTGCCATCTCAGGCTGCTAATTTTCTGTATAGCCGTATGTCGGCCTATTGGGGTGATCAGCCTTTCACTTCGGGCCCTGTTTATTTTGGTGCCATAGTTTGCCTGTTGTTTATAGCCGGGTTGTTCCTGGTACGTGGCTGGCACCTGGGCTGGATAGTTGCAGCAACGGTTATTGGTATTGTGCTGGCATGGGGTAATCATTTACCTTCTGTGAACTATTTCCTGTTCGATCACCTTCCCTACTACAATAAATTGCGTGCTCCGGCAATGGCCCTGGTAATTCCCCAGATTACGATGGTACTGCTGGCCTGTATAGCTTTGCAACAGTTGTTTTATGGCAACCTGGCTAAGCCGGAACTGATGAAGAAATTGAAAGGTGCAGGTATTGCCGCTGCCGCAGTAATACTGATACTGGCTTTTGATTATTTCAGTGCTGATTATAAAAGTGTACGTGATAAACAGGTGAGCCAGGTATTGACCCAGATGGTGAGCCAGGGAGGCGAGCCCAATGAGCAAATGCTGCAACAGGCCAATACAATTGCCAATTCCCTGAACAGTGCAATAGAAAAAGACCGTGCAGGATTATATAGCAGTGATTTTATACGAATGATCATTTTTGTGTTGCTGGGTGCCGCTGTTATCTGGCTGGGCGCATCACAGAAACTGAAAGCACAATATGCGATCATCGCGTTGACTGTTCTCAGCTTAATTGATCTTATACAGGTTGACAGACGTTACCTGAAAAATGAGAACTATGTAGATAAAGACGAATACATGTCTTTCTTTACACCTACACAGGCTGATCTGCAGATCAAACAGGATACAGGCTATTTCCGTGTACTGGATGAGGCAAGAGGTGCATTAAGCGATGATGCGCGCGCCTCTTATCACCATAACTCCGTAGGTGGTTATCACCCCGCAAAACTGGCGTTGTATGATGACTTACTGAACCGCCAGTTGCGCAGGTATAACATGCGTGTATTCAATATGCTGAATACAAAATACTTCATCGTTAGCCCCCAGCAGGGCGGTCAGCCGGTGGCACAACAGAATCCTGATGCATTGGGAGCAGCCTGGCTGGTAAAAGGTATCCAGTATGTAAATAATGCTGATGAAGAAATGAAGGCATTAGACACATTCAACCCTGCTGATACCGTTATCATTGACAAACGTGAGCAATCTAAAATACCATTTACACCGCAGTTTGATTCTACAGCACATATTAAGCTGGTAAAAAATGAGAATGACATCATTACCTACCAGTTTAACGCAGCTACCAACCAGTTTGTGGTATTCAGCGAGATCTATTACCCTTACGGCTGGAACGCGTATGTTGATGGCAAGCAAATGCCTATTGCACGTGTAAACTATACCCTGAGAGGTATGGCTATCCCGGCTGGCAATCATACTATCGTATTCCGTTTTGAACCTGCTATTTATGCCAAAGCGAATACCATTGGCCTCATCATCGGTATTGTATCTATTCTTTTATTTGCATTTTGCTTGTGGCAGGCATTTAAACGTAAAGAGATCGAAACAGCAACTGAACCAGCAAAAGCATAGTTCAGTATCATAGAATATTGCTGATGGCACGGTAGCTAGCCGTGCCATCTTTTTAAAGGGAGTGATTGAATAAGCGTAATATGGATCTGTCCATCATCATTATCAACTACAAATCGGCCAAACTGGTAGTGGATTGCATTGAAAGTATTGTGCAACAAACTACACGCTACAGCTATGAAGTAATACTGGTTGATAATTTTTCTGAAGATGATTGCTACGAAAAGGCCAAAGCTGTTTTGCCTTCTGTAAAGTGGGTACAGACTGGCTATAATGCTGGTTTTGCCAGGGCTAATAATGCCGGCATAAAACAGGCAGGCGGCGATTATATTTTATTATTGAATGCCGATACCATTGTATTGGATGGTGCGCTTGATAAAACCATTGATCTTTTAAAACAGGATGATGCAGTAGCTTGTGGCGTACAGTTACTGAATGCAGATGGTACACACCAGATCTCCGGTGCTCATTTTGTAAAAGGTGGATTGAATTTCCTGTTACCACTTCCCTATTTCGGGCGTTTTGTACGCTACTGGGGGTATAAACTTAAAACCCGGGTACCAAGTATCACCAGTGTGGAGGAAAGACAACCGGTAGACTGGATCGTAGGGGCGTTTATAATGGTAAAGAAAGAGCCATTGGCTAAAGCCGGCTTGCTGGACGATGACTTTTTTATGTATGCTGAAGAGATTGAATGGTGTGCTCGCTTACGTAAGCAAGGCAGCCTGGTATTGTATGCCACACCACAGGTTATTCACCTGGGAGGCGGTACCAGCAGCGATTATTATGATACTACCGAAACAGAGAATAGTAAGAATCTCTGGAACAGGAAAGGCCGCCAGATCATTATTTCAATGATGGTACGCATCCGCAAGCAATATGGCATAGGCTGGTACCTGCTGATGGTGGCGTTTTATGTGGCAGAGATCCCCATCTTTTTTGTGGGCTTATTGATTGAGAAGATCTTTAAGCGTAAAGCAAGGTACACATGGGTTAACTTTGCTGATTATGTGAAAAACGTCGGCTGTTTGCTGAAATACTTTTTCACTATTGCTTTTAACCGCCCTTACTTTTATAAAGTGGCGTAACTAAACTGAGATCTGAGTATGCAGCTTTCTATTATCATTATTAATTACAATACTTTCCGGTTAACCTGTAACTGCATACAATCTATTAAGGATAAGCTTACCGGGCTTACTTACGAAATTATACTGGTTGATAATGCTTCCGTAGAATACAACCCCGACCTGTTTCTGGAGAAATTCCCTGATATAACGCTGGTGAAAAGTGCCGTTAATACTGGTTTTACCGGGGGTAATAACCTGGGAGTGGAACGTGCCACAGGTGAATACTTACTACTGCTAAACAGCGATACAGAGCTGATCAATAATGCTCCTAAGATCTGTTACGATTATATTACCTCGCATCCCGGTGTAGGAATGGTTACCTGCCAGTTGCTATACCCCGATGGGCGTGTACAATATAACTGCCGCCGTTTCAGGACCATTACCTGGGAGTTGCTGGAAGTAATTCCTTTATATAAATTCCTGCCCAGGCAGAAACGGGAACACCTGATGCTGCATCACTATTTTGATCACCAGAGTTTTGCTGATTGTGATTGGGTATGGGGAGCATTTATGTTATTTCCCCGCAGTATCATTCAGGAATTACCGCAGAAAAAGCTCTCTGATGATTTCTTTATGTATTGTGAGGATACACTCTGGTGCTGGGATTTTAAAAGACTAGGATACAGTATTCATTTTCTGCCTCAGGCAAAGGTGATGCATATTCATAAAGGAAGCGTGTCGAAAGAAAAGTGGATGAAGGTGCGTATCACCGGCATGAAAAACCATGCTCAGCTAATGAAGAAATTCTATCCTGACTGGCGCTGGTATGTGTTTGCAGCGATCTATTATCCCAAACAATATGCAGGCTTGTGGTGGGTAAAGCTTACAGGCAAATATCACTAGGCTATTTCTTCTTCAGGATCTTTTTCCTGGTAATATTGCGGATCAGCCAGAAGGGTAATACAACAAAGCCCATTGCTACTTCTTTGTAAAACGCAGTCTTATTGCCATATACTTCCCTGTTGACCCGGATATGGTGTGCTATTGCCGCAAAATGAAAATAACAAAGCAGGTTATAAACAATACCTCTTGTTGCTTTAAAATGCAGTGGTAATGGCTGGTGCCATTTATTCTTTGCAGAAGTAAAATCATTTAAGGCATCCTGTATACAATTGTTGATCCCGTCTTTATCAAACTTATAGATCTCAATCAGCTCATCCGCCGGAAAATGGAAACGTTCAAAATCTCTTGACACTGCATTTACCCAGGGTGTAAATGGATCAAGGACCTGTACCATTGGTAAGGCTTTGGCTGCATCAGAAGTACTTACCCAGGTAATGCCGCTACTGGAACCCAATAACAGTGTGCAGTAATGTGTAAGGGCTGCTGTTTCACGTAATGAAAGACTGCTGCCATCAATGATCTGCGGTGATGTATGGTTGATCTTCAGTGCAGAAGAAAGTATGATCGCTGTACCTGTACGTTGTGTTATTTTTTCGGATAGTTCAATAGCAAATGCAGGCGTCATATCTGATTGCTTGCTCTGTGGGGCAAACTCGAACAGGATGATATGTTTATAGGTATGTAATTGATGCGCAGTTGCAAAACTCTTTGCTTTTTCAAGTTCTTCAGGGCGTAACCTCAATACCGGTTGCAAAGGCACCGTAACAGGCTTGTTATACCCCCTTAAAGTGGCTGAACGAATGGTACCATCGTAGTTAGCCTGCTTTTCGTCAATGACGTTGGTAATTACAATTTCATCCCACCTGCCCTGTTGTTTCTGCTGGTACATTTCCTTCCTGAACCTGCGGTAAGCAACAACATCGTTTTTGGCGACTGTGGTTACTTCCAGCACATCATCTACATAAGGATTACCGGCAATAATGTCTTTACAAAAAGATGCTATTGCCCAGGTAAGATGACAACCGGGATTGTCCTGCTTTATTTGTCTTGCTACGGCCGTAGCATACAGGCTATCTCCGTTGGAATACAATTGTATCAGTAGAATTTTCACAGCCATTATTCAGTCAGCATAATTTTAGCCAGATCAGTGAAGCTGGTTGCCGGTCTCCAGCCCAATAAAAAGATGGTAGCGGGATCAGATACCAGTTGGCGGTACTCGGCAGTAAAGCCCTGTCGTGGCTGTACGTACTTTTTCCAGTCCTTACCTACCAGGTTAAAACAGGTTTCAATGTATTCCTGTATTGAATAAGCCTCACCCGTACCAAGTGTTGCTTCTGTTACAGTATCCTGCTGAACCAGCGTCCAGATAGCTTCTACAATATCTCCCGCATATCCCCACTCCTTTTTTACCGACATATCGCCGATCTCAATGATCTCCTCCTGCCCTGCTGCGATATTCTTAACCGCATTGGCGATCATTTTAGTAACGTGTCTTGGTGTTCTGCGTGGACTATCGTGGTTAAAGAAATATCCCAGGTATGTTTGAATGCCTAATGAGCGGTAATAACGTGCCGCGTACACCGATTGAATACGGCTTACAGAATAAGCATCACGTGCTTCAAAAGGATCTGTTTCTTTAATAGGTTTGTCTTCATTCCTGAACTGCAGACCACTACCTGAAATAAATACTTTGGCAGAAGGATGCAGGGTCTTTACTGATTCAAGGATATTAAGCGTGCCGGTTGAGATCGCGGCATGGTTTTCAAATAAAGCATCGTGCCGGGTAGTGGAATTGGCTGCCAGGTGAAAGATATAAGCAGGCTTATATTTACTTACCAGGGCCTGAACAGTTTCCTTGTCTCCCACATCGGCCTGTATGCCTCCCGCCTTCCTGGATACAGGAACTACTTCAATATGCTGTTGTTGTAAAAGCTGTGTCAGGTAATATCCATCCTGACCATTGGCTCCGAATATGATCGCTGTCACGGTTATACCAGGTTAAATGCTGAATCAGTTACGTAAAAAAATGGTATTGATATGGGTATCTGCATACACGCTATAGCCCTTACTCTTTACAAACGCAATAATGTCTTCCTTTTTATGCTCCCGCTGATCCTCATCGTATGCAAGTGTTTCCACGCACAGTACCAATGGTGCGTACAGATCAAAATCGAGTGATTGCAGGATCTGCAGATCTAATCCCTCTACATCTATTGAAACAAAATCAGGAGCCTTTGTAAAATTCTCTTTAATAATGGTATTGATAGGCTGCAAAGGTACCTGGATCACTTTTTCATATTGGATCTTTCCCATCTTTTTCATGCCTGTCTGTTGCCAGTATTCTGCTTCTTCTTTTGAAAAGGTACTGAGCCCATGTGCATGTTTGGGGAAAAGGTAAAAGTCGGCTGCCGCCTGGCTGGTAATACCTATACCGATGTTTAATACAGTATCCCTCGGCCTTACCTTCCTGATCTTCTGGTACAGGTAAGGATTGGGTTCAATACACACACCTTTACTGCCACGCATGTAAAAGTAATAGGTATTGCTGATGTACATGGGGTGATTGGCCCCGATATCGAGGTAAGTCGGATGCAGGATATCCATCTTAAAGAACAATTGCGCAAGGATCAGGTCTTCTCCTGATTGCGAGTAGATCAGTTGCGAATGTTTCAGCAACAGCTTGGTCACTATTTTTCTAAATAGGTTCCTCATATTTCAGCAGCATTTTGACAATCCGCAGTTGCTTCAGTTTGCGCATTGAAAAAACACCTTTGTATTTTTTGATGATGTTCTTTATTTTCTGAGATGAGTTACTTTTCCATTCCGGCAACTCAAAGCTACCCTGTTGTAATGACCTGCCGGCCTGTGCAGGCATTAGCTTATGCAGCATATCTTCAAACCGGCGTGCAAAGTTTACCGGCGACCAATCTTCCTGCATACGCTTTACATGGGCCAGCGATTCATTGATCGATTGCTGTAACCCCCACTGCGGGTAAGAAGGTAAATAGGCAAGAATATGCCTGAACGTATCGTTCTTTGCAACAGATAATGGCCGCCCTGCTACAATAGCCTGGTCTGTGGTAGCAGCAAGCCCCGGCATATTACGATCATACAGAAAACAGTTGAGCGTATTTTGTGAACACCAGTTAATGAGTTGTTCTTTACTCATATAGTCATGTGTTACTATTACCTCCACGCCTTCTTTTGCTCTTTCCCTGCACAGCTTACTCAAAAACTGCGAATAAGCCTCTGAGTCAGGAACGAAATTGCCGAAAGGAATATTGATCCTGATAATAGCCTTCTCAAACTCTTTGTTTACTGCATCTACTACATGCTGAAACCCCTTGCCTTTTGTAGCGAAGCCAAAGGTGCCGATCACCGGTACTTCTTTTTCTACGTAAGGTTGTATATCGTTTACCATTTCCAGCGGACGTGGAAAGGCAAACACTTTAGGGTTTTTATGCCTGATGGTAGGATCCAGCACACAATAGCCATCGAAATGCTTTGGAGGGCATAATACAAAGGGATCTCCCGGCAATATTTCCAATACCATTGTCAGCACCAGTCCCGGAATTTGCTTCAGTTGAGCAGTATCCAGCCAGGGCATGGTGCCGGGATGATAGTTGAAAAAATAAAAATCATAACCCAACGGGATTGTCCGTTGGGTTATGTTGATCTCTATATAATCCAGTTTGTATTGTTCTGAAAGCTTCAGGCAGTTATACACCATCACGCCCGACTCATAAATGCTGTCCTGTGCCTTTACGTTGTTAATGAACAAGCCATTTACAGCCATTATCCCTTACAGTTTATAGATCGAAATGGTAGGCAATGGGAATATCAGCCCGATACCTCTTTCCAGGGTTGCTTTTTCTCTTTCCAGGAACTCTTCTTTAAAGTGCCAGGGCAACACCAGGTAGTAATCAGGGTTCATAGCGCGACTGTCGGCTTCGCTGATAATGGGAATATTGGTACCCAGTGTCATTGCGCCATATTTGTCAGGATTTCTTTCTGCGGCATAGTCGATAATAGCGTTGTCGATATTACACCATTGCAGAATAGTGTTTCCTTTGGTAGAAGCGCCGTAAATATGGATCTTTTTGCCTTCGGATTTCAATTTTACCAGCAGGCTATGTAATTCATCTTTCAATTTGCTGATCCTGTCCCAGAAAGCCTGGTAAGGTTTGTCTGTATCCAGTTCTAGGTCAAATTCGGCCTGGCGGGTCTCATTCAGCAAACGGATCTCTTCAGGAGTATCGTAAGCAATATTTGTATCATGCGTTGCATAGCAACGGATACTGCCACCATTGATATCGTTGAAAGAGATCTTGAATAAACGCATACCTGCTTTTTTCAGGATGATCTCAATTACAGCAAGGCTGTAGTATTCAAGATGCTCGTGACAGATGGTATCGAAAGAATCCAGTTTCAGCATATCGGGCATGTACGACATTTCGAACACCCATACGCCTTTAGGATTCAATAATTGTTTGATACCTTTTACAAAATCAACCGGGTTTTCCAGGTCGTAAAACATAGCAATAGATGTAATAACATCCAGGGTTTTACCGTCGAGTACCTCCACCAGTTTTTTGGAAGGGAAAATATCCTGTACTACAATTGCGTCATCTTTTACTTCCTGCGCCACATCCGAAGGGTCAATGCCATATTTCATGCCTCCTTTGGGGTAGTAGCTCAATAATGTACCGTCGTTACAGCCAATATCCAGTACAATTGCATCTTTCTTTTTAACAATGGAAGTAACAGAGTCAACAATACCTTTGAGGTGATTGCGCATGGTATTGTTGGTTCCGGAACGGTACCAGTATGCTGCATATAAGATCTCGGGAGGAACAGAGTGCTCCATCTGTAAAAGACCGCAGGCATTTTCATCTTCTTCGGGATTGCAACGTACCAAAGTACAGGCAATTTTACGGGTAGAAGGCATTTCTTTACCCGGCTTAATAAAGGAGCCCTGTAAATATTGTGGCCCCAGGTCAATCACTTTTTTAAGAGAAGATGATCCGCAAACTCTACAGGTTGTTCTTGTTCTGATATGCATATAAACTCAATATGGCTGTTTAACGTGTTCGGATTACTGTTTTTTATCGGTAATAAATTGCGTAAACTGTTGATTAATAGCATCAATACACTTGTTCCGCTCAAGATTCAATACGGCCAGTTGCTTTACTACCTTATCTTTTTCTTCTACCGGTACCTTCTCAAATTCATACACTTTCTCCTGTTCGTGCCAAAGCCGGCAATTTACATCAGCTAATTGGTAAAACACTTCCCCAATTTTGCCTGTTACCTCGGCTACCTCGTTCCCTTCTTTTTTGAAGACCTTATTGGCCGCAAATGTAAGACGTTCAACGGGAATAGCTCCATTTATAGCGTCAGTTATATATTCATCAATTTCCTGTTGTAACTGGGTTGCCTGTTTGTTAAGGCTTTCCAGGCGAGCTGCATCTTCGGTGTGGTATTCTTTCAACTTAACGATGGTCAGTTTGTCACAAAGCATTCCTAATGTTTCTGCCATAATTCTAAATTAGCCCACGAATTTATTGTATTCCTGCTATTTGCAAAAAGAAGAATAGCACTCTTTATATTATCAGTTTGTTTTATACAAAGAAATCAGATGTTCTTTTTTATATATACAAGGCAGTATTGCTGTTATTAAATACACTTAACAAACAACCATAATCGCAGCGTTTATCTTATTTTGTGCTACACCCTAGCTGCCCCCTTTATGAGATCATTAAGGTTACTGACCTGCTATGCTGTTCCCGGTATTATTTGTTTTAATGCTGCTGCTCAAACAGCCTTTTTTACTGCACCTGATACTGTTTGTGTTAATACCCCTGTTACTATTACCAATACTTCAACCAATGCATCTTCATATTACTGGAATTTCTGTGTGGCAGATATTGCCAACCAGGTACCAGCAGGTACCAACCTTGGTAATGTAGGCAATGTCCTTGCTCAACCTGTGTTTGTAGACCTGGTGTACGATGCAGATAATAAAAAGTATTATGGATTTCTTGTAAACCACCTTCCGGGTGGACTGGTGAGACTTGATTTTGGCAACAGTATGCTGAATACCCCTACTGCGGTGAACCTGGGTAATTTTGGAGGGGCCCTGAATACAGGAGCCGGATCAGAAGGCATCCAGGTTGTAAAAGCAAATGGCAAATGGTATGCGTTGATTGTTGGTGGTTACCCTCCTACCAGCGGAACTCCAAGGCTGGTAAAAGTTGATTTTGGCGCCAACCTGGACAATCCGTCGCCGGTAGCTGTCAATTGGGGTAATATTGGAGGCATGGCCTATGCCATAGATCTTTATTTATTTCAGGAAGGAGCTAAATGGTTTGGATTGACAGTAAATTCTGCTGATAATACTGTTACCCGTTTTGATTTTGGTACCAGCTTCGACAATATTCCAACAGCTATCAATCTTGGTAATCCTGGCGGTGTACTGAATTTTCCCACGGGCATCCATGCTATCAACAACAATGGCACCTGGCATGTATTTGTTACCAACGACAATACGATCAGCACACTTGCAAGACTCGATTTTGGCAATTCGTTATTAAATACTCCCGTGGGCACGAACTTAGGTACATTAGGAAATGTATTGCATTCTTCCCGTGATCTTACCATTATGAAGTTCTGTGATAAGATAATCGGGTTTATTGTAAATGGTCATACCGCGTACAATGATATTATAAGGCTCGATTTTAATAATGATCTGCTTTCTGCACCTGCTGCAACATCGCTGGGCAATATCGGAACGTTAAGCTTCCCCCACTCTCTGTCTAAATTATTCAGGGTAGGCGATGATCTGTACACACTCATTACGAATGTTAATAATAATACTGTGACCCGCATCAGGTTTGCCGGTTGTACGAGCGCCAGTGCACCGGGATCTACGGCTGCAACGCCGCCCCCGGTAACCTATAGTCAGCCCGGTACTTACAATATTAATCTTACAATAGACGAAGGATTGCCTTCACAGACAACATTCTGTAAGCAGGTAGTGGTAATACCTCCACCAGTACATACGCCCACTCAATCTGTTGTACTATGCCCTGGCTCATCTAAAAAGATCGGAACAGGAACAAAGCCTGCTACCTACCAATGGAACACAGGTGTAACTACTGACTCAATTGATGTAAGCCAGAATGGAATTTATTGGGTAGATATCAATACGGGCAGTGGCTGTAATGCACGCGATAGCTTTGTTGTAACCACTGAAACTGCTGATTTCAGTTTTACCCAGGATGCCTGTAACCCACTTTCGCTTCAGTTTAAAGATGAAACAGGCAACAGTGCAACCTCTTCCTGGGATTTTGGAAATGGAGTAACTGCAGGTATTGCTATACCATCGATCATTTACGGAGCATACGGAGATTATACAGTGACCCTTACTGCGCAGACTATTACCGGTTGCAATGTTGCTGTAAGCAAACAGATCCCTGTAAGGCTGTACAAAGAAGATATCGTTACTACAGTCAATACTACACTGTGCGCAGCAAGTTATAGCCAGATACCTTTGAATGCAGTGCCTGCCTTAAAATATTGCTGGACACCTGCCACCTACCTTAACGATGCCACGATCGCTAATCCCATAAGTACAGCGCCACACAGCATCACCTATTATCTCAATGCCCAGACAACAGGCAGTAACCTTATTGTAAACGGAGATTTTTCGGCGGGCAATACCGGGTTTACATCACAGTACACTTACAAACCGCCCCCCAGTGTATTGCAGGGGGAATATTATGTTGGCACCAATTCGCAAACATGGAATGTAAACCTGGCCAGCTGTGGTGATCACACTACAGGCAAAGGCAATATGTTGCTGGTAAACGGCGCCCCTGACCTTAATGTAAAGATCTGGCAACAAACAGTGAATGTTACCCCCAATACAACCTATGTATTTTCGACCTGGATCGAATCTATCTTCACTTCAAGTCCTGCACAACTGCAGTTTTCCATCAACGATAAAAACCTGGGTAATACCATTGCAGCCAGCTCTTCTGTTTGCTCATGGTCGCAGTTCTATACCACCTGGAACTCGGGCAACAATACTACAGCTACCATTGCCATTGTAAACAGGAATACCGCTATTACCGGTAACGATTTTGCTTTAGATGATATCTCCTTCGCTCCATTGATCACCAAACAGGATAGTGTTGTTATTACAATCAACCCTAAACCCGATATCTCTTACAAGGATACCGTACCGGCCTGTAAGGCATTGCAGTTGCTGGCGCAACCAAACGGGCACCCTGTAGCTATTACCAACTGGACATGGGATTTTGGAGATGGTACCGGTTATAACAATGCAGTGGACATTACACACAGCTACGAGAAGGCTGGCAATTACCTGGTGAAGTTATTTGCTACAGATGCCAATGGTTGTAAGGATACTGTTTCTAAAACCATCCCGATAGATACAGTGACAGCGGCAGCGGCTGCAGCCCGTGCATTGATATGCCCGCAAGACCCGGTGATGCTTTCGGCTACAGGCGGTTCAATATATACATGGACTCCTTCAAAGTATCTCAATAACAGTTCTATCGCTACCCCTGTAGCAACACTTGATTCGGCCCACCTGTTCCAGGTAACGGTTGAAAATGCAATCGGCTGCCGGGATACAGCTTCTGTATGGGTGAATGTGTTACAGCGCCCTGCTTTCAGAAAACCGGCAGACCAGGATGTGTGCTCTGGCAGCGCTGTACAATTGGTGCATGGCAATGATCCTTCATTTATTTACCAATGGACACCCGCCACTTATCTCGATAATGTTAATGCGGCATCACCAGTGGCTTCACCGGATGTGAATATGAATTACGCTGTTTATATTGAAGAACCCATGTGTCACTACGATACAACCTTCAATGTAGCTGTAATTGTACATCAGGCTCCGGTAGTGGTAGCACAAAAGGCAAACGATATTGATTGCATGGTAACGTTGTCGCAATTAAATGCCAGCGGAGCTTCTTCTTATGCCTGGAGCCCGGGCAGCCTGCTGGATTTCCCCAACAGGTCTAATCCTGTAGCATTCATTGATTCTACCACTACATTCTATGTATTGGGTACTGACTCCTATGGTTGCTCTGCAATAGATTCTGTTACAGTAAATGTATCAGCCACCGGCATACCTGTATTTAGTATTCCCAATGCATTTACACCTAATGGCGATGGTAAGAACGATTGCTTTGGTATCAAGCGCTGGGGAAGAGTGAAACTAAAAGAGCTAGCTGTTTTCAACCGCTGGGGGCAAAAAGTATTCAGTACTACTGATCCCTCAGGATGCTGGGATGGCAGCTTTAATGGAGTACCGCAACCAACAAGCGCTTATGTTTATGTAATTGTAGCAGAAACTTTCTGCGGAACTATCAAGCGCACAGGTTCTTTAATGCTGGTCAGATAACGATAATACTACTTATAATAAAAGCGGCTGCATCAAACCAATGCAGCCGCTTTTATTTGCGATATATTTTCAATATTGCCTATGCCTTTACAGATGCCGGTAGTAAGGACAGGAACTTCTGCAATCCTTCTCTTTTCCCTGCAGTCAGCTCGTAGCTGATGTGTTTGGTATAGTAATCATGCAGATCAAATACCGGGTAAGGATTAGCCGCTACCACCTCTTCAATGTGCTGCATTCCGAGTGCCATTGCTTCATTAAACTGCTGAATAAAGGAAGCCGGTAATTCTTTGTTGCTTACCCATGCAGCGAATACAAATGGCAGACCAGTATGGGCTATCCATGCCTCTCCCAGGTCATAGATATACGGCGAATGATGACGTTGTTCCAATGCCCTGTCGCCAATTACCAGCCCGGCAGTAGTGCCTTTGATCCCCTGCTGGTAACCGTTCTGGGTATCGATCAATGTGGGAGAGATCTTCCAGTAATCGCGCAGCAGCACTTTGGTAAGCGCAGCGGATGTACGGCTCTGGTAATCTATCAGTACCGTCTCTACCTGTTCAATAGGCACTTCACTGAACAGGCATACAGAAGCCACAGGCCCCTCGCAACCAATACAAAAGTCTGTTACAATATGATATTCTTTTAAGCGGGGAATAACTGCTACGGGAATAATGCCTATATCTGTTACACCATCAAGTAGTTTCTGTGCAACCTGCGCAGGATAATCGGGTACCAGCTGAATCATTTTGCTTACAGGCGAATGCTCAATACCATATAACATGGGTTGTGTATTGAGATAATTCACCATTCCAACCTTAATCTTCTCCAATTCTTTTAATTTTGCGGCACAAAGGTACAGGTCGGGCCTTAATTATTCATCAACTATTGTTCATGGAACTACAAACACTTACAGCCATCTCTCCCATCGACGGCAGATACCGTAACCAGGTGCATGGTATGGCTGATTATTTCTCTGAATTTGCTCTTATTAAATACCGCGTGCTGGTAGAAGTGGAATATTTTCTTTTCCTGGCAGATAAAAAGATCTTTTCGCTGCCTGCTTCTGCACGCAAACAACTGCGCGGGATCGCTGAGAACTTTAGCCTTGCTGATGCCCAGCAGATCAAGGACACAGAGAAGATCACCAACCACGATGTAAAGGCTGTGGAGTATTTTTTGAAAGAAAAACTGACAGACCCTAAAGCTGACGGTATAAAAGAATGGATCCACTTCGGACTTACTTCGCAGGATATCAATAACACTGCTATCCCTCTTTCATGGAAGGAAGCCATTGAATTTGAATACCTGCCAGCCATGCTGAACCTGAACAAGCAGCTGGAATTACTGGCCCAGGACTGGCTGGATATTCCTATGCTGGCACGCACGCATGGCCAGCCTGCAAGTCCTACCCGTTTAGGCAAAGAGATCATGGTATTCGTAGAGCGTTTATCGAACCAGATCGAATTACTGATCCAGGTACCTATTTCAGCCAAGTTTGGCGGTGCCACCGGCAATTTTAATGCACACAATGTTGCTTTCCCTAAAAAAGACTGGGTAAAACTGGGCAATGAGTTTGTGGAAGGCACATTGGGACTGCAACGCCAGCAGTACACTACGCAAATTGAGCACTACGATAATTTTGCGGCACATTTTGATGCGATTAAACGTATCAATAATATCCTCATAGATTTCTGTCGTGATGTATGGACATATATTTCCATGGATTACTTTAAGCAGCGAACTAAAAAAGGAGAGATCGGCTCTTCGGCCATGCCGCATAAAGTGAACCCTATCGATTTTGAAAATGCAGAAGGTAATCTTGGATTGGCCAATGCTATTTTAGAGCATCTTGCAGCCAAACTACCTATCAGCCGCCTGCAACGCGACCTTACAGACTCTACTGTATTGCGTAATATAGGGGTACCTTTCTCGCACACCATCCTGGCATTAAAGTCTATTGAAAAAGGACTGGGTAAGCTGGTATTGAACGATGAAAAGATCTATGCTGATCTTGACAATAACTGGGCTGTAGTGGCTGAGGCTATCCAGACCGTTTTACGTCGTGAGAATTATCCGAAACCTTACGAGGCATTAAAGGAACTGACAAGAGGTAAAGGTGGCATCAATAAGCAGACCATGCATAAATTTATTGATGGGTTGAAAGTTTCTTCAGCAGTGAAAAAAGAATTGAAAAAGATAACTCCGCATAATTATATAGGAGTAAACCCTGTTTAATGTGCGAATTGCTCAATGTGCAGATGTGCGAATGAATACAGGTTCGTGCATCTGCATTTTTATTTTCAGGAATTAGGGTTTCAATACCGTTTAGTCAAGAGCTATCATTCGCCGGGGGATACGCCCGTGTCTGGTGTCTTCACCAGACACTAACTAAACGACGTTGAATTATGTTTTATAAATTTCTTCAGTTGCTTGCCCCCTCTTTCGTAAGTACTGTTTTCTGCAAAACCGGTATTGAGCAATACTTTTTGCGAGGCTATATTAGCGGCTTCCGTAACGGCTACCACATAAGGCAGTTTCAGTTGTTCAAATACATAGGTGATTCCCCCCTGGGTGCTTTCCGTAGCAAAGCCTTGCCCCCAATGTTCGGGAAACAAAGCATAACCCAGTTGAATTTCTTCAGTATTGTCTAATGGGAATACAGCAAAGGTGCCTACCATTTCGCCGGTCTGTTTTAGCAGCATGGCCCAGCGGCCATAGGCAGGTGTTTGCTGGTAAATATGCAGGTTATCCTGTAGAAAGGTGTCATTTTCCTGTCTGCTCTTAGCCGGGCGGATATAACGGATGATGGCTTCCTCACTGTTGAGCCGGTGAAATAACTCTGTATCCTCCAGTGTAAACCGGCGTACCAATAAGCGTTCAGTTTCAAAAATGATCTCTGGCATGAGTGTTAACAGGTTTAAAAGCTGATAAGTCAACATGGTAAGGGCTGTCCTTGCCAACTTGTAAACAAGTTAACTTATCAACTAGGCTTTATGGATCTCAGAAGTAAAGTGGAATTCAATATCCGGGTTGTTGGAACGCTCGGTATTCAGGAACCATTCGCTTTGAGCCAGGTATACCAGGTGACCATCCTTATCTTCCGCAATATTGCTGGATTTGAAACGTGTAAAATCATCCAGCTTTTTGGCATCCTTACTGGTTATCCAGCAAGCTTTGTACAGGGGTTGTGCCCTGAACTCAACAGAGGCGCCATATTCCTGCAAAAGGCGGTATTGGATTACCTCAAACTGCAGTTCACCTACGCAACCAATGATCTTCTTATTTCCACCAAACTGGGTAAATAACTGCGCTACGCCCTCATCAGTAAGCTGTAAAAGCCCTTTTTCCAATTGCTTGGTTTTCATTGGATCTTTATTTACTACTTCTTTAAAAATTTCAGGTGAAAATGCCGGGATGCCGGTAAAGTAGAGATCTTCTCCTTCTGTAAGAGTATCGCCAATTTTAAAGTTGCCGGTATCGAATAAACCAACCACATCACCGGGATAAGCAGCTTCAATCACATCTTTATCGCGGGCCATAAAAGTATATGGGTTGCTGAAGCGGATGTCTTTATCGAGCCTTACGTGGTGGAAATATTTGTTACGCTCAAACTTGCCGGAGCATACCCTTAAAAAGGCAATACGGTCGCGGTGTTTGGGATCAAGGTTTGCGTGGATCTTAAATACAAAGCCGGAGAACTTATCGTCATCCGGGCAGATTTCCCGTACAGACGTAGGACGACAACGTGGAATGGGTGCAATGCGGATGAAAGTATCCAGCATTTCCTTTACCCCAAAGTTGTTGATAGCACTGCCAAAGAATACCGGGGCTACTTTACCCGCTACATAGTCAGAAACGGGTAAGTCGCCATACACTCCCGAGATAAGTTCCACATCCTCACGCAGAATAGATGCGTCCTTATCTCCCACTTTTTCATCCAGCAGGCCTTCTCCCAGGTCTGAGATCTCGATGGCGTCTTCGTCCGCAGCCTTTGTATTGGCCGTGAACAGTAACAGGTTCTTATCGTGCAGGTTGTACACCCCTTTAAAATCCTTACCGCTGTTAATAGGCCAGGTCATGGGGTGCAGGGAGATATTCAACTCTTTTTCAATCTCTTCCAGCAGATCGAAACGGTTTTTACCGTCACGGTCCATTTTATTAATGAAAACAATTACAGGTGTATCGCGCATACGGCATACTTCCATCAGGCGGCGGGTCTGATCTTCCACCCCGTTCACGCTGTCCACCACCAGGATAACACTATCCACAGCGGTCAGGGTGCGGTAGGTGTCTTCAGCAAAGTCCTTGTGACCGGGTGTATCCAGCAGGTTGATGAGAATGCCTTTATACTCGAAGCTCATTACCGAGGTGGCTACCGAGATACCTCTCTGGCGCTCGATTTCCATAAAGTCGCTGGTAGCGTGCTTCTTGATCTTATTACTTTTTACAGCTCCTGCGGTCTGGATGGCACCACCAAACAGCAGGAATTTCTCTGTAAGCGTGGTTTTACCGGCGTCAGGGTGCGATATAATAGCGAAAGTGCGTCGTTTGTTGATTTCGTTGTTGTACTTCATATAATTCTTCAATCAGACAAGCCAAAGTGGTCAGGGATAGCTACATAAGTCAGTGGATCAACAAGGCCAGATAAGTTAAAAGGCAAATAAAGCCCGGAAAACTACTTTGACCTTTTTGACTTCTTATGACAATCTCTTCTTTGACTTTAAGCCCGCGAAGGTACAATTTGGCAGCCAGATTTCAGAGGTGTTTATTGAGCTACCAGTTACCGGGCGTTGGTATGCCCTGCATGTAGAAAGTGCGCCTTTACCCCGCATTAGAGAACAAGACCTCTTAAAGACCTGATACAGCTCTTATACCGGGCTAATGCTTAAAACGCAAGCTCTGACGACTAACCCCTCTTCGGCTTTCCCAAACCGGGATTTCTCCCTGTTTCGTCTATACCTCGTTCTTGTTTCATTCGCCCTCCGCCAAGGCAAAACCCCTAATTTATACGCTTTAAATGAGAAGAAAACAAGAACGAGACAAGAAGGAAGTCCGAATAAGAAAACACGAGAAAGTACGAAATACGAAGTTAGAAGTACGGCTGGCTTCTGTATTTGCTCGCGGCTCGTAGCTCAATGCTCGAAGCTGTATTCAACCCGAAACTCAAAGCCCGACACCCGAAAGAGCATTCACACATTGCGGCTTAGCGCCCCTTGGCCGTCTTTGCGTGAAACCAAGAATTTTGTAAATGTATCCATGCTTGTGTTTCCGCAAATTTTATTGTAGGTTCACTCTATAAACCTTTATCTGTCAATGAACCCCTACGCTGCCCTTTGCCGGCAATTACTTGCTTTATTGCTATGCTTAGTTGCCTGTTTAACCTCGATTTCCCAGTCTGCTTCTCTTACCGATGGTCGTAAAACCGGCAACTGTGCCGCCTGCCAGGGATTGATACAGAATATGCCCAAAGAGGTGTTGTTTGGTATTCATATCAGTGCTGCCGGTGATATTGAGTTTTCCATGAATGATAAAACATGGTTTGACAAGCTGTTTACCGGCGAAAAGGATGGCATTTCAGCCGACCTGGTAGCAAAAGATCAATATGTATGCGGGCAGCTGCAACCCGGCAAAAAGGGCCTTCCTGAAGGCTATATGCTGCAGCCGGTTTATTTACCGGCTTTGAAGAAAAAAATGGATCAGCAATGGCTGAACCAGGGGTATGTATCAATTAAAATAGGTACCGTACCGGCTTCGCTTAAAGGGAAAGAGATTGAGGGCAACCTGGTGATCGTAAAGAACGGGCAGATATGCTACTATACTTACTTTACAAATGTGGAGCGTTCTTTATGGGATTTACTTCCCATGGGGTTATTTGCCGACAGCCTGTTGAATACAGAGAACTTTACAGACAGTGCTGCTGATATCCTGCATTACAGCAAGAAAATAAATTGTGTAGTGCCTTTTGCGAAGAACAAAGCTACTTATAACGCTGCTGATATAAAACCGCTGTACGATTCATTGAAGCTCACCAATTACAGCATTAAGAAAATTGTGATCAGGGCTTATTCCTCCGTAGAAGGGCCTGAGAATATCAATAATCAGCTGCAACAACAGCGTGCTGCCTCTATTGTCAAAGCATTACAGCAATATCAATCGCTGCAGATCAGTCCTTCCATTACCTCTAACGAGAACTGGGTGGAGTTTTACAGCGATGTCAGGCAAACCCCGTATGCAAAATTTGCATCATTGAACCGGCAGGATGTAAAGAAGGCATTGACAGTAAAAACAGCATTGGATTCCCTGGAACCGGTGCTAAAAAAGCATCGCAAAGCGGTGATCACTATTTACCTCGATAACCGGAGTGGTTTTGAAAGTACGCCATCCAATAGCCTGGCCTCTTCTTTTAAGCAGGCGATCATTCAAAAGAATATCCGGCAGGCAAGGGCTATTCAACGTGAAGTGTATGAACGCGTAGCTGATAATAAGCTGGCTGCAGGTTATCTTAATCAGCTGGAGATCCCCCGTGAAAAAGCCTTTATAGATCTGCTGATAGATCATGAAAGTTATAAGTACCAGTTGTTATTATCTCCCGAAGATGAGGCGCTGGCAAATTTCCAGGCATTACTGAAGATCGATCCCGATAATGGCAAGCTTCGTTATAACATTTGTGCGCTGAACTTTTCAGGCTGGCGTCATGATACAGCCTATGTAAGGGCCCGGGGCTTTTGGCAGGATATTAATGAGCTGGAAAAATATGGAATTGGGGCTTCACTGGTACGTCGCATGCAGGTGAACTATCATATAATAGCCAGTGAGCATGCCATGAGCCGGTTCGACTATAATGCCAAAGACGAATCTATCAGGTTTATTGCTACCAACTACATGGATCTTGATCTCGATGATAAATCCCTATTGTCGTTATCAAAATATCTCTGCTATTATGCGCACTGCAGTTTTGCGGCACAGATATTATCGACCCGTGCAGCAGCGATCGACGTGGATGAAGAACTATTATTTTACTATATAAGCCTGAATCTGGGGAACCCAATAGAGTTCAATAAACCTGCCTTTGGCAATATTCTTCAAAATGCTATAACTCTCAACCAAAAAAGGTTCTGTAGCTTTTTTAATTCACTGAATAACGGGGGAGTCAGCTTTCAGCTACTGGAGTATGATACCTGGATGAAAGTGCATTGTGAACACTGCAGAAATTTTAAGACTTTGTGATCTGACTTAAATCTCAAAATCTCTCAATACCACAATCTCCCAATGCCTTACAGGGTGGCCACCGTCCAGGTACGTGTAAAGTTGCTACCTGCCGGCAGTTTATTGATACCCTCTTTATTTTCAAGCAACTGGTCTGTATTTACACTGTCAGCAATACCGCACCAGGGTTCAATGCAGACAAAATCGGCATTTTTAGCAGCCCAGATCCCCAGGAAAGGAAAACCGGGAAAGTCGAATTGCAGACCCCGTTCTGTTTTGGCAGACAACAGGGATACTTTTGACGATCTCAATCCTTTCAGCACCACTGCATCCTGCTGAAACAATGCTTTGGTCAGTGGCAAACGACTGGTTTGCTGCAACAGTGGCAATGGATTGCTTTCAATTAATCCATCAGGTGAAATTGGCCAGCGGGGAGCAGTTTCTTCCTGGTTAAATTCGAGAAAATAGTCATCGTATGTAGTTGCGGTTGTTAAAGGAACTTTAAATGCAGGGTGCCCTCCTACTGAAAAATACATATCTTCTTTACCGGTATTGATCACATCATAACTTACAGACAATGCGTTGCCGGCAAGCGTGTACCGGATATAAAAATCAAAAGAAAAAGGGAACACTTTTAAAGTGTCGTCAGACTGTTTTAGCAGGAACGAAATAGCATCAAAAGCCTGTTTATCCACTGCAAATTGCTTGTCGCGCGCAAAGCCATGACGGCTTAACTGGTATGGCTGGTTGTTGTAGAAATAGGTATTTTCCTTAAGTGTCCCTACAATCGGGAACAGAATGGGCGAATGTTTACCCCAGAAAGCTGCATCACCACTCCACATATACTCCTGCTGCAGATCTTTACGATAAAGACTTGTTAATTCCGCTCCTTTAGGATTAATGATCACCTTTAAAACTTCGTTCTCAATGGTAAACATGCTGTTACGTTTAAATGTAAAGATAAGCCCCATGAAGGATAGAGGTTTCAGGATTTCATGGGTTTTATCGTGAGACGTGAATCGTCAGTCGTGAGTGGGCGGGTGAAAAGTGAAATATCAAACGTGAAATGGGCGTTACCGGTTACCAGATACGGGATTTGAGATTTGATGTTTGAAATTTGAGATTAGAACAACTGCTACTTACCTCCTGACTGGTATTTGCTCGCGGCTCATATTCACTATTGACAATTGACTATTCACTGGTTTAACTGCAAATTGCCAACTGCCAACTTGTATTCCTCGTGGCTCACAGCTTAAAGCTCGCCGCTTGTATTTAACTAACAGCTAAAACCTGATTCAATGTCGTTGAATTAAGAAAGGGCCACGGCGTGGCCTCCTGTTTATAGAAAATGATCATAACAAGCATGTCGCGGCTCCGGTAGGAGCCCCCGGTGCCTTACAGGAAGCTCCTACCGGAGCTGAATACCTCGATAAAATTGATTTTCTATAAACAGGTAGCTGCTCCGGAGCTTAATTCAACGACATTGATACCTGATTCCCATTCCCAATTCCTTCATCCGCACATTCCTGTATTCCACTTATTGCCTATAATCTACAGCTTATAACCCTGTATTCGCGTTAGGCGTTGAGCGTTCCGCGTTTAGCTGTACTTATAACCTACAACCTGTATTTCCTCCTTCATACTTATCCAGCGCCTTTCCTCCAACTCTTGCATGAAAAATCACAGATAAACATTACATTTGGTTATGCGCCGTGTAATAGAAATCTTAAGTAGTAGCCTTAACCTCACCTGGCAGGAGTTTAAATCCCATAAAGTCCGCACATTGCTTTCGCTTAGCGGTGTGGCATTTGGTATTTTTTGTATCATAGGCGTACTGGCGGCCGTTAACAGTATGGAATATGCTGTTCAGAAAGACATTAAATCACTTGGTTCCAATACCGTTTACATCGACAAATGGGATTATACCGCAGGCGGTAACGATTACCCCTGGTGGAAATATGTAAAGCGCCCCTCTCCCAAATACAACGAAATGCAACTGCTGAAGCAGAAAGTGCCGGCAGCAGCCAATATAGCCTTCAATACCAATACCAATAGTAATGTAGAATATGAAGATAATAGTGTGTCCGGGGTTAATTACTATGGCATTACCGAAGAGTTTGTAAACATTCAGCCAATTGAAATAGAAACAGGTCGCTTTTTACAGCAAACAGATTTCGACCACGCTGCCAATAACATCATCATGGGTTATGAAGTAGCATTGAACCTGTTTGGCAAACCAGAGAATGCTGTAGGCAAAATGGTGAAGCTGAAAGGTGCTAAACAGGCATTGATCATTGGCCTGATCAAAAAGCAAGGTAAAAGTATTATTGGCGGTTGGGAATACGATAACAGTATCCTGATGGCCAGCAGCTATATGCGCCAGTTGGTACGCGAAGAATATTCTAATCCTGTAATTATGGTACAGGGTAAGGAAACGGTGCCTATGGCACAGCTACGCGATGAATTAAGCGGTGCTATGCGTTCTGTACGCAAACTGAAGCCAACACAGGAAGATGATTTTGCATTGAACGATATAGACGCCTTCAGCAGTTTTGCCAGTGGCATTTTCAGTGGCATCAACAAAGGTGGCTGGGCTATCGCTATTCTTTCACTGATCGTAGGTATGTTTGGCGTAGCCAATATCATGTTTGTAACGGTTCGTGAAAGAACGCCTCAGATCGGTTTGAAAAAAGCTATTGGTGCTAAAAAAGCAACCATCCTTACTGAATTCCTGCTGGAATCAGCCTTTCTCTGTATCATGGGTGGTTTATTAGGATTGATCATTGTGTTTTTACTCACTATAATTATCTCCGCCACAACAGGCTTTTCTCTTTTTATTGCTCCCCACATCCTCATTATCGCAGTTTCTATTTGTATAATAGTGGGTGTACTGGCTGGCATTATTCCCGCGTCCATTGCCGCGCGCATGGATCCCGTAGTAGCGATAAGAAGCAAGTAGGAAATTGCTGTATTAGGATTTCAGGCAAAGACCACAAGCCAGTTTCGGGTGTCGGGTTTTGAGTTTCGAGTTGAATACAGCTGCGAGCTTTGAGCTACGAGCCACGAGGAATACAAGTTGGCTGTTGGCAATTTACCGTTAAAGCGTCAAACGTGAGACGTGAATCGTGAGTGGATCGTTGTTTTTTCTGACTTCCGGAATTAAACTTCGGATTTCACTCCTGTCAACTCCCGCCTGAATGACATAGTCGGGCAGATATTAGCTTTTCAGCTTGTAAACTGGTGCATTGTATTTCCTTTCAATATTCGACATTCGGAGTTGGATATTCGATATTTGCCTTTCACCCTGTATTCGCGTTCCGCGTTTAGCAGTACTTATAACCTATACTTACAGCCTGTACGATTTCCCTATGTCTTCAGACAACTAACGAGAGGAAAAAACGCCTATCCAGCTAAATAATACAAACGCAACGAGGTAAACAGCGGCTACGGTTTCAGCAATGGCCAGGCCGGCAAAAAACAATACGGCAGTAATAAGCCCCGTGAGCACTAATGATAAGGTAAACCATTGGTGCGTAGGATTGCTACGGAATTGGATAGGGATCTTCAGGTGTCCCATGGGTAGGGCCAGCGAGAAAATGGTGAGGCCGCCCATAAACAGCCCCAGTGGAGCAGGCTGAATGACCTGGCTAGCGATCATAATCGCAATACCGGTGAGCAACACAGTTACAGTAGTTATTGCATTCCACTTTTCATTAGTGGTAAGAGCATACCTACCGTCTTTATAAAACAGCAGGAAGAAGTTTGCCATCGGGTTGATGAGCCAGCTGGTAAGTACAAAAAGCAGGTAGATGCCAATTACGAGATTTCCGGCAAGCGTAACGCCCGGGTTATCGGTACGTTTGGTGAGCTCAGAGACCAACTGGATGATGATGATCAGGCCAAAGGGAATGATCCAACGTGCTTTCCGGCCTTTATTATTGATCCAGAAACTATATTGTAATAACCATCTGTAAGGAGCGATCTTAGATTTCATGGATTCTTTCAATCCGGCTCTTGCGCCTTCCAGGTTGGGGTTGATCCGCAGTGCTTCACGGAAATGCCTGTCTGCCTCTTTGTGTTTGCCTTTCTCAAGCAGGTTCCAGCCTATAGTAGTATGGGTAAATGCATTTTCAGGATCCTGTTGTAGGGCATCCTGCATGGTGCTGATAGCATCATCTACCCGTCTGAGCTTATTGAGCGCAGTGGAACGGGCGTTGAGACAGGTAATATTTTCTGCATCAATAGCCAGCCCTTCATTGGCTTTTTCCAATGCCTGTTTGAAATCTTTTTCTTCCAGCAGGATCATGGCCAGTAAACCGTGAAAGTCGGCCGCATAGGGCGCCAGTTCTATAGCGCGTTGCAGGTAACGTTTGGCTGAATGATTGGAGTCGGCCTGGTAATAACCGAATGCCAGCAGGTAGAAGTAGTAACCATTTTGCGGATCTACTCTTATGGCCTGCTGTATAAGGCCAATGCCTTCATTGAACTGCCGCTGATCGTATTTGCTTCTGCCCAGCATAGAGAGTGCATAGTCATTGTCAGGTTCCTGTTGCAGTACCTGTAATAACTCTTTCTCTGCTTCTTTGGGACGATTTTGCCTTAGCAGCAAATCTGCTCTGCTGAGCAGGGCATCTACGGTCATGCTTATTTTTTGATCTTGAGGAATTTCAGAATATCGTCATACAGACCCGATTCATTGGCATACAGGGCGTAGTTGCGGGCTGATGAAAACCATTCAAGGGTTGTAGGCTTATGTTGTTTTATAGCTTTTTGCAGGTCCTTTGTAGTAATGTATTGCAGGCTGCCGGTACTCATAGACTCCCGTAGCTTTTCTTCCACGGCAATATCTACCAGCGCTTTAATATCTGCACCGGAATAGTCAGGTGTTTCACGCGCTATTTTACGGGTATCAATATCCTTTACAGGCCTATCCTGCAGCATACTGCGGATGATCTCTTCACGTGCATTCTCATCCGGTGGTTCTACAAAGATCACGCGGTCAAAACGGCCAGGTCTGCGGAATGCAGGATCCACACTCCAGGGAGCATTGGTAGCTGCCAGGATCAGCACACCTTCATTGCTTGCACCTACCCCATCCATTTCGGCAAGGAACTGGTTGATGACATGACGCATGGCTGACTGCCTGAGATCACTGCGGCTGGCACCAATAGCATCTACTTCATCAAAGAACAGTACACAGGGCGCATGCTGGCGGGCCAGTTCGAAAATACCGTGCAGGTTCTTTTCGCTGTTACCGATCCACATGTCCAGTATATCGTGTAAGCCAATGCTGATAAAGCGTGCGTTGATCTCGCCTGCAGTGGCTCTTGCGATATAGGTTTTACCACAGCCGGGAGGGCCGTATAATAAAATGCCACCACCTGCTTTCTTGCCAAAGGCTTTAAACAGATCGGGGTTCTTAAGCGGCTGTATTATTTTAATGGAGATCTCGTCCTTGATACGTTGCATGCCGCCTACACTGCTGAAATTGATGGATGGCTTTTCCATAAAGAAATCGCCACTCCCCTGCATTTCAAGATCGCCAAGGTTGTCGTCGGCTGTTATGCCTGCACCGGTCATGCGCAATTTTGCATCGATCTCTTCATCCCTGAAGCCCGGATTCAATGCGATGACACGCTGATAGATATCTACAGCCTGTTGCATTGAATGCTCTTTGATAAGACAACGGGTAAATAAGATCATTGAATCGAGTGGCAACTGGTGTTGCAACTCTTCGTAGATAACAATAGCTGCTGAGTATTTCTGTAAATGATAATATGCTTCAGCCAACCCCAGTTGAGCTTTGGTATTACCATAACTACGGTTTAATACTTCACGGTATTGTTCAGCAGCTTCTGTATACATCTTTTCCTGTATCAGTATTTCTGCCAGATGGAGCCGCAGGGGAACATTATCCGGTGATACTAACAGAGCTTCCTGCAGATTTTTAATGGTCTCGTTTATCATGCCCGCACATTTGAACACTCCCGTTTCCGGGGAAAATATTACACTAATATAGAACCTGCCCTACTAAATGCCAAAGTATTTGCATAAGCTTAGCAAATCAGATCAAATACCTCTGCCTTATGTCTCCGGGCCTAGTACAGCAAACGTACCTTGATGGTGTCTTTTACTTCTTTCAGTAAACGGAAGGCGGTATCAGACAGTTTTCTGTCAACATCCAGCACCACATAACCAATCTCATCGTTGGTTTTCAGGTACTGAGCAAGGATATTGATATTGTGATTGGATAATTCTGTGTTGATCGCAGACAGCACACCGGGTACGTTCTTATGGATGTGCAGAATACGATGTGTACCTTCCTGAGGAGGCAGGCTCAATACAGGAACTGTATGTGAACCGGTAGTAGCACCCATTTCAAGGAACTGGAAAAGTTTATTACTTACATCTTCACCAATATTCTCCTGGGCCTCCTCTGTAGAGCCGCCAATATGCGGTGTCAGTATTACATTGGGGAGGTTCTGCAGCGGAGAGGTAAATTTGTCGCCATTTTTCTCCGGCTCCCAGGGAAATACGTCGATAGCTGCACCGGCTATCTGCCCGTCAGTAATGCATTTGCTCAGTGCTTCCAGGTCTACTACCTCACCACGTGCATAGTTGATGAGTATAGAGCCCTTTTTGAAGTTTTTGAGCACATTTTTATTGATCAGGTTCTTTGTAGCATTGGTTTCCGGCACATGCAGGCTGATGATGTCGGCCTCGCTTATCACATCTTTCAGTGTTTTTTTAGCTTCTGCGTTGCCCAGTGGCAATTTAGTTACCACATCATAGAAGATCACTTTCATACCCAGCGCTTCAGCCAGGATACTTACCTGCGTACCGATATTACCATAACCAATAATACCGAAGGTTTTACCACGCAACTCATAGCTGCCTTTGGCTTCTTTTAACCAGGTACCTTCATGTGCAGCTTTGTTTTTATCGGGAATACGACGGATAAGCATTACAGATAAGCCAATTACCAGTTCTGCCACCGAGCGGGTGTTGGAATAGGGAGCATTAAATACGGTAACCCCGTGCTGGGTAGCATTTTTAAGGTCCACCTGGTTAACGCCGATACAAAAACAGCCAATAGCCTGTAGTTTGTTAGCGGCCTCCAGTACACGGGATGTGATCTGGGTCTTGGAACGGATACCAAGCAGGTGCACGTCTTTTACAGCTTCTATCAGATCTTCTTCAGATAAGGCACCGCTGATCTTTTTAACAGAAGCGTAACCAGCGTCCTGAAAGAACTTTACAGCCTTGTCACTAATGTTTTCAAGCAGCAAAATGTTGATTTTTTCCTTGGGATAGCTCGTATTTTTTTTATCGCTCATATATAAATCCCCCACTTTTACGTTAATGGTGTTGCAGAACTGCAAATATGTCTCATAAAATTGAAACGGAAAAACACATTGTGGTTCTTGCCGATAGCCTGTTTACCTTAAATTTGCCTGATTACTAACCTGAAAAAGTACTCTTTTTGAAAAATATGATCTGGATTCTGCCATTTCTGTTAATGCAAAATGTAGGATGTGGTGAAGGAAGTGATAACGTGAAAGATTCCGTACCTGTAGTAAAACAAGCCACCCTGTCAGCAACCGGTTCACCTATACCACCGGCTGAAATGAGCGTGTATTCAGAACGTGTGAAAGGGTTTATGGATTCTATGTTTGGCAATGGCACTATGAATGGCAGTGTACTGGTAGCCAAACATGGCCAGGTTATTTTTGAACAGTACTATGGTTATGCAAATCCCCGCGTAAAACAGGATTCTATTACTGCTACTACCCCCTTCCACCTGGCTTCTACCTCAAAGACCTTTACTGGCATGGGCGTACTAAAGCTGTGGCAGGATGGTAAACTGGATATCAATGCACCTGTAAGCACCTATCTTATGGGTTTCCCTTACCCCGCTATTACCGTGAAATTGTTGCTGAACCATCGCAGTGGTTTGCCCAAGTATGACCATTATATGGGAGAAATGGGGTGGAACAGGCATAATATGGTGAACAACCAGGATGTGCTGAATTTCATTATTTCGCATGCTAAAACGCTTCGTGTAAATAAAGCTGACCGTTCGTTCAGTTATTCCAATACCAATTTTGCACTGCTGGCGCTGATCATTGAAAAAGTGAGCGGTCTTGCCTATCACGATTTCATGCAGCAGACCTTTTTTACTCCATTGGGTATGAAGAATACTTATGTATTTACTGCGGCAGATTCCGCCAGTTATCTCCGCTCTTATTATGCCAATGGCCGTCCTTATAAATTCGATTTCCTGGATATGGTATATGGCGATAAGAACGTTTACAGCACAGTAGAGGATCTGTTGAAATGGGACCAGGCGCTGCGTTCGGACAGCCTGTTTACTCCCGCTACTTTAGAGGCGGCTTATACAGGTTACAGCAATGAAAAGCCAGGTATCAAAAACTATGGCCTTGGCTGGCGGATGTATAATCTCCGCAATGGTAAAAAGATGATCTACCACAATGGCTGGTGGCATGGCAACCGCGCCGCATTTTACCGTTTGCCCGACGAGGATGTTGTCATTATTGGTCTTTGTAATAATGACCGTGAAAGAATATACGGTATCAAAGGCGCAGCTGATATCTTTGGCGATTACCAGCAAGGCGGCTATGAGGATGAGGGCGATAACGAAGTAGTGGTGCATAAACGCCCTGCCCCTACACGTAAAGCAGTTGCCAAACGCACAAGCCGCACTACCAGCAAACACACTTCCACTGCCAGCAAAAAGAAAACTTCCCGCTCTTCAGCTACTGGTAAAAAGTAGTAAATTTCGGAATGCAAATTCTTGTAGCGGAACAGGTACGCGCCTGGGATGAATATACTATTCAACAGGAACCAGTATCATCTGTAGACCTGATGGAAAGGGCAGCTACTGCCTTTTACGATTGGCTTTTACTGCATGGATACAGAGAAAGGAGCTTCAGCATTTTTTGTGGCAAAGGCAACAATGGTGGCGATGGGTTAGTGATAGCCCGCCTGCTCGCTGCAAGCGGCCATACTGTTACAGTTTATATCCTCGAATTCGGACATAAAGGCACCACCGACTTCCAGGTGAACCTTGCCCGCCTGCACGATACAGATGTTACGATCCGGTTTATCAGCAATACAGATAATTTATACCCCCTTTCCCCTAATGAAGTGGTGATAGATGCCTTGCTGGGCACAGGACTTAACAGGCCAACAGAAGGATTGACAGCAGATGTTATACAACACATCAACCAATCAGGCTGCGAAGTATTGTCGGTAGATATTCCCAGTGGCATGTTCACTGATAACAGTTCGCAGAACAATACTGTTATTAATGCTACCCATACTATCAGTTTTCAATGTTATAAACTGGCTTTTCTATTGCCCGAGAATGCCGGGTACACCGGTCGCCTGCATATCCTTCCTATAGGTTTGCATCCCGGTTTTATTGACACTTTGAAAACGCCTTACGAACTGGCAGAACCTGTACTCATCAAATCCATCCTTCGCCCGCGACAGCAATTTGCACATAAAGGCACTTACGGACATGCCGCATTAATTGCAGGCAGTAAAGGCATGGTGGGCGCAGCAATACTGGCAGCACAGGCATGTCTGCGCAGTGGCGTAGGCAAACTAACCTGTCATATTCCGGCTGTTGGCTATACAGCCATGCAGGTAGCAGTGCCTGAAGCGATGTGCAGCACAGATGCGGCTAATACTGACTATCTCGAAACCCTGCCGGATGTTTCCGGTTATAATGCTATTGGTGTTGGCCCCGGGGTGGGACAATATGAAACCATTGCTTCCCTGCTGGAGCAGGTATTTGTCCAGGGCAGGCAATTGGTTATCGATGCAGATGCACTCAATGTATTGGCTGCTCACCAATACCTGTTATCTAAACTACCCGCCAATACAATCCTTACTCCCCATATCCGCGAGTTTGAACGCCTGTTCGGAAAAGCCACGGATGACTTTGCGAGATTAAAGCTGGCGCAGGAAAAAGCAGCAGCACTTAATATTATTATCGTGTTAAAAGGACATTATTCAGCCATCATTACACCAGGTGGCAAAATATGGTTCAATAGCACTGGCAATCCCGGAATGGCAACCGGTGGCAGTGGTGATGTATTAACAGGCATTATCACCGGCTTACTGGCACAAGGCTATGTAGCAGAACAGGCGGCTATAGCTGGTGTATTTCTGCATGGACTTGCCGGTGACCTTGCAGCCACTACCCTGTCTCAGCAAGCTATGATCGCTTCTGATATTACAGCATATCTTGGTAATGCATTTCTGCGGCTTTCAACACGCTGAACAAAACGTATATCCACTCTTCAATCGGTTTAATAAAGTATTAATGTGCATGCATTGCACTGAAGATATCTACTACAGATTAAAAAATATCTGCAACTATCAGCAGTTGTGATACTATTCCGAAGCTTATGATCGTAAATACTGCAATAAAAACTACTACTATATAAAAGCGATATTTCCGTGCTCCGGAGTTGCAGGAAGAGGTAAAGCTTTTTACCTATTTGATATACGCTAAGTGTTTTTTTTCTTTGTCAAAATTCGTGCGTCCTATGAACCAACATTACACGAGGGAGGTCCATACCAGGCGTTTTTTAAAGATCATTACATTCAGGGCCGGTCCGCCGGAAGTTTTCAACATTGTGCAAAAGGATGATTAAAAAAAGCGTTGCTTATATTGTTGAAGGTGTTTATTTTTAGGGGTAATTCCAAAGTCCCCATCTCCTTAACGAAGAGCCGCCAAAATCTGCATCCTCGCTAATTCAATCTCTGAACTCCAAAACTGTTGTAATGACCCAACTGTACAAAAACCTGTTAAGGCTTGCCTTTATTCTATTGTGTAGCATCACCACAATGCACCATGCATTTGCTACTGATTTCACCGTAACAAACACAGCTACTTCCGGCGCTGGCTCACTAGCCAACGCTATTACCCTGGCAAATGCTAATTCCGGGCCAGACAGGATCATATTTTCGATCCCGGTATCACCTGGTGTAGCGGCTACCATTTACCCCACAGCTCCGCTTCCGGCCATTACTGAATCCGTAGAAATTGATGGTTATTCTCAACCCGGTGCTTCGCAGGGAACTATCGGAGATCGCACTATCCTTATTAATATCAACGGTGTATACATGAGCCCCGGTGATATTTTTACTATTTTAAGTAGTGATGTCACTATTTCGGGCCTGGCAATTTACGCTTCACCAGGTTATGCCATCAGCATCAGCCCTTCCAGTGTAGCGAGAACACAGTCTAATTATAATAATATTTTTATATGGGGCAACTATATTGGCACTGATAACACCGGTATTACGGCTGGTGTAGGTAATAAAACAGGAGGTATCGCTTCTAACTTTCTGCAGTTTGCCCCGGATGTAAATGGCAACATTATCATTGGCACCAATGGTGATGACGACAATGATTTCAATGAAGGCAATCTTATCTGTGGCAGTAAAGGTGACGGTTCTGGCTCTAATGGAGACGGCATCCTGCTCTGGAATACCCTTTCGTCAAAGATTTCCGGTAATTATATCGGTCTTGATAAAAACGGAGCCGGAGGCAGTTCATTCGGAAACAAACGTTTTGGTGTACTGCTTACTGTTAGCTCTGATTATAATGTAATTGGCACTGAAGGGGATGATGTTTCTGATTATAACGAGATCAATTATATCTGTAATAACGACAGCAACGGGGTTGTAGTTGCAAACTCCCAGTACAATGTCATTGCAGGAAATAATATAGGCGTTGATCCCAGTTGGTCATCAGCTCCTAATATGGGCAATGGTATTCACCTGCTGGGCAGCTCTAATAACCGCATTGGCACCAATGGCGATAATATTTCTGACTATTCAGAAATGAATATTATTGGCTTCAATGATGGTTACGGCATTGTAGTATCCGTTGAATATTTTTATGGATTTGAGACCGATGCTACTGATAATATTATTGCCGGAAACGCTATTGGCACCAGCGATGACGGAAGTATAGATATGGGGAATGTGAATGCAGGTATACTACTCTATGGTAATTTTAATGGTAAGCAGGTAAGTAATAACCTTATAGGTACTGACTACACCAGTGATAATTTCAGCGGTATGACAAACCTGATCGGTTATAACCAGAAAGGTATTGTTGTACGGGATCCGACAGGAGGCGCAGTTATGAGTGGTAATAAATTTGCGTTGAACTCTATCTTTAATAACGACCTGCTGGGGGTTGATATAGGCGACGATGGAATAACGCCTAACTCAGCCAGCCCTGCAGCCGGTAGATTGAATGCTCCGGTGATCACTTCTGTAACGGTAGACGAGACCAATACCCATGTAACTATTAACGGTATTGCTCCTTCAAATGTTACTATGGAGTTTTATTTAGCCGATGCAGCTACCCACCCCCTACCTATTGGTTACACCAAGAACTTTGGCCAGGGACAGTACTTTATGTTCCGTGCGCAGGACAATGGCACTATAACCAATAAGGTAGGCATAGATACCTATGACATTACTGATGATGAATCAGGTACAGGCAGCTATAATGGCGCAGATGAAGGCACAGGCTCAGCCGGTACCATTACCGATAATAAGTTCAGCTTTACAGTTCCGGTAAGTGCATTATTAGCCCCGGTAACCTCAGGTGTACAGGTGACTGCTTATGCATATTCTGCCACAAGCATTTCAGAGTTTGGCGGCAACTACTCTTACACTGTTACACCGGTTACGCTGAACTCCTTTACCGGCCGTCTGAATAAAGGTAAAGCATATCTTACCTGGACTACCAGCAATGAAGTTGACAACAAGCATTTTGAAGTTGAGAAAAGCACTGATGGCAAACACTATACTAAGATTGGTACTGTAGTGGGGCTTGGTGGCGTAACCAACGCATATAACTTCACTGATCAGAATGCCATTGCTCCTGTTAATTATTACAGGTTGAAACAGGTAGATGTGGACGAGAAATTTGTTTACAGCCGTGTAGTTACATTGCGTGGAGATCAGACAACTGCGATCAAAACAACGCCGAATCCGTTTACTTCGCAGATCAATGTTTCTTATCAGCTCACTGCACAGGAAACCATTCGTATTAACCTGTACGATCAGTCTGGCCGTGTAGTGAAAACGTACAATACGGTAGGTAGTGAAGGAACCAATAGCTTTAACCTTACTGATGTCGGTTATTTACCGGCAGGTATGTATGTACTGGAAGTAAAAGGTACTACTACTGCATTGGTAAGACAGATCTTTAAACAGAAATAACATATATTATACATGTGAGAAAACCGCTTCGATACTACATCGGGGCGGTTTTTTATTTCAGGTTGATACTGAGGAATATTTAATAGTTAAAGTTTTCATATAAGGTTCCACAAGTGACAGTCCCCCACGCTGATTGTTGGCGCTTTCTGTAATCTTTAGTACATTCAGAACACCTAAACTATTATATGAAACCCTGTTTCCTGTTATATATCCTGACCCTCTCCTTTTTTGCAGTGAATGCACAACCGACCAACGCAGTAGCTATTGAAGACATTCAATTTGATGAGCAGTATGCAAAACGGTCGGTTCCCGAAGTAACGGGTAAACTACTTAATATAAGTGCAGCAGATATACAAAAAACGATCGTCAGCTATTCGCTTGTTACACTTGGTGGACAAGTAAGAAAAACCACTACTGTATCTGCAGACGGCACCTTTAAACTTGAACTGGAATATCCACTACCCTATCAACAGATCTGGCTGGGGGTAGGTGAATATTTTTATGCAGGTGTATATGCTGATAAAGATCTGCATGTGGAGCTGGATATGAGTAAAATAAAAGAGGGCAAAGAGCTTAATTTCAATGGAGATGGCGTACGATATCTTGGTACAGACGGGCCGCTGAATGTATATATGAATGATTATATACTTTTCAGACGTAAGGAGCAACTGGCACTTAGCTCGCGTATGCAGCGGATCCCCCGTTCTGATAAACCTGTAGCGGCAGAAGTGCTTGCTGCTTATGGCAGCATTTTCGATACGCTGAAAATGATCCAGGATGATTACATTTCATCACACCCTTCTCCTTATGCCTGGATCCTGGAAAATGAACGGATCTCTCAGTATTATGGCCAGATCTGCGTTTGCTACTGGAACTACACGATGGAAAATGAGCTGTTTGATAAGGTTAAAGATCATAAAACATACCTGGTATCAAACAGCAGTACAGGCTATTACCGCTACCTGTCTACCTACCTCAGATCTGCTCCTGCCTATAGGGCGATGGTAGATACGAGAGATATTGCAAAACTGCCTGATCTTACAGCGGAAGAGAGAACAGCAATAGATTCATTATACGGTCCTTTGCAACAGACATCTGATGCCCAGAAATGGATGAGACCATTGAAGCCAAGAATGCAAAAGATGATACAGGAGCAAACACTTACCAAAGGCATCCATACGCTTGATAGCCTTTTTGCACCTTCAAGAGCAGACTTTATGAAACTGCAACTGAATATCAGCAAAGACCTGGCTGAGCAGCAGGCCACGCTGGAGCGATTACTGACCAGTATGCAAACCAACTGGTGCAAGCAGATGGCAAAAGCAACTTATACCTCTAATAGTGATAAGCTGGCTGCTGTAAATAAAGCATTGGTTTCATCAGGAAGCTCAGCAAGCACTACAACAGGTTTTGGAACCCCTCTGTTACAAACAGCTTTTGGGGCTTCATTGTATAAGGTTTCCAATACCAAAGGAGCAGATTTTCTTGCCAACCTCAGGAAGAGCTTTGCCGGCAAAGCTATTGTATTTGACCTCTGGGCTACCTGGTGCGCACCCTGTTTGGGAGAGATGCCGCATAGTAAAAAGCTACAGGAAGAATCTAAAAATCTACCCGTCGTTTTTGTATATGTATGTACCTCCAGTGGCTCAGATGAAGATAAATGGAAAAGAAAAGTAGCCGAATTGAAAATGCCCGGCATTCATTTCTTTATTGACGAAGCACTGGATGCTGAATTAGCTCAGTACTTCTCTTTTAGCGGCTATCCTGGTTACGCCTTCATTGACCGTAATGGTGTTTATAAAGCAGGAGCTATTAAAAGAGTATCAGAGATAGACAAGGCTGCACTTACTGCATTAGTTAAGTAAAAAACGATTAGATCGTTTTTTCATCTTTCCAGAACTCTCTTTTGATACCAGTCAGCAGATCCTGCTGATTGATGCTCATTTGCTGGTTACTGATAGCACGCAATGAGGCGAACTGTACAATATTAAGAATAGAGGCTCCACTCAATTCAAACTTCTGTGCAATAAAATTCAGATCAATATCCGGTGAAAGCGTAATCATTCCCGGGAAGGTCTTATTCCATATTTCCAGCCGCTCCCCTGCTGTTGGCATCGGAAAATGGATCATGTTGTGAAAACGTCTTGTAAAGGCTTTATCGAGATTGCTTTTGAAATTGGAAGCCAGGATCAGCAGACCGGGAAAGTCTTCCACCCGTTGCAACAGGTATGACACTTCCTGGTTAGCAAAGCGATCGTGTGAGTTGCTTACATTGGTTCGTTTTCCGAATAATGCATCGGCTTCATCAAAGAACAGTATCCAATCTTTATTCTCTGCTTTGCTGAATACCTTTTCCAGGTTCTTTTCTGTTTCGCCAATGTACTTGGATACCACCTGCGACAGATCAACCCGGTACACTTCTTTATTGAATTCCTTTCCCAGCAAGGTGGCAGTTAATGTTTTACCTGTGCCCGGTGGGCCATAAAACAAAGCACGGTAGCCGGGTTTGAGCTTACGGGCAATATTATAGTCTTGCAGCAAAGCCTGGTTGTGTTGCAACCAGATGCGGATATCTCCTATCTGCTCTGCTGTTTGCGGATGCAGGATCAGATCGTTCCACTCCATTTGCGAGGAAAGCTTCTTTGCCGGAAACTCCTGGCTGAATTTTGGCTGCAATACTTTATTGAAGAGGAACAGCTCTACAAACTCCTGTGATAATACCAGCCTGCCACTGATAACCGGTTCTCCTTCTTTTACATCTTCCAGCCATAATATTCTCTCCTTAAAGAAAGTATGCTCCTGGCTAAAGAGTTCCTGTAACTGTAACCTTGCGGGCAGGTCAACACCTGCCAGGATAAATAAAACAGTTTCACCGGTAGGTAAAATACAACGGTTATTACCCGCTTTAACACCACCAAATTCAGGAAACTCTCCCCCGTTGGGCAGAAACTCCTGGATCATATTTTCAAAAAAGGCCGGTTGAATATGAGGCGCCAATGCCGTCATCAAAGTGATATATTCCTCTATTGTGAACCGGTGTTGTGACAGGTAACGGTGAAGTGCGCTGCCATCATCGGCCAGTTGAATTGTTGGAAAAACAGCGGCTAATTCTTTCTCTTCTTTTTTGAAATGCGCGTCTAGCCTGTTGCGTAGTAACTGGCGGTAGTTTGTAATAGCATTTACCAGGTTCTGTGTATTAATAGCCATTCTTTGTTTTTTTAGATTATTAACGGATTATTGCACTTTCCAGGAAACCCTCTGTGGAGGTCTGTTAGCTGGCATTTCAGGGGCAGTCATACGATCAAGAGCTGCTACAAATGCTACGTAATGCCCTCTTTTAACAGTGTTGCCTGCCGCCATGATGGAATCTGAATTCTGCACCAGCAATTCATCTGCTGCTGCCTGATCCACGCCTTCTTTTACAGCCTCATAGTGTTTAGGCTTGTCGCCTTTTTCTTTCGGTAAAGTATTGGGTATGGATGGTTTTGAATCAACATATTCATCTCCCAACCCTATCATATGACCAAATTCATGAGCAGCTACGTTCTGTTGCGCTTTATCTGTTTTACCGGCCTTATTAACAAATATCGCCACTGTTACCTTCCTGTATTCTGCATCAGCCTGTGCATTGCGTTCACCTATCGGATTGGGTATTGTAATACAAACACCATTTACTTTCGACAATTCTGCATCTACACTATCTATTCTTTTCTGGCTCAACTTCTGATTGTAATCGGCAGATCCTTCTGAACTTGCCCGGCCTATATATTCCAATGAAAACTTACAGTCTTCACCACTCGCCGGGTCGGGATCCGGTATGCTATTCAGGTAATTCTTTATATCCTGTATATCCGATTGACAATCGGCGTTTATAACCGCACTGTCAAAATCAAAACTGCCTACATCTATCATCCTATCAGCGGTATCTGTTCTTTTTTCTTCCGGTGTAGTGGGGTCGCGATAATCCAGTTTGGCTGTATGGGTATTTTCAGAGTCTTCTTTTTTGTCAACCGAACTTACACGTGAACGATAGCGTTTTTCTTTTGCACCAGGCTTTACTACATTAATAACAGTGTGCGCATTCTTTTGATCGGTTTCTACGTTTACAGAAACATCTACATTACATTGATAGGGTAAAAAGCCGGGCAGGGTTAAAGTAAGCAGGTGCTGGTTGCTCCAGGTATCATGAATGCTCTTCTTGAAATCTGTTTCAAAGGTAGTTCTTTCTTCGGGAGTCATATTAGCCGGGTAAACCATAAAAACCTTGTGTTTGATGAACAGCGTTCCGGTTTTGGGTACAGGCCCATCCACCACGTAATCGGCATCAAAGTTGGCAAAGGTATTGTCGATGAAACGGGTGCTGGTAAAACCCGGCAACGCCGGTTGCTGTTGTACCTGGTTTTGTACCTGCCTGAAGACAGGCGCAAAGAAACTGCCGGTATTACCCGTAGTGTTGACGGGGATCGATTTCGGTGATGATTCAAACATAGTTTCCCTGTTTTAAGATCGTGTATTTTTTAAAGTGCTACACTTAGCACCTGGTAACGTTTATTACTGCTGCCGCCTGTATGTTGACCGTCTTCATTTACATACATATCAGCCGCATCTTTTGCCGTAGTAAAGCTATTGTTGTTATAATGAAGGATACCAAAACCTTGTTTTCCCTGGTAACTACTTACACTCGAATCAGGGTCCCAGAAGATGAATTCGTCAGATGTATCCTCATATCCTATGATCACCAACGAGTGTTCTGCCTGCCCGGTAACCTGTGTTGATGGAGGAACGGGGGAAACACCTTTAGATGCTTTTAGCGTGGGATGCAATCCTGTGCCGAAATTGACGCCACTAACCACCCGTGCATGCAACAGGAACCCATCATCCAATATACCTTTCATTTTAGTAATATTACCTGCAAGGTTTGAATTATAACTTACCACATCACCCCGTAAGGTAGAACCGCTCCAATCATAATAGCGGGTAGCGCTCTGTATAAATGCGGCAGAGAAAGACGGCTTGGTTTTACCTTTTTTAGACGCATCTATATCTGTATAACCGCCTTTGTCTTCAAACCTTTTAATAGCAAACTGTGCCATTGACCAGCAGGCAGTTTTCTCATTATCGCGCAATTGCTTGTAAGCAGAGAAGTTTTTATACTTGCTAAAATCGGATGGCACATGGTTGTCCTTATTGAATCTTGACCACAATGTAGTAGGATGTTCTACATTGGTCATTGGTAAGAATATTTTCAAAAGATCAGGAGCATTGGATACACCACTTTTTTCGATGTCCTTTGGTATTTCAAGCATCAGTTTATTGATTGTTACAGTATCATCATTCATTATCGCAATCATGAGATTACCAACCTTAGACACGATGGGGTCGAGCATTGTATACGTTTTGTTAATATCATCGATAATCATCTTTAATGCGAGTTGCGACCAGTAAAACTGTCCTTTAGCAGTTACATCAGGATCAGTACTTACGGAAGAATTTATCTTCTTTGCATACTCATCCATAGATTCTCTCATTGTAAGGTGCTTGCACTGTACCACAGGTGTTACTGATACATTTCTTATTGTATTGCGTTGATGTGACGGTACATGTTTGGCTTGTATAACTGTATCTGCCTGTTCATCGGGTACCTGGCAAACGGGTGATGGAGGTATTTCAAGCGGGTTTGAAGGAGAAGGTGGTTCCGGATTGGTTTTGCGTTGTGGCAGCAGTTCATCCAGCTTGCCAATTGTAATGGGGCCAACGATGCCATCGGCGCCTAATTGATAATCCTGCTGAAAATGCCGTACCGTACCATCTGTTTCTTCCTTAAAAATGCCGTCCGCACCGTACTGCGGCAATGTATAGCCTACCTGGATCAATCCTTCCTGGACTTTCTGTACTGTTTCACCTCTGTTTCCATATCGCAGGTAATAGGCATTGTCGCCATCATAACAGGCTTCCAGTTCAGGATCGCCGGAGAAATTCTCTGAACGGAGATCATGTCCGTCTCCTATTGCTCGTTGTATATTATTGGCAGGGATATTTGTACCGGCCTGTTGTATCACATGGGTAAGCTCATGGGCCAGCAATTGTTTGCCGCTATGTGTACCCGGAGCATATTGCCCGCTGTTAAATACAATATGATTACCGGCAGTATATGCCAGGGCATTTACAGACCGGGCAGAGCCAGCGGCAGCATTATCTGTATGAACGCGTACATTGCTAAAGTCATATCCAAAGCGGGGCTCATAGAAACCCCGTACGTTCTGTGGCAACGGTTCTCCTGAACCGCTTATTGACGAAGTATATTGTTCCAGCTCACTACCGGTATCAGTACCATCTTCTTTACGCTGCAGTTTCTTCTCTTCCTGTTCGCAATGCTCACATTTACGCTGTACAACAGGTACCGGCCGGGATGCCACAAAAGCAGCGGCAGCATCCTGGGCAGCATCCCTGCTAAAGAAGTTACTTTGCTGTACATCAGCAACAGCCTGCGATTTATTATTGATTACACTTTTGATCATCGACCGGAAAATATTCTGATCTTTTAAGAGATACAAGGTGGCCCGTACCTTACACTGCCCTTACCAGAGCAGTCCGGCATACAGCTTACTACCATATAATTGCAACCACTAACAGATTGTACTTCTGTTGTTTCATTAGGGTCTATCAGTTCTATCGCTATAATGTTATCGACTGCATCCATTTGGGCAACACCGATTGTACATTCGCCCGTATTTTTATACATTCTCCATGCACAGGGCAGTTTGAACCAGGTGGATTTGTCGTTACTACCGGGACAAATAAGATCTTTATAATGGATCAGCGACGAACGTTCGCATGGAGTTTGTCCTCCACCCCATCCCCAATCACCCAGTCCTCCGCCCCAGTCATTTAAACCATTTCCCCAATCGCTTAAACCTCCTCCTCCACCGCCCCAATCGCCTAATCCAAAGTCTTCCAGCCCCTGTTTCTGAACAGTGGTTTTACCAGCAGGCTGAGCACCCTGTTGTTGTACAACATGCGTAAGTTCGTGTGCCAGCAATTTTTTACCGTTGTTATCTGCAGGTGAATATTGCCCGTTGTTGAATACAATATTGTTACCTGATGTATAAGCCAACGCATTTATTGACTGGGCTGATTTTGCAGCTACTGTATCTGTGTGTATACGTACGTTGCTGAAGTTATAACCAAACTTAGGCTCATAAAATTCCCTTACTCCGGCAGGTAAGGGCTGCCCACTACCAGACAGGTTGCCTATGTAATTTTCCAGGTCATTACCTGCATTAACCTGTGAAGTATTGGTTTCTTTACGTTGCGCTTTTTTTTCTTCCTTTTCGCAGTGCTCACATTTACGCTGTACAGGTGTAATATCGCCTGCTGATCCGGAATGTACAATCTTGTCAGCCACCCTGTCTGCCTCCTGCTCATATACATCGCCCGGCTGGTTAATACTGAGTTTTGTCTGCACCCGCTGGTCAGGCCGCACGAAAGTCCCGGCAGGGTCTGTACCAGTTAACTGGTTTCGGAATTCGTTCATTAAATGTTTTTTACTCATGTAACTCTTTTTAGTTGGTTGACGATATGTTCAGGTAGCGGACATTTTGATAGATCTATTTTATTCTGACTCAAACATCAATGAGTGTTATTGCATTTTTTAATTAACTGCTTAACTAACTGCAGGTCTGCACGGCAATTCATCAGGTGCTACTTCACGGCTCCGCGACATTAACCTGCATGTGGGGCCCGAAAATGCCATATCCAGCGATGCCTTTTTGTCTTTGGCTGATACGGAAACAAAGTCCTGGTGTACGGCAATCGGAGCCATTCCACTTACTGTTTTAGCTGTGATATCTACATCTTCAGCTGCTGCCAGGTTCCATATAGCGCTTTGCAATGGCATGAACAGGCTGGCAGACCTGATGCCCAGAATTACATCGAAATCCATTTTCCAGAAATAGTGTACCAATTCATACGGACCGTTTGCCGGGTCTGGATATTTTAACGGGAATACAGTTCCGGGTCTGTCAACGATCCCTAACGTACCACTGGCAGAACCTGTATTTTGCAGGAAGAGGCTTCTGTTATCATAACTATACCGGCTGGTAGCATCTTCAATATCCCTGCAAGGCAAAACGGGATTACATCTTCCATAATCCAGCAACAATTCGCTATTATCAGCAGGTGATCTGTATAAACCGATCCTTGTATCGCCTATAAGTAACTGGTAAAAACCAATGGAATCTCCTTTAAAGCCTACCAGGTCAACTTCAGCAGAAGCCTTCAGAGCCGGAATGGATCTTGCGAACCTATTGGTAGCAGGGTCAAAGAATGGAGCATCCATCTGCTTTGGAGATTTACCAATGCTGATTGTTTTTACATTGGCTGCCACTACATTGCCGGGAATATCGGCGGTTTGCGTAGGTGTAAATAAGGTCAGTTCAACACGACGGTTGCGGGCCATATTTTCAGGCGAAGTTTCATCTGCCAGCGGGAATTGAGAACCGGCCCCCGATATTTCAATAAATGACCCGGGAATACCTTCTGATACCAGGAAATCTCTTACTGCTTCAGCACGCTTCAAAGCCAGTTGAGTATTAGCATCTGCATTACCACTGGAGCTGGCAGCTCCCTGCAATCTTATCTTCATGTCGGGCCTTGTAGCTGCCGTGGTACCATTACCAACCAGCATACCTTTCCAGCGTGGCGTTTCCTGCTGCAGGCTTAATTTATGATTTTCGCGCATGGCTGTTTCTGCAGCACAAAAATTCCAGAGAATGGCTTCATTGGGCTTCGCATCATCATCACCGGTTTTGAATACTTTTCCATCATTTTGCCCGGCCCATACAGCTTCCGGTGAATCATTCAGCATGCAACCGTCTTTACGCTGAATGTTACCTGCCTGGCCTTGCTGCTGTACTACATGTGTAAGTTCGTGTGCCAGTAATTTTTTACCACTATTGGTCTCCGGTGCATATTGCCCATTGTTGAATACGATATTGTTGCCGGTAGTATATGCCAGCGCATTGACCGATTGTGCTGATTTTGCAGCCACTGTGCCTGTATGAACACGTACGTTGCTGAAATCATACCCAAAGCGGGGCTCATAATAGTTGCGGACATTATTTGGTAATGGCGTACCGGCACCGGATAAATTACCTGCATAGTTTTCGAATTGATTATCCACATCGGGAACCTCTTTATCCTGCTCTTTACGTTGCATTTTCTTTTCTTCCTGTTCACAATGCGCACATTGACGTTGTACCGGAGTAACGGGAACCGGTCTTAAAGGAATGAAGGGTTCTCTTATTTTTGTTTGTACTACCTGCTCTGCTACACGATCAGCTTCTTGTTCATAAACATCTCCTGGCTGGTTCACTGACAGTTTGGGTTGAATAAACGAGGTATTGGCACCTGCGTTATTTAGCGGTGCTGTGGTATTGCGTATATATGAAATCAATTCACTCATTGCGTTCTGTTATTAGTATGAATCTTCATCTTCAAACGCTTTGTAATAGTAAGGACCAAAGTCAAGTACAGATGCAACGGGTACAAATCCCCTGCAACGTATTACTTCATCAGGACGTTGATGCTGAAAAAAACGGGCAATGGTCAGTTGTAGTCCTTTGGTACAGTAAATATATTCATGCGCATAAGCTTCCGGGTATAAAAGCTGATGTGGCAAAATGCCGCAGGGATCGGAAGGCCATGCTGTAATAGCTGGTAATGACTGTTGTGGTATCTCAACCATTACCACTTTTTTTTCACGGATATATGTATATATTGTTCTGCCTGCTATATCAAATATCCATTTATCTGCAGGATAATATCCAAGGCATTCCGTTTGTTGTTGTAACGGTGTACCAAGGAGATGCAATAGTTCTTCTGCCGGTAACTGCTTTGGCAAACCGTTCCAGGCTTCAAGATCGCCTGCGAGGATTGGTGTTAGAAAACTTTGTTGCATCATTATCATTTAAAATCCAACAAGATCTGTACGCCCAAGAAAATAGGCTGCCCTGAAATTATCGTCATGTACTCTTAACCTGATCGCCTCTGCACCAGAACCTGCATCACCATAGCCAATAGTACCTGCTGCCGGTGCCGGACACGGGGCACCCGGTGCGCCAGCTTCCATAGTTGCTTTAAATGCAGGCTCCCTGGCAACTCTTTTCCTGATACGATCATTGAATAACTGGTTACCCAATACCTCTGTAAATCCTTCGCGCACTATCTGTGAAAATCCAATTCTTGTTGCTGCTGCAAAGAAATTGGGGTGAACCAATGCATGCAGCAGTTCATGACAAAGCGTATCAATGCCTTTCCAATGATCTGCACAGGATGTAAGACTACCGGCATTGAACTCTGTTACCAATCCTATAGTGGTTGCTGCGCCTCTTCCTGATTGGCGACCAGTGTGTTTTACTAACCTGTTGAGCACCGGCTGTAAGGTTACATCAGCTTCCATAGTATTGACTATATTCAATAGTTCTGTGCGGTCGGCAGGTCTTGAACTATCAAAATTTACGTCAGAAAAGATATTTGTATCAATAAATGGTGGATTAGAGGAAGAGTTCCTGCCTACAAGTTCTGCCCGGTTGAGTAAATGATTAATGCGCTGACCCCGCGTTGGTACAGTTGCTGTAACATCAAAGATGTTTGCAGAAGCCTGCCATGCAGGAGAAAGGTCAAATATATTTCCCATAGCCGCGTCGGCATACGGGCTAAAGAATTCCCGCGCTTCAGTAATGATAAGATTACCCAGGGTTTGGAAAGTGCTGATGGAACGGGTACCAACAGCTGTCCAGTTGCCGGGATCAAGCGTGGTTAATACGGCTCTTAATGCAGGCACCAGGCGGGTCTGTAAAGCGGTAACATCTAATACCCCACCACCAGAGGCGCCTGTAGGATTAACAATTGTATTAATAGCAGCAACATCTGCTGCACCGGGAGCAGTTAATGAGGTTGCAACTGCTACTTCTGTCCACCCTGCAGTAGTCAATACCTCCCGGGCAAATTGTTTTGCATTGGCTATATTACCCATTGGCTGAAATGCAGCGCCGGGAGCATGAGCGATCAACCTGTCTACTGCGTTTGTTCTGTTCAGGGCTGCATGTGCAGCCGTAGTATTGTCCATCAGGATAGCTAAACCATATAAAACCCACCGTTGCTGTACCGGTGTAAGTGCAGTAAGTGCTGAAACCGTAGCCGGATTAGCTGCGGCGCCGGTATAAGTAGCGATGCGGGCCTGTGTATCTCCGGCATAATCAACACTACCGATCACAGGACCATAATCAATCTGTACGTTCTGGTTGGCTACCCGTACAACCGCACGTTGTATTTTGCGGCCTATGGAACCATTCTGTTGTATTACATGAGTTAATTCATGTGCCAGTAGCTTTTTGCCACTATCCGTACCGGGTGCATAATGTCCTTTGTTGAATACAATATTATTGCCTGTGGTGTATGCCTGCGCATTGATAGACTGTGCTGATTTTGCAGCTACGCTGTCTGTATGAACACGTACATTGCTGAAATCATATCCAAAGCGTGGCTCATAATAGTTGCGGACATCATTTGGTAATGGCGCACCGGCACCGGATAAATTACTTACATAGTTTTCGAATTGATTATCTACACCGGCAGCCCCTTTATCCTGCTCTTTACGTTGCATTTTCTTTTCTTCCTGCTCACAATGTGCACATTGGCGTTGTACAGGTTGCGGGGGAATAAATGATGGCTGTATTACAGGCTGACTTACGGCCTGATCATTGGTTTTACCAGGCTGACCATTAAAAAAGGAACTATGCATTGCATCGTTATTTTGTTGCAAAGCAGGTGAAGAAGATAAGGTATGTGTCAGCCGCAAAGACATATCTGGTTTAATTAATTATAGCATTGTTCCGGGAGGTTATGGCAATTCTTTTTTGCAATCACTTGTTGCGTTATACACTGCTTCATCCTTCATTCTTATTCCACGCGGGAACCCTGTATCAGGATCATTGTTCTTCATACGTTTTACATAGGAAAGTGAAATAAACGCTTCGTGTAAGATCTGTGTGGGGTCCTTAAATCCGCCGGGTACATTTTGAACGCCGCCGCAGTAATATTGTGTTTCTACAGCACCGCTGGTTTTTATCCATTGCAATTTTACACAGGCTTCAAAATTGTTCAGCCCACAATTACCGTCTACCAGCGATAAGCCCCAGTCAGGATGATCCGGATGAACTTCATTGTATCCATGTCCAAGCGATTCTTTTCCTACTTCCGGTTGTCCCGGATCGGCCCAGATCACTACAGGTATTGCCTGTACACTTACAGAATTAGGCACGCCCAATACATTCAGCACAGCATTTGTATAGTTCGCGATAGTAATACACTGGAAATGGCCCTTATCGCCTTCAAAGTCCGACATCTCCCAGATCAGTTTCAATTGAGGACATTTAAAATCTTTTGTATCCCATTGAGGATCGTAAGGAATAGCACAAGCTCCATATTCCGGGAACCGGCTAATGATCTCAAAAGTAATTTTACCGGGGTCATCGGCCGGCTGACCTTTGGCAAAGCTCATAGCCTTTTCTAATCTCTTCAACGTAGGTACGTTCGGAGCATCAGCACCATTCATTACAGAAGAGCTACTGGCTTTATTGGAAGTAACAAACAAGGAGTTTTGCGAAACAGGCATCTGGTTGGTTTTACCATTGGCATCAACCTGCCAGCCGATAGAAAAATTATCTGAGGTAATTTTTTTGCCCAGACTTGCCACAGAATTAAGGAATACATGATCGGTATGCTCTCCTGAGCCGTTAACAAAAGTTTCACTGCCCGATAAGGTTAACGCACTATTCACTACAGGTATAGCATTGGATGGGGTTGATTTAATTGTATAGCTTTCGCCGGGCACCCCTCCTTTTACTTTTACTTTTGCAATTGCTGAAGGCGTAGTTCCTGCCGACATACTCATTGGTATAGATTGAGCACTTGCCTGCCCCTGCTGAAACACAATGTGATAAGGAACATCTGAGCTGGATACAAGTGCCCCTGCAGCTCCCCAGTCTGTATTGTTGTCGATAAGCTGATGGTGCTCGCCTCCAAAGAATATACCCTCAATAAGAACAGAAGGGTTAAACTTTTCATCTAATGTCCGCAATGTATCACGACCTACGTCCCCATTATCAGCCAATGCATTATCACGCTGAAACTGTTTTATAGCTTCGGAGGTTTCATCGCCTAAAATGCCGTCGGCATCACCCGTCTTGGCAAAGGAAATGGGCAATGGATATCCCAGTCTTTTCAGTGAACGCTGCAATGTTTTTACTCCTTCACTTGTTTCATTTTTGCGCATTACGGGCGAGTTATCGAAAGCATTCTGTAAACGCTGATCGTTTTTCAATTCATCGGATTGCAGGTCTTCCAGCTTCTCCTCCTTTGTGAGGGGTTTACGATGTACCACATCATTGCTGCCTTGCTGCACTACATGCGTAAGCTCATGCGCCAGGAGCTTTTTACCACCCTCTGTGCCGGGTGCATAATGACCGTTATTGAATACAATATTATTGCCTGTGGTGTACGCCTGCGCATTGATGGACTGTGCTGATTTTGCAGCTACACTATCTGTGTGTACCCTTACATTACTGAAGTCGCGGCCGAAGCGGGGTTCAAAATAATTGCGTGTTTCCGCGGAAAGTGGTTGGCCGCTGCCGGAAATAGAACTTACATAGGTATCTAAGTGGTTATTACCCGTTGTTGGCGGTGTATTGGCTTCTTTACGCTGTGCTTTTTTATCTTCTTCTTCGCAATGGGCACATTTACGTTGTACATTCTTTTTCTTTTCCTCCTCACAGGCTGCACATTTACGTTGCACCGGTGTTATATTGGGTGTATTGGTTTTAATAAAAGTATCTGGCATTTCAGACCGCATTACTTTTTCCGCAACGCTATCCGCTTCCTGCTCATACTTATCACCCGGTTGGTTCACGGTTAGCTTAGGCTGAATGAACAGCCTGCTTCTATCTGCTACTGCATTGTTGTCTGGTGATAAATAGCTTTTCATTGTTTTTTATTTAATGATCAATCATTCATTATACTGAAGGACAACGTGGCTGCCAGTTCTGATCCTTGTTTTTGGGATCTCTCTGGTATTCGTTAATGATGGTTCCATCAGTTTTGGGTGGAAAATCGGTTGCCGCAGAAGGCCTATCGACCAGTACTTTGAATATATTATCAGGGTTAGGGGCCATCTGGAATGCTATCCCTCCTCCCGGGAGTGTATAGTCTACTTTTGAATATACTTCCCATTCTGCTGTGTGCAACATAATGATCCTGTCGGTTGAAATTTTTCGCGCAATGATATGAGTAAGCATATATCCGAACCGTACAGTACGGAATACCGAAGCACGTGAATTACCTGCTTTATTAGCGTCTACAGCAGACGCAGATCCCTTAGCCGCAGTAGAAATATGATCTTCTGCCTGTACATCCCTGGTAAAGAAAGTATTTCCCTGGTGAATGGATTTGAGATCCACACCACTTTTGAATTTATTATTCATAAATCTGCCGTTAGGAGATTCCCTGTCTGCATATACAAAATCCGTTGCTTTTAATGCATCTACAAATACCTGTCCCTGTGGCGCATTGCCTGATGAGCCGGCAGGTGGTGTGTAACATGCATTACTTACCGGGCCCGCAACTGTTTGCACAATACCTATTTCCCAATCATCGGCATCTGTTGCTTTCTGTGTGGAAACAGCAACAGTACCTGAGATAGAAAAGTCACCGTTCCTGAAAACAACCTGTAATGTTGACTGTGTCGCATCTGAACCATCAGGCGTGGCAGTTACTTTTGGCTTTCCTACAATGGAGAATACGGGATCTGCTGATTGTACAGGTGTTGGCGGTGTGGGAGCAGGTACTACTTCTTTTACCTGCGCACGCCTGTTCTGATCATAATTACCAAATTCGGCTGTTTCGCCACGGGCAATGGTTTTGATCAATGATGGCGTAACCCCGTTGCTGACAAGATTTTTCTTAACTGCTACTGCACGGTCGCAGGATATTTTCAGGTTAATGGCTTGCCTGGTAGCAACATCGGCCGGGCCTTCAAGACTGGCATAACCACTGGCCAGTACTTCCCTGCTGGCACCGTTTTGTTTCCATGTACCTGCAAATTGCGCTAATGTTGTTTTACCATCAGGTGAAATATCAGATGCACCTAATCCAAAAAGTACACCACTGCCATCTTTGTCTACTGTAGGATCAGTAAGATCACAGGCCGTTTGCTGATCATCATCTATCCCCGGAAACCTTTGAACTGTTGATGGGGACGACTGTGACTGTTGTACCACATGGGTGAGTTCATGGGCCAGTAGCTTTTTGCCACTGGCATTATCCGGCGCATATTGACCGCTGTTAAATACAATATTATTGCCGGTGGTATAAGCCAATGCATTAATAGATTGAGCCGACTTTGCCGCTACAGTGTCTGTATGGACCCTTACGTTACTGAAATCGCGGCCAAACCGTGGTTCATAATAGTTGCGCACTGTTGATGGAAGTGCCTGCCCGCCGGAAAGATTGCCTGCATAACTATCCAGGCTACTGGTATCGTTTACCGGCGAAGGACCAGACTCCTTGCGTTGCGCTTTTTTATCTTCTTCCTCACAATGTGCGCATTTTCGCTGAACACCTTTTTTATTCTCTTCTTCACAGGCGGCACATTTACGCTGCACTGGTGTTATTGACATGGGTTTGGCCGTAAAAAAGGAGTCTGCATGTTTTGCCTGGACAACCTGTTCGGCCACACGGTCTGCTTCCTGTTCAAAAACATCGCCCGGTTGGTTCACAGACAGTTTTGCCTGGAAAAAGGCTTTCCTGTTGCTACCTGTGGCAGCAACCTGTGATGAAGCGTTGAGTTGGGTTTGTTGTGTCAGCATTTATTTCAATTGTACATGGTGTTATCCTGTTTTATTTATCAGGTGGGTGGCAGTCCCCAGAAATGTATTTTGTAATCTCTTGCCAGTTCTGCATAGGCTTCGCGCTGATCATCTCTTATTTCGGGCACCAGCCTGGTTACTTCTGCAAATACCATCACAATACGACGCCTTGCATTGTGTGTAAAGAACGAAGGGCATACCTCTATTTCCTCACTGGCAGTATCCATGTGCACAGGTGCGGTACAGGTGGGGCCTGCCGGAAGACATCTGAAAGTGAAAGTATCATCAAAAAGATGCATAAGACTGGTGTACCGGTCAAATATACCAGCTACTGTAAACCGGTTAATGGGCCCCAGCCTTGCGGTGATATACGGAGCCATAAATAGAAAATGATCCCAGTCAGAATAAGTTTGTGATACGCCAAAGAAGGCATATTGATTCCAGCGTTGTGCCCATGCCAGCGCCTCTTCTACCTGGGTCTGGTTGCTGCCACATCCTGTAACTGTATCGGCAGATGGCGTGGTAAGTGCACTGGTAACACGGGTGCCGGGATTGTTTACTTCATTGATAAAGATGGCGATGGACTCAGCATTATTCAATGCTTCAGCAGGACTCAGGAAGTTCAATACACGTTCTTCGCGATAAGCCCTGTCGCGTGCATGAAATAAAGCATAGTGACACATTTCGTGCAACAATGTTTCCACCTGTTGCGCCGGTGTATCGCCGCTGAAGAAGTGCGGGCAAAAGGTAACTGTAGGTCTGGCTGTAAGTGCATCTGCCCCACTACAATTGTTGTATTGATCCGAAGCACATTGGCGTTTGCGGTCGCCGGTAAGATTATTCAGGTCTGTTCGTAACTGCCGCAAATGATGCAGCAGTGTGGTAACAGTAGAGCTACTATGACTATGAAAATTATTATGGATAGTTGTCTGCACATCGGTATTGGAAGCCGGTGTTGCCTGGAAAGCTCTTACCAGTCTGATCGCTTCATCGACCTGTGTCAGTGAATCAGTTTTCGCAGTATCTATATCACTGTGTTCACTGGCAGTACAGTTCCTGGTATTAATACTGGCAGCGCTTCCTCCCAGCGAACTTGGACCTGTAGCCATTTCAACCGATCTGAAATCGCGATACAGGATCTGATGATCTCCGGCTCTTCTGCGGGGAATGATGTTAATTGCTGTTCCTGGTGCTGAAGAAGATGTGGAAGAGGACGAGGGCGTTACCAAAGGTTGCATTATTGCACGTACTGCATCCAGCCTTTGAGTAACGAGGGTATCATTTTCGCCTTCATTACCTTCTTCAGAAGCATAACCATAAAGATTGATCACGGGGGCACCGGGATTAGTAGTAACAAAATCTGCTATTTTATGATCTTCCGTAGCTGGGATAACGGCATCATTGCGTTCAAAAAAAACAAAGTTGTCCCTGTCGCCGGCATCAGACGGAATATCGGAGATCAGGAATGAAGCGTCACCTGGAGAAAGACGCTGTACCGTTGATGTATTGCCTGATTGTTGTACCACATGTGTTAACTCATGTGCCAGTAGTTTTTTACCGCTGTCGGTTTGAGGAGCGTATTGTCCGTTGTTAAAGACAATATTGTTACCGGTAGTATAGGCCAGTGCGTTGATGGATTGTGCTGATTTTGCAGCTACCTGGTCTGTATGCACCCGCACATTACTGAAATTGTATCCTATGCGCGGCTCATAATAACTGCGTACCTGCGGGTCGAGTGCCTGTCCTTTTCCGGAAAGCCCGCCAACATAACTATCTAATGAAGGAGCATCATTGACCGATGCATTATTCGTTTCTTTTCGTTGCGCCTTTTTTTCTTCTTTCTCACAATGATCGCATTTACGTTGTACACCTTTCTTTTCTTCTTCTTCGCAGGCTGCACATTTGCGTTGTACAGGTGTAATGGATGCCGGCTGGGAAGTAAAAAAAGCATCTGCAGGTTTGCTTTGTACAACCTGTTCTGCTATACGATCAGCTTCCTGCTCGTGTTGATCACCGGGTTTATTGACCGTAAGCTTTGGCTGAATAAAGGAAGCCTTCTGCAATGTGCCGGCAGAATCAGTCTGTGATCTATATGCTTTTACGATACCGCGCATTTTTGTTTTAATTATTAATACACAATAAAGAAGAAGCCTTCCCTGTTAAGTATTTCAATAGCTCCTGGTTCAAATATCGTCTCATACATGCCAGGTCTGTCTGCGATAGGCAGCCCGGATCTTACCATACCCCGCTGACGTAGGACTGCCATTGTTTCTTCGGACATAGCAATACCAACTATACCCTGCTGCCCTCCCTGCCTGGTCACTGTGCGTGCAGCAAACTCATCTATTACACGAAAATCCGTTGCAGTAAATAATCGTCCGCCAAAATTGCCACCAGAGGTGCTTAACGACGCTCCTATATTTTCGACCATCGAAGTAGCAACCGTTTCTGTAGTACCATGTAATACAACAGCTATTCTCCCGGTTTCGATTTCAGCCCTTACCCCTGCCTGCTCTGCCAATTGTATAATTGATCTTGTACTGCTACGTAGGGCTACAGGTAAAGCAGCTTCAACCCTGGCAAGAAAACCTGTAAGTCGTGTTTGCTCTGCCGCTGTTATAGTACCGGTTTCAACCCGTTGCATCAACAAGGCAAATTCTTCGCGCTCTACTCCGGCCAGAGCTTCAAGCCCCCTTGCAAATACAGTCGTATTCCCTCTTGCCAATAAAGCGCTGATCTTGGGGAATGCAGAAAGTGCACCTCTACCTAACAACCCTAATGCCCTGAACAATACACCTCCTGCCACCCATAGTACCAGTTGCTCAATAGTAAAACCGGCAATCATAATACCTGCTGCTCTCAATTCTCTTTCAGCCTGTTGAAAGATCTGACCATAAATTTGTCTTCTGTCCGGTATTCCCAGTCTGCGCATTTCTTCAGCTTCACTGATCGCTGCCGAACCGGGAGTGGGTACTACAACATGGGAGAATCGGTTAAAGATCATTCCATCCCTGGTATCTCTTACATATACAATCTCCCAGTTACCGGCCCGCTCTGTTACTGTATCGGTAAAGGTGGAAAGTGTTTGCCTTACTGTTTCTGCAGATACCCTTCCTGAAGATCTGGAGGCAGAGGGTTCTTCTTTAGCAAAGCCGGGAATAATTTCCTGACCATTGTTTTCTATATTTAATATTACTCTGCCATACCCCTCCCTATCTGCATCTGCTACTACCCTGCTCAAAACACTCATAGTTGTTCTCCATTGTCGTTGAATTCTCTGTTCTCTTGTTTCCCCGGGAGCAGGTTGCTCTACAGAGGCACTTAGTGGAGGTGTGCGTGCCGGTGAAGATGCATGAGGCTGCGCATCTGTTCTTGTATCTGCCGGTACTGCCGGTGTGGTAGGTCGTACAGATGCTATTGCCTGAGTATACGCCTCATGAGAAACATCTCCATAATCGAACCTGCGACGGAATCTCATACGGATAGAGAACCTGTTCCTTCTTACACCCGGGTTTTGTCCCATAGACGTTGCTGCATTTTGTACGCCGCTATGACAGGCGTCAATAAAATCATCCAGTTGTTCCGTATCAGCATCCGGTGCATGGGTAATTACCAGATGTACATCCCACAAAGGCCCCGGCAGAAATACCGCTGTGGCAAAGTCTTCACTTATTACCCTTCGTTGTATTACCGAACGGGACACCCCGTTCGTATGAACATTCCCCTGTTGCACTACATGTGTTAATTCATGTGCCAGTAATTTCTTGCCACTGCTGGTTTCCGGGGCATATTGTCCACTGTTAAAAACAATATTATTACCGGTGGTGTAAGCCAGGGCGTTGATGGACTGCGCAGACTTTGCAGCCTGCGTATCGGTATGAACACGTACATTACCAAAGTCATAACCTATACGTGGCTCATAATAATTACGCACCTCATTGGAAAGAGACTGCCCACTACCGGAAATACTACTTACATAGTTGTCTAATGAAGAGGTGTTACTTACTGCATTATCGCTGGCTTCTTTGCGTTGCGCTTTTTTATCTTTCTCTTCACAATCTTTACATTTTCGTTGTACGCCCTTCTTTTCTTCTTCTTCACAAGCTGCACATTTACGTTGTACAGGGGTAATAGCAAGTGGTTTTGGTGCAAAAAAAACGTCATCTGTTTTTGCCTGTACTACTTTTTCTGCTACACGGTCAGCCTCCTGTTCATATACATCGTTGGGCTGATTGACAGATAGTTTTGCCTGAAAAAAAGCTGTTCTTTTTGCCGGTGTAATATTAACACCTGTATTTTGCTGATGTGTGTGCATGTGTTACTTTTCAGGCTCAATCAAGATCTTCTGCGCTTTTAATTATTTTATCATTGAAATCTTTACGTATTGGCAATAATGAATTTTCATCACATCCGGTTTCTACAATTTTCCTCAGTCGCCACACTTCTCTTTCCACCAGCGAATAGCGGGGCGTGGCTTTATCGCGTTCCTGACCATACACACCAAACTCATCAAAAATATATTGCAGGTCTTCAGACAGGATCGTTCCATCATCGGCCCCCAATGGATCTTTTCTGCCACTTACATTGCGGGTTGATTGCATTGTAACAGTCTTCTTTTTTGTTTTTGTATCGATATCTGTAAATGAGACATATCGATCTATTAACCCAAACAGATGCAGCATTTCATGCCCGAGAATACCCGCATTGGTAATATGGGCTGGTGGAATATTCATTACGCCATTGTCACAAAGCGGGTCTGTAACAGAAGTAAACACTCCGGGTTCGGGCTGGTCAAGTTTACAACCTGCATGAACAACTTTAGCATTATTATCAGCCCTTATTTCAATGAGCCATGCATCATTGCTTCGCTGTGATAAAGAATCAATTTGAGTAACATCGGCCTGCACTACAAATTTTCTGTCGGCAAAAACTCCTTTTTTTATCGTTTGGTTCCATACCAGGTCAATGCCCTGCTGCATTGTTTGTTTGAGTGCAGTTATCTGTTTTTTCATTGCCGGATCGTGAAAGAATGCCTGGAATTTTATATTGAAAACAATGGTACCGCCGGTTACAGTAACCTTAACGGGCGCCTTATTCAGTTTATCCATATTTCTTTCTTCTGCTTTTCGCTTATAATCCGCAGAAGCGTCATCAGTGTCCTTATCTAATCTTGCCCTATTGTCCCTGACAAGGGCTCTCTCCCTGTCCAGATCCAGTCTTTTCTCCTGCATTTTGTCCAGTTCCGGTTCTAACTGTGCAAGTTTGCGCCTGGCATCTTCTGCTACCATTTTGTCGTGTGGTGAATTACAGGTTTGCCGTTGCACCTGGGTGGGAGTTTGTTGTTGCTGCACTACGTGCGTTAATTCATGCGCCAGTAGTTTTTTACCACCGGTGCTACCGGGAGCATATTGCCCGTTGTTAAAAACAATATTATTACCAGAGGTATAGGCCAGCGCATTGATAGACTGCGCAGAACTGGCTGCTCCACCATCTGTATGAACACGTACATTACTGAAATCCTGTCCAAAGCGAGGTTCGTAATAGCTGCGTAATTCCGGTGAAAGCATTTCTCCTTTGCCTGAAAGGCCATTAACATAGCTATCTAATGAGGAGGAACTATCACCGGTGGCGCCGGTATTTGTTTCTTTACGTTGTACAGGGTTTATAGAAAGCGATTTGGAGTGAAAAGTGTTAGTTGGACCGGACTGTACTACCTGCTCTGCTACCCTGTCAGCTTCCTGCTCACTGGCATCACCCGGCTCATTAACTGTAAGTTTTGGCTGTATAAATACCGGGCTGGTATTGGAAGCCTCTTTTTTTGAGTCAGCAGATTGGCTATATGGTTTAAATTCCTGCATTAAATATTATTGAGGATAATTGGTGGCTGTATTGATAGCGGTACACTGTGCCGGCGTTAGATTATCGACACCAATATTCCTGGTACCACCATCAGTCATCAGGTTATCCGGATCTGTTTGATGCTGCCTGTTCCGTGTAAGAATATGACAGAGTTCATGGGTGAAGGTATCAGAAGCCGCAACATCACACATTACGAGTGAATCAGGTACACCATGTGCTGCCTGTTGTAAACTGGTGCCACGTTTTGACGGGTTAAAGGCCGGCACATAATAGGCTGTGAGCCTGCCGGCACCCCTGTTGATTGCAGTGAGGATCTGCTCCTCTGCACTGGAGGTATCGCCGCTGGGTTCTTCCAGTTTATTATCGGGGCCCAGCACACTTGTAGCCTGCGCACCGGTAATGGGCACATTGGTACCTGCGGCAACCCTCACATTACAATTATTCCGCGTAAAGATGGCATTGCTGGTTTGTATATCGCGGGCAGAGTTGTCTGTAGCTCCCTGCACAACCGATATGTTGATAGTTACCGTGCGTGTACTGGCAGCACTTGCAGCTCCACTGCCGCTACCGCCACCTCCTGCCAGTCCCCCGATAACACCACCAATACCACTGCCAATCAAACCACCAATTGCAACACCTGCTGCTGCACCCGCCGGACCGCCTGCTACACCGCCAATAATACCTCCGGCTATTCCTCCTATACCAGCGCCTACGCCTGCACCTATTCCAAAGTCTCTCCAGCTCCAGCGTTGTATTGATTTGGGCTGCACATTTCCCTGTTGCTGTACCACATGTGTTAATTCATGGGCCAGTAGCTTTTTACCACCGGTACTGTCAGGTGCATATTGTCCACTGTTGAAAACAATGTTATTACCTGTAGTATAGGCCAGCGCATTAATGGATTGTGCAGACTTGGCAGCAACGGTATCTGTATGGATGCGAACATTACTGAAATCCTGACCAAAACGTGGCTCATAGAAACTGCGTACCCCGTTGGACAATGCCTGTCCTTTTCCTGAAATATTGCTTACATAACTATCTAACGAAGTACTATTATCATTTACCGGAGCACTGTTGGTTTCTTTGCGTTGCGCTTTCTTATCTTTTTCTTCACAGGCGGCACATTTACGTTGAACAGCAGTAACAGGCAAAGGTTTTGTCTGTATGGCAGGCTGTTCCATACTTACTACTTTATCGGCTATGGTATCTGCTTCTTTTTCGTATTGATCACCGGGATCATTTACTGATAGCTTAGGCTGAATAAAGGGAGTATGTACAGCAGACGAAACCCTGCCTGAAAACATTCCATTGTTTTTAGACGTTGAAGGAGCAGCTTGTCTGTAAGCGAAGGTTTGCATACACAATACTTTAAAGGATATTGGCTATCGGTGTCGTTTAGTTAAGATCGTTGATTCCGGCGGGTGAGCACACCCGCCGGGGCCATAACGGCTACTAACTAACCACTTTGAATGAGCTATTGCCATTCCGTGGTTAAAGGATATTGCATCCAGGGTAGCTGGATGTAAGAGAAGCCCCAGGGTAGTTTATCGAGCAGGATGTCAAATGCCTTCTGCTCTACCTGCAGCTTCCAGTAATTATCTGTTTCCACAAACCGTAGTTTGCCTTTTCGTTGTAAAAATGTTTCCTGCAATGCTTCCGGAGAACTGCTTTTTAAAGCAGTCCAGTGACCTACTACTGCCTGTAATAACTCACGGGCTTCCTGTTTTTCTGCATCAGATAATTCTACAAACCGATCAACAGGTTCTTCAGCAGTTAAGCCGCAGAGTATTTTATTGAGTGATTCGCAATATTCAGGAACCTGCTCTTCGCCAGTGGCCAGGTATTGCAACAGGTGCACAGCTTTCCATTGCGCTGCTTCGTCAACAAACTGGTTGTCCTTTACCAACTGTAATGCAGCAAAGAAGTTTGTAAGGAAGGGATGTAATAACACCAGCCCGGCATTATCAACAAAAACACCTTCTTCCGAAGGCAGGGGTGTTTCAATTGTTACATTATTTTCCTGTGCTGCTGTTTTAATTTCTTTCTCCGGATTGCCTGAGGGTGCAGCCTTAGTTACAGGTATTACCTGGTCGTTGTACACAGGTTGCAGTAAGGTCGCCAATGCAGCAGGGATCGCTACAATGCTGCGGGAAGCAGGAGGATTGGAGGATACAGCCTTTAATAAAGCAATTACAATATTTAATGTTTCAATTACCGGCCTGGGTTTTGATTGTATTGCATAAAAGAATAACAGTGTACGTATTCTTGTGCGCAATACTCTGGCTATTTCATTTTGCAGTATTGTGCTTTCAAGTTGTTTTACCTGTTGCAACAGAACGACCGCCTCCGGTACCAGGATACTTAACAGCGTTTCAATAAATGCTGCATCAAACTGTAACGATAATCTCAGCGCCATTGCACGGAAGAAAGGTCTGTACCTGTCGGCCAGGGTAACAAAGACACCGGGCTTTTCACGAAGAGCCTGTGTTATTTCTTCCTGCCACTGACTAATGGGCAAGATCCTGCCGGGAGCAACAAACGTTCCATTAGCGAGAAAATGCAAGAATTGATGCAGTACATTTACTTTAGCCGTAACGTATTGCACCTCGTTCTCATCAGCAATACCTGCTATTGAAGCAGCACGCATCAATTGCAGCTTTTCCTTTAACCTTGTAATAAAGCTTTCAGCAAAAGCCTTGTCAAAGGTGCCGGTATTGATAGTACCGAGGTTCAGTTCCAGCAGGTTAATGCGCATATAATCTTCACCCGGGAAACATTCAGTTAAGACTTTGTTCAGCTCTGCAAGCAGGTCATTCTTTATTAATGCTATAGCACGACGCTGCAACTGGTAAGCACCTTCCGTCTTATCCAGTTGCAGCTCCAGTGAAAACTTTTTTATGGTATGTTGTACGGGTTGCATACCTGTTGTTGCAGTTGCCCTTCAATTATTTATCAGGACGTTTTTTTGTTTTATTTGTATTACCTGTGTCAGGTTTATCTTTTTTCAATGGCCCTTGTGTACCACTTCCTATTTCCTTTACACTTCTTTTGGCAAGCTCTGCTGCCGTTTTAAACCATTCTTCATTGATGGCCTTCTCTTCTACATTCAGTGTTTTGGCCAGCACCGGGATGTCTTCACGGGTCAATTTGGCTATCTGGTCGTAAGACTTTAATCCTGCTTTTTGCAGAGAGGCTTCCATGGCAGCAGTAACGCCTGCTATCTGTTGCAGTGAATCAGCCTTTGTAGCCACGCCAACCCTATCCTGGATCACCTTCCATTTTTCTGCATCCGTTTGTGGTGCTACAATTACTGAAATGAAGCTTTTAGCATTGGTAAACCATACTGCGCTGATCTCCGCCTCTTTAACCTGCATTTTTGCAGCAAGTACGGGTATATCATCAGGGGTCAGTTTGCTTACCTGTTCATAAGAAGCGATACCCATTTGTTTAAAGCGCTTCTCCATCAGCTCATTCATGCCAGTTTGCTGCAACGCATCTGCTCTTGTAGCGGCACCTACCTTTTGCTGAATAGCCTGCCATTTGGCTTCTATTTCGCGGGTATTATCTGTAGGGCTGGGTGTATTGGGGTTAGAATTGTCCTTTTTGACATTGTTGAATACCATAAAAGGTACCTGGAAGTCGCCTACTATAATACGGCCTTCACTATTCTCATCGCACAGCAGGATAAACGTGTACCCCTTCTGTACACCGCCCACGTGTTCCAGCCCGTAAGCCGGAATATCTTCGGTATTATTGACGTCAAAGAGTTTTTTGAGATCAGCAAAGGTGGCTACAACAATATCAAAGCTCAGTGCAAACCTGCGACGCAGGTTTTTAATGGCTGCTACTGCATCATCTGCTTTCATGCCGGTATGCCCTTCAATACGGTAAAAGGGATATTGATCCAGCGAGAACACAAAGGGGTTTACTACAAAATCACGATTGGTATATCCTGTAGGCTCTTTGCTGAAATAAGAAAGCAAATGATCTTCGCGGTTGTGTTTTACAGCTTTGTAATCCCAGTAGTATTGTAATGAGTAAGGGCTGTTGGAAAGATTGTAATAAAAAGGAATAGCCTGTTTTCCCAACGCTTCACTGAACAGCCTGCCGGGTGTAATGCGTACAGGCAGGTAGTCGGTCTGATCATCTGCTGCCTTCTTTTCATTTTCCATCGCCAGTACATCGTAATAGCTTTCATCACTCAGATCGTCCAGTTCCCAGTCCGGGATATAAAAGCATTTCATCATGATCACCATGCGCCAGTGCAGTAAACGCACTTTCTGCAAACGGTCTGCATTGTCATTGTACACCGGTGGTTGCTGGTAATAGTGCCTGAAGATAGAAGGCTGAAAAGTAACATCCTCTTTTATGCGTCCCAGCATAAGGTGACGCGGAAACAGGTCTGTGTCAGGACAGCATTCATCTACCAGGTCCTGTAACTCAAATACCAGTTCGTTGAATGTTTTTACGAGGTCTCTTACAAAATCATAGAAGTACTGCACGCTTTCTATCGGAGCGCCGTTTCTTTTGTAAACCGACCATTTTTTATTGATAAGCGTAAAATAGCTATCAAAGATCTTGATATTGTGCACCTGCAAACCGGTATCTGCCTGGGTGTCCGGGTTTAAAGGATTGCAAGGCGAGCGGCTTTCTTTGTCTTCTTCTTTTTCATTGCAGCTACAGGCATCGATCATACAACCAAAGTGATTGTGCAGCCTGTCAATCCCTTTGTCGAGCTTATCCAGCGCATCATCCACCAGCAGCTCATATTCTTTAAAGAACTCGTCCTGGCTGTCGAAACTGAAATTGGGATTGAGATTCTTTTCTTCTGCATCTTCGGGATACAGATCGCCAATATCAATACCACCATACCCAAAGCGACGGATAGCAATAGCGCGGATCAGGTATTTTTTATTGACAGCATTGTAGAGCTCTTCTTCGCCAGGTAGTGAATCTTCCTGCTCTTTATCGAAAATGGAAATATCTTCCTCTTCCAGTGGCTCTGTCTGGATACAATGGGTCCGCAAAATGCCTTTACATTTTAAGATGGCCCACATATCCAGTTCATCGATCAGCAATACCTTTACCACCATCTTTACTTCATCTTCGAGGTACAGCAATACTACCTTACCTTCCAGGAAAGGCTTTTCAATAGATGCTACATCCTGTGGTACAATGGACGTTGCGCCCTCCTGCCTGTTCTCCAGCAGTTCATATACCGTAACTGTTTGTTGGGTACCGGGTTTGCAATTGATAAGCGAATTGAAATAGTCGGCCCCGGCAGTATATTCACGATAGTATTTGAATGTTTTATCGGGCAGGCAGATCACGTGTCCTACGGAGGTAACACCTACTCCTTTTGTAAGGCTGATGAAACACTGTGTATCGCGAAAGACTTCTAATCCGCATACAACGCCTGTTCCCAGCAATTTAACACGGGTAACCTGGCTGGAACTGAGGTTAGTGATATTATCACAGGTTGTCATGATATAGCATTTGTTTGTTCATACAAGGCAGGTGATGCCCGGTAAGCAATTCGTTTTATTTTTTATCCATTGATACGCGTTGCTGTTTGGCAGCCAGGCAAGGATCGCCGGTTTCGCGCAGCTTGAATGTGCATTTCTTCATCAACGTAACAAGGTCATTGACATGATTGGTGAGCTCGCGTTCGTTCGGTTCTTCCAATGCCTGTTCGTACAACCACTGCAGGTAAGCCGATTCGAAATCATACATCTCGTGCGGGTCCATCCAGCAGAATTTAACCAGCACATGCGCAGGCGCTTCCCTGCGTACCAGTTGTTCAAACTGGTATTGAGCGTTGGGGTTGTTCTTGAAACGCGGCAACCATTCAGGCACAGCTATTGTGATCCAGAATGAATAGGGATCATTCAGCATATAGGATGGGCCTGCATTGGGCGCATTGATATTTACCGGGTCAAACATGGGCAGGTAATCATCGTCCTTGGGACGGAGCAGGATATGTTCTACCACATGAAATCCCTCTGTAGCACAGCTTTCAGGGAAAGCCAGTAGCAGCACTTTATCACGCAGCTTAATGGCATCATCGTATTTCACCATATCGCTCTGCAATGCACTGTTATTCTCACGGTCTTTTACAATTACGCGCGAATAGCCATTGACATCGGCGGCTGGTACTATAACAGTGCCTTTTGAAGGATCGCTGGCATCTACTACATGTCTCAGGATCTGTTCACGCAGGTCTTTAATATCTTTCTGCGTATTCTGCTGCAGGCGGTAGCTTTTAATACCGTCCAGCAGTATTGTTCCATGTTTGTCCTGCAAACGCAAACGATAGCTTTGTACTTTACCATCTGCTATCAGCCTGTAGGCAACAATATCAAACTCGGGAGCACAGGTCAGTGTTTTGCGATTAAAATCACTGAACCCGAGATACATGCAAACTCTTTTTTTCAGTCCGGCAACATTGGCAGAATCCCATACATCGGGCTTACTGCAATCCAGCGCTTTATAGTTGAAGCCTTTACCACGTTCGCTACTGAGTTCCGGAATACGTTTCAGAAATGCCGCTTTGTATTGCAGTACCAGGCTGTCAACGGAATCACCTTCTACCGAACTGCTGCAATCGCATTGTTCCTGGAATTGCTGAAGCACATATTCTGTAAAAGACTCACCAAAGCGGGCCAGCAGGTGATCCAGGAATATATTTTTACGTTGTTTACGTCTTGTTTCAGTTTCTATGATCTCTTTTAAACGGTGTACATAACCATTGTCGTCATTGGCCGTAAAACTGTCCCACTGCTGATCTTCTTCTTCAGGGTATGCTTTGATAAGATCTTTTACCCCCGAAATACCATATAGCGTGGAGTAGAAGAAAGTATGTTCAGTAGGCTGGTTTACAGACAACAGGTCTTTTGCACGTCCTAATAATGCGAGATAGTTTGCCAGCATTTCATCAAACAGCATGAGGTACCCTTTCAGCTGTTTTACCTGTGCCTTACGCAACTGCGTGTCTACGTCTATTATCTGGCCTTCTGCAATTTTGTATGTAAAAGGAAATTCATCCTGGATGGAGAAGTATTCCTCAAGCTCCCTGTTAATACCGGCTTCCAGTGCAGGCGGCTGATTGCTTTTTTTGCGTGGCTCGTTCAGCTTTTTCTGCAGGGCAATGCGTTCCTGTACTTTTCTGTCATCAGGGTAAATACAGTCGAAGTTCTGCTGAAAGTAAATGGTAGAAAGTTTCCTGTTGAGTACCGGTTTATGGAAATCATCGATCTTAATACACCATTTGCTGTCGCTGGTAGTGGTTACAATATTCTCTTTATCATCAAAGCTTTTAATGGTCAGTTTCCTGATAGATGCCACACCGCATACGCTCATAATTACCTGCCACAGGTCAGACACATATACTTCTTTGCGAAGCTGGGCATTATCCAGTTCCGCATTATCAATAAAACCATTGCATAATACGGGGCCATCAAAGATCTCGTCACAGTCCCTGTTCTTTGCATCATGCATTTCTGTAAAGCTGTAAAACTGTACGGTGGGCGTCAGAAACTCCTGTAACTGGTAGTAAATCTCTCCTGCCACAATGTTTACATCAGCCCCGGGGCAAAGCTCTAACTCAGCATCGATGCCCAGGATGGTTTCACGAATGATATCAACCTTTACAAAATCCTCGCAGAGGCTGCGGTGTTTCCATAACTGTTTCCATGCAGCCTGGGTAATAGCATGTACTCGCTCCAGGTCATCCTGGTCTACATCGTCTTCAAAATCAATGTACACATCGTACAGGCCATTTAACACAACAGGATTAGTAGTATCGTTGTATTTGAGTGTCCATTTGGGATTGCCATTTTCGTCCTGGCCATCCTGCACGGCGCCTATATTCATTTCCTGTTTGGCTGTCTTTAGCAACCATGCGTTCTTGATGCCATTGAGATCAATGAGTATTTTCCTGAAATCGTTTGGCGTAACAGGGTTACAGGTAAGGATCTCCAGTGCTGAGAAGAATTGTTTGGCATTGGATGGTTCGCCGGAAGCAAGAATATCCTGTATGGGAAAGTTGGTACGGAAGCCAAGATCGGTAATAGCATAACACAGTACTTCAAGAATGGTAATACCGGGGTCGTGCAGGTTATAATCTGTCCACAGCTTACTGCCCATTTTTTCGAAGTAGGAAATGCCTGCTTTACGCAAAGCCGCAAAATCCATGCTTTCAAACGGTGGTGCAGCCTTCGATATCATTGTATTTTCTGTCATTGTTTACTGCATTTAAAATTTGCTTATCCTTTTTCTGCGGTTACAATAATGCCACAACCCGGACAGGGGTTATCAGCATCGTATGGCACATGCTCAATACTGTGCTCATATTCACTTCCCGGCCTTACCAGTGTATAGGACGTAAGTACAGAAACCGAAGTGGTTGGTATTATAGTGTCAACATCAGTATCAGGTTCCGGTGTGTAAAGGCTGTTCCTGAAATGCTCTACTTTAAAACCAAGTATCACATCTACATAACTTCTTTTTTCAATGAAATTGAGAATGGCTGATTTCTGTACCGGCGCACCGAAGTTGATCTCCGTATTGGCATTGTAAGCCCAGGGAGAAAGATATTTCTTCAGGTCATCATTCAGCACATACTTGTAGTAAGCAGGATCGAGCCCACTGCGGAAACGCACACAGCAGGAAACACGTACCGGTTCATATACAGGATTTACCACCTGCAGGTAATTGAGATTGGCATTTACTGCAGACGCTACAAACAGGTTGGTGCGTTTTTGCAGGAATACACGAATGGATTCCAGTGTGCCAATGGGAACACGGGGTTCCAGCTTATTGGCTGCATTCCTGTTGCGCAGGTCGGGGATCACTGATATAGTTACAAATCCCGGAGCCAGTTCATGACTTTCAAGAATGCTTGTATGGTTGAGGCATTTTACTTTGTGCAGTTCAGGAAACTGGGCCAATACAAGGTGCTCATAGTCCCAGATGGTAATAGCCCTGTTCTTATGACGCAGGCGTTCGCTTACACGCAGGTAAAAGGCTGCGTCACCTTCGGGCATTCTGCCCCCGAACGAATTGAACGGCTGATCCAGCTTTTTAACAGCAGCACGACTGTCAATGAACTTGGTAATGGTATGAGCCGGTAATGGAACAGCCAGGTGATTGAGTGAATTACCATGATTTTCAAACTGTGCAATACCTGCCTGTGCAATCACTGCTACCAGGTCGGGCAATGCAGCTACGCGTGGAATAGCCTGTTGCAAAATCACATCATTAGTAGTCACAGGCTCTTCATGGGCTGCTGCACGGATCCATAACAAACTCTTATCAAGAATAGTAGCGCCTGCACTGGTAATACCTTTGGGCAAGGTAAAAGAGATAATACCGGAGGTAAGCAAACTTTTACGCGAGCTTTCATCTACGCGGGTATGGTCGGTGATCTCTACCGGTTTGAACGCTACCCATTCATTATTGACAAGATAGCTCCATTCAATATCCGGCGGTGCAAACCTGTTGTCGCCGGAACCATCCAGTACCTGGAACAGGATATTAACCTTTTGCTCAGGCTCTGCATTTTGCAAACCGATATAGAAATTGCCCTGTGTAAATACCGGCATTACCACACCTGTAAATTGCGGCAGCAGGTTTACAGTAGGCGCGCTGTCGATATTGATCTTTTTGTATCCGAAAGGAGTACTGTGGAAGAACTGCTCAATATTGGCATTGTACTGTCCGGCACCGAACGTGATGCTTTCGGACGAAATATAGAATAAGGTGGTATTCTTCAGTTTCGGTGTATAGGGCTCATTGATGATCTTTGTAGGATCTGTTATGGGATCTTTGGCCCCTACTACCAGTTTTAACAAAGCACGGGGATATTCATCATGCAGAAAATCCTGCGGGGTCAGCGAGAGGCGCATAAATCCGCGTTGCACATTTACATTGTAATCTGAAAATGGCTGCATGTAAGGATCACGCGCAAACGCCCGCAATTCAAAATTGCTTTGCAGGTCTGAAACGCTTACATCTTTGTCGCTGATAATTGCTTTTGCTGCAAGTTTCTTTATTCCCGGTGCCGGTGGTTGTGTTGGTGTATCAGTCTGACCGTCGCCATTCTGATCGTCATCACTTTCAATTTCTTTGATAGCTCCCAGCATTACCGTGTCTTTGCCGAGGAACCTGTTACCAAAAACATCCTGGTAATTTCCTTTATACATATTCTGGAAAATACCGCCGCTCAATACTTCGGTATTTACCTGGAACGAACTATCTGTAATACCGGTAGTGATATAATTGGCATAGTGTGTCTGAAAACTGGATGGTCTGCCCGCCCACTCCATCTGTACACCTACAGCGTCCAGTTTTTTCTGGAACGCCTCATAGCTGCCTACATAAAATCCCGAACCGGTGTAAGGGCGGTTGCTGAAGGGCAGTATTTCTTTTGAATTATCAAGGATAGCAGTATCATTTTGTACCACCAGCTTTTTAAGGCCATAGGCTGCTACTTTGATATCAACTCCTTTCAGTCGCCATTCTTTTATTGCGTTGTACTGACCAAGGTATTGACCTGTTTCTTCCATGGTATTTTTTACCAGTGTTTTCAGCACAGGCCAGTCTGAACGTATGTCGGTATCTTTATCATCAGCAATGCGTGCAGAAAATGCGGGAGCCGTAGTATTGGCGAGGATAAAGAAATCCAGTTCATTCCTTGTTGTATCCTTGCTATAGACATAGGCGTGTTTGATAGCAAGAATATCGTTCCTTACTTTCAGGATCTCTTTCATTAATGCTACCTTATCAATTTCATCATCCGCAGCAGCTGCTGCAGCTTTTACACCTTTCTTTGGTGCTTCGGCTCCAGGTTTTACTGCATCCATCAGCAGGTCTGCAAGTGTAGAGGCATCCGTATCCTGTACAAATTTGATGGCAGACTGCCAGTCTGGTAAAGCAGTAGCATCTGCAGTTTTGGCTTTTACAGCCTTTGCTTTAGCAGCGGCTTTTGGTGCAGCAACAGCAGTGCTGGTGGCAGTAGTGGTAGCCGCAGGATATAATTTCTCGTAGAGCTTTTTGACAAGATCAAAGCCCTTGCCTATGCCCTCGTAAATGGTATCAAGATTATCGTTGAATAACTTTTGAAGAATAGGATAAGCGCCGCTGCCCAGGATACGATCAGCAATAACAAAAGCATCTTCTATTTCTATCCAGTCTTTGCCTGAGCTGTACAGCAGGCGAAATGCCTCTCTGCGTGGCAAGGAAGCCAGCGGCATTTGCTGGGTAGTTTCCAGCCTGTAGCTTACCATCGCCCCACGCAATCCTTCTTCCAGGAAAAACATAGGCGATGCTACCGCGTAACCTACTTCTTTAAGCGGGCTGTTTGCATTGCCCAGCGGTGCCCAGTGCGCCTGTTCGTCTTTGGCAAAGGTATCGCCCAGCCCATCTTTTGAATTAGCCACCGGTGCTGCATGTACAGTGCCGGTTGGTTCATTAATGTAAACTGTTTTCAATTGAGCCACTGTAGCCCTGTTTACCACCACTTGCTCCAGCATGGCGTAAATGCGCTGCTTGCCGGTATCATCCTTGGCGGCATTGAGCCAGGTGCCTTCTTCTATTAAATGTGTCTCAAAGTTCTTAGCCAGTTCAAAGACCACATGCACTTTATCAGGCACTTCACTTTTCCTGTGCAGGCACAATACCTTTTCATAGTAATAGCGCAGATGTACTTCGGTAAGTGTATTCATCTGGTCTACCAGCGTACGGAACAGGTAAATGAATGCCAGGAACAGTGTTACATGTGGCTGGTGTGAATCGTTTTTTTCAATGCAATCTTCAAAATACGTACCTGCTCTTTGTTTAATGTGCAGCAGTACGGTGAAGAAGATATAGAACAGTGATTTTAAACTATCAATATTGAATGAGTTGTCAGGATAGATACAATCATATCCTTCGGCATCGAGTTGCCAGGATTTTCTGCAGCTGCAATAGCTGTTTTCCTGTGTTACAATAAAAGGTGCATAGTCGTTTACCGGGGCAATGCTTCCTTTATCATAACCGATCAGTTTCACCAGCGCATCCTGTTGCTTATTGTCGATAATAGCAAGATGCAGGTCATTGGTAATAAATGTAATGATCTCTTCCTTGAACACATGGCCATTGGGCAGCTTGCTGCACGACTGCTGGATCCTGATCGCTACGCTGTAAATAAGATTGATCAGGTCGTCGTAATAACCGGGTAGCGGATCAATTTCACAGGCATCGGGCTTTTCTGCAGCTTCTTTAGCAAGCTGTGCCCTTATTTTTTCTTCAAGGTCTTTAAAGGCAGCCTCAATACTGTCAGTATCAATGGTAGATAGCAATGCCAGCAGTATGCAGGGATCATTGGCATAGAAGCAAGACCAATCGCCATCTTTTTCATTAGAGGTATTGTAATAATTGATCAGCTTACTATACTCCACAGCAAACGCAATGATCTCTTCTATTTTCCGGTCATCGATCTTTGCATAGCCGGGCTGTAAGGCCTTCAGCAGCCTGTCTTCCTGGCTGGTTCCATCACGTTGAAGCGGATTTTTTATAATAGCGCACATAGCGATAAATTATTGGTGTTGTTGCTCTGATTCTTTCAGATAAAATGGATAAACAAGATTGTATCTTGAATTGGTTTGCCTGATCACATACTCCAGCTCTATCAGCAATAACCCTTCCGTCATCTGCTCGGTAGAGATATTGATATTGCGGAGATCAATACGGGGCTCGTGATACAGGATCGCTTTTTCTATCAGGTCTTTCACAAAGGTGAGCAACGATGTATTCACTGGTTCAAACAGCAGCACATCAAGATTACAGCCATATTCAGGTTGCATCACTCTTTCTCCATGCCTGGTAGATAACAGTATTTTGAGGCTTTCGGCAATGTCTTCTTCATCCGACACCATTTCCAGGCGACAGGGATTCTTTGAAAACGTTGGCGGAAAAGACCAACCTGTACCGAGAAAAGATTTTTTATCGTCCATACGATTCGATTTCGAGTTTCGAGTTTTGTGTTTCGGATTGAATACAGCTGCGAGCTTTGAGCTAAGAGCCGCGAGCAAATACATAAGCCATCCGTACTTCTTATTTCGTATTTGCCTTTTCAGACCTCATACTTCTTTGTATTCCCTTCTACATTCGATATTCAACATTCATCATTCGATATTTCCTCCTTCCTATCCTCCTATCAGCACCGTAGCACTTCCTACGCTGATCGTTCCTCCGTGTGCGGTGGTATCGCCCATACGGGCTGCGGGTGCACCGCCGATCATCACAGAAGATGATCCTTTGATAATACTGTCCGGGGGGCCTGAACAGGTAAGCAGATCACCCATTCTTGCAGCAGGTGCTCCCTCAATGAGTACCGTAGGGCAACCGGGTGGATTGATAGGCCCGCCTACATGCGGTGCTCCACCGGGGTTCACCATCGGGCATACATGCATATCTCCTGCTCTTGCTGCTCCGGGCATGATTAATTGATTTTTACAATTCCTCCTTTAATTTCTGTTTGTCCGCTGCTTTCCAATGCGGCCTTGCCATTGCCTTTTGCTGAAAATTCTGAATCAGCTTCTGCAGCAATTTTCACAGCCTTGGCACTGATGTTCTGTGCAGCTTTCAGCATAATATCCTTGGCACTTTCGATGGTAATACCATCACTGTTCATCGTGATCTTGTTGCCAGACTGATCCTGCAACAGTATTCTTCCGGAATCATCATCCAGCATAGCTTTATTGCCTGCCGGAGTTTCCAGCGTAATGATCTTTTTATCGTCGTCGAAAGTGAATTTGAGTTTACTGCGTGTTGAAAAACCTTTGATATGGTTATCATCTTTTTCAGGGAATACATCGGTAGGTACAGGCTTGGCGCTGCTGTTGAGCATACCCAGCACAATAGCATGACGCGGGTCATCATTGATAAACCCTACGATCACTTCGTCATTTACTTCCGGGCGGAAATAAGAACAACGTTCATTACCTGCATCCACACAAGCTACACGTGCCCAGATACCATCAGCCGCAGCATCTATAACCGGTACACGTACCTGGATCCTGTGCTCTCCATCGGGATCATTTTCCAACTGTGTTACGATACCGATCTGTAATCCTGAAATACCGGGTAATAGCCCGGAAGCCGGTAAGGCTGTCACATCTTCTTCCTGCGCAAACCAGCGGGTAGATAATCCTACCTGGATCTCGGTGTACCAGTTGCCGTCTGAAATATGATGACGTACAGCAGCAACAAAGGCTGTTCCGTTGAAGCGGTCACCAACACCCTGCAACTCTACCAGGTTGCCGGGTTTTACATCACCGAAGCCGAGGAACTTTACACGACCTTTTATTTTTGACAGCTTGCTTTTCAGCAATTGAGCTGAGGCCCAGCTTCTCAATTCCTGGTCGTTGGCTTTACCGGAATGTCTTAGTTTATATTGATCCAGTCCCAGTACATCAGCCAGTTCGGAACCGGATATATTTCCTTCTTCCGTAATTACGGGAGCAATGGCATCCTGTTCAGACAACTCCTGGTTGGCATAGCTCCAGCCTGCGGCAGATACGCCTGCATACTGGTTGGTAGCGTCCATCATTGCTTCCAGTTCCAGCAGGTTGCCACCGTATTGCAACAATGCTACAGGTGCCTGTGTAAAATCAGGCTTCTTTACAGCTACCACGCCATCATCTGCCATTACCAGTTTGCCGGACGCCTCCGCACGGGTAACAATAAAATCCCAATCAGTTGAATAGTATTGTACCACTTCTTTGTAAGAAGCATCAGCAGCATCAGCCGTTACATCTGCCTGGATAGAATAGCTGTTCAGGATCTCTTCGATCACATCGGTATCTTTCTGACCATTGTCAGACAGGAAGTATTTATTCTTTTTTCCTGCGGTCAGTTTCATTACCACATCCCTGCATTCTATTTCCAGCAACGAGTGCCTGTCGCGCAGGATGCGGATACCGTGTTTTACAATAATGCCTTTGAAAATGGGAGATTCGTTTGAATGATAGCCTGCCTGTATCTCTATTGTATTACCCGGCTTGAAAGTATCCTGGTTGCTGACAGTAAAATCCTCAGCTGCCACATCTCCATCCTGGATAACGATCTTAGCCCAGGGAATTTTATTTACTTCCTTGTGTACAGCAATAGATACAATACCGGTTTCCCTTCCCACAGGTGTACTGTTTACCAGCACCGTAAAGGTTACGAGGTCTGTCTGTTGCTGATCGGGTAATAATCGCAGGTTAGGCATACGTTCTTCAATAATTATTTTTTCTGGCCACTGTTTTTATCAACGGGAGGAAAGACCAGTTTATCTCCCACTTTCAGTCTTCTGAACTGGTTCAGGTTATTGGCCCTTGCCAGTTCCATGTAGTACTTTGAATCTTTATAGATGTTATAGCTCATGAGGTCAAGACGATCGTTGGCTGTAACAGTACGTACATGCGTTACGTCCGGGGAACTGAGGAAATTCTGGAGCTGCTCCAATGCAGGCAGTGTATATTCTGCAAATGTTGCTTTAAGGGTTGCCCGCAAAGGAGTTCCATCAGCTCTGAATAAAGTATAATCAATGGTAAGCGATGTCAGAACACAGCGTGCCAGGAAGGTTCCCCAGTTAAGGATGAGATAGGTAGGCCGGTGTGTATCGCCCAAAAAACCACAGGTTAACCGGAAGAGGTTAATATCTACCATTACTTCCCTTTTTTCTCCGGAAGCGCCGGTTCCATCCACCACAAAATCAAAATTGAATGTGCGGTGTTGTTCGCGGTTAAAACGCATTTCGCTTCCGGTAGCACCGGGGCGCCTGTCGTTATTGAACAGGCTCTGTTTGGTAGTACTGTATTTTTCGGGATTGAACATGGCAATGTAAATGCTGAACGGAACACCCAATGATGATTCCGTTGCTTCTGCAAAGCCTATGATCTTTAATCGTTCCAGTAAACCGGGCATAGCATTTATTTTTATAGTTTACCGTTCATTGCGGTGACGTAAAATTTCCAGCACCTGCTCCACGCATTCTTCTACCAGCGTTTGTTTTTGAACAGCGGCATCAGAATTACTGTCGTTAGCGGCAGCGCCGCCACCGCCTGCAGGAGAGTCCTGTACGTGTGCACGCACAATCAACTCCATGATCTCTACTGGCATAGAATCAAGTTTAAAGTTTCGGGTTTAAGGTTTAAAGTTTAAGGCTTAAGACAGTGTACATGCAATAGCAGCCACTACTTTATACCTTGTACCTTATACCTTGAACTCTATACTGTTTTAAAATACTGGTAATACAACTCCATCGTTTCCACCACTATCTTGCTTTCCTGCGCATTGAGGTCTGAGATAGACCATTTTTTGGGCCACGCATTTACGATATTATACGTTTGCAATGGTTCCCTTTTTTCATTGAGCAGGGTAACAATAATAGTAATGGGCTGTATGTCGAGATTTTCAATGGCATCCTTACACCATTTTACGATGGCCGAATCCACCAGCAGGCCTCTTTTCAATACCAGGTCGCTGTAATGCGCACGCGTTGGCAGCGATTGGGAAAAGCGGTTCTCACCACCCTGCTTTATTTCTTCTGTCTGCAGTTCGGCATTGAAACCGTTCACTTCCTGGAACATGGCGTCAGCGCTTTTAACACCGCTTAGCTGAAATTCAACCCTGAAAAAAAAGCTGACCGGGGGATAGTTGTTTGTCATGATTAATCACCGTTTTGGATTACCAGTCCTTCGTGTGCCAGCTCAATGGTTTCGATAGCTGCACCATTGTCATCACTTTTCAGATCAGTGGATTGTACTTTGGTGGGCCATGCGTTCTTTACTTTCCAAACCACTACGGGTTCGTGATTTTCGTTGAGCAGGCTGATGGTGAGATCGCGTCTTTCAATCGTATTCAACGCTACGGTATTCCACCAGTTATAGAAATCGTTATCACCCTGGAAGGTGCCGCGTTTCATGGTAATGTTGCCAAACTTCTGCATACCCGGCATTTTGATCTTATGATATTCCGGGCTTGAACCATCGCGGTACTCAATCACATCTGTTTCTACAGATAAACCGCTGACTTCTGAAAAACCGATCTTAGCTCCACCCCATTCTACACGGAAGTGAAATTTCGGTAAGGGATAATTTGCCATAGTTGTATTTGTTTTTGTTCAGCAATTACTGGCGTACAGCATTGCCGGTGATTGTTTAATGTGAATAGTGAGTCGTGAACAGATACCGGTTTCTGGATACAGGATGCCAGATTAACCACTACACAACACAGGGATTAAGTTTTTGTAAGAGCGTTATATCGTTTACAGGCTACCAATTGCAACTTGCATTAGCTTGGTAAAACGTGCGTTAGGCGTTCCGCGTTTAGCAGTACTTATAACCTATAACTTAAAACTTACAAACTGTATTTCCCTGTGCCTTGCCTCTTGAATCTTGCGCCTTATATTCTTCTTAGAAATTCGATATTCGGAATTGAGCATTCGATATTTATGCCTTCTGTACTCCGTACTTCTTATTTCGTACTTCCTTCGACTTCATCTACTACTATCCTTCCTGCATCTTGTGTGAGAACTTCAGTACGATAAACTCTGCAGGGCGTACTACTGCCATACCAATTTCTACATACATATATCCCTCAAGGATATCCTGTGCAGTCATGGTTTGGTTCAGTCCTACTTTTACATAGAAAGCCTGTTCTGCTTTAGAACCTGTTAAAGCACCCTGGCGCCATAATACGGTGAGGTAGTTTTCTATCATAGCTCTCACCTTTACCCAGGTGTTGGCATCATTGGGCTCAAATACAAACTGGTAAGTAGCTTTCTTTACTGATTCTTCTACCATGTTGAAGAAGCGACGAACAGGGATATAACGCCATTCGTTATCATTACCTGCCAGTGTTCTTGCTCCCCATACAAGGGTGCCTTTGCCGGTAAATGCACGGATAACGTTGATTGATTTACCTGCAGTGGTATCAATGTTCAGTCCATCCTGGTCGGCATCAGTAACTTTCACATCAGGGCCTACTACATTGGATACAGGTACATTGGCAGGCGCTTTCCATACACCACGGTCTCTGTCTACAGAAGCATAGATACCTGCTACAGTAGAGCCCGGAGGCAGTGTGAGGTAGAATGAGCTGAGCTTATTTTTGATCTGGTTGTAGATGGTATTATCGGCAGTTGCTACTCCATCCAGTGTTCCGGACAAAGCACCTCCTGTACGGCTGTCAGTTACTTTAACATCAGTTTCCTTAAATGAATAAGGGAAAGTTGTTTTGATGTTGGGGTAATAAGCGGCGCCGTATTTCAGTTCGTCCAATGTGCCGGCTACATTATCGCGGTACAGTTTTGCGTTTTCCGCAATTGTTTTGCTGGTATCCACTTTTACATCGCTGATGGTAAAGCGGTCTTTTAACTCTTTACATTGTTTCAATGTATCAGATACAAGACCAGCATGGTTGGCATCATCCAATCCAAGAATAGCTTCGGGGAACAGGATCAGGGTGGGTTCATCTTCTGTTTTTAAAACATCCAGTCCTGATTTCAGTTTTGCTTTGTCAATAGTACCGGCATCGCTGGTAGCACCTACAGATACAATGTAGCAAGGGCCGCCACCATTGGCAAAAAACATTTGCATGGCATAGTACATGACGTGGTTGCTCGGCTTTTTGGCAGGGTCGCCGGGATTGGGGCCGCTTTTGAATTTTACTTCAATAATGGTACGGCCACCATCATCGGTAAGATCAACCTCGATGTCTTTTTCGTCCTGGGGGCCGCCAAAATACTGTACATACTCTACCAGTGACATGATGCGCGTAGGCTTTAAAGTAAGGTCATCATTTTCTTTTTTGGCTTTTTGAGTATACCCGATAAAAGCAGGGATAGCTGTTTCTACCTGCGCTACCGAAGGCGGAAACAAGGCTATTTCCTCAATATATACGCCGGGCGTTTTGTACGTTGCCATAATGCTTGTTTTTTAGTGAATGAATTGATTGTTGTTTTTATTGCTGGATGTTGATATACATATTGCCTGAATAGAATGCAGTATCTCCCTGCTGTACATATACCAGTTGGTGTGGAGAAGGATTCTGCAGGTTCTTCAATTCCCTGCCGGTACTGGTACGTGTGGCTGTTAAAGTGGTAACCGGTGTTTCAGTAAGCCCAATGGCCGTTTGGGACTCTACTACAGTACCGCTGGCGGGTGAAAAAGCAAATGGGGTGCCGCCACTGTCTGTAATACCGATAGCGTCCTGCTGTGAAATGTACTTCCAGATCACAGAACGGTTCTTGAACCAGATGGTAAATACAGGCTCCGGTACCTTAATATGATTCCCTGCTGTAAGCAGGCTGAAATCGACAGGTACTTTTTTGAAATGATGGATCTCTACAATACCCCACGCTCCTTTCAGTACAGCCTGCTGGTCAATGTACAGCCATACATCGTCCTCGCTGTTCACTACCAGCCTGTATTTGCCGGGTGCAAATCCTGAAAGGTCAATAGAAACTGATTCCTGCGCCTGTGGAAACGTCTGTTCATCGGTGTACAAAAGGTCGTCAAACGGAAGCGCGTCTTCCTCCTTGTTCAGCCCAAACAGTTTACTTGTTATGTTGGCTGCAGGTGTTTTTAAAGTATAGCGAAAGCTGTTGCCGGTAAGCACTACCTGGTCGGCAGTACCGGCATAAGGATGTGCAATGGTGGCCGCCAGCCAGTAAGTAGTACTCATAAGGTCTTTTGACGCAACGGTACCGTCACTGGCCCGTATACACTCATACACTTTATCGTCGGGGCCTTTTACCAGGTCGCCCGGCTGGTATATTTTACTTACAGAGAATACTGCAACCGGGGCAGATAATGAGAGTGTAGATGCTACTTTATTTTTGGAAAGATTACTGAAGTAGAGTCTTTTTTTAGCCGTAATGGGTAATGCAAGGGCAGTAATAGCTGAAAAATGCGGGTTACGTGGAAACAGGTAATAACGGAATACCATTTCGTCAGGGAAAGTAAGAAAGGGGGTCAGCTTAAATGCGGGTGGCGGTACATCATTGGCTTCTTTAGAAGCATTGATCACTGTAAGCAACCTGTAATTGTAGTTCCTGAACAACACCTGCATGTTCCGCATCAGTTGCGCACAGTCTTCAGCAGGTACAATATCCAGGTCTGAGCAACGGTTGTCATGACGATTATAATAGTCATGCAACACCTGTATAGTGAACAGCGATTGAAATTGTATGCTCATGGCAAAGCGTTAGTTGTTGTTTACTCCTACGTTTCTTACCAGTTCTCCCGAACCCTGCTGCAGTCTTTCATCGATTACAACCAGACGGAACTTATACATTACCGAAGGCAGGTACTTGCCACCCAGGATAGCCCATAAATGGTTCAGTTGTTCAAAGCCAAGTGAATGCAGATCGGCTATCAGCTTTTCGATACCAGGATCAAGTGCGGGTGAATTTTGCGGCGTAAATACCTGCCGGTGCTGAAAGAACTGGATGATATAAGAGATATACATCAGCCCTTCTTCATAATGGTTTACCGACTCATTATCGTTATTGCCGTGGTTGTAGGCAAAAACACAGTACATATTAATAGGTACGGCAGGATTGCTGTACACTACTTTATTATCATCAGTGCGGGTGAAATTTTCGGGATTTTTATACAGACGCTCCTCTTCGATATTTACCAGCGAAAGCACAATTCGATTCTCTGTATTGGAGCCACTGTTATCTAATCTTGCCACGTTATCCAGCACAACTTTGTCGCCCTGGAATGACAGTTTAGAGTGAAGATACTGGTTGATCTCATCAACCAGGAAATGCATAGCCACACCTATCATACAATAGAATAGGTTTAATAGTTAAACAATACTGCCGGGGCATAATAAGCCCGGTAGTGTGGTTGCCAATAAAAATTCTAACAGGAAAGCCCGGAAAAATGAGAAGCCAGTCGATAAATGGGTACTGATAAAAACTGTAGCAGGATCAGTGGTGTGAAGTTGAGCCAGTTCAGTTAACACGGTAAAGATATAGGCAAAAGCAGGTAAATCAAATACCACTTTGTGGTAAATCTATATATGTTTTTTTAAGTGGCTCTGGTACAACGTTTTTGCATCCATTAGTAACCAGCGAACTACGAATTGGATTATGCAAAGAATGTGAACCGCGTATTACTTAAGCAAAAAGTGCTTCATCCGGGCATAAAACAAGGAAATGTTGTAATGGAGGTTGTCTTTTCTGTCGTTATTGCCATCAACACAGCACTATCGTAATTATACCAATTCTGCAACCGTATTTTCAGTATTCATGTTGGATAAGAATAGCAGACATACCAGGAGTATCTCCTGTTGCAATACCTGTAATGAAATGAAGGGGTGAAAGAAATACGATAACATGAACGCGTAATCGAATCATGCGTTGCTGGTAAGAATACGATGCATTATCAAATTACTCACGATATAAAAACAAGCATTAATAGAAACACTTAGTTTATTATAGCTGTTGTGATGCTGAATTTGTAAATGATAATATGCAAATTATTATCCATCCGATAGCATGATGAATAATTTTTGATGACATGGATGAACAATTATTTTTAATATGATCACTATCAGATAAAAGAAAAAAATATCTGACGCAAATTTTTTGATTTGGTAATAGTAAATGGCATAATTTCTGAAATCTTTTGCCTAAGTTTACAATGTGCAGAATACGAGACGTTAGTGCGGGCAAAACGCAATAAAACCTATTAAAGACCATATTCAACCCTATACCTAAAAAATATCCAATGAAAGTTAACTATGCTATCATTCTGCAACTTGTATTAGCATGCGCCTTTCTGTTCTTCTCAGTAGATCTACTACACGTCAGAAAGTTTACCTTCGGTGATCTACGTCCAGCTATCGCATCTGTATGCCTTGTAGGTATCCTGTATATCCAGATGCTCAAGATCCTTAAAGACAAGGAAAAAAAGATCAAAGAGAAGCTGAAATTACAATCACAGCTCATCAACAGTCTTATTCTGAAAAACTCCATGAACACAAGACTGGTAAGAGATATCGCTATCCCCCGCTTATTTGAACAAAGTGCAGATGAACTGGTAAACCAGTTGCACGACTCAGGACTTACTATCCCCGAATTGAGCAACTACGGTTTCGACAAGAACATCATTTCCCAATACGAATTACTGTACTATCTCAATAAAGTGAAGGAAAAAAAAGATTTGCTTGACAAGCCCTCTAACTCTGCCGTGATCTCTCTTGTAAACAACAACCTGAAAGAGCACGAAACAGCAGTGAAAAGACAAACGGAGAAAAAGTCCTCCAATTATTATTAACAGGCCATAATTGTTTGAAGATACATTGAAAGTAAAAATGTCCCGCTTCTGCGGGATATTTTTTTGCCCGTACAGGAAGCCCTGCAATACCGCAACATTTACCTTTACCGCGAATCTTTTATTATGATGGATAGCATACAACAGGAGTTTACCGTACAGGGCTTTGCTGTAATTGATAATATATTACATGATGAGGAGATCAATGTACTGGCCAGTGTTATCGAAAATACAGCCACTGATACCCCGGCTTTCCGCAAAACTGCAGACCTGTTTGCCATCCGCCGCTTTCTGAAAACAGTGCCGGCTGCCACTCCCCTGGTATTAACTTCCCGGCTTACCGGGTTAATTCATCAACTGTTGGGCAAGGATTTCTTCATTACAAAGTCTATCTATTTCGATAAGCCCGTTCAGTCAAACTGGTTTGTAGCCTGGCACCAGGATCTTACCATTTCTGTAGATAAAAAAGAGCCAACAGAAGGCTTTGGCCCCTGGACGGTAAAGGACGAACAGTTTGCAGTACAACCACCAGTCAATATCCTTGAAAACAATTTTACCCTCCGTATTCACCTGGACGATACCGATGAGCAGAATGGTGCTTTAAAGGTTATTCCCGGCTCTCATTTGCACGGGGTGGTGCGTCCACAATCAATAGCAGATCTGGCTTCCAGGGAAGTAACCTGCCCGGTGCCACGTGGCGGGGTAATGCTTATGCGCCCGCTTTTGCTTCATGCATCCGGCAGAACCACCAACCAGCAACGCAGACGGGTAATTCATATCGAATTCAGCAACACCCACTTACCGCCCGCTCTGCAATGGGCCGAAAAGATGAACCTGTCGTAAAACCCGGCCTGAACGGGTAGGCATTACCGGGTTTTCCGGTACCCCGTTTATTTCCCCGTGCTTTTTGCTACATTTAATGCATGGTACTTCCGATAGTCGCTTATGGGCATAGTATTCTGCGGCAGAATTGTTCGGATATTGACGAGCAATACCCCCATCTGCAACAGTTAATTGACGATATGTGGCAAACCATGTATGGGGCCAAAGGTTGCGGCCTTGCTGCTCCCCAGGTTAATTACCCGGTAAAAATTTTCATAATAGATAGTTTACAGACGTATAAGAATTTTTCACCGCAGGAACGGGAGGATTTTTTTGACGGCGACGAAGGCATCCAGGAAACATTTATCAATGCCCGCATTATTGATACTTCCTACAAAACATGGTTTGATGAAGAAGGTTGCCTGAGCATCCCTGCACTGGCTGCTGAAATAGAACGCCCATGGAGCATTACCATTGAATATCTTGACAGAAACTTTCAACCACAAAGCAAGGTTTTCAGCGGGGCTACAGCAAGAATGATACAGCATGAATATGATCACACAGAGGGTATTCTGTATCTTGATTACCTGAAGCCTTTAAAGAGAACGTTAATGAAAACCAAACTGGATAAAATAGTAAAAGGTAAAATAAAGGCCGCCTATCCTATGGCCTTTGTACAGTAACCTGCTTTTAAAAACTGCCCATGGAAAAAAAATCCTCTTACCGGTGGTATAATAGAATATCCATTGCCAGGAAGCTCTATTTTACTGTAGGCATCATGGCTGCACTGATTGCACTGGAACTAGCAGTACTCTTCTTTTCTATCAGCACACTGTCGTCTGTACGGGCCTATGTAGGTGGTGAAGGCTTATGGTCTAAAGCCCAGAAGGATGCCATGTACCAATTGCAGAAATATAGTCGTACGCATGATGAAGCAGACTATAAAGCCTTTTTGCTGTTCATGAAGGTGCCCATGGGCGATCACAAGGCGCTTGCAGAGATGAACAAAAAAGATCCCGATATGGAGATCACCAAACAGGGCTTTGTAGAAGGGCGCAACCACCCTGAAGATGTGCAGGGAATGGTACGGCTGTTCAGGTATTTTCATAAAAACCGTTATATCCACAGGGCTATTGAAGTGTGGACTGCCGCAGACAACCAGGTAGCGGACTTTATTCCTATTGGACAGAAACTACACGACGAAATAAACTCCCCTGCCCCGTCACCACAACGCATCAATGAAATTTTATCAGAGATAGATCCTATTAATGCTAAACTAACTGTACTGGAAGATGAATTTTCCTACACGCTTGGCGAAGGTTCGCGCTGGCTCGAGAACCTGGTATTGAAAGTATTGTTTGGTGTAGCATTGCTGGTGGAATGTACAGGACTCGGACTGGCAATTGCCGTAAGCCGTGGCATCCAGAAAGGGCTTAATGAAATATTACTTTCTGCACAGGCTGTTACCAGGGGCGATTTCAGCCGCAAAGCCCAGTCATTTTCAGGTGATGAGATTGGTAAACTGGCAATCAGCTTCAATACCATGTCTGAAGCACTGGAAAAAAGTATCAGTAAAACAGCACAGGAACAACATAAATTCAAAGGCTTGCTTGAATCAGCACCCGATGCTATTGTAATTGCTGATGAAGCCGGCATTATACAGCTGGCCAATAACCAGTGCGAACCCGTATTCGGTTATAAAAGCGAAGAGTTATTAGGTAATGCTGTTGAACTGCTTATTCCATCACGCTTTCGTAGTCATCACCCAAAACATCGCGAACGGTATTCCAAAGATGCGCAGTTCAGACCAATGCATGTGCTGGTATTACAGGGAAAGCGCAAGAACGGTGAAGAATTTCCTGTTGAGATCAGCCTGAGCCCTTTACAAACAGATGAAGGTTTACTGGTAATGGCAGCCATCCGCGATATCTCGGAAAAGAAAAGACTGGAAAATGAACTGCGTGATGCCTATAACTTACTCGAAAAGAAAGTACAGCAACGTACAGCCGAACTGGAAAGCAAGAATAAAGAACTGGAGCAGTTTGCTTACGTAGCCTCGCACGACCTGCAGGAACCTTTGCGCACCACTTCCAGTTTCGTAGAATTATTACGTAAACAATACCGTGGCAAACTGGATCCTACTGCCGATAAATACCTTGATTATATCCTTCACTCATCCGACAGGATGAAGATCCTGATCAAAGACCTGCTGGATTATTCACGCATTGGCCGTGAAAAGGAAATTAAGCAAGTGGATTGTAATTTGATCCTGGCTGATGTATTAGCCGATCTTGACAAAGTGATCAAAGAAAATGATGCAGAGATCCATTCTGAAGTATTGCCGGTTGTAAGTGCCTATCCTACTGAACTAAAGCTGATGTTCCAGAACCTTATCAGCAACTCGATAAAGTTTAAGAAGCAGGGTGTAAAGCCAGTTATTGAGATCAGGTCATACCGCGAGAACGGTTTCTATAAATTCTCTGTACAGGACAATGGCATTGGACTGGAGCCACAGCACAGGCAACGGATCTTTATTATTTTCCAGCGACTGCACAACAGGAGTGAATATGAAGGTTCGGGTATTGGTCTTGCCCATTGTAAAAAGATAGCCGAGCTGCATGGCGGTCAGATATGGGTAGATGCAGAACCCGGCGAAGGTTGCACATTCTTCTTCACCATTATAGACCATAAGGCAGGAAGCTGAGAAAGCAAGTTCCATGTTTCAGGATCGTGAATCGGCAGACGGCAATCGTGAGAGGGAGCGTGAAAGGTGAAATGTCAAACGTGAAATGGGATACCAGATACTGGATTTGAGATCTGATGTTTGAAATTTGATCAAAACAACAGGTCTTCCTGTATTTGCTCGTGACTCGTATTCACTATTGACCATTGACTATTGACTGGTTTTACTGCCAACTTGTATTCCTCGCGGCTCATAGCTCAAAGCTCGCCGCTTGTATTAGCGGTAACTGCAAATTGCTAACTGCCAACCTGTATTTAACTAACAGCTAGCACCTAATACCTGATTCCCGGTTCCTTTTCCATTCGCACATTAGCAAATTTGCATATTTGCACATTCTCCTTGTCAACTTATCAACCTTTCAAGCTGTTAACATTCTTCCGGACTTGTATTCGCGTTGAGCGTTCCGCGTTTAGCTGTACTTATAACCTACAACTTAAAACCTATAACCTGTATTAGCATTCAGCCTTAACTTAACCTCTTTTAGAAACCACGGACTTACCCCGGCCGATAGATGGAGCGCTGATACAGGAATAATACAGCAATGATACAGCCAGCCTACAGAAAATCATCGTTTGGCCTTATTTGGATCAACCCAGTGCATTAATGCCTTTCGCGTTCAGCATTAGGCGTTGAGCGTTTAGCATTTTTGCATTTCTTTAGCACCCATCCTTTAGTCATCATTATGCTGTTGATGGTTTTCATCATTCTACCAATGCCATCAATGTATGCGACAGGGAGTACATAAATTTGAACGTTCCATGTGCGGACTTACGTTTTACCGGTTGCACAACAAATGGTACATCCGGCGCAGGAGCTCACTTACCGGCAGACGGGTAAAGACCAGCAAGCGTTTTGAAAAAAGCAGGCAGTCTGCAGCAAAGTTGGGAGTGGCGTCCAAACTGGCAGCTACTGTGTACAAGCCATTACCACCGGCCTGGAAATTGTACGATCTCTACAAAAAACTTACAGCAGTAGCTATTCAGTTATTACATGAGGAAGCAGATGAGAAGACTATACTCACAGTTTTACAACAGCAACTCTACAATTGGGGCTATCGCAAAGAGATACAATACCCGGTAATACAAAGCCGTAAAAGAGCCATCGCATTACGAACTCCTGAAGAATGTGCGCGGCTTGAGAAGGCAGCAACAACAACCAAACAAAGAAAAGAAAAAAGTAGTCCGGCCATAAGGGCAAGAGCTCCTGAAAACATTCGCAGCATCATTATATTATTACCTCGAAGGGATGATTGCCTGCAAAGAAGGAATATAACATCTATCCGCCCCAGGGCACCTGTATAAAGATTGCAGTCAACAATACAATATTGTATTCTTATAGGGAAACTTGTTTTACAACACCCCGTTTAACATACCTATAACTTATTACCAATAACCTATCCAACAACATTCGGTTAACAAACCTGCATTAAACTGTTTTTACCGGTTGCTATCTGATATAAGGAACAATTAAATACTTATACTAAAAACAGAGCAACATGAAACAGATAATTGTTATGGCCCTTATGGCCGCAGGTATTACCAGCAGCGCATTTGCAAAAGATAAAGGTGAAGAAAAGATCAATGAGATCACAGTAGATCATTTTCATGAAGATTTCCCTGCAGCCGCACAGGCTACCTGGATAAAAGGTGGAGGATTTGACAAAGTAACTTTTGAGCAAAAGGGTGAAACCTTAACAGCTTATTATGACTTTGATAATAACCTGATGGGCACTATGCAAAACGTAGAAGAAACAGCTTTACCTGAAAAAAGCATCAAACAGATAGATAAGCATTATCCTGACTATGTAGTGGCACAGGTACTGAAATTTGAAGACAACCAGGAGAACGATAATGATATCAACTACTTTTATGAACCTGTACATGAACCACTTTCTTATTTCGTAGAACTGACCAATGAAAAACACGAGATCATTTTACAGGTATCTCCCAACGGTGAAATGTCCTTCTTCAAACAACTTCAATAAACTTATATTCGAACCACATAAAAGCCGCATCAGTTACGATGCGGCTTTTTCTATCTATCACCACACTACATAAACACTATGTTTATTAGTTTTATCTTATTGTACCGTCACGATACTTCCATCTTCTCAACCTTTCCATAATCTTCCTGCAGCTTGCGTTGCAGATCTACAGGTACGGCAGCATATTCACGGAAACGCATCGAAAACCTTGCGCGTCCCTGTGTAATGGAACGCAATGAGGATGAATAGTTGTGCATTTCTGCCAATGGCACCGTTGCTGTGATCTTTGTAAAATGTCCTTCTGCATCCATGCCCTCTACCATTGCGCGACGGGTTTGCAGTTCACCGATCACCGCACCGGTCAGTTCATCAGGGCACATTACATCTACCTGGTACACGGGCTCCAGTATCTGCGGATCAGCATTTCGGAATGCTTCCTTAAACGCCATCATACCCGCTATCTTGAAAGAGATATCATTGGAATCTACAGGGTGCATTTTACCATCATACACACTCACGCGCACATCACGTACATAGGAACCCGTCAACGGCCCTTCATGCATCTTTTCCATTACGCCTTTTAATATAGAGGGCAGAAAGCGCGTATCAATAGCACCGCCTACAATACAATTGTAATAGACCAGTTTGCCACCCCAGTCAAGCGGAAATTCCTCACGCGCTCTTACATTCAACCCTTCCGGCTCAGCTATACCATCGTACCAGGGCTCTATACGCATAAACACTTCACCAAACTGCCCGGCACCACCGGATTGCTTTTTATGCCTGTAATTAGCATCAGCCTTGCGACGGATCGTTTCGCGATAAGGAATACGTGGCCTGATAAACCGCACTTCCATATTTTGCTGATGCTCTATTTTCCATTTAATAACTGACAGATGTAACTCACCCAGGCAATGAATGAGTGTTTGCCTCAGTTCGGGTGAATATTCCACCAGTACCGTCGGGTCTTCATCACGTAGCTGGTGTAATGCAATAGATAGCTTTTCCTCCTCCCCTTTCTTTACAGACTCTATTGCCATCGTCATATTGGGTGAAGGGAAAACAATCGGGTACAGCTCTATGCTTTTCCCTTTATCATGCAACGTATTATTGACATGCGTATTTTTCAATTTCAATGTAGCACCAATGTCACCGGCCACCAGTTCATTTACATTAATTCGTTTGTTGCCTTCTACCACAAAAAGCTGGTTGAGCTTTTCTGCACTGCCGGTAGTTTCATTTACCAGCTCCATACCACTTTTAATGGTGCCTGAATACACTTTGAAGAAAGAGAGCTCACCAACATGCGGTTCAGATACTGTTTTATAAATAAAGATGCAGGGTGGCCCCTGTATATCACAGGGAAGCTTCTCTGCATTTTGGGTAACCTGTGGCGGCATTTCATTAGCACTGGGGCAAACATTGTCAATAAAGCCCATCAAACGGCCGCTGCCCATATTTCTTTCCGCAGAAAGACAGAACAGGGGAAACAGGTCGTGATTGATCATGGCTTTCTTCATACCCTCACGCATTTCGTCTTCGTCCAGTTCGCCTTTTTCAAAATACTTCTCCATCAGGCTCTCGTCATTGCCTGCTATCGCCTCTACCAGTTCGCGGTGCAGTTGGTCAGCACGTTCTTTTTCCTGCTCCGGTATCGGCATTTTATCAGGCTTACCGCCGGTATCCCTGAACTTGTACATCGTCATCCTCAATACATCAATGATGCAGTGAAAACCCACACCCTGCTGCAAAGGATATTGTACCACTACTATTTTAGAACCAAAATGACTTTTTGCTTCTGCCACCGTATTCTCAAAATCAGCGTTGTCGTCATCCAGTTTGTTTACTGCAAAAATGGTAGGCGTTTTAAATTGCTCTGTGTATTCCCAGATAACATCTGTACCTACTTCCACACCGGCCACTGCATTCAATAACATTACGCCTGTATCTGCCACACGTAAGGCGCTTACCACATCGCCGGCAAAGTCATCATATCCCGGTGTATCTATAATATTGATCTTATATCCCCGCCATCGGCTATGCATTAGTGTAGAGAATACCGAGCTTCCACGTTCCTGTTCCAGTTCGTGGTAATCACTTACAGTATTGCGCTCCTGTACAGAGCCGCGGCGGTTGATAAGGCCTGCTTCAAAGAGCATACACTCCGCCAATGTTGTCTTACCAGAGCCGGCATGCCCCAGCAAGACAATATTTTTTACGTGTGAGGTATCAAATTCAGGCATGGCAATCATTTTTTAATGGTGATTGGATAGTTATTATACCAACACAGGCAAACCTTTCGCTTACCTATGCAGATAGCAAGACAGAAATGCGGATACCGCACTTCATTACAAACAAAAAAGCCAGGCTGATCTGGTTATCGTACCTGGCTCAAAAAGTTGTTAAACTCATGGTGCAGCTCCTGGAGCATGCTTACCTGGGTTTGGTATCCGTCAAAAAGTTGCTCATGGTCGGCAGAAGGATCTTCTGTTCCGGGAATTGCCATTGCTGAACTGATTTGCCGTTGGTGATTTTTAATAGCCTGCTTAAGATCGTGAATGTTGATGAGCTGGATGTGTAACTGGTTGTCGAGGTGTTCTACTTCACAGAGTATGTCCTTGTCTGTTTGCCGGGCGGCCACTTCCTGCAATCTTCCGATGAGTGTGTTAAATTCATCGCGATACGAACGCAATGTCTCCCTCCAGGCATTGCATTCTCTTGAGAGCTGTGCTACTTCTGTAGTTGTAACCATGGGAGAAAAATTTAAAGTGAAGAAAAATAAAAGAGCTGGTTGCTTATGCGGGTAATGAACTTAATCTAATTTAAGAAACTTCTCCGGCATACAGTTCAATATCTCTATAAAGTTTTGCACCCCTTATGTGCTTATTCATCTCTTAACAAAGCCTTATAAAGCAGGGTTCACTTCATTCGTTTAAACACCCGGTACTTCTATGTTCTGGCACCTCTATCAATACAGTTTTGGGCATTTCCTTATTCACTACTCGGGCAGCCAACTCATAACCTATTGTAAACGAGTACAGTTTGTAACTATATAAATACAAATTGTAACCTAAAAAGTACAGAAGGGTACTTTTTAAACGCTGTTTTGTACTAAATTTGACGGTTCGTGATTACTCAACAAACGATACAGCAGATCCAGAACCGCATCGACGTAGTAGATGTGGTAGGCAGCTTTGTAAAGCTGAAAAGAAGAGGTACTAACTACCTGGGGCTCTGCCCTTTCCACAACGAAAAATCGCCCTCCTTTACTGTATCTCCGGCCAAAGAGATCTATAAATGTTTCGGTTGCGGCAAAAGCGGCAATTCCATCAGCTTTCTCATGGAGCACGAAAAGTACTCCTATGTGGAAGCCCTGCGCTGGCTGGCCAACCGCTACAATATTGAAGTAGAGGAAACCGAGGTAAGCCCTGAAATAAGGGAAAAACAACAGGTTGCCGATAGTCTCTATATCATCAACAACTTTGCCCAGAAGTACTTTTCTGATATCCTGTTCAATAATGAAGAAGGTGAAAGTGTAGGTCTCAGCTATCTTGAACAAAGGGGATTCAGTGAAGAGATCATCCGCAAATTTCAACTGGGTTATTGCTTGCAGGAACGTGATGCCTTTGCCCGCAAAGCACTGGAATCGCAATACAGCCTTGAATACCTTGCCAAAAGTGGTCTTGTTGTAGTACGCGACGAGCGGCCTGTAGACAATTATCGTGGCCGTATCATCTTCCCTGTTCACAATCAAACAGGTAAGGTAATAGGGTTTGGTGCGCGTATCATTGCTAAAAATGACCGTGCGCCGAAGTATATCAATACGCCCGAAAATGAGCTGTATGTAAAAAGCAGGATCCTTTATGGCTCCTATTTTGCACGACAGGCCATTGACAAACAGGATGAGTGTTTGCTGGTGGAAGGTTATACAGACGTTATATCACTGCACCAGGCCGGTATTGAGAACGTAGTGGCTTCCGGTGGTACTTCACTTACCATTGATCAGCTAAGACTGATCAAAAAATATACGGACAACCTTACCATTATTTACGATGGCGATGGCGCCGGTATCAAAGCTGCACTTCGTGGCCTTGATATGGCATTGGAAGAAAGCCTGAATGTAAAACTGGTATTGATCCCTGATAAAGAAGACCCCGACAGTTATGTAAACAAGGTTGGTGCTGAAAGTTTCAGGGAGTTTGTCAGGGAAAATAAGAAGGACTTTATCTTCTTCCAACTGGAAGTATCCTTACAGGATGCCGGTAATGACTCTACTAAAAAAGCTGCTATTGTAAACCAGGTAGCAGAAACCATTTCCAAGATCAATAAGGCGGAAGATTTTACCCGCCAGCAGGATTATATCAGGCGATGCGCCGAGTTGCTGCACATTGAAGAAACGGGATTGAATAATCTCGTTAATAAATTTATACGCGATAAGCTCGCCAAACAGGAAAGTAAATTACCTGTTGAAGAAGCCAGGTTTTTTGAAGAGAATGCACGGGCTGGTGAGCAGGCAAACTTTGAAGACAATGTATTTAACCTGCTGCATAAGGATGAGCTGCAGGAAAAAGCATTACTGAAAGCCTTACTGGAATTTGGTCACCAGATAATGGATGACCAGGGTAAAATGTGCGAGTATATTTTCAGGGAGTTCAGTGAAATACCTGAATTGTTTGAAAATGCCGGTCACCAGAAGTTATTTGATGTTTATAAGAACATGGTATTGTCAACCGGTGTTCCTGCTATGAGCGATTTTATTTACAACTCCGACCAGGAAGTAAGCTCCCTCACTATTGCCATCACCAGTTTTCCTTATGAGCTCAGCAAAGCATGGGAACAGGATATTAAGTCTGACGCCATCTTTAAAGATGAAGTAAAACGCATAAACGACTACAAAGCCTTCAGGCAATTTGCGGAGGGTAAGGACGGCAATATCAATGCCCGTATCTTCAAAGACGAGATCGACGACTTTGAGAAAAAGTATGTATTGGATACTGTCCGCTCATTAAAGCTGCGCAAGATCAAAAAGATGATCGAAGAGAACCAGCGCGATATGCAAAGGCCCCACTCCAATGAAGAACTGATGATCCTGATACAGACCCACCAGCACCTGAAACAGATCGAGCTCATGACCCTGAAACAGGGAGAGACGGTTTATTTGGGGAAAGGATAAAGGGAATACAGGTTGTAAGTTTTAAGTTATAGGTTATAAGTACAGCTGAATGCGGAATGCTAATACAGGTTATAGGTTTTAAGTTGTAGGTTATAAATTGAATACAAGAATTTGAAATAAGGGATTAGCTGTTAACAAATAGAAGTTGGCAATTTGCAGTTAAACCAGTGAATAGTGAATGGTCAATAGTGAATGCGAGCCGATAGGAATACAAGTTGGCAGTTAAACCAGTCAATAGTCAATAGTGAATGCGAGCCAGGAGGCAAGTTTGCAGTTGTTCTAACCTCAAATTTCAAACATCAAATCTCAAATTCAGTATCCGGTAACATTTCACTACTCCACTCCCATCAACATATCACTATACGAATGCTGCAACAGGTCCTTTTCTTCAATTCTAAACGCTTGCAGGTAGTAGTTACATTGCTCATGTAGCTTCTCCACTGGCAGGGAATAATTTTTATTGCTGGCTTCTATCTCTACAAATTGTCCCAGCCCTTCCAGTTCGTCAAGATGAAATTTTATGTTCTCAATAAAATAGATCTCTCGTTTTTTCTGAACAACAATCTTAATACCGATTGCGGCGCTAAGCATTGCTTTCAGACCCGCTGCATCTGCTACCTGCGTCAGTTGAAAATCAGATTGTTTGGGGCCATGCTGGTCTATACGCTGGTAATAAATAAGATTGTTCTCAATATTGCCTTCACGCAGTTTCAGACGCCCCTGCTGTACATTAAAATAAGTATCCGTCTGCAGATCAGTACCATGAAACATGGCGCCGTTGTCCAGTAAAAAACGCCGGATAGCATCTGTATTCGATGTACGCGCTTTGATCTCTATATTGATAAACGACATAGCAGATAATTAATTCACAAAAATATACATTATCAGAACTGGTAACTAATGCCACCCTGGAATATGAATGAATTCTGTTCATAAGAAACATTCGATACACGCTTACGCAGGTTGCCGAAATTATTAAGTGATACCTTTTGATCTGCATTAAAGGTTTGCAGTTTCTGTACAAAAGAACGTGCAGCCACCAGGTTCAGTTTCCAGTTACGGGCAATTGTAAGATCGTAGATAAGTCCTCCGCTGTATTGCTGTAATTGAAGATATTGCTTTTGCGGTGTGCTGTTGAGAGCATACAAGCCATTATTGAATCCCGCTGTGATGCCAATTGACTGAGCTGTTGTTAACTTGTATTTTAGCGATGCACGGGCTGGTAAAAGAGCTGTCAGACTTAAGCGTTTATTGATACTCCAGTCAATATCCGGAACAGGGAGTAAGTATTTACCGCTGTAATCGCTAAGATAAGCAAGTGTTAAACCATATTTAAACGATCTGTTCTGACGAAAGCCAATGCGGGCGCCGGCTGTATAAATAATATCTCCCGCGTCGATATTACGCCTGAAATCAGAACTCACAGAGGCTGTTGCAATGAGTGTAATACTGGTAGAGCGTGAAAGAACATAACTGAACAGTAATGGAACTGTGACCGATTGAAAATTATTACTGCCAATATTCTTTTCACCGGAAAGAAATAGTCCCTGGTAACGGACACCCGTTTTTATAAATACAGGGTGCTTTGTGAGAAAGTTCTTATAAAGAGGTATTCCTATATCTGCTACAGGTTGTTGCATCGTAAAGGTCTGCCCGTTAGCTTTTACAGGCGCTACCAGGTTGCTGATATTCACGCCTCCCAATGCCGGAGAAGTGGTAACCAGTTTTGTTGTACGTATATTACTGCTGTCATTGGTTTGTGAATAGCCCAGTATGGGCAATAGCATGCCAGCCAGAAAGATGCTTCTTCTCATTTTCCGTTAATTGATGGATTTAAGTAATTGTAAAATGATTCTGTATGACAAAACAATCCTGCAGATCCTGGTAGATCCGGAACACAACCATTGCGGGCATGCACCACAATAGCCAAAAGCATTTACATACGGGAAACTGTTAAGTAAAGGAGGTCTCGATAAGCTTGGTAATTAATATAGAAAATTGCTGTTGTTCTTCTGTTGTTAAACTTGCAAGCAGGTTCGTGTCTATTTTTTTAATGATATCGTCTGCACGTGCGGCCAATTCTTTGCCGGCTACAGTCAGCTCCACCCTGGTTTTGCGTTTATCACTATCATCCTGTACTACTCTTACGATGTCTATCTTATTCAGAAAAGAGATAGTTCTGTTTACAGAAGCTTTATCACGCTCCAGCCTGGTATAGATCTCCTGCTGTGTAAGTGGCCGATCTGAATAATACAGCAGCATCACAACCGGAACCTGGTCCATTTCTACCGGAAACCCCTCTTGCCGGAAAACCTTGTCGCATTCCTTGCGGAGCATAATATGCAGCCGGCCTACATAAGCCGCAAGCACCGGGGGGCTCCCTGGCCTTATACCATCGTTCATTGCACAAAGAAAGGAATATTAGTTGATATATCAACCAATTATTTATAAACCTATATGTTTTTTGATCAATAGCTGGTGATCAGGTGCAAAACAAAAGGCCCGCTTATCGCGGGCCTTTTGAGCAATAAAATATTGTAATCGTAATTAATCCGCAACAACAGCGGCAACTCTTTTGGTAGCGCGGGTAGCTTTCGTTACCACAGCAGTTTTATTAAACTGCATTGCAATCCATACATGATCTAACTCTACTTCGTTTGTTACATCAAAACCGGCGTTGCGAACAAAGTTCCAACTGCAGCTGCGGTTAAGATCAGTAACAATTTTTGAAGAAGACTTAGGATAAGCTATCCAGAATTTACCGTTCTCATGCAAAGCCGGCAACACATCTTTCAAAATGCAGTTAAGCTGGTTTTCGTTGATAGCAAACACCAGCGCAAAATCAATCTTGCGTGCTTTTAATAGCGGTGTTACATTCTTGGAAAAAGACAACTTTACAAACTGCTTCTCGATAGAGGAAGGGAGACCTTGGATCAGAACATTTTTTTCGTCCTGTAGCTGAAGCTTTTCTAACAAGTTTTGAGACATGCCTGAGAAGTTTTAGTATAGCTTTAGGGTTAAAAATGAACGGGATTGCAAAGGTAGTATAAAATCTACACTCCCACCTCATATTAAGCGTAAAAAACACATTTTTTAATCTGATTCGGCTATCAGAATGCCATCAGAGTATTATATGATCTTTTTTGCTATACTATTTACTGTTTGAATTCACCGGCTTGTAGTAAGTCAATGCTTCAGGCATCAGTTCTTTTAATTTCTCAATACGTGTTGCTTCTGCAGGGTGTGTGCTTAATATCTCCGGAGGAGTTTGCCCTTCGCTGGCTTTTTGCATACGCTCCCATAAAGGAATTGCTTCCTGTGGATTGTATCCGGCCATTGCAGCGAAGATCAAACCATATTTATCAGCCTCTAATTCCTGTTTGCGTGAGAATGGCAATAATACACCTACGTTGCTGCCTACACCATAAGCCGTTTTGAACAGGCTCTGGGCTGCCGGCGTTTTGTTGGCGATTGCTACAGACAAAGCCTGTTCGCCCAGCGCTGCTGCAGCCTGCTGGCTCATACGCTCATTACCGTGCTTGGCAAGGGCATGTGCTATTTCGTGGCCCATAACTACGGCAAGCGCCGCTTCGTTCTGCGAAATAGGCAATAAACCTGTGTACACAACTATTTTACCACCGGGCATACACCAGGCGTTCACTTCTTTTGAATCAACCAGGTTATATTCCCATTTATAACCTTCCAGCTCTTTGGATAATCCTTTCTGTGCATAATACTCATTGATGGCAGCTACTAAACGCTGTCCTATCCTGCGTACCATTTCAGCATCTTTGCTGCCAGTGGTAGCTACTACTTTGTTCTGGGTAAGGAAAGTGGTGTATTCCTGTGCAGCCATAGACTGGATATCGGATTCGCTGTACAAACTCAACTGGCTTCTGTTGGTAATGGCATTGGTGGTACAGGCTACAAAAGAAAACGTAACAAGTGCTATCGAAAGCGTCCTTTTCATTGAGGTGAAATTTTAACAAAAATAGACAAAACGAATGATTGTCAGGTTAATTGCGCACATAGAAACGACAGACTGTGCTTGTGCAGATCTTCCTGGTAATGGAGATATATGCAAACTTGTTACCAACTATAAAACAAAAGGCCGGTATCTTTTGGGAGATACCGGCCTTTGCAAAAATATATAACGCAGGGATGGTTCAGTTTATTGTTCTTCTCTTTCCGCACGACGTCTTTCTCTGCGTCTGTCACGGTATTTGAAGATAGGTACTTTGCTTTCATTGCCCTTGAGCAAACGACTGATGTTCTTCTGGTGTGTAAGTACAACCAGCAGTGCTACAGCAATAGCAAATGCACGATACAATGGTTCCTTTTCATTAAAAATAACAAGTATGAATACGGCAAAAGCCACACTTGCCAACATCGAACTGAGCGATACAAAACGTGTAAGGTATAATACCAGTAAGAACACACCTACGCAGCATACGGCCACTAAGGGCTGAATAGCGAGGATCATTCCGAATAAGGTAGCCACGCCTTTACCACCACGAAAATCGGCCCAGATAGGGAAAATATGCCCCAATACTGCAGCAAGTCCCAACCCTACCATGAGGTTTGTACGATCCCATTCGCTGGTAGACTGTAAATAATACGGTAATAAAATGTAGAGACTGGTAGCAAGAACACCCTTGAGTACGTCAATAACCATAACGATAGTTCCCCAGCGGGAACCCAGTACGCGGAAGGTGTTGGTGGCACCAGCATTCCCGCTACCGTAATCACGGATGTCAATACCAAAAAAGGCCCTGCTGATCCAAACAGCAGTAGGAATAGAGCCTATCAGGTATGCTATTACAATGAGTAAAACTTCTTTCATTGAATAGTTGGTTGAAGTGGAATAACGAATATACTAAAAATTAAAATACTGATAACATACTGCAACACATTATTTTACAATATATGTGTTAAATTCAGCGCAATCCATCCTTCCATTTGTTTCAGATCAACTAAACGTAATCCTTCTTTCATAGCGCATTCTTCAATATCCTTTCTGTCACCGGCCAGTAAACCACTCATCAGGATAACGCCACCCGGCGCTAAATGTTGCTGAATGGTATGCATATTTGCCAGCAATACATGTTTATTGATATTGGCCAGTATAATATCATACTTGTCAATCATTTGTAATGTATCAGCTTTGTACACAGCAATCTTTTTACATTGATTGATCTGTACATTCTCCTGCGCATTTTCAATACTCCAATCGTCGTTATCAATAGCTGTAACAGCCACTGCTCCCAGCTTCTCTGCCAGTATTGCCAAAACTCCTGTGCCGGTACCAAAATCAAGTACAGTTTCATCTGTAAATGTTGTTTGCTGCATATACTCCACCATCAATGCTGTAGTAGGATGATGTCCTGTTCCAAAACTCATTTTCGGAGTGATCACTATTTCGTATGGAACATCGGTAACAGGCTCATGAAAATGTGCGCGGATAGCGCAGAAGTTGTTGATGATAACAGGCGAGAAATTTTTCTCCCATTCTTCATTCCAGTTCTTTTGTGCAATTGTTTCGCGTGAGGTTGTATAGCTCCCCTGCTCTACCAGTTGTTGTAATGCTTCTTCCTGCAACAATGATTCAGGGATAAATGCGGTAAGATAACGTGGCCCTTCTTCAAATCCTTCAAAATTCAGTTCGCTGAGTTGTGCAATTAATATTTCCTGTTGTTCTTTGGGCACACCTTCAAAGCGTATGCTGATATAGTTGTTCATGCAATATTGAATATGGGGCGTGAAAATACATTAAATCACGGATTTCACGGATTAAGCATAAGATTAGCATTGATTGTACATCAGTGAAATCTATTCCTGTATCAATCCGTGTCAAAAAAAAGAGGTCTGCAGCAAGCTACAGACCTCATATCATTCTTAAAAACGGAAAACTCTAGTCTTCTGCAGGAGGCGCTACATTGGGCCTGCCTTCTGGTTTTGGCATCAGCACTTTGCGGCTCAGTTTAAACTTACCGGTCTTGTGATCAATTCCGATCAGTTTTACTTTTACTTTATCTCCTTCTTTCAGTACACCTTCCATATTCTCCAGGCGTTTCCAGCTTATTTCACTGATGTGCAATAAACCTTGTTTGCCAGGCAGGAACTCAACGAATGCACCGAATTCTTTGATGCCTTTTACAGTGGCTTCGTACACTGAACCTATTTCAGGAACAGCAACGATACCTTTAACCCATGAAACAGCTTTGTCCAGACCTTCTTTCGCAGGGCTGAAGATGCTTACTTCACCATAGTTACCTACTTCTTCAATATTGATAGTAGTACCGGTTTCGCGTTGAATTTCCTGGATGATCTTACCCTGTGGCCCGATAACAGCACCGATAAATTCTTTGTCGATGAACAGTTTCTCCATTCTTGGTGCATGAGGTTTCACCTCTGCACGGGCTTCAGGAATTGCAAGGTACATAGCGTCGAGAATGTGCAGGCGACCTTTGCGTGCCTGTTCCAGTGCTTCGCGCATAGTATCCATGCTTAAACCATCTACTTTAATGTCCATCTGCACACCGCAAATGCCATCGCGGGTACCGGTTACTTTAAAGTCCATATCGCCCAGGTGATCTTCATCACCCAGGATATCAGTAAGGATAGCATATTTACCATCTGTAGTACGGGTGATCAATCCCATTGCAACACCACTAACGTGTTTGCCAAAGGGAACACCTGCATCCATCAATGCCAGTGAACCGGCACATACGGTAGCCATAGAAGAGGAACCGTTTGATTCCAGTACATCACTTACCACACGTACAGTGTAAGGATATTCGTTACCAGGCATCATCTGTTTCAGTGAGCGCATGGCAAGGTTACCATGTCCTACTTCACGACGACCAGGTGCACGCATCATTTTTACTTCACCGGTAGAGAACGGAGGGAAGTTATAATGCAGGATGAATTTGGTATAATCAGAAACAGCTGCACTTTCAACCAGCAGTTCATCCAGGGGAGTACCTAAAGTAATGGTAGTAAGAGATTGTGTTTCACCACGGGTAAACAATGCAGAACCGTGTGGAGAAGGCAATACATCAACTTCCATTGCCAAAGGACGAACCTGGTCAAGCTTACGACCATCCAAACGGATACGGTCGTCCAGGATCATATTACGAACTACTTCCCATTTCAGGTCTTCGTAATATTTTTTCGCCAGCTTCTTATCAGCATCAGCAACTTCTTCACCCAGGCTGTCGATCAGATCCTGTTTTAAAGTATCGTATGCTATGCTTCTGTCTGCTTTTGCAGAGGCAGATTTGGAAATAGCATATACTCTATCTTTAGCAAAGGCATTTACCTTTTCCTGTAATTCTTCGTTTACTACAGGCTTAGTGTAATCACGTTTAGCGGTTACACCAGCTTTTGTACGCAGTTCTTCCTGTGCCTGGATCTGAACGCGGATAGCGTCGTGAGCAAGCTCCAGCGCTTTTACCAGGTCTTCTTCAGAACACTGTTCAGACTGACCTTCCACCATCATCAGGTTTTTACTGGTAGCGCCGATAATGAAATCCATATCAGCTTTAGCCAGGTCTGTGCGGCTTGGGTTAATTACGTATTGGCCTTCAATACGGGCAACACGTACCTCTGAAATAATCTCTTTAATGGGAATATCAGAAACTGCAAGTGCGGCAGAAGCGGCCAGACAAGCAAGTGCATCAGGCACTACTTCTTTGTCGCTGCTGATGAGGGTTACCAATACCTGCACATCGCAGAAGTAATCTTCGGGGAATAAAGGACGCAATGCACGGTCGATCAAACGGCTGATCAGTACTTCGTAATCGCTCAGTCTTCCTTCACGTTTGAAGAATGAACCGGGGATACGACCGGCAGAGGCAAATTTTTCGTTATAATCTACTACTAAGGGAAAGAACTCCTGTCCTTCCTTAGGTTCTTTGTTGGCTACTACAGTAGCAAGCAAAATACAATTTCCCTGACGTACGGTTACTGAGCCATGAGCCTGGCGAGCCAGTTTACCGGTTTCAATGGTCACAATACGACCACCACCAATGTCAAAGGATACGCTAATTGGTTGTGAGAGCATAAGGTTCTCAATTTTAGGCTAACGGTATGCGCGTGAAAAGGCGGGAATTAAAGTTGCGCAAGCTCGTTGACCTGGTTAATAAACGTGTTTTGCGGAATAAAATCAACTGCAATAAAAACAACTATTCCCAACCATGCATAACAGTTGGGAATAGTGTTGCTTTAAAGCATATTGTTGATTATTTTCTGATTCCGAGTTTCTCAATCAAAGCGCGGTAGCCTTGCAGGTTGTGTTTGCTCATGTAAGTCAGCAAACGTTTACGCTGTCCAACCATTTTCATCAGACCGCGGTGTGTAGAAAAATCTTTCTTGTTAGCCTGCAGGTGTTTAGAAATGTGGTTGATGCGCTCTGTCAGTAAAGCGATCTGGCCTTCAATAGAACCAGTGTTAGTAGCTTTACCGCCAAATTGAGTGAATAATTCTGATACTTTTTCTTTAGTTAAATAAGGCATCTCAATTTTTTTAAAAAAACATCCAAAAATTTTCTTCTATATAAATCGGCGGCAAAGGTATGGAAATATTTTCAATATAATACTTACTATTGCAGCTATTTTTTTAAAAAGGCTACATTTACAGTTTAAATTACAATGAGTTACAGTTTTGCCATAGTAGGATGCGGCCGTATTGGAGAGCGACATGCCCGGCATATTGCCAATCGCGGCAGCTTATTGTCTGTTTGCGATATACAGGCCGACCGTGCGCTTGCACTGGCTACACAATATAAAGCTGCAGCCTATACCTCACTTCCCCACCTTTTGCAGGCTACTGTTCCCGACATTGTAAGTGTATGTACTCCCAATGGCTTACACGCCGAACACAGCATTATGGCACTGGAAGCCGGTTGTCACGTACTATGTGAAAAGCCTATGGCGCTCACAGTGCACGACGCCCGCCAGATGCTGAATACAGCACAAAAATATGACAAACAGCTATTTGTAGTAAAACAGAATCGCTATAATCCCCCCGTGGCCTGGTTGAAAGATCTTATCGCAACGGGCAAACTGGGACAGATCTATAGCTTTCATCTCAGTTGCTGCTGGAACCGTACTGTTGCTTATTACAATGATAACTGGCGGGGAACCAGCCAGTTGGATGGAGGCACTCTATTTACGCAGTTCAGCCATTTCATTGACCTGCTGTATTGGCTGCTGGGCGATGTACTGCATGTGCAGGGATTAAGGGCCAATTATGCCCACGGCAAAGCCATTGAATTTGAAGATACCGGGGCTGCATTACTGCAGATGCAGCAGGGGGCAATGGGCACCTTACATTATACTGTAAATACCTACGCAAAGAATATGGAGGGCTCCCTTACATTGATCGGCGAAAATGGCACTGTAAAGATCGGGGGGCAATATCTGAACCAACTGGAGTTCTGTTCTGTTAAAGATGTTGCTCCGCCACAACTGTTGCCCGGTGAGCCTGCAAACAATTACGGAGCCTATGAAGGCAGTATGAGCAATCACGATAAAGTATATGATAATCTTATCCGTACAATGAACGATCCCTCCTACCCGTTTATGAATGCAGAAGATGCATTGAAGACCGTAGAGATCATTGAGAAAATATACGCCGCATCACCTTTTATTTTTTAACCGATACTGCCTGCTTTGATGAAACGGATTATTCTGACTGTTACCAACGACCTGAACTTTGATCAGCGTATGGTGCGTATCTGTTCATCACTGGCTGCGGCAGGGTACGAGGTTACTTTAGCAGGGCGTCTTCGCCCCGGTTCAAAACCATTACCAGAACGGCCTTTCAAACAAAAAAGACTGTATTGCTTTTTTTCCAAAGGCAAGTTGTTCTATATAGAATACAACATCCGGTTATTCTTTTACCTGCTGTTTACACGCGTGGATATTGTATGCGCTATTGATCTCGACACCATACTTCCCTGTTATTATGTAAGCAGAATTAAAAAGATTACACGTGTGTATGATGCACACGAACTGTTTTGCGAGATGCAGGAAATAGTATCCCGGCCACGGATCTATGCATTCTGGAAACGTGTTGAGCAACTGACGGTACCAAAGTTCAGGAATGGCTATACCGTTAACCAGCCTATTGCAGATGAGTTTAAGCGGATGTATGGCGTAGATTATGCGGTAGTAAGGAATGCGCCTGTACTCCAACCTTTATCAATACCTGAAAAAAAGGAAGTTTATATCTTATACCAGGGAGCTGTTAATGAAGGGCGCAGCTTTGAAACCCTGATACCTGCAATGCAATATGTAAATGCACCATTGCTCATTTGCGGAGATGGCAATTTCATGGAGCAGGCAAAAGCGCTGGTAGCGCAATATGGGTTGCAGGAAAAGGTAATCTTTAAAGGCATGATTGCCCCGGAAGAACTGAAAAAGATAACCCTGCATGCCTGGGTAGGCGTTACTTTATTTGAAAAAACGGGACTCAGCAATTACTTTTCGCTCGCAAACCGCTTTTTTGACTATATACATGCCGGTATTCCGCAATTATGTGTGGATTACCCTGTTTATAATTCAATAAACAATATGCACCCTATCGGTGTTTTAATAGAGGATACCGGCATTGAAACCATTGCCAAAGGCCTGAATACCCTGTTACAGAATAATGAACTGTATTACGCCCTGCAGCAGAATTGTCTGCTGGTAAGGGAACAGCTTAACTGGCAGCAGGAAGAAAAAACACTGCTTAACCTATACCATAAAATTAATTAGTAGCATTGGATAAGCATCTCCATATTGTATGCCTTGACGTGCCATATCCTGTGGATTATGGCGGCGTATTTGATCTGTACTATAAGCTCCCTGCCCTTCACGCTGCCGGTGTTCAGATATACCTGCATTGTTTTGAATACGGCCGTGGCGAACAGCCTATACTAAACCAGTATTGTAAAGAAGTTCATTATTATAAAAGATTACAGGGGCACAAAGGTCTTTCCCACAACCTGCCCTATATCGTAGCATCAAGGGCAAATCCGCTGTTGTACGAACGTCTTTTGCAGGACGAACATCCCATCTTACTGGAAGGCATTCATTGCTCACACCTGTTACTGGATGATCGCTTTGCTCATCGCAGAATATTTCTCCGGTTACACAATACAGAATACCAGTACTACTGTCAATTAGCACAGTCTACCAGTTCATTGATCAAAAAGATGTATTACTGGAATGAAAGCAGGTTATTGAAAAAGTATGAAGCTGCTATTGCCAATAAGTGCACCATCCTTGCGGTCTCTGACCAGGATGTTTATACCTACCGCAAGGAATTCAATGCAAAGCAGGTAGCCCAATTACCCGTTTTTCTACCATTCAAGTCGGTTAATTCGCAGCCGGGAGCAGGTTGTTTCTGCCTGTATCACGGCAACCTATCTGTTGCAGAAAATGAGGTAGCTGTGGAATGGTTACTGAATGACGTTTTTAACAAGTTGCCCGTACCGTTCATTATTGCCGGTAAAGACCCTTCAGACAAAATTCAGCGGCGTATAGCCCATCATAAACATGCCTGCCTCGTAGCCAATCCTTCGGAAGAAGAAATGCAGGATATGATCTCCAAAGCGCAGATCAATGTAGTGCCTTCTTTCAACAACACAGGCATTAAACTGAAACTACTGAACGCATTATTCTCCGGCAGACATTGCCTGGTAAATGATGCAGCCATTAAAGGAACAGGATTAGAGAGCGCCTGTCATTTAGGAACAACGCCAAATGCTTTCCGGGAGATCATTGCGCAGCTTTACCATATGCCGTTTGCGCCGGAAGAAATACAATTAAGGAAAATGTTGCTGCAGGATACGTTCAATAACGAACGCAATGCCAAACGCCTTATTCAATGGATATGGTAGCGTTGTCGATTACCCTGCCTCTTTCAGTGCGCACTACGCGTGCGGGATATTTGTTGATTACAATGTAGTCGTGTGTAGCCATTACAATAGCAGTTCCGTAATCGCGGGAAATGTGGAACAGCAACTGCATGATCTCATCTGAAGTTTCAGGATCCAGGTTGCCCGTAGGCTCATCAGCCAGGATCAGTTTGGGAGAGTTGAGCAATGCACGGGCAACATCTACACGTTGCTGCTCACCACCACTTAATTCAAAAGGCATTTTAAACCCTTTAGCCTTCAACCCCACTTTATCCAATACATCAAGGATCTTTTCGTCCATCAGCTTTTCGTCTTTCCAGCCGGTAGCGCGTAACACGAACTTCAGGTTGTCGTTCACATTACGGTCGGTCAGCAACTGGAAATCCTGGAATACTACGCCCAGCGTACGGCGCAGGAATGGCACCTTTTTCCAGTCCATTTCGCGCAGGTTGAAGCCGGCAACAGCACCATCACCTTCTTTCAACTTTAGATCGCCATATAGGGTCTTTAACAGGCTCGATTTGCCGGTACCGGTTTTACCCACCAGGTACACGAACTCACCTTTGTTAACTGTAAAATTTACATCCTGCAGTACCAGGTTGGTACCCTGGTATATATTGGCGTGTTTCAATTCGATGATAACTTCCTGCATAGTATTTCCTTAATGAAACAAAAATAAGTAATAATGCAATAATATGTTCCCTCCGCACCGAATAAGAAATTAGAAATGAGAAACATAGAATAAAAAACGCATTCCTGAAAAGCGGGTTACTCTCTTTAATGGCGCCCTTTTCATTTTTCCCAACCTGGTCATTCCCTTTCCGGCAGATGGAAATATGCAAAAATTACGTTTGGAATAGACGATTAATGATCAACCACTTACGCAAATGGCACCAGTTTAGCATAGTATGTTCTAAAATCTGTACTATGTCTCTTAAAAACGCTGTTGCTGAATTACTGAATTCTTTGCTCAACCTGTTTGATAAAAGACAATTACGCCCTATCCCTGTGCCTGTACGAACAAAATAGGTTCTGAACAGGCACCATCAACTTATACCGGCTTTATTGCCGTGCTTACCGGATAATTTGGAGTTTAAATTTGTTAAGGTTCTGATCACATACAACACCGGGCTACTTTCTCCCGGTCATTAATGCAAACGGACGCTACTCTTTCGAATAGCGTCCGTTTTTTTATTTCAAAATTTCTGATCTCAGGTTTCACGCAAAGACGGTTACCGCATACAAGATGCAGGTCACTGGATACTGGATTTGAGATTAGAGCAACTGCTAATTGCCAATTTGTATTCCTCGTAGCTCAAAGCTCGCCGCTTGTATTCCCTAATATCTAGCTCCCAATTCCTCCATTCGCACATTAGCATATTTGCACATCTGCACATTTCCTGTATTCCACTTATAACCTATAACTTAAAACCTACAACCTGCATTCCTAATCCAGCTTCTGCCCCATCTTGCGATATCCCACAAAGAAGAACAGCGGGAATACCAGCAGCGTGAGAATAGTAGCCGTGATCAATCCACCGATCACTACTATTGCCAATGGCTTGGAGGTTTCGGAACCAATACCTTTTGACAACGCAGCAGGTAATAAACCAATAGCAGCCATCAATGCCGTCATTACCACAGGGCGCACCCTTGTACGAACGCCATCTTTGATCGCTCTTTCCAGCGACAGGCGGTTGAACTCCTGTCTCCGGATACCCTGCAGGTTATTTTTAAATACAGAGATCAGGATCACGCCATTCTGGATACAGATCCCAAACAAAGCGATAAATCCAATACCTGCGGAGATACTGAAGTTGGTACCTGTTATCAGCAGGGCTGCTATACCACCGATAATAGCAAAAGGCACGTTCATCAACACCATACCGGCATCTTTTACATTGCCAAACATGATGAAGAGGATCAGGAAGATGATCAATAAGCTGATGGGCACAACATGCGTGAGCCTGTCCGTAGCACGTTGCTGGTTTTCAAAATCACCGGCCCATTGCATTTCATACCCTTTATCCAATGGAACGGCTGCCTCTACTTTTGCCTGTGCTTCTTTTACCGTGCTACCCATATCACGACCACGTACAGAGAACTTTACCGCGGTATAACGGCGGTTATCATCACGGAAAATGATGCTGGGGCCTGTAAGTGTTTGTATATTGGCGATATTCTTGATCGGCACTTTATTACCACGTAGCGAAGGCACCATCAGGTTGCTGATAGCTTCAGCATTATTGCGGTAGCTTTCTTCATAACGCAGTCTCAACTGGAACTTGCGTTCTCCTTCATAGATCTGTGTTACCGCTTTACCACCAATGGCCATTTCAATAATAGCATTGGCATCAGCAGTAGTTACACCATACAGCGCCAGTTTATTTTCGTCCAGTTCAATACGCATTTCAGGCTGACCAATATTCCTGATCACACCAAGATCTTCTACACCGGGAATATTCTTCATGATGTTGTACACATCAGTTGCTTTTTTCTCGGTATAGGTAAGGCTATCACCATAGATCTTAACGCAAAGCGAACCCTTTACACCGGATACCGCTTCTTCCACATTGTCCATAATGGGCTGTGAAAAGTTAAGATTGACACCTGGATAAATGGATAGCTTTTCCTGCATCTCGTTGATCAGCTCTTCTTTGCTGATGCCGCTTTTCCATTCTTTTTTGGGATAGATGTCTACATGGAATTCAATGTTATAAAAACCGGTAGCGTCTGTACCATCATTAGGTCTGCCGGTTTGCGACATTACCTGTTTTACTTCGGGGAAACTGCGGATGATCTTTCGCATCTTATTGGCGAGATCTTTTGATTCATCCAGCGACACACTCAGCGGACAGGTAGCACGGATGTAGATAGCGCCCTCATCCAGCTCAGGTAAAAATTCTGTTCCCAAAAAACGGAAACAACCTAAACCCACCACCACTACTACCAGTGATGACAATAGAGCTATGCGTTTGTTACGATAAGTCCAGGAAAACATTCTCATTATCCCATTGGTCAGTACTTCTACAAAAGGATTGTGCTTTTCACGTACATTCTTACGCAAAAGCAAACTACTGAGCAATGGTATTAATGTAAGCGTAAGGATCAATGCACCCAATAAGGCAAAGCCTAATGTCCAGGCCAGCGGAGAGAACATTTTACCTTCTACTTTTTCAAACGAGAAGATAGGCAGCAGGCCGGCAATGATGATGAGCTTGGAGAAGAAGATAGCTTTACCCAATTCGCCACCGGTATTCTTAATAAGGCCGAGTTTGGATATTTTATTGAACCGCTCCATTCCCAGCTTTTTAGCCTGGTGATCGAGCAATACAAAGATCCCTTCCACCATTACCACGGCACCGTCTATGATTATACCGAAGTCTATCGCCCCCATCGATAGCAGGTTGGCGGACATGCCTTTTAATGTAAGACAAATGAACGCGAACAATAATGACAGCGGGATAACGATCGCCACAATAACCGTAGTGCGCCAGTCGGCCATGAAGATGAACACGATCACTGTTACGAAGATGATCCCCTCCAGCATGTTGTGCAATACAGTATGCGTAGCAAACTGGATAAGGTCATTACGGTTGTAGAAGGTTTCGATCTTTACATCCGGCGGCAGTACTTTTTCATTGAGGTAATTAATTCTTTCCTGCACACGTTTAATAACAGCGCTGGGGTTTTCGCCTTTACGCATTACAATAATGCCTTCTACCACATCATTCTGTCCCTGGCGGCCCACCTGTCCCAAACGGGGTAAGGCAGACTCCTCTACCCTTGCAATGTCTTTTATAAGGATCGGCGTACCATTCACATTATCTACAATGATGTTGCCGATCTCTTCTTTATTGTTCAGCAAACCAATGCCACGTACTACATAAGCCTGTGAATTGTCAACAATGACATCACCACCTACGTTGATATTGCTTTTTGACACAGCAGTGTACACTTCCAACGGGCTGATATCGTAGGAAGCAAGACGCTGAGGATTTACCTTGATCTCGTAGGTCTTTACTTCACCGCCAAAACTTACCACATCACCCACGCCCGGTACACCGAGCAATTTTCTTTCTATCACCCAATCCTGGATGGTCTTTAACTCACGTACAGTGCGTGCTGTACTTTTTAATGTATAACGAAAGATCTCGCCGGTTGGTCCTGTAGGGGGCTGTACATCAGGTTCTGCACCTTCGGGTATTTCCACATCGCGCAAAAGGTTGTTTACCTGCTGGCGTGCAAATGCATCATCTACATTATCCTCAAAAATGATCTTCACTACAGATAACCCAAACACCGTAGTAGAGCGCACAGAAGTCTTTTTCTGTACGGGGTTCATGGCTATCTCAATGGGTGCAGTAACAAACTTCTCTACTTCTTCAGCACTTCTGCCCGGCCATTGTGTAATGATTGTGATCTGTGTATTGGTTACATCCGGAAATGCTTCAATGGGAATATCACGGAATGCAATTACCCCCCAGATAACGAGCACCAGGGTGGCGAAGAATATGAAGAGCTTATTCTTCAGTGAAAACGCTATAATTTTTTTTATCGCTTTTTGCATGGTTCTCTTTTAAGATTGGGTTATAGGTTGTAAGTATTAAGCTATAGGCTAATACAGGAGCGATTATTATTGACTCATGCTGTTTCCTCTGAAACGACCTATAACTTATAACCTAAAACTTATAACGACTAACGATCATTCAATGCTTCAAACAAAAACACCTGGTTACTGGTTACTACCTGTTCGCCGGCATTTAAACCTCTGACGAAGGCCTTATTGTCAATTCTTTTTACCAGCTCCACAGGTTTAATAGACAGTGAATCGCCACTGCGGATCACTACATAGCGTTTGCTGTTGTCCAGCACAATGGCCTGTGAAGGAATTGCCAGCATACGGCCGGTAACCTGTCCCCTTACCCTTACACGGGCAAACATTTCAGGCTTTAACTCGCCATTGGGATTATTCATGCTGATACGCACCCGCATGGTACGTGTAGCAGGGTCAAGTACATTGTAAACCTTATCTATTTTACCGGGATATTCTTTGTCTGGATTTACCAGTGTATTTACGATCACGGGGTCACCCAGGTGGATGCCTGCAATATCAGACTCATATACATTAGCGATGATCCATACAGTGGAAAGATCTGCTACAGTAAACAGGTTATTGCTGTTATCCTGTCTTACTTCGGAGTTATTAGTAACATTCTTCTCGATGATATAACCTGTAATGGGCGCTTTTAATTGATAAGAAGCGCTGCTGCCTCCGGAAATAGCAGATACTGACTTTGCGCGGTTCAACTCGGACAATGCTTTATTGTATTCTATTTTAGCATTCAGGTAATCACGCTCAGTAGCAAGGTTGCCATCGTACAGCTCCTTTTGTGTTTCCATTGCTTTTTTAGCCATTTCCACATTGGAACCGGCCAGCGACAGATCATTGGTAATACCAGCTACTTCCACACTCTGCAGTTGGGCCAGCACCTGTCCTTTCTGTACAAAATCGCCCAGTTCTACAGCTGCTTTTTCTATTTTACCACTCACCAGCGAATACACCCTGGCCTCTTTTGCTTCATCGGGTTCTATTTTACCGTTGAGTTTTATCAGTTCTACCACATCTTCTTCCTGTACAGTAGCCACCTGTGCATTTTTGGCTACGCTGTCAAAAAGAGCTTTCTCATTAATAACAGGAGGTTTTGATTCAGATCCGCAGGCTGATAAAAACACTGCGCCTCCCAATACAAAAAATAATAAAGGAACCAGTTTCATATATAATCAGTTAATGTGTATGTAATTTTTACCGACTGCAAAATTTAGTCTTTCAATAGCCTGCATCCTGTCGTTCAGCATATCATTGGTATGCAGTACGTTTTCTTTGTAGGAATCAAAAAAGTCAATGAATTCGAGCAGGCTGATATTTCTTTTTGTGAAGTTGTCTGTTACACTTTGCAACAGCTTATTGTAATCGCCCTGGAAAGTAGAATCAATAGTGGAAACCACTTTATCAGTGTTCAATACTTTGTTCCATGCAGTCTGTACTTCATTCTCTACTGTGGTAGTTTGTTGCTGCAGCAATATTTTGCTTTGTTCAATACCGCTTTTCGCTCCTTTGATGTTGCCCTGGTTCCTGTTGAAGAATGGCAGATCCATTGCTACGGTGAGGAAGGTGGCATTGTCAACAAAGCTGCCCCTTTTATCAAATTCTGCACCCAGTGTAAGGTTGGGTACAGCGAGTGCTTTCTGTAACTGAAGATTTTGCTGGTTGTAGGTAAGATTGTTCTGCGCCATTTTCAGGTCTGCCCGGTTGCTGTAAGCTGTATCGATCAGATCGCGCAGTGCTATATTTTTCAGCAGTGGTAAACTCCCAACGGGCACATCCGTGACGGGAATGAACCATGCCTGGTTATTTTGCAGTAATAATTGCATCTCTGCCTGTACATCATGCATATTGTTTTGCAGGGCAGTGCGCTCTGCACGCAGGTTGTACAGCATTGATTTAATACGTACGGCGTCTTTAAGGGTTACTACACCTTTGGTTTGCAGTTCCTGGTAAGTTTCTGCCAGCTTTTCCAGCGAACTGATCTGCAACTGGTAAGCATCTATTGAATGCTGCAGGAAATAGGCTTCATAAAAATCACTGCGCAGCGTAAGCCGTAAGGTACGCAGCAGGTCGAAGAAACGGTTCTCTGCCATGGCAGCGCCCGTTTCGGCAAGTTTTACCTGTTTGTTGCGCTTGCCGGCCAGCTGTATTACCTGTGTAAGGGCAATATCATACTGCCCGTTCTGGCTGCTTACGTTAAATACTTTTTTGTGTTCAGGATCGTAAAGGTTTGCACTGACTGAAATGGTAGGATTATCATACAGCCTTGCCTGTATGGCCTCTGCCCTGGCAATGTCGATATTGTATTTTTCTGCCAGCAACGAAAGGTTCTTCTGTAAAAACTGTTCTTCGGCCTGTTGCAGGGTAATACGCAAAGAGTCCTGCGCATGCACACCGTTTCCGGTGAACACAACCACAAGAACACCTGCACAAAACCTGAACAGCGTTTTTGCTCTGCTCATATAAACCATTGTTTTGAAAAATAGTCGGTTTGTCTCACCCAGACCCCTGTTGCCGGTGCAGTATGGTAATAGTAATACCACCTGCTTCCCGCAGTAACCATAGCAGTTGTTGAACTGTACAGTTACCCACAGGTATGCCTGGCAAACAAGTTGAATAAAAAATAAGGGTTGGCGGCCAGGGCCAGATGATGGGTGCTAACAGGCTATAATCAGACCTTAGAAAATAAAGTCTCCGCCATGAAAGCTTCCCATTGCCCATACCGCAGAAATGGTAACAGGGTTATGCTGTCATATCCGGAGGAGGAGAAATGATGTGTATGTAACCTTTACAGGTATAGTTATCAGGGTTGGAATATCCCGGGCGTGAATTATTATCATCATCCCGTTCAGCCACTGCTACATCTTTATCTGTATGGTAAATAAGCGGGCTCCAGGCATATTTGATGATGCCGTTGTGTTGTGCATTACCATTATCGTCATGATAATCTTCCGGCATATAATCATCTTCACCCACAATAGACTCAATCAACAACTCAGTAATAGAATCTATATCATCATAACCGGGGGCGGCAGAAGAGCGAACATGCTGGTACATCAGAGTAATGTAATCGAGGTCAATACTCTGATTGAGAATACTAAATGCCACTAATATGAATAAAATTCGCTTCAATCTTTACAAAAATATTAAAATCGCTGTAACTGAATCGTGAAAAAATGTAAACAATGCGTTATCTGTGCTTTGTGAGTATAACATTACTATGAAAAATACCCCTATGCAAAATAAAAGTTAACAAATTTTCAATTGCGGGGATATGCAAATCATTATTAATTTGTGTCCGAATCGGATCTACCTAAGAAGAAACTGCCTATGCACCGGATTTGTTACCTGTTGATCATACTACTGGCCTTCCAGCACCTGCGGGCCCAACCAGCCACCAAACACCGTCCCAAAATAGGACTTACACTGAGCGGAGGCGGAGCCAAAGGCCTGGCGCATATCGGTATCCTGAAGGCTATAGACTCTGCAGGACTGAAGATCGACTATATTACAGGTACCAGCATGGGCAGTATTATCGGCGCAATGTATGCCGTGGGCTATAAGGCAGACTCCATCGAAAAGATCGTTCATACCATCGACTGGGATCTGCTGCTGACCAACCAATCGTCCCTGCGAAGCATTTTCATGGAAGAAAAGGACGAATATTCCAAATATGTAATAGAGCTACCCTGGGTCAATCACAATTTCCGGCTTCCAATGGGTGTACTGGAGGGACAGGAATTATGGCTCAAATTCTCCGAACTGTTTTTCCCCGTCTATAACCAGAAAGATTTTTCCAAATTCAGTATTCCCTTCCGTTGCATAGGAACGGATGTGGGTACAGGCGAGGCTGTGGTGCTGAAGGATGGTGAAATAATTTCAGCCATACGCTCCAGCATGGCCATTCCCTCGGTATTTACCGCCGTTGAGATCAACGACAAAAAACTGATCGATGGTGGCCTTGTCCGCAATTTCCCGGTGCGTGATGTACGGGAAATGGGCGCCAATTATGTAATAGGCAGTAATGTGGCAGCCGGGTTACTTCCTTCAGAAAAAGTACGGAATGCCCTGCAGATCCTGTTGCAGGTAGCATTTTTCAGAGAGGCAGAGGATAATAAGAAAGAGATCCCCCAGTGCGATATGTATATCCCCCTTAACCTGGAGAAGTTTAATATGGGGAGCTTTGCAGATGCCAACAGCATACTGGAACTGGGACTGGAAGAAGGGCGCAAGCTCTATCCTGCATTTAAACGTGTTGCAGACTCTTTAAACGCGCTTTATGGCCCCGATACTACAGCAGTGAAAGCATTACCACAGGTTGATAAAGTAAAGATCAGTTCGTATGAAGTAAACGGGGTCGATAGAACCTCTGCTTCTTTCTTTGTACATACGCTGAACCTGGAAACAGGCCGGTATTATAATGCCAGTCAACTGGCCAACATGGTACGCCAGGCCTACGGTACCCGCTATTACCGCCGGATCGTGTATTCGCTGGTAGAGCAGGAAGATGGTTCTGTTAAGATAATATTTGATGTAGCAGAAAGCCCGTTTGCCTACGCAAAACTGGGCCTGCACTATAACCGTTTTCTTGGCGTAGGGCTGGTGGGCAACTTTACTATCCGCAATTTCTTTGTTACCAACTCAAGAAGCCTGGTATCTATTAATCTCGGAGAAAGCTTCCGCATACGTGGCGAACATCTTCAATACCTGGGCCGCCGTAAAAACTTTGCGTTACTACTGGAAACACAGTTTGACGATCTTGATATCCCTTTTTACGAATCAGCCAAACAGATAGGCCTTTACAACCAGGGGTATTTTAAATTCGGAGAACGCCTTCAGTTCTCTATGAAAAGAACCAACACCATTGGTGCCGGCCACAGGTTTGAATGGGGACGCTATGTACCCAGTATTTCAGCCCTCGTAGAACTAAAAGGCAATAACTACTTCAATACTTATTATGGCTTTTTTGATCACAATTCGCTGGACAAAGCCATTTTCCCTAAACGGGGCGTAAAACTGCATGTAGAGGCCGGCGCTGTTTCTCGTCAGCATCCCGATGTTACCATTATGGTATCAGGCACCCCTCTTTCCGACTCCCTTACTGTTGATAAAAACGCCTATATGCACGCGGCGCTGGATGTGGACAGCTATACACCCCTCTGGCGGCGCAGTACCCTGTTGCTGACAGCCCAGGGAGGTATGAACCTGCATTATAAAGACAATTTCCTGAACGAATTTATTGTGGGTGGCCTTACAAAAACATTCCGCAACCAGATCACTTTTGCAGGCTTGCCCGAAGGTTCTTTGTTTACCACAAACGTACTGATGCTGCAATGCGGCCTGCGTACACAGATCTTCAACAACATTTACCTGACAGCCAAAGCAAATGCACTGATGACGAATTTTGTGAACACCAGTAACTTCTTTAAAAATGAAGGCTTTTACTCTGGCTATGCCTTAACCTTTGCCTACAATTTCGCATTAGGCCCGTTGGAGATCAGCGCCATGTATTGTGACCAGACGAGGAAGCTGCAGTCGTATATTAATCTGGGAATACCGTTTTAAGAGTTGTAAGTTGTAAGTTATAGGTTGTAAGTGGAATACAGCTTAACGCGAAACGCTCAACGCCTAACGCGAATACAAGTTGGCAGTTGGCAATTTGCAGTTAAACCAGTGAATAGTCAATGGTCAATAGTGAATATGAGCCACCAGGAATACAAGTTGGCAATTTGTAGTTGCTCTAATTTCAAATATCAAACGCAAAATCTCAAATCCAATATCCGGCATCTTGTATCCAATCACAAAATCCCTACATCCCAAAATCAGAAATCCCGAAACGGGCTTTGCCGATTGCCGTCTGCCGATTCACGATTTCACAACCCAAAACTCCAAACCCGACACCCGAAACTGTATTCATTAGGCTTCCTCTTTTGCTTTAATAAAATCACTTACCAAATAGCTGATGAGTTTACCGGTGGTGGCGGAGGTTCTTCCATCTGCTAATAAAGAAGCACCTTCACAGATATGCAGGTAAGCTACTTTAGCGTTGGCAGCAGTAAATGTTACATATTGACGTGCATGTAAGGGAGAGACACCCGAAGGGGTAACAGCACTGGCCAGCGTATTCTGAATACAATCCAGGTCAAGTTCAATGCCCGTATAGTTATCGTCTGTAAACCCTACGGCGTGTGCTACCGCCTGTATAAAGTTGCGCTTTTCGCGGATGAAAATATCTTCATAAGTAATGAAGTCGAGGAAAGGATTGTTCACAATATCGAGCCACACATTCTGAGGAAGATAGTTTTCATGTAAGCCTACAATACAATATTTCTCCAGGTAACCATCCTCTTCCGCATAGCGGAATCCATTACCACTGTGGCGCCCTTCTACAGGACGAAAATCAGCATGCGCATCCAGGTTGATGCTGTTCATTTGTGCCAGCGGTATCAGGCCTGCTTTATTTAATCCTTTGGCAACACCTTTGAGCAATGGATATGAATTATTATGTCCGCCACCGATCACAATAGGGATCTTATGATTGACAGTGATCAGCTTTACGATCTCCTCTACTGCTTCATCGATCATGGTAACGGCATGGCGGTAAGCATCGATCTGTTCATCATAACTGCTGGCATTCTGTTCAATGAGCGGTTGCGCATCAATGAAATCAAAATGGCCCAGCAATAATATTTCATCCCCGGTGAGAAAATCATTGCTTTGAATGTTGAGGAAGGCACCGAGAAAAGATGTCCAGGCCGTATCTGCCCCTCCTACTCCATAATTGGCACGCACACCAAGATCTTCCGGTATACCCAGTAACACAAAAGGCGCGGCAGATTGCTTTATAGACTCTTCTATATTCTTTTTATCAGCAGCTATCTGTATGCATTCCCCTAGTTTGGTTTCAAACTTTCTTATGCGGGTGTAGGATAACACATCCTGTTTGTCGTAAACTTTGAAATGCTTCATACAGCTATCGTTTTTTATTAAAAGGTGATATAGAATATTGTTTATGCAGGCTCTCCTTCTGTTATCAGGCGTTTACGCGGACGGATAAAGTCCAGCGGGTATTTCTTAAAATAACGCCACAACAACGTCAGGAACTCCCTGTATTCTTTGAATTTAACCCCTCTGGATCTCACAGCTACGCCAAATGCCAGTGCAAAGCTTACCAGGAAATTCATGAACCCAATAGCCAGTACACCGAGAATAACAGTTCCCAGGAATACGGGGTTGATATTCTCAATACCTAATCCATACACACCAATGGCTACATTACCTGCAGAAATAGTGATATGGCGGATATCGAAAGGAATACCAAAGATCTTCTGTATGCTGGATGCCATCCCAAGAAAAAAACCTAAGGATACATTACCTAAAATAGAACCGGCATGTTGTTCAATATAATGAGCCATTTTCTGTAACCTTTCACCGGAAAATGAAGCTCTCAGGATCGGGTGACGCATCATGCGGTCGGCAATGCGTGCATATTGGATCTTATTCTGAACATAGCCTGCAATGATGCTGCTAAGGAACAGGAACACACCCGTATTGCAGGCATACAGTAAAGATAAACTTTGCCAGGGATGCTGGTCTCTGAGAAGTGATACTGCCGCCTCACCTTCGGCTATTTTACTGCCAACCAGCCAATGATACAACCATGCCAGTAAAAAGGTACCGGGAAAAACGATCAGAAGGTTCCCGACAAACGAGGCAAACTGGCTGCGGGAAACTTTGGCAGTGGTAACAACCAGGTTATATAGATTAGGATGCGCTGAACTTTTACGTGCGTCCAGCGAACCGGCAACAGCACTGGCTGTAAATGCAGGCTGCTTGGTAGCGAGTGTTGAATGCGTTTCTTCAATTGCCACAAACCCTACGCTATAGTTAACGCTATACATAAAGCCCTGCCAGAAAGGAGGTGCATGAAATACAGACAACAGGTTCTTGATCACTGCTACAAAGCATACGATAGCGCCGCCTGACATGGCGCTCCACATCATCGACCAGTATTCTGCCCTGGTAGAAGTAATATACTTACCACCTTTTTGCCCCTTATGTTCTGCGATCTGGTAAGCAAGATAACCGGTACTCTGCGATACAAACTCGCGCACACTGTTCTTACGGTTCTCATTGCGTACTACCAGCCGGAAAAAATCAACAAACCTGCCCGTATCAAAATGATGGTCATAGTCAAGCAGGTCGAGCAGGATCTCCATCCTCTGGAGCCTGTTGGCGAGTAAGATCAGCAGGTAGGTCTGGTTAAGACTGGCGCCACGCTCTGTATGCCTTTCACGGATATAACTGATACAGTTATAGCATTGCGCTACCACTACCTTTATCCCCGCAGACAAAGAGCTTATATCATGCGTTTCGGCTCCTATTTCAAGCATCTGTTCAAGATCGCGCACGAGATAGCTCTGCAATACCAGCGGGTTATTATTCTGCTGCTCTTTTTTGAGGTAGTTGACGATCTCTTTTTCAAGACCAAGCTGTGCTACCTGGAAAGAAAGCACTTTCAGAGACTGCAGCAATTGCTTTTGCACTCTTGGATCTGTAACCCTGAAAGAGAAACCAATACGTTCAAAAAACTCAATCCATATTTCGCGGGGAATGGTCTCTACCCACTCATAATCTGTTTTGCGAAAAAAGATACGATGTACTACATACAGGAAATCATTTTCATCCAGCAAGGGAGGCAATACCTTGTGTTTTAATCTTGCTGAGAACTCCTGCCAGAAATTACGCGAGAGCGGAATGCCGCTTTCTGTAATGACCGAAGTAAGGTTGGTATTGATAAGCTGCGACAGGAAAGAGTGTTGCAGATTTTTAAGCAATAGTGAATCCTGGTAAAGCGAGGCCAGTTCACGCTGCAGGTTTTGAGTAGCATTGCCCGTACCCTTTCTTGAACCGGGGCGGATGCGTGAAAAGAAGGCTACAAGAAAATCCAGTCCTCTGCGGCGGTCAGCAACAGACAAAACCTGTTCCTTTACCGTCAGTTCTTCAATGATATCCGGCTTTTTCGTTTTTCGTAATCCCAGCATAAAGGTGTAATAAGTTCTGATAATACCGGTAACTCTATCTTTTATCCTACCTGTTTTCCGCCTATGAAAACCTTGTTTATAAGATTACTGCCAAAAGCATAGGGAAGATACGCTAAAGAAGGCATAGGCGCGGTAAAAAGCAAATTGGCTTTTTTACCCTTCATAATACTGCCCAGCCTGTCTCCCTCTTCCATAGCATAAGCCCCGTTGATAGTAGCAGCATTGATAGCTTCTTCGGGCAGCATTTTCATCTGTATGCAGCTCATAGCTACTACCAGGTTCATATTACCGCTGGGTGAAGATCCGGGGTTGAAATCGGAAGCCAGTGCAATAGCACAGCCTGCATCAATAAGCATACGCGCCGGCTGAAAAGGCATTCTTAAAAAGAAGGCGGCTGTTGGTAACAATGTACCAATAGTATCAGACCCGGCCAATGCAGCTACCGCTTTTTGATCCATTGTTTCAAGATGATCCACACTCACCGCGCCCAGCTTCACTCCTGTTTCTGTGCCACCTGATAAATTAAGCTGGTTAGCATGTATCTTGGGTTTAAGCCCGTATGCCATTCCTGCACGACAGATCCTTTCTGTTTCTTCCGGTGAAAAGAATCCTGTTTCACAAAACACGTCGATATAGTCGGCGAGTTTTTCACGGGCGATCACCGGCAGCATTTCATCAATTAATAATTTGATATAACCTTCATGATCGTCTTTGTATTCAACAGGGTAACTATGCGCACCCAAAAAAGTAGCTTTTATGGTAAGCGGTGATCTTTCTTTCAGCTTTTTGATAACCCTCAACATTTTAAGTTCTCCCTCTACAGACAATCCATACCCGCTTTTGATCTCTATAGCACCGGTACCCAGCCTGCTTACTTCCTGTAAACGCTGCCAGGCCTGTGCAAACAGGGTCTCTTCTGTGGTGTCGCGCAGTTTACGGGCCGAATTGAGAATACCACCGCCACGGGCAGCAATTTCAGCATAACTCAGCCCCTTTATCTTATCAATAAACTCTGATTCACGGCTGGCGGCAAATACCAGGTGTGTATGACTATCGCACCAGGCAGGCAATACAAATTGCCCGGAAACGTCCTGCACGCTTGGATCACTGAGCTTGTAAGGAAAATCATTCATGCTGCCGAAATCAGCAATAACATCGTCTTCTATTACCAGGTAGGCATTATCTGTTACGGGCAGTTCGGCCAATTGTGTTCCACGCAATACATTCGTTTGCGTACGGACATTCACCAACTGCTTAATGTTTGTAAAAATAGTGGTCATGTAAAATGATAATGCACTAAGATAGCGAACTACAGGAAACAACAAACTGAAATAAAGGTGAATGCAGTTTCGGGTGTCGGGTTTTGAGATCGTGAGACGTGAATCGTCAATCGTGAGTGGATGGTTAAATTGTCGGATCGTTCTATGGTTATCATCCATAACAATCAAACAATACAACCATTAAACCATTCTGCAAATTGCCAACCAGCTTTCTTCCGGACTTTATTCAGACCTCAGACTTCATACTTCTGTATTCTGTCTAAAGAAAATCAGCTTTATCCATTTTTCGCGCTATGCGAAATACGGCATTGATGAGACCTACATGACTATATGTTTGCGGGAAATTGCCCCATTGTGAGCCATCTGTGCCAACATCCTCACTGAAGATGCCCAGGTGATTGCTGAACTGCAGGATCTTCTGCAGGTTTTCCATAGCATCATCTACCCTGCCCACGCAAGCCAATGCATCCACATACCAGAAAGCACAAACGAGGAAAGTTGTTTCAGGGAAACCGAAATCATCATAATGTTTGTACCTGTAAAACAACCCATGCTCTGCCAGCAATTCTTTTTCCAGCGCCTCTATATGCCGTTTGGCTCGTTCTGAATCATGCGGCAGGTAATTCATGGTGATCATGGCAAGGGTACTCGCATCCAGGTTGGTAGTATTCATCGCCTGCGGATATACCTTCCGTACAGGATCGTATGACTGTTCTAAAAGTCCATCAGCCTGTAAAGCCAGTGCCAGTGCACGATCCATTAACGGTTTGTCATCAAATACAGCCGCAATTTTATAGGCAGCTTTGGCACCTGCCCAGTGGAATAGCAGTGTATAGGTATGTACCTGTGTTTGGTTACGGAATTCCCATAAGCCTGAATCAGGCATCGTCATGGTACGTTCTATCTGGTCGAGCAACCAGGGAACGATATTCTTATAACTGCTACGTTTCAGGAAAGTGAGACGTTTATCGGTAAACAGTGGCAGCAGGCTCACCAATACCTGCCCATACACATCGTGTTGCACCTGTACATAAGCCTTATTGCCTACACGTACCGGTTTATTGTTCATATAACCGGCCAGGTCAACCACTATTTCATGCAGCTCTTTTTCACCACTGATCGAATATAATGGCTGCAGAAAATTATCTGCATTGCGCAGGATATTGTGGATATAGTCGAAATACTTTTCCAGCTCTTCAAAGTGGCCTATCTGGTTGAAGGCCCTTAACGTATAATAAGCATCGCGGAACCAGCAATAGCGATAATCCCAGTTGCGGGTACTATCGTGAAACTCAGGCAAGCTGGTAGTGCCGGAAGCAATAATACCACCAGTATCTTCATACTGGTGCAGTTTTAACACCAGTGAAGACCGGATGATCTCTTCCTGCATAATGCCGGGGATGTAAGAGCTCTTGATCCAATCCTGCCAGTAACGAATGGTTTTACGGAGAAACTCTTCAGCCGTTTCTTTCAGGGGGGCTTCCAACGGCTCGCCGTAAGTGAGCACCAGGTACTGATCCTGCGACAATACAAAGGATTGCTCAGACTGGATATAAGTAAGCGGCACATCGGTTGTTAACCTCACCTGCTGATCAAAGTTCATATAGCGGATGTGATTGCTGGCCGTATAGACCTCCGGAACCAGCTTACCATAGTCACCTCTTGGCTCACAACGGATGCGGATAGTAGGCTCTCCATGCAGCAGCTGGATCTTACGCATCAGCATCAGCGGTCTGAACTGCCGGTCGTAAATAGCCATGCGTGGCGCATAGTCAATGACCACAAAACTACCATCCGGTGCTGTAAACTCAGTGCACAGCACATTGGTATTGGCTACATAATACTGGCGGCTGCTGTATTGATCCGCAGCAGGACGTACATAAAAATGCCCCCCTTTTTCTTCATCGAGTAGGGATCCGAAGATAAAGCTGCTATCGAAGCGGGGCATGCACATCCATTTTACATCTGCATGCGTGTCTATGTAAGCAAGATAGGAGCAATTGCCTATAATGCCCATATTGTACTTATGTACCGGCATACTGGTTCTGGGTTAATGGTAATAAGAGGTTATTCAGCAACTGGAGCACACGACGCTGGGAGAATACGCTGTATTGTGCAGCGGTAGCACCTCCACTTACTTTTATATTGTAAGCACGGTCTTTCAGTGCCTTAAACATATCTTCATCGGTAGTATCATCACCAATACAAATAACAAAATCAGGATTCTGCTCATTTACAATACGCTGCGCCATCACCCCTTTATCGAACCCTGCCATCCTCACTTCTACCACCTTGTTGCCATCCAATACCTGGTACATGGTATTCTGCAATAATTGGGAAAGGTTATTGATGAGTTCGCGTGAACGGTTAAACCCAAGATCGGGATGCGTATTACGATAATGCCATGCAATGGTGTTTGTTTTTTCTTCGATAAAAGAACCTACACATCGTGTAACAAACATCTGCATGATGGGCCTTATCTCATTTTTCCACTGACCGGAAACTGATACTGCCTGCTGCCACTGGTCTCCTTTCCATCGATAAGCAGCACCATGCTCTGCAATCAGTGAAATAGGCAGATCGCCCAGCCATTTATCAAGCGTGGCCGCTTCACGTCCACTGATGATCACTACATTGTTCTTAGGATCTTCAGCCAGCGTAAGCAATAATTTTTTTAGTTCTGCATTAGGTACCGCTTCTTCCGGTAAGCGTGCAAAGGGCACCAGTGTACCATCGTAATCCAGCAACAGGCACCTGTTGGTTGATTCCTGGTAACGCTGATGCAATAGTTCCATCACTTTATCATCCAGTATTCTTGTACGCTGCATACTTTGCTCCTTTTTGATGTTAGCCAACTGGTCAAGAAAATCATTGACCCATTTTATTACATCATAGTCAGACAATCGTTGCTGCATCAATGCCATGCGATGACGCTGTTCGGGCAATGGCATAGTAAGCGCTTTATTGATAGCCGAAGCCACATCGTGGATATCAGTAGGATTGACCAGCAAGGCTTCATTCAGCTCACTCGCTGCACCTGCCAGCTCACTTAAGATCAGTACACCTCTTTGTGTGGCGCAACTGGCTACATATTCTTTGGCAACGAGGTTCATACCATCACGCAAAGGAGTGATCAATGCGGCATCTGCAGCCTGGTATAAAGCAGAAAGCTCTACAAAGGGTAAATGATTGTAACGGTATATGACCGGCTGCCAACTGATAGAAGAAAATTTACCATTGATGGTACCTATCTTCTCTTCAATCATTCTTTTCCTTTCGGTATAAGCCTGGATCTCATCCCGCGAGGGCACCATATTGAGGATAAAGACCACCTTGCCCTGCCATTCAGGAAATTGCTCCATGAAATACTCAAAACCGTTCAACCTATCCATCAATCCTTTGGTATAGTCGAGTCTGTCAACCGAAAAGATGATCTTTTTACCATCAAAGTTCTTTTTGATGCGGTTGCGGTAATCCAGTACTTCAGGGTCGTAAGCGGCTTTATTGAATTTCTTATAATCAATCCCTATCGGGAACAGGTCTATTTTCACCAGCCTGTCCTGGTATTGGATAGTATGGAAATAATTATCTGCACCCAGTATCATTTTAACTGACTGGATGAAGTGCTGTACATAATCGTGTGTATGAAAACCGATAAGATCGGAACCCATGATACCACGCAGTAATGCAGCTTTCCAGTCAACAGGCAATAACCTGAATATTTCATACGAAGGGAAAGGGATGTGCAGAAAAAAACCGATAGCAGCATCAGGCTGCTCTGTCCTCAACATCTCCGGCAATAACATCAACTGGTAATCGTGGATCCACACTGTATCACCAGGCTGCAGAATAGGTGCCAGCTGATCTGAAAAAAACTTATTGATAGCTGTATATGCTTCAAAATAGTTACCCTGGTATTGCGCCAGTGAAGGAAAATAGTGGAACAATGGCCACAACACAGAGTTAGAAAAACCATTGTAATAATCTTTATACAATGTATTATCCACAAACAGCGGCACTATAGAAAAATCAAGATTAGAAGATTCCTTCTTTACAGCACTCCAGTCATCCTCAGGAAAATCTGCAACACCTACCCATAATTTTTCAGTGATCTCTTCTTCACGCACGGCACCGCTTTCAAAATAACCTTTAATAGCCGACACCAATCCTCCAGAGCTTTGACGAAGCGAAGTACGCCCATCCTCTCTGCTAATGGAAAAAGGTAAACGGTTAGATATGATAATCAGTCGTCCCATAATTAAAAATGAATGATTAGATTAAACAATAGCCTGCAGAAAAAGATAGCAGCACAATTATGCGCAGCGAGGTGTTCAAAAATAGCCTTTCAGTTTTTGCAAGCATTCTTTCATTCATTAAAACATTATTAAAGAATCATTTAGCAATTGTATTTCAATTATATAAAAGCAATTGCCATGCCGATAGATTGTATTATCAGTGCAAAATGTAGATTTTATTACACAACCTATTAATGCGTTGTAGAAACAGAATTGTTGAAATGTTAAAATTTCAACACATCGTAATGAATGAAAGTTATGCTGCTTATGCAGGCGTTTCTATGCGTATAACAACAACAGGAAGGTTTTGTTCGAAAGCAAGTCAATCGGGGCATTTTTAGATGTAGGAATTTGGAGATTTAGCGTTTTTTAAATCGGGTAGCCATATTCCCTTTATATCCACATCCAGAGCATCACGCACATTGACTATTCACCCCACTACAACTCACCACTGACTACTCACTATTTAACTTTTCTTTCTCATCTCTTCCAGCCTATCCACTTGCACATGATATGTATAAAGATTAGTTTCATCCTGCCCAATAATACAGCCATGAACAAGCGCTTAAAAAAAGCATTACTGATCCTATTTGCTATCCTGATCATAGGATTTTTATTACCCCAGTCTTTCAATATGCCGGTAAAGGGCGCTACTGAAAAAAGCTATGCACAGAATTCCTTCTGGTTCTATCCCTGGGGAAAATCAATAACCCATAAAGGTGTAGATATCTTTGCTAAAAAGGGTACTCCTGTAGAGCCTTCTACTGCAGGCATGGTGGTATATAAAGGCAATATTGAAAGAGGCGGCAATGTTGTGCTGGTATTAGGCCCTAAATGGAGACTGCATTATTACGCACATCTTGATAGTATCAAAACAGGCATGTTCTCATTCGTTACTCATAGCTCTGTTATAGGTACTGTAGGCGCTACGGGCAATGCAGCCGGCAAACCGCCGCACCTGCATTATGCTATCAGAAGTATTATTCCTTATCCCTGGCGTATAGACAACAGTAAACAAGGCTGGAAGAAGATGTTTTTCTTAAATCCGATTCCTTTTTTGAATGCAAGTTTTAAGTCGTAAGTTTTGCAGAACGCGGAACGCAAATACAAGTTGACAGGTGACAATTTGCAACTAAATCTTTACTGGTTACCAGTTTCAGGAAAAATGAACTATGAGCCGCGGGCAAATACATAAGCCATCTGCACATTTCCTGTATTCCACTTATAAACTATAACTTAAAACTTATAACTGTATTCCCTTCCCCATTCCCAATCCCTTATTTTCTACGGATTGCTATTTGCTGCATTATTTTTTCAAGATAGTTGTACCCGGCATAGCCACCCCATTTTCCTTCAGAAAGAAATTTTCCGGCTACGTCAATAAACCTGTCGTAATCCTCCCATTGCTTTAGCTTGTTCAGGTTAAGAACAGTATAATTGAACTCAGATAGCTCCTCTTTTTCATTTGAAGACAGCAATCCAATCAATAGCATATCCCTGCCATCGCCGGCCTGTTCTCCATCAGCAATAGATTTCAATTTAGCACGGGACAGCAGTTCATGATACTGCTGAATATGGTATAACAACTTATTCCTGTTTTCGCTTCTATCCAGGCATTCGACATGAATACCTGCATCACTAAAAAGGAATAACTCATCTTTGGTATTGCTGATCACAGGCGGCACTAACATAAACTCGTTTTCTTTATCAAGCACTTCATTGCACAAGGGGCACTTACTTAAACCCTCAAATACTATTGCCATATTGATAATCCTGATTAAACTATTTAAAATCAAAAATCTTCCTTTTGGAAGAAACCTTACGGGTAAATTTTGAAATTAATTCATAATAATTGTTCCATGAATCTTTTCATTGATAGCCATGTAGAAAGAAAGCTTTTTCTCCAGCTCTTTTAAATAACAACACTTTTTTGCCACTACCCTCTCGCCAGTCATCGAAGCCGTTCCATAAGACCAGTAAATCAGTTCAGCGGCAGTCTCAGCTTCGGCTTTATAACTTTGCTGCCCTCGCTCAAGCAAAACAAGAAGCGGGTTGATCAAAACAGTGTCTTTTTGACAATCCCTTAATTGAATGATAAGAGAAGAAAGCAGGCTGTCTGTTCTTTTTATTATAGCACTGGCTTTATCTTCGGCTCCTTCATCTTCACACTCCATGCTGTTGTATAAACTATCATACGACATTAATCGGTTTTCTGACAGATGATTTGCCCGGTCGCCATAAACAGATGCAGGAGTAGTTTTCTTTAATTCTGTATTGTTACAGCCAGCAAACATTGCTGACGCAAGGCATATTACTTTGAACGAGACATTCGCTTTCATTATCTATTTTTTCATTGTCCACTCCATGTTCCTTACACCTTCTCAAGCCTCAGATTTTTTACATCAGTTTTCAGCACCCGGTATTTTAACGTTCTTTACTTCTCTAAACGGTAGTCGTCCTTTTAGAAGGACGACTACCGGACGCTATTCATATATTACTTTCAGTTTGACCGCTGTAGAATCGGGATTTAACCAAAAAACAGCCCCGGTTTTAAATAACCTGCGCACCTCTTTTTCTCTCTTTACAGAATGGAATACGGCATGAGTATATTCAGGAAAACTGCTTTTCCCAATAAAGAAATAATAAAAGGTATCCGCTGTCTTTCTTTCTCCAACCTGGAGCCTGAGAGCAGGATGCATTACATCAGTATTAACCTGGTATACGAGATAAAAACTATCATTTCGGTTTAATACATACGGGCTAACAGTAAAACTTACATCATTGATGCTTACACTTGCTTGTATATTGCTGGTTGTAGTACAGCTAAAATTTACGACCAGGGGAGCTATTGAAAAGCATAGAAACCTTATCAGGAACTTCATATATAATACAAATCAATTATTTATTGGTCTTTTTCGATGACATCTATGCGCATTATGCTTCTACAGCCAACAGAATCAAGATCTAAATCGCATAAATATACATTATCATTTTCACCCAATATTCTTTTAAAAAAGTAGCGTTCATCATTGAATGATTATTGAACTTAAAATGCCATCCCAACAAAAAAATATCCTTCGTAGTCATCGGATCAATGTCGTTTAGTTACGAGCATTTATTCCAGGCTTTATTCAGACCTCAGACTTTCGCATTCCATCCACACATCTGCGCATTTCCTGTATTCCACTTATAACCTACAACTTAAAACTTATAACCTGTACTCCTTTCTCATTCCCTTGAACCTTATTCCATTCTGAACCAAACTGAACCTACTCTCCTGCTCCTTTCTTCTTTTTGCAAGCACACTCCCTTTTCCCAATAGCACTTTTGTAATAGCAGAATGCAATACCGGCAACGGAAATAACACCAGTTTTACCGATTGTGCTGGCACCTGTTGTACCGCTACCGGCATGGGATGTAACATACCATGTTCTTCAGCTTTAAAACCAATACCTGCCAGGTATTGCCATAGAGCCATCTCTATTTCTGTAGCTGTATATTCACGTTCTCTTAGCAGTTGCGAACCAAGCCCCGTCATTTTGCGATACAGACTATGCAATTTCCAGCCATCGGGCAACTGCCGGTATACCCGTGAAGCGATCTTCGATGCACGACCTAGCCGTTCCGCATACTGCATAGTAAGTCTGAACTTGGCAGAACGTTTTACTCTCTTTCCCGACAAAGAACTTACTGTACGCACACAGTACCTTTCCTGCCAGAAATAAAACACCAGCATCTTCCGGTAAGTGCCGAGAAAGATGATTTTCCGTGGATCAAAAGTGTTGCGTTTCATCGTTCACGAGTTGAAAGTTTAAGGTATAAAGTGTTGAGCTTGGGCATATGCGACTAATCGTCAATCGTGAGTGGGCGCGTGAAAGGTGAAATGTCAAACGTGAAAGGGGCGTTACCAGTTACCAGATACCAGTTTCTGGATACAGGTTATCAGATGCATGTTACAGGTAACTGCAAATTGCCAACTGCCAACTTGCTTTCTGTCTTTCCTTCGAAATCCGACATTGGACATTCGATATTTTCTATTCCTTTACTAGTTCCTCATTCCCAATCCCTGTATTCCCTTGTGCCTTGTCACTTAAATCTTGTGCCTTTTCAGACTTTATGCTTCATGCATTTCCACATTAGTAAATTTTCAGATTTTGTACTCTCATTTCCAAACCTCTGTTCCGAATATGCCGATTATGCCGAAAAAGCCGAATATTCCGTCTTGTTTAATATTTAAATTCCGCCCTTACTTCTCTATTACACATTTCTAATTTTTCATTTCTTATTTCTCTATCCTTTCAGGGGTCTGCTTATGACCAGGTTATGTCCAGCTTGTATATTAAAGCGTATCCACTAAGGGTTTGAGCTTGCGTATTCGAAAACCTGGTGTTTGTTTGGTATGGATCTGGTATTTACCTGGTATAGGCTATATAGAACGGAAGTCATCCTTTAAGAAGGATGACTTCCGTTCTATATTAAGCATTTCAGTCCTGACTATTCCCTGATTATTTTATAGGTAGCTATGCCATCTGCCTTCAGCAGGTAGATGCCATGTTGCAAACCTGCAGTATTGAAGTTAATAGTATTGACACCTGCTGCTACCTGCCACTGCTTCTGTTGCACCAGTCTGCCATAGAGATCATACAGACCCAGTTGTATGGTTTTGCTTTCGGTAGTATTGTAATATACCTGTAGCCTGTCCTTAACCGGGTTAGGATAAACAGTGAGACTACCCGCCTGTTTTACGACTACCATCGTTGCTGCTGAATCAAGTACATGTCCGTCAGCAGCTATCATGTAGAGCTTATAGAAATTAACCCCGTTGAATGGCTGATTGTCTGTTTGCGTATAGCCTATAGTATCTCCTGCACCGGCTGTAACCAGTTGTAGCAATGAATAAGAGTTGTTGTCAATACTCTTTTCAATACGGTATTGTTTTACTCCTTGTTGCGCTGAGGCTATCCATTGCAGGTTTATTTCTTTGTTATTGAGCCTGCCGGTAAACTCACTGATGCGGGGAACAGCTACCGCTGGAAGTGTTATGGAAACCGTTGCAGAATCGATGATATGTCCATCTATTGCGATCATGTACAACCTGTAAACGTTTAATCCGGTATAAGGATCAGTATCGCGTTTAGAATAAGTAACAGTATCTATAGCAGCAGCATTTACTATTGCAATGACCGAATAGCCGTTGCTTCCATTGCTTCGTTCAATACGGTATTCTTTTACCTCCTGCTTTTCTTTTGCAGCCCATTGCAGGTCTATTGCACCTTCGTTGGCACTACCTGTAAATTCAATGATATGTGGTAGCACAGCAGGGGGTATAATTACAGTAACAACTGCAGAATCCCAGGTATAACTACCAGACAGCATGTAGATCTTATAATGATTAACACCCTCTGCAGGCTGTTGATCTGTAAAACTATAAGTGGCAGTATCGGATGCCGCGGCATTTATAGTTGTGATGGTTGTATATACCAGGCTGTCCACGCTTCTTGTTACACGGTATTCATTTATCTCCTGCAATTCCCTGGCTGTCCACTGTAGGTTTGCCACGCGGTTATCAGCGTTGCCTGACAGAGAGATAATATGTGGTGTTACTACAGGCGATAGCATTATAAATGCAGAATCCTGTAACTGTCCGTCAGTTGTAACCATATACAAACGGTAATAGTTTCTGCCGTTGTAGGGCTGATTGTCTGTATAGGTATAACTACCGGTATCGACCGGTAAGGAAGGTAATGTTGTTATTATTGAATAGCTTTTATCATCAGCACTCCTTTCTATCCTGTATTCTTTTACATCATTCCGCTCTTTTGTAGTCCATTGCAAGGCAGCTTCGTGAATGCCGAAGGTACCGTTGAAATCAAGGATGTGCGGGGTAAATGCCGGTGACAGCATCACAAATGCAGAATCCTGCAATTGCCCATCAGTGGTGATCATATACAGACGATAATAGTTTTTGCCGTTATAAGGCTGGTTGTCTGTATAGACATAGCTACTGGTATCGGCCAATGAAGCGGGAACTGTTGTTATTACAGAATAGGTTTTATCATCAGGGCTTCTTTCAAGCCTATATTCTTTTACGTTGTTTCGCTCTTTTGCAGTCCATTGTAAAGAAGTTTCGCGTACCCCGAAAGCGCCTGTAAATTCAAGGATATGTGATGGTACAGGCGAATAGGTAGCAACACCATAGTAGCCGGATGCTGTAATACCAGTACCGGAAATACTGTACACACCCTGCGCAGAAGACAGCACTGGCTGAGTTTCATAAACACCCGGCATTTCAGGATCGATATAGTCAAGCACGGTTGCTTTTGCACGTATAAATGAAACACTCTCTTCATTACCGCTCCACTGTAAGCTTACTGTTGCGGTAGCAGTCCCTGCTCCGCCTTTTTCAAGATACCAGAGCCTTTGTACATTACTTCCGGCAGTACTGTTGCTGATATTTGAAATAGCAGTATCGACACGCACCAGGTAATAATCAGCTGCACCTGTGTATTGGATAGTACAAGGATTATAAGAATATTTTACCGTACCTACCGGGAAGAACAATGGTGTACCTGCGGTAACATTTACCAGTTTTAAACCACCGGCATTAGCGCTGCCGGTATTATTGCCGGTAATGATATAAGAGCTGTCATTATACCCCGTGATATTACCCGCCGGTACCTGTAAAGTGAAATTACCCGTCCGGATCTTTGCGCTGCCACCCAGTTGCAGTATTCCGGATACAGCAACAGAAGCAGGCAGTATTTTATTACCACTACCGCTGACCTTTATAGCTGCATGTGGTGCATTGACAATTTCCTCATCGCCCTCTGTAGCATAATGAATGGCACCATTAATAGTCCATTCAGTGGCCTGCAGGCGACCGCCCTGCAAGGTGAGCGTAGCTCCCTGTTCAATATTGATAGCATGTACGCTATTATTGCCGGTATTAATAACAGGCATATTGGGCACACCTGCCGGAATCACTACATTGGCGGCACGAACAGGAAGGATGGTTCCACACCAGTTCTGCATATTATTCCAGTCACTGCTCACCGCTCCCGTCCAGGTATATTTTGCTGCACACAGGTTGCTCACCGGCGTACCGGTAATGGTAATATTATCAAAACGGTTATTACCACTGCTGCCGGCAGCATTACTGCCAGTAAAGTCGATCCTGATAATAAGATCCTTATTGTCAGGCACACCTGCTGCTGCAGAAAGATCAATACTGTAACGGTAAAACCCTGTAGATACCAGGATACTATCCTTATGCAACTGCCAGGTAGCGCCACTATCTGCAGAATAATAGATCCGCTGATAGGCGGCTCCATTACTGGTACGCATAGCAGCATATTGTAACCGGATATTGGCGAAGCCCGTAGTAGGAGCATGCAACAACAGGCTACGCCCGGTGGCCGGATTACGCACCCGTAATCCTTTTCCGGCAGGTATTGTATATTTTGCATTGAGGCTGGTACCTTCTGTAGTATCCGTACCATCCATATAGCCTGCTCCACTGCCTGCATAGTCTATAAAAGCACCTGCTAATAAAGAACTGTCTGCTACCACGTTGGTTACCTGTCCCTCAGGCAGGGTATTAAAATGCCAGTAATGGATAAAGGCACTATTGTCTGTTATATGATTGCCACTGATGGTAATATTATCGAATCGGTTATTGCCGCTGCTGGCATTAGCGTTATCACCAAAGAATTCTATACGCAGCAGAATACTGTCCTTATTGTTAAGTACCGTATCAGCAGACAGATCAAAGTTCTTTAATTCAAAATCAGTACTGATAGCAATACTATCAGCTGCAATGTGCCAGTGCAGCCCGTTATCGCCGGAAACATTTATACGCTGGTAGAATGCACCATTGCTGGTACGCTGTGTGGCATACATTAACCGCAGGTCTTTATATCCTGCTGAAGATGCCGAGATCAACATACTTCGTGTATTAGCAGGATTACGGGGACGCAGGGCTTTTCCTTCTGCCTGGTTTTGCCGGGTATTCATAAGCGTTCCATCGCCACTGCCTGTTGCATCCATATAGCCTGCACCCGTACCCGGATAAGTAATTTGTGCAGTACCGGTTTCAGAATAATCAGCTGTTACAGCGGTAAGTGTGCCGCTGGCTGCATTGTTAAAATGCCAGTAATGTATAAGACGGGTAGTATCCACAACAACTTCAACATCATCATTCTTTTCAAAGACTGCACGTACACTTGTGGAATCAGATAAGGTAATGCTCAGTGTATCGTTGGTGCCAGACAGGTCGCCCTCCCACCGTACAAAATGGTATCCGTCTTTTGACTTTGCTACCAGTGTTACCGGTACTTCAGGATAGTACTGGCCAGTCCAGGGATAGGCATTGGCAGGCACCCCGTTAAAAGCAGATGTAATATCGATGGTATTTACCTGTATATATCCCTGCGTGGTATCAGTAACATCAACCGTTATCTTTTTTTCAGCACTTAATCCAAATTCATCACGCAGATGCTGCCGTGCATAATCAGGACGCAGGTTGGCAAAAACACTCATTGCACTCAGGTTCCACTGCCATGCAGCGAGGTCTGCCGGATGCTTCCAGCGCTGAATGTGTTCTGTCATATGTGGCTCCAGCATTCCCCTGTACGCACTGATGGATTCATTTACATTAGAAGCCAGGAATGTGGTATTCAACAGATCAGCATAGCGGGTAATAAATTGCTTACGGAAAGTTTCATTGGTAAGCAATCTTTTGAAGATCATGATCGCCCAATCCTGTCCATTGGTGGTAGCATCTTTCAGCGAATTATGATCGGCCCAGGTACCCAGTCCCAGTGCAAAATCCATATCATACATTACCCAGCGCCAGCGTCCGTCATTACCTTTTGTTGCCAGCGGGTTATAGGCTGTACGTTTCCGGAAATACCTTACGTTATTATGCGGCCAGTCAGTATTGGCAAAAAAGATCTCTGCCGCCTGGTAGTCAATAAAATTTTCAGTATCCATGCGAGTCTGCACTTCAGCATAATTGGAAGCAGCAGACATGTCATTGTTCTTAATAAAATCGCGCATGGCATTATAGTGCACATTGTCGCCTTCCCCTACCTCTGAATCATTTTCCAGCAGATCCAGATCTTCTTTATCGATATTGTAACTCTGTTTAAAGTAATCATCATCATACCTGCGCCTTACGCCGTGGATACCCCAGAACTCACCATTGATGAATACTATAGCAGGTTGACCATCCTGAATATCGAACCGCAACTGGCGTACTGTATTCTGGATGGTCATATCGCGCATCACTGTACCATCAATATCATCTCCCGAACTGTGTAACAGCAGGGTTTTGTAATCGGTGTATGATAATGCGGGAAACATCTTGTAATTGATATCGGATTGTCCGTATTCACTTTTGAAATAAACCCGGATCGTTTTCAGGAAATTGGCCCTTGACCATCCTCCATGCAAACGCATACCAGCATTGGTAAAAACCTTCCTGGCCGAGCTGCCGGCTTCAAATAATTCAAAGCTCATAGGGTATTCTGTACCTCGTTGCCAGTTTGCCGGCGCACCTTTATCTACCTGCGCAGAGGGATTGGCTGCACGCCACCTATCAAAATCATTACCTGCCGTATAGAGGCCCGTATCATAACCATAGAGATAGTTCTCCTGGATACCCAGTGAAATAACGGGTAGCTGGTATTTGTTGCTCCCCGCGGCATTTATAAAATAGGTAGCTGTGCTTACGTCACTGGGCATATAACCCGGTTTATAAGCCCTTGCTCTTACAATAGCGCCCTTATTGATCAATACAGAAGGTGTATGCCCCACAGGAGACTGATCGTAAGTAGAAGATTTAAGACTGAGTCTGTTGGGTTGTACGGAGGCATCATTGACCTGTACCGGCGATGCGTAGACAGCAGTACGGAAAGTATCCGTTAAAAAAGGGCCGACTGCATTACCGGGATCCCTGGGATATTGATTTTTATAGCGATACCCTGTACCAGCCAGGTGCTGAGAGTCAGGCAATGAACCATCAATGGTATATACAATAGTAACACCCGGCTCGTCCGACGAAAGCGTAAGCTGAAAAGGAGCCGCATAAAAACCTGCGGGAACAGAAAAAACAGGTGCGGAAAGGTAGCCCTGGTAGCCACTGGCTGTATTATTGGAAGCGCCAGGTGTAGGCGTACTGAAAAAAGACAGGCTGGCAGCGCCATCTATAGTCCTGCCATAAGAAATATCGGGTTTTTGAGCACCAAAGCGCAGTGAGTCGATAAATGTAACCCCGTCCGGAGCGTAGAGACAAACTGTTTCACCAGATGCTGATAAAGAAAAGGAGGTATGTAATACGCTACGTGTGGGATCACTGCTTGCCCATAGCACCAGGTAGCCATGTGCCGGCACTACTCCTCCCGTCAATGTAAATTTGAGCGGTTTTGAAGGATCGTCTGTAATGTGATAACCGGATAGAGAAACAGCAGCAGCACCCGGATTATACAACTCTATCCAGTCTTCGTAAGCGCCAGTTTCATCGGCAAGCGTTGATGTGTTAGACGCCATCACTTCGTTTACATAGAGTACAGATTGAGAAAATGCAGGAGCGCAAAGTAGTAATAATGCAATACAGGCTACACTACGCAGCAGTACGGATACAAAGCGTTTACTCATCGCAGGTTACAGATTTGGTTGAAGGGGTCAGGGAAAAAACCGCGAAAATAATTAAGCTACTGCAACGAAAGCTTTTATTTCACCAGATTTTAATCCCGGGAACACAATTTTTAATCTCCCGGTGTTGCATGTTTGATTTTTATCACTTACATAAATAAAAAAGCCATGCGTTAAGCATGGCCTTCAATACATATAAGTTTTTTCTTAATGAATTCTGCGATTAAGATCGAGATCATTTTCCGCTGCAGTCTTCTTCGCTGTTTCATAACCGGCATCTGCATGGCGGATAACTCCGGTGCCCGGATCATTGCGTAATACGCGACTTAACCGTGCAGCAGCATCTTCCGTACCATCTGCCACTATTACCATCCCTGCATGAATACTATACCCCATGCCTACCCCGCCACCATGATGCAGACTTACCCAGCTTGCGCCACCGGCAGTATTTACCAATGCGTTCAGTAAAGGCCAGTCTGCCACTGCATCACTGCCATCCATCATAGCCTCAGTTTCACGATTGGGAGAAGCCACAGAACCGGTATCCAGGTGATCGCGGCCAATAACAATCGGCGCTTTTACTTTACCTGTTCTTACCAGTTCATTAAAGGCCAGTCCTGCTTTTTCACGTTCACCCTGCCCCAGCCAGCAGATGCGCGCAGGTAATCCCTGGAAAGCAATTTTTTCACGCGCCAGTTTGAGCCAGCGTTGTAAAGATTTATTCTGCGGGAACATTTCTGCAATTACAGCATCCGTTACTGCAATATCTGCAGGGTCGCCACTTAATGCAGCCCAGCGAAATGGCCCCTTACCCTCACAAAACAACGGACGGATGTATGCAGGTACAAAACCAGGGAAATCAAATGCATTGGTAAGACCACGTTCCTGTGCCCGTGCGCGGATATTGTTACCATAATCAAATACCACTGCGCCCAGTTTTTGTAACTGTAACATCAGCTCTACATGACGATACATCGATTGGTAGGCAAGGTCAATGTACTTTTCAGGATCATCTGTCCTGAGTTGCTTTGCCTCCTCATACGAAATACTATGCGGCCAGTATCCTATTAATGGATCATGTGCCGAGGTTTGATCGGTCAGCGTATCCGGAATAATTTTTCTTTCTACCAGGCGCTCCAGTAGTTCAACCGCATTACACAACACGCCAATTGACAATACTTCACCTTTTTGCTTTGCCTCCAGCGCACGATCAATTGCCTGATTAATATCTGTTATTTTGATATCAAGGTATTTTGTATCCAACCTTTTGTCTATTCTCCACTCCTCTACTTCTGCAATGAGCGCCACACCCTCATTCATTGTAATGGATAAAGGCTGAGCGCCACCCATTCCACCCAAACCGGCTGTTACATTTAAAGTTCCTTTCAGCGTACCGCCAAAATGTTTGTCAGCAGCTGCTGCATAGGTTTCATAGGTACCTTGTACAATACCCTGCGAACCGATATAGATCCAGCTACCGGCAGTCATCTGGCCATACATCATCAATCCTTTTTTCTCCAGTTCATCAAAGTGCTGCCAGGTGGCCCATTTGGGAACCAGTTGGGAGTTGGAAAGCAACACCCGTGGTGCATCCTTGTGTGTTCGCAGAATACCAACAGGCTTACCACTTTGAATAAGCAGCGATTCATCGTTCTCCAATACCTTTAATGCTGCAATAATATTATCCAGCGCCTCAATATTACGGGCAGCTTTGCCACGCCCTCCGTAAACGATCAGCTCTTCAGGTCGCTCCGCTACCTGCGGATCAAGATTATTAAGTAACATGCGCAATGCTGCTTCCTGGATCCACCCTTTACACTGCAATGTGGTACCTGTGGGTGTTTTATATTTTGCAAAATCAAATGTATTGCTCATAAAGATTTTTTAAAGATTGAAGGCCTCGAAAGCGTTATTGAGTTGTACCTGTTGTGTGGCAGCAAATGCATTCACTTCCTGTACAAATGAAAAGTCATGAATAATATTAGTGATCAGGTTGATATCTTCTGCAAAGATCCTGTCCTCTTCAGCAAAGCCAACGAACTGTCGTACATAATCATGTGCAAACTCCAGCAGGCTGCTGCTTTTGAGCGGTCTGCGGAACTCAATGGCCTGACAGGCACTTAATAACTCTATCGCAAGAATATATTCGAGGTTGTCCAGGATCTTATTCAGCTTACGTCCGCTGATACTTCCCATACTCACATGATCCTCCTGGCCCAGTGAAGTAGGGATGCTGTCTGCACTGGCCGGGAAACACAATGTTTTATTTTCTGTTACCAGTGCCGCTGTAGTGTACTGGGGAATCATGAAACCACTGTTAAGACCTACATCTTTCATCAGCAACATAGGCAGCCCCCATTTTCCTTCCAGCAACAGGTAACATCTTCTGTCGGCAATATTACCGGCTTCGGCTGCGGCAAAACACGCATAATCTAAGGGCAATGCCATTGGCTGCCCGTGAAAGTTGCCGCCGCTAATGGTATCATCAGCATTAAAGACAATTGGATTATCTGTTACGGAGTTTAATTCTACTTCTGTTAACTCTTTCAGGTGCAGCCATGCGTTGCGTGATGCACCATGTACCTGCGGCATGCAGCGCAGACTATAAGGATCCTGCACACGGCCACAATCCATATGACTTTGCATAATAGCCGAATCATTTAATAACAGGCGAAGCCGCTGTGCCACCAGTTGATTACCTGCATAAGCCCTTAGCTGGTGCAAACGTTCGTCAAAAGGAGCTTTGGTGCCGGTAAGGGCTTCTAAACTCATGGCGCCGATAATATCAGCTGCTTCCAGGCAGTTGTGCATACGTTGTACGCCCTTTACTGCATAAGCGAGTATAAACTGGGTACCGTTGATCAACGCCAATCCTTCTTTTGGCCCCAGTTGTAATGGCTGTACATCAAATTTCCTGAACATCTCATGTGCCCTATACCTGACGCCCTTATAAAAGACTTCCCCTAGTCCTATTAATGGCAGGAACAAGTGTGCCAGTGGAGCCAGGTCGCCCGATGCACCAACACTACCTTTTTCCGGAACTACGGGGATCACATTGTTTTCAATATGCCAGATGATGCGTTCCAGCGTTTGCGCCTGTACACCCGAAAAGCCTTTTGCCAGTGCATGTACTTTGGTGATGAGCATTATTTTGGCGATCTCCTGCGGTACGGGATCACCCACTCCCACACTGTGACTCTGGAGTATTTTATGTTGTAATGTTTGCGTGTCTTTTTCTGAAATAGGTGTATTGGCAAGAATACCAAAGCCTGTGTTGATACCATACACGGTTCTGTTGGTATCTACAATTTCCTGCACATGCTGCTGACTGGCTTTTACTTTTGCCATAGCAGCATTACTTAATACTCCTTTGAGTTGTCCGGCAGCAATCGCCAATGTTTTACCAACTGTTAAATGGTCAATGCCATAGTGGAATTCCTGTTGCATATAGTTAACGCGAAAGTTTTTGTTCTACCCTGTTAAAAATGGATCTCTTTTCCAATGCCTGCTCCATTTCATCAATGGCCTGCAGTATCTTTTTACTATGTGTTCCCTCTGCAGCCAGCTCCTGCATAGCGGCCCCTAATGCATCCCACACGGGTGCTATCTTTTGTTGCAGCTTTGCACCTTTGGCTGTAAAGGTTACTACCTTTTTGCGTGCATCAGCCGCATCAGTAGTTGTCTTTATCAATCCTTTTTGCTGCAGGTTGCTGATCAACTGGCTTACAGCTGAGTGTGAGATACAAAGCTCATCAGCTATATCTTTTATGGAAACGGTTTCCTGGCGTGAAAGAATATAGAAGACCGGGAACCACGAAGCGTCAAATGACAGCTTGTGTGTTTTATAGATCTCGTTTACATCCGACAAAAAGGTTTCACTTAGCCTGCGTAAGCGGCTACCGAAAACAAGATATCCAAGCGACTGGTAAAAGCTCATAAATTATATAAGTGCTTATACAAATGTAAATAAACTAATGAAAAAATAGAACATCCGGCCGGTAACATCGTCTTTTCTGTGCAGAAATCTCCTTTTCACATTTTTACTGTTTTAATTATCTTTCTGCCTGAACCTGATTTTACCCCCTAAGAGAGAAGATATTATGAAAATCACCGATTACAAAGACGGAAAACTTATTACACTATCCAGCGCATTTGGATCAAGAGCAAAAGTTTTAAACCTTTTTTATTTTATAGTAGCATTCACAGCAGGCTCAGCATTCCTGAGAATGGGCCTGAACGATCCTTCTGAAATTAAGGGAATCTTATTTGCATCTATACTGGCATTACTTTTTTACATTGTGGCTTACCGCTTCAGCAACAAAGCCGTTCAGTCTGAACGATTGTTTGTTAATAAAGATAGAATTGAGCTTATAAACAAACAGCTTTTCAATCAAAAGAAAAGAGTGTTCGATATAGCTGAAGTTTCTAATTTTCGGTACCTGGCTAAACCTCAGCTAACCAGGCACGCATTGAGTGGTGAATCATTTGACTATTTGGGATTTCAGACAGGACAACAGGTCATTAACGAATTGCATGGAGACAACCGGCTTGCATTCGATTATCGCGGCAATACTATCAAATTCGGTGAAAATATTTATTCATGGGAACTTGACGAATTGGAGGTGCTACTATATGATGTCACAGGAAGAGACCTGTGTAGAGTGGAAAAGAAAAGTGAAATGGATTACTTAGAACCAGAAGACTCCGCAGATGAAAAAACGGGCGAATAAAAAAAGAGCGGCCGGAATTACCGGCCGCTCCTGGATTATATTTCAGCAATGTAATTGATACTACAATGCCATATCTTTAATAATAGCTTTGATTCTCCCATCAAGTTCTTCCTGTACTTTGTCAAAATCAGCAGCACTGTTTAAAGGTGCATGTACACTGAAATAGAATTTGATCTTAGGCTCGGTACCCGAAGGACGTGCAGAGATTTTGCTGCCATCTGCCAGGATAAACTGCAACACATTTGATTTGGGTAATTTAATTTCCCATTCTTCGCCTGTTTGCAAGTTCTTTCCCTTGCGCAGCTCATAATCCAGCAGTTCTACCACGGCAGCGCCATTAATAGCTGCAGGAGGGTTATTTCGATAGCCTTCCATCATATCTGCAATCTCCTTCTGACCATTCATTCCTTTTTTGGTAATGGAGATCAGGTGCTCTTTATAGAAGCCATATTGCACATACAAGTCAACCAGTTTATCGAACAGTGTTCTGCCCTTGTCTTTTTCATAAGCCGCCATTTCGCATAAAAGGGCTACAGCAGATACTGCGTCTTTATCGCGCAGTTGAGAACCGATCATCAGGCCATAGCTTTCTTCACCGCCCACCACATAGTTTTCTGTAGCTTCTTTTTCCTTGATCAGCTCGGCGATCCATTTAAAGCCGGTAAGAACATTATAACATTTGATATTGCTGTGTTCTGCAATTGTATCGATCATATTGGTCGTTACAATTGTTTTTACCACCATATCGTTAGGCTGGGCAACACCTTTTGCCTTACGGGCTTCAATAATGTAATTGAAGGCCAGTACAGCGGTCTGGTTGCCATTCATCAACACCCATTTACCACTTTTATCTTTAATGGCAATCCCTACCCTGTCTGCATCAGGATCGGTACCCAGTAAAATATCGGCATCCAGTGCCTGCGCTTCTTTGAGACCAAGGCTCATCGCTTCGCTTTCCTCCGGGTTAGGATATACTACTGTAGGGAAGTTGCCGTCAGGCTCCATCTGTGCCTTTACAATATGCACATTGGTAAAACCAAAGCGTTTTAATACTTCAGGCACCAGTTTAATGCCGGTACCATGTATGGGTGTGTACACAATTTTCAGGTCATGCTGGCGGCTTATCACTTCAGGATATACGCTCAGGCTTTTCACCATGCTGATATAAGCCTCATCAAGCTCTTTGCCGATAATAGAGATATTCTCTTCGCCACCGCTCCATTTTACCTCATCTATAGAAGCTATCTTCTCTACTTCCTTGATCACATTTTTATCATGTGGCGGTACCAACTGACCACCATCATTCCAGTATGCTTTATAACCGTTGTATTCTTTTGGATTGTGCGAAGCTGTACATACCACCCCACCCTGGCATCCCAGGTGGCGGATCGTAAAGCTCAGTTCGGGGGTAGGACGCAGTGATTCAAACAGGAATACTTTAATTCCATTGGCAGCCATTACATTGGCTACTATTTCTGCAAACAGACGGCTGTTATTGCGACTGTCGTGTGCAATGGCCACGCGGATCGTTCCACCGGGGTAAACTTCTTTCAGGTAATTGGCATATCCCTGTGTAGCCATCCCTACCGTGTATTTGTTCATACGGTTGGTACCAACACCCATCACGCCTCTTAAACCTCCGGTACCAAACTCAAGACTACGATAAAACGCATCTGTCAGTTCTGCGGGGTTCTCTTTCTGCAAACGGGCAACTTCCTGCCTGGTTTGTTCATCAAAATTTCCATTGAGCCATACAGCTACTTTATCAGCAATAGCTACATCCATAGTAACGTGTTTAATTTGTCAAATGAAGGCTGAAGTTATATAATTTTACGATTTGTAAATCGTTAACAATCCGGAACTGTAATTTTGCAGCACTAATAATTGTTCCTACTGTGACTATCCAACCCCGAAACCACATACTTCACAGGCTCCGTATTATTATATTATCATCAGTTTTATACGGTGCAACGATCCCCTTGTGCCATGCACAGGATACGGCAGCACTGGCATCCTCAGGCCCCAATAAAACACGCGTATGGCTGGTTTCAGGCGGCAATGTAGCCCTGTGGACAGGTTCTTTCCTGGCGCTGAACAAGGCTTGGTATGCAGATTATTCACGCAGTTCTTTTCATTTTTTTAATGATAACGGGGAATGGAACCAGATGGATAAACTGGGACATGTGTGGACAAGCTATCATGTAAGCCGCCTGTGTGCTGAAATGTGGGAATGGACAGGGATGAGCCGTACTAAAAGCATCTTATTAGGCGGCGCAAGTGGTATTGCTTACCAGAGTATTATTGAGATCCAGGACGGCTTTTCCAGTGAATGGGGCTTTAGCTGGGGCGATATGACCGCCAATGTGGTTGGTGCGGCCGCCTATGCAGCGCAGGAACTGGGCTGGAAAGAACAACGCATCCAGGTAAAAATGAATTACTGGCCGCATAATTACTACACAGACGAATTAAGAACACGACGGGATCAGCTTTTTGGTAAAAGCCTGCCCGAGCGACTGTTGAAGGATTACAACTCACAGGTCTACTGGTTCAGTGCCAATATGCATTCATTTTTGCCCAACAGCGGGCTGCCTAAATGGTTAAACATTGCTGTTGGTTACTCCGCCGACGGCATGTACGGCGGCATGGACAACACCTGGAAAGACAAGGAAGGCGTTCTGCACGACAGGACAGATATCCCGCGCATGCGTCATTTCTATTTATCCCCCGATATTGACCTCACTAAAATAAAAACGCGCAGCAAATTTCTTCGCTCCGCATTTTTTGTACTGAATATGATCAAGATCCCTGCTCCTGCTATTTCGATCAATGGGAAAGGAAAAGTGAAGGGGTATTTTTTCCGATAGGATTGAAATGTGCAGATATGCAAATGAACTGATGTGCAGATGGAGGAATAGGAAACCAGGTATTAGGAAATACAAGCGGCGAGCTGCGGGGAATACAAGTTGGCAATTAGCAATTTGCAGCTAAACCAGTGAATAGTCAATGGTCAATAGTGAATACGAGCCGCCAGGAATACAAGTTACAATTAGCAATTTGCAGTTGTTCTAATCTCAAACATCAAACACCAAATCTCAAATCCAGTATCCAGTGACCTGTATTCGGTATCTCTCTTTTCACATTTCACCTTTCACGCCCCCACTCACGATTGACGACTCACGTCTCACGATAAGAAACCCGACACCGGTCTACATTTTCCCGCAAATACTCTTTCCCTCATTCTGAAACACATTCCAGGATGATTTACTGGTTACTTTGTTCACTTTCATTTTCATGATCCTTGTTCCCTTTCTTGCCATCATAAAGTAAAAATTAGAGCCATCAGCCTGAACATAGGCTTCATCACCGGCATCTTTTACCTGTTGAAAACCCTGGTGAGCCTGGTTAGATGTTTTCACTACTGAATAGGCTTGCGCAGCGTGAGATGGAGTATCATACACCTCCAGTGAAAAATAGAGATTGCCCGTTTTGCCAGAGGCACCATCGGCAGTAACCGCACGATAAGTACAATTGTACTTAGTAACACCTTCCCCCTTTACAGTGGTATTCTCTGTAACCTGTACTTTTTGTCCCAGTATTTTTTCTGCAGACTCCTGTGTCATACAAACAACACCACCGCGATATGAATCTGAAACATCAACAACTGCGGGTTTTCCCAGAAAGAAAAACGCTGTCAGCAACATGAATGAGTAATACATACAATTTCGTTTTTAAGATAAATAATCAGGTGTCCGTTGAAATGAAAAGTGTCCTGCTTTCATGGCTATCCCGTCTTTCCATCCAACAGTACAAAGCAACACAGACCTGTATTTACAGTCAAATAAAGTAGAGCAACGTACAGGAAAACCGACAAACAGCAGCCAGCGGCCCATTATGAAATATTATTGTAACTTAAAGAAGGTGATTGGTCGGCATTTTGTGCAGTTGCTCTACTATTTTCTTATTCCTGGTATTTAAATTATTACTTAGCAGCATGTTGCAGGCAGAAATACCAACTGTTACCAGTAAGCCGGCGCCAGCCGCACGTTCTTTTATCCATCTTGCCTACTGGATAATTGTAGCCATTATTTTTCTATATGACAGGTCGTACCTGATTGTAAAAGCAGGAATGCCTTATTTCCTTGCCTGTTCTGTTGTGCGGATAGCATTACTGGTTGCAATCGCCTATGCCAATATCTACTGGTTGATACCGCACTATCTTTTAGCCAGGAAATACTTTACCTATTTCGGCATGGTACTGCTATTGCTGATCGTCTATCTGCTACTGCAAAGCCTGTACGATTACCTGCTCTTTGGTTTTGTGTTAGGTCCTTCAAGGAACGCATCGCTATCTGTTTCCCTGTTGTATAATTTCACGCACACGTCATGGTACCTGTTGCTCACCATAGCCGTCAAGCTAAGCATCGACTGGTACCAGCAAAAAGAAATAATGCAGCAAACTGCTATTGGTAAACTACAGGCCGAAGTAAATTACCTGCGAGCACAGGTAAACCCGCACTTCCTGTTCAATGTATTGAACAATCTATACGCACTCACGCTCAGGAAATCAGACCTTGCACCGGAAGTAGTATTAAAGCTTTCGGGAATGATGGAATATATGCTCTACGAAAGCAATGAGCCATTGGTACCGCTTGAAAAAGAAATTACTTATATAGAGAACTACCTGGAGCTGGAAAAGCTACGGCAAGGAAATAATGCAAATATCAATATAGCGATCAACGGTTCACCTGCCGGACATAATATTGCGCCCTTTCTTCTTTTACCATTGCTGGAGAATGCTTTTAAACATGGGATCAATAAACTGCTACAGGATGCTTATCTCGATATCCACATAAACATCGACGCTACATCATTCAGTTTCAGGATCGACAACAACAAGCCTCGCATTGCAGCTCCTGCTGAGCATGGAGGCATCGGGTTATCTAATCTTGAAAAACGATTAGAACTACTATACCCCGGCAGATATTCATTGCAGGTTAGCAACCAGGAAAGCACCTACCAGGCTTTACTGAAAATAACTTTTTAATATGCTGAAGTGTGTTATTATAGATGACGAGCCACTTGCACAGGATGTATTACAACAACACCTGGAGAAGATCCCTTATGTGCAGTTATCAGCAAAATTCACCAATACAAAAGATGCATTGGCATTTTTATCAGTACATGAAGCCGATGCGTTGTTCCTCGATATCGAAATGCCTGGCATGAGCGGCATTGAATTTCTTACTTCACTAGAAGACCCGCCACCAACCGTATTTACCACAGCTTACCGCAATTATGCCTTTGAAGGGTTTGAATTAGGTGTGATCGACTTCCTGTTAAAGCCCATTGCTTTCCCAAGACTACAGGCTGCGATAGAAAAGATCAGGGATTTTCATTCATTAAAAAAGAATAACGCCAGTCTTGAAACAACAAATCCTCAGCCCGAATTCATCTTTGTAAAAAGCGGCGTAATGCGCATAAAGCTGTTCTTCAATGACGTTACACATATCCAGGGGTTAAAGGATTATGCCATTATCCATACACACAAGGAAAAGATCGTTATTAAAGGATCTGTAAAGAATATGCAATCCATCTTTCCCTCGCCCCGCTTTATCAGGATCCATAAATCATTTATTGTAGCCCTGAACAAGGTTCGTCTTATCGAAAACAACCGAGTCACTATTAATGATCACCATATACCTGTTGGCAGAAGTTATAAGGCGGAGTTGGAGCAGCTACTTAGACGCTGAATGCTTAACGCAAAACGCTAATACAAGTCCGGAGGAAAGCCAGTTAGCAGTTGGCAATTTGCAGTTAAGCCTGTGAATAGTTAATGGTAGTATTGGGGAATCGTGAGACGTGAATCATCAGTCGTGAGTGGGGCGTCGTTATTTCCGACTTCCGGCATTAAACTTCAGATCCCCCCTGTCAACTTATCAACTTGTAAACTCCGATGCATTGTATTTCCTTCGATGTTCGACATTCAGAATTTGACATTCGATATTTATTGTTACTTTCTAATTCCTCATTCCTGTATTCTACTTATAACCTATAACTTTCAACATACAACCTCTGCATTCACATTTGCACATTAACATTACTCCACTCCCGTAATCTCCAACTGCAACCTGTTCAGTTCCTTATACAAGCCATCAGGAAGGTTCAATAATTCCTGGTGGGTACCGCTTTCAACTACAATTCCTTTTTCAAGCACCACTATCTTATCGGCGCTCCGTATAGTAGACAAACGGTGTGCTATGATAAACGAAGTACGATTCTTCATCAGGTTTTCAAGAGCCGCCTGCACCTGCGCTTCAGAAGCTGCATCCAGCGAACTGGTAGCCTCATCCAGGATCAGTATAACAGGATCTTTAAGAATAGCACGTGCTATTGCAATACGCTGACGCTGCCCGCCGGATAGCTTTACCCCACGCTCCCCTACCACAGTTTCATACCCTTCAGGAAAGCTCATGATAAAGTCATGCGCGTGCGCCTGTTTAGCGGCACTTTCTATTTCTTCCTGTGTTGCACCAGGTTTACCATACAGGATGTTTTCACGGATAGTACCGCCAAACAATAACACATCCTGTGGAACCAATGCCATTTGCTTACGTAATTGCGTCAGGGGAATTTCAGTAGCACGCTTATCATCAAATAACAATTGCCCGCCGGTAGGTTCATAAAAGCGCAACAGCAATGCTGCGATGGTTGATTTACCTGCACCACTGGGGCCTACAATCGCCACCTGTTCGCCGGGCATAGCTGTAATTGAAACATCCCGCAGTACGGGCAATTCGGAACGTGAAGGATAACTGAAAGCTACATGCTGCAGGCTTACCTGTCCTTGCAGCACATGTTCCGGTAAAACCGGCTCATCCTGATCAGATACAGCTTCAGGGATATCGTTCAGCAATTCACGTACACGTTGTGTAGCGCCCATTGTTTTTTGCAACTGGCCATAGAGATCAGCAAAGCCTGCCATGGTACCACCCACAAATGCAGTGTACACTACAAAAGCAGTAAGATCACCAAACTCAAGACTATGCGAGATACCATACCACACTACCAGTACAATGGTACCAAACGTACTGAACAGCAGGAATGAAACAAACATGCCGCGGTACTGGCCACTCTTTACAGCCATCTTTATTACCTGCTGAAGGTTGCGGGTATAACGCCCGATCTCAAACCACTCGTTGGCAAAAGATTTTACGTTACTGATGCCCTGCAGCGTTTCCTGGACAATTGTATTTGAATCGGCCAATTGATCCTGTGTCTGTCTTGCAAAGCGACGGATCTTTTTGCCAAATATCACAGCAACGATGATAATAACAGGAAGTACGGATAACATTACCCCCGTAAGCTTTGGCGAAATGTACAGAATGAGACCAATGCCCACTATTAACGTCAGCAAGCCACGCAATACTTCGGCCAGCACAGAGGTTACTGTATCCTGTATCTGCGACAGGTCACTGCTGATACGGCTGGACAGCTCTCCTACTCTTCTCTGTGCAAAGAAATCCATCGGCATCGTGATCATTTTGCGATAAATATCCCGACGCATATCAGCAACGGCATGTTCACCCACGGAAGTAAACAGGTAAATGCGCATAAAGGAGAACAGCATTTGTACAGCCAGTACAATAAACATCCATCTTACAATAACTCCCGGGGAAGATAAAAATGACAAAGAAGAGTTATGCAGACTGTTATTGATCAACTCTTTCAACAAATATGGAAATGCCATTGTGGTTAAGGCAGACAGTATGATAAATAACAGGCCTGCTACAAACTTGCCCATATAGGGCTTTATATAAGAGAAAATAAGCAGTGATTCTTTCAGGTTCTGCTTTGTAAACTTCAGTTTCGGTGCTTCTTCTTTCAACTTTCCGTTACTGCCATAATTACGTCTCGCCATAAATCAATAGGTTTTTGAAAGGATATGCAAAGTTACCGAAAACAAGTACGTATGAAGTTTTCACCTGATATCCTCCTCTGGTTGACGAACAGGAAGACCGGATATTTTAAGAAGAAGAAAGAATCTTTACTTTTACTATTTTGCAACAATGCTGCAAATACATAGCTTTGTGCCATAATTCACTTTATGAAAGCATACGAAGCAGTAATTGTTGGAGGAAGCTATGCTGGCTTGTCAGCAGCCATGGCATTGGGGCGTGCAATGCGTTCTGTATTGATTATCGACAGCGGTATGCCCTGCAACAGGCAAACCCCTCATTCACATAATTTTATTACCCACGACGGGGAAAAGCCGGCAATTATAGCCTCAAAAGCTCAAGAGCAGGTATTGCGCTACCCTACGGTTCAGTTGCTGAAAGATAAAGTGACTAATGTATCAGGGAGCATCAATCAATTTATTGTTGAAACTGCGGGCAAAGAGCAGTTTACCGCACGTAGGGTACTCTTTGCAACCGGCATGAAAGATCTTTTTCCCGACATACCTGGCATTGCAGAATGCTGGGGTATCTCTGTAATACATTGCCCTTATTGCCATGGATACGAGGTGCGTGGCGAGAAAACCGGTATTATGGCCAATGGAGAAATAGGCACTCTTTTCAGCAGGCTGGTTAACCAGTGGACAAAAGACCTCACACTGTTTACCAATGGGCCGGCCATACTTACAGACGAGAACAGGCAGGTACTGCAACGCAAGAATATTGCTGTGATCGAGAAGCAGATTACTTCTATAGAACATGACAACGGGTATATTCAGCACCTGGTCTTTAATGATGGCAGCAGGCAGGCACTTACTGCATTGTATGCAAAACTTCCCATGGAACAGCATTGCACCATACCGCAGGAACTAGGTTGTGAATTGCTTGAAAGCGGTTTTATTAAGGTAGATGATTTTCAGAAGACGACAGTACCGGGCATTTATGCTGCCGGTGATAATACCATCGTTTTCCGTTCTGTATCTGCTGCCGTAGCAGCGGGAACAAAAGCCGGAGCAATGATGAATCATTCGATGATGGAAGAAGAGTAGCGGGAATACAGGAATGAGAAATAAGGAATTGGGAATTAGAAATGAAGAAGGGAAGGCAGAATACTCAATGTGCAGATATGCTAATTAGCAAATGTGCGTATGCTGACTGAAGTATAAGAAGGGAAAATATCGAACGTTGAATTTTGAATATCGAATTTAGAAGGCAAATGCAAAAGGCAGATGTATGAAGTATGGGAGACAAATATCGATTGAATATACAACTCCAAATATCAAAGGAGAGTACAAGGCACAAGAGAATACAGGCTATAAGTACAGCTAAGGTCAGCCTGACGAGAAACCGGTATCTGGCAACGGGCAACCGGTAACGATTTAACTGCAAATTGCCAACTGCCAACTTGCATTTCTCACGATCCTAAAACCTTCGTCAACTCCAGCGTTTCCAGCATCTTGCCGTCTCTGCCAAACAGGGCTGTTTTAATGATGCCACTGCCGGGAGCATACCATTCGCATAGCTTTATCTGGGCCGGAAGTCCAAGTCCGCCTCCCTTTACACGAATATCCAGCTCGCATTCGATGGTAAAGCAATCCCAGGTACCTGCTGCCAACTTCAGTTTTTCCATGCCGGTAACGGTACGGTTGCGCATGCTTACAGCTATTCTCACTTTATTGCCATTACTCTCGCCGGCAAAGGAAAGTTCCTGCTTTTCATTCAGCAGATCGCCGGGCTTCATGGATGCGGGATAGTTCAGGAAGAATATTGGGGAAGCTGTTGATTGCTCTACTTCCGGCAGCATATAGCCAACAAAAACATCGGTACCATTACATTTGGCCTCTCCCATATTCTTACCGGCTTCTTGTCCGCACTCATTATACCGTACAACATCTATTTTTGAAATGGCCTGTTCACTTTGTTGCTGTATTTCAGAAAAGCTATACATTTCCTTGCCTATCATCTTCCCATCGCCATTGTACTTTGTCATCTCAACACCACTATTGCTGAAATAATAGCACTTGCAATCCTGGGCTTGCAGCAAACAAGCATTCAATATCAATACTAAGGGTATGAATATTTTTTTCATCATCATTCGCATTTATCAGCAGAGTCTGGTAATAGGAATTGGGAATTAGGTTTTAGCTGTTAGCAAAAACAGTTGGTAATTTGCAGTCGCAGAATGGTTTGATTGTTACGGATGATAACCATACAGCCATCTCACAATTCAACCATCCTCTCACGATTACCATCTGCCAATTCACGATCCCTGCATCTTGTATCCGGCAACCGGCTTTGCGAACCTTAGCGTCTTTGCTTGAAATCGCCTGACACGACTATTTATCCCTTGACAACAAATTCTTTCTAACATATTGCTCAAAGAATTGTTCACGGTAACTGGTGCCCATAGGAATTTGGGTTTTACCGATATAGATGGTGTGATTATCGAATGAACTGATATGCTGTACGTTGACAATATATGATTTTGACACCCGTACAAATACTGCTGCCGGCAACTGTTGCTGAATGGTCTTAATATTCATAGCTGTGATCATCTTCTGATCCTGCACATGAATAACTACATAATCTTTTAAACCCTCTATAAAAAGCACATCAGCAAAAAGCACTTTATGATAACGCCTGTCTGCCTTAATGAACATAAAGTCAGCAGATACACTTTCAATACTGGTCTTATCCTGCCGGTCGTTCAACAAGGAGTGATAAGACACCGCTTTGTTGACCGCCTGCATAAAACGTTCCTGTTGTACAGGTTTTACGAGGTAATCAATAGCATCCAGCTCATAACTTTTTAAGGCATATTGGGCATAGGCCGTGGTAAAAACAACCAGTGTTTGTTCCGGTAATGATTGAGCAAACTCCAATCCATTAATACCGGGCATTTGTATATCCAGCAAAATAAGATCAACCGGGTTGTCTTTCAGGAACTCATCAGCCTGTTCGGCACTGCCAAAACAGCCCAGCAGGTTCAACTGTTCTACTTCCTTTACCAGCAACCTAAGTCCTTCGCGTGCCAGTGGCTCATCATCAATTATTATACAGGTCATATTGGTATTGATAAAACGATATGATACTGTCTGTCTTTCTGCTCTACAGTAAGCAAATGATTTTCGGGATATAGCAGCTCAAGTCTGCGCCTGATATTAGCCAGTCCTAACCCACCCTGGTGAACAGTGCCAGCCCGGAGCGGTATTGAATTAGTACATTCAAACACGAGGCGCCGTTCATTGATCCCAAACTTTATATGTACAAAGGAAGGCAAGCTATAATCAAGACTATGCTTCACTGCATTTTCTACAAAAGGAATAAACAGGAAGGGTGATACCCATTTACCAGACATGTCATTTTCTTCTACGATCTCAAACTCAAAACTATCACGCCTTATCTTTTCAAGATTGAGAAAATCTTCCAGGAAGCGGATGTCCGAGGTCAGTAGTACCTGTTCTTCTGCACAGTCGTATAGCTGGTAACGCAACAACTCCGACAGCTTTATTAAAACCTGTGATGATCTTGCCGGATCTGTCTTCGTTAATACATGCGCATTATTGAGTGTATTGAAAAGAAAATGTGGGTTGATCTGGCTTTTCAACTGTTTCAACTCACTTTGCAGGGTAAGCTTCTCTAATTCATGGATACGGTTGGTATCTCTTACCCAGCGTTGAAACAATTTTAGGGTAGTAGAAGCAGCTATCAGGATGCTACAGATAAAAAGGAACGCTATAAAAGCCTTCATACTCGCAGGCCCATGTTCAGCAGGTTTAAGGCGATAAACATCCAGTAAAGGAGTTACCAGCAGCAAAACATTATAACCTACCAGCATTATAAGAAATACCCCACCCGCATAGGCAAGATGTCGCCCCTTAAACAAGAACCGGGGCACCAGCCAGTACATATTCACATAGATCAATGCCAGCAGCCAGATGATAAACCCGATCCTTACATACATGTTAACAGGATCTACAAAATCATGCTTATCATCATTGAGAATAAACATGATCAGGGCCAGCATGCCCAGGTGCCTGAACACCCTTGCACGGTCATTCAATAAAAACCGTAGCATCCACTGCTGCACATTAAACCTGGCCGTACCTGTGCCAATTGCTTTTTCCATCCGTCTCGCTTATGCTGTTTAATATACGAAGTACGTATTTAAGCAGCCTATACAGAAAATTATTTATACCAAGGGGGCAGGATATTATAGGAAGCCGCAGGGGAATACAAGGAACAAGATTCAAGAGACAAGGCACAAGGGAATACAAGAGCCAGGTGTCAGGAGTTAGGTTTTAGCTATTAGCAAAAAACAGTTGGCAATTTGCAGTTAAACCTGTGAATAGTCAATGGTCAATAGTGAATATAAGAAACGAGCTTTGAGCTACGAGCCGCGAGCAAATACAAGTCAGAAAAGAAGTTTATAGTTATTTCAATCTCAAATTGAAAACGTCAAATCTTAAATCCAGTATCCAGTGACCTATATCCGGGAACCGGTATCTTTCATTTCACGTTTGACATTTCACCTTTCACTTTTCACGATCCTTCTCACGACTCCGCATTACGTTCCGCAGACGATCACTGAATTGTTTTCTTTTTCAGCTATTTCATACAGGCTGGTTAGTTGCTGTACATAATCGTACAATTCTTCCTTGGTAGGCGAACCAATATCATCCAGCATCTGCACTACATCTTCATTCAGACTATTATACAAGGCGTAAAACCCGGTGCGACTGTTTAAGTCATTGCCACGGATCCATGCATTGATATTCTTTATATCAGAGGAAGGTATAAAACCACCGATCTGTGTATCACCGATACTGGCCTGTACAGGATGCCCAAAGATGGTGATGTAAGCTATATGCCCTGTATCATCAAAAGGATCTGTATTATTGGTAAAGATATAAGCCAGGTCTTCGTGCATTTTATAAAGATCGGCCGGTGTAGTAGTTACCTGGAAAAAGCTTCCGGGTTGTGCAAGATCTTCTAATTGCTCTGCTGTTGGTGTTCGGTACAATTTCAGTGATATCCCCATTGAGTTAGTGTTTGCGAAATGAATTTAGCAACAAAGAAGAAAGAATGAAAATAATGAAGCAGAAATTTATATAGCAGTGTTAGCAATCGGAGTTAAGATTTTACCGAAGGCATTCGCATATTGTCACACCAGTGTCATGTTCCTCTTCTCGTAAACTGTTTTCCCGATTGTATAGTCCCCTCCCATACTCCCATGATACTTTTGCACCGTTTATAAGTTTTTGATAACCGGCAACTTCTATACCGCTCTACCCATTAACCTTTTCCTATCAGATTGCTGCCATGCCGGGATGAACATCAACTTATTTACCTAATCAAAAAACTAACAAGGTTATTAAACGTATGAAACAATTTGTTGTTTGGATGCTTCTTTGCATTACCACTGTTCAGCTTGCTATAGCGCAGGGTAATAACGGATCTGTCAATGGAAAAATTACAACTACTGATGGCAAGGCAGCAGCTTCAGTAACTGTACAGATCAATGGCTCTAAAAAGGCAGCCTTAACTGATGAAGAAGGTAAATTCATAATCCCGCACGTTGCTGCCGGCAATTATACTTTACGCATTACCCTGGTAGGATATGAAACGCAGGAGCAGGCTATTACTGTAACTGCGGGCAAAGCTACTTCTATAACATTGCAACTGAAATTATCTCAATCTCAGCTGGATGAGGTGATCGTAACCAGTGGCAATAACAAATTTGCCCGCAAGCAAAGTGATTATGTGGCTAAGCTGCCAATCACCAACCTTGAGAACCCACAGGTATATAATGTGGTGGGTAAAGAACTGATGAAGGAACAGATCATCACCAGCTTTGATGATGCGTTGAAAAGTGTACCGGGCGTTATTCAGCTCTGGGCATCTACAGGTCGTAGCGGAGATGGTGCCGGTTATTATTCTATCCGTGGCTTTGCCGTACAGCCTAAAGTGGTAAATGGTATTGCAGGTGCTTCAAATGGTAGCCCCGACCCTGCTAACATTGAGCGTATTGAAGTGATCAAAGGCCCTTCAGGTACTTTATTTGGCAGCAGCCTGGTATCTTTTGGTGGCCTTATCAATGTTGTAACCAAAAAGCCTTACGATAAGTTTGGTGCTGAAGCATCATATACTGCAGGCACCTATGGCCTCAACCGCATTACAGCCGATGTAAATACTCCGCTTGACCAGGACAAAAAGTTGTTATTCCGCCTTAATACAGCGTATCACTACCAGGGCTCCTGGCAGGACGCAGGCTTTAAAAGAAGCTTTTTTGTAGCACCCAGCCTGTCATACCAGGTGAATGACAAACTGAATATCTCACTGAACACAGAGTTTTACAACAACGAAAGCACCAACGCAGAAATGCTGTTCCTTACACGTAATACTCCTTTAAAAGTATTCCGTCCGGAAGATATCAAGATCGATTACAAACGTTCCTTTACCAGTAATGACATCACCATCAAAAACCCGGTGATGAATGTAAACGGACAGATCAACTATGAATTTGCAAAAGGCTGGATCTCACAGACCGCTGTATCCCGTAGCAGCCGCAAATCCAATGGTTATTATTCTTACCTCAGCATGATCGATGGAGACTCTTCTCTTGCACGTATTATCAGCAACCAGAACTCTGTTAGCGAGTTCACTGATCTTCAGCAGAACTTTATCGGCCGCTTCAACATTGGTTCTCTGAAAAACCGCGTGGTAGTTGGCCTGGATTTCCTGAGTTCTAAAACAGAGAACAACAATAGTCCTTATATCACATTCGATGTAGTGACTTACAATACCTATAATGGCGTAGCTGATCCTAACTATGTCAAACTGAATAAAGCTTCGCTGGATGCAAAACTGGCTGCCAGTACTGCTGCACCTACTAAAAACCGTTCTATTGTTAATACTTACAGCGCTTATATTTCAGATGTACTGAATATTACCGATAACCTGGTAGCAATGCTGAGCCTTCGTGTAGACCGCTTTGATAACCGCGGTACTTACAACCTCAGTACCAATACTACGGCAGTCGGCTATGCGCAAACTGCATGGTCACCCAAACTGGGACTGGTATATGAATTGATCAAGAACAGGGTTTCTGTTTTTGGTAATTATATGAATGGATTCCAGAACGTAGGTAACATCAATACTGCGAATGGCGCAGTACCAGGCAAACCACAACAGGCAAACCAATGGGAAGCTGGTATTAAAACCGAAATGCTGGCAGGTAAGATCACTGGTAGCATCAGCTATTACGATATCAGCGTAACCAATGTAACCCGCCCCGATCCTGCGAACGTTGCCTTCTCTATACAAGATGGTAACATTAAGAGCAAAGGCTTTGAGGCAGACATCATTGCCAATCCACTGAGTGGTTTGAACATCGTTGCAGGTTATAGCTATAACGATAGCAAAAACGAAAAGACCAGCAAAAGCATTGAAGGTCGCAGACCAGTATCTGCCGGTCCCAAGCACCTCGTTAACCTGTGGGCAAGCTATAAGATCAGCAAAGGCAAATTACAGGGCCTGGGGATTGGCGCAGGTGGTAATTATGCCAGTGAAAATATCATCACTAATGATGCTACGCCCGGACAGTTCATTCTGCCCGAGTACACCATCTTCAACGGTACTATCTTTTATGAAAAAGCAGGTTTCCGTTTCGGTCTGAAACTGAACAACGCTTTCAATAAAAAATACTGGAGCGGCTGGACTACAGTAGAGCCCCAGATGCCAAGAAGCGTGACCGGAAGCATCAGCGTGAGATTATAATGTGGATCGTTTAAAGAAAGTCAGACGCAAAACGTCGGGCGAAAAAGGTAATTAACCATTACTTTTTCCGTCGGACGTTTTGCTTTCATTAATACCAACCAACTAATACTGAGCAATGAGCAATGCAAATACAGCAAATGGCGCTACTGTAAAAAAGCTTCCTGTTAAAAAGAAAAAGCAGGGCAAATCATTGTTCCGCCGGGTAAACGACTGGTTACATTTATGGCTGGGTCTTACCTCCGGTATAATTGTACTGATTGTAAGCGTAACCGGCTGCATTTATGCCTTTGAAAGGGAAATACGCAGCGTTACCCAACCTTACCAGTTTGTAACGCCTCAACAGCAGCCATACCTGCCGCCCTCTCAATTGCGCAGCATTGCCGAAAAAGAAGCGTTTGGAGATAAAGCAGGCACACCGGGCAATAACATAAAAGGCATCATGTATGGTACTGCCAATAAAGCGGCAATGGCCACATACACGGATAAGACCGAGGGCTTCACCTACATTTACCTCAATCCCTACAATGGAGCCGTGCTGAAAAAGAAAACACTGAATGGTGACTTTTTCCGTTTTATTCTCAATGGGCATTTTTACCTCTGGTTACCTCCCAAAATTGGTCAGCCGGTAGTAGCAACCGCAATATTGATCTTTGCCGTATTGCTGGTAACCGGTCTCATTATGTGGTGGCCAAAGAAATGGAACAAGGCCAATCGTGATAAGAGCTTTAAAATAAAATGGAAAGCCAGTTTCAAACGTGTGAACTATGACCTGCACAATGTACTCGGCTTTTACGTAATGCTCCTCGCTTTTGCATTTGCAGTAACCGGTCTTGTATGGGGCTTTAAATGGTTTTCAGACTCTTATTACTGGACAATTACAGGTGGCAAATCCCTTCCCAAGGCACAAAAACTCAGCTCCGATACTACAGCACCTAAATCGTTCACTGCAATTGCGCCGGAAGACAAACTGTGGCAGCAGGCCCTGGAACAATATCACGGTGTTACCGGTGCTATCCAGATCCAGCTTCCTGAAAAGAAAGCCGACCTGTTTGTTCTGAACTATAACCCTGATGACGGGGTCTATTACAGGCGGGAGTTCCGTTATTTTGATCGCAATACGCTGAAAGAGATCCCTTCCAATGCGCTGTATGCAAAAAAATATGCAGAATCCAGTGCAGGCGACAAGCTCTATCGCATGAACTACGATATCCACGTAGGGGCTATCGGTGGATTACCCGGCAAATGCATCGCCTTTTTTGCCAGCCTCATCTGCGCGTCATTACCTGTAACAGGGTTCTATGTGTGGTGGGGAAAACGCAATAAGAAGAAAAAACCTTCGGGCAAACTACAGGCAAAAGAGGCTAGCCTGCGAATAGCCGAAAACAGAGAGCCTGTAAACGGTTAATACCGTTTTGCCCCCTTTGTACTCTATGACACGTTGACCTGCATGTACTTGTCGCAAAACTGCTGGTATTTATACGAGGTTCCTTATCTTTACGTTAATATCAAAAATAACGCCCATGTCACTCTTCAATAACAGCAAAAACAAAGACAAGAAGAAAGGGAATTCCAATAATACCGGCAAACCTGGACAACCATCCAATGTAGGTAAAAGCAATAGTAAATCTGCTGCCAAAAACAGCAGCCGTATTACCAGCCGTTCACAACGTGGTTCATAAACGGATTATAACAATATTCAGAAGCCCGGTGATATCATCGGGCTTTTTTATTTAACAAATTGGGAATCAGGGATTATCAATCTCCTGCCCGTAGCAGTAATAATAAATAAACTGCCCTATTCCCCAGAGACTTAAAAAGGCGCCAATACCCACAAGGGTATAAAGAAAGAATACAGGCACCTGCGGGCCCTGGATTACGAAATCACCGGGATCTGACGGGTTATAGATCACCTGCACCTTATCTCCATCTTTCATAAAGGTTACATGATCCGGAGCATCTTTCTGGATCCAGCCTTGGTCTTCTGTCAGAAATCGAACAGTAGTAACTTTCTTATTCTTTCCGGATAAAGCATGTCTTTTTTCTGCTATGCAGATTACGCCTTCGGTACGACATCCTTTAGTCAGCGCGCTTGTTCTTTTCTTCAATGCATAATATGCTATATAAGTAAATATAGGCCCCAGTATCAGTGGTCCGAAAAGCGACATATAAAAGAACAATGCCATACTCTTATTGCATTTTGGTTTTCACAACAGCAAACAGAATAGCAGCATCCCAATCCTCATAAAAACTGACTTTTACCGCTTTTTCCGGATCAGTTTTATCCTGGATATAGAAATAACCGCGATACTCACGTAATACAATATTGTTTATTACCACTTCATACATTTTTCCATTAACAGCGTAGCTGATAGAATGCGGCCCTATTGTAACATTGCCAATAGTCAGCATTTTACCCTCACCGGTTTCAGCAAGCAACTTATCGATATAAGACAAAAGGAAATGCCGATATAAAGCATCAAGTATCTGTGAAAATTGCTGTTGTTTCAGTTTACTTTTTATATTGTAAATACTAGGAAGATTGAGGAGTATTTCATTATTGTTGATATCCCTGATAAAAATTTTCCGGCGGGTACCAATATAAAAACTGTAACCATTTATTCCCTGGGCGCCGTACTTTATCTTATCAAAATCTTTCCAGTAAATAGTTTGAAGAAAACCACCGGATTCATGTACAGAGATCAACTCAGGAGAAATAGTGACTTTAGTTTTGGGTCCAAAAAAACCAGTATGAGCCAACAACTCAAAAGAAGCAGGTGAAGGGGATTGCATCATAAGCATGAAAATAAAAAAATCCCGGAATAACTCCCGGGATTTACCATTTATAGAATGCAATAACAATCAAACAATTCAGCCATCAAACAAGCCTCTATTTGCAAATTAGCACATTTGCACATTAAGCTTAATCATCCAGTTTCAATACCGCCAGGAACGCTTCCTGTGGCACTTCTACGTTGCCGATCTGGCGCATACGTTTCTTACCTTCTTTCTGTTTTTCCAGCAGTTTACGTTTACGGCTGATGTCACCACCATAACACTTGGCAGTAACGTCCTTACGCATTGCTGAGATATTTTCTCTTGCCAGCACCTTCGCTCCTACTGCAGCCTGTATAGCGATCTGGAACTGCTGACGTGGCAACAGCTCTTTCAATTTTTCGCAAAGCTTACGTCCAAAGTCCTGTGCGCGGCTGCGGTGGATCAATGCACTCAATGCATCCACTTTATCATTGTTCAGCAGGATATCCATTTTCACGATATCGCTGTCGCGGTAACCGATGGGATGATAATCGAAAGAAGCATAACCGCGGGTCTGGCTTTTTAGTTTATCATAAAAGTCAAACACGATCTCGGTCAGTGGCATCTCAAACTGCAGTTCAACACGTGTGGTAGTGAGATAACTCTGGTTAATGAGAATACCACGTTTACCCAGGCACAGTGTCATGATATTACCAATGTATTCAGGTTTGGTAATGATCTGAGCTTTGATAAATGGTTCTTCGATCCTGTCGGTTTTAACCGGGTCAGGAAACTCAGTCGGGTTATTTACAATGATCTTCTCGCCCTTTGTCGTATAGGCAATAAAGCTCACGTTCGGAACGGTAGTAATTACAGTCTGGTCAAACTCTCTTTCCAGGCGTTCCTGGATGATCTCCATGTGCAGCATACCAAGGAAGCCGCATCGGAAACCAAAACCAAGGGCTTGTGATGTTTCCAGCTCATAGGTCAGTGAAGCATCGTTCAGCTGCAGTTTATCCATACAATCGCGCAGTTCCTCAAACTCATCTGTATTTACCGGGAAGATACCGGCAAATACCATGGGTTTTACTTCCTGGAAGCCCTTGATCACATCCTGTGTGGGATTCGCAGCAAGGGTAATGGTATCACCTACTTTTACCTCTTTCGCATTTTTAATACCGGTAATGATGTAACCTACGTCGCCACAAGTCACTTCCTTTTTTTCTGTCATTTTGAGCTTCAGGATCCCTACTTCATCTGCTTCATAATCCTGGCCGGTAGAAACGAATTTTACTTTGTCGCCTTTCCTGATAGATCCGCTGATGATACGGTAGTAAACAATGATACCACGGAAGCTATTAAATACGCTGTCAAAGATCAGGGCCTGCAAAGGAGCATCCGGGTTGCCTTTGGGAGCAGGAATACGCTCTACAATTGCCTCCAGGATACCTTCAATACCGATACCGGTACGGCCGCTGGCCAGTAATATTTCTTCAGGTTTGCAGCCGATCAGTTCAATGATCTGGTCCTTTACCTCTTCGATCATTGCCCCGTCCATATCAATTTTATTGATAACAGGTATGATTTCCAGGTCGTTATCTATTGCAAGATATAAGTTGCTGATGGTTTGTGCCTGTATACCCTGGGTAGCATCTACCAGCAGCAGGGCGCCTTCACAGGCAGCAAGGGCACGGCTCACTTCATAGCTAAAGTCTACGTGACCGGGGGTATCGATCAGGTTCAGGATATATTCCTGTCCGTCTTTGTGTTTGTAATTGATCTGGATCGCATGACTTTTGATGGTGATCCCTTTTTCACGCTCCAGGTCCATATCATCCAGTACCTGGTCCATCATTTCACGTTCACTAATGGTGTTGGTAGTCTGCAAAAGGCGGTCAGCCAGGGTACTTTTACCGTGGTCAATATGAGCAATAATGCAAAAATTGCGGATGTTCTTCATTCAGCTTTTAAAATAGTCCGCAAAAGTAACGAAAAGGAACGAGGTTCAGGAAGGTTTTACCGTGTTTCACTGCCTGAAAAGCAATGTTATGCGGGGAATTTGGGGAAAAGAATAAACCATAGTACACAACATGGTGATAGTAAGCATTCCGCGAGTGCAGCAATTTACCCACTGGCAGGTGAGTTGGTTCAAAAAAGATGCCTGCACCTGGCTTTATGCTCTTTTGCCTGCTTTCACCAATTGCCTGATGACCACCAGGTGCGAAAGCAGTACCAGCGGCACTATACAGGAAGGCAACCACACAAAAGGAAAATACAACAACGCAATATTCGGCTGGTCAAACGCAAATTGCTGAAAGGGCGTGGGCGCAGACAGTACCGCGTTGATAACAATATTCAGCAACAGGCCAATACAGATGATATTCCACCAAAGCAGGAATTGCCGGCCAAGCTTTTGCTTTATCAATCCAAAGTAGCATACAAACGGAGCTGTGATGCCGGCGAAAATATCAAAATTACGGCCTTCAAAGGTCATCAGTTGTGGTACAGCTTTATGCAGAAATACCCACCAGAGTATAAACTCCACCGGTATCCTTATCACATGTAGTAAGGTAAGCATAGTTGCGTCCATCCGATCAAGATAGCGGCGACCGGGCTTTGAAACAAACAAAATCATTATCAGTAGCAACGGAGGTATCACCAGCAAAGGGAAACGCGGAGGAACTGTATCTGTTACTTTGTAAAAACCATTGAGGCTCACAATTGCCTGTAATAGCAACCAGGCTGCCAGTACAATTATGGTTACAGAAGAATATCCTGCACTTTTCCAGAATAAGAGGATTGTAAAAACAGTGGTAAGAATAAATGCGATAGAGATAAGCAGGGGCAGTTGTTCCATGGCCGACTTTTAACAAAGATGGATAATAACAGCACAGCCATTCTTTACAACAATAGCAACTATACTACGGGGTGTGCGCAACCCTGCAAAGATAAATGGGATTTACCTTTTTCTGTTCCTGCTTATACCAGGAGGGCTTATCTTGGGGTAATTTTAATTACCAGCAACTCATCAGTACAGCAAACAGCTGAATGATTTGTTTTTTTCACCTCACCCGTTACTACTACCTGCAGTTTATCTACCCGAAGCTCTTCCGGAAGGTAACAGGGACGAAGCCTGGTATCAATAGTATTCTCCTCTATGACGTAATACTCATCCCCTGTTTTTTGAATAGTGGCCAGCTTCATACTTATAGAGCGTACGGTAGTCACATTCACGAGCTCATCACAAAAATTATCAGAAGCAGGTTGGCTACTGCTTTTCTTACAGGCGTGCAAGGCTACAATTGCGAGACAGCCAATAACAGGAATAAGGATTGCGCGCATAACAGGTAGTTTGCTTCATGACACCTTAATGACTCAAAACGTTGTACCTATAACATTTTTTTCATCAGCCAGTCTGTCTGTGGGTCATCACCCAGCATAAATATGTGAGAACCAAACTTTTCAAAACCCCATTTACGGTAGAAAGCAATACCCCCTGCATTATGCTCCCATACACCCAGCCAGATCACCTGTTTCTGCAATTCCAAAGCAATATCGATACAATGCTGCATCAACTTGCTGCCCGTACCCCTGCCCTTTTCTGATTGATCAAGATAGATGCGGGCAATTTCAAGCGCATTCAGATGGCTTAATGCATCCTCTGTTGCCTCCCGTAAACGTACATAACCAACCAACTCGTTGTCCCGGAAAGCCAGCAAAAAAATATTGCCCGGCAATTCCAGTTCTTTCATCAGCGCAGTGCGTGTAAACTGTTCATTAAGATACTTCTCTACATTAGCCGCTGTATTATCGGCAGCAAAGGCGTCGTAAAAGGTTTTGCGGCTGAAATCAGCCACCATCGGTGCATCTGCAATTGTTGCATGGCGTATAACAACTTCACTGTTCATACTTCAAAGTTAACCTGTAAACATTACGGAACAACTTCTTTCAGATAACATATTTGTTACCATCTTCTCATTTACGCTTGTCGCGTTTACCCCTTTAAATAGTCGTCATTGCACCTGAAAACACAATATGAAATAACTGAACTTTATTCCATAAAATAACAGCTATGGAAAAAAAAGAATTTACCATCACTATCGATGCGCCAAAAGAAACAGTATGGCAGGTACTCTGGAACGATGGCTCCTATCGCAAATGGACAGCTGTATTTTCAGAAGGCTCCCGCGCTGAAACAGACTGGAAAACCGGCAGCAAGGTATTATTCCTCGACGCTAAAAACGCAGGCATGGTATCTGTTGTTGCCGAAAACCGCCCTAATGAATATATGTCGTTCAAACATCTCGGGTTCGTAAAGGACGGCGTGGAAGACCTGGAGAGTGAAGCCGTAAAAAAATGGGCTGGCGCTACTGAAAATTATACACTCCGTTCATCAAACGGCAGTACAGAATTAATTGTAGATATGCAGATCACAAAAGAGTACATGGATTATTTTTCAGAGATATGGCCTAAGGCACTTCAGTTAGTAAAAGAATTAGCGGAGAAAAATTGATCCGACCACAGCAGTCCAACCCGATTGGTTTGAGCTAAAGGCAGGCTTATTCCAATAAAAAAGCAGGACACTGATAAAGGCCCTGCTTTTTAATTAATGCTATAATGATCCTAGAAAAGGAACGAAACATTTACACCAAAAATAGTAGGCTTATAATCATTGATCCCTTTCATGAATGAAAACTTGGTTTCAATATTCTTCTGATGACTTCCTACTGCAAGACGGAAACCTACGTTACCGGCAGGGCCGTAAGTAGTAGAAGAAGCCTTATCCTGGTAAGAATATCCACGACCTTCATCTTCTTTGATCACCAGGAAATCGCCATAGTGCAAACCAAAGCCGCCACCTACAAAGAAACCAAAGCGGCTTTCATTTTCTTTAGTAGATCCTGCACCAATGTTCAGGTCAACGATCAGTGGGGCATTCAGCATAAAACGAAGACTGTTCTCTTCTTCAGAGCCATACAGGTCTGAATTATACGAATAACTACCTGCCAGGCCAATGCTGAGCGGAATACCTGCTGACAGCGAAAGCGTTTCTGTTTCCAGGAAAGTTACACGTGGAGAATAACTGAAACCTCCGTACACGCTTGCATCTGCGCCAGATACTTTACTGACGAAAATGTTAACACCGGCACCGTGCATAAATGTTTGGGAAAAGGCTGTAGTGGCAGCAAAGGCCATTACCAGCAATACAATCATTTTTTTCATAACTAAAGTAGTGAGGGGTAATTAAGGGTTATTGTTTATGATCCCGTTTTAATGGTCTCAAATATATAAAGCCCCTTTCAATAACCAAAGCGATCAATAAAAGAATTATCAGGGTGTATAGATAAACCCATATACATCGGGAAAGCATGAGCGAAAATCAAAAACACCCACTTACCCCGAAAGCAAAGCATCCTTATACTTTAAACCTTACACCTTCTTCTGGCGCGAGGTGTTGGCAACGGTAGTCGTCCTTCCAAAGGACGACTACCGTAGAGCTTAAACTGGCTGGAGAGTTCACGCAGCCTCTCTCGTGCCCGCTATATGCACCCGGTCTCTGACCGGACCAGCTTAACCGCGATGCTCCCTTATACTTTAAACCTTACACCTTCTTCTGGTGCGAGGTATTGGTAACGGTAGTCGTCCTTCCAAAGGACGACTACCGTAGCGCTTAAACGGGCTGGAGAGTTCACGCAGCCTCTCTCGTGCCCGCTATATGCACCCGGTCTCTGACCGGATCAGCTTAACCGCGATGCTCCCTTATACTTTAAACCTTAAACCTTCATCACCCTTTGCGTGCCCAATCCTGTATTTAATAAAAAAGCCCCGCAAACTGCGGAGCTTAAATAAACACTAACAAAACAATCTTATCTTGACAGGTTTTCAATCACCATTGCGCTGGCGCCACCACCACCGTTACAGATCCCTGCAGCACCGTATTGAGCCTTATTTTGCAACAATACGTTTACCAGCGTTACAATAACACGTGCTCCACTGCAACCCAAAGGATGACCTAAAGAAACAGCGCCACCATTCACATTCACTTTTGCAGGGTCCAGTTTCATTCTTTTTGTATTCTCAATACCAACTACTGCAAATGCTTCATTCAATTCCCAGTAGCTGATCTCTTCCATTTTTAAACCAGCCTTTGCTACCGCTTTGGGTACAGCCAGTGAAGGCGTTGTGGTAAACCATTCAGGAGCCTGTTCTGCATCAGCATAAGAAACTACTCTTGCAATTGGTTTCAATCCCAGTTCATCAGCTTTTTCCCTGCTCATCAATACCAGTGCAGCTGCACCATCATTCAGTGTACTTGCATTGGCCGCTGTTACGGTACCATTTTTATCAAAAGCGGGTTTCAGTTCCGGGATCTTATCAAACTTCACATTATAAGGCTCTTCATCTTTTGCAAACAACAGGGCATCGCCTTTACGCTGCGGAATGGAAACAGGAACGATCTCATTGGCAAACTTACCTTCACTCCAGGCGGCCTGTGAACGCTGGTAGCTTGATATGGCGAATGCGTCCTGATCCTCACGACTTATACCACATTCGCGCGCGCAAAGTTCAGCCGCGTTACCCATTGCTTTACCATCATACACATCAGTTAAGCCATCCTTTGCAATACCATCGGCAAATACAGCATTACCATATTTATTCCCCCAGCGCATAGTGCCGCTGTAAAAGGGCACATTACTCATGCTTTCCATGCCACCAGCCACTACAATATCAGCATCGCCTAAAGCTATGCTTTGTGCAGCCTGCGAGATGGCTTTCATACCGCTGGCACACACCTTATTCACAGTAGTACAGTTCACGCTATCAGGTAACCCTGCAAATTTAGCTGCCTGTCTTGCAGGTGCCTGTCCCAGGTTAGCCTGTAATACACAGCCCATCAATACATCCTGTACTTGTGCGGGCTCAATGCCAGCCTTTTCCACAGCGCCTTTGATAGCTACTGCACCAAGATGGGTAGCTGAAAAATCTTTCAATGCGCCGCCAAAACTTCCTATAGGAGTACGAACCGCAGAAACAATTACAACTTCGCGTTTATTCATATAGCCTGACTTTTTATGGGTAAATTCCTTTTTTAGTACACAAATATAGCAGATTATACTAACAATCGTTAGCGTAATTCCCGGATTTGTGATTTCATGCAAAGACGGCTAAGATCCGCAAAGCCGGTTACCGGATACTGGATTTGAAATTTGGTGTTTGACATTTGATCAATACAACTGGTCTTCCTGTATTTGCTCGCAGTTCATATTCACTATTCACCATTGACTATTCACTGGTTTAACTGCAAATTGCCAACCGCTAACTTTCTTATGGTTTTCCTTCGAAATTGAACATTGGGCATTCGATATTCAATATTTTTATCTCAAAATCCCTCAATTCCCAAATCATAAATTCCCTCTCCGGGACATCTGGCTTAGTGGCCGGGTGAAGGCTGTTTTGTTATGGTCATACAGGGGGCAGCTTATGACCAGGTTATGTCCAGCTTGTATATTAAAGCGTATCCACTAAGGGTTTAAACGGGAATATCCGAAAACCTGGTGTTTGTTTGGTATGGATCTGGTGTAACGTTGGTAGGTAGTATTCCAAAAACGGGAAATCATGGATAGCACGGACAGTTTCAAATTACAGGATTTCTGATTTTGGGGATGTAGAGGTTTTATGATTGGATGCTGGATTTGAGATTTGGTGTTTGACATTTGAGATTAGAACAACTGCAAACTTGCCTCCGGGCTTGTATTTGCTCGCGGCTCGTATTGACTATTGACTGGTTTAACTGCCAACTTGTATTCTTATCGGCTCGCATTCACTATTGACCATTCACTATTCACTGGTTTAACTGCAAATTGCCAACTGCCAACTTGTATTAGCGTCAGGCATTACACGTTCAGCGTTCAGCGTAGCTAGTTTCAACAACGTTGCAAGCGACAACATTTTTCATATATATCTGAGGCATAATCAATCACATACAGAATGTTTTTGCTTTGGCAGCTTTAATTCAGTCATCAGTCCCCAGCGCCACTCATCAATGCCGCCAGCCGCTTAAACCCGTATAAGGCCGCCGAGACCAGTATATTACCGCTCATCATCCATACTCTACCACTCTTATGAACGCAAGTCCCGCTGGTCCCTATCGGTTATAACAAAACGTTAAACCAACTATATCTTTGATTCATCAAATAAACGGAGCGCATCGCTCCATAACATATGACACACGCAATTCTGGATTATTTGTTTGCCCGTAGCAACAGTGTAAGGGTTAAACCACCGGGATTCTCCAGCCTGTAAATTCTTCCCAAACAGTAAAGACTTCACCGAGTTTATGTGTACCCGCGGGGTATCGCAGTAATTCATTTTAACATCAATTCATTTATTGATCATGCAACCATTACTGGCTGTGGTGATAGGCACCGTATTGCTACTGTGTGCCAAACAACCTAACAGCAAACAGCAATCGCCTTCATCTGCTACTACCAAACAGCGACCACTATGGCCTGCACGTAGCAAGCACAAACTGATGCCCGGCACCTTAACAAAGGTTTTCGGCGGTGGTGAGTGGTTTCCGATGCCCTAAGCATTCCCCGTACATAGCAAGCTAACAACCTGGCATAACCGTGTTGGTTACGCAACGGGAAAGCTATGCTCTGTCGGGAATGTAAAATAAGAAATGATGAATGCGGAATGAAGAAGTGAAAACAGCCGTAACTGTGTTCTGCGTTCAGCTGGGATAATATCGAATGATGAACAATGAATGTAGAATGAAAAAGTGAAAGCATGTTCTTAAACTGTGTTTAGCATTCATCGTTCCGCGTTAAGCATCAGGCATTAAGCATTATTAACAAATAAAACCTAAAAACCATGGCCAGTATTGGCAAAAAGATCCTCTCGGCTTTTATGGAAGTATCTGATGACAGCAAACCTGTTACAGAAAAGCCGGCAGTCACCAACATTACTTCCTCCCCTGTTGCTGCTACCTACAGCAATACACCACCGGCAGACGTCAGTGGTAAGTTCAGGGATTATTTTGACCGGTTGTTCAAAGAAGCAAACATACCGGGGCCCGATTACTTCGAGTTCTCGAAGATGATTGAAGCCATGCAGGGTATTGCAGATGAAAAAGCACGTTACAGTGCCGCATTTGCAGGCTTGCAGGTGCAGGGGCTTGACAAACAAAAGTTATTGAGTACTGCTGCCGAATACCAACAGGTACTCGACACGGATGCGAAGAACTTTCTGTCAACAGTATCTGTAGCACTGGAAGAAAAAGTACAGGCAAAAAAGAACGAGATCAGTAATGCAGCCGGGCGTATTCAGCAGCTTTCGCAGGAGATCATTGACCTGCAGCAGCAGATCGTATTGCTGGAGAATGAAGTAAAAGAAAATGAGCAGAAGATCGAAAGCAATACGGGCGGTTACAAAGCGGCATTAGCTGTTATGAAAAACCGCATAGAGCATGATGTGGAAAAGATAAAACAATATATAGTATAACAATTAAAACAACCATGATGAACAACTTACAAACAACTAAAAAAGCCGGCTGGTTCTCCGAACCAAAGAACCTCGCCACTACGGTGGTAGGCCTGAGCCTGCTGGTGGGCCTTTCCTATGGGTTCCTTACTTATGTGTTGCCCTGGCTGGTAACCGTAACCTGGAACCTGGTAAACCTGGTGATTGGTGGAGTGGTATTGGGAACGTTACTGATGATCGTTACCAATAAAAAATTCTGGAGAGCGCTGAAATACTTTTCAGAGTTTATTGCCAACTACACTATTGGTCTTGCTATAGAGCTGAACCCGTTCAGCATTCTGCAGGCCAAGATAGACCAGGGTTACGATGACCGTAACACACTGTTCAAGCAATCAGCACGCCTTAAAGGAAAGCAAAGCGAACTGATGGGCAAATTGCAGGAAAAAGAAAAAGAACTGCAACTGAATGCTCAGAAAGTAAAGATCCTGCAGGTAGAAAAAGGTAATCCACGCCAGGTAGACCTCTACGCTAACAACGTATTGCGTTGCCGGGAGTACATCGACAATGTAACTCCTATAGTAGGCGATCTTGACAAACTGGTAAAATTTGCCGACATGGCCTACGAGGAAAGCGGTATTATGCTGGAAGATGCAAAGCTTGACCTTGAAGCCAAAAAGGATCTTTACTATTCAGTTACTACTGGTTTGTCTGCTGTAAGCAGTGCTATGAAAGCCTTTAAAGGTGATGATGATCTGAACAGGGATGCTGAGAAAGCATTGGCTGTATTAAAAGAAAGGATCGGGGAAAAGATCGGTCATATCAAATCAGCCATCGATGTTACGTCGAGGTTTATGGACGACAGGGTACTGGAAGATAAAGCAAAATCTGCCCAGGCCATCGAACTCATCAACCGTTTTGATATGAGCAACGACTTCAACTACACCAGGGATGCGTTGGAAAACAACAAAGACAACGGCAAACTAAAGGGAGTAAATGTAAATGACAGGTATCGCGGATTGTTAGACTAAAGAGATCGTGAGACGTGAGTCGTCAATCGTGAGTGGGGACGTGAAATGTGAAAAGAAAGATACCGGATACAGGTCACTGGATACTGGGTTTGAGATTGGATGTTTGAAATTTGAGGTTAGAACAACTGCAAACTTGCCTGCTGGCTTGTATTGCTCGCGGCTCGTATTCGCGTTAGGCGTTGAGCGTTCCGCGTTTAGCAGTACTTATAACCTACAACTTAAAACCTATAACCTGTATTAGGGTTAAGCGTTCAGCATAAATCCTCACCTATAACCTGTATTTAAACAACAGCAAAGAATGCTTCAAAAAAAGCATCTCAAAAGCTGAATGACCAATCCATGTCCTTACAAAACCAAAAAAGTAAACAACAAACAAAAAACACTTAAATAGAATAACAATGTCAGTGAAATTAAAACCCGCAGGTAAATTATTTATAGTAGCCATCGTAGTAACAGCCGGTATCCTCGGCGTAAGATGGTATCAGAATCGTCCTAAGGCTGCTGCCGAATCAGTTGAGATCGGTAAGGTAAGTCTGCCGGACGCGCCGGAAGCTTCACTGGGAAGCAATGCAGTGCAATTGCCCTTGCCTGCTTCTGAAAATGCAGTGAACGGCGGTACAGCCATTACCTGGGAACGTATGGCATGGAACAGCCAGTTCTCAGCCATGTATGCCAACGGTGGTGTTCGCACTGCCAAAGGCTCCTTGTTCGATAAGGCTCACGTAGATATTACCTACGTACGCCAGGACGACTGTAACAAACAAATGGCTGACCTGGTAAAATTTGCCGGTGATTATAAAAATAATCCCAACACACCCGGTGTACTGATCACATTTATGGGTGATGGTATGCCTGCATTCATCACTTCGCTTGCAAAAGAGCTGGAGCCGCTGGGTGCAGAATACCAACCGATCATTATCCCTGTAACACACGGTAAATCGTATGGTGAAGACCAGGTGATGGGCCCTTTAAGCTGGAAACAGGATCCTAAGAATGCCCTTGGTAAATGTGTAGCCGGTGTATTGCGCGATGGTGATATCAACATCCTGTTGAAATGGGCCGGAGACAATGGTTTAAAAGTGAATCCTGACGAAACCACGTACGACGTAAATGCTATCAACATCATTGCGGCTACGGACTTCCTGGATGCACCGAACAAATACATTACCGGTTACAGCGAAAAAAGAAAGCTGATCGTAAATGGTAAAACAACCGGTGGAGATACTACTGTTGGCGTGGATGGTGTTGCAACCTGGACACCCGGCGACGTGAACGTTGCCACTAAAAAAGGTGGACTGGTAACCATTGCCAGCACAAAACAGTATGCTTCACAGATGTCGAACCAGACCATCGCTATCAAGAAATGGGCGTATGACCACAGAACAGATGTTGAAAACATGATTGTGGCCCTTGCCCAGGCTGGTGACCAGGTACGTTCATACAACGAAGCAAAACAGTTTGCTGCAACAGTAAGTACCAACCTGTACCAGGAACAAAGCGCTGATTACTGGTTGAAGTATTACAACGGTGTGGAAGAAAAAGACATACAGGGTCTGAAAGTAAACCTAGGTGGTTCAGCCGTATTCAACCTTTCCGATATGGCAAATACCTATGGACTGGGCGATGATAAAGTAGACCGTTACAAAGCGGTGTACAACACCTTCGGTAACCTGATGGTGAAAATGTATCCTTCGCTGATGCCCACTTTTGTTCCTTATGAAAAAGCAGTGGACAAGTCATTCCTGTTCTCTGTTATTTCAAACCACCCCGAGCTGATGCAGGGTAAGGCTATTGAAACAAAATATGCCGGAGAGATCACATCAGAGGTATCATCCAAATCGTACAGCATCGAGTTTGAAACTGGTTCTGCCAATATCAAACCTTCTTCTTACAGAATGCTGGACGAGATCTTTGAATCGGCCGTAGTGGCTGAAGGCTTAAAGCTGGGTGTGTATGGTCATACAGACAATGTAGGTACAGATGCGGTAAACATCCCACTGTCTGAACAACGTGCCAATGCTGTAAAAGCCTACCTGCTGAAAAAAGGTTTGAAAGACAGCCGTATTGAAGCCAGGGGTTATGGTGCTACCAAACCGGTTGCCTCTAACAGTACAGAAACCGGCCGTAAACAGAACCGCCGTGTGGAGATCGTGTTGGGTGAGTAATCGTGAGACTTCCACCCTCACCTGCCGCAATTAAAATAAAGGATTTTGGGGAAACCGGGCTGAAGTGTTGCTCTGGTAAAAGAGAGAGACAGATCAATGCAGATGCCCGGCCCCGCTTCCTTTTCAAACCTTTATCCAGATGTTACAGCCTGATGTGTCTTCTTTGTGCCTTGCCTCTTGAACCTTGTTCCTTAAAACATGAAACTTAAACCAAATGATCAAACGAATATTCCAGCCATTCCAAACCATTAACAGGCAAACCATGAGCATCATGATCCTGGTACAGGTAATTGTTGCTGTAACAGCATGGCATGCTTTATCCACGGGACTCATCCCCCCACCATTGAAAGTAGCAACAGCTTTTTTCAAAATGATCACTTCTGCCCTGCTGCTGGATAATGTACTGGTAAGCCTTATCCTGACATTAAAAGCGATGGCCATTTCCATCATCATCACTTTGCTGTTCTGTTATCTGTCGGTGATCCCGTTCTTTAAATACATCGCAGCGTGGCTGGTGAAGTGCCGCTACCTTACATTAACAGGTCTCATCTTCATTTTCACACTGCTGACACAGAATGGCAGCCAGTTGAAGTTATCACTCTTGGTATTTGGTATTGTACCATTTTTTGTCACCTCCTTTTTATCGGTGATCGTTCACATCAACAAGCAGGAATATGACCTGTGCAAAACACTGGGTTATTCACGCTGGCAAACCTTGTATGAAGTAGTAATTGTAGGTAAAGCACACCAGGTGTTTGAAATATTGCGGCAGAACTTTGCTATTGCCTGGCTGATGATCACACTGGTGGAAGGATTAAGCATGAGCGAAGGTGGTATAGGCACGTTGCTGATCAAATACAATAAGTACAATGATCTTACTAATGTACTCGCATTACAGGCTGTGATCTTTCTGATTGGTATTGGCTTCGACCTGTTACTGGGCTACCTGCGCAAATGGTTCTTTCCATATACAAGGTTGGCAGCGTAAGAGCAGGAAATACTTAAGTCTTTCTCGATTTGTCATTTCGACCGGAGCGCACAAAGAATTCGTATTGTCAGGATGTCGGAAGCGCAGGGAGAGATCAGAAACCCTGAGGTTATGGGGAGCAGAATTAAAAACAGCGTTACGGCATATGCAACCTTTCCCCTGGCATCCACCATTTTCAAATTATCACACTAACTAATTTTAAAATTGACATGACATACTCTAAAAACGAAATATTATTACAGGCTCAGCACGTAAACCTCGGTTACGACGGAAGGCCCGTATTAAGGGATATTAATTTTGAGATCAGGAATATTGTACGCCCTGATATGCAACAGGGACAGGTAGTATCGCTGGTAGGTCGTAGCGGTATTGGCAAAACCCAATTGTTCCGCTTACTGGCAGGATTACAAACGCCTGATACGGGTGATATCACCATCAAACAACAGCAAAAGGTTAAGGCTGGTGATATGGGCGTTATCTTCCAGCATTATTACTTGTTTGAATGGCGAACTATTTACCAGTCGCTGATGTTGGCAGCCAGTAAGAACCCATTATTAAAAGGAAAAGAAATGGAATCCATTCTTATGTGGTCTGATAGCTTTAACCTGTCTGAACAGTTGCATAAATATCCGCAGCAGTTGTCCGGTGGCCAGCGACAACGTGTAAGCATTCTGCAGCAACTGCTGAAAGGCTCCGATTTCCTGTTGCTCGATGAACCATTTTCAGGACTTGATGTACTGATGCTGGATAAGGTAACAGACCTGTTATTGCAGGTCTCGGTATCAGATGAGCTAAAGACACTCATTATCGTATCGCACGACATTGATACGGCCATTGCCATTTCTGATACAGTATTTATACTTGGTGAAGAACCGGGCAAAAAAGGAGCTACCATCAAAAAAGAGATCGACCTGATTGCCCGGGGACTGGCATGGCAAAAAGATATCAGGCACCAGCAGGCATTCCGGGATACCGTAGACGAAATAAAAGCATGTCTGTAATGCAGTTATGCCCCAACCGGGCCGTGGGTTAAATCAGGTAAAAACGGGTTTTAAGCAATAATCAACAGGCTATTGCAAAACCCGTTTATTTAATTTATTTTAACCCTAACTAAAACCTTTACTCTTACTATGGAAGATTATCAAATCCCCACCGGACTAATTATTTTCTATTTAATTGTCTGTGTTTTCCTGATTGCTGCTATGTGGAAAGTGTTTACCAAAGCCGGGCAACCGGGTTGGGCATGCATTATTCCCATTTACAACGTTTACATTATGACTAAGATCGCCGGTAAGCCCGGCTGGTGGGTTGTAATGTTCTTCATTCCTATTGTTAACATCATTTTCGCCATCTGGCTTTACAACATGATCTCTAAAAGCTTTGGCCAAAGTGAAGGATTCACAATTGGATTAGTAATTCTGGGCATTATCTTCTGGCCTATTCTTGGTTTTGGCTCTGCCAAATATCTTGGCCCTTATGGCGACCCTGTTGCCTTCCAGGCAGCACAGAACCCCGGCTTCGACTTCGAGAAGCATTGATCATTTTGGTTTCGATATGAAAAATGCCTGTTGCATATGCAGCAGGCATTTTTCTTTTTAAACTGTTCAACTTTCTTGCTGTTTATGAGCATTGCCTTTCAAACCAATATTATACAGTACTATCCCATAGCTATATTTGGCATAATTTTTTTGAGATGAAGTAAAATTCTACATTATGAAAAAAGTCATTGCTGTGTTAAAGCTGGGCGGTTTCCTATTGTTGATGCTCCAGTTAGGAGCATGTGTTGCCAAGAGAAAACTGGTTGCCGCACAGGAAGCTGTTTCACAATTACAATCAGATAGTGCTAAACTGGCCGCCCAACTTGCTCAATCGCAAAGGGAGTTTGGAGATATGAGATCGAAATACGACGATACCTACAATAGGCTCAATGCAGCGAATAATGCCCTGGAAGCCTCTAATAAAAATGCAGCTTCCGCCGCCTCTACTGCCGCAGGTACCATTGCCCAGCAACAGAGAAGACTGGAAACACTACAAAGAATGATCGACCAGCAAAGAGCCACCACAGACGCATTGCGTAAAAAAATGGCCGATGCATTGGTGGGCTTTAATTCTAATGAATTATCAGTAGCTGTTAAAAACGGTAAAGTATATGTAAGCCTCCAGGAAAGTCTTTTATTCCCCTCAGGCAGTGCCGTAGTCAACAAAAAAGGTAAAGAAGCACTGGGCAAACTGGCGGGAGTGCTCATTCTGAATCCTGACATCAACGTAAATATTGAAGGACATACAGACTCAGTTCCAATCAAAGGACGTTTTGAAGACAACTGGGCTTTAAGTGTTGCCAGAGCTACCGCTATTGTTCGTGTGTTGACCAAAGAGTACAGTGTAGACCCTGTACGCGTTACAGCTACTGGTCATAGCAAATATGATCCTGTTGCAGACAATACAACACCCGAAGGAAGAGCGCAGAACAGGAGAACAGAGATCATTCTTACTCCGAAACTGGATGAATTGTATAAGTTGATTGAAGGAGGAGCAACACAGTAAATATGAATTAAGAAGTACGAAATACGGATTGCTTTAATTTTTTAACAGGCCTTACGCTCTACCAAAACGTAAGGCCTTTTTTATTGCAAGGATTTTTTCTTCTTTACTAACACCTGATCCCTGATTCCCAATTCCAGCATTTCCCATTCACACATTAGTCAATTTGCACATCTGCACATTTCCCTGTTAACTTATCAACCTTTAAACTTGTCAACTTTAGTGCCTTTTTCTACTTCGTACTTCTTATTTCGTACTTATCGAACGTAAGGTCTTTTTATTGTAAAGGCAAACTAAAAGCAAATCAACCAAGCCACAATAATGAAGAAAAACAGTATCGAATGTAACCCGTACTTCTTATTTCGTACTTATCGAACATACGGTCTTCTCTTATTCCATCCCGCAATAAACTCATTCCATTTATCTGTATTATCATCTCTCCATTTGCCAAAACCATCAACATCGCCGGATACCATCAACCAGTACTGGTAAGCTTCAGCCCGTCCTGACTGTCGCAAAGAAGCGCGACTGGCCAGCACATATTTATTGCGTGTTTCATCATACTTGTACAAACTGTCAGCAGCCTGCGTTACCAGCAGGTACTGGCAAAGCGTATCCAGTGATGTTACATTACGTCGTTTCGAAACACTGTTCAATATAGAATCGCGTATAGATGAAGGCAGGTTACCGCTGCGGAAAAGTACACGGCAGCAATGATAATAAAGAATACTAAGATCTTTCCGGTATTTGCTGCTGAAGTCCATATTCATACCGATCTCTGCAATAGACATAGCTGTTGCATAGTTCTTTTGCAAACCATGTAAAATTGCTGCATTATAATAACAGACGATTGCATTGGATTTCGACCTCATCCCTTTTTCAAAGCAGCGGATAGCCATTGTGGTATCCTTTTTTGTAAGGTAATACTCTCCTGCTTCTGAACACAACAAAGGCGATTCGGGAAACAATGCCAGCCCTTTTTCCAACGTCACCACGCCATCCTTTTCCTGTTTGTTCTCAAAATACGTACGGGCCAGTAACTGGTACACTGTGGCATTTACATCTTTATGAAATCGTAATGGCTCCAGTTTGCTGATAGCCTTGCCATACCGGTGCATTTTATAATAGATCAGGGCCATTTCAAGCGGATATACAATAGAACCGGGATCTTCTTTTATAGCCGATCGTAAATAGGAAATGGCAAGATCCAGCCTGCCGGTAGCAGCCAGAAAGCGGGCAGTCGTCCAGTCTTTTTTTGCCTTGTTCAGGTCTTCTTCTGTCTGTGCGGCAAGCGATGTAGTGGCAAGACCCAACAGCACCAATAACAGGTAACGCATAAAATGGTAAGGTTGGATGTAATATAATGAAGATGCAGGAACCGGAAATCAGGTATTAGGGAATACAAGCGGCGAGCTTTGAGTTACGAGTTGCGAGGAATACAAGTTGGCAGTAAAACCAGTCAATAGTCAATGGTCAATGGTCAATAGTGAATACGAGTCACGAGCAAATACAGGAAGACCTGTTGTTTTGGTCAAATTTCAAACATCAGATCTCAAATCCAGTATCTGGTATCCAGCAACCAATATCCCATTGCACGTTTAACATTTCATTTTTCACAACCCGAAACTCAAAACCCGACACCCGAAACAGCATTCATACATTGCGGTTTTGCGAGTCCTGGCGGCCTTGGCGTGCAACCAAACCCCAAAAAACTTTCTTTTATGCAATTTCCACGCTTCCGCATCTCAATACATTTATATAAATTGTTGCCTGATGCGATATTACATTCTCCTGTTATCCACGATGTTATTGCTGGCAAAAACCGGTATGGTCTCGGCCACCCCCTTATCGTCGAACGATACCACCCAGCTTTCCTGCAAAGACAATGCAGCCCACCTGCTGGAAGAGGCATTGAATATTATGCAGAAAAACTACTACAAAAGAACCGCTATATCCTGGGAGGATCTGCGCGGCACAGCCACAGAAAGACTGGCTTCAGCAGGAAGCTGCGAAGAGGCTTTCGAGGTCATTACCTGGTGTCTTAGCCAGTTGGATGAAAAGCATAGCTATATTATGCCCACTCCCAAAGCTGCAGTTTATAACTACGATACTACCCTGCTCGTAAGCCGTCCTGCATTAAAACTGCTTACCGGCGAGATCAAGGCAGAACTTATTGACGATAGCATTGGTTACATCTCAGTACCCTGGATCAGCACAACTGATTCGGTTATCTGCACCCTGCTGGCTGATAGCCTGCAAAATGCTATAGCCCGGCTGGATCAGCAGGGTGTTAGCAAGTGGATCGTAGATCTGCGCAAGAACACCGGGGGCAATTGCTGGCCTATGCTGGCTGGCATTGGTCCTTTACTGGGCGATGGTACCTGTGGTTATTTCATTTCTGACAATAGCAAGATCGCCATCAGCTACCGCAATGGCGCGTCCTACCAGGGCCGTTATGTACGTTGCCAGGCCACCGGCAACGGGTACCGTACCAGGGTCAACAGTAAAAGGATAGCTGTATTAACAGGCTCCCAGACCTCCAGTTCCGGCGAATTACTGGCTCTCGCATTTAAAGGGAAGGACCAAACCTATATCTATGGCGAGCCAACTGCCGGGTTAACGACCGCCAATGCGACTTACACACTCTCCGACCATTCCATGCTGGTATTAACCGTATGCCGCGAGGCCGACAGAACCGGTAAGATCTGTTTTGGCAAGGTGCAGCCCGATGAAAAGGTCTCTACTGCAGGCTGCGGCAAATATGAAGACCCGGTAAAAGGTGCTGCACTGATGTGGTTGCAATCCTTCTGATCGTCTCCAGGGCATTAATCGGCGGTTATTCTTTCTTTCCCATTTAAAATCAATCTTCTAAACGGCTGATTTACGGCCGCAGTTCACCATTCCCTTTCACCAATTCATCCCCCAAAAGAAACAATCCGTAAAAACTACCAGTCTCAGAACAACCGAAACACAGTAATTTGTACCGGTTATTGCCGCACTTGCGGTTCCACCCCTAATAACATTTATGAGACTGCCACGATATTCAGGAAAAGACAATGCGATCATGCTATGGACGCTGATCCCGTTTGCCGTGGTACTGAACAGCCTCATTTTTGGCACCCGCTTCTTTTCAGGGTGGTATTTCTTTCTTGTTACGTTGCTGATCTCCCTGCTGATACTTTCCCTGTCCTTTGTGCTGTATGGGGCTATTGCGGTAATTCTTCGCAACCGTTTCCCTTCTGATGAAGTGTTTTTTAAACGTACACTGGGCATGCTCGGCATTTTTATGCTCATGACAGGGTTGATCATTCTGCTATTGCTCAAAATATTCGAATCGATCGGCTCACTGCATTATGCCATGTCCGATCGCAGTTTTACCCGTGCCTATATTGCTACTGTAGTATTAAATATATTTCTGACCGTGTTGCAGGAAGGCGTTTCAAAATTCCAGAGCTACCGCGATACGCTTATTGAAACAGAGCAGTTAAAAAAGGAATATATGCAGAGCCAGCTGCTGGGCCTTAAAAGCCAGGTAAACCCGCATTTCCTTTTTAACAGTTTAAATTCATTATCCAGTCTTATCAACGAAAACCCGGAGAATGCAGAAAGCTTCCTCAATCACCTTAGTAAAGTGTACCGTTATCTGTTGCGCAACAACGACGAGCATTTTGTAGCAGTACAGGAAGAAGTACAGTTCATCAATTCTTACTATCATATTCTCAAAGCACGTTATGGTGAAGGGGTAAAAGTAGAGACAGCGATCAGGGAAGAACACCGGAATATGCTGATCCCTCCCCTTACATTGCAGATCCTGTTCGACAATACATTAAACCGTAATGCGATCAGCAAATCACGTCCCTTATCTATCGTGATCAGCTCGCAGGATAGTAACTGGCTCTGTATTAAAAGTAACGTGCAACTGCGCATTGGCCTCGAAAACGGCGCCAATGATGCAGGCATGGAAAACATCATCAACAAGTACCGGCTGCTTTGCCGCAAAAATGTATTGGTACATGAAAATGACCAGTACCGTGTTATCCGGTTACCATTACTTCACCAGCAAAACCTGCACGAAGCATGAGAAGCTGGCTGAAACCTACACGAATGGAATGGATCACATTCTTTGCCTTAATGCCGGTATTGTGCATTTTGCTGAACAGTATGTTGTTTCCCGGACGATGGAACCAGGCTGATGTATGGCGTTACTCGTTTCCAGTGATCTATATCCAGGGGTTGGCATCATGGTACCTGCATATTATCAGTATGCACTGGTTGCGCAAGCGTTTCCCCGATATCGGGCAAACAATAACACGTTTAACGATCCTGGCAATAACACATATTTCACTTACCAGTATCACATTTATTACGATCTTTTATACATACGATTACTTTCATTTTCTGCATTACCAACTGGATCAAGGTCAACTACTGATGTCGCTGTTACTGTCTGTTGCGCTCACCATGCTGGCAACGGCCACTTGGGAAGCTGATTATACCATCAGGAAATGGAAAGAAAGTCTTTCAGAAAAAGAGATGTTACAACAAATGGCCATTCAGCAGGAATTTGAAGCGCTGAAAAGCCAGGTAAACCCGCATTTTCTTTTTAACTGTTTCAACACACTGTCGTCACTTATTGCTGAAGACACACAGAGAGCTGATACTTTCCTGAACGAGCTGAGCAAAGTGTACCGCTATCTCTTACGCAACAATGAAGATGGCCTGTCTACCGTACAGAATGAGCTGCAGTTTATCGAATCCTATTTCCGTTTGCTCAAAACAAGACACGGGGAAGCCATACAATACCAGGTAGAAGTAGATCCACAATACCAGGATTTCCTGCTGCCTTCGCTTACCCTGCAACTCCTGGTGGAGAATGTGGTTAAGCACAACATGCTTTCAAAGAACAAGCCCCTGATCATTGACATCTTTACGATGGCTGGTCAAAAACTGGTCGTAAACAACAACCTGCAGCCACGTATCATCAAAGGGCCTTCCAACAACGTAGGTCTTGAAAATATCCGTACCAAATATGCCTTACTGGATCAGCCGGGTTTCCAGGTTTTTCAGGACGACAAAAACTTTACAGTAGTACTGCCGCTTATTTTCTGCGCTACTACTGAACAATCAACAACAATTATTTCAACAACTCAACATTAATCATTTTAAAACCTTGTGTATATGAAAATTCTGATTGTAGAAGACGAAGAACTGGCAGTGAAAAAGATCCGTAAAACGCTGTCTGATGTAGATGATAAGGCAGAAATTGTAGGTGTAACGGATAGCATCCAGTCTACAGTTAAATGGCTTGAGAGCAATACCTCTCCCGACCTCATATTAATGGATATTGAATTATCCGACGGACAGAGCTTTGAGATCTTTACCCGCATTGACATGAAGAGTCCTGTCATCTTCACCACCTCGTATGATGAATATGCCCTGAAAGCATTTAAGGTCAACAGCATCGATTACCTGCTGAAGCCTATACAGAAAGAAGATCTTGAAACTGCACTGAATAAATACAGGCAGATGAAAACATTATACCAGGTACAGGGCGAAAGTAATGTGATGAATATGGATGCGCTGGTAAAAGAGCTGCAACAAAAGCTACAACCCAAAGAATACCGCAAACGCTTCCTGGTAAAACATGCACAAAAGCTGGTTTCTATTGAAATTGAAGAGATCGCCTATTTCTTCAGCGATGGCCGTCTTAACTTCTTCAAAACCTACGACAACCGCAAATTTGTAGTGGACTACACGATGGATGAACTGGAAGAGATGCTGGATCCCGATCGTTATTTCCGCATCAATCGTTCATTCTATATTTCAGTGGAAAGTGTAGACCAGATCCATGATTATTTTGGCAACCGCCTCCTATTACATCTCAAACCTGCACTTGACAAAGAATCCATAGTAAGTCGTGAAAAGGTAACAGAGTTCAAGAAGTGGATGGGGAAGTAATCTCCGGTGTCGGGTTGTGGAATCGTGAATCGGCAAACGGCAATCGTGAGACGTGAATCGTCAGTCGTGAGAAGGATCGTGAAAAGTGAAATGGGATACCGGTTTCCGGATGCCAGATACTGGATTTGAGATTTGATGTTTGAAATTCGATCAAAACAATTGGTCTTACTGTATTTGCTCGCGGCTTGTATTCACTATTGACCATTGACTATTCACTGGTTTAACTGCAAATTGCTTTCTTCCTGCCTTTCCTTCGAAATTCGACATTGGGCATTCGATATTCAATATTTGGCATTCCCAATTCCTTCATCCGCACATTTGCTAATTTGCACATCTGCACATTTCCTGTATTCCACTTATAACCTATAACTTACAACCTACAACCTTCCCCTACAACGGCAACTGCAATATCATCGAGATCTGCCGGCGGTCTTTAATCGTATCCAGCGTAGCACCAAGACTATCTACCCGCTTGCGGATATTAACAAGTACGGTGGTATAATCAATATCATGTTCACTTTCTCCACGAAGTTTTAATGATAAGCGGTTCTTAGCTTTATCGCGGTCAATAAACACATCCAGGCTACTACATTTCAGGTGAGCGATGGCATCATCCACGCATTGCTTATAAATAATAAACAGCTCATGCCGCTGTTTCATATCCAGCTTCAGCTTTTCCACTCCTTCATCCGACCTGAAATTGATATGTGCATGGTATTGCTTTTCAATTTTAGATGCATACTCCTTCATCCGCACAATGGTTTTATCCATGCTATCGTTTTGCGGGCTGATGCTCCACAGGATATCATCCATAGCATCCATCATACGCTTACTTTTAACACTGATCTGACTGATATACTCCTTTGAACGTTCAGTATCCTTATCAGCTTTGAGCTTCGCCATTTCTCCCAGCAGGCTGATATTACTGAGTGTGCTGTTAACTTCCTCATGAAGGTTCACGGCGATCTGCGTACGCACACGCTGCAGTGCACGCATCTTATTCAGTCTTTCCCGGTCTATCCAGAACAAAATAACTGCTACCAGCAGCGCAAGGATAGAATAGAACCACCATGCTTTCCAGAAAGGAGGTGTGATCTTTACCTGTATGGATGTAATGTGTGCAGAAGCTATTCCGTCAGCATTCTCAGCTCTTACCCTGAAAGTATAAGTACCGGGGGGTAAATAGGAGTAAATAGCCTGGCCGGTAGTACCGGCATCACGCCAGGTTTTATCCAGGTCTTCCAGCATGTAGTGATAATGCATTTTTCGCTGCTTCATAAAATCCAGCGCACTGAACTCAAGCGCAACGGCAGCATTATCGTAAGGCAATACAATTCCCCCGGCGGCCATTACTGAATCTACAGACAGCGAATGATTGGAGAGGCGGATATCCGTTAACAGCACATCATCAGGCAAAGGAGCTTCCTTAATTTCAGAAGGAGCTAAAACAGTTAAACTTCTGTCGGTACAGAATACCAGGCGGCCATCAGGTAATATTGAGGTACCTGCAGCGTTAAAATTATCATAGGCCATCCCATCCCTTCTGTCGTACAGGCTGAATATTTTCTTCTCCAGGTTCATTCTGCAAAGGCCATGCGCCATGCCCACCCAGTAAATACCATCTTTATCCCGTTGTATACATTGCGCATTATTAGAGGAAAGACCATTTACTGTTGTTATAAAACTGATAGTATTGGTACGGGTGTTCAGTACATTGATAGCACCACCGGCAAGCAATATGGTACTATCATCGTGTTGTATAATATCAGACACCTGGTTATCCCATAAACGTTTCCCCTGTGCTTCCTGGGTGGTAATATGCAATAGTTCCTGCTCTGTTGCAGGATCATATTTGTATACCCCCTTCATCATCGTCCCCGCCCACAAAAAACCTTTGTTGTCAACCAGCAATTTGTACACCCTGGCGGCATCACGCTTACGAATCAGCTTTAAACCTTTATGAATATCTCCTTTTGCAGCAATGGGATCCCATTTTACAATATGCCCTCCCTGCATCCCAAACCACAGGTTACCCTCGTGGTCTTCCACTATTTGTCTTATAGTGCTGTTTCCAAAGATCTTATCATAATAATGTTCATCCTTGCCGGTAGCAGGATTGTACACCAGCATACCGCCATCCTGCAATCCAAACCAGATAAGCCCGGTAGAGCTATGCTGATGTATAGTCCATAGGCCGAATGGTTGTTTATATTTCTGTAATGAGGGAGGAAGGTTGATGGGGTTAAAATTATTATCGTAGGCATACAAACCAGTGCCCCAGCACCCCACCCATATTTCATTCTTGCTTATTTGCTTTGCAGTGATCACCGGTCCATCAATAATTCCTGAACCATCAGGGCGAATGAGGCTGTAGTTATTGAAAAACTCTTTATCCGGGTTAAATAAGAACACGCCGTTCTCCGTAGAGATCCAGATATTTTTCTGCTTGTCCTGGCACATATTGGACACCTGGTCAAAACGAATGCTCTGCTCGTCCACATATTCATTACGGATCAGTCTGAAAGTCTGCGTACTGTCATTATATTCAGCAATAAACGTTCTTCCATACACCCACATACGCCCGTTATCCTGTATCAGGGCATCTGCTATTTCGTAATACCCAAGCCCTAATAACTGGCTGATGTTATAACGCCTGTGCTCACGGGTTACCGTATTGTATGCGTGCAGGAACGGCCCGCCGGAGGGGGGCCAGTTTACAAACCACAACACCTTACCCTGGTAACCAATGATGTTGCTTAGCCATTTCTCTTCCTTCAGGTCCTCTATCAGTTGAACCTTATCAGGATTATGACCGGCATAATTGATATTACCCGTTTTCATATTATACAGCAACATCCCGGAGTTTCCGCTGAAAAGGTACTGTGAGGTAGCTGGTGAACAATTGATATCCGTGATCCCCCAGTTCTCGGGTATATTAAAAAAACGGGCTGCTACAAAGGCATTCTTTACACTATCGTACATAAAAACGCCCTTTCCTATCCAGAACAAAAGAGCATTACCCCGGTGATCTTTGCTCATGAATGCGTTGGAAAAACCGGGAGTAAGATCACTTTGAATATGAGCATCGCCGGCCAATATGGGCACTTCCGAAAAAGTAAAATTGCTGGTATTGAAGATGCCGGCCTTGCCTCCGCCTAACACCCAGAGATGCTGATAATTGTCTTCCATTACCTGGCCTACCAGGTCAGACGGTACAGAATACGGGTTGCCCGGCTCATTCCTGAAAGTGATGAACTTATTGCCGTCATAACGCTGCAGGCCATCCAGCGTAGCAAACCACATGTAGCCCTTATGGTCCTGTACTACGTTCTTAACGATATTAGAACTTAACCCGTTGGCTGAACTGAAGTGCGTAAAATGATACTTACGGGTATGAATAGTATTGGCGGATTGCGAAAGATTAACGTCAACCGTTACATTGTAGGGTACCTGCGGGTTTTGCCTGTTTACAGCAGCAGACTGCTGCTGACAGGTTGCCGCCAGGCAGATTGCCAGCAGAAAGCTGATTAATAAGGGTTTTATGAGCAAAGAAGAGGGTGTTTGAAGCAACAAAAATAATGTTCCCCCTTCTTTTTCAAATCCAGTTCATACAGCATTTTTGACAATTCACGCAGAATTCGGCCTTTTTCCGCCAGCCCGGCTGCAATTACACGTCAATAAGCAGGTTGCAGTTATGACAAGATTATTTTATTCGTCATCTCAACAGGCTTTTTTAACAATTCGCTCACTCATGGTTTGACGGATCGATGGTGAAGCAGCAAATTTGTAACAACCAGACAGTGTATTATTTCCCAATGTCAAATGGATAACAACCAGGTCACATGAAGCATTACAATCTGTTTACCCAGTTATATAAAGGAGCCAGGGCCTTGCTATATGATGTAGCCCTTACGCTGCAGCAAACCGACTTTGCTGTTGCGGCAGAGACGCAGGCCACCCTTGAAAACATGCAGCAGGCCCTGCACCTGTTCAACGGCTATGCCTGGATGGAAGAAAAATATGTGGTACCGGCCCTCAAAAGATATGTACCGGAAGCACCGGCTATTTTTAAGGGGTCCTCAGAGATCAATGCAGGTCTTTCCCTGCAACTGAAAGGGTTACTGCAACTGCACAAACAAGCCACTTCACCCCGCAATATGCAGGATGCCGGTGATGCCATTACGAGAGCCTACACCGCTTTTCTTGCCTCTAAACTTGAACACCTTGCCAAAAAAGAATCCATTCTGGGTTCAGTATTGCAAATGCACTACACAGAGCGGGAAGTAAAGCTGTTCCAGCAAAATATCCTCTCTGCCCTGCCACCCCAGCACCTGGTAGTGTACTACCGCTGGATTGTGCGTGGTACCAACAATGCCGAGATCATTGAATGGTTAAAGAACGTAGAACAGACCGGCTCTATACGGCTGATGGACCTGATACTCCAGATGGTAGAACAGGAATTACCAACCGAACGCTGGAAAAATATCCTCGACCGCATGGCGGAAGGCAAAGTTGTAGGGTAGTTCATCTCGTTCTCGCGCGGCACATATTCACCCGGACATTGCCCTGTATCACTTAACCGGGCAGCAAGGCCTGGAACGGTTAGAAGCATATTTCCTGTATACAGCAGAATATTCCAACCGTACCGCGCCTTTTAAGAAAGAAAGCCTGGCGTCATGGCGCCTTCGCGGTTAAACCTCTGTACCTCCTTTCGCTGCGGTTGAAAATAAACGCTAAAAGATTAAACATAATGAAATCACAAAATCCTGTCATTTTTCCAGTCAAAACACCTTCCTTCCATTCTTCCGGTTACTATCGTGTAAATTCACCGGGGTTTGATTACTTTTGAAACAGTACTGTTTTTTTAGCGACTTTTTGCTTGTAGTGTAGCCTGAAAATTATATGGAAGAAAGGGATCATATCTGGAACCTGGCAGCCAAAAAGCTGTCTGGCGAAGCCACTGCGGAAGAACTGGAAGAGTTGCAACAACTTTTACAGCAACATCCTGAAATGGTAGCATCCATCGGGGTATTATCGGCTATCTGGAAACCATCTGACCAGAAGATCGATGAAGCAGAAACAGAAAATGCGTTCAACAGGCACATGCACCGGATGGAAAAGCTGGAAGAAGCAAAGGAAGAAGAGGAAGAACTGAACCACCGTGCCGTTTTATGGAACAATCACCGCCGGAAAAGACTTTTCATTACTCCCTTCGCCAATGGCATGCTGAGCAATTATGCCAAGATAGCCTGGCGCAATGTTACCCGCAATAAAGCATTTTCCTTTATCAACATTACCGGTCTCGCACTGGGTATTGCCTGTGCTGTACTGATCCTTCTGTGGATCCAGAATGAGCTGAACATGGAGCAGTTCCATTCCAAAAAAGATCGCATTTACCAGGTAATAAACCGTGTTCGTATTGAAAACAAAATGCAGGTATGGTGGAGTACACCAATGGTAGCGGGGCCTGTTATGAAAGAAACGCTCCCGGAAATAGAAGCTTATGCAAGAGCTAACTGGGTAGGCGCTTTCACCTTCAGCTCGGGCGATAAACACCTCGAAACACAGGGCTACATTACAGACCCGTCGTTCCTTACCATCTTCGATTTCCCGTTGGTGGCAGGAGACGCTAAAACAGCATTAAGTAGTCCACGTGGACTGGTGATCACTGAAAAGCTGGCACATAAGCTGTTTGGTGATGCCACTGCACTTGGACGTGAGATAAAAGTAGATAGTACCGCACTGTTTACAGTAACCGGGGTAATGAAGGATTTTCCACCGAATACAACCTTCAATTTTGAATACCTGGTTCCCTGGAGCTATACAAAAGAAGTAGGCTGGGAAAACCCCGACTGGCAGAATAACTCAATAGCCACTATCCTGCTATTGAAACCCGGGGTATCAGAAGCTGCATTTGGCAACAAGATTGAAAAGTTCCTGAAATCCTATGCCCCTGAAGCAAAAAATCAGTTCTTTCTACACCCGCTTTCCAAATGGTGGCTCTATTCCCGCTTCGAAAATGGCGTAAGTGTAGGCGGTCGTATTGAGTATGTACGCCTGTTTTCCATTATTGCTGCATTTATACTACTGATAGCCTGTATCAATTATATGAACCTGGGCACTGCCCGCAGTGTAAAGCGGGCCAAAGAAGTAGGTATCCGCAAAGTGGTAGGCGCCAATAAAGGCATTCTTGTAAGACAATTCATTGGTGAATCAATACTGTTTGCTTTTATTTCCGGGCTTATAGCGCTGGCAATAGTACAGCCTGTTTTACCCTGGTTCAATGAGCTTACCGGTAAACAACTGAGCATTCCCTGGTCAAACGAATACTTCTGGTTATTTGCTATTGGTTTCATCCTGTTCACAGGCATACTGGCAGGCAGCTATCCTGCATTTTATCTATCCGCTTTCCAACCTATCCGTGTATTAAAAGGCACTTTCAAAGCAACACATGCATTGATAACGCCCCGTAAAGTATTGGTTGTTATACAATTTACTTTCGCTATCACATTAACCATCTGCACCATTGTTATTTACCGGCAGATCGACTTTGCACGAAAAAGAGATACCGGGTACAGCAAGGACAATCTTGTATATGTGTACATGAAAGGCGACCTCGTAAAAAAGTATGCGCTTGTTAAAGACGAACTACTGAGAAGCAATGCCGTACTCAATGTAACAAGAACCAGCTCTCCCATTACCGAACTATGGAGTATGGGCGACGGCTATAAGTGGAAAGGCAGGGACCCCAATATTAAACTGGTATTTGGACAGATCAACATTGACAATGACTTTACACGTACCATGGGCTTGAAACTGATTGCCGGTCGTGACATCAATACAAACTTATACCCGGCCGACTCTACAGCTCTGCTGGTAAATGAAGCTGCAGTAAAACAATTAGGATTCAAAGATCCTGTAGGTGAGGTTTTAGAAGATGGAGACGGAAGCACCAAATGGACTATCAGGGGTGTTGTAAAGGACTACATGCCTACTTCACCGTTTGATAAGATCATGCCCGTAATCATGCAGGGACCAAAAGCATGGTCAGGCACCATGACCTTTAAACTGAACCCGGCATACACTACTGCCGACAACCTTGAAACGATTGGTAACATTATCAAAAAATACAACCCCGATTATCCGTTTGATTATAATTTCGTTGACAAGGTATTTGCCGAAAAGTTCGGCAGGGAACAGCAAACAGGCACATTGGCTGCTTTATTTGCAGGATTGACCATTTTCATTTCCTGTCTTGGTTTGTTTGCACTGGCAGCTTATATGGCAGAGAACCGCGTAAAGGAAATAGGCGTAAGAAAAGTACTGGGAGCTTCTGTATCAGCCATCACTACCCTGCTATCCAAAGATTTTCTATTGCTGGTATTGATTGCCTTTGCCATTGCATCACCTATTGCATGGTGGTGTATGAACAGCTGGCTGCGATCTTATCCATACAGGATCAATATCAGCTGGTGGATGTTTGCCGTTACCGGTATATGCAGTACCATCATTGCCATTCTTACTGTAAGTTACCAGGCAATAAAAGCAGCGCTGGCCAATCCTATTGCAGCCTTGCGTAATGAATAATGCCTGCATTCTTTAAACAGGAGTAATTTCAGCAAGTACTATCAGCTTTTTTTCTTCTATCGGAAGATCGCCTCTTATTTCAATAACCGGGCAGGCAAGTTGTTGCAGCCATTGTTCATGAGCCATCAACGTACGGCCTCTTGCAGTATTATCATCATACCCTGCAGCCCATTCCATAAATGCACGGTACTGCTTGTTTCTTTCAGCATCATCAAAGATCACAGTGCCATATCGCTCCACTTCCCGTGCATGCAGTCTCTGCATACGTACATCATGAGGCAGGTACAGAAACACTACATGATCAAATATTGTACGCCAGTTATCGCCCCAGTTTATTACAGAGCCTCCCACAATAGCGTGTTCAGCACTTGCAAGGTCGGCCAGTAATAAAGCGTTACGTTCTTCGGGCAAACGGCGGGTAGTAAAAGGAGGATCGGAAGGCAGCCAGAAATACTCATCTGTATCAAAATAAGCTATCCCCAGTTGATTAGCCAGGGCCTTACCCAATGTAGTAGCGCCTGCACCGGAGGCCCCCATGATGAGCAATTTCATATTGAAGCGAAGTTACTTCTTTGACAGCATCATTAAAAGCCAGTTAAAAATAAGGAACTGATATAATATGTAACTGTGCTACATTAGTATTGCATTTCCAAACCTTGTCCTGAACACAATTCACATGTCTGCAGAATTCTACACACAGTTCAACGGCATAGCGATCATCATTGCATTCTTCATGCTTTGCCTGATGATCGTCCTCCCCTTCGCAGGCAGACTTCTTTTATCCATTTTCTTCATTGCTACAGCTTGTTACACCTGGAATACAGTACAAGGACATCCTGACCTTTACAACAACTATAAACAATTTGCTTTTTTTGACTGGTACCGTGATGGTATTGTACAACCATTTATTGATCATTTGCCATTCTCAGCAAAGATGTTTGCGATCCTGCAACTACTTACAGCCATTGGATTATTGCTGAAAAACCAGGTATTCAAAATAGCCTGTGCACTGGCATTACTGATCCTGGTGGCTATTGCCCCCCTGGGCATTGCGTCTTTTTTTCCCGCCACATTATTACCCGCACTGGGATGTTTTATACTGCTGCGCAAAAAAACAGACCATTATGCCTGGCAATTGCCGGTTAAAACACAGCCAAAACCTGCAGGCGAACCCCGTTGATCACACTGTTTTACGCTTCTCATGCTAACATCGTAAATTCGCATTCCATATTTTATTTTATTACCATGCTCATAGATCTACGTTCTGACACAGTTACCCGTCCTACACCAGCCATGTTACAGGCCATGATGCAGGCCCCCACCGGCGACGATGTTTTTGGAGAAGACCCTACCGTTAATGAACTGGAGAACATGGCAGCAACCATGTTTGGCAAAGAAGCTGCATTATATTGCCCCTCCGGTACTATGTCGAACCAGATTGCCATTAAAGTACATACCCAGCCGGGCGATGAAGTGATCTGCGATTTTTCAGCACATGTGTACCAGTTTGAAGGAGGTGGCATTGCATTCAATTCAGGTGCACAGGTAGCTTTACTACAGGGCGATCGCGGACGTTTTACTGCCTCCCAGGTAAGCGCTGCAATCAATAACAGGAACGATGTACACAAAGCCAATACCTCACTTGTTTGCATAGAAAATACTTCCAACCGTGGTGGTGGCAGTTGCTACAATATGGAAGAGATCAAAAAGATCAGGGAAGTTTGTGATAATAATCAACTGAACCTGCATCTTGATGGCGCACGTTTGTTCAATGCTATGGTGGCCAATAACGAGTCACCGGTACAGTATGGTGAACTGTTTCATACTATTTCTATTTGTCTCAATAAAGGCCTGGGATGCCCTATCGGCAGTATCCTGCTGGGCTCTAAAGAATTTATCAGGAAATCAAGACGCATCCGCAAGGTATTTGGTGGCGGCATGAGGCAGGCAGGTATTATGGCTGCTTCCGGTATTTATGCCTTACATCACAATATCAGCAGGCTGGCCGAAGATCATGATCATGCCAAAACAATTGCAGCAGCATTGGCTAAGAAAGAATTCACTGCCAGCATTCTTCCTGTTGAAACCAATATCATCATTTTCGAAGTAAGTGCGCCTTACCAGCCATCAACCGTAACAGCAAGGCTGAAAGAAAATAATATCCTGGCCATTCCCTTCTCTCCCACCCAGATCCGCATGGTACTGCACCTGGATATTACACCCGAGATGGTAAAGGAAGTGGTGAAAGTGATTGAGAATATGTAATTGGCAAAGCCTGTTACAGGATCGTGAACCGACAGACGGCAATCGTGAAAAGTGAAATGTCAAACGTGAAATGGGATACCGGTTTCTGGATACCAGATACCGGATTTGAGATTTAATGTTTGAAATTTGATCAAAAAACAATTGATCTTACTGTATTTGCTCGCAGTTCATATTCACTATTCACCATTGACTATTCACTGGCTTAACTGCAAATTGCCAACTGCCAACTTGTATTCCTCGCGGCTCGTAGCTCAAAGCTCGCCGCTTGTATTCCCTAATACCTGATTCCCAATTTCTCCATCTGCACATCAGTTCATTTGCATATTTGCACATTTTTCTTGTATTCGCGTTAGGCATTCAGCGTTAAGCGTTCTGCAATACCTATAACCTCCACACAAAGAGAAACTTTCCATCATACAACAAACTTTACGGGGCCGGCACAAATGCCAGCTTCTTTTTTTGATGCTGTTTGTTTTATTTTGTAGAGTTAATCAGCCAATTGGTATAAAATAAATACCAGTTAATCGCCTGTTTAATATTTTGTTGCACCTTTTACTAAATCTCAATTCATGAAAACCATTTGCCCTGTACCACGGTTATCAGTTCTGTTAATTGGTTTATTTACCCTTCTTTTCAGCAATAACCTTCTTGCACAGGATAAACCTTCTCCCAAAGACTCTGTGTCATTTTTTACACTCTCTGATACTACAAAGCTTACCAGGAGTGATTATATGGCCAGCATGGAAAAGGCCTACCAAACCATCAACAATGTACAGGATGAAGCAGAAATAGGACATCCCCTTTTCTTAATGAAGCAGGATGCAGACAAGAACCGTGAAATTATAACGGTACTACGCAAAATGCTAACCGGCAACAGCAAGACCAATCTCCGCAACTTACAGCTGTACAAACGCATGCTTACGGAGTTTCGTGAGAATAACGAAAGCAATAAAGCACTGTTGGCCAAAGAGATCACCCGGCTCGAAAATGCACAGCACAGCCTGTATGCTATTGCACGCGATACCGTGCTTACACAGTTCCTTCGTGAAAGGTTGCGCGATACATCCTCACGCCGCTCCCGTGTAAGATCTATACAGGTAAAATGGGCACAGGCCGATTCGCAGGTAACAGCTTCACTGGATACACTGAATAACTGGAGTTCGGCATTTGCCATGAAATCAATTGGCATTGGCGAAATGCTGAATACCATTGATGACAAAATAAGACAGAACGGTATCCAGGAACTGAAAGGTGATTATAATTTCCTGTGGCAACCTGGTGGCAGCAAGAACAACAATACAGCCGAAGCAGTAAAGGCCAATTCTGTAAACATCAAAAAAGTGCTCAACTACTACATGAGCATGAATTCAGGCACTACTTTCTGGTTGCCATTGTTTATTCTACTGTTCTTCTTCTGGTGGGTACGCAAAAGCTTCAAAAAGCTGGCAGCCTCGCCGGATGCCGCTACGATCAATAGCTATTTCTCATACCTCAATAAACACCGCTTTCTTTCACTGCTTATTTTTTCACTCAGCATGATGCCATTCTTTGACATCTATGCGCCGTGGAGTTACTTCGAATTATTACAGCTTATTATTGTCATTGCAGTACTGGTAGTATTACCGCCTGCACAGAAAAAAGCCATCCGCGTCCCCTGGATCATCTTCATTGTTTTACTACTGTGTGTAGGCGTAATAGATACATTCCACTTCAACACTACACAACGTTGCATTTTAATTGCCATCAATGTTGTTGCAATCGCAGCGGGTGTAATGCTGATGCGTGAGATAAAACACTTCAGGTATCTGCCACGTTTTATCCGCATTGTTTCCATTGTGCACATTGCACTGAATGTACTGGCCATCATCTGTAATCTGTATGGACGCGTATCCATTGCACAGGGGCTTTCCAATACAGCCATTATAGCTATTACACAGGCCGTGGCATTATCTGTATTCAAACAGGTAATACAGGAACTGGTATTGCTGCAACTGGTAAAAAGCCGTATCAAATACCACCTTACAGCAGCCTCCGACTATACCAACGTGCTGAATAGTTTGCAAAAACCAATCCTGTTCGTTGTCATATTCCTGTGGACCATTATGTTCGCAGCCAATATGAGCATGTATGCGGTACTGGTAAAGATCGTCAATGCCATTTTCACTGCGCCTATTCATATCGGAAGCGCTAACTTCTCATTGGGCAGCATCATTCTATTCCTGCTGATCGTATGGGTAGCACACCTGTTGCAACGGTATGTAAGCTATTTCTTCGGAGATACCGGCAACAATGATGAGATCAACAAGAACAGCCGGTCTAAGCTGGTGATCACCCGGTTGATCGTATTGTGTTCAGGATATCTGTTAGCTGTAGCAGCCTCCGGTTTGCCTATTGATAAGATCACCATTGTACTGGGTGCCTTAGGTGTTGGTATCGGTATGGGTTTACAGAATATCGTCAACAACTTTGTATCAGGTATCATTCTCGCTTTTGATCGTCCCTTACAGATCGGCGATTCGGTAGAGATCAGCGGACACAGTGGCCGGGTAAAAGAGATCGGTATCCGCTCCAGTACCCTGCTTACTGCAGATGGAGCTGAGATCATTATTCCCAACGGCGATATCCTTTCTCAATCTATCACCAACTGGACGCTTACCAATGAACAAAGAAGAATTGAACTGTCATTTACTGTACAGACTACAGAGAACAAAGACAAGGTAATAGACTGCATTACCGACGCGGCATTAGCGACCGATTTCGTTTTAAAAAGCCCTAAACCAGTTGTACTGATGGACAATGTGCACGAAAATGAAATGACGCTTACCATTGCTTTCTGGTGTACCAATATAAGCAAGGCCGATTGGGTTAAAAGTGAAGTGCGCTACCAGGTATATGGCAAATTGCGTGAACATAACATTATCGTAAAATAAACAGCCTGGTCCGATCTGACAGGTTAAGCCCACTAGCGCAACTTGCCTGCATCCGGAGAGTCAGGATTAGTTTAACAGGCACATCGTAACTGAAGCGGTTCCCGGCGGGGAACCGCTTCTTTTTGTCGTTATACACACAAAAAACACTACCTTATACATCAAAATCCCTGATTCTTAACACGTTGCTTGTGGGTAATTCCCTATTTTTGAAATCTATTAACATGCAGAATATGTTACCAAAAGTTAAACCTCATCATACAGAAGCCTGGCAGAAGTTAAAAGACCACTATAAAAAAGCATCCCGTCATCATATGCGGGATCTGTTTAAGAAAGACCCCGAACGTTTTGAAAAATTCTCCTTACCACTGGGTGAAGAGATCCTGGTAGATTACTCCAAGAACCGCATTACCGGTAAAACACTGGACCTCCTGCTGCAACTGGCAGAAGAATGCGAAGTGAAGGAAGCCATCGAAGCCATGTTTACCGGCAGTATCATCAACGAAACAGAAGGCCGCTCCGTTTTACATACAGCCCTGCGTAATTTCTCTGATCAGCCTGTTTATTCCAATGGCAATAACGTAATGCCTGATGTTGAAAAGGTATTGCAGCAGATGAAAGATTTCTGCAGCCGCGTACACAGTGGTGAATGGAAAGGCTATACCGGCAAAAAGATCCGTTATATTGTAAACATAGGTATTGGTGGCAGTGATCTTGGTCCCTTTATGGTAACCGAAGCACTCAAGCCTTACTGGCACGCCAATATTCAACCTTACTTTGTATCCAATGTGGATGCCACACATATTGTAGAAACACTGACAAAAGTAAATCCGGAAGAAACCCTGTTCCTGATCGCTTCCAAAACATTCACTACGCAGGAAACCATGACCAATGCGCTTACCGCAAGAGATTGGTTTCTGCAGGCTGCCAAAGACGAAACACAGGTTGCCAAACACTTTGTGGCACTCTCTACCAATGAAAAAGAGGTTACTAAATTCGGTATAGACAAAGCCAATATGTTTGAGTTCTGGGATTGGGTTGGCGGCCGCTACTCTTTATGGAGTGCTATTGGCCTCTCCATTGCCCTCACTGTTGGTTACGATAATTTTGAACAATTGCTCAGGGGCGCACATGCAACAGACCTTCATTTCCGCAATACTGAAGCCGATAAGAACGTACCAATGATACTGGCGCTCATTGGCCTTTGGTACACCAACTTTTTTGGAACACAAACAGAAGCTATATTACCTTACGACCAGTATATGCACCGCTTTGCTGCCTATTTCCAGCAGGGGAATATGGAAAGCAATGGCAAAAGTGTAGATCGCAAAGGCAAACCTGTTACTTACAGCACAGGTCCGGTGATCTGGGGCGAACCCGGCACCAATGGACAGCATGCTTTTTACCAGTTGATCCACCAGGGCACTGTACTGATCCCCTGCGATTTTATTGCACCGGCCATCAGTCATAATCCTGTAGGCGATCATCATCCCAAACTGTTGTCCAACTTCTTTGCACAGACAGAAGCACTGATGAACGGCAAAACAGCAGAAGAAGTAGAAGCCGAATTTGCAAAAGCCGGCAAAAAGCCTGAAGAGGTGGAAGCACTGGTTCCTTTCAAAGAATTTGCAGGTAACAGACCCACCAACTCTATCCTGGTAAAGAAAATAACGCCATTTACACTGGGCCAGTTGATAGCGATGTACGAACACAAGATCTTTGTACAGGGCGTTATCTGGAACATTTTCAGCTTCGACCAATGGGGCGTGGAACTGGGTAAACAACTGGCTAATAAAATATTACCGGAGTTACAGGATGATAAGCCAGTTACCTCGCACGACGCCTCTACCAACGGCCTGATAAACGCCTGGAAAAAAATGAAGGAATAATTGTGTATCTTGGACAGGTATTGCATCGTACTGTGAAATACCCGGTTATGAGATCAGGATTAACAGTAACGCTCTTTATCTTATCTGCCTCTTTTTCCTACGCACAGGGAAAAGACAAATTATCTGGCAATCCCAATAACAGTATCAGGCTTACATTTGCCCAACCTGATACAATTGGAAAACGACCTGCTATTATTGATAGCAGTAAAATTGCCCGGTTATTATTGAATGGCAGATCAATAACACTGGCACAGGCTGTTTATTCACACCAGACCAGTCGCGGAAAAGTGTATACGATGCAGCCTGATAATATGCCCTGCCTGGTACCGGATATGAAACAGGTAGCCAGTATGCCTGATTATCAACCAGATCCCACGTTCAGAAACTATATACCCAACCCCTACCGTTCACAAAAGTTGATTCCACCATACCCACAGGTATCGCCACGAAAATAATTAGCCTTTAGTCCGGCACAACACCAGTTCAGTTTATCCGTTATATGCAGTCATACAACTGTGTATATATTTGTTTTTAGCGCTATGAAAACCGTTTTGCACCTGCCTGCGGCAGTGCTCAACAAACAATAGCCTTTAAACAAAACCAATGCTTATGAATAAACGACTACTGGTACTAATTGTATCCTTGTGCTTTACTGTTACTGCTTTTTCTCAAAAGAACTTATGGTCAGAAGCCGATGCTTCACAAGCCCGGGGCTATACCAATGCCCGTAGCGCACAGTTACCCAAGCAATTCAGACTGGTAAAACTAAACCGGGCGATAGCCACATCACTTCAACGACAGGCCCCCCTGGAAGATCCCAAAGCACGTACAGGTGTTTCCAATGTACAATTCCCATTGCCTTTACCGGATGGTACGATGCTTAACACATCGCTGATCGAATCCCCTCTGGTGTCAGAAGCACTGCAATCACAAAACGCTTCTGTAAAGACCTACGAGTTAACCGATCCTGCCTCACATAACTTAAAGGGCCGTATCACCATTACACCAACAGGTATTACAGGCCTGTTTTTCACCAATGAAGGCAGCCTCTACATTTCTCCATTGGGCGATGCCTATCCTGACATACACATAGTATATCGTGTAAAGGATGTTCCCATTACGGAGCCACTACAATGTGGTGTACAGGATATGGTAGCCAATGGCCAGAGAGGAGGTTCTGTATTGGCCGGAGATTGCCAGCTTCGTACTTACAAGCTGGCAGTGGCGGCAACAGGAGAATATACATATTGGGCAGGCAGCCAGGCTAATGCACTTACTTATATTACCACATTGATCAATGATGTAACGGCCATTTACGAACGAGACCTCGCCATACGATTCACGCTTGTAACCAATAACAGCATTTTATTTACCGATTCATTGGCAGACCCCTATATCACTGTCCCATCTCCTACCTCTGGTTCACCAACTGCTACTCTCGAAAGCAATCACACTACGATTACAAGTGCAATTGGTTCTGCCAATTTTGACCTGGGCATTGTATTGAATTATGGTTGGAGTGGTGGTTTAGCCAGGTTAAACTCAACCTGCAATAACTCATTTAAAGGTATGGCTGCAGCAGGTATAACTTTTGGCACAGGCTCTAATCCTCTTCCCGGCCCGCAAGGTCCGGTATTTACTGGCACTGTAGCACATGAAATTGGTCACCAGTTCAGCGCCACACACTCATTTGCGGCAAACAATGGACTTTGCGCAGGTAATCCAACAGCCTCTTCTGCCTGGGAACCCGGCGGAGGTTCTACCATCATGGCTTATGCAGGTACCTGTACAGGCAACTACTACCAGTTTAATTCAGACCTGTATTTTCACGGTGGCAATATTCTGCAGATCAGCAGTTTTGCAGTAAGCAGTGCCTGCCCTGTTACCAGTGCTTCAACCAATACCGCGCCGGTAGTTACAGTACCGGCAGCATCTTATACTATACCAGCCTCTACGCCATTCAGACTGGCTTCTTCTGCCAGCGACGCGAATGGCAATACACTATATCACTGTTGGGAGCAGATGGATGCAGGTGTTATCACATCTTCTGCACCATCAGCTACCAATACAAGTGGTCCGAACTTCCGGTCCTATCCACCAACTACCGATACATTCCGCTATTTCCCTAAACTTACCTACCTGGTTACAGGTGCAGCACACCCGTATGAAGTATTACCTTCTGTAAGCAGAACGATGAATTTCCAGGACATGGTACGTGACGAAGCTGCCGGCGGAGGCTGTACCGGACAGGCATCCATTGCTGTTACCACTAATGCTGCTTCCGGACCATTTACAGTTACCTCACAATCCACAGCAACCACCTGGACAGCCAATGGTACCAATACAGCAACTATTACCTGGAATGTAGCTAATACAAACGTAGCACCTGTCAATTGCCCTACAGTAGATATCCTTTTTTCTACCGATGGCGGCAATACATATCCTTATACGCTTTCATCAGGTACTGCAAATGACGGCACTGAAAATATAGTAATCCCCAGCTTGCCTACCAGCTTTGGACGTATTATGGTAAAAGCAGGTAACAATATCTTTTTTAATATTAATGGAAGTAATATCATCCTTACTTCATCATGCGGGGCAGCCGGCGGTTCACTGAATCCGGCAGGTTCAGTAACGGGACAGGTCAATACAGCAGCATTAAATCTTTCACTGGCTCCCGTATATGGCTCGGTAGTGGCAATAACAGGCACTCTGGAAAGTACAGACCCCGCAACTTTACTTTCGGTAAATTATAATGCAGTAGGTAGTTGCGTTATTATCAGCAACCTGCATTTTGGTTATGACACATATAGCTTTATCCCGAATGTGACCGGGAACTATACATTTACCAAAAGCAGTGGAGCATTTGGCATTGTGTTTAACTTGTATAGTAGTGCATTTGACCCGTCTGCTACATGTTCCAACATGCTTGTTTCAAGTGGAACATTCAACAGTTCCACCTCAAACATCAGCCTTACCAATAGTTTCACAGTGGCACTTACCGCAGGAGTACAATATATGCTCGCCGTAGGAACAGCAGATGTAGGAACACCTCCATTGCCTGCAGCATACAATATTACAGTTACCCCTCCTGCCGGAGGCAATATTTACAATAGCACCCTGCCAACTGCTCCAGGAGCCGGGTTCAGTTATGCTTATGTAATTGTAGATAATGCAACGGGACTTATCAAAGCAATTGCATCGGCTGCAGACTTAAGCAATGGAACAACGTATTCTATAGGCAGCTATACAATCTATGGCTTATCTTATTCATCCATCATAACCCAGGCAACGCTTAATAGCTATATAGGTACTTCATTGGCTTCATTTATCAGCAGTCTGCAGAACAACCCATTAACATTGTGCGGAAACGTTAGCAGCAATTCGGTATCAGTAAATGTAACAGCGGCATTGCCGGCACAACTGTTGCCACTGAAAGCCTATAAGGTAGGAAACACAGTACTGCTGAAATGGGCAACAGCCTCTGAGCAAAATACCAGTCACTTTGAAATATGGCGCTCTGCAGATGGCAATAATTTTGACCATCTTGTTGGCACCGTTGCTGCACAGGGCAATAGTAACAGCAAAGTAGATTACCAGCTTACTGATAACGATCCGCTGGCCAACTGGAATTATTACCGTGTTAAAGAAACAGACCTGGATGGTCAATCAATAACCGGCAATATTGCACGTATCAATATGTCTCAGCCATTTGCCAACCTTTCTGTATATCCCAATCCTGTTAAAACAACGCTTACCGTTGAGTACATTACTGAAAAACGTGAAGCTGTACAGGTTCGTTTGTTTGACAGTAAGGGAAGCCAGGTATACCAAAGCAATTTTGCAGCACAGGCAGGCAGCAATATCCGTAGTATACCTGTAAGCACGCTGGCAAAAGGCGTGTATATGTTGCAGCTTACCAGCAACAGTGGAAATATAACCACCAGGTTCGTGAAAGAATAATAAGATCAAAATATCCCCGGCGGGTATCTGACATCCGCCGGGATAAATAATTGCAATAAAAAACCTGGCAGCGTATCAATGAACACTGCCAGGTTTACAGACCGGAAGAAATACATTAAAAAACCCTCTGCCTGGCAGAGGGTTTTAATTATTTACAGATGTAAGGTGTTACCATTTATCTACTTCTTCACCAGCGCTGCCAGAACTGCTGCTGTTGTCTGCTACGCTGTTATTAACAGCTACTATAGTTTCAACTTCAGCACCATCGTTGCCCAGTTCGTCTGTTTCATCAGCAACCTGGTCATGGTTATAAGCGTCGAAATCAAAGTTAGGCATCAGATCAGTTTTCACATAGTCAACAGCTTCAGTCAATGCTTTTAAGAATTTGTTGAAGTCTTCTTTGTACAAGAAGATCTTATGCCTGTCGTAACCATTTTCATTAAACTTCTTGCGGCTTTCTGTAATGGTAATGTAATAATCATTCCCACGAGTTGCTCTCACATCGAAGAAATAAGTTCTTCGTTTCCCAGCTCTGATACGTTTGCTGTAAACGCTTTCCATTCGTTTGTCGTTGTTTTCGTACGCCACAGTCATTTAAGTTTTAGCAGTTTAAGAATTGTCAGAATTCAAATAAAGTAGATACAAATATAATATTGTTTTAGATTCAGCAAAATTTACCTGCCATTTTTACACACTTAATTTTTATAGGGTTACACCGCATACATAGATACGTTTATTTTTTGCAGCGTTAAGCAATTTGCCGGAGCAGATCCGGCATCGCAAAACATGCAAAAAACACTACATGTCAATATAGTACAAAAACGAGGAAATCCTTATCCGGCCTGCATCTGAGTATCGGCACCTTCCCTATCCTGTAGCTGTTGCTGCTCGTACAGATAGGCATAGTAACCGTTGCGGGCCATCAGTTCGTGGTGTTTGCCGGTTTCAACAATCCGGCCCTCTTCTACCACCACAATATTATCAAATTCAAATAACGAAAAAATCCGATGTGTTATAATGATTGCAGTTTTGTCCTGCAAAAAGCGATTGAGGTTTCCTAATATTTCCTTTTCAGTACGGGCATCCACGGCACTCAGGCAATCATCAAACACTACCATCTGCGGGTCTTTTGCCAATGCCCTTGCTATTGAGATACGTTGCTTCTGACCGCCACTGAGCGTTACTCCACGCTCCCCGATCATAGTAGCATAGTTGTCGTGAAATCCCATGATCTCTTTATCTACACTGGCGTACCGGGCTGCTTTCTGTACCAGCTCCTGCGTAGCATCCGGCACACCAAACCCGATATTGCCGGCAACGGTATCACTGAACAGGAATACATCCTGCAGTACATAGCTTATCTGTTTACGTAACTCCTGCAACTGCATATCGCTGATGCGTACCCCATCAATAGTAATGACGCCGCTTCCCGGGTCGTACATCCGCAACAGTAATTGCGCGATCGTAGTTTTACCACTACCGGTATGACCAATAATAGCAATCTTCTGCCCTCTGCGGATAGACAGGTTAAAATCTTTTAACGCATGAATTCCGGTATTGGGATAAGTAAAATTGACATTCCTGAATTCAATATCACCTTTCAGTGCCGGCGTCAGTGCTGCCGGTGGATTTACAATAACCGGTTCAGTATCCAGGAACTCGTTGATCCTTTTCTGGGAAGCTGCCGCACGCTGTATCATACTGGCCGTCCAGCCAATAGCACTTACAGGGAAGGTCAGCATATTAATATACATTACAAACTCTGCAATAGTACCGATCTGCATACCCCTTTCACCATAAATGGCATAAATACCACCGATCATAATGGTCAGTAATGTACTCAGGCCGATCAACAGACCCATGGATGGGAAATAAATAGCTTCCAGTTTAGCCAGGCCAATAGCATTGTCCTTATACTCTTCGCTGTTCTTTTCAAAAAAACTGAACATCGATTTTTCCTGTACAAATGATTTGATAACACGAATACCGGAATAGGATTCCTGCGCATTGGTAGTAAGGTCAGACAGCAGGGCCTGGATACGTTCGCTTTTTTTATGAATAACTGTATTTACGGCATAGATAATAATGGCAAGAATGGGTAATGGCGCCAGTACATACAGTGAAAGCAATTTATCTTTCTTGATCATGTAAAACAGTGCCAGCGAAATAAGCGTTACGAGGTTAATGAAGTACATCACAGCAGGCCCCATAAACATACGTACACGGCTAACGTCCTCTGTCATACGATTCATAAGATCGCCGGTACTGTGATTTTTATAAAAGCCTGTATCGAGTTTCAGGTAATGCTGAAATATTTCATTCTTCTGATCATACTCCACATGACGGCTGGTTACAATAATGGTCTGCCGCATGAAGAACATAAAGATACCACGGATCAATGCCAGGATAAGTATAGTAATGCCACACAAGGCAATTACTGAAATAGTTTTGTACTGCTCGGCAAAATGAATAAACCAAACTACCAGGATATCATAATCTTTAGCCGGAGGTTTTGTATGTACGCCAAACGACTGCTGTACCACATCAAACACATAGCCTGTAACCTGCGGAGCAAGAATGGCAAAATAGTTAGAGATAAGAATAAACAGTATCCCAAAACTGAAACGGTACCTGTATTTCCAGAAATACTTATTAAGCGCTGCAAGATGCTTCAACTACAAAAATTTTAGCAAAGATAAAGAGTTGTAAGTTATAGGTTTTAAGTTGTAGGTTTTTCGCGAAACGCTGAACGCAAAATGCAGTTCATACTGTCCAAACGCCCTTTCAACCTGTTAACTTTTCAACCTATCAACGGTCAATCCACCACTTTGTATTATAATCAACTCCCGTAACCTCCACGGGTTCACCTGGTGTGGGCACCAGCAACGGCACCTGCTGCGGTGTAGCCAGTTGCAGCAACCTTTCAATCGGTTGCCGCCAATCGTGCAACGCCAGGTTGAAAGTACCCCAGTGAATAGGCATCATTTGTTTGCCTTTAAGTGCCTGGTGTGCCTTAAAAGCAAGATCAGGCCCCAGGTGAATATCGGCCCAGAGAGGATCGGAAGCTCCTATTTCGATCATGGTAAGATCAAAGGGACCATAGGCTTTGCCTATTTCTTCAAATCCATCGAACCAACCGGAATCAGCGCCAAAATAAACATTGTGCCCGGGCGTACAGATCACAAATGAAGACCAGAGTGTCTGAAACCTGTTGAACAGTCCCCTTCCCGAAAAATGACGGGCGGGCAATGCAATCAGGGTGCAATTGCTGCCAATAGCAGCCTGGTCCATCCAGTTCAGCTGGGTAATGCGTTCAGCCGGCACGCCAAATTGCTGCAGGTAAGGCCCTACTCCCAAAGAACAGTAAAAAGGCACTTTGGTACGCGACAACCATTGAATGGTTGCTTTATCCAGGTGGTCGTAATGATCGTGCGACAGCAATACCGCGTCCAGTGGCGGCAGGTTCTGCAAAGCCAACGGCGGCGCAAAAAAACGCCTGGGGCCAATCAACGAAGAGAAAGATACCCTTTCACTCCACACAGGATCGGTCAGAATGCGCACCCCGTCAATTTCGATCAGCAAAGATGAATGCCCTATCCAGGTAATGCGCAAACCGCTTGCAGGGGCGGTATTATAGATTGAAGTATCGGTAACAAATGGTCCCGGAGGATGTAATGGCACCCGCTGATTTTTGCTGGTAGCATAAGCTACAATTGCTTTCAGCAGGTCTGTAGACATAGACGTTGGTACCGGGTTCAGGAACTTTTTACCTTCCTTTTTAGCAGGTTGCAGAAAACTCATACTGTTAAAACTTGGTAGAAAGGTATTACAAAACGAAGACTATTTTGTTGCAAATGCTGGGTTATAAGTTGTAGGTTGGGCAGAACGCTTAATGCTGAATGCCGAACGCGGAATACGGTTATAGGTCGTAAGTTTTAAGTTATAGGTTAATACAGCAATGAGGAATTGGGAGTTAGCTGCGAGGAATACAAGTTGGCAGTTGGCAATTTGCAGTTAAACCAGTGAATAGTCAATGGTGAATAGTGAATATGAACTGCGAGCAAATACAGGAAGATCTGTTGTTTTGATTAAATTTCAAACATCAAATCTCAAATCCAATATCCAGCATCCAATCACAAAATCCCTACATCCCAAAATCAGAAATCCCGAAACTCGCTTTGCCGATTGCCGTCTGCCGATTCACGATTCTATACCCTTCTCCTCACTTCGTCACCATCTTCAATCCTGCAATAGAACCGATCAGTAATACGATGAAGAAAATACGCCAGAAATCTGATGGTTCATTAAAGAAAAAAATACCGACAAGCACAGTTCCTACGGCGCCAATACCAGTCCACACAGCATAGGCAGTACCTAATGGCAATGTTTGTGTTGCCTTGTATAGTAAGAACATACTTAATATAAGACTGATCAGAAACCCTGTAAGCCACACTGCCACCATATTACCGGAAGCTGCTTTCGCTTTACTGAGACAGGTTGTAAAACCAACTTCGCACAACCCCGCTATAAAAAGTAGTATCCACGCCATAATGCTTATTTTTTGGTGTTTTCCTGGTGCAAAGGTGAGGATCCTGTGGATACTATTTTTTTACAAATGCTAAAAACTTTCCGTTGCCAGTTCGGCCCTGATACGGCTTAATGTTACCTGGCTGATGCCAAGATAAGAAGCAATATACCCCAACTGTATGTGCTGGACCAGCTCGGGATTTTTCTTTATCAATGCTACATAGCGTTCGCGTGCGGAATGAAATTGCAGGGAAATAAATCGTTCTTCTGTCTGTAGTAATTCATACTCTGCCAGCCTGCGGCCCCAGTTGGCAATATGAATATTGCTTGTATACAGCTTTTGAAGACTGGTATTATCAAATTGATGCAGCAATGAATCTTCCAGTAGCATTACTGTTTCATAACCGGGACTATTGGCTACATAACTGCACATCTGCAGAATAATGTCTCCATCCATTCCAAACCAGAAAGTAACTTCCTTACCTGCTTTACTGGTAAACGCACGTGCAATACCCTGCTCTATAATAAAGACCTTGCCCGTTACTGTACCTTCTTTAAATAAAACAGTGCCTTTGGGCAATAGAACCGAGGTTGTAACAGCCAATAACTGCTCCAGGTCATCATTGTGCAAAGGATACAGCCTACTTATTTTATCCAGCAGTTGCTTCATGAACCTTTTTTAGTATACAGAGGCAGCAAAGATACATTTGTCGGTTTTTGCCTTTCACATTATTCCAATTCTGGCCATCATTTTGCCCATTGTGGGACAAAACGGAAACCCCGTCTAACGATAACCCCTTTAAACACAGGCCTTATTGAAGTTGGCATTTAAATTGAACATTCTTATTCGGTTTTTCATAGGATATTGGATTTAAAATCGGAGTGCATTTCCATGCAGCTCCTTTTTTTATTTTTAGCCCACACACTCACAGGAAAAGAAACCAATCAAACCCGCTTGTAGATTTCCGCCTTTCCTATTATTCCAATTCTGGGGCTCATTTTGCCCATTGTGAGACAAAACGAATAACCCGTTTAATGATAACCCCTTTAAACACAGGCTTTATTGAAGTTGGCATTTAAATTGAACATTCCTATTCGGTTTTTCATAGGATATTGGATTTAAAATCGGAGTGCATTTCCATGCAGCTCCTTTTTTGTTTTTATACATACCCTCCGGTATCTATAAAACCATTACCAGGATTGTGGTAACACTGATGCCGTAGCTTTGTTTAAGCTATTACGCTGTAACTCCTCTATAAGTTGTAGTTGTTTTTATTCTAATCAAAATTTCATTGTTTAAACCTTTACGCAAAACATTTTTTCAGCATATTACACCGTAAATGTTGAAGAACAAGTCACTTATACTTCTTACGTTAATGCTGGGCACGTCTATGGCGGCCATCGACAGCAGCATAGTAAATGTATCGTTACCCGTTATCCGAAACAGGTTCCACGCAGATGTAGATGAGGTTGCCTGGGTCATTACCGCTTACATGATCTCATTCTGTCTGTTCATCCCATTGACCAACTGGCTTAAAAGCAGGATAGGCTATTACCATCTTTTTTTATGGAGTGTGGCTATTTTTACTTTTGGCTCCTTGCTTTGCAGCCTATCCGGAAGTCTTACCATGCTGGTCATTGCACGTGTAGTACAGGCTACCGGCGGTGGCGCCATCTCCCCTACCACATTGGCTATTTTAAGTGAAAGCTTTCCGAAAGAAGAAAGAGGCAGCGCTATTGGCTGGTGGGGCATTGGCAATGTAATGGGTCCCGCACTGGGCCCTACATTGGGAGGATTACTGACACAATATTTTGGATGGGAATCTATTTTCTACGTCAATATTCCACTGGGCATTCTCACCATTGTAATGACCATGCGTTATCTCAATTTCCTGAAACTGCAACCTACCAGCAATCCCAGGTTTGACATTACTGGTTTTATATTCTTCTCCATATTCATTGTTGCCATACAGTACAGTATTTCGGCTGTCACAAAAAACGGTGGCTTCTCCTGGCAATTGGTAAGCGGTATAGCTGTAACAATATTCACATTATTCATGTTTATCCGATCGTCGCGCAAAGCAGCTCCCCTGCTGGATCTTTCGGTATTCAGGTTATCGGGATTTGTAACCTGTGCTATCATCATCATCATCCGTTCTATCGCTTTATACGGAGGCCTGTTCTTTCTGCCATTCTTACTGCAGGGCTTATTAGGTTATTCACAGATCCAATCAGGATTGTTGCTATTACCCAATGCATTGATGATGCTGGTATCGCGGCCTTATGCCGGACGAATGGCCGATAAAGGATACATCCGCAATACTTCTATTATAGGATTAGTACTGGTAGCATTGTCCATGTTCCTGTTCTCACGTATTAACGTGGGTACATCTATATGGCTCATCATATTACCCATGCTGATCCGTGGCTGGGGAATGAGTTTGCTGGTAGCACCGGTATCTACCGCGCTGCTGAACTCTGTAAGCATACAACAAACAGCCACTGCTACCTCCATGAACAGCCTGTTACAACAATTAGGAGGCTCTATAGGTATTGCCATCAGTGGCACACTGCATATTTTTATTTACAACTATTACATCAGCAGGCAACACACAGCCGATGTTTCAGAATACTTTGCGTTGCAGGATGGTTTTCTTGTTTCAGCCTTCCTGATAGCCGTAGCTATTATCCCGGCGCTGAAATTACCGCAAACCAATACAGCATCTGCCAAAGTGCAGCTACCGCAAGAGTAGCATTTATCTATACAGGTCTGCCCATTTGCTTCAGCAATCGCCAATGCGATGCAATGCCACCCCAATAGGTAGTCTGATTGGGAATAATATTATGCTGCTCCAGTATCCGATATAAGATCCTGCTAAGCCGGGGATAATGAATATGGTGGATATGCGGGAATAAATGATGCGCAATATGATTATTGAATCCTCCCAGTATAAAATTAGCTGTATGGCTGAAAGGATGCATATCATTGGAACTTTTTACCTGGTTCATCAACCAGGAAGTATTGATAAAACCATCATCGTCTGTAACAGGGTAAGCCGTACTCTCTACATGATGGGTCATAAAGAAAGTAAATAATAAAAAAAGCGATTGGAACAAATGCATACACACAAACCCCGTCACTACAATATACCAGGGCTGTAATGAAAAAAGCAAGGGCAGTATCAGTACAAGTGCCAGGTAAAACAATTTCTGCAACCAGAATGACAGGTGATAGATTCCGCCTTTCTTCTTATTGTACTCGTCCTTACTGTACAGGATCACAACATCTTTAATGAACACCCAGAAAAGCGAGTAACTGGTATAAGCAACTGGAGCATAAATATGCTGGTAACGATGATACCATTTATATTCACTTTCCGGGATAACACGGATCAGCTTCGTGATCTTCAGATCTGAGTCATACGCTTCCACATTCGGGGCATAATGATGCGAATTGACATGCCTTTGCTTCCAGGCTTCGGCATGCGCCCCTACCATAGCATAGATGATCGTAAAACAGACATTATTCCACTGCTTGCTGCTAAAAACAGTATTGTGCGAGAAATCATGCGAAAAGTTAAAAGCAAAAAGCAGCAGCACAAATCCATAAGCCATAAAGCAGGTAATAAACCATCCCGGATCCCGCACTACGTACAATAAACTATAGGTAATTACAGATAGCAGGAAATAGACAATAAATTTCATTGCAATAAGCCTTCCCGAAGCTTTTCTATCGACCACCAGTTGCTCATCTACCTGGCGATAAATAAGCTTCAGCAGTTCGCTATCCTGAGCAATATAAAGATGCTTATCGCGCAAAAGAGATCGGTTTTACAGATTGATGCTTACCCATAGCATATAGAAAGCGAAAGTGCGATGCCAGCGCCTTGTAATAAGGCATTTCCATATACACTATGCCATGCTTATTGCAGAGTCCGCGAAATACAGGCAATATTTCCAGGTAATGCACGTGGCTGATATTAGGTAACAAATGATGCAGCGCATGCGCATTAAATCCGCCAAGAGTCCAGTTAAACAGGCGGCTGTCTGCATCATAGTCTACAGATGTAAGCATCTGTAGCTTCGGCCAGCTCATACCCACGTTATTCTCCTTATCCGGAACAGGATGTGCTACGTAATCCGAAACATGAGAAACACCCAGTACACCTACGAAGAGCAAAGACACCATAAAATGATTCAGCACAAATGCGAGTAATACCGTACCTATACCAAAAGGCAATACACAGGCCGGCAATATGATCATATAGCCGATATACAGCAACTTGTAAACAACAAGCATTACAATCTCCCTGGGCGGGATCACGATCTTTATGGTACGACTGGAATAATTGAAAAGCATTAATGTTTCGCGGAAAAAGAACCAGTTCAACGAATAAAGCAGGTACAGTACCGGTGCATAGAGAAACTGGTAACGGTGGTACCATTGCAACGGCTGGCTTTCCGTCATCCGGAACAAAGGATTATTCAGCACATCTATATCGCTGCCTTCCACATTCGTATAAAGATGGTGCGACTCATTATGATTTTTGCCCCATACATAGGCATTATTCCCCTGCAGGTTAAAACTGATGGAGAAAAGCACCCTGTTCCAATACCGGCTTTTTACCGCCACTCCATGTGCTGCATCGTGCGAAATATTAAAAGCAGTCAACAGCACAGACAATCCCATCAATAAATAAAAAGTGTAAAAAGCAAGCGGCGAAGTGCTGGTGATCATTAAAACATAAAACAGGATATCAAGCGAGAAATAGAGCACGATCTTAAAAAGCATTCTTTTACCCCCGGTTTTCGGGATATTGTTCTTTGCAAAGTAAAGATCAAGCGTTTCGGTAAGTTCCTTATAAAATACAGACCCTTCATCTTTTGAGAATCGGAGCTTATTCATGCGGTTAGGTTTCTGCAGTCAAAATAGGCAAAAGCGGCAAGAAGCGTAAAAAGGCTTTTGTAATTTTTTGTGAAGAAAGTATAAGAAGTATGAAGTCTGAAAAGGAACAAGGCACAAGGAAATACAGGAATTGGGAATGAGGGATCAATGTCGTTGAATTAAGCTCCTGCCGGAGCTACCTGTTTATAGAAGATCAATGTTACCAAAGTATTCAGCTCCGGTAGGAGCTTCCTGTAAGACACCCGAGGCTCCTACCGGAGCCGCAACATGCTCATTATGATCATTTCTATAAACAGGAGGCCACGCTGTGGCCCTTTCTTAATTCAATGACATTGAATCAGGTATCAGCAATCAGGTGTTAGCTGTTAGCGAATACAGGATCCGTAGGATATATCGAATGCTGAATTTTGAAGGGAGGCCAGTTGGCAGTTACCTGTAACTTGTATCCGGTAACCGGGAACAGTCTTTCTCCATTCACTATTAACCATTGACTATTCACTTACTTCAGCCACTCACGTTTGACATTTCACCTTTCACGATCCCCCACAGGGGTTTTGCCTTGGCGGAGGGCGAATGAAACAAGAACGAGACAAGAAGAAAAAAGTATTCTACCATCCCAAAACTCTACAGATCAGCACAAAAAGATGTAGAAAGTGCGCCTTTACTCCGCATTTGAGAACAAGACGGGTTAAAGACGTATTACAGACCCCATAGACGGGTCTTATCACTTTAACCCGGCCGACTGTCGGCTCACCCTGGCTTCCGCATGTAAAGAGCAGCGCAAAAACTACTCACATAAACTATCTCTTACTATAGTCTGCAAACCAAAAGAACTACCCAAACACCCGCAATTTCAAGATAAATATGCGATAAAAATACTATGTGCTGGGAAATAAATATTTATATATTCATTTTATTAATGTGTAGTATTTCTAATTAGTCTCTAATCCCCACTTCGGCATCAATCCCTTTACAGTGGCTGGTTTCAATAATAAATTATCTTTTTCGATCATTTCTGTTTCAGCTATAATTCACATTACATTTTATTCTATATTTTATTTAATTGACAGTTTTAGTCAAAAAATCGACTAAATGCATAATTTAAGCAGCATTATAAAATAATGTATTGTCATTTCTGGTAACTGATCGGCAACTCATTTCAAACCCAAAACGAAACTATCATGAGAAAAATCTGTCTCTGGTTGTTACTGCTATTGTCTTGTATAAGACTGTCGGCTCAAAACCAAACTATTGTAGGAAAAGTAATTGACGGGCAGGGATTGCCTGTGGCAAATGCGTCAGTTACGGTAAAAGGCTCTCCTTCAGGCACTGCTACAAAAGCAGATGGAACTTATTCGCTTAGCGTTCCCACTTCGGCCAAACAAATTGAGATCACTGCTGTGGGGTTTAATAAACTGACCATTGATCTTAAATCTTCGGTATTAAAGTACGACGCAACATTAACGCTCACTGCGTCTGAGATCAACGAAGTTGTTATTACCGGTTACACCACCATCCAACGTAAAAAATTCAGTGGAGCTACAACTGCTGTTCCCATTGGGGAGGTTCGCACACAGCCACTGGCCTCATTTGACCAGGCATTGCAGGGACAATCATCAGGTGTTTCTGTTCTTGCCAGCAGCGGTCAGCCAGGCGCCAACGCAGTTGTCCGCATCCGCGGTAACGGATCTATCAGTGGTGGCAACACTCCGTTGTATATTATGGATGGTATTGAGATCACTGCTGCTGACTTCGCCACTATTAACCAGGGCGATTTTGACAGGGTGGAGATCCTGAAAGATGCCGTAGCTACGGCGATGTATGGTTCACGTGGTGCAAACGGTGTAATTGTAATTACTACACGCCGTGGACGTGCAGGCCAGATCCAGTTGAACTATGATGCACAATTAGGTTTCAGCCGTCTGCCCAAAGACAAGCTGATCGTAATGAACAGTAAAGAGAAAATTGATTACGAATTACAACGCGGTAACCCCTGGGGTTGGACAGCAGCGCAGGCTGATAGCTTACGTGCTGTAAATTTCAGTTGGAAAGATGCGCTGTTCCGTACCGGTGTTACGCATCAGCACATGCTGAGTGCAAGCGGCGGTAGCGCAGCCAGCCGTTTCTTTGCATCACTGGCTTACCTTGACCAGGAAGGTATCGTTAAAACAACAGGACTGAAACGTTATACAGCACGTATCAACGTTGACAATACTATCAAGAACTGGCGTTTTGGAATGAACCTCCAGGGTGGTTATTCAAAATCCACAGCCACTTCAGAAGGCAACACGGTGATCAGCAGCCCGCTGAATGCGATCCGTTGGGGCAATCCATATGAGCGTGACATCAACCCCAATACCGGTGAGTACCAGGAAACAGGTGGTGCAGGTACAGGCAGATTAACTTCAGCTCAGCCAAACGCTGCTATGGAGTTATTCCTGAACTATAACTATGCGCAGCAGATCAAAGGCGTGGGTACTGCTTATCTTGAATTCCAGTTCCCCTTCCTCAAAGGTTTAGCTGCCAGAACAAACTGGGGTGTTGATTATAGCCAGACAGAATCAACAACATTTACCAGTCCTAAAACCTCTACCGGTATTGCACGCCAGGGCGCACTTTCACGTGGCCTCAGCCGCACCTTCCGCTACACAGGTACTACTTCACTGAACTATAAAAAAGACTTTGGTAAACACGAGATCGAAGCTGGCTTATTTACCGAGGTAGTAAAAAGTGATTCCCGCAACTTCGGCTTCACAGGTTATGGCCTTACCAATGGCTTTACCAATGAAACCGGTATTACTGCAGGTAGTGCGGCTAATGCCAACTATATTCCTGTTGTAAGTGGTGGCGGTTCACAAAATGGTCTGCTCTCCTATTTTGCATCTGTGAACTATGGTTATAGCGGCAAATACTACCTGTCACTGGTAGGCCGTCGTGATGGTTCTTCCCGTTATGGTGTAAACAATCGCTTTGCAAACTTTGGATCAGCAGGTTTTACCTGGGATGCGAGCGCTGAGAAATTCATGGAAAACGTTCGTTTTGTAAATGAATTAAAACTGCGCGCTTCAATCGGAACAAACGGTAACAACCTTACTGCTGCCGGTGACTATCCCATTCCTGTATTTGCCCGCACGGCCTATGCAGGTATCAGCGGATGGTCTCCATCATCACCCGGTAACCTGGATTATAAATGGGAAACCAACCGTACCATCAACTTTGGCCTGGATTTCATGATCCTCAATAAACGCTTATCAGGTACTATTGAGTGGTATGATCGTAAAACCCTCGATCTGTATTATTCTGTACCGGTTGATCCTTCAGGTGGTGGCTTCTCTTCTATCCCCAGTAACTTCGGTTCACTCAGGAACCGTGGTATTGAGCTGATGCTGAAAGGTGATGTGATCAGCAACCGCAATTTCACCTGGACACTGGAAGGTAATATCACCTATAACAAGAACAGGATCCTGAACCTGCCACAGGACTCTGTGGTATCCGGTGTTACCATCCTTGCAAAAGGCAGACCGGTAAACAGTCTCTTCCTGGTTGATTATGCTGGTGTAAACCCTGCCAATGGTAATGCACAGTATTATACCAAAGCCAAAGCGCTTACAGAAACATACAGTGCCAACGATAAAGTGATCTGGGGTACTTCTGATGCTCCCTGGTATGGTGGCATATCTACAACTGTACGCTACAAAGGATTAGAGCTCAGCGCACAGATGAACTTCTTCCTGAAGAGATACATGTATAACAACGACCGTGTAAACCTTACCAACCCCAGTTACTATACAGATAACATGTCTGTGGATGTATTGCGCGAATGGAAACAGGCTGGAGACATTACAGATGTTCCACGCCCCACTTCAAGCGGTGGCAACTCTTTCCAGAGCAGCACTACACGTTTTATGGAAGATGCCAGTTTCTGGAGATTACGTAACGTAATGCTGGCCTATAGTCTGCCATCATCAGTATTGAGTCATCTGAAATTCCGTACAGCGCGCGTGTTTGTACAGGGACAGAACCTGTGGTCATCATTCAAGTTCAAGAGCTTTGATCCTGAAATGACCGGTGCATCATTAACAGGTGCTCAGTACCCTGCGCTGAAACAAACGACTGTTGGTATTTCACTTGGCTTTTAATCCTTAAAACAAACTTTATGATCAAAACAATCAATAAAATAGCGTTATCACTGGCAGCGGCCATCGTGCTGTTCCAAAGCTGCTCAGAGAAAGATCTTGTAGAACTTAAGCCAGAATTCAGCCTGGATGCGCTTTCAAATCCTTCCAGCATGAAACAGGTAGAGGAAGTACTGATTGGTGCTTATGCCGGTTTTCGTGATGGCAACTACTATGGTTCAGGAAGCGGTACCGGCGGTGGCTGGGCATTAATGCCCGACGTTTTAAGCGACAACCTGTACGAAACGCTGGAATCACTGGCTAACTCACGTACAATGGCCGACTGGATCTATAACTCTTCTACCGGACAGGTATCTACGTTCTATTCTTCACCTTATGTAGTAGTAGCAAGAGCAAACATTGTATTGAGAGATGTTGACAAATACACAACAACTGCCAATCAGAAGCAGGCCAACAGGCTTAAAGGACAGGCTTATGCAATGCGTGCACTGGCACACTTTGACCTGCTGCGTTACTTTGCTACTTCATACGACAGGAGCAGTACTACTGTACTGGCAATGCCTTACGTAAAAGAGTTCCAGGTTTCTACAGCAGTTAAGCCATCAAGACTTACCAATAAGGAATACTACGACCTGTTGTTTGCCGACCTGGCAGCAGCCCTTCCTTTGTTATCAAATACAGATATAGTGCTGAATCCAACCACTGGTCTTAGCCGCCCTTATATTGACCTGGCAACAGTGTATGCTATCCAGGCAAGAGCATATCTGTACGCAGGCATGTGGCCTGAAGCTATTACTGCTGCAACCAATGCTATCGGCGTTCGTCCCCTGGTAAATTTGAACCAGACGGCATTTTCAGGTATGTACAACCAGACCAATGCAGGTGAAATTATCTGGAACGTGCAGTTTGAGTCCGGACAAAGTGGCCCTACTTTCCTGGCTTATTTTGCCACCAGCAACCGTAACTATTTCAGACCGGCACTTGAAGTAGCCACTACTACCGGTACTTCAGGTTTGATACAGAGCAACGACATCCGCTACACCGCTTATTTCTCTACTATCGGTACAGGTTTGGCATTAACCAAATACAAAGGTAAAAATGCAGTTGTAGATGGCAATGCAAACTTTATAGCCTTCCATACCGGCGAAATGTACCTGATCAGAGCAGAAGCGGAAGCTAAAAACTCACAGGAAGGTCCTGCATTAACTGACCTGAATGCTTTACGCAGCGCCCGCATCAATGGTTATGTGCCATTGGTAGGTGTAACCGGTCAGCCTTTGCTGGATGCCATTGCAATAGAAAGAAGAAGAGAACTGGTAGGCGAAGGACACAGGTTCTTTGATCTGAAAAGAACTACCAGGACAATTGTACGCGGCAGCACCTGCGGCAATACATCTGTTTCTCCTGCTGGCAACTGTACGCTTTCGTCCACTGCAAGGGAATGGACAATGCCTATTCCTGAAAGTGTGATCCGTGCCAACAATAACCTGAAACAGAATGATGGTTATAACTAAGCAAAACGATCTCAAACAGTTGTATTAGACCTTCCCTTTCTATAATACATGGCCCGGCTTTGTCCGGGCCTTTTTATGTCCATGCCACCAGCCAGCATTGACTTATAAACTCCTTACCTGTTATACAAAATAGTTAGAACTAGGTATTTTTCAGCCCGGCAGGCCTGCGGAAATTTGTTGCACACCAGTTCAAACTATTCTGTTATGAGAACCTCCGCACTACTCGCCGGTATCGCATGCACATTTTTCTCATTTGCTTTGCAGGCACAGCAAAAAGGCTGTGGATTTGAGCTGTTGCACCATAAAATGATGCAGGCAAACAGCCACTATAAAAATGCGGTACAGCAATATGAACAACAGGTTCGCAGCGCAGCCCCGGAAGCCCGCATTTCCGGCAGTACTTATATTATGCCTGTTGTATTCCATATTGTTCATACCGGCGATACATTAGGCAGTGTATACAATCCTACAGATGCGCAGATCCAGAGTGTGGTAGATTATCTCAACAACGTATATGCAGGTACCGATGCCGGGCTGATGGGAGAAAGCACGGGAGATATCGGCATCAGGTTTGAACTGGCCAAACGTGATCCTAACTGTAATGCTACCAATGGTATTAATCATATCAATGGTTCCTCGCTGCCGGGCTATGTAGCACATGGAGTTAATGTAGCTAATACCAATGGAACTCCTGATGTAACGTTGAAGAATTTCATTCGCTGGGATCCTACAAAATATTGTAACATCTGGGTAGTGAACAAGATCGATGATAACGACGGGGAATTTGGCGGAGGCACCGGCGGCTATGCCTATTTCCCTTTTGATCCCACTATTGACGGCGTAGTAGTTCGTGTGCGTGATCTCTACCCGGGCAGCACTTTATTACCACACGAAATAGGACATGTATTTACGCTCTATCATCCTTTTGAAGGTTCAAATGGAAGTGTCTGTCCGCCCAATGCCAACCCATCTACCGATGGAGATATGATCGCTGATACAGATCCTGTTACCAATCCCAATTTTGCCGATCCGGAAAGAACAGGCAGTACCAACCCCTGTACCGGTACAGCGTACACTATAGCAACAGAACACAATATCATGAGCTATGTGCTGAATGCCCGGTTATTTACTGCCGGTCAGAAAACAAGAATGCGTGCCGGAGCTACGAATATGTATCGCCTGGGACAAATCAATTCGTCCGGCGATATAGCACCCGATGAAGGCACAGCCTGTACACCTAAGATCAACTTTGAATGGACAGAGTTCCAGGCTACAGAACAAACAGCCACATCCGTAGTGAGCGGCGGTTGTACACGTGGTTATAAAGATTATACTTTCAACATGGTGATTGGCAGCAACCCAACCGCTGCCGCCACTGCCACTTTGCAGGTAAGCGGTACCGCACAGGAAGGCGTTGATTATGATATTACTACCAATGGAAGCTTTACTGCGCCCAGCAAAGTAGTTACCTTTCCTGCAGGTGCACATGCCAGTCGTTCATTTACGATCAGGATCTATGATGATGCCATTGTAGAAACTACTGAAACAATTATACTGGGTATGACGGTGAACAATGGTGGCGGCAATGCTGTTGCCGGTGACGGACGCCCTGTGGAAACCATTACTATTTATGATAATGATAAAGCTCCTTTCGGACCTTATGATGATTCAAAACAACTGAACGGTACTTATAACTTTGCATCTACGGTTCCATTCACAGCCAGGTCGTACCAATACAAATCGCAATTCCTTTATAAAGCAACCGAGCTAATAGCTGCAGGTGTTAAAGCCGGTAGCCTTACAGCCCTTTCTTTTGATATTACCAAGCACAGTAACAGTGCATTTATTTATAAGAATTTCACGATCAAACTGGGTCAAACGTCACAGACCTTCATAACGGATTATGTAAACCATACCGGTACGCCTGTAAGTGATGGATCACTGACTACTGTTTATTCCGGCAACTATACCACTGTAAATGGTACTAATATCTTTACATTTTCTTCACCCTTTACATGGAACGGCACCTCTAATATCGTTGTAACGATTTGCTTTGATAATGGCAGTACTGTTGACCCCGCAGATGATGAAGTGCCTTTTTATTCTGATGATTATTCAGCCACCAATGCATCATTTGCTTACCAGTTCACCAACTGCGCTACTGCATTTGGCACTAGCCCGTATTATTACAACAACAACTACAAACCAGTTATCAATCTCATCAGCCATAACAACGGCACACAAGTACAAACCACGCTGAATGGTTCACGCAGTGAATATCTAGGTCCTAATGCCGATGTTTATTTCTATGATCAATCCAACGGCTCTTTACTGGCGAGGGTTAAAAACCTATCGGCCTTCAACTATGGCTGTACACAGGTAGTCATCGATCGCAGTGGCACAGGCGCAACAGCTTATCGTGACAACACAACCAGTCATTACCTGATGAATAAAACCTTCCGGGTATTACCATCTGTTAACAATAGTTCAGGTCAATATGAAATTACACTATACTATACCCAACAGGAGGTAAATGGCTGGCAAACTGCTACGGGACAATCATTCAGTAATATTGAACTGGTAAAAGTGCCCGGGCAGATCTCAGCCTCCACACCGGCCAACCCCAACGGAGCGGGTACCCCTCAACCTACTACTCCAACCAAGAGCATGCTGGGCAGTAATTATGCACTTACGGCTACATTTAATACAGGATTTTCCGGTTTCGGTGCCGGGATGGTATCTGTAGCATTGCCTGTAACGCTGCTCGATTTCAGTGGTCGTATTAACAACAACGACGTGTCGCTTTACTGGCAAACAACGCAGGAGATCAACAATGATTATTTTGTACCGGAGCGCAGTACAGACGGGCAGCAATTTACGGCACTTGAACCTGTTAAAGGAAAAGGCAACAGTTCGCTTACAATCGCCTATAACTACACAGACAAACAGGCTGCTTTACTTTATAACAATACATTGTATTACCGGTTAAAACAGGTGGATATAGATGGTAAGGTGAGCTATTCTAAAGTAATTGCCCTAAATACAGATAAAACCGGTAAAATAACCATTACTCCTACACCTGCCAGTAACCAGCTGTACCTGCATACAGGAAATATAGCAGTAGCGCAAAACATATCACTTTACAGCATGAACGGGCAGCTGATCAAACAATGGCTGCAACACAATCCCAGTGAGCCATTGGATATAAGTTCTGTGCAGCCTGGCATTTATTTAGTAAAACTACAGGCGGCAGGCATCCTGTACCAGCAAAAGGTGATAAAGCAATAGCAGGGCCCGGAATATCACATATTGATGTGGAAAATATGGACATCCGTCGTTTCAGACGTCCAGGATTTCGAATTTCTGCAACGATATAGTACATTTACGGGTCAATTGTTTATGCTGAAAAAGATTCTAGCAATAGTATTACTGTTACTGCCGGGGTATTATGGACTAACACAAAGCTGTGTAAATCTGGGACAAACACCATCTACCGCATTTCCTGTTTGCGGCACCTCTGTTTTTAACCAGGCTAATGTTCCGATCTGTGTTACAAAAAATCTCCCTAATCCGTCCTGCAGCGCAGACGGTATCGCCTACCAGGATAAAAATCCATACTGGTACAGTTTTACCTGCTATACAAGCGGCTTGCTCAGCTTTACAATTACGCCCAAAGACCTGGGAGATGATTATGACTGGATGCTTTATGATATTACCGGCCACTCCCCCAACGATGTTTTTACCGACGCTTCATTGATCGTAACCGGCAACTGGGCAGGTACCTTTGGTAAAACCGGGGCCTCTTCAAGCGGTTCCAATTCTATACAGTGTGCTTCAGACCCTGCTGACAATAAAAACTCATTCAGCAGCATGCCTTCTTTGAAAGAAGGTCATACTTACCTGTTAATGGTAAGTCACTTTACCGATTCTCAAAGTGGTTATGATCTGTCTTTTGGTGGCACTGCAGTTATCACTGATCCTACATTACCGGCACTGGCAAGTGCGGACGCTGGTTGTGGAGGGGTTACAGTAACTGTATATCTCAATAAAAAAATGAAGTGCGCCAGTCTTGCGACAGATGGCAGCGACTTTAGTTTATCTCCTGCAAATGCTACCATTGTTTCTGCCAAAAGCACTTCCTGCACCAGCGGGTTTGATATGGATACGCTTGTTTTAACCATGAGCGGTGCATTGGCACCCGGCACCTACACACTTACAGCGCAATTTGGAAGTGATGGCAGCACTATACTCGATAACTGTAACAGGAACATCGCAGTGGGCGATAAAGTAACATTTACCGTAAAGCCGGTGCAGCCTACATTAATGGACAGCATTAAGCCGGTAGGCTGTTCGCCCAATAAACTGGAACTGGTTTTTGAAAAGCCAATACTTTGTAGCTCTGTTGCAGCCAATGGCAGTGACTTTATTGTAACAGGTCCTTCAGCAGTAACTGTAGTAAGCGCCTCCGGTAATTGTTCCGGAACAAATGCAGCCAGCAAGGTTGTTACCCTGCAATTAGCCGGCCCTATACAGGTTGGCGGCACATACCAGATACGATTACTGAATGGTATTGATGGCAACCCGCTGGTAGATGAATGCGGGCAAACAACACCTGCTGGATCTGTGATCAGTTTTATAGCAGGAGATACCGTAAATGCAGACTTTAATGCCCAGGTGCTTTGGGGATGTAAAGCGGATACGATCAACTTTACACACAACGGGCAGCATAATATAACACAGTGGAACTGGAATTTCAACAATGAAGGCACCAGCACGCAACAGAATCCTTCCTATATCTTTAAAAAATTCGGTTCCAAAGAAATCAAGCTGGTAGTATCCAATGGGATCTGCAAGGATAGCGCAACAACAACCATTGTACTTGACAATGAATTAAAAGCTGCTTTTGGCTGGCCGGCAGTATTGTGTCCGCAGGATTTTGCAACTTTCACAGACAGCAGCATTGGCAAGATCACTTCCTGGCATTGGAATTTTGGCTTTGGCGGTACCAGTACAGATCAGAATCCAGTACCACAGAAATACCCGCAGGTAACAACAGGCCGCTCTGAACTATATACTGTACAACTGATAATAGAAAACAACCTTAATTGTTTTGATACAGCTACACACCAGTTAAAAGTGGTAAATACCTGTATTATTGGCGTACCCAATGCATTTACGCCCAACAATGATGGCAATAACGACTACCTGTATCCACTCAATGCCTATAAAGCAAAAGATCTTGAATTTAATATCTACAACAGGTACGGTCAATTAGTATTTCACACTACTGACTGGACAAAAAAATGGGATGGGACCATCAGCGGTCACCCGCAGGCTACCGGTGTATATGTATGGATGTTGAAATACACCGATGGCGATACCGGGGAAAAGGTATTTAAAAAGGGGACTACGGTGCTGATACGATAAAGATCAAAGTCTCTGGCATATACTTCCGTAGTTAAAATAAAACTTCACTAAATATAAAAGGACCTCTTTATGAGGTCCTTTTTAATAAATATTCTAATGCCGTTATTTTATTTTCAAAACAGGTTTTAGCTTATAGTCTCCTGTTCCTTCCTGTAGAATAGACAATGCAGCATCAAAATCAATTACAAGTGAATCTATATCTGCATTAAGCCTGCGATTCAATTTTATCTTAAGACCAGATTCGCTGCCACTGGGAATAGTAAGCGGATAAGCAGTACCCGCAAACTCAATACTGTTCCGGCTACCCAATACAAAACGAATTTCTTTTACAGTACCTGCAGGTACTATACTCTGTGCAATCAGAGTATCAATACCATTTTGCAGATTCAGCAGATTATACACACCTGCTCTTGTATCCAGGTTAACCCAGCCGGCGGAATCATCACTTAAATTAATACGTACTTGTTGGATATCTACATTTACAGCTGTAGCGCTGTAAGGATTGTCTGTAAGCCTGATACGCAGATCAGTGGTTGCATCACTGTCTTTATTACAGGCTGCAATTACTGTAGCGGCTACAGAAAAAGGGATCAGATAACGGAGAGTTTTCATAGTTGATACACATTTGTAAAAATACTAATGAAAAAACCATGCCGCTTTTTCAGAAGAACTTAACAGTCAAATCTCCTGATTATCAACCTACGTCTGCGTTCTTTTTGTTCAGCTATAATCTGACCAGGTAGTGCTTATATAATCTTGCAGCATTAATAATATTTCAACCAGGCAGAGGTATAAATAAAAACCTGAACGCAAACGGTTGCATACTATTCATACAAAGAATGCCCGTACATTTGGCTATTATCCATCAACCATGGCTTTCACATCAACACGCCTGCAAAGGGATCGTTTTTATCCGTTCCTGGCACTTGCAATATTCCTGACATTATTCAGCTTACCAGCTAAGGCCCAGCAACGTCCTAATATTATCCTGGTACTTACAGATGATATGGGTTATAGTGACCTGGGATGCTATGGTAATCCGCAGATCAAAACGCCCTTTCTTGACCGTATGGCAGCACAGGGAACAAAAGCTACCGGGTATATGGTAACCTCACCTTCCTGCACACCTTCGAGGGCTACCCTGCTTACAGGACGCTACCCTACCCGTATGCAACTGAACTCTCCCATTCCTCCCGGTTCTAAATTCGGGATGCCCGATGAAGAAGTGACTATTGCAGAAATGCTGAAACAGGCCGGTTATACCACGCAGATGATCGGCAAATGGCACCTGGGCGATAAAATACCTGCCAATCACCCCACAGCACAGGGATTTGATCATTATTTCGGAATGCTGTACAGTCACGATTACAAGGCACCCTATGTAAAAACAGATACCACCTTAAAGATCTTCCGCGACAGAACACCGGTAATTGAACGTCCCGCAGATACCTCTCTTACCGGTTTATATACACAGGAAGCTATCCGTTTTATTAAAGCGCAAACGCCCGGTAAACCATTCTTCCTGTATTTCGCGCACAATATGCCACATCTGCCCATCGCATCGGGCAGCAGGTATAAAAACCGTTCTGCCGGCGGAGCCTATGGTGATGTAATTGAAGAGATAGATGGCGGACTGGCAGAACTATGGAAAACTGTAGAAGCAAAAGGATTTGGCAACAATACCATTTTTATATTCAGCAGCGATAATGGCCCGTGGATCGATTTCCCTGAACGCATGTCGGGAGATGGTGTTACCAAACCCTGGCATGTAGGCAGCACAGGTATATTCAGGGGCAAAAAAGGTGAAACTTATGAAGGTGGTCATCGTGTACCATTCATTGTGTATTGGAAAGGTCATATTCCTGTGGCAGAATTATCAGCATCATTTACCAGCCTGGATGTATTGCCAACAATTGCAGCATGGCTGAGCCTTCCATTGCCAAAAGGAAGAACATTGGATGGAGAATCTGTAGCGCCCATGCTAAGCGGCAAACAAAAAGATTACCATCACCAGCCTATCTATTATGTAAACAATGGCATACCGGAAGCATTACGCCAGGGGCCGTGGAAAGTACGCCGTACCGGCACTGTGGCTGCTCCATTAATAGAACTCTTCAACCTTACCGAAGATATTCGTGAACGCACCAATATAGCAGCACAGTATCCCGAAAAAGTAAAGGAGCTTTTGCAACTGCTGGATCAATACCCGGGAAACAATATTAATTAAAGGCTGCTGATTTGGGGAATACAGGAAGCTGATCGTGAAGATTTCGGAATTTGGAGATTGAGGGATTTAAGGCAGTGAATGGAATCGTGAATCGGCAGACGGCAATCGTCAGTCGTGAGTGAATGTCCGCGAAACGTGAAAAGTCAAACGTGAGACGGGCGTTACCGGTTACCAGATACCAGTTTCTGAATACAGGTTACCAGATGCAAGTTACAGGTAACTGCAAATTGCCAACTGCCAACTTGTATTCGCTCGTGGCTCGCAGTTCATATTCACTATTCACCATTGACTATTCACTGGTTTAACTGCAAATTGCCAACTGCTAACTTGTATTCCTCGCGGCTCGTAGCTCAAAGCTCGTTGCTGATATTAACGGTAACTGCAAATTGCCAACTGGTTTTCTTCCGGATTTTCGGTCTTTCTGACTTCATTCAGACATCAGACTTCCTGCATTTACACATTTTCTTGCTTCTTACCTTATATCGACGTCTATTATCTCCAGTGGTGTGAACAATGCATTTTCACTCAGACACAATACGCCATCCCGTGGATGATATGTATTAATACCCATTATCAGTACTAGCGGTAAGTTATTACCAGGTGGCAGTTTACTGATAAGCACAATATCTTCCGGCTCTGTTGATGTTAATGAGATCATAGACGAGCGAGCGAACTCAGCTATACAAGCTGGCTGATCAAAATCCATTGCAACAACCGCTGTTACTAATTCACAGTGCGTCATTCCATGCAATTTGGCAAGCATTTTATCAGCAACAAAATCATGTAAAGCAACAGTGAAACACCCCGTAGCACGTGCTACACTCAACTGAGGTTTAACCAGCAGAATACTATGTAACCTTACTTTTTTGTTGAATCTGAACTCCTGCAACAATTCCATGTTGCCATTCCTGATATTTCTCTGCCCGGGAATAGCATCTATATCTGATTTTAATACTTTCAGCAATGCTGCATTTAATCTGTTTACCAGCGTACCATCCATTCTGCGATGAATGAGTGGCAGCAAGCTACTACGCAATTCTTTTCCTGCGCGGGAAGCTCTGGCAAATTCAGTATTATTGTTCCTTGCCGTTTGATAAGCCGGATCTGTAGCTATACGCTCTTTATTAAGGCTCGTTTTACGGCGGGCCAGGTAACGCCCATTTGCAGTATAGAAAACTATATTATCCAGCTTTCCTTCAAGTCTTATAATACCTGACTGTATAGCCATAATAAAAAAGTTTGTTGTAACTATTGTAACAAATAGTTACTGCTATCAGACTAATGGTTTTGTGGTGACAGTCTCATTTTAACACCATCTTTGCATAAGGGTTTAAACACCAGCCCCCTACCCTTTTGCTAGTTTTCGGACAGGTGTATCCCAGACATATCACAGGTATATCCCACCTTTATCCCACCTTTTGCCTGTTATCGGCCTATTAAACGCCCATTAAAGGCAAATCAATAATGAATATTGCTGATTGTAAACCATGAGTCTACTGCGTAAGACCCGCGCCAGAAGAAAAAAGTCATCAGAATCTTGTTGCCATGTAATGTGGTAGCATGGCTTTCCAGGTGGGCCAGTCATGTCGCCACTCCTGCCCCCAGATATCCAGTTCATACCAGATGCCTTTGTCGTATAAGATACGTGCAAAACGACCTGCAGAAGACGGATCTTCATGATCGCCGCTACCGGAAAGGAGATGAATATGATGACTGCGGCGGATCTGCTCCAGGATATTATGATCTGTAAGATTGGGCATATAATGCATGGGGCTGTTGAAATACACATCTTCATCAAAATAACCACGGGTATATTCTGTCAACTCATATACACCGCTCATCGCAATGCAGCCATTAATAAGATCGGGGCGTTTGAAGAATAAATTGGCGCTATGCAAAGCGCCAAAGGAAGCACCGGTGGTAATTACAGGCGTTTCGCCGCTTGTGCTGTTGCGGATGAAAGGTATTACCTCATTAAATACATAGTGATTCCATTGTACATGGCGTACTGCACGCTGGCGTGGATCAATGCTGTAGTTCATCCAGCTTTCATTGTTCATGCTATTGATGGAAAAGATCTTCACTTTGCCGGCATCTATAAACGGGCGTAATGACTCTATCAATCCAAACCGTTCATATTCCAGGTAATCTGCTGAAGCTGTAGGAACCATCAGCAATGCAAATCCATAATGGCCGTACACAGCAATGGGCATTTCTGTTTGTAAGGCATCACTGTACCATGAAGTGAGGTGTTTTTCCATATACTGAAAATAAGGAATTTGAAAATATACCAATTTGAAAATTTGAAAGTGACAGAAGTGCGACTCTATCAGCCAACACCAACAGCCACCGAACAATTCAGCTATCAAAGCATGAAACAATCTGTTAATCCATTATCAATCCGTGAAATCTGCGTTCACTTTGGTATCATTTCTGCTGATTATGCATTATTTTGAAGCGCTTAAACAGGCAATGTAACATGAAGAGAATTTATTATGCATGGGCATTTGTGCTGCTGTACTCCTGCGGACAACAGAATAACACATCACCAGCCACCACCACAGAAGAAAATCCCGCAGTTACCAGCACTGCAGATAATGTTCCCGCTACCCGTACAACAGTGAGTAAAGAACCGGTAGCAGAGTACAAGGTGAAGACCGATAATCCATTAAATGATTGGTATTTTTCCGTGAAACTGTATGAAACGCCTAAGACATTTCACTACCTGATGCAGTTACGTTTTGAAGAAATTGAAGGAAAGGATACGTTAAAACTGCCCAATTTTGGCATTATGCCCAAGCCTGTTATTAAAAAAGGACCTGAACAATATTCCTGCATCATCGGGTTTATGGATAAGGACAATCAGTTCCGCGAATACAAAAAGGTATATGTTGTTAATAACCGCCTGAAGGTAACTGCACTGAAGCATTATGCAGTGTCAGCTTATTAATAGCTTTATTGTTGGATTGTTAATATACCCATTGAGCAATCCAACAATAAATTCCTCTGCATTATCCGGTAAATCCAATCCGTTTGCCCGGATTCCTTTCTGCAAACTGGTAGATCAATCCACGGATATAATCGTTCTCAGGATATGGCGTAAGCTGTGTTTTTAACGTACTGATATCGGAAACAGCATAACCAACAGGTATATATCCCATTCCATAAAACCTGCCTTTTTCCATCAGTATGCAACTTTGTTCTTCGTGGTGATTGCCTTCGTCCATTACGGCGAATGTTGGCAGCATATGGTGGATATATTCAATTGCCTGCTGTACACGGCCATTATAATTCATCGCATCTTCCTGTAATTCACAGGCCCCTTTGCAGCTATTATCAGCGAGGCCAATGCAGGGATCGTTATCAGTCTGTACAAAACAGAATTTGGGACAAAGATTGAACCTGTTGACCAGTTGTTTTAACAGGTTCTGCCCTTCAACCAGCAGGTTGAACGTGTATAAAGGCTGCAGGTGTTTCTTTTTCTGATCAATTGCGAGGCGCATATAACCATTCCTGTCTTCAAAAACATACAACCCAAATACTTTGGCTGCACGTTTCTGGCTGCGGTTAAATGCAGGCCACAATCTTTTGATCTCAACGCTTTCCAGTATAAAGGCCATCAGCTCAGTACTACAGGGCTGAAAAGTGATGTTATATACATTACGTAGAAAATCCTGTCGCTGTTTACCCGCTCCATTGTGAGCAAAATGACTCCTTACCCTGTATCGCAGGTTCTTTGCCTTGCCTACATAAATGATCTTCCCTTTCTGATCGTGGAAATAATATACACCGGGCGTATAGGGCAGTTGCTCGATTATTTCTTTGGATAAATGCGGGGGCAGGGACTGCTCCTTCGCTCCTTTTTTTACAAATTGCTGAATATGCTGTTGAGCCCCCTGCTGCAATAACATTTCCAGCAGTAAAACAGTAGCAGCTACATCGCCACCGGCACGGTGTCTGTTTTCAATAGTAATTCCAAAATGACGGCAAAGATTTCCAAGACTGTAGGAAGGCAGCCCGGGGAATACTTTTTTGGTCAATCTTACAGTACACAATTTTGAACAGTTCAGTTCATAACCGGCCTGTGCCAGGTGATGTTTTAAGAAAGAGTAATCAAAATTTACATTGTGTGCTACGAAAACATTGCCCTGAAGCATATTAAAAATAGCATTAGCGATATCTTCAAAAGCGGGTGCATCTGCTACCATAGCAGGCGTTATTCCGGTAAGGACCTGGATATGATGCGGAATATGAAAACGGGGTTTAATGAGTGTAGCAAAACGACTTATTATTTTTTCGCCATCGTGTAACACAATAGCAACTTCAGTAATGTCGTTATTAGATGCGTATCCCCCGGTGGTTTCTATATCAACGATAGCGTACATAAACGGCCCTAAAGTTAGCAGAAGATAACCAGTAGAAAGAAACACCGCCTCACTTTTTCCGTCCCCTTTTTAAACCGGTGAAAATCAATTGATTTAATTTCCGTCCTACCCTGTGATGATTACACCATTAATTAATCATCTTTAAATCCACTATCATGTACAAACCTACTATGCCCCACACACAAGAGAATGCCTATGTTCTTGCCACTATCACAGTTCTCTATTTCTCCGCAATTATGGCATTTGCATTCTGGTTCACACAAAACTAAACTTCCATATCAGTAAAGACGGGTACACAGGCACAACTACCAGGTAGTAGCTGTTTCGCATAACAGTTTTGCCTCTTCCGGGCTACCAGATACCCGGATGTGGATATCGCTTTGCTGTAATACTGTTAAAGCTTTAAAAGTATAATTCACCCATAACTAAAAAATAATCAATCATTTAGGCTCTGATCAGCACCCGCAGATTTCTTATTCTGCGGGTATTTTTGTTACACTTATGCACACCTACTTGCATGTTAAGGAAGTATGCATTAAATTTGTGTCAGCTTTTGGAATTAAACAATCAGCCGATTTTCTGACTTTCATTGAACGGAAAAACAATCCTCACTCCTTCCTGGAACCATAACCGTAGAGCTGAATTCCTATCCCATTGAATGCCTTGCATGACAACACCTGTGAAAACCGTGGTTCACTGGTTACACCACCATAATCCGGTTTGTTTACAATTTAAAATGCAGCATATGAAGAAGACAAGTTCATTTCATTTGGGTGAAACAGTTAAAACAGTTTTAATCGCTGTTGGTTTCCTGACCTTTATCATGTTATTATCTTACCTGTACTGGTTCGCTTAATAACTCAGCTTACAAGGCAAGACCCCGAATGGTCTCTTACCACAAGAAGTCGCCTGGCACTTAGCTTACAAATACCAGGACGGTAACTCATTTTTCCGAAAGGCACCTTTATGGTGCCTTTCTTCGTTTCTGGAATTACCGGAATCAGGGGTTAGGCGTTAGCAAATACAAGCCCTGAAGAAAGTAAGTTGGTAGTTGGCAATCTGCAGTTAAGCCGGTGAATAGTGAATACAAGCTGCCAGCTTTGAGCTGCGAGCCGCGAGGAATACAAGTTGGTAGTTGGTAATCTGCAGTTAAGCCAGTGAATAGTGAATGGTGAATACAAGCTGCCAGCTTTGAGCTGCGAGCCGCGAGCGAATACAAGTTGGCAGTGGGCAATTTGCAGTTAAGCCGGTGAATAGTGAATGGTGAATACAAGCTGCCAGCTTTGAGCCGCGAGCCACGAGGAATACAAGTTGGCAGTGGGCAATTTGCAGTTACCTGTAACTTGCATCTGGTAACCTGTATTCAGAAACTGGTATCTGGTAACCGGTAACGCCCGTCTCACATTTGACTTTTCACGTTTCACGGACATTCACTCACGACTGACGATTGCCGTCTGCCGATTCACGATCCGGTATCCAATCTCAAAATCCAGCAATCAGAAATCCTGAAACCTGAAACTCTCAACTTCTTCCCTTTTTTCTCAGTACCTTTGCCGTCCTTTTAAGTAGCAAAAACCAATATGGAATTAGGTAAAAATTACAACCCGGCAACAGTCGAAGACAGATGGTACCAGCACTGGAAACAGCAACGCTATTTTAACAGCACTCCTGATAGCCGTCCGGCCTATTCAGTGGTCATACCTCCGCCCAACGTTACAGGGGTACTGCACATGGGACATACCCTCAACGAAACGGTACAGGATATTCTTGTGCGTAAAGCACGCATGAGCGGCTTTAACGCCTGCTGGGTACCCGGCAGCGACCATGCTTCTATTGCTACTGAAGCCAAAGTGGTGCAGATGCTGGAAAAAGAAAAAGGTATTAAGAAAAGCGATCTCACACGCGAAGACTTTTTGAAATATGCTTACGAATGGAAAGAGAAGTACGGTGGCATCATTTACCATCAGCTCGAAAAACTGGGCTGTAGTGTAGACTGGGATCGTGTTTCCTTTACCATGGACGCGGATTATTACCGTGCCGTTATCAAAGTATTTGTTGACCTCTATAATAAAAAGCTGATCTATCGCGGTGCCCGCATGATCAACTGGGATCCTGCAGCGAAAACAGCCCTTAGTGACGAGGAAGTTGAATACAAAGAAGTACAGGGTAAACTGTATTATGTAAAATACTTTGTGGAAGGCAGCAACAAACAGGAGTTTATCACCATTGCTACGCAACGTCCTGAAACCATTATGGGCGATACGGCAGTGTGTGTAAACCCCGAAGATGAACGCTATGCACACCTGAAAGGTAAAAAAGTGATCGTACCGCTGGTGAACCGCGCGGTGCCTGTGATCTTTGATGAATATGTAGATAAGGAATTCGGAACCGGTGCATTGAAAGTAACACCTGCTCACGATATTAATGACTATAATCTTGGTCTGAAACACGGTCTGGAGATCATCGATACTTTAAATGAAGACGGTACTTTAAGTGCTGCCGCACAGGTATGTGTTGGCATGGATCGTTTTGCAGCCAGGAAGAAAGTGGTGGAAATGCTGGCAGAGGAAGGTGTACTGGCTAAAGAAGAGGACTACCAGACAAGACTGGGCTTTTCTCAACGTACCAGTGCAGTAGTAGAGCCCCGCATCTCTACACAGTGGTTTGTAGCCATGCGTACATTGGCAGATAAAGCATTGAATGCTGTAACAAGCGGCGAAGTAAAAATTCACCCGGGCGATAAATTCCTGGCCACTTATAAATACTGGCTGGAGAATGTAAAGGACTGGTGTATCAGCCGCCAGCTTTGGTGGGGACAGCGTATTCCTGCCTACTATGCGCCTGATGGCACTTTTGTAGTGGCAGAAACAAAGGAGGCAGCATTTGAAGCCTGCAAACTGGAAAGTATCAAGGCCGGTAATGGCGCCACTTATACTATTGACGAACTGGTACAGGATGAAGATGTACTGGATACCTGGTTCAGTAGCTGGTTGTGGCCCATTGAAGTGTTTAAAGGAATTACACAACCCGGGAACAAGGATATCAACTATTACTACCCTACATCAGTACTGGTAACCGGACAGGATATCATCTTTTTCTGGGTTGCCCGTATGATCATGGCGGGGATGGAGTATATGGATGAAAAACCATTCAGCGATGTGTACTTTACGGGGATGGTGCGCGACAAGCAAGGCCGTAAAATGAGTAAAAGCCTTGGTAACTCGCCCGACCTGCTGGAAATGATCGAAAAGAACGGTGCAGATGCTGTACGTTTTGGCATTATGATCTCCTCTCCTGCCGGTAACGACTTGTTGTTTGACGACACTTCACCAGAACAGGGAAGAAATTTCAATAACAAGATCTGGAATGCGCTGAAGCTGGTAAAAATGTGGGAAGCAAGGCAGCAGGAAGGTACAGGCAATACCAATGATTTTGCCATTAACTGGTTTGAATCCCGTCTTGCAGAAGCAAGAACAGAAGTAGACAGGCTCTATAAAGATTTCAAATTAAGTGAAGCGTTAAAAACAATCTACTCACTGATATGGGATGATTTCTGTGGCTGGTATCTTGAATGGGTGAAGCCAGGTATGGAACAACCAATAGATGCTGCTGTATATCGTAAAACCGTGGAGTTTTTCAGTAACCTGATGCAATTACTGCATCCATTTATGCCATTTGTTACAGAAGAACTCTATCACCTGCTGGCAGATCGTAAGGAAGATCTTTGTGTAAAGCAATTTGCTGCTCCTGAAGCTTTTGATACAGAAGTATTGAAACAAGGTAAACTGTTAACAGATTTAATTACCGGCTTGCGTGATGTACGTAATAAAAACCAGATCAAGCCTAAAGAAGCGATCAAATTATCGGTTAACGCTGCCAATACAGGCTTATACAACGCTATTCAGTCTATCCTGGTAAAACAGGTAAACATTGAAACGTTCGCATTTGTAACAGAACCGGTAGCCAATACAATTACAACGGTAATTGATAAAGACAAGTTTTACATAGAAACAGAGCAACCTGTTAATACAGGCCTACAGCGTGATGAATTAGTAAAGGAGCTGGAATACCTGAAAGGCTTCCTGGTATCAGTAGATAAAAAACTGGGCAATGAGCGTTTTGTACAAAATGCAAAACCTGAAGTAATAGCGTTGGAGCAGAAGAAAAAAGCTGATGCTGAAGAAAAGATCAGGATCATTGAAGAGAGCCTGGCTACATTATAACAAATGATCTTTTATATAATAAGAAGGCCGTTTCAGATGAAACGGCCTCTTTTGTTTATGAGACGAACCTTAACCTTGAACGCAGGAGAAAAATGTTTATCGTTTAAATGCTACATCGACTCTTTCAATAGCAACCCCATCAGTAACCTGAAAATAATACTCAAATTCATTGCCATTGAGCTTACTGATACTGGCAGTATCTCCATCGATAATGATGGACGTATTGCCTAATACCTTATAGGTAATGGTATCTTCAGAGCCATCGAGGTGCAGGTAAAGCTTTCCATTGGAAAGAAATTGAACATAATCATCATCGGTGCCGGTTGCAGTATCCTTGTACTCGTAGTTGGATGTTTTGTACAGGTAAGTTGTTCTGGAGTATGACCATTCGCCCAGTATTTTTTCTGCTGCAGGAGTATCATCATCTTTTTTACAGGCAAAAGCTAAAGCAGCAACAATAGCTACGCCGATCAGTTTCTTGCGGTTCTTGAACATATAACCAGGGTTTTTAACAGGTAATTGGGTTTAAATCAGTTGCAAAGAAATTACTGAAACTCATTCTGTGCAATAGTAAAACTACCATACTTACATCTTCAGATAACCGCAATGATCCCTAAGCCATTGTACGTATACGTTGTATTGCAGCTACTACAAACCCTCCGGGAGTTTGGTCAGCATAAATGCAGCAATAACAGGCTCATTGCATTTCTGTGCCATATTTTTTATTGCATTGTTATTGAGAAATAATTACACACACGCTCTTGTAACATGTCAACAAAAAAGCTGGTCATATGACCAGCTTTTGATAATGTAACTATAACCTGGTAAACCAGTTAATTATTATTAGCAGGCGGAGTTTTGACAGGTTGTACTATAACCGGTGCCGGCAATGCAATAGCAGCAGCGGGCTCTTTACCATCCTGCATTACAGGTACATTACCTACAGGTGATGGCGTTGTTACTTTCTGTGCCTGCCGATCACTCGGCAATGAACCAGTCCTGGCCAGGGCTCTTGCAGCAGGCTGTACAGTTCTGGCAGCAGTGACAGGCATAAACTTCATGCCTTTTGCGGTACCTTTTTTTATTTGCTGCACCTGGCTCTCTTTTCCTTCATTGGGTTTTATTGATGCAGCCGCAGTTACATGACGGGCAGCTGTATAGTTGAGCCCCGGAACAGTATTGCCTTTTAACTGTTCACTGATGCTTACATTACTTTTATACTCCTGCGCATTAGCCATTGCAGTGACACATACAGCCAGCGCGGATAAAATGATCTTATTGCTTAAATGTTTCATGATATTTTTTATTTTGAATTGAGATACAGGATACAAGTGAATAGTCAATATTTCATGAGACCTGCCCTAATGAAATTCGTTCAGGCGGGCGTAAAAATGAATACAACAACGACAAATACTCAATAACCCGTACTCGTACTTCTTATTTCGTATTTACTTAATGCTTACCAGCACATTGATCTTACCTACACCGTTTCCATTGTAATCCTGCAAGGCCTTGCCAATTACCTGTCCTACCTGTACTTTACTTCTGTCGGCTTTCATTGCTACACCGGGAATAGAAGAGGTTACGATAAAGTCACCACGTTTGATGGCACCGCCTTCTGTACATACTTTGGTAGGAATAACTCCCACAACACCCATCGGCACTTTATCATTAAGCGTATTGTCAATATGTTCTTCGGTAAGTAATACGCCGGGCTTGGTAGCATATACCCCGGCTACGAGTGATGAATAAGGCTCAGCAGATTTCTCTACTGTTCTATCTTTGGTAACGGAGATCACCAGGATATCGCCTGCCTCATATTCTTTTATATTACCCTGTACATCGAATGCTTCGGCAAGGTCGGCACCACCGGTTTGTGTACCACCATTGAAGAAGCCTTTACCATTAACATCAATACGGGCAACATTTACAGTACCCGGGTCACCGGATTTAAACAGTGCCAAGTTGCCTGCACTGTGTGTCTCCACTGTAAGTACAGGATTGGTATTGGCATCATTAAAGTTTACCATACGGGCTGCACGTCCGTTACTGAAATTAGGGGTCCAGGCAAACATTGCGATACCGGTACCATCTACAGTAGTTTCAACACCATCGCCACCATTGCTGGCATTGGCCGTAATAGCATTACCATTACCATCGGCAAGGGCTACTATAGCAGGGCCATTACCGGCAGGATTTGATGAATGGAATAAACCCGCAAAACCACCAGTTCCGGAGGAAATGCCATAGATACCGGCAGTACCGAAGTTGGAGAAGATTGAATTCACCTCTCCCTTTACCGCTGGTGATGTTCCGGTGCTTTTATCAACCAAAAAGTTACCGGCAATACCGTTACCTACTGTCTTTACAGTAATAACATCACTTTCATTGTCTTCATTGAAAATATTGAATTTACCTGCACGTCCTGTAGCGAAACTGGGCACCCATGCATACAGGGCATTACCAGCACCATCGATATTTGTTTCAATACCATTACCATCTTTGCTTGCATTGGCTGTAATGGCATTACCATTACCATCAGTAACAGCCACCAGTGCAGGGCCATTGCCCGAAGTATTGGAAGCATGGAATAAACCGGCAAAGCCACCGGTGCCGGAAGAGACACCAAAGATACCTGCGGCGCCAAAATTGCCGAAGATGGTTTTAACTTCTCCACGTACTGCTGCACTTACACTATTGGTATTGTTTACCAGGAAGGAGGCAGCATTGCCCTGTGTATTATCAGGGATATTGCCATTACTATTGGTCTCTACTTCAAAAGTGTTAAATTCATTGGAGGTATTAAAGTTTTCAAAACGGCCGGCACGTCCGTTACTGTTGTTAAGACCGATCTGGCCCAATACCCCAACGCCGGTACCGGTGGTATTAGTAGCAACAAAGCCTCGTACACCATAGCCACCACCATCATTACGCCCAACTACAGCACCCGCAATATCACTGATATTACGACCTACCACAGCTTCACCACCTCCGCTATTATCACCAACAATGCCCGCAGATGTTTGCTGGCTGGTAATACCCTGTACACCAAAACCAGCACCGGTAGAACTGAACACACCGGTACCATTACCCGAGGTATTCACATTGATAACAGTACCATTACCAACTGTAGATGCATTTAAAACAGTATTGTTATTTGAATTATTAAAGACCTGGATCGCAGCAGGTGTGCCATTAACAGAGGTAGCCGTTAATCCTGTACCGGTATTACTATTGGCATACACGCCTGTTCCATTGGCGCTGGCATTTCCGTACACACCAAGGCCATTGGGAGTTACACCATATATACCCCATCCACTGCCATTCTGAGATCCCCATACACCGATTCCCAAACCTCCGGTGCCATTATTGATGCCTCTTAAGGCAGATGAAAAACCGCCGGGAGCAGTATTATTTACAATTCCTCTTACAGCACTGATACTGGGAGTGGTAGTATTATTTACACCTTCCAGCGATGTACCATCACCATCGTTGGTGATAGAAAACAAAGTGGAGGCGTTGTTAGCGGTAGCAGCATAAGGTAAAGTAATGCCACCGGCAATATTATCGGCAGGGGCCCAGTTGGTACCATCAAATTTTAAGATCTGTCCGGATGTGGGAACCGTTACGGACACCCCTTTTCCACGCAAACCAGCTACAGTGGGATTAGGATAAGTACCTGTCAGATCGCCACCAGCTGCCCCTGTAGGCGGTAACACCACGCCTGCTGCAATCTTTGCCTGGGTTACAGCCCCATCAGCTAGTTTGGCAGTAGTGATCGACGCGTCTGCATGTTTTGCAGTAGTCACTGCTGCATCTACAATTTTTGCTGTAGTTATACTATTATCGACCAGCTTTGCTGTGGTTACAGACGCATCAGCCAGCTTGGTAGTCGTTACTGCTGCTGCTGCTATTGTAGGATTGGGATATGTACCCGTCAGATCGCCACCGGCAGGACCAACTGGTAAACCACCCTGCGCAAACAATGCATAAGGAACTGATACCAGTTGCGTGGTTCCGATATTTACAAAGGCAGAACCGCCCAGCGGATCGATCTCTACCTGCATATATTTAGTACCTGTACTCCAGTTTACGCCTGATACGGTACCCGTAACATTGGTAGCTCCTGCACTACCTACCTGTACATTGAATAAACCAAAGGGATTGGTTGTTACAGATCGTGTTTCAGAATATACCACGGTACCATTAGCTGCAGCATTCCTGATGCTGAGACGTAAAGCAATTGTCTTATTCTGCAATACATTACCAACAGCATTGCGGGCAACACCCTGGTAATTGAGCAATCCGGGAGCCTGCCCTATAACCAATGATACTGTCAGCAGCAACACTGTAATGGTGCATAGAAGTCTTTTCATAAAAAAATCAGATTTGATTTGTTGAAAGGAAAGTTTGTTTTAGCACAGGCATAAGCATAACAGTGCCAGCCTGTGTCATCCCATTTTATTAATGTGAACTATAAAAGCATTATTTATTTGCTATCCATCTTCAGGATGCGGTAGCCACCATGACGTTTTACTTCAAGATTGTCGCCCGGACGTGGTGTATCTGGTGTAAGTGTGGCTATGACGTAGTAGATACCATTGGGATACTTAGCCACATCGAAGTATTCAATACGGCAGCAGCCGTTATAGTAGTAGGAACGTTTTTCCAATACTTTACCGGTAAGGTCGGTCAGCAACAATTCCATACGACCTGACTGGTGTACAAAAAAGTCTACTTCAAATTTACCCGTGGTGGGACTGGGGAATAATTTAATATCACCTACATCGAACGTAACGATGTAAGGAGATTTTGTAACCTTGTCTGTACAGGGTTGTAACACGCCTTGTGTTACCAGTAATGAACTATCTGCGGGTGCAAATGCGTCGATTAAGGTGATCTCTCCAATACTCCATTCAAAACGATAATAAGAATCGGCATTATCGTAAGTGCCTCCGGCTGCATTTAATACACTGGGAACTATTGACGACTGAGCGAGGGCTGTATGCGAATAAGCAACACTCAACAAAACAAAGAATGCTTTGTACAACTGTTTCATAAGCTGATCAATTAGTGGTTTAAAAAGGTAAAATGTCTGCTAACCAGGAAGCAGGATATGGATCAGCATGGGATAAATAGTAGTAAGGTTGGAGTCTCTGAGAGATATACGAATGTGGAATTACAGGAGTGCCGGGTACGTAACGACATTGTAAAAGTAGATTTTTTTCATATACAAAAAACTACCTGTTTGTAGTATTTTATACAGCCGCATCAATTCATTTTATTAATCAATAAACACCTCAATCCGGTCAGATACTGGGTACTCCTTTATGTTACAGCTATAAAAAACGGGCTGCCCTTTTACAGAACAACCCGTTTGTGATCTATGTGTGAGGAAGATCTTATCTGCTACTTATTGTTTTTTGCCGGTGCAGCCTTGGTAGCCTGCTGTTCGGAAACTTTAGGTAGCCTGAATGATTCTTTAGTTGTTGCTTTTGCAGGCTCCGCACCTTGTGACGGTGGAGTAACTGCTTTTAATTTATTATTGACAACAGTTTTCTTTTCCGTGGCCGGCTTGATAGCGCTAACTGAGGAAGATACAGTTTCTACAGCCGGAGCAGCAGGTGCAATAATTGCTTTTTGGGCTTCAACAGTTTTTGCGGGCTGAGTCGGTTTATCACTGGCCAATTGCGCACTGGCACCACCAGCCAATAACAGGCCGGCCAGTAGCAGCGAATATGTTTTAGTAATTGTTTTCATAATATTTTATTTTTCCTATTCTGTTTATTTGATGCTTACAAGTACGTTTATTTTACCTGTACCGGTACCATTATAATCCTGCAGTGCTTTACCTATCACCTGGCCTACTTTTACTTTATCAAGATCAGCTTTCATGGCCACGCCTGGTACAGAAGAAGTAACAATCAGGTCACCTCTTTTTATGGCACCACCTTCCATACAAACTTTTGTAGGGATAACACCAATAATACCCATTGGCACCATATCATCCAGTTGGTCCTGTTCTGCATTTCTTTCGGTAAGCATTACACCCGGCTTGGTAGCATACACGCCGGATACCAGGGTTGAATAAGGCGCAGATGATCTTTCAACCTTACGATCTGATGATGATGAAATAACCAATACATCACCGGGCTCGTATTGAGCTTTTGCTCCTTCCACTTCAAAATACTCTGCAATATCAGCGCCACCTGTTTGTGTACCTCCATTGAAGAAGCCTTTACCTGTAGCATCGATCCTGGCAACATTACCGCCGGCAGAGAATACAGCAAGGTTGCCGCTGCTATTGGTAACTACTTCCAGTACGTTGCTGGTATTGGCTGCATTTACATTCTCAAAACGGCCTGCACGACCAGTACCACCACTGATACCAGCCTGACCTATTACACCAATACCATTCTGTGTATTAAAACCTCTTACGCCATAACCAGCACCATCACTACGACCTACCACAGCACCAACACCCGCAACACCACTGGTAAATCCAACCACGGCTTCGCCGGTCATATTTCGTCCGATAATACCGGCAGCAGAAATACTACTCGTAATACCTTCCACACCTGTACCACCTGTAGAAGTAGCATACACACCACGGCCAACACCTGAGTGTGTTACCTCAACTCCATTACCGAAGTTGCTGGCATTTGATAGTTGTACGTTTATACCATCACCAGTACCATTAGTTGCTATTTCAGTTACAGTGGTAGAGTTCGCCGCATTTACGTTCTCAAAACGCGCAGCACGACCAGTACCGCCGCTGATACCGGCCTGGCCCATTACGCCTGTTCCATTTTGCGTATTAAAACCTCTTACGCCATAACCGGCACCATCACTACGCCCTACCACAGCACCTACTCCGGAACCTCCATTGCTGAAACCTACTACGGCTTCACCAGTGCTGTTACGGCCAATAATACCTGCGGCAGAGATACTACCTGTAATACCTTCCACACCCGTACCACCGGTAGAGTTTGCGTATACGCCGCGCCCGGAGCCGGCATGTGATATATTAACAGCAGTGCTGCCATTAGAAGCACTGGTAACACCTACATTAATAGCTGTGCCAGTACCATTAGTAGTAACATTGGCAGCGATGCCATTACCTACTGTAGATAAATCGAGGACATCACTATTGTTCGAATTGTTGAAAATGGCAATATTGGCGGCAATACCATTGTTACTTGTAGCTGTTAAACCTGTTCCGGTGTTACTATTGGCATACACGCCTGTTCCATTGGCGCTGGAATTCCCATATACCCCAAGGCCATTCGGCGTTACACCATATACAGCCCATCCACTGCCATTCTGAGATCCCCATACGCCAATTCCCAAACCGCCGGTTCCGTTGTTAATACCTCTTACTGCAGATGAAAAACCACCGGGAGCAGTAGAGGTGACCGTACCTCTTATTGCACTGATGCTGGGTGATGTAGAACTGCTACTACCATCAATCGCAACACCATCACTTACTGTTGTAGCGTTAACAGCAGCATTCGTATTAGTGTTATTGACGTTTTCAAAATAACCACCAATACCATCAGTACTTCTTCCATACACACCAACGCCGGTGCTGCCACTGGCGCCATATACACCGTAGCCGCTGGTAGTATTACCATATACACCAAGACCAGCAGGCGTTTGACCATAAACGCCCCAACCAGTGCCATTCTGTGTTCCCCATACACCGATGCCTAAACCACCAGCGCCATTATTGATACCTCGTAAGGCAGATGAAAAACCGCCGGGAGTTGCACTGTTTACAATACCTCTTACAGCACTGATACTGGAGGTTGTTGTATTATTTACACCTTCCAGTGAGGTACCATCGCCATTATTGGTAATAGAGAATAAAGTAGCTGCATTGTTTTCCGTAGTGGCATAAGGCAATACAAGGCCGGCAGCAACATTATTGGCAGGAGCCCAGTTGGTACCGTCAAATTTCAATACCTGTCCCGATGTAGGTACAGTGGCAGACACTCCCTTACCACGCAGACCAGCTACAGTAGGATTGGGATAAGTACCGGTAAGATCGCCACCGGCAGCGCCGCTGGGCGGTAATGTAACACCCGCAGCAATTTTAGCCTGTGTTACTGAGCCATCCGCCAGCTTGGGAGTAGTTACTGAGGCATCTATAATCTTTGCTGTAGCTACACTGTTATCCGCAAGTTTAGCCGTGGTCACAGATGCGTCAGCATGTTTTGCAGTAGTCACTGCACCATCTACAATTTTTGCAGTTGTCACACTATTATCAGCCAGTTTAGGAGTGGTTACAGATGCATCAGCATGTTTTGCGGTAGTTACAGCCGCATCCACAATCTTTGCAGTTGTTACACTATTATCAGCCAACTTAGCTGTTGTCACCGACGCATCGGCATGTTTTGCGGTAGTTACACTGCCATCGACCAGCTTTGCTGTGGTTACAGACGCATCAGCCAGTTTGGTAGTTGTTACCGCCGCTGCTGCTATAGTAGGATTGGGATATGTACCCGTCAGATCGCCACCGGCAGGACCAACAGGTAAACCACCCTGTGCAAACAATGCATAAGGGACTGATACCAGTTGCGTCGTTCCGATATTTACAAAGGCAGAACCGCCCAGCGGATCGATCTCTACCTGCATATATTTAGTACCTGTACTCCAGTTTACGCCTGATACAGTACCGGTAACATTGGTAGCACCTGCGCTACCTACCTGTACATTGAATAAACCAAAGGGATTGGTCGTTACAGATCGTGTTTCAGAATATACCACGGTACCATTCGCCGCAGCATTCCTGATACTGAGGCGTAAGGCAATCGTCTTATTCTGCAATACATTTCCTACGGCATTACGGGCAACACCCTGATAATTGAGCAATCCGGGAGCCTGCCCTATAACCAATGATACTGTCAGCAGCAACATTGTAAGGGTGCATAGAAGTCTCTTCATAAAAAGATTGGTTTGAATGTTGAATGAAAATTTGTTTCACAATGCAATACAGTACATTCATGCTGTACGCATTATTTACATTAATACCTGGATGGTTTAAAATTGCTATTTGCTATCCATCTTTAAGATGCGGTAACCACCATGACGTTTTACCTCAAGGTTGTCGCCCGGACGTGGTGTATCTGGTGTAAGTGTAGCGATGACGTAGTAGATACCATTGGGATATTTTGCAACATCGAAGTACTCAATACGGCAGCAGCCGTTATAGTAGTAAGAACGTTTTTCCAATACTTTACCGGTAAGGTCGGTCAGCAACAATTCCATACGACCTGACTGGCGTACAAAAAAGTCTACTTCAAACTTGCCTGTGGTGGGACTGGGGAATAATTTAATATCACCTACATCGAACGTAACAATATAAGGAGATTTTGTAACCTTATCTGTACAGGGTTGTAACACGCCTTGTGTTACCAGTAATGAACTATCTGCGGGTGCAAATGCGTCGATTAAGGTGATCTCTCCAATACTCCATTCAAAACGATAATAAGAATCGGCATTATCGTAAGTGCCTCCGGCTGCATTTAATACACTGGGAACTATTGATGACTGAGCGAGGACAGCATGTGAATAAATGATAGAAAACAAAACAAACAATGCTTTGTACAACTCCTTCATAAGCTGATCTGGTTTTTATGGTTTAGAAAGTAAGCGTATGCTGTTGAACTAAAAATCAGCATCATTTGATTAACAGAACCACAAACAAGATATGACGCACTTAAGAAGCTCTTTGTGCAATTAATAACAGACAGTAGTTGTTCATCAAATGATTGATCCAACAATCAGTCATGTTTCAGCATTGGTTGGGAGTGAGAAACTGAGCTATGGAGTTAGAGGAGTCTGGCGAGTGTGTAACAGGCCATAAAAGTATATTTTTTTCATTAACAAATAGTTTTCTTCAAACTATTTTGCTTAAAGTAACCGGGTATTAATGGGCGGATACGAGCATTGAATACAATACATATAGTGAAGAACTAGCTTGTATTGCAAAAGGCTTACCTGCTCAACGCAGTGATAGGTACTATAAATTCCCATTGATTGGCACCCAGCCCCTGCCTGTTACCATCAATCAACCTGCTATATCGTACACCAAAGGTTACATCATATTCATTCCACCATTTGGTATCAAAATATACTTCAGTACCATAACTGCGGAACTTTAAACTTGTTTTATGACGTGCTGCAGTATAATCAGCCACATAGGTATCATCGTAAAACAGGTTGGCACGCATACGCAGAAAATAAACGATGTTACCAAATCCCCAGTCAGGATAGGCTAATGGCAGGTGATAGTTGACACCAAATTTTCCCATCTGGTGATAATTCTGGGCAATGTATCCTCTTGAGAAAGGCAATGCATTGGAAAAACGGGCATTATTGAGGGTATCGCGTTGCTGAACAGAACCATTGATAATAAGATTGTGCGTGCGGAACAATCCCGGGAAGTAAGCATAGGCATTGGCTGTTACCTGGTTGGCATCCAACGCCGTTACAGCCTTTGAATAACGCAGACTGGCGCTTTGTGCCCAACGGGGATAAATATGCTTTACAGCAGATTGTGATTGCGTGGTATAACTGATAAGCCCCGTAAAATAAGCAAACCCGCGGTTATCAAAGCTATCTTTATAAGTACCCTGGAAATAGCGTTTATTATACACCAGGTCGCCAATTACATTCAGCGAACGATATCTTTTACCGCTGGTAAAATTGAACGGCAACTGTACACCAACTTTTCCCTGCCACTCATTCCAGAAAACAGTTTTTTGCCGCAACAATGCCGAACGGTCTAATGTATAACTGGTGCCCAGGTGGATATAAGGGAAAAGTCCGCCATAAGTAACAGTACCACCAAATTGTTTACTGCGATCATCACGATTGTAGGTAAAATACAATTCAGTAAGCATCGTGTTCAGAACATTTTCTCCTACAACAGAGAAAGTATATTCCGGATCATCAACAAAAGGCCGGCGGCTATGCAGGTTAAACAAATGGAATGCTTTGGAATAAGCTGTAACAGGATATTGCCTGCCGGTATCAGGATCAGTTTTAGCAATCCTTAAACCATTTAACCGGTAATTGAAGCTGGTGTCTGTAAAATGATTGATAGGTAATGGCTGCCATGAGTTGCTCTGTACCGGCTGGTGTACAATGTGATAGCCCACAGACGTGAAAGCAGTCCACACCGCTTTATTATTCCGGATGCTGGCCTGGTAATTACCGGTACTGGCATTCAGCTTACGTGCACCAGTGTATTGTAATAACTGCCGGCTGCCGGTTATAGCAAAGATCTCGTCTGTTTCGCCATTGGCTGCTGTAAATGTTATGGTGTCTTTATACACAGAAGGGAAACCGATCACCTTCATGGAGTAAGGCAGCAACTCATCCACATTGCCATTGTGTATATTGATCAGGGCCATTGTCATTTGACCGGTAATATTGCGCACAGCAGAAACAATAGTACTATCGTTATAAAACTTAGGAAAAGTATAGAAGAGCTTCTGAGCATTAGGTATTTTACCGAGGACCTCACCATTACCGGCGTCAATGATATGTAATGAAGAAGCGCCACCGGGTTGCACATCTACAGCCACTACCTGTTTGCCATCAGCACTGATATCGGGGCTAAAATATTTTGAATGACTGGTCAGGCTCCGTTGTTTACCGGTATGTGCATCTAATACTTTTAATACGCTGTAGTCTGTCCAGGACCAGCGGAGTGCTGGCTCGTACGCAGCGTAGACTATTTTTCCATTTACGCAGGAAAAGTAATTATCCTGTGAGATATCTTTTACCCGTACTTTATGTTGCCTGCCTGTTTGCAGGTTGCGGATATAAAAAGCAGGAATACGATCATAGCCTTCGCTGACAAATACAATGGTATTTGCATCCAGCCATTGCGGAAACCCTTCATCAGCCACAAAATGCTTATGCTCCTGCGCCCACAAAGCCACTGAATCCTGTACCGCATCGGCCGGAAGAAAGCCTTGATAGTACGCTATCGCTTCTTTGCGAAAGTCCTGGTAGTTTTTGCCGGTATATTTTTTTATAGCTCGTTGTAAGGGATATAACTGAACTTTAGAAACAGCATCACCGGTAACTTTTCTCCAGAGATCTTCACCGTATTTTTCTCTTCCGTAAGAGACCAGCATATAGCCAAGCGGGTAATGATTGGGAATAAAGTCCTGCAATGACCCGCTGCGCAGCTTCATCCAGGAATACTGCTTGCGGCCGGTCCACAGAGAACGGTAATCCTTAAAAAAATAAGGAAGCCTGCCCCTGCCCTGGTCGCTCATCCTTGTTTCCTGGTACACGGCATCCCCTTCCCAGAACCAGTTAGGGACAGTAGCGCTATTGAACAATTCCTGTCCCTGCTCGCCAAACAGGTAGTAAGCCACTGCCGAGATGCCCTTTCTGAAATTGGAATATTGCTGAACGTGCCTGTATTCGTGCAGGGCTAATGTATAACTCCAGGGCAAACTGCCCAGATTAAAACTGCTGGGAGAAGGTGTAAGCATAAATTCACTACGCCAGGGGCCTAATCCAACATATCCATTGGCAACCGTAGTATTTGGTTGCAACACAATACTCACTTTACGGAAGCGGCTACCCATGGTCGATTGAGTTTGTAATCCTAACCGGTGGGCAGTAGCTGCAATCATACTGGCCTGTTGCTCATATCCTTCCGGAAAAACAACACGTACCGTATCTGTATTTACCTGTTTCCAGGAAGTAGAAGGCGCATGACCACTGAAACGTTGGGCATGGGCATATATAGAAAACAGTAAAAGAACAGCAGGCAGAATGAATTTTGGCATAAGGAAAGTTAGAGAGCCGGAAGATAATCGTTTTTTATAAAATTAATTTTGTTATTCGCTTGGGGTAGCAAGGGAAGTTCCTAATTTAGCCTACCCTTACATTATGATCCCCGGAACACCTGACACCACTGCTTTTCTGAAGTATTTATCCCGGATACCAGTACTAATTACATTAGTTTTCTTACTTATATCACATTCAGTTTCTGCACAGCTTATTACCACCATAGCAGGCTCTGGCCATAATGGAAATACAGGTAATGGCGGGCCGGCACTTTGCGCAGGAACTCCCTATCCTTACGATGTGTACGTAGACGCTGCAGGAGATGTTTACATTGCCCTCGGCAACTGCATTCGTAAAGTAAATGGTACTACAGGTATAATAACTGCTTTTGCAGGTTCTGACAGCTATGGCTATGCAGGAGACGGAGGACAGGCCACACAGGCCCTGTTCAAATTCGTTTTTGCAATCTGCGGCGATGACGCGGGTAACATTTATGCAACTGAATACAGCGGGCATCGAATACGTAAGATCAATGTTGCTACAGGTATTGTTACTACTATTGCGGGAACCGGCACCAGTGGTTATTCAGGCGACGGAGGTCCGGCGATCAATGCACAGATCAATACACCTCATGGGATCTACGTTGACAAACAGGGCAATATATATTTTGCTGATTTTGCCAACCAGCGCATCCGGAAAATAGCAGCAGGCACAGGCATCATCACTACAGTGGGCGGTAACGGATCATCATCACATAGTGGGGACAATGGTCTTGCAATAAACGCCGGCATCCCCTACCCGGTAGATGTCTGTACAGATGCAGCAGGAAATATCTTTTTTACCGAAGTGAATGGGAGTAATACCTGCAGGATACGAAAAATTGATATTGCAACCGGCATCATCACTACTATTGCCGGAACAAATGTATATGGCCATAGCGGAGATGGAGGACTGGCGGTAAATGCCAACCTGTTTGACCCCCATTCCGTTTGTATTGATGCTGCAGGCAATATTTACGTGAGTCAATATGATGATGGGCGCATCAGGAAAATAGATGCTGCAACAGGCATCATTAATACCATAGCAGGAACAGGTACGCTTGGTTTCAGTGGTGATGGAGACCTCGCGATATACGCCACCCTGCACTACCCGGTTGGTATATGCCTTGACGCTAAAAACGCTCTTTATGTAGCAGACAATTCCAACCACCGGGTACGGAAAATTGATTTCACTATCAATACTCCTGCTAATCCATCCTATTCCATCAGTATCAGTGGATCGGCAAATAATATCTGTGCAGGAACACCTGTTACATTCAATGCTACGGGAGGTCCGGCACCCGGACAGGGAATATCATATACATGGAAAAAGAATGGTTTTGCAGTACTTGTCAACACCTTAAGTTATACCGACAATGCGCTGGCCAATGGCGATGTTATTACCTGCGAACTGGCCAATAATACAACCTGCTTACCCGGTGTTGCCCAAAGCAATGCCATTACTATGACGGTAAATCCTAACCTGTCTCCTGCTATAAGCATTGCGGTCAGCAACAACCCTGTTTGCAATGGCAGTACTGTTACATTTACCGCAACCCCTGTACAGGCTGGCAGTAACCCGGTTTATCAATGGAAATTAAATGGCAACAATACCGGCACCAATGCGGCTGTATTCAGTACTGCCTCCATTACAGATGGGGATATAATAAGCTGTGAAATAAATCTTGCCCCATCAACAGCCTGCGCCGCAAAAACATCTGCTATCTCAAACAATATAAAAGTAACGGTATTAAGTAATGCTGTACCCACTGTAACAATCAGTTCGCCCCAGGACAAAATATGTTCAGGCGCACCAATGACCTTCAGTGCGCAAGTACAAAATGTCAATAACAATATCCACTATCAATGGCTGCTCAATGGCAGTGCAACCGGGAGCGATCTTAATACTTACAGTAATACGGTATTGCAAAACGGCGACCAGGTAAGTTGCAAAGTTACCAGCACTACCCTTTGCCCGGGTATAGAAGCCATTTCGAACATTATTACAATGACTGTTTATCCCATACCGGTTATAGATGTAACAGGTGCAGATAAGCTATCAATTATGGCAGGACAACAGGCAAAGATAACCACTTCTGTTACAGGCAACATCGATACTTACACATGGAGCCCGGCTAATGCCCTGGTAAATGCTAATACTTTTACACCGGTCACCATACCATTAGCCTATAGTACGACCTATACATTGTCTGTTACAAGCGTTGATGGCTGTACTGTTTCCAAAGACATAACAGTAAAGGTGCACAGGATATTTAAAATGCCTAACGCATTTACTCCAAATAAAGATGGAACCAATGATGTATTCAGGATACCCACCGGCACTTTGCTGCAGCTAAAGGAATTTGCTGTTTTCGACAGGTGGGGAAACAGGGTATTTTCTACTACAGATATCAGTGCAGGTTGGGATGGCATGTATAAAGGCAGGCCAGCCAATACAGGAACTTACGTATACTTTATTACGGGAATGCTGGATGATAAAGACGCTGTATTTAAAGGGACAGTACAGTTGATCCGTTGATAAGACCGGCATTGGGCTTTATAAGCAGAGATATGTAAACCAGGTAGTAACCATACTACAACAATTTTGTGGCGACACCTCCAAAACCTTATACAATGACGATTAATTGGAATGAAAGAGGCTGCAAAACTCCGTTATTGTGAATTTGTGGATAACCAATGATAGTACTACCTCCTTTTAGGCTAAAGTGTACATTTTGAATTCAGCAACACTTTATTATTTTTGCTCATGCTTTCACTGGTTACCCTGGCCCTGGCACCGGGCATCGCCATAGCGTGTTATATCTACAGTAAAGATAAATACGACCGTGAACCTGTTACCGCACTGGTAGCAGCCTTTATTTTAGGTGCTATCAGCATCATTCCTGCCATTGTTGTTCAGCTTGGCGCACTATCCCAACTGGGAAAGTATGCCAACCCCACTTCCCTTAAATATTATTTTCTCTGGGCTTTTGTAGTAGTGGCATTAAGTGAGGAAGGAGCCAAATATCTTGTGTTACGATTTTATGCCTACAACAATAAAGCATTTAATGAGCCTCTTGATGGTATTGTTTATGCAGTAATGATCAGCATGGGTTTTGCCACAGTGGAAAATGTAATGTACGTGGTAAAAGGAGGTTATGCAGCCGGTTTGCTACGCATGTTCTTATCGGTCCCTGCACATGCTGCTTTTGCGGTACTGATGGGCTACCATGTAGGCATGGCAAAATTTAACGGTTCCAATGCCATCGTACATATGCTGAAAGGATTGTTACTGGCTGTATTTTTTCACGGAGCTTTTGATTTTTTTCTGTTCCTGCAAAACAATCCCAACGTAACAAAATACGTTTCTACCAGTTTTCTGGCAGCCTGTACGCTGGTCACTTATATTATTGGAATACGCATGGCATTAAAATCGATCAGGCTACACCAGGAACTATCAAAACAAGAATTTTTCAATACATTATAATCAGCGCAGCTAAAATCTATGGAGCAAGAATTAGTTATCCGTTTTGCCGAACCTGAAGACATGAATACCGTTGGATACCTGGCACAACAGATATGGCCGGAAACATATGGAAACATTCTTTCACAGGAGCAGCTTAGCTATATGCTCAGCCTGTTTTACTCACCAGCTTCATTACACCAACAGGTGTCTAAAGAAAAACATACTTTTCTGATAGCAGAGCTGGATGAGGAGCCGATAGCTTTTGCCTCTTTTTCTCCTGACAAAACACCCGGTAAATACAAACTGCACAAGATCTATGTGCATGGGAAAACGCAGGGAAAAGGCATTGGTAAAGCCCTTATTGACTTTATTGTAGAACACCTGTCAGAATATAATGCAGAAGCCCTTATTCTGAATGTGAACAGGCATAATAAAGCCAAAACATTTTACGAAAGACTTGGCTTTGTAGTTACCGGTGAAGAAGATATCAATATCGGTAATGGATATTTTATGAATGATTATGTGATGGAGAGGAAACTTTAAAGCAAGTACAGAAGAATGTGCTAATACAAAGTTATGCGTTGTAAGTTATAGGTTATAAGTAAAATACGGCTTAACGCAGAATGGTTTAATGGCTGTATGGTTTGATTGTTATGGATGGTAACCATAGAACCATCTGACAATTGAACCATCTTCTAACGATCGCCGCCTGCCGATTCACGACTCACGATTTCTCCTTCCTGAATTAAAAAAGTTTTAAGCCATAGATCAGAATGCCTGAGACTGACCTACAACTTAAAACTGACAACCTATAACTTGTAACTAAACTTACTGACGGGAAAACAAATTGCCTAATTGCAACCAATTCTGTACAGGCTTTCCAACTGTTTCGAAATATTCAGTAGCGGTAATTGTTACTTTCACTGCCACCAGGTTACCCATTTCATCACTACCGGTAAGCTCACGCACTTTTACAGCATTATCAACCAGTGAAGCGGTGCCTGTTACTTTAATATGATAAGGCATACCTTTTTTGAAGAACTCCAATCTTGCAGGTAATTCAGCATCAAACTCCGTAAGCTCCTGTACAGGGCGTTGAATACAAAACCAGATCTGCTGTTTCTCATCTACCTGCACATTATTAATAACATGTACGGGAAGTTTCAGTAAAGAATCATTTTCTGTAAAAAAGAGTGCTGATCCCAATGCCATGATCTGCTGACTCATAAATGCTTTTGATTCTGCAATTTCCAGTTCGGGATTAAAAAAAGACCTCATTGTAATTCGTTTTTACTGTCCAGGTTAAGTAATTAGTATTGTCCATGTAACCGTGCAGTAAATGACAATGAGCTTGCCAAAACCTTACATTCAAGTTAACCAATCATTTATACATTTCATTCCGGCCGGAGCTTTCCCAGTTTAAGAACATTTATTCCCAATTGTAATTCCGTAGACTTTTTGATATAGTAAATCCACTATTCAAACAGATCGTATTCTTTCGAAAATTTGCTGCTTTGCGAACCTTTGCCGTCTTTGCGTGAAACCTGAAACGGCATCTCTTCACATTTGAGGTTTCATTTTTCACACTCCCACTCACGATTGCCGTCCATCACCACGCATTCTGCAATTCAGTATTTGTCCTCTCCGGCACTACTATATCTTTCTCATACCATGTGTTACTATAGCGAACAAAGATGGCTAACCAGATGGTTCTTGATAAACGCATCATTACCGGTTGTAGCGCAATCAGCAATATGGCATTAAAGCCCATCCACCAGAACAACCTGTAATCACCATCTTTTACAGAAATGCCAATCAGTACATACCAGGCAACAAAAGTGGCCACACTGATCGCTACGGATAAACCATAGCTAACATAACCGGTGCCATAATAAAAACCAACTTCCATTTCTGTTTCCTGTCCGCATACGGGGCAGGTTTTATTCATCTCCATAAACTTTTTGAGGTTGTATGGATTACTGTATTTATATAGTTTTCCCCTTCTGCAACGTGGACATTTATTCTGCAACAAACTCATCATCAGCGAAGGTTTATGACTGTCATGTTGGGCACACATAGGGTTATAATTTATTTGTCAGTAAATAATTGTTTCCTGAATTCTTCGGGAGTAATCCCTGCATCCTTTTTGAAGAAGCGGTTAAAGTAAGAATTGTCTTTAAACTGTAGATTCCAGGCTATTTCTGCAATGGTCATGTCCGCATTTGCCAGCAGTCGCTTAGCTTCAAGGATAATACGATCGCGGATTATTTCACCGGCAGTTTTACCCAACAGGTCCTGACATAACGCATTCAGGTGATTGGGTGTTATATAAAGCAATGTTGCGTATTCTTTCGGCAATTTCAGGGTACGATAGTTCTGCTCTATCAATTGCTGGAAGTTTTTTAGTAATAATAATTTCTGAGGCGGATGTTTATACTTGTTATCTTTTGCACATCCTCTTTCTACCAGCGTAAATACCTGTAACAGTAACAGGCGTATCAGATCTGTATAACCTTCAGCAGCCTGTTGTTTTTCCTGCAACATGTTCTCAAACAGCTTCACTACCGGTTGTTGTAATGATACGGGCAACTGTACTACCCCATCTTCGCTATTGCCAGAAAAGAAGGTAAAGCGATTGATGTATTGCTGATCTGCCAGAAATGACTTGAAAAATGTCTCAGAAAAGTGAACGATAAAGCCTTCCACTGCATTCTTAAAATGCCAGCTATGTACCTGCCCGGGCACCATGAAATACAACTGGTATTTCTTCACATCAAACTGTGTAAAGTCGATAGTATGATAACCTGAGCCGGCAGTAAAAAATGCAAGATGGTAAAAAGAGTGTCCATGAGGGCGGCGAAGATGATCGTAATGCTTATTGATATAATCGCTGAAGCGTTCTACCAGTAAGTCCTGCGCCCTGTTTTCATTGGTAATATGCTGAATGTCGTATACAGGAACACTATTTTTCATATCTGCTTCCTTTTACCCCTCAAAAGTACAAAGGAGCCACCCGTTTTTATGGACTTATTTCGTGGTGTTATGGTACTTTTTACTGTTTCGAATGCAAATATGTAGATTTACCGATGTGCAGATGGAGGAATTGGGAATCAGTTATTAGGGAATACAAGCGGTGAGCTTTGAGCTACGAGCCGCGAGGAATACAAGTTAGCAGTTGGCAATTTGCAATTAAGCCAGTGAATAGTCAATGGTCAATAGTGAATGCTGTTTCATGTTGAATACAGTCAAGAACCGCGAGGAATACAAGTTGGCAGTTAGCAATTTGCAGTTGTTCCAATCTAAAACTTCAAACATCAAATCTCAAATCCAGTATCCAATCACAAAATCTCTACATTCCAAAATCAGAAATCCTGAAACAGGTTTTGCCGATTGCCGTCTGCCGATTCACGATTCGTTTCACGTTTGACATTTCACCTTTCACGCTCCCGCTCACGATTGACGACTCACGTCTCCCGATAAGGAACCAGAAATCTTTGAAATGTGAAACGAATCGCTATTCTTTCTTCCCAAGTACATGCAGTGTAACAGTAAGCTCATCACTGATGGTACTGCCACCACCTACATGGAAATCCTTGCGTTTGATCTTAAATTCACCGTCGAACAGGTAGCCGCCCTGTTCTTCTTTGGCTGTAAAAGGGAAAGAAACATCTTTGGTAACATCCTTCATAGTGAGTTTTCCGGTCATCGTATAATTACCCCCGCTACCGGAAACCTTAGTGGATACAAACCTGATGGTGGGATATTTTTCTACGTTGAAATAATCTTCTTTACGCAGGTGATTATCGCGGCTATTATTATCAGTATTTACAGTATTTGCATCTACGGTAACATCAAAAGAGGATGCGGCGGCATTGGACGGTTCAAACCTTATCTTTCCTTTAAGACCGGAAAAAGACCCGCTTACATTAAAACCAAGGTTCTTGATCTTGAAATTTACCGATGAGCTTTCACCTGCAGGCACCAGGTTTTGCGCCAAAACATTTACAGACAATACAAGGGCCAGGGCTAAGTATAAAATCCTTTTCATAATGGGTGATTTACTGTTATATATCAAAAGCAATTCCTCTTTTTGTTAAAACTGTTAACGCTGCAAAGACAAGGAAAGTAAAAATATTGGTTTTTCATGACTTGAACAGTTTGCAATTGTCAGTTGGTAATTTACAGTTAAGTAAGCCCGCCCCAACACCGGCCTCCTGTTTAAGATCCCATCCTTATTCCCTCGCCGATACGCTCTTAAAACGCGTACATTCAATATTCTACATTATATTTGACCCATGGCCCTGTAAGAGGTTTAAGTGCGAAACGTGGAAAAAATGTAACAAGGCTGTTAAATGTAACAACGATATGCAAATCAGAACTGTTGCGGAAATGATGGCTGCCGGTGAAACGCCGGATATTTTGTTTTGGGTAGGCTGCTCTGGCAGCTTTGATCAGCGCGCCCAGAAGATCACCAAAGCATTTGCCACCATTCTTCATAAAGTTGGGTTGAACTATGCTATCCTGGGCAAAGAAGAGATGTGCACCGGCGATCCTGTCCGCAGGGCCGGCAATGAGTTTATGTTCCAGATGATGGCCTACCAGAATATCCAGATCCTGAACAATTATGGTATCAAGAAGATCGTTACCACCTGTCCCCACTGTTTTAATACTTTGAAAAATGAATATCCTGAACTGGGCGGACAGTACGAAGTAATACATCATACTACCCTGCTGCAACAACTGATCAACGAAGGAAAGATCAGGATGAAAGAAGGCGGTGCATTTAAAGGTAAACGCATTACTTACCACGATAGCTGCTACCTTGGCCGCGCCAATGACATTTACGAAGCGCCACGCAAGGTGCTGGAAGTGCTGGATGCAGAACTGGTAGAAATGAAGCGTTGCCGTTCTAAAGGATTATGCTGTGGTGCCGGCGGCGCCCAGATGTTCAAAGAAGAAGAAAAAGGTACTACCCGCATCAATTTTGAACGCAGTAACGAAGCTATCGATACCGGTGCTGCGGTGATCGCATCAGCCTGTCCTTTCTGCAATACCATGCTTACTGATGGTGTCAAAAACAAAGAAAAGGAAGACAGCGTAAAAGTATTTGACGTAGCCGAACTGGTAGCTGCAAGTATGGAGTAGTCGGTTACAGGATACAAGATACCGGTCACTGGATACTGGATTTGCGATTGAATACAAGATGCTGGATACTAGATACAAGATACTGGTTGCTGGTAATTGCTAACTGCCAACTTGCTTTCGGTCTTTCCTTCAATATTCGACATTCAGGGTTTGACATTCGATATTTCAACTTTCCGTACTTCTAACTTCGTATTTCGTACTTTCTTGTGCCTTAACTTACAACCTATAACCGTATTCAGCGTTCTGCAATACCCATAACTTACAACCTACAACCTGTACCCGGCATTTCCTTACCTTTGCCTCATGAACTGGAATTACAAGGAATTACTACCCGCAGATTTTCATGCTTCTTCACGGGTATGGGTGTACCAGAGCAGCCGCCTGTTCTCTATGCAGGAAGCTTTGCAGATGGAAGAATTACTGCTCTCATTTGCAGAAAACTGGAAATCGCATGGTACGCCTGTAAAAGGATATGCCAACCTGTTTTTTGGTCGCTTTATTGTGCTGATGGCCGACGAAACAGCTACAGGCGTAAGCGGTTGCAGTACCGATAGCTCCGTAAGACTGATCAAGGATATTGAAAAGATCTTCAATGTGCAGATGTTCGACAGGCAAATGCTGGCTTTTGTGATCAAAGAAAAGATAGAACTGTTACCTTTATCACAATTGCAATACGCTTACAGCAACCAGTTTATTCAGCCGGATACCCTGTATTTTAACAACCTGGTGCAAACCAAAGAAGAGCTGGAAAACAACTGGATAATACCGGTAAAAGCAAGCTGGCTGGCGAAAAGGCTACCACAAAACGCCCTATAACAAAAACAAAGCTGGTTCGAATCCATTCCTGGGCACTTAAATCATCTTATCTTTCAACACAGATATCAAATCAACAGCCCTGAGGGGTTGTTTTATTTTATACCAATGCTAAACCTGCAATCAATCGATAAAAGCTGGACTTTATTCCTCGATCGGGATGGTGTGATCAATCATGAAAAATACCAGGATTACGTTTACAATTACGACGAATTCATTTTCTACGAAGGCGTTCCGGAAGCTATGAAGATCCTGTCTGACAGATTTGGTAAAATTCTGCTTACCACCAATCAGCGCGGTATTGGCAGAGGATTAATGACAGAGGCAGATCTGGATGTAATTCATCACCATATGTTGCAGGACATTACTGCTGCCGGTGGCCGCATTGACAGGATCTATTATTGCACAGCAGCCAATAACGAAGATCCCAGGCGTAAACCCAATCCAGGTATGATATGGGAGGCCAAACTCAATTTCCCTGAAATTGACCTGTCTAAAGCACTGATCGTTGGTAACAATATGAGCGATATGGAATTTGGCCGTAACGGTGGGATCCATACCGTTTTTGTAAAAACTACGCACCCTCAACAGGCACTTCCCCATCCTGCCATTGACCTGGCCTTTGATTCACTGGCGGATTTTGCAAAAGCTTTGCAAATGGCATAAAATTTAACCGGCATATTGCCGTTGTTAGCCCAAACAGCAGATAGCTTAACTTTGCATAACATTATCTGAATAAATGAAGAACCTTACCACTATATTGATCCGCAGCATTTTACCTGTAGTTTTTTGCCTGCTTGCCGGTGTTTCGCAGGCACAGAAACTGACAGTAGGTGAAAAAAAGGAGCTCCGCAAAAAGGAAGACACACTGAAGGCTCTTTCAGCCAAAATGGTGTTTGACGAGGATGCGGCAGTTCGTTTCCGCTCAGACAGCAATTTTGTTCGTGCTTTTGTACGGGCCCTTAAAGTAAACAACTCATTCTACTTCCCTTTTGATTCACTGAATATTTCTAGACTGTACTCTCCGGACAGCACCTTCCGCATTTTTACCTGGCAACTGAAAAAGGACGAATACGTGTACCTGCAGAAAGGAGCTATCCAGATGAACACTCCTGATGGTTCCCTGAAACTGTTTCCCCTGTTTGATTACTCTATGTACACTTCACGTCCACTTGATTCTGTTCGTGGCCGTAATAACTGGATCGGCGCTATCTATTATCGCATTATCCAGAAAGAATACCAGGGACGTAAATACTATACCCTGCTGGGCTTTGACGATTTCAGTGTGAACGAGAATAAGAAATGGATGGAAGTGTTGCACTTCGATAATAACGGCGAACCCAGGTTTGGAGGGCCTCCTATTTCTTTTAAAGAAGATTCGGTGAAAAGGCCTGCACAAACAAGGTTCAGTCTTGAATACAAAAAAGAAGCTAAGACACAGTTTAACTATGATGCTGAAAAAGACCTGATCATTTATGATAACCTGGTGTCAGAAACCAACGAGCCGGACAAACCATTTACCATGGTGCCTTCAGGCGATTTTGAAGCCTTTAAATGGCAGAATGGTCAATGGGTGCATATAGAGAATCTTGACCTCGGTCTGAAACTCAAAGATGGCAGTTTCCCTACTGATGCTACTATTATGGACGATGCAGGAAATGTAAATGAGAAACAACTGGAAGAGGCATCGCGTAAAAATATGGAGAAAGCAAAGCCCACTACGCCGCCTAAGAAACCAGCCACTACTACACCGGTGAAAAAGCCGGGAGGAGGACAATAATCAATTGCCGGTTGGGTGATTTTGAGATTTAAGAAACTCCGGAATCGCTCAATTCCCAAATCATAAAGTAAAAATCCCGGATGATCATTCACCCGGGATTTTTTTATAATGAAGTCAATATTCACTATTGACCATTCACTTACTTCTTTGAGTACATTACTTCTTTTACCAGTTTCACTGTGCGTGGAACATCTGGTAAAGCTGCAGCAACCAGGTTTGGTGCATAGTGCAGTGGGGCATCCGCAGCAGTAATACGACGGATAGGTGCATCCAGGTAATCAAAACCCTCTTTCTGAATACGGTAAGCAATTTCAGCAGATACAGAACACATTGGCCATTGCTCTTCCACAATTACCAGGCGGTTTGTTTTCTTAACACTTTCCAGGATAGTATGCCAATCCAGCGGACGGATAGTACGCAGGTCAATTACCTCAGCACTAATGCCTTCTTTCTCAAGCTCAGCAGCAGCACCCAGGGCAACTTTCATCATTTTATTATATGAAACGATGGTTACATCACGACCAGCACGTTTTACATCAGCTTTACCGATCTCGATAATGTACTCTTCTTCAGGAACTTCACCTTTTTCACCGTACATTACCTCACTCTCCATAAACATTACCGGGTCATTGTCGCGGATAGCAGCTTTCATCAAACCTTTCGCATCATAAGGGTTTGAGGGGGAGATAACCTTGATACCAGGAATGTTGGCAAAATAGCTTTCAAACGCAGTAGAGTGTTGAGCGCCTAATTGTCCGGCAGAACCATTGGGGCCGCGGAAAACGATAGGACAACCAACCTGGCCACCGCTCATTGCCAGCATTTTAGAAGCAGTGTTTAAGATCTGGTCAAGTGCCAGTACAGCAAAGTTCCAGGTCATAAATTCTACAATCGGGCGCAATCCGTTCTGGGCAGCACCTACGGCAATAGCAGTAAAGCCCAACTCAGCAATCGGCGTGTCAATTACACGTTTTTCGCCAAATTCAGCCAGCATGCCCTGACTTACCTTATAAGCACCATTGTATTCCGCTACTTCCTCACCCATGAGGAAAACGTTTGGGTCTCTTCTCATTTCCTCAGACATTGCCTCGCGCAGTGCCTCACGAAATGCTATTGATCTTGCCATCCTGAATAATGATTTAATTTTGCTATATATGCCCCGGCTTTACGGGCCGCATTGGGCACGCAAAATTATTGGTTGAGAAGCAGATAAACAAGAATTTGAATAGCTGATTTCGTCAACGCATTGTTACAAAATGTAATATCTAAGAAATTCCGCTGCCGGATGCCGGTTACCGGTTTCAAAGATTTGAAGATTTTTGGTTTCGTATCGTGAGACGTGGGTCGGCAATCGTGAATCGGCAGACGGCAATCGTGAGAAGATGGTTCAATTGTCAGATGGTTCTATGGTTACCATCCGTAACAATCAAACCATACAGCCATTAAACCATTCTGCAATTGCTAACTGCCAACTTGCTTTCGGTCTTTCCTTCAAAATTCAACATTCGGCATTCGATATTCGACATTCGGAGTTTGACATTCAGAATTTGACATTCGATATTTCAACTTTCCGTACTTCAAACTTCGTATTTCGTACTTTCTTATGCCTTAACTTACAACGTATAACCCCGTATTCACATTCATCAATTATTTCTTCAGCATCCTATTATTCAGGATCTTTTCCAGCACTTCCTCTTTCAGGTATTTGCTCACCGGCACTTCGTATTTACCGATATGAAGCATATTTCCCTGGATGGCACTGATGTGCTGCATATTGACGAGATAGGATTTATGCGGTTGCAGAAAAGAAGAGGCAGGTAAACTTTCCTGCACTGATTTCAATGTAGCATGTGTTACAAGTTTTTTATCCTGCGTGTACAATGCAACATAATTCTCCATCGCTTCAGCAAACAGAATATCTGCAAACACCACTTTCTCCAGTTTGTATTCCGTTTTCACAAAAAAGTAGTCCTGCTCTTCAGCTTGTTTTAACCGGAAATAATCATAAGCCTTATTGGCAGCCTTAAAAAAACGCTCAAACGATACCGGCTTCAGTAAATAGTCCATCACATTCAGTTCAAAGCCCTGCACTGCATAATTTTCGTATGCAGTGGTAAGAATTACCTGTGGCGCGTTGGTGAGATTCTTCAAAAAATCAATACCGGTAAGGTAAGGCATTTCGATATCCAGGAATAACAGGTCAACAGGCTGCTGTTTCAACAAGGTATCTAATTGCAAGGCATCCTCACAAACACCTGCCAATTGCAGAAAATTTGTTTTTTCCACATACCCCTGCAGGCCTTTACGGGCCAAAGGCTCATCATCTGTAATGATACAACGGATCACCTGCTGACTCATGATATTATATTCAGTTTTAGTTCTGCCAGAAAACTATTTTCTTCCTGGAGTATTTTAAATTCATGCTTACCGGGGTACAATAATTGCAAACGTCTTTTAAGGTTCTCCAATCCAATACCTCCCTTTTTTTCAAAGGGAATATCTGCGGCCACTGAATTCTCTACTTTAAAATATAAGCCCTGATGATCCCTTCGTAACACAATAGAGATCCTGTAATCACCACCTACGTATTTAAACGCGTTTTCAACCAACGAAATAAATAACAAAGGGTATACATGCTCACCATTCAATGCAGGGTCATATACTTCCTGCAGTTGTAACCTTTTTGATGTACGGAGCGACTGCAACCCGGTAAAATTACGCAGGTATTGTATTTCCTGGCTAATGGGTACAGTTTGCTGCTGATCGTACAATTGATAACGTAGTAATTCTGAAAACTTCTCTACTGTGGCCTTAGCTGCCTCTACATTCTCGTCCATCTGAAAATAAATAGTATTCAGTGCGTTGAATAAGAAATGGGGATGATACTGTGCTTTCAGGAACTTCAGCTCTGTCTGTAACTGATCATTGGATATTTTTTCTAATTGCAATTTACCGTCAATATAAGCCGTCAGGAACTGGTTACTCCTTACTATTCCATAATAGATCAGTGAGAAAAACATAGGGACAATGTTCACGCAGATAAAATCAATTAACTGCAAACCATCATCAGTCAATGCCACAAAGGGTACTACCAAAAGATTCTGTATCACAATGTTCAACAGTACCACACATCCCAATTCCTTCAATACCCTTTGCTTATTAAAATCATTTGCCCAGTGTTTATCAAACCATGCAAACAGGCGGCGATGCCTCCAGATAGAAAAATAACCCAACAGAATTGTAAACCCAACCTCTTCTACATTCAACTTCCAGGGACGATTCCAGAACTGGCGGTCAGACTCAGCATCAGTAAAAAGCCTGATTGTAGTATAGATCAGTAACCCATACAATACCGGGAAAATATATTTCAGAAACTTCTTCATAGTATTAACAGAAAGATACAAACTATTTTACAGTGAGGGGGCCACTACAACAGCCGGAGACAATGCCGGTTGTGCCTCTTCCTTCTTTTCCTTTTTATCAGCAGGCTTCATACCAAACAATAGCCTTGTCCAGGAAAAAGGACGGATGCACACATGGTAAAGCCCCATTGACAATACAAATGTCACCAGCACAATAAACCAGTATTTCATGCCTATGGTATCCTGTGCTTTAACTATATAATAAGCCAGCACCACAATCACTGTCTGATGCAGTATATAGAACGGATATACAGCATTATTAACATAATTCAGTACCCGGTGCGGCTTATTGAGATACCGCTTTCCATAGCCAACTGCAGTAAATACCCAAGCATAGGCACTGATAGCCTGTAAACCCAGGAATAAATAGGTACGGATATCATGCTTATAATCAGTCAATACGTCCCAGGGCGAAAGATCATTCCACCTTACATAGTTGATGGCAATAAGGCTTAACAATGCCAACGCCAATGATGTACGACGGTTACGTTCAAGACTATCCATATAAACAGAATTGGCAATACAGATAAAACCAATCAGTAAAAAGAACAACCAGTAAGGCAGGTAGGCATAATCCTTAACAAGATTGTTGGTTTCCGGAAAACGGAGCGTCAGTAAGGCATATACCAGGATACCGGGAATTGCCAGCAGGTAAATTCGTTTGCCGTTGGCCAGCCAGTTAAAACGCTGCAGCCATTTTTTACCGGCCTCGCTGATAAGCCAGGTGAATAAAGGAGCACACATAATGTCATACACCAGGAGATAGAGAATAAACCAGAGATGGTGCCAGCTAAGATTACCTTTGGGGTAAGCGCCGGTTGTAAAAACCGAAGGATAAAACTGCCAGAAACTACCGTGATAGCCTTGTGTAAGTCTTTCCATGTAGACCTGCGGTGGAACGATCACCAGCATACCGAAGATCAGCGGGATGAACAATCGCCTGAAACGCAGGCCGATAAAGCTGCCACTGCTTCTTTTCTGCAACATAAAGTAGCTCACCGTACCGGATATAAAGAATAACAAGGGCATCCGGAACCGGTGCATCCAGGCGATCATTTCCAAAAGTAAAGAGCTGGTGTCTTTATTCTTAATATGCCACCCTTCCTCTGCGGCAAAAGGCATAGCTGAATGGAAAAACAAAACGCCTACGATGGCCAGTATACGTAACCAGTCTAAATAAGCCTGGCGGGATGAATTTTGCATAGTTTTAATTTTATACAAACCTATCCCGGAGCACCCGCAGCCCGAAAATACTTTGACGTATGGACGGTTGGAGGGGATGAAAAGCAAATGAGAAAATGTGCAAATTTGGTAATGTGCGAATGTGAATACAGGGTTATAAGTAAAATACAGCTTAACGCGGAACGCTGAAAGCCTAACGCGGAATATGGTTATAGGTTAAGGCACAAGAAAGTACGAAATACGAAGTTAGAAGTACGGAAAGTTGAAATATCGAATATCAAACCCTGAATGTCGAATATCGAAGGGAAAACAGCCGCAAGCTTTGAGCTGCGAGCCGCGAGCAAATACAGCAGCGACCACTCACGACTGACGATTCACGATTTCCATTCACTATTGACCATTGACTATTCACTTGCTTCGTCCACTCACGACTGACGATTCTCGTCTCACGATTGCCGTCTGCCGATTTACGATTGTTGTAACATTTTCGAAAAACAAACGTATCTATTCTGATAAACCGGCAAAATGCCATCTTTACACGAGCGTTTAAATATAAAACACACTACTATGAGAAAACTGGTAATAGCATCCTTATTGTCCGTTACTTTTTTTGTTGCCCGGGCTCAGCAAATGCGCAATACGCTTTCAGCAGCAGATAAAGTATATGGCCTTTCTAAATTCTGGATGGAAGTAAATTATAATTTTATCTACCTCGACAAAGTAGATCGCGCTATGTGGGACAGCACCTATAAAGCGATGATTGAAACAGTACAAAAAACACCCAACGATTACGTCTATTACCGGGAACTTCAAAAGTTCTGTGCTTTGCTGAAAGACGGGCATACGAATGTCTATTTTCCACAGGGTATTGAACAAATGAATACCATGTTTGGCGACTATCGCTTCTTTATTGAAAATATTGATAATAAAGCCATTATTGTCCGCACAAATCTTTCTAAAAAAGATGAGATCCCCGTAGGTAGTGAAGTGATTGAAGTAAACGGAAAGCCTACACCTAAATATATCAAAGAGGATGTGGCTCCTTATATTGCTTCTTCAACCGATTATGTACTGCAGGACTGGAGTATCAGCAGGTTGTTACAGGGGTTGGAGGGCGAAACTTTCCAGGTAAAGATCAAAAAGCCTAAAGGAGAAGTAGTATCCTTAACACTTATACATAAAAGAACGGAAGAGAAAGAGGTATATCCAGCTTTCCCGGAAGATCAGAGCCTGCTGGATTTCAAATGGTACAATAACAACCAGGTAGCTTATATGGCGCTTAATTCTTTTGACGACCAGAAAATAGACACGCTCTTTCTTGAAAAACTACCTGAGCTCTATAAGGCCAAAGCATTGATCATTGACCTGCGTAATAATGGCGGCGGCAGCACAGATATCGGCGGTTTTATTCTGCAATATCTGACCAATGATACCCTGTTGTATGGCTCCCGCAACATGAGCCGGTTACATATTCCATCTTTTAAAGCATGGGGTAAATTCAGAAAAGCAGCCGATACCATCAATAATGAATGGGCTAAAAAAGCCTGGCTGATGTATAATGACAAATACTACTACAATTTTGATTATAGTCCGTCAAAAACAGATCTGTCTGCCGACACCAAAAGGATCGTAGTACCTACTGCTATCCTGATCGGTCACCAGACAGCATCTGCGGCAGAAGACTTCCTGATCTATGCAGATAACCAGAAACACATGATCAGGATCGGGCAAAACTCGTTTGGAAGCACCGGTCAGCCTTATATGTTTGATATGCCCGGCGGTGGCTCTGCAAGGATCTGTACCAAGAAAGACACCTATCCTGACGGACGTGAATTTGTTGGGTATGGTGTAAAGCCTGATATAGAAGTAAAGACTACACTAAACGATTATATCCAGAAAAATGATCCCGTACTGAACAAAGCATTGGAATACCTGAAGGGGAAAACGAAGTAAAGGAGGAAAGTATAAGGTTTAAAGTTTAATGGAATACCAGCCGCAGAGAAACTCCTCAGTTTTCCTGCGGTTCTATTATAAAAAGAGATGACAGCCTTTAGTAAGAAGCATTATATTTAGTTTGCTTGCTGCCAAAGGCTGCCATCCCCCTACTCTCTCTTCGCTATCTGACATTCGGAATTTGATACTCGACATTTTCGCTTCCCGTACTTCCTACTTCTTATTTCATACTTACCTGAGTTTTGTATTCCCTTTCCAATTTCTCATTCCTCACTCCCAACTCCTTATTCCTCATTCATGCATTATTTCACAATCCTGACGATTGCAAGGTCGTCTGTAGGTTTTAGTCCGCTGGTGTGCTCAAGCGTTTTTAATTTCCTGTAAAGCATATCGTCACCCTGACTAAACTGGCTATCGCAAACCAGGTATTCAGCCGGATGCTCAATAGTTGAAGGTTTTCCTGAAATACTTTTAAAGGAAGAAATACCATCCGTTGCAATAGATATGTCTGCGAAATGTCTGAAGTGTTTTTTCTGGTGTTGCTGACTATACCATTCCTCGAAATCTTCACCCAGATGAAACCCCAGATAATCTGGTTTGTTATCCTGTTCAAATTCTGTAATGACTCCGTCAATACAAACCATTCCATCCCCTACAACTAACACCGTTCCTTCATCCCTGCTTTTATCCACTAAAAGTATAATGAGTGTAGTTAATAGTTCATTACGTTCCAGTGCAAGTTGTCCTTTTACCATTATTAATTCGCGAAACAATTCCGAAAGAATTGACTTAAGGTATTCATCTATAGTTTGGTCAGAAAACTCAACACCATAAAACTCTTTATAGTCTTTTTCTTTCACGATCTTTCGCAATAACTTGCCAACCATTGTAGCAGCAAAATAACTATCAGTGCCCATAGTGCAGCCATCCATAACAGCACAAAGCATTTTGTCTTTCCCTATATTTCCGGTAAAAAGATAATCTTCACAATAATTCAGGTGGTAGTCTCCGATCTGGAGTGCGGTGTAAATATTCATGCAGCAGGGCTGCAAAATACAGCTTTTTTAGAAAAGCAAGACGTAGATCCGGTTCCTTGTCAACTTCTCAAACTTTCCAACTTTTCAACGTCTTGTACCTTGCCTCTTGTGCCTTTTCTGACTTCCTACCTCATTTATCAACGTTCCTTTCCTCCTCCTATATAAAGATCAGCATTGATCTCCGGTAAGATATAAAGCGTTTTTGAAGGGTCATTATAACTGGTCATGCCCCACTTCAGGCGGTCAAAAGTAACCTTGGCCTGTATAAAAACACTATCAGCCGTAGTTCTTACTTTAGCGGGAAATGATATCTCATGTGTTTGCCCAATCAGGCTAAACTGGCCTGTTACCCGGTAATTGGCATCAGGAATACCTTCTGTTCCATTATAAGCCTCTACTTTACTGATGCTGAAACTGGCATTCGGATGTACCAGGATATTAAAGAAATCAGGTCCTTTAAGATGGGTTACCAACTGATCTTTCAAAGAATCCGGCAGATCATAATTAGTGATCGAAGAAAGCGGAATGGTAAATTCTCCGGAACTGATCTTTCCTGCCTCATTGATATAAAAATCACCTTTCAGATCAAGAAATCCTGTATGAAAATGATCGGGCGCTGAACCTTTCCATATAATCTCCCCGGTTCTTTCTGTTACTACACAGTGGATCTTTGCTTCGTTGTTCTTGCTGCAGGCTGCTAACAATAATACTATAACAATTGCCAGTACGGATTTTTTCATGGTTAACTTTTTGCAGGGCATAGCAATCCTGAAGGCAATGCCCTGTTCTGATAAAATGTAATTGAATGATTCAGGTAAATTAAGCGGTGCTACTGTACATCAACAGTTAAATAAACATAATACCGTAGGTATCTGTAAGTCTGCCTACCATCGCTGTTATGAACTCTTGGGGAGGAGGCCCCTGTGGAGGTATAACCTGCAGGTTCGTAGCAGGTGTACTAAACTCCATAAAATAATCCTGTAACTGACCAGGTGTAATGAGGTTGAGGAAACGGGCAGTAGCTGTTTGAATGGAAAAGTGATGCAAAACCTTCCGGGGAGCAAAAACGGCATCACCTGCCTTTGCATGAATTTCCTTTCCACCGATAAAAAAATGGATCTCACCTTCCTGCAGGTAAAAGCTCTCATCCTCGTTTGCATGGATATGTGGCGGTGGTTCAGCACCTTTCGGCAATACCATTTCCAGCAGGGCCATGCTGCCACCGGTTTCTTTATTATCCAGTAATACTTTAAAATAGCCTCCCTGGTAGCTACGGTAATTCTTTGCTTCCATCACTTCAGCTTCGTTGTTTGTTGTATGCATATGCTGTTATTTATTGACAGCACAAAATTGCATTATCCAAACACCTTAAACTTGTACAAAACCGACCTACCCCATTTCTAAGCATCTGCAGTTATGCGGGTATTCTTAAAAAAGCATTTTCCATGAGTAACAAACAACTCAGCAGAATTCGTAGAAAATAATTTTGAAGGACTGATACCGGCTATCTTTTTAAAATCCCTGGAAAAGTGTGCCTGGTCATAATACCCTGACTCGTGCGACAGAGCAGTCAATGACATATCAGGGTTCTTTTCGAGGCAACTGAATGCATAGTTGAGACGGATAACTTTACTGATCTCTTTAGGCGTAAGTCCTACCCTGTTCTTAAACAAACGTTCCAGGTGTCTGCCGGTTATTCCAAGTTTAACTTCCAGGTCAGTAATATTAACACTGCCTCTGCTGCTCTCCAGTTGTTTTATAGTATAATCAATATAGGCAGCCTGATCATGCAGGGGTAATAGTCTTTTTTCAAGGAATGAATCGAGTAAGGCGATGCGTTCTTCATCGTTCCCTGCATCATGAAGTTGTTCAGGAAAAGTATTAACTGTATTACCCCAGATGCTGTTCAATTCAATGCTGGGAATATTGGTACATTCCACCATATTGAGCGGCAGTAATTGCCGGATGCCCGCAGGCTTAAGCTGGATCTTTACCAGCCGTGTATGACCTGAGAACCTGAGCCATAAGGGTTGAGTAAGCTGTCCCACCATAAAAGCGCTGGAAGTAAGCTGCATGGAATCATTGGCACCGGTTGTATTGTATCCATGAGGATCGCCGTACAAAAACAACAATGATATTTGTCCGAAGGGAATTAATCTCCAAACGGTGCCGCCGGGAGAAATTGTTTGCCAGTCAATATCAACCAGCATGTAGTTTTCTATATAGGGTCTCAATGCACCACCGGGCTGAAACAACTGTACTTTCATAACAATAACATTCGCATTCTATCGCAAAAGTATTGCCCGGTTATCCTCCTGCACCTCTATTCCCTTTCAAAGGTCCGTTATAAGGCGTGAATCGTAGTTTCGTGATGCCGAAATGTATTTGAAAGAATATTACCGGATAAAAGCTGCGAGCCAAGAGAAAATACAAGTTGGCAGTTAGCAATTTGCAGTTGTTCCTTTTAGACATCAGGCTTCCGACCTCAATTTTTCTCATTCGCGCATTAGTAAATTTGCACATCTGCATATTCGGTATTCTGTCTTTCCTACTGCATTCGCGTTAGTCGTTTCGCGTTAAGCTGTATTTTACCTATAACCTATAACTTAAAACCTATAACCCTGTATTCCACTAACTCCCCGCATATTCCCTCAAATATTCATAGTTCTTCGTCAGCTTCCCGGCCTTCACCATCGTAGCTCTTTCCAACACCGCTGATGAAGTATTCTTAACAAGATCTTCCAGTACATATTTGATCAGTTGTTCGCCAAAATAGCGGCTCGCGTCGCGCGGTAGTTCATTGGGCAGGTTGCCTACCGCCATTACATCTATACTTCCCGGTAAGGCAGCGGCCGTTTTCTGAAACGTTCTTCTGTCCACTCCATAGACCGGATCTTCAATGGTCTGATCACCCAGGTTAATAGGTACTGAGCCATTCGCATCATCCGTAATATCTGCGATTACCTGTATTCTGAAAGAAGGATCAGCAATATCTTCGGTTGCAAATAAACGGGGAATAGCAGGCTCCCAGTAAATACCATTCATCAGGATATCTGTTTCCCTGGCATAAGGCAGAAACTTACAACGATACTCTTCGGGTTGCTCGTGAAAATGCTCACGGCTGTATTCTTTACTGGATCTGTGCTCATACAGATCGGCCCCCTTCAGCTGTGTATATACAGGGTAAGTAAATTGCTTTTGCAGGTATTCATCCGGTTCTATCTCGTGAATGCCCATCAGATTCATTACTTCCAGGATACCGTGTGCTACCCTGCCGCTTCCTGTAACAGCTATTTTAATGGGAGGAATACGTAAGCCAAAATAGGTGTGGATCAGTTCCCGAAAGCTCTTTTGCTTATGCACACGTACCAGGTCATACTTGCCTGTACGCTTACCATAAGCCATAATACCGTTGTGAGCGCCTACCACACCGGCAAAAAAACCGAAGCCAAGTATACGCTGTCCGTCTTCATGTTCCAGGCACTCATAGTCAATGAGCGTAATACCCTTTTCAAGAATAGTGCGGAACAGCTTCTGGTTATAAGGTTGTTTTTTCTTGGTATGAGAAAAGAACAGGTAGGTTTTACCGGAGATCAACTGGTTCACCGGCACTTCTTTGATACCAAGCAAAATGTCGCAATCAGAAATATCGTCCTGAACAGCAATGCCTGCTGAAATGTATTCACGATCAGTAAAACAACGGGTGGCAGAAGACTGTGTAACAATGGTAACACCGGGGATATTCTTATGGATCCATTTACACTGTGCCGGCGTTAGCGCTACCCGGTTATCAGCAGGAGATTTTCCTTCTTTAATAAGTCCGATCCTGGGCATAATTGTATTTTTGCAAGGATTACAAATGTACAGGACAGCCGTACAAGCAACAGGAAGCAGAACAATGGCAGGCTGTGAATGCAATGAAATCCTGTATCTTACACTATATCAATCAAATATACGAATATGTGGCAACGGATATGGAACATTTTCAAAAGGGTATTTCTTCCTAAAAAAAGCTGCTGCAAATAAACCCTGCAACTTTTCATGAGCTTTTTAACAAAGCCAATCTGAACCTTTTAACAAAGAAACCTGTTGTTATAATCATGAACTTTGCTTTCTGATGACAACAACTTCACAACAGGCTACAAGACCTTCCGTATTACACGCATGCTATTACACGGCTAATAAAAGTGCAGAGAACTTTGTGGTTGATCATGTGCTCATGTACATTGTATCCGGCACTATTACCTTTAAAACGGCTGCCAGGGAATATACTTTCAAAGAAGGTGATGCTGTATTCCTGAAAGGCAAGCAACTGGCCAAAGCGATCAAAAATCCCGGTGCAAGCGGAGAGTTCAAATCCACCAGCATCTTTTTCGACCAGGCACTGCTACAGGAGTTCAGTCGTACACACAATATACAGGCAGACGCAACAACACAACAGGAGCCCATCATTCAGCTCAGCAATAATCCATTGTATGCAGCTTATGCCACCTCCTTAATTCCCTATGTACAAACAAGTACAAGCGATGCTTTGACTAAATTAAAAGCAGAAGAAGGTATTCTTTTATTACTGAGCATTGACAAAAAAGTAAAAGACACCCTGTTTGATTTCACCACACCCGGTAAGATAGACCTGGAAAGCTACATGAATAGCAATTTCACATTTCATGCCGATCTGAAACAGTTTGCGTACCTCACAGGCAGAAGCCTGGCCACTTTCAAAAGAGATTTTGAAAAGATCTACCATACCTCACCCAATAAATGGCTGCAGCAAAAGCGACTGGAAGAAGCACGCTATCTCATTAAAGAAAAAGGCCGCCGGGTGTCAGATGTATATCTTGAAGTTGGTTTTGAAGACCTCTCCCACTTTTCGTTTGCCTTCAAAAAAACGTTTGGTGTAGCACCATCGCACATGGCCTGAGGCTTCAAAGATTTCAGATTTCACGCAAAGACAGCAAAGGCTCGCAAAGCCGGTTTCAGGGTTTCTGATTTTGGGATTGGATGCAGGATCGTGAATCGGCAGACGGCAATCGTCAGTCGTGAATGAATGTCCGTGAAACGTGAAAAGTCAAACGTGAGACGGGCTTTACCGGTTACCAGATACCAGTTTCTGAATACAGGTTACCAGATGCAAGTTACAGGCAACTGCAAATTGCCAACTGCCAACTTGTATTCGCTCGTGGCTCGTAGCTCAAAGCTCGCCGCTTGTATTCCCTAATACCTGGTCCCCAATTCCTCCATTCGCACATTAGCATATTTGCACATCTGCACATTTCCTGTATTCTACTTACAACCTATAACTTAAAACTTACAACCCGGACTAGCGTTTCCCCAGCCACAACAGCGAATTGATGATCATCTTATTCTGTTCGTCGTTATTAAAAGTATAGGAAAGTGTTCCGTTGGTATTTCCGTAGTCCATATCATTATGTCCCATGTTCACATACACCATCTTATACTTCTTATTCGTCCATACTACGGGATAATAACCACTGTGCCATATTTCGTATTGCTTAGGCCCTGTACCCAACGGGAAACTTGAAGAGTCTACAGCCAGCAAGATATCGATATCCGGGTTTTTACGCAGATCCTTTTCCCAGCGATACCATTCGTTGGGAGATGCTTTCATAACGGCGGGTAAACCTTTGGTTACCGGGTGTTTTTTATCCTCTACACGTAAAAAAGCAGCAGTTGGCCGCCAGGTATTACTACCATATTGACCGGAGCCAAGAAATTCATTGTGATACCAGTCCCAGTTTTGCGGGTAAGAAGAAGGAGTTAATGCAAAAGCGGAAAAGTGAAACCCCATCCAGGCGCCACCATTCTTCATGTATTGCTGAAAGGCTACGCGTTGCAGTGAATCATCCGGGCGCGTATCTAAAAAAAGCACCACCTGGTACTGTGACAATACAGAACTGTTCATTTTGCTCCAGTCGTTGGTAGAGTCGTAGGTAAAATGATATTTATCAGCCGCTGCGGCAAACCACTGGTTGGCTTCATGCACAAAACTGATATGTGCCAGGTCGCTTTTAGCGGTATAAAAAGCAAGAACTTTAAACTTAGATCTTTTCTGAGCGGTGGTAGTGGCAACAAACAGGCAGATAAAGCCTGTCAAAGCAATCCATTTTTTCATTGTGAGTCTGGTTATTAAGTCCGGAAAAATAAGTAATCCTGCAGGTAAATACAAATGAGAACGATTACATTAACCCTCAACATTTATACAACCAGGACAAGTTAAATGTGCATAACAAAGGCAAGCTCATTTAATATTTGCAGGTATCATAGAAAACGAAGAGCTGAGAGAACTTATAAATTAAATCATACCAGATCCTGGCAACTACTGGATTACAATGATTTTACAGAATCGATAACCTTCAGTAAACTATCATACGTTGCAGAAAGATCTAACTTGTATTCTTTTATTTCAAGAGGGTATAAAATCAATTCGCAATTATCCAAATTAGTGTTATCATAAATAGCGTACATCTCTTTCCCGTATAACATTTTATCAAGAATCTCGGCGTTCTCTTTTTTACAATTCATTGATTTACGGAAAGTGATTTTTTTATCTCCTACATTAAAAAAAAATTCGAAATAAATACCCGGGCTTCTTAATTCATATTGACGAACACCTGTTATTACAGCTTTTGTCAATACGTAATGATGTATTAAACGCCGATATAATACGATACGATATACTCCAAAAACAATAAGAAGTATAACCAATATAACAATTCCATACTTTTTGCTACCTGAAGACATTTTCTATTTTTATTAAACCTGCCCAATTACTATAGAGTTCAGTAACTCATGAACATTCGGACACTTCATTCTAAATAACATTATGCTACTTTGAAATAGCCGACATTATAAGATATAAGTAAAAATGATACGACGTTTGAAAGTAGTTGATACACTTACCTGGTATAGGCTTTAAACCTGCCTTAATAGCATGTACCCTAAAACTCAAGCCTCCAGATCTCTCCCTACGCTACCCCTATTAACAACATCTACTTAACGCAGGCCCTGGTCGATGCGATAAATACAGTGAGTAAATAGATAAGCTACGGTAGCTGAAAGCCACCAAAATCATCCACTACAAAACAAATCACAAAAAAGAGTGTAGTCCCTACACACAAAAACAAATTTTAATTTATTGCAGCTTACAAACTACGACGAAATAAAGATTATTAAAAAATTTGTATAAACACCACTCTTACCTCCACCTCATATAATCTTCAGATGAATGTCTCGACTTATATATTTCAAATAATCTAGGTTTAGGGTCAGTTGTAAGATTTACAGATTCTACCTGACAAGTATCGTAAAAAAAATGCATCTCCATTTCCTTTGCTTTACCTGTTATAACAAATTCATTTTCCGATTGCCATTTTCCTGCAGCAAAAAAACGATCAAAATAATAAATAGTGGTACCACCGGAAAATATCAGAGTTTTGCTTTTCTCATGGCCATCTTCCTCCATTAACAAGAAATAATCAAACCGATCCATCAATGGGCGTACAACAATTTTAGCTTGTCGATTTTTCTTTTTCATATAAGCTTTCACTATAAAATCAAATAAAAAGTTCTGAGAAATAATTTTTTCTCTGATCACTTCCAGTTTATGCGCATTTAGTTTCCCTCTCTCTTTTGAAACTCTCAATAAAGCGGTGTGAATTATATCTAGTCTGATCTTGTTTTTCTCATCTACACTTTTTAAACCAAAATCTTTGGTAGCAGGATATCGGATATTCACATAAATCTTATTTCCTGATTGCAGCATTACAAATTCATTCAGCTCATCATCAATTTGATTAATTACTATATGACTGTATAGACCTTGTTCAAACTCACGCAACAAGTAGCTATAAATCAAATCGATAGCACCAACTTCAGGGCCGCCTACACCATCTATAATAATAGAATCTAAATGAAGTACTATCTCCATATTTATTTTTTAAGTTGAGTTGGTATTGGATGTAATTGAGCCCTTGGATTTTCATGCCAAATATCGTAATGCATGTCAATTTTTTCTTGTTCATAATCCAGCGCTTCCCTACTACTGGGGTAGGCTTTGTTTAGACAGCAACATTTTATATTCTTTGCAATCACCCCCTGACGTAGGTTTTGCCTACGAATCAATATTTTACCTCCTTTTCAATCACTCTCAATCTTCAACAAAAGATCTTATTATTCAAAAATTCATTTATAGGCCGTGCTTACTTAACCTTCTTCAATTAAACGAAACAAATCACGGTAGCTGAAAGCTACCCAAAACCTATACACTATTAAACAAATCAAAAAAGAGCGTAGTCAATGCCTACGCCCAGTAAGAAACTTTATTTATCGCAATTTATAAACTACGACGAGTTGAGACAAACCGTATTAATACCAGGCAGCACACTGGTATCATCTAGTTCCATATTTTCGTTTTCATAAGCTCTACTAGACAAGATTTTTTTACAGCATTTTTATTATTTAAAATCAAATCACCTTTTCTTCCCTTCTCCCCGGATGAAAAAAGCAAATACGATCATACCATCAGCGCTCTGATATGCTTCTGTAGGCTGCTCTTTAACTAACGGATAGCGGGTTGCAACTTCTTCAGTGGTCATTTCCCTGAAACTACCGGACAACAAAACCTCACCTTTTCCACTAAATATTGACACTTTTTTTTGTTGTGCATAGCTAGTAAAAGATATTAGAACAAAAACAAAACCCAGACACTTAGCAAGCCTCATAACGTTATTAATTATATGATTTAGCATATTTAAATTCAAAGCCACGCTCTTTTAAAAAAGAAACATTGCGATCTTGTATAGCAACACCAATGTAAGCATACTGTAACTTATTCATTTCTCTCAGAAAATCTATAGAATGTATAGGTGCAGCATCGCAAAAATACAAAGCTTCAAGATTCACCATATCTTCGAGTATCTTGTAACTCTCAATTTGCATACATTTCTCAAGAAGGAAATGAGTTATTCCATTTGCAATTTTAACAGGTATATTAATGCTTCTCAATTGTTGGGCACTAAATATATCCAATTTATTCAAACAATGACAATCTTGTATTCCTTCAAAAGACTCAAGTTTTGAAAAATTAATAACAAGAGCTTTTAACTGAGTATACTTATGAAACGAGCTTAAATCTTTATTTGGGAAAGAAGAAATATAAACATGAATACATTTTGTACATGTTTCAAGATTTAAAAACTTATTTTTTTGCCACCAGATTGATAAATATTCTAATTTCTCAAAATTGGCCAAATCTATTCTCCCTTTAATTCTACTAGGTGAAATACCTAAAAATCGTAACTTTCTCAAGCAATTGATAGGCGTAATATCATAATCTTCATCTATCAATTCTACGCCTTCAATCCAATCATTTTCATAGAGAAAATCAAGTGTCAAGCTTCTATCCCATCCCCATGCACTATTTATTACTACATTACATAAATTTCGTTTTTTCATTTCTTCAAGAATATTCGATATATCATTCCCTTGCAAACAAACAGAATCAAATTTCCCATCTCTATTACTTTCTATTCTCAAATCCATATTCTTAATTATTTAGGCATATTATTTTTATTCAACGTGCGACATCCAATTCCCCCATTAGCTTGTAACCTGGTAGCTTCCAGAGAATTTAAAGTTGCATGACCCGAACCATTTAATGGAGTAACCCCTTACTGGGCGTAGGCTTTGCCTACGCAGCAACGATTCGCCAATTCTTCAATCACTCTCCAGTCTTCAACAATATACCCTAATTATCCAAAAAATTATTTGTAGGCTGCGCCTACACAAAAGTTCAACCCCCACCTCCAATTACTCAAAAACAAACCGCGGTAGCTAAAAGCTACCAATAACCACACACTACAAAATAAATCACAAAAAAGGGCATAGCAAATGCCTACACCCACTAAAAAACATTATTTATTGCAACTTGCAAACTACGACGAGTTACGGGTCTATAAATTAATCAGAATAATTGAACGCATCATTATTTACGATACTCATCTAAAGAAACATTACCCCCTTATTTACCTGCAATACTTCTCGATGTATTCCTTACCCATTGCAGCATTCAGCTCATACAATCGTTTAAAATCACTGCAGGCATCCGCCGTTTTTTTAAGCGCATAATATACCTGACCTCTTACAACGAGAGCATAAGTATCGTCAGGGTAAGCATCTAAAACCTTTCTACAATTATATAGAGCCTTTTGATAATTATGAAGCTCATAATTGCACAGCGAGGCATTGATATAAGTGGTCACGCTGTTTTCTAAAGAAGAATCAATATTTAATGCCATATTAAAATCACCCAATGCTTCTTGAATTTTTTTTTGTTTTAATCTGGCCATACCGCGATTATTATAATATCTACCATTCTGCGCATTAATACTTATTGCTTTATTTTCGTCTTGTATAGCTTTATCAAATAGACCTTTTTCAATATACGCCATTGCCCTATGATCAAAATAATCTCCATCCCCATCATATATTGATATAGCTTTATTAATCCAGATTATCGCTGAATCATGCATCTTATTCCACAAATAAAAGTTTCCAATTTGAAAAGGAATGCGAATATCAGAAGTATCTAGTTTGTAGGAACGAAAAAGATTCGACCTGGCACTATCCATATTCCCCAACATCAACTCACATAAACCAATATATCTATAACTATCCGCTGTCTTATACCCCTGACCAATAGACTTTCCAAACCAGAAAGCAGCATCAGAAAACTGATCATTTTTGAAAAAATCACGAGCTATTTTATAGACGGAGCTATCTTGGCTATAACATTCTGCTGCAGTAATTAGAAAGAACAAAACACTAATTAACCTTCTCATATTTTCTTATGTTTTCTTCTTGGAAGATTCATTATTATTCCCAAAGATGCAACTAGTCCGTTATTTAAATAGTGTCCTACTTTTTCCAGTTTTTCAGGTTCAGCAGGGCCATCAATCTGAACAACAGTCGGTTCAAGAACCGTTCTTATTTTATATCCAACCTTCAAAAAAACAGAAAAAAAAATATTACTTATAGTTGTATCGTTTGGTAAATCCCATCTTCCCCCTATAGTAGGCACCCAATAATTAGCATCACTTACCTTAAATCTTGTAACAACATTATCATCATGCTCATAACTCAGAGTACACCCCATCAAACGTGTATAATATATGCCAGCGAGGGGCTTTAACGCATTTTTATGCATAAAATGATAGTACACCCCACCTCCAAAACCATGTCCAAGGTACCTGTCAATACTATAGTCACCAGAAATAACTATTCTTTTCATCATACAGTATTCAAGAAGGAAAGTACCAGAATTCAGCCTAAATCCACCAGATCCTCCAATACCTAAACTATTATTAGCCTGTCCCATACACTTAACTCTGATGCAGAGGCATACTATTAAAAACACCCGATAAACAAAACGTCTCATATTAGCTTAACAATTTATCAATTAGGCCTGCCGTATCTTACACCCAGTTGGAGTAAATGGATAAGCCACGGCAGTAAAAACATCCAAAAGTTAACAAAACAAATCAAAAAAGGGCGTAGCCGGCTGAAGTGCCTACGCCCGGTGACAAATCTTATTTATTACAAACTACGACGAGTTGAGAGGAAGATGTAGTCAATAAATGAGTCCAATTTATTGATTATATAAATACTCTAAAAATTCTAAAAAAGAATTCCCGCAAAATATTATTTTATCTGTTTTAAAGCCCGACATTAGTCCAAAAGCATGAATAGTTTGTCTGTATTTATGAAATGCATATCCAGTATCAGCCGCATCCATTCCAAATAAAAAATAATCAGGTATTTTGGACATCAATTGTTTGTAAGCATCATTAGTCGTCAATAAATCCTCTATAGGGAAAAGACATAGCCAGCTATTTTTTCCTATTTCGCCCTCACCACCATTAAACTCTTTCATTACTAAAATATAATCTTCAGGCAATGCAAAACCTACATCCTGAATTAATTCAGCAATTAAAGAATCAGCAGCTCCTGAATCGCTCCAATCCAAATCTTTTAAATAAAATTTCATTTTTGTATTCATAAAGAAATATTTGTACTACTAATGCCATCCATTAATTTATTCCAAAAAGGAGTCACTATACTATTGTGAAACCCTCTATCAATAAAAACTTTATTATAAATACGAGTAGAGTTCCCTCCAAACTTTACAGGAATAACCCCATGGACATCAATGTATTTATTTATCAAACTTAACTGCTTCTTTAACGATTTATTAGCCCCCTCCTCACTGTGCATAGGCTTTTCCCGGACAACAACAATTCACCAATCCTTCAGCAACTACCTTTCTTCAACAATATATTTTATTTATCAAAACATCACTTCTAGGCTAAGCTTACTCAAATGATCTATATCGGCTTCTATTAATCGGAAATTAGCCACGGTAGCTAAAAGCTGCCAAAGAGCTGCATACTACTAAACAAATCAAAAAAAGGGCGTAGCTAATGCCACGCCAAGTGAAAATTCTATTTATTACAGCTTACAATTTACGACAAGATGATGATTGCTAAAGAATTCATATAAACAACACTCTTATCTCCACCTCATATAATCTTCAGATGAATGCCTCGACTTATATATTTCAAATAATCTAGGTTTAGGGGCAGTTGTAAGATTTACATATTCTACCTGACAAGTATCGCAAAAAAAATACATCTCCATTTCATTTGCTTTACCTGTTATAACAAATTCATTTTCCGATTGCCATTTTCCTTTAGCAAAAAAGCGATCAAAATAATAAATAGTGGTACCACCGGAAAATATCAGTGTTTTGCTTTTCTCAAGACCATCTTCCTCCATCAACAAGAAATAATCAAACCGATCCATCAATGGGCGTACAACAATTTTAGCCTGTCGATTTTTCTTTTTCACATAAGCCTTCACTATAAAGTCAAATAAAAAATGCTGATAAATAATTTTCGCTTTGATTTCTTCCAGTACCCCTGCGTTTAATTTCCCTTTTTCTTTTGCAATTCTCAATAATCCAATATTGATCACATCTAACCTCGTAGTGTTTTTTTCGTGTATATTTTTTGAGTCAAAATCATTAGCAGCAGGATACCGAATATTAACATGAACCTTCTTGCCGGATTCTTCCATTACAAACTCATTAAGTTCATCTCCGATCTGGTTAATTGCTATATAACTATATCCATTTTGTCCAAACTCACTTAACAGATAAGAATAAATTAAATCAATGGCACCAGATTCAGGTCCACCTACCCCATTCAATACAACTGATGTTAAACGAAGCTGAGTTGTCATTTTTTATTTTAGCGTTTTAATTGACTTGGTATTGGTAAAATCTGATCTCCAGGTACGTCATGCCAAATACCGTAATGCATGTCAATTTTTCCTTGTTCATAATCCGGCGCTTCCCTACTACTGGGGTAGGCTTTGTTTAGACAGCAACATTTTATATTCTTTGCAATCACCCCCCGGCGTAGGTTTTGCCTACGAATCAATATTCTACCTCCTTTTCAATCACTCTCAATCTTCAACAAAAGATCTTATTATCCAAAAATTCATTTATAGGCCGTGCTTACTTAACCTTCTTCAATTAAACGAAACAAATCACGGTAGCTGAAAGGTACCCAAAACCTATACACTACTAAACAAATCAAAAAGGGGCTTAGCTAATGCCTACGCCCAGTGACAAACTTTATTTATCGCAATTTATAAACTACGACAAGTTGAGGTTACTCAGGCAAAGCGACATATTCTACTTTTCCTCCAATAAAAAGCTGTATTTTATCGTCCTTTATATCTTCTAAAATCCCCTCCTTAAGTTTAATATCCAATTCTTTAACGTCTCTAATTTAAAGACCCTAACTTTTCGCTTTCCAAACAAATAGATTATAGAACTATTTGACGACTCTTTATTGATCGCACTAATTACTAAATACCTATCGTTTACAAGCTCATAGATGCAGAATTCATTGAATTCCTTTTTCACAAAAATCAAAGAATCTTTAAAATATATGTCTCCATGTATATCTTTTCTTAAATATAGAAATGGTACAACTAATCCTTTTTGACTTATTGTATCAAAGTAGGCACCCTTAGCTTCACGTAAAGCAATTTTCTGAGCATAAGACAGATTGAACACGCTAATAAAAGTCGTAATCATAATAACTGTTAAGGGAATCCTCATTGATTCTATTTTTGGGTGTATATGTTGGTGCTCCGCCATTAATCCCAGTTTCATTGCCATAAGTAACTGGCAGAAATCTTTCATACATTACTTTCCAAGTCTCAGACCAGCCATTTTTTGTAAACACCTGAACACCTTTATCATTTTTTAATAGAAAAGTGGCATAATGAGTGGGCGTAGCCAATGCTACGCCCAGTGACAATCTTTATTTATCGCAACTTACAAACTACGACGAGTTACGGTAAAAGATATTAAAACAAAACCCAGACATTTAGCAACCCTCATAAAGTTATTAATTATACGATTTAGCATATTTAAATTAAAAGCCACACTTAACTATACATAGTTTAGTGATCAGCCAACACCTAAAAGGTTATTCGTTCGACCTATGTGTTGTGCAATTCTTTATTAAAACTACTGTATCAATTCCTGTAGCAGTTATAAAAAAGGAATCCATATCAAATCTTAAAATGCGGTACTTTTTCGCTCTAATCTTGATAGAGTCTCCTGACATATTCCACTTATTAGGCACAACCACATCATCATCATCAAAAAGAAAAACAGAATCAGTTTTTTTATTACTATAAAAATTATAATAATAGAACTCACACGACCCATTCTCACTGAATTTATAACAGCTATTAATTGGATAAGGTGAATTTTTATACCATATATCCCAATAGCAATTCACAATCAAAATTTCTGGAATTGTTTTTACATGTTTGCAGTAAGTAAATAACGAAATTATCATATACACTGCAATAAAACACACTTTATTTTTCATCACTTAACTTTTGATACTTCTTAGTGCCAGGCAACTTATTATTTCCATATCTTTCAATTCCAAAGCGGAGACCAATTAACATAAAGACATAGTTCTACTTGATCAAAACAGTGATATTATCCTAACCAGACACAACCAACAATCGATATACGCTAAAACAGCCTGAGGCTTCTCAAGCATCATTTAATTTATACTCAAAAAGTCGTTGAGCTATTTTTTCATCTGAGTAGCCTTTATTCTTTAAGTTTAGATCACGTGTAATAAGATCCACCGCATGATCAACTGCAAATAACTCATAATATTTACCCCCTTCTGTCTCAAAAAGCAAAAGATCATCAGTTTCTTCAAACGGGAAAACAAATATTTCGGACCCATCTTCAATAATATACCTTGATTATTCCCCCAAAGATCCCTTATAGGTTATGCCTACACAAACAATTTATACTGATTTCAATTGAACGAAAATTAGCTATGATAACTGAAGCGACCAAAAGCTACACACTACAAAACAAATCAAAAAGGCATAGTCAATACCTATGCCCGGGAACAATCTTATTTACTGCTTTTGGCAAACTACAACGAGTTGAGAAGGCAATATGATATCACGCCTAATTCATTATCAACACCTCTAATCTCCTGTTCCCCATGACTCAGGCAAACCAAGCAATTTCATTCTCTCTGTTTTGCTTATTCCAAATTGAAAAGCACTTACATAATCTTTTAACTTTTCCAGGCTATTGATTGATGGTTTATATTCTATTTTAAATCCATCTTGATGAACATTAAAAATATAAAAGATCTCTTTATTAACATCTGCCATAATCACATTATCAGAATCGATCCATTCCCGATAAGGAAAGAAAAGAAAGAAAAGCTCAACGGTAGCCTCACCACGCAAAAAATGAATACGTTTAACACTCTTATTCTTCCCCCGTCCTCCTGTTATATCCAGGTAGTAATCTGCATACAATGAATACACTTCACAATAAAACTCTGCCTTGCATACCGACTTAGCAGATGATATTTTATTTCCGAATTTAAATGCGACTTTAAAATCTTCTTTTTTTATCTCAAGCCACATGTTTTCGAGATCGTTTGTATCCCATTGATGGGTATTCCATATTTCTTTCAAACAACTTAATATAGCCTGATATAAAAGGGAAATATTCTCCTTTAATTCCGGCGCTCTCAAAACAGCCTCATCAATATAACAATCAATCCTTGCTGTCTTATTATCGTCCCAATCTATCACCACAGTTGGTTCCGGGGATCTTTTTAGATCCAGAAGAATATCAATCCTTCTATATGTAACATACTTTAACCGGCTTAATCTTTCATGAACATTGTAACTAATATGTTTGATTGTTGAAGAATCAAAATTTAAGGGTTTAAAACTAACATAAAACAATTTTATCATCTTAATTCCTCTTTAATATTTTAAATCCCTTATTGCAGCTTATAAACGCCGCCGAGTTGAGGTTAATTATCCAAAAAGCCAATCAGAATATTTCACTCTAATCCAATATTCAAATCAGGGTCTTGATAAAATGGCCCCCAACCATTGCTATCGAAATAGTATTCAAACTCTCCGGCATTATCCATCTTGCAAATAAAATGCTGAAACCTATATGTATTAACGAATTCATCAACCCATTTTTTTAAAAATTCAATTTCCTTTTTATAAATAACCTCATTCAATTCCCTCAAATCAAAATACAATAACAACTCTACATTTTCGTCATTTTTTCCTAAATTAATAAAACCACTTTTTACGATATTATCATTTATATTCAACTGATCCGTTGTAATAACTATATCAACATAATCATTTGAATCAAATACATTAACTATATCTTCAAGAGATTCAGGCAAGGGTATCTCTGGATCATATAGGCTAATATCCCTAGCCCCACTTAACAATTGAGGCAAAAACTCAAAATTCACCTTACCATAAATTCCGTCAAAAACAATTTCTATCAATGTAGAAGTTATCATCTTATAATAGTTCAATCTGGAAAACTTTGAATTCACAATTGTGTTGAAATCGTATGCCTCGCCCATCTGGCAGCCCTTTTTCTATAAGGCTCTACACATCTCTTTCTCACCAGGTCCATTCCACATTCCTCCAAAAAACGCTGCGCGCGGCTTCGTTAAAAACACAAAAGACGTAACCAATACCTGTACCCGTAAACAAACTTTATTATTAGCTCGTTTTGTAAGTGATACCCTTTTATACAAATACCATCTTTCCACTTCTATATACTTTGACTTTGTCCTTCCGTAGAGAGAGGCAAATTTCGGATTCATGCAAAATACACCGATATACAAATACTCTAAATCCAGGCTATACGACTCTGTACAAAAAAAATCCCGAAGAATGGATTCAGAAGGGAATGCGTTACTGATCTTTCCAATCACTTCCATCGTAGCTTCCAGTGTAAAATAAATCTCTATATCTATCTGAGTATTTTTCCGTATAACAGCTACCCGCAAAACAAACTATTCTGGTACTCTTAAAGACAATTAAAAGAAGTCTTATGCTTTTTTCTTATGGATGCCCAGGAAAACACCTATCGATACCACCACCCCGTCCTTAATGTAACGATCGATCTTTTTAAATTTATTTCCATCAGAAACTCCACCTGTTTGTGTAACTGTAGGAGTATTGGATGTATTGACCTTATACCCGCACTTAAAAAAAAGCGCCATAGATTTCCCATGTCTCAAAACGACCGTATCCGGAATAATTTCCAGTCTTACACCAATAGAGGGCACCCAGTAATTAGCATCTGTTACTTTAAATGAGGTTATAGCATTATCGCTTTTTTCATATTCCAGCTCTCTTCCCATCAGCCTTGTGTAATAAAGCCCCAAAAAGGGTTTAACGACCTTTTTGTCAATAGGATAGTAATAAAGACCTCCACCTACTCCCGTACCCAGATATTTATCAAGAATAAGATCTGCTGACATTGCAATTTTCCTGAACATGTAAAATTCTGTTTCGATGCTACCAGAATTCAGCCCAAAACCACCGGCCCCTCCAAAGGCAAAGCCGTTGTAGAGCTGCGCTTTACAAGTAAGGCTAAACAATAAAATTGTTATTATCTCAATACAACCTCGCATAATTTAATGTTTTTTTATTATATAACCCCAAGCCCTGCCGCTGCTACACGACATAATATCCTATATATTTAAGATTGAAATCTATACCAATCGGCAATACGTGAACAACTAAATCCATAACCGCTGGCTCCGGCATTTTCGCTCCTTCAAATTTAAATACTTAATTCTGCTGTAATATTACACTGTGCATATCTGCATAAATCATGTAAACTATTGCAGGTTGTAATATCATCCACAACTCTCCTTCATGGGGAAAATACGAACACAACGATAAGAAGTAATTAAAACTATATTCAGGGCTCACTCAATTCTTTTTGAATTTGTCGTAAAGCAAGTTCCTACCCCAATGGAGTAATGCAAACTAAATCATAATCACCCTGTCTTTTTTTGATTTCACTGTTATACCGACCCATTAAATCCTGTAAAATTGCCCAATAGCTTCTTTCCCTTCACTGGGCGTAGGCTTTGCCTACGCTGCAACGGTTCGTCAACCTCTCAATAACTACCACCATCAATAATATACCTTAATTACCCCAAAATCACTTGTAGGCTGTGCCTACAAAGCATTCAATACAGACCTCTACTAATCGGCAACAAACCATGATAGCTGAAAGCTACAAAAATCTGCACAATACAAAACAAATCAAAAAAGGGCGTAGACAATTGCATACGCCCAGTAACAAACTTTATTTATCAAAACCTACAGGCTACGCAAAGTTGCAGGACATTCGTATCATATTTTCTCAGCTAAATTGGTTAATATAATCGCAACCAGTAACGGAACGACAAGTATAATAATAATCATAAGAATACTTAAACCTGAAGATATTTTTTTGCTGCTATTTTTCTCCAAAATATCCAGAGCCCTACTCCCATAATATATTACCCAGACAAGGAAGGAAAACAACATGACAATTGGCAATAAAATTAACCTTCTTTGGCGATAGCTACCATCCAACACCCCAATCGAAATCCCTCCGATGTATCTAATGAATGAATACAAAAGAGCAATGTGTACAATCATTGTAAAACAGACCATCATTGATGCTATAAAAGAAGACTGAAAACCTTTACGCCATTCAAAAAATTTATAAAAAAACCAAAATACAAAATCATACATATGCTTATCTATCAAATAAATTTTCAGTAAGCGACCAAGACTTACACCTCCAAAATAAATAAAAAATGGGCGTAAAGAACAAATTCTATACATCCGACATTTTCGAAATCTACTGATTACCTGAAACTACAGAGTTAAAATTCATCAGCCTTTGTTCTTTACCTCTTGTAAAACGACACAACAAATAGCATTAAAAAAGATAGAATCACATAACACAAAACAACCACATTCCTTTTTCTCATCTCAGGCATAGGCAATGAGTCATATTTGCCTGCTATAAGTTAAATATCTTTTGTTGTGCATAAAAACGAAATAATTCAATACAAATAATACGATTATAAAACAAACGATCGCAGCCTTGCCTGAAAAGAAAGGCAACAGTCCAGCCTTATTGAGAAAACCAAATATCACGAAATAATTCATAAACATCAATAAGCTGAAATAAATCACCGCCGCCCATGTTGCAATATCCTTTAATGATCTCTTCAACGTTGCCTTATAAATAGCCTAATACAAATAATATAACATTACGCATTTATTTATCTATCCAATTATATAATTTATCATCCCAATATAACTAACAACTCCAGCCTTTATTTGGTATAGTCCTTTCCTACGCAGCAACAATTTACCATCTTTTAAATCACCATCTTTATTTAACAATACAACTCAACTATCCCAGAATACACTTGTAGGCTGAGCCTATGCAAAGATTCAACGTCGATTTCAATTACTCAAAAACAAGCCGCGGTAGCTAAAAGCTATCAATAACCTATACATTATAAAATAAACCACAAAAAAGGGCGTAGCAGATGCCTACGCCCGGTAACAAACTTTATTTATCGCAACCTACAAACTACGACGAGTTACGGTTGCAGCATTCTGTAGGCTACGACTATTACTAGCTGCTTTACTCAATCCATTACAAATATCTCATGGTAGCTGAAAGCCACCGAAATCTGCCCCCTATATTACCAATAACGAAAAACGGCGTAGCCAATGCTTACGCCGAGTTTCACGATTTGTTGCAACCTATAAACTACGCCGAGTTGCGGGCCAATCACCTCTTCACATAATCTATTTTAATTACTATCCATTTATCATTGCAACGACTCAATCTATAAGTTATTTTACGAATACTTTCCTCTGGCCGAATTGATTCAAAAATAATTTCAGCACTATCCCCTATTTGCCCTTCCTTGATGACATAATTAAAATATTTAAATCTTTCGGTAAACTTTTTATCCTTACCCATATTATAAAAAAAAACAACTTGACTTTTCCACATTTGCTCTGGCGACAAGGTGTCACTATAGCCAGAATACACCTTTTCTACATCAATATACTTTTTTGCTTCATCAAAGTCAGCAAACGACTCAGCACAAATCAATTTTACCACTGTCGCCAATGGAGAGTCAATTTGATAATTTTCACTTCTACAAGATATAAACATGGATAAACTTAAAACAAATAACACACTGTAAGATCGAAAAAGCATTGTTTACGATTGATTATTTTCCAAAGTACTTTAAATAAGGTAATGCAGTCACTGCTGTAGGGCCTTTAATATTCTGAGCCCCTTTAACTTGTAAAGCTGCATTATAAAGATTATTCGGGGCTACAACACTAGCTTGACTATACATTATATTAAGAGGAAAAGAAGGCTTCACCACTTGATTTGCATCTACTTTTGGAGCAATTGCACTATTTAATACATTTTGTACAAAAGTAGAACAATTATTATAACATGCATTGTACTGTGTTTTTGCCTTAATTTCTGCATTTGCCTTATTTTTTGCAGCATCATCTTGTGACATGGATGTAGTTATCTTTACAATACCGTCAGCGGCACGGTTTTCTGGACTAACATGCCCACTTCTGTGAGAAGTAGGATCACGATTAAGTAACTCAGAGAAACTATTAATTTTAACCCCAGCTGAATAATCGGAATTTACATTACTTTGTAATTCGTTTTTCCCTACTGCATCATATGGCCATAAATCAAAATAAGTATAAGTTCCATCTTTCACCCATTCTTTAACCACATTTCCATCTTTATCTTTAATTACATTTCCGTCTTTATCCTTCTTATCAACTTGCTTATAATTATCAATAGCAATTCCAGCATGCCCTGTTTCTGAATTTTCGCCATTTTTGCCCTTTTCTTTAGAAAACCATATTAGAATGTAAATATCATTACCATCTGGATCAATGACATTCATTGGGTTATTTAAAGCATAGTTGTATGGAGAATATGAACGGTAATTATCTGCAGAATTATCACCATTAAACCACCTCCCAATCTGTACATCATACATCCTCGCCCCATAATCATACCATTCCAACCCACTACCGTCACTAAACTCCTTCTCCTGCTTTTCCTTGCCATTGTACTTATACTTATTATCCAATCTTCCAACAGCTTTAGAACTTATACCAGCCATCGTCAACCCAAAAGGATAATAATGCGTTTCCTCTGTTAAGGGCCCGGTGTAATGCTTTACCGACAGGTTATCAAAGAACACATCCTGGTTCTGCGTTTCATTGCTCACGTAAATGTACAAAAATCCATTCCGTTTCATTGGCACCCCGGTAGCTCCCAGCGTATTAAGGCTTCCAGAACCTCCTACCGCCATTGCATTACTCGATTGCTCTACATAATTGAACTGCTCATCCAGCAACACCCAATTCAGGTAAGCCTTCGGTCTGCCATCCGTAAGGTCAGGGTTATCATTGCTGCGGAAGCTGTTGATAGCGCCCAGTAACGGTCCCGTGCTGCTATTGCTTAATTGCGCCAGTGTCCCTTTTACCTCACCAGCTACGCCCACTATACCTGTTGCCAGCGAAGCAAGGATATCATTCAAAGGATTGACATTGGAACCGGGGCTACCACCTGATTGCCAGTATGACTTTACGGCTACATCCACCACGTCTCCGCTCATTACCTTCAATACCAATGCAGGTCCTGTCTTATTACCACTGCCATTCAGCTTAGCGACATAATCATTCGGGCTCGTGGTATTATCCGTAGGATAACCGCTGATACTACCGGCAGGATAAACCGTACTGCTTACATTGGCAAACAATTTATCTTCCTTCGTACGATAAGCTGTTTCCATAGTAGCCATATATTGTGCCGTATCCTTCTGCTCCGTCAGTACCACGCGTACATTGCCCAGGTGATCTTTTACAAAATAATCATAGATGAACTGGTAAGTACTGTCACCATTCAGGAAGTACTTCTTCGCCCAGCGGATTCGCCCCTCTTCATGTCCAATAAACTGCAGCGTATCATTCTCATACACCATATTATTGATATACAATGTCGTTTTTGATGGCTTGCCCGTCTCGGCTACAATCTTCCTCAGTTTATTGCCTGCTGCATCATAGGTATAGGTAATCGTACCCTTATCTTTTACATGGATCACCGAAGGCAGGTTCAGGAGATTGTATTCAATACCTCCAACAGTGGCATCATCAATATCCTTGTTCAGGTCTTTGACCAGGTTGCCATTGTTATCATAGGTATAATCAGTAGCACCACTCGTTTTAGTACCCAGCGCCGTCATATATGCCTGGGAACTACGGAAGTCTCCCAGTTTGGTATTCACATCATTGACCCCATCTACCACATTCTTCAGCTTATTGCTGTTGTCGTAATAGGTATAGGCAAGGTTATCAAGCAATCCTGTATTGCCTGCACGCCAGCCATTCTGTTGCATGGTAAGAATATTACCATTAGCATCATAGGTCAGGCTGCTTACCGTATAATTAACCGAACTATTGTCCCAGGTGCTACCGGTAGTATTCTGTACAAAGTTTGCCCCTGTTAAACGATTGGCAGCATCATAGGTAAAATCATATTTACGATCCAGGCCAGCGCCCGCCGTTTTCCATACTGTACCTGTAATATTTCCATTGTATTGCGAACTGCTATAACTGGTGGTACCAGCAGCTGAAGCAGTTTTGTCATAACCCAGCTCCATCCCAAAATAGTGATCACTATTATCTGACAAATAACCTTTGTTCAGTCCTGTGAGCCAGCCACGGATATTGTAATCATTGCTGATGTTTTCAAGATTATCACCCAGCGTTTTCTTCTTCAACTGCCCCAACGCATCATATTCGTTCTGTACGATCGTGAGTTCTCCACGGCTACCAGTTCCGATGGTGGTGGCAATAGTTTTCTTAATAGTCAACACACGACCAAGATCATCGTAATTATATTTGGTCAACACCCCCTGTCCCATCGGGGCATTACAATCACTGCCCAGAACATATTGCGCCAATACCTGACCTGCAAAACTATACTGCGTCGTTACTATTGTATTGCACCCCGTAATGTTCTGAGACTGGCTCTGGATCACACGCCCTTTATCGTCGTAGTAATTGATGCTGTACAACCATTGGTTGCTGCCCAATACCCTCGTTACCGTTCCGGTCATCAGCCCGGTTGTCTGCATACTTTGTGTCAAAGCTTGCGCATAAGGATAAGTTATATCACTGGCGGTGTAAAACAATCCATCATCCCAGGTATACCGTGTAACACTGAACGGATTACCATTGTTGCTTAACCAATCGTAATTATCATACAATATATAAGTCAACGCCTCCCAGGTATAGCTATTAAGATTGGGATAAGCCGTACTGCTATAAGCCTGCGCAAGATGATAAGAAAGGTTATTATAATTAGTATTATCAGTGATCAAACCTGTACCAAGTGCCCGGTTCAATCCATCATATTGAGTGTACAGCCACTGGTGTTTGTCACGCAGATTTGCGTCCTGGGTCAATACTACCCGGTCACGCGCATCATACACCATCCATACTTCACCTGCTCCAGGTACTTTTTTACGGATCAGGCGGTTGCGCTGGTCATACTCATAGCGGAAGCTCTGTTCCTTTAAAATGTCACCGCTTAAGGCTGTAATATTCCAACTGTTCGCTATCAGCAACTCTACTCCTTTGGGTTGCACCACCAACCGCAGGTTGCCCAGGTCATCATATACATAATACGTACACAACCAGCCACTGTAACCCGCTCCACTACCATTATCATCAGAGGCGGTCAGTTGCACTTTCTTTAAGATCACTTTCCCTTCCTTATCCTTGAACTCTGCTACCTGTTTGCCTGCCTCATCAACTATTACGTTTTTAGACAACTCTCCCGCAGCATAGACACCCGTTACACTGTAAGTTCCCCAGTCATTGGCCACATCGCTTACGGTCCAGATCTTCACATCGTCGGTGGTAGTATTTACCCAATACTTATTGACTACACCACGGTTACTACCTACCCAACTGTTACCGGGCGCCAGCGTCATATTTACACGGCTTAGCGGAGAGGCTTCATATTCCGTTTTACCATAGTAATAGGTTTCACCCGGGTATTGTGCTGCACCAAATACAGGCTGTTGTTGAAAGGGGTTCAATTTAAAACCGCCGTCATTAACAGAGGTATTGCTACCCGTGGTATTCGCAACAAAGGGAAGATATTTATACACCTCACGACCAAACTCATCATACAACACAGGACTTACAATATCCGTCGCGCTGCCCCCGGTTGGCAAAGAACCCTGCTTTACCACCGTTTGTATAGGCCTGCCAAGCCCATCCATATAAGCTGTGGTTTGCTTTACATCTTTTAACGGGCGACCTACCAGCACCGAAGGACTTGTCTCAGGCGCTGCGGCATCCCAGGTTCGTACATAATTTACCTTTATTGAAGATGGATAAGGATCCTGTGCAACAACAGCCATTACTGTAACAAGCAGGCTTCCGCTTAACAATATTTTCTTAACGGAACTATATTTTAACATAGCAGGGTTTTAAAAGTCAATGAATACATTCAAACAGCACTATACTAATTATTGCTGACCAGGTTACGTTTTTTGCTTTTGTACAATTGGTACTTTTCATCTGTCAGCACAGGCCGGTACAGCGAATCACGCGTATTCTCAATCTTTTGAATGTAATTACCTAATGATGGATTACCTGCATATTGCTGACGTGCCGCCATCTTTTGCTGATGTAATTGCATATTGATCGTATAGATGCTCTGCATCTGCTCAGTTGTCAACGACAAGGAATCCTTCATCTTCTGAGCTATTTTACTGGCCAGTACAGTGGCAGGATTTTCCTGTGCTTTTACTGTTGTTACGGCCAGGATTATTATAACGGTTAATAATATTTTATTCATAAGTAGTTTTTTTAAAGATTACATTTCTTCTTCTCCGCCACCGCCGCCGGTGCACCTGGTAGATGATATTTCAGTATAGTTTTCTGACCAACTTCCATCACTGAACTCATAATGGTAAGTACATTGCCAGTTAGGACCCATCTCTGTGGAAGATGTGTACACTTTGATCCCTGTTTCGCAAATATTATTGACGCATTTTTTATTTTCACCATAACAGTTAGAAGAATTACAGGGTATGGGGCATGCAGAAATATTAGGTCCTATTCCAATCCATCGTGTCTGGTTATACGATCCACTACAAGGGTTCATATCTCTTTCTTCCCGCTCCTGGTCTCCATTATTAAATCCTGAAGGTTGACTGCAACGAACAGTACCTGTAATCTGCCAATCAGCATTTACCACACAACTGCCGCTGGTTCCGGCATCTACCCAACGGGTTTGATTATAACTGGAGCTGTTTGAATTATTATCGCGCTCTTCCTGTTGCAGGATATTAGTGATATAACTGCCATTGGACGGACATGGTTTACAACGGGTAGTACCGGTTGTTTGCCACAAAGGTGCATTGAGAGAACAGGCGGCAGTATTGGTAATATCTACATTTTGAACCTGGTTGTAAGTACCGCTGCATGGGTTCATATCGCGCTGTTCCACACGTTGCACTCCGGTCCTGTAGCCATTGCCGTCTGTCAGGCATTGGGTATAACCGGTATTCTGCCAGTCCGCACTAACCGTGCAGGCTCCGCTTACTCCTGCATCTGTCCATCTAGTCTGATTATAAGTAGAGCTATTAGGATTATTGTCTTTTTCTTCCTGCTGCTGAACATTTGTATGATACGCGCCGTTTGCAGGACAAGGCTGACAACGGGTATTGCCAGTGGCTACCCATATAGCATTGGTATGAGCAACCTGCTGATACTGATAATCATATTGCTTTAAAATATAATTATCCCTGTCGCGTATACGCAATAAACGATTAAAATTATCGTATTCATAATATACTGGTTTACCGCTAAGATCAGACTGACTGGTAATACCCACCATCGGATCATAGGTATAAGTAGTCATTTGCGCTGCGGCAGGATGTAACCGGACATCATCGAACCAAACAGAACCACCGCCATTGTTATCCACTCTTATATTTAATTGTATTACACTGGAAGGTACCTCAAACTCTTTTTCCAGGTATACCCATTTTCCGGTAACACTGGTGGTTACCTGATCTACATAAGAATAGTTACCTGTTTCACCAGGGTTCTTCATAAACAGGAAAATATCTGCAGAAGGGCCATTACTATATATCCAACCGGAGTATTTAAATTTCTTATTAGCAGTTAATGATACTGTAAGCCATTGCCAGCTATGATATACAATTTCACCTGCATCAGGTTTATCTAGGCGTCCGGAGTATTTACCGGTGTGAGATTTAGTATTATCATACACAACACCGTCCCAGCTACCAGTCTGTTCAAATCCATCATAGAAAATTTCATTAACCGCAGCATTCACCACCTGGGCTACAGGATAGTTTTTATTATATCCCCAGATAAAACTTTTAGCAACTCCTGTTTTATCGATCAACTGCAACAGATTACCTTTTGCATCATAATTATTAATAGTAACCTGTGTCTCCAGCGTATTTCCTTTGAAAGATTGTTGTACAGTAGCTGGCTCGATCAACGTATTGCCATGCCACAACTGGTAATTAGCTTTTGTGTGTGAAAGCTCTGCATTGGTAGTGATGTTCTTTGAATACTCCTCAATTACCGGGCTTACGATATTTCTGGCAATCATTGAATCGTATACCGTGTTGCCGGCAAAATAATAAGGGTAGCGTGATTCTATTCGCTGCTGATCACCATTACTTTTTTTAGTTTCTATACGGGTGGCTTTTGTCACCCGTGCTTCATCGTAATAAAAATTCTGCTCAACACTCATATTCCCGGTGGCATCAAATGTTTGTTGCGTTGTTTTTTTAAGATAAACGGGAACATTCGCTATACGTGCGTCATATTGCAGATACTGAGGCGATATACAAACCTTAGCATCCGTATTAGGGTTACAGCAGGTAACAAATAACTGGGGTCTTGTCATATACACTCTCTTAATCCACCCCCTCGCTTCTTTTACATGTTGCGACTCTGCAAAAAAAGTATCATTACAGGTAGTTGTCTCATATTGATTGAGGGTTTTGCTGATCAATTCATAGCCACCCCCGGACGTCTTTTTAAAAATGTTCTTTTCATTCAGGTATTCCGGTAACAGCAAAACGGCATCGTTGATATTCCTACTGGTTACCGGCAAACCGTATTTGTACTCAATTTTTCCATTTTCTCCGTTGTTTCCAAAAAACTCTGTCACGTATGGAAAACGTGGTGTAAGGTCCATATAATCTTCAATAGCGTGTCGAACCGGAGTATTTTTCCAGATGGTTCTGTTACAGTCCACTAAAAACTCCATAGGCTGGGCACAGGGCAATTCCGTTGTACAGTTAACGGGTGTACCATTATTTGTTCGGTTACCTATGAAATAGGTTGTTTCATATTCAAGAAATGTTGCCGATATTCGCTCCACTCCAGATGTTTCTTCTTCTTCAGGATTGTTAGGATTATTGTATTTGAATGAGCGATATCCGGACATATCACCTTCACGGGAAAAATCTCTGATCTCGGCTATCCTCAACATACCGGCGCCAACTGACACCTTATAATCAAATGTGGTATAACCGCCTGTAGGATATTGCAGCTTGGTAAGTATTCCCGCTTTAGAAATATCATAAGTTGCTTCGGTATGAGAGTTTGCTGCAAAAACGATAGAAGAATTTAGCTTATAAGGAAGAGCATCCGTATTGTAAAAGAATTTATAACTGTTCAATGAATCAGCACTTCTACCTTTCACAATTACTTCATTGAGCTTTAATTGTAATGCGTACTGATCCATTCCGGTTCCAAAATAACTATAGCGAAAATCAACACGTTTTACCAGGCTGGAATCACCATTGGCCTTATACCAGATATCTACCTGGTCCAGCTTGGTTGATCCTGGCAAATCCTGCCGGGAAGAATAATAAAAATAAATAAGTGTTCCGTTAGATCCTTCGATCTTTTTAAGTCGTTTTTCATTTGCATAATAAACGTTCTGACAATAATAATCTTCAGGGCTAAGCTCAAGATAACAACGCGAAAGTTGTCCTGCATCTATCATTTTTTTTATGTGCAGATCAGGTAAACGATAAGAATAATTTTCTGCATCATAGGTAAAGTTCAGCACCTCTCCTTTTGTGGTAATTACCCGTGTCAGGTAATCCACACGGCTTGGAGTTCCTGTATTTGTTCCCTGGCACATGGACACTCTGGAATTTCCTCCCAACAATGCGAATTCATATTTATTGCCGGCATCATCATATACAACTGACATATCATTGGAAGAAATGTATTTTACGTCACTTGCTGGTATAGTAGTCCCTTTCCAAAGCCTGCCACCTAATGCGGCAGTCTGAAAATTATCAATGACTGGTGCAGAAGTGATTTGACCATTCAAATATTGATCAGCGATCTGTACATCCGTTTCATTTGTTGGGATACAGTCGCCAGGCATCGTTTCACTTCCGTAGGACAGGTCCAGGAATCTTTTCAATTCGATATCGCCCGTTCCCATTATTGATGGATGCGAAACCTGTCCGCTTGCCTGCATAGACCATCCCAACCCATTGCGGGAAGCTATGTCTTCTGACTTAAAACCGCTGGCATGATAAGATAACCTTAGAGGCCAGCTAAAACCATTCATGGCAATAGTATATACCGGCACCTCGATCTGTGGCACCCCGGTATTGACATTTACCGGCAAATTGCCATATTTATCAAAAGCGGCTACGTTTGGAGAAGCGGGGATCGGGTTAAACTCCATTTTAACACCAACATGCTGCCCCTCTCCGGTTTGGGCTAATGCCCCGTTAATAAATAACCATCCTGAAAGAAAAGCCAGGATCAATTGTTTCTTTTTGAACATATAGTGGTTCCGTTTTTAAAAATTATATCCTACTCTGAACTTAATTGCCTGTGTACGCGGCACCTGGCTATAGCTCAGGAAATCCCATAACAACTGCAGCTTGGTTTTCTTAAATACCTTGCTTTTCAGCGAGATGATCTTGCTGATACCGATGAGGCCGCTTTGGGTCCATTCCCTCTCCCGCCCTCTCCCAGGGGGAGAGGTGGAATACAGCGAGTCCGTGAGTGGTTGGTAGTTGTATTCAAATCCTCCGCTTACGAAGAAGCTGCCTTTGATCTTGTAATCAAGAAAGCTGCGCAGCGCTGCACCCTGGTGGGTAAGTTTTATATTGTTCCAGCCATTGCCCCAGCCCAGTTTGTAACTGCCGCCAATGCCTATCACGCTTTTATCATTCAGCTTGTAACCAACCGACAAACCCATATCGCTGGTGGTCGGGAACATATAAGTACTTTTCTGTGTTTGCAGGTTGGTTCCATACTCTAATCTTTTCCAGAAGGATCGCTGTTTTTGATTATTCGGCCTAAACTGCTCCGGCATATCCATATCAGGATTACCTCCCAGCTTATTCAGTTTATCCTTCATGGTGCTTAGCTGTGCCTGCGCCTGTTGCATGTTGCTTTGGATATATTGCTGCGCATTGGGGCCACCGGTAGCCACCCGTTGCTGGATCAGCTGCTGGATATCAGAGCGGGTTTGCAAGCCTGCCAATGAACCTGCATCGCCATAGTTAGATGGTACGCTGAAGAGACCTGCCAGTTCGGAATGTTCTTTGAAGAAGGATTGATAAGCTGCCAGCTTTTGCAACAAGCCTATAGCCTTTTGTTGCAGTTTGTCAGGATCATTCAATACATTTTTATATTCCTGCAATTGTGCCGCGTAATAATAAGCCTGCTGATTGTATTGTGTCAGTTGTTTGGTGAGTCCAAACTTGCTCAACTGCTCATTGAGCAATTGTTTGCGTTGACGAATGTATTGCTTGATAGCTTCTGCCTGTTGCAGCTTGTCCGTAAGGCCGTTCACACTATTGAGTGCGGACTGCACTTCCTGGTTTTTATTGCCTAAAAGATTATTATTGGCAGATAGAAAATTGAGCGAGGTCTTCAGGCTGTCGAGCCCGGGAACATATTGTTTATAACGGGCTACTTTACCGGCAGGTTGCTGTAAGGACTGTTGTAACTGCTGGTACTTTGCATCCACATCACCAAACAGGCGTGCAGCTTCTGCTGAATCTTTTTTTGCTAACTGCTTCTGTAATTTCTTTTCCTGCTTTGCAAGACGTTGAAGATACTTCCCTGTATTATTAACAACATCATCTTCCAGCCGGGAGGCTTTTTTATTAATGCGATCTAAAAACTTTGTTGGAAAACCAGCGATGCGGTCCAGTGTGGGATCACTATCCTGCGCAAACGATTGCGCGCAGCAAAGTATGAGCAATAGAATGCCCATGAGCAGTTTGGGGTGCATCAAGGTTTGGTCGGGTCTTTAGTGTTTACAAAGGTTATTACTAACAGCATAGCACAACTTAAATATGCTTTACTGAAAGAATGACCGAAATTAATAGTTCCATCGATACAAAAAGCGAGTGTGTATATTTTTTGCTTTTTTTTAATCCACGTCAACAGATAAGTCTTTTTTAGTATCCGTCTCTAAATACTCAAGATGTACAAGCAACATATTTATGCAATAGTAAAATTCAAAGACACATGTAAAATAAAAATCAATTAAAAAACAGAAATAATTTATTGCTGATCGTTATAAACTACCAACTGTTCAAAAATAAAGTATTACAGGAACCAGGCTCACTACCAGTTAGTGGTATGTTTATAATATGATCTGAAAATGAGATATCGAAATATAAACGTGAAAGATAAATACAGGTATAATACACAAAGCCCAAAGAAATACGAAACACTTTCCCGACGGGGGTCCCATCATCGGAATTAATCGTTCGGACAGGCAAATACGTTTTACAGCCAGCAATTCGCAGTTGCTCAAGCTACAAATACCCTACTCTCCTGTCCTTTATTAAACTTATAAATTCCAATATCAGAAATATCTGAAACCTGTTTCCGGTATCTGGCAATCAGTATTTGGTACTCACTTTTCCGTTACAGTTTTTTCGCATTACCACACATCAACCGTGTGATTCTAACCCTTACACACATTTACCATGCATTAGATTTTGGTTAGCTCTCACCTATACCTTGTTATGGTCTCGCTCTTGTCTTGTTCTTGTTTCCTTCTTATTTACAGCGTATAAACTAGGGGTTTGCTCTTGGCGGAGGGCGAATGAAACAAGAACCAGGTAAGAATGAGATAAGAAGAAAGAAAGAAAGAAAGAAGTATTAGTATTTCTGACTCCCCACATATAGGAAAGTAAACCTGTCAGGTCTAGGTTGATAAGCAAAGTCGCTATACAAAAAGTAGTTAAACTGCTCTGGCCCGACCTGACAGGTTAAGCCTCTTAATGCAACTTGCCTATATCCGTAGAGTCAGATTAGTATTTAAGTGCTGGCTATTAGCCAACGAGAACCCGGTAATTTATAATGATTGTAATTCTGAACCCTGTATCCGGCATCCGGCATATCGCATTCTTCTTCGTCTTATGATACGGCAAAACCGGCTAATTTTTACGTCTCCGGCAAAATCGGCACATCCATTTGGAAACGGGGAGGTTGAGGGTGTAGCTTTGCTTTTTGGAATGCTGAACGCAAAACGCGAATACGGGGTTATAAGTTTTAAGTTATAGGTTATAAGTGGAATACAAGAATGAGTTGGAAAAGGTACAAGGTTCAAGAGACAAGGCACAAGGAATGCAGTTGATAAGTTAACAAGTAAGTACGAAATACGAAGTTAGCAGTACGGAAGATAAAATATCGAATGTCAAATTCTGAATGTCGAATATCGAAGGGAAAACAGCCGCGAGCTACGGGTAGTTGGCAGTTAGCAGTTGGCAATTTGCAGTTGTACCAATTTCAAATCCAGCATCTGGCATCCAGTAACTTGTAACCGGCATCTGGTATCCGGTAACCCGTATTTCACGATATTGCCGTCTGCCGATTCACGATTGCCGATTCGCATTTTATAATTAAAAACAAAACAATGGATTTAGAAAAAGCAAAGATCATATTTATTGGCACTTATGGTAACCTTACTTTCTATTACTGGAAAGGGAAGTACTGTGTGCGTACAAAAAGTACACTTACCGGTAAAAGAGTTAAAACATCTCCTGAGTTTACACTTACCATGCAGTATGCTGAACGATTGGGGCGGGCATCAACAATCGCATCGAAGGTATATCGCCAACTACCTGATGGATGGAAATTACATAGCCTGTACCGAAAAATGACGGGTCTTGGTTCGCAGTTATTGAAAGACAGGGAATATACTACTGAAGAAATAGAGATCGCCCTATGGCAGTACCTGGCTTCTGTTGGTTTTAAAGCAGTGGAACATGGCATGGAACATCCCAGACCTGTAGCTATACAACAACCACCTAAACCGCTGGTAAGACCAATACTATTCCCTCTACCTGTGTTAAATACATCTATTACAAAGCTGATACTGGGTAAAGGCAGTGTACTGGCAGAAAGAAGAAAAGAGCAGGAGAAGAGGTTTAGTTTGATGAGGGAATGAAGGCTATAGGTTGTAAGTTTTAAGTTATAGGTTCTAAGTTAAGGCACAAGAAAGTACGAAATACGAAGTTAGAAGTACGGAAAGTTGAAATATCGAATGTCAAATTCCGAATGTCGAATATCGAAGGAAAGATAAAAATGTGCAGATGTGCAAATTTACTAATGCGCGAATGGGAAAAATTGAGGTCGGAAGTCTGATGTCTGAAAGGGACAACTGCAAATTGCTAACTGCCAACTTGTATTTTCTCGTGGCTCGTAGCTCAAAGCTCGCAGCTTGTATCCGGTATCCCAAAACTATTTTCTCCATTTACCATTCCCACCTTACCTTTGTGCCCGGTGCAAAAATACGTTCATCATATTGCCACTGGTTATATAGCTGTACTGATGCTGCTGAAAATGCTGGCAGTACCGGTGATCTGTCTCCAATTTGCAATGAACAGGGACTATATCATTAATAACCTTTGCGAAAACAGGGACAAGCCTTCTGTACATTGTAATGGTAAGTGTTTACTGAATAAACATCTCGCAAAAGCCCACGATGCCAACGATAGTCAGAACCAGAAAGGCGCTTCCGCAACCGTTTTTATTGATTACGTTACTGACGTTCCCTCTTATTCACTAACCCGCCCTGCAATTCTTACACAATCTTTTTATAGCAGCCAGTCTACTGCTTATACCGCCGGCTATCCGGACAATATCTTCCACCCCCCTCTTCAGCATTGCTGATCTTCATTGTCAATCACAGCTGCATAGCAGCTATTTATTCCTTTAATCATTTTCATCTTATGGTTCGCCATTATAACTGGCATGATCCATCTGTGTTAAAAAGGGTAAGGATCCGCATCACCATTTCAATATGGCTGATCACTGCGATTATCATTTACCTGCAACACGAAAGGATATTGAGCCTGTTGCAACAGTTTATCTGATCCATAGTCATATAGCGCAAAGGATCTGATCTCTTCCCTGCATGTTACATGCAAGGGAGCAGGCCATCGCATGCCCGTTCCAACTCAACACAAATGAAAACAATATTTCTTTTTATATCCATTGCCTTTACTGCGCTGATCAGTAAAGCTCAAACACCTGTACATGGCAAGGTCTACGATTCGCTCACAAGGGAGCCCTTGCAATCTGCAACCATACAGGATCAACACCACCAGGCAACACAAACAGATGCCTCCGGAAAGTTTAGCCTTGTAACCCGCGACAGTATTTTAATAATCAGCTACAACGGTTACGAATCAAAAGCACTTGTAATTACCGGCAACGCCAATCTCAGCATACCATTGAGTATTGCTGATAAAGGCTTACAGCAGGTAGTTGTAAGCGCCAGTCGTATTGCCCAGAAACGAAGTGAAGCGCCTGTAGCCATTGCCATTATTAACAAGCAAACAATGGAAGATGCCAAAGCCACCAGGCTCGACCAGGTATTGAATAAAGTGAGCGGTGTCAACATGGTGAACCTTGGCAACGAACAGCATGAAATGAGCATCCGCCAGCCCATGACCACCAAAAGCCTTTTCTTATATCTTGAAGATGGTATTCCTATCCGTACCACAGGTCTGTACAACCACAATGCCCTGCTTGAAATGAATATGACAGCAGCCCGGCAGATTGAAGTGATCAAAGGTCCTGCGTCATCATTATATGGCGCTGAAGCCATCGGCGGTGCAGTCAATATTCTTACGCAGGCGCCACCCGCGCTGGCAGGAGGATCTGTAAGTACACAGATCAGCAACACAGGTTACAAAAGGGTGGACGCACAGGCTGGTGCAACACTCGGAAAGTTCGGCATCCTGATCAGTGGTTATTATGCCAACAGGCATAATGGCCCCGTAGATCACAGCGATTTTCATAAATCAGCATTGACTGTAAGAGGTGATTATCATATCAGTGATAAAACAACCTGGATCAACGACCTCACTTATGTGAATTATTACAGCGATATGCTGGGTTCGCTGGACAGTGCCCATTTTGCCAATAAAGATTATAGCACCCCGCAGACATTTACTTACAGGAAAGTGCCTGCCATACGCTATAAATCCCGCTTATATCATCAATGGAATAGCAACAGCAGTACACAACTTGCGTTGGTGTACAGGCATAATGCGGTGCAGCAAAATCCATCCTATCGTGTTAAGAACGCCAACGACACACTGGCTCATGGCGAGATCAATGAAAGCTCCTTCAACACCTATATGGCGATGGTGCAGCATGAGCAGAAGCTGAGTTTCCTTGGCAGCAAGCTGATTGCCGGTATTTCTTTTGAGAACAGCCCCAGCAATTATTACAGTAACTATATCCACATTAAACGTGATGGCCGTGGTTATTATGTAAGTTATGCAGAAACAGATTCTGTACTCAGTAAATACAAAACAGGGATCAACAACCTGGCCTCCTACCTGCAGTATGAAGCAACACCGGCAAAAGGTTTAAAAATAACTGCTGCTTTACGATACGATTATTATCACTATAATTTCGTAAACACATTGTCTCCTTCTGCTTATACCGGTGCACCTTCTTCTAAGAATGATTTTAAAAGATTTTCACCCAAGGTAGGCGCTACGTACAACTACAGGAATATTGGCCTGTATGTCAATTACAGCGAAGGATTTGTACCGCCGCAGATCAGCGAACTATATACTGGTGTAAAAGTTCCTTACCTGGGGCCGCAAACATTTTACAATTATGAAGTAGGCGGCTGGTTTTCCCTGATCAGGAATAAACTCTATGCCGACTGGAGCTGGTACCTGCTGAACGGACGCAACGAGATCATCTCAGTAAAAAACCCTGATGGTTCTACCGAGAATAAAAATGCAGGAAAAACCAAACACACAGGTATAGAATACGGCCTTACTTACAAACCTGTATCCTCTTTATCTATCCGGTTCAGTGCAGCCAACAGCAAACACAGTTTTACCGAGTATGTAGAAAAGGGTATTGAATACAACGGTAAGGAATTGCCGGGTGGTCCTCATTTTATTGCCAATGGAGAGGTGATGTATAAGCCCGTATTTGTAAAAGGATTAAAGCTTGGCGCAGAATGGCAACACATTGGCAGCTACTTTATGGACAATGCCAATACACAGCAATACGCGGGCTATGATCTGCTGAATTTACGTGCGGGTTACACTATCAAAGGTCTGGACATCTGGGTAAATGTGATGAATGCTACAAACAAGTACTACTCCACGCTTGCCAGCAGGTCTGGCAGTACTGTCAGTTACAACCTTGGCGACCCCAGAGAGTTCAACATCGGCATCGGCTATCATTTCGGAAAATAACCATTCACAATATGCTGCCGGTTAGTACCGGCAGCATTCAAGTGTACTATTCATGAAGAAGAGTATCTATAAGATCCATCGCTCACTATCTATCATTATTGCCATCCCGGTGCTGCTATGGGCTGTCAGCGGGTTTATGCACCCTATCATGACCAATGTTCGCCCGGCTGTGGCAACCCAGGCATTAGTACCTGAATCTATTGACAGCTCGCATATACACGTTACATTACAGGAAGCTTTGATTAAAAACAATATCAGCAGCATTCATAACTTCCGGCTTATCCATATTGACACCAACTGGTTTTACCAGGTGCAACCCACAGCACAACAAACACCCGTTTATTTAAGTGCTACCAATGGAAGATCCTTAACCGCTGGAGATTGGCTCTATGCCCGATATCTTGCCAAACAGTTCCTGGAAGGTCAGCAATTTATACAGCAACATGAACCGTCACAGGAAGTTATTCCGGCAGTACTGAGTGAAGGAACAATGCACGACTGTTGTGATGCAGCTACCAATTGTGTATTAAAGAACGGGAAAGGGAGCAAGGTAACCGGTGTTTCGATGTTATCTGAATTTGATAATGAATATAAATACATTAACAGGCTGTTACCGGTTTACCGGGTAGACTTTGACAGGGCGGATGGGATCAGGATCTATGTAGAAACCACGCAGGATCGTTTTGCATTCGCGATGGACAACAATCGCGCGATCTTTGACAAACTGTTCCGCCTGTTGCATACCTGGTCATGGTTAGATGCGTTGGGAAAGGGCCGGCTGGTTATTGTCAGCATAATAGCCTTATTGGCGTTTACCACTACCCTGCTGGGCATCTATATTTTCTTTACTACCCGTTCAAAGAAGGTAAATGGTAATGAAATGGTGAAAGCAAGACGACGACATCGTTACACTTCTATTATTGCAGCATTATTTACATTGCTATGGACATTCAGCGGGGCCTGGCACGCATTGGCAAAATTTAAAGAAGATGACCGTAATAAGTTCTTTATCGAAAACAGTTTCCTTACCGGCAATATCGATCTCAATTTTAGCAGGGTGCAGCAAATTGCAGCAAAACCTGTCACCAATATCAGCCTTGTAAAAACTGATAGCGCAGCTTACTGGCAGGTAACAACAATAACCAATAGTACTACCAGGAAAGATCTGATGAAAGACAAATCTGCGCAATTATCTCCGATCCTCTATATCAATACAAAAACCTATACAGTACTACCCAAAGGAGATGAGCAATATGCGCAATATATGGCTGGGAAATTCAGTCAGCAGGGGTCTCAAAAAATAGTATCGTCAGTTCCGGTAACGAAATTTACAGACGAATACAACTTTACAGACAAGCGGTTACCGGTCTGGAAAATAAATTACGCTACTGATAACAACCAGCGCTTCTATGTAGAAACTACCTCGGGCAAACTGGCTTCCAAAGTAGATGATACCGATATACCAGAGGGTTACTCCTTCTCAGTATTCCACAAACACCATTTTATGGATTGGGGTGGCAAAACGGTACGGGATATCAGCACCATGTTCTGGGCCTTTATACAAATCATAATGGTAGCAATAGGATTGATGCTGTATTTCAAATGGCGAAAGAAGACAGCCGCCAGAAATTAGCATTCTTCCAATACAAATGCCTTACACAGGAAGCCTGTAGCTTTCCGTGTAAGGCATTCGCCGCTCTTCACATTTTCTTATTGATTTAGAATTACTACAGATTCGGCCGGTATGTTTGCCGCATGAAAAGATGCACATCAATTGTAAAAGCGGCTATCATATTAGCTTTTACATTTATTTCCCTCGCTCCTGTACAAGCCCAAAACAATGCAAAACTATCCGGCAAAGTACTGGACAGTGCAACCTCCAAACCTGTGGAATATGCCAGCATTACAGTTACTGATGTACAAACAGGCAAGGTAGTAAGCGGCTCGGTTGCATCAGCCGATGGTAGCTTTTCTATAACAGCACTCAAGTCCGGAGATTATACCATTGCTGTTGACTTTCTTGGTTATCGCACATACAGTTCTCAAAAGATTACCCTGTCTCAGAATAATAAAAGTATAACCCTCCCCACCATTTTGCTGGTGCAGGCCGGTAAGTCTATGGATGCCGTAACAGTAACTGCATCAAAAGTGCAACTGGTAGAAAATAGAATAGACAAGATCGTTTACAATGCTGCCAATGATATTACCTCACAGGGAGGTACAGCCATTGACCTGCTGCGAAAAGTACCACAGGTAAATGTAGACATAGATGGCAATGTGGAATTGCAGGGTAATAGCAATATCCGCTTCCTCATCAACGGCAAACCTTCCAGTGTTTTTGGAAATAGCCTTGCCGATGCCCTTGCATCCATTCCGGCCACACAGATCAAAAGTATTGAAGCGATTACAAGTCCAGGTGCAAAATATGACGCACAGGGAACCGGTGGTATTATCAATATTATTTTAAAGGACAATAAAGTAAAGGGTATTAATGGCAATATAAGCCTGGCAGCAGGTACACGATTAGAAAATGGTGCTGCCAACCTGAATGTACGTCATGGTAACTTTGGAATGAATGCTTACTTCAGTGGCAATATGCAGTTATCATCCCGTACACCTTCCACACAGGACCGTCGTTCGTTTGACACTACAGCCAAAACCACCCAGCACCTGCAACAGGATGGCTATACCGACTTTAAAAGAAGAGGATACCAGGCAGGTCTGGGCTTTGACTGGAATATCTCTAAAAAAGATAACCTTACCGGTGCATTTGGCTATAGCTATTTCGGTAACCAGCGGGCAGGTAATATCAACCAGTTGCAATGGACAGATCCTTCTCCCGATCCAGCGGTACAAAGTACACGTATATCCGATAGCCGCTCCTCCACCCGCTCATTTGACTGGAGCCTTGCCTATAGGAGAAAAATGGCAAAAGACGGACAGGAATTAAACATAGTGTACAGCGCCAGCTCCGGCATACCACGTAATGAATACAGGCAATCACAAACCTATACGGCTGCATTAAATCCATTTACGGGATCGGCGAGTTATAACCCGGGTAAAGATATGGAGCACAATTTTTCTATTGACTATACCCATCCTGTCAATGATAAGATCACATTTGAAACAGGCGCCAAAATGGTGTGGCAAAAGATCAGCAGCAATGCAGCAGTACAGGTATTCGATACTACACAGAAACTGTATATACCCGCCCCCCTGCAATCATACAACCTGAATTATAATATGAAAGTGTATGCCGGTTACTTATCTGCATCCTTCAATCTTTTTGATTTCCTGGATGTAAAAGCAGGCGGCAGGTTTGAACATACTGCAGTTGCAATTGACTATCCCGGTACACATATACCTTCTTATAACACCTTTGTACCTTCTATTATCTTCTCTCATAATTTTGACAACAGCCAGTTTGTTAAACTTGCTTACACAAGACGTATTGAACGTCCGGACTATGGAGAATTGAACCCTTTTGTAAACCTCAGCGATCCTTACAATATCTCTACCGGCAACCCGATGTTGAAGCCTGAGTTTGGCAACAACTTCGAACTGGGTTTTGGAAAATCATTCCCTTCCGGGGGCAATATCTATGTAGCATTGATTGAACGTATTAATACCAACGACCTGAAACAGTACACGCTATTCTACCCTGAATATTCAGTTGGTGATACTGTTTATTCCAATGTTTCTGTTACCACCCGCCAAAACATTGGTGAAGAATACAATTCCGCTATCAATATATCAGGCTCCCTGCCTGTCGGCAACCTCACCCTGCGAGGCAACATGATGGCAACACACAAAAAAGTAGTTAACAACCTGCTTAATGGTAGCCAGGCCAATGGCATTAACTATCGTGTAAACCTGAATGCGTCTTACAAATTGCCACATGATCTTATAGTAGAGGCATTTGGCAACTACAATTCACCCTTCAATACCATACAGGGAAAAAGGCCGCAAAACCTTACTTACACAATTGCTTTCAGGAAACAATTCATGAACAAAAAAGCATCCATTGGCTTTACTGCAACAAATCCTTTCAATAAATATGTGAACCAGCTTACCACCATCACTGCTGCCAATTACATTTCTACCAGCCTAACAAGGCTGCCTTATCGTTCATTTGGCATCAGCTTTACCTATAAATTCGGAAAACTGGAATTCAAAAAGAATAAAGAGGATTCTAATTATCTCAATAATGCACCATCAATGGAGAATTGATCCGCTATAAGCAAACGCATTGCAATTAGCAGGGGAAAAAGATACAACAGCATCCCTGTCATCTCAAATGAGCTGCTAATGTTATTTAGTTAGTGATTAGTGGTTTCATCAGTCATGTAAAGCGCCCCGGCGGGTTGAGATACCCGCCGGGATCCAAACTCCTGGTTAAATGATATTAATCTAAAAATGGGTACCGGCTCGGTCGAAATGACAAATTGCAGCAAAAGCGAGCAGGTCTTTTCAAATGAAGAATTGATTCTGTCTTAATGTCTCCTCTCTCCTATCTGCTGACGCCACATAGCGTAGTAAAGGCCTTTTTGCTCAAGTAATTCATCATGTGTGCCCAACTCGGCGATCTTACCTTTTTCCAGTACATAGATCACGTCGGCATGCATAATAGTAGAAAGCCTGTGCGCAATTAATATTGTCATTTGCTCACGGCTGGAAGAAATATCACGTATAGTGCGGGTAATATCCTCTTCGGTTAATGAATCGAGTGCAGAAGTAGCTTCATCAAAGATCAGCAACCTGGGCTGCCTTAACAAAGCCCTTGCAATGGAAAGGCGCTGCTTTTCTCCACCCGATAATTTCATACCGTTCTCGCCAAGCAAAGTATAAATACCGTGTGACGCCTTGGCTACCAGTGCTGCCGCAGATGCTTTCCGGAGTGCCTCCGTCACCTCTTCATCACTGGCGCTTGGCTTTACAAAAAGCAGGTTATCCTTAATAGTTCCGGCATACAACTGCGTATCCTGCGTTACAAAACCGATCTGCCTGCGCAAAGGGTTGTAACGGATCTCTGTTGAACGAACTTCATTAAAATAAATACTACCATTCACTGGTGTATACAACCCTACTAATAATTTTACCAGGGTAGATTTTCCGGAACCGGATGGCCCTACGAATGCAATTGTTTTACCCATTTCAGTTGCAAACGAAATACCATCAATAGCATTATAACCGGCTGTTTTATGACGGAAGATCACATTCTCAAACCGCAGGCTGCTCAGGTTCCCTATTTCAACAGGATGTTCCGGTCTCCGCTCAATTGGCTTGTGCATCAGCCTGTCGAAGTTCTTTAACGATGCATCTGCCTCACGATACAACAGAATAAGATTTCCTAATTCCTGTAAAGGAGTAAAAATGGCAGTGGAAATAAACTGCATGGCTATCAACTCACCGGTAGTAAGTACTTTTCTGAAGATAAGCCACAACAATATAAACAGTACAGACTGCTTCAGCAGGTTAAGCATAATTCCCTGTAAAAAGGAAAGCGCTGTAACTCTCCGGGCCTTAAACATTTCAAGATTGAAGATCTTTAGCGTCAGTTCATTGAGCCTTCTTATTTCTGCAAACGTAAGCCCAAGACTTTTTACCAACTCTATATTGCGCAGGCTTTCTGTGATCACGCCTGCCTGCATATCAGTTTGCCTGTTAATGGAACGTTGCACCTTTTTGATCCTTTTTGACAATAGCCCCGTGAGCGACCCCAGCAACAGAACGCCTACAAAAAACACAGGGATCAGTAGCCAGTTCTTATTAATACTGTACCAGAGCAGGAACCCTACACCCACCAATGAAGCAAATAACACGTTAATGAATGCATTGATAAAACGTTCAGCATCTGTTTTCACTTTCTGCAATACCGAAAGTGTAGTACCACTTCTGCTCTCTTCAAACTCCTGGAAAGACAGTCTCAATGTTTGTTTAAGTCCATCGTTGAAGATCTGCATGCCGAAACGCGCTACAGCCTTGCGTGTAATATACTCCTGCAGGGATTTAAACAACCGTGCAAATAAGGCTACACCAAAGGCAAGTAAAAGCCAGTACAGTACGCCCTGCACCAGTTCATGCTGCGATAAGGCCTGCTTGTTACCAGCAAAATTGTCGATGATCTTACCAAAAATTACAGGATCAAGCAGGTTCAGCAACTGGGCAATCCCCGCAAACAGCAGGGAAAAGAAGATCAATTGTGAATGGGGACGAAGATATTTCCAGAGTATTCGCATCCGGCCAGGTTTAGTAAACTGGTTAACATTATAAATTCTCTGGTTGCAGGAAAGGGTTAAAAGAGGTTACAAGTTAAGGAAATTTGATGCAAATACAGTTGTAAGTATTGCAGAACGCGAAACGCTAATACAGGGTTATAAGTTGTAGGTTATAGGTAATAAGTGGAATACAGGAAATGTGCAGATGTGCAAATATGCTAATGTGCGAATGGAGGAATTGGGAGTTAGCTGCGAGCTTTGAGCTACGAGCTGCGAGGAATATAAGTTGGCAGTTGGCAATTTGCAGTTATCGTGAATACCAGTGACGAGCTTTGAGCTACGAGCCACGAGCGAATACAAGTTGGCGGTTGGCAATTTGTAGTTACCTGTAACTTGCATCTGGTAACCTGTATTCAGAAACTGGTATCTGGTAACGCCCGTCTCACGTTTGACTTTTCACGTTTCACGGACATTCACTCACGTCTCACGATTGCCGTCTGCCGATTCACGATCCGGCATCCAATCACTACATCCCAAAATCAGAGATCCCGAAACAGCATTACTTCCTCTCCAGCCTGAACATCACACCTCCGGAAAACCATCTGCCGGGCATGGGAGTACCTAACAGATCGCTGTATTGTTTATCAAATACATTGTCCAGTTGCACAAAGGCTGAAATAGTCTTGTGCAGGAAAGCATATTGTGCACGTGCATTCATCAGGAAATAATCAGGCGTTACAGTGGCATTTATAGCGGAGGCTGTTTGCGCCTGGCGTTTTTTATACAATCCATTTATGCTGAGCGTAAGATCATGACATTGGTAAATAACAGCAAAATTGGTCAGGAACTTTGCATGTGAGGATATGTAAAAAGAAGGAACAGTATCACTGCTTGTACTGGATAACCAAACCAGTCCGGCATTAGCAGTGATCTTCTGGTTTTTATTAATATCATATACATACTGAATATCTGTCTCAAAACCGGTGGTATGTACAGAAGCGATATTCTTTGCCAGTGCATATACGCCTGTGGGAGAAAGATTATCCTTTCTTGGCATATCAGCATAAGTGGTGGTACTGTAGTCGATCAGGCGTTGGTGAAAACGCTGGAAGAAGGTAGCAGAGATCTTCAGCTTATCATGCCAGAACCAATCGGCACCAGCCTCATAACTTACAGAGCGTTCAGCTTTCAGATCAGGATTTCCCACACGGCCACTTGTTACCAGCACTTTATTATAGTTGTTGTACCGTTCTGTAAAGTCAGCATCACGAATGGTTTTACCCACACTACCGCGCAGTTGCCAGCTACCAACTTTCTGTGAAAGATCTACCTGGGGAACAAATTCAGAAGAAATATTCTCAAAGAATGCCCATTGTACTGAAGGTCGTACAGTAAACCCTTTCCATAAAGACATAGAAACAGAAGCAAAAGGCGATAGCCTGTATAACGAATGATCGCCCCTGTCATTAGAAGCAATACTTCTTTGCTGGTAATTTGCACCGCCCACTAATGTCATTGTTTTTCCAAGTTTACGCTGATAGGTCAGCAAAGCCTGGAACAAACGCGAATTACTGCTGTTGGCAACAGATATTTTGTTATAGGCGTAATTATCTGTTACCGACTTATAGCCTGCATCCAGCGTAAGGCTTTCTTTTTCCGTATGATAGCCTATCCTTAACTGGTGCCAGCGGGAAATAACCTTTTCACTGGCCGTATCGGAAAGGAACGTAGTATAAAAATTCTGTGCTGCGAAGTCACGGGTATCGTAAGCAAACCTGTAGGCGATATTCCATTTACTGTTCAGGTAATAATTGGCCGATACAGAAGCTGTGGTATTATGAAAAAATCCAGTAGTACCACGTTGCTGAACACCATCAGCATTATTGGTCAATACTCCACCACCTATATGCAATTTGTTCTTGTTGTACAATACACCGGCATCAGCATTCCAGAGGCCATATTCACCGGCACCTGCACCAGCTGACACCTGAACACCCTCCTGCCCCATTTTTGCAGCAAAGGATTTTGTGATAATATAAATAACACCGCCTACAGCATCTGCACCATGAATAGCAGAAGAGGCACCTTTCAGTACCTCGATCCGTTCAATCTCAGCAGGTGAAATAGGGATATAGCTATTAAAATGGCCGGTATTAGGATCATTCAACCTCATACCATCCAGTATTACCAATACTTGCTGAAAAGTACCACCACGCAATACGATATCACTTTGTGAGCCCATCGGCCCGCGTGCCTGTATTTCCACACCCGGCACATAACGCAACAGGTCGTCCAGTGAGTGAACAGGAAGATCTTTAAATCGATCGCCTTTAATGATCGTAATGTTACGACCGGTTTCTGAAGCTCTCTGCTGACTTAGTGAAGCAGCCACTGTAACAGGGTTCAGCGATGTTTCCTGGGCATTGGCCGCAGTACCGGCAATCAATAGGGATATAGCGAGTAGTTTTGTTCTGTTCTGCATAACGCGCGCAAATGTAATGCAGCAACAGATAGCAAAAAAGTATATAACAAAATCGGGGATTACCGGTGAGTAAAACTATTTCGTTGTTATTTTCCTGAATTTGTACAATTTATTGTTCAGAATATCCGTAGTATAGATATCGCCATTCTTATCTACAGCAACATCATGAAACCAACCGGCAGCCCCCTTGTAAAAGCCACTTCGCCCAAACCGGTTAGAGACAACGCCTGCTGTATCAAAAACAAGTACATCCGAACCCCGGTGTTTCAACTTTAAGAACGACAGGTCATCAATACCAATTAACTGCTGATGCTCACTATCAATCGTTACAGAACAGATATTTCCAAAATTGTTCGCAGTAAATTGCTTCAGGAACCTTCCGGAGCTATCAAAAACCTGTATCCTGCTATTTTCTCTGTCAGCTACATATACATGACCTGCACTGTCAAGTACAATACCATGCGGAATATTAAACTTACCTGTTTCGCTTCCTTTACTTCCCCATTCAAAAAGATACTCACCGTTCTTTGAAAAGTGTAGTACACGGCTATTACCGTACCCATCACTTACATAAAAAGAACCATCGTCTGCAACAGCCACGTCTGTAGGACGGTTAAAATGCACTGAATCATTACCAGGTTCGCCAGCCTTGCCCAGTTTGAACAACAGCTTTCCGTCGTGCGAAAACTTAAAGACCTGGTGCAGACCTACATCTGTAACCCAGACATTATTCTGCTTATCTACAGTTAAGCCATGTGGCATTATAAACAAATCACTCCCCCAGCTATCGGTCAATCGTCCGTTTGCAGGGTCCAATACCAGGATTGTTCTTGAAGCAATAGCAGTCCCGGGCATCTTACCAAACAGTGGCCACTCCCTTCCTGCTCTGCAGAAAACGACAATATTCCCACTGGTGTCAATACCAATGCCGGTAGGATTACCCAGCGTAACACTATCCGGTAAATGCGGCCAGCCTGTTACCAGTTCGTATTCTTCGTAATCGTGAATACCTTTACCTGTCTTACGGTCCTGTAGATAATAACAGGCCAGCAAAACAACAAACAGCACCAGGAAAACAATAAGTACCCTTTTCAACCACTTCATATTTATCTCTGTAATTCAGTTCAGGTATATCCGGCTATTTTAGCCGGTTAAAGCCGGAGGATTCATCATAATCACGGTCTACAGAATGAATTTCCCCTTTTTGAAGCATAGACTGTAGCTCCTTCTTCAAAAAGCCAACCTCTTCATTTTTCACAAAATAATCATCATCCTGCAGGTCTGATATAAATCCATCATATTCATATTTTGTATGATAAGCAAACACCGTATCACCATTTACCGCACTTACCCGCAAAAAAGAATAAGCGTCTTTGCCTCCACTCTGCGACTTTACGCCATATACGTCGCCAATATGAGGGTCTTTTATAAACACCCGGGCATCTTTATCCCTATGATCATTATAGAACCAAAGACTCAGGATCAGTATACCGATAAGAATAAAACAGGAATAAAAGTAAAATGGCGCCCGGGCCATTTTTGCATACTTCTGCTGCAATCCTTCATTAAGTGTAAAAAAGCCGCATGAATTACATTCTATTGATACTTTTTTAGGGCCATAAGTGAACAGCGGGATAAAGAAAAGATGATAATACTTTCTGAAGACCTTGATCGACAGGTTAAAATCCTTACAGCTTGTACAACATTCACTGTGATCTGTAAATGATTTTATTTTAGCAGTACGGTAGCCATGCAAAATAAGCATTGTTGGGTTGTTAGGGGGTTATAAATTCAATCGCCGCCCAAAATAGATAAAATACATCAGAACAGGAACCCCACTTTTCCTTTTTAGGGCACCTTGAATAAACATATCAGCACAAACTATCATCGCTGCAATTCCAGTTGCTTTTCATACGTTTTCAATTGATAATTATTCGTAATTACTTACCTCTATCAGGTTACCATCAGGATCACGGAAATAAACAGACTTAATAATACCCATAGCACCCGTCCGTAAAACAATACCTTCAATGATCTCAATGCCTTTTTCCTGCAATTCTTCCAGAATCGTTTCTACAGGTGTTATCGCGATAAAACAGAGATCTGCAGAACCCGGAACGGGGTTGGCTGCTTTTGGTTCAAACTCCTTTCCTTTCTGGTGAAGATTGATCTTCTGTTTCCCAAAGGATAAAGCTTTTCTACCCTGGCCAAATGTAACGGCTTCGAACCCCAACACACCGGTATAAAAGCCGATGGTAGCATCAATATCTGCTACCGTTAATACAAAATGATCCAATCTTTCGATATTCATAGCTCTCAGCATTTTAATAATATGCTTAAAGTTAACACTTAAAACAGGTTGACCAGGAACACCGCTACAGAAGCCTCAGGAAGCATCACCTACGTCTCAAGCCACAATTAAGTCATTTGAACATACCTCCTGGCTATCCTTTTTAATAATCTTTTACTTTTAATCAGCATATGCTATTACAAAAGCATTGTGTTAGCAGCTTTAATAGCTGAGCGATTTTTCTCACAACGTGTACGCAGGTGGTCTCTACTACCTGCTCTTTTGCGTTCACAACAACCCCAACAGTCCTTATATCGTTAATATCGATTATATTGTACAGGGAAACAAGGAATCATTAACCCATGTATTGCGCCATGATACGCTTGCTGTATGTTATAACAATCTCTCTCCTGCTTTGCAATAGCGTCTTTTCACAAACAGGCACCAGTTCATTCTATATGTACGACAGTGTACACATTACTATTAATGCCCCTGCTATTCAACACAAACAAAAGACAACGCTCATTGTATATGCCTTACCTAATGGCAACACTACTGCACAAACTATGGGTAAAATAATGGAACCAGGTGATGACTGGCACTTCAACATCCAGCATATTGCAGCACAAACCCGGTTTATCAGAAATGCACTACCACATGAGAATATTATTGTCGCCTATCTTGAAAACAAGTATAAAAGCTGGCCATTGTGGAAACAAAAACACGCGGATGCGCCACAATTGATCGCTCATATTATAGACACCTTGTATAACCTGGTACAGCAAAGGCAAAAAACTGTTTACCTGAATGGACACAGCGGTGGAGGCAGTTTCATTTTCGGGTATCTGAAATCGCAACAATCTATACCATCTTTTATCAGGCGCATTAGTTTCCTTGACAGTGACTATGGCTATGACAGTACCTATACACCAATAATAAAAGAATGGCTTGCGAACAATAAAGATGCCGTATTGACTGTATTTGCGTACAACGATAGCGTTGCCTTGTACAACAATAAGCCATTGGTTTCCCCAACAGGAGGTACGTGGTACAGGTCTAAATTAATGTTATCTGATCTTGAAACTATATACAGGTTTGAAAGATCACGCAATGATAGTATTTCAGCTTTCACCACCCGTGATGGACGTATCCAGTTTTTCTTTAAAGACAATCCCGACAGAGGCATTTATCACACACAGCAAGTGGAAAAGAACGGCTTTATCCATTCTGTACTTTGTGCAACCAGGCAGGAGTCTAAAGGCTATCGTTATTATGATACACTGGCTTATAGGAAATGGATCCAATAATTCTGTTCATCTATTGATCGCAATAAAAAAGCCATTTCGTATAACAGAAATGGCTCTCATAAATACCTATAGAATAATCTTATCCTTTAGAAGCCTGGTATAGCTCATACCAGTCCTGGTGGTCAAGATCAATATTAAATGAATTTGCAATATTCCGGATACGCTGTTCATTGGTAGTACCAATTAACGGCAATGCCCCCAATTTCACCAGCCATGCTACAGCTATCGATTCAATATCAGCATTGTATTTTTTCGCGATAGGCTCCAGCTTTGCACGCACTCTCACTGCCTGCTCATCCGTTCCATGCGCAATACGACCAGCAGCCAGCGGCGCTGACGCCAGCGGACGCATATAACGCTGTTTACTGTAATCTACCTGCCCATTGTCCAGTGCAGTTGTATTCAACAGGTTCAGGTCTACATGATTGGTAACAATGGGAATACGGAGATAAGATGCCAGTAACTGGTGCTGAAAAACAGAGAAATTGACTACACCAATATTCTTCACCTTTCCCGATTCTTTTAACTGGCGTAAAGTCAATGCAGTTTCTTCCAGGTTAGAGATCGGATCAAGATTGTTCAGCAGAAAAATATCGATATAATCTGTACGTAACTTCTTCAATGAATTGTCTACACTTTTCAGGATATGCTCACGTGAGGTATTAAAATGAGAGATCCGTACTTCCGGATGACTGGCACCGGGAACCAGCAAACCACATTTGGTAAATAACACCAGGTCTTCGCGTTTGAAAGATTTCTGCTTTATAGCATTACCAAATATTTCCTCGCACTGGTAATCACCATAAATATCCGCATGATCAAATGTATTGATACCCAATTCAAGACAAAGGTTGATTGTCTTTTCCATTGCCTGCACAGGATTATTCACTTCATGCCACCTGTAAAATCCATAAATAGCCGGGGATACTTTTGGGCCGGCATCACTCAGATAAATTTTTTGCATACGCTTGGTTTAGATCACTTCATGAATCCCGTAAAAAAACAACAAATTTTATCTTTACGGGATGTTCCGAATAGTGTACTAAAATAGAGACTTTTCACATTCCGGCAACTTTTACGATCAATTTTCTACCGTTTTTATAGACTTTTATTTATTTCATTCATTTTTCCGCCCAAAAGCGCTTATATAACCAATCGCAGGGAGCATATACCATTCAACAGCTTAAATACACGCCGGCGAAATTTTTGCTTCACCTTAACCTGTTTTTTGCGAAATTCCACTAACAAACCCAACAATTAACCCGCTTTACAATGAAATACCTGTTCTACTCCCTCCTGTTTCTTGGTTCATCAGCAACATACGCTCAAACTACCGGTACCTATGTGGGGCCGGAAAAAGGAAGCCTGTTGATTGTAGGCGGCGGCAAAATGACGCCGGAACTATGGGGCAAATTTGTAGAACTGGCTGGTGGCGCACAAGCCAATATCGTCATTATACCTACAGCAGGAGAAGACTCAGCGATCAGCCGGGGACGGTTTACAGAAAAAGAAGCCCTGACAGGACTTGGAGTACAACAGATAACCATACTTCATACACGCGACCCCAAAGTGGCAAATACGGATAGTTTTGTAGCTCCATTGAAAAAGGCTACAGGTGTATGGTTCAGCGGTGGCCGCCAATGGAAGCTGGCAGATTCTTACCTGAACACATTAGCCCACAAAGAATTCAACAAAGTACTGGAGCGTGGCGGTGTTATTGGTGGATCTTCTGCCGGCGCTACCATCCAGGGCTCTTTCCTCTTGCGTGGTGACACCAAAGGCAATACTGTACTGGAAGGTGATCATGTACAGGGACTTGACTTCATTCACAACGTAGCGATCGATCAACATGTATTGCGCAGGAACCGCCAGTTCGACCTGGTAGGTTTTATAAAATCACATCCCACATTATTAGGTATTGGTATCGATGAAAGTACAGGGATTGTAGTGCAGCAAAATACGTTTGAGGTAATAGGCAATTCCTATGTTGCCATTTACGACGTTAAGCAATTTGACAAAACCTCTTCTTACTCCCCTAATGATGTAAACGGGCCATTCTTCTTTCTTGGCAAAGGACAGAAGTTTGACCTGCAGGCTAGAAAAACAATACGCCAGCCAAATAACAACAATATTTCAAACGAATAGTAAACAGGCGTTAAACCTTGCGTGTAGATGCACGGATGATCAGCTCAGCCTCCATCTTTAGCTGGGTCACCGATTTATCACCATCCATACTTTTAAGCAGTATTTGTGTAGCGCTTCGTCCCATTTGCTGCAAAGGTTGTTTGAGGTAAGTAAGTGGTGCATAGAAAAGGTCCATAGCATCTACTTCGTCAAAACAGGCAAGTGCCAGTTCTTCCGGGATCCTGATCCTCTTTGCATTAATATATTTCACGGCCTGCAATGCAATAAGGTTAGTGGTAAATAGAATAGCATCTGTAGGTTCTTCCATCCCCAGTAAGATATCAACCGCCTTTTCTACTGTAGGTGTCAGATCTTCTATTTTTGCTTTTTGTATAAGCTGCTCCTTAACTGTGATGCCATATTGCTCCAAAGCATCTGTATATCCCTGTGTACGCTCCTGCATGTGAAAAAGGGAGGTATCATAAGTGATCAACCCGATATTTTTATAACCACAGCCAATAAGATGACTGGTAGCCATAAAAGCTGCGTGACGGTTATCCAGCACTACATAACTGGTTTCCAGTCCCGGAAAATAACGGTCAACCAATACAAACGGCACATCCTGCTGCTGCAGGTACTGTATCTGTGATTCTGTTTGCACGGCAGTAGCAATGATCAAACCATCTACCTGGCGATTCAGAAGTGTTTCAATCAATGTCCATGATTTCTGTGGGTTTTCATCAGAACTGCCGAAGATCACGGTGTAATTATTCCTGTCGGCTTCATCCTCAATAATACGCGCAAGGCTGGATGAAAAGGGGTTGGCTATATCTGACACGATCAGTCCGATCGTATGCGTTTTACTTGTTTTGAGGCTTTTGGCAATCTGGTTGGTACGGTAATTCATCTCCTTTGCCGTATCACGTATTTTCTGCGCAACAGCTTTGCTGATACGGTCTTCTTTCTGGTTATTGAGCACGTACGAAACGAGGGCTACGGAAACCCCTACCTTTTCGGCAATATCTTTCAGTGATACTTTCTTACTCATAATCCCAGGATTACCTGTACAAGTCAACCATTGTTAAACCAGTATTATATTAACCTTACAGCAAAAGAACAAATAATTAATAATCAATCAAATATCTAATCAGAATATTTTACAAAAGCCTTTAAAGCCAGTGTTTTGACCGATTAGTTTAAACGTTTAAACAAAATTATGTATTTTTGCTTTTAAGTTTATTGAACGGACTCTAAAATGACAGTAATATGAAAACGTTTAAAAACTTCGGGTTGGTTGAGTGTGGTACCCAGGGTCAACTGTTCAGGCTACCCGACCTGAGCAAACAGGAAGGTTACCAGTTAAAGAAGATCTTATTAAAAGGCGATGTGTCTATAGATACTGCCAAACTGGAATATCCCCAGGCCGAGATCGTGACCGATAAACAGGATATTCTACAGGATAAGTCGATAGAACTGGTAATTGTGTCCTCGCCTGCTGATGCAGATATGAGCCTGGTAGGAGAAGTACTGAAGGCCGGAAAACACGTAAGAATAGTATAAGATAACTGATATGTGCCATTGGTTTGTGAATAGTACCACGTACACGAGACCTTATAACATTGCATCTGATTGCCTGCTGTAAAAAGCAGGCATTTTTTATATACTCAAGACCCATTAAATGGCTATGAACAAGCAAGGATTTCTCAGCTCGATGAAACCAAGTTTACTCACACTTACACTTGGTGGTTTCAGTATTGGTATGGCAGAATTTATGATGATGGGCGTATTGCCCGATGTTGCTTCTACATTGAATGTAACCATACCACAGGCAGGTCACCTGATCACAGCCTACGCAGTAGGTGTTATTATCGGTGCCCCGTTGATGGTAGGCCTTGCCGGGAACTTTCCTCCCAAAAAAGTGCTAATGACCCTGATGCTGTTATTTGGTGCATTTAACGGCATATTTGCCATAGCCCCTAATTATGAGTTGCTGTTAGTAGCCCGGTTATTCTCAGGTTTGCCACATGGTGCATTCTTTGGCATGGGTGCAGTAGTAGCGAGCAGACTGGCTGAACCAGGCAGGGAAGCAAGAGCTGTATCGGTGATGTTTGCAGGACTTACCATTGCCAACATTGCCGGTGTACCTATCGGAACCTTTATTGGTCACAACCTTAGCTGGCGCGTTTCGTTTGCCATTATTGCCATCGTAGCATGGCTGGCAGCACTGAGTATAAAGAAATGGATGCCTGCACTGAAACCCGGTTCCAATGCAAGATTTATTGACAGCCTGAAAGTGTTCGGCAAAGCAGAGCTCTGGCTTATCATTGGTATTTCAGCAATTGGCACAGGAGGCTTGTTTGCCTGGATAAGTTATATAGCACCCCTGATGACGAAGATAGCAGGCTTTTCACCCAACTCCATGACAGTGATCATGATCATTGCGGGTGTGGGTATGGCAGTGGGAAATTTTATGGGAGGCAGACTGGCGGATAAATATTCCCCGCTAAAAACAACCAGCCTGTTGTTATTGGCAATGATCGCTTCTTTGCTGATCATAACGGTAGTAAACTACTACAAAGCCCCGGCCATAGTAATGACATTCGTTACAGGCGCCGTAGCTTTCGCCGTGATCGCGCCTATGCAGATGTTGATGATCAATGCAGCAAAAGGATCTGAAATGCTGGCCTCAGCTACCTTACAGGCAAGCGCTAATACAGGTAATGCACTGGGTGCTTACCTGGGAGGACTGCCCATTGCAGCAGGCTTTAGTTATATGTCGCCGCAATATGTAGGCGCCGGACTGGCATTTACCGGCTTTGTATTTTGTATGATCCTCGGATTAATGTACAAAAAAAGAAAAGCAGCACCACTGCAGGAAGATGCGATTGTGGAAGGCAAAGCCACCATTCTTCAGCATTCAAATGCGAAGGATATTACAACGTAAACAATAATTATGAATACAAAAAAAGAACAGAAGTTGTCTGCAACAGAAACTTCCGACAACAAAACATACCACAGGTATGGCAACACAGAAGGCGAGACGTCAAAAGACGCAAAGCGCAGGAAAGCACAACGTATGCACCCGCTGAATTACTGGTGTGGTCCGCATACAGTATTTCATCTTCACTTACAGGAGCAATAGTTTCCGGTATTGCTCCTGCTTGCCTTTTTCTCACAAAAAAGCCTTGTACATAAATGCACAAGGCTCATGTATGAGAGAATCATGAAAAGATCTATCTTAGTCAAGTAATTTCTCCAGGGCTTTATCCAGCTCCTCTCCTCTTATATTCTTTGCAACAATTTTTCCCTGTGGGTCCAGCAGGTAATTCTGTGGAATCGCCAATACTCCGTATAATTTTGCTACTGCATTATTCCAGAACGCAAGGTCTGAAACATGTGTCCATGTAAGACCGTCTTTATAAATAGCCTGTAACCATTTATCTTTCTGTCCCGGGCGATCCAGCGACACACCCAATACGGTAAAGCCTTTTGCATTGTATTTATTAAAAGCTTTTACCACGTTAGGGTTTTCTGCACGACAAGGCCCGCACCAGCTTGCCCAGAAATCAACCAACACATACTTGCCTTTGAAAGAAGCTAAACTTACCGCTATACCGGCAGTATCATTCTGCGTAAAGTCTAATGCATATTTACCGATGTCCAGTTTCTTTGAAAGTTCTATCCTTTCTTTAAACTGTTTGCCAGCGATGGATTGTTTCAGGGCAGGGCTCAATTTGTCGAATAGCGGCTCTACTTTTACGGGGTTAATATCATATCCTGCATATTGGGATACTGCATACAATGCAACCGGAGATGATGGATGAGCCAATACATATTCTTTATAAGTATCTCCGTTACGGGATCTGTACAGGGAATCCACTACTTTGGTAATATTTGCTTTATCCTGCTCATTTGCATTCTGACGGGCAGCAGTTATATCAGCTACTTTCTTTTTAAAGATCTCATCCTGTTCATCTACCACCTGTTTAAGCTGCAAATAATCTTTATGTGCAGCCGAACCAGTTACTTCAGCATTACCCAAAGAACCACTCACTTTCAGGTTGATAGTACCGGGCTCAATAAATACACTGTAATAATCGCGTTTGGTATTAGGTCTGCCATTAGCAGAAGCTTCAGCAGGAACAACCCAAACCTGTGCCAGTATTGGCTCTTCAACATATGTATTAAAAGAGATAGGCTTATCGTCTGTTATTTCTGCACTGTCTGTAAAACGAACCTTGGTAGTAGTATTGTACCAGGAGATGAATAATTTCTTTACCGGGTAACTCAATCCGCTAAGGTCAGTGGTTATAGTAAAATTATTTTTAACCACTTTAGGCTCTTTGGCCGAAGTTCCGGATTGAGCAGTAACCGTTAGCAGCAAGGAAGCTGCAACAGCCGTCAGCAGTAATTTCTTTTCCATACAAACAGTTTAATTAATGTCAATTTGATCTTCTTAATTTACTAAATCTGTATCAAAGATAAGGTTAAAATACATTTAGTCCACCATTTTAGTAGGATATTCGTTTAATACAAACCTCCCGCATTCTCCAATTCTGAAAAATACTCATTTGTAATACGTCCAAAATCACATTATTGAATACCTGCAAGAGCTACTCCGGGTCTTTCTCAATCTTTCGGGTGAAAGTTTTGCCGTTCCAGGTAAAGATCATTACGGAAGCCGCAATATGCGTTTCTTCTTCAAAAGTGTGGAATGCAATGCTGTACCTTATAGTATTGCTTACGTCCGGACTCAGATCGTAGGCAGTGTTTACATTTTTTTCCAATTTGGCCCTTGCTGCATCAGGAGTACCTTTTTTCAGGAAATATTTCAAAGGAACCTTTAATGGCAATAATTGCTCTTTGCTACTAACAAGTGCCCCATTAACAATATCGAACATCTGCAGCTCATGCTGACTGAATACGATTGGCGCCCCACCGTACCGGGAGAACACAACAAAAACACTTCCATTGGTTCTGTAAAACCTCTTTAACTCAAAATACAGGAACCCTTGCTGGCCGGTTGTAAAACCATACTCGTAGCGCAGGTAATCAGCATTAAAATTAGTATCAATTGTGTATTTTACTGTCTCAATAGAATCTCCACCCGGAACGGTATAAACTCCTGTAAGAAGTAGTGTATCTTTTTGTTGCGGTCCTAATTCAGGCGTACATGATAGCGGTAATAACCTGAATATCTCAGTCATTGACTGAGCATACGTAGAAACCCTCCAACTTAATAAAAGTAGTGTTACCAGTAAGTAGCGCATAGGAAATTTAAAACAGATCCCGGCAATTTTAAGCTGCCGGGATCCAAATATACTAACGAAGAGGAAAGAATGCAGCTGCTCTAAATCAGCATTCGTACTATTCTGTTGTTTAAATATGAAATATAGTGGGCTTAATGATTGCTATTTTAAAGCGTCCAGTGCCGCACGCACTTCCTGGTTATCCGGATCCAAAGTAAGAGAACGCTGGTATTCTTTCCGTGCCTGCTGCTTATCTCCTGTTTTTTCATACGCTCCTCCCAACAGGTAAGCGGTATAGGCCGATCGTGGAAATTGCAGCAAGACCTTCTTTGCCAATTCAATAGCTTGTGTATATTGGCCAATACCCATGAACATGCTGATAGCATTGTTCCAGTCTGCGACAGTATAATCCTCTGTCTTAAACAGGTTTTTAATAGCAGGATCATCAGCCAGGCAATAGAACGCAGGTAGATTTTCTTTCCATCGCGAGTTTTCAGCCAATGCTTTCTTTATTACCTCTACTGCTTTTTGCTCATCCTTCAGCATTATCCATGCTTTGGCAACTTTACTATAAATACCATTCCACCCTTCTATCATGGGTATCGCCCCCAACAACAGAGACCTGCCCCTTTCCTTATTTCCATTTTGCAGGGCAGTAATTGCCTGGTTCAGTTGTATACGCCCGTAATGATAGTTGAATAATCGCTGCAAATCGTCAAAAGGCGTCAGCGAATGATCTACCCGCAGATCAACCTGGTTAAACCACTCGTTATTTAACCCTTTTACAACCAGGGCTGCCGATTGCTTTCCGTTTAGTTGCCCGCCTGCTTTTTGACCCGCAAGCAAGCTTTTTAATAAGCGTTCAGACAGCAGGCCGCTTGTTTGCTGAAAGGTATTTGCCATAGCAGTAAGCACACTATCAGCCAACTGGTTTCCCATCACCACAAAATTCTTCCCAGTAATATGCCCTGCATTTCCTTTCCAGCTTTTAAGTGTAGAGCCGGTAAAGGCAAAAGCATTTCCATTTGCGTCCAATCCACCCACCTGTCTCAAATAGGCCTCAGCATCAGTTTTCATTGTGTACTCAATAGCTTCCTGTATCGTTTTACTCTCTTTCAACAACCTGAAACCATTGAATGCATAAGTAGGCTCAGTTTCGGCAATGGTAGAAAAAGCTCCTACACCCGGTTCTATATAAACGGTAGAATTACCGACATAAATATTATTGGTCGCCACTGCTATTCCCCATTCCTTCCGCTGTTCATCATACCCTACAATAGAAAAAGTGGCATTAATATTTTTACCGGTCAGTAATTCGGGAAGGTTCTGCCCATGTATAACCGTGGAAAACATTACAAGACAAATTGAGAACAGTACAGGCTTCATGATAATTGTAGGTTTCTTATGCATATTCTTTCAATGACACAGATTGCCGGCAGATGTTGCATACAACAAAAAAGCGCAGCAAAAGCTGCGCTTCAGTAATTATCATGAACCGTTTAACTAAATATTACAGAGTTGAGAAAAGATCGGGATAATCGGAGATCACTCCATCTACCCCATCATTCAGTAATTTCCTGATCTCCTCTTTGGTATTTACTGTCCACGGTACCACCCTCATATTTTTCCCGTGACAGGCATCTACCATTTCTTTAGTTACCAGCTTGTACAAGGGACTATAAATATCCGGCACAAAACCCAGTGCATTCAATTGATCCTGCAACTTATCTGCTCCCATATATACAAGGTAAGACAGGGTTACATTCGCCTTTTTATTGTGCAGGTATTGCAGAGGTCTTACATCAAAACACTGGATCGTAACACGCTTATTTACTTTACGCGAATTGATCACTGCCATTACCAGGTCAGTAAATTCTTCCGGTGCAGGATGACGTACATTATCCGTTGCCTTATTGGATTTGATCTCAATATTATAAGCGATACTTATACCCTTCCGTTTTGCATAAGCCTCGCAGGAATCCAGCAATTCAGACAACAAAGGTTTTACAGCTGCTATTTTTTTCTGTTGTGGAAACTCAGGGAAAGGCTTCAGACCAACATCGTATTTTTTAATGCTGTCATAAGGCATGGTATAAAGTATCCGCCTGGCAGACTCTTCCTTTGTTAAGTAGTCTCCTGAAGGAGTGGTGGTAATGGCTTCATTGAAAACAGGATCATGGGATACAACCACCTTTTTATCGGCAGAGATCACAACATCCAGCTCCAATGTAGTTACTCCCAGGTCGATGGCATTCTTCATTGCAGCAATTGTATTTTCCGGCATTAAGCCCCTGCCTCCCCGATGCGCCTGCCAGTCAACTGATTTTTGCTGCGCAATACCGGAAGCGGTTATCAACAATAAAACACCAATAGGAAGAACTGATTTCATATATTAATATTTTCCTTCTTAATAATTAAGCGCTGGCCGTTTCTTCATATTTGTTTCCAAAACGATCCGTAGCCACTACTTTCACCTTTTTAATACCTGGTTCATAGTGTGCCATAAACAGGTGTTCGGTTTTAGAAGGCTCAACAAACACACGTCCTTTTGGCAACTGGTCGCCTTTGTATAAGACTACAGCAGCAGGATCAAATCCTTTGGTTGATTCCAGTATGCCTTTGTACACATCATCTGCCCACCACTCTACTTTCCATTCGGGATCCCAGTTCCATATATTTGCCAGTAATCTCTTCTGATTCGTCAATTCTTCCAGGTACAGGCTGATCTGGAAATTTTTATCATGGTCGCATGATTTGTAATACCATTTCAGTTCTGTGCCATCTACCTCGTATACACCATAACCACGTGGTGTACCATCGCCACAGATAGGACCTGTCCACCATGCGCCACACACTGTACCATGATTGTGCTCAAAGATGCCATTTGTAATTACATTTCTGTGGTAATGTGTATGGCCCGACATGATATGCACTTTATAAGGCTGTAATATTGCATACAGGTCCTGGTTATTCTTAACTGAATTATGTACAGGGATGTGCAGGTTCAGGATCACCAGGCTGTCCTTAGGCATCATTTCAAGATCTTTCTTCAGCCAGTTCAACTGGTCCTGGGAAACAAAACCATCATACTCCCTTTCTTTGCCCAGGTAACGAACATCATCCAGCACCACGTAATGCACTTTACCACGGTTGAATGAATAATAAGTGGGGCCATAGTATTTTTTAAAGGTAATATCAGCAGTTTCATCACCTCCCAGTTTGTAATCCTGGTCATGGTTACCCAATGCCTGGAAGAAAGGAATACCCATTTGGTCTACTGCCTTATTGTATTCAGGAAACAGATCATGATTGTCCCAAACAATATCCCCAACAGTAATGCCATGAATCAGCGTACCAGGTGCCAGTGATTTCAATAGCTTCTTTACATCCGGTACCGATTGCTCCATCATCTTCTCTACATCTTTCTCATTTTTCACCTGCGGATCAGCCCAGATAATAAACTGATGTTTTGTATCATCTTTTGATAAGGGTACCAGCTCAAAGTCGTACTGGTCTTTTTTATCAGACCCTAATACTTTATAACAACCTGCTACATTTTTATCGTGCGGAAATTCGTAGCCTGAAGGGATGGAAACAAAGACTGATTTTGCCGTTTCATTGTATGGAAACTCATAACGTCCTTTTTTATCAGTCAGTACAACACTGAACCCGTCTGATACTACTACGCCCGCCAATGGTTTACCTTTTGAAGTAACACGCCCCTGTATGTTTTTGTCCTTACGTTTTACTGAAGCCAATGCCGATTTACCTGCTAAAACAACTCCACCCGATAAAAGCGCTACCTGGCGAAGGAATACTCTTCTTTTGATCTTGTTCATGTTAGTGCGATGTTACCTTTTATTAATTCCCGTATAATTGATGAATCTATTTCTCTATAAGTACTTCCCCTGTTCATATTGTTTTTACAACAGACCACCAGGCCCGGAACAGCACCAGGCAAATAACCCTCAATACAGGTGAAATGTAAAACATGAAAATTCAAACCAATAAGTCACGTGCACTATCCTCATTCTATTTCTTCAGCAACATAAACAACAAAGCGGCTAACACACCTCCTATCAACGGTCCGGCAACCGGTATCCAGGCATAAGACCAGTTACTGCTTCCCTTTTCACGGATAGGCAACAAAGCATGTATAATACGTGGTCCCAGGTCTCTTGCCGGGTTGATCGCATAACCTGTTGTTCCACCCAACGAAAGACCAATAGCCCATACTACAAACGTAACCGGTATGGCTCCTACCGAACCTAATCCTACCGGCACTTTAGCATCTCCTATTTCTGCATTTGTGAAATAAAACACAGCAAACAACAACACAAAGGTTCCAATGATCTCACTCAGGAAGTTGGAAACGGTATTTTTGATAGCAGGTCCTGTACTAAAAACAGCCAGTTTGCTACCGGCATCCTCTGTTATATTAAAATGATCCCTGTATTGAACCCATACCAGTAAAGCACCCAGCATTGCACCCGTTACCTGAGCCACAATAAACAAGGCTACTTTGCTCCACTTGAACTTACCTGCTACGGCCAGTGCAACAGTTACCGCCGGATTCAGATGCGCCCCGCTATAAGGGCCAGCCACTACCACACCTACAAAAACCGCCAGGGCCCACCCTGTTGTAATTACGATCCAGCCACTGTTATTGCCTTTGGTTCCTTTCAATACTACGTTCGCCACAACTCCGCCACCCAACAGTATCAGCAACATGGTGCCGATAAATTCGGCCGCAAATTCTGTCATGTGTATTAAGTTTTTATAAACAGATAGTTAAGTTTTTATGAAGGAACGGTTGTAAGTTATAGGTTATAAGCCAGTTCTGTACAAGATCAAACCAAGACCTGATTCCCACTTACTAATTCCTTATTCCAGATTTCTTATTTCTTATTTTCATTATAGTTCAGCCCAGGCCTTACAGGCTGCCACAGCTTTATGCCAGCCTTTAATTAAGGCTGTATTATCACCAGGCCGGGGTTCAAAACGACGATCAATTTTCCATTGCTGTTGAATATCTTCCAGGCTGCTCCAGTAACCTACGGCCAAACCGGCCAGGTAAGCAGCGCCCATAGCAGTGGTTTCAGTAATAGCAGGCCTTACAACAGAAGTTCCCAATATATCAGCCTGCAATTGCATTAATAAATTATTGGCAGTAGCCCCGCCATCAACCCGCAGATCTTTAATAGACATGCCGCTATCACTTTCCATCGCTTTCAATACATCCATTGTTTGAAAAGCAATGCTCTCCAACGCCGCGCGTGCTATATGCGCGGATGTTGCACCACGTGTAAGTCCTACCATGGTACCACGTGCATGCCCATTCCAATGCGGCGCCCCCAGGCCGGCAAATGCAGGCACCAGGTACACGCCGCCATTATCATCAACTTTTGCAGCCAGGCCTTCCACTTCGGCAGATGTTTTAATAATACCAAGACTATCCCTCAACCACTGCACTACGGCACCACCAATGAAAATGCTTCCTTCCAATGCATAATCAACCCTGTCACCTATTTTCCATGCAATTGTTGTTACGAGGTTATTTTTTGACAACACCGGTTTATTGCCAATATTCATCAGCATAAAACAGCCGGTGCCATAAGTATTTTTCACCATGCCGGTACTGGTACATTGCTGACCAAATAAGGCAGATTGCTGATCACCTGCAATGCCGCTTATAGGAATAGGTCCTGCTAATATCCTGCCCGCAGTCTCCCCCATCAGTTCACTGGAAGAACACACCTGCGGTAACATAGAAGCAGGAATATCAAACAAGCGAAGTAATTCATCATCCCACTGAAGCGTATTGATATTGTAGATCATGGTGCGGGATGCATTGGTAATATCCGTGAGATGCTTTTTACCGCCGGTAAGGTTCCATACCAGCCAGGTATCAATGGTGCCAAAAGCAAGTTTTCCCTGCGTTGCATGCTCACGGGCACCACTTACATTATCGAGGATCCATTTTATTTTGGTAGCAGAAAAATAAGCATCAGGAATAAGACCGGTTTTCTCTCTGATGGAAAGATCATATCCCTGCTCCTTTAGAGAATCGCAATAAGCCGCAGTACGCCTGTCCTGCCAAACGATAGCATTATAGACAGGTTCTCCGGTTTCCCTGTTCCAGACCACGGTCGTTTCGCGCTGGTTGGTAATACCTATTGTAGCAATGTCGGTATAACTGAGACCAGCTTTCAGCAAAGATTCGGTAGCAACAGATGCCTGTGTAGACCATATTTCCACAGGATCATGTTCTACCCATCCTGCCTGTGGGTAATGCTGGGTAAATTCTTTCTGGGCAATAGCATGAATTTTCCCTTCTCTATCGAATACAATAGCACGGGAGCTGGTAGTACCCTGGTCGAGTGCAAGAGCAAATTGTGGCAAGCGTATCGTATTTTATGGTTAAGAAATCAAATCGTGAAATGCCGGTTACCAGATACAGGACACAAGTTACAGGATCGCGTATCTGTAGACGTGAAAACCAGAGAGTCAAACTGTTTAATGGCTTTATGGCTATTTGAAATAACAATCAAACCATACAACCATCAATCCATCCTGATTTTCGTAAACCGCCAATTGCCCAATGCCTGTTACGTCCTCATTTTCAAATACTCAAATTTTAAAATCCACCATATGCACATTAGCAAATCTGCATATTTGCACATCATACATCCGTCTTCTTCAACAAATACCGTTGTGCTAACTTAACAAACTCATCCTCTTGTTGCTGTTGCCATTGTACATCTTTCTGTAGTTCTTCAGCCAGGATCTCTACAACCCTCGGAGCTGCAGTCATAGCAGCATGTGCATCCAGAAACAACAACCTTATACGTCTTGCCAGCACATCTTCAACTGTACGCGCCATTTCATGTTGCACAGCCCACACTACTTCAGCTTCGGTATAAGGCAATCCCTCCACCAGCAACTTACTTAGCGAAGGTTTCTGTTGCATTAGCTCCCTGATACTCTTTTCATCAGTACCATATACTGAAAGATAAGAGGAAGAAACAACGGAAGTATTTCCGTGTATAGATAATTGTTTGGTAACACAAGCCGATGCCGGCAACCTGCCTGTCACACCAGCTTTGTTCACCGTATCTTCTGCCATCTTTCGGTAAGTGGTCCATTTACCGCCTGTAATTGTGATCAGGCCAGATTCACTTACTATCAGCTTATGATCGCGTGATATTTCTTTCGTACTGTCTGTATCTTTTCCCGGTGCCGCCAGTGGACGAAGTCCTGCAAACACGCTTAATACATCACCCTCTTCCGGAGGTTCCTCTATATATTGCTTTAAGGTATCTAATATAAACCGGATTTCTGCCTGCAATGCCACAGGCTCCGTGGTGTGCTTATCCAACGGGGTGTCGGTAGTGCCAACAACAACATGCTGATGCCAGGGAACGGCAAACAATACACGGCCGTCTGAGGTTTTAGGGATCATCATAGCACTGTTACTTTCCATAAACGATCTGTCCAGTACAATATGCACACCCTGGCTGGGGCGTACCATCGGTTTATCTTCCGGCAGATCCATCTGCAAAATATCATCTACAAAAACGCCTGTAGCGTTGATAACCGTTTTGGATCTTATAGAATAGCTCCGGTTATGCTCTACATCTACCATATTTACCCCACAAACACGACTATTCTCTTTCAGTAAGCCTGTAACCTTGCAATAATTCAGCACTACCCCACCTTGCGCTGCACAGGTTTGTGCCAGGTTAACAGCCATCCGGGCGTCGTCAAACTGGCCATCAAAGTACTCAATACCACCGGTCAGATTATCCGTTTTTATACCCGGCAGACGTTCTTTTACAATACTGCGGTTCAGTAGTTTTGATTTTCCAAAACTGAGACGCCCTGAAAGCCAATCGTACAAGGTAAGACCAATGAGATATTTCATTTTTTCAAACCAACTGTACACCGGGATAATAAACGATTGGCGATGTACCAAGTGTGCTGCATTCTGCAACATCAACCCTCTTTCATGCAAGGCACCGTATACCAACTCAATATCACCCTGCGCCAGGTACCGTACACCCCCATGCACCAGTTTGGTGCTGCGGCTGGAAGTACCTTTAGCAAAATCATAGGCTTCCAGCAACAAGGTCCGGTACCCTCTGGACGCAGCATCTACCGCCGTACCAAGCCCGGTAGCACCGCCTCCGATAACCAGCACATCCCATTCTTCATCACGCTGCAAATGCTGCAGCATTTGATTTCTGTCAAAAGGCAACAATTTCATTCAACTTCAGACTTAGTTTCGTTTTATTTCGTTTAAAGCCCATATAAAACTAAACAAAACAAGATGAAATAATAAAGATTTTATCCACGACCCGGATTTAGCTAATTTTATCAGCATAACTTATGCTAACACTCACTGAACGTCATCAATTTATACTAGACAGACTTCAACAGGAAGGCGTAGCCAATGTACTGGACCTTTGCCGCGCCCTGAACGTTTCATCCGTAACCATTCGAAAGGACCTTAAATTACTGGAAGACAAACAATTATTATTCAGAACACACGGAGGAGCTACCACCAAAAATCCTTATACAGCCGACAGGCCGGTCAATGAAAAAGAACAATTACAATCTGCTGAGAAAACCCGGATCGCTATTGCTGCCGCACAAACTATCTCCCCAAATGATTCTATCATTATAGCTTCCGGCACCACTGTACTTGCACTGGCCAAACAACTGCAACCCAAAGAGAATTTAACCATCGTCACCTCTTCATTGCAGGTATCACTGGAACTTCTTCACCACCCTACTGTTGAAATAATACAGTTAGGAGGTTTGCTGCGTAAAAGCTCATCTTCTGTTGCAGGCCCTTACGCACAGAATATTCTGCAGGATTTTTTTTGCAGCAAAGTATTTTTAGGAGTAGATGGGATTGATATTGAATTTGGCTTAACGACTACCAATGTAGGCGAAGCACACCTGAACCGCCAGATGATAGCAGCATCACAACAAGTGATCGTACTGGCCGACTCAACCAAGTTCGGCAAAAAAGGATTTGGAAAGATCTGTGGTATCGAGGAAGTAAACCAGATCATTACCGACAGCGGTATTCCCGAACATTTTGTACGCCACCTGGAAGGTCTTGGGATCGAGATCACCATCGTATAACGCCCAACACTAACCGGTAACGCTACTCAAAAAACTTAACATTGGATTTCCGGTTTTCGTTTTTAAATTCGTAGTACTTCTTTTTTACTCACCTAGCAGGCAGTGCCTTTTATATTGTTTGTACACAGTAATTAACACTGAGACAAGACGCTGCAATTAGCCTTTCTGTGAACATTAAAACAGAAACGGCATTACTGTATCAACTTAAGAAACTAAAAACCTTATCCATGCAACAGGAATTTTTGCTGCGCCTTCAGCGTATAGATCACCTTATACGTATAAAGAACACCGGCACACCCGCACAACTGGCCAAGAGACTTGGCGTTTCAGAAAGAACCGTGTACGAGTACCTTAACCTTATGAAAGATTTTGGTGCTCCTATTAAATTCAACAATTACAGGCAGTCTTACTACTACGACCAGGATGGTTGTTTTTCTGTTTCTTTCTCCCCTTCACAGCAAGTTAAGAACGGCACAAAATGTCCGGACTGATCTTCTCTGCACACACATTTCTCCCCCTCTTACAACATTTATTCAACCAAATGTCCATACCCGTATAATTAATGACATACCTGGATAATGATTTATTCATATTACACTGCAGTATTACAGCAGCAGGTGCTGATAAATTAGGCTTTTGATTGTGAATAATACCTACAGGCGTTTAACATACATTATTCATCAAAAGAGTCTGCCTTAACCAGGGGGAATCTCTACTATACGGGGAATATTAAATAACATTATACCATGAAGATCCGGTTTCTGGGTTTCGCAGGAAACTCATTGGCTGTTCCGTCGGCTATTCCAGTATCGTCACTTAACGGGCACCTTATTCCGGATACGGAACAGGCTTCCTTTTCTTATCCGGACGGAAACCTGCTGATACAGCAAAGACAGGGTACAGAAACAGAGTTGTATTACGTTACAGCAACAGCTGCCAGTAATCATACTGTATCATATACCACTGGTGAAGCATTTCTCGGGCTACTGATTGTATTACAAAATAATTATTACCTGTCAGTGGCAGAACTGGATAAGCTTTTTATCCAGGAAAACTCGTTCAACCTGCTGCATATACCCAATGGGATGCAAACAATGCATTTACTAAAAAACAACCATCACCGTGTACTTTATATACACTATCCGAAAGAATACCTGGAACAACTATCTGTTCATTATACCGTCCTTCAACCATTTATGGAAGCAGTAGATACAGGGCAAGCTGCCATATTAGACCAGGGGCACCGTATTGCGCCCAAAGGCATGCTGGACACTATTGACCAGCTTTTATACTCCAGCTTTCCGGGTGGCAAAGGGCAATACGCATTCTATCTTGAAGTAAAGAGCCGGGATCTGCTGCTGCATACCTTACTGGCGTTTACCGAACCAGATGTACCAGCCAATCGGGTAATAAAAACAACCGAAGATTATGAAACCATTTACCGCTTAAAAAGATATCTTGAAACACATACCGGCCAGCGACCAACCTACCAGCAGCTTTGTAAAATGGCTGGATGGAATAAGGACAAATTACAAAAAGCATTCCGACAGGTGTATAATATGAGTATTATGGAATGTTACCAGGAAATATTAATGACGAGAGCCAGGAAAATGGTAGAATCAACAAGTCTGCCTATTAAAGAGATATCAAGATCACTTGGCTATGACCGGGAGCACAATTTTACAAGGGCATATATAAGGCATTTCGGAAATCCGCCCACAGCCAACAGGTAATACAAAAACTTCCGAAATGAGAGATATTACTTCCGGTTAAGTTTTGATGATCTTTTTTTCATTAGTAGCTTTAAGTTGTTATCCTGCTGAAACAACTACAATTCACAGGATAGAACAAGACCCCACCAGTTACCTTAGAAACATCAATAAACATATTATTTATTGCCGCTCCCGCTGCATACATGCTTGAGCTGTATCAATCTTTGTAGTTGGGAAAGGCTCCTGATTAGTTTGCAGAAAACCTGGCAAACGGTATACTCCTGTTTATCATTCAGCCATATAGCGGGATGAAGCTCCGTATTGCCAGGTTTTATATTAACTGGTTTAACATCCATACCAATGACACAAGTGCAAAATACTCCATCATCAACTGCCGTAACGAAGGAGCATATCTCTTTCAGGGCTTTTATATTCCGGGACAAAACAAACCGCAGGTACCTGTGGATTGCTTTGATTGGAACAATCATACAATTCACTGTCTTCAAGCTTCTGTATCCATTTGCTGATTTCTTTTCAGATTCATACAGTTACATCTATGCTGCTTATGCCAATCTCGACATTAATATATGGCCAATAGGCTACTCAAAGTTCTTACGTGTATTTCACTTTATTACACATTCAGACACCGCATTGGTTGCTTTCCAATACTTTTTTTTCGAACTAACTGCTTTATACTTTTTCTTCAGCGTACTTTACTTTTTTAAGCCGGTCAAAACTAACCGGGTTCTCCTGTTCGTCTTTTTATTTTTTAACCCCTTGTTTTTATATGTCTGCAATTATGTGAACAGCGACCCGATCTTTATTGCGTTAAGCATGATCTGGTTCACCCAGCTTATCTGGATCATCTATAGCCCCATGATGTACCAGGTATTTACCCACGCCATTGTATTGTTCCTGTGCTTCACGGTACGCAACAATGCTTATTATTACCCGGTGGTAACTTTGATTGCCTTACTACTCTCTCACCACCGTAAATATGTAAAAGCAATAGGCATTGCATTGCCGGCAATATTGATCGGGGTATTTATCTATCAAACACGGGAAGCTGCCTATAAACTTACCGGAACACGTATGTTCTCCCTTTTTACAGGTTGGCAGCTGGCGAACAATGCGCTGTACGCGTATGAATATGTAGATACAGCTAAGGACCTTACGTCTCCTGAATTGAAAGAGTTAGACAAATTAAGCACTCAATTTTATAATACAGTACCTAAAGACTTCCGTTCCGAATACCTGCTCAAAAATCCAGGAAATTTTTTTATACAACATCCTATGTCCCCATTAAAAGTATATATTAAGAAGCATTATCGAATTATAGATGATAACAGCCAGATAATGATCTGGGGGAAAGCCTCTGTATTATTTTCCCAATATGGCAACTATTTGATTAAAAATAATCCTTCCGCCTATTTCTGGGAATTTATGATCCCTAATGCCAAAAACTTTTTTATACCTCATCTGGAAAAGCTTGCAGTATACAACCTTTCCTCTGACAAAGTAGCCCCAATTGCAGGCAATTGGTTCAATTACAAGACAAATAAGATCATCTCTGTTTCTTCTACACTCCAGGGGCAAATACTATATATATATCCATTACTCTTTATGGCAGTAAACTTATACTTGTTAGTCTGCATGTTAATAACAGGTTACAAAAAAAATCACTACCAAATACCACTAACATTAAAAAAATCATTGCTTCTGGCATCTATATTCTGGTTATCAAATCTTGCGTTTTCAGTATTCGCAACTATCATAGTATATCGTTACCAGGTATTCCCATTCATCATAAGCTTTTTATTCGCTCTTATTATAACTGAGTGGGTTGACAAGAAAAAGGAAAACAAGCAAACAAACAACGAACAGTCAGATACTTCAACTGCAATATCAAGACCGATTGAATATGCAAATATCTAATTCACATATCAAGATGAAAGAAACTGGTTTAAGTCAGGATCCAGAATTATTGCTTGAAGAAGAAAACATATTCTCTTCAAACCTGAAAGATTATACAGAAATTCTTCGTTACTACAATCTGGAATACACAAATGCTGACTATTACCTGCAAGTAGGAAATATTACACACGTACAGGGATGGATACTACACCTTTCTGTGGTAATTTACCAAATACACGATCTATTTAAAACCGTAATTCCGTTCCTTGCAAAAGAGAAAACCCCATTCAAAATAGCCATGAATAAAGAAACCGCACAATATCTTATGCATGGCCATTTTGGAAACCCTCAGTTAGGAAAGATCATATGCATTTATCCAGAAAGTGACACAGAGGCGCTCTCTATCGCAAAAAAACTTATTCAATTAACAACCAACTTCAAAGGACCGCGTATCCTTACTGACCAATACCTTGGAAGCATTTTATATACACGCTACGGCAGCCACAATCCTGTCATTAAAACGGACGAAATTGGCAGAAAAGATAAATATATCTACAATAAAAAGGGAGTACTAATAAAAGACCCTTACTCAATTCCGTTTAAACTGGAAAAAGGGACACAATGGCCATTTTCAGAATTATCTGCTCATCACTCTCCTATCTCCAAAAAAACGTTCAAACAGTTATACAAAGCAACCCATATATTAAAAGAAGACGCGCGAGGGAATGTATACCAGGGCATATACATTAAAGGATTATTCAAAGTATCTGCTTGCGTGATCAAACAAGGCAATAAACACATGTATTCTGAGGACAGCGGAAGAGATATCTATGATCGCTTGTTATGGCAATATCAATTACAGCAAGAACTATATGACGAAATCAAAATCCCAAAGGCATATGACTTTTTTGTCCAAAACGAAGACTGTTATTTGATTATGGAATACATCTCTGGGATTTCTTTATTTGACAGGCTGAAACAATTAAATCCTTTACTGAAACCCTGGTACCTTTTAGGCTATCAAGAGCAGCTTATTACTTTTAATTACGTGTTTCAGATATTATCCTTAATAGAAAAATTACACATAAGAGGATATGTTCATAGGGATATTCAACCTGGCAACTTTCTTGTAACGAAAGACGATCAGGTATTCATGATTGACATAGAATTAGCATGGTCATTAAAAAATAAAAAACCAGCCCCCCCTTTCGAGCTGGGCACTCCAGGATTCATGGCTCCAGAACAGGAATTAAAACAAACGCCATCTATCTATGCAGACATCTATAGTATTGGAGCTCTTCTTGAAACAGTATTTACCGGCTTAAGCCCTACAAGATTTGATACCAACCCTTTAAACGAAGACAATATAAATTTCTTTGTCCGAGGCTATTCAATGGCAAAACTTATAAATAACTGCTTAAATGCGACACCATATGAACGCCCATCACTACAGACAATCAGAGAAGAACTATTCAGATTTCAGGAAGAATCAAAAATAAACAAGCCTGTTATTCAGACCTCAACAAATCCTCTGAATATAAAAAACACACTTGAAGATGCTGTAGCCGGAATAGCCCGACCACCTATAGTAATGTCCGAAGGGGTTTGGTATTTTAAAGACAAAAAAAGGAATAACAGAGATACGCCACAACAAAAAGAATATACAAGATATGGAAACCTGTATGAAGGAATTGGAGGCACTCTATATGTGATAGCCAGGGCAAAGAGAGCCGGAGTAAACATCAGCGACAGTCTTGAGGCTTACAAAAAGGGATGGCATTATATTTTAAATACTTACTTGCAGGATTTAGATAATCGAAGCGGAGGTTTATACACTGGATCAGCAGGGGTTGCGCTAACCCTTAAAGAAGGCATCGAAGCAGATCTGGCACATGACAACGAAATGTTGCGAAGCTATATACGAGAATGCCTTTCTGCGGAACCCAAAGGATTAAACATAGCACAAGGAGCTGCGGGAAATAACATCGCGCTTTTGCAATGCAAAAAATATATTCCGGAAAATATTTTCAAAAAACTACTACGTCATAACACTACAAATATTTTGCAACAGCAGCAAAGAGATGGATCCTGGTTATCTGACAATACTGCCGGTGTAAAAATAAAATCTGTAGGATTTGCCAACGGAGTTGCGGGGATAATATGGTCTTTATTAGAAACGATAAAAACTGATGATAATGCGCAAACAAGAAAAGGGATATACAATGGTCTCCATTGGCTGCAGAAGCAAACCAATAATCTTGAAGCGATTTTTGATGAAACTTTTAGCAGTAAAATAATTAACACGACTTATGAAACAGGAGATGAAAGAACAGGAATTATTATTGCTTTCATCAAAGCATTTGAAGTTTTACACCAAGAAGAACACCGGAAAATAGCAGAAATAGCTCTTAATAAATATTTCCCATTTGTAATCACTAATAATTTTTCGCAAAACACTGGTCTTGCAGGCTTAGGCGAAGTATATATTGAGGCTGCTCAAGTATTTAAAAACCCACAATGGCATGATCGTGCATCCTGGATTGCAGAATTATTTCAGCATACCGCATCTTACAACAACCAATCATTTTGCTACTGGCAAACAGAGGACAACAACCCTCCCACAGCAGAGCTCATGAATGGCAATGCAGGAATTATTCATTTTTTATTACGTCACCAACATCCTGAAACAATTGGCTACCGGTTATTAAAATAGAAAAAACTTATAAAGTATACCATATTGACACAACAGACTGCCTGCTCATTCTGACCTATGTTAACTATGGTTGAAAAGCAGGTATAGGGGAAAGCCGAAAACCTTTAAGAGTAGGCAACATTAATCATAACAATTAAAGCTTAATTTATGAAAAAGAGTAAGTTCTTTGTACTTGCCGGCGTTGTAACACTGGCAGTAGTAAGTATTTTCGGAACAAAACCTGCTAAGAAATTTGCTTTTACACCAACTGCTTTTGCAAATGGTTATGGGCAGATTTTCGCAGGCGCAACTTCATCTCACCTTACTACTATTAAAGGTAGCCTGAAAACTGCATTTTTTAAAACACTGAGTGGTAGTATAAGCACTTTAAGAACATCACTTCCCGCAGGGCAAACTTTGTATTTCAAACCTTAATAGGAATAAAAGTTCGAGTCTTTTTATAGCTGTGTCAACTACATTAGTTGGCACAGTTTCTTTACACAACAGAATGAGTCGAATAGTTTGATTTATACAATCATAAAGCACTACACTAATTATCAACATTTACCATTTTTAAAGCCGAAAACATATTAACAACCCCACCTGACTTACAAATTTCAGAAAACGGTAATACCAGCAATTGCCCATACTCATTCCGTACTTCTACATTGTGATTTACACGAACTACCGACTTCATGATAAGATTCTTCACCTGAATCGCTGTTAAATCAGGAAAGCAACCTCTTATTACAGCAGCGATGCCTGATACAACAGGAGCAGCCATGCTGGTTCCATCATCAAAATCAAATCTAGATGCCGGAATTGTCGAAAAAATACGCTGTCCTGGTGCAAAGACATCAACAGACGCTTGTCCATAGTTTGAAAAAGGAGCTACTAACGTACTATCGTCTTTCCATGCTGAAGCCCCTACCTCTAGCCAGGCATGAGCTTCTTCCCCATTATTATATATCTTGTTAGGAAAATGGGAAGTTATATCCAGATTCACTCCTTTGTTCATTGCGGCATGTACAATAAGCACGTCATGGTCCATGGCATATTTTACAGCATCATCAACAACCTGCTTATTATAAGTATAAGGCTTGCCAAAACTCATGTTAATAATTTTTGCCCCATTATCCACAGCATACCTGATTGCATCTGCTAGACTTTGATCATTTGGCTCCCTGAATGGAGCGCAAATCTTTATAGGCATTATCACGGCATTAACGGAAACCCCATCCATTCCAGCATTGTTTTTTCGCCTTGCCCCAATAATGCCAGCCACATGTGTTCCATGATATATATCCCAAAAAGGATATATATCTCCTTCCTGAATGTTATTATCACCATATCCCTTTCTAACAGTATCGCCAATTCTGCGTGGTATAATATTCTTCTTCAAACTAAGACCAAAATTCATCTGCCATTCCAATAAACTACACTGCTCATTCCAAATATCAAAAATCTGCTTAAAGCTTTTCCCTTTATCCAGTAAAGCGACAATGTTGACTATGCCTTTTTTATTATCCTCAGTCATTAATTTCTTAACTTCATCAAGCGAAGGGCTTTCATTTTTTGTCTCGTTTTGAACCCATTCCAAAAGCTCTTTTATCTCTATAGCCTTTATTAAAAATTTTTTAACCTGTCCATAAAACTCGTAATACACATTCTGTACTAATCTGTATCGTTGATAACCAAGCTTATCTTTTTCTGAAACCAGAACATTCGCAAGACTATCATACTTTTCTTTGTCTGTTCTCAGAACACATGCAATATCTTCCTGAATAACATTTCCAATGGCATTTACTGAATTAAAATTCCATCCATGTATATCGTCTATATACCCATTATTATCATCATCTATACCATTCCCCGGCACTTCCCTGGCATTTACCCATAATGAACTCTTTAAATTTTCATGAGTTGTGTCTATTCCACTATCAATAACAGCCACAATTACTGGCAGCAGATTCTTTTTGGTTAAAAAACTATTATAAGCCCTCTCTGTACTAACACCAAAAATGCCATCTAAGTATAGATCTTTATGCAACCAATCTTTAGATTGAGCAATAGTGTTGCTACAAAAAAGAGAGACCAGAATAAACAAGAAATACTGCTTTATTCGAATTACACTATCTGCCACAAACATTTTATTTTTTTTCATCAAAAGTCTTTGCCAGGTACCATAACATTTCAGTGCCGAAAATATCCCAGGCAATAATTTTACCTTCACTATCTATTAAAACATTAGTAGTAGCAATATTATCCGGCGGATTTCCGGCTTCATGATATACAGTTCCAACAACACCATTCTTACCTTTAAGGTCAGACACTTGCTCCCAGGGAAGATCAGATATTGCGAGTTTCCACTTCCTCATGCTCGTATCAGTAGACACACCGACAATTTTTAATCCCTTGTTATGATATTTCTTATATACCTCCATCAACTCCTGCTGTCGTTCGTCAATTTTATATGAATTGAATCCCCAAAAATGTACAATTGTCATTCTGGCACCGGAAAAAAATTCACTGCTTTGAATTTTTTTACCTTCTGCAGTAGCCAGATTAAAAGCCGGGAATTGCTGACCAACACATAATGCTACTTTTTCTTTTAGTTTTCGTCCATACATGGTTGCTTTGAGCTTGTCATTCAATTTATTGTATACCTCAAAGCAAATTGCAGCATGATTAGACCCATTAAAAATCCTTTCATTAATGATCATTGGCATAGCTTTTTCATAGTCAGGCCTGTTATCTCCGGAAAAGAAAAAGTCATACAGGTTTTTTGTTAATGCCTGATCTATTTGTATCCAATTATCAACCTGCCGGAAATCAAATCCTATTGAATCTTTTATACGACTCATTTGCCGTTGAAGAATTCCTCTATTCTGCCTGTAACTATTTGCAGCCATTTCAAGCAAGCGCCACGCATTATAGGAAGGGCTTCCATCGATCTGACAATAATTACCCATTCCGGCTCTATAAATTTCATTTACATTTTTCTGACAATCAATATTGATATTTTCATTGTTATCAATAAATAGAACTATATCCTTCTTATTCTTATTACTCATTTCAATTTGTAAAGAATAAAAACGAGGTCCGTCAGGCACTATTCCCTTTATGTCGAACTGCTGTCCTTTTACAAGAGCAGAATCTACTTTCTTCCATATTTTTCCATCTTCTGCTTCGACAGACATATAAACTTTCTCACCATCCTGAAGTCCATTAATCTTTGCATGTATAGTATATCCATTACTCTGTCTGGCGTTTGCAAACACACAATTCAATATCAACAAAATGCTTCCTACAATTAATCTCATACATCTTCTGTTTAAATCAATTAAGCTTGATAATTATTAATTTATTTAATATCCTGGGTTTTGTGTCAGATTAGGGTTAGTCTGTATTTCCTGTACAGGAATTGGATATAATTGCTGAGTTGTCTTCCAACGAGGTTTTATGGAAGAAAGAACAATATCTGCCATCTTGGTTCTTTTTAAATCCATCCATCGATGCCCCCATTCGGCAAACAATTCAACTTTTCTTTCATGTGCTATTGCACTCAATAACTCTGATTGGGAAGCTGCGGTAATACTAACCAAACCAGATCGATGTCTTAAAGTATCCACATCTGCCGCTGCATCTGTTAGCTTTCCCTGATAAGCTCTTGACTCCGCCCTTATAAGAAATAATTCTGCCAATCGAAATATTGTATAATACTGACTAACAGTGCCGTTAACAGTTCCTCTTCTCACTGTATATTTATAAGGATAGTAATAAATACTACTACTGCCCGATGGATAATTAGTACTATTAAGCCAGGCTTGCTTTCTCAAATCGCCTTTTTCAAATTCTGCCAGCAATTGAGCTGTCAGATAATAGGTGGGGCTTGCTGTATTATTGGCTGGCAGAAATTGATTTCCTTCCAGTACTGTATATGGGCTAATTGTATTACTTATCGAAAGCTGCCAGATTGATTCCGTATTATTTTTTCCAAATACTCCTGCCGGACTGGCAGCTAATTTATATAAAGCAGAATTATTAAGAACATCAGTTGCTTCATTCTCTGCTTCTAACCATTTCTCTTTGTATAAGTAAACTCGGCTTAATAATGTTGCTGCTGCATATTTATTAGGTCTGATACGTTCCCCGCCTGTCGCAGAATAATCAACCGGCAACGAGGGTTTTGCATCAACCAGATCCTTAACTATCTGATCATATACATTTGAAACAGGTGTTCTTTGCATCAGATTGGTCTTGGCCCATGATGAAGAAGTTACTAATGGTACATCTCCAAAAAGATTGACAAGATAGAAATAGAAAAAAGCTCTTATAAATTTAGCCTCTCCGGTTAATTTTCTTTTCAACGAATCAGAAACACTTGTTGAAGCCTGCAGGCCTTCAATGACTACGTTTGCATAATAAATATCAGTATAAGCAGCACTCCATACCCTGCTATAAAAGCTACTGTTCGTAGCTATGATTGCATTATCCTGAATTTGTAGAATTTCCGGATCTGAAGTAAAACAGTTTAGCTCATCTGAAGACAATCCAGTAAAGGCCGTCAGAAGCCCATTTCCGATACTAAATCCTCCTCCCTGACTTCCAACAACCATATCACTATATATTTGAGCTACTGCTGCCGAAGCATTTGCATCTGTAGTAAAAACTTGTTCTGTTGTAATAGTATTAACAGGTTCACCTATTTCCACCAATTTATTACATGCTCCGGATAACAATCCCCAAAAGAGCAATAAAAGCATAATATAATTTGATATATGTTTCATAGTTTATTTATTAAAACTGCATAGAAATACCTCCATTAAAATTTCTAACAGGAGGGAGACCTCCAAAATTCTGGGTTTCAGGGTCTATACCTTTATACTTTGTAATGACAAATACATTATTAGCATGAAAAAAGATTGAACAACTTTGGAGCCCAACCCTTTTTATAACCTGTAGAGGTAGTCCATAAGAAATAGCTACATTGGACAACCTGATAAATGACGCATCAGTATACCCTGCATTAGAATATGATTTGAAATTTGTATAGCTGATGTCTGGTTTCGTTGTAAACTTCGCGGCCTGAGCATTGTCTCCTGCTTTTTGCCACCTGCTATTTAATATATCCGAAGGTTGATTAAATGCTCTCCCTGGTATATCTCCCTGATTAATGGCATTAATACCTGTTTGTTTTACAATATTAAAAAACAAGCTAACCGTGATTCTTTTATAATTTACATTCGTTCCAAGCCCTCCATTAAAATCGGGGGCTAGTTTTTTTACAATATAACGATCATCAGTACTTCCGCTCGTACTAATAGTTCCGTCCTTATTTATATCTTCAAAAGTATAGAGCCCCGTTAAAGGATCAACCCCAAGATAATTAAGCAAATAAGCCATATTTAAAGGCTTACCAATAACATATATACCAACATATGGTGATTGAGAGAAATTGGGATAAGCGATTAACTTGTTTCTATTGAAAGCTGTATTAAAACTGATTGACCATCGGATGTTCTTATTGGAAATGACATTAGCAGAAGCTGTAAACTCCCATCCTTTGTTTTCAACTAATGCAACTGAATTTGCAGTTACACTGGTAAACCCGGTGTAGGCAGGTGTAGGGAAACTAATCAATTGGTTTCCTATCCGTTGTCTATAAAATGTAGCCGATAAATTAATTCTATCCTTAAATAACCCTAAATCAAGAGTAGCATCTAGCTTCTTATTGACCTGCCATTGAAAATCAGGATTAGCATGTTGACGGGGACTGATTGGCTGAACTCCGCCATAAGACTGTAGTCCACTGGATGACCAACGGGTAAGATATGCATAATCATTTACAGCATCGCTACCGGTAGTACCATAACTTGCTCTCAGTTTACCAAAGCTTAGGAAACCTACATGATCACCCAGCCATTTTTCAGAAGTAAAAATCCACGCCGCTCCAATTGAACCAAAATTACCGAATTGACTACCTGCCCCAAATCTACTTGAGCCATCCCTGCGTGCGTTCAGGTTTAGAATGTATTTATTTGCCCAATTATAAGTAATTCGACTAAACAATGCAGCATACTTATATTGACCGTAATTGTCTGTTCCATACTGTGTCGAAGCATTAGAAACTGTCATTAGCAAAGCATCGTTGGTAAATCCATCAGCCGCCAGCATTGTTCCTTGAGTAATTGTTTGTTGCAAAGACCCTCCAACCAATGTACTTAATATCCCCTTCCCTAATACTATATCATAAGACGCCTGAGGTTCAACAATCCAATTTTTGTTATTATTATATCCAAATTGGGCGCTTCCCAATGGATTATTTAACGGGTCCTGAGAAGCTATAGGTTTAAGATAGGTTTGATTTGCCTGACCATAATTATACCCACCGCTGCAACTAATTCTCAATCCTTTTACAGGCAGGTAACTTAATGATAAGGATGCATTCAGAAAGTTTGTGGCAGCTGTATATGGCTGAAATAAGCCAGCAAACGGATACTGCCCACGAATCGGAGCCCAGCCTGCATAATTAGGTTTACCTGAAATATCAAAAACCGGAGGAGCATTAGGAGGCATATTAACTTTCCCGGGCAAGTTTGCCATATCGGATTTAGTATAGCTGTATATGCTATTTAATACAACATTGAATTTCTCATCAACAGAACGATGAGAAAGATTTACAGACACTGATGCTCTTCTGTCTGCCCCACTGGCTGTAAGAATATTTGTACTGCGATTATAGCTACCTGATATCCTGAAGTTGGTACGGGCATCCCCACCTGACAAACTTAATTGCACATCAGTATTTCTTCCTGTACCACCATATAGCTGCTTTTGCCAATCCGTTATTCTTGTTGTATCCCAAACTAATAAGTCGTATGCATTCGACGTCGTAGGATTCAGATTGTCATTTTTTAATGCTTCCCGACGCATCTCAAAATATTGCTTTGCATTAAGCATATTCCAATAGCGGGTAAACTTACTAACACCTTGCTGCACCTTAAAATCAAATATAGTCTTACCCACCTTTCCCTTTTTTGTAGTAATAAGTATCACACCATTGGCACCTCTTGAGCCATAAATAGCTGTAGCATCGGCATCTTTTAATACTTCAATACTTTCAATATCTGAAGGATTTATATTAAAAAGTGGACTTTGCCCATTAGCCGGACCATTAAATCCACCCCCTGTTTGTAAAAAACCTGTGGACCCTCTCTGATAATTTGCATTCCCTCCAACATTCAAAATAGTCAGAGGTGTGCCATCAATTATGTATAACGGATCCGAAGGAAAGTTGCCTATTGCGCTGCGTCCCCTTAACTCTACTTTAATAGGTCCACTGGCGTACCCATTCACCTGTTTCACTTCCAGACCGGCAACCTTTCCCTGTAAAGCAAGTAAAGGATTCATTACCGGCTGACGTTCTATTTCCGTTGCACTTACTTTAACAATGTTGCTGGTAGTGAGTCTGCGGGTAGTAGTACCATATGCTTGCACTACAGCCTCATCAAGCTCATTATCCGCAATTTCCATGACAAGTAAAATTCTTTTTCTGTCTCCTATTTTCTGACTTTGCGGTTTGTAGCCGGTATAAGTAACAGTTATTGCATCTTCACTATTGACGCTACGTAGTTTAAAAACACCATTTGAATTAGTTTGCGTACCATAACCGGTTCGCCCGATCACCACACTTGCATTAGCCAAAGGCTCCCCCCCAGAATTAGTTACCCTTCCCTGAACTTCATTAGTCTCTTTATCGCCTGAAACATTTTCTTTCTTCTCCTCAACAGGCTTTTCTTTCAACACAATAACCTTCTCCACAATGGCGTAAGTAAGGGGCTGGTCTTTCAGACAAAGATTAAGTACGGTTTCCAGCGAAGTGGATTGTACTTCCAGGTCTACGGGTTTTGTGTTGCGGAGTAGTTCGTTGGTGTAAACGAAGGTGTAGCCGGTTTGCCTGCGTATTTCACGGAATACTTTCTCAAGCGAGGCTTTTTTTACAGATAAAGTAATTACTTGTGATAATACACCGGCATTCGATTGAAGAATGAATAGAAAAAATAAGAGAAAAAAAAGGAACATTTTACATCGGCGAAACATACAGTCCAGGCGCAATAATGCCCTGCACTCTTTCAGAGTAGAGAATTGCATCAGTTAAACGGTTGACAGTTGATTTAATAGGTGGCAGTCATGGATAAGGAATGCTCATGCAATAAATGCATGCGCACCAATTGAAGGGATGTTGCCCAAAATTCAGCAATCGAAGCGCTTAAAGAAGATAAGGTGTAATAGTTATGAGGATATACAGCGCGCTCTTATATGTTAATTTTCGTGTACGATCAACCGCAGCTTTATGGTGCCACAGTAACCAGTTTCCCCTCTACCGTAAAACTTGCCCCCCCTGTTGCCTCCAGGATCTTCAGTAAATTCACAATACTGATACTCCTGGGTATAGTCCCGGTGAACCTTTTCGCCACCTTTCCATCATACTGAACCGAAATATCATACCAGCGGCTTATTTGCCGCATCACATGTTCTATATCTGCATCGTTGAACTGAAAGTAGTTATTGACCCAGGCTATATTGTCATCAATATTCTCATCTGTATTAACACGGATATTATCCGTTGCTGCAACAATTAATGCCTGCTCTCCTGGATGAAGCATCGCCTGTTTTTTATTCTGCTGTATACGTACTGAACCTTCCAGTAAAGAGGTGATCGCAGCAGACTCATCTGTATAGGCATTTATATTGAACTTAGTACCCAATACCTGTACATCCATATTACCCGCATGTACTGTGAACGGTATTTTTCCATCTCTCTTTTTAATCGCGGCTACTTCAAAATACACTTCACCGGTAATTTCCACTTCCCGGTTATCCGGCGCAAACTGTGCAGGATAGCGGATAGAAGAAGCTGCATTTAACCAAACCTTTGTTCCATCAGGCAACGTCAGCTTATATTGACCACCAATAGGTGTACTTAGTTTATTGAACTCAAGTGATGAAGAAACTGTTTCAGAGGTAGCAGTATACACCAACTCGCCTTCCTGCTTTTTATTGATCAAAACATTTTGCTGCTTCTTTAATAAACCGTTTTTTGCACTACTATCTAAAAGAACTATAGAGCCATCTGCTAAAATCAATTGTGCTTTAGCACTGCCGGGAGCAACATCGTTTTTGAATCGCTGCGCCTGTTCACTGGCACTTTCACTATTGCCTTTGTAATAGATCCACCAATACGCGGTTGCTGATAAAAACAATACAATAACTGCCGCAACTGCAAGCCTGCGCCACATACCTAACTCCACTACTTTTTTAGCCGGCACTATCCGGTTCTCAAATTTTTTCCATGCTATACGATGATCGTATGCATATATTTTATTCAACTCAGCCGCTACATAATCCTGGTCTTTGTATTGCTCAAGGAACAGGCGGTTCTGCTCATTTTCACCGGCCCATTTTTCCAGCACTATCCTGTCAGTATCACTGATCGTTTCGTTCAGGTACTGTACAATCAGGGACGGAATATGATGCATAAAGTCATTCATTCAGCGTTCTGTATCATTGGTTCCTTTTTAAAAACACCATTTCCTCTACTTTTAACCAAAGGACACAAAACTTTTTATGTGTTAAGTAATTATTAACGGCAAAGAGCTATGCATCAACTACATGGAAACGCTGATACCAATTTTCATATACACCATTATGTTACTTCTACAGCAAATGAAAAAGCCGTTATCCTGTTATGGATAACGGCTGCCAGCTTTCTTCAGTTATCTGTTATACTATTTCTTTTTGAGCATGCCCGGATATACAACACCAACCCCATCGGGCAATGGTGTAATGCCTAGTAATTGTGTTACCAGGGGCGCAATATCTTCAAGTCCCATTATAGGTAGATAGACTCCTTTATTGAACCCCGCTCCCATAGCAACAAAACCAGTGTACATATTTTTATTATCAGGTAAGTAACCGTGGGTACCCTTCTGCCCTACAGCCCTCATCACATCTCCGCTGGCGGCACCTCCCATTACCACGCCATCAATAGGTGCCAGCGCTAATGCAACACGCCTATCCACACCCAATGCGTCCAGTTCTTTACGTTCCAATACCTGGAAAAGCTTTTTGTAAGCAACCGGGAGTTTATCAAGAATAGAGCGTACCTGTTGCAACGTCTTTATATCACCGCTGTCTTTGAGATAAAGGAATGCAGATCCATTAGCCGGCTGAAACATAGCCTTCCATGTTACATTGTTAGCTTCCCTTACCAACAGGTTATTCTGTGCCAGCCACACATTGGGTAATATCGCAGTATGGATATCTGAAAAGCCATGATCACCTGTAACTATAATAGCGGTACTGTCTTTAATACCTGCCAGTTTTATCGCTTCCAGCAACTTACCGATACAACGGTCTGCAGAAGCAACAGCCAGTCTTACCTCATGCCCATCCCTGCCCTCGTTATGTTCTGCTTCGTCTACACAGGGAAAGTGAATAGCTGTAAAGCGTGGCTTATAGGTTTTGATGAGATAAGCGCCCATGCGCGCCAGGTTCTCGTCGAACGTAAGTAATTCACCGTTCAGGTCGTCGTGCAGCAATTTACCCGTGGCATTCTGCTCTATCTCTTCAAACAATCCTACCGGTGTGGTATGTTGCCGCATAGGCACTACCCGGTCCTGGTCTTTTGCCGTACTCCAGATCTCAGGAACATTGTAATCAATATCGGCCCCCACAGTTACCGGCCATAGCACATTGGCAGTAGTAAGCCCGGCTTTACGAGCTGCCTGCCATAAGGTAGGCACCTGTATGTATTTACTATCCCAGTACCAGTTACCGGTAGCGCCCTGTGGCTCAAAAGGGGCATTGTAATACACTCCATGCTTAGCGGGCATTACCCCGGTCATGATGGTTGTATGGGAAGGGTAAGTATAAGTAGGGAACACCCCCCTTACCGCTTTTGCATATACACCTTCTTCCATCATATGGCGCAGGTTCGGCATTCCCCAGCTTTCATCAAGATAAAAATCAGGCCTGAAACCATCAATTGTTACCAGCACCACATATTTTGCCTGCTGTGCCTGGCTATTGAACAGTAAGATCAACCCGGAAAATACGGCTATGCAACTCTTTGTTGCACGCTTTAACATTGTACAATACATACTATCTTTTTTCAGTTTTTTCGTGAATACCGGCCTGTATAACATACATTAAAAAAATCGCATAAGCAATACATCTGTACCGGTTTCAATAGAAACAACAAACTGGTTGAATTAACCAAAAAACTGATAAGATTTAAGTTAAGGCTCAAGATTCAAGAATCAAGGCACAAGGAAATACAAGTCCGAAAGAACGTTAATAAGTTGAGAGGTTGATAAGTTGACAAGGAATAGGGAATAGGGAATCAGGAATTTGGTGTTAGCAGTTGTGTAGGGAACAAAGTCCGAAATGCAGAACCCGAAACAGCCTCACGATTCACGTCTCACGATCCCAAAATCCCTACATCAGAAATCCCGCAATCTGTGATTCCCATTTCAGGAATCCTCCCTACCAACACTACACCAGATCCATACCAAACAAACACCAGGTTTTCGGATATTCCCGTTTAAACCCTTAGTGGATACGCTTTAATATACAAGCTGGACATAACCTGGTCATAAGCTGTCCCCTATCAGACTGGTACAAAGTAGCCTCCACCCGGTAACTAAGCCGGACGTCCCGGAGAGGGAATTTATGATTTGGGGATTGAGGGATTTTGAGATCTCAATGAGAAATAAGGAATTGGGAATGAGGAATTAGAAAGGGAATACAAAATATTGAATATCGAATGCCCAATGTCGAATTTCGAAGGAAAGAGAAGAATGTGCAGATGTGCAAATTTGCTAATGTGCTAATGTGCTAATGCGAATACAGGATTATAAGTAAAATACAGATGGGAAGTCAGGAAGGTCGAAAGTTGCAGTTGTAGAATGGCTTAATGGCTGTATGGTTTGATTGTTACGGATGATAACCATAGAGCCATCTGACAATTCAGCCATCTGCAGTATCCGGCATTCCTTTCACTATTGACCCCGTCCTACCAGATCATCCGGGCAGGCATTAACTACTCACTGGCTTAACTGCAAATTGCTAACTGCCAACTTGCTTTGCTTGCCAGCTAATTCTCATGCAACCAGCACATTACCAGCAGAGCAGCACTGAATAGCTGCTTTTTCAGCAAGGCGGTGCGTAACAGGTTGATCCCCCTCGTCTTTTGATTTAAAACGGTTTGGGTGCTGATGCCCAATTGTTCGGCTACTTCGGAAGTTTTAAGCCCATTGAAGAAGATCAGTTTACACACATCACGACATTGGGGAGGCAATTGCTCCACCTGGGCGTAAATGGCCTGCATAATCTCAGCATTGAACAACTCATAGTCATTATCGGGCGTGATCGCTTCTGAAATATACAGTAGCTGACTTTCCTTGATCTGCTGCCGTTGCTGGTTACGCAGATGATTGAGACAGGCATTGCGCGTAGTGAGGTAAAGGAAGGCTTTTATATGTTGTGTAGAAGCAAAGTCTTTTTGCTTAAGCCAGAGTTTGTAGAAGGTTTCCTGTACTATGTCTTCGGCTTGGTCTTTTTGCAATACCATCCTTTCGGCAAAATAGCATAATGGCGAAAAATGTAACCGGAAGAGGTGATTTAGTGCAGACATATCACCTTCCTGTAACCGCGTTGCTACATCAGTATAATTTTCGGCCTTCATGCTAACAATTCGCTTATATTAGGTTAACGGGTACAAATAACCATCATCTCCCTGAACGAACTAAAGTAACGCAATTATTACATTGTTACTTTTTGGGAAGCGACTGGTAACAGGCATAAAGTTTAATGGAGTATCAGGCATCAATATTAATGAATAGGATTGAAAATCACCTCCTTTGGCAGTGCATTTTTATTTTATACACCTTTAGTACCACTCATAAGCATTTAAAAGCATCTTTTACCCAATAACAGCCATTTGTTTATACATAACGGTTACCGGATTTGAGATTTAATGTTTGAAATTTGATATTGGAACAACCGGGAACTTACTTCCTGGCTTGTATTTGCTTGCAGTTCGTATTCACTATTGACCATTGACTATTCACTGACTTAACTGCAAATTGCTAACTGCCAACTTGTATTTTCTCTTGGCTCGCAGCTTGTATTTCCGTTTCACGTATCCGCAACTGACGACTAACGCCTCACGATTTCACCACTCACTCCCCTACCTCACTGCTTCCAGTATCTTATTAAAGATCGCCGTATTCTCATAAACCCCTGTAAACAGGTAGGAACGAGGGCCATAAGCAAATACAGGCACCGGTAAGGCTGTATGGTCGGTAGTAGCAAACTGCCCGCCTACATAGCCTGCTTTATAATCGCCATCCAACAAGGTAAGTCCGCCGGTTTCATGGTCGGCAGTTACAATAACCAATGTTTCACCATCTTTATCAGCAAACTCAAGGGCCTTGCCTATTACCTGGTCAAAATCCATCAGCTCGGTTACCAGGTAAGGTAGGTTATTGGCATGACCACCATGATCTACCTGGGCGCCTTCGAGCATCATGAAAAAGCCATCCTTGTTTTTGGAAAGTATAGTTGTGGTTCTATCAAAAGCTCTCTGCAACCAATCGCCACGGCCCTTTAAAACTGATAAGCCTGCCTGCTTATCAATTACCACCCATTTTTTATCGGTATTATCAGTTACCTGCTCCATTGCCGGTACAATGGTATATTTTGACTGCAATGCCCGTAAAGGAGCCTGTGCAGTATCGTTACGGGAGCCTATCAGGATATCGACAGCAGATCGCTGCAGGTCTGCAAGAATAGCCGAAGAACTGCTCCTTTCCTGCTGGTGGGCATAAAAGTCGGCGGGCGTTGCATCTGTAATATCCCCACAGGTTATAATGCCGGTCTTCTTTTTCTGTTCGGCCATTAATACCGGTAATAAGGGCAATGCCACACCGGTATGGTCTACTCCTACTGCACGGTTGTTGGTTTTCTGCCCGGATGAGATAGCAGTAGAACCCGGAGCAGAATCAGTAATATAACTATCAAACGAACTGGTTTTGGACAGGCCGGTATTGCGCATATTAAAAACATTCAGGGCTCCTTTGTTGGCAGTATACCCTGCATACCATTGAGGCAAGCCTGTACCATCTCCAATCAGTACAATAATGTTTTTTACTTTTTTGTTTGCAGCATCTGTACGGTAAGTTGGCTGGTAAGGCGTATATGTTTGTGATGCTTTATAAGTTGTGACAGGCAATTGCTGAAAAAACTTTGCAAGCTCTGCTACCTTGTCCGTATTGATATACTCAACCTGCATGTGCATAAACTGGAACCATGCGTTGATCTCATCCGGCGCTCCCCAGAAACGCACTTTTTTTTGCAGCCTGTGCGCTTTACTGATGGCAGCATCAATTTGGGCCCGCTCTGCCGCAGGTATTATTCCCTTGCCATTCCAGGAAGAATAATCTTTAAAATTGTCACTCAGCATAGCAATCTTATTCAATGCAGCAGCAGGATATTCTTTTCTCAACTCTCCATCAAACCAGATCCACGAAGGATAAGTAGCATACATAGAAGGATCAGGTCTTCCTCCACTGATAACAACAGCAACTTTGGATGAGCCTGTTATAAGTGGGTATTTGCGTAATAGAGCGATCAATGCATCCAGCGTTGGCACTGCAGCGGTTTTGATATCGATCATCAATTGCAACTGCTTCAAACTATCAGCATAAGGATATCCTTTGTATTGTTGGACACAGGCCGCCAATGGCTTCAGGTATAATTCTTCCAGTGAGCGTTTTTGTAAAAGCTGTACCGAATCATGCGCTACCAGTAAACCATCTGCTGTAAGAAAGATATCCGCTTCAATAGATCCGAAACCCATATTCCACGCCTGGCGAAAAGGAAAAGGTTTTTCATAATCATTATGTGCATGAGCATTGGCCACCGTATAGACTACAGGCTGGGCTATAGCAACAACAGCGTACAGAAAGAAGACGAAGAAAAGAAGACTACGCATAACTGATGAATATTGCCAATTTTGTGATCTTGGAATTTTGGGATTTACTTTGGCTAAATCCCGAAATCACCCAATCTAAAAATCTCAAAATCTACTTAGTGATCGTTGATGAGTTAAGGATCTTACCCTGGTAATTGATGAATTGTACCAATACCTTGTCAGCAGCAACAGACATGGTAGCAAATCCCTGTTCTGCTGCAATAAACTTACCACCTTCCGGATTTAATGCAGCAGGCCTTGCTTCAGAAGCTGCACCGGAAATAATGTAATGTGTTTTGCCGTTAGGCTTTGTATATTCAAGATGGTGTTCGTGACCACAGAGATACAGGTCCACATTGTACTGACTGAACAAGGGCTCCAGGAAATCACGCATCTTTTTGGTATCTTCATCATCCTTGCGCCAGCCACCTGTGTACAGCGGATGATGGCCTACAACTATCTTCCATTTTGCATTGCTTGATGCTAACAGTTTCTCTAACCACTGGCGTTGTTTTGCTACGGCGCCTTCCACATACTTCACGCTGTCATGCGCCTGCCCTCTCAATTCTTTTTCAATAGCATCTGTATCAAGAAAAGCCATCAGTACAGAGTCTTTACCAACGGTAAATGATTTGGTATAATAACGCGCAGGCATTGTCCAGCGGCTGCTGATCTTTGTATAGGCTACCTGTGCATCAGGATTGGATGCGTAGTCGTGATTACCCAGTACCACATACCATTTTACATGCAATGATTGGGCGGTATAGATCGTTTCATAGCTGCTGATCCAGTGATAATCCTGTGTGCTTTGTACTCCGTAAGGATAAAAATTATCACCGGTGGCTACTACAAAGGATGCACCGAGATCATGTGCAGCTTTACCCATATTGGCAGCTACTTCTTTCTGGTAATTTTCTCCATTGCGGCCCCAGTCTCCCATTAATATAAAATGCAAAGCATTATCGATCTTCTTTATACCTGCAATAGAACCTCCGCGATAGCCAAGATCTTTTACCAATGTCTGTGCATGAACAGAAATATTCACTATACACAGAGCCAGACTGATCAGAATATATTTCATAACCTTTTTGAATGAATAGAAGAGTAAAAATGCCGCAGTTCGTGCAAACGAGCTACGGCAGTATGAAAACATAAGAATAAGTTAACCCCGATGGAATTTTGAGATTTAGAGTTTTTGGGGATTGAGTGATTTCGAAATTTATAAATCTGATGTTGTTTAGTTAGTGGCTGGTGAGGACACCAGCCACGGTGGCATGCCCCGGCGGGTGTCTCCACCAGCCGGAATTGAAGCCTTAATTAAAATCTCTGAATCACACATCTTAATACCCCTGGTTTTGTTTCAGGTTCGGGTTCAGTGCCAGTTCAGTTGCCGGGATGGGGAAGATCCTTTTATAGGTTTCTGAAACGTTGGCTGTTTTAAAGCCCCATACACCTTCAAATTTTCCATAACGGATCAGGTCGTTCCTGCGCCATCCTTCCCATGCTAATTCTCTTGCACGCTCATCCAGTATGCCCTGTAGATCTACAGTACCTACGGTCGTTGCTTTTACACGCGTCCTGATCTTGTTCATCAGTACTACAGGTGTCTGCAATTCACCGGCTACAGTAGTAGCAGTTGCTCCGCGTAAAATGGCTTCCGCTTTCATTAACAGTACATCGGCCAAACGAAATACAGGCATATCATTGCCCTGGTAGCGGGTAGAAGCATTGGCATTGGGATCAGGATAAAACTTGATAGAACGTACACCTTTCAATTGTCCTTTAATATCATTGCCAACATCCATCGTAGCTGGTTTTACCAATGTCAGGTCGGGCGTTATCTCTACATGCCAGTTGATATTATAATCAGTACCGGTATAAGTAGCATCCAGCGATTTCATGGTAGTAGCCACCATAATGGGTGTTCCATCCCAGTTGTATTGCTTGCCATTCAACCAGGTATTGTTACGTACGTCGTTGGCAAGATTGAAATAAGCATAGAAATCAGGAATAGTGCTCAGGGCCACGCTCGGACGGAAAGGGATGCTGTATTTGGTCTGCAGGTAGGGATGTACGCCAAAACGTGTAAAGTGATTTCCCTGGATCAGGTTGGCATCATAAGGGATCGCAAAAATGGTTTCCTTGATCTGCGGCCCATTATCCGGTTTAAAGATAGACAGGTAATCCGCATCCAGTGAAAACTTATTATTTACCAGGATACTGTCGGCCATTGCTACAGCATCTGCATAACGCTGTGTACCGGTATAGTACTCGGCATTCAGGTACATTTTCTGCAACAATGCAAATGCCATCCATTTGGTTGCATGCCCGTATGTGGTAGCATCTACCGTAGTTGCCAGGTTGGGTAAAGCACTTTTAAGATTGCTTTCAATGAACTCGAAAACCTTCTTTCTTTCCTGCGTAGCAGGTAACCCTGCTACAGGAAAAGTATCAATAATGGGTACATTTCCATACAGATCCATCATAAAGAAGTAGAACAATGAACGCATTGCCTTTACTTCTGCAATTGCCGCGGGTTTTGTAGCATTATCCGGCGCAGTAGAGAAAAGGCTCAGCAAACGGTTGGCTGTATTGATACCACCAAAGCCCCATTGCCAGCACCCGGTTATATATGGATGATCCTTTGTCCAGGTATGCAGGTGCATAAAACGGTACTGACCGTTATCATCGTAGTTACCATCACGGGCAGGGATAATAGCTTCATCGGTTGACAACTCCTGTGCCCTCCAGTATTCTACAGCATAGCTGATGCCACCATTGGCCACCTGAGTGTACAATGGGCCAATAGCCGCCGCATAAGAGGCAGGTGTACTGGGAAAGTTTCCTGAAGTGTACTGCGACTCTACATCCACATCCAGTTTGGAGCACCCTGCTGCTATTACAACGGGCAACAGTGCGCTGAATAATATATGACGTTTCATAGCTTTCATTATTATGTTTATCAATTACAATGCGTTAAAAAATCACATTAACACCTGCAATAAATGATCTTGTTTTAGGATAGTAATTGTTATTATCAATACCAGGTGTTAAACCACCCATGTTGGCTTCAGGATCAATACCCCTGTAACCAGTAATCACAAACAGGTTATTGGCAGAGACATACAGACGCAGTTTGCTGATAGCAGGTACACCCGTGCGGATTGTATAACCCAGCGTAGCATTGTCTAAACGTAAGTATGAACCACTTTCAAGAAAACGGTCAGAGATCAGGTAAGCCTTGTCGTCTTTATATGATTCGCTTAGTGTGAACTTGGGAATATTATTGTTCTTGGCATCAGAAGGGCTATTCAACCCTGCAAGTGTTGCATTCAGGATCTTATTGCCGGTTACGCCACGGAAAAAGAAATTGAGGTCAAAGTTTTTGTAAGTAAAGCTATTGTTCCAGCCAAACATCAGTTTAGGCTGGGCATTTCCGGCAACGATATAATCTGACGTTGAAGGAGCCTGTGTAGGCGTTCCATCAGCTTTCTGGATAAGGGTTACACCATTGGCATCTTTACCCAGGTAATGCCATAAGGTAAACGTACCGATAGGTGAACCTTCTTTTACGATCTGCGACCAGTTGCTGCTCTGTCCTTTACCGCCTACATAAGCAGTATTTACATAGGTCAGCGCAAACTTATTACTGGAGAGGGATCTTACTTCGTTGGTATTATGCGAAGCATTCAATGAAGTTTTCCAGATGAAGTTTTTACTTTGAACCGGTGTAATGTTCAGGATCACTTCTATACCCTTGTTACTGATCTCACCTACGTTGGCCCAGAGATTTGATACAAAATACTGGGTAGAAGATACCGGGTAGTTCCAGATAAGATCCGATGTACGTTTGTTATAAAAATCAATTGAACCACTGATCCTGTTTTTCAGGATGCTGAAATCAAGACCAATATTGGTCATAGCAGTACTCTCCCACTTCAGATCGGGGTTAGCATTCTGTACAGGGCCAATGGCATTCAACAACTGGCCGTTTGAATAATAGCGTCCATTAATACCGTATTGCAGTTGCGCCAGCAATGGATCAAAACCAAGTGAGTTACCGGATACACCGTAACCAGCCCTTAACTTCAACTCGTTGATAAACGTAAGGTCTTGCATAAAGTTCTCTGCACTGATCCTCCATCCTGCTGATACGGATGGAAAGTATCCCCATTTATTATTGGTACCAAAAGCAGAAGAACCGTCCTGACGGATAGAGGCCTGCAAAAGGTATTTATTATTAAACTGGTAATTGGCACGGAGGTAATAAGAGATCAGGCGCAGTGTACCAATAGTAGTATTGGCAAAGGCGATAGTACCTGCCGGAGGATTGCTGAAAGCAAGGTTATTATAGGTCAACGCATCGCTTACAAAACCCTGGGTAGTTACGCCAAAGCCATCACCCGTTCTGTCCTGCTGCCATGAATAACCAGCCAGCAGTTTTACATTGTGTTTCCCAAAACTCTGGTCATAATTGAAATAAGACTCTATTACGTTCTTGGTAGCCTCATATGCGCTGCGCACAGCTTTACCGGAAGCGCCCTGTGCAATGCCCGATTTACTGTTGTAATAAATATTCTGGTTTACCTGCTGGCTCTGGTTGGCATAGCTTAAAGTATAGGTAAGATTGTTCAGGATCTTTACTTCAGCTACAGCATTGGCCAGCATGGTCTTTACTTTTATATCGTTGATATTATTGTCAATTAACGATACGGGGTTAAGGTAGCTGCCACGGCTGAAGTCTTCGGTATAAGAACCATCAGGCCTTTTTATGCTTACAGTAGGCATAAATTTCAGCATGTTGGGATACACATCTCCAGGAATATTTTTCTGGTTGGAAGTGCTGTTCATCAAAGACAGTCCCAGCTTTACGCGATCATTAAAAAACTTCTGTTCTACGTTGGCACGCAGGATCACTCTTTTTAATGAGGAGCCTTTCATAATGCCAGGATTTTCCAGGTAGTTTACACTGGCTCCATATAAAGTTTTATCAGTACCTCCGCCAAAAGCCACATTGTGGTTATGGGAAATAGCAGTACGCTGAACCTCATCCTGCCAGTCGGTATTTACACCGGCATCGTTATTATTAGGGCTTAATGACTGCCCGTTGGCAGCAAGATAATTGCGCAGCTCATCACCGGAAAGCATATCGATGCGTTTGGAAACCTTTTCCATTGCTACATAAGCATTATAGGCCAGGCGGATCTGCCCGCTTTTTGCTTTACGGGTTGTAATGATAATTACACCATTAGAAGCCCTGGAACCATAGATAGCAGTAGCAGAAGCGTCTTTCAATACATCAATAGAAAGGATATCATCAGGTGCTACGAGATCAATAGATGCACCTGGCACCCCATCGATCACATAAAAAGGCTCCTGTGCAGCACCTTCTCGCAAAGTAGAGGGGCCACGCAGAATAACGGCCGGACTGGCGTTGGGATCTCCGCTCTTGGTAATATTAAGCCCGGGTACTTTACCCTGCAACAGTTGTGCAGGTGAACTGATAACACCCTGGTTAAAATCTTCAGAAGAGACAGATGTAATGGCACCGGTAACATTTCTGCGTGATGATTTGCCATAACCCACTACTACTACATTATCGAGGTTATTGGATTTTACACGCAAGGTTATAGACAGCGTGATCTTGTTATTTTCTTTTACGGTATAGCCCGACAATGTATCTGTTTCATAACCAACAGAGCTGAATACAAAGCTGTAAGGACCACCTGCAGGCAATTTGGAGAAAGTGAAAATACCATTGCCATTGGAAGTAGTTACAGTGCTGAAATCACCCGCAGTGTAAACAGCTTTAATACTAACGCCAGGCAAAGCGTCGCCTTTTTCATTTTTTATGATACCGGTTACAATAGGTGCCGGTGTTTGCTGTGCATGTACCTGCAATACCGACATTGTTAAAGCCAGTAACCACAGGGAAAGCTGCACCAGTTTTGGTTGTGCTGTTCGCATATTCATGTTGTTCGTTTTTTTTGGGATAAAGCAGTCCTGCTCAATACCCGTACAGGTATTGACGAACCATCTGGTCTGTTAAAGAATAATTTACAGAGTGATTAAGGTGTTATGTAAATGGTTTGTTTTTCTTTTTTAATGGTCAACTGGTTGAGCAGGCCAATTGTTTTAAGAAAATCATCAAGGGTTTCTTTTTGTTTATTCAGCTTACCGGTAAAACTGATCTCCTGTAACTGCTCCCTGTTAAATACAATACGGACGTGATATTCTTTCTGTAGTGTATCCAGTATGTCCGGTAACGTAAGATTATTAAACACCAGGATACGGGGCATCGTCGCAGGCTTTTTCATGGGTGTATTATCACCGTCATCTATCCGGAATGCCTGAACTATAGGCTGATGGCTGCCACTATCAACATTCAGTTCCTGCCCGGGATCAAGGTACACATCCTGCATTGCTATGGCGGCCGTATTTTTCACCTGTCTTACTACAATTTTACCCTTATAAAGACGCACACGCACATGGTGCTGACCACTTTCCTGTACACTGAACATTGTACCCAGTGCTGTAGTGGATATTCCGTTGTTATATACCGTAAAAGGACGTTGCTTATCTTTTTTCACTTTAAACAATGCCTCACCACTCAGTTGTATATCACGCGCATTGCTGGTAAAGGAAGGCAGGTATTGAAGCTGGCTGTTTACCGATAGTTCAGCCATACTACTATCAGGCAAATACACGTTCATGGGTTTGCCGGTGGTATTGTAAACGGTCACCAACCCGGCGGGGACTGCCTGTACAGGCATTGTCTCCTTCTTACTTAAACCTTCTTTTGCAGCACCGGGCACCAGGGTCCACCAGGCTATACTGGCAACCGTAGCTATTACTGCCGCAGCAACTGCCCATTTATAATACACCACTCTTGTTGCACGTGGCTTAATGCCCTGCTTAATATACAGATACATCGTATCGGCGTCGGCAACAGGTGTTGCATCACCACGGAAACTGTTCCAGCTTTCTTCTGTTAAATACTGCTCCAGTATTTCGGGATGTCGCTTACAATACTCCCACACTTTACGCCGCTCGGCCTCTGTACACTCACCCCTTGCAAATTTTTCTATCAATTCTGTAAATTGATCCATACATAGTATTCGTATGAAAGAGAATGATCCCCTACCGCGTAACAATTACTTAACAGAGGAACACAGGTTGCAGGATCTGAACAGATTAAAAGACAGTAATAGGATTACCAGAAAAAGATGGAGATAGATTTCTTTAATTGCCTGATAGCTTTGGAGATATGATTTTCCACCGTCTTGGTAGAAAGGGATAGGCGTGAAGATATTTCTTTATGCGAAAGCCCGTCGAAGCGGCTTAATTTGAAAACTTCTTTTCTCGCTGGTGGCAATTCTTCCACTGCACGAAGGATATGCGTCAGTTCATCCTTTTCCGCTACAGGCATTTCATTGTACCAAACCACTTCCATGCCCTGCTCGGGTAAGGCCTGCGTTTTGCGGACAGCATCTTTGCGAAGCAGGTCTATCAGGATACTTTTGGCAATACGGAACAATTGGATATCCAGTGTATATTCTTCGGATAGACTTTCTCTTTTTTCCCAGAGTTTTATAAAAGTTAACTGTACAACTTCCTGGGCCAGGTAATGTGAGCGGGAATAGCGGAAAATATATTGATACAGTTTTACATGAAAGTCATTATATGCCTGTTGAAAGCAGTTAACATCCCCTTCCTTGATATGCAGCAGGTAATGGCTCATTACAAAAAGTGCACAAATGTCTTCAGCTACCTTTTCATTACTAAATAAAAGGCATTAAGTTAATATTATGTTTTGCGGGAACCAAGCTGCGAGCTATGAGCCACGAACTGCGAGGAATACAAGTGAAACTGTAAAGCCAGTTACAGGTTTCAGGATTTCTGATTTTGGAATGTAGAGATTTTGTGATTGGATACAAGATGCCGGATCGTGAATCGGCAGACGGCAATCGTTAGAAGATGGTTCAATTGTCAGATGGTTCTATGGTTACCATCCGTAACAATCAAACCATGCAGCCATTAAACCATTCTGCAATTGCAAATTGCCAACTTGCTTTCTTCCGGACTTGTATTTGCTAACAGCTAACACCTAATACCTGATTCCCAATTCCTCCATCTGCACATCAGTTCATTAGCATATTTGCACATTTTTCTTGTATTCGCGTTCGGCATTCATCGTTCCGCGTTTAGCTGTACTTATAACCTATAACTTACAACTAACTTACAACCCTATATTCCCTTTCTCATTCCTGTATTAGCCCATAACTTAAACCTGTATTTCATCTGCACATTCCCTTACTTTTGCCTCATGGAAGATTACATCATCAACGTAGGACAAATAGAAGAGCTGCAAACCATTAATGACATTCAATCGCTTGATCAGATCTTTCAACGGGCTAAAAGAGTTGTTGTGGGTGGAGGCATCGTAGCACTTGTTCGTGAAAACCGTTCGGGCCAGGCAGATAAATTTGATGAGTTTTCAACACTGGAAGACCTGGAGCAGTATAAAAAGAACGTGTACAAATACCTGAACGCATAAAGACCTGTATGTATCCTGAAACAATCATGAGTTGGGCGCAGCAGTTATGGGACTATCATCACATGCAGCACCCCTTACAAAAAGCCGATTGTATACTTGCGCTGGGCAGCCATGACCTGCGGGTGGCTGAATGGGCGGCAGAGGTGTACCTGCAGGGTTGGGCACCGTTGCTTATTGTTTCCGGCGGATTAGGCAATGTAACAAAGGGCATATGGACTGAAACAGAGGCCGACAAGTTTGCCGCCATAGCACTCAGAAAAGGCGTTCCTGAAAACGCCATCCTCATTGAAAACAAGTCTACCAATACCGGTGAAAATATTCTATTCACTCAGCAATTGTTACAGGAAAAACAACTCGATCTGCAAACGTTCATTGTAGTGCAGAAACCTTATATGGAACGAAGAAGCTACGCCACTTTCCAAAAGCAATGGCCCGGCAAACAGCTTATCGTTACCTCACCTCCCATTCCACTTGCTGAATATGCCAATGACGAGATTCCTATGGAAAGGGTCATCAATATTATGACAGGCGATCTGCAGCGTATTAAGATCTATCCCGAAAAAGGCTTTCAGATCTACCAGGAAATTCCGGAGAATGTATGGTATGCTTATGAGCAACTGGTAGCCGCAGGCTTTGATAAGCACCTGGCCAGATAATACCCTCCCCCTCAAATAAGGATCACAGATAATTACATTACCGGTTATAAGGGCGTCTGAGCTGTTATTACCGGTGCTGTACAATGCTTATCTTTATTTACCTAAAAATCGTCACATGAAACGCCTGCTGATACTGCTACCCGTTCTATTACAATTTTTACAGATCAATGCCCAGCAAACACAAAAACCACCGCTACATGGTAAACACTGGATGGCCATTACAGGCAAACCATTGGCTGCCACAGCAGGCAGTATGGTATTTCAGCAGGGCGGCAATGCCGTAGACGCAGCCTGCGCCATGCTGGCCGCTACCTGTACCATGTGGGATGTATTAAGCTGGGGAGGTGAAACACAGGCATTGATCTACAATCCTAAAACCGGTAAAGTAATTGGTATTAATGCGTTGGGCGTAGCGCCAACAGGAGCCACTGCTGATTTCTTTAAAAGCAAGGGCATGAACTTTCCCCCGGAATATGGTCCTTTGGCCGCCGTTACTCCCGGCACCCCCGGTGGACTTTGCTATATGCTTGCAGAATATGGCACTATGAGCCTGAAGCAAGTGCTGGCTCCTGCCATGCAATTGGCTGCCGGCTATCCCATAGAGGCACAAACAGCCAATAGTATTGAACGTGGTAAAGCACGTATTAAGGAATGGCCTTATTCAAAAGCTGTTTTTCTTACTCACCAGGGTGAAAAACGCGAAGCTCCTGATGCCGGTGAGATCTTTGTACAAAAAGACCTGCTGGCTACACTCACTAAAATGGTGGAAGCAGAGCAAACAGCATTAAAGAATAAGAAAAGCCGCAAAGAAGCCATCTACGCAGCTTACAATCGCTTTTATACCGGCGACATAGCGCAGGAATTTGTGCGTGGTTGCCAGGAACAGGGCGGCCTGATCACCATGAAAGATCTTGCCAACTGGAAAGTAAGAGAAGAAGAACCTTTGCATACCAATTATAAAGGCATTGAAGTGTACAAGCTGCAACAATGGACGCAGGGGCCAGCCATGTTGCAATGCCTGAATATCCTGGAAAATTTTGATCTCAAAAGCATGGGCTATAATTCTGCCCAGTATATCCATACCGTTTACCAGGCAATGAACCTTTCATTTGCAGACCGTGATTTCTATTATGGCGATCCTTATTTTCCACCGGTAGAACCTATGAAAGGACTGCTGAGTAAAGAATATGCAAAAGCAAGAGCACAGATCATTGATGCACTGAAAAATGATGCTTCTGCAGGCCCCGGCGATCCTTATCCATACGAAGGAAAAGCCAATCCTTATCTTGAGCTACTGAAACAAAGAGGCCTGATCATAGATACTGTAAATCGTCGGAATCCTAATTTTGCACCCGCTCACGATGTACGTACTTCCGCTCTTACAGAAGAACAATCATGGGCTGTAATGGAAGACTCAGCTTACCACGATCGCCTGTGGCGCGGCACTACATCTGTAGAAGCTGCGGATGAATCAGGTTGGGTAGTGTCTATTACTCCCAGTGGCGGCTGGCTTCCCGCCTGCATTGCAGGCAATACTGGTGTTGGCATGAGCCAACGCATACAAAGTTTTGTACTGGACAATACACTGAATCCTTTTAACGTGATACAGCCCGGTCAGCGCCCACGTGTAACATTAACTCCTACCCTCGCACTAAAAGATGGCAAACCATATTTATCATTTGCCGTACAAGGTGGCGACACACAGGATCAGAACCTGTTGCAATGCTTTTTAAATATGGTAGAGTTTGGTATGACCGTACAACAGGCTACCGAAGCAGCTAATATCAACTCAAACCAGCTATGGCTCTCGCTGGGTGGCACTAAAACAGCTGACAGGCAACCCCGTCCCGGAGCTTTATTACTCAACAGCAATACACCAGAAAAAATACGTACAACTCTAAAGCAAATGGGGTATAATCTGTCATTTGAAGACCGCACCAGTGGTCCTATCAATGCTATTTACTTCGACTGGAAACATGGCAGTTTCTGGGGTGGCAGCAGTAATCATGGTGAGGATTATGGGATTGGCTGGTAAAACACCAGCTTCTTAAAATACAAAGCCCTTTTATCAGTTGATAAAAGGGCTTTTTTATAGAACTTTTTTTTATCGTAGTACTTATATCACTTGTCCCATCAGCGGGTCTGTTTTACCCGGCTGTCCATTCTCCACCCGGCCTGCGTATCTTCTTTCAAATGTTTTATTGCCCTGCATGCGCACGGAGAGATCATACCACCCGAAACTTTTACCAGGGTTCAGCACAACCAGCTTTGAGGCTCCTGCTGCAATGGTATGCGTTTGTAACGCTGCCTTATAACTATTATCAGCAATCTCAATTACCTGCTGTTTATTGCTGGTATTGCTGATATGTATTGCGATGTTACCAGTGAGCGTCTTACCTGATGTTTTGCTGCGCTCATAAGTACATTTCACTTCTATTCCATCTTCAGTTCCATTGCCACTTAGTTCCCGGAAAAATCCATTAGGCCCGTACACACGCAGATGATATATACCATTTTCAAAATCACTGATAGCCCAGCTATCTTTCAATGTATCACCGGCCTTTACCGCATAATTCCAGGTTTGCACCTGTTGTTGCTGGTAACGTCCCGGAGCATATACGGTAAAGGGAGAACCGGCAGCATCATTACCGAAAACCGTCTTCCCTGAAGAGAATGTAATATCTACTGTCTTTTTATCCTTACTTAACAAAGCGTCAACATACAGTTCATAAGGCAATGCACAGGCAGAACGTGTACCCTTTTCCTGCGTAGGCATATATGGAGCATCCTTCATATTACTGTTGATCTGTTCTATTTCTGCTACAGTAAGTTTTTTGAAGTTAGAGGGTACATTTTTGAACTTCGCTTTATGAATACCTTCAATAAACGGATCGCGTTCTACAGGCGTGGGCACCGATATCTTTTCTCCATTATAGGGTCTGAAAGCAGATGACAGATCACCGCAAACAGTTCTGCGCCACTCACTGATATTAGGCTCCTCTACCTTTTTACCCAGCTTTTTAGTTAGTACTTTTTCCAATAACTGCAAAGCAGATGTATGGTCAAATACTTCCGAGCATACCCAGCCGCCCCTGCTCCACGGAGAAGCTATCACCAATGGTACACGATATCCTAAACCAATAGAGCTTTCACGTGCGTATGATGGAATAGATTGCTGAGCATTATTGGCTACATATTCCAAACTGGTATCAATACCTTCCGACACCAGCCCTGTTCCCTTTTTAGTGGGGTGTGGTGCTACAAACGGTGGAACATGGTCAAAATAACCATCGTTCTCATCATAAGTGAGAATAAAGATGGTCTTTTTCCATACTTCCGGGTTCTGTGTAAGAATGTCCATTACTTCACTGATATACCAGGCGCCATACCATGCAGAAGAAGGGTGATCCGAAAAATTCTCCGGCGCTACTACCCATGACACTGTAGGCAGTGTGCCATTCTTTACATCTTCACGGAACTGGTACAACACATCGCCTTTAGGCACTTTCACTTCTCTTTCCGCATCGCCATCATGATATCGTAAAGAGGTAAGCTCATGATAGAACGGATCTTTAACGTTGGTAGCAAAGGCTTTATCATGAATATTTTTTTCTCTTTGAGAGAGTCGTTCATATCGTTCCCGGGTATAGATTTTTTGTTCTTCTTCATTCTTCGCCTGTCTTTTCTTTAATCGTTCAATGTTTCTTTTTATTTTTTCTGCTGCCTCCGGTGTTTTCTCCAGCAGTTGCTCCTGTTTTTTGATCTCGGCACTCAAAGCCGTAGCCTCCTTAGGAAGGTTGGCAATATAAGCAGCGGATAACCGTACTTTATATTGTGTAAAATACTCCAGCGGGTTATCACCAAAATTAGCAAGCCAGCTATCCTCTTCTCCTTCAAAGCCTACACCTGCACTTACTTCATTCTGGTACACCTTCCACGATACGCCGTAATCTTCCAGCCGCTCAGGGAATGTTGTCCAGCTTACTTCTGTATCATAATCTGCATCCTCATTCCACACCCTTGCGATGGCATTTGCATCTGCACGTTCACGGATAGTACCTGTCCAGAAATAAAGCCTGTTGGGAGTAGTGCCGGTCAGTGAAGAACAGAAATGTTGATCACACACGGTAAAAGCATCTGCCAGTGAATAATAAAAAGGAATATCCTCCCTGTTATAATACCCCATGGTAAGTGGCATGGGGGAATATTCTTTATTACCCGATCTCTTTGAATCCAGCCATTTATCATACTTGCCATTGTTACGGGCATCCACCTGGTTGGCCCATGAATGTGGCAGCGAGCTCATCCAGGTAGCTTTGGTATCTTTTATATTAAGCCTGAAAGGCGCATACGTATCCCCTTCTTTATTGGATTGTAACCATACCAGGTTATTATTGGGCTGCCTTATTGCTCTTGGATCATTAAACCCGCGAACTCCCTGCAACATGCCATAGGTATGATCAAACGACCTGTTTTCCTGCATCAGGAATACAATATGCTCTGCATCCATAAATGTGCTGCCCGGTGCAGGGTCTATTTCCAATGCTTTTTGAATGGCCGGTGGCAGCATACTCATTAAGCCAGTACCCCCTGATAACAGCGAAGCATATTTCAGAAATTCTCTCCTGGTGTTCATACCCTTTTGTTTAAATGATACGCATAAAAGTATCGTTTGTGTTGCAAATAATTGCGAGCAGGTTTAAAAATTTAAGAAGATGGTAATACAGGAAGAGGCACAGAGGGAATCCTGGATAGTAGTTTCCGGATTCAGAATATAATATCGTTGCATTAAGGAATTATATTCCGGCGAGTGTCCCCACCCGCTGGGGCACTCCGTGGCTGGTGTCTTGACCAGCCACTAATTCAACGACATTGATACCGGATATACCAATAGCGTGGCCTTCTTCAAGCACTGCTTTGTAGTACCGGATCAGCAACCGGGTTAAATTTTGACATCACAAAATACCTGAATTCAAAAATTCTTTTCACCCTGCTGACATAGGGCTGTCACTAGGCGGTTCTTTCTTTGGTGTACAAAAACAATCAAATATGTCAACAACTATTCAAGCCCTTCTTAAAGAAATGGAAGGAGAAGCAATTACAACACGTAAAATGCTGGAAAGAATACCCGATGATAAATACGACTGGAAACCACATGATAAAAGCATGACGGTCCAGAAACTGGCAAATCATATTGCAGAATTACCAACCTGGGTATCCATGGTGCTTGCGACCAGCGAACTGGACTTTGCCAGTAATCCCTATACACCTAACACCAGTAATAACACGAAAGACCTGTTGCAGTTTTTTGAAGATTCATTAACTGATGGAAAAGCCCACCTTGCAAAAGCAACAGACGCAGATCTGTTACCCAACTGGACCTTAAGAAGTGGCAATGATATTTATCATGTAGCCCCGAAGGCAGAAATGATACGCACTACTTATTGCCAGATTGTACATCACCGTGCGCAGATGGGCGTATACCTGCGTTTGCTGAATATCCCGATCCCTGGAAGCTATGGCCCGAGCGCTGATGAAATGTGATTTTATTTTATATGATATTATACAGCCTGCATTTTAACTTACGGCTTTGTTAAAACCGTAAAGTGCAAATGCAGGCTACTTTTATATACGCAAGCGTTCCGTTAGATTTGGAAAAACCATAAACATAAGCTATGAACGCGATCTTTACCAAACCAGTAACAGCAATTCTATTACTATTAATTCTGACATTTACTGCCTGCAAAAAAAACGAAGATGATAGTGGAGCCAACGATAGTTTATACTATCTGAGATGCAAGGTTGATGGCAATATTGTGAATTTCAAATATCGTATTACAGGTATTAAATACGAAAATGAACAGGGAATACATGTAGAAGGAAGTTCCATACCTGACGCATCAAAAGCTAACACACTTTCCTTAAGCCTGCTTTCTGAAACAAAATCTGTTGATACAGGTGTTTATGTAGAAAACAGGGATCCCGCTTATTTACTAGGTAGCATATATGTTCCAATAGGCCAAACTACCATGTACTGGTCGGGAAACCCCAATTCAGAAAAACCTTTCACTATAAAAATTGCTTCTAAAGACAACGGAATATTGACCGGCACTTTTGAAGGTGCTCTTTATGAAACCGGCGTAGGTATATATGGAGGTACTAATCTTTCAAAAAAGATCTTAACAGAAGGCGAGTTTAAGGTTCCTTTCAATTGATATAAACATGCAATACTCTTATCCTTGTCAGATCTTTCCCTTGCAATTGGCAGCGCCACAACGACAAGGTAGCTTTCCCTCGTGGTGTGTTTCCCCATAATCACAGGTAAGCTCTTCATTTTTTCGAATATTCCGCAATGCATAGAACTCTACCCGATTGTGCGTTACACGCATATATGTATTGGGATCGCAGGAATGATTCACATACCGCAGTTCATTGCTGTTTTCAGACGCGTTCAGCGATTTGCCATTACCGAACTCAACAAGGGCAATACTCTTCATTGTTTTCGCTAATTGGCGCCCTGCCCTTTCAGAAATGATCACTCCCCCCAGGTCTCCGATCTTTTTACGTGGAGGAATAGTACCAGCGGCAAAAGCACCTTTGCCTGCAATAATGCTTTTACGGACCTCTAAAGGAAAAAACAACCTATATACGGGAGCTTTGTCTGTTTTACGCATACTACAAATATAACTAAACAGGGAAGGTAAAAGCATAATAATTAATGCTTTAAGGGAATGCTTCACTCATTTTCAAAGCTGCTTATCCTCTGCTTTTTTATTCCTCGGTCCATAATTATACGAGAAATGTCATTTTTTAATCAGTTTTTATCTTTTTTAAACCAGTTTTTAACCTGCCTGCAACCCAAACCTCTTCATTTTCTACTTACAATAAGCGTTCTTTAAATAAACCTGTTTTCATTGATAAATTCAGCCAGGTTTGCCTGTTGCATTATTGTCCAAAAATTAATAAATTTCCATTCAGAAGAGTAATTGGCAGATTGCTAAATCCTTTTTGCTGGTTTTTAAAAAACTCTTACCTTAGGAATTCTTAGAACTTTTTCAAAATCACATATTTCGTTCCTGTTAGGTAACCAAACAGGGTATCACATGAGAAAAGCAGACTGCTTCCCCACGGAAGCAGTTTTTTTATGCCTATCTAAGCATGTTAATTTTGGTAAAGAATAAGACCTCCATGTGCAGGCAAATGATACCTGGTCAGGCGGGAAAAACCTAGAGCAAAACCAGGTCAATTAATTGGGTAGTTTACGATAATAAGTAATGCTGCCATCTGCCAGGCAAGAAGGTGTCGATAAAGAAAGCTCTCCGTTGTCAATAACCACATAATATACCAGTTCATAATCACTACCCGGCCAGGTAAATGCCAATTGTGTATCACTATTGGTATAGCAATCTTTTTTCATGCGAAGGCGGTATGTGCCAGATTGCACAGTTCCATTCGGTAAAGCAAACTCCATCTTATCATTACTGGTGAACTTCAGAAGATGGCCATTACCCGGCTGATATACAATGGCACCAATATCACTATAGGCCCTTGTTGCCTCCCAGGTTCCGGGTAGAGAATATTTTATGGACCCCACTGATTCCCTATTGCAGGAAAACATAGTTATTGAGCACAAAGACAGCAGTATTAACAATTGAACTTTCATAAAAAAGGGTGGTTATTTCACCCTGACAATTATCCATATACGGACGTTGCACAAACTGCTCACGCCCTTTCTTTCAACACTTCAGTGCCCAGAAAAGCGGCTCCATTGGCATCAAGCAAGAAAACATTAACGCAATCCTGTAATTTTATTTTCATGAAAAAAGCAATCTTATTTTTACTTGCAAGTGCTGCTATACAAATAAGCTCTGCCCAAAAAGCAAAAGAGGTAGTCAATGCAGAACTGGCTTTTGCAAAGCTGGCAGTAGATTCAGGTATGAAGCCAGCTTTTCTTCATTTTCTCGATAGCAATGGTGTAGTATTTAACAGGGGTGTTATTTCTAATGGTATCAGGCAATGGCAGGCTATTGCCGATGCTCCGGGTAAGCTATTGTGGCAACCTTCGTATGCAGTCATTGCCGCATCAGGCGATATGGGCTTTACAACAGGGCCGTTTGAGTTTCGCCGTACGATGAACGATACAGTAAGCAGCAGCGGACAATACGCTACCATCTGGCATAAGAACAATAAGGGCGAATGGAAATTCCTGGCAGATCTTGGTATCAACTATGCTCCCTCCCAATTTAATGTCCAGCAATTGCAATATATAAAAGCCAGCCTCACGCCATCTTCTGATACAGGTATCCTGCAGACTGAACAAGCATTTATAGAACACTTCAATACAGATAGTGTAAAGGCGTTTCTGCAGGTATTGCATCCCGAAGCATGGTTTAATATCGCAGGTAAACCTCCGGTTCATACCCAACAGGCAATTACCGAAGCACTGGCAAAGATCCCCCAGCAACTCGTTTTTGTGCCTGCAGGCAGTGGTATAGCTGCCAGCAAAGACTTTGCTTATGTGTATGGTACTGTACTTTATAGCAACAGGAAAGAAAACTACCTGCGGGCATGGATACATACGCAATCGGGGTGGAAATTATTATTACAGGTATTGAAGTGGTAAAACAATACTGAGCTATTCACCCAACCACTTTTTAAACTCATTAGCTTTTAACCTGCTCACAATAATTTCTTCATAAGCAGCAGGCTGTACCTGTACCTTCAGCTTACCGCTAAACCAGGTATGTACTCTTTCAATGTGCATATAGCTCACTATAAACTGGCGATTGACACGAAAAAAAGAACTGCCATCCACCTCCATTTCAATCTCTTCCAGTCGCTTATCAATAATGAAGTCTTCATTGTGACGTGTTTTAACATACTGGATCTTTCCTTTGGTATAGAAATAGGCAACATCCGAAAGCGAGATGGAAATAAGACGGGTACCACACTTTACAAGATATCTTGTACGATAATTAACGGCATGCGCCTGTACCTGCCCACGGCGCATATAACTTTCTACTGTCAACTGTTTTTTGGGCTGATACAGGTTCCTGAATTTATCTAACGCAGCTTCAAGATCATCCCGGTTCAGCGGCTTCAGCAGGTAATCCAGCGAATTCAGTTTAAATGCCTTCAATGCATGCTCCTGGTGCCCCGTTACAAAGATCACCGGGCAATCTTCAGGCAATAATTCCATCACCGCAAAGCTTTGTCCATCACCCAGTTCTATATCCATTAAAACGAGATCAAACGCAGCAGGTTCTGTAAAAAAACGTGTGCAGGCTTCTATACTGTCCAATACAGCCACCACCTCTATATTGCCATCAATGGATTGAAGCATTTTTTTAAGGTGCCGTGCAGAGAGCGACTCATCTTCAAGGATCAATACTTTCATATTATAAGATTTTGGGGCAGGAACATTGTTCAATGCCTGTTAGCAGCTTCTCATGTTGACACCAGCCTTAGCGGCCAGTAAAAATAAATCAGCAAACCACATCATGACAGCCCCAATCACCGTTTTGCAGCCTTCTCACATCATTTTAACCCACGCCAGTGCTGTTTCGTAGAAAAACAGCCATCAAAACCACATATTCATGTGAGGACATTTTCAGCCAGATTCTGACGCTATTAACGTTGGCTTTAATTATCCCGTACGCAACCTTTATTGGCATTACCTGCATCCATAGTAAAAGTTTAAAGATCATTTTCTACTTTTGTCCGAAGCCGATCGTACTATTGCTTGTTTTAGCTATTAAATCCATCAATGCCTGATGAATAAAAAGCCTGCCACTATTAAAGAAATTGCCCGTCAACTGAACGTTTCTATTTCAACTGTATCAAGGGCGCTTCACGATCATCCTAGCATCGGCCTGCGTACCCGTATGCAGGTACAAAAGCTTGCCCGCGAATTACAATATGAGCGCAACCAGGCAGCCGTATCATTTAAACAAGGAAAAACAGCCACTATCGGCGTTATCCTTCCCCGTTTTTCCGAAGAGTTTTTTTCTGCCGTTATCAGTGGTATCGAAGACTTTGCTGTCAGTAATAAATACAATGTACTGATCGGCCAATCGTATGATGAAATGGATAGAGAACAACAGATCGTAGAAACCATGCGTAACAGCCGTGTAGATGGCCTGCTGGTCTCTGTAGCCAAAAACACCACCTCTTACGATCACTTTGACAGGCTGGCCAATTATAATATACCTATTGTGTTTTTTGATTGCATTCCCAACAGGCCGGTACAGGCAAGTGTATCCTGCAATCTGCACCAGGGTACCGTACAGGGCGTTGCCTTTCTTGCCAACAGAAAACATAAACATATAGCCCTGCTTAACGGGCCACAGCAATTACAGGCTTCTCATCAACGCGAACAGGCTTATATGCAGGGATTGAAAGAAAATGATCTTACTGTTAATCCGGCATTGATGGTGCGCACCAATCTCACCAAAGAAGGAACACAGGCTGCTATAGATGAGCTACTGAAAGCGAAACCACAGCCAACGGCTATTGTAGCATTTAACGATTATGTAGCGCTGGAAGCCATGCATTACCTGCGTCATAAAAAAATAAAGATCAACCAGGATATCAGCTTTGTAAGTTTCGCTCATTTGCCACTTTGTAATTACCTTGATAATCCACCATTGGCATCCGTAGAGCAATTTCCCTATGAGCAGGGATATAAAGCCATGGAAATGCTTTACAATATCATTACTCAAACCGACAAACAAAACGCAAGTACACAGATTGTATTAGAAAGTACCCTGGTGGAAACAAACATTGCGGAATTCCGGGACTAATGGAATTTTGAGATTGAAAGATTCCTGGTTTCTTTAATGAATTTTATTCGTGGGTTCTGAATCAGTGTAAAGTGTTATGACAGAGGTACCAGTGCTCTCAATAATATGTTGTCTTTCGGATTTCGAAATTCTACATTCGGATTTATGATCAGCGTTTACAACTTATAGCTCGCCCCTTCTTCCAACCATAACTTCACCGAAATGGGAGCCACTTCATTTTCATAGTCTTCCACATTTTCAAGAACATCACCCAGGCATTCAGTAACCAGAAATTTGCACAGGCTATCCGCACAATACAATACATGCCCCTGCTTTATTGATAATACCGGACAGGCTGGCTCATCTGTCAACACAAAATGTCCATAGGTTATCGGAAAAATTGCCGGCAGATCTTTTTGCGGAAAAAATGCCTCATACTTTAATCCCATAGTTGTATACGCCATAGCAATTGCATTTTGTATAGCAGTAAGATGTTCCGGATATGAATAAAAATAAGTGGCATAAGAAGGGTCTCTGCCATCACTGGCATGGACATCAATTCCCGGAAGCGAAAGACCATTCATGGTCTGATAAAAGTAACGCAACGTAGAGGGAAGGCGCTGCCCCAGCAAATGTTCAAGACCGCCAATTTCATCATCCGTCAGCCCCCTGCACCATCGAGTTCCATGTTGTACCTGTAAGCCATACATGGAGTCATCAGGATAACAGATACGCCAGTATTTCTCTGTCATATTTTTCAATGTGACAAAAAAATCCAGGTCAGCAATAGGCTTTGGCATTACCATAAAAAACAATCATTAAAAAGGCTGAAAAATGAAGACCAATAAACGCACTATCCGGTAAGCATCCTTGTGCAACCAGTAATTGTTATACCTACACAGGCTAATACGGGAAAATAATTTTCTGAGGAACGTGTTGTACGTTATAACAGGCAAAGGCAACTGGTAATATACCAGCAGCATTTCAATTTACGGAGAAAAACCACATTATCTGTTTACAGTATTAAACGGCAGATCTTTTATCAGCTCTGAAGGATCAACTTCTAATGCATCAGCCAGTTCAAATAATGTTAGCAAAGTAATATTTGTTTTACCACGCTCCATTTTACCAATATCACTGTAATCAATAGAGCACAAGTAAGATAGGCGGCGAAGACTAAGCGCCTTATCCTTCCTGATCTTTTTTAATTTTTCCCCGAATTCTTTCAATTTTTCCTTATCCGCTTCAGTTACCATTATAAAAAATTAATCAGGTGAGTAATTTCAAAGAAAAACATCTAAATTTTGTGGGTTAGAGGCCCTTCATTAGAAATTTTTCTTATTTTTGTTTTGCCGGTTCAGATTATTGCTATATACAGTTTAGACACAACTCAAAATTGAGTAACGCCAACATCATAAAGCACCCAGCCACACCAAGGCATTTACCAGTTTGTGTGAACGAAAAAAACTATTTCTAACGCCCACGCTACAGGTAAATATTCATGACTCTAATCGTCATGCCTTTATTCCTGAGATCAAACTCCTTATTGTCTTAGTGATAAGATGAGTAACCTGTTTTTGTTTCGTGTATCCATATACATGTAGTACAAAAGCATACCAGTATGCTATTACCCATCTTCACTGCAAGTTATCCCGGTTAAGTTCGGCTGGGATCATTTACCTGTAAAATTATTTTAATTCAATCTATGCACACCGAAAACCTTCATCCATGTATCCTGTTACTGCAACAGGGACAGGCGCAGGCTCTACACACCCTGCTTAACCTCTATCACTCTCCTCTGCTCCAATTTGCCCAAAAACTTATTTGTGATATACAGGTAGCTGAAGATATTGTGGCCGAAGTATTCTTTAAGCTGTGGCAAAAGCACAAAGACTTTCATTCCCTGCCGGCTACACGTTCCTTTCTTTACATCAGTGTCCGCAATGCATGCTTCAATCATCGTAGCCATCTGCAATATCGTACCAGGGAACAAAAGAAGCTATTACATATGTATGAGGATTCAATTGAAATGGTAACCGATGAACCAGCCAGGCTGGAGCAACTACATTTAGTATGGGAAGCAGTAAACGCTTTACCGCCAAAATGCCGCAACATTATGCAGTTAAGCTTCCGCGACGGCCTCAGCAGCAAAGAAATTGCAGTGAGGCTTCACCTGTCTGTACATACAGTACGCAACCACAAACTGAGGGGTCTTTCCCTCATAAAACAGCGGCTGGCCCTACCCAAAGACGATACGGACATTCCTTATAAAAGGGCTTAACACATCTCATAATCAACTGATTATCAATAACAAAAGGTTAATAAATTATAAAAAAGAGCAACAGTGCCAGTTAGTCACTGGCAGGTATTATTATTTGCTGTACATTTGAAGCGAAACCTGTCTATGAAAGTTCAAGCGCTACTCCCGTTGCGCAGTTTACTACCCAATATAATTCTGCTAACTAACCACGCTGCCTGTTAAATTCATTCTGCAACCCATTATTTTCTTCTTTTTTAAATTTTAAAAAGGTGAGGAAGAAAACGTATGTATTCGTATGCTTTGTTAGAACCAGGCTGTTATTACCTGGTACAGGAAAAGGAAGACAGTGGAATTACACTGATCAGGATCACGGTTGAAACAGACCAGTGCCTGTATGTGACCCGGTTTGGCGAAACACCGGTATTGGAATGGAAAAAGAAGTCGGACCCTATTCTCGATATTCTTGAATTACTCAGTGATGATAAGGTAAAAGAATGGGAGTCTGTTTACAACGATAACCAGGGAGCTTATTACGAAGAAGAAGACGATGATTAGTCTGGATCTGTAAAGGCAATTTGGTTAGTTTTCCACTAAGTTTACCCGAACAATATCGCCGGCATGATGGTTATATTATTGAGCCTGCTGCATCATCTGCAGCAGGTTTTTTAATGCTGTTCCTAAAATAAATTCGCATTTGATTAAGTTATTATTCCTGCCAGTTTGCTTAAAAAAGCGTATTTTATTAGTAAATCTGCCCGGCATCCTATGAAACGCAGATCAGCAGCACCGGATACCACCACTACCGGTCAATTTTTTACCTGCTAAAACCGGTTATTCCGGCAGACAGAACCAAAATTCCAATTGTTCCTGAGAAAAATGGTACAATATTTACGTTTGTTATTAAGGGGAATTAAAATACCATCAGCCACATGAACCAGGAAGCAGATAAATATAACACTACGCGCAAGGTATTGCTGGTTATTACTGCTATACTTACGGTACTGCCGCTGGGACCACTGATCAACCGCTATATCCCCCCCATTATTATCGGTAGCTGGAATTTTGATCTTTTTATTTCCATTACACTGGCGGCTGTAATTACTTGGCTGATACTACGCCTGTTCAGGTTTTTACTGATTCCAGCCGTAGCATTGCTGGTACTGGTACTCCTGTACAACCAGCTCACCAACGGTTACGGGTTTGATCATATTATGCACGATTACCGCAGCATGGTAGCCAGCAACTGGGGGCGAAAGGAACAAAAAGAGATCGACCTGGTATTGACTTCCGGCTTTCTTGACGGACCACTTACCCGTACAGTAAAAACACTACAGTCGAAAGTAAACCCTAAGGATTCAGTGGTGCGTAATTTTTCAGTACAGCACTCATTAGAATACTTTGATCTCTACCAAACAAAATACGGCCCGCTGGTAAGATATCTTTCTTTATTTAAATATATCAATACCTACTTTAAGTATGTCTCGGATACAGAACGGGATGAATATTTTGCCACAGCCCGCGAAACCATATTAAATGGCCTGGGAGGCGATTGCGATGATCACACGATACTGATGGTATCATGTATGAAAGCCATAGGTGGTCATTGCAGAATGGTGCTTACCGACGGGCACCTGTATCCCGAATTGTATTGTGGTGATAAAAAGGCATTTGAGAAAATGCAACAGGCCATTACCCATCTTTTCGCGGATGAAGCCATTGATAATATTTATTTTCATGAACAGGATGGACAATACTGGATCAACCTTGATTACACTGCTAAATATCCCGGAGGTCCTTATATGAGTGAGACCGCATATTATATTATTGAATTATAATTTCATATTCCCATCTTTTCTTTCGGTTTATAATCCCTGTTGTTATACAAATGTGTTCAATAAACCTTATTTTACATCCGAAAGGTAAAGGTAAGGCATGATTGTAGCACCAATGGCTGCTTTAATAGCATCCTATTCAGCATTGGCTGTTCCGTTTTTTGCTGTTTTCCAAAAAAAACTGCGCCCCGTAGCTATCCCATGGCTACTCGCAGTTTATTGTATTGTATCTTTCATCAACGACCGACTGGTTAACTTTTTTGAACACAGGAATACAATCTATTCCGTTTCGGTTATCACATATATCTTTTCTATTATAGAATACGGACTTCTCACCGCTCTGTTTTATCGACTCATTCAAAATAAACTAAACAGGTATATTTTAAAAGCCGGTACCGTATTATTCGTCGCTACTGCAATAATACGACTGATACACCTGCACAATTATTCACTGAACGGACTTACCACCTGCACATCGGCGCTATTGGTGATCAATTACAGCATACTGTATTTCTATGAATGGCTGAAGACAGATATCATGGAGCCTATTGATGGAAAAGCAGAATTCTGGATAGTTACCGGCTGCCTGTTCTACTTCTCGGCCAACTTCTTTTTCTTTATCAACCCTGATAAGCAACTGGTGCATACCTGGCTGATCATTTCCATATTTAATTTTCTGAAGAACGTACTGTTTATTGCAGCGATGTATAAAATACCGGTACGGATCCCTGAAACCTAATGCTGAATGCCAAACGCAGGGCGCATAACGCAAAAGACAAGGTGCATAAGTGAGTTGAATTTTCTAATTAACCAATATGCAAATTTGAAAATCCAGAGGCCCCTGAACTCAATGACATTTACGCATTACAGACCTTATACTTTAAACATTAAACCTTTTCGTTAGGCGTTAAGCAGTCATAGTTGTGCGTTAGATTACCTGCATCTTTCTATTGGAATCTTTCATAAGGAAACCACAAACAGCAATAATGGTGGAGATAACAGAAGCCGTGTAGTAAATGATGAAATTATCAACCCGTTGATAAAACTCGGGCATATGATAATCGAAGATGTAAATTATAATATAAGTACCGTATTCAAATAAGAGTGCAGCATAAATAAAGATCTGCCTGCGCTCCCAGCGGCCATGTTCCAGCTTGCGCAGATACAGGATGATCTCCCAGATAATAACGATCAACACCAGTAACAACCCAATTGGTAGCATATACTTAAGCGCCAGGGAATTTAATCCACGAAAACAAGCATTCACAATTTCCAATGCACCAAAACCAATAGCACTGGCCTTGGCAAATTTCCGTACAGCTGAAGAGTTGGTAATAAAATAAATAATACCCAATACCATTGGGATATCGAGCATATTATAAACCACAGTAATTATTCCCAACACATTTGTACTGATACCGGGTATCAGTAATACGAGGTTAATAATACCAGACAATAACCAATAAAGTGAAAACAACAGAAATGAATGCGGGTACCATATTCTTTTGATAAGAACAAGCACTATCGGTATAAAATAACCACCGGTAGCAAGAATGGACAAAACCTGGTACAATTGACTTTTCACTTACGTTAGCGTTATATGTATAAAATCGTAATAATACCCTAAAATATTGCAGTCCAACTCTTTTTCAGTACTTATACCTTACGGTCGCTTGCAGAAAATACGATGAAGAAAAATCAAAAATACCCTACTGCTATACCGGCTAATAACCACTTACCCCAATTGCCCTTATATTATCATTAAACATCCTATATTTATTCAATTGATTATTCCTGAAAACAACCCTTATGCAATTGCGCTCATTCTTAGTGGTATTGTTATCGTTGTTAGCAACAACCATTTACGCCCAGCCCGAAGACCAGCCAACTGATTACTTAAGCAAAGAGTTTCATGCAGCCCGCCGTGATTCATTGCGCGCGCTGATGCCGGACAGTAGTGTGGTAATGGTACTTGCCTATCCTACCCGCAATTTTTCAAATGATGTGGATTATGTATATCATCCCAATCCTGATATATACTATTTCTCGGGATATAAAGAGCCGGAGTCACTATTACTGATCTTTAAAGAGCCGCAAAAGGCTGAGGATGGCAGCACCTACAAGGAAATCATCTTTGTACAGAAAAGAAACGCCCTTGCTGAGCAATGGACAGGCAGACGCCTTGGAGTGGAAGGTGTGCAGGAACAACTGGGCATTAAGATGGCATTGAATGGGGAGCAATTCAAAAACTACCAGATTGATTTTTCTAAGTTCACCAAGATAATATTTGATGCGTTTCCTACTGACGCAACAGTTACCCGCGACCCTGCAGGCTTGTATAGCCTGATACAGCAGTTCAAACAAAAAGCGGGTTTACCCGAGAACTATAGTACTGACAAGCGTTTTGACACACGCCTGTACCGCCAGCTTACTGGCAAATTGCGCGAGATAAAAACACCCGAGGAAATGGTACTCCTGCGCAAAGCCGTTGAAATTTCCTGTGTAGGACAGGCTGAAGTAATGAAAGCTGTTCGTCCGGATATGTCTGAAAGAGAGGTACAGGGTCTTCATGAGTTTGTACACAAAAAATACGGTGCTGAAAACGTAGGTTACCCTTCTATTGTAGGCGCCGGCAACAATGGTTGTGTGCTGCACTACGAAGAGAACAATAAAATGCACGTAGAAAACCGCCTGATCCTAATGGATGTGGGAGCTGAATATCATGGCTATACTGCAGATGTTACCCGCACAGTACCTGCCAACGGTAAATTTACGCCCGAGCAGCGCGCTATCTATGAAATTGTGTACCAGGCGCAGGAAGAGGCCTTTAAGCTTTGCAAGGAAGGTACTCCCCGCAGTGAAATTGAGAAAAAAGCCCGCGATGTAGTGGCAGAAGGTCTGATAAAACTGGGAATTATCAGTAAGGCAGACGAATCCAGGACTTATTATCCCCACGGCCTTAGTCACCATATCGGTTTGGATGTGCATGACCGCGGAGCCTCCGCTCAGCTTAAAAAAGACATGGTAGTGACCATTGAGCCGGGTATTTACATTCCCGAAGGCAGCAAATGCGATAAAAAATGGTGGGGCATCGCTGTACGTATTGAAGACGATGTACTGATCAAAGAAAAAGACTGTGAATTATTATCCTCAGGTGCTCCCCGTAAGGTAGAAGACATCGAAAAAATGGTAGCCATGAAGAGCCCGCTGGACGATTTTATCCTTCCACCACTGAAATCGGCCCAGGCAGAGAAAGCTGCGCAACCAGCTAAGAAAAAGGCATTTTAAAGGAAAAATCAGTAGGGCTACTCACGATTTATCGTAGTTTTCCGATAGTCATCATGCGAGATCAACGATAATTATACCTCAAAATGCGTAATAACTGAAGACGGAAAAAAGGGCAGTTTTGCTCTATGCCAACAATGTGTTAAAGCCTACTTTTGTATTGTTCAATAGCACAATATCCAATATCACTGAAGAATTATCCAAAATCCAATTTCCAGTTTAAATCCAATATCTCAGTGAAGAAACCAGGTTAAGCCATCAAACTTTATCCAACGTAGTTCTTTTTGCATCATAGAGGTTTAATCCAATCGTCCTAAAAAAAGACCAAATCATTAAATCCAGTATTGTAACCGAAAAACCAAACTGTCCAAAAGTTCTTATGAAAGCCCAGTCGCTATCCTGAAAACCCGGAATAAAGAAAGTTATTAAACTCCAAATCCAATACCCGGTAAAAGACTCTATTTGGTACGACTGAAAAAATTGAGCCCCGCGTTAGCGGGGCTTTTTTATTACCGGTAGGCATCTTTTTTGTCAATTATGGTACATTTGGGCAAAAGAGATCCGTATGAAGAAGGCCTGCTTACTCCTGGCATTAGTTATTACCACCTGTCTGGCATTTGCCCAGAAAAACAAGTACCAATTATCTCCCGACGAATTTGAGAAGATCATTACCGAGCCGGGTAACCTGCTCGACGTACGTTCGGCCAGCGAATACCGCAACGGGCATATCGCTAATTCCCTCCAGGCCGACTGGAATAATAAACTGGAGTTTGGAGAACGTATTCAATACCTTGATAGAAAAGAACCCGTATACGTGTATTGCGCTGTTGGTGGACGTAGTGCTGCCGCTGCAAAGTTGCTGCGTAATAGCGGTTTTAAACATGTATATGAGCTAACAGGAGGCATCATGGGCTGGCAGACTGCCAATAAACCGGTAGAAAGAAGTGTAGCGGTAAAGCAATACACTATGGAAGACTATAATGCATTACTCACCGGCAGCGACCCAATACTTGTGGACTTTAGTGCTGTATGGTGCCCGCCCTGCAAAAAAATGGAACCGGTGCTCCAGGAACTGCAAAAGTCACACACCCACAAACTAAAAATAGTTACCGTTGACGCCAGTGTACATACTGATATCATGAAAGAATTGCAGGTAACAACTATCCCCACTTTTATTGTTTACAAACAAGGCAAGGAAACCTGGCGCGGACAAGGTATTCAAACCAAAAAAGATCTTGAGAAAGCTATTGCGCAATAAGTGACCCCATTCGTCTATAGCATTGTTTCACAATAAGATTGAATTGTTTATTATTGTGACGATAAACCCATTAAAACATGTTCCGGATCTCTTTCTTTGTTATCTGTTGTTGTTTTGCTTTAAATGCCTCTTCCCAGTCTGTTCATTTACTCACCAGTGGTAATAAAACTTCCCTGCGCGGTTTAAGCGTAGTGAATGATAAAGTATTATGGGTAAGTGGCAGCAATGGCTCCGTTGGCCGCTCTGTTGACGGTGGCACTACCTGGCAATGGCATACCGTAAAAGGCTTTGAAAAAAGAGATTTCCGCGATATAGAAGCGTTTGATGATAAAACGGCTATCATTATAGCCATTGCCGAGCCAGGGCAAATACTAAAAACTACAGATGGCGGTACAAGCTGGAAAATAGTGTACACTGATTCGACCAAAGATATGTTCCTTGATGCCATGGACTTTTCAGATGCAAAGAACGGCATTGCAATAGGCGACCCATTGGATAAAGAATGTATTTACGTGGTAACAACTACCGATGGCGGCGAAACCTGGAGCAAACAGGATTGCAACAAACTGCCTGCAGTACAGGAAGGCGAAGCCATGTTTGCATCCAGCGGTACCAACGTAGTCTATGTAAATAAAAAAAAGATCAATATCATTACCGGCGGTATGGCATCCAGCCTGCTCACCGTTGATAAGGATTCAGCACAGCCCTTACCCATTATACAAGGCAAAGAATCAACCGGAGCAAACTCCCTGGCCATATTTGCCCCCAACAATATGATTGTAACAGGTGGCGATTTTGCCCATGATAAAGACACCACGCAGAACTGTGTGTTATCACACGACGGAGGGGCTACCTGGGTACGTCCTGCTACCCCACCCCACGGCTACCGCAGTTGTGTTGAATACATTACAGCCAATCACGTAATCACTTGCGGCACCTCAGGAGTGGATATATCCACTGATGGAGGCATGAACTGGAAGCAGATTGCCCAGGAAGGATTTCACGTATGCCAGAAAGCTAAAAAGGGAACAGCAGTATATCTTGCCGGTGGCAATGGTAAAATTGCAAAGCTGGTGTGGTAAGAACGTGAGACGTGAATCGGCAGACTGTAATCGTGAGACGTGAGTGAATGTCTGTGAAACGTGAAAAGTCAAACGTGAGACGGGCGTTACCGGTTACCAGATACCAGTTTCTGAATACAGGTTACCAGATGCAAGTTACAGGTAACTGCAAATTGCCAACTGCCAACTTTTCCTTCGCTAACAGCTAACGCCTGATTCCCAATTCCTCCATCTGCACATCAGTTCATTTGCATATTTGCACATTTTTCTTGTATTAGCGTTAGGCATTCTGCGTTCTGCGTTAAGCTGTATTTTACTTATAACCTATAACTTACAACGTATAACCCTGTATTCACATTTGCACATTCTCAAATTCGCTAATCTTCAAATTACTTCTTAAACATCACATACACTGCTCCCAGTAACAGACCAAAGCTCAGCAGGTAGCGCCAGTGAAAAGGCTCCTTAAGGTATAGCACAGCAAACACACTGAACACGATCAGCGTAATTACTTCCTGTGTCATCTTAAGCTGAAAGCCGTTAAACCCGTTGGTAAATCCAAAACGGTTGGCTGGCACCATCAGGCAATATTCAAAAAAAGCGATGCCCCAGCTTACAAGGATTGCTTTCCATAAAGGAACACCCGTATTTTTGAGATGCCCATACCAGGCAAAGGTCATAAAGATGTTAGAAGCTAATAGCAACAAAATTGTACGCATATTGTAAAATTGTACGGAGAGCAAGATAGCTATTTACATAAAAATTGTACATTTAAAAAACCCTCGTTTTATGATATCAGAAAAGATTGAAGCTGCATTGAACAGACAAATTGACCTGGAAGGTTATTCTTCCATGTATTATCTCGCGATGGCATCGTGGTGTGAGGTAAAAGGATACAATGGCGTAGCGCAGTTCCTGTACCAGCATTCTGATGAAGAACGTATGCATATGCTGAAACTGTTCCGCTATATCAATGACCGCGGTGGCTGGGCTGTAGTACCCCCATTTGCTGCGCCGCAAAAGAACTTTGCCAGCATCCATGAGATATTCGAGATAGTGCACTCACACGAAGTGAAAGTAAGCAACGAGATCAACGCATTGGTTGAATTGTGTATCCAGGAGAAAGATTACACTACCCACAACTTCCTGCAATGGTATGTAACTGAGCAGATCGAAGAAGAAAGCCTTGCCCGCAACCTCATCGACAAATTAAAACTGATCGGTGAAGACAAAGGCGGCATGTACCTGTTTGATCGTGATCTGGGCGGACCAGCAGGATCATCAGCGCATTCACACAAAAGCTAGTGTGTAAATTGAATACAGAATACTATTAAAAGCAAAGCGGGCCGAATATTCAGCCCGCTTTTATATTACTTACTAACGAATCGTCTTAAACAGTTATAGGTTAGAGGTTTTAAGTTGTAGGTTTATTACTTCAAATTCAACATTACGCTACAATACTCCGGGATCACGAGATCAGACCTACTTATAACCTACAACGTATAACTTACAACCCTTAATTCAGGTTACGGAAATCCACCGGTACCAGCTTACTTACACCGGGTTCCTGCATCGTTACACCATAAATTACATCCACACAGCTCATGGTCATTTTGTTGTGTGTAACAATGATGAACTGGCTCTCTTCACTGAATTTACGGATCATATTGGTGAATTTACCAACGTTGGCATCATCCAGCGGAGCGTCCACCTCATCCAGGATACAGAACGGAGCTGGCTTGATCAGGTAAATAGAGAACAACAATGCAGTTGCTGTCAGCGTCTTCTCTCCACCGCTCAACTGGGTGATGGTTGAAGGACGTTTACCTTTAGGTTTCGCCACAATATCGATACCGGTTTCTGCAAGATTTTCAGGATTCTCCAGGATCAGGTCGGCCGTATCATCTTCAGTAAACAGTGCTTTAAATACTTTCTGGAAGTTATCGCGCACCCTGTTGAAAGTATCGAGGAACTGCTGGTTGGCAGTAGCTTCTACTTCCTGGATGGTTTGCATCAGGCTGTCTTTCGCAGTTACCAGGTCATTCTTTTGTTCAAGAATGAACTCATAACGTTTCTTCATTTCCTGGAACGCTTCAATAGCTGTGGGGTTCACCTCACCCAGGTTTTCCAGGCGCTTCTTCATACGGTCACATTTCTCCTGCAGCTCTTCCACCGGCACATCACCTGTACGTGGCTGATCGATGATATCATCAAGGTTGATCTTGAACTCAACCTGCAAACGCTCCTTCATACCGGCCAGTTGCAGTTTCAGCTCATTCAGCTTGTCTTTGATCTCAGCCAGCAGGTGCTCCAGTTGTTCTTTCTCTTTTACCTTATGACGCAGTTCGCTTTCTTTTTCATTCAGCGTATTGCGCAGGTTATAATAAGCCTGATCGGCTTCGTTCAAACGTTTCTCTTCCTCTTCCTTTTTACGCAGCAGATCTACCAGGCCGCTTTCAGCGGTCAACAAGGTTTCTGCGCTGGAAGAGATATTCTCTACAGTTTGTTTCAACTGTCCGGCATTAGAATCGATCTGGTTACGCAGGTCTTTCAACTGGTTGTTCTTGAACTCCAGTTCCTGTGTAAGCGCATTGATCTTACTATGCTGACGTGTAACCTGCAGGTTAAATTCGTTGTAACCAGCCTGCACGTTATTATAGCCTTCTTCAGCAGACCTATAATCGTCTTCTGCTGCTTTCAGTTTATCGCGTACTTCATTCAGCAGGTTCACCAGTTGCGTCCATTCATTGCGGGTGCCTTCAATGGATGCCATGGTTTCTTCCATGCTCAGTTGCATTTCTTCCAGCCTGTTCTGCGAAGAACTCTGCATTCCCTGCAGGTTCTCCATTTTGTTCTGTAAGGAGAACACCAGGTTGGTAAGACGGTTTATATCTTCCTGAGCCTGCTTAATAGCAGTTTCTTTCAGTTGTTCGTTGTAGCCAATTACTTCATTGTGCTTAGCCTGGATAGCACTCTTCAGGCCTTCCACGATGTTTTCCTGCGCCTGGATCTCTTCAAACAGCTTTTCCAGGTTCTTTGCACGACCGATCTTTTTACCCTCAAACAAACCTACACTACCACCAGACAGGGCATATTTCCCTTTAACGTATTTACCTGTTTTTTCCAGGATCACAGCACCATTACTGTGGTTCAGCACATCATCATTCTCTGCAATGAACACATTACCCAGCAGGTGTTCTGCCAGTCTGCGGTATTGCTCATCCACTTCAATTACCTGTATGGCAGGAATGGCGTTGGCAATATCATGTGCAGCGGCAGTATCGGAGTTCTGTAATTTATCCAGTAAAAAGAAGTTCGCTTTACCCTTCTTATGCTCATCCAGCAGGTGCACGGCCTGTAAGCCTTCCTGCAGGTCATTTACCACGTAATAGTTCAGGTAAGGCTCCAGTACATTCTCTACAGCCGCACGATATTCTTCTTTTACATAAATGATATCTGATAAAATAGGCGCCGTATGATTCCAGTTAGGATTGTTGTGCAGGAACTTCACACTTTCAGGATAGCCTTCCATTGAATCGATCAGGCTTTTCAGCAGATCATATTCGTTCTTTTTGGCATCCAGTTTACGGCCTTCATCACCCAGTTGCTGGCGCAGTTGCTCCAGCTCTCCCTGTGTTTGCAGGATCTGCTCTTTGGTACGCTCGTGTTGCTCCTGCAACATCTGCAGATCACGTTTGCGGCTTTCCAGCTCCTGCTCGCGGGTCATGCGTTCTTCTTCCAGTTGTTTCAACTGGCTGTAGCGCACTTCGCGCTCCTCTTCCAGTTGCTGAATACGCTGACGGAAGTTCTGGATAGATGTATCTGCTACCGCTACTTTCTTCTCTGCATCAAACTGGTTACGCTGAATGCTCAGGTTTTCACCACGCAGACGATCAACATGCACGCGTTTTTCATCAAATACGGTACGTTTCTCTTCCACGGAGCCTTTCAGGTCTTCCAGCTGCTCCTGCAGACTTTCCAGTTTGCTTTGCTCCTCACCTACCTGTAGGCGGGTAAATTCAATGCTTTCATCAAGACCCTTTAACTGGCCTTCGCTTTTATCGAGGAACTGCTGCAGGCTTTCTTCCCTTTCTTTCAGGAAATTGAGGCGCTGCGATGCAAGGTTCTTATCATTCTCTTTAGTACGCAGGGTTTGTAACAGTTCATTGAATTCGTATTGCATGCTTTGTAATGCACGCTCTTTCTCAATGAAACCTACTTTTTCCTGCTCTATACCAGCTTCTTCATTAGCGATCTCCGCTTCCAGCTTTATTCTCTTATCCGTTTCTACTTCCGACTGGCTGTTCAGGTCACGATAGGTAACGTTAAAACCTTCCAGTGAAGCTTTGGCCAGTTCCAGGCTGTATTCGCGGTATTCTTTTTTGATCTCGTAATACTTCTCAGCTTTTTTAGCCTGATTTTCCAGACTTTTCAACTGGTTATTGATCTCAAACAGCAAATCTTCAATACGGTTCAGATCCTGTTCAGTAGCATCCAGCTTTTGTTTCGCTTCTTTTTTACGGGTTTTGTAGATGGTGATACCTGCAGCCTGTTCCAGCATGCGGCGACGGCTGTTCTCCTTGTCTTTGATAATTTCATCCACCATACCCAGCTCAATGATCGCATAGCTGTCGGTACTTACGCCCGTATCCATAAACAGGTTCTGGATATCCTTCAAACGACACTGTACATCATTGAGACGGTACTCACTTTCACCGCTTTTATAGAATTTGCGGGTTACAGTAACCGTATTGAACTCTGTGGGCAGCAGGTTCTTGGTATTCTCAAAGGTGAGGCTAACCTCAGCGAGACCACTGGCTGAGCGGGTTTTGGACCCGTTGAACACCAGGTTCTCCAAACTTTCGCTTCGGAGATGGCTGATCTTCTGCTCGCCAATTACCCAACGGATGCTGTCGATAATATTACTCTTTCCGCACCCGTTCGGACCAATAACACCGGTAATACCCTCATCGAAATTGAGGGTGGTTTTATCGGCAAAACTCTTGAATCCTTTGATTTCTAAACTCTTTAATCGCACAGTGTCTATTTTTGTGAAGGAGGCAAATATATGTGAATAGAAATACAAAATACAGTCCCCCGGGTTCCCAAAATCAATAAATATGCACGACTTATACACAAAGAAACTGACATTTTCCCCGCTGGGCCTGCGTTTGAGCGTTTAGCTGGCAAAAAGGCAGCAGGAGTAAAATAAATATGACGAAGACTGCTTATTTTTCCCGAGTTATTACAAAAAAAACGTATACCGGGTGCTCAACGCAGAACGCTTAACGCGGAACGCAAAACAGCCCCAAGACAGTTACTAAAAGGTTTTTCGTTCGATATGGTAAAACTCTTTTTGACCTTAAATCTCTGCCTGGTTTTATTTCACTCACAAAGCCAGATCAACATGCGTCCGATAACTGATCTGATCAATACACAAGAACCTGGTTGGGACCTCGTTAAAAACTGGATTGACTCCGCTACCAACAAAGTCGAAATACTTCCTGCTGACAGTGTAAGAGCACGCGAAACTTTATACCAGGCGCAGGTAACCACACGCTCACCTATGGGCGCAATTATCTACACTACCGGTGGCCTGTTGATAGATCATGGCTGGATACGTATAATCGGTTCCGGACATCCACGTCTCAATCGTTCAATACATGATTGGAATAAGAATAAAGCATTCGATGAAAATGGCAACAGTAAAAAAATATACCTCATCGCTGATGATGCCATAGGAGGCTTTTTTGCACTAAACGGAGGAGCATTGGGAGAAAATATAGGGAAAGTATACTACCTGGCCCCGGACAACTTGCTATGGGAACCAACAGACCTTACCTACAGTAGTTTTCTGACCTTTTGCTTTACAGGCAATCTGAATGATTTTTATAAGGATTACCGTTGGAAAGACTGGCAAAAAGAAGTGAGTACACTACCCGGTGATAAGGTATTCAATTTTTACCCTCCTCTATGGACAAAAGAAGGGAAAAACCTGGATAAAACATCACGTAAGACAATTCCGGTAGAGGAGCAATACCAGGTAAACATGTCCTTTATAGAACAGTTAAAAGAAAAGGACTAACGTTTCAATCTCACTTATTTGCTACCACGCCAATCATTACCCCAAATTCACCATCCGTTTGCTCCCAGCCTTTCTCCGGCAAATACATTCTTGAAACAAAACCATCGAGATATAATGCGTTTTTACAACCTAAGTCCCGGAAATATTTGGCAAAATCATAAAAATTGATCCCGCCTTTCGACATAGCAAATACAATTTTATTACCCGGTAAAATGCCTACCCCGTTCCGGATATTCAGGTTAGCGGAGCCTTCTTTAAATGCCGGGTGAATTTGACCGTCAATCACCAACATGGGGCCCGACTGTGTTGCGTATTTTATACTGCCATCATTCTTAAATGCGGTTGTATTACAAACAAACGGGGTGTTATCAGTAGTAACATAAAACACACCGTTAGGCTTTAAATAAAAGTTCCCGCTTGCATCAGCCCTATTCAGGGGAGCAAGCACTTTTTTATTCTGGATAAAAAGCCCCAGCGGGGCAAATTCCTGAGTAAACATGCCGCCATTCATGGCAAACTTCAACACCTGTTTTTTGCCCTCAACATAGGTTTTTAAATGCTCAAAACTTCTCAATATTTTACCCTGGTCATCCTTCCAATACAGTTGCACTTCCTGCATCTTTGGGTCTACTATGTAAGATACCATCCGGTCGTCGTTGGAAGTATGCTTTTGGCTAAACGCGACAAGCGCAACAATCAGTAACAGGATGATTCCCGGCAATAGTATTCTCACGGCTGGTTTCACTTCTTATAATTTGTAATGATTATTAGCAAGAGAAGGATCAACTGTCCCTATTCTTTTCCCCGCCCTAAAGGCGTGCACTGAACCACTCCTGATCACTTTTAACTAAACGGCACAGAGAGACAATTTTCCGTCAAGACAACTTCTGTACAAAACGCCCATTCTAAATATGCAAAGCTTTTGTCAGTTATCCAAACAAAGGGTGACTACATCTTCAAATCATCAAATTTTCAAATTCTTCCTCTCCCCCTTTATTTCCCTAATTTGCATACAATGATTGGTTTCTTTAATATTCTTCTTTTGCTGGGTGCCTTACAGGGTTTCATTATCAGTACCCTGCTCTTCTTCCGTAAAAAGCACAGGAACACCAATCGCATACTGGCAACACTGATCTTCCTGATCGCATTGGCTACGTTCAAAACCTATCTGAATACTACAAACTGGTTTTCATATATCCCTTATGCAGGACTGATAGACGTACTGATCCCCTTTTATATCATTATGCCGGCAGGTCCGTTGATCTTTTTCTATATACGTTCCTGCTGCGACAGCACTTTTATCATAACCCGTAAGCAACGGATCCACTTTCTGCCTGTACTCCTTGACCTGGTGCCACTAATGATCGCTATTGTTTACCTGGTTGGCGTATTTACACGCACTATTGCTGTTGACAGTCCACGCTGGGGCGGCTATATTGATAACTGGAATACCTGGGTAGATGTTCCGCGCTGGCTCTCTGTGACTATTTATAGCGTGCTGGCGCTTCGTTATCTGAAACAGCAGCAGAACAATATACCAGCACCTCAGTTGCTATGGCTCAAAATATTTCTTCGTGTCTTTCTTGTATTCCAGGCTGTATGGTTTGTATTCCTGGTGCCTTATGAGATCCCTTCTCTTACATACAAACTGCTGGACCTTGTGGACTGGTACCCACTTTATCTTCCGATGGTGGTAATGATCTACTGGCTGGGTATTGGTGGTTATATCATGTCGTACCAGCAGATCCAGGCAGAGAAAAAAGCAAATGGCCCTGCCAGCGTTTTATCTGCCGCTGTTATTCAAACCACCAGTGATGCTTTACAAAAAGCAATGGAACAGGATCAATTATACCTGAATCCCGAACTGGACCTGTCTGTTCTGTCTCAACATACCGGTATTGCCCCAAAAACTATTTCAGCAGTCCTGAACCAGCACCTCCATAAAAGCTTTAACGAGTTTGTAAATGGCTACCGGGTACAGGAAAGCCGTAAAAGATTACTACAGCCCAATAGTAAACAACTTACCATTGCTGCTATTGCTTACGAAAGTGGTTTTAACTCCCTTGCCACCTTTCAACGTGCTTTCAAAACAATTACCGGTACCAGCCCCTCTGAATTCCTGGCGCAAAACCGGGTGACTGATTAATACGGAACTACAGGGAGATTGCTGATTCTGGGATGTAGAGATTTTGTGATTGGATAACGGATTTGAGATTTGACGTTTGAAATTTGATATTAGAACAACTGTAAACATACTTCCAGACTTGTATTTTACTCGCGGCCCGTGGCTCATAGCTCGCCGCTTATATTCACGACAACTGCAAATTGCCAACTGCCAACTTTCTTCCGGTCTTTCCTTCGATATTCGACATTAGGCATTCGATATTCAATATTTTGTATTCCTTTTCTCATTCCCAATCCTTATTCAAGGTCGTTGAATGAAGCTCCGGAGGAGCTTCCTGTTTATAGAAAATCAATTTTAAAAGGTATTCAGCTCCGGTAGGAGCTTCCTGTGAAGCACCGGAGGCTCCTACCGGAGCCATGACATGCTTATTTATGATCATTTCTATAAACAGGGGGCCACGCTGTGGCCCTTTCTTAATTCAACAACATTGAATCCTTATTTCCCATTCCCTTCAGGGATAGTCCTTGTTATGGTCTTGTTCTTGTCTCGTTCTTGTTTCCTTCTTATTTACAGCGTATAAATTAGGGGTTTTGCCTTGGCGGAGGGAGAATGAAACAAGAACGAGGTATAGACGAAACAGGAAGAAACCCCGGTTGGGGGAAACTGAAGAGAGATCAATGTCGTTGAATTGAATGGCTGGTGTCTTCACCAGCCACGGACACGTCCCCCGGCGGGTGTCCCCACCCGCCGGAATCTCAAAATCCCTCAACCCTATAATCACCCCCTCATAATTCCCTCTCCGGGACGTCCGGCTTAGTTACCGGGGTGAGGGCTGTTTGGTACGGGTCTTACAGGGGACAGCTTATGACCAGGTTATATCCAGCTTGTATATTAAAGCGTATCCACTAAGGGTTTAAACGGGAATATCCGAAAACCTGGTGTTTGTTTGGTATGGATCTGGTGTAGTGTTGGTGGGTAGTATTCCAGAAACGGGAAATCACGGATGGAGATCGCAGATTGCACAGACTGAAGAATGCAGACTACATGGATCGAGATACGGATCTATCGCTTTAGAGAAACCAGTATTGTTTGATTGTTGTATGGTTTGATTGTTGTGACTGCCAACCATGAGCAATTCAACAATTTAACCATCAGCTCCCATATCCATCTTAATTTTCTCTTAAAACAGTGATAAACAATGCTCAAATCCGGATTTGAATAGGTTACGGCAGGCGGCAGACCGTGTTTTGTAAACAAAAATATAGTCATGAAACAGATCGCGATTGTCCTGCTCCTGTTAGCCGTTTTTACCCGAACCGCCCGTTCTCAAACAGATACAATTGCCCTGCCCCTAAGTGCCTATACGGGCGATTACGGCACCAAAGACTCCACCCAATTTGCCATCCTGCTCCGGGATGGGCAGCTTTATTTCAATACAGAACATTACGGAAAGATAAAAATGGTGAACAGGAAGGGAAACAGGTTTCAACTGGAACACGTGAAACCCGAGGCATTTTTTGAGTTTAACGCTGACAATACCGGGAAGGTCACCAGCCTGGTAATAAAACAAAAGGGGAAATTCACCTGGATAAAACAGCCTGATAGTTCCGGCAGCGTAAGTGCCAACAGCAAATTTGCAGCCCTTACCGGTACTTACCGGCAGGACATTGATGCTTTTAACATCCTGCAGGTATCCGAAAAAAATGGTCGGTTACAATTTGCCGCTACAGAACTGGAGCCGGTAACAGCCACCGCCTTCAGGCGATACAATGAGCCTGCCAACAACAGCCTGTACGAGTTTGTAAAAGACAGATCAGGAAAGATCAGTAAAGTAATACTTACCAAAGACAGCCCTGAACATTATGTAAAACGTGATGATGACGCGGCATTGCTTCAACATGTTTCCAATCGTAAAAATGGTTTTACCCGTGCAGATACCGTAAGAGGTATGCTTACTCCCCTACGCACCTGCTACGATGTATTGTTTTATGGTCTTGATGTTACCGTAGAACCCGACACCCGTTCTGTACATGGCCATAATATCATCCGTTTTAAAACAATTGCAGCAGCAGACAGCATACAGGTAGACCTGTATGCCAATATGAAAATTGACAAGATCCTGTTTCATGGTAAACCTCTTTCTTATTCCCGGAAATACCACGCAGTATATGTGCATTTCCCTGACCCGTTAAAACCGGGTAATGTAGAAGAACTGGACATTTATTATGCAGGCAAGCCACAACTGCCGGATATCGATGCAATGGCCGGGGGCTTTTTCTGGGTACATAACCAGCAAGGCAAAATGTGGGTGGAATCTGTATGCCAGGGAGCTGGTGCCAGCCTGTGGTGGCCCTGTAAAGACCATCTTTCTGACGAGCCAGACAGTATGAGCATTAGCATTACCATACCCAATAATGGATTAGATGAAATTTCTAACGGCAGGCTATTAAAGAAAACAGCACTGCCCAATAATTACACACGGTATGATTGGTATGTAAGCTACCCCATCAACAACTATAATGTGGTAGTCAATATCGGTGACTTTATGCATTTCACAGATCATTATATCCGCAGTAACGGGGACACCCTTGCACTGAACTATTATTGTATGCCTTACAATGAAAACAATGCAAAACTGATCTTCAGCAATGTAAAACCTATGTTGCAGCTGTTTGAGAAGCTATTTGGCGAATATCCATTCTCTCGCGACGGGTTTACTGTAATGGAAGGCTTTTATCCGATGGAACATCAGAGCGCTGTAAGTATTGGTTATATCAACTCCCCTTTCGATAGTAACAAAATGGATACAACAGACATCATCCGTTTAATGTGGCATGAAGTAGCACATGAGTGGTGGGGCAACAACATTACCGATAAAGACATTGCTGATATGTGGATCCATGAATCATTTGCCAGCTATGCTGAATTACTTGCATTTGAAAACCTGAAAGGAAAAGAAGCAGCCCGTAAATATTTAAGTGCTCAGCATCCCGATAATAAGGAACCCATTATTGGTGTGTATGATGTTAATCACTTTCACATGGGCGATATGTACACCAAAGGCATATTACTGCTGCACACATTACGAAATGTTATAAACAATGATGATCTCTGGTTCAGTATACTCTATGGCTTACAGCAGGATTTCAGGTACCAGACAGTTACTACAGAAGATATTGTAACCTATATTAATAAGAAAGCGAAGAAAGACTATACCCCCTTTTTCGATCAATACCTGCGTTATGCAGCCATTCCTGAATTACAATTAAAGTTTGAAAAGAAGGACCAGGGGCTGGTTGTTCAATACAGGTGGCAGGCGGATGTTGTGGCATTCGATATGCCGGTTAAAATAGCAACAACACCGGGCAACATGCAATTCATTTACCCTACCACCCAATGGCAAACAATAAACCTGGCTGGGATTAATGAAAAAGATGTAGTAGCAGATACGGCCAACTTCTATATCAGGGTAAAGACATTATAAGTTTCGATCATATTTTCAAAAGAGCATATCTCCTGATATGCTCTTTTCCTATTTATATATACTAAAAAGATCTGCAACAGGGCGTCAATCATATGCTATTCAATTCCGATATGCAGCCATAGATATCACATTGAGAATATTTACATATATACAATATAAATCAAAGAAGAAAAATCTTTAATACCAAAGAGCGATTCTATCGATTTTTCATTGCGATTCGCCTATTCTCAGAAAATGCTACGGGTCCTTTTTTTTTATTTTATAAACAGGCGAAACAATTACAAACTTCTAAAACTAAATGCTCATGAGAAAATTGCTCGTGTTGAGCTATTGCATGCTGCTGTTACTAAGCACTGCAATGGCCCAAACAAAACTATTGTCAGGAAAAGTGACAGATCCTAAAGGCAACCCCGTAGCCAATGCCACTATCCTTGTCAAAGGCTTTACAGCAGGCACGGCTACCAAAACAGATGGCTCATTCTCTCTCCAGGTTCCTGCCGAAGCAAAAACTTTACTGGTAAGTGCTGTAGGTTTTACAGCTACAGAAGTAAACATCAGCGGAAAAAGCAGTGTAGACATTGCACTGTTGTCTGATGACAAAAGCATGCAGGAAGTAATTGTAACAGGTTATGGTACGCAAAAGAAAGCACAGCTTACCGGTTCTGTTGTTAAAATTGCAGGCTCAGAAGTTGAGAACATACCAATGACCTCCGTTGACAAAATGTTACAAGGTAAAGTAGCAGGTCTGCAATCCGTATCGTCCAACGGTCAGCCGGGTTCAACCCAGGCGATCAGGATCCGCGGTATTGGCTCTTACTCTGCATCATCACAGCCTCTGTTTGTGGTTGATGGAGTACAGATCAACAGTGGCGACCTTTCTGCAGCCAACACTACTTCAAACGTACTGGCTTCATTCAACCCCAACGACATTGAAGACATCAACGTGTTGAAAGATGCGGCAGCTACTTCTATCTATGGTGCACGTGGCGCCAACGGCGTTATCATCATCACTACCAAAAAAGGTAAAGCCGGTAAAACAACATTCAGATTTGATACTGAGCTTGGACAAACCAAATATGCCAACGTACCTGATGCCGGTAAACCATTGCGTGCCAATGACTGGTTCACCATGCTGAAAGAAGGTATGGTAAATGCCGGTTACAGCGACGCTTCTATCACCACTACCATGAACAACTATGGTTATGGTAATGGCGTTGATGTTGACTGGCTGGGTCTTACTACCCGTACAGGTCAGCAACAGCAATACAACCTCAGCATGAGTGGCGGTAGCCAACAAACGCAGATCTATATGTCTGGCGGCTACTTCAAACAGGAAGGCTCCAACATCGGTGCTGATCTTAAAAGGATCAGTGGCAACGTTAAAGTAAACCACACTATCAACCAGAAACTATCAGTAGCCACCAACCTGAGCCTTAGCCACGTATACCAGAATACACCATTATCTGGTTCCGGTTATTATGGCAACCCATTGTATGTGTCGCTTACTTTAAGGCCCACACAGAACCCATACAACTCTGATGGAACCCTGAACATCAGCAATACCAACTTAGGATTCCCCACACACTACAACCCGTTGTATACTGCAGCACATGACAAAATATGGCTGAAAAACCTGCAGGCTATTGGCGGCGGTAGCCTGGAGTACAAAGTACTCACCGGGCTTAAGTTTACTTCTCACATAGGTATCCAGTACAACAACATGGAAGAGTTTACCTTTAAGAACGCTTATCATGGTGATGGCAAGTCTTACAATGGTTATTCTTACAACGTGTACACCCGCTATTTCCTGTGGGACTGGTATAACCAGTTAGATTATCATTTCGATATCCTTCGCGACAAGAAATTCTCAGCCGATGTGAAAGTTGGTTACGAGGCGATCAAGAGCAATATGTACCGTGAAACAGCAGAGGCGCAGAACTATCCTCCTACTGAAGAGTTGACCTACTCTACCAACGCAGCTACTGCTTTAACAGGTGCATCAACCGGTTCTGATTATACTTTTGGCTCTGTTTATGCAAACCTGGCACTGAACTACCAGAACAAATACGCAGTAACAGGTTCATTCAGAAGAGATGCCTCATCAAGATTCAGCGAAGCCAACCAGGCAGGTAATTTCCCTTCTGTTGGTTTAACCTGGAATGTGAACGAAGAAGAGTTTATGCAGAATGTAAACTTCTTCTCCCTGCTGAAACTGAGAGCTTCTTACGGTTCTTCGGGTAACGCAGAGATCGGTAACTATGGCTGGAGAAAAACATTTGGCTATGGCGCTAACTACAATGGCGTAGCCGGTGGTACTTTCAACAGTATCGGTAATAGCGATCTTACCTGGGAAAAGAACAAACAGTTAAACATTGGTATTGACCTGGGCATCCTGAACGACAGGATCCATATCGTTGCTGATTATTACAGAAAGGTATCTGATGGTCTGTTGTTCTCTGATCCTCTGCCACCTTCAGTAGGCTTCTCCAGCGTATCACGCAACATTGGTAAAATGGAGAACAAAGGTTTAGAGTTCACTATTGATGCGACACCTGTAAAAGTGAAAGACTTTTCCTGGAACGTAGCATTCAACATTGCCAACAACAAGAACAAGATGCTCACCCTGCCCGGCGGCACAGATATTGCCAACGGAAGCTTCAGACTTCGCCAGGGAAGAGATATCTATTCATTCTACCTGAAATCATCTGCAGGTGTTGACCCTGCTACGGGTTCACAATTATGGTATACAGATAGCTTTAAAACAGCTACCACTACCAACTATTCTACTGCAGGATACATGTTCCTGAACAAAAGCGCTCTTCCTAAAGTATTCGGTTCATTCTCCAATACTTTCAATTACAAAGGATTTTACTTTACTGCCGACCTGTATTACAACTTCGGAAACTATGTACAGGATTCTTATGGCAGCTACTTCCTTGACGCTTATTACCCAACAAGAGGTAAATACACCCAGAACCTGAAACGCTGGCAGAAAGCCGGTGATGTTACCAGTGTTCCTAAATATGTATACGGTCAGGCCAATACTGCTGCAGGCGAAAGATTGTTATACAAAGGTGATTATATCAGGCTCAGGAACGTTGTACTGGGTTACAAACTCACTTCATCAAAGATCCTGAAGATGGCGCATCTTACCAGCCTGCATTTTTATGCAAGAGGTACCAACCTGTGGACCAAAACGTATGATGACAACCTGACCTTCGATCCTGAGCAGGGTGTAGCCAGCCAGAACGCACAAGGTCTGTTGATCTCTAAATCACTGACGTTTGGTTTAAATGTAGGTTTCTAATCATCAAAGTTTAAAAAAGAGTAAATAATGAAGACTAAAAATATATTGAGGGTAATGCCGGCAGTGCTGGTTTTAGGATTCACCTCCTGCAAAAAAAGTTTCTACGATCAAAAACCATATAGCGCTGTTGCCCTGAGCAGTGCCATTACCAGCGATGCAGATATGAATGCCGCTATGAATGGTGTATATGCTACGGTTCGTTCATCAGGCTTTTATGGCCGAAGCCTTCCCCTGCGCGGAGATATCATGTCAGACAACTGTTTTGTATCTACTTCCAACTCCGGCCGCTATCTTACCTTTAACCAGTACACCATCCTGGCTACTGATTCATATGTAAGCAGCGTATGGTCCACGGCATACAGCGCTATCAAAAATGCCAACAACATCATCAATTCCACCATTACCAGCAACGACAATATAAGCCAGCTTAAAGCAGAAGCTTATACCATGCGTGCATTGATGTATTTTGAACTGGTGCGCAACTTTGCATTACCCTATACAATGGATCCTACCAAACCCGGTGTTCCTATCATCCTGGAGTTTGACCAGAATGCCGAACTGCCAAGAAGCACCGTAAAAGAGGTATATGCACAGATCAACAGTGACCTGGCACAGGCTGCCTCACTGGTGAAATATGCCATCGGCAATTCCATGACCTTTAATTCAACAGGAGCTACGCGCGCCCTAAACTCATCTTACATTACCAAGTATGCTATCACTGCCCTGCAGGCAAGGGTATACCAGCATATGGGTGAGTGGGAATCAGCTAAAACAGCAGCACAGAGTGTGGTAACCAACGGCGGTTTTTCACTGGTAGCCAGCACAGCATTGGCTACTTACTGGAGCACAGCCAACCCACGTACAGACAAAGCTGAAACCATTTTTGAAATTGCCAGCGATGCCAACAACAACAATGGTACTGACGCCATCGGCAACATGTACCTGCAATCAGGTTATGGTGATGTATTGTGTACACCAGGCCTGTACGCTATTTATTCTTCAACAGATGTCAGGAAAAGCCTGATCACACCAGGTACCAGAACGGGCCAGCTTACAACAGCTTATATCGTAAAAAAATACTCCGGCAACACTACCGACTGGGATGATATCAAGATCATCAGGTATGCCGATGTATTACTGATCCTGGCTGAGGCATATTACAATACTTCCGGTGGTGAAACACTTGCTTTGCAATACCTGAACCAGGTTGCCAAACAACGTGATCCATCTTTTGCAGGATATACCTCTACCGGTGCACAGGTACTGGAAGACATCCTGAGCGAGCGCAGAAAAGAACTTGCCTTTGAAGGTTCACGTTTCTGGGATCTGTACAGGCTGCAACGTTCTTTCACAAAAGTAGTTGACCAGGATGCTACCCAAAAGAACATTACTGTAACTACAGCTACTACCAATTTCATTTTCCCCATACCCGATGGTGAAAAATCGAACAATAAGAGCATGGAACAAAATCCGGGCTACAACTAAGAAAACTGAGAAGAACTACCTGTTGAACAAAAGCGCCTGCAATTGCAGGCGCTTTTTATTTAGCTCGTTATATAGATATGAATATCGTTTGGTTAGTGGCTGGCAAAGACACCACTCACGAGAATAGGCCATCTCATAAAAAAGCCGCTCCATTACAGAGCGGCCCTACTTTATCTGACAGTTCAAAAACACATGCTGATTAGTTGGTAGTAGTGGTCCAGTAGGTCAAGGTCATCTCTACCCTTCTGTTCTTAGCCCTGCCGGCAGCAGTTTTATTATCTGCTATCGGGTTATCAGGTCCATGACCACTGCTACGCAAACGACCGCCTTCAATACCCTTACTTACCAGGTAATCACGTACAGATCTTGCACGATCCGCACTCAGCTTCTGGTTCAATTCAAGGCGACCGGTATTATCGGTATGTCCATCTATGCTTAATTTCAGGTTCGCATCATCCTGCATCAATTTGGCTACTTCATCCAGCGATTTGTACGACTTAGCCATCAGTTTCGCACTTCCTGTTACAAAGAAGATCTTGCTGGCTGCTACTTCCACTCTCTTACGCACTTCTTCTTTCACTTCAGGACAACCATTATTAGAAGCAGGACCAGGCAGGTCGGGACATTTATCTTCCTCATCATTTACACCATCCTTATCACGGTCTGGTATAGGACAGCCCTGGTAACGGGCCACACCGGCAACGGTGGGACATTTATCTTCTTCGTCATTTATACCATCTCCGTCAGTATCGGGGATGGGACAACCCTGGTAACGGGCAAGCCCTGCCACCGTTGGGCATTTATCATCTTTATCCGGTATTCCATCACCATCTGTATCAGGGCAACCATTAAACTGTGGTAAACCAGCCACATCAGGACAGGCATCAAGGCTATCCACCACACCATCATTGTCGCGGTCTTTCTTCTCTACCACAGGCAATGGAACCACCTTCACCTCTTTCACTTTACGTTTAGTAAGGTTTTCCGTTATGCCCAATGAATAGAACAGGTTATCATCGGCCGAAGACTTGTCGAGGCTGATACGATAGTTGGCCTGCAGGAACAGGTAAGTAATGCTGCTGAAATTGAACTGGATACCAAGACCGGCAGGTGCATAAGGCGCCCATGTTTTGCCATACTGGCCAACACCGATACCTCCTGTAATAAAAGGCTGGATCAGGTGATTATCGGCCAGGGGGCGCAGATGCAACGAGCCTTCAAACTCGTTGGCATAACTTTTATCACTGTTATTATCCTTTGTATAACTGGTAAATAAACCATTATAGCGTACAGAAAGGTCCAGTATATTGGTAAGACCTTTCCAGTACATAACGGAGATACCGGGATCCATATCCGAGACCCTTGTACCACCACCGTGACTTAAAACATGCCCCAGCGAGGAAGCCTTGATCACATTAGGCGTGTAGAAATCAGTCATGTTGAAACTGAAACCAAGTAACGATCCCTTCTTTTTGGGAGCCGGTTCATATTCCTGGGCGTAAATGGTAGAGGTACCCAGAACAGCGGCCATCAGTAACGCAGGTAATTTTCGATTCATAGTTTAATAATTGAATGATAAATAGTGCCACGCTGCTAATCAATAACCCATTACCTGTATTATATATTTATTTGAAAAACAAGGGATAAGGGAAGTGTATTTCAAATAAAATTATTCACCAATGCAGAAGCCTTTGTATGCCATTAACATCAGGGGTTACAAATTGTTCACATCCATTGCCCTCGATAATAAAAAAAGTGGGAGAATAACAGCTAACCTATGGTAAATGGGTATTCAACCTTGTATAGCTATCAATTGAGATTCCGGCTGGTGAAGGCATCAGAGCGGAGACGCGTAGTGGTACCACCATGTGTAGGATCTTCACCAGCCACTAACTAAACGACATTAAATAGATATCTCAAATGCGCCACCCGGCTCTACGGGACCAGAACAGGCTATTAAACAATTACTAACAGGCCAATAACACCCTGAACAGGCTTTTCCTGAAGCTGGTATAAAAAAATGACCGAACTTGTAACAAAAGCAGTTTTACTGCAACTAACAAATCATAATAACATATTTCCTGTATGAAAAAAATATCTGCGTCTATCGCATTTCTGCTGTTACTGACCGTTTTTAGTGTCGGTACACATGCGCAAACAGTTGATGAGATCGTTAACAAACACATTGAAGCCCGTGGTGGTATTGACAAGATCCACGCTATTAAAAGTGTAGTAATGGACGGTACATTGTTCCAGATGGGTAATGAAATAGCCATGAAGTTTTACCAGGTTCAGAACAAAGCCACCAAAGTAGAGTTTACTGTAATGGATCAGACCGGTTACAACATTATCACTACTACCAACGGATGGGCATATAATCCATTTGCCGGCAATACATCAGCAGAACCATTGCCCGAAGACCAGGTGAAAATGGCACAGGCCAACCTCGATATCCAGGGGCCACTGGTAGACTACCAGAGCAAAGGCAGCAAAATTGAGTACCTGGGTAAGGAAAAAATAAACAACGTAGATTGCTTTAAACTGAAAGTAACCCGTTCCAACGGCAAAGCAGGCACTTACTACCTCGATAATAACTACCTGATCGTAAAAACAATAACAACGGCACTGGCCAATGGTGCAGAACAGGAAGTAACCACTGAATACAGTGACTACAAGAAAACAGCCGACGGCTATCTTGTATCCTACAAAAGAACATCTACTACCGGAGATATCACTTTCTCAAAAATAGAATTCAATACGACTATTGCGGATGATGTGTTTAAACCATCAAACTAATAGAGGAATTCAAGTATAAGGTTTAAGGTATAAAGTCGTCAGGCTTTATACCTTATGCTTTTTAGGCAGTTCCCTGTTTACGCAAAAGAAAGAAAGTAAGGAAGCAAACAAACAAGCAAAGAGTATAACTCAGCAACCCGCGCAGAAATACCTTAAACATTAAACCTGCAACCAACAATGCTAGGCATCGTATTATGCGGCGGACAAAGCTCACGGATGGGTACCGATAAGGGGCTACTACAAAGTAGTGCCGGTACATGGGCGCAGGTGGCAGCCAACAAAATAGCGTCACTCAATATACCCGTGGTCTTCTCGGTAAACCCGGAACAATACCCCGCCTACCTGGCTGCATTTACTGTGCAACAATTGGTGAAGGATGATGCTACACTTGATGTACATGGCCCGTTGAGAGGGTTACTAAGCGTACATCTTCAATACCCATCAGAAGACTTACTGGTACTGGCCTGCGATATGCCCTTGATGAATGAAACGATCTTACAATCGCTGATGGATGCATGTAGTGGTTTTGCTGCAGATGCGTATGTATATAGCAATAACAATGAACCAGAGCCCCTGTGCGGGATCTATACAGCCAAAGGTCTTGCTGCTGTTTTACAGTTATACCATACCCATCAACTGCCCAGGTATAGTATGAAATATGTATTGGGTCAATTAACTACCCATTGTCTTTCACTGCAACCCGCACAACAACTGTACTTCTCCAACTTCAATACCGAAACTGATCTAAACAACCTGCAAGCTGATCTTTGATAGTTCCGTTGGTACGAGATCCACAGAGCAAGTAAGCCAACCCCAATAGCCCGCCAGGAGGCTGATTTCAGCATAAATGCCCGTTAAACCTTGTAACTTCACTACATGAAAGGCAAAAACGGATGCGACCTTCAAAGCTGTTTTTTGTGCAGACGTAGTTTAAAAGAGTGGCTCCCGGCTATTGAAGTACATAAAAAAACCCTGAAGTTTAAAAAAGGCGAACTGATCTTTAAAGAGGGAGATCCGGTTGCCGGTATGTTTTTCCTGTACGAAGGAAAAGTAAAGGTGCATAAAAAATGGGGGGATGATAAAGAGCTCAATATCCGTTTTGCCCGTAAAGGCGATATCATCGGGCACCGTGGATTAGGGAAAAGCACCATTTATCCCGTATCTGCCACTGCACTGGAAGATAGCCTGGTTTGCTATATAGATCTTGAGTTCTTCAGAGCTACCCTCCGGGTTAATCCCGACTTTACTTATGACCTGCTGATGTTTTATGCCGACGAACTGCAGGAATCAGAAAAACGTATGCGTAACCTGGCCCATATGCCGGTAAAAGGAAGACTGGCCTACGCATTACTGGTACTCAAAGAAAAATTCGGACTTACTCCCGAAGGATTTATTAATATCAGCATTACCCGGCAAGACCTTGCCTCTTATGCCGGTACCACCTACGAAACCGTTTTCCGTACTATTACCGAGCTCACCAGCGAACGGATCATCAAAGCCGATAATAAAGACATTACTATCCTGAATGAAGAGGCATTGAAAGCGCTTACTGCCGAACAATAACATTCCACTAATGTTATTAAAACGTAACAAACAACCATCCCTTGAACGATATACAAACAACAGAAGATATTGCCCAACTGGTGAACAGGTTTTATAGTAAGGTGGTAGAAGATCCACTGATAAAACATTTCTTTACCACGGTGGCACACTTTTCATGGGAGGTACATATCCCCATCATGGTCACCTTCTGGGATTCTGTGTTGTTAGGCGCAGCAACCTACAAAGGTCAGCCAATGGACAAGCATTTTGCATTGCATAAGCTTTCAGCCATGGAACATACACATTTTGAAAGATGGCTGCAGTTGTGGGAGCAAACAGTGAATGAAAACTTTAGTGGCCCTATAGCTGCTGATGCTGTTGCCCGGGCAAAATCCATTGCCAGGATCATGGAATTGAAATTGCAGTAAGGATGAGAGTGTGGAATCGTGAAACGGCAGACGGCAATCGGCAATCGTGAGTGGGAAAAGCCAGTTTCAGGTTACAAGTTTCAAGGTTCAGGTTCTTTAGTTCGGTCTTGCTTTCCGACTTTCGGCCTTCCTAATTTCCCGACTATATTAGCGTTCCGCGTTTAGCATTCAGCATTCAAAAAAATTCAATAAATTCATATAAACCGAGGGGTATGGCAGATTTTATAGACTACTACAAAGTATTAGGCGTAGATAAAAATGCTACTCAGGACGACATCAAAAAAGCCTATCGTAAACTTGCCCGTAAACATCACCCGGATCTGAACCCGGATGACGCCAACGCTAAAAAACTCTTTCAACAGATCAATGAAGCCAATGAAGTATTGAGCGATCCCGAAAATCGCAAGAAGTACGATCAGTATGGTGAAAACTGGAAACATGCTGAGCAATTTGAAAAAGCACAGCAACAAAGCGGCGGCAGTACTTACCAGGGCCAGGGTGGCTTTGGTGATTATACTGACTTTGGTAGTGGCAGTGGTGAATTCTCAGACTTCTTTGAGCAATTGTTTGGTCATGGTGCAGGAAGAACCTCATCCGGCCGTGGCAGCCAGGTAAAATTCCGTGGCGAAGATTACCAGGCCCAGTTAAATCTCAACCTGAGCGATGTGTACACTTCTCATAAACAGGTACTGACAGTTAATGGTAAGAACCTTCGCATTACCATTCCTGCGGGCGCCGAAGACGGACAGGTTATTAAACTGAAAGGCAACGGCGGTCCGGGCGTAAACGGAGGCCCTGCAGGTGACCTGTATATCACCTTCCATATTCAAAACAATACAGCATTTCAACGCCACGGCAACGACCTGCACATTACACAGGATATACCGTTATACACAGCCATACTGGGAGGCGAACTGATCCTTGCAACAATGGATGGCAAGATAAAACTGAAAGTAGCACCGGAAACACAGAATGGCACCAAAGTGCGTGTAAAAGGTAAAGGCTTCCCGGTGTACAAACAGGAAGGCCAGTTTGGCGATCTGTACGTAACCTACAACATAAAAATGCCAACCAACCTTACAGACAAAGAGAAAGAGTTGTTTCAGCAATTAGCTAACCTTCAAAACAATGCGTAATGGAACCAAACGAACTGATACCGGCAAATGATTTCTGCCTGCACAATCGCGTTTCTTATACATTCATTGCTACACTTGAAGATGCAGGGCTGATCCAGATCACTACTATTGAAGAACAGCATTTTCTTCGCATAGATCAGTTGGGGGATATTGAGAGGTTAAGCCGTCTCCACACAGAACTGGGCATTAATCCCGAAGGAATAGAAGCCATTGCCCATTTACTAGACAGGATGCACCTGATGCACCAGGAAATGAAAACACTCAGGCAACGCCTGGCGTTGTATGAAAGATAAAAAAGGGAAGACATCCTTTCAGAAGGATGTCTTCCCTCACCTAACGAGGGACGACTTCCCTTAAAATCCGATTGCTAAAGCCAATTACTTCCAATATGCCTATTAATGAAAAATACCTCGCTCAATTTGAGCCAGACTTCTATTATCATGTCTATAATCGCTGTCATCCGCACAAAAAGCTATTCACTGAAGAAAAGAATTACTATTTCTTTCTTAGCCTGTTAAAAAGGTTCACCTCTGAAATACTGGACATTTACGCTTACGCCCTGATACCTAATCACTTTCATCTGCTTGTAAAGGTCAAGCCCATTCCGGCTGGGGAAAAGAGCGATACTCACAAAGTGATCTCTGCACAGTTCAGAAGACTTTTTGTTGCTTATACAAATTCTTTGAACAAAATGCAGGATGATAGCGGCAGTTTATTCCAAACCCCGTACAGAAGAATAAAGATCGGGACAGACGCTTACTTTACACAAGTCATATACTATCTGCACTACAATCCTGTGCATCATAATATCTGTCATCATCCATCGCAATACAAATTCAGTTCATACAATTCATTCTTATCCAATGCCCAATCGGATTTAAAGCGAAAGGAAGTAATAGAGTGGTTTGGGGGAATAGACTTGTTTAAGAAATATCACGAGTTGCAATCAGACCAGTTTACCCAGTTACCGTTTTATATAGAGCATTAAATACAAGGGACGACATCCTTTCAGAAGGATGTCGTCCCTCACTTAATGAGGGAAGTCGTCCCTTCGAGGGACGACTTCCCTTATCATTTTCAGGAAGCAACAAAAGGCGCTTTGCGGATATAATTAGTATCTGCTAATTGTTGCAATAAAAAACCCGCAAGGTCCGGAGCATTGATATGATCGCCCGGGCAATCTTCTTCACTGATCTTTACTCCTGTGCTGGTAGTTGTCTGCACGATCATCGGTACCCGTACCAGCGTCCAATCTACATTGCTGTTTTTTAATACTTCATATTCTTTTTGCTTATCTGCAATAATATGCGGGAATGATTGTCGCATATAAGCAGATAATTGCGCTACCCTTTCACTTTTTTTATCGCCGGGAACATCAATGCTTAAACCTGTTACTGCAACATAACGATGGATCTTCAGAGCGTTCATTGCATTGACAATATTGGTAGCTGCCTGGCTGAAAATAACCGGCTGCCCCTGTGGCTGACCAAGTGTACTGATCACTGCATGGCAGTTCCGGAGTAGCGTGTAAGTATCATCCGGGTTACAGGCATCACCCTGTACAATTTCCATCAAAGGGTATTGTAAGGAAAATGCTGCCGGGTTGCGAAGTAATAGTTTAAAAGACAATTGTTGTTGCACCAGTTGCTCCACAACATACTTACCGGCCTTACCGGTTCCGCCAATGACGGCTATAGCAGATTGCATAAAAACTAAATAAAATGGGGAAATAAAAGACAAGTATTCAATGAGAGAACACGAAACAATACAGCAGCTTCCCGTTGCATGTGTAAAATATAGTATGTATCAGCGGCGTTTAATACCACAAAGCTAAATAGATATTACGAAAAAAACATTCATTAGCATGATTGACTTACCTTTACGCCCTTTAAAAAGTAGCAACCAGGTGAATAAAGGAATCAGCAACATCGATAAGCTGTCTGTACTGAACCAGCTTACGGAAGGAAATTATTCAGCTTTTTTGTACGACTGTGATGGTACACTGGCGGATAATATGCAGGCCCACAAAGACTCTTACGTAGATGTGGCCGCTACTTACGGCGTCCAGCTGGATGATTCAATTATTGATGAACTGGCAGGCTGGTCTACAGTACTGGTAGCCGGGGAAATCAGCAAACGCTACAACGTTCCCTTCGACCCCGTTGAATTTGCAACCCGCAAATCTAACCTGTTTATTGAAGAATATATTCAACATACCCAGCCTATTGACTTTGTGGTAAACCACCTGAAACAACATGCCGGTAGAGTAAAGATCGGCGTAGTATCAGGCGGTAGCCGTAAAACCGTTTCCAAAACACTGGCAGTATTGGGCCTTGATGCATTTATCAATGTACTGGTTTGTGCCGGTGAAACAGAAAAAGGCAAACCTTTTGCCGATCCTTTCCTTAAAGCAGCAGAAGAGCTTGGCATTGCTCCCGAAGAGTGTATGGTCTTTGAAGACGGCACTCCCGGTGTAATAGCTGCCGAAGCTGCCGGCATGAAATGGATCAGGGTAGATAAGATCTAGTGCTCCCGTCAGTTAATACCAGCCTTACCGGCTGATGTCTTTTAAAATCTTCCTGTCAATATAAAAGGTACCAAAAGGTATTATACATGCTATCAGTACCTTCCAGGTAGTTTCCTTAAACTTCCACTGCTGTTCAACGCCTGTACTGATAGCATTGATTACATATAGCAGAAATAGCAGGCCATGAACAGGCCCTATAGCCTTTACCAGTGAAGGATCGCCATTAATATACTTCTGAGGCACGGCAATACCGGTTAAAACAAGCAATGAGAGTCCTTCCAGGAAACCAATTATCCTGAGTTTACCCACGCGCGTATTAAGCAATCTAAGCATAATCAAAAGTTTCTGAAATAAGGTCTGTTTGCAAATGGAGAGAAAGGCCAGGGAATAGCTATAAAAATGAGAAAGAGTGCAGCCATGTACCAGCAGGTCATTGTTTTGAATTTTGCAGCATCTGTCTTCTTTCTTTTTGCTGATGCTGAACCAATGGTAATAACAATAATGGCTGCCGTCATTACAAGGATGTGGATCATTCCAAAAAACATTGCATCTCCCTGTTGCATAGCCCTTGTATAATTACTCCGAAAGTATTTTATCAACGGGCTGTTAAAATACAGCGTATAACCAAGCACAAGTTGGATATGTGCAATGGTAGCGGTAAAATGCCTGGCACGGTTATCAGGCACCACAAAAGGAAGTCGTCTTATCCAGCCGCGCAGACCTCTGTAAATAGCATACAAAAGTGATAGCAATAACAGCCACCTGAACAGCGAATGAAAAAACAGTAAAGAAGCATACATATTACGTTGCGTTTTGCAAAGCAAAATTGGTTCACACTACGGAGTAACAACAGGACTGATACAGCAGCATTCAGGACATTTCAATCATTTTACGATAAGCAGCCGGGGTAATGTGCTCATATTTTTTAAACAGCCTTATAAAATAAGAAGGATCATCACAACCCACTTTCGACGATACTTCATTTACAGAAAGATCGGTCTGCAATAACAGCATCCTTGCTTCAGTGATGATCAATTCATCAATCCACTTTCCGGCAGTTTTGCCCGTACCGGCTTTAATGAGCTTATTTAAATGATTGGGAGTAACCTGCAGCATGCGGGCATAGTCTTTTACAAAATGCGTGGTTTGGTAATGAAGAGACAATAGTTCTTTAAACCTGTTCACCGTGTGTTGTACTGTGTTAACACCGCGGTTGGCTACAGTGCTGTATGCTTTGTTTATTTCGCAGAAAAGCGACAGCAAATAAGCAGCAATAAGCTCAGTATCCTTTAAACCGTTCTCAGTATATTCCTGCAAGACCCTGCTGAGAGTGTTGTGAATATATCCTGCCACATTATCGCCAGGTTTTACCAGTGGATTGCCCCATACCTGCAAAAACTCAAACAGGTCAAGGTGTTCTCTTTTCCCGATACGTGTAGCAAACAGATCGTTATTAAAATGAAACAGGTATCCTTTATTAATATCACCCGGTCTGAACGAGAAGACCTGACCGGCGGGTACAAACAACAATTCATTTTTGCCGATAGTGTACTCCAGGTCCCCTACCCTCATTACAGCACTGCCACTGGTAATAAAAAGGCAGCTGTGATTAAATGAACGGGAAGCCGGCACTTCCTGCTTTACATGCCTGTACATTTCCTCTACCCGCACTATAAAGAATTTATTAAAATCGTTTTTCAACAAAGCATCAAGCTCGGGAGAAGGCATATGCCGGGCTGTAAATGTATGTGTATGGTATAAACGGATCGCATTATCCCTTTTCATAACCTGATAAGACGGTTCATCCATCGCTATATTTTAAAAAACAGGTATAATGCATAAAATATACATCAGAAACCCATTTACAGACCTTGCCCACCTTCTGTTCACCCAATAGCTTTGTTGGATTATGACCCAACAATATCACTACGAAACAGTTTCACAGGCATTGGAAGAATTACGCCGCAAGGGATATGTTACCGACCTGAACAATGAACCGGAGCACATTACCGGTTTACCGGACGAAGAGACTTCAAAGGACTTTAAGATCGTAGACATTTATCGCTACGAGGGGGAAAGTGATCCCGGAGATGAAGCTATTGTGTATGCGATTGAATTTGCATCAGGAGTAAAGGGAGTATTGGTGACAGGCGATGGCCTTTCTTCTGAAACTGCTGACAATGCCATTCTGAAGAAACTAATGCAACAACACTAAGCTGTATAACAAATTACCAGACAATATAAACTTTAAGATGAAAACAGAAATTGGCATTAAACAGGAGCATTTAACAGAAGTGGCACATGCCCTGAGCAAGATATTGGCCGACGAATTTGTGTTGTACACCAAAACACGCAATGCTCACTGGAACGTGGAAGGACCAGACTTTTACAGCAAGCATACCTTTTTTGAAAATCAATATGAGCAACTGGATGAAACAATGGACAATGTAGCGGAACGCATCCGCGCCCTGGGACATTACGCCCCTGCCAAACTGAGCGATTTCCTGGCATTAACACATTTGTCCGAAGCTTCCAGGGAACCTAATGACGCTACCGGGTTTATCACTGTTTTACTGAAAGACCATGAAAGCCTCATCATCCACCTGCGTGAACTCATTAATGTTTTCGCCAATACTTACCAGGATCTTGGTACCAGTGATTTTGTTACCGGGTTGATGGAAACACATGAAAAAATGGCCTGGATGCTGAGATCTCATTTAAAATAAAGTGCAAGCATCGTCAGAACAACAACAAAGAGATCGCCAGCGGCGGTCTTTTTTATTGTCACCAGATCAGTAGCCGATCTTGTTTAAATAGTATTCTGAAAGACATAAGCCACCGATTTCCCCGGCTGGTGTCTTCACCAGCCGGAATCAGGCCTTCTCTTTTAATGTATTGCCTTTACTATGCAGGAAAAAACTAATTTACACCGGTATAAAAGCGGTTTTCATGAGCATACCTCACACAATTGTACCGGCCGTAGCAGCAGCTATCTTCAATGAAAAAGGAGAGATCCTGTTACAGAAACGCAGGGATGTAAACCAGTGGTGCATTATTTCGGGGCATGTGGAATACGGGGAAACAGTTGCCGAAGCCATTCTGCGCGAAATTGAAGAAGAGATGAACGTACAGGCCACCATTAAACGACTTATCGGCATCTACTCCTCACCTGACTCTCAGACCTACCACTATCCCAATCGCAGCATTCAGTATGTAACAACCTACTTTGAAGTGACCTTAAATGAAGACTTCAGGGAGGGCTTTTCTAATGAAGAAACAGAATGCCTCGAATATTTCCCGGTAGAGCAATTACCCCAAAACCTCGCTCAACTGAACGAGTGGTGGCTACAGGATGCGCTGAGTACAAATGGGGTTGCTTTTGTCCGGTAAAAACGGGGCTTTTCAGCGGTAAAAACAGCTTCAGTAGAAGCACTTACGATTACGGGAAAAATCCGCTATAAAAAGATTAAAATATGTTTATTTTTCCCTCAAAACCACTGCGCAAGTAATTTTTACGTTACTTTACCTTTTTACCTAACAAACCAACCAATATTTTGACCGAATGAGCCGGCAAAAATTCACGTCTTTTCAGTGGTCTTTAGAGCAGGACCCGCATAAATCACGTACCAGGGAAATTATTACCGAGCATCCTGAGATCAGGGAACTTATGGGCCGCAATCCATACACTATCCTGGTAATTCTGTTTGCAGTAGGCCTGCAGGTAGCAATTGCCATTCTTCTTTCAGCTAAAGTATATGATCTTTCATGGATCTGGGTATTTGTACTGGCTTACCTGGTAGGCGCATTCTGCTGCCATACCCTGTTTGTATGTGTACATGAAGCTACCCACAACCTGATCTTCAAAAACAAAACACTCAATATCATTGCAGGCATCATTGCCAATCTTGCACAGGTGTTCCCCAGTTCTGTTTCTTTTGCCAAATACCATATCAAGCACCACGCTTACCAGGGAGTGGAAGCACTGGATGCAGATATGCCCAACAGGTGGGAAGCAAAGCTGATCAATAACTCTACATTTGGTAAAGCTATCTGGTTGTTACTCTACCCTGTTTTCCAGATGGTGCGCCCCATGCGTCTTACTGCAGATATCAAGATCTGGGATACATGGACCATTATCAACTGGATCGTACAGTTTACCTTTATGGGTTTTATCATTTACTTTTTCGGAGCAAAAGCAACCGTTTATCTTGTAGCCAGCTTCTTCTTTTCAATTGGCTTACATCCATTGGGCGCAAGATGGATCCAGGAGCATTTCCTGACACATGGCGACCAGGAAACCAAAAGCTATTATGGTCCGATGAATGTTGTAAATCTGAATGTGGGTTATCATAACGAGCACCATGATTTCCCTTCAGTGCCCTGGAATCACTTACCGAAAGTGAGAAAGATCGCTGGAAATTACTACAATACACTGGGCTATCATACTTCGTACGTGGTATTGTTGTTCCAGTTCCTTTTTAACAGCAACATCTCTGTGTACTCGCGTATGGCGAGAGATAAACAGGGAAAGAAAACAGCAGCAGCAAAAGCACAACAGCAATAAAAATATTTGAACAACCAACACAAGAAGCTACTCCTGACCGGGTAGCTTTTTTATTATCTACAGCGTGAACTGCGTCCCTATTCGCTGAAATTATTTCACAGCAGGTGTTTTCTTCTTTTGCAACCTGCTTTTCTCTTTTTCAAGATTCTCCTTTACACGCAGTTTTACCATTTTACTGATAAGCGCCAGGGGAAGAGGCTTATCCAGCGGAAACTGAACGGAGCCTTTTGCTCCTTTGTAAACAGACAACTCTTTTTTAAATGCAGCAATAGCGGAACCGGTAGGATAAAAGCCAATATGCTTTTTATAGCCCGCAAAATACACCAGCACGCCATGTAACCTGAAAGCAGGCATATTGTAACTGATGACCTCTACAGCCTTCGGAGCGGCCTTATTGATCGTTGTACGCATCTGCTGCAACTTCACCTGCACATCTTCGGGAAAAACAGTGATATACTCATCAATATCCTGGTAAGTGATCTTAGTACTTTCCATAAAACAGTGACTTTAGGTGTTTTCTAAGTTACTGTTTATTTATTAATGCGACTAAACCGGCACTGCCTGCGCCAACTCCTTAATCCGGAACGGGTTACGCCATTTCAACATGCCTTTGCGGGAACCGGTTTCAAAAGAGAAGAACAGTATGGCAACCAGTAATATCAAACCGGCCACTACCACTACCCCATATATTTCACGCACGGCCAGTAAAGAAGCCTGTGATTGTACGGGCTTGAAGATTTGCTGTGTAGCATTGTTTGCGGCCTGTGAAATGCTCATTCCTTTCGCAGCCGCAGCTTTTACCAGGGGTTCATAACGGGCCGTTACAGCAGGATTAAGCATGTCCATATCCACAGCAATCCTGTCTATATTCCTGATCTGTCCGGTGTACAACCAGTTTGTAAATAAAGAACCCCACATCAGCGGACCTACAAAAGAACGGATGGCAATAAGAAAGAAAGGAACTGACTGCATAAATTTGGCAGGCGCATTACCTGCTACATAGATCCCTACAGAAATATAAGAAATGATAATTCCCATACCCCTGAACACCATCGGAACAAACAGGTCCTGCGCACCGGTAGCATTGCTTACCAGGAAATACATCATAGCAGCAGAAAGGATATAACATCCACAGGCAATAGCGATCACCACTTTAAAATTGCTGAACTTTCTATAGTAAAACAGGCAAAATAAACTACCCAGTATATAGCCCGGAATGGCATATAAACTTATCTCAGTAGTTTTTACCGGGTCATTCTTCAGCATAATGTTCTGCAATACGTTCTGAGGTGCTGTAGTGCTATAGAACATACACAGGATAAACAACAATGATAATCCTACATACACGTAACGATTTGTAAACAACTCAAAAGAAGCAACTGGCCTTTTCAAACGCAGTGTCCTTTGGAGGAATAATACAAACGCCAGTATGCCGAATATTGCAGCAGCCTGTATATGTGCCGATTTCCACCAGTCTTCTGTTTGTCCATACACCAATACAAACTCTCCCAATAACATGGAAGCTGCCAGTAAGATCAACCCCAGCCAGTCAAATTGCCTGAAGGGTACTTTACGCCCGGGAAAACGAGGGTGTACCAGGATCAACACAATTAAAAGACCGATAAATAACAACAGATTGGAAAAATGAAAGCCGAACTGCCAGTTTACCAGGTTGGCAAACCACACTGTACACATAGCAGACACCGGCGAGAAGATCAGCGAAACAGGATAATAAACAGCATATACCTGGTAACGCTCTCCATTGGGCATCAGGATAGGGAACAATGCAGAAATGATCTCAATAGAACCTACCAGCTTTACACAACCTTCGGCAAAGCTGCCCATTACCATGATCAATGGCTGATCTGTTTGTGATAGTATAAAGTTGATAAGAATGAGTGACAGGAATACTGTTACCAGGATCATCCTGGTATTTACCAACTGCCTTAACCTCACGATAAAAGGGAATACACAGGCCATACCGGCCAGGTAAGCATAGCTGGCCATAGTAACATCGGCAGGAATAGAACTCTGTGAGCCTGCCATGTATGATTGCAATGAACTTGAAATACCACTGGTAAATGCCAGGCAGATATTGATCACCAGCAACAGGAACAGGTCCAGTTTAGGTGAAACCCAATCATAAAATACCCTGTTTTTCATGATACCTTCCTTCTTATTTTAATACTTTAACTTCTACGTTCATTCCTGCTTTCAGCAGGGCAATATCTTCGGGTTTGTTACTTTCAGTAAACTCTATTTTAACAGGTATGCGTTGCTGTACTTTTACAAAGTTGCCGGTAGAGTTGTCAACCGGTATAGCAGAATACTTACTCCCTGTTGCATCAGACAACGCAACCAGTTTTCCGTAAAATGTCCTGTCCTTTATTGCATCTATTCTGATAGATACCTGCTGACCTTCGCGCAAACGTGCTATCTGCGCTTCGGTATAGTTGGCAGTAACCCATTTATCGCCGCCGCGCACAATTGTTACTACTGTCTGCCCTGCCTGCAGCAACTGGCCTTCTTCTATCATCCTGCGGCCTACCACGCCATCATACGGCGCTGTAATTACGGTATAGGAAAGATTCAGCTTTGCCATATCGAGGGCAGCCTGTGCACGTTGAATACCTGCTTCAGACACTCCCAGTTTCAACGCTGTTTCTTCAGTGGTCAGTTGCGAGGACTGCTCCTGTGCTACCAATGCCTGGTACTTTGCACGGGTAGCATCCAGTTCTGTTTTAACCTGGTCAAACTGGAACTGTGTTACCACATCTTCCTTTAAAAGGTTTTCGTAACGTTTATAGTTAGTTTCCATATTAGCCAGGCGTGCTTTTAACTCTTCAATATTGGCGCCGGAAATACGTTCGCTGTTCTGTGCAACAGCTACCCCGGAATGCACAACTGTTTTACCGGCAACAGCATCAGCCAACGCCGCATTTGCCTGCTGCACCTGTATCTTGTATTCGCTGTTGTCAATTACCAGCAGCGTATCTCCTTTTTTTACATGCTGATGTTCGGAGAACCTGATCTCTTTAATATAACCGGGCACTCTTGTATTCACGGGATTAATGTAAGCATCTACCTGCGCATCGTTGGTGTACAGGGACCCGTCCAGGTGAAAGAAAGTAATAATACCCCACGTAATAGCTGCTACAATAATGAGCCCTGAAAAGATATTGAGCAAAATGATTTTCCGTTTTCGTTTTTCCTGTTGTGCTGTTTTTTCATGATTGGTTGACATATACTACTGAGTTTTGATACTTTATTGTTGTTGAAGATTGCCGGTAGCTTTTTTAAGCTGGTACCAGCGGTAAATAATATTGATACGCGCATTGCTCAGGTTGAGCTCTGCACCTAACCTTGCAGTGCTGGCATCAAGAATATCGGTAAGCAATGCCAGCTGGTTCATGTATTTCTTTTCTACTATCCTGTAATTATCAACTGCCAGGCGCAAGCTTTCTTCCAATGTATTTAACCGGTCTTTTGCCTCATTGTATTTTACAAATCCTGCATGCACCTGCAACCCGGTTTGCTGACGAATGAGTTCAGTTTGCTTCACCACTTTGGTTTGTTGCAACTCTGCCAGGTGAATATGTTCTTTGGCATGGTATAAAGAAGAAATACTGTATTGCAGTTTTACCCCTGCCTGGAACAGGTTCATATAAATATCTGTAGGAGGCATTGAGTAAAGAAAGGGACGTTGAAAGGCGTTGCCCGCATATAATGAGATCACAGGCTTCTTTTCAGCTTTAGCGATCTGTATATTCTTGCCTGCGATCTTTTCATTTACCAGGGAAGACAATACGGCGGGATTCTGATGATCGGCCAGGCGCATATAATCGGCCAACGGGCGTTCAGCCAGCGCTGTGGTATACAAGGAGGAATCGACCTGTATCCGTGTTGCTTCAGGTAAGCCAAGTGTTACGCAAAGCTCATGATTAATGATCGTGATGTCATTGTCTACTTCTTTTGCCTTGAGGGTGAGATCTGAGATCTGCAGCTCACTACGAATGATATCATTCCTTGTTACCATTCCTTCCTGGTTCATGTGCCGGATGTTCTGCAAACGCTGGTTAGCCAGTTCTATATTCTGCCTGTACACTTCTTTCTGATTGTATAATGTGTACAGGTCAAGATATTTGGCCAGCAGCAGTAACTGCACATCCTCCTTATCCTTTTCAAAATTCAGTACCGACAATTGTTCTTCCAGTTCTGCTTTTTCAATACCATTCCTGATAGCACGCCCTTTAAAAACAGTTTCGCTGGCGCCTACAGAAAAGGTATTGCTCAGGTGAGGTACCGGTACTGTTTCTTCGTAATTGAACCTGGGACCAAATACTGCCGCATTGCTGAGAAATCCTGCTTCCGCCTCTGCGCTGATCTCAGGCAACTTTGCTGATCTAGCTATTTCAGCCTGTTGTCCGCTGATAGAAATATTTTTACGGGATACGTCTAATTGCAGACTGTTTTTCTCCGCCAGTTCAAACAACTCGGGCACAGTAAGCCTTTTTACCGGGCTATCCTGTGCATTTGCCGTGATGGACGGCACTAAAAAGATCAGGAGCAGGCTCCTGTGTAGATATTCTGTTAACATGGTTTGATACAATACAGTTTGAATTCAAACTGTTTATTTAAAATTTTTTATTACCTCGTAGTTCCGCAACGCAGTGCCTTTAACAGAGCAGTAGCTGAAGCTATTTCATCTATGGAGATGCCGGACTTTTCTATATCATAGATTCCGGAAAGAGTAGGCTGTAGTTTATCCTGGTATGCTTTTCCAAGCTTTGTGAGTACAATGATCTTATTTCTCCTGTCTGCATCATCTTCTGTCCGTTCTACAAGTCCTCTTTTGGTGAGGTTATCGATCAGTGACGTGAGGCTTGCTTTGTTCTTGTTCACAATATTGGCTATCTCCTGCTGGTTAATTTTACCACCACTATTCCATAATACACGTAATACCTGCAGCATTTCGTAAGTAATATCGATACCAATGATCGTTTTGAGTCTCCGTTCCACACGTTGCTTCATGTCGAGCCTGACATTCACCAACTCGTTAAAGAAATCGGTCATAATAAGCTGATTTTTTTCTTTTCTCCTCATAACGATCACAAAGTTACGGCAAATATTAGTTCGAATTCAAACCATTTAAGTTAAACCATGATTTATAAAAGGTATTTATTTGTAAGCGAACCGGTTACAAGGCAATAAAAACAATGCTAAAACCTGAATCCCAGTTTTATATAAGGGATCCAGCCTTCGGTGGAATGTCCCATCTGGAACTGGATGAGGGCCAGTTCTGCAGGGCGGATATACACCCCGCCCCCATAGCCATCATGCCATTTGGAAGAAGATTCTCCGGGTTGCCACACACGGCCTACATCATTGAATACAGTAAGCCCCACTGTGCCGGGTAACAGGTAGGAAACGAAATCGAAGAGCTTTACACGCATCTCTATATTGTGGTAGGCAAAACTTTTACCGGCAAATCGATAACTTCTGAAACCGCGTAAATTGGTGGAGCCGCCCAGGTAGAGATATTGAAAAAAGTCTGGCTGACCGCCTGTAGTGCCGAGGCCAATACGGTTGGCCATAATGATCGTTGAATCCCTGGTAAGACTAAGATAATGGTCCGCATCAATGGTAAACTGAACAAAGGAATTACCATTGTCATTCAGCTTCTTCAATCCAAAACCATTCAACTGCACATACATTCCATGCGAAGGCAGCGTGGTATTATTCCTTGAATCGAATACCATACCAGCAGCGGGGCCAATGTAATATTTGCCACCATATACGTTGGTGCCAGGATTTGCCGTATTAAAGGAATCCAGTGAATTGCCAACGTTGTTCTCTGCTGATGCGGTATAGTATTGCGCCCTGATGCCCGCATTCCAGGAAAGGTATTTTGTAAGCGGGTGACGAAGACGTATATCGCCTGTTATATAATCGAACCTTGCACGGTAATGCAGGATCTTATAGTTACCGCTATTGGGAAATGCCGTCTCATTACCGATACCAAAGAAGTTACGGATATAATGTGGCCCGCGGGAATAGAGATGCACCAGCAGATCATTATTACCAAGCACCTTTTTAAAATCACCATCATAAATAAACCGGAAAAAGTTCCTGCCGGTTGAATAGTTGACCCAGAACTCCTGTCGCGAAGCATAAGGCTCTTTCCGGAAACCATGCAATTGCTTTAATAAACCTACTTTCAGGATCAGCCGGTCATCGTTATTATAGTCTGCCGAGAATACAGGCCCAAACAGGTCGTATTTAAAGCTTTGCGGGTTATAGGCATTTACAGAACTGTCTGTATCCAACCGCAGCTTCGCTTTTACATTATGAGGAATATAGTTATCCTCTTTTTTAAGATCGTAAATAAACAACCTGCCCTTATTGAGATTACCAGATGCTATATTAAAACTATCCTTACCCGTGCCTCCTATCATTCTTACTTTGATCCGAGACCTGCCATTGCCGGTTACGGCAAATACATCACTGTTATCAAATGCGTACAAACGGATCTCTTTCGTAATATGCTGTTCAAAAGTACGCTGGTACATCACCTGTTCTTTTTCGCCATTCTTATTGATCTTATATACCTGTACCATTACTTTCCCATCACCCGGGTATTGTATATCGAAATACTCGTGTTTATCAGAAGCTGGAATATCCACTGTTTTTGAAATAAAGCGATAGTATTCCAATGCCAGTTTAGGCAGATTTGCCCTGCGAGCAAGCAGGGTTTGTATTGTGTGCTCACCTACCTGTGCAAAAATGGGTACCGGCAATAATTCTATAGCCTGCCTCACCAGGCTATCGGTAACCTGTTGCTGTACGTAGGCAATCTGCTTTTCCCAGTCAGCTTCACTTAACCCATTCAGAAAGTAACGATCGAAATAACGGGCATTTACATTCCAGCCTTTAATATCCCTTATGGATTCATGAAAGCCCTGGAACTTAGACATCAGGAACTGGTGCGAAACTATCCAGGGAAACACCCCGGAGGTCATATAATACACCTGGTCCCTGTCGCGCGGAATGGGCGTATAAACAACGGTCTTTTTATTTTTAGCCTTCTGCCATCGCCACTGGTCTTCATGCCGGTCCCAGTCGCCCAGCAACATATCCAGCAAGCGTGCCCGCAATACGATCTGCCGGTCAATGGAAATATCATTATCATCACGCAGCTTCTGCTGCACTTTCAGTGTGTTATCAGAGTCTGCATCGCCTTCGGCCTCCCTTTCTTCAAACAAAAAGACCTTGTTGGCAAAATCCTTGCTGTACTCACCAAGAGCAGTATCATCCTTTATATACACAATTTCAGGATTGGCGTGTGGTATCCCCAATGCCTTTGCAAATGGCGGAACTGTTAATGCAGCAAACGGATTAGCGGTAGTGATCTGGTCGGTGAGAATATCTTTAACGATGGATGCTTTCAGGTTGGCAGGTAGTTTTCGTTCGGGATATTTTTCCATTGTACGCAACACCCATTCTTTGCCTGTGGCATCGCGCAAACGTAATGAACGGGTTTGCAATCCACCTCCCTGTTTTACAATAGAAAGCCCACCTTTCTCTTTGCTTAATGACAATACCCTTACGGTAACAGGAGTAGCCCAGAGGCGGCGATAATTTTCTCCCAGGAAAAACCGGTGAGCACCGGTAACACTATCATAGGCAGGCTTTACAGCCAGTGTAATGCTATCTGCCTGGGCATGGGTCTTTAGCGCAATTGTCAATACAAATGCCAGCAAACAACAAACGCGGAGAGATCTGTACAAACAGCAGGTAGTATTAACAGGACTATTCATTATCCCAAAGCTCTTTCTTTAAATTTATAACTTTCCCTGTATACACAGATAAATTCATAATGGTATAAATGCTTCATTGTGTGTTATAAAATACAAGGGAAGTAAAATAAAAAAGCCTGCGGTGAGCAACCACAGGCCTTTACAGGAATAAACCTGCTGATATTATTTCACATGCTTGCTTACAATCTTTGCGAGGTCAAACATAGAGATCTGATCTTTACCGAACAGCGGTTTCAGTTTGCTGTCAGCATTGATGTTTCTCTTGTTTACTTTGTCCTGCAACTTGTTCTTCTTAATGTAATCCCAGATCTTTTTCACGATCTCTGTTCTGGGCAATGGCTTGCTTCCGATCACTTCAGCAAGTGTTGCACTGGGAGTCAGTGCTGCCATGAACGCCGCATTAGGTTTGCGAGCTGATTTCTTCTTAGCTGCTTTTTTAGGAGCCGCTTTTTTCGCTGCTTTTTTAGGAGCTGCTTTTTTTGCTGCTTTCTTAGGAGCTGCTTTCTTTACTGCTTTTTTGGCTGCCTTTTTAGCCACCTTTTTTTTAACTGTCTTTGGCATAGCATTAAAATTTTATGGGTTAATAAATAAATTTAGGCATTTCATTTATTATAACACTATAACTTTCGCACATTTAATACACCATATGTGAGTAACTCATAAAAACAGGGTTAAAAACGGGTTTTCATAGGGAAAATGCGACTTATTAAGGCCGTTTAGAGGCATAACAACAATCAAATAACATCTCATAAAAACCCAATTTTCCCAATGAGAAATCATTTTCTCCCAATGAAAAAGGCTTGTTTCTCCAATGAAAAACAGGTTTTCTCCAAGGGGAAATGCATAAGAGTTACCCTTTTTCCATTGGCGCTTCCCTATAGAAAACAAGCATTTCATTGATACTTCTCCTATATAATAAGGTAGTTTTCATTGGGAAAACATAAGCTTCCGCTTATAAAATCCTGCTTTTCTCCAATGAAAAACGGTCATTCTCCCAATAGAACAGCCATCAATACCTTCCCTGCCCCCTTAGAAGGATGACACAACAAGGATGCTTTTCCCTATATAATAAGAGGCTTACAAGCTGTTCTCATTGGGAAAACAGGTTCATTACCTATGAAAATGCAGCATTTCTCCAATGAACAAGGCTATTTTTCCCAATAGCGGAAACGTCAATTGCTCTCCTTTATTTGACCAGGGGACTATATAATTAATATACATCTCTCCTATATAATAAGGTAGTTGCAGGCTGTTTTCATTGGGAAATGATAGCCCTTACCCATGAAACAGCAGGTTCTTCCCAATGAAAAATTTGCCCTGCCCTAAAGGACAGGGACAGGGCAATGGCAATGAATAGAATATCTTATCCTAATCATGTAAGCATCCCGGCTAAAGCCGGACATTATATTCCCGCTCCATCTCAGAAGTCATCCTTATTGCTCTTAATCAAACAACATGATCCCTTAACTATGAAATAGCGGCTTTCTCCAATAAAAAGGCTCATTTTCCCAATAGAGCGTGTCTTCACATTCTCCAGCACCTGCTTTGAGAGATACAAGACGGGTATATAGCTCTCCTGTATAATAAGCCATTTATAATGCTCATTTCATTGAGGAATGCTATAACAAAGAGGTATTCTACCAGTAATTGCCCATAGAACAAGAAAGCATTTACAGGTTCACCTCATTGCGAAAAGGAAAGTTTACAGTATAAGGATAGCTCATTCTACCACACTCCTTCGAAACAGCCTGACGAGGATAGACCAGGCAGGTATGCGATGACCAGTTACCCTAATCAAAGAATAAAGCGCTCAACCCGTCTCCTCTTTTTACAAAACGAAACAACCGGCTACTTCGGCTTAGTAATTTCCACATCGGCCACTCATTTTCCGGGACAATAGCTGTGCGGCGCTTACTCACATAGCAGCTTCAGGCTCAAACCTTAATACACTTTTCCATTCATTTATCCAAAACGCGAGAAAATAAATTTATCATGATCCCTACCTTTAAAAGGACATATTTCTTATATTGTAATACAGATTGCCCGCCCATATAAATTAACTGCATTTTAATCCTTTCGCCCTCTTCCAACTAAAACCAAAACATCTATCACATGAGAAAAGCACACATGCTCACGGGCATTGGCATGCTCCTATGCCATCTACTCATTGCCCGGCAAAACGACATCTCCGGTAAGATCAGCGATTCAAAAGACGGCGTTCCACTTGTAGGCGTTACCGTAAAGATCAAGAACGGCGGCGCTACCATTACCAACAACGACGGTGTATTTACACTTCGTAACACCGCTACAGAGGTAACGCTGGAAATCTCTTTCATCGGCTACTTATCAAAAACAGTAAAGGCCACCAAGGGCAGCAAGCTCACCATTACACTCGACTATGACCCCAAATCGCTCAGTGAGGTGGTAGTGACCGGTGTTGGTGTGGCTACCAGTAAGAAGAAGATCGGCATCTCGGTTGAATCCATCACGGCCGACAAACTGCCACCGGTACCCTCAGGATCCATTGACCAGGCCCTTGTTGGTAAAATAGCCGGCGCACAGATCAGCAGTGTGGATGGCACCCCGGGTGCCCGTACCAACATCCTGCTGCGAGGGATCAACTCACTTCAATCCGGCACCCGCCCAATGATACTGATCGATGGCGTGGAAGTGCGCGCTACCGATCTCAGTGCTCTTGACCTCAGCAACGTAGAACGCGTGGAAGTGGTGGAAGGCGCCGCATCCGCTACCATTTACGGAGCCCAGGGAGCCAATGGTGCTATCCAGATCTTCACCAAAAAAGGGAAGGCCGGCAAGATCAGCATTGATGTTTCCAGCAGCTATAGCACCGGCAGCTATCTCAATACAGGCAACCTGCACAAGCCTTCTACCCATGGCTTTAAAACCGATGCCAACAACAATGTGGTTGATAACAATGGGGTTATTATACAGGTAAAGCCAGATGGTACTTATACAGCCGGTGTGAACATTGCAGGTGTAACCCAGGGTGGCCTGGTATGGAACAGCACCTCGCCTTTGACAGATGGCAGTAAGCCTTATAATCAAAACCTGAAATACTACGACCATTTTAAACAGCTGTTCCGTACAGCAGCAACAGTTAATAACAGTATTACCGTATCAGGAGGTGCCAATAAAACAGATTTTGCCTTTACAGCATCCCGCTCATACCAGGAAAGCGCGATCAAAAAGAACGGTGCATTGACCCGCTATAACTTTACTTCCAATGTAGGAACAGAAGCATTTAAAGGGTTTAAGATCCGCTCTATTACACAGATGATCTACCAGAAGAATAACTTCAACCCTTTCTATGCCGGCGGCAGTGATGCCATTTACCAGATGCTGAACAGCTCTCCTTTCTTTGACCTGGAATGGAAGGATGCCAATGGTGATTATGCCAACAGGCTGAATGCCTCCCCGGTAAGTATCAACGGGGCCAATCCCAATTATTATTTCCAGTATTCATCCGGCAAAGATGAAACAGTGAGCCTGATACAGAACTTCCAGGGTTCTTATCACATTAACCGTTTTGTAGACCTGGAAGCCAAATATGGCATCAACTATGAAAAAGAAGATGCCTCTTATATATACCTGAACCAGTCGCAGAACATCAATGCTATCAGCCGCAGTGCATTTATCGGGGGTTTTAGCTCCAATGCAGGCGGCCTCACCAACCACTCTTACACTACCACTTTCCAGAATGCATTAACAGCAGGCACTATCCATCTCGATTTTGCCAATGACCTTAACCTGAAAGTGCCTATTACCTCCACTACCTATGTGGCGTATGATTACCGTAAAAACGTATTCAAACAATACTCTACCTCTGGTGATGGATTACAACTGTACCCGGTATACAATATGCGCCAGACCAATACACAGCAGGTAACGGTAGATTTCAAAAGACCATTTGTAACCTTTGGTTGGCTGGTAGACCAGGCATTTGATTATGGCAGCATCGGCGGTATTAAGGCTGGTTTGCGAAGCGACTATTCATCAGCATTCGGTGGCGGAGCTACCCCTCAGACATTCTATCATGGAAATGGTTACCTGCGTCTTTCCCAATTCAACTTCTGGAGAAATCTTGCAGGCATCATACCTGAATTGAAACTGCGCGGAGGGTATGGTGAAGCAGGCATTCAACCCGGTGCATTTGACAGGTATATCGTTTTATCGACCAGGAGTATTGGTAACGCACTGGCGTTCTATACTGCTTCTACTCAAAACAATCCTGACCTGAAAGTGGAGATCTCCCGGGAAACAGAAATAGGGGGTGATATCTCTGTAAATCTTGGCAAAAAAGGCTGGCTGTCCAATCTTGGCATCAGCACTACATTCTGGTCGAGAAAAAGCAAGGATGTGATCTTTGCCGTAGATGCTGCACCGTCATCAGGTGGCGGCAGTTATCTTACCAATGCGTTCTCTCTTTCATCCAAAGGGTTCCAATTCTCGCTGAACCTGAATGTAGCATCTACCAAGAACTTTACCTGGGATTTTGTGACCACCTTCGGACACCAGAGCTCTAAGATCGACAAGGTGTCTACCAACCAGGATATTGTATTGACCGCCTCTGCCGGCAGTACCAACCTGGTATTGAAAGCAGGCGATAAAATAGGCCAGATATATGGCCTGAAAACATTCAGAAGCGCCGACCAGACACGTAAGGACGGAACGACCTACATCAATAAAGCTGATGCCGGCAAATACCAGGTAGTAAATGGTACACTGGTAGATACAGCGACACGCGGCATTATGTTTACCAATGAGACCTATCCTATCGGCGACCCCAACCCTAAGTTCAACGCTTCCTTCATTAACAGTTTAAGGTTTAAAGACTTCCTGACACTCTCCTTCCAGTTTGACTGGGTGTATAAGAGTCACCTGTACAACCAGACCAAGGAATGGATGTACCGTGACGGGATCCACGGAGACTTTGGAGATAAGCTGACAGTGAACGGACAAACAGCCGCCTTCTCCAACTACTATATCAGTGCCTACTCTGATATGTGGGGCAGCATCAACGGAGCGCGTAACTCGACGAAAGATTATTTCTATGAAGACGCTTCCTTTGTTCGCCTACGCAATGTATCAGTAGCAGTAGATGCAGCCAAACTATTTCACCTGAAATACCTGCAGAAAGTGCAACTGGTATTATCCGGCAGAAACTTATGGACCGCTACCAAATACACAGGCTTTGACCCGGAAATCAATACAGGTACCAGCAACTCTTCGTATGAAAGAGGTATTGATCACAACTCAATGCCCAATATCAAAACTTACCAGGTTGGATTGAACATTGGTCTTTAAACTAAACTTTATTACAATGAGCAAGAAACTATCATATATACTGTGCATACTGTTGTTAGTACAAACAGGCTGCCGCAAAGAAGAACTGAACGTACAAAACCCTAACTCTCCCACCCCGGAAAGCGCCAAAACGGAAGCAGGTATTGTATCACTGGCATTGGGAGCAGTGTACCAGACAGGGTTTAACGGCATTACCGATTCAAAATATACCGGTTCCTTCCTGGGAAGCAGCTTCTGGTTCCTGGCACCGGCCTATCACGACCTGATGGCTGATATCGTCTCAGCTGAGGCAGCCAATAATATCACTAACCAGGTAAGCGTACCTGATTACGTGATCTTCGACGACAATACAAAGATCACCAATACAGCCCCGGCGAAACAGGTAATACGATTGAACAACTCGCGTACCAAGGCAGGCAGCAACATGTTTTATTTTGAATGGACATGGATGTATTTCATGAACAATGCCTGTAACCTTATACTGGAAACAATCGATAAGGTTACTTTCAGCGGAGATGCCACCAGTAAAAAGAATGCCCTGAAAGCATGGGCCTATTTCTGGAAAGGATATGCTTATTCAAGGATCGGCTCTATCTATTATGCCGGGCTGATCAAAAATGATTATGCTACTACAACCAATGTGTACAAAACCAGTGCAGAAGTATTAACAGAAGCAGATGCTAATTATAACAAAGCGATCGAGGCACTGAATGCGGTAACAGTTGTGACAGATTACAATACCATTATAAAAGGACTGATACCTTCTCAATGCCAGACAGGCAAAGGTGGTGTACTGACACCCACTATGTGGATCCACACCATCAACACCATGAAGGCGCGTAACCTGCTGGCCAATAAAAGGGTGAAAGACATGACCACTGCCGACTGGAACAATATCATTACCCTCACCAACAACGGTGTTAACAGCAGCGATCTTGTGTTCACTGCACGTTCAGCATCTGCCGGAAGTTTTCTCAGTGCCACCGGTGGCAGCGTGGCAGCGCTTACCGTAGGCGACCCTACCAGCACTACCTATAAGATCAGTGAAAGACTGATCCAGGAATATAAAACCGGTGATAAAAGGCTTGCCAACAACTTTACACAGGTGAGCACTTATCTTAACCAGAAAGGCGGCTTTACGTTCAGCACACGATACAGGCTATCGGACGGCGGCAATGGTGTAACAGGCACAGCTGTAGTAGCCAGTCGCACAGTAGGTGCTTATGAATTGTATGTAGCATCTACCTACGAGGAAAATGAACTGATGAAAGCCGAGGCCAATATCAAACTGAACAATATAGCTACCGGTCTTGCCAGTGTAGACGCCGTACGCAACTACCAGGGAGCAGGTCTTACGGCAGTATCGGGGGTGGTTACTGATGCAGCACAGGCGTATGAAGAGCTGCGTCGTGAAAGAAGAACAGCACTGTTGTTCCGTAATGTATCACTGTACGACTATCGCCGCTGGGGCTACCTTGATGATATCAGCGCAGGCGGTGGCCGTACCAACGCAATAGTGGTGAGCAGTACAGGCGTACTAAACACGCACGCTACCATCAATTACAATTTTCTTGATTACTGGGATGTGCCGGATGATGAACTGGCATTGAATGCTCCTGCAACAGGCAGCGCTCCCGTAAAGAACCCTAAATAGCAAACATCGCAGCGGAAACACAAACTAGCTTTCTCATGCGAATTGGGAGGTCAATGAGCAGTCCTCACCAATATAGCCCGCTCCGGCGGGCTATATTGATTTATAAACTATTGAGATAAGAGGAATGAATGCATTTTGCTGTTGCATCACATTTACTACCGGCTGAAGCCGGAATATGCTTATGCAACACCCTTTAATATTTTTAATTAATTGGCTAACAGGCAGACTGCAATTAAAAGGCTAACCTGTCAGGTCTGGCTTGAATAGGTTAATTACTTTATAATATGGGAACTTTGTTTTGCAGCTTAGACCTGACAGGTTTACTTTCCTTTAAGCGGAAAGTCCAATTAATATTTATTCGAAATGGATCCGCACCGTTTGATAGAAGAGACGGTTCTGCATGTGTTGCGTGCGTTCTGTAAATCCCTGCAGACCAAATAACCCGGCTGCATTGCCTTTATTGATAGCGATTTCAAGATAACCGGCTGCATTGAAAAGCGCCAGCTTCTCTCCTTCCGGCACATCTGCATAGGTTTCAGCAATGCGATCGATCACTTCACTGCGGACAAAAGTGATCCTGAAACGGCGGCCCTTACGCTGTGCTTCAAATTGCTCATGGGTAATATTGACAACAATGTTTTCGAAGTTGTCGATAAAGATGATCTGTCCTTCGATCCAATTCTCACCCAATAAAGGACGCAGGTAATTCTTTTCAAGGATACTTACATCCGGATCGCCAATATCCATGATCCTTGCACCGGCCTGTAACTGCTGTACAGCCTCCCCCATTACCCGTGTACAATACAAGGTATTCTTAATAGCTGTTTTCTCCAGCGGAAGTCCTATTACCATTTCCGGTTTATCTTCCAGGATCATCGTTAGCAGACCATTATCTGCGCAAATAATATACTGTTCGTTGTGATAAGCCAGCAATAACTGCTCAGGCTTTTTCTCAAACAGGTTTACCAGTAATAAATGATAGGTATAAGGCGGAAAATGGCGGATAGCATTGCGGCATACATAGGCTGCCTGCGGATAGTTGAAAGGAGAAATAGCATGCGAAATATCGACCAGCGAAAACGAGGGATTGATCTGTAATAACGTACCCTTAACCGCACCCACCAGGTAATCCTGCTGACCTATATCTGAAGTGAGTGTGATTAAAGACATTGACGTTACGAGTTTCGTGTTTTGTGTTCCGTGTTAGTTTACCCTGTTTTTAAACTTGTTTCCTTTATAGCTGCTGCCGTTAAGATAATTTATAAATGCTCCTATTTTTCCTGCCAGCGCTTCTGTACGATCCTTTAAACTATTAAACAGCTCCTGCGATATATAATTTCTATCCAACGCTCTGTACAATTGCGATCTTACCTCTCCACATGAACCTTTTGCTATAGACAAAAAATTCACAAACTCATTTCTGCTGCTTCGTTCAAACCCTTCCGCAATATTATCCATTACAGAACCGCTGGAAGCATTGATCTGCTCTTTCAATTTAAAATCTCTGCAAAATTGTTCTGAATTATTGTATGCATCAAAAACTTCATGCGCCAATTGTCTTGCAGACTGCCAGATATCAAGATCTTCAAACCGAAGGATAGTTGCCATAAAACAGAGGATTTTAGTATTGCAACTAACCCGACACCTTAAACCCGAAACACGAAACTTATTTGATCAATTGTCCTCCTTTGAAGAAAAACTTGTAGGTCAGTTTATCTGCGAGTGAGGGGAAAAGACGGTTGATCAATAAGGTTCTTTTACCGGTACCGGTGAGCACCAGCGAACGCTTTTTCTGCTCTACAGCCTTGAAGATCTCGCGGGCACAATCCTCGCTCGACATCATTCGGCCTTCATCCATCAAAGATTCGGCCTCGGGATTCCCGTCGTTATTGAGGGCTACATTACGGATGTTGGAAGTAGTATAGCCCGGGCTTACCCACATTACGTGTACGCCGCTATGCAGCAATTCAGTACGGAGGGCTTCCAACCAACCCTGCAGGGCAAATTTAGAAGCGGAATATCCGGAACGGCCAGGCAGGCCCCTGTAACCGGCAATGGAAGAAATACCCACAACGGTTCCCTGACGCTCTAAAATGGAATCGAGTGCATATTTGGTACAGTAAACGGCTCCGAAGAAGTTTACATCCATCACTTTTTTGATCACCTCCACGTCCATGTCCTTAAACAGGGCACGCATACTGATACCCGCATTATTGATGAGGATATCAATACCTCCAAAAGTTTTGATGGTAGAGTCAATAAAACGTCTGCAATCGGCCTGCTTGCTCAGATCGCAGGTCATGGCGTGCAACATTACGCTGGCGTGTTCCAGTTGCAGGCTATACAGTTTATCATAATTACGGCCGCAGGTAGCAACTTTGGCTCCTTCAGCAATAAACAGCTCAACAAGGGCTTTTCCGATACCATCTGTACCGCCTGTAATAACAACAACTTTATCTTTGAAAACTGACATGGACGATGAATTGTATTACAAAAATAATGGAGTTGAGGCGCTGAAAAAATTTGATATGCAGGATATTAGAAGATTTTTTTTAGAAAAAATTTGGTGCAATATGTTTTTATCCTATTTTTGCACTCCCAAAAACAACGAGGGGACAGGAAAGTGAGGTAAAAGTATTGATTCCGTAGCTCAGTTGGTAGAGCAATACACTTTTAATGTATGGGTCCTGGGTTCGAGTCCCAGCGGGATCACAGAAAAGAGGCTATCAAAATTGGTAGCCTCTTTTTTTATGCCCTTTATGTACATATTGCACTCTGAAAAACTGGATAAATACTACATAGGTGCTTGTACAGACTTAGCAAGAAGATTATATGAACACAATATTGGCCATTCTAAATTTACCAGCTTAGGTGTGCCCTGGATATTGATGTACTCAGAAGAGTTCAGCGATCTGACAGCTGCAAAAAAACGGGAATTGCAGATAAAGAAGATGAAGTCTAGGAAATATATTGAGCAATTGCTTAAAAACAAACATAATTCGTAGCTCAGTTGATAGAGCATCCCGATTTTTAATCGGGAGGGTCCTGGGTTCTCCCAATCAAAGATCGGGACAGCGGGATCACAGAAAAGAGGCTATCAAAATTGGTAGCCTCTTTTTTTATGCCTTTTATGTACATATTGCACTCTGAAAAACTGGATAAATACTACATAGGCGCTTGTACTGACTTAGAAAGAAGATTATATGAACACAATATTGGCCATTCTAAATTTTTTATTGAAATAGTATACTTTCAAAATCTGATCTAAGTAATCCCAGCGTGGGAAGAAGGAAACAAAAAGCCTCAGTTAACAATAACTGAGGCTTTTCTATGAAATAGAACTGGAATTATCTCCATGTTCCCGACCTGGGTATTTTAAATTGAACGCTAAAACTCTTACTATCAAACTGACATCCATCGTCTTTTGGAGTGAAAAAATTACCATTAAAACTACCCGAAATAATCTCGCCAGTTTTTTTGGACCAGTTGTCAAAAGTGAGTTTTCCACTACTATATTCATGTTGAACAGGAAATGTATTACATATCAAATGTCCATGATTATACCCCATATTATAAAAACTTACACCTCCTGACGCTGAACCAGCCTTATCACCCCAACTAAAACTCCCGGCACCTCCTGCCGAAAAAAAGACACCTGCAGCCACGGAAATGTTTCCGTCTTCATTTTCGCCACCAACGGCTATATGCTCTCCCACGGCTCCTATTGCCAGGTGATGTTTTAATATATAAGTTTTCCCATCAAAAGCTAGTTTTATCCATCCGCCCAGTACAACAATCTGGGTACGAATAATAAGTTTTCCGGTATTCCTTACACCACCTGGAGCCTTAGGGTCTTTAATTTCCTGAACTCCTTCAATAGTAGCCTCAATCGTTACAACAGCATTTGTATCAACCAAATCCGGGGCTGTATATTTTGCAATAGATTTAAATGAATTTGTCGCTTCTATTTTTCCAGGCCCTTCTACAATTCGCCAATTGGAGATCTTTTGGACAAAATCAGGGGAAAGTAAATGATAAATAGTATTCCCAAATTCAAAAGATGGAATCAATGGCGTCAACACCCCATCATCTGAGGATGGATCCCATTTACTATATAACACGCCTAACTTTATTTCAATAGATTCTCCTGAATTAACCCATAGGTTTTCAGGGCGTATAATATACTTTTCATAAATCTCAAATTCACTGAAGCTGGTTTTCTCTACTGTTACTGTTTTATTGGTTTTATCCAAAGCAGTAGGAAGGACCATCCATTTCCCTTCTTCATTACGTGATGCTACGACCAGTACATCCTGGTTGAATTTGAATAATTCAGGGTCATACTTAAATATGACCTGAATAGGTTTTGCAAATGTGACGCTGTGTGGCAACAATTCATAATTCACTTTGCCTTCTATTACCTGTAACGTACTTTCTACCGGCTGAATACTAAAAGTGGTAGGTATAGAAACGGCTCCGGCAGGAACTATCATAACAACAGAATCTCCCGGAGTACTTAATGTGCCACCTGCAGGCCCTATTACTTTGGTAATAGCAGGACCAACCGGCTGGGCTTTGGGTGTAATAAGCACTTCTGATTCTACGTCTTCATCATCAGTTCCCGAGCCGCTCTTTTTGCAGGCAGCCAGTATTAGTAAGCAGCTAAAAGACAAACAAATCAACAGCCGAACGGCTGTATTAATTCTCTCTATTAAATGCATAACATGGAATTTAAAATGTAAGCTACCTATGCTTTCCTGCAAATACCAGCTCCAAAAAGAGATTCACATCTTTATGTGAGGCGAGAATCAACCTGTAAAAAGTCATTGCGTTTCATTTTAATTGCATGGCAATTTATTTTAGTTTCTATTTTTTTCATTTCAGTTGGAGATAAGATCATTTTATCAACCTATTATTCAAGGAGCAGTTGATAATTCTTCAAAAACGATAAATAAAAACTTCAGGCGTATATGTATAATAAACATTTTTAGCAGAATGGATTTATAACTACGTCCGCACCCCCAACACGAAAAAAATGATTGATTTCGTAGCACAGTTGGTAGCGCATAAAACAAGAGGCGATCAATTTGGTCGCCTCTTGTTATTCCATTTATGTACTGCCGGGTTTAAAACCCATGCTGATTTCTCCATCTTATTTCTTCTTCGGTCCTGGGAAGCAGTTTATCCAGGGTTTCTACTGCTGTTGCCTGTATTTCGTCTATAAAGGGGCGCAGGCTATTGTTGTATTCTGCAAAAGCTAATTGAACATCTCCATGATGTTTTTCAAAAGCATCTGCCAATGCGGTAGCACCAATGATCGCTAACGAACCGCCCATGCCTGCAGCAGGCGAAGCACAATAACCTGCATCGCCTACCAATGCCACCCTGCCTTTTGTCCATGATGGCATTTTTACCTGGCAAAATTTGTCGAAGTAAAAAGATGCCGCATGTAACATCTCTTTTTGCAACTCAGCTGCGCGCCAACCCATGCCCTCCATTTGCGCTGCAACTATTTGTTTATGCTGTTCCTGGTTACGGAAATCATAAGGAATTTCTTTTTCGGGCCGGAAGCTGAACACGATGTCGGTTTTATTATTGTAAGCATTGAGCATAATCCCTTTATTGGGCTCAGCATACAGCTGCAAGGTGCTTTCTTCAATCAACAGCTTATTGATAATGGCAATGGAAAAATACTGTCCCAGGAAATGAACGTATTCAGTTTCGTTGCCAAACCAGCTTCTTCGTACTGCTGAATGGATGCCATCACAACCAAACACACATGTAAAACTATTTTGAGTACCGTCTTTAAAGGTTACATCTATCCCACCCTCCTTTTCACTTAAAGACACAATGCTATTATTGAAAAGAAAGCAGACATCATTTTTTACAAGCTCAAACAGCATATTGAGTAAAACATCTCTTTCTATTTCAAACTCATTGACCGGTAATTGATCCAATACAATTGCATTTGCTGTGCTATCGTCAGCATTCTTAAACTCCCACTTCTTTACGCCGATACTATTGGCTTTAATTTGCTCCAACAGCCCCATCCGTTTTACAATATCAACAGTACTATCTTTAATATCTACTGGGGTACCTCCTTTTTTGAGGTGATGCCCAATTTCCACAACGGTTACCCTGTACCCCATTTTATTCATCCAATAGGCAGTTGTGAGCCCTGCAAAGCTTGCGCCTGACACAAGTACCTGTTTATCCTGTTCCATTTTTTATTCTTTTGAACTTTATGACACAAAGTTCCACCGTAAGACTAAGGCAGAGAATAATCAATCGCAGTAATTATTGGACTAATCGTTGTTTTTGTTGCGGAAGGCCAATGCAGAGATGCCTGTGGCTTTGGTAAAAAGCCTTGAAAAATAGGGGTAATCTTCATAGCCCAGGTCAAAGGCAATTTCTTTGACTGACTTACCGGTATGATACAGCAGGCGTTTTGCTTCCAGTATGATCCGGTCCTGGATATGCTGTGACACGGATAAGCCTGTTACGCTTTTGATGCTTTCATTTAAATAAGGCGTAGAAATATTCAGTTTGGCAGCGTACCCGGCAGGCCGTTTAATGGTAGAATAGTTTTTCTCTAATAACTGCCTGAAGGATCGGGCAATTAATTCAGATCTTGAAAGTTTACCAGCAGTTTTATCCTGGCTTAAAAATGCTGAAGTAAGCAAGGCCACCAGTGCATTGCAACTATCCTTTAGCAGTGAGTAGTAGAGCCTGTTGTTCTTTTGCTTTGAGAAACCAAGGCAAAGTGAAAAGGTATCAGCAATATTTGCATAGACCTGTTTTGTCAATATCAATGGCTTTGCAGGTGCTATCTCTTCTAAAAACTTTAAATAACCAGGATTCAGGTTTTCGTTGTTGATTGAGAGGGAGCAGACGGTAATGGATCTAAAATCCACAATGCGATGTACCTGGCTGGGATGCATATAAACAACAGCAGGCGCAGTGATACTATATTCCCGGAAATCAATTTCAAGCAGAATAGTGCCTTTTTCAACTATATGGAATGTATGCCCTTCGTCGCGATGCGACTGCGTAGCTTCTTCGTACTGAAGTGCCGTTTTAAAGTCGGTTCTTTTAATACTGTTCCTATCAATAGAAATACCCTGACTAAAATTGTCAGACATTGAATTGACGGGTATGTTCCTGTTGTTCTTAGGCATTCCACTGCATTCGTTTTCAAAAGTCCTTTAGATTCACGGGTAAAACTACAAAAGTTGAGGTTAAGAATGATCGCTCAATAACGTTCTGCGAAACTGCTAAAATCAATATCACTGAGTTAAGCAATTATATTCCGGCGGGCGGAGATACCTGCCGGGGCTATATCTTTCAATATACACTATCTTGCCGTTTTTCAGGCAAGAGTCTATAATCATCAAATAGCAGCATCATGGAAAAGATCAAACCCTTTAAAGATCCGGCAGAAGCGATCAGCAGTTTAGATAACGGCGGAAGGTTTTACAACATCTTTACTCATCCAAACGATGAAAAGATAAGCGAGTCGGAAGTAGGTAAAGTGGCAGGCGTATTTTTTGAAAAACAAAAGTCAATATTATTCATGGACCTGGCAATTGCCCATCTTGCAGAAAGCGCCAAAGAAATGATCAGGCAGAAGTTTGACAACGACCTGCAGGCAAGCTACAACAAGTTTAAAGCACAGGAATTACAACCTGCAGAAACGGAAAGCAAAGGTATTGTGGCCTCTAATGTGATCATCAGCGGCATTCCCAGGCTGACCAATTCAAAGTCAAGGATCAGCGGGGTCATTTTAGTTCCTGTAGCTTCTACATTTACCATGATCCCGATCACTGAGTATTATGATGTGTACGAGATCAGCGACAACGACTCTGACGCAACATTTGTGATCACTACACTAAAAGGGAAGGAAAAATTACCTGAAAAGAAAATAAAAGTGGGTGGCGTGTTGAAAGAACTCAAAAAAATTGAGAAAGGTGCCAGCGGTAAATTTCTTGAGGTGAGTTATTTCGTGGAGGATTAGGCAATACACATCTTACCCAACAACATAAAGAGGCTACCACCACCGGTAGCCCCTTTTTTTAGCCCCCGTCTGTTTGCCATCAAGCCGTGCTATGGTACCGAAGTACGCTTTGCTTCTACTGTATGCGCAGAAAACAGGCCCAATGCCCCGTTTGAGAGATTATTCGGGGGATTATTGGGCGTAGTGCCCCCACCCGGGCCGCTGTCTGCTATCAAAGCCAATGTAGTGTAAAACAAAGCGACCCCTTCATCTATACATTGCATTTCCAGATCTACCTGGTCGCCGGATTTGAGTTTCAGATCATCATCATTTATTTCGAGGCGCAGGGTATTTACAAGACCATTCTTGACCACATCATTCTGAATAAAATGCTGGTTAATGAGTTTACCGTTCACGGATAACAGGAACCTGTAATTGTTGCCTTTTGCAACGGGATCCCTGTACACCGGGATCAGGTTAAACTCTACATCGCCGGCAATCGTTAGCTTTTCTATTTTAACGGAATCAAAAGCTACCCGCTGTGGCATTGTACTTTGTGCAGTATATGTTTGTCCACCGGTTTTTACAGTGAGCGTATATACTCTGCCTTGTACTCCACTTAATGCAGTAGTACGATAGATGCCGCTACCCTGTGCCACAAGCGTTTCGCTATTGCCTGCATTATCGCTGATGGACACTACCGCATCATCAACGGTGGGATAAGCCCCGGTAGCCGGTAAAGCAACAGATCCCGTGATCTTTACATAGTAAGGGCCGGGCTGGTTGGTGATGTTTCCCTCGATCACTATCCGGGACTGGTTGTCTTTGTAAGAGAGGTCAACCTTTTTTTCGCAGCTGGTAAAAAGCACCAAGGCCATGTATAAAACGATGCCGATATTCCTGATCATCTGTGTTAGAATTTGAAATTATATGTAATACTGGGTACCCACCTGAAGAGAGAGGTCTGCACAGCATCAATTTTCTGCGGATTGTCCTTATTCTCTTTAAAGGTCATGCTGTAAGGATTCTGGCGTCCATAAACATTGTACAGCCCGAAACTCCAGGAACTCCGGAACTTTCGTTTTGCAGGTTTTTCATACGTAAAGCTGAGATCGAGGCGGTGCGTGGCAGGCATACGGTCTGCATTGCGGCTACCATACTGGTACACCACCATATTGTTTAAAACGTATTTACCTGTAGGGAATGTAACAGCGTTGCCGGTAGTATAGATAAATGTGCCGGAGACTGTCCATCGCGGAGTAAGGTTATAAATACCTACTACCGACAGATCATGTGTACGATCCTGCTTGGCATTGTACCACTCCCCATTGTTGATGCCCTGTATCTTTCTTTCGGTTTTGGAAAGCGTATAACCAATCCAGCCGGTAAGCCTGCCTTTTTTCTTTTTTAACAACACCTCCCACCCGTAGGCCCTGCCCTTTCCATAGAGCAATTCACTTTCCACATCAGGAACGGTATTGATGTCTGCACCATCGCGGTAATCGATCTGCCGTTGCATTGTTTTGTAATAAATTTCTGTATTGAGTTCATACATATTGTCCTTAAAATTCTTACTAAAGCCCAGGCTTACCTGGTCGGCAATCTCCGGTTTTATATTATAGCTGTTGCCGATCCATTGGTCAGTAGGACTTCCACCGGTAGAATTACTCATCAGGTGCAGGTTTTGCGTGTTACGTGCATAACCGATCTTAATACTTTCTGTATTGCTGAGCATGTAGTTGACTGACAATCTCGGCTCCCAGTTGTAGTAGGTTTTCCCAACCTTGCCATTGTCCAGCTTAATGGATTCAACAAGCTGATTATCCTGGTAAACATTATAGGTATCGCCACCCAGAACATTATAAAAGGAGAACCGCAACCCATAGTCAACATTGACCCTGTCGGATGCTTTGTAAGAGTTACTGAAGTATACCGCGTTCTCCAATCCTTTACGGCTCTTTTTGTCATTTACAATATCAGTGCCGCCTGCCTTTGTGGGAGTAATGGTATGGTGGATGAGGTTAAAACCAAAACGCATGGTATTCCTGGTATTGAGATAAAAGGAAAAGTCCTGTTTGAGGTTGAGGTCCCTGATATGCGAATTAAAATTTGTTTCGCTGCCATCGCTCTCAAACCCTACATTAAAATCATAATTGCTGTAGATAAAAGAGGTATTGGAAAACAACTTGCGGCTCAGTACACTGTTCCATCGTAAAGTACCGGTAACATTGCCCCATTTACTTCCAAATGCTTTGGATACACTCAATACATCTTTGCCAAAATAGCCGGAAAAGAAAAGTTTGTTCTTACTGTTAATAGCCAGGTTTGCTTTGGCATTGAGGTCGTAGAAATACAGTTTTACATCTTTCAGATCGGACGAGAGCCTGGCAAAAAGATCGGCATAGGTCCTTCTGCCCGAGATAATAAACGATGAGCGTTCTTTTTGAATGGGCCCTTCTACCGTGAGCCTGCTGCTGATCAAACCCAGGCCACCGCTTACCTGGTAATCCTTGTTATTCCCTTCTTTCATCTTAACATCCAGCACCGATGAAAGACGACCCCCAAACTGCGCGGGGCTATTGCCTTTGATAATGGTGGCATCTTTAATGGCATCGCTATTAAACGTGCTGAAAATACCCAACAGGTGCGAGGCATTATAAACAGGCGCCTCATCCAGCAGGATCAGGTTCTGGTCTGTAGCGCCACCCCGTACAGAAAAGCCGTTGCTTCCTTCGCCATTGGATTTTATGCCGGGCATCAGCTGAATGGTCTTTACCAGGTCTTTTTCGCCAAAGACCACGGGAATCTTTGCTGCCGTTTTCATATTCAGCACTTCGGTACCCATTGTAGCTTTGGTAAGGTTATCGTTGTCTTTCCTGGCGCCCACTACCACTTCCTCCATACTGCCCTGATCGGCCAGGCTGATGCCTACCGTAACATTGGCATCCAGCTTTACGGGGATCAGCTCCTGTTTATACCCCACATAGGTAACCCGCAATGTATAGCTGCCTGCAGGCAGCGAGAGAGAATAAAAACCGTACTCATTGGTAATGACACCAACACCGGGCTTTTCCACTACAGTAATACTTACGCCGATGAGTGTTTCACCGGAGGTCTTTTGTTTTACTGTACCGCTTACGGTGTATTTTGTCTGTGCCAGTAAAATGGTGGTACTGAATAAGAGAAAGAGGTTTGCTATGATCTTTTTGTGCATAATCGGGCATCATTTATGATTACGCTACGAATGTGAGATCAAATAAAACCTTGTAAAACTTTTTGAGAAGAAGTGCAGGAGTTGAGCGAAGAAGGGTTTAAGGAGCATAGCGGCTGAAGAAGTCAGCAGCATAAGTTCTGCCAATAGGAAACTCTTTATCACCCATAAAAATAGTATTTCCCTTAACGGCCTCTATACTGGCAAAGGGTAAAATAAAGCTACGGTGCACCCGGATAAAATCGGCAGTATTTAACTTCTCCATCATATCCTTCATAGGCATGCGTGCCACAATGGGTTTGCGATCCCTGACATAGACCTTCAGGTAATCGGCAGAACCTTCGATGTACAGGATATCGGCCAATGGGATTTTCACCAGGCTAAAATCGGCCCGGATAAAAATGCTCTTATCTGCCTGCTGGTCTTTTTTATTGATGTAATCAAAATACTCGCGGGCCTTGGTGATGGCCTGTGTAAAACGTTTCTGGTTGATGGGTTTGAGCAGGTAATCAATGGCATTCAATTCGTAACTAACAGCGGCATATTCACTGAAGGCAGTAGTAAAGATCACCATTGTATTCTGCTGCAGCGACCGTACGAGGGTAATGCCGGTCATGGCAGGCATCTGGATATCGCAGAACACCAGGTCTACAGGATATTTGCGTAAATGCCTTAATGCTTCACTGGGCTGGGTAAAGGTCTTTTGCAGGTGAATGCTGCCGCTTTTATCGCAAAGCGACTGAATTACCGTAAGCGCCAGGGGTTCATCGTCTATGGCAATGGCATTGATCATTGTAAGTTGATTGACAAAGAAACAAAAAACTCCCTTTCCGTATCATTGATAACCAACAGATACTTTGAGGGATAGATCAGCTCCAGGCGATGTCTTGTATTCTCAATTCCCAGGCCGCTCCGTTCAGCAAGTTCCTGCTGTACATCCACCTTATTATTTTCGACCCTTAAGCGGAGCTCGGTCTTGTTCATTTTCAGATCAATAACAATACGGCTTTTCTGTTCGGAATTAACCCCGTGTTTAAAGGCATTTTCAATAAAGGGGATCAGCAGCATGGGGGCAATGCGTAAGGGCGGAATATTTTCGAGGGTATGGTATTCCAGCTTTACACTCCTGTCTAACCGCAGTTTCTGCAACTCTATAAAATTGCTTATGTAATTGATCTCATCTTCCAGCCAAACCAGGTCCTGCTGCGTATCCTTCATGGTATAGCGCATCATTTCCGACAGCTTATCGACCATATCAGCCGCTTTGGGCGAGGTATCGATAGCCGTAGCATAAATATTATTGAGGGTATTAAAGAGAAAATGCGGGTTGATCTGTGATTTAAGGGATGCTATCTGTGCAGACAGCTTTTCGCTTTCTGTTTGTTTGAGCCGGTTATAGACAGCCCAGAGCACGGACAGTACAATGGACAAGAGCCATAGTGAAATGGCATTGATAATGATAACCGGGATGATCTTTTCAACAGCCACATTTGTCTTTACCAGTTTTTCAGGACTGAAATCGGAAAAGGAGAACAACATGCCTGAAAGGACAAAGACGGTAATGATGGCCAGCAGCAGGAATGAAAAATAGCTCCAGTATTTGTTTGTAAGCAGGTAGCGGGGAATCAGAAAAAGATAATTGAAATAGAAGGTAACTATCAGCACGGCACTGAGGGCAACGCAGAGCAAGAGGTATTTGATATCGAGTGCCGGGTCCAGCGCATTAAAAACCTGGTCGGTTGAAATATACGGGATCACCAGCAGCAATACCCATACCAGTACATGTATGGAGATGTTGAACCATTTTACTTTCATAATCGCCTGGGAGATAATCCGCAAACCAAAGGTATGTTTCTTTTACCTCAAAAAAATTGAGAAAAAGGAGGGCAATTTGCGGACGAACGACATGCAGCAGCGAGATTTGATGTTTGATGTTTGAAATTTGAGATTGAGGATCGTGAGACGTGAATCGTCAGTCGTGAGACGCGGATTCGTGAAACGTGAAATGTGAAAGAAAGCCATGAATCGTGAATCGGCAGACGGCAATCGTGAATATCGTGAGACGTGAGTCGTCAGTCGTGAGTGGCTGAAGCAAGTGAATGGTCAATGGTGAATAGTGAATGGGGATACAGATAACTGCAAATTTCCAACTGCTAACTTGTATTCCTCGAGGCTCAAAGCTCGCCGCTTGTATTCGGGATAACTGCAAATTGCCAACTTTCTTTCCTTCCGGACTTTCGGTCTTTCTGACTTCCGTTACAGACCATATACTCACTATGCCATCAGGAACCAGGCATCAGGAACTGCGATGGATCGAGTGGCTGGTTTATTCTGACAGTGGTAACAGTACAGGTAAGCCCTAATAAGGAAGGAATACTGATAAAAAAAGAATACGGCATTATATACCCCTCTCCTGTTTTTCTATAGTCGCTGAAGAAAATAGTGGCAGCAACCGGTTTGCCTTCAAAAACAGCCGTTCTTTTTATTTTAGCAATGTACCCTGTTGCAGTATCGATGTAATAATAAATGGTAAAATCATCAGGCGTTACCAAGGTGATGACATGATTCTCCTGCTCCCTGCCCAGGTAGCTGACTTTATTACCCTTCTCTGCATAATGCAATAATGCACCTGCCGGCTCCAGCTTATCCTTATGCTGATCGTACATTCCTTTACTTATAATATGAGCCGGTATATTTTTAAACTCATCGGCCAGCCACCCACCCTGATCGGTATAGCATGTTGTAATTGTATAGCCCATGATCCGCATATTGTTTCTATACCCTTTGTTGCTTACAATAAAAACACATGAGGGAACGGTATCCATGGCTTCTTTGATGGTGTATTCCATATACAGTGAACGGATAGCCTGCAACTTTTCCCTGCCCCCCATTGCGGCTATATGATGTTGTATAACCTCACCGGCAGACTGGGTAACACAATGCACCGGCAGACAGCATACAGCCAGTATAACCGATAGAAATGTTTGTATCTTTTTCATATGCTAATAAGGTGGTGACAATAAATGTAATACAGCAGTGATGCATCCTATCAACAGCAATGGCGACAGGATATATCTATTGAGGGAGGGGCGGCCAGTAATGAGGGAAGGTTTGTTGCTGCCTAAGCCAAACAGTCATTTCACCCTTTTTACCCGGCGTTTAACCTCCAACACAATACCCCTTGCCGTTTTTTCAGTAACTTATTAGCATGAAATCCTTTAGTAAAAGAGTTATCCGGGCAGTTATTATTATGACCGTTATCGTAAGCCTGCCGGTAATCTTTACTATTAGCCAGGTGCTTATACGCGCTTTTACACACACATCGCCCATCCCATCCTCTACGTCATTACCAGCTAACTCCCGGGAAAACAGCGTAAGCGTAATACTTTATCTCGGAAGCATTATCATTTTCTGTATGCTATTGGTGGTGCTGGGTATATTGCTGAAAACGCAGCAAAAGGAAGCGCAGCTGAGTATTGCACATGAAAAAGCGGAAAAGGATAAAAAGCTTGCAGAGTTCCAGGAAAAAGTAGCGACTACCGCCCTCAGTGCATTGCGGGCACAGATGAACCCTCATTTCATTTTCAATTGTCTCAACTCCATTAAACTATATACTGCCGAAAACAATGCAGCCGCAGCCTCGGCCTATATGTCGAAGTTTGCGAGGCTGATGCGCCTGGTACTGGACAATTCCAAATCGGACCGGATTGCGCTTGCTACTGAGCTGGAAGCACTGGAACTGTATATACAACTGGAGGTGATGCGTTTTAAAGAGAAACTTCAATACGAGATCATTGTGGCAGCAAATACAGACCTGTATTCCATTGAAATTCCACCCCTGCTGATACAACCTTATGTTGAAAATGCCATCTGGCATGGCATTATGCAGAAGGAAGCTACCGGCAACTTATTTATCCATCTTAGCTATGAAGAAAGTGAAAACCTGTTGACAATAGTAGTAAGAGATAACGGGATAGGCAGAACAAGATCTGCCGCATTAAAAACGATGGCCCCTGTTATTGAAAGATCGCATGGCATGTCGATAACCGCCGAACGCATTGACCTGCTTAACCAGCTACACGGAACAGCTATAAGGGTAGCGGTAGAAGACCTGTATGATGACCAGCAGGCAGCAGCAGGCACTATAGTGGTTATTCAAATACCTATATCATGAAACCGTTAAACGCCTTAATTATTGATGATGAACAGGACAGCATAAAACTGTTACAACTGCAGTTGAAGGAGCATTGCCCCTGGGTAACTGTAACAGGCAGTTTTGTAAACCCTGTCCATGCTATACCGGAAATAGACCGGCTGCAGCCGGAGATCCTTTTCCTGGATATAGAAATGCCTGGCATGAATGGTTTCCAGCTGCTGGATAAACTACTGCACCAGAACCCGGGCATAGTGTTTATTACTGCTTATAATCAGTATGCCTTAAAAGCTTTCCGCTATAATGCACTGGATTATTTAGTAAAGCCAATAGAAGCGGAAGAGCTGGTGAGAGTAGTACAAAAAGTGGAAAGACTTGCCCGGCCGGGCACTGAACAGATCAGTATGCTGCAAAGACAACTCCGGGGAGAGCAGGTTTCAAAGATCGCTATCCCCGGGCAATCGGGCGTGAGCTTTATAGGCCTGGAGGAGATCATCTATGCGGAGTCCAGCAATAACTATACGGTGCTGGTGCTGCAGAACAAGCAGCGATTTATTGTAGCAAAAACACTGAAAGATGTACAGGGCGTATTGGAAGAGTTTCATTTTATGAGGATCCACCGGCAATACATCATTAACCTGAACCATGTATTGCATTTAAACAGGATGGAGGGAATGGTGACCATGAGCAATAAGGCCAGCCTGCTCATTGCCAAGCACCAGAAAGAAAAGCTGATTGCCAGGTATGGTTTATTATAAGTGAGCGGGGCTTTGCTACCTGATTCCTTTTCGTGTCAGTTCCTGTACCTACAAAACAAAAGCTGCATTAAGTATTAGATACACAAAAGGAAGCCCGGTTCTTCTTCCAGGCTTCCGCTGTAAACGAGCTCCTTTAAAAAATCTAGCTCATATATATAAACAGACGGGTAGGTTGTTTGAACCAAAAAAAATCAATCTTTTTTTGAAAACCCCTTGATAGCGGAAAGCTATCGATATCTATTTATTACAAAACAAGACACCAAAAGGACCTAGCCAATTGAATTGCCTATACCCAGTAACAACCTATTTATTGCAACTCACAAACTACTACGATTCAAGCTGTATCAACATACCGGTCAGAGACCGGGTGCATATAGCCTAACACGAGAGCGCTACGCTAACTCTCGCGCTAGAAGAAGAAGAATATTTAGTTATAATCCTTTTCGCCGAAATAAACATTCAATATTTTCCCATCTTTAATTTGAAAAAGATACAAATATGCCGGTCCATTAAACTCATATTTATTCTGAAATGACAAAACACCAAAACAAGGCAACGCTTCAAGATAAATCCATCCATTGCATACCGGAGAAAAAAACGTAACAATTTCATTGACACGTCCTTTTATTTTAGGATACAATTCCGAATATTTGCTTTTACAGGTTGTATTAAAACGAAGGTTCTGATCATTTAACGAATCAATAACTTTACTAATCAGGCTGTTGTGATTTTTATTCATTTCAATATCAGAAGATAAATACTCAGGCAAATACAACTGTTTTATAATATCTGAAGACAGTGTTGAAATATCAAAAGAGATTTCATGTTTTGCCGTACTATAAAAAAAAGAGTCTATTCTTCCCTTTCTAAACTCTAACTTAGAAGCGAGGTCTTTTTTAATATAACTGATCAATTTAATTTTATCAAACTTGTTTACTTGCGCGCCAGCTAAATTCAACCAGCATAATGCCATCAACAAGAATACAACTTTAATCATGTCGGTAAATTTATCAATGAGTATCTAATGTCTACACCCAGTGAAAATTTTATTTCAAATTATGAGGCAAGCTGTATTAACATACCGGTCACAGACCGGGTGCATATAGCCTAACACGAGAGCGCTACGCTAACTCTCGCGTTAGTTAAAAAGTTCATAAGACTATAGCTCATTTCACTTCCCGATACCTTAAATTCAGAAAACTGTCGGCTTTGGCGGTAGTAAACGCACACTTATTCTCCTTTAACCAGTCCTTCCACCTTTTCATATCCTCCTTGTAGATTTTATGATCCCGATATCCTACGGTGCTACTACAATCAGCTCTACTTATTATACCGGTTACCCTGCCCATGTAAATGATCGCATCGGCATGTTCTTCGAAACCAACGCGCCCTCTTCTACCCTCAAGTATTTTTATAACATTAAGTTTAACATTAAATGTATCCACAAACTTAGAGTCAGCGACAAGACATCTATTGGAAGAACAATGTCCCAGCAACATCACCAGAACAAATACTGAAAAAGAAATAAATAATCTTCCCACTAGAACCTTTATCATTTTACTGATTTACGAATTAATCCCGATTCATTCCTTGCAGCGTAGATCTTTAACTACGTACAGACAACATTCTTACATCGGTCACAGATCAGGAACATATATGATGCACGAGTACCCTTTCGGAACACCAGTATTAGTTAGGATGAGACTCCTTACTTAATTCCCTGTAATCTTAAATTCAAAACACTATCTGCCATGCCTATTGTAAATACGCATTTATTTTTTTTTAGCCAGCTTTTCCATTTGCTCATATCTTCTTTGTATATTTTATGATTACGATACCCGAGTGTACTACTATAGTCTCCACGAGTAGTTATCCCTGTAATATTACCTAAATATACAATTGCATCACCATACTCCTCAAACCCAACTGGCCGATCACCTTCCTCCCGTGCTTTTATTACACCTAATTTCACATTGAAAGTATCCACAAAATGGGGGTCTGCTACAACACACTTATTAGTCTTGCAAGAGAACAAAGCAGATGATGAAACCAATGTAGCTATTCCTAAAAATACTATTTTCATGTATTACTGTTTTGTAAGAGTTTTTTTCACAACCTCCATCTTCTTATCACTATTTTTCATCCCTTCCCTTGTTAATGTCCCATCTTTTTCTCGAAAAGTTTTATAATAATACCCATCACGGAGTGTATTATCAAATTCATTTTCCGGACCACGTAATCTTGTATTTCCATTGACTGCATTTTCAGGATCGATAGCTGCAGAATGCAGCCCTGGTGCTACGCTATTGTCTCTGCCTAAAAACCTATTTATTTTCTGCTGTTCATCCATCTTTTCCTTCCCTGCTGTCAACTCCCAAAGCTTTTGCTCTACTGCCTCATGAATAAATAATCCCTGTGCAGTAGAACCAGTATGTTTATCATCTTTGATTGAATTGTATTGCATCATATCACCGACATCTAATTTGGCAGAAATAAAAGAGCCTATGTCTACTCCCTTATCATCAACAACTACACTCATTGCAACCATGAAATTTTCATTACCGGTAACTTCTTTTAAGTTATTATAGAAAGCACTTTGTTCTTCACTCAATTTTGATTTATCTCCGCCACCATCCTCACTTACTAATGTCAGTAAAAATCTTCCGTCTTCCTTGACTTGCGTAAAAACAGCTTTAAACTGACCACCTAATCCTTCATTAATTAAGCGCTCTAGTTCTTCTTTGCCAGTCCATTTCCCAGTCTCTTTATCTTTGGAAAAAAACAACAGAAAATCTCTGCCATCATAATCTATTAGAATTGTCGGAATGTCAGCCGCATAGTTGTATGGAGAGAGGCTGAAATACTTCTCTTTATAAGGATCTTGAGCAATCCACCTCCCTATCTGCTGATCATACATTCTCGCTCCATAGTCATACCACTCCAATCCGCTATCATCACTAAATTCCTTCTCCTGTTTTTCTTTGCTATTGTATTTGTATTTATTCCCCAGCCTGCCAACTGCTTTGGCGCTGATACCCGCCATAGTGAGGCCAAACGGGTAATAATGGGTTTCTTCAGTAATGGGGCCTGTGTAGTGGGTAACCTTCAGGTTGTCGAAATAAACGCTGCGGGTGGTTTCGTTACTGGTATAAATATACAAAAATCCGTTTCGCTCCATTGGAATACCCGTAGCCGCCAGGGGCACTATACTGCCACTATCACCTACCGGTAGTGCGCCACTGCTACCAGCTACAAAATTAAACTGGTCGTCCAGCAATACCCAGTTCAGGTATGCTTTAGGCTTGCCCGTTGATGGTGCCGGATTGTTGAGATCACGGAAACTATTTACCGCCCCCAGCAATGGCCCGGCAGTGCTGCCGAGCTGGGCTACACTACCTTTCAGGCTACCCGCCACCCCTGTAATACCCGTTGCCAGCGAGGCCAGTATATCCGGTACAGCATCTGTACTGCTACCGGCGCTGCCACCGCCCCGCCAGAAAGATTTTACTGCTACATCTACCCTATCGCCACCCATTACCCGCAGTACCAGGGCTGGCCCTGTCTTTACCGTATTGCCATCCAGCCTGGCCACATAGCTATTGGGCGTAGTGGTACTATCCGCAGGATAGCCCCCCGGTACCAATGCCGTGGAAAAGGCCGTGGTGCTGATATTGGCAAACAGAGCATCTTCCCTGGCTCTGTAAGCCATTTCCATAGTAGCCATATACTGCGCCGTATCCTGCTGGTCTGTAAGTACCATGCGCACATTGGTAAGATGGTCTTTTATAAAATAGTCGTAGCAGTACTGGTAGGTGCTATCGCCATTGGCAAAGTATTTTTTAGCATAGCGTATGCGCCCCTCTTCATGCCCTATAAACTGCAGCGTATCATTTTCATATACTACCGGCCCCAGGTACAGGGTTGTTCTGTCTGGCTTGCCCGCTTCCTGTACTATCTTGGCCCATTTGGTACCCGCATTATCGTACAGGTATTGCACCAGTCCCTTGTTCTTTACCCTTACCGCCACAGGCAGGTTTAAAAAGTTGTAGCTAATGGCCTGCCCGGCTGCAGTATCAATATCCTTATTGAGGTCTTTTACCAGGTTGCCATTGACATCGTAGGTATAATCTGTAGCAGCATTGGTTTTGTTGCCGCCCAGTGCCTCCATGTAAGTGGCAGAGCTGCGAAAATCGCCCAGTTTTGTATGTACGTCATTGGCAGCATCCACTACATTCTTTAACCGGTTGCTATTGGTATAGTAAGTATAACTAAGGTTATCAATGATACCGCTGGTACCCGGTTGCCAGCCATATTGCTGCATAGACAGGATATTACCATTGGCATCGTAGCTCATATTGTTTACAGTAAAATTGACTGTACTGTTTTCCCAGTCAGTACCGGTAGTATTCTGTAAAAAGCGGGCTGCTGCAAACCTGTTCACGGCATCGTAATAATAATCGTACTTGCGGTTAATACCCCCTCCGGCTGTTTTCCATACAGTGCCACTGATATTACCATTGTAGTTGATAGCTCCATAGGTAATATTGCTTGCCGCTACTGTACCCGGTTTATCATAACCCAGTTCCATTCCAAAATAATTGGAGCTATCGCCTTTTATATAGCCTTTGTTCATGGAAGTAAGCCAGCCACGGATATTGTATTCATTGTTGATGCTCTCCAGTCCGCCGCCGAGTTCTTTTCTTTTTAATTGTCCCAGGGCATCATAGCGGTTTGCGGCAATCACTTTTTCAGGAACACTGAGCGTATTGCCCCCGATAATGCTGCTGATGGTTTTCTTTGTAGTGAGCAGCCTGCCCAGGTCATCATACTCCATCTTTGTAAGCAGGGTATGCGTTTGTGCATTGGTACCTGCCTTTTGCAGTTGCTGTACCGTTACCAGCGGCTGCCCGCTGAAATTGTATTGCGTAGTAGTGATATCACATCCGCCGGTATAGTTGCCCGCTTTTACCTGTACAGCTCTTCCCTTTAGATCATAAAACGTAGTTGTTACTATAGCGGTATTTCCATCATTGGTTTTAACCAGTGAGCCTGTAACCTGTCCCCTGTTGCGGATATCTGCCGCCACGGGCTGTGGGTAAGGCCAGGTAGTTGCTGATGATGAAAAATTACTGTTAAACGAGCCATCAAATGTGCGGTATTGGCTTGCCTGTTGGGCTGTCCATTTGTAATTATCATAATAGGTAACAGTATATACATCGCTGTAGCCCACAGCAGGGAAACTATGCGTAGTGGTATAGCCGGGCATGGCAGTTGTTACTGTATCCTCGTAGCGTGCAGTTGACAGGGAGTTTACATACCCCTGCATGCCAGCCAATGTGATGTAGGTATTGTTGGTATATTTTCCATTGCAGATGGGGCGGTTGAGCACATCATACTTGATAAACAGCCAGCTATTGCTGCTGCGCTGGTTAGCATCCTGCGTCAGCACAGGTCTGTCCCATTTATCATACACCGTCCACACCTCGCCCGCGCCAGGTACTTTTTTGCGGATCAGTCGTTTACGGGGGTCATATTCATAACGGAAACATTGCTCAGCCAGCAGCGTGGTATCTGTGAGGGTCCAGGTGGCTGCTACCAGTTCCACACCACGCGGCTGTAGTACGCAACGCAGGTTGCCAAAATAGTCGTACAGGTAGTAAGTACATAGCCAGCCTGTATATCCGCTGCCACTGCCATCATCTGCTACAGCATTTTGCTGCACTTTTTTAAGGATCAGCAGACCTGCCCTGTCCTTATACTCAATGGTCTGCCGGTTGTGCTCATCTGTAGTTACTGATTTTATCAATGTGCCGGCAGTGTATGCGCCGGTAACAGCATAGCTTCCCCAGTTATTGGCAACATTGGTAACTGTCCAGATCTTTACACTATCGTACAGGGTATTACTCCATACAGCAGTAGCAATACCCTGCTGCAACCCTACCCAACTATTGCCTGCCGGCATAGCTTTGAGTGCATCGCTGGCAGGTGAAGCCTCATAGACCGTTTTACTGTAATAAAAATTTTCACCGGGAAACTGTACCGTATTAAAAGCGGCCTGTTGCTGAAAGGGGTTACGTTTAAACTCCCCATCACTGATAGAAGTATTGCTACCTGTACTGTTAGCGGCAAAGGGCATGTATTTATATACTTCCCTGCCCAGGGTATTGTACACTACAGCCGTTACCAGGTCAACCGGTGAACTGCCGGTTGCAAACGATCCCTGCTTTGCCACTACCTGCAGCAACCTGCCCAGCCCATCGAAATAAGAGGTAGATTGTTTTACATCTTTCAACGCAGCGCTGCTCAAAGCGGCAGCATTGTTTTGCGGGCTGGTAGCATCCCATGTCCTGATATAATTCAACGAGTCGCCTGCACTATAAGCGCCCGGTGCAGCCACCACCGTATCGAGCATAGCAATCCGGATAACATTACTAACGGCAGTTACTTCATTAGAGCTTACCTGTCGTTTATAATAAGTAGTGGTGCTGAGTATGCCCGGGCTATAATCACGGCCGGTAGCTGCCGGAATAGCAGTCCATATATTATTATCAGTAGAAACATACCATGCATAGCTATAGCTGCCGTTACCACCGGTGGCAGAGATACCTCCCAATGTGCCGGGGTTGGTTCCGACAGTAACAGCAATACTACCGGGCAAAATATTGCCGCCGTTAAGCTGAGGATATACTTTTACGGTATCTATATTACTATAAGCGGTAGCGCCATTACTGGTAACTGCTCTGCGGTAGTAAGTAGTGAGCAATAATTGTCCGGGTGTATACTGCCCGGTTGCTGCACCTGGAATGCCTGTCCAAAGGATCTTATCGTAAGAATACTCCCACTGATAACTATAGATACCATTGCCGCCTGATGGCGCTGTTGTGGTTTGTACTTCTGGTACAGTATTGTAGTTAATAGTAGAGAGCAAAGGGGAAGCAGTTCCGGGCTGCAATGCAGCATATACCATAATGGCAACTGTGTTGGTAGACACTGTTGTACCGGCACTCGTAACCAGTCTTCTGAAATAGGTAGTTGCTGTAAGGCTGCTCGGAGTATAGTTAAGGCCTGTTGCACCCGAAACATTGGACCAGCTTGAATTATCAGCGGAGGATTGCCACTGATAAGTAAAGGAACCACTTCCACCGGATGGCGTAGTGCCGCTCAACAATCCGGGTGAGGTATTGTAGTTTATCGACAGGGTTGCCGGAGATAAGGCACCGGGATCCAGTGTGGCATATACAATTACAGCACTTACATTGCTATATGCAGTAACAGTATTGCTGGTTACCGAACGGCGGTAATACGTAGTAGCAGTAATACTGCCAGGCGTATAGTGCTGTGAAGTAGCTCCGGAAATATTCGTCCAGCTACCGTTATCAGGCGATGTCTGCCACTGATAGCTATAGCTTCCGTTTCCACCGGTTGCGGCAGTACCACTCAGTTGGCCGGGATTGGTACCGGAGGCAATACTAAGCGTACCCGGAGAAACAGTACCGGGTTGTAATTCAGGATATACCGTGATGGTAGCAGTATTGGAGCTAACGGTATAACCGCCACTGGCAACTTGCTTTCTGAAGTAGGTTGTGGCAATAAGATTACCAGGTGTATAATTCCCACTTGTTGCGCCAGCTATGTCGGTCCAGCCTGAATTGTCTGCAGACGATTGCCACTGCGATGTAAATGATCCGTTGCCGCCCGAAGGACTGGTGCTACTTAGCGTTCCGGGCGAGGTATTGTAATTGATGGAGGCGGAAGACGGAGAAATAGTTCCCGGCAGTATCTGTTGAAAAACCCTTACCACGCTGGTGCTGCTGTATGCAGATACCCCATTACTGGTGACCTTGCGTCTGAAATAGGTTTTAACGGACAGATTGCCCGGCGTGTAACTAATAGAAGCAGCACCAGATATCGCTGTCCAGTAACTATTGTCAAAAGACGATTCCCACTGATACGCGTAAACACCATCTCCACCGGTAGCTGAACTGCCTGTCAGTTGACCCGGGCTGGTATTATAATACACATCTGCAATGGCAGGAGTAATAGATCCGCCACCTAACACGGGGTATACAGTAATCGCTGCAATGTTGCTGTAAACGCTGAATCCGCCACTCGTTGCCTGTCTGCGATAGTAGGTGATGGCTGTTAATGAGCCGGGCGTATAGGTAGCGCTCGTTGCTCCGGAAATATTTGTCCAGGTGTTGTTATCTGTCGAAACCTGCCATTGTAACGTAATAGTACCGTTGCCACCGGATGCGGAGGTACCGGTTAACTGTCCGGGTGAGGTGTTGTAGTTAATGGAAAGCGTTGCCGGTGTGATGCTGCCGGGCGTTATCTGCGGAATTACCGTAATGGTAGCGATATTGGATGTTGCGGAGAAAGTGCCGCTGTAAACCGTTCTTTTGAAATAGCTGGTTGCAGTAAGGTTGCCCGGTGTATAATGCTGCGAATTAGCACCGGCAATCGTGCTCCAGGCAGAGCCGTCCGTTGAATATTTCCATTCATACCGGTAGTCTCCTACACCGCCTGTTGGCGTACTGCCGATAAGTAAACCAGGTGAAGTGTTATAGTAAATAGTAGCAGATGATGGTGAAATAGTGCCGCCCTGCAGTACAGGCACAACAGTTACCGTGGATACATTGCTGTATTCCGTAACGCTGTTACTGGTAACCGCCCGGCGTATATACACTGAGGCGGTAACACTGGTAAGGATATAATTCTGGCTGGTGGCGCCACTGATATTTGACCAGGTGGAGTTATTTGCCGAAGACTGCCACTGATAATTATAGGTACCATTACCACCAGTAGCGGCTGTACCGCTGTAGTTTACCTCATCACCTGATTGAATGGTTGTTGTACCTGGAGTAATTGTTCCACCTGTTAATGGATCAGGTGCGGTTATTGTAATAGTTGCAGTATTTGAATAGCCATCCCACATGGGAAAATCACCAATAGCATATAGACGATAATAAGTTGTAACAGTGAGCGCCCCTGGAGAATAACCTGTTCCGGATGTGGCACCTGCGATATTGGTCCAGTTGGTTCCATCCGTAGAATATTGCCACTGGAAAGAGTATGAGGTGGAAGAAAAGCCGCCTGTGGTAGTAGTTGCAGATAAAGACGTGGGCGTGCTTCCCGAGCTGATTGTTTGGGAAGACGGAGAAACGGTTCCAACGGTTAATTGACCATACACAGCCGGTGATACTACGATCAATGCCAGGCTAATTAAAATATATTGGATCAGGTATCTCATAAAACAGTTATTATATAGAATAATCTTCAGCACAATGAGGGAGTTATTACTGGTATTTGTAAGTGATCTTTTTGAGGATGTTTCTTTCTTCGTCTTTGATTAGCACCAGCCGCCCATACTGATCATATTCATAATAAGTGATCCTGTTATTGATATCGCATTTACCGGTAATGCCTACCAGTGGTGTGTAAGTAAAGGTGTTCATCTGTGCACCGGCAGGATACAATCGAACTTCATCTACAATACCGGTACCGCTGATGACTGTATTACCATCTGTAACATCGGTAACCAGGTGTTCAAAATAGGTCCACCCGTTGATGGTGGGCCCCGTGGTAGCAGTAGAACCGCTTACAGTAGCTGTACCGCTTTTTTTCCAGTATGATACGATATAGGGGCCATCGTGAATGTCATTCTTTATAATACTGCCGTTTGACAGGTTGTACACCATCTTACCGGTGGGTGCTGAAGTATCGGCAACAGGCGCACCTGTATAATACCAGTTACCGGTATTAGCAGTTTCAAAACTGGTGTAGGCGATATTGGCAGAATCTGCATTTACACATTCTGCTACGGGATAGGTATGCTGATGGTCCCATATATAGGCTGAAAAAGGCTGGTTTACCTGTTTCTGTTCTATGGTATTACCTGCAGCATCCAGTTTGCCGATGATGATCTGTGGCTTATACCGGCTGTCTTTTGTAAAGAGATTGCTGCCATTAATTGTGCTCCATTGAAACTGTGATGATACAAGCGGCGTATCCAGTTCCAGTGAAAAAACAGTATCGGGGATAGCAAACTGTTTTTTGAATGTAGTGAGAGTTCCACCTAATACAAACAGGTCACCATTGGGTTTCTTCAGGTAAGTAACCTTTTCTATGGTGTTTGAAATAATATGTTTTGAAGAGAAATTATTCAGCGCTGTTACCATATTATCGCTACCGGTAGCGGCCGGGTAATCACCCCTGTATTTAAACACCGTAATGATGGTATCGCCAGCGCTATTGGTAGTTTTAATTCGTGTGAGCAGGTCATGTGCAGGATTTTCGTAGAATAACAACCTGGTGTCTTTTACCTGCATACCCTGTAACGGATACAGTGTGATATCCTTTTTATTATCCATCGTGGAGAAAGCACTTGCCAGGCTTGTTTCAACAATGAACTCAGCAGGTATAAGATTGAACTGGAAGCCGCACCCCGTCAATTCCTGGAAAAGATATTGCAGCTTCATGGAAGCAATAAACTTTTCATTCCGTGCAGTGAAACGATTGGTACCGGCATAATAATCACCTTCATCTACCAGGAAAGCGTAATTGTTTACCTCCTCCTTTAGTACGTTATAGCTATTGCTTTGTGTATTATACCGGTAGGTTTTCTTATCAAGCAGTTTTCCAAAATACTCAATACCTGTATAGCTTCCGGCGCTATCCATTTCTTCGGGCAGGGTGGCAAAGTGGTATCGTTCGTATCCCCTGCCACCATTACGGGAGGTATCATAATACACCCCTACATATTTATAACCAAACTTATTATCGCCCTCGTAACCATAAGGCGTAATAGACTCCCCTGAAAAACGGGTATAATTACATAGAAAAGTTACAGTACTTTCACCCGCATCACAGTGCCGGACAGTGACCGGCTCAGCAAAAGAGCCAGCATTCCTGTTGTCAACAAAATAGATAATACTATCGGCAGGATTGGCGTAATTAAATGTCCGTTTGATCTCTCCTGCTCCAAACCCCGCAGAGTCCAGCACCTGCTTTATGCGTAAGCCACTATGATAATCGTTAACAGTAACCCAATGATTGCCTACGGAATCATACCATGCCATGCCGATATTACCTCCGTCAACATGCTGTACAATATTATTGACTGTTATTATATAATTGCCGGTTTGCCTGGGGAGCGTTAAGGTTCCGTTTGCAGCGATTGTATGCAAGGTAAGAATGGTACCATCCGGCATTTTGACAGAGCCACTGCTGCGGCCATCGTCGCGATTACTAAATTGCGGCAGATACCATGATACCCGTAAAGTCCTGTATTTGTCAGACGGGCCTATATAAAACGTATCACGTTTAAACTCTTCGATATCTGCCGATACCTCTGCTGCCTGCCACACCGTATCATAGATCTTTTTACGGGAGCTACCTCCATGCGGTTCATAAAAGAATTTAGTCTTGCCGCCAGTAGGATATTTGATCGCATTTAAAACGGCACTTTCAAGATAGAGCGTATTCACTGTACGAACGGCACAGGATGAATACCCATATCCACAGGGGATCATAGTGCCGGTGGTATTACCACCGGTAGAAAAGCCGAGCAGATCCTGCGCATTGGATAACCTGTAGGGTAAGGGTGTGGTATTGTACGAAAACGTGTAGTCCCCTTTACTCTCATCGTTTATCTTCAGTAGTTTTAAACGCCTGTATAATGGCTGATCATTGGTAGCAGCCCCGCTTAAACCGGCAGACAAGAAATAGTCGTAATAAAAAGTAAACTTATTCAATCGCTGCCCGGTATTACGCACAACAATACTATCAAGGCTTTTTGCGTTGGCATTCTCTGAATAATAATCAATATCTGTGCGTACTGTTACATAATAAAACTCCACTTCACCAAGGCCGGTAGCAATGATCTTCTTGATACGTTTTGAGTTCAGCCACATGGTACGGGTACACTTGCGTTGCTGACTGGTGAAGTCACCGGAATACGGCGCACAATACGTATCCGGATTGTATTGATACTTTGCTTCCGAAATACCATCCCGGTAACGTTGTTCATAACTTTCATACTCAAACACAATCGAGTCGCCAAGCGGATGCATGATCTTTGTAAGCAGCCAATTAGAGGCAACTGTACCAGATACATTCCGCCGGTTAGGCTGTCCCAGTTCGCAGGTCTCAGAAACATGGTTTGTTTCCGTTGTCATGAAATAATAAGCTACACCATTCTCGTCCCTGATTATAAAACCAGATGAATCGGTCTGTTTGGTGATCAGTAATTTCTGATGAGGAATGGTATAAATATTATTAACAGAATCATCAAAGATAAATTTGCCACTCCTGGTGAGCATTGAGTATGAAAACAGGTCAGCTTCTGTATCATAGTTATTGGCGATGATATCCTTTGCCAGTTTATACTGATCACTATCACTACCCGGAGCAAACGTCCTGATATCGGGAGTTCTGCGAACAGGCCATTTAAAATCATTCTGTCCACGGATACTGCGCGAGATCATACCACCGGCATTCAGGTTCCAGCCAAGGCCAACGCTGGTACTTAACTCTGAAACCCGGAAGCCACCAGCATTGTAATTAAGCATGATGGGCACAGCAATATTCTTTGTAGATAAAGTATAGATGGGAATATTAATAGATGGTTCACCTTTGAACAGCTCTATTTCTGTTTCACCAAACCTCTGCATGGCTGCAGCCTCGGGTGTGGGCGGTATTATTTTCGGTAAAGGATCGTAGCCGGTTGCCTGACCTATTGCTACAAGACATGCAGTCCAAAGGAGCGAAGTAATAAACAGGGGTTTACATATGTTCATATCAGTATTTTTAAAAGGAATATCCTACACGGAATTTTATAGCCTGTGTACGTGGCACCTGCCGGTAACTCAGGAAATCCCAAAGCAGTTGCAGCTTTGTTTTTTTGAATAGTTTGCTTTTGAGAGATACGATCTTTGTGATGCCGATGAGGCCGCTTTGGGTCCAGGCCCTCACCGGGCCTCCTCCGCCAGCTGGCGGAGAGGAGGAATACAATGAATCGCTGAGAGGTTGATAGTTATATTCAAAACCACCGCTTGCGAAGAAGCTGCCCTTGATCTTGTAATCGAGAAAGCTGCGAAGCGCTACCCCCTGGTGAGTGAGTTTGATATTGTTCCAGCCATTACCCCAGCCCAGTTTATAACTACCACCGATACCTATTACACTTTTATCATTCAGCTTATAGCCAACGGATAATCCCACATCACTGGTAGTCGGGAACATATAAGTACTTCTCTGCGTTTGCAGGTTGGTTCCATACTCCAATCGCTTTAAAAAAGACCGCTGCTTTTGCGAGTTGCCTTTAAACTGTTCTGGCATATCCATATCAGGATTGCCGCCCAGTTTGTTTAGTTTGTCCTTCAGGCTGTTCAGTTGTGCTTGCGCCTGTTGCATATTGTTTTGGATGTATTGCTGCGCATTGGGACCACCGGCAACGATCCGTTGCTGAATGAGTTGTTGAAGATCTGCACGTGTTTGTAAGCCAGCCAGCGAACCGGCATTGCCATAATTAGACGGCACACTAAAGAGCCCTGTCAATTCTGAGTGCTGCTTAAAGAAGGATTGCCAGGCAGGTAATCGCCGTAATAAACCCAGGGCTTTCTGTTGCAGTTTATCCGGGTCGTTCAGGATGTTTTTGTACTCCTGTAGCTGTGCAGCATAGTAATAAGCCTGTTGATTGTATTGTTTGAGTTGCCTAGTCAGACTAAACTTGCTCAACTGCTCATTCAGTAATTGTTTGCGCTGACGAATGTATTGTTTGATAACTTCCGCCTGTTGTAGTTTATCAGTGAGGTCATTTAAACTATTGAGTGTAGTCCTTACATCCTGCCCTTTATTACCTAAAAGATCATTATTGGCGGAAAGAAAATTAAGGGAGGTCTTCAGGCTATCCAGTCCGGGGATGTATTGTTGATAATGTGGCACCTTACCTATAGGTTGCTGTAAGGATTGCTGCAATTGCTGATACCTGTCGTCTACATCGCCAAACAGGCTTGCAGCTGCGGCAGAATCTTTTTTTGCTAACTGTTTCTGTAATTTCTTTTCCTGCTTTGCCAGCCGTTGAAGGTATTTTTCTGTATTGTTAACAATATCATCTTCCAGCCGGGAGGCCTTTTTATTAATGCGATCCAGGAAACTGGTAGGAAAACCAGCAATACGATCCTGTACAGGAGTACTTTTCTGCGCACTGGTACGGACACAGTAAAGGACAAGCAACAGAACGCTGAGCAGCAGGTATAGCTTCATTAGGTTAGAGGTTATACAATAAGCTATCTAACACATGGCGCATTAGAATTTAGTTCTAAACAATCCGACCACATTAAATAGCTAAAAGTCTCTTGTTAATTTTTGCTGGTATTAGAAATACTGTACAAATCTTTCAATTTGCTGATCGCATTGAAGTAAAGAAGCATTTAAATCACTTTCAGAGAGAAAGGATCTGTTCAAACAACATGTTAAAGTTTATTATCTCTTTTATATATATTTTTCATTCAAATGGCTAAACGGGTATGCAGGATTGTTATAGTAATGGGATAAAATTTAAGAGATACTCTACTTATTTACTGATGATAGCAGAAAAACCAATATCCTTTCTGAAAGAAGCTGCTGCTTATGAAGCATTGTGGGATAGCAATAAGGCAAGCATAAAAACATTATCAGGCTTCTTTTCAAGGCTGCGGGGAATCAACACTTCAGCACTTGTAACAGGAAGCAAATTGCAAAGCTATACTGATGCATTAACAACAGTAATTCACAATAACGGGCTACAGTATAAAATAAGGCTGTTAGTTGATGAAGCACCCGGCTATCCAGTAGCATTAAAAGACGCGAAAGAGCCAGTAAAGGTATTATACTATTCCGGGAACCCGGAACTGCTGCAAACCCGTTGTATTGCCATTGTAGGAACCAGGAAGCCTTCCGCTGCAGGGTTGGCGCGGACAACCAGGCTGGTGAAAATGCTGGTGAAGGATAATTTTACTATTGTATCCGGGCTGGCAGCAGGCATAGATACCCAGGCACATACAACGGCTATAGCGTGTAAAGGAAAAACCATTGCCGTTATTGGCACACCGATGGATGAAGTATATCCCCAGGAGAATACGGCCTTGCAGCAGGCAATTGCCAATGACCACCTTTTGATAAGCCAGGTGCCTTTTCTACGCTACAGGAAACAGAGCTACCTTGAAAACCGCCTGTTTTTCCCGGAAAGAAATAAAACGATGTCGGCACTGAGTGAAGCAACCGTGATCATTGAAGCAGGTGACCGATCCGGTACGCTGATACAGGCGCAGGCAGCACTGTATCAAAAACGTAAGCTCTTTATCCTTGATAGTTGTTTCCAGGATAGCACCTTAGCATGGCCACAGCGATACCTTGCGATGGGTGCCATACGAGTGAAGGAATATGAGGAGATAGTGGATGCTCTGTGTGAATAAGGTTTTAGGAGTATAAGAGAATGTGCAAATGTGCAGATTTACCAATGTGCGAATAAAATACAAGTTGTGGGTTGGCTTTATTGTTAAACTACAAAAAATACGAAGCTAGAAGTATGGATCACTATTATATTTGCTCGCAGCTTGTATTTCCGTTTCACGAACAGAGATACCCACTATTAGGCCTATCCAGACTGTAACGGTCGTATACTTTAATCATAAATTATAACCAGCTTGTAATTGCATGAGTGCCTTTTTTGCAGCTCCCATTCCTATTAAATAACCATGATGGTTTTCAGCCAGCAACCAATCATACTTTTTTGAAACCAGGTAATATTCAAAAGCATACAACTCTCCTATTACTTGTTGTACAGGCTCAATATACCCCTCAAACAGCCAGAACTTGGTAGGATCGAAATTATTATCACTTGCCACAAACCATATCTTTTCGTTTTTATCTACAAGATGATGCAAATACATATACGCATCGTCCCGTTGAAATTGCAAAGCGACCTGATCTCCTTTCAGATCTTCCCACCACCAGTTAAAACTGGTATTGGAATTTTCTTTTTTAATAAAGGCTGCTTCTATTTTCTTAAAGACCTCAGGCCAGTCATGAATACCAATAGCATTAAACTGTTCATCGGAAATGCCTGCCCCTTTTGTAATAGATAGCACCCTGGTTTTAAAATCCATATTATCAAAATAACGTCAATGAATGCGGAGACCTATCATACATCTGCATTACTCATGATTCAACAGAAGATAAATATGCTACTTGCTAACAGGCAGGTTGGCACTTACCAACATAAACGAATCAACACCATCCTTTGAATATGCGTTAAAACTATATTGCTTTCCCATAGGATCGGTAACCGGCTTTATTTTGCCCGCAGCATCAAAACGATGCAGTGTTCCCGAAGAAAGAAAGCATTGAAAGTAACCATTTAGTTCATCCTGCGAAGCCAGATCGAAAAACACAGGTGTTTTGTACTGCCCGTCGTAGCCAACTACAAAATCAGCGCGAAATTGCTGCAGTAACATTGCTTTATGGATACGGGGATCATACAGGATATAGTAACGTACCCCACAACCCATTCCATTGCAATTGTCAATTTCCCCCGCAATGAACAGGTATTCTTTATTACCGATTTTCATCAGGCGACAATCATCTGCATTGATCCCTAACATCTTTGTATATGAAGCACCGGAGACCGATGTATCGACCTCGATACCCGCTCTCAATTTCCGGCCATTGATAAATAGCTGTTTGGCAGTACCCCCTTCCACATCCGGATCCAGCAACTCTATAACAAAGCGATTGCTTTTATAAACATCTCTGCGGGATACAGGTTGTTGTTTTTTGTTGTAGGTGTAAATGGTGGTATCTGAGAATGACAAGGGTGTTTTAGTAACATTGACGGTATCTATAAGTGCCGCAACCATGCTGTAGAATCCATCTGTTTTTTCATCACCCCGGAAAACTGCCCGGGGCTTTATGGCATAGAAACTATCGATAGCGTGCCTGCGATTCGAAGAATCACGTACACGATCTTTTTCTGAATAGGAAGGCCTGGTAACCGTATCCAAAAGGACTGCTGAACTATCAGTGGCGGGCTGCTGTTTATGTTTGCAGGCTACGGCAGCAATAGCCAGGAAGATGAAGAGGAGTTTTCTCATAGCTCCCTGAAAATAGAGGTTTTGTGCGTAAGGTGGTAGTTAATTTTTTCTAAAAACAAGGTAAGGAATATGGGTTATAGGTTGTAAGTTTTAAGTTATAGGTTAATACAGGGATGAGGAATTGGATCCTATATCGTTAAATTAAGAAAGGGCCACAGCGTGGCCTCCTGTTTATAGAAATGATCATAACAAGCATGTCGCGGCTCCGGTAGGAGCCTCCGGTGCCTTAAGGGCCACAGCGTGGCCTCCTGTTTATAGAAATGATCATAACAAGCATGTCGCGGCTCCGGTAGGAGCCTCCGGTGCCTTACAGGAAGCTCCTACCGGAGCTGAATACCTTCTAAAATTGGTTTTCTATAAACAGGTAGCTCCTCCGGAGCTTAATTCAAGGACATTGAATTGGGATTTAGGAGTTAGCTGTTAGCGCAAGAAGAGGAAAGATATGGAATACTGAAGGGTGAAACCAGAAATCCTTGAAACCTGCATCTTGTATCCTGTAACATAAATTTCTTTTAAACGCTTTCGTTCATTAACTGCTGGAAGCAATCAATATACTGCCCTATATGGATGCCATCGACCAGTGCGTGGTGCACATGAATGGAGACCGGCATGGAACAGACACCATCGGCCTGGGTCATTTTACCAAAAGAAATACGGGGACAGCTTTCTTTTACAGAGAACATCCTGGCATGAGACACCGCCGTAAAATCGATCCAGGGTAAGGCTGAGAACCTTACCAAATCTTCGCGGGGTGAACGTTGCAGGTCAGTGGTTGCCTGTACCCTGCTGATTTCATTTCCCGCTATTGTAATGAATTGCCTGAAATCGTCAGCATAATCAAAATAGCCGTATCCAAAGGTGCCATTATTGCGGGCTACCGTAAAACCGGCATTAATAACATCGTATATCACCACTTCCTCGCCTGCTATGCGCATCCTGAAATTCTCCACCTGCTGCACAGCTTTTAATGCTTTATAGAGATAATAAAGGAAGAAGGAAACCCCGGCAGCTTTGGCATCCCTGTAGGCCCTGGTACAATCGACCTGTACAGTAACACCATAGAAAGGCTCATCAAAACCCCGAAAGAACAGGAAATGTTCGCGACGCTCCCAGGTATCAAGATTGATTCGTTTTTGCATAAGTGATAAATCCGAAATAGGACAACGATAAGGATGTTCCTTTTGTTTAAAACCGGCCGTTACTTTTCTACCACAGGAAAAGCTGTTATTCTCAACCTGGCCCCACCCATCGGGATCAGCGTTAATTCTTCTACTGCTGTATTTGCAGCTACAGGGCTTTGCGGTAATACGCCTGTTAGCCCGGTACTATCGAATCCCCAGTCGGCAATCCGCTTGCCCTTTGCTTTTATTTCAACAGGAGCCCCCGCTACACCAAACGGATTATTATCTGCAGGCCATTGCTTTTTTACTACCCGGAAATATTTTGCAGGCAATGCGGCATCTGCCAGTAAACCGTAATTCCACGGAGAGGTTGCAAAGATCTCATAAGAAGGCCATTTCTGCTGGTCTGCCCCCTCCTGCCATTTTGAATCCCATACAGCTGTTTCCCGGCTATCCTGTTTTATATAGGATTCTGCGATCTTTAATGAATAGGTAAGCGGACCATAATTTATGCTGACACTGTTCTTATTATTGGTCCATGTTCTTACATCCAATGCCATCGGCAAATGAAGCGAAAGTTTGTCGCCATTTTTCCATTGGTTCTCCAGTTTTATGTATTGACCGGCCACTGCTTTTACAGCTACCTGTTTGCCGTTTACTTTCACCACGGCATTATGCGCCCATGACGGTATGCGGAGATATAATGGAAATTCAACCGCCTTTGTCATTGATAGCTGTACCTGTACATCTTCTTCAAAAGGATAATGTGTAGCAGCAGTAAACTGCACCTCTGTATCATCACCCACTTTGGCCTTTACAATACCATCCAGGTAAAGCTGGGCAGCTATACCATTATCGGGCGTTGCCATCCAGCTATGTTCAAGATAGTACACCCAACCTGCTGCATGGTTGTGCTGACAGCAACGGCTGCTGAAGGGATTCATCATCAGGAAGGGTCCTTTGTTGTCGATACCGGGATGATGGTTTTTGCTATCGCTTACCGTCATATTAGGAGCAGTGAGGTAACGGAGCGCTTTATAATCGGGCATAAAAGCAGCGGGATACATATTGAAGGCTATATCTTCTGCATTATCGGCCCAGGAGGGATCGCCGGTAATGCCCAGCAGCATATTGTCGGAGGTCATTTGCTCCACCATACCACAGGTTTCAATAGCCTGCCGCGGATCACTATATCCTTTTCTAACATTTTCATCACCGCCAAACATACCACCCGGCACCTGTCCGTACCTGGCACGTACGAGGCGGAAATTATTATAGGTAGCTGCAATATCTGCATGGTTGCCGCTTTGCTGGTAATATTGCGCAGGCTCCCGAAAACTCTGTGCAATGTTTACATTGTGCCAGTTGGCCAGGTTATCTGCCTGTCGCCAGTTAGCAGTGTTCCTGTCTATTTTGGTTCCCAGTTCGAGTAAAAATGTATCACCAGTGAGATTGTAGAGCCAGTATACAGATGACAACTCATCACCTCCCCTGCTTTTTTCCCAATAGTCTTCCAGGAACTTATCATCAGGAATAGTCAACTGCCATTTGAAATATTTTGTCATCAATGACAGCACACGCTTATCGCCCGAATATTCGTAGTATGACTGCAGGCACCAGAGCATGGGCATATTGGTCCAGAGATCGCGTTTGCCGGCTCCCTTTTCTACATCTGGTCCAAAATCGCCATTATCGCGCTGATTGGCCAGCACTGCATTGATCCAGAACATCGCTTCATCGATCATTTTCTTATCCTGCAATACATAGCCTATGTTAGCATAGCCTTTTAACCAGTAAGGCAGCTCTTCCCAGCCATGTGCACCTTTCCCTTCTTTATTGAGCCAGGCATTGTCTTTTTTGCTGAGCCAGATACTGATCTCACCCAGGTGTCCGGTAAGACCATCGCGCTGTAATTCCAGTTGCTTTTTCATCCAGCCCCCGGCTGTAAATGCAGTTACCGGCAACTTGATGAAATACTGTTTCTGCAACGGACTACGGTTGCTTACATAAAAACTGTTGGAAGAAGTATTGGAAGGTTTTGTGACTACGCTGGCCCTGATGCCGGTAAAGGCTTTGTCTTTTTTAATTACAAAAGCACACAGACAGCAGGTGATCAGCACTGCAACAAACAGTGCCCGGACAAACAATGGCTTTTTTCTCATGATGACTCCTGGTGTTGAAAACAGGAGGATTAAAGTTATTCAAAAAGGAATGAATAATGAGAAACGAAAAATGAGGAATGAGGAAGTAAAAAACGGTGGTGCTTGTACGGAAATGAAAAAATAAAAGCAACCGGAGTTGAAACCCGGAAACTAGAAATCAGCAGTTGTTCTTGCCTGGTATTTCAGCCATAATACACTTCCTTCCAGCCGCTGTACATCCTTTAGATGCAATTGCGGGGCAACAGGCAGGGCCAGTCCTTCTACTGCTTCAAAAACAGTATTGGTACCGGGTGTGCTATCTGCAATCGGCAATATCAGCAGGCTTAGCTCATCGATCAATCCCGCATTGAGCAATGAACCATTGATAACACCACCACCTTCGAGCATGAGGGTCTTAATACCGAACAGGTCAACCAGTTGCTCTAACACCAATGCAAAATCCACCTCTTCTTTGCCGGCAAATATGTAGGAGACCTTTTTCTGTTGCAGATAGTGCAGGTAAGCATCACTCACCCCTTCGGTCAACACAGAAATAATATGATCGCCACCCAGTTCATTGGCCGGCCAGCCCAGTTTGCCTTTCGCATCAATAGCAATGGCAAAAGAATCGGCTTCGCTATCACCAATAAATGATACTCTTTCAATGGCAGCAGCAGGCTGCACCAATACAGGCTTTTCACCTTTTGAAAAGTCTTTTTCCATGGTTACGCGTCCACACATCCACCCCTGGCTATTATAGCTGGTATGACATTCTTCGTACAATGAAGAGAACAGCTTTCTCTTTTCCGGGTCGCCCCAGTTGGCAGTAATGATCTTTCCATTTACAGAAGAAGCCATGTGACAGATAACGTAAGGCTTTTTCATACTTATCGACTTTTTATCCAGCCGCAGAGAACAAGAGCGGCGGGAGGTTTTTGAGAAGAATTTATTACATCCCATTTGCGGGGATTATTGCCGGCTACCACAAAGGTATTACCTACTGATTATCTGCCGGTAATGAATATCAAACAAAAAGCTATATAATTCAAACAATATAAGCACCTATTGATCATATAACAGAGTTGCATTATATTAACCGGATAAACCTTGCACTTATGAACAATGCCCTGTATATAAAAGCAGGCAGATTGCTATATGCCATCGCGATGCTTGCCATTGGGATCATTGATATCGTAACTCATCATTTCCCTGCCGGTTTATTGCCCGTACCTGCAGACCTGCCGGCAAAGACTATCCTCACGTATGTCAGTGGAGGTACCATGATCCTTACTGCCACCTGGATGCTTGTAAAACCGAACAGCTACCAGGGCTCGCTGACAGCCGTACTGATATGGCTGGTCTTACTGGTATCCATCCATCTGCCCAAACTATTGCCCGATCTTCAGAATGGTGGAGAATGGGCCGCAGCATTGGAGGTGATTGCATTTTTATGCGGTGCACTGATCATTACCGGTATTAACCAATCGGGCGGTGGTGCATTACTTATCCGAACCGGGCATTATGTATTTGCATTGGCACTTGCAGGGTTTGGTATACTGCATTACGTATACCTCAATTACATTACGACCTTAATACCCGGCTGGCTACCTGCCAAAACATTTCTTGCGTGGCTGGTGATGTCTGCATTTTTCGCAGCAGCCCTCAGCTTATTGCTCAAGAAGTTTGTACAACTATCCATGAGCTTAATGAGTGTGATGTTTATTATATGGGTATTTATACTGCACTTACCAAGAGCCGTCAATGCCCAAATGGAAACCGAGTGGACCAGCTTATTTGTGGCACTGGCAATGAGTGGCATTGCATTGCTGGTAAGTGCTGCCCGTAACCGGTAAGTTGAACTTTCGCTGTGTTTATTTGTAGTTGGGATAAACTTCACCCAACCTGCTTGTCATGAAAAGAACAGAATGGTTTAAAAGATCATTTCCGGTTATTGAAGATAATGGAACGCTGCCTTCCATCATTGAAAGATTAAGCGGTACCCCTGTACGCCTGGAAACGATGGTGCAAGGACTCTCATCTTCCTTACTTACACAGAAGTCCGATGGTAAATGGAGCATCCAGGAAGAAAGTGGTCACCTGGCAGATATGGAACCGCTGTGGTATGGCAGACTGGAAGACCTGCTGAACGGCGCTGTTGAATTAAGGGTAGCCGATCTTACGAATCAAACCACGCACAACGCCAATCACAATGCAGCTGACCTGCAAACAATACTGCATCATTTCCGGGAACAACGAAAAAAGTTTGTTGCTAAACTCTCTGTCCTCACGGAAGACCAGCTCAATAACTCCGCATTACATCCACGTTTAAAAACTCCTATGCGCATCGTTGATCTCGCCTATTTTGTGGCAGAGCATGATGATCATCATCTGGCGGGGATCAGGGAAAACATGAATAAATAGTGAAATCGTGAGACGTGAGTCGTGAATCGGCAGACGGCAATCGGCAATCGTGAGTGAATGTCCGTGAAACGGGCGTTACCGGTTATCAGATACCAGTTTCCGGATACAGGTTACCAGATATGAGTTACAGGTAACTGCTAATTGCTAATTGCCAACTTGTATTCTTCCGGACTTTCGGTCTTTCTGACTTCCGGACTATATTAACAGGTACAACCTGGCTACCGGATCCGGGAAAGCCTATTGCTGGCCGGGTTTCAAAGGCGGCGCACAATGAAAATAGCAAGTACCAGCCATTACTTCCGGACAATCAATACGATACAAAAATAATTATCAAGGGTATGTGAGTAAACTGCTTGAATTACAATGAATTTTTGCCCTATGTTTGCACTCCCAAAAACGACAAGCGGTAAGAGAAAAGAGGGAAAGTTTACGATTCCGTAGCTCAGTTGGTAGAGCAATACACTTTTAATGTATGGGTCCTGGGTTCGAGTCCCAGCGGGATCACTGAAAAGATCATCAGTAATGATGGTCTTTTTTTATGCCCGTACACCAACCTTAGCTCTACTGACTGAGCATTTGCAATCAGAAGCGCCCTGGAGTCTCCAAGACATAAGAGCGCCGGGAATTATTATCCATTCAGGTTAAATAAAAAGCTGACACAGTATCCATGTCAGCTTTTTTACAAGAGATCTTGCCAGCTTAGAACTTATAAAGTTCTTTCAACGCTTCTTTGAGCATCATTGGTTTTCGTCCTAGCAGCTTTTCCAGGTCTTTGCTTACGATTTCAAATTGATGATCTTTTGTGTCGGTTGCAAAGCCAACAATTGCAAACCTGACAAATTCAGGAGCGCCAGCCTGCTTTAGTTGTTCAGACAGCGTTGTTGCTTCAACATCTGTATATTCAATGTTTTTGCCCGATAATTCAGAAAGAGCTTTCGCAACATCTGTGTAAGAGTATAATTCACTCCCTGTTATTTCATAAATTTTATTTTCATGTCCGTCTTGCAACAATACATTGGCTGTTGCCTCCCCCATTTCCCTGCGAAGTGCGTATGGAACTTTGCCATTTCCGGCAGGGAGAAAGATACCTCTTTCCAACACTTTCTCACCCACATAAAACGGGATTATATCAGCATAAAGCGAGTTACGCAAGAATGTATACTTCAAGCCGCTTTTTTCAATATAATCTTCCGTTTGAAAATGGCTTTCCATTAAAATCTTTATTGCAGATGTGTTTACGTCTTTGAGTGAAACGCCTGTGTATAGAATATGTTTTACACCTGCTCTTTTCGCAGCATCTACCACATTTTGATGCTGCTGTAATCTATGGTGATCAATGGTTGAAATCAATAAAACTTTATCAATACCCTGCATTGCTTTGTCAAGCGAAGCGATGTCGTCAAACGTCCCAATACGGACTTCAATGCCTTTTTCTACCAGAGACCTGGCTTTGTTTTCATCCCTGGCAAATGCTACGATGTTATTAGCGGCCGTGGTTTTCAATAAATGCTCTATTGTTGCCGAACCTAAATGCCCTGTTGCTCCTGTTACTAAAATCATAAATCGTCTTTGTAGATGAATAAATTACTTTTGTTTCATAAAGTAACTAACAATGATTTCAAAAAGTAACTTGTTACCTGAAGGTAACAGCGAAAAAAGTGGTAACAAAAGGGTAACTAATGATAGCGAATGTACCGGGGGATCGGTAGAGGCTACGCTTAGTGTGATTGGAGGAAAATGGAAACCCGTTATTTTATATCACCTTGCGTTTGGCACCAAACGTTTTGGAGAAATAGCTGTTCGCATTCCTAACATTTCAAGAAAAGTGCTGACTGAACAATTAAAGGAACTGGAAAGCGATAAACTAATTGAAAGAAAACATTATAAAGAAATTCCGCCACGGGTTGAATATTCACTTACCCAATTGGGAGAAAGTCTTATACCTGTATTTAAAGAAATGGCAAAATGGGGCAACAAGTATATTTTGGCAAGATAGTTTTTAACGAGGCTACTTTCTTTGGCTTCCTTAATATAGGCCGGGTGACGTAACCCTACACAACAATTTCAGATCTCCTACTTCAGTAATCAGATTGGCGCAAAACAGATAGCCTACCCTAATCTTTAACCAGCCGGAAGAGCGTCAGTAACAGGCTTTGTCACGAATTCAGGCAGCCTTTGTATCGTAACCGGACAGCTTAGAATATACAGGCGGGTATAAATAATTGTATATCATACCAATATCAATCCGGTATCTTATTTGGACAGCTACTCGCATGTTTCCCCCAAAATAACTTCTTATGCTTAAAAACTATTGGCTCGTAGCCTGGCGTAGCCTCATCCGCAATAAGATCTATAGCCTCATCAACGTATTAGGCTTAGCATTGGGCATTTGTGCCTGCCTGGTCATTTACCTGATCACCCGGTACGAATTCAGCTTTGATACCTTCCACCCGGACCGTGACCGCATTTATTGCGTGGATGCCATGATGCATGGTGGTCATATGGGCGTTCCTGGTCCTATGCCAGCCGCTATGCGCCGGGAAATAGCCGGTTTTGAGAGCATGACCACTTTTCAGCCCTTTGCTGCCAGCGCAACGATACCTGGCGGTGAAAACGAGAAACCGAAAAGCTTCGATGACGACGCCAGTCTCGTTATAGCAGAACCCCAATATTTCGACATCTTCCAATACCAATGGCTAAGCGGAAATGCAAAGACCGCCCTTGCTATGCCAAACTCGGTAGTACTCACTGCAGCAAAGGCTCAAAAATATTTCGGAGATATAGCCCCGGACAAGATCATCGGGCAGACTATCTATTACCAGGATTCGCTGATGGCAACTGTAACAGGGGTGGTTGCCGACTGGACAGGCAACAGTGATTATAATTATAGTCAATGGATCTCCTATGCTACGATCCCCGTTAGTTTTCTTCAATATGAAATAAAGCTGGATGCCTGGAATGAAATGAATCGCTCTAACCAGATCATGGTCAAACTAGAGAAGAATGTTCAGCCTTCACAGATCGATGCACAATTCACCGCCTTTACCAAACGGCACTATGGTCCCAAACCGCCATTAACGGCCAGTTTGAAACCGCTATCCGGCGCCCATTTTCACCAGGATTATGGCAGTACAGGCAGAAAGGCCAGCCTACCGGTACTGTACACACTTATAGCCGTGGCCGGGTTTATCCTTATTCTTGCGATTGTGAATTTTGTGAATTTGTCTACCGCGCAATCTATGCAAAGAGCAAGAGAGATCGGCGTGCGAAAGGTACTGGGTGGTAACAGATCAGGCATTGCTGTACAATTTTTTACAGAAACTTTATTGCTGACAATAGCAGCTGTAAGTGTTGCGGTACTGATGATAAGACCGGTATTCAGTTTGTTCGCTGATCTGATACCTGCCGGCGTGCATTTCCAGGTAGATGGTGCTACAATCTTGTTTTTATTGCTGGTAATTGCGGTGACCACGCTCCTGGCAGGATTTTACCCGGCAAAGGTGCTGGGGAACTATGAGCCTACAGTGACGCTAAAAGGGATCACGGCTGTACCAGGCGGCGGAAGAGGAACCCTGCGCAAAGGGCTTATTGTTTTTCAATTTACCATATCACTGTTGTTTATCATAGCGTCTGTGGTCATTGGCTCGCAGTTGCGGTATGTGCTGCGTACAAACCTTGGTTTCAAGACAGATGCGATCCTCACGATCAGCCGTCCGTTTGATAACAGGATAGGTGGAATGGGTTTCGTATCTGATAAGACCCGGATACAGCAACAGGCTGCCAAAGATGCGGGTAAGATAGCGGTACTGGCGGATAAGATCAGGCAACTGGCCGGTATAGAAAAAGTGATCAGGGAGTGGAAGTCGCCTATAGGACAGGCCCATAAGGGATTTGAAGGCGGCGGACTGAAAAACAGCGATGCAAAACCAATCGGCATATCTTATCATTACGGCAACGAAGACTATGTACCATTTTATGGAATGAAGGTGATAGCGGGCCGTAACCTGCTTCCGAGCGACAGTACCAGGGAACTGCTGATCAGCGAGGCCTGCGCCCATGCACTGGGCTTTTCTGATGTAAGCAAGGCCATAGGCCAGGAAGTGGTCATCAGCCCTTTTGAAACCTATCCTGTAGCTGGTGTGGTGGCCGATTTCTATGAAAGCTCTTTTCACAAGGCAACCTGGCCCATCATTATCCTGCACGATCCTACACAGGAAAATACCATTGCAGTCAATATCGCTACAAAGGGTATGAGCGCCGGCGAGCTGAAGATCATTATCAGCAATATAGAAAAGAACTGGAAGGCCCTCTTTCCCGGTCAGCCATTTAGCTATACTTTCCTGGACGAGGCCATCGCGAATATGTATGCGGACGATCTGCGGACCGGGAGATTGACAAATATAGCAATGGGGATCACTGTTCTTATTTCCTGCTTAGGGCTGCTGGGACTGGCTATTTTTTCTACGCAAAAAAGAACCCGTGAGATCGGCATCCGAAAAGTACTGGGCGCTACTGTACCGCGTATTATGGTGATGCTTTGCAAGGATATCGTACTGCTGATCCTGATCGCTTTGCTGATTGCCAGTCCACTGGCCTGGTACTTTATGCATAGCTGGTTGCAAGGCTTTGCTTACCGAACAGCACTTAGCGGCTGGATGTTTGTAGCAGCAGGGGCGGCGGCCATTGGAATAGCACTGCTTACCGTAGGTTTCCAGGCAATGAGAGCAGCCATGGCTAACCCGGTAAAATCATTACGTACTGAATAACCTCCATTACAGGAGATCACAAAATATGAAGCCACCGGGTTCCGGTGGCTTTTGTTATTTTCTAATTGTAAGCAGTTTGTTGTTATTGTCCATCCACTGTGTAATTCAGTTCGGTTACCCCGTTGGTAAATTGCCGGGTAGTCAATAATTGTAGCTTTACCTTGTCTTTGATACCAGTAAACAACGGAATGCCTTGTCCAAGAATAACTGGATTGACAAAGAGCCAATAGCCGTCAATCAGGTTCTGTTGAATAAGAGCATGTGTTGCTGAGGGACTACCAAAAAGCAGGATCTCTTTACTCCCCTGTTGCTTTATTTCATTTATCCTGTCTGAAAGATTGTCGCTGATAATTGTTGAGCTAGCGAGGTCTGCGTCTTTCATCGTTCTTGACAGTACAACTTTGTGGATCTTGTTATACCACTTTGAATGTTCCATATCGTGCCTGGATGCGCCTGGCTTCTCTCCTGCGGCAGGCCAGTAACTTTCCATCATTTGGTAAGTTACCCGTCCATACAATGCAGTATCGCCTTCACTTATCCGCTTACCGACAAAATCAAAAATCTCTTCATCAACTTTAATCCAGTCCATCTCCCCGTTCGGTCCTGCTACAAAACCGTCGAGCGAGATGTGCATAAATGAAATGATATTCCTCATATAGCTTTATTTTTCACAAATGTACCCGGCGCTTTTTAAAACAATGATGGCTTAAAGCGACAATAACAAGGGGTAATTATGACAACACAATATCCTGTTAACAGATCAATCCAACAGTGCTAGCCCCGGCGGTTCTTTATAATACGCCTGATAAGCAAGAATACAACCACCAGGAAGGTTACAATATATACAATAGCCAATGCCGGCTTTTTGAACTCACCATTTACAAAATCGAATTGTTTGTAAATGGTACATCCTAATATGATCGCTATAATTACAAATGGAAATGATAGTCCTTTTTTACTGCTCATAGGTTTTTACTATTTAATACTATTGCCTGTTATAGCACCATTTATTATTGTTGCCGGTGTAAAAATATATCATCTACCGTTATAGTAACGGGCTAAAAATCTGCTTACTAACTTCAAATCTCCCCAGGGTTCGCTTTCCTGCAGCACAGGATCATGCAAAAGAGATCGTGAGCAATGAAATTTTCTTTTTTATTCCCTTACAATCCGCAATTAAGCTACAAAAGTCCCCGGTTAAGCTACATAGAGGCAGCTAAGCCTGCAGAACTTTACTTCATCAAATAATTAAAGATCAGAACATGAAAAATGAAATGAAGAGTAAAGTGTGGTTCATTACCGGCGCTTCGCGTGGTTTTGGACGTGTTTGGACAGAGGCAGCCCTGGAGCGTGGCGATAAGGTTGCAGCAACAGCACGTAATATTGACAGTTTAGCCGGGCTCAAAGAGAAATATGGTAAAAACGTATTAACCCTTGCATTGGATGTAACAAAGCCCGACCAGGTAAAAACAGCCATCGCCGAAGCGTATGGCTACTTTGGAAGACTGGACATCGTACTGAACAATGCCGGTTACTCCCTGGTTGGCACTATTGAGGAAGCGGATACAGAAGATGTTAAGGTGATGTATGAAACCAACATTTTCGGGGCCCTGGCTGTTATTAAAGCTGCATTGCCCCTGCTTCGCAAACAAGGTGGCGGACATATTGTTGGTGTTTCCAGCAATCTTGGCCATGTAACCCTGCCAGTGATTGGCTATTACTGTTCGTCAAAATGGGCCTTTGAAGCTATTCACGAAAGCCTGGCTTTGGAGGTAAAAGATTTTGGGATCAAGGTAACCATCGTTGAACCGGGTGCTTATGCTACAGAGTTTGGCAGCCCCAACTCTTTGAAATTCGCAGAAGGCATGGAAATATATTCAGACTTTAAAACAGCCTTTTTCGGAAGGTTAAAAGACCTCGAAAGAGGCGACCCGAATGCAACACCGCCAGCACTCTTCCAGGTGGTAGATACAGACAACCCACCGTTACGCTTCAACCTGGGCAGTCAAAACCTGCCGTGGGTGCGTGCAGCTTATGAAGAACGCCTGGCGCTTTGGGAAAACTGGGATGCGGTTTCCAGTTCAGCCCAGGGAATAGCTAAATAATAACAGATCATAACCGGTAATGAATAATTGCCGGTTATGATTATAAAAGTTTTGAAATGAAAAAAGACGAGAAAAGCCTGCATAAGTTTGAGACACTGTCTGATGCCCACCGGGCCTTTGGTTTGCCCCAACCCAAGCATCCATTGATCAGCCTGCTCTATGGAGCACCTTCCTGGTCAGAATTACAGCAACCATCCCAACATCATGTATTGGGGTTTTATAAGATTTCGTACAAGCCCAAACTTGGCGGCAAATTAAAGTATGGACAGGGCTATTATGATTTTGATGAAGGCGGTTTACTGTTTGCTTCGCCCGGCCAGGTAATAGGTGGCGGAGAAAACGAAGGCCCCGTATGCTCTGAATACACTTTACTGATCCACCCGGATTTCTTTTTAGGCTATCCCATGGCTAAAAAGATCGGTCAGTACGGGTTCTTTTCTTATGACACCAACGAAACACTTCATCTTTCTGAAAGCGAGAAGACCACCATCATTTCTATTTTCAGGATCATGGAAGTAGAACTGAACAACCCTATAGATGACTTTAGCCAGGATGTGGTTATATCACAGATTGAGTTACTGCTGAATTACGCCAATCGTTTTTATAAACGCCAGTTCATTACCCGTAAGATCGTGAGTCATGACCTGCTGCAAAGACTGGAAGACCTGCTGACTGATTATTTCAGCAGTGAACATTCTTTAAACAATGGCATTCCTACTGTTCAGTATCTTGCTGACAACCTGCATATGTCGCCCAGTTATTTAAGCGATATGCTACGCGCATTAACCGGTCAAAATGCACAACAGCATATCCACAATAAGCTGATTGAAAAAGCAAAGGAAAAACTTTCTACCACTACGTTATCGGTGAGTGAAGTAGCTTATACGCTGGGGTTCGAGCATCCACAGTCGTTCAGCAAGCTATTTAAAACCAAGACTAAACTATCTCCACTGGAATTCAGAAGGTCTTTTAATTGAGCACCAGTATATCCTTCTTTTAAAACATACTTTAATTGTTTAAAAGACCATTGCTATTATTATTATAGTTGCTAAAAGCTACTGAGGCCTACACGTTATCAAACAAATTACCAAAGAGGGCGTAGCCAATGCATACGCCCAGTAGCAATCTTTATTTATTGCAGGTTACAATTATGGAAAATTGGGAGATAATGACCATGCAGGGTATGAATTATTTATTCGCCTTATGCAGGCTTTAACAAAAAGAGCTATCACTACTATTGCTATAGTAACAGAAAGCTACTAAGGCCTACACGTTATCAAAAAAATCACAAAAAGGGCGTAGCCAATGCATACGCCCGGTAACCTTATTCTGGCTATTTTTTAGCGCCGGACAACTCAATGATCACCTGATCCCTGAAATAAATTGTCTGCTGAAAGGTGAGTGTATAGTTTCCTTCTTTCAGGCTGTTGAGTTCAAAACGACCGTTGTTGTCTGTAGTGGTTGTAAAAAAGCTGCCGCCGGGATTCTTTCCTCCTTTTACAATGATACCACCGATTGGATTTCCCGGTCTTGCCAGCTCGCCGGAAAGAGGGTTCTCTTCTGTACCGGAATAGCTCTTTACCGGCTGACTGATCCTGCTGCCAATGGGACCGGTTTTATTTGATTTCAACACTTCTACCCTTCTCCTTGCCTGCGGTTCATTAACAGTATCGTTGGTGATTTCTGTTGCCAGGCTCAGTACTACCTGGCTGGTACCCTGCCTGATGACACCGGCAAGATCTGCTTCTTTGCTGGCCTGTACATCATATCCTTTCTGAAAAGTAGTACTACCCAGGATTTTTATCTTGTATTGACCATCCGGCACATTGGCAAAGAAGAAATCACCTCCCTCTTCTGTCCTGGTGGTAGCCAGTACTTCACCGGTTGCTTCATTGACAAGCTGGATATCCACACCGGCAATGCCTTGCGCCAAAGGATTCTGCCCGGTACTGCCACTTCCTGAATACAGGGGATTACCTGTTACCCGGCTGTTATTGGTATGTAATGGATTACTACCACTGTTATTGCTACCTGTATACAAAGGGTTGACATGGATAGCCACGATGTGCGGCGTATCGCGTAACGGAGGATCCTTTCTACCATCGTCGTACACCGGCCGGTACATATTGCCGGCGTTAATGTCTCTCGCATTGGTCGTATTGTCATCTCGTCTTCCGGTAGACATTCCGCTTCCCGCTTCGCGGGCCACCATTTCGGATGCAGAGAAAGTGAGCACCTCAATGGCATCTTTGCGTCCAAATTCTACATCGGTGGAAGATTCATTGGTAATAATTCCCAGGTTAGCATTGGCAAATTGAATAGCCAGTCGCCCGGCAATGATATGACGCATGCCCTGGTCACGATGAACGGGATTGTGTTGTAAACCGGCGCTTACCTTTTCGCCAAAAGTAGAGCCCTGCGTTTGCCGTTGCTGCCGGGTAGCGATCTTCAGCGCTATACCGGCACCGAAGGCCAGGCTGTTAACAGGCCCTTTGGAGCGCGTTTCTACTACCGGTGCATTTACGACCTGTGTCCTGATCTCCTGCTGGGAAGCGTTCTCAAAACGCACTTTGGAGAGATCACGATAATAGGCAGATACTTCCTGAGCACCTGTTGCCTGCAGATAACTGGCATGCACATTTACACCAATGGCTCCACTGCCCGGAAACCATTCAAGGTACAATGCAGGTTTTATTGCAAACAAAGCTTTATCGGCCGATGTGGTCGTTTTGGTGTCATAGTAAGTATCAGCAATCAGGGTACCATCAGTTTTGTCTTTGATGGTGTATGAAGGTGGTTTAATGCTGAGCATACCAGCGGAGAGATTGACTGTAGCATACAGGCCGTCACCCAGGGAGGCCCGGTAGGAAATACCAGCCAACAGTGACCGCGTTTTCCATTGCGATGAAACAATGTCACGGACAGTAAATCCCTGTATGTTTTTAAGATAGGCAGCCAGATCGAATTGCTGATCGTTGCTGAAGGAAGCATATTCAACCCCAAGGCCCCAGTTGCCCACGTAATAATGAGCGGCTATACCGGGCATGAACGTAGCACCAGAGGCAAGGCCATCACTGCCTGAACTGGCGCGGTCGCCATTGAGCCTCAATACAAATGCCTGTTCGGGCGAAGCAAAGGACAACCGGGTATGGTTGCTGCGGGAAGCATTCTGGTTGAAGCTTTTAAGGTTCTGGGAGAAGAGCGGGGACATATGGCACAATAACACAGCAGCAACAACACAAAGCCTGCAATCGGTTTTTGTCATGTTGAAATTGGATTAGGGGCAAATATTAGTATTATTTCGCAACTATGGAGATAAACGGAAATACGGCGGTTATATTATAGGGGTATGACCTGGCGTGTATCGGCAGGTTATTACAAATACATTAGCAACAAAGACTTATGAAGAGGCTGCTTCAACCTATACAATGCGCTCTATAAGGAATAGAGCCATGTAAGCAAAATTGCTTACATTTGTACCATGACCAAGCGATTCGAAAATTACAAGGGTATTCATCCGGGCATTGTGCTTGAACGTGAACTAAAGAAGCGGAACATTGCCCAGCGTCCTTTTGCCCTGACTATTGGAATTGCGCCACAATCTTTTAACCAGATCATTAAAGGGAAAAGAGATCTACCGCTGACTGCTGCCTTGAAAATGGATCGGGAATTAGGGCTGGAACCCGGCACACTCGCATTGCTTCAGACATATTATGCTATTGAAAAAGAGCAGCAAAAAGATCTGAATGAAACGCCGGATCTTTCTATTTTACGAAAAGCCCTTTTCTGGGATACTGATATACATCAGATCAATTGGCAAAAACAGCACAAAGCTGTTATCCAAAGAATATTTGAACGTGGCAATAAAGCTGAGAAAGAGGAAATCACCCGGTTTTATGGTAAGGAAATTATCCAGACTGTACTCCATAAAATCTGACTTTATTTTCATGAGCAAGCAGAATTATTCTCCAGACATTTATTATGTTGTACTATACTACTGTAAGCAATCAGTTAAGGGAATACCTGAAGATTTTAATGTCAGCCCCGGAATTTGACAACTTCCGGTTGGTGGGCGGTACTGCATTAAGCTTACAAATAGGACATCGCTTGTCTATAGATATAGATCTCTTTAGTGACACGCAATATGGAAATATTGATTTTCGGGCAATTGACCTCTTCATAGAACGAAACTTCACTTATGCAGATCATTTTGTAGACCTGACTCCTGCCATAGGCAAATCCTATGCGATAGGTACCGATAAGGACAATGCAGTGAAGCTGGACATCTATTATACCGATCCTTTTATCCAGGCTGCGCATGTAGAAGAAGGCATTCGGTTGGCCACCATCGAAGAGATCATCGCCATGAAAATAGATATCGTTCAACGAGGTGGGCGTAAAAAGGATTTCTGGGACCTGCACGAATTACTGGCAACTTATTCCATCCCGATGATGCTGGAATTACACAAATTGCGTTACCAATATAACCACGACGCGAAGGTGATATTACGCAACTTTATTGATTTCAGTAGTGCTGATGATGACTTTGACCCTATCTGCCTCCAGGGGAAACACTGGGAGTTTATTAAAGAAGATATTGAAGAAGCTGTAAGTAACTTATCGTAGATACCTGCATCCATCAAAACAGGTGATTGCAATTTACCACAACTGATATTGTTCAAGACTAAAGCCCTTAATCATACTTGCAGCATCCGGTCTTTTTTCATTTCCCAGGTTTATATCTGCTCCCGCGGTAATAAGTACTTTAAAAACTTTTCGTAGCTGCGGCAATAAAATGTTGTTTGTCAGGTCAGCACCAGGATTATCAATCATCTGTCTCGAATCCATAATTGCCCTATGCAAACAATTGTTTCCATAAGAATCTGTTGAATTTGGATCTGCATGCTTATCTAACATCAACTGTAGCAGATAAAATGCTTTATCAAACCTGTTTGTATCCTTCTGAATCGTATAGGAATTGAAAACAGTCGCTCTGATACAATCGTGTAAAACAGGCGCATTCCATTCATTAACCTCTGAAGCATCCATAAAATCAGTATCTGCACCACTGTCAATTAATAATCTTGCAATATCAAAGTTCCCTGTCTTAAATGCTACCTGAAGTCCTGACTGACCATCATCTTTTTTAGGCGGAGCAATATTGCAAACTGTCAAATATTCTTTATTTGAATGCAGAAGTTCAGACACTTTATTTAAATCACCATCCGTAATGGCTTTGAAAAACGCTTTAATATCTTTCTTTGTCATAGTGAAGAATGCAGGTTAAAATGATGCTTGATGTTAATGCAATTGAATATAGCGCCTTATTTACTGATTGTCGTTCCCAGGCTGTCATTCCTTTCCCTTTCCTTCGCCAGTTTATATTCTTTTAAACAACTGTCAAGTGGTTTACCCTCGCTATAAATGCAATCGCAGAATCCACAGGAAGCCTTTGGATATTTGCTGCCCTTGCATCCATTGGTACATTCTATCATAGAGTTACCAGGACGGATATCGAATATATAAGCGTTTATGATGATCACTAAAGCCACTGCAGCAACTACCCCTCCGAAAAACACAAACGGAAACCTGTTGTTTACAGTCTTTTCTGTTGCAAGCTCACTTCCCGTCTTCGCTTGCTTAAATGGCAGAATATGTTTTATCCGCTCATAGTCCCAGCAGAGCAGGTAGATGTTGGCCAATAACATCATCGTTGTAATACGGGTACCTTCAAACCGGGTGGCATAAGCCAGCACACAAATATTCAGGATAGTCGGAAAATAAATGAGCGCACCAAGAAGCGCTGTTCGCGGAATGAGCAATAAGAGCGCTGTAATTATCTGTCCCACCCCTATAAATGTATAATAGAATCCTGTCTGATATAACACATCGAAATAATGCCCTAATGGATGATTGGAAGGTAAAGCAGTAAATCGTTCACCCATGATCTTTACTATCCCTGATGGAATAAATCCTGCTGCTAAAGCCACCCGGCAAAAAACAGTGAAGTAACGAAACCACTTGTTTCTCCTTGCGTCGTAATAAAATTGTTCAAGGGTATTAAACATAACTGTATTATGCCTGATTCATTTTCATATTCTGATCGCCGTTCTAACCTGCTATTACTGTACAGGGTTTTGCGAGGTGAGAGCCCAGTGTTTGCATTAAGGTTGTCTTAAGATCTTCTCCATCTTTTTGCCTTTTGCCAATTCATCTATCAGCTTATCTAAATACCTTGCCTGCTTTGTTAAAGGTGTGGTGATGTCTTCTATCCTGTAGCCGCAAATTACGCCTGTAATGAGGTGCGCATTGGGGTTTAGCTTAGCTCTCTTAAAGAACGTTTCAAAAGTCACTTTTTCATCTATCAGTTCCTGCAACTTTTTGTCATCAAACCCGGTAAGCCACTTTATCACCTGGTGCAATTCCTGTTTTGTTCTACCCTTGCTCTCTACTTTTTTAACGTAATGTGGGTAAACTGAAGAAAAAGTAATCTTTGCTATTTTCGCATCATGCTCGGGTGTCGTTGTCATAACTGCTGATTAAAGTAAAGGTGAATCCTTAATTTCCTTACCGGGCAGGTTAATCACTGTCGCCCGGTGCTACTATCGATTAAAGATACAAAAGCTTAGTATTTATTCTGCAACCGGCAGGTATACAGGCGAACCTAGTTTTCCTTTACAAGCACCCGTTTCCATGTTTTATTGTCACCAATTATCAATGTATCCCCTTTTAAGGCAAATGGTCTCTGCTGGTCAGTGTCAATATACCAGGGCAAAGACCCTCCCTTGACATGATGCGTAACAACAGATCTGTTAAAATCAATTGAATAAGTCCCAAAATATCCCATAGCGTTATTATCCAGCCAGCTCAACAGATTTATGTTGCAGTTTTTGGCTGAGTCCTCGGAGATCTTTGGCGGTGTCTCAGATGAAATATTCAGGTTTACAATACCTCCCCTGGTGTAGGTAAAATATCCTTTGGGATGCCTTCCATAGGGATATGTCCAGGCAGCCGTTGTGGGATCCAGGTTGGCAAATTCTATTAATCGCCAGGTACCAATGAACCTGTCGATAAGTGTTTCAGCATCACCGGGCTTATCGGACTTACCTTTACTTTGTCCAAACGAACCGAAAGCCAGCGCCCAGGTAAATACCAGCAGTAATAAAAATGCTTTCATTTGTAAAAGCCTTGATTTACGAACGTAATTATCAGGAGAGTTTATAGATAAATTCTTCTATTTCAGCCTGTCTTGCATTGGCAAAGCCTTTATCTGTTCCGATCTTAATAAAACCGCATTTTTCTAACACTCTTTGTGATCCGATATTATCAAATGCAACACGTCCAAAAACAGGCCTGGCTACTTCAATAGCAAGAAGTCCCTGCAGTGCCTTTGTTGCAATTCCCTGCCCCCAGAAGTTCCTGTCTATCCAATAAGTAATTTCAGCATTGCCATCCATTTCAAACTTCGCAACACTTCCTGCAATGACATTGTTAACTATGATTGTCTGGTTATTTACAGTGGGCTCACTTAACAGCTTTGTGTATTTTGCCAAATAGGCAGACTTGTCTGTAGGATCTTTAGGCATGAACGCAGCCAGGTAACCGGCTTCCTGGTCTAGTTGAAACTGAAACAACTTATCTAAGTCTGCAACTTCTGTTCTTCGGAGTATTATACCAGGCTGGGCATTCGACATAATGATTTGTGTGATCATTCTTAATTATCCGCTAACGTTCGAGGATTTTCGAAAGCAAGAGATCTACTGACTATACTGCCACTTTAAAAATACACTATTGAAGTTATAAACTAAAACTGAACACCAATTCCATTTATGCAGAAATTACACATAGCCAGCGTAATAACAGCGCCTTTGCTTGTAATAACACATCGAAACAACACCTTATTGGAAAACACATTTTGCAGACAGACCTTCAGTCACCCTCATAAGGGAAAACAGATATTACCAGATATGCTTGTAGTCAAGTCAAAAGTAGTCGATATTGTTCACGCCTACAAGCTAATGGATCAATACCCGGCCCCTTTTTTATACGTTTTGCAATCCCTCTTATTGCCAGATCAGATGGTGAATACAGTGTTTTTATGCTTAAGCTCCTACCTTTATTGAAAACACTACCAGGTAGTTCAACTTTAACAAATTCAACGCTTTCGAATGTTTCGGGAGTAAAAATTTCTTTTTTCTTTTTCTTTTTCTTCCCCTTTCCTTTTTCTGTCGGATGATTTCTATCAAGTAGTGGTTCGATTTGTTGCTTTAACAATTTCGTTACGAATTTACTTGTTGTATAAATTGTATCAATACTTGAATTTGCCAATATGTCAACAATATCCTGAAGTTCAATAATACTTAAATCTTCATCAGCAGACGATTTATTGTCCTTACGGTAACATTTCCTAACAATGTCAATTATTCCAAAATTATTATCAGACAAATAACTCCGAATACTCTCTACTGTTAATTCAAATTTAGCTGAAAGAGATTCTTTGAATAAATCCCAAAACTTATTGTCTGTACTTCCATAATAAAAGTCAAGCCTAACTGTCCCCTTATTGGTTACCTGAAAAGCAGGAAATGTTCCTAAAATCAACTTAGTCGTTTCACCTGTTATAGATTCACGCCCATACGTATCATTAAAGGGATGTATTTCAATTTTCATTCGGTATAGTTTAGTATTTCTGTCAAGGGGGCAAGGATTAGGAGTAAACTAGTAATAATAAATTTCACTAGTTATTGTACTCTAAATACGCGACATAAAAAACTTGTATATTGCTTAACAAGTAATCAATAGTTAACACAACGTCATCAAACCCAGTTCTTACACATATTCAGCAGGAACGCGCCTCGTTGTCATTGGAAGTAGTTCAGCAAAATCCTCTTAACACTTTCATTTTTAACTTGCCTCGTTGAGTTTTTCGTAATTGCCTTAATACCATTTTGTCGCAATAGCCTTTCAAGATTTGCCCAACCCTTTACCACTGCGTTTCTCCTTTCTTCAACCCTTAAATAGGCCTTCCCTTTTGCTTTGTCGAACGTAACACCTAGCGCCCTTTTAGGCTGTATCACATTTGCCCTAGTTTTGTGCTTTACAATTTCAATTAAAATATCCCCTTCTTTAACATTGTTAATAAACTTATCTCTGATAGAATATTTAATTTCACTAAGTTCGAAAGTCCTTTTATTAGAAATCTTCTTTTTAAAAATTTCTTTATCTTTTTCCAGAATCTCATAATCACTGTCAGTAAAATCAATTGGCTTTGTACTAATAACCCAAAGTCGTGAAAGCTGCCCTTTGAAGCTACTTCTAGTTTTCGACTTTCTCGTTGTCTTAAAGTTTTTCGGGGGGCTGTAGTTCTCTTTACAAAATTTTAAATAGTCTTGTTCAACCTTCTCAATACAATTCTCGTTTATAAATCTTTCAGCGTCTTTAAGTATCTTTTTATCTTCTGTCAAGATAGCGGCCTCAATCAAGTGATTTGCGGAATGTGAAGAAACATTTGCCGAAGCAATGATTACTTTCCTGTCAAAAAGGTAAATTTTTGCATGAAGATTAGGCAGGCTGAATATAGAAACACCTTTATCAAAAAGTTTTTGAACTTCGTGTGGGTTTACTTGTCCCGCCCTAACATTGTTCAAATCCATTGCTACTAATAATGTATCCCCCTTCTTTAAGTTTAATTGTTTGGAAGCTCCAGTACCCAAATAAGCAACAGCGACCTTTGTCCGTTTAGACTTTTGGGAAAGGTCATGCAATGTCGTCCAGAGATTATCAGAAAGGAATTTCGTCATTTTGAAAGCCCTCACTTAGGTGTTCCTATATATCTCAAATATATACAACTTTATATATATAAAGCTACAGCAACTTGCCATAACAAAAATCAAAATCAAAGAACATTGAAACGTTAGATCAACCCCATCTTGATAGCCTTACCGATAAGGGTAGCTGTATTTTTTACTTCAAACTTTTCCAGCAGGCTTTTGCGGTGGGTGTTTACGGTAGGAATGCTGATGAAAAGCTTTTCGGAGATCTCGGCATTGGTAAGTCCTTCAGCAATCAACTGCAATACCTCTTTTTCGCGCCGGGAGATGAGCGGCTGACCGGCATTGAGCTCTTTTAATGAAAGGGCAGCTTCGGAACTGAAATAGGTTTTTCCTTTTAATACAAGGTTGATGGCTTCCAGCAGCTCTTCTTTGGTTGCATTTTTTAATACATAGCCTGAAGCCCCGTTGTCCATCATATTCCGGATCACAGCCTGCTGATTAAACGTACTGAGCCCCAGTACCAGTATGGAAGGATATAATTGCTTTACAGCTTTGCACAGGTCGGTACCACTCATATCCGGGAGATTTACATCCATTAGTATAATATCCGGCTGCTGCTGTTTCAGAAACCCCAGGCAGGAGGCTGCATTGGTGGCATGCCCCATCCATTCAATATCCTTCTCATTGTTCAATAACGAACGGATACCTTCAATCACCATATAATGATCGTCCACAATAAAAACAGAAGTCTTCATCAAATACCAATTTCTATCATTACAGAAGTTCCTTTCCCCGGTTCGGATTGTATGTCAAGGGTACCTTTTAAAAACTCAACCCGGTTCTTAATATTTGCCCAGCCTATTCCTCGTGCATTTTCAAGCAGGCTGGTATCGAACCCTTTACCATCATCTTCCACGGTAATAGCCAATAACTTTTCCGGCCCGGATGCATGTACCTGTACAAATATATTCTTTGCAGCGGCATGTTTTATCGTATTGTTGACCAATTCCTGTACAATACGATAAATGGTTACTGCCGTAGTCTGTTCAAAACTCATATCATTCATCCCGATGGCCAGATAGTTAACATGTATTACCCCGCTACGGTCAATATCGTGGCAAAACTCTTTCAAAGCCATATCCAGCCCGTATCTCACCAGCACTTCGGGCATCATGTTATGTGCCACCCGGCGCATTTCGCTGATGGAGCTGTCCAGCATGTCTATACTACGTTCAAAGGCCTGTGCATTATCCGGCGTCATCACCATGTTTGCCTTCATATTGTTCAGCGAGAACTTGATACCGCTCAGCATCCCTCCCAGCCCATCGTGCAGGTCTTTGGCCAGCCTTGTACGTTCCTGCTCCTCACCTTTCAGTACCGCTTCTGTAGCAGTAAGTTTCTTTTCAGTTTCCAGTTCATCGATCCTTACCTGCTGCAACTTCTGCCGGTTCCTGTAGTTGCGGTAGCCCATCAGGCTAATAACCAGCAAGGCTGTAGCTCCTGCAATGAGACAATAATTAAGAATTGATTGCTGCCGGAGTTGTTGCTGCTGTAATTTTATTTTGTCTTCCTTTTTCCCGGTCTCATATTTCTTTTCAACCTGTATGGTGGTTTTAGTCACCGATTCATTTAAAACACTATCGTTTAAGGCCTGGTACTGATTAACGTAATATAACCCCTTCTTTACATCCTGCATGGCATAGGCAATGCTGGAAAGGATTGGGAGCACCTTCAACCTTACACTCTTTATATTGTAGCGATGTGCAATATTCAACACAGAATCGGCATACATTTTTGCAACTGCATATTCCTTTTTATGCAAATAATAGTTCGCTACTCCCCACAGGCAAAGGCCTTCGTATTCATGCATCTCATTTTTTTGTGCCAATGCCAGCGCTTTTTCAACATAAGGTTTCATCCCTTCAAAATCATCCTGCAGAAATGCAATGTATCCCAGGTTCATATTACCAAGCACCTCCACGGTAGCATCCGCATCAACGTTTACACCATTCATTGATTTCTTCAGGTAATATTTTGCGGAATCATACATCTTTAATTCAATGTAATTTAACCCCAGGTTGTTGTAGGTATAACTCAGGGTTCCTTTCAGGTCATATTTTTCCAGCTTTTCAACGGCTCTCAGTCCATACTCAACCCCCTTTCGATATTGGTGCATTACCCTGGCGAGACTTTGCAACACATCATCGGTGTTACCTTCAAATTGCGTATTGCCTATACGCGCAAAAATGTCCCTGCTTATCTCAATATACTTTACAGCATTTTCCTGTTCGTCGAGGGCCCAATAAGCAATACCGGTATTGAACATTGCTTTGCCAAGCGACAATGAATCATGCAGTTTCCGGGCCCACTCCACGGCCTCCAGGTCAGCAACCAGTGCTGAATCAAAAAGGCCCTGTCGCGACAGGATGTTTGAATAGTAGGCATAATACCGTGAAATACCAGTGGAATAGCCGATACGCTTACTCAGGTCACCGGCCTGCCTGTAATGCTCAACAGCAGTTTTCAGATCAATGGGTGCGTACTGGTTACCGAGCGCCATATAAAGGTTCACCTTTACAGAATCTTCTTTTGCAACTTTTATCAACTGCAATAAGCTGTCTCTGCTTTTAAGATCCTGTGCATGACATAGACAGCTTGCCAGGGCAAGTAACAGTAACAGCAGGGGTTTTATCATATTCTAATATACAGTTTTTCGCTATGGCAAAGAAAGACCTTAACCGCTTGTCCGGGCTCATCTTTTTTAATGATTTTTTCCGGAGCCATCGCTAAAAATCATCTTTTTTAATGATTGTGGACGTTAGCTCCCGAATCTACTTTTAAACTATAAAAATTACCATAAAAAATGAAAAAACTTGCCCTCATTGCAACCAGCTTTTGTTTTTGGGGTATGCTATCTGCACAAATTCAAAAGTCCAAAGGCGCTTCCGGCACTAACCAACCGGCATCTTCTTCTACAACTGCGGCACCTTCTGATGCAGATTATTTTCTGGCTGTTGCAAAAATCACCATCAAAACGGGTAACGATAATAAAGATAACGGAGCTAAACTTATTTTAAGGGTTTACCCTGCAACAGGTACCGACAACTACCGGAAAGGATATTGCCAGGAAAACTATACGCGGGAATTGAAGAAATGGGCTACAGATGAAATTCCGTTGCCCCGGGCAGGTGAGTTTAATCAAAGCTTTAACAGTCTTGCCAATTACAAGCAAACAGGTATCATGGTAGATATCTTATACGATACATGGGGTGGCCCTTATCCGCCACTGGATGCATGGAAAATTGAAGAAGTGAGCGTTACCCTGGAATTTAAGGATAAGGAAGGCAAGTCACATCCTACTATGGGTTCAAAGATCATTCACTTTCCCAATTCAAATCAATACCTGGATTTTACAAAATGGCACCTGTTCTGCAAAACAGATCAATACATGAATCCATTAACGCCTTTCATTACCAAAAGAGACTAACCCGGCTATCCCTTTGCCGGAAAATAAACATTTAATCGCAGCCTGCCTGTTTTCATATAGTCAGATAAAACTATTCATTGTTCATGAAACTACTACCTGTTATATCAATTGCCCTGTTATACTCAACGCTCGCCACTGCCCAGTCGAAGAACCCGACAACGACCAAAGAAATGCAGGAGAAGATAAACCAGGCGCAACAACAACTGGACAAACTTACTCCAGAACAGAAAAAGATGATGGAACAGATGGGCATGTCAACCAAAGCACCATCAATGCCTGCAGGTGTTACCGATGCGCAGGTAAAATCTGCCGTAAATGGTGGCGGTGCTTTTGGTGTACCATCAAAAAATACGGCGCTTATCGGCGCCATCCCTGTTATTACGCTTACCTCAGCAACAGTAGCTAACTATATCAAAACGCTGAACGATTATATTGAGAAAGGCATTGCCAATGATGAAAAGTTTTTAGGCCAGAATGTATATTCCTATTTCAAAACCAATAAGTACAGTTCTTCTCTTATTGCCAACGAAGCTGTTGGTTTCTGGACAATAGGCAGACCGGAGGTAGCCGTGTATATCATGGGACGGACCTGCGCAGACTACTCATCTGATGCAGATATGCTCAGCAATTTTGCCGCTATGCTCAGTATGGGTGGTGCACCACACCGTGCAATTCCCCTGCTGGAATACCTGAACAAGCAATATCCCGATAATACTACTATTCTCAATAACCTGGGACAGGCATGGTTTTATCTCGGCGAAACAGATAAGGCAGATGCCTTGCTGGAAAAAGCGACCCGCCTTTTTGCTTATCATCCGCAGGCAAACTATACCCAATGTCTTATCCAGGAGAGCAAAGGCAATACCCCTAAGGCCATTCAGAAGCTGAAGAACTCCCTTCAATACAGCTATTCACTTGATAAACTTAACATGCTCAGGAAACTGGGCTATAAAATTAAAGGCAGTGATCTGCGTGTACCCTTCCACCCTGACCCCGACCCACTGGGGTTAAGAAAGTTTACCCGCCCGGATGCACCTAAGTCGTACGAGGATGAAATAAGACTGAGTGCCGACTGGGATGCCTTTCAGAAACAGGCGAACGAAAAAAATATGGAGCTGGGAAAAGACCTGATCCCTTACCAGCAGGCTGCTGCCCAACAGGCTCAGCAAACCTATAACCAATACCAGAAAGGAGGCATCAATGCTTTATCGTCCTCAACGGCGCTGCCTGACAACCTTTACAGGAATACTGCCGAAAGAAATCTTGAAGACATGAATAAGGATGGCGGAGCCTCCTACCGGCTTACAAAGGCCAGGAACCAGATCGAGGCATTAAATAAAGACTTTAAACTAAAAGATGAAGCGCAGCGGAAAAGCCTGGAAAAACAATACAGCGTTATTGCCGATAAAGAAACAGAGCTTGCTAAAAAAGGAGAAAACATAGGTTTTAATAATTGTACGGTACAACAAAAATATAGTGAGTGGGTGTACGCCAATTACAATAAACCATTGGAAGAGGCTTACCTGAACTACCTGCACCAGCTGTATTTAAAGATCTCGGAAGAGTTGTACTGGCAACAGTTTACAATGAGCACCTCTCAATTTGAAGCAGCAAAAATTGCATCTAAAAAAGAATGGCTGGGGGCCCTCAGCGCTTCAAGATACATATCCACTAACCGGTATGGCAAATGCGCTACCCCGCAGGATAAAGGCTCACGTTATAAACTGTCGGACTTTGATGATATGCATTGCTCCTTTGTTTCCACCCTTGACTTTATTGTATACAAGCAAACTGTACAATGCGGAAAAATGAGCGTGGAGTTTGATGCGGGCAAACTCAAAGGGAACTTCAATTTCAGCTCGGACAATACAGGCAAGGACCGTTTTGTAAAAGGTACGCTGGAAGCGACCATGATCGACAAAGAGATCTCTGCAGGTAAAGGCCCGCTGCAGGCAGGCGCTTCAGTAAAAGCCGGGATGGGCATGGAGTTTAGCAGCCGTGGTGTGGAAGATGTATATGTGACCGGCGAGGCTTCGGTAAAAGCAGGCTCTAATACCGTAAGTGATCCGGCAGGTGTGGTAAGCGACCCCAGTGTGAACATCACCATCTCTGGTCGTATGAGCCTTATTTCAGGAAGTGTTTCGGGTAATATCAGCGGCTTTGGTAAATGATTGATTAAAGATTACAGCAATGAAAAAAACTATTCTTTTTAAAACAGCCTTTATTCTTCTATTGACACAACAGGCTTATACGCAAACCTGTAAAACAAATGCAGAACTGGATGTAGTGTCCGGCAAATATCTTACAGCAGACCAGTATCCCTGGCCGGCCGCCAGGGCTGAGTATTTTAATAATATGGCCACACCAGCCGATAAATCAATGGCCAAACAAACGCTAAGCCTGATAGAGAAAACGGAACAACAAAGTCGTACCGGCTTTACGCTTACAGGAGGTGATTGGGAAAACACTTACTCTACTGAAGGTTATACGTATTCCGGTACCACCAGGCTGGGTAAATATACTTTTCAATCAGCGTTGCATGAGTATTTCTGCCTTAGCGGAAAACTGAAACGAAATGATGAGTCCATTACTACCCTGCGGGCATATGTAAATACAATTCCTGTTAATACACTGGAACGCTTTTTACAATACCCATTTGGCAGCAGCCTTGGCGACTATGATTTTGGTCTGCAGTATATGGACTGGAAAAATCATAAACCCAGTGATGTGCAGGCTCCTTTGATCAGCCTGTTTAACTATTTCTCCTGCAACAACGAAACGCTGCTGGAAGCCATTAACTCAGGTAACAGTTATTTTCAGGATGTACCCGAACAACAGATAAGGCCCAACAACCGCAGCACTTATGTGTACCGGTACTGGTTTGTAAAGAAAAAGAACCTGCCGGTATTGGTACCGGTAAGCCGTAAGGAATACCTGCAAAGCCTGCTGGAATATTATGAAAGGGAAAAGCTTCACTTCCCCCGCCTGATCGCTTACCTTAATAAGGAGCATGATAAAGGTGTAACGAGATACAGTAGCTGGGAGGCAGATGTGGCAGACAAAATAGCTGTTGTAAAAAAGGCGCTGAGTGAGCACGATGAAGAATGGCTGGCAGCCCAGGCAGTTATAAACCGTATGGGAGACCAATCTCAAAGCTATAAAGCCAAGTTAACAGAAAGGACCAATTACAACAGGTTCTGGCAGTTTTATGATAATGACAAAAAAGGTGAAGCGCTTTTTAAATACAACCCTGAATATTTCAAGACCTCCACACAGGGAGCGGCCAGACCTCAAATCATCTCTTTTGCATTTCGCTATGTGCCCGTTCCTTCATCACTCAGGATCTTAAACAATTTTACCCAGCATTTCGACTTTGCAGCTATTAAAAAAATGCTGGAATAACCTTGCACCGAACTTCCATAAGATCATTAAAACATACACTGTGAAACTGATAAAAAAGTATTTTCTGTTCAACTTTTTCCTCGTGATGAGTTGTACAGTTTTTTCCCAGAAACAAACATTCGATGTTCTTTCATTTTCAGTACCCAGGGGCTGGCAGCAACAGCAGAACGATGCCGCGATCCAGTTATCGGTTACCGATAAAAAAAACAATACGTATGCAATGGCTATTATTACCAAAGCAACGGCCTCAGACGCATCGGCCAATGAAAATTTTACTAAACAGTGGAACGCTGCAATAAAGAGCTCTGTTAAGCTGGATGGAGAACCAACCATGCAGCCTCCCTCAAAAGGAAACGGCTGGGACATTGTAACAGGTAACGCCAACTATACCGATGAAACCGGTAAAGGCAATGTAGCCTTATTATCTGCCACAGGCAATGGGCAAACCGTAAGCGTGGTCGTAATGACCAATACAAAGCAATATGAGAACGATCTGGCCACCTTTCTTAATTCACTGGAACTATCAAAGCCATCAAAAAGTGCACCCGGTAATGCTCCGGCTCCCACCGCAGGAGGCTCAAATCCCACATCTATTGTTGGCCTGTGGGCAGACTATAAGAGTGAAACAAGCGGTTATTTTTCTAACGGCTCTCCCATGCTTACGGCCGGTTATTTCCGGAAGGAATATGTATTTAAAGCAGACGGCACCTATCTTTTTCGTACCAAGAACTGGTCGGTCTTTATGAAAGAGATCTTGTTTATTTACGAAACAGGGACCTGGAAGGTCAATGGCAACCAGCTTACCATCAGTCCCAAACAAGGCAGGGGTGAATGGTGGAGCAAAGCAGCCAGCGGCAGAACAAGTGAATGGGGCAGTAAACTGAAAGCCTCGACTTATAAATTACAGACCGTTACTTATACTTTTGAACTGCATTATTTCTCCGGCACAAAAGAAACAGATCTTATACTTCTAAGTAACAACCCCACAGAACGGGACGGACGAAGTAATAATAACAATCAACCTAACAGGTGGAACTATAGTCCACGGGCATTGGATAAATCCTCAATCGATAATCCTCCCGGAATGACGACCAGCTTTGACAGCAAACCTTCACCAGGCAATACATCAGTACAACAAACCAATACAACTGCTTCCCTCAACAGCAATACTCCTGTAGCAGGAAAGATATGGGAAGGAACTTCCCCTGAAAAGTTTGTTGGCGGAACTATGAACGGTTATAACACTGGTGGCTATTTTACCTGGCAATATAGATTTGGTGCAGATGGCTCGTACAGGTTTGTATATGTTGATGCATCAGCTTATACCAATACCAACCTGCTTCAATACGAAACCGGCACTTATATCATCAATGGCAACCAGCTTACCATTACCCCCGCTAAGGGCGCCAATGAAGAATGGAGTATTGTTGGCGGGCCGGTAAAACTATCGGCCATGAGCGATATGCAGATCAGGAATATTAAAGAGCAATGGGGCAAACGAATTAAAACAGAACAAAGGAAATTAGAGCGGGTCACTTATTCTTTCCAGGTTGAATACCAGCAAGGCAACCGCGCCAATGCACTGATATTGCAATACAACAACGGGCATACCGAACGTGAAGGCAATGGTAAAATGGCTTATTATTTTGAGACGGCAGAAGCAAGATCAGCGAAACTGCCGGGTTGATGCGAAACTAACCGCAGAGAACAAGAGCAACGGAGGTTTTCGCAGAGGTAAGATGCAAATAAAAAGCTTTGATTCCGGCAATCCCCTCGTTCTCCGGGACCCGCTCCGGACACTCTCTTCATCAACCGGTCACTAAATAATACTCCATGCCACCAGCCACTATTCAAAATTCCCACTCCGGGACGACTGGCCAGGTCTTTGAATGAAAGCTATTTTGTACTGGTCATACAGGGGATAGCTTATGACCAGGTTATGTCCAGCTTGTATAGAAAAGCGTATCCACTAAGGGTTTAAACGGGAATATCCGAAAACCTGGTGTTTGTTTGGTATGGATCTGGTGTAGCGTTGGTAGGGAGGATTCCCGGAATGGGAGTAAGAAAGAAGGTCTGGGGGGAACAACCCCGTAAGTTATTAAGCAGGCGGAGAAGCACAGGGACCTGGCTCGTGTCTTCACCAGCTACCAGTTAAACCCCATTGGCGCTTATATCATTGTTTTAAGTAACGAAGGGCTACGCATCCGGAACTAAAGATCTCTGACCCTGCCAATTTCAACTTGAATGTCTCCGGCAAATTGATGCCTTTCAGTAATCGTATACCCTCTCCTGCAATGACCGGCTGTACCACAAAGCGGTATTCATCAACCAGGCCTGCCTCTATCAGTTGTGAAGAAAGATCTACCCCTCCCAGTAAAATATCTTTTCCCTGTTGCTGTTTCAATTTCAATATTTCTTCCCGGGGGTCAGTACTGACAATTCTCGTATTCTTTCCTTCAGCTTTTTCCAGGGTCTTTGAGAAAACAACGATCTCCTTAACAGAGTCAAATGCCAGGGCAAAATCATTCATCGATTTTGTGGGTGCAGCCTGAGTCTTTGCGATATCGGGCCAGAAAGGCACCATCAACTCATAGGTCTTGCGCCCGTAAACGAGCGTGTCTGCATCGCGCAGGAGGAGTCCAAAATAATTATGCACTTCTTCATCCCCTGATGCCTTGGTGTGATCGCAGCAGCCATCGAGGCTAATATTGATGCCGAAGATCAGCTTTCTCATTTGATTGCGTTTAGTGTTGAACGATTGAACAGGAGCAATTATACCGGCAGGTATTTATTGAGCACCTTTCCATTTTTGTAAATAACTGAACTTTCCAATTGCAGGATCTTCTTCTCTTTAAATATGGAAAGCCCATTTCCGATTGCTACCGGGTTTACGAACATAAAATACTCATCCACCAGGTTATGACTGATCAGTGAGCTTACAAAACCGGCACCACCATATACCATCAGATCGCTGCCCGGTTCTTTTTTGAGCGCCTGTACAGCAGTAACCAGGTCACCATTTTCCACTTCCAGGTTCCTGCCGCTGATGGTTGTTTCTGTACGGCTGAAAGCGATCTTACGCATACGTACCATTCGTTGCGCCAGCGTGTGTGCCGGGTTATCAGGCTGGTTGTCCAGCATATTTTCCCAGTGATCAATGAACTCCCGGGTCATTTTACGCCCCAGCAAAATGGTATCGCAGCTATCGGCCAGCTCTATCACTTTCTGAAAACCGGCTTCATCCGGTCCGCCTATCCACATCCAGTCCAACTCACCATTGGGGCCGGCTACAAAACCATCAATGGTCATCTGTACCTGTAATTTTAATTTGCGCATAGTAATCGTTTTAGAAGGCAGTTACCGATAAATAATGAATGAAGTTAGCACAGACCAATCGCGCAGGGAAGGGGCATTTACGCCAATATAAAGGCTGTTTGCGACTGTAGCCTGTACAGAAGATCAGGTAGGGAGCCGGATAAAATAATTATACCAGGCATTAGCAGCAGTCATCTACCGGTATAGTAACAATTCTATCAATTTCGTTTAGTTAAGCGTTTCGATTCCGGCGGGTGGGGACACCCGCCGGTGATGTACCCGTAGCCGGTGTCTTCACCAGCCACTAACCAGGCGACATTGACAGTTCTATGAACACTCACATAACTTATGTTTCATAAAGAAAAAACGACCGGGCTATTTAAGACGCAAGAGTTTCTGCTGCCAGCCTATCCGTTGGTTACGCCAGGGTACATAGCGATCAAATGCATCTTCTTTAAGTCCCTCTTCGAGATTTTTGAGCGCATTAGCTGCCTCTGCATATGTTTTTGCGCTATTGGCATCCTTCTCGAATTTCTTACGGTCGAAAGTGGTTTTGAATTTTTCCGGCTTAATGTACTGGTACAGCGCCAGCGTATTTTTAGCGAGTGCAGTACCATTTGAAATTTTAGCTACGGTGTTTTTATAACTGGTCTTGTGCAGCTGCCATTGGTCAATTAAAGTAGAACCATCAAGAGCATCTGCAAACTGGTTCAGCAAACGGCCTGCCTCTGTAGAGGTAGTGGCCTGGGCCCAGGTTTGTGTAACCGTAAGCCCCAGGATGAGCAACAGGAAAGCAATTCTTTTCATCAGCACTTTTTCTAAAAATATAAAATAAATCACAGGTCTGAAAGACTACCGGTGCTGATTTCCTGGTCACCGGGCTTTCTATTTATATCACTTACAGTGTTATTAGTAATCGACTAAAGTTAAAACTGAGGTACTTATCTCAATATGAAGACCGTTTACGACTATTAGCATACTTCAACAGATACATCCACGCAGCGTTGTCATAGACAAGATATCCTGATTTGCAATCACCAGCCCCAGAACAACCATTCAAGACTTGCAGATATGCGGAAGATTTTATACTTTATTTCCACAATACATTCTTTTTCCGTGCCCTGGTTTTATTCTTCTATTTAACAACTTTATCCACTATGAACCTGAGCCCGGAATTCCTGTATATCTACTCCAACACATTGATTATCTTAATGAAGATCGTATGCCTCGTTTTAAGTTATAAAATCATTAAGCTTGGCTATAATCTTATTTCGGGAGGCGTAAAAGGAGAATTTAAATTCTCCTCAAACTTCGTTGGATTTAAAGCAGACCTGATAAGTATTTCTCCCGGGTTGTTATTTCTACTACTAGGTGTACTTTTTATGTGCGTAGCAATCTATACTAACAAGAATGTTATCTTTCAAAAGGAAACAGCGTCCGGAGAACAACCGATACCTAAGCATGTTGATTCAACCTTTCCAATCCCCGACTCCTCTGACTTTATCAAACAGTTCCAACGTCATTAATTATGGTCAAACTATTTTTATGGTACGTTATCCTTATTATTCCCTACTCTATACAGGCTCAGGATTCAACAGTAAAAAAAGCGTCTCTCTATTATCAATTAGGATATGGATATTATCAAAACAATAAAAGAGACAGTGCATTAAAGTATTTAGAATTATGCAATCAAATACTTCCAAGCGCTATAACCTCATACTTTTTAGGGGTAGTTTATTATAACTCCGGGAGAAGGCAGGAAGCCATCAACGCATTAGCTACTGCGTTGAATTCTACGCCCCCGTTAAACCCTAAGTTAACTGAGAAAGCAAAAAACCTAAAAAACGATATAGAATCCAGTCTTATTATAAAACATGAAAAGACCAGGCTAAGTGCCAACTATTCAACGTTGGGGCCCCCTGCACCCACTTTTACCGACAATCCATATATTGAAAAATCAAAAAGAACAAGAAAGCCAGGATTTTTACTAACTACATCGACAGCAGTCCTCTTCCCGGGCGGAGGTGTTCTGAACTTTAACAAACCTATTGGCGATTTCTGTTGTACAGGTGAAACAGTTACCATTTACAGACATGATTCAATCCCTATCGGCTATATTCATTTCTACACCCCTGATAATGTCAGGAATACTGATAAGAACAATAACACTACACCAACACTTACTTTACAATTCAGTGCAGCACGTAAATATTCAGACACTTCATCAGCCAGGAAAAAGAGTGAAATCCAATTTGATGCCGCAACAGAATTATACAATGGATCAATAAAGACAAAAAAGACTGGCTGTCTAAAATTTAAGGTTACTATCCTGGCAGTAAAAAAATACGATACTGTACATTTTGACATGGAAAATATTATTGTAACCGTGGATGTAACCACGATTAAATAAACAACAGTACTTTTTGCCGTAGCTCTCATGAGCTTTTCTGCATTTGTTCAATGGCACTCCACCCTTCCGGTGTAATGCCCATGATCTCTGTAACAACACCCAGTACCTGGTAAGTATCAAAAAAAACCATTCGTGCAATGGGGTGATCCACTTCGCTGATGACAGCATAGCCCTGTTGACGCAGTTCATTGGTAACCTGTTCAAATTCACTTACCGGCAACCGGAAGGCAAGATGTTGTGTACCGCCTGCGGGATACCTGGCGAGATAATCGTGGAACATACTCTGTCCGGATACAGGTTGCACCAGCTCGATAAAAGTACCTCCGTTATAGGTTTGGGTGGTTAGCCATTCGCCTGCCACTACCTTACCATAATAGGTCATGCCGAGGTCCTGTGCACGCATATGTTGCGGCGGGTGAAAACCAGCAATGCCCAATGCACCTGAAAGGAATTTTATCGCTGCATGAATATCAGGCACTACCCAGCCAACCTGGGCCATCTCAAGTGCTGCAATGGTTTTATTGATATCGTTCATACTTGTTTACTTTAAAGTTAATGGTTGAATAAAGTTAAAGCAGCCAGCATATTCAAGGAAGGGGCTTCTACGTCAATATACAGGCTGTTTACGACAAAGACAATCAGCAAAACAGCGATTCAAACATGTATTACAGGATTATAAAGATGGCTTTTACATCGGAATATGCCTACCTTTCCATATGCAGCACCAGGAATTTGAAGCGCCTCCCGCATTACAGGATACCATCAAGTGTTTCTGGTACAACAGGAAAGACTTCGGAGAAGAGCTATCCGGTTTTGAAGTAATACCGGATGGTTATGCTGAAATTATTTTCCATTTTGGAAGCGGTTGCAGCATTGTTTATAATGGCAACCAACATCCATTACCCTCCCCATTCATGGTAGGACTGCTTAATGAGCCTGTTAGCTTCTACGCAAAAAACAGTTTAGAGATCATTGCCATCCGGTGCTTTCCCTGGACCGTGTTCGACTTGCTCGGGCTGCCGTCGGGCAAAGGCAGTGTACATATGTTGGAACATCCTATTGCCAGGCTTCAGCCTGTATTGAAAGAATGTATTGATGCGGGTAAAATAACAGAAGCAATAGAACTGGTGAAGCAGTATTTCCTGGATGCCCGTTCGCATATTGCTATTGACAGTATGCTGTTCAAAGCAGGGGTTGCCATGAGCAAAGCAAACGGTACTATACCGGTAAGCGAGGTAGCAGCAGCAGCTCATGCAACAGTCCGTACACTGGAAAGAAAATTCAAACAATCCTCCGGACATACAGTTAAAGACGTATCAGCGCTGATGCGCTTTGAGCAAGTACGCAACCAATTATGGCTTCACCCGGATATAAATCTTGCCGGCCTGGCCCATGAGCTGGGTTATACAGATCAATCTCACCTGAGCAGGGAATTTAAACGCTACAGTGGTACTACACCAGCAGCCTTCGCACGAAAAGCAAAGAAAGGTCAGCAGGCTGTAAGCAGGGATTTTGTCGCGTTTGTACAATCCTGAGACAGTAGCATTCCTGAATTTTGTATCAACGTTGTTGAACCAGGCGATTGGTGAAGACACAAGAGTGTTGATTCCCGCGGGTGGGACATCCGCCGGGGGATGCATCCGTGGCTGGTGTCTTCACCAGGCACTTACTAAACGACATTGAATATACAATGTTCAATGAGTTCCAGACCTGAAAGGTTTACTTTCCGACAAACGGAGAATCAAATTGAATTAAACAATACAAGATCATGTTACTGAAGAACAGAAAGGTGGCCATTATCGGTGCAGGCCCTGTGGGCCTTACCATGGCAAGATTATTACAACAGGCAGGCATAGATGTAACGGTGTACGAAAGAGATAAAGATGCCCGGGCAAGGATCTGGGGCGGCACACTTGACCTGCATAAACAATCCGGCCAGAAAGCCCTGGAAAAGGCAGGCTTACTCGAGAACTATTACACCACCGCATTACCGATGGGTGTAAAGATCACTGATCAAAAAGCCCGGTTGTTGTCCACTAAAGAGATCACACCCGAAAATCAATATGAGAATCCTGAGATCAACAGGAACGACCTGAGAAAGCTATTGCTCGACAGCCTGGCAAGCAATACAGTTGCCTGGGATTGCAGATCAACAGGACTTGAAGTACAGCATGGCAAATGGCTGTTGCACTTCGAAAATAAACCCGATGCGGTTGCTGACCTGGTGATCGTAGCCAACGGAGGCATGTCGAAGGTAAGAAGCTATGTTACGGATACAGAAGTGGAGGATACCGGCACTTTTATTATACAGGGAGATGTTCCGCAACCTGCAATAAACTGCCCGGCATTTTATGAATTATGCGATGGTAACAGGTTAATGACTGCCTGCCAGGGCAATTTACTGGTTGCTAATCCCTATAACGGCGGAGCGCTGACCTATGGCGTAATTTTTAGAAGACCTGAAGAATGGAGCCATAACAATGAACCTGACTTCCGGGATACAGACAGTATCCGTGCTTTCCTTTCCAACAGGTTTACTGATTGGGATGATCGCTACCAGCAATTGTTCAATGCTACCTCATTTTTTGTTGGATTGCCAACGAGAAAACTGCCGCTGAATACTCCCTGGAAAACCAACCGCCCCCTCCCTATCACACTGATTGGTGATGCGGCACACCTGATGCCTCCCTTTGCAGGGCAGGGTGTTAACACAGGATTGGTAGACGCCTTGCTGCTATCCGATCATCTTATCAATGGCAAATACGAAACTATAGAGACAGCGATCAACGCCTATGAGCAGGAAATGTTTGTGTATGCCGCAGCAGCCCAACTTGAATCAGGTAAGAATGAAATAGAGATGCGAAGCCCTGATTTTTCGTTTGAGAAACTGATGTATCAATGAGCGGATGAAGCTGAATGCGAATACAGTTATAGGTTGTAAGTTTTAAGTTATAGGTTAATACAGGGATGAGGAATTGGGTATTAGGAGTTAGGTTTTAGTGAAAAGGCCGAATGTGCAGATGTGCAAATTTGCTAATGTGCGAATGAGGATGCAGGAAGTATGAAAAGGCACAAGAACTAAGGAACAAGGAACAAGGCACAAGGAATACAGGAATTGGGAATTAGGTTTTAGCTGTTAGTAAAAAGGCCGAATGTGCAGATGTGCAAATTTGCTAATGTGCGAATGAGGATGCAGGAAGTATGAAAAGGCACAAGAACTAAGGAACAAGGCACAAGGAATACAGGAATTGGGAGTTAGGTTTTAGCTGTTAGTAAAAGGTCGAATGTGCAGATGTGCAAATTTGTTGATATGCAAATGAAGGGTCTCAAAATTGCTTGTTGTTTCTTCATTTTCAAATATTCAAATTCTCAAATTTTCAAATCCTTCACCTGTTCTCTAAATGATCTTACTGTTTACCGCATAGGCCAGTGCTTCTACAACATTGTTTACTTCGAGGCGCTCGAAGATCCTGCGCCGGTAATACTTAACCGTATCAGGCGCCACAAAAAGCCTGTCTGCGATCTGTTGAATGGTGAGCCCCTGGGCATGCAGACGCAGCACCTCTGTTTCCCTTTCTGTGAGCACAGGTTTTTCCGTTTTACGCCAGGCTTTCTTTTCTGCATTCAGTTCCCATACCTCACCAGAGCCCTGTTTGTAAATACGGGCATTACCTGCCGCCTGGTGATGCGAGAGGGACACAATACACATAGCCTTCCACATCTTCCCTTCACGGGTAAGAAAAAGCGGCGTCAGCTTATGATTGACAAGGATCTGTTTGCCCTCTTTACCGGTAAGGTGAAAATCGTAGGTAATGCTGTACTGCTTTCTTTCATCCGCAGCAAGCTGGGCATAAAAATCAAACCCTACCTCGTTGATCAGTGTCAGCAACTCCAGGTCTTTCTCTGGAACATGCCGGAAATAGAACTCATAACCAAGCTGCAACACGTCCTCTGCAGAATGCCCGCACAGGAACAGGGGATTTTCTGACACGTATTCAAAAGACATGTCGGTATAATCGATCAGGTACACACTTTCGTACGTTAAACGGGCAAATGCCTTCACCACTTCCAGGTAATGCTGCTCATGCTGTTCTGCTTCAGAAACCTCTCCTAACTTATTCTTTGTCAACAGGCCAGAGCCGGAACTATTCTTCATTCAAAGCATTTAAGTGGCTGCAAATCTACACTCAAGTGTAGGGTTTTGGAGATTTTTTATTTTGACTTTTGACTAAAATTAGTGTAGTGTGGAACTGGCTGCTATCAGCACCAGGAAACTGCGTGATACAGAGTCTTAATACCCATCCAATAATGAATTGTAGAAATTGTAACCAGGCTGTAAGTGAAAAGTATTGTGGCCATTGCGGCAATCCTGTTGTTTTGAAAAAAGTGGACAGCCACTATATCATCCATGAGATACAGCACGTATTGCATTTTGAAAAGGGAATCCTCTATACCATCAAAGCGCTGTTGTTACAGCCCGGAAAAAGTATCAGGGGGTTTATTTCTGAAGACAGAAGCCGGCTTGTAAAACCGGTCATTTTTCTCATCATTACCTCCCTGGTCTATACCAGCATTGCACATTTCTTTCACATCGACAGAAGTTACAATGCTCCCGGTCAGCCCAAAAACTCGGCATTAATACCCCTTATGTCATGGATTGACAATCATTATGGTTATGCCAACATCATCATGGGGGTGTTTATAGCTTTCTGGCTGAAACTAATGTGCCGGAAAAGCAACTACAACTTTTTTGAATTACTGATCATGCTCTGCTTCGTGACAGGAACGGGCATGCTCATATTCGCTGTATTTACCCTGGCAGAGGGAATAACCAAGGTCAATATGTCTTTTCCCGGAGGTGCTGTTACCTTTGTTTATTGCGCCTGGGCAATCGGGGATTTTTTGGGCGGGAAGAAGATCCCCAACTATTTACGTGTGGTGGCCGCCTACCTGCTCGGGATACTATCATTAACAATATTAGCTATCCTGCTCGGGATCATTGTAGCAGTGTTTCAAAGTCTTATATAGAACTGATCTTCCTCTTTTTCAGAAAAGGGCAGAAAGGCTATCAGAATTGATAGCCTTTCTGCTTTATGCCACTTTCCTTATATCATGGCGGTTTCTGCTAATGCAAGGCTCCAAGCTCATACAAGCAGTCCCCCGGGAACCTTTGTCCCCTGTTTAGTAGACAGATTTTGTCTGTTCGTCTCAATTCACAGCACCCCATACAAGGATGCTCTATTTTTATCAGGTGCCGTTTTTGACCTGTTCGTTTAGGGATCGATGTAAAACAGCCTGACACCCATTTTTATATACTTAAAACACTAATTATGTTCTTAACGACCATTAAGTCAACCCTGTTGACTGCAATTTGTGTGCTCGCCGGCACCTTTGTTCAAACTGACATCAATGGCAAATGGAAGGGAACCATTAACGATCAGTTTGAAGTGAACTATGAATTTAAGGTGGATGGTGAGAAATTAACAGGAACTGCCAGCAGCCCCAGGGGTAACGATCCTATTAAAAAAGGTTTTATCAAAGGCGATAGCCTGTCGTTTGCACTGGAAATAATGGATACAGAAATGACAATAACAGGCAAAATAAAGTCTGCCGAGCTGATCACGCTTACCATGGCAGGAGGCCCCGGTGGTCCCGGAGGTCTTTCGTTTGATATCAAAAAAGCGAAATAGTGAACCGGTAATAGATCTGTGTCCCGGATATAGAACGGGCGATCGCAAAATGGCTATCAATACTGGTAGCCATTTTTGTTCTATATATGCACGCAAAACCTAAAAACATTTTATTATTACTGCCCGGCATAATAATGCAATGCATCCTTTACAGGCCTGAATTGCATCTTGAGCTCTTTTTTCGAACGGTATTGCCTCTGTTGCCTTGAACTGCGGCTATAATGACCCAGGTTATTTTGCCCGCGTATTTAAACAGGCAACCGGTTACACGTCGCAGGACTGGCGGAAGGCGCAAATTTAATTGTGCAAACAATGTGTCTGTCACCTGCCTTTTCCATACTAAGACTTATCTTAGTCATAACGACCGAACCAGGCACTTAAGACCGGTTATATAACGATATGAAAGCATTTGAGAACCTGCAGGAAACACTGGCTTTTTTTGGAGTTGATTGTCACAAACCTTTTTATATCTCTTCGGGAAATCCCATTCTCAGTTTTCCAACGACTGCCTTCCGGATGGATTATTATGTCATTGGCTTTTGTGTTACCGGGAATATTGACCTGGAAATAGATAAACAACATTGTACCATCCGGCAGGATCAGTTTATGCTTTCGGCGCCTTCAACCATTGTACGGTTTCGCGGTACCAGCAACGACTTCAAAATGAAGTTGCTCTTCTTTGATAAAAACTTTTTACTTAAGAACATATCCAACCCTTTTATCATCGATAAAATGTCATTGTTTCAAAATGGCAGTTACAGTATTACAGAACCCGGTAGCGAAGTGAGGAGCAGATTAGTGAACCTGCTGGCCTATCTTGAAGAAAAGGCTAAACAGCAAGGAAAATTTACTGAAGAGATCATCCGCACTGTTATATTCAACCTGCTGCTGGAAATGGCAGAGGTTATTGCTGAGCAGAACTCCCCTTTGCCGGGAGCAAAGAACAATCCCAGGGAACTCTATTTCAGGTTCAATAAAATGGTACAGGAAAACATTCTTCAATGCAGGGATGTGCAGTACTATGCCAGCGAACTTTTTGTGTCGAACAAATATCTTATTGAGATCGTAAAAAAAGCAACAGGCAAAAGTCCTCACCAGGTAATTGATGAAGCCCTGTTGAAAGAAGCCTATGTTCTATTGGGCATTCCTGCCATGTCCATTTCTGAGATCGCTTATAAACTTCAGTTTAATTCAACCTCTGCATTCGGACGTTTTTTTAAACGATATGCTTTTATCTCTCCTTCAGCATACAGGGTCCGGGAAAATATCCGCGCATAAGAATTCAGGGATAGCAATACCGAATTTGGGGATACAACAACACCTTATGTTGTTGCTAATTTTGTGTGGTACAAAATACATCATGATACCCGGCAGCTAAACAATACTGTGGATTGCACAGGGCAACAATTGCATTAGTGGTTTCATTGAGCGCCTTCATTCAGGCGGTAGAGCTCACCCGCCGGGAACACTAAGTAATTATTTCACCTGCAATCAAACCTTCGCTTTGAACGGGCTGTTACCGGATAAACAGCAGGGTTGCAGAGAGCCTGTGCAATTACTGTAGATACCCCGGGCACACTGAGAACATTACATTGAAAATAATACGATCATGAAGACACAAAATTCAAACAGACATGCCTACTTCGTAGGCGGAGGACTGGCCAGCCTTTCCGCAGCCGTTTATCTTTTAGAAGACGGAGGGTTTGACGGATCACACATTCATATTATAGAAGCATTGCCTGTACTGGGCGGCAGTAATGACGGAGCCGGTTCCAGGGAAAAAGGATTTATCTGCCGGGGTGGCCGCATGTTGAATGAAGAGACCTATGAAAACTTCTGGGATCTCACCAGCCGCATTCCCTCCCTGGAGATCCCCAATATTTCCGTGAAAGATGAGATCCTCGCATTTGATCATGCCAACCCAACACATGCAAAGGCCAGGCTGATCGATAAGGATGGTAATAGACTTCCTGTAAGGGATATGCAGTTCAACACACAGGACAGGATGAAAATGCTGAAGCTGTTCTTTACTGATGAAGATAATCTTGACAATATCACCATCCGGGATTGGTTTGATGATCATTTCTTTACAACCAATTTCTGGTATATGTGGCAAACTACTTTTGCATGGCAGGAATGGAGCAGCATTTTCGAATTTCAACGTTATATGAAACGGATGTTACTGGAGTTTTCCCGCATCGAAACACTGGAAGGTGTTACCAGAACACCCTACAACCAATATGAATCGGTAATACTGCCACTGAAAAAATATTTAGACAAACACCATGTAGATTTCTCACTGCGCAAAACAGTCACAGACCTCCACTTCAGAGATGGAGATGGCATTACCGTTTCTGAAATAGCATGTGTAAATGCTACCGGCGCTACAGAAGTGATCAGTGTGAACGAAGGCGACCTGGTATTTTTTACCAACGGATGTATCACAGACAATTCGAACAACGGGGATTATACAACGCCTGCCCGGTATTTACCGGACAACCCGCCCAGCTTTGCACTCTGGCGTAAGATTGCCGATAAAAAGCCCGGCAGGCTGGGCAACCCCGATCCTTTCTTTACCAAACCACACCAAACAAAATGGTATTCCTTTACTCCAACCTTTAAAGGAAAAAGGATGCTGGAGCTTATTGAAGCATATACAGGCAATAAACCGGGTAGCGGAGCCCTGATGACCTTTAAGGATTCATCCTGGCGCATGTCTATTGTAGTGGCAGCACAACCACATTTCAAAGCACAGGGTGATGATACTACCATTTTATGGGGTTATGGTTTGTATCCCGATAACATTGGCGATCTTATCAAAAAGCCAATGATCGATTGTACCGGCGAAGAGATCCTGGCAGAGCTTATTCACCACCTGCATTTTGAACAACATGAACAGGAGATCAGGGAAAGTGTCATCAACGTGATCCCCTGTATGATGCCGTATATTGATGCCCTGTTCCAACCCAGAGCTAAAGCAGATCGCCCGGCCGTAGTACCGGAAGGTTCAACAAACCTTGCTTTGATCAGTCAATTTGTTGAAATTCCCGAAGACATGGTATTTACTGAAGAATATTCTGTGCGGGCTGCACGACAGGCTGTATATACCCTGCTTGGACTGGACAAAGCAGTAACGCCGGTAACAGAATACTGGAAACACCCTGATGTGCTGGCTAAAGCGATCCACACATCTTACAGAAGCTGATCATTAAGTCAATATATGATGACTGATCAATAACAGGTTTTGTAACAGATAAAAAATACAATTATGAATTTCAAAAAAATAACCGTTGCCGGAAGCGGTGTATTAGGCTACCAGATAGCTTTCCAGACCGCCTTTCACGGGTTTAATGTTACGGTTTATGATATCAGTGATGAGGTACTGGAAAAAGCGAAAGCCAAATTTTCCATTCTCAGCGAGGCTTATAAAAGAGATCTGCATGCCACTCAACAACAACTGGATGACACGTTTAAAAATATCAGCTACCAGAGCAACCTGTCCGAAGCAGTTAAGGATGCTGATCTGCTTATTGAAGCAATCCCCGAAAACCCGGCTATCAAACTTGACTTCTACCAGAAACTTGCCAAAGTAGCCCCGGCAAAAACAGTATTTGCTACCAACTCCTCTACCCTGCTGCCCAGCCAGTTTGCCGAAGCAACAGGCCGACCGGAGAAATTCATCGCACTCCATTTTGCCAATGATATCTGGCTTCATAATACCGGCGAGGTAATGAAACACCCCGGCACTTCACCACAGGTGTTTGATGACCTGGTAGCCTTTGCAAAAGCAATCGGCATGATCGCTCTCCCGCTCTACAAAGAACAACCGGGCTACATCGTAAACTCCCTGCTTGTACCGCTGCTAAGTGCGGCACTAGATCTCTGGGCAAAAGAAGTATCCGATGTTGAAACCATTGACAAAACATGGATGGTGGCAACAGGTGCACCGGTTGGTCCTTTCGGCATCCTTGATGTAGTTGGCATTACCACCGCTTACAATATCAACAAAATGGCTGCAGATGCATCCAAAGATCCCTTAAAGATCAAAACGGTAAACATGCTAAAGGACCTGTTCATCGATAAAGGAAAGCTTGGTGTTGCCACCGGCGAAGGATTTTATAAGTATCCCAACCCGGCCTATAAAGAGAAAGGGTTTCTACAGTAACTATGGCCCGGTCTATAGTGCCCGACCTTTAAAGGTCGGGCAAGGAAATAAATATAATTACTACATAAATAAAATTGCTGAGTGGCTAAAGCCACAAGAGCTATTCATATCAGAAAGGAAAATGAGCATCGGGCTTTAGCCCGCTTATGATTGCTCATTAGAAAAAAGAATTGCTTTATACCATGTTGCCCGGTTTTTAAAAACCGGGCCAAGGAAACAATACATTCCGGATCTACCTTCCCATGTTTGTCAAAATATTTCAGCGGCTCCTGACCTGACAGGTCTGAGCCGTTACAATTTCTTGCCCTTCTAAAAGCATCTTCAAAGCTCAGCTTAGACCTGTCAGGTCGGCTGGTTGCAGGTACTACCCGCTAATGAATATGCAATCAATATTGTTGAATTAAGAGTTTTGATTCCGGCGGGTGGGGACACCCGCCGGGGATGCTCTATTAATATCAGAAAGGAAAATGAGCATCAGGCTTTAGCCCGCTTATGATTGCTCATTAGAAAAAGGAATGCTTCATACTATGTTGCCCGGTCTTTAAAGACCGGGCAAGGAAACAATACATTCCGGATCTACCTTCCCACGTTTGCCGAAATATTTCAGCGGCTCCTGACCTGACAGGTCAGGGCCGTTACAATTTCTTGCCCTTCTAAAAGCATCTTCAAAGCTCAGCTTAGACCTGTCAGGTCGGCAGGTTGCAGGTACTACCCGCTAATGAATATGCAATCAATGTTGTTGAATTAAGAGTTTTGATTCCGGCGGGTGTCCCCACCCGCCGGGGATGCTCTATTAATATCAGAAAGGAAAATGAGCATCGGGCTTTAGCTCGCTTATGATAGCTCATTAGAAAAAAGAATTGCTTTATACCATGTTGCCCGGTCTTTAAAGACCGGGCCAGGAAACAATACATTCCGGATCTACCTTCCCATGTTTGCCGAAATATTTCAGCGGCTTCTGACCTGACAGGTCTGAGCCGTTACAATTTCTTGCCCTTCTAAAAGCATCTTCAAAGCTCAGCTTAGACCTGTCAGGTCGGATGGTTGCAGATACTGCCCGTTAATGAATGCTCAATCAATGTTGTTGAATTAAGCTCCGGAGGAGCTACCTGTTTATAGAAAATCAATTTATCAAAGATCTTCAGCTCCGGTAGGAGCTTCCTGTAAGGAACCGGAAGTTCCTATCGGATCCGGGACACGCTTATTGCGTTCATTTCTATAAACAAGAGGTCACGCTGTGGCCCTTTCTTAATTCAACGACATTGAATGCTCAGTTTTCAATGTTCAATTCTCAACCTGCCCAGGCCGGCTTTTCTTCAGCGATAATTCTATTTATTGCCACAATAAACAGTTTGGTTAAATTCGGCGATATAAACTTTCCTCAAACCAATACTAAATAGTAAATACCGCCTGAATGGATAGCTTATTGCCTTTTTTTCTTGCTATGATAGCTGCTATTGTGCTGTTGCAAATGCTGGCTAATAAACTGAAAGTGGCTTATCCAATTTTACTGGTGCTGGCCGGATTGTTCCTGAGCTTTATCCCGGGACTACCACAGGTACGTGTTGACCCGGACCTGATCTTCTTTATATTTCTGCCACCGCTGCTGTTTGAAGCTGCCTGGTCTATCTCTTTTAAAGAGATGAAAAAATGGTGGCGCATTATCAGCAGTTTCGCATTCCTGGTAGTGTTCTTTACAGCACTGTCAGTAGCAGTGGTTACCAATTATTTTATTCCCGGTTTCTCGCTGGCCCTGGGTTTTATGCTGGGCGGTATTGTATCTCCGCCTGATGCAGTCAGCACTGGCGCCATTACCAGGTTTGTAAAAATTCCCCGCTCTACATCAGCCATACTGGAAGGAGAAAGCCTGTTGAACGACGCCTCTTCTCTTATCATTTTCCGTTTTGCATTGGTGGCCGTAGGCACAGGCCAGTTTATCTGGCAGCAAGCGGCGCTCAGTTTCCTGTGGATGGTGATCGGGGGCATAGGCATCGGCCTGCTACTCGCCTGGATCTTTGTACAGGCACACAGACGATTGCCCACTGACGCACCATCAGACATCGCACTTACATTTATAGAGCCCTATTTCATGTACTGGATTGCGGAACAGGTGCATAGCTCGGGTGTACTGGCAGTGGTAAGTGGCGGCTTATTGATGTCGAACAAAAGACTGTTCTTTCTAAACAGTACCAGTCGCATCAGGGGCTACAGTGTATGGGAAAGTGTGGTGTTCATTCTTAACGGCATCGTCTTCCTCATCATAGGCTTAGAACTTCCGGAGATCGTGGGAGGTTTACAGTCAAAAGGCATTCCGTTAAAAACAGCTATCGGTTATGGTGTATTGGTAACCGGCGTTCTGATCGTAGCGCGGATCATCAGTTCTTACGTAGCAATGGCCGCCACACTGATCTTCAGACCCAGCGTAGCACCGAGATCAAACTCCGGAAGAATACGTTTATTTATGCCGCTGCTACTGGGTTGGACGGGTATGCGGGGCGTGGTATCGCTGGCAGCAGCACTGGCTATACCGGTTACCCTGAGCAGTGGTGCTGCTTTTCCTTACAGGAACCTTATATTATTCATCACCTTCGTGGTAATATTACTTACGTTACTGGTACAGGGACTTACACTACCCTATATTATCAGGAAGACAGGCATCTTCAACAACTTTTCGGAAGAACCAGAAGATGTTGCCCGGCAAAAGCTGAGAAAGGATCTGCGGGAACATACTTACCAGTTCCTCAAAAGCAAACAGGACGGCGAATTTCACAATCATGCCGGTATGCAGAAAATGCTGCAACATTGGGAAGAGAAAACAAAGGCCGCCAATGATGACTGGATGAATAAAAAAACAAAACGCATTTTTCTTGAGATGCTGGAAAGCCAGCGGCAATTCCTGGTTGAACTCAACAAGAACCCAACTGTAAATGAAGAAGTGATCCGAAATGAATTGTACCTCATAGACCTGGAAGAAGAGCGTATGAAGATGCAAATGTGAAGTCGTGAAACGTGAGCCAATGTCGTTTAGTTAGTGTCTGGTGAAGACACCCGCCAGGACACGTCCCCCGGCGGGTGTCCCCACCCGCCGGAAGTAAAACGCTTAACTAAACGACATTGAAACGTGAGTCATGAGTCAATATCGTTGAATTAAGCTCCGGAGGAGCTACCTGTAAAGCACCGGAGGCTCCTACACGTTTAATATGCTCGTTTCTATAAACAGGCTGTCACGCTTTGGCCTTTTCTTAATTCAACGACAACAACGTTATACAGCGTCAGAACTTCAACTGATGTTTACTGATAAGATCACCCAGTAATTCAAAGTGTGGCTCTATATCATAATCCTTTATAAACTTTTCTACTTCCTTAGCATCTACCTTACCATATTTAAGATACAGGTCACACAGTTTTTTAAGGTACTCTTCAAATCCGCCCGGCAGGTAAAAATCAAAGACCTTTGCAGGCTTCCCGCTTTTGTTCCAGAAAGTATGGATAATATTACGGGGACGAAAATGCCAACTGCCGGCAGATACGTCCACTATATCATTCCCTGTCAGCATTGTTATAGTCCCTTCCAGCACATACATCGCCTCATCAAGATGCTGATGCAGGTGAGGCGGACCTACCAGCCAGCCATCGTTTACAATTGTTTCAGTGCAGGAAAAAACACCATTGGTATGTGCAGCCGTGAGTTTTTGGGTAAAAGCGCTTGACTGATTGTAAAATTTATTTCCTTCACCGGGTTTGATCAATACCGGTCGCAGATCATTGTCATTCGCAGCATCCAATCCTTTAAAAGCACTTGCCGGTAAAGCAGACAACAGGGCAACAGAACCGGCATTTTTCATAAAGAAGCGCCTGGAAACATCTTTCTTCATTGTATTTCTTTTACATCTGTTAACAACTACATTGCTGTTTCAAAGCTAGAACCGGTGACTTTACAGGAATAGTACAAATAAGACATTTTAACTATTGTAATAACTCCTACTTTCACAATACAATAAGCCAGGCTTATTTTTCTCTAATTTGTAAAAAATGTGGCTTTGGACATCCGATTCTATACACCGTCTCCGGCTTTAAAGCCCCATATACAGCATATTATGATCTTCCGGGTGCAATGGCAAAGTGATGCACTTTTGCCGGTGAACCCCTTCCCTCCCGTACCACAGCATAGCCTCATGTTCTACCTGCGGGATCCGTTACAATCAAACCTATTACCGGGAGAACCTTTTAAAGAAGTACCTGTCTGCATGGCTGTAGGTCCGCAGCTTAACAGGGTAAATATAAAAATGGGAAAAGACCATTTCCTTGTTCATGTGCCGCTAACGCCTGGTGGTTTATTTAGATTAACAGGCATTCCGATGAACGAACTGATTGATAAAGAAACAGACCTGAGCCTGGTATGGAACCGGGATATCACCCTGCTGATAGATCAGTTGCGCAATGCCAAAAGCAATACAACACTGGTAAGTATTATAGAAACATTCCTGCTGAATAAGTTAAAAAGAATAATTGTGCCGGAACCATTCAGTTACGCGCTATCTCAATTAATAAAAACGGATGGAAAAATGCGCATAGAACAGGTAGCTTCAGAGGCATGTCTCAGCACCAAACAATTTGAACGAAAATGTAAAGAGCAGATAGGTCTGCCGCCCAAGTTATTTGCAAGACTGATACGTTTTTCAAAAGCATACAGATTGAAAGAAGCATCGCCAGCACTTAGCTGGACAAAGATCTGTTATGAAGCAGGGTATTTTGACCAGATGCACATGATACGCGATTTTAAAGAATTTGCAGGAGTAACGCCTGGTATCATTAACCAGGAACTGAAAGCAACTCCTTATCGCCTTCAGTCACCAATCATTATTTAATATTATTATCAACAACTTAGGTCTTGTACTTCAACCGGCCATATGTTACCAGGGTGTGTCATAACAGAAGTTCTTCCAACAATCAGATTAATTGATTATCTTATGCATATCCCAAACCTTCTATCTCCTGAAAAATGACCTTCAAACCTACCATATTAAACATCACAGCAGGACTGTTTATTGCCGGCTGTATTGTATATACAGCCTTTAATTACCGGCAACTTTCAGCAAGTGAAGGTTGGGGTGTGGTTGGCATGGCAGGACTCCTGGGATTTGGCGCTATATTATTGGTAATTGACTTCATCATCCAGCAGTTTTTTACAGACAGGAAAACTGTAAATATCATCGGGACTTTAATTATCATTGCAGCTGCACTTTTACTACTTTCAAAGTAATTAAGTAACCCTTAATAAGTCTACTTCATACAATGACAAACAGCTTCATTGCCATCAGGGGCAACCATCCCGGCAAGGCCATTGAAATATTCGGGACCTTTAATTACTCAGATACAAACGGAGACAAACAATTCAATAACTGGCAGGCATTCAACGACTATCTTTCTGACAATTATTTTGAATTTGCCGGTAAAGAAATTGCAATTCGGGGAATATGGTCCGGCAACGGTTGGACAATAATCAGCGATCCCGAAATGACAGATGCAATTGAAGAAGAAGCCCTGCTTGAACTATCCAATAAACTGAATACCGACGTAATAACATTTATTATCCAGACAACATCAAACTCCTTCGGATTTACTGTCTACAGTAATGATAATATTAAAAGACATTTCTTTTCGTCCGATGGCGAAATAACAGACAATTTAAATACTCCCTTACCAGAAGAGAATGGCTTGAATATCAGCGGGAGCATTTTTGCTGATGACATTGTAGCACTTGCTAACAATCTGGGCATTGATCTTGAGGGCAAAGGGAATAGCATATATATTGTCAAAGAACTAGCCTATAACGACGAAATGAAAACAACTCCTGAACAGTTCACCCAGCAGCAGCCCCCGCCAGCCGATAAGAAAAAGCCCTGGTGGAAGATATGGTAGCGAATCTAATCATTGCAATTATTGAATAGAATAACCCAATACACTTAAACAGGTTGGTCAAACCAAGAGAAACCAGAAGCAATTATCGGACAATGAGCAAAACTGAAGAGACCTTAATTAACGACCTGCGACTTGCAGGTTATTCCTATACAGGCATCAATGACCTGTTTAACCAACCGACACTTCCATTGAAAGCTGTTGAAATAATTCTCCAGCACTTACCTGCTGTATACGCAGAGCATTTGGGCAGTGGCGAACACCTTGTAAGATCATTGATCAGTGCAGAGCAACCTTTTGACCCCACCGTACTAATAAAACTATTTGAAGAAAGTTCTTATAACATGTCTATCAAATGTACCATTGCTTATGTATTGGCAATTTCAAAAACACATGACATTTCGGGGTGGATGAAAGAACAACTACTGCAAAGACAAAGCTCTTTTGAAAGGTCTGGCTTACTGGATGGCATTGCAAAAAAGGCTGCTATAAAAGATCGCGAAGAATTTATGGAAACCTTAAGGGCTCTTTTTGATAAATATTGCAGGTTTGAAACTTACTTAAAACTCTATCAAAGATATGCTACCACTGACGACATCCCTTTCCTGGAAGAGAAGTTAAAACAGCCAGATCTTACGATTTACAGGGAATATGCGATACAAGCAGATAAACTTTTCGGAGGTAACCAGACCAGAAAAGCAGAACAACGTTTTACCTCAGAAGTTTCAAAGCTTATCGAAGCTATCAAAAAGCGAAAAAGACATTATTCATTTCCCAAATAAAGACTGTATCAGGTATATTAGTACAAATACACATTGGTATCTTGCGACTTTAGAATTTCGATATGTACACCCGTGAAGAGATCTCCAGGCAAAGACAGGCTTTCTGGACAGCATTTGGCAGGTATCTGCAACCCGTATTGTCTGCAGAAGGCGTACCGGTAAACTGGTTGAATTACAAAACCGGTATCAATGGCATCAGTTTTAAAATGGATGCCGACCGTGACCATGCCGTCATCATGATACTACTCTCGCACAACAGTGTATCCCTGCAGCAATCACACTACGGGATCTTCCTGCAATTGAAAAGCATGCTGCAGGATGCTTTAGGAGAAGATGACTGGGTATGGCAACAGGCAGCGCCGGAAACACCCGGTAAAAAGACAAGCACTATCAGCAAAACACTCGAGGGAGTCAATGTACTTAACCAGGCTCACTGGCCCACTATCATCTCATTTCTGAAACCACGGATAGTAGCGCTGGATGAATTCTGGAGCATGGCAAAGTATTCTTTTGAATAGCTGTGAGTGACAGGGAATTGCGAAAAGAGAAAACTCAATGATCAGCCCCGGTAACAATTTGATAATACAGCGTTCATTTTCCCTGTATTAGTTTTACAGGGTTTTGCGGGTAGCTATTAAATATTATATCACAAGAGTAGCTGTGCTTTTTGTAGCGCTGCACACACTTAATGTCAGCATTGACATTGATCATATCACCTCGCATTCTCCCTGGATAAACATAGAATCGTATGATGACATCGATTCCTTCACTGAGTTTTTTATAGAAAAGATCTGGGAAAATGACAACCTGATCTCAGAACTCAATACGGATGATCATCACCCACAGCAAAAACAAGCCGGCAAATCCTCAACGATCTGTTTATATGTTGTTGAAAAGAATGTTTTAGAAACGAAACCAGTTGTCAGAACATTTATAACGAATCAATTCCCTTCAGGAGATATTGCTTTCCTGAAAGAAGACTTCTCTCTTCCTGATTATAACCCTCCGGATCTTTTTATTGCTTCCTGCTCCTAGTTATTTAAGCGCCAGCTTCCAGCACACTTATTGGAAAATGCTTAGGCTGCTATCATTATCATCAAATGGAAAAGCATGGCTTTTATTACCGCATTCCGGCATACGGCATTCGTAGATGCTTTGGATAACTCTATCAAAAGATTCGAAACACTTCATATAAAAGATTCTGAAACCCAGAAAATTGTAGAAAAGCTAAAACAAGACCTGGTATTGCTTGAGAAAATATACCTGGAATGTGATCTTCAGACGAGGCAGCTAAAACGTCTTATTTATCAATACCAGGATATTCAACGCCAGGCCCGCATTGAATTACGCACTTGTAAACACAAATCTTTAAAAGGATAAAACATATTGTCTTTATAAAATTCAGCAACCAATTTTTTTTGTATGACTATTCCAAAACTGTTTACCCGGTTACTTTTGTTCATTTGCCTGTGGAGTATTTTACCAGGTCTTTACGCACAGGAAACCACTTCTTCACTGGGTGGTACTGTAAAAGACAGTAAAGGAACGCCCCTTGAAGGTGTTACCATCACACTGAACCATGAACCTACTGGCTTTACTATCAAAACAACAAGTAACAACAAGGGATACTATTTTGTAAACAACCTTCAACCCGGAGGACCTTACACGATCAGTTTTTCATCGATTGGCTTCAACGCCCTGGACAAAAACAACATCAACCTGTCATTGGGTTCCAACACGATCAATCAACAACTGGCAGAAGCTTCAAGCACCTTAACAACTGTAACTGTTCTGGCGAAAACAGGCAGTCAACGTTCCGGAGCCAACCTCCAGATGGGACAGGCCCAGATCCGCAACATGCCGTCGCTGAGCAGAAGTCTGCAGGATATTACCAAGGTAACACCCCAGAGCAATAACAACTCTTTTGCCGGTACTAACTTTCGTTATAACAACGTTACCATCGATGGTGCGATCAATAACGATGCCATTGGTTTCAGCCCTTCACTCGGCGGACAAACAAACGCATCTGGACAGCCGGGAAGCAGTACCCGTACCAACCCTGTATCAATCGATGCCATACAGGATGTTCAGGTTTACCTGACACCTTATGATGTTAAGATCGGGAACTTCCTGGGTGGTAGTATCAATGCTGTTACACGCAGCGGTAGTAACCAGGTACACGGTTCAGTATACGGTTATGGCAGGGCTGCTTTTATGGTGGGGCCTAATAATGCAGGCGACAAGAGCAAACTTCCCTCTGATTTTCACGATTACCAGACAGGCGCAAGAATAGGATTGCCGATCATTAAGAATAAACTTTTCTTCTTTACCAATGAAGAGATCACCCGCAGGGTTGATCCGGTTATCCTGGCTGCAGGTTCTGCTGATAATACGATCATTACTCTTGCCCAGGCACAATCAATTGACTCGGTAATGCGCAACAAATATGGAATTTCGAATGGTGCCGGCAGTTATGGGAACACATCTATTTACTCAAACTCCACTAAGTTCTTTAACCGCCTGGACTGGGTGATCAGCAATAAACACAGGTTATCGCTCAGGAACAATACCATCCGTTCCGAAGCAACGAACCTCGAACGTGATCAGCAGAATTTCCGTTTTGGTGACATTGATTTCAAACAGATCAATAATCAAACATCAACTGTTGCTGAATTAAAGTCAAACTTTAACAGCAGCCTTTCGAATAGTCTTGTACTGGGTTTCTCCAGCATTCACGATTACAGGGAACCTACTTCCAATCCTGCTCTTCCGCAAGTAGAAATTTCATCTAACGGCGGTACTATATTTCTTGGCACCGACAGGGAGGCCAGCATCTTCAATATGAAGCAAAAAACGTATGAGTTTACCGACAACTTTACATGGGTTAAAGGAAACAATACGTTTACATTCGGTACCCACAATGAATTTTATGACATCACTTACGGGTTTGTAAATTCATGGAACGGCCGTGTGGCATACAGCAGCGTGGCAGACTTCCTTAACAACAAACCTAACCGTGTAAGAACTAACTATAACTATACGGACAATACCCGCGACTATATTATGGCTAATCCGCCTGCTGCTTTCAAAATAAACCTTTACAGTTTATATGCACAGGATGAGATCAGGGTAGGTAAAAGATTAAAGCTGACTCCCGGCATTCGTGTTGACAAAGCTGATATGCCGAACAAACAGCCGCTCAGCACCAAAACCACCGGGGCTCCTGTAGATCCTAATTACGGCACTACCTACACTTATACTTTACCTAAAAACATCAAAAATGATTTCCTGGGACAGCTGCAGGTTTCACCCCGCCTTGGATTTAATTTCGATGTGCTGGGCAATCAACAGTTAGTAGTAAGAGGTGGAACCGGTGTATTTACAGGACGTATTCCTTTTGCATGGCTGGGTTATGCCTACTATAACAATGGTGTTACCTACGGTGCTTTTGATCAGCGCTCTACTACTCCATATGTTGCCGGTACTGACCCCATTAAAGACGCCCTCAGCAGCAATATCGGCGAGGCGAATTTTGTGAAGAACCAGGGCAAGAACATCAATGACGCAACTGGCGCAACCCAGGTAGATCTGATTGATAATAACTTCAAAATGCCACAGGCATGGCGTAGCAGCTTAGCGGTTGATTATACTACGGCCAACAAATGGAAATTTACACTGGAAGGTATTTACACCAAGGTTATCTATGATCTCAAATTCCAGCAAATCAATTATGTAGATAACCCTACGTATTATGCTTATGATACCAAACATCAACAGCCTATTTATTCAGGCACTAAGATCAATTCACTGTACACCAACGCTTACCTGTTAAGCAATACAAAAGAAGGTTACCGCTACAGCCTTACTGCCCAGGTTAGCAAAACTTTCGATTTTGGATTGAACTTTAATGTTGCCTATACCTATGGCCGTTCAAAGGATATTACCAATGGTATCAGGAACTCTATGGAATCAAACTGGCAGCTGAACCAGTCTCTTAGCCCTAATAATCCCGGACTGGCTTATTCAAATTTTGATATGCCACACAGGATTGTTGCTACAGCCAACTACAAACTGGACTGGAACAAGAACAACAAATACGTTTCAACCTTCTCATTGTTTTTCAGTTCAGCTTCTGGTTTACCGTTCTCTTATGGCTTAATCAATACTACTTACAATGGTACCGGCCAGTCTCAAAGCCTTGTGTATATACCCACAACAGCAGATCTTTCAAAGTTCTTTGCTGATGGTACACAAGCCGCTGCCTTCGACGCTTATGTACAGGGCGACAAATACCTGCGCACAAGACGTGGTGATTTTACCGAGCGTAATGGTGGCCGTACCCCCTGGAATACACAACTTGATTTCAGGTTTACGCAGGACTTTAATATAAAAGTTGGCACCAAAAACCATACGATCACCTTCACTTATGACATTGTAAACCTGACTAACCTGTTAAGCAGCAAATGGGGTCGTGTATATTTCTCTCCCAATACATTCAACTCTATGGCTTCAACTGGTTTAAAGGTAACAGCACCGAGTACAGCTGGCGGTTACCCATCCTATACATGGTCTAACCCAGGCGTACCTTACTCTGTTGATCTGTTTAGCTCACGCTACCAGATGCAGGCAGGCCTGAGATATTCATTCTAGTGATATCATAACTTTAAGAAAAAGGCTGTTTTCCTCCGGGGAAACAGCTTTTTTATTTTCTACAACAGTGATTGAATTGTGCAATCGTGAGACGTCAGTCGTGAGTGGGCGAAGCAAGTGAATAGTGAATAGTCAATGGTGAATAGGAAATACCAGCGACGAGTTTTGAGCTGCGAGCCGCGAGCAAATACAAGCCAGGAGGAAAGTTTGCTGTTGTTCCCTTCGATATTCGACATTCGGAATTTGACATTCGACATTCCCCCTTGTCAACCTCTCAACTTATCACCCCTGTATTTCACCCAATACCTGATTCCCAATTCCTCATTCCTGTATTAACCTATAACTTAAACCTTACAACCTATAACCTTCATTCCCTCATCAAACTAAACCTCTTCCCCTGCTCTTTGCGTCTTTCTGCCAATAAACTTCCTTTCCCCAGCAACAACTTAGTTAAAGAAGTAGTAAGCTTTGGTGCAGGAAACAATATTGGTCTTATCAAAGGTTTCGGAGGTTGCTGTATAGCAATAGGTAAAGGATGCAACATTCCATGTTCTTCAGCTTTAAAACCAACAGACGCGAGGTATTGCCATAAGGCAATCTCTATTTCTGAGGCAGGATACTCCCGGTCTCTCAGCATCTGCGAACCAATACCAGTCATTTTACGATAGAGGCTATGCAGTTTCCATCCACCAGGTAGTTGGCGATATACCTTCGATGCGATCTTAGATGCACGGCCCAATCGTTCAGCATACTGCCTAGTAAGTGTAAACTCAGGAGATGTTTTTACTCTCTTCCCCGTAAGCGAACTTTTTGTACGGACACAGTACTTTCCTTTCCAGTAATAGAAAGTAAGGTTACCATAAGTACCAATAAATATGATCTTTGCTTTGTCGAAATTCATTGTTTGTTTTTAATTGTGAAACGTGAGTCGTCGAAGCAAGTGAATAGTCAATGGTCAATAGTGAATGGGAATCGGCAGACGGCAATCGTCAGTCGTGAGTGGTCGCTGCTGTATTTGCTCGCCGCTCGTAGCTCACAGCTCGAGGCTGTTATCCCTTCTATATTCGAAATTCAGTATTCGACATTCGATATTTTCACCTTCCGTACTTCGTATTTCTTATTTCGTACTTCCTTGTGCCTTGATTCTTGTAACTTAACAACAAAGCTACACCCTCCACCACCCCATCTCCAAACCCGGTTGCCGTATTTGCCGTTTTCATACAAAAGTTGCCGTTCTTTCTTTCATTATAACCTAAATTCACCCGTATCCTGTTTCACGCAAAAGACAGCAATGTCAGTTCCGGGTTTTGAGTTTAGTGTTCCGGGTTGAAGAATCGTGAGATGTGAGTCGTCAATCGTAAGTGAATGTCCGTGAAAAGTCAAACGTGAAACGGGCGTTACAGGTAACTGCAAATTGCCAACTGCCAACTTTCTTCCTGTCTTTCCTTCGAAATTCGAAATTCGGAATTCGACATTCAATATTTTGTATTCCCTTTCTCATTCCAAATTCCTTATTTCTAATTCCTACCCCTCATTATCCTCTCCTTCTTGTCTCGTTCTTGTTTCGTTCTTATTTACAGCGTATAAACTAGGGGTTTTGCCTTGGCGGTTCCGGAAGGAAACAAGAACCAGGCAAGAATCAGACAAGAAGAAATGCAGAAACGGAAAAAAAAGAGGGGTATGCAACTGCAATAACGATTATGCATACAAATCAGCAGCAAGCTATCTACGATCACAGGAGTAAATATGCAAATGGGTATCTTTCATAACACCCGTACCAGTGCGAGGAATTATTGCTTTGGTGGGAGATATTTGTCAATAATATACCTGGTAATGGGCCTGAGCCGCAATTTTGTATATATTGGATGAAAGCCTCCTGAAGTATAAAACTCAACCTGTTTATCGATCTTAACATACCATACCGACCCTATAGAATTCAAAGTAATACTTGCTGTATCTGTAATTCTTCTAAGATTCTTTAGCATTTGAGAATCCAGCGGAACAGCCAGAGTATCCTTTCCCGGAAAACAGGAAACTGGCTCGTAATGATCACCGGCCCAGTACATGCACCCTCCATTTCCCTTTAGTACAAATAACGGGGACTTATTTCTCCATAGCCAATACCCACCTGCGCTTAATGCCAAGAATAGTATCACGGTTATAATAATTACCCGACGTTTTTTAGATTTTTGAGTATCCTTTACTGAAATAGTTTCGGAATTCACAAGAATATCTTCTGAATCTATATGCTGCTCCGGATCATTCATCAAGGCTAATTCACCCCTACTATTTTCTTCCTCCTGAGTTTGCTTCTCAATACTACCAGGCACAACCGGGCTATCTGTAGCATATATCCTCCCCAGCTTAAAAGGTCTGTCCTCAAAGTCTATCAACCAAGCCAGAAGCTCAATATTCTTTTCATCAGTTGTCTTCGTTACCCCGTTAAGAAAGTTTATCAAAGGCTTAAACTTACCAGTCTCACAATCTTTTATTGCATGCAAACAAGCCTTACTATCACCCTTTTCTTCAAAGAAAGCCCACAGAATACCATCATCTTTTCTGTCATACCGCTTCTCATACACAGCTTCACATTCGTCCCTCAGATTAGCAGGCTTCAAATGTAGTAAACGAGGGGAAAGGGCATTTGCATCCCTTTTTTCCTGATAACACTGAAGCACCAGTAATTCATAATCAGCAAACATTTCTACTAAGTATTAGGGTGAAAGAAAAGGAATTACCGGAATACATCCGGAATAACCGGAATCTCATCGGAATGATCGGAATTACCGGAATCGATTGCCAATCAGGGCTTTGCCTCACTCTATCTTCGTTCCGGCAATCAGTTAACGCCTCCATAGCTAAGAGGCATCTGTACAGAACTGATTCTCCCCGTGAGCAATGAAAGCGGTCGCTGTTAACCGGTTTTGGGAAGCGTTTACCAGCTTCCGTGATCAACGCTCACACTCTCCTTCCCAAAAATGTAAGAAGCGCTTCTTACGCCGATCTGCAACGCTGCGCCGATAGCTCCGCTATCAGCAGCAGTATTTACTCCCCATTTTAAATACAAAACAATGCTAACGTTTATATTAGCGATGCTCTTGGCACTCGCATGCCCGAATCATACACATACAGGTACAAACAACAATGGTTCACAGGTAACCACACTGGACGATGACGGTGACGGTGGTGAAGATACCGGTGGAGAAACAGGACGCATTCCACCTCAGCCTCCTACTCCTCCGCATCCTTAATGTTCAAAATAAGGCAGGAAGTTTCCTGCCTTATTTTTTTATTGGCTATCGTCAGTTAAAAATATATGTTTTTTTTATTTTTAACTCAAATTGCCAGCATTGAAAACGCTCCCCCCTTTTCTGCTGATACTCATTACGGGTATCTGTGCCTGCAATCAGCAACCTACAATTGCTCCGGTGATTGCAGAACCTGATTATAAAAAGGGTGAATCCTTTTTGTATAAGAACAACGACTCCGCTTATTATTACTATAATAAAGTCACTATTGGCTCCAGGGATAGCTTACAGATAGCTAAGGCTTATAACAATATGGGAGCCATTCAGGCCGATGCAGGAGACTATTTTGGCAGTATCGAAAGCCTGCTGATGACATTAAACTACCTGGATAAAAAAGCAGAGAAAGATCAATATACGCTTCTCTCTACTTATAACGAACTGGGTAGCAACAACCTGAAGTTAAAGAACTATGATGTAGCACTCCAGTACTTCGACCGTGCATACCCGCTCATTAAAGACGACTTTACCAAATCGATTGTTTTAAACAACAAAGCGCTGGTCTATCAGAAACAACATGAATACACCCGTGCAATTGACATCTATCTTTTAATACCCGACCTGAGCAAGATCAATAAAAAGGAATATGCAAGAAATATATCCAACCTCGCCAATGCCAGGTGGAGGCAAAACCCTTCTTACCCTGCTCTACCTGAATTATGGAAAGCACAGGAAATACAAAATCAGGAAAAATATGACTGGGGTTTAAATGCCAGCTATGCCCATCTGGCTGACTATTACAGACATTTGCAATCAGACTCCGCACTGATCTATGCCAATAAAATGTATGTTATCGCACAACAAATCTCAAGCCCTGATGACGAACTGGAAGCACTGCAAAAACTAATTTCGCTAAGCCCTCCCCATGAATCAAAACAATACTTTACACGTTACCAGTACCTGAACGACAGTATTCAAACAGTACGAAACGCTGCCAAAAACCAGTTTGCACTCGTACGTTATGAAGCGGAAAAAAGCAAATCAGAAAACCTTGTATTACAAAAAGATAATACAGAAAAAAAACTCCAGATCATCTGGCAGCAAATACTGCTTTACGCTGCTATTTTTCTTTTCCTTGCAGGCACTGTCATTTTCATTATATGGTATAAAAAACGAAAACAAAAGATCATTCGCGAGCAACAGTTCGAAGCATCAAAAAAAGTACATGATGTGGTTGCTAATGGACTTTACCGGGTAATGTCAGGCATTGAGCATATGGAAACTATTGAAAAGGAGCCTTTGCTGGCTAAATTAAATATCCTGTATGAGCGTTCAAGGGATCTGTCTTACGAACATGCCAAAAGTCATCATATTGATTTCCAGGAAACAATAGGCGGTTTGCTCACGGCCTTCGGTACACCAACCACCAAAGTGGTGGTAATTGGCAATGAGAAAGCCCTGTGGCAAAAAATACAAAAGCAGGTAAAAAATGAATTAGAACATATCCTGCAGGAGCTGATGGTCAACATGAAAAAACACAGCAATGCTCAAAACGTTGTCATTAGGTTTGAACAACAAGAACAGGAAGTAAAGATCCGGTATAGAGATGATGGTATCGGGCTTCCGGAAGAACTTCGTTACGGAAATGGATTAAGGAATACGGAAAACCGTATTAAAAACATTAAAGGCCGGATTATTTTTGAAAAGCCAACCAATGGACTGGAAGTCCATATCTATTTTCCAATTGCTTAAGTCAATATGATCAAAAAAGTACTGATAGCCGAAGATCACGAAAGTGCCAATATTTCTGTACAGAAAACCCTGGAAGAACTGGGTATTGATACCCCCGACCATGCATACTACTGCGATGAAGCATTAAGTAAAATAAGAAATGCAGTAGCCGCAGGCCGGTCTTATGATCTGCTCATTACAGACCTGTCATTTGATGATGACGGGCAAAAGCAGCAGATCTCTGACGGAACAGAACTTATTAAAGCAGCAAGAGAGGCACAACCTGAACTGAAGATCCTGGTGTTTTCTGCAGCGGGCGAAGCAACAAAAATCGAGATGCTTTTTGACAAACTCAATATTGACGGTTATGTTCGAAAAGCCAGGAATGATGCCAAAGAACTTAAGCTGGCTATACAGCAACTTAGTGCTCATCAACCTTATTTCCCCAGGAACCTCACGCAATTGATCAGAAAAAAAAATGCACACGACTTCACTGAATTTGACATCACCATAATATCCCTCCTGTCACAAGGTATCCGGCAAAAAGATATTCCAACTCATCTTAAACAAAGAAATATTAAACCTTCAGGCTTAAGTAGCATTGAAAAGCGGCTTAATCTCATGAGAGAAGAATTTAACTTCTTTAATAATGAACAATTAGTTGCCTATTGCAAAGACATGGGCATCATCTGATCTCTCCGTTTCACAATACGAGTAACTGTTTCCGCATCCGGTTACATATCTGGCAACGTCCTCCAACCGTTCTTCGCATTCAGCAGCCTGCAATCCGTGGCATGTCAATTAATAGCTGCCATACATTTAATTCCACACATCAAAGCCACGCACTTTAAACCTTAAACTTTACTCCTTACCCTGTCTTTACTTGAAACCAGCAATCTTCAAACACTGAAATATCCAATCTTAGCAACATTCCCATCACTTACGGTTTCCCGTAAAGAATAGCGCTTTCCAGTCTCTACTTTTGGTATACAATAAACCTAACCGGCATGAAGCTGAGATATTATGTTTCCAAACACGCCCAGAGTAATGGTGACCATGAAGTGCATCACGAGGATTGTGCATGGCTTCCCAAACCGGAAAACCTGAAACCACTGGGAGAACATACTCACTGTAGCACCGCAGTGCATGCTGCCAAAGTATATTATAACCAGGTAAATGGTTGCAAGTACTGTTCCCCATCCTGCCACACACAATAAGTCAGATAAGAAGTGAATCTTTTCACAGCTTCTTTAATAAAAACAGGCTATTTACTTGTTCTATTACAAACCCCTGATATAACCGGTAAATGAAATCACTTCTATTTATTTCGCTGGTGATCATCAACAGTACCTGCACTACTACAACAGTGTACATCTGTGATAGCAAAAATGCCATCAGATATCACTACAAAGAAAACTGCCGGGGTTTAAGCAATTGTCACTATCGCATCATAGAAACAACGCTCGATAGTGCAAAAATGCAGAACAAAACACTTTGCGAGTGGGAACGAAAAAGCCTTGATCATCAATTATCTGCCCCCTGAAATACATCTCCTTTAATTTTTTCCTCATAGTAAACAAATGGTATTTGTATGAATGATCCTACTAATAGCCGGTATCGTTATCTGGCGTTTGCATCATCTAATAGCTATCGTCGCTATGTACAGGAAGATAAAAGAAAAGAAATCCATCATGCGACATTCACCCCTAACCAAAACGAGATTCCTGCACACGGAACTTATGCATCAGCATTATTCAGACCTGAATGGAAACTAAAAAGAGAGCAAATTCTGCAGCGAGATATGCACAGCTGTGTTATCTGCAAAAAAAACGACGATCTGCAGGTACATCACAGACAATATCACTTTGTAGTGCAAAACAATAAATTCAGGCTTCCCTGGGAATATCCGGACCACCTCCTGATCACCCTCTGTGAATCATGCCACAGAAGAGGACACAACAAATTCAAAGTGCCAACAATTAACATATAAATTCTTGTCTATGGGATTATTCAGCATCTTTAATCGCAACAACAATCACTCCAATGGAGCAGACCCGAACAGAACAGTAACCGAACTACCTGAGATACCAGAAAAAGTATTTATCGAAAAAGACAAACCCGAAACAACAAATACTGAAGAAAAAACAACACCTCCTGAATCCGGAGGGATCAATGTATTATTTCAATTCCTGGAAAAAAACTATGAAGCAAAGGGATATGAAGATGCATTAATGAATCCTGACACCACACATCTAGAACAAAATGTGAACGCCATCAAAAACGACCTGGAAAGAATAATGCGCAAGGTCAAAACCTTTTATGAAGATTTTATACGGGAAATAAGCCATCATATTACCAGCAGAAGCCGGAGTGGCATGATTGACATGGTAGAAGAGTTGACGATAAAAAAAGAAACTGCCGAAAGCCATATAAAACAGGTAATGGAAATTGAAGAACAGGCAAAGAACAATCAGGGTATCGGGCAGGGAATTATAATTAGCTATACAAAGGGATTTAAAAATGGACTCGCAGCTATTTCACATCACAACATTTTAAGAAAACAATTCTAAATCTTCCTTTATGAGAAATTGGTGGATACGCTTCGGTTGTTTTTTGACCGGGTATAATTATAACATATTACAGAATTCCAGCGAAGTTGCAACAAAAGCTGTCAAGCGTTATACCTCTGCCATACTGATCGTCTGCATTATCTGGGCTTTTATAGGCTACACTTTTACCCAGCGTTATTTACACGGCAGTCTTCCGGGGTCAATCGCCGGCTCTGTCATCCTGGTCATTATCATCGTACAAATCGAAAGACAGATCATTTTATCTATTAATCCGGGAAAATGGCTTTATATATCAAGAGGTATTATAGCTATAATGATGGCAATTATCGGAACCATTATCATTGACCAGCTGATCTTTAAAGATGATATCGAATTGGAAAAGATCACATTTATACAGACCAGAGTAAAGAAAGTACTACCCGAAAAAACAGAAGAATTAAGAGCTCTGATCTCAAAATTTGACACAGCAATAGCAAAAAATGAAATTGAAAGGCAAACTCTGATGAGTGATATAAACAAAAAACCAGTAATAGTAGTTTATTCCACAACTCCATTATTAAAAAACAACAAAAAAACAAGTACCGATATAACTGGCAATACCACAACCACAGAAAGTCAAATTGCCGCCACAATACTAACACGATCTAATATCCCCAATCCTAATATATTCCGGGTTGATTCTTTGCAAAAGGACATAACATTACTATATAACCAAAGAGCAGACATAGACAAATTACTTCTTAACATCCGCCCTCAATTAGAAAAAGAGATAAGTTCTAAAGTTGGTTTTCTGGATGAATTGGAAGTCATGTTCAGGTTAATCACCCATTCAAAAGTAGCGTTGCTTGTCTGGCTGATCTGGTTTTTCTTCTTGTTTGGTCTTGAGATGCTTGTTTTGATCAGCAAAGCCAACGAAAAGGAAAATGACTACGAAAAAACAGTAATACACCATATGACCTTACAAATGAAAAGACTTGATGCCCTGGCCAGGGTAAGTGAAGGCAATTAGGGAAGTAGATCCTAATAATGCTTTACCGAGTTGACTAGTAACCAAAGTTAACACATAAGCAATCTCAACATTATAAAAGACAATGAATATCTATAAAACATGAACACAATTACAATCTGCTTAATTATTGTATTTTTTTGTTCTTTGGCGGTGTATATCATAGATAGAAATATTAAAGGAAAAGCAGCGGCCTTTTATTCTGTCTATACTCCAAACGGTTTGCTACTGGTACGACAATTAGAAATCCTTGTCCACAATAATGAAACATTACGATTTCTGGGATATATAGACTTATATCAAAAAATGTTCAATGAAAAGCCTGAGAGTCTACACTGCTTCGAAACAGCCATCGGCATTGAAGGCCATACTGAACTCCCAGAAAATACGCTTAAAAGCATTGCAGGACAATACTTCGATGACCTCACCTGGACATTAGCACAGAGACATAGAAATCAATTTGAAACGCTCTACAATTACAACGAAGCTGAAGCAAGGGAAAAATTCGGATTAAATATTCATACCAACGAATATGTCCATGAATATGTAACGAAGGGAGTTGACTGGTATGAAGAAAAGACAGTTACAACCTCTATAAATTATGGCGGATACAGATTTAATTCTGGCCGACAAGGGGGCAATTATACAATGGGGTCATTAACAGTATTGAAAAACGCCAAAAGCTACTTTTCATTTATTGACAGAGGCAGCCTTTATATTACCAATAAAAGATTAATTTTTGTTGGCAGAGAAAAAGGGCAAAACCGCACAATAAAGATAGATGACATTTTAGAATTCAGCTTATTCAGAGATGGTATTTTGATCGGAAAACCAAATGGCAAAAAACCATTAATTGAGTTTGCCCCATATATTATTCAACCCAATAAACCTACGGTGCAAAGAGATCATCTGAATCGGGTCATTCGTGCTTTAAACAGGGTAATCAATGGCACACAAAATATTAACTTGAATGAAGCAGAATAACACCATTAAATCTGCCTTAGTCTTTTAGGCAACCTGAAACCCTAAAAACAGAAACCATAGAAGATTAACTCTTTCACATACCCCCTCTCTCCAAAAAAAGATCATCAGCAATGATGGTCTTTTGTTTTTCACAATAACATCCAGCCTCTTACAATAAAACACGTAGATCAGTATTTCTTTCTGTTCTTTCGTTAATATCTAAAAACCAACTCCTGACACCTCATTCCTGTATTAACCTATAACTTAAAACTTACAACCTATAACCGTCTTTGGCATTCAGCTTCATCCGCACATTCACAAATCCGTACATGGTTTTCCCTTCTTCATTTCTTATTACCCGGGTATTTGTAACATTAGTTACACCTGTTTGTAACAACTGTTACAAGAATCCATGTTGAACTGATGCACATTTGTGGTGTTGATTCATTATTACAAAAAAACACCATAATACCATGAGCTTACGATTAAACAATACCGCACCAGACTTTACTGCTGACACTACCAAAGGCACTATCAATTTTCATGAATGGATTGGCGAAGGCTGGGCCATGCTATTCTCTCACCCCAAAGACTTTACCCCTGTATGTACTACTGAACTGGGCTATATGGCCAGAATTGAATCAGAGTTTACCAAACGCAACTGCAAGATCATTGGCCTGAGTGTAGACCCGGTGGAAAGTCACCTGAAATGGGAAAAAGACATTGAAGAAACACAGGGTGCTGCTGTAAACTACCCCATGATCGGCGACCCTACGCTGGCAATTGCCAAACTGTATGATATGCTGCCCGGCGAAGAAGGCGATAGCTGTGAAGGAAGAACGGCTGCCACCAACCAGACAGTACGCTCTGTATTTGTAATCGGACCTGATAAAAAGATAAAACTGCAACTAACCTATCCTATGACCACCGGCCGCAACTTCAATGAAATACTGCGTGTGCTGGATTCTATGCAACTGACCGCTGTACATAAAGTAGCTACGCCGGTAAACTGGCAGCATGGCGAAGATGTGATCATTGTACCGGCAGTATCAGATGCAGAAGCGAAAGAAAAATACCCGGAGGGCTGGAAAACCATTAAACCTTATCTGCGCATCATTCCTCAACCTGCTAAATAAAATTTATCATGAAAGCTCCTGCATCACTCCGCATATTTTTTGCTTTTATGAGCTGCCTGTTGTGGGCCGGTATTTTCCTTACCGGCTTTGCAACGGTAAGCTGGCTGCTGTATGTACCGGCAGCCGTTTCGCTCTTTGCAGCTATTACGGGCATTTGTCCCAGCCTGGTACTGATCACCAAAATAGTGACCGGGAAGGAATAAGTACGGGTACTGGAATATCGAATGTTGAATTTTGAATGTCGAATTTCGAAGGAAAGACCGAAAGCCAGTTAGCAGTTGGCAATTTGCAGTTACCTGTAACTTGCATCTGGTAACCTGTATCCGGCATCTGGTATCCGGTATTGCCTTCCCTTTTCCCAAACTTCCCCACTTTCATCCCTCCCGGCCGAGGATTGGTCCCTTTTATTTCCCCTCCTATCAGGATGCAGTCATTTTTGTAGCGGCCACTACTACAAATAATGATTAACAGATGATAGTTCAACCATTAGAACATATTAGTTCGTTCGCTGAGTTTTTTGAACCTCCTTTATTGGCAGAACTGGAAGCAAAATCCATGCTGATGGAAGTAAAGAGTGGAGATACCATGCTCAATATTGGTCAAACCATCAGGGCTGTACCGCTGGTAGTAAAAGGGGCAGTGAAAGTAAGTCGCATTACTGATGAAGGGCAGGAACTGCTATTGTATTATGTAAAGGAAGGCGAAAGTTGTGCTATGACCTTCAACTGTTGTATGCTGGCACAAACCAGCGTAATAAAAGGCGTTGCCGAAGAAGACAGCCTGCTGGTATGTATTCCCCTGACACTTATGGAAGAGTGGATGGTAAAATATCCATCCTGGAAAAAATACGTAATGACCACCATCCTGAACCGTTTTACCGAGATCATAAAATGCATGGATGATGTGGCCTTTAAAAAAATGGATGAAAGACTGATCTCCTATCTCAAGGAAAAGTCGGCTATCGTAAAATCATCTGTTCTCAACTTAACACACCAGCAGATCGGCGATGAGCTGGGCACTAACCGCGTGGTAATTTCAAGGCTGCTGAAGAAACTGGAGAACGAAAAAAAATTACTGATCTATAACAAACAGATCAAATTGCTAAAAGACCTGTAACCAGTTTACCGACTCCTAAACGTACTAAGCGGCTATCATTGATGATAGCCGTTTTTTATTTGTAACCATTGTTACAGCCGTATGTAACATGGGTTACACAAATTCAGCAGCCCCTTACGCACATTTGTATGACACTTCTTTATTCTTAACACCCGTCATACATGCGCTCAAACTGGTTAGCCATAATACTTTTTATCATTGTCGCAATCGTAACAGCCAGTAAAAGCATCTCCGGTTACCAGCAGCTACAACAGCAACAACAATGGCTGGCGACCATTACAGCAACCCGGCCATTTGACACGCTGTGGCGCGGCATGAGCAAAAACCAGATACCGGTATGGACAGACAGCGGCAAGCTGATCATGTACGGATATGAACTTATCAGCAATACATCCCGCTATCTCGGTCCTAAAGGAACGGTAGCCTCCATTACCAATGGTATGAACTGCCAGAACTGTCATCTTGATGGTGGTACAGTACCCTTCGGCAATAACTTCGGGAAAGTATATGCCACCTATCCACAGTTCCGTGCAAGAAGCAACAGCATACAAACCATTTATGGCCGTATCAACGATTGCCTCGAACGCAGTCTCAATGGCAAGGCGCTCGATAGCAACACCTATGAAATGAAGGCAATGTATGCTTACATAAAATGGCTGTCGGCAGATATACCCAAAGGCTATGTAAGAGGTGGTACCGGTATTATGAAATTACCCTACCTGGATGTAGCTGCCGATTCCATTGCAGGCAGGCAGGTGTACATTGCCCGGTGCCAGAGCTGCCACGGCAACAATGGCCAGGGAGTTACCAATGCCGGTGAAACAGGTTACCTGTATCCTCCCCTGTGGGGACAACATAGTTACAATGATGCAGCGGGACTTTACCGACTCAGCAACTTTGCAGGATTTGTAAAAAACAATATGCCTTATGGTACCGACTATCATGCACCACAACTCACCGACAAAGAAGCATGGAATGTAGCTGCCTTTGTAAACAGCCAGCCAAGACCGCATAAAGACCAGCGCGCAGACTGGCCTGATATTACTACCAAACCCATTGACCTGCCCTTTGGGCCATATACCGACACCTTCAGCGAACACCAGCACAAATACGGCCCCTACAAACCCATTATAGCAAGCCGCAAATAAAACGCTCTCTGATGCTAGTCGGCTCGTCGAAACTTTCAGTCCCGAAGTTTTATTATGTGGCCTCTGGCCACTTATCACCACCAATAACGTGGCTGCAAGCCACATAATAATATCATCGAAGCGAAGGACGCTTCGATGAGCCTAACCGCGAAGACGCGTCGTTGTTAATAGAAACATTCTTCATTGAACGGTTTTCTGATCCCTCCTTCGTCGGGATGACAATCGCGAAATAATAGCAGACACCGTATCGTCGCATCACCATCAACAACGTAGCCTCCGCTCTTCGGGACTTTCAGTCTCGAAGTCTTATTATGTGGCCTTTGGCCACTTATCATCATCAATAACGTGGCTGCAAGCCACATAATAATATCATCGAAGCGAAGGACGCTTCGATGAGCCCCAAATAAAAAGCGACTACAACTTCTGCTGTAGTCGCTTTTTGTTGCCTTATCAAAGCAAGCGCCCTTAAACCTTATACTTTAAACATTTCTCTTTGCGCACGATCACGCTGCTTTAATCAGGCCAAACAGTTATTGCACATCTTCATCCTTCACAGCATCTTCCCATTTCTCCCACATTACAATACCGGCATCGTAACCACTATACCCCACATTCTGGCGGATCTTAGCGCCGCCATTTGCATTAATAGCCACCTGCGGAATTGGCCAGTTGATATTATTCGGTGCAATGGTATAAGCGCGGTTCTTCACAGTTACCTGTCCTTTGTTATAAAAGTTATTGTAATGCTGAACACGTTGATACCAGTAACTGTTGGTTGAAAGATTATCTACAGTATATGTATTACCCCACTCATCAGGCTTACCACTCTGGGCCAGACAGTAAGAAACGCGGCTCAGCTCAGTGAAGCGCCATTCTTCCATATTCAGCTCGCGGGCACGCTCGTTCATGATGTCGCCGATATTAACAGTAGCATACATCTGGGAACAACCTGCACGCTGTCTGATCTTGTTAACATCAGCGGTGGCTCCGGTGATATCGCCTTTATAGAATTTAGCTTCTGCTCGCAGCAGGTAAGTTTCTGCAAGACGGTAAAAATACAGGTCGCCTGCACCGCCACGGTGGTTCACTTCATTCACGTTTTGTGTTTCGGTAGGATCCTCGATATAATATTTATAATGAGGCCAGTCGAACCAGTTACGTACGGTATCTGTACAGAGTAATGCATTGGCAGCATTGCGTAAGCTCAGGTTTTTACCAAACCAGGTACTGGTAGGATCATTGTAATGTAATGAATCCATACGTGCCCAGTTGCCTACAGTGCTGTTATGACGAAGGTCACCGGCATCATTTATATTATTCACGATCCACACTGAATTGGTAGCAAACCAGGTAGGACGGATATGTGCAATACCACGGCCAATGCCTTTTACATAGTCAAACTGTGCGCGATAATTAGCCGTATTCGATACAGCGTAAAAACGAACAGCCTGTTTACCATCAGGGGTAGAAGTAGCGATATTATCAAGAAAGGGTAGCCAGTTACGCATAGAGTTCATCTTGATGCCGGCGTCTGTGTTGTTACGGTTAGGCATCATCAGGATGGTTTCTTTATTAGCAGTGATGCCTTTATTTTCAGGACGATGAAGATCCCAGATCACATTACGCGTAATGGGCCAGGTATTGGGATAAGGATTTACGAAGGTGCCAAAGTTGGCCATCATCAGTGAATAGCCGGAGCTATTGATGAGGATATCAGCCTGCTCAATGGCCTTATCGTACTGACCTGTTGCCAGGTAACATTTCAGCAGCAACTGGCGGCAGGCGCCTTTATTGATCATACCGATCAATGCCATTTTGCTTTGATCAGGCACCCATTCTACTGCCTGCTCCATATCAGCAGTGATCTTTTTCAGGATCGCTTCACGTTTCGTGGATTTATAGTTCACTTTGGGAACTTTCAGGATCTTGGTTACCAGCGGCACATCTTTAAACTCAAATGCCAGTGCCAGGTAACGGAAAGAACGATGGAACAAAGCCCTGCCACGGTATTCATTCTTGGTAGCATCATCAAGACCAGCTACATTATCAATGAATGTCAATACAGTATTGGCGTACTTGATACCATTGTATGTTTCATCCCAGAAATACGTAGTACGTTCCGGCATATCTGTAGGCGTCAGGCGTGTAGCAATATCTACAAAGATGTTTCCATCATCTGTTTTACTGGCTACAGCTACATCGGAGAACATATATTCTGTACTGATGGGTAAACCCAGATCCTGGTAGTTAAAATAAGTCCAGTAGGAACGCAGGTGACGGTCAGCAATTGCCAGGGCTGCATCCAGTCCGGCCTTGGTAGAAAATGTTTCACCCGGTTCATAAAATGATAAAGGCTCTGGCTGCAGGTAATCTTTTTTACAGGCTGACTGCAAAGCGATCATACCCGACAGCAATATGACAGAGAGCGTTCTTTTATTGGTAATTGTTTTAAGCATTGTTTTCATTTCTCAATGGTTTAGAAAGTTGCAGATAATCCAAAAGTGAAGATCCTGGGAGCAATACCTGCCCTGGCCATCTGGCCGGCATCGGTGCTGGTATTGAAGGTTTCTATATCACCATAGTGCCAGTCCCTTTCTTTGGTCCAGATAGCTACGTTGCGTACGCTTGCATACACTTTCAGTTTTTCGATCGTCAGTTTCGACATCAGCTTTCTTGGCAGCGTATATCCTATCGTTACATTCTCCAGGCGGATGAAAGAACGATCGTACAATTTACCGGGTGCATTTACCCCTGCAGGACCTTTGGCATCCAGGCGACCATATTTATTCGTAGGATTATCGAGTGTCCAATACTCTTTTTGCCAGGTATTCGCCAGGTTGGTGATCAGCGAAGTATTGTTATCCTGGTTCAAGTAAATACCGGCCAGACTTTTGTGTCCCCAGTAAGAGTACATATTAAATGAGAAATTGAAATCCTTATAAGTAAAATCATTTCGCAGCGACCACATAATGGGTGGAGCTGTCTGTCCCAGGAACTGCTTATCATTATCATTGTATACTGGTGTTGCCGGGCCACTGGGATTTGCTTTATCATCAGTAGTAAAGCTATTGGCTACTTTAGGATCACCGGGGCGCTGACCATATCTTGCCGCTTCTGTTGCTTCATCTTTTTGCCAGATGCCCGTTACATTGTAGTTCCAGATAGCACTAATAGCCTTACCGATAAACCAGCCATTACCAATATCATTCCTTTCAACTGTGCCAATGATATTACCCTGTGCATCCAGTATATTATCATACACATAATACAGGTGCTTGATCGTATTCTTGTATTTGGAGAATCCAAAGGTGGTGCTCCAGAAGAAGTTTTGATTCCTGATATTCTGCGAATTGATCGAAACCTCAATACCCCTGTTATCTACCTTACCAAGATTGGTAGTAATGCTGGATACACCGGAGAAGCCGGGCAGTGAACGGTTCATGATCATGTCTACTGTAGGGGTAATATAATAATCAACACTACCGGTAATGCGGTCATTCAGGAAACCGAAGTCGATACCGGCATTGAATGATTCTGTTTTTTCCCAACTCAGGTTGGGGTTTGCCAGCCTGCTCACCATCAGGTACCTGTACTGTATCAGGTTACCACTGGCATCCAGGTAGCCCATGGTAGCGCCTTCACCTGCACCAAGGTTAGCAAGCGCCAGGTAGGGATCAGACAATGAACGGTTACCATTTTGTCCCCATGACAATCTCAGCTTACCGGTACTCAGAGGTTGCCACCTGAAAAATTTTTCGTTGGTAAATGTCCACGCAAGTGCTGCAGAGAAAAAGGTTGCACGCGGGTTAGATGTTCCGAAAGCTGAATAGCCATCACGACGCACCGAGGTGGTAAGCATATAGCGATCGTCGTATGAATAGAAGAGACGGGCCAGCATACCATCTGCCGTTTCTTTTACATCATTCGCATCAAACTTGCTCTTCTGTTTATCGCCATAATACACTTCGTGAAATCCAAGCGCATCACTCGGTTTAATATCACGCGCTTCTACCCTGTCCTGCCATGACTGACGGTTCTCAGCTTCCTGTACCAGGGTAATCGCTACGCGATGTTTTTTGGCAAAGGTCTGCTCCCAGTTGATGGTATTGTTCAGCGACCAGTCAAAACGAACGGTCTGTTCGCGGTTTACAAGACCATTGGTTCCTTTCCAGTCAGGATGCATGGATGATTCCCAATAGCGGTCGCGGAATTGCTGATAACGTGGTGAAGCGTTAAATGAATAAGTAATATTAAAAGGCAGTTTTACTTTGGCATTCAGGATCGCATTAAAAACAGTGTATCCTTTATCCAGCTCTATATACTGCTTGTCAAAATCATAGTTATAACCATAGTTGTTTACCATGTTATCACCCTGGGGATGTACAACAAGGTTTCCGTTGGCATCCTGGTAGCTGGCAAAAGGAGCATTCCTTGTCACCTGTTTTTGCCAGTCAACAGCTATACTGCCATCGGTACGGTTCTGGAAATTGATATTGCCACCCAACTCCAGCCATTTGGCGATCTTGCCTTCCACTTTCATGTTAGCGCGGATAGCTTTATAATTATCTCCCTGTGCTACCCCCTGGTTACTCAGGTAGCCCAGTGACATATAATAGTTCATCTGGTCTGTACCACCGGATGCACTGATATTATAATCCTGGTTAATGCCGGTACGAAAAGAATGTTTATACCAGTCATAAGTTTTATTAGCAAGGAAATTGTTCAGTACGGTGCTTTGCAGCAGGATACGTTTTGCCCAGATCTCATCTACTGATGCAGAACCATTGGTAGCAGTGGTATAGGCCTTCCACTGATCAAGCGTAATACCATATTTTGCAAGGTTAGCCTCAGTAGGCCGGTCATAGTATCCTTTATTCGTTTGCGTGGTTACATAAGCTTCATAATTGCCCGTAGTGGTATTAAGACCATAAGTAGGTGCAGTGTACCAGTCCTGGCGATACTGCAGGTAACCTTCAGGACCAAATACTTTACGGTTAGCACCCATGGTTACCAGCCCGAGATTGGAAGAGAAATTGATCTTCGGCTTTCCCTTCTGTCCTCTTTTGGTAGTAATGATCAGTACACCGTTGGCGGACTTGGCACCATAAATAGCAGCAGCAGATGCATCTTTCAATACATCGATCTGGCTGATATCATCCGGGTTGATCTCGGATAATTCACCATAGAAGATCATACCGTCCAATACCAGCAGCGGGTCATTGTGACCGGCCTCTGTATATACAGAACGTTGACCACGGATCTGGATAGAACCTCCGCCTTTACCGGTAGGATCAAGTCCTACGCTAAGCCCCGGTGTACCGCGGAGAACATCCTGCACTGTGTTGGGATTCTGGTCTGCTATTTTATCAGGACGGATCTGTGTAATGGCACCGGTCAGGTCTTTCTTACGTACCTGGCCGTAACCAATTACCACCACTTCGTTCATCGACTGGCGGTTTACTTCCAGCCTTACAGAGATAGTACCGGAGGCTGGCACTTTTACTGTTTGTGTAAGATAACCCAACGATGAGATCGTCAGTGTTGTGTTGGCCGCGGCTTCCACTGTAAAATGGCCGTTGGCATCAGTAGTTGTTCCTGTTTTACTGTCGATGGAGACAGACACTCCCGTTAAAGGTTGATTATTACTGGCGTCAACAACGGTACCGGTAACCTGGCGTGTTTGGGCCAGCGTTACAAGCGGCATCATGAACAGGATGGCAGACAGAATGCTTGCCACCTTTTGTTTTTTCATCAATGGCGTGTGCATAAGCGTTAATTTTCAGATGTTTAATGTCAGTTTGGTTTGATATCTCCGGGCTGCAGTAACCCGGAAGTGGAACAGTTATAAAAAAGGATAGTAAGCTGCTCAGGGTGGCAGAAAGAGGGGGCCTAAAAAAGGTAATTGAATAGAGTGCTGCGCATGGCAGATCCGTAAATAGAATTTTCTCATATTAAGCAGGCAGTGTTTGGAACAGTTATACTTTCTTGTAAGAGAGTGCGCTCAAGGCGAGAATATGAGGAAGCCTCTAAAGAGAAGTTGAGTAAAGTGCTGTATATAGCAGATCCGTGAGTAGAGTTTTCTCATACGCAAGCAGTTTGGGAGCAATCTTTATCGTTAGAAAATTCCGGAAACGAGCGGTTTGTGCGATACTGGACACAGATCCGTCTGTCCGTAATTGTAAATTTAACAGGCTATTTGCACAGTCCGTTCATGATAACTACGTCAAAACTACGTCACTGAAACACAACCATTTGATAGTCAATTTAAAATATTAAAAACCACCTCGTCAACCTCCATACTCGTCTATGCCATACATCAATCTGTCATTACAAACAGGCATTTTATAGAACCGGACAATTCGTTTGATAACGGATATACTACTTCAAAACCAGAAGACCATCGTGTACATTATACATGGAAGATTTGCAGAAGAAGGAAGTGCAGGTTCACTAAAAGAAGTAGCGGGAGGAAAGATCTATCAGCCAGGAACCACCGCAATCGGGAGGATCAGATATAAAAAGGTGGGAAACAAAAAAGCCGGGCTATCTGCCCGGCAACCTGAGTTTATATTCAAAGATCAGTTCTTTGCTATAGCAATCAGTTCCGTAATATGACCTGACGTTGTTTTAGTTTGAACCTTAATGCCTCCCTCAAGCAGCAATACCGAACCATCACTTCCTGTTGGAGAATAATAGATGATCTGGTTAATATTAATGATATAATTGATCCCGGCAAGATCATTGATCGAAATAAAAACTGACTTCATAAAAGTAAAAGTTTAGTGAGTAAAAAATTACTCCCTGGCTGGTAACGTCAACAAACAGAGGAAGAGTGGTAAAAGAAAGATCGCAATATTCCCCTGAACAGAACATCTTTACCTGGCCTGATAAAAGCACTTTACGAAGAGCCCATGTGTAGGTTTTAAGTTATAGACTGAGAGTTTAGGGATAGGGTTGTAGGCTAAGGCACAAGGTTCAAGAAATAAGGCACAAGGGAATACAGAAATTGGGAATTGGGTATTAGGTAAAATACAGGAGTGATAAGGTGAGAATGTCGAATGTCAAATTCCGAATGTCGAATATCGAAGAGAAAACCGAAAGAAAGTTGGCAGTTGGCAATTTACAGTTGTTCTAATCTCAAATCCAGTATCCGGCATCTTGTATCCAATCACAAAATCTCTACATTCCAAAATCAGAAATCCTGTAATTGACTTCGTCCACTCACGACTGACGATTCACGACTCACGGCTCTCTTTTCCTTTTCACGTTTGACATTTCACGTTTCACGTACTTCCCATTCACGATTGCCAATTGCCGCCTGCCGATTCACGACTTCACGCGCAACTCACTCCCATTCCCCTGGAATCCCTAATTTTACTCCGTCTATGACCACCGGATTCGAAACATACCTGCGTACCCATACCACCCTGGGCGATGAAGAAATACAGCAGATCATTGCTACAGCCACCCCCCGCGCTCTTCAACGCAATGAATTATTGTTGCAGGAAGGACAGGTATGCCGTCACAAGACCTTTGTTGTAAAAGGCCTGCTCCGCAATTTTGGTATCATCACCGACGGCAGTGAACATATTCTGCAATTCTCCACCGAAAATAGCTGGACACTGGATGCGGAAAGCTATGATCGGGGTACCCCTTCCCTGTTTAATATTGCAGCTGTAGAACCCAGTGAAATACTACTCTGGACCAAAGCGGATTTTGATCGCCTGCTGGCAGACATTCCCGGCCTGCAAAACTTTTCACAACAACTGATCTCACGCAGCGGCTATAATAACCGGCAACGCCTGTTCTCTACCCTCAGTGCCACACCTGAAGAAAAGTATAAAGCATTTGTACAGGCCAACCCCGACCTGCTGGCACGGCTCCCCTTACACATGATTGCCTCCTACCTGGGTATTTCCCTCAAAACATTAACACGCATCCGTCACGCACAATTACATCGTTAATTCAGATATGGTCAAATGACCATGTTTTCTGCAATGCTTTGGCTCAATTTTGTTATTCAAAATTACCCGGCTCCCCGGCATACAGGCAGGCTTGTTTTGTGAGCATAACCTGCCAGGTCCAGGTAACAAAACAGAAAGATCTGGCAGGTTTATCAGCCTGTAAACGGGAGGTCAATAAAAATCAAGTCATTCTTATGCGCGTATTTGTTACAGGAGCTTCAGGATTTGTGGGCTCCGCCACCGTTCAACAACTTTTACAAGCAGGCCACCAGGTACTGGGGCTGGCCCGCACAGACAGTGCTGCAGAAGCACTGATCAAAGCCGGTGCAACAGTGCATCGTGGCAACCTTACTGACCTGGAGAGTATTAAAAAAGGAGCTGAGCAAGCTGATGCTGTTATTCACACAGCTTTTAACCATGACTTCAGTCGTTTCAAAGACAACTGTGAAGACGATCGCCAGGTGATCCTGGCATTGGGCGAAGCCCTTGCCGGTTCCAATCGTCCATTGGTAATTACATCAGGCGTAGGCCTGCTGAACTATGGCAGACTGGCTACTGAAAATGATAAACCCTTAGGTTCAGATGCCATTCCACGTGCAGCTTCAGAAGAAGCAGCCAATGCGGTCAATGCCTATATTGTACGGCTTCCACCTACAGTACACGACAAAGGCGATCATGGTTTTGTACCGATGGTCATTGGCATGGCCAAAGAAAAAGGTGAATCAGCTTATATCGGCGAAGGACAAAATCGCTGGCCTGCAGTACATCGTTTAGATGCCGCTGCCGTATACAGGCTCATCATTGAAAAGCAACCTGCACAAAAAGTTTACCATGCAGTGGCTGAAGAAGGTATTGCATTCAAACAGATCGCTACCGCTATCGGACAGGGATTAAAACTGCCTGTTGTAAGCAAATCTGCACAGGATGCAGAAGCCCACTTCGGTTGGTTCAAACATTTTGCATCACTTGATTGCCCTGCATCCAGCGAACTCACCCGTCAATCATTGGGCTGGCAGCCTGCACATCCGGCCTTACTGGAGGACCTGGTACCGGGCATCTATTTTTAAAGTCACAAAATATTGTTGCTGATAAAACCCGCTGTAACAGCGGGTTTTATCGTTTCTATCCCCTCCTTAATCTGCTGCTTTCTGAAAAAAGATCAAAGAAACACTTGCGCAGTCAAGTAACTGCACATATATTTGCAGTCAAATAACTGCACAATGGAATTAAGAAGAGATGTATTCCAGGCCGTTGCCGACCCTACCCGAAGAGCAATACTCACATTAGTTGCATTACATGCCATGACACCGGGTGCTATCGCTGAAAAATTTGACTCCTCCCGTCAAACGATCTCGAAGCATATCCAGATCCTGACCGAATGCGAATTGCTTAAGCAGGAGCAGAATGGCCGGGAGATCTATTACCACTTTAATCCTGAAAAGATGAAAGAGATAGCTGATTTTATAGAACCATTCCGCCAGATGTGGGATGAGAGATTTAATAAACTGGAACAACTTATGAAACAATACAAATCAAAAAAATAAAGCCATATGGAAAGAAAGACAAAACTCAATGCTGAAGAAGATAAACAGGATATCATCATCACAAGGGAATTTGAGTTGCCGCTGGAACTGCTATTCAAAGCTTATACAGAACCTGAAATTGTGGAGCAATGGATGGGCACCAGGGTACTGAAACTGGAAAACAAACAGCATGGCGGTTACCAGTTTGAAACAACCGATCCCAAAGGCAATAAACACCGGTTCAACGGGGCTATCCATGAATTTGTACCCAACAAAAAGATCACCCGCACATTTGAAATGGAGAACACACCCTTTCCTGTTCAGCTTGAGTTCCTGCAATTTGAAGCGCTGACTGATGACACCAGTAAACTCACGATGCATATTGTGTACAGATCAGTAGCCGACAGGAATGAAATGTTGAAACTTCCCTTTGCACAGGGCATCAATATGGCTCACAACCGCATCCAGGACATTCTAAGCAAACTAAAATAACAGCTATGACAAAAAGAAACAAGATCATCTATTGGGTTGCTACCATCTGGCTTGCGCTGGGTATGACATCCACCGGTATAGTGCAACTAATCAGGGTAAAAGAAGAAGTAGCCCTCTTCACACATCTTGGCTATCCACTCTACCTGATGACGCTGATAGGCATCTGGAAATTACCGGGCGTAATAGCTATACTTATTCCTAAATTTCCATTGCTAAAAGAATGGACTTATGCAGGCTTTTTCTTTTGTATGTCAGGCGCAGTTTTCTCTCACCTGGCAATGGGTGATGAGGCTAAAGAACTTTTTGGCCCGGTTTTATTAATCATCCTTACGGTAGTATCCTGGTATTTCAGACCTGCAAATAGAAAAACAATCTCAGGTAATCAATAAAATTGAATAACATGAATCCCAAAGTTGATTTCTTTTTTGAAGATGACTCAAAATGGAAAAAGGAATACGGGTTGTTAAGAACAATTGCGCTCGACTGCGGGCTTACCGAAGAACTGAAATGGAGCAATCCCTGCTATCTGTTGCAGGATGCCAATATAGTACTGATCCATGGCTTTAAAGAATATTGTGCATTGCTGTTCTTCAAAGGGGCCTTGCTTAATGATCCTGATAATATTCTTATTCAGCAGACAAAAAATGTACAGGCAGCAAGGCAACTTCGCTTTACCAGTGCACAGGAGATCAGCAAGCTGAAGAAAAGCATCAAAGCCTATATCTATGAAGCGATTGAAGTAGAAAAAGCTGGTTTAAAAGTAAAACTGAAGAAGAGCACTGAATTTGAAATGGCAGAAGAGTTCAAAACAAAACTGAATAAGAAACCGGCATTAAAAAAAGCTTTTGAAGCATTAACACCCGGCCGTCAAAGAGCTTACCTGCTTTATTTCTCTCAACCCAAACAGGCAAAGACCCGGGAATCAAGAGTAGAAAAAAGTATACCACAGATCCTTGAAGGCAAGGGACTAAACGATTAAACAATTAGCTTATGTCAGCAACAGACAACAATACAGCAAACAGAGAGCTACGCGTTACCAGAACGCTCAATGCCCCGGTTGAACAGGTGTGGGAAGTATGGACCAGGCCGGAACATATTGCCCATTGGTGGGGACCTAACGGGTTTACAACTACCATCCACAGTATGGAAGTAAAGGCCGGTGGCGAATGGCGTCTTACCATGCAGGGACCTGACGGGAAAACCTATCCCAACAAAAGTATGTTTGTTGAAATAGTGCCCTTACAGCAAATAGTATTTCAACATTACAACCCCCATTACCTCGCTACAATTACTTTTGAACCGCAGGGAGAGCAAACATTACTGGACTGGACCATGGTATTTGAAACGCCTGAATTATTTGAAACTGTAGTGAAGGTTTTTAAAGCCGATGAAGGGCTAAAACAGAACGTAGACAAACTGGAAAATTACCTGCATCAATAAGGCACATGGGTATTCAGGCCGACGTTTGGCGCCTTCGTAACGGATAGTTAATTTAGATACAAACAATCGCCATGGAAAGATCCCTGCAGATCATATTGGGCATTCTTTCACTGATATGCCTGGCAGGAGGTACGAACTTTCTAGTAAAAGGCGCAGGGGCCTATTTACCCAAGACCACCCCACCCCAGCCTGTACTGGACAATATCTTCAGGTTCCTGAGCGGCATTTATTTCGGGATCACCTTTCTGCTGATCTGGTCGATATTTCATATTACAGAAATAAACACCCTCATTTACCTGGTAGGTCTTATTGTTATTTGTGCAGGCCTGGGCAGATTGTATTCAGTAATAAAAGTTGGTTCAGCAGGAAAGAACCTTTATTATATCATGATCCTTGAGATCGTAGTAGGTCTCACTATGATTATCCTGCAATATTTCAGATAAAAAAACAAGATCAGTATGGCTGCAAAATTATCACCAGAGCAAAATGCTGCACTATTCCGTACATTAAAGGCACGTTTTGAAAAACATATGGAACGTCACAAAGGGCTTGAATGGGCTGCTATACAGAAAAAGCTGGAAGATGATAACAAAAAATGCTGGTCGCTCAATGTCATGGAAACAACCGGTGGCGAACCCGATGTAATTGGTTACGATAAAAAGACGGATGAATACATCTTTTATGATTGCGCTGCGGAAAGTCCTAAGGAACGCAGAAGCATCTGCTACGACCATGAAGCATTGGAAAAAAGAAAAGAACACAAACCAGCCGATAGCGCCATGAATATGGCAGCAGACATGGGCATTGAAATATTAACCGAGGAGCAATACCGCGAGTTGCAACAATTAGGCAAATTCGATCTTAAAACCTCCAGCTGGATAGTAACCCCGTCTGCCATACGTAAACTTGGTGGCGCACTCTTTTGCGATCGCCGCTACGACCATGTATTTACTTATCACAATGGAGCAGACTCTTATTACGCCGCAAGAGGGTTCCGAGGCTCATTAAGGGTCTGACATTTTTCATAGAATTTTAGCAACAATAACTTGTTTTATAAACTCCTGATTACATAATTTTGTAAATATTCAGCAGCACGCTCCACGCTACAGTAACCCACACACATTGAATCACAAGGCTTTGGTTTAGTATTCACCACTTATTCCTCAACAGCCCGCATGGCTGTGTGTATTTATTATTTTTCAGTTTTGTTCAGGAATGAAAAAAGATTATATTTGTCTACCTATTTAGTAGACTAATATATTTTATTATGCTCACTGAACAACACCAACCACCATTTACGCCGGCAGATACAGGAGCGCCTGCCGCTTCCCTGCCTCTCTTTATTACTGCTGTTTCTTCTTCAATCCCCGCGGCTTTTACCTTTCGCTGTTGTTGTTGCACCTCCTGTCTATAACTCTTTTTTCTCCCCCCAACTTCTGATAAGATTGTTTTCATTACCCGTGCATAGCACAGGCACGCTGCATTTTCTATGCAACAATCTATTGCATTTAATTACCTAACTACCAACTTTTAATTATATGAAAAAGTTTGAATCTCGTACATTCAGGCTGGAAGAAACAGTAACAGATGTACACACCAACTATTTTAATAAATACGGAGTCATTCATTTTAAGAATTTCATTCCAAAAGAAACTGTCAGGGAATATATACAGGAAATAGAACGGGTACAGCAATTACTGATAGAAAACGATGTAAAGAAGATAAATGGCATTCCTTTAAAATTTGGCCATAATGAGCAGGGGCATACAATTATCCAGCGATTGGCCTTTACATCGCAGTACAGCAAAAAACTAAGTGACTTCCTGAAAGATGCACGTCTGAACTCGCTGGTAAAGCTACTAGCTCCACATGAAGGCCGCATAGGTGAAGATGAAAAAGATGGACTGGTTGTAAATCATTACGAGAATACCAGTTTCAGTGAATACAAGCAATTAGGATGGCATACAGACAGCCCCAGAGATCTGTTCCTTGGTTCCAGGATCTTACCGATGCTAAATGTTGGACTGCATCTCGATAATTGCACATTCGACAACGGAGGATTGCGTATATTACCCGGCACGCACAAACAAGGGTTATTCCGTTTATTATTCAGGAAAAAGTATTTTATAGATAATACCCCGGACAAAAAAGAAGCAGGTTTTGATATTGAAGCAGGCGACTTAACAGTGCATGATGGACGCTTATGGCACCGCGTACAGCAATCGCCCCATACCGGTGAAAAAAGCCGTCGCAGGGTAATGTATATACCAATTATTACCGGTGCATATCAACCCAAACATGCGGATAGTCCTACCCCGTTTTATCATAAACTGGCACAGATAAAACTAAAACCATTTGCAGCAAAACTAAATCCCTTTGTCCTGAAAGCGAAAGGCTAGATAGTCCTTATACCAGGTAGCATACATTTTACAACTTAAGTTTTACAACATGTCATACGCATTAGTAACCGGAGCAGCGAAAGGAATTGGCAAAGGCATTGCCCGCGAACTGGCACGCAGAAAGTATAACCTGCTGTTGGTAGACCTGGACAATACCAGCCTGATCAATACAAAAACGTTCCTGGAATCAACTTTTGACATTGAAGTACAGGCCCTGCATCTTGATCTTTCTACACCAGATGCACCGGAAAGACTGCTCTCCTGGTCCGCTCCCTGGCACCACAACCTCGCGATTGTTATCAACAATGCTGGTTATGGGCTAAACGGCTCCTTTGAGCAGCTCTCGTTAGCAGAACAATTGAACCTGATCGATGTAAATATCAAAGCACAGGTTATACTATCGCATGCCTACATCCCTGTACTCAAAAAACAAACGCAGGCATACCTGCTAAACGTAGGCAGTACTACAGCTTACCAGTCTATCCCATATTTCAATATTTACGCAGCATCGAAGGCCTTTGTGATTTCCTTTACAAGGAGCCTGCGGTATGAACTCCTGGGATCACCGGTATCAGTGAGTGTTCTGATTCCCGGCAGCACTGATACTGACTTTGTAAACAGGGCGAGGCTAAATGAGAAAGCGAGGAAAAAGGCAGAAAAATTCGATATGCAGCCGGACGATGTAGGCCAGATAGCAGTGAGAGGGTTATTAAATAAAAAAGCAGAGATCATTCCTGGTTTCACCAACAAGCTACATGCATTTCTGCCAAAGTTCTTTCCTAAAATATTAGTTGAAAAAATTGCCGCAGATATCTACCGGCCTGAAGAAGTAGATTATGCGCTGTCAGACGAAAGATTATTAACTGTCAGCGCAACTGAAATAGACAGGTTTAACCAGGAAAAGTTTTCAGCGCATTGATCTTTAGCAATAAAATGTTTTACTTTTTGTTCAGCCATTCTATTGGTTCAGTTGTGGTCAAAAGCCTCCTCCACGGAGGCTTTTTTATGCTGTTACTTTACCCAATACTGATGTAGCATGTTTACGATCAGGTCATCAAAGCTCCAGCCGATCTTACGTGCAGCCAATGCCGTTAAGCTATCCTGGTCCTGACGATGAGGCCTGGATGCGCCCGTCATATTTGGTTTCATATTCAGATCAAACAAAAAGTATTTCCCTTTTGCATCAGCCCTGCCATCAATACGGATCGGCGCTCTGGCTCCGGTTAACTTCGCGGCCTGTTCACATTGCATACAAAGCCGCCTGATCGCTTCTTGTTGCAGCTCATCATTGCCTAACACTTCGCTGTTGTTAATAACCGCCACTGTGCCATTATAGGGAGCTATTCCGTTCTGGTGATTAAAACGTTTTACAGGCGGCAACGACCAGTAATTGTCTTTGATCACTTCTTTACCATCAATAATATATGTTCCGGGTGTCATTACTGTAATAGTCAGCTCCTGCCCGGGCAGATATTCTTCTACGTACAACGATACGCCGTATTCCCCGGATGAAAAAAGGTCATTTAAGACCTTTGTCAACTCTGCCGCTGATTGCACAAACGATACGCCCTGGCTTCCCCTGCCACGGATAGGTTTTGCTACCACCGGAAATGGAAAATCCACATGATAACCGGCAATATTTTCAGAAGAGATCATTACTGAACGTGGAATGGGCAGCTCATGCTCCTTCAGCAATGCATTGGTGATCCATTTATCATCATACAGGTCCACTTTAGCAGGAACCTGCCCCACCACAGCAATACCTTTTTCAAGAAATGCTTCTATCGGATGCCCTTTATATAGTACGGTATTGAGCCAGATGATGTTTGCGCCTTTATCAATAGCATCCTGTATGCCTTCCGCTATATCAGGGAATACCCAATCATAATCCTTCTCAATAGCAGGGTGCGCTGCCGGCGTAATAACCGTAACACCTTTTTTCCGGAGTGAGTAAGCTATATCTGCCCCACTGTCTGAATACCCGCCGGGTTTCATCGGCTTGATAATGCCATTTCTTGAGGGAGGTGTTTTTGCCTGGTAAATGATCGCAACTTTTTCAGTCATACCTTTTCACTTATTTTTAAAATTAAGGAACAACAGGCATATCAGTTCTTTCTGTAAGTGAAACAGTCTGCATTCAATACAATACCTACAACAGATCATCAATGATCTCTTGCATAAAAAAGCCTCCGGTTAACGGAGGCCTTTTTATTATTCATGAATGCCACAATCAGATTAAATGTCAAACCTGTCCAGGTTCATCACTTTACTCCATGCTGCAACGAAATCCTTCACAAACTTATCTTTCGCATCTGAACTTCCATACACTTCTGCAATGGCTCTTAGTTCTGAGTTAGAACCAAACACCAGGTCGGCACGGGTAGCAGTCCATTTCACTTTACCGGTACTGCGGTCACTACCTTCATACAACTCATTGTCTGCACCTACAGCTTTCCACGAAGTACTCATATCGAGCAGGTTTACAAAGAAATCATTGCTAAGCTGACCGGGACGTTTTGTGAAAACACCTTCTTTACCCCCATCAAAATTGGTATCCAGTACACGCATACCACCAAGCAATACTGTCAACTCAGGTGCTGTCAATGTAAGCAAATGTGCTTTATCGATCAGCAGTTCCTCTGTAGATACACGCACCTGTGGCTTGCGATAGTTACGGAAACCATCTGCCAGTGGTTCCAGGAAACCAACAGACTCTACATCAGTTTGTTCCTGTGCAGCATCCATACGACCGGCTATAAACGGAACCGTAATAGTATGCCCTCCATCTTTAGCAGCTTTTTCTACACCAGCCACACCGCCAAGAACGATCAGATCAGCCAGTGATACCTTTTTACCGCCAGCCTGTGCCCCATTAAATTCTTTCTGAATGCCTTCCAACGCACTCAATACTTTCTGCAATTGCGGAGGATTGTTGACATTCCAGAATTTCTGTGGAGCCAAACGGATACGTGCGCCATTGGCACCGCCGCGTTTATCAGAACCACGGAAGGTAGAAGCGGAAGCCCACGCTGTAGAAACCAGCTCTGACACGCTTAAACCAGCAGATAATATTTTTGCTTTCAGATCTGTAATGTCTTTTTCTTCCACCAGCTTGTGATCAACCGCAGGAATAGGATCCTGCCAGATCAGCACTTCAGCCGGCACATCAGCACCCAGGTAACGCCCACGCGGTCCCATATCACGATGGGTCAGCTTAAACCATGCACGCGCAAATGCGTCAGCAAATGCATCGGGATTTTCCAGGAAACGCCTGGAGATCTTTTCATATACCGGGTCAAATCGCAAAGAAAGGTCGGTGGTCAACATAGTGGGCAAATGCTTCTTTGCACCATCATATGCATCAGGAATAATGTTCTCTGCATTTTTAGCTACCCATTGGTGCGCACCAGCCGGGCTCTTTGTAAGCTCCCATTCAAAACCAAACAGGTTTTCAAAGAAATTATTACTCCATTTGGTAGGCGTTTTTGTCCAGATCACTTCCAGGCCGCTGGTAATAGTATCGGCTCCTTTACCGGAACCATAACTGTTGCTCCAGCCCAGGCCCTGTAATTCCAGTTCAGCTGCTTCTGGTTCTTTACCTACATTAGTAGCAGGGGCAGCACCGTGGGTTTTACCAAAACTGTGTCCGCCGGCTATCAGGGCTACTGTTTCTTCATCATTCATCGCCATACGGCCAAACGTATCACGTATATCTTTGGCTGCAGCAATCGGATCAGGATTACCATCCGGACCTTCAGGATTTACATAGATCAACCCCATCTGCACAGCAGCCAGTGGCTTTTCCAGGTTGCGTGAATGAATGCTGCCATCTGCATTATCGTCAGACACCAGCACACCATGTCCTTCTACCACACCATGCGAACCATGCGCATAACGAAGATCGCCACCCAGCCAGGTAGTTTCTGCACCCCAGTACACTGACTCATCAGCTTCCCACACATCTTCACGTCCGCCGGCAAAGCCAAATGTTTTAAAACCCATGGACTCCAGCGCTATATTGCCGGTAAGGATCAGCAGATCTGCCCAGGAAATTTTGTTACCATATTTCTGCTTGATAGGCCACAGTAGTCTGCGGGCTTTATCGAGACTCACGTTATCGGGCCAGCTATTGAGCGGGGCAAAACGCTGCTGCCCTGCACCACCGCCACCACGACCATCAGTTACACGATAGGTACCTGCGCTATGCCAGGCCATACGGATAAACAACGGGCCATAATGTCCGAAGTCAGCAGGCCACCAGTCCTGCGAATCGGTCATCAATGCATGCAGATCTTTCTTTACAGCTTCCAGGTCAAGACTTTTAAACGCTTCTGCGTAATTAAAGTCCTTTTCCATGGGATTAGACAGGTTGGAGTACTGGCGAAGGATGTTTAGCTTTAATTGCTTAGGCCACCAGTCGATATTACGGGTGCCGCCACCACCAACATTATTATGCTTCATACTGCCGTTGTGGAACGGACATTTACTGATGTCGTTAGATTCTTTTCCCATTGTTATTATAAGTTTAGAATACTGAATGAACACTTACTGAATACCTGTTCAGTGCGGTAAAATTATGATTTCGAACCAATAACCATAATCGATTAATTCTATATTTCAATAGTTTTCATCTATACCGTATAAACAATTCCAATCTATTCACCTTTGTTGTATTCTGAAAGATCTGTTTAACCTTGGCCGGGCAGAGATTGACAATATTGTTCAGATCGGCAGTACTTAATAATGAGATAACACGGTACCCCCTCCTGCTAACCGCAACATTCCGGTGTTTAGCCTCAAAATGAGTTTAGTTTTGGTCGCTACTGGTTCCAGTCCTTAATATTGTACACTGGCTGACCTGAAAGGTCTAAAAAGCAGAGAATCAGCTATTACAATTATGCCGGCTTTTATACGATACTCCCTGCATGTGGTGTTATGGATCTTCCTGTATTTCCTGCCCTACCTGCTTTCGTTCAAAGGCAGGCCCAATATGTCAACTATTTTCAGTGATTCAGGAGACCTTATCCATCTTATCTCGTTTATTTTCCTTGTCATTTATACGTACATCAATTATTACCTCTTTGTACCACAGTTCTATATCCGGAAAAAATACCTCTGGTATATTCTGCTCATCATTGTCTGCGCAGTCATTGTTATCAAAGTGCCGCAGTTCTTTGGACAATTCAGCAGAGCCCCCCATTCCGGACCACCGGGTGAACCTCCTTTTGGCCACGGGCCTCCCCGTTCTGGTCCGCCGGATGATGGCCCTCCCATTATGTTTGGGATGAACTACAACATTATTCTTTTCCTTATCACCACTTTTGCAGGCATCAGTATCCAATACCAGATGCACCTGTTGAGGGTGGAGAAAGAAAAGCTGAGTGCAGAGTTGTCTTTCCTGAAAGCACAGATCAACCCGCATTTCCTGTTCAATACACTTAACAGTATCTATTCACTGGTCATTGAGAAATCGGACGATGCGCCCAATGCTATTATACAGTTGTCTGAGTTAATGCGCTATGTATTCAGGGATTCTGATGCTGATTTTGTAGAGCTTGATAAGGAGATCAATTATATCGGTAATTATGTTTCCATTCAGCGAAACCGTTTGGGAGATACCGTTAAGATCGTTTACAATGTAGATGCGCCGGAAAACAAGCTCAGGATTGCACCATTACTGCTGATGTCCTTTATAGAAAATGCTTTTAAATACGGTGTAAATCCGGATAAAAATTCGGAAATTGTCATTGCAATCACAACAATTGACTCAAAGCTTGGGCTTACAGTCTCCAATACAAAAGTAGCGCCGGTTGCCAGCCCGGAAGGAGGCATCGGCTTAAAAAATGCCACAGCAAGGCTTCATTATTTGTATCCCGGTAAATCAGCACTCCACATCGAAGACGACGATACACATTTTTCAGTTAACCTGACAATAGACCTGGCATGATCAAAGCAATAGCACTGGATGATGAACCCCCTGCACTGGCTGTGATCAAAAGATTCAGCGAACAGGCCAGCTATCTTGAACTGGTAAAGACTTTTACGAAAGCTGAAGAAGCAATGAAGTTCATCGGTAATTTTCCCGTGGACCTGTTGTTCCTTGACATTCATATGCCAGCTATTTCAGGTATTGATTTTAAGAAACAACTGGATCCCCACACCATGGTGATCTTTACTACTGCTTACAGTGAATATGCACTGGAAGGCTTTAACCTGAATGCGGTTGATTACCTGCTAAAGCCATTTACAGCAGAGCGTTTTTTACAGGCTACTGAAAAAGCAAAAGCATTTTACCAATACCAGCATCAGAATACAGCCAATAAACCCGACCACATCCTCATAAGGGTAGACTATTCATTGCAAAAGATCATGCTGGCCGATATTTTATTCATAGAAGGATTGGATGATTATCTGAAAATACACCTGAAAGATCAGAAACCTGTTGTAGCACGCATGACATTAAAGGCTATTGCAGAAAAACTGCCGCAAACGGATTTTATTCGTGTTCATCGTTCGTATATCATATCGTTAAGTAAGATCGCATCAGTCCGCAACAAGGTTATTACAATTGGTGAAGAAGTAATACCACTGGGTGCCAGTTTTGAAGAGAAATTTTACGAAATACTGGGCAAACAGATCAATTAACCGCAACAATCCCGGCATTCCCCTCAAACTGTTTACAGCCACATCATGCATTTGAAAATTTGTTCGTTCTTAGCTGAACGAACCCTGGAGAAAGCTTTCGTGAACTCACCTCAAACAATTTTTATGAAAGTGCAAAAAGCCATTTTACTTTCTGCCACCGTTTTCCTGATGATCGTGGCCATCGCAGTTGCCTGTAAAAAAGAGAACTCAGGTTCTTCTTCCGGTTCCGGTTCTATTTCAGCATTGAATTGTTCCGGCGCTACTTTTTCAGCCACAGCAACTATCAATGTTGCCTATAGCGGTACAGCTACTGTTCCCTATACCGGCGGCACCGGCATCGCTTATGCAGCAGGAACAGCTATTTCTTCCACAGGCGTTACCGGCTTAACAGCTACGCTGCAGGCAGGTACACTGGCCAGCGGGGCTGGCAATCTTACTTATACCATCAGCGGCACACCCACTGCTTCCGGTACAGCATCATTCGCCATCAGTTTTGATGGCCAAAGCTGTTCACTGTCACTGATCGTAGGTTCAGCGGCAACAGCCTCCTGTACTTCTTTGTCGGGCGTGGCAAAGATCGTTTGCCTGGCAGACGCATTCCTGGCAACGCTCAGCAGTACCCAGCAATCACAGGTGGTACTGACACTTAATCTCACCAATGCCAAACGCTGGTCCAATCTTCCCTGCGCACTCTCCTGCCGCAACGGGTTACTGTTCAGCTCGCTCAGCTCTGCACAACAGGCTGCAGCATTAGCATTGATCCAGGCAGCTTCCGGTACAGCCAGTAATGAAGGATATGAAGAGTTCCAGACAATAAGAGCAGCAGACGATTACCTGGGCCAGTCAGCATCAGGCTACAGCTCAGGCAACTACGTGATCGCGTTTTTAGGAACACCCAGTACAACCGGTAAATGGATGTTACAGTTCGGCGGCCACCACTATGCACAGAACATTACGTATGATAACAGTACTGTTACCAGCATTACACCACTGCATGAGGCTGTTGAACCCAATGGTTCCTTTACGGTGAACGGAACAACCTACACAAGTCCTATGGCCAGCGAACTGGCTGCCATGCGCGATATGTTGTCAACCTTTACATCAACAGAACTTTCAAGTGCCAAAATCTCCACCACATTCTCCGATTGCCTGATGGTACCCGGTTCTACTACCAATACTTTCCCCAGTACTAAACAAGGTATTAAGGTAAGCAGTCTCAGCAATTCGGCACAGGCAAAAGTATTGACTGCTATTGCGGCATGGGTAAATGATGTGGATCCCACAACAGCAGCTACCTACCTCACTACTTACCAGAATGAACTGGCCAGCACCTACGTTTGCTACTCCAGCAATACCAGCGGTACTTCCGGCAGCGCCAGCTCATTTTTTACAGCCAATACCGATTATGTGAGGATTGATGGCCCCAGCGTATGGATCGAATTCGTATGCCAGAATGGTGTTGTGATCTCTAACCAGATCCATTATCACACAGTAATGCGCGATCATTCAAGAGACTATATTGGTTTATGATAGCAGAAGCAAAGGATATGAAAAATATGTTCTTCATCAGCAACAGCCGCTTCCGCATTGGCGGGCGGCTGTTCTTTGTATTGATACTTGTTGCGGTATTACCGCTCAGCATCTTTGCACACCCAAGTCCCAACACACTTATATTCCTGGACCTGAGTCCTAAAAAAGTAACTATGGAAGTACAGCTTCCCATACCGGAGCTGGAACTGGCCTTTAAACCGGGTATTGCCAAAGATCCGGAGCAATTGATAATACAACTGGGACCTCAGCTTAGGGAATATTTACTGGCACATATTCATGCTTATGCTACAAAAGATCGCCCGTGGACAGTAACCATCAGCGATCTGAAAATGGACAAGGGCACTTACCAGGATAGCAATATTCCTTATTGGGAAGTAAATGCAACAGTGGTGTTAACACCGCAGGCAGGTGATGACACACGCAATTTTTACCTGGATTACGATGTCATCATGCACCAGGTTATCAATCACGCTGCATTGGTATCCATCCGTACAGATTGGGAAAATGGCAATATAGAAGAGCAGGCGGAGGCACATGCCATTTCCTGGGATCTGCAGAACAATATAGTACCTCCATTACATGTAAGCCTTGAGAAAGGTAACTGGTACACCGGTTTTAAAGGTATGGTCACTATTGGCATACGGCATATAGCAGAAGGTACCGATCACCTGATGTTTTTACTCTTACTGTTACTACCTGCACCATTATTAGTAAGAAATGGCCGCTGGAATGGACCAGGCGGTACCAGGTACAGTATTATACGATTACTGAAAGTGGCAACGGCATTCACCATCGGCCATTCACTCACTTTGCTATTGGGTGCACTGGGATGGGTACAATTGCCGCAGCAACCAATAGAGGTGTTAATTGCATTTTCTATTCTTGTATCTGCAGTGCATGCATTGCGCCCTTTGTTTCCCGGCAAAGAGATCTTTATAGCCGGCGGATTTGGCCTCATTCACGGACTGGCCTTTGCCTCTACCCTCACCCACCTGCGACTGGATACCGGCCCTCTCCTGATCAGTATCCTTGGTTTTAATATCGGTATTGAAATGATGCAGTTATTTGTTATTGGCATCACTGTGCCCTGGCTCATTATCTTAAGCAAACAACCTGTTTACAGGTATGTGCGTATTGCAGGCGCTGTATTTGCGGCCATCGCAGCTATTGCATGGATGCATCAACGGTCATTTCAGCAAAACAACCCTTTGTCTACCATCGTAGACCAGGTAGCTGCACAGGGCAAATGGATCGTAGCAGCCATCGCTTTACTGGCAATTATCGTTTCACTAGCTTCCAGGTTGGCAATAAGCAAAACAACTTCTAAAAGATTACAATAATTTCACTGTGTCCCCGGTGGGTGTCCTTACCTGCCGGAACCAGATCCATCCTTCTTCTTGAGACAGGTCAACACCCCTTTTTAGCTATAAAGTACACATATCTGAGCTAAACAGAACAGGCAGGTGCCCTATTTTGTATGTACCTTCGCCCTGCAACGCCGGAAAAGCATTCAGCTTGCCGCAATATTTTAACCAGGGTCTTCCTTTCCGGTCAGTACCGGGAACGCTGGCGAAGCAACCTGTTTCAACAGGAAATTACACTAAAAATAATGTGATGAAATCCGTCTGTGTTCCATCTGAATTGACAGAAGCGCCCTTCTATCACCGGGCATTAAAAGTAAATGGATTTTCGGCAGTGGAAAGCTGTACCCTTACACAACGAAGCCAGGGAACTATGTTCCTGGAAGAACACATGCTACTGTATGTTATCCAGGGACAGAATACCGTAACACATGGAAAAGTGTCGTACACCATCAGGAAGAACCAGATGCTATTGTTGGGCAAAGCATCCCTGATCCAGTTTGATAAGGTAGGCGACCCAGACACCAACCATACCTACGACAGCATTCTCTTTTTCTTTAAAGATGAATTTCTGCAGGACTTTATACGCATGGCTGATATCAAAAATATCACCAGTAAAGAAACAGTAAGAGCAGAAGTAAAAACGGTTGGAGAAAGAATGCAGACATTTTTTCAGTCTGTGGTTCCTTATTTCAATGAGCCCAATAATGTAGATGCCGGGTTATTGAAAATAAAGATGCTGGAACTGTTGTACAATATCTCAGCAACCGACAAAAACCTTTTACAGCAATTGCTGCAGATGAAAAAGCCGGTAAAGACAGACCTTGCAGAAGTGGTGGAAGCTAATTTCGCCAACCCTGTAAGTATTGAGCAGCTGGCTTATCTCTCAGGGCGCAGCCTGGCAGGCTTTAAAAGAGATTTCAGCACAATGTACAACATGGCTCCTTCTGAATGGATCCGTATTAAACGTTTACATAAAGCGAAGGAAACACTTGAGAACACAACGCTGCCGATCCTGGATATCTGTTACATGATGGGCTTTGAAAACCCTTCGCATTTCTCCCGCATTTTCAAAGCGCAGTTCGGTATTACACCAAGCTCTTTGAGACAGGTTGATCCGTCATAAAAAACGTTGCACCTATTATAATGCTATTTAAAAAATCTTAACTCGATTACTATTTATGATTAAAACAAAAGGTTATGCTGCGCCAAGCGCAGGTGCTGAACTGGGTGAATGGGGCTTTGAACGTCGCGAAGTAGGGCCGCATGATGTTCAGTTTGATATATTGTTTTGCGGTGTTTGTCACTCTGACCTGCACCAGGTAAGGAACGATTGGTTTCCCGGTATCTTCCCGATGGTACCCGGTCATGAGATCGTAGGCCGTATTGTAAAAGTAGGCGATCATGTAACCAAATTCAAAGTAGGCGAACTCGCCGGAACCGGTTGTATGGTTGACTCCTGCAGAAAATGCGACAACTGTAAACACGGATTGGAACAGTATTGCGACAATGGTAATATTCAGACCTACAATGGAACCAATCACTACACTGATGGCATGCCTACCTATGGTGGCTATTCCAAAACCATTGTGGTGAATGAAGACTTTGTATTGCGTATTTCTGAAAAATTATCCCTGCCCGCAGTAGCGCCATTATTATGCGCAGGTATCACAACTTACTCTCCGTTAAAACACTGGAAAGTTGGCAAAGGTCATAAGCTGGCAGTTCTGGGCTTAGGTGGACTCGGGCACATGGCTGTAAAATTCGGTGTTGCGTTTGGCGCAGAAGTAACAGTATTAAGCACCTCTCCTAAAAAAGCAGAAGATGCAAAAAAACTGGGAGCGCATAATTTCCTGTTAACATCTGACAAAGCGCAGTTTGATGCAGCCCGCAATACTTTTGATTTTATCCTCGACACGGTAAGCGCTACACATGATATTGCAGCTTATATGTCGTTGCTGAAAACAAATGGTACACATATCTGCGTAGGTGTGCCTTCGGACCCAGCACAGATCCCGGCCTTTGCGGTGATCGGCGGACGTAAAAGCCTTGCAGGTTCTATGATCGGAGGCATTTCTGAAACACAGGAGATGCTGGATTTCTGCGAAGCAAATAACATTGTTTCCGATATTGAGCTGATCGATATTAAAGATATCCAGAAAGCCTACGACCGCATGGAAAAAGGTGATGTACGCTATCGTTTTGTCATCGACCTCGCAACATTATAATATTCATTGCTTATAATTAGTATCTCCCCCCAACCCTCTCCTATTGGAGGGGGTTGGTTGTTCTAGTGCAATCCCTCCAGGTAGGTTGGATAATCTGCAGCCATCAGTGCTTCATCTGCTTTACGTTTTGCAATGAGTACTTCATGCATTACAGACCAATCCGGATCTATCGCATCTACTCTTTTTCTCATCTCAGCAAAGTTTATATCCCTGCAATAAACAGGGGAACCCGGCTGCTGTTTCCACGACCCGGCAACAGGTCCCATATCAAAAGGGTCAAAACCCAATTCATCTACCAGCTTAAAAACAATTTCTTTTGCTTTTATACTGTCACCTGAAACAGCGATAGCTACACGATCTTTTTCACCCCGGGGTTTTCCCAGATCACGTAAGCTGGTGGCAAGAATAGAATTAAACACTTTTATTACAGGAATACCCAATTGCTGCTGTACCCACAGGCTATCTACTCCATGCTGCTCAAGAAACGGGATAACTCCATCACGAAGCGTGGGATAATAATTCCCGGTATCAATCACCACGACATCCTGCGGAAGATCACGAAACAGGTTTGCAGGTAGAGCGGGTATATTCTTTTCAGGGATAGAAACGATCACTACATCTTTTTCCCTCACAGCATCTTCTACTGTAACCGGTACTGCACCTGTCTCTTCAGCCAGTTGTTGCAACGATGCCGGGCTGCGGGAGTTGGCAATAGCAACTGTGTGTTGCAGTTTAACAAGTTTTGAAGCCAGGCAACTTCCCATTTCCCCCGAACCTATAATACCAATAGTCATAGTTCAATAGTTTTATAATATTCCCATTTGCACATTGGTCCTTAGTTCTGCAATTTGTTATTCAATAAAGCTTCGAGTTTTTCCAGTTTCGATGTCCAGAATTTATCGAAATGAGAGATCCAGGCCTGCAGTTCATCAAAGCCATCTTTCTTCAGCGTACAGTACCGTTCTCTGCCAATATCATGGATAGAGATGAAACCCGCACTGTGTAAGATCCTGATGTGTTTTGAAACAGCAGGGCGGCTCATATCGAAATGATCGGCCAGGCTGTTAATGGTAAGACTATCTTCGGAAAGTAATAGCAGCATCTTTCTCCTGCTGGGGTCTCCTATCACCTGGAATGCATCAAGCGTTGGTACTGCCATGTGGTACTGCGTTTAAAAGTTGATCGATCTTCGGGAACTTCTCTTCCCAGCCATGCATCAGGCCATTATAGAAATCCAGGTTCTCTTCTTTTTCAAAGCCACTGTGTTCCAGCAAAAGCTCCGTGCCTTTGTCGGTGGGTTGCAAGGTCCATACAACAACAGAATTAAGTGTGATCTTACCATCACCGGGTCCGCTGTTCCATGAATAAGAGAGCTTTTTAAAGGGCACGATCTCTAATACCTTACAATAAAAGATACCGTCGAAATTAAGACTGGGTATAGGTCCTATCCGGAATTGAAACTCAGCTCCCAGCACCGGCTGAAAGTCATTTTTCATCAGCCACAACGCCATCAGATCAGGATTGGTCAGGTATTCCCAAACCATCTCAGGAGGATGGGAATAGAAAAACTGGTGTTTAATTACTCTTTTCATAATAAGTAACTTTAAAGTTACACGAATGTATATGTAACTTTTGAGTTACGCAAATATTTCTACCCGGCTACTCTATCTGTCATATAATGAATGCTATATGTTATAATATGCCGATAAGTGTGCTAAAGGAAAGGGGCCGCCAGATGGCAGCCCCTTTGTATAAATTATATCCGCGGCAAAGTTTACACCTCGCCTACTGAACCACAGGTCTCCTCAGAGGGAGAACAAATTCCGGCATAATCACACAGTATAAATCCGCCACAGGATTCAACAGGATTCACACCGCCACCTACACATATCAATGAATAAGTGTAAGGGGCACCTTTGGCACACCAGTACATTTGGGCTGCTGGCAGCAAGCCACCGGATAATTGTTTCATGTCATTTCTGCTGAGAGGGGTTCCCAGGCTTTTTAATGCTCTAAGCATACATGTGATATTTAATGGTTAACAAAAAACGAAGTCGTGATGAAGCAATGCACTATATGGGTTATGAAAAGAGGCCGCCAACCGGCGGCCTTTTCAAATAATATGTGCGCTGGAAGCGGGAATTTAAGCCTCACCTCCTACACCGCAGGTTTCTTCGCCGGGAGAGCAGGTTGAAATATAATCGCAGAGAATAAATCCGGGGCAGGCATAAATGGGGTTAGCGCCGCCACCTACACAAACATTTACATAGCCGTAAGGTTCTCCTTTGGTGCACCTGTATTGTTTGGCTGCTGGTGCAGATCCGCCAGATAATTGTTTCATGTCATTTCTGCTGAGAGGAGTTCCAAGGCTTTTTAATGCAGTAAGCATGTGTGTTACGTTTAATGGTTAACAATAGATGAATTGGAGATAAATAATACAGTTCTAATTTAAAAACAATTCACCAAAAAACAATACTCAGCAGCGTTAGTATCATTTATTTTTTGTCAACAACGACTGTCAACAACCGAAATACAGCACACATATCAAAAAACAATACTACATAGCTAAACCGTTTAGTCTTTCCTGTTACAATACCCCAGATCAATGAGTCAAAAAAGCGACATGGCAAAAAACAGTTACCGGTTATCAGTTACAGGATTCAATATTGCTGATTTTTGGATTTTTAGATTTTGTGATTTGATAATACAAGTTGGCAATTTGAAGTTAAATCGTTACCGGTTACCAGATACCGGTTTCTGGTCAGGCGGGTGTTAAGCGTTCCGCGTTTAGCAATACTTATAGTCTATAACTTAAAAACTGTATTTATTGTACCTTGTATTTCCTTCGATATTCAAAATTCAATATTGCGTTCAACTTTCTCATTCCTTATTCTTAATTCTTCATTTCTAATTCCCTTCATCCTTACAACAAGTATTCTCGCCAGGCGTTCAGTGTTTTGCATTCAACGTAAAAAAAAGCCCTGATCCAAACCGGTACCAGGACTTTTTAATCGCTACAGGAAATAAGCACAACACTACAATGTGAAGGAGATCAGTAGTTGGTTTTTCACAGGTATTATGATCTTTAAAAACGGGTGCCGATACCAATGCCAAAGATGTAGGGGTTCACTTTTACACCACTCAGCACAGTTGGCTCTGTTCCTTTAACGGTAACATCAGTTTTAAGCCATACTTTCTTTGCATCTACATTGATAAACCATTTATCGCTGAGATTATAGTCAAACCCAAGTTGAGTACTGAAGCCTGCTTTGTTTTTATACGATAAGCTAGCAGCTTCATCTTTAGTACCATAAAAAATTGTGTAATTGATCCCTGCCCCTACATAGGGTATAAAGTTGCCGACAGGCAGGTGGTATTGTAGATTCAGGGTTGGAGGCAACAGCCATACTTTGCCCAGTGTTGCAGAGCCACTACTATTCTCCAGTTTTACGGTGTGATGGGTAGTACCCAGGATCAGCTCTGCTGATAGGTTTTTGGTGAAGTAATAACTGAAGTCAACCTCCGGCATTACCGAAGAAGATATTTTAACATCCGAACCAGAAAGATTATAACTCGAAGAAGGTGGTACAGCACCGATGACACGTAACCTTACCGCCCATTTAGACCCGGCTTTTCCATTCACTGAACTTTGCGCAAAACTCATTACGCCTGCCATCAGCAGCGCGACCAGAATACTGTATTTTTTCATAAAACTTCATTTTGGAACCCAAAAGTATTCTGGCAACAACAGGCACCATATGATAAACGTCATCCGCCGGGATGATTATGGGACTAGCTCCCTTCAGCAGCGGTGATTAGCTTGCAACTTTTTTTATTTCTGAATTTTGTGAGTGAGTCGGCAGACGGCAGACGGTAATCGTGAGACGTGGTGAGTCGTGAATCGTCAGTCGTGAGTGGTTGAAATCAGTGAATAGTCAATGGTGAATAGTGAATGGGAATACAGGCCTCAAAGATTTCTGATTTTGGAATGTAGAGATTTTGTGATTGGATACAAGATGCCGGATACTGGATTTGAGATTAGAACAACTGTAAATTGCCAACTGCCAACTTTCTTTCGGTTTTCCCTTCGATATTCGACATTCGGAATTTTACATTCGACATTCCCTCCCTTGTCAACCTCTCAACTTATCACCCCTGTATTTCACCTAATACCCAATTCCTGTATTCCCTCCCGCCTTATCTTATAACACGGCATTTTCTAATTTCACCACCCACGCATATCCTCCATTGGGAAGATTGGGGTAGATCGGTAAGGGGTTGATCACAAGTTTTCCATTCTTAAAGGAAGAAGTGATCTTCTTATCTGACCCTAATAAGGTTACACTGGCCGGAGCATGTGATAAAGTGATAGAAAAAGGTTTGTTCTGCTCAGCAGTAAAGAAGAGGTAAAGGTCTTTTCCTTTTTGTGTTACTGCAACAACCGGGGTTTGTGGTCCGGCAGTAGTGCCATAAATCGCTTCACCGTTTATTTTCAACCAGGCGCCCAGATCAGCCAGTCGTTGCTGCATGATCACCGGAATGGTTCCATCTGCAGCAGGGCCAATATCCAGTAACAGGTTGCCACCACGTGATACTTTCTGGATCAGCATGCGGACCAACGCATCGGAGGTTTCATAGTCTTCCAGGTTTTCATTCCTGTTGTAACCAAATGAACCACCAATACCACGACATTCTTCCCAGGGGTGTTCAAACTTTTTATTGCTGGCATCTTCATTGTGAACGATATCATATTCCGTGGTATAATAGCCACCGTGTTTGCTCCTTGTTTCTTTGCCCCAACGATCATTTACCACTACTGAGTTCTTTACCGGGCTTTCATTATACAACCAGGCAAGAAACTCCTGGCTTTTCCAGGTATCGCTGGGGTATTCCCACTCACCATCAGGCCAGATGATATCTGGCTTATAACGCACTACCAGGTCTTTTAGCTGGGGTAACATGTGTTCGGATACATATCTTTTGACATCAGTTTTGTACAGGGGGTTAAACCATTCGTACAACGAATAATAAAAACCCATGTGCAGCCCCTTTGCCTTTACAGCTTCTGTGAGGTCACCGGCAAGGTCGCGGTGCGGGCCAACATCCACGGCATTCCAGTTCCAGGAATTAGCGCTGGGCCATAAAGTAAAACCGTCATGGTGTTTAGAAGTGAGTACTACGTATTGTGCACCTGCGTCTTTAAAAACAGTGGCCCATTTCTCGGGGTTAAATAATTCTGCTTTAAACTGAGGAGCAAAATCCTGGTATTTTACATTAGGACCATAAGTACTGTTGTGATAAGCCCTGAATGCCTTGCCTACTTTAGAGCTATCTGTTACCAGCCTGTTCCAGTACCATTCTGAATACTTTGCATAGGTAGCATACTCTTTACCTACAGGTGCCCATGCAGGAACTGAATAAACACCCCAGTGAATAAAGATGCCCAATTTGGCATCCTTAAACCATTGAGGCACCGGCCTTGCATCCAGCGATGCCCAGTCGGCAGTATAGGTTTGTGCATGAGGAGATACATTGCAACACAGCAACAACAATGACAATAATAATCTGTACCTGGCAATAACTTTATATTTCATATAATCATTTTAATCGTCAATACCGATCGACCTTACAGGTCTGATCTGATGTGATAGTTTACAATACAAAAAGCACCTTTCTCCCTCTGCCTGACCTGTCAGGTCTTGCTGACCAATCGACCTTACAGGTCTGACCTGATGAGGCAGCTTACAATACTAAAAGCATCTTTCTCCCTATGCCCGACCTGTCAGGTCTTGCAGACCAATCGACCTTACAGGTCTGATCTGATGAGGCAGTTTACAATACTAAAAGCACCTTTCTTCCTTTACCTGACCTGTCAGGTCTTGCAGATCAATCGACCTTACAGGTCTCTGATCTGATGAGGCAGCTTACAATACTAAAAGTTTCCTTCTTTCCCTGCCCGACCTGTCAGGTCTTGCAGACCAATCGACCTTACAGGTCTGACCTGATAAAGCAGCTTACAATACTAAAAGCCTCTTTCTTCCTCTGCACGACCTGTCAGGTCTTGCAGAGCATTAGGCCTTCAGGATACTCAATACAATACGGCCCCAACATACATTACCCTGGGTTCATAAGGGCTCCAGTCTTTCACCTCCACATTGCGTGTTTTCAGGATCGCGGCCTTATCCAATTGTGCCGGTGCCAGCCTGATAGTAGCCGTATGCTTTCCTTCCGGCAGGTTTGACAGGATAAAATAATTGAGCCTGTAATACGTACAGAAGGCATCAAAACGATTTATCACTTTTGGAGGCTGATTATCGATGGAAATCTCAATAGCTGCTGTACCCGGCCCCATAATATCAGCCAGCCCAAAACGCGTGCCTTTAAATTGTACTTTCACACTTGCATCAGTTGAAGCGGTAGCGTATACCTGTGGGAGCAACTGGTAATATTCCCTGCCTTTGGTTACAGAATCAGTGGTTCCCCAGTTGCCGGTAAACTGTACGTCCTTACCCGGACTGATCATGCCGGCACTGACCCAGGCCTGCTTTTCAAGCATGGACGGTAACACATGCTTAATTGTAACTGTATTATCCTTCAACAGCAAGAGGTTCCTGATCAATACATCTGTATAGATCTTATGACCGGTTTCCGGTAAGGGATGTACTCCATCAATTGAAAATAATGGTACAGCCGTTTGCTCATCTCTTTTACCGGATATTAATAATTTACCCTTTGTTATTTCATCAACAGCCGCGAGTCCCATGTGAATAGATGGAATATTATAATACGCTGCCAGTGTCTCCATAGCAGATACTGAAGCAGGGAAAATATTTTTCTGAAGCTGCGGCAGATTCTCGGCAGAGAAAGTATAGATAAAACAGATCTCAGTGTTTGCATTGGCTTTCCATACCTGTCTTACAATGCCTTCCATCGTTTCACGGACAAACTGCATACGCCAGCGGTTGTCGTTCACAGCAAACTCAACAAATACAAGATCGGGTTTATGATCGATTACGTGCTGCTGTACCCTGCAGGCTCCAAAATCAGAACCTGTACCGCTGACAGCCGCCATGATCTCTTCAAACCGGTTTGAAGGATATTGTTTTTTAAACCACTGCATAACCTGGTCACGATAGCCACCGCCTGCTCTTGTAATACTTCCTCCCAGGAAAGCGATCTTTACAGGCTTGCCTTCTTTTATTTTAGCAAAGAAGTTGGGCAATCCACCACGCATTGAAAACTCCCTGGCAGGCAGCAATGAATCAGTCTGTATAGCTGTTATTCCTGGCACTGCGGGCAACAAGGGTGTCATGGCCTTAAACCAGTTGGCAGCGATCACCTGCGCTCCTGTACGGTTGGGATGCACTTTGTCCTGTATGGTATAGTCAGCCCAGTTCCATTGCTTGGATTGATCAACAAATACAACATGCGGATCATTGAAGGAATCTACCATTTTCTGGATAGCGATATTCAACTCCGGAATGTATTCGTATTTAGGTAGCTTGCCACTGGTGATAACGCCTGCTACAAAGATCTTTACTGCAGGATTGATCTTTTTAATCGTTTGTATGATGGTGAGTTGTGCCTGCAGAATGCCCGGTACCGGTTTCTCTTCCCGGAAATGATTGTGACCGGAATGCAGCAGCACAATATCAGCCGGGCAAACAGTATAAATGCTGTCAACATGTGCTGCAAGGTATTCAGCTGTTTTACCGCCAAAACCTGAATGATACAATGTATCTCCATTCAATACGGAGCGACGTGTTCCTATAAAACGTGGCTGGTAACCTGCCTGTTTCAGCATGGAGTCCAGCGGGAACAGGTAGGAAAAGAATTCAGAACTTCCTTCAGTAATGGAATCACCAAGACCTAATATTGAAAATTGTTTTTTCTTATCTGCACCTGTTGTTTTCTTTTGTGCAGAGCAGCCTGATAAACATACCAGCACAGCCAGCATCCATCCACTTGTCAGGGCCTTACTCCATCCTCTTAGCATAGTCTATTTATTGTTGATCGTTTGTACAGGAAAATTCAGTTGACTGCCATCCTGCCTGACAGCAGTTATCTCAAAAGCAATAACATCGCGGGGCGCAGCAAGTGTAAGGTCAAATTCAAAAGGATAGGCCGTATCTGTAATGGTTGACCATTGTTCACTGTTATTGACCCGGTAACGCAGGCTGCATTGTTTCCAGTCTTTTTCTGTCTTGTTGCAGTAAGCATAGAACACAGCCAGGCTCGCATTGGACTGAATGATCATAGCTGTTGTTGTAGCGCTGCTATCCTCCTTTGCGGCATAACGCAGGAACCTGTTTTCACTGATCTTGCCAGCCATCGGCGTAATAGATTCTTTCTTAGCGGTATAAATGCCTTTGATCCGTATGCAGGTAAGTCCACCCGCAGGCAGTATTATAGTCAGCATACCATTTTTTATACTGCCGTTCTTTGTCTTGCCATTGTTATTGTATTCAATGGTGGCGTATAGTTTATTGCCGTCAAAGGGCACTACTTCTTTATTAAGACTGATATGCTCTGTAACTGTTTTATCGGAAGTATTGGCAAAGGCAATGAACACATCCTGTTCATTATGCCCCACCAGGTAATTAAAAGCAATACCGTCTGACTTCAAAGCATGCGTTGGCATCCAAAGCTGTACATTATTATTACCCATTACCGTTCCTTTTTTAGCGCCATATACCTGGCTGGTGAGGAAGGCATAGCCCGGTGCGTAGGTGCCCGGGAAATTGATCTTTCCTTTGGAACGATAATAGAAATCTGACACCAGGAAGTCGGTCAATAAAGCAAGATGAGGCCATACATGGTTATAAAAAATGGCATTGTACTTTACATCATAGAAAGGGTGCATAGGATAGTCTGCCCGCTGGTAAACATCCGTGTGCAGGGAAGTAAAATAATATCCCGGGAAATTGGCATAGCGTCCAACGATGGCATTATAAGCAGCAGCACGCAACAGGCTATCTCCTGTGTAATGCGCCAGTCGTAACAACCATGCTGCATGATGTGCAAGCATCACCGGCCCAAAGGCATAAGTATTGGGCGCTTCAGGTACCAATCCATTTAAAGAGGTTTGCCAGGCAGGTACTGTTGTTTCCGGCACATGTGAGATCACATCCATTGGTACAAAAGGCGATCCTTCCAAAGCACTGGCCCTGCGGCCGGGAAAGATGCCCTTTACTTCACCATTCTTATTCACAGTAATATTACCGACAGGTGGTGCAGGATTACTTCTTGTCCATAACAGGAATTGTTTTGCACCAGTTAATGCGGCATTCAGATACAATGTATCTTTTGTTTCTTCAAACAATTCAAACAGGTCGTACACGCGGTAACCATAATCGGTTGTAAATCCTGCGCCCTTATCTCTTAACCCCGGTGAATCAAAGAAGTTATGCGAATAACGATAGTACACTTCCTGTAAATATTGTTTAGCTCCTTCAACAGCCTTTTGCAGATCATCTGCATTCCGGTACAACCTGTACCGGGCAAGATAGTCCTGCCAGCTACCGCCACCTGTCTGCGTGTTCATGTTCAACTGCCTGCTTTGTCCAAAAAGCCGGTTTGCTTCCTGCGAAAAAGCGGGCGTATAGCCGTTTGTCAGTTCATTCAGCGCTACCAGTTCGCCGATGTCTACGCAGGGACCTTTCAATAAATGAGAAGGAGCCTGAGCCTGTCCCGGTGTATCGCTGGTAGAATAAAGATATTTCTCACGACTCATTACATATTCAATCATAGGAAGAGCCCTGCGACGCAGAATCTCATCATTACCGGTGATCATTGCAAGACTCAACGAATGCAATGCCGAAACATTTTTTACAGTGCCCGGCACATCAAACTGGTAATTGGAAGCCTTCAGCGTTTCATTCCATCCGCTGTACACATCATTCATCGCAAAGTCAAGCATATTATCCAGGGCCTGGTTCAGGGATACTGTTGCATTCTGTCTTTCGGAACGATAATGAAAAACCGATGATAAAAGATAAGAAGTGCCCTGCTGCCAGTTACCGGGATGCAACACATATACCAACGCAATATGAAATTTGTCACCAGCGTTCAGCTTCGCCTTTTCAGTACCGGGCAATGGTGCGTAGATAGCCGGCTGTGCCTTTCCTTCATGACTGCGTACGGCCATACCAAATAAACTATTGGCCTTAGGCCCATCTGCCGGAAATACAGACCAGAATTTATTATCTGCCTTTCCTGCATTGTTCCATTGGGCAGCCAGCGCATAGCGGTATGGAATGTCGGACAAGGAAACAGCCAATCCTTCCGTATATCCATGATGATTGGTGAATACAGCTGCTGTATTAGCATAGGCTTCTTCTGTCAAGGCGAAGTGACTGGGAAATCTTTTCCAGCTCCAGGTCAGCGGTTGGTACACAAAATCGAGGTCTGACGAATCTACCTGTGGCATACCGGTAAATCCTACAGAGAATTGCCCGGCCTGTTTTGCTTCCAGGCCAGTTTCAAATACAGGCGCCTGCTGATCCGTTACAAATTTTATAACAAGAGAAACTTTAGCTGCCGGTTGTTCTTTAAAAGAGAAGATTAGTTGATTGTTCTTTACCACATAAGATTCTGCCAGCAGGTCAATGCTGCCCAGCGTACTGATATCCTGTGTAGTGCCTTTACCGGTTTTCCATGCTACCACACCGGGTTGTCCATCCATGGCAGCGCCTGTTAACTGCAGTTGCTCAGCCGTAAAGACCAGTTGCAGTTTTGGCTGAATGGTCCTTTTTATTTTGCCCGCCTTCTGTGTTACAATAAAAGCAGGTGATTGCTGAAAACCGGGCGCGACCTGTACAGAGTAGAATTTATTCTCAATAATATTCTGTGCCCAGCCTTTCACAGAAAACAGCAACAGGCCGGCCATAAACAGTATAACATTGTATCGTACATTCTTCAGCAATAGCATATCGTTTTCATTTAGGGTCATTCTCCGGGTGCAGGTTCTATTTGTATCAAACGCATTCCATAAGTACCAATACCAACAGATAAGTTCAGTGAGTTTTTCCCGGACATCATTACGCCGGACTGGTTACCGATCGCATTCAATTGTTTTATTTCGTCAGCAGAGAAATCTTTTTCGTAGCGATCACCTCCACGTGTTAATGGTAAGGTTTGATATTTATCCTGTGACAGAATTCTCTGTACTGCTTTATCGTCTGGCGAAGTGTACCATTGGGTAATCTTCAGTTTTGCATTCCTGAAATTGGCCGGCAGGTCTTTTAATACCAGGTCTATACCGGGATACTGCAATGGTGCCGCATTCGTGTAAAAGATAGAAGGTGATGTACAGAACAGCAGGATACTGATCTTATTATCTTCCCTGGTAGCGATCGCATGCAGGCCATAGCCTTGCGAATCTACAGGCGTTGTCTTTGCGGGAATGGTAACATCACCCAATTTGTTACGCAATACAAGGCCCTTTGCATAAGTAGAGAGTATATTCTGCTTTCCATATGTCAGCAATGCAAAATGCCATCCTGCACCGCTGATGGGCAACCAGGGATGTTGCTCTTTTTCATAATACAGTTGTAATGCCGTAGTAAAAGCCGCCATCGCAGCTTCTTTTTTCATGGCGCCATTCAGATCACTGAGGTCTTCAATAGTGGAAGGTTCTGCAAGTCCCATTTCGTCCACAATTACCGGCAGATTGGGATCAAGGCCGTATGTTTTCAGCAAACTATGCAGGCTATCGGCTACTCCCGTGATCATTGCAGGATAATTGCCGGGAAAGAGATAAGTATGCCAGGTAATATAGTCCAGTCTTTTTGTTGCAGCAGCATCTTTACTGTAGCGACGTAAAAAGCCTTCTATAAATGCCCAACGGCTATTGGGATTATTGCTTCCTAGTCCTGCGATCTTTAACTGGTCTGTGGCAGGCTGCTGTTCATTGAATGTGGCTACAGCTTCGTACAGGCATTTAAAGAACTGGTAATGTGCGTCTGCATGTACTTCTGTACCGGACATATTATCCAGTTCATAAGGCATCTGGATGATCCTGAGCGATGGACAGATCTTCTTAGCATATCGTATGGTAGTGAGATAACCCTGGCGGATCTTTTCCCACTCTGCACCCGGAATACCTGCTGCCGGTAATGGCAGTGTTCCAGCCTGGCTGTATTGCCTGTATAATTTTACAATGGGTGAAAGCTGCAGATCGAGCAGTACAGAATCAGCGCTACTGCCCGCCGCTTCCAGCCATTCTTTTAAATAAATGATCTGTGTTGGATCCAGCTCTGCTGGGTTATCCATTTTCCATGGCAGATAATGATGCTGATAACGGAAGAGCGAAAAGCGTTTGCCCAATGCAGCTGTAACTGCCTGTGCCATCTCTTTCATCTGGCCCGAAGGGGCGCCGTATTGAAAATCCTTTACCGGGTTGCCGGAATAAGCCGTTACACGCAGCTCTCCCCTGTCGCGTTGCTGAACCGGCCCGTTACAAAATACTTCTACCTTTCCTTTTTGCAGTAATGTTTTGGAGATCTGTGCTGTTGACTGTTGCCATTCGCGCAAACGTGCATCGTGACGTTGCGCAGCGGCAGTAATGGAATCTGCAGGAAGATTAATATTTGCAGCAATTGTATACGGGTCGGTGTGAGACAGGTCTTTGTACACAGAACCGATGACCAGTGAAGATTCAACATCCATGTGATGCGTAACAGAACTAAAAACAAACTCCATCCTGTCGCCATATAACAACATGGGAGCATATACCCTGATATGCATCATACCCGCTACAGACACCAATGGTTTGGGTCCGGCAGGTGTAGTTACTTTGAGTGTAATGAAATTTATTTTGAACAAGCCTCCTGTAAAAGCTGTAACAGCTTCAGGACGTAGTTTGCAGACAATAGTTTCTTCTGTGGCTCCTTTTATGCGGAATGAAAAAGCAAGATCTTCTTCAGATCCTATTGTGTACTGGAATGGTAAAAGAAAAGACACCGGTGTACCAGCAGTAGCATAAGGAACAATTTCACTGGTACATTTCACTTCACGTGCATAAGGTGATCCGCCACGGAAAAGCAACTGTACGCCGTGGATCGTTGAACTATCCCAACCTTTATAGGCAGCAGACCATAAGGCGCCATCATACCATCCAAACTTTCCGCGCAATGCATCTTCTCTTGCAGCGGCCGATTCTTCCGGGAAAGGAAATTCACTATACCCGAAACGCCATTTGAAAGAGATCTGCTGATCGGCGCGGTAGTAGGTAGTCCGGGAGTCGGAAAGTCCGGAAGTCAGAAAGCCTGCCGTCCCCGATTGCTGAGCTGATACTTTACAAACAAGTATTTGCAAGAACAATACACAGAGGCCGGACATCATTGTACTATAGGATCGTATTGAGTTCCGCACGCTTAACCCCATTTGAATATTGTTTAATAAGCACCAGCGTAGCTACCAGCATGATTATGATACCTACAATTAATGCAATGATACCATTCTGCGCTATGTATCCCAGCACGGCAATGCCCAGTCCTACAAAAGCAGTGCTCCAGGCAATCACCTTTATGCCAAACGTATTCTGCCTTACAGCTTCTGCATTATTGAATGCTGTTGCATCCTGGTGCATAATAGTGAGATAAGGTACATCCTTTTTTGTGATATAAGCATACAACTCATACAGCAACAACAAGGACAGTGGAAGTCCTACCCCGACTACTGTTTCCATGGTACGGGAAAGTGATACACCTACCGATGTTCCGAATACTTTAAAGAATAAACTTACTGCCAGGGAGATCACTGAAATATAGATCAGAGAAGTGGCTGTTTGCCTACGCGAAAAAAGCGAGTAGATCACAGGCCCAAACAAACTGCCACCGGCAATAGCTGCCGTGCTCAGTACCACGTTTACAATTCCCCCCACGGATGGCACCAGTATAGCAAGATAAATAGTGCCAGCGCCAAATAATACCGTGAAGATCCGGGCTACCAATATTTTTCTTTTCTCCGTGGTATTCTTAAAGAAAACATCTTTATAAATATCCTGCGCAAAAATAATGGCAGCTGTATTGATAGTAGTATTGGCTTTGCTGGCAGTGGCAGCTATCATACCAGACAATACCAGCCCTACCAGTCCGGCAGGTAATATTTTCTGACAAAGCATCATATAAGCACCTTCTGCATCATTGCCCTGTAAGCCCGGGTTAATAACACGGTATACCATCGGGGGCAACATCCAGATAATTGGCGCTACTAAATAAAGAGCCGTAAACAGGTAAGCTACTTTTTTTGCATTGCCGGTGCTGGATACAGAAGTATATCGTTGTACATAACTCCAGTTGCCGGCAATGTACACCACCTGGTAAATAAAGAAGGAGATCATGAAACCGATACTGTATTCATTATTTACCGGTTCGAAAAAACGTGCAGGTGCTTTCTGAAAAAAGGTAGAAAGTCCTCCTACCTCAGATAATGATAGTGGTATGATAATAACAACGGCAGCAGTGAGGATAACAAACTGTACTACATCCGTAGCCAGTACCCCCCAAAGACCACCGCCGGTAGTATAAATGATAATAGTAATACCGATAGCCGTGATGCAGGCTTCCAGTGAGAAGGGTGTTGCCACGTAAACGATCTTTCCTACTGCATATAGAACAGCCGCCGTACTTACTAAACTATACAGTAACACCATATAGCTATAATATTGTTTGGCCGCTTTGCCAAACCGGTTGCCGAGGTATTCAGCAGCCGTAGTAGCACCTGTTTTTTTCCAGCGTGCTGCAATAAACAAGGCCGTAACAAAGCCACTGAGGCACATGGTAAACTGGATGACATTGGCCACCAATCCATAGCGGTAAGCAATGGAGCCCCATACCACGAAAGTGGCTGCGGAGAAATAGGAAATAAAAAGGGAAAGACCATTGATCCACCAGGGTGTTTGTCCGCCCGCTTCAAAAAATGATTTAGAACTTTTACTGCTCTGTACGGTAAACACCAATCCAATGATGACCATGAGAATGGCAAAAACACTCATCACTGTAAAATCCAATGTACTCATATGGCTTTATTATGTTGCTCTTCTTAGTTGTTGAACATTTATCTGGCTGCTTCCCGATGCGAACTCAGACCTGACAGGTCTGGGACGATACACGTTCTTACTCTTCTAAAAGCATCTTCGATGCCCGGCTTTGACCTGTCAGGTCGGCTTGCCGAATCTTGCATGATGATCACTGAATATATTCTTGCGTTAGTACCACCGGTCAGAGACCGGGTGCATATAGCTGACACGAGAGACGCTACGCTAACTCGCGCGCCAGAAATGCGTACTCCATGTAACTCCAGACCTGACAGGTCTGGGATGATACACGTTCTTACTCTTCTAAAAGCATCTTCGAAACCCGGCTTTGACCTGTAAGGTCGGCTTGCCGAATCTTGCATGATGATCACTGAATATATTCTTGCGTTAGTAACACCGGTCAGAGACCGGGTGCTATAGCTGACACGAGAGATGCTACGCTAACTCGCGCGCCAGAAACGTTCCCGATGCGAATTCAGACCTGACAGGTCTGGGACGATACACGTTCTTACTCTTCTAAAAGTATCTTCGAAGCCTGGCTTTGACCTGTCAGGTCGGCTTGCCGAATCTTGCATGATGATCACTGAATATATTCTTGCGTTAGTACCACCGGTCAGAGACCGGGTGCATATAACTGACACGAGAGACGCTACGCTAACTCGCGCGCCAGAAACGTTCCCGATGCGAATTCAGACCTGACAGGTCTGAGACGATACACGTTCTTACTCTTCTAAAAGCATCTTCGAAACCCGGCTTTGACCTGTCAGGTCGAGCCCGCTAACTCTCGTGCCAGAAAGTGACCACAGAATATATTCTTGCTTTAGTGCCGCCGGTCAGAGACCGGGTGCATATAGCTGACACGAGAGACGCTACGCTAACTCTCGCGCCAGGAAGTCCCGAATTAATATTCAATGCGCAATGTGCAATTTTCAATGTTATCCCCTGTATACTGCAACCTGCATCCTAATAACACCTCACCTCAAAAATAGCAGCTGGAATATTTTCTGCCGGATGTTCACACTTTACTATCAATGTATCGGTAACAAGTGGTTCTCTTAACCTGATGATATTTCTTGCCAGGTAATTATCATTTACTTCCAGGATCAGCTTTCCTGCTCCATCATAAATGTAATAAGTCCTGACGCAAAATGGCATGGCCGTATCCGGGTGATGCATCAGTACCGACTCCATAGGATGATCAAAGTCTGCATCAAAACTGAGCTGAATGGTGCGGATCATTACAGGGCTCTCCCATTTCAATACCAGTTGCGGGTCTGTATCAGTCAACGCTGCAGCCCATGCATTGGGCGACAGATACGGGCGTGCATAACCATTCTTTATATTTTCAGCACTGTAGGTGTATAATGGTTTTGAAAAGCTGAGAGCCATATTCTTACCGGCAGGTCTGCGTTTGGGCGTCCAGAACTCAAAAGCATCCACTCCAATATCTTCAGGCGGTGTTTGCACACCTGTATTCGAAACTGCTTTGTTCTCTGCCTGGAAAAGCGAGAGTACACCGGTGAGCCTGCTGTCAGAAAGATAAGCTGCTACGGCACTGTTCTTCCTGAAGATCACAAAAGCATACTGACTCTCTGTGAAAGAGGTCTCCCATTCCAGTTCAATGCAATTACGACCGGGTTCCAGTGATAGTATTCTTTCTTCCAGTATAATGTCCGGAGTATAATTTCCTTTACGGTCTGATACTGCCAGATGCACAGTAACACTTGTCTTTTCACCCGCCTGCAGGTGCAAGCGGATCACCGGTAGTTTACCGGGCGACACCGGCAACAACTGGGCCATGCCTGTTTCCAGTGGCAACAACTCTCCATTTTCGGGAAACCCGGACAGCCTGTATTCACTGGATGCCGTAACAGTGGCCTGCTGCACCATATCATTTGCATCTTTGTTTTTGATACCCGGTATATACTGGCCGGCTTTTAACAATCGTTGCTGCAGTTCCTGAATATGACCTGTTATATCACGGGGAAATAAGTTTTTTTCTTTTGCAATCACCGCAGCCATTGCTACGGCCTGTGCATTGTTGGCAGAGGTGCCCATTACACGGGTAGAGCCAAATGCCACATGTGATGCACTGATGATCCTGCCTGTGAGGAAAAGGTTGGTGATATTCTTGCTGTAGAGAGAGCGATAAGGGATCTGGTAAATGCCCTTGCTATGCCATTGGTTACAACCTGGCAATTCGCTGAACACTCCATCTGCGGGATGCAGATCGATAGACCAGCCACCGAATGAAACAGCATCTTCATGCACACGTTGCTCTACCACATCCTGCTGTACCAGCACATAATCGCCCATAAACCTGCGGCTCTCACGTTTGCCGGGAATGGTGCCTACCCATTCAAGTGTATAGGTGGCAGCATCGGGAAAATTGCCGGAGTTCTTGATATAATTCCACACGCCATATACAACGCGCCAGAGCTCCCATTTAATGATCTCAGCATCTTTTACTGTATCTAACCTACCGCCATATTCTATCCACCAAAGCTTGCAACCCTGGTCCTGCAGGTTAAAAGTTTTATACCGGGGGATACGTTGAATATCTGTCAATGCAAATGAAGGCGGAATGTATTGCACCGGTTTGCCGGTATCTTTTGAATAGAAGTAAATACTGTGTCCCAGCAATTCACCGTATTCCCTGGAAGGCGCAAACTTTTCACCAAACTCATCTCTCGATTCCGCTCCCATGCGAAATGAGGCGCCTGCCAGGAAAGCAATGATACCGTCGCCCGAAGCATCGCAGAACAGCGGTGCATACAAAGTATATTCTGTCTGGTTCAGACTGCAATAACCTTTCACTGCTGCGATCTTATCTGCACCATCTTTTAATACTTCGTACACTGCGGTGTTGAGAATAAGCCTGATGTTCTTTTCTTCCACTACTTTTTCCAGTAAAATGGCATCAAAGATCACAGGGTTACCTTCCGGATTGCGATACGTATTCTCTACCAGTATCTCATCTATCACGCCTCCTTCTCTTGCCCAGCGGTTGTTATTTCCCATGTGAGAGGTAGCTCCCAGTATCCACAATCTCACCTCACTGGAAGCATTACCTCCCAACACAGGTCTGTCTTGCACCAATACAATCTGTAACCCCTCTCTTGCCGCTGTAATGGCACAACATACTCCGCTGATGCCGCCTCCCACAATGACCAGGTCTGCATTAATTTTTTCGCTGAAAAGACTCCTTGTATTACCACCCTCATTCACTATCATATCCGGATACTTGATTATGTTTATTGTCTACTGATAAGGTTTAACGGTTAATGGTATTCAATGTCTCTTTTGCCAAAGTCTGTAATAAATACAAAGCATTTATCTTGTACTTACCCTGAAGTGACATTGAATCATTATTTCCAGTCATCATTCTGCGTCAGCTTAGGATTCGCATTGATCTCCTGCTGCGGAATGGGAAAGTACCTGTTCTTTGCCAGCGGCGTTCTTGCAGGGTAATCTGCATTCACTGCGGCAGGTATCACTGTCAGGAATTTGTTGGTACGTGTAAGATCATACCAGCGATCGCCTTCACCATAAAATTCCCACGACCTTTCCCTCAATACAGAATCTATAAATGCCTGTTGTGAAAGTCCAGCTGTCAACGCAGGTAGCCCGGCACGATCTCTTACTGTTTTAATATATGAGTAGGCAGTAGCTGTTGCGCCATTCTGACGGGCTTCTGCTTCTGCAGCGATCAGGTAAGCATCAGCCAGACGTAACAGGTAAATATTATTGCTGGCATAAGCGCCTACAGAGTTGGGGTCTTTATACTTTCCCATCAGCACAAGATCTTTTGTTGCCAGCCTGGTATCAATACTTGCCTGTGGCACAAACACACCGGCCGTATTGGTATAGCTGGTAGCCAGCAGGTCTTTACGTTTATCTACACTGCTGAAGGAATTATAAAATGCACTGAAAGCATAGATACCACCTGCACCACCTTTGTTATAATCAGAAGAACCGAGCGGTGCATAGAAATAATGGATCTGCGATTGGCGGATAGGATTGGTTGTATTGTTCAATTCCACATCAAACATTACTTCCTGTCGTGCGAGATCTTTTTTGGCAGCCGTAAACAGGTCAGTAAATGAAGGTACCAGTGAATATTTGTTAGAGCTGATGGCTGCCTGCGCACTTGCCAGCGCTTCCGCCCATCTTTCATTGTACAAGGCTGCTTTTGCATGCAATACCTGAGCGGACTGCCGTGACATACGTCCTTTTACAAAGGAGGCAGAATAATCGGGTAACAGTTGCTCGGCTTTGGTAAGATCATCAATGATCTGTTTGTACACATCTGCAATGGCCGATCTGCCAACAAAAGCATTGTCAATTGAATTGGTGGCTGTTGTTTTCACTACGATGCTGCCAAAGTTTTTGGCGAGCGTCCAGTGAAAAAAGGCCCTGAGAAAATAAGCTTCGCCCACAATGTTGTTTCTTCTCGCAGTATCTGTCATAGGCGTTCCGGGTACTTTATCTATTACCCAGTTGGCGCTTTCAATAGCCTGGTAAGCTCTTTTCCAGATCTCCATGGGCGATTCATTGGAGCGGCCAAAGCTGTTCTGCACAGAATAAGACGGATCGTATGAGAATTGCGTAAGTGTATTACGGCCTACCACATTTCTTGGGAAGGTCTGGTCTGCCGACCAGTCGGATGCAAAGAATGGCGCACCGCTGCTGTACATTACATACAGGTTGCCATACACAGCAGTGATAGCTGCTTCGGCCTCGCTGGCATTTGAATAAAAATCTTTGGTATAAGTGCCGGTATAAGCGGTTTCTTCCAGCATTTTTTTGCAACCGGTAAAACCAATGATCGGTATCAGTATATAGACAAGCTTTTTCATAATAGTAGTTTAGAAAGTGACTTGAGCACCAAATAAGAATGAACGGGATGCAGGGTACACAATGTTATCTACCCCGAATTGAGTGTTTGAATTACCGAAAGAACCTACTTCCGGATCATAACCCGTGTAATTGGTAATGGTGAACAGGTTATTGGCACTTATATAAGCTCTTATCTTCGAAATGCCTTTCATTGAGAAGGTATATCCCAGCGACATATTTTTACAACGCAGGAAGGAGCCATCTTCGAGGTAACGATCTGATAATGGTAACCGGCCGCCCTGGCTGCCTGCAGCTACCTGGAAATCTCCGTTAGGATTAGCTGTAGTCCAGCGATTGGCTGCACCGGCTAACAGGTTGCGACCACCCACCGGGTTTTCAAGCGACCAGCGTGCAAGGTTATAGATCTTGTTGCCTGATACACCGGAGAAGAAGGCTGAGAAATCAAATTTCTTGTAAGTAAGGTTGGTAGAGAAACCGTAGATGAATTTAGGATTCGCATTACCGGTGATCACACGATCAGCATCAGTGATCTTTCCATCGGGTTTGCCATCAGTGCCACCTGCTACGTCTTTTACACGTTGTGCACCAGGACGCGGATTGGTTACCGGCTGACCGGGAATAATAGCATCACCTACCTGGAACAGTCCGTCGTATACATAGGTTTTGAAAAGACCCAACGGACTGCCTACACGTAAGATATTAAAGTTGTTGATCGCTGTTTCTTTGGTAGTATCATCAGACAAACGCAGCAGTTTATTACGATTGATGGTAAGATTGGTATTTACGCTCCATCTCAGATCTCTCGTGCGGATGATATCGCCGCCCAGCATCAGTTCTATACCTTTGTTCTCAATCGAAGCAAAGTTGCCGGTTACTGTTTCATATCCTGAAGACAATGGCAGGCTTTTCTTATAGATCAGGTCTGTTGTCTTTTTGCGATAAACGTCTATTACAAAATTCACACGGTTATCAAACAGGTCGGCTTCCAGGCCGATGTCTGTCTGTACAGATGTTTCCCATTTCAGATCAGGATTGGGAACACCTGTTGGCAGAATGGCTTTGTTAAGTACATTATTAAAGATGTAATCATTACCTGCCGCCACTGTTGCCAGCGACTGGTAAGGTTCAATAGCTGCCTGGTTACCAGTCTTACCGATACTGGCCCTCAACTTCAAATTGGAAATGCTTCTTACATCTGCCAGGAAATCTTCTTTCTTGACATTCCATGCTCCGGAGATGGCAGGGAAGAAACCATATTTATTGTTCTCACCAAACTTGCTGCTACCGTCCACACGGGCAGTAACATCCAGGAAGTATTTATTCCTGAAACTATAGTTGATCCTTCCCAGGTAAGATACCAGGTCGTCCTTGGTTCTGCCTGAGCTTACTGAAAAGTTTTTGGCAAGCTGTAACGCTTCATTGGTAGTGGCATCATTTACAAAACCATAACCGATCATGTAGTTGTAGTTGTTATTGTTTTCCAGTGTGCTGAACACGCCGGTGAACTTCAACGCATGATCGCCAAATGATTTATCATAAGTAAGTATGCTTTCCTGCATCAGCCTGATGAAGTTGGTGCTATACTTCATACCATAGCCACCCAAGCCACCAGCCTGCGCCACCTCACCCGATGTAAAGGCCGAGATAGGGAAGTAATAATCATTGAGACCGTTATTGGTATTGGCACTCAGGTTCAATCTGAACTTCAGTCCTTTGAGGATAGAGAAGTCGAAATACACATTGCTTAATACAGTATTGGTGCGGGTAACATCTGTTGCCAGTAAACCCTGTACAGGATTTCTCAACTCTGCATAGTAACTGCCATAAGGCTGATCTCTCCAACCGTAAATGCTGCCATCAGCATTATAAGGTTTTAAAATCGGTGGTGCAGATAATGCCGCACCAATCAGCGATTGCGTAAGTCCTCCCCCATCATTGTTTACCGAACCAGTCTGCACCCTGTTGTTGATGGAACGGGTAAAGGTGGTGTTGGTTCCAATCTTCAGCCAGCTTTTTGCCTGGTGTTCCAAATTGAGGCGAACAGAATACCGATCGAATTTGGATTTCTCTACAATGCCGCCCTGTCCGAAATAGTTCAGCGACAGTAATACCTGCGTCTTTTCATTGCCACCGGAAACACTTACCTGGTGACTCTGGATAGGCGCTTTGCGGAAGATCACATCCTGCCAGTCAGTACCTACACCAAAGGAATCTGTATTGGGGAAACGGGTGGTATTATAAATCTCATTCTCAATTTTTGCAAACTGTGCAGCATTCAGCACGGGGATGGTCCTGGTGATCTGCTGTACACCAACATACCCATCATAGCTCACTACAGAGCTTCCTGCTTTACCGCGTTTGGTGGTGATGATAATTACCCCATTGGCAGCCTGCGATCCATAGATGGCAGCAGCAGAAGCGTCTTTTAATACCTCTATCGATTCAATATCATTCGGGTTCAGGAACGATAAGGAGCTTACCTGGTTGGCATTGCCACCCACACCACTGATATTACCCAGTGTGGACGGACCGGAAACACCGGCTATCTGTGTATTCTGGATCTGTACCCCATCAATAATATACAGCGGCTCGGAAGATCCGTTAATGGAGTTGGTTCCCCTGAGGCGTACACTGATGCTGCCACCTGGTGCAGCATTGTTTTGCGTGATCTGCAAACCAGGTACCCTGCCCTGCAAACCCTGCGCCAGGTTGGCAATGGGCGTTTGCAACAGGTCTGCCGATTTTACAGAAGTAATAGCGCCTGTTACTTCGGATTTTTTACGGGAGCCATAACCTACCACTACTACATCTTCCATATTTACATTCAGCTTTTTCAGCAGAACGCGTTTGTAGGCATCGCCGGAGGTGGGTATTTCCTGTTCTTCAAAACCGGTGTAGCTGACTACAATCACAGCGCCGGTTTTTACATTGGTAAGGATGTAAGTACCATCTTCGCGGGAAGTGGTTCCCTGTTGTGCATTTTTTACACGCACATTGGCGCCGGCAACGGGCTGGCCACTTTCATCAACAATAGTTCCCTGGATCGTTTGTGTCGTTTGGGCTTTTGCTGCCAACATGCAAAGCAAGGCTACTACAAGAAATAAGCCTGAGCGGAGCTTTCCCGGCAGGTGGGTGTGTTGTCTGTTCATAAGCATTCAATCGTTAAGACTAAAATGGAGTTTGATTACTATCAAAGCAGTTCATACAAGCAGGGCTAAATTACGGCTGTTATTCAATCTATAAAGTCTGCACAGGCACAAGATATATCGGGAACGATTTCGGCACCGTTCCCGATAATAGAGTAATGTGCAAATTTGCGGATGTGCGGATGAGATACAGGTTGTAGGTTTTAAGTTATAGGTTATAAGTAGAATACAGGAATCAGGTATTAGGAGTTAGCTGTTAGTGAAAGCAGAAGTATAAAGTCGGAGGTCTGAAAAGGGTAAAAAGTTGAAAGGTTGATAAGTTTACAAGGAACAGCCATTGGCTATTCACCATTGACTATTCACATGCTTCCGCCACTCACGATTCACGCCTCACGTTTGACGCTGTAACTGCAAATTGCCAACTGCCAACTTGTATTCCTCGCGGCTCGTAGCTTAAAGCTCGTGGTTTGTATCCAGTACGTTTAATTTTTGTACTTTCAGTATGGCTGAGCAGCAGGGCCTGTAGTTTTAAAGCTCATCCGGTGGTGACCCTGACGAAAGAAGGAAGTTACCATGATGGGCCAGTGGGTTAGATGCTTCCTGCGTCAGCATGACTCAAGGCGAAGATTGCTTACTACCAGGGGCTTCTTCAGTTTTCAAAAGTATTGCCAGCTAATCAGCATGTACTGGCAATGTCGCAATAACGATGCACCATGATCAGATGTATAAAATGTAACGAGGTTAGTGGTATTGCCAAGGCCGGAACCATCAGGGGAAAACAGCGATATTATTGCAGGCATTGCAATTATTATTTCACTTTCCAGGAAACCCCTGCTTCACCCGCCTCCGGCGCAGCATCTTCTAAACATCATGCTACCATATTAGATATAGCCCGGCAATTGAAGATCTCTAAATCCACCGTTTCACGTGCACTCCGGAACAGTAAGGAGATCAACCTGGAAACCAGGAACGCCGTTTTAAAAATGGCGCAGCAGTTAAATTATGTACCTAATTATTTTGCCTCCAGCCTTGTAAAAAGAAAAAGTTACTCCATTGGTATTGTTGTACCGGAACTGATCACTAATTTCTTTTCGCAGTTTATTATCATCGCACAAAAGGCAGCTTCCCTCGCGGGCTATGAAGTGGTGATCTGTCACTCCAATGAGAGCTTCAGTAATGAAATGGATGTATTGAAGCGTTTATTTGCCTACCAGGTGGATGGCATTCTTTTATCGCTCAGCAGTGAAACCACTTCACTGGATCATTTACAGTTGTTCCAGGATGCAGGTGTTCCTGTAATATTATTTAACCGTGTTAAAAGCAGGCCTGGTTTTCCTAAAGTACTGGCAGATGATTATGAAGGTGCTTTTACCGGCGTGGAACATCTTATCAAAAACGGTTATCGACAGATCGGTCATATCGGCGGACCACAGAACCTGCAGATCAGCAAGAACCGTTTCCGCGGTTACCGCGATGCACTCGCTAAACATGATCTTGAATTCAACCCGGACAGGGTTGTATATTATGATCTCACTCCACAGGGAGCACAGAAATGTGCGCAAACCCTTTTGGATAAACCGATAGGTCTGGATGCTGTATTTGCCGTAAATGATCCCGCAGCCATTGCATTAATACTGGAAGCAAAAAAAAGAGGATTGCATGTTGGCCCCGACCTGGGCATTGTAGGTTTCAGCAACGACTCCCGCTCTGAGATCATCGAGCCTTCTCTCACTACCCTTGAACAGCCCATTGAAAAAATGGCGGAGACCTGTATTCACCTGCTTTTAAATAAGATCAATGATCCGCAATTTGCTATCCCGGCTTCTACTGTGCTGAAGACGACGTTGATTGAGCGGTGTTCGTCGAAGAGGGAATAAAACAGAACTATAAAACACCCCAGAATAGGAAAATTAATTTATATAAATCAGATTCGCCGTTTCCTTGTTACTCAAGCCGCTCAATTATTGATCTGATATTATTCAAAGTCTTTTGCTGTGCCTTTCTGATGAATCTTCTACCGAACAAATACGACGGCAGGTTAACCGGGAATTTGGCGTAAGCATAAAATGTGCAGGTATAAAGTGTTTGATTGCTTCCTTGTTCAATAATATTATTAATGAGCCTGCAGGTGGCAGCCATTGGCTTTTGAAGGCGTAACTCGACCTCGATATTGTTTGCGTCCATTCTTACGATTTCCTGTTCACCCGCCCCCACATTTTTATTCTTATCTTCATTATAACTTTCCCATTTCAATACGGCACCAACAGCTCCGTCAGCACCAACAACTTCAGGCCGAAGGTCAGGATCTGCTTTTAACCATTCACTATACTGTATTTGATTCTGAAATAAACTCACATATTGATAAGCTATATACTTAGGTTTATTGATCACTTCGGATACAGTTACAGAATAACTCTGGGGTATAAACAATGCCAGGAGCAAGAGCAATAATACGCCTCCACCAAGAATGATTAAAATTAAAAAAAGGATACTCATATTATTTTTCTAATAAAATGATTGACTGAACTTTTTTGTTTCTCAATCCAATTGTAGCCCAAACTATTATAGCAAAAACAACTGGTAAAATTATTGTTGAAAAATCATCTCCATGAATTATATGTGTAGCAACTGCACCACCAAACCAGGCCGTAAGTATTACCGCCCCAAAAATTGAACCTCGTGGAATTGCATAGCAAACAATCCCGAAAAGCAATACAAACGCTAAAGGCAAAAGAGACTTTTCGGAATACCCTAACTCTTTTGAGCTAGCTAGTGCCACTTCCGTTTTCATTATATTGTTTATGGCTCCCATTAAAAGAAATAATACCACAATCCCCTGAAGAATATAAGAGAACCACAACCTTACTTTTAAAGTGCTGTTTTCCATTTTTTCTCTACAAAGCTATTAGCTACAACACTATTAGTCTTGTAAAAAATCATTGATCTTATAGCGCAGGTCTTTTCAGGAAATCGGCCGGAGTTTGTCCTGTAAACAGCTTAAAGTCTTTGGAGAAGTGGGCCTGATCATAATATCCGGCATCAAGGGCCGTTTGTGCGAGGCTTTTGTTATTAATACTACCAACAATCATATTCATTCGTACAATATAACTAAACTGCTTAGGTGTCGCTCCTGTTACTTTCCGAAATCTTTTTTCAAAAGCGTCAATACTTATAAAAAGCTTGTCTGCCAGTTCTTTAACTTTTATCAGACCATTATTTGCTGTAATTATTTGTATTGCAGCGTCAACCAGTTTATCCTGATTATGATTACTTAGTTTTGAAATTAAAAAACGTTCAACTATTCGTATTCTCTGTTCATCTGATATTGCGCTACACAAGCTATCTTCTATCTGATTTAACGCTCTATAGTTAGCAAATTCACTAAGCGGCAACACCTCGCCAAATATACAATGAAGTGGCTCTTTGAAGAAGGCTGTGGCACCTGCGGTATTGAAAATCACTAATAGATTCCCAGTATTGGCATCATCTTTCATCAGTTGAATCGATTTTCTCAAACCTGCAACTACAGCAAATGGAAGTGAGTTTTCTGTATCGGTCAGGTATTTTGTGGTGCCTTTATACCTGAAACCTACTACAAGGGAGGTATCCGGAAACATACTATTAACGATGGTTTCATCGCAATCTACAATCACATAAGCTTTCACAAATGGCCTAAGTCTCTCTGTTGGAATGAAGGTTTCAAGTATCATTTTTTTAATAAGGTTTTACGCTGCCTTTCAGCTGGTGTCAAAATACCGCCTGAATGATGGCACTTCATATTCTGAATACCTTACACTGTTGCTACTTAAAGTTACATAAGTTTCGCTGAACCCTGGTTGCACCAGTTGACGCAGGCTTTGCCCCTACTGCGAACGACATCATTGTCTTTCCTGAATCCGTTGCTTTTTATAAGTCCTGAAATAATCAATAATACTCCCGACTATTACTGTAATGGCGATGGTAAAAATAGTCGTCCACTTTTCTACTGCGGCTAAGTAGACAATTGTGCCATAAGCTACAATAATGAAGGAGATCATCAGACTATAAATATAAATCTGCAATAAGTTCTCTTTTCTCAAGTCTTTTGCCTGATCGTCCACCATTTCCCACCAGCTTGCCGATCTCTTTTTTGTCAAAAAAGCAATAACAATAAACGACAAAACATTTAGTGTGGCAATAATATAAACAGTAAAAAAAATCATTTTTACCGATGCGAAAAAAGGGAATGACTGTCCAGGCAGGTTGTAGTATTCAGACAGAAACCTAAGGCCGAATGCAATGACACTAAATGCAATGATGAAATACCTATTCATCGTTAATATTAATACTGTCTTCATATTTCTGATTAATAGAGGCCGCAAACTACATTTTAAATTACTCAACTATTGCGGCATTGGTGGAGGCTTAGGTGAGTCTTTTGAGATAGTTCCCTGCCAACTCGTGTACATCCATTTTCCATTTGTTTTTACAAAAACCGTAGTGTATAAGAACTCCACTATCATTGTATCATTCATAAAAGCCTGTGCACGCCCGTTTGTGATACCTACATTTCCATAAACCCGTATTTTCCGATCCAGTATTTTAAGCGTGCCCATTTCGACCATTTTTAAACGATTGGTGTCAGCTAAACTTTGCTCTTTACCCGCTGATACCCCGTCGGCATTGATAGTAAAAAAATCGTCTGCAACATCAGTTTTGAAATAATCCTTTGCATGCGAATATTTCATATTCTGAAACATCCTGCTTTCTGCCTGTTCTACTTCTTTGATAACAGATGCGGAAACGTTTTTCTGAGCTACTACCTGAAGTGCTGCAAATGAAAACAAGATTAGCAATGAAATACTGTAGAGTTTCATAATTGACAAGTGTTTTAAAGGAGTTTAGGTTAATATAATAAAAAGAAAATCTCAACGCTTAGTGACAAGTGCCTACAATTGCCCTTTTTGGACTAACTGTATCAAATTTCTTACCTGTGTCGAAATATTAAATACCGTTATCAGATATACTTTCTGCTTTGTTGTAATCATGTCATAGGAGTACTTAGTTTCATAAACAAGATGCCCCATCAGCAATAGTTTATCAAGTGATCCTTTTATATCAGAAAGCGTAGTTTCTTTAACTTCTTCAGAAACAATTTGTTGTTTGTCGCTTAATTCACAAAGACCTAACCATAAGTATTTAGTACGCTTTAAAATTTTCAGCAATTCAACAATATCTTCTATATCATGGGAAATGTTTTTTTCTTTTATTATTTGCGTTTCGGGCTTTTCGAAATTGACTTGTCTCTTTTTCCCGATCGCTCTTAAAATATCTTCCATTACATTCTCTAAACCAGCACTTGTATCTGCCGCTACTTTGTCTGCAAGATTGGGAGAATATTCAACTATATCAGAGCTTTTTAACTTATGCCATATAGGAAGAATTTTCTTTGGCGGAGAATATACTCTTTCAAGAGTAACAAGTGAGCTAAGTTCATACTCCGTCCACTTCTTCTTAAAAAAATTAAAGCTTAAAATAACGAGCCCATAGTCTGCACTTTTTAACCCATTATCTATCGCATCTCTCAAAGAATCGCCGATCTTTAATACATATTTATCGTACCAAACCTTTACCCCCTCCTTACTCAGGAGCTCAGCCAAGGGCTCTGCTACATCAGTCCTGTCTTCGCTTGCATATGAAATGAATATTGTACACATTTTTATACGTTTATATCCCGGTATTCAATATTTGATTAAAGACGTCTATAAACAATCACCTCTTCTTTTTAAGTCCACAGGGAGTTTATCTTAAGCCGTGCGCAGGCTATACCTACGCTGCAACCAGCTAATCATATTAAAAATAAATCACAGGCACATACGAATCAATACCCGGACAGACATTTATTATCGGTAAGCTTTACTTACCCCAGCAATGTCCTTCCCCGGCAATAACACCTATCTCCTTATAAATTAACGGTTCAGAATGCCTGTGAATCAGATTTTTTCAATAAATTAAGCACTTATAGGCTAGAACTCCGAAATAACCAACAAGTATAGCAAACATGAAAAGAACCCTGGTAACCATCACCATCGTACTGGCATTTTTTTGTACATCAGCACAGGTAAGCATCAAAGGCACGGTGAAAAACTACAGCGATTCTGTTTTTTATATTCTTGAACAAGGCGGCTTTCACAATATTACCCAGGGCTGGCGCGATAAACGGGTAAAGGTGGTGATTGACAGTGATCACCGGTTTAATGCCGTGATCCCTGAGGGCGGGGTTAACTCATGGATGATCAAATTCAACAATCAATACCAGTTCTTTGACCTGGTGAAGGGTAAGGACCTGGAGCTTATAGCAGACTTTTCGCAACCCGTTCCACTGGTGGCCATTGGCAAGAATGCTGATGACTTTAATTATACCACCTATGCCAATGAGCATATGGACAAGGATGTTAAAGCAAAATTCCTGGCAGGCATTAAAGGCAAGAACATAGATTCTATACTGGCCTGCAGAAAGGCGTATGCTGCTTTTCAGCAAAAGATACTGAATGAATACAAGGCATCTCATAAGATCTCTGACACCTATTATCAATGGCTGAATGCCAAGTACACCTATGAGCCATACGAAAGAACCCTGGTTGAAAACGTTCCTAACAGGGATTCGCTGGACCAGGAAACCACTGCCAAGCTAATGGCCAACGGCATTAATGATGATTATGCAGCCCTGAACACAGTTCAATACAATGACCTGGTGAGTTTTTACATGTTGAAACAATTTAAAGAGCATAGTAAGGAACAAGCCTCTAAAAGAAGCCTGTTCCGTTTTGCATTGGGCAATACACTGAGCGGTAATACCAAAGAGGTGTATATCTCGAGGATAATGAGTTATTTTGTAAAGGATGCTGACAGTGTTTACAGCCCGGTATTTGTACAATACGATGCTGTAGTGAAAAATGAACAATTGAAACAACTGATCACTGACGCGAGGAAGGATTATGCAGGCGTTAATACTACCGTTGCCACCAGCACTGTGCAGGGAAGCTATTTCAGTAACCTGTTTAAAAAATACAAGGGCAAAGTAATCTACGTGGACTTCTGGGCCAGTTGGTGTGCTCCCTGTCGTTCAGAAATGCCTAATGCGGCAGTTCTGAAAGAGAAACTGAAAAGCGACAATATTGTATTCATCTACTTTGGTTATAATGATAAAGAAAAGGCCTGGCAGAAAGCGAAGGAGCAACTTGAAATAAAAGGAGAGCATTACCTGCTGGATGAAAAGACAGTAAAAGAAGCAGATGAACTCTTCGGCATTAACGGTATTCCCCACTACGCCATTATTGATAAGGACGGTAAGATCGTCAATAAGAAAGCTGACAGACCCAGCGATGTGTATGAGACGTTAATGAAACTGCTGAAATGATCTCCCCTAACCCCTCCTAAAGGAGGGGAGATAATGGTCTGTTCACCAGGGCTGGCTCAGGTGTTGCGTTCAAATGCGGAGTAAAGGCGCACTTTCTACATGTAAAAACCGGATACGGGCAATTACCACCCATAAAACAGACCATTTTAGGGTATTAAATATGAGGCTGTAGCTAATTTACTACAAGCCCAGGACTCTAATTTCTTTTAACATTTCTCTCTCACAAGTATTATTAAATTCGTTGAGAGCTCACCGTTTTACAGCAATTGTAAACAGGTATGCTCAATAAGCAGTTTTCAATATTTACTGTTTAATAACTAACGATTGTGCCTAAGCAGAATGGTGTAGTAAAAAAAGAACGCAGGATCGGCATACTTATCTTTTATAAGATGCGTGATAAATATTATGTGCGTGCACTCAGCAGCCTGAGCAGTGAGCGTGTGAAAACAGGCAAGGAATTTAAGAAAACAATGATCTATGCTAATCGCATGGTCATTGCATCCAGACTGGCCGCCAGTATTTACCGCCAACTCCCTCCAGCCTGGAAAGAACATAGCATTTACCGGAAACTGACCGGTTACGCCATGCAATTATTAAAGGAAGACCGGGACGCTACAGACATCCTGCGCAAACTACCGGAGTTATTGTACGAACTGGGTTATCGAAGTGATGTTAATTATGAAATTGTTGAAAAATCCGGGGATGAAAATCCCGAAATACGAAGAAGGAAAGCTCGGATTGAAAAGTTCGAAATCCGAAGAAGAAAAACACGAAGTAAGAAATTCGAAATCCGAATAAAGGAAACACTAAATAGTAAAATAGAAATTCGAAACAGAAGACCTGTAGCCCGAAGCCGTGCTCCTGATTCGATAATCAATGATCAGAGGATTCAGTTGTGAAAGGTTGTCCGTGAAACGTGAAAGAAAATCGTGAGTAGTGAATCGTCAGTCGTGAGTGGCTCAAACAAGTGAATAGTCAATAGTGAATGTTCAGTTCCTTGTAAATCCATCAACCTTTCAACTTGTCAACTGTATTTTTTTGAACCTTGTCCCTTAGTTTTTGTACCCTTTCAGACTTCTGTTTTTATTAATACCTAATTCCTTTCCGCATGGCTATCAGCAAGAACAACAATATCATGAAAGATGTATCGGGCAAAGTAGGTGGCCTGATCGTTTTTAAGAAACGTCATGGCAAGACCATCGTTTCTAATAAACCTGCTGAATATAAAGTCAAATCAGAGAAACGCAAGGCAGCCAGCGAACGCTTTCGCCAAGCAATGCTCCTTGCCCAGAGCGCAATGAAAGACCCTGTGTTGCGGGCACGGTATGAAGAGATCGCTATGGCAAATAACCGGGCAGCATTTAATGTGGCGTTGAGTGAGATATTGAAGCGTGAATCGGCAGATGGTAATCGTGAGTCGTGAAAAAAATCGTGAGTCGTGAATCGTCAGTCGTGAGTGGACGAAGCCAATTACAGGATTTCTGATTTTGGAATGTAGAGATTTTGTGATTGGATACAAGATGCCGGATACTGGATTTGAGATTAGAACAACTGCAAATTACCAACTGCCAACTTTCTTTCGGTTTTCCCTTCGAAATTCGACATTCAAAATTCAACATTTGATATTGGTTTTTATTTTCTCATTCTAAATTCTTAATTCCTTATTTCTAATTCCCTTACTCCCTTCTGCACATTTCCCCTTGCATTCAGCGTTAAGCATTAAGCGTTCGGCGTTCAGCCTCTATTCAACGTTCCCACTACGAATTAATGCCAGCGCAGATTTTCCGCTTAGAATCCTCCACAAAAAGTAGTAAATTCCAATAAAGGGACTAGTTTTCACCCATTCCCTTTTTCCGCCTCCCCATGAACGCAGTATCCCTCTGACACGGACCGGATTGTACCGTCTTTTTAAACCTGCGTTTATGAGGAAACTGTACTCATTTTTACCTGTATTGTTTTTTCCGCTGTTTACCACAGCTCAATACCTCGCACACAATGATGCTCCCACTTCACGTGAATACGTCACAAGAACTCCTCCACGCCATTACTGGAAACCTGAAGAACGACGCGTAACAGGACGTCCCGGCAAAAAGCAATTGTCTGCCATGCAGAAGACCACCCAGGCTATGCTGAACTATTGCAGAGATTCCATCTTTACTGAAACAGTTGCCAGCCCCTCTGTAGCAGCAGCTTATTATGCAGAGAAAAATGCGACCACCCCTTATAAATTCAGCGTGCATTGTAGCTGGAAGGCCAGTAATACACTTACCGTTACAGCAAATGATATGAGTTCTCTGGGTGAACGTTTTGTATTGAATAACCAGGCATACCTGGTTATCCCTTCTCCACATCAATCTGAAGAGGCATGCCCTTATTTTGAAACTGCTGTCGCTAATAATAATACCACTACCGTCAATACCTACAGTAAAGCATGGATCATAACTCCTGATAATGAACAACTGCCCTATACCCCACTGACTAAAAAAGATTACCTGCAGGAAGCAAAAACAGAATTGACAGCCGCCATCAGTAAAATAACAGCTACCGTACAACATAATATACCTGTGCGTACTGCTGAACTGCAAAATGCAGATAAGCAAAAAGCTATTGAGCAATTGCAACGTTTGTACACCGGTGCCGCCTTACAGGTAAGAATGAGAAACCTGGAAGAAACTTATAGAAGTGATGAGCAAACATTGCAGGAAGGCCTTGAACGTGAGACTGCCGGTTTTCGTAAAACATTGTCTCTTGTAGATAGCCTGCTGCAATTGCCTGCAGAGGAATTAGCGAAACCTACACATACAACAGTAGCCCCCTCCTCTTTTACAGGCTTTAATGATAGTGACAGCAGTCACATCATAATAAAGATGAACCCGGATTATTTTAAAGCCGCTATCCCCGCAGAGAAGGCACAATTCTTACTTGTAACCTGGACCTGCAACGAGGCAACTACTGAATGCGCAATGATCGAAAAGCAACTTTGTGAAAAGTTTCGTGAGCCATTGTTCAGGAGATTCCTGTTGAGGTAGGATCGCGAAGAAAGTTTAAGGTATAAGGTTTAAGAAGGCGGTATGCTATCTTTTATGAAACATGTCGCCTATGCTGGACTTCAGATCCCTCCTGCGTCGGGATGACAGTCACGAAGGAATGGTAAGCTGTCCGTGCTTCGCTGTTATGATTCACGATAGAAATAAGTAAAGGGCTGCTATACTATATAGTAACATTCTTCATAAGCTAATTTCAGATCCCTCCTACGTCGGGATGACAGTTGCGAAGGAATGGTAAGTCGTCGGAGCTTAGTTCGCTTTTGTGATCTCTTATTAAATACTAATGAAATTGTATTGTACTTCTTGCCCGACCTTTAAAGGTCGGGCAAGAGGAAGGCATTAGAACAATATCACTAAATATATCATTTCGTATGCAGACTAAAGTCTGCGTGGACAACAGAGAATAAATTCGCTAAGACGGTTAAGGTTTACCAGCAAAAGGGTTATAGAATAAATGATGCGTTTTTAGTACCCCGGTCAGTTTGCCACAGATTGCACAAATGTCCACAGATTGAGTGAATCTGAGGTCAGAGGTTAATCGTGAATGCTTGCGGAAGAGTTGTTGATTTTGGAGTTTGTGGATTTGTTCCGGTCAGAGACCGGTACCATATGTTAAGACACGAGAGCCACTACGTGAACTCTCGCGCCAGAGAGAGAGAAAGTTTAAGGTATAAGGTTTAAAGTTGAAGGTTTAAGAAGGCGGTATGCTATCTTTTATGAAACATGTCGCCTATGCTGGATTTCAGATCCCTCCTGCGTCGGGATGACAGTCGCGAAGGAATGGTAAGCCGTCTGAGCTTTAGTCTGTTTTAGAGACTTTATATTAATAAATGATGCGTTTTGACCAGTCCGGTCAGAGACCGGTACCATTGTTAAGACACGAGAGCCACTGCGTGAACTCTCGCGCCAGGGAGAACGTTTAAGGTATAAGGTTTAAAGTTGAAGATGGGGCATGCAAACTTTAATTATACATTCCTCCTATGCTGGATTTCAGATCCCTCCTGCGTCGGGATGACAGTCGCGAAGGAATGGTAAGCCATCTGAGCTTTAGTCTGTTTTAGAGACTTTATATTAATAAATGATGCGTTTTGACCAGTCCGGTCAGAGACCAGTACCATTATTAAGACACGAGAGCCACTGCGTGAACTCTCGTTCCAAGGAGGGCCCGAGACACAAAACCTCAAACCCGGAACCTCCAGAACCCTTTACTGTAGCGGATTTTCTGCCACCATCCCACTCCGGTCCAATTCCATAAAACGGAATAACACTTCCCAAAAACGGAAATAGTTAATAAATCTATTATCTGTATGCAGATGCCCACCAGCAGCTTACTGTTTGGCATTCCTTTGACATATAAGCTGTGAATAACGCAGGACAAACCCCCTAAAATCCAATCCCTGCCGTTGTTACAAAACTAATTATCATATGAAACAGTTCTTCATCACACTGCCCCTTTTTCTCGCACCGCTGTTTATGTCAGCACAGTACCTGGCACATAACGATGTACCAGCTTCACGTGAATTTGCTACTCCTGTACAACCAGGTAATTACTGGAAACCGGAAGCATCCCGCGTAACAGGTAAACCCGCTAAAAAGCAATTGGCCGCTATTCAAAAAGTAGCACAGGAAATGCTGGACTTCTGTAAAGATTCCGTTTTTGATGAAGCCATCAGTAGCCCTTCTGTTGTTGCAGAATATTATGTAGAGAAAAACAGTACAGCTCCTTTTAAATTCAGGATAACCTGTGACTGGAAACCCGGCGGCACACTGACCTTTACGGCGAATGACATGAGTTCTCTCACCGAACGTTTTTATCTCAACAACCAGGAATACCTGGTAATACCTGCACCCAAAGCCCCCCGCAGAGAATGCCCCTATTTTGAAACAAGTGATGCCAATAACAGCAACGCCTATAACAAGATATGGATGGTGACCGTTGATAATGTGCAACTGCCTTATACCCTGTTGACAAGAAGAGACTATCTGCAGGGAGCTAAAGCAGAGTTGACAGCTATCATCAGCAAAATAACAGCTACCGTACAACATAATATGCCTGTGCGTACTGCTGAAATGCAGGACGCTGATAAGAAGAAAGCTATTGAGCAATTGCAACGCATGTACAGCGGTGCAGCCTTACAGGTAAGGATCAGGAACCTGGAAGAAAGATACAGAAGCGATGAGGATACACAAAAGGATGGAATCGATCGCGAGACTGCCCGCTATCGTAAAACAATGGCGCTCGTAGACAGTCTACTGCAGGGCTCTGCGGAGGAATTGAAAAGACCTGTTTCTACAATCGTAGAGCCTGTTTCTTTTACCGGTTTTGACGAGAATGATAACAGCAGCCTGCTGATTAAAATGAATACCGACTATCTGAACCCGGCAATACCTGCCGAGAAAATCCAGTTCTTGCTGGTAACCTGGACTGCTAATGAACAATCCGCCGAAACTGCTGCTATTGAAAAGCAACTCGGTGAGAAACTTCACCAGCCCCTGCTGCGGAAATTCCTGTTGAAATAGTAAGGTCATTACATTATAGGAAGTACAGTCTTGTATAAGGCTGTACTTTTTTATTTGTACGATAAGAAAGTTTAAGGTATAAGGTTTAAGAAGGTGGCATGCTATCTTTTTTGAAACATACCTCCCATGCTAGCTTTCGGATCCCTCCTGTGTCGGGATGACAGTCGCGAAGGAAATAGTAAGTCGTCGGAGCTTTAGTTAGCTTTAGGGATCGAGTATTAATAAATGATGCGTTTTGATCAGGCCGGTCACAGACCGGTACCATACAGAAGAGCCAGGGAGATGTTTGCCACAGATTCCACAGATGTCCACAGATTGAGTGGATCTGAGGTCAGAGGTTAATCGTGAATGCTTGCGGAAGAGTGGTTGATTTTGGAGTTTGTGGATTTATTCCGGTCACAGACCGGTACCATATGGAAGACACGAGAGCCACTGCGTGAACTCTCGCGCCAGAGAGAGAGAACGTTTAAGGTATAAGGTTTAAAGTTTAAGATGGCGGCATGTAACCTTTTATGAAACATAGCTCCATTGCCAGCTTTCAGATCCCTCCTGCGTCGGGATGACAGTCGCGAAAGAATGGTAAGCCGTCTGAGCTTTAGTTCGCTTTAGGGATCGAATTTTAAATGATGATGCGTTTTGATCAGGCCGGTCACAGACCGGTACCATATGGAAGACACGAGAGCCACTGCGTGAACTCTCGCGCCAGGGAGAGCGAATCCCTCCTACGTCGGGATGATAATCTCGAAGTAATAGCAAACACAAAACCTAAAACTACTGCTTTCTGTTGCTATTATTATTGAGATTTGTGCTCGTATTTAATCTTTGTCGCTGGTTGAGCCCGTGACTAAAGAATAGCGCGTTTTTCTGGTTAGGGTTGCGTAATAGTCTTGGCGCTTTTTTATTCATGTTGTGCAGGTTTCGCAACTGGACAGGCTTTGGTGTAGTACTCTTTGGCATTTGAGTTTCTCTACCTGCACCAGCTTTGTCTTTCTTTGCATTTTTCTTTTTATTGTCGACATCAATCGTAAAGATCTCTTCACCACCACTGAATAATAATTCTACCGCATCAGCATTGCTATTGTTTAACTTATCATTGTCAACCCCATCGCCTCCTATTGTAAGTGCATAGGCTTCCATTGCTGTATATGGATAATTTTCTCCCAACGGATCGTCCAGACTCAACCACTGACTGGTAAGCGGTTCATAATACCTGGAACCATAGTAGTAATAACCCGTTTCACTATCCCACCCTTTTCCATTGAAGAGATAGGAGGTGGTAAACGTGCCTGCATGTTCTGCTGCTATAACTTCGCCAAACGGCGTATATTCTGCATGCTGGCTGGCTTCGCCCAGTGCATTTGTTATATACGCTGTACTACCGGTATGATCGGGATGGAAAAAGAACTGGCTGCCTTCATATAGATGTCCAGCATCCTGGAAACCATAACCTGCATTTACTGAATCCCTGGAAGGAATAGTACCCACAAAGACCGGCGGGCCATCGGGCGGTGGCGTGGTATTGCCCGGCCAGCCGGGCGGTATATCAGCAGCCGTACTGTCTGTGACTACCGGCGCAGCAATACCATTGTTCTCTGGTTTTGCATAATAGTTCTTATCTGTTGGCGGACCAGGACTGATGCCCAGTGATGAGTAATAATTGTTGCGACTTTGCTCAATGGCAAGTGCGCGTGTACTGTAATCAATGCCCCCGGCAGTAAGACCTGTTTGCGGGAAATTGATATTGGTAAATGTGCCATGTCCGAGCTTACTGGCAATACGCTGGTTCTCTATGTAATAATGCTTGGTGAAGCCATCCTTTCTGCATACAATATAGGGACTCACGTCTGCGGAATAATTGTCTGTGTGTTTTACCGCACCGGCAGGTGCCCCATTTAACCATACACCCTGTAAACCGCCGCTGCTCCTGATGGCTCTTTTACCTGAAGCATCATAGGTATATTGGCTTAGTATGCCTTTGCTGATCACAGCCATGAGCCTGCTTTCTTCATTCCAGTAATTTTCTATTTCTCCATCGCCTGACTGATTACCATCCGGATCATACCGGTATTGACTAGCTCCTATCTGTACGGCGTGATGTGGCGCATTAAGGTCATAAGTATATGAAAGATCATATCCATTGCCCCCTTTTACACTCATGCTCTTCTGTACAATATTGTTGAGCTCATCATACGATACTTTTATGCTGTAAGCTGCGGAATCAGTTGAGCCTTTGTATTCACCCGTTGCGGAATCAATGCGGTAGAGATCATCGTAGTGATACTGTTGTTTTGCCGGACCGCCTATTACCCCGTTCCTGGCCTGCGTATTGTTTACAACTCCCAGTACATTGCTGACAGCATCATAGCTGTACACATTATTCATCATCATACGACTGTTGGGCGTAACAGCCTGTAACTGGGTAAGCCTTCTGTGCAGGCTATCATACCTGTACATATTTTCAGCACCATTACCGTAACGCAGGTACACACGCTGATCATATTCATCATAGCCTGCCTGGTCAACATATTTATATACACTACCCTGTTTGATGCCTTCCATGCTATACAGGGAACCGCCTTTGTTGTAATGATAGCTCACCGCTTCACCATCAGGATAGATCAGTTTCTTTAACCTGCCCCAGGTATCGTATTCCTGTTCGCTTACATAAGTAGTTGCAAACAGCGGACTGATCAATACAGTACGGATCACCTTGATCAGTTCACCCTGTTTCCCATAAAAGAATTCCTGTCCCCCGCTGGCATCTTCCTGCAGGATCAACCGGCCAGTTTTGCTGCCGGTGCCCGCTTTACCATAAGTGTATTTCACTTTGTCCTGGTAATTTCGGGGATAATCAATATCTGTAAGTCTTTCGTAATCGTACTGGTACTGAATAGCTCCATTGACAGGTATTTCTTTGCGGATGCGTGGTGTGATCTTCTTTAGCAGGTTACCGGCAGCATCATATACAAATTCAGTAACACCTGCATCGGGGTGCTGCGCACTCAGTTTGCGGCCCAGGTTGTCGTATACGGCCTTAAATACATTTCCTTTGGCATCTGTTGCCTTCAGCAATTGACCCAATGGATCATAATCAAACAAGGTAGTAACAGCTCCATTGGCGCTATATGCTTTTATAGCACGTTTTCTATCGCGTACATCGGTCAATGTTTCCCTGCGGTGCTGTAAAGCGTCGGTGATGACCTGGCTCAGCAAACCATTGTCAACAGTATAGGCAATAGCAGTGGCAGTACCGTCTGCCAGTACCGTCCTGATCTTCCTGTCAACAACATCATAGCTGATAGTGGCTTTCAGGTTGCCCAGTGTAGCATTGAGTGTTTCCATACCCGTACCAGTTGATTCTGTAACCGGCAGGTATGTTTTTGTAATACGACCAAAAGCATCGTATGTATTTCTGCCTGACACTACCATCTTTACCTCATCTGCTACTCCTTTACCTTTGAACAGGGCTGCCTGTTTTTTGCTTTGCACTGTGCGGCCCAGTCCGTCCGTAAATTTCAGCAGTGTGATATCTGTTCCGTATTCAGGATCATAGTATTTTGTTACGGCATAAGGAACCCGTGCACCTGTATTGTAAGTATAAGCAATGCTATAAGGCTTACCTGCCTCCAGTTCGTAAGGGGCCGTAATGGCCGTTATACGACCGAGATTGTCCAGCTTATATTGAATATGTTCATCATTGATACTGACAGTACCAGTGAGCGCACCAAAACGGTAATCGTAGGTACTGCTGCTGATATAGCCAAAAGCATCGGTGGTACGTGTAGGATAGCTATGTACTACATTGTCATATTCGTAGCTGTACCACATACGCTGGTCTTTATAATTAGCGGGCCGGGTAAGTTTGGTAAGATTACCATAATCATCATATTCCAGGTCAGTGTCTGCATAAGTACCATCTGCCAGGAACTGGCGAATGCGGATGATATCGCCCTCGCCATTAATGAAAGTAGTGCGTAAACGTTTGGTGCCTTCTGAAGTAGTGATCTCTACGCGTGAAGGAACTGTTTTCAGGTAGAGCTGATCTATGTCGTGATAAGCGATATTGGTCACCTGGATATCCTGTTGCGAGCCATCTCCTTTATCGGTAATACGCGTAGTATTGCCAATGGCATCATATTCAAAAGCAGTTACGGCAGTAGCGCCCGCTGTTGTTTTGCCTTCGTAAAATTGTTTTTCTGTTTGTATCAATGCAGGAAACTGTACAAAGTCAAGCACAGGTCTTAGTTCGTACTGGTAATTGGTTACTGTAAATTTATTACCCGCAGCATCTTCCAGCCATTCAGCCGCTAAAAGACCTTTATTGTAAAAAGAGGTATTGAGAAATTGCTGCACTTTACTCCTGTATAATGTATTGCCTGCAACCGGGTTCAGTTCGCGGCTGATGACTCTGGCAAAACCATAGAACTCCCGCTCACGACGATCATAATAACCATCTTCATAGCTGAATCGTGAACGTACAGTATCTACTCCATCACCAGCAAGGCCATCAAACAGGTCTACGCTTTTCAATACCCACTTGCTTTGCGGCATTTTATAAGTGTTGCCTGTACGTTCATAATCCAGTGTAAAGGAAGCCCCCAGCGGCCTGTTTACCTGTTTCAGTAAATTGGTACGCCCGATGGTAGAAACAGATGCTTTGAGATGACCATCGTTATCGGAATGCAGCAGATCCGCAAAACCATCACCATCGAGATCCATTACCATATCCTGTTGCCTTGATACACCATGGCCTTTATTGCCAGAAGGGTTAAAACAGATCTTTAGCAGGATGATGAAGATATTGATAGTGCCGGTAGCTGCAGTATTAAGCGATTCACCTGTAGAAACATTAGAAGCAATGGCCATAAAATCTTTCCATGCCAACGCAGGACCAAAACCACTGCCTGTATTTAACCTTACGGATAACCCACCCCCGCTCATAGTGGTGTAATCAGGCAGACCATCGCCGTTTACATCATTCAGCAATACACTGTTATCGCCCGTGGTACGTGAAAGACCAAAACCAACCTGGAAGGAAGCTGCGCCATAAGTGACGCCGAGGCCGGCGCCATAGGAGGTACTGCTGCTTTTTTCCACATCTGGTATTCCCCATGATTCACGTGCACCAAAACTATAACCCAGGTTGAGGGATACAGTTCCATCGCCATACACACGGTCTGTAAGACCATCGCCATTCATATCTATCCAGGTAGCATCGTTCCGATCACTGTTGTTATTAAGACTTCCTGAAATACCCGGCGAAGCCTTGGCTGTGCGTTGTGCCGCTACTGATTGTGACTTTGTATTGTTCTTTGTGGAGGCCCGTTGAAATTCACCACCGCCACTCAAACCTTCTGACCACCCGTTGCTGAATGTTTGTCCTACTCCGTGATTAATAGGATTACCTCCCAACCCACCGTGGGGTAATGTGTACTGGATCTGCTCATCAATCAGCAGATCGGGATAGCGGTCGCCATTCATATCCATCATATCTGTGCCATATACAGTAGTGGCATTGGATGTACCATATACCGCTTCTACCGCAGCCGAAACGCCCGCCGCAAAGCTCTGGGTTTTGGTAGTGCTTACTTTGTTGAATGCGAAGGCAGATTCTCCCACTGTAATACTATCTACCGATACATCCTGCATCCACAAACGGGCACTGCTCATATTACCAGCGTCTATATACACGCTGGTATCAAGCCCCACCCAACGTTGCAGCTGCATATCAGGGAACAGGATGGTAAAGTCTGTTCCGGAGGAAGGATTCTGTATTCCACCAAGTGAAGCCGTATCTGTATAAGCTCCGGGATCATTGGGATAGGTGTCCAGGTTATTTAGGTTGAGCTTTGACTGGTCTAACGGCCCATCACCTTTATCGCCTTTAAAACCAAACTGTCCCCACCCGCGGAACAAAGCTCCCATTAACTCCTGTGCAGGATTGGTATATAAGTTGCCAAATGCAGTATCATGCAGCCTTATGGTATCCAATACAGCACCATTGTTAAAAATGGAGTCCCTGTAAATATCAACATAGGGAGCCTGTAAGTTCTGTGCAAATGAAAAAGTGTCCGTTGCAAATTCCATGAACAGTGGCTCATTGGCCTTCCTGATGAGCCTGATACTGTCCATTGCAGTATTCATAGTACCACCATTCATGATGATGCGTCTTCTTGCATAGACGGTATCCGTACCTTTTATGGTGAACCACAAGGTACCATCGCCACCACCTGACACCTGTGGCCACAGGATCACCGTATCCTGTTGTGCAACAGTAACGGGTGCAGCCGCAATAAAACGATTATTGTAATTGGAATTATCAGGTACAGGATAGCCATAAATGGTAGGCAAGCCGTTACCGGAGATCACAGGCGTATTATCAGGAAATGCTACATAGGCATAATGTGGTTTCCACAACAAGGCTGAGCGATCAATGGGTGAGCGGGAAACCAGTTGGAAGTATAATTCATCACCCATTTGTACAGCAAACTGACCCGGCACCGGCAATTCTCCATCGGCCAGTTCCCTGGCGGCAAAACCTTTTTCAAAAAGAATGGAGGTAACAGCATTGCTCTTCCTGAGCACAGTTACCACCACTGAATCTGTGGTAAGCAGCTTTTTGAATGAGCCATCGATAGCAATAGTTCCATTTTTGCCTATCAGTGTGGCTCCTTTGTTGTGCAATATAAAATCGGCTGAAGCCTTGTAATAGTTATCCTCTTTGTAAGGACCGCAGGCAGAAGGTGTAACCGGTTTTGTATATTCAATGACGGGATCCCAGTTCACAACATCATTCTCTCCATTATAACGAGACTGCAACCGGAAATACACACGCTGTCCTTTGCTGATGTGCAGATTGTTGAGCCCTGTCGGTGTTTTTATACTATGATCGTAAGCGTCTATTACAGTACTCCACAATACCACATCACCTAACTGGATACTGGCACGCACACCATCCTGCTTTGCCGTAGTGGGCACACCTACCAGTTGCAGGGGTGCTGTAATATTGATGGTATCATCAACAGGCGCTTCCCAGAAACGTATAATATCCTGTAAAGGAAAATCCCGCTCCTGTTGTGACTGCAGGGCTGTGTCCCTGCCAAGAAATGACCTGTCAACCGTACCTGTAAAGATCGGGTTAGGCGTTAAAGTACTATAGCGGTCAAATACAGGGTCTCCCTGTGCATTTAAATGGTTGAAATATACTTTTCCGTTGTCGGCAACATCCATGAGCCCATCGCCATTGAAGTCAGAAAAATAGACCGTGGTGGTGGTAGTGGTAGTAGTATTGCAATAACCCAGGAATGCTACCAGTGGTATAACCTGCACACCTCCGGAATTATTGACTGAATTGCTGGCACTAAAATCATTGATGCCCGTAATGTTGCGTACATCACCGAAACTGCGTGAGGTAAGACCGAGATTTTTACGGTAGAATAACCGGCCATCTTTTTTAAAGACCTTATCGGGTAATCCATCCCCGTTAATATCTATCATACTCACCAGACCTTCTTCTGCATCTTTGCCATAGTTATAAAAGCCTCCTACTGTCATTCGTTTACTCCAGGCATCACCTGCCATAGTACCCACTGTTAATGCAAAACCTGCGCTCCAGCTATCGGCTGCAGAAGTGCTGAGTGCAGATCCTTCGCCGGTAAAGCCGGGAATAGGATTAAGGATCGTTCCTTTCACATCATCGCCAGGCATATTCCATGTACTATCTCCCCCGGATGGTGCATAATCCTGCCCTTTGCGTACATCATCGTAATAGGTGAAACTATGCGTATAGACAAGTGTACCGGCCGTATCCAGTTCGCCAATGCTTTTGAGCAGGGTTTTGTAAAAAGCTCCTTCTTCATAATTGCATTCATAACTCCGGACAGGCGCATTATTGATGCTGATCTTTATGGTACGCAACAGGTCGGCACTTACTATCTTAAAACCAGTTCTGGCATCAATGGTTATATCTTTACGGAGGGCCTGTCCCAACTGTCGGTCACGTTTGAACTCTACTTTATAAGGTCCATCCTGTTCGCCAGTACCGGTGTAGAATATCTTATCAGGATATAGTTGTTTTCCCGGGGAAGTACTTCCTGCAATACCCGGGTCGGTTACAGTTGTATATAAATAATGTACCGTATTATCATCAAGGTCTATTGATTGTACCAATGCCCAATAGCCGACATTTCCATTTGCATCCGTCAGCACTGCATTGGTTACGACTCCCGTTCCGGGTTTACCACCATAAAAATGTCTTTTGCCATTTTTCTCTGTCACCTCCCACCAGTAATTTCGTGGACTATTGCCATGCCTGATGATCTTGCTGAAAGTACCTTCTACACGCTGGTAAAAACGTTTATCTGCAGTACGTGCCACCAGTTCTGAGCGGTTGTTGACCGGCGCCAACGGTTCTCCGTTAAAAAGATACATTTCTGTTTCGTTCGTATTGTCGTACCGTGGTACGCCCCATCTTGTATCAATGCTGATGGCCGGGGTTATCAGATTCCATCCATACCCCAACCAGGTGCTGACACCTTCACTATTGTACAGGATATTCAGCGAAGGCTGCATGCCTTGTCTTCCTTCAGGTAGTTTTATCGGAAAGTTCAGAATGGCATTGCCGGTACTATTGGCTGTTGCAGGACTGATCATGTTAACGCCTTCCGCAGGGTCTGCCGGCTCCATGCCCCTGATTGATGCCGGTGCATAATCATCCATTTGCGGAGGTTCCGGGATATTTACAATTTCAACAGGCTCGTTAGCATCAGTTACTCTATTTTCTGCTACCTGGGAAGCTGAAGGCAAGATATGGTCTGCTACCGCCACATCGGCATTTGCAGCAGCAATATTTACGCTGTGCTGATTGGCCGGATATACGACAGCAAGCAACAGGAAGATAAAATATAACAGGAATGTAAAGCTCCTTATCATAAGTAATATTGAATATCGAATGTTGAATATTGAAGGGGAAACCAGAGGCAAGTTGGTAGTTGACAATTTGCAGTTACAGAATGGTTTGATGGCTGTATGGTTTGATTGTTATCGACGATAACCATAGAACAGTCTGACAATTCAACCATCTTTTTTTTCACGTTTGACGTTTCACGCATTCGCAACTCACCACTCACGACTGACGATTCACGACTCACGATTTCACTATTGACCATTCACTATTCATCCCTCCCCATCAATGAACAATTACCAATCTCTTGTTCGCCCGGGACAGACCGGAAGTAAATACCAGTTCATATACACCACTGGATCTCAGATCGCCGGTAAACAGGTAATTAGAACGTCCAACGCCTTGCCTGCTGTAAATCAATCTCCCGTCATGCGTGTACACTTCCATTGTTACAGGCGCAGGTTTATCAAGTGTAACCCTTGCTGTAAAAGCAGCCGGTGATGGATTGGGATAAACCGTTACATCGTACAGTATATTGGCATGTGCAGCCACTACATTGAGTTCCTGTTCACTACTGCAACCATCTTTTGTACAACGAAGGGTATATAATCCGGGCTGTGTAATGGTTACACGCGCAGCACCGGATTGAAAATTATCAGGTCCTTTCCATTCCCATGACAAGCCATCGGGCATATTACCGGCAGCATCCAGTTGCAATGCACCGTTTGCCGGTAATGTATAGCGCTCAGCTAAAGATGTAACCAATGGCGCATCTGTATTATTGATGTAAAATGAATCTGCATAACTGCGCAGCGTAGCATCGGTAACCGTAAGAAAGTATTTACCTGCCTGCAGGCTGGTAAACTCAACTGTACCTGATGGGTCGGTGATCTTTTTAATAAACAGCAAACCATTCTTCTGTTTTAATACCAGTTGATAAGGCGCCATGCCACCAATGATCTTTGTAGTAATAGCACCATTGCGCGGTAATGCACAGGCAGGTTGATGAATAGTAGTTGCCAGCAACAATTCTTCTGCTACGGCAATAACCCATACATCTTTGCCTGAACCATCTTTATCCCAGCTTATGTTTTTGAATAAAACCCTTCCCTTCTGATCAATATGATCCATCCGGGTAAAGCGGGCTGTTGCATCGAAATTGCCCTTGCCTGAACTATCTGTCACCAACCAGTAAACAGGCTGTACAGGTAACGGAGCATCAATGCTTTTTGTATCCAGTAAAAGGTCGGTTGTAAACGGCAATACATTTCCAAATGTTTTCATAAGCCAGGTTTTCTGCAGTAGGCGTGGCATACCCGCTATCCTGTCCGCCGGTATAAGGCTTTTACCGTTATCGCCCCATAACAGGAAACTGTTATTGCGTAAAGAATCCTTTGCAGTGATAGTAAGCAGTCCGGGGGTATTGGTACTGCCGGCAGCCTGTTGCCAGAGCCCGGCGGCATCATCACGACAAACACCGGCAATATTGTGATGCCAGTCGCTGTAATCATAACCATTCCACACTTCCTGTGCAGTACTGTTGAGATAAGTAGCACCAGGCTCCGTTAGGGTAATGCCATATTTCAATGCGAGATAGGAAGCTACCTGTAAACGTTCGCGACTATTGAGCACCCTGTCATAGGCAATGATCTCCGGCACCACTCCACGAAAATCAGCAACAGGAAGCTCCGGTACTGAAGGTTTTGTGCCGATATTCCACCATTGTTCAGTAGCCGTCAATGCATCACTTTCCCTGTTCTGTACATAGATATTGACCTTTGGCTGATCGCGTACCACGTCCCTGTAATTCATGTAGTGGTAAGCAGACAGGTCGGCCATACGATCGGTGGTGAGCACCAGGGTAGTTTGCTGATCGTTTGTAATATGCCAGATACACTTTTCCTTTGATGTATCAGGCCCCTGGTAAACAGTGAAATAACTGGCATTGCGGAGATCACGCGTGCCCAATGAAGCACGCAATGTGTTTTTGCCGGAGAGCAGCAATGCAGGATGGAAATTGAGATCGGCAACAGAGGCAGCACTGAAAGTGAGTGAACCAGTATCGCCAGCTATACGGCTGCGCAATGCCGGTATTTTACCCGTAGTATCTGTACTGTACCACAGGAAAGCGCCTTTTACATTGCCGGGGTCTGCTGATTGCGCCCATGCGGAAACAGCAATACACCAGCAGCTCAGTAACAGTACACAAGGTTTCATGGTTAGCATGATTTTGAGGCAAGAGGCACAACTAATGTTCACCAAACAGGTAGTCGCAGTTGAGCGCTACCGAAAACTCCCACACAGTGTTGTTATTTTTTACAGTGATAAAATTGTAAGAATTGGCTTCTGTTTCCACCGCATTGGTACCACTCCAGTAATAACGCCCCCCTACTTTTATAGCGTTGTTGATATCCCACGCAAGGTCGATCGCTACCCCAAAATTGTTCTTGCCCCGCAATACATTCCGCAATTGCTGCTGTTGTTGCAGATCGGTACCAAAAGCATCCAACTTACCGGTGCCCCAGGAACTGTATTTTATATTCCTGGTAGCGACATTGATCCCTAAGAACGGCCCCGCCCCCAGGCTCACTTTTCCTTCTTTGGGGAACCATTTGAGCAGTCCTACTATATTGGCATACTGGTAAGCAAACTCCATTTTGTAATGAAAGTCTTTTTCGTAATTGCTGAACTTTACATCGCCTCCCTGTTTGGAATACATGATCTCTGACTGAAACCCCAGCAGGTTGCCTTCCAGCTTGTATTCATAAAAGAACCCGAAGTGCCAGCCATAGCGGCCAGACTCACTGATACTGTAATTGATAAAATAGGGTTCGCTGAGAATAATGGTGGAAAGATTGCTGATACTTGAATAATTGGCACCAGCCTTAAAGCCATAAGACCGGATCTGAGCTTGTGTAAATTTGACACAGCAGCATGAGATACATATACATAAAGCAGTTATTCGGGTCAGCATCACTACAGTTTGGATGCAAAGTTTGCTCAATAAGCAAAGCAGGTCAATCCCATGAATGGGGGAGAAAGCGCGAGGAAGTAAGAAATACGAAGTTAGAAGTACGGGAAGCTGAGATTTCGAAGGGAATACAAGGGACAGGAAAATACAAGTTGTAGGTTTTAAGTTATAAGTAGAATACAGGGGGTTAACGCTAAACGCGGAACACCTAAGGCGGGGAATACCGGTTTCAGGTGGAAAATCGTGAGACGTGAGTTGTGAATCGGCAGACGGCAATCGTCAATCGTGAGTCGTCAGTCGTGAGTAACAGAGGCAAGTGAATAGTGAATGGAAATACAGGATGCAAGTTACAGGTAACTGCAAATTGCCAACTGCCAACTTGCTTTCCTTTCGGAATTTTCTCAGATCTCTCCTCTCATGGATTTTATGATCACTTCGCTTTTGCTGTTTACCTGGAGCTTGCGATAAATGTTTTTGATGTGCTGACGCACAGTTTCGAGTGCAATGCCTAAACGGGCGGCGATCATCTTATAGCTGAGCCCATCTACCATTGCAGCCACAACCTGCTGCTCCTTGGCTGTGAGGAGTTCGTTGTAAGTTCGTTTGGGAGAAAAGTATTCTACTACCTTACGCGCAATGGCGGGAGACATAATAGAGCCTCCTTTGTGGATGATCTGTAATGCCTCAAGTATCTCTTCAAGTGGCGTATCTTTTTGCAGATACCCTACAGCACCGGCACACAGTGCTTTAAAGATGCGATCATTGTCTGCATACACCGACAGCATGATTATGGAGACTTCGGGGAAACTTTTTTTTATCAACTGGATAGCCGCAATACCATCTATGCCCGGCAAACCAATATCAGAGAGTACAATATCGAGCTTTGGCATCTTTGCACTTTCCTGTAAAAAGGCTTCTACTGAGCCTGCTGCCATTACACAGGTCACGTCTTCCTGCTGCTCAAAAAAAGATGCAAGGTTATTCCTGACAAATGTATCATCCTCTATAATGGCGAGACAGATCATATTCTAAAGATAACAGATTATAAAGCGGAAAAAGATGCCATAAACGGGTTACAAGATCTACAGTGGTACTTTCAGCCGGATAGTTACACCATTTCCGGAGATGACATCTACCGAGCCCTTCAACCGCTGAGCGCGCATCCTCATATTACTTAATCCCTGCCCGTTACTGTACCTGGCAGTATCAATTCCCTTGCCGTTGTCATTGATTTCCATAATAAAAGATCCGTTCTCTTTTGTGAGACTGATCTGTACACCGGTAGCTTTTGCATGTTTTACCACGTTATTGATCGCTTCTTTGAAAACCAGGTACACCTGCTGACGAAAATCTGCCGGTAGTTTTTCCTGTTCACTCAAACCCGCTACCGTAAAGCTGAAATCAATATCTGCCGGGGTTAATACATTATATACATGGTCGCGCATGTGCCCTATCATACCAGCAATAGTATCGTAGCGTGCATCGATACTCCAGATAATATCTTTCATGGTAGCTACCGCACCACGACTGATGCCTGCAATACCACTCAACTGTTCGTCCATTGCAGTCTTGTTACCGGCTGATCGTTTTACCATATCGGCCAGCATGGTAATATGTACCAGTGAACTCCCTACCTCATCATGCAGATCGCTGGCAATGCGTGTACGCAGGTACTGGATCTTTTTTACCTGATTTACCCTGTACCTGATAATGGCTATCACTATTGCAGTGGCTGCTGCCAGCATCAGTAAGATGAACCATGTTGTTTTATAGAAGACCTGTTTTACAATGATCCTTACAGACACTTCACTGATGGTTTCAGCGCCTTTGCCGGGGCTGCCTGCTATACGAAGGGTATATGTTCCGGCGGGCAGCGCATTGAAGGATACAAAGTTCTGGTTGCCGATATCATGCCATCCGCCATCTACGCCCTGCAGACTGTAGCGATAGCGATTGCCTGCCGGCTCGTACATATCAGTAAGTGTAAAATAGAATGCAAAGAATTTGTCACCAGGCTCAATCACCACTTCCCGTTGCTGCGCTATATCAAATACCTGTTCTTCTGTATTGCCCTCACTATTCGTTTTACTGAAACGGGTAATGATCATTTTTACAGGCCTGTCTTTTTTAAAGATGCCATCGGGATCGAAGACGGTGTAACCATTCAGTCCACCGAAGATCATCCTTCCATCGGGCAATGCAGTAAATGCCTTACGGTTGAACTCATCTGCATTGAGGCCATCCCTGGTATAGAAACTGGTAAAGCTGGCAGCCTGTTGGTTAAAGTAACTTAACCCGGCATAGGTGCTGATCCATAGATTGTTGTTACGATCGCACAGGATACCACAAACGGTATTATTACTCAGACCATCTTTATTGGTGTGTTGATGCACCTGTCCTGTCCGCTCATCGTACTGAATAACGCCACCGCCAACAGTACTGATCCAGCAACAGCCTGTATTGTCTATACAAATATCATTGATACCAAACTCCAGTACAGGATGAATAGCCAGTTTTATCACTTCTTTTGTCCGGCTATTGATCTTATATAATCCTTTGCCGGTACCTGCCCAGATCCATTCTCCTTTTTTGCCAAGGCTCCAACAGGGAATATTGTAAAAAGGCATTTTGCCCTGCTGATCCCTGAATGCAACAAGCTCCCTGGTAACCGTATCAAAAGTAAAGATGTTGTACTGGCCGCCTGTCCAGAACCTTTTGCCATCAGCACAAACAGCAAACTGCGGAATGCTTTCCCTACGTTCCTGTTCATCACCGGCAGCAAGAAATACTTCAAATGAATCTGTGTGGATATTATAACGACCGAGGCCAAAACCAGCCATCCAGATCTGGTCACCACCATCGTACCACAGATCATACATATAGCCGATGTCATAGCGTCCGTCAAGCTTTATATGTAATGTGTTTTTATCAGATAACAGATCAGAGACCGGCTTTGCGCCAAAGACAGAGAGAAAGATCGTAGTATCCCTGCCACCGGGTAACCGGCGCATTTTCAGCAGACCATAGTTTTCAGTACCCGCATACAGGTTGTAATATTTGTCAGCAACGATCCTTCTGCAACGGATATCTTTTAATACAGTATTGTTACGCGAGAAAGGAATATTGCTGAATACGGTAGTACGGTTAGAGATCCTGATAATGCCATTATCTGTGCCCACCCAGAGATTGTTGCTATTGTCCTTATATACACAATACACAATGGTGGCATTGATGGCCTTTAATAACCAGCTATAATCAGTTACCTGTTTTTGTTGTAATACGTATTTTACGAGCCCTCCCCTGTCGTTGCCCTGCCAGATGTCGTTATCCGCATCCAGGCAATAGCTGGTGCGCAAATGCAAATTTGGACTGGTGGCCGCAAATGTATTTTTGAGCCAGGGATCAAAACGACGGGTGGTTTCATTGAAACGACTGACACCTGTGCAGGCAATGCCCCAGGTAACTTTACCCGCATCGATATAGACCTGTGCATAATCAGGCGCCCTGTACACTGCCTGCTGTACCAATGGACGACCATTGACATCAGCTTCCTGCGCCAGTGTAGTTACATGGTCGAGGTAAGAGATCCATAATTGTTTATTGCTTCCTGCTGTAAGGGCAGCGAAGACCATATCCTGCTGCAGTAATGTACTGTCTATAGCAACAGGCTGAAACATTTTCCTGTTGCTGAACTTCAGCATCCACCTGTCTGACAAGATCCAGGTACTGCCATCCTGCATTTTTTGTATTGATCTGATAACACCTGCCGGAAACGAACCAGTTACTGCATTATCATGTATAAAATGCTGTATGGTATTGGTGTTCTGTTGCAGGATATTCAATCCATTTTCAGTCCCTATCCAGAGATAGCCGTCAGCATCCTGCATCAGCGCTGTGACAACCCCATTGGTAAGCGCCGGTTTGCTCAGCATACTGTATTGAATGAAAGACGCGCCATCGTAGCGGTTTAACCCACCATTGGTGCCTATCCATACAATACCTTCTCTATCCTGCAGAATACATTGTACAGAGTTATTGCTGAGACCATTCTGAACCGTAAGTCTTGTATATTGAATAGAAGGCTGTGCAGCCACAGCAAAGGGAAGACCAATAAGCAGGAGTCTTAAAAGGCGGAGCATTACGGCGGGTTACATTATTGACACAAGGTATGGATATTCAGGGCTAAATCCAATGCCATAGCCGGTTCTGTGCAAGAAATCGCTCTTAGCCTATAGGCATCATTGTCGTATAAGTCGAAACACTTAAAGGGGGAAGGTATAAGGTGTAAGGTTTAAAGTATAAAGTTTAAGAGGTTGATGTGGGTGTGAGTCTCTGAGGTTGGGATAAGGCTCGCAAAGGCGCTAAGACGCTATATGAGTTTAAATTATAAAGACGACGCAACTGCGGGAAATTTTCGCGGGCTTTAGCCCGCTCCTGTACTCTTCTATTGAACAATAAGAGATATATGCTATACTTATTACCCGACCTTTAAAGGTCGGGCAAGGTGAAACAGGAAAGTCATTTCATTAAGTATATCATTTCGTATGCAGACTAAAGTCTGCGTAAGCATAAGGGGAAGGTTTAAGGTATAAAGTTTAAAGTATAAGAAGGCTACCAGATATTGCTATCTGCTTCATTAAATTTTGCTTTGACGCTTATCTGCGCCTACCTTAAACTTTATACATTGAACCTCATTATTAAGCATTGGCTATAAACGCCCTGATATATTCTGCAACCAGAAGCGGATGCTGGTGCTGTGGCCCATGACCCGTTTGTGGCATAATGATCAACTGTGCAGTACTTATTTTATGTATCATAGGAAACCAATTCTCCACGGGGAAACTTACATCATGATCTCCGCAAATCACCAGGACAGGAGTTTTGGTGGTAGCAAATTGTTCCCGGAATTTTAAAGGATCTTCCCTGAATGTATTACCTCCTGCAAAATATCGTTGAAACAATTCCGGTGTGGCAGGAATCCTTGCTATATCCAGTGCCGGAGCAATTCGTTGATGAGAAGCCAAGGCAGCATTGCGGCTGATCTCTGATGCCGGTTCAAAAAACAATACGATCTCATCCTCAAAATCGTTGACAGGCTTTAATGCAGCATCCAGAAAGGCCTGTTCGAACGGATACTCATTATTGCCCGGAGGATTGGTTCCCAGCAGAACAGTTCTTGTTACCAGACCGGGATATAAAAAAGTAGCAGCCTGTGCCACAAAACCACCGTAAGACCATCCCACCACTACTGCCTGGTCAATTGACAGGTGATCAGCAAGATCTTTTACATCCCTGGCTACTTCTACAATATCTGTGGGCAACGCTCCTGTAGATGCACCAATGCCTGTATATTCGAATGTGATGACTTTATAATTTTCTGCAAGTGCAGTCAGGAACAGAGGGTCCCAGGTATCCATTGTACCACGGAACCTGTTGCAAAGGATCAATGGAGTTCCTTCTCCTATAACCCTGTAAGCAATTTTTCTCCCACCCGTTTCAGCATGTATAAAACCAGTTTCCATATCGGCGGCTTTTTGTTGTTGACGTAATTCTATTTTCTCAAATTGTAATCAGACACGTTGTAACCAGTCATAAATAAACTGTGCATCATTTTCCCAACCGGGCTGCCCCAGCACAAAGTGGTTGCGTTTGTTGACCACATATTCAGTTACGGAATTTTTGTCTTTGTAACTTTTATATACCCTTTTGCAGAGATGTTCAGGAATGCAATGATCGTCTGTACCTGCCATTAACAGTAATGGTGGATGCGGCTTTTTGAAATCCACATAAGCAGCCCTGGTTAACCCACCCCTTGCAGCTCTTCTTGATTCGGGTATTACTAACTGGTCGTAACCTTTTTCCTGTAGTTCCAAAGGCATTCCGTTGGTAAATACGAATTGCCATTTTTTGAAAGGCATGAGGTAAGGCTTATCAGGAGATGAGAAAAAGCCAAGCGTGGCAAGATTTGAACGCAGAAAGTTTAGCTCATAAGGGAAAATGCCCTGTGGCGGTACCGCGTGAATGGCTACAGCCGCAACACCATATCCGCGGTTGAGCAATACCTGTGCAAACAATCCTCCAAATGAATGACCGATCAGGATGGGCTTTTCGGGAAGCTTTTCTATGATATTGATATAGTGATTCACTACATCACCCATCGTTACAGCAGCTAATGCTTTATCAGGATGTTTTTTTCTTAAAGTGGCGGTATCGGCTTCTTTGCCGGGCCAGGGTGGCGCCATAGTATTGTATCCTTTCTGACGGAAGAACGTTTGCCAGCCGGCCCAGCATTCGTGAGACACATATGCTCCGGTGATAAAAACAATTGAGGGATTTTTATTCATATCAGGTATTTTGACCAGCTGTAATGCTGTATTAACTGGTCAAAATTACTCCCATGTCTATGTGCCGGCAATTGACAATTTTATTTTTTAGTGGTACATTTCAATGAAAAGACTTACTGGCACGGATACCTAGTTTTTTTATCCGGGCATTGAGTGTAGAAACAGGAAGCCCCAGGATCCCGGCGGCACCACCGGGACCAGAGATCTTACCATTACAACTTTTCAAAACAGCCGTAATGTGTTCTTTTTCATTCTCGGCAATAGTCTTGAATGCATTGGCAGCGCTATTCGTTTGTGCAGTACTTTGTGCAGGTAATGCAAAACGCGTGATCACATCTTCCCGGGAGAGCAATACGGTTCTTTCAACCACATGCTCCAGTTCACGAATGTTACCGGGCCAGTGATAGTCTTCCAGTTCCTGCATTGCGACGGTGCTGATCGTTTTAAGCGGTTTACCTAACCGGCGACAGAAAGTTTCTACAAAGTATTCTGTCAGCAACCTGGTATCATTACCACGTTCGCGTAAAGGAGGAACCCATACCGGGAAAACATTCAACCTGTAATAGAGATCCATTCTGAATCTTTTTTCACTTACTTCGTATTCCAGGTTGCGGTTGGTGGCAGCGATTACCCGCACATCGACCTTTATGGAAGAAGAGCTACCCAATCGTTCTATTTCTTTTTGCTGCAATACCCTGAGTAGCTTAGCCTGCATATCCAGCGACATCTCTCCTATTTCATCAAGGAACAGCGTACCACCGTTTGCCTGTTCAAATTTCCCTATGCGGCGTTCCGTGGCGCCGGTGAAAGCACCTTTTTCATGACCAAACAACACTGACTCTATCAATGTGGGAGGCAACGATGCACAGTCCACTTTAATAAGCGGGCCGTTAACACGGTCAGACAACCGGTGGATCACTTCAGCCACACGCTCTTTACCGGTTCCGCTTTCACCCATTATCAATACACTGGTATTGGTCGGTGCAACAATTTCGAGTTGTTCAACTACCTGTGTTAATGCCGGACTACTGCCACGGATACCATGAAAATCGCCTTCGTGTTGAATTGTCTGTACACGCTTCCCGTCAACACTCTTCTTCAGTAAAGCCTCCCTTCCGTTCGTATGCTGGTATACGGCTATTTCCAGCATCACCAATACATCTCTTTCGCGGTAAGGTTTTACAAGAAACCCGTATGGCCCCGTTCTCTTTGCTGATTCGAGCGTATTGCGATTGGAATTGGCAGACAGGTAAAGGAAGGGAATATCCTTTTGCTTTAACTCCCATGCCAGTTCAATACCTGTTTGTGGGCCATGTAAGAAAATATCGACCAGTACGAAATCGGGCAATTCTTTTTCTATTTCTCTCCGGGCAGCAACTACAGAGCGGGCAATACCCGTAACTGAATAGCCTGCTTTTTCCAGGATCATCTCGAGGTTGTTGGCTTCTACAAACTCATCTTCAACAATCAGTATTTTCCGGCTCATACATTAACAGTATTTATTGCAGACTCTTCAGCTATTGACTTCAGCGTTCTGCTTACTTTGAACGAGATCACCACACAGGTACCATTGCCAGCCTGCAGTTCAAGATCTGCATCAATATCTTTTGCCAGACCACGAATCAGTTTGAGGCCAAGGCCTTTTACCTTACTGTTCAGGATCTCAGGAGCAATACCTGTTCCATTATCAGCAATACGTAATGTTGCCACTCCATCCTTCTTCGTTAAAAAAGAGACCGTAACACGATTGTCCACTTGCGGAACAGGAAAGGCATATTTAATGGCATTGGTAAGAACTTCATTCACGATTAAACCAACCGGGATGGCCTGTGATACATCCAGCTCTGTACCTTCTACTTCTACATCGAGTAAAATTTTATTCCTTACATCGTAACTTTCGAACAGGTACTGCACCAACTCAGGCAAATAATCGCCCATATTAACAGAAGAAATGTTTTCATTGTGATAGAGCTTCTGGTGAATCAGCGACATGGCGTGGATCCTGTTCTGACTTTCCTGTATTGCCAGTAATGCCTCATTCTGCAAATAGGTGGATTGGGACTCCAGTAAACTTACAATTGTCTGTAGATTGTTTTTTACACGATGATGCACTTCACGCAGCAACCATTCTTTTTCTTCTACCAGTTGCTGCAGGGTTTCATTCCGGGCAAGAGTTTCTTTATTTGATCTTTGTTTTAGCCTGTATTGATTATACAACAGTCCTACAATAATGAGCAAAACAACAATGCCCGCTAGTGTTATCTTTCCCATAATGGCAGTTCTTGACAGTTTTTCCTGTTGCAGCAGGCCATCTTTTTTTAAAATACTGATATCCTGATCTTTCTTTTTGGTTTCATACTGCACGGTCAGTTCATCCATTTTCTTACGCTGGGAAAGGCTGTAAGTAGAATCCCTGAACTGGTGGTATAACTGGTAATGTTGGATTGCAGAAACATAATTACCTTCTACAGAATCAAGCCTGAATAACAAGTAATTGGCCATACCTTCGTAAGGAACGGTTACTTTTCCGATGGGATTATCAAGGATCTTCAGTGTAAATTTCCGGGCGGTTTCATAATTCTTTTTCCTGAAGTAGAAGTCAGCTACAGCACCATAAGCCAACAGCATATCAGCATAAGCAAACTGCGGCGGGAAACGTTCAGCAATCTCCAGGAACTGCAGATAATAATCTAAGGCCTCTTCGTCTTTGTGCAACTCCTCGTAACAACATCCTATATTAAAAAGGAGATGCATTTTATCAAAATCATTCTGCGGGGGATACAGGCGTTTAACTTCTTTGGCAAACTCAAGCGATTCTGAATAACGGCCCATCTTGTTGAGCATCCTGATCCTATCGAGCATACTTTTAAACCAGAACACCTGTGTTTGTTTGGTTTTTTGAACACTTAATGCTCTTGTATTCCAATACATGGCAGGTGGCATATTCTGGAGATTACTATAGGTTTCGCTCATACGCATACTGTAAACCGTAGAAAAAACGGTATCTTTTGTATGTACCATACTCTCCAGCGCATGTTCAGCATTCAGTTTTGCCTGCACGAGATCGCCCAATAAGGTATGCCAGTAGGCCAGGCTATTGTAAGCGTATTGGTGATGCAAGAAGCCTATCTTTTTTTCAAATTCAAGCGCCTCCTTCAATTCCTTAGCAACAATCCCCGTCTGTGTATGTGTATGATCCAATAGCAGCATGATCATTACTCTATATTGCAATAATGGTAGTTCTTCCTTTTTGCAGATCGCTAATGCTTCCTGCATAACATCTTCCCTTTTTGCATTGTCCGGAGCAAGATTGCCCCCCTGGTAAAGCAATGCTATTGCCAGCATCTTTGCATCGCCGGCATTGCGGCAATATGCAGTAGCCTGTGCAAAATACTCATCCCCTTTTGCGGGGTTATTTTTTTCGGTATTCAGCCCACCCATCAGCCACAGGCTATATGGCAACCATTTATCTTTTGCAGCATTGGCAGCCCTGTATAACTGTTCTATAAAAAAGCCAGCACTGTCTATGCTGAGTTTGTCGTTACCCGGTTTGTGGAGATAATAATTCCCTAATTCAGCCAATAACTGTTGCCTTGCATCACCCTGCAATGATGCAAGCTGCTGTATTGCCAGGTCAATCCTACCCGAGTCGATCAACCTGCCGCCCGGGTAATCTTTGCCCGTAGAGAAACCTTCATTGTAAGCGGTTAGCCTGCTCAGGCCAAACGTGCGGGAAGAGAAAATAACTGCACTGTCCCTGTCCAGTTGTCCCTGGCAAATAGCATATACAAAGTTTGCGGTAGCAATGACCAGTAACCGCTGCATATCTGCATTATAAGAGGCAGGAATGGGATTACGCAATTCCTGTGCAGGCAAGAAAGCTATAGTGAAGAAAAAAAGTAAAACAAGCAGATAGCGAAGCATTACGGTAAGGTTTTGGCTGAGCCACTAAAATACGCAATAGAAAGAGGTTTCACAATTAGCAGGTAAGTACGTTTCAATTCAGCGACATTGATCTTTATGCACAGATCTTTTGAATCCTGAAAAACTCATCCCGGCATTGTTCTTAAAGAACTTGCTAAAATGCGAAACATCATCAAATCCCAGTGCATAAGAGATCTCTTTCATGCTTTTTCCACCATGTAATGCCTGTCTTTTGGCTTCGCTAATGATGCAACGCTGAATATGATAACTGGCAGGATAGCCTGATATTTTTTTAACCACCTGGTTAAGATGTGCCGGCGTAATAGCCAGCAGTCCTGCATAATGGGACACTTTCTTTTGTGTTTTGAAACCATCTGCCAGCAGTTTAAAGAACTGTTTGGAGATCTGCTGGTCTCTGCGCGTTGTCAGTTCCCTTCCATCACAGGTGTAATTCCAGTCGAAATATTCCAACAGGATCTTCAACCATCCCAGAATGATGCCTTGCCGTTTAAGTGTTTCACCCGTACACTCCCGCTGTATTACAGAAAGAATTAATTCGAGCAATGCAGCTTTACTTTTATCAGGCTTGCTGCACCATGGCTGATCAGGAAAGTTATAATGACAGAGAGCGTGCTGCTGGTTGGTAGTAAGATGAAAATACTCTTCAGCAATGCTGATATGAAAGCCTTTGACCTCATCTGCAATGGCAGCAAACCGTAATTGCCCGGGCATCAGGAAATAAGCCGTATGCGTTGTTAGCTGCAATGGATGGCCATTGACCTGGATGGTCCAGCTCCCTTCCTGCAGCCAGATAATTTCAAACCTGGAAAGTCGCTCCTGCGAAAGATACTCAACAGCATTGGTGGCATTCAGCTCTTTCAGGGAGTTTACTTCTACAGGCTTACCTGAGCAATGAATGAAAAAAGAGGAATTTTGCATAGTAGTGGTTACCGGTTAATAACTACTTCCTGTTACTAATAACATGCCTGTTTATTACACATTGTGTACCATGCAATTATGCGAGAACAGGGAAGTCTTTTTAGCGATATATAGATAATTCACCAATACTGCTAACCAGATTTGGTGAATGTGGGATCAATGTCGTTTAATTAAGCGTTTTACTTCCGGCGGGTGGGGACACCCGCCGGGGGACGTGCCCGTGGCTGGTGTCTTCACCAGCCACTAACTAAACGACATTGAATGAAAGGTCATAATTGAACCCGCTGATCCCGACGAAAGCTACTGCCACCGGAAAATCATTTAAAAGAAAAACGCGGGAAGCATAGCACCCCGCGTTTGTAAGTTGTTCAGCACTTTGATCAATTTACTGCTTTCGCTGCTGTCTCGATCACTGTGACCACGGCATCTGGTTTTGACATAAATACCAGGTGGCTTGCTTTAATTTCTGTTACAGCAGCGCCGGCTCTTTTAGCCATAAAGCGTTCCCCATCCGGTGGAATGGTCTGGTCTTCGGTGGCTACAATATACCAGCTCTTTTTTGACTTCCATGCAGGTGTAGCGATGGTAGCCTGGAATACAGATGCCGAAACAGGGATCTGTGAATCGGCCAGGAACTCAGCCTGCTCTTTAGGCAAATCAGCGCAAAAACCGGAATGGTATTTCTTTTTATCATACCAGATAAAGCCATTCTGATCAGGAGGCAATATCCCGGAATTCGGTGCGGGCGGACCAGACTTCAGTAATTGCAGCAGGCTTTCATTGGCATCCGGTGCAAAGGCAGCTATGTACACAAGCCCTGCCACTTTAGGATCGTTGCCTGCTTCAGTAATGATAGCACCACCATAAGAATGACCTACCAGTAATACTGGTCCATCCTGCTTATCCAACACACGTTTTGTTGAGGCTACATCATCTGCAAAACCGGTATTGGGATTACCTACAATACTTACATTATAGCCTTTCTTTTTAAGCAACTGGTACAGCGCCTGAAAACCAGAACCATCAGCAAACGCACCATGAACCAATACAATGTTTTTTACCTGCGCCCCTGCTGATCCAGAAATAAACCCGGAGATCACAAGCATGGCGATCACTTGCATGATCTTATTAATTCCAGCTTTCATTTGTTTTTGTTTTAATAAATAGTCTTTATAATAAATGATTAAGACACTTTTACTTTAACGCTTTCTTTAATTCTGAAGCAGCATAAAAAAGTGCAGATTGTACTTCGGGGAGCTCCGCCAGTGGATTGAGCAAGCCATAATCATGGATCATACCCAGGTAACGAACAGCTGATACAGGAACACCAGCTTCATTGAGCTTTCGCCCATAAGCCTCACCTTCATCACGCAGTACATCATTTTCAGCAGTCTGTACCAATGTGGGAGGCAGTCCTTTTAACTGCTCTGTAGTAGCTCTTAATGGTGATGCATAAATTTCGTTGCGCTGATTTTCGGGTATATAATTATTCCAGAACCATTTCATCATGTTCCTGGTTAAAAAACGATCAGTTGCGTATTGGTTGTAAGAAACAGTTTCAAAGTTTGCATCTGTCACCGGCCAGAACAACACCTGGTATTTCAGTGCAGGCCCCTTTTTGTCTTTGCACATCAACGCAGTTGCTGCTGCCAGGTTGCCTCCTGCACTGTTGCCTACCACGGCAAGGCGGCTACCGTCCACATTGATCTCTTTGCCATGCTCTGCCACCCATTTGGTAGCAGCATAACATTCGTTTACAGCAACAGGATATTTTGCTTCAGGCGCGCGGGAGTACTCTGCATGTACAGCTACCGCTCCTGAATAAACCACCAGGTCGCGGATGAATCGCTGATGTGTGGGAAAATCTCCTATCACCCATCCACCACCGTGAAAGAACATAAAGGCAGGCAAAACGCCTGTTACTCCCGCCGGACGTGTGATAAACAGTTTTACCGTTACACCATCCTGTGTAATAGTCTTCTCACTTATTTCAACACCCGAAACATCTGCTTTCACGGATATTTGCGCACCTTCCAGTACTTTACGTGCATCGGCAGGTTGCATGGTTTCCATAGGCTTGCCACCGCTGGTGTTGAGTGCTTTCAGAAATACTTTGGTCTGTACTTCGATCGCAGGATCGGTTGCATAATCTGCTACCTTAATTTCATTGTTCATTGCTGGTTCATTTATCGGTGTGGAATCTGATTGTTCTTTCGTACCGGCACTGTTACAACTGAAAAACAGCAGCGCCGGAACTAATAAGTGTACCGGTTTCATAATAGTTTTTTGTGACTGTAAATGTTTGTAGAAGGATCTGCTATAGCAGGAATAATATATATCCCAAAGATACCCTTGCACTAAAACGAAGTCAATTGACAAACCAAATAAGGAGTTGTACAATTAAAAGAAAGTAGTTGGAGGATTCAGGTTTAAGGTATAAAGTTTAAGGTCGAGGCTGATCGAAGTCATTGTGTCGACTTATGCAGCTCTCGTTTTCTGCGGGTGGGATAAGGTTCGCGAAGGTGCGAAGCAGGTTTAAGGTATAAGGCTTAAGGTATAAAGTTTAAAGTCGATGCTGATCGAAGTCCCTGCGTCAACTTATACAGCTCTTGCTTTCTGCGGTTGGGATAAGGTTCGTGAAGGTGCGAAGCAGGTTTAAGGTATAAGGCTTAAGGTATAAAGTTTAAAGTCGATGCTGATCGAAGTCCCTGTGTCGACTTATGCAGCTCTCGTTTTCTGCGGTTGGGATAAGGTTCGCGAAGACGCGAAGCAGGTTTAAGGTATAAGGCTTAAGGTATAATGTTTAAAGTCGATGCTGATTGAAGTCCCTGCGTCAACTTATGCAGCTCTCGTTCTCTGCGGGTGGATAAATCCCGTAAAGATGCAGAATTCAGGGTCAAAAAACACAGTGTCAGGAGTCTGAAATTAGCTGCAGATATTATAAATATTTATCTCTATATACAACATGGATTTGACATAACCCTATCGCATGAAATAAATTTCATATCTATCAGATTAAAATAGCTAAACTTAAGCCCAAACCCTTATCCGTTAGACAAAATAATTCCTGTAACGACTTCGTTTTAACCAACTTACTATTAACTTCACCCGCTAAAGAACGATAGCAATGAACCCCCGAATCCCCCTGATGACCGTACTCTGTACGCTGTGCCTCTATTCTTTTGCCCAAAAGAAAGTTCCACTCCTCAATTCCGGTGAGATCATGCAGACCGGGATGAAACTGTACGATGACGGTAAGTATAAAGATGCGCTGAATGAGTTTGAGAAAATACCTGTAGGCGATACCAACTATGTGTGGTCGCTTTATGAAAGAGCACTTGCCTGTAGTGCCGATAGTCAGTATGCCCGTGGTATCAGTTATTGTGAAAAAGCGCTCGCCGACAAATCAGAACCTGAACGCTACCCGGAAATACTTACACAATATGGCTCCCTGCTGGACTATGCAGATCAACAGGAACGATCTCTTCAGATCTTCGACTCAGCTATTGCCATCTATCCTGTTTTTATAAGCCTGTATGTCAACAAAGGTACCACACTGCTTCGCATGAAGAAATATATTGAAGCAGAAAAAGTATTCCAACAAGCAGTTCTGATAAATCCTTATTCATCCAGCTCACATTTCAAGCTGGGACTCTGCGCCCTGAACCAGGGTAAGATCATTCCCGCCTTTCTTGGCATGGTAGCCTATCTTGCGATTGAGCCTAACGGCAGGTTCCAGAAAAATGCGATCAATGTACTGAGCCAGATATCTAAAAGTACAGACGAAGTTAACAAGCTGATCGATGACCGTAAGGAAGATCCTTCTGATAATTATCGTACAATAGAACAGATCGTTCTATCTAAGATAGCACTGGACAAAAACTATAAGATCATCATTGAACTGGACGACGCCATTTCAAGACAGATGCAGGTAGTTTTTGAAAAACTCAGCTTTGACGGATCGGACAAGGATTTCACAATGCAGTATTATGCTCCTTTATTTAAAAAAATCTTTGACGGGAAGAAGTTCGAATACCTTGTCAATTATGCCTTTTCTAATGTGAATATTCCTGCTATCCAGAATTTTAATAAACAAAAGAAAAAGGAAATAGAATCCCTAACATCTGATATCGAAGAATACCTGAACCAGATAAGAGCTACAAGAGAAATCCAATTCTCAAAGCGATCACCTGATGGCTCCCAATACCATTTTTCGGGGGGAAAACTTTATGGCAAAGGCATTCTTAAAGATGCGAAGAATGAGATCCTTGCAGGTCCATGGCAGTTCTATTTTGCCGCCGGCAATAAGAAAAGTGAAGGTCTCTTTAACGAAAAAGGAGGCAGGGAAGGCACTTTCAGCTATTACTATTTCGACGGACGACTTAAAGCTAAAGAGTCTTTCCTGAATGGAAAACAGGAAGGCGAGAGTATCTATTACTATGACAATGGAGTTGTTTCATCACGCGGTACTTATAAAAACGGAGAAACCGAAGGGCAATATATTATTTACTACCGGAGTGGCGCTACCAAATCGATAGAGATCTATAGCAAGGGGAAACTGAACGGTCTTAAAAAGACATTCTACGAATCAGGGGGTATCCAATCAGAAGAGAATTATGCAGATGGTAAGAAAAATGGAGTTGTCAGATCTTATTACGCAGATGGCAAGATCGGAAGCGAAGGTAATTATACCAATGACCTGCTGAACGGTTCTTATAAAGCATGGTATCAAAATGGTGTTTTATCTGCCGAAACACAATACAATCAGGATAAGCTGACCGGCACTCTGAAACGTTACTATGAAAGCGGAAAACCCAGTTCTTTAGAAAACTATAACAACGGCATACTTGAAGGAGAATACATTTCCTACCACGAAAACGGCCTGGTACAAAACCGCTATACCAACAAGAAAGGGAAAACAACCGGCGATATACAGTACTTCGACGAAGACGGCAAACTGTACTCTACGCTTACGTTCGATGACGATATTCTAAAAGCAGGCCGGTACTACGATAAAACAGGTAAACAGATCAGTGTTTCAGAATCAAATAAAGGAAAACTGGAGATGCTCTCTTTTAACCCCGATGGCACAAAAAAAACACTAACGTCCTACAACGCTAAAGGGCAAACAGACGCCACGAAAATCTATTACTTTGGTTCGGGAAAAGAAAGGGCAAGAGAAACCTATGACCAGGGACAATTGAACGGAGAAGCGATGGCCTATTACCAAAACGGCCAGAAAAGATATACACTATCTTATGTAGATGAGCAAAAAGATGGCTACTATACCTCCTGGTATCTTCACGGAACGCCGCAGGAAGAAGGCTGGTACGGCGGTGACGAGCCACAAGGTGAGTGGCTGAACTATAATGAGCAGGGAACACTTGTTAACCATACCTGGTATCTGAATGGAAAACTGAATGGCATTAAAACTTTTTACTGGCCTACCGGTAAAAAACAATCTGAATACCTGTATGACATGAATAACCTGCGCGGGTTAACTGAGTATGACACAACAGGCAAGGTGACCAGTGTTGTAAAACTTATCAATGGCAGTGGAAAATTCACATCGCTATACCCCAACGGAAAACTTTACAGTGAATGTACCTATGTAAATGATAATATTGAAGGGGCTTTTAAATTCTATTACCCCGACGGTTCCTTACTGGCTGTTAAATATTACAAACACGGCCTTTTGGACAGTACCTATACCACTTACGACTATGGCGGAAAGCTCCGGCTCCAGGGCTATTACAAACTGAATGAAAAAACCGGTACCTGGAAACATTATAATGAAACTGGTACGTTGTGGTACAGCGAAGAATTTGAACACGATAAACTCCAGGGAAAAAGCATATTCTATTTCGACAATGGCAAAACAGATACAGAAATAGCATATAAAGACGGGGATCGTGATGGTTTATATAAACGCTATGATGAGGAAGGAGCTCTTATGTATCAATTACGTTATGATGATGGAATGCCTGCAAGCTATAACTACCTCGATAAAACAGGCAAACTGGTATCCGAAATTCCTCTTGTTCAGGGTAGCGGAAAGCTGAAAGCATTTTTCCAGAACGGTAATATTTCTGCAACAATGGAATATACCGATGGTGTACAAAACGGGGCCTATACCTTATACCACTCCAGTGGTAAAATAGCAATAAGTAACACGGAAGTATACGGAGCTACAGAAGGACAGGTTAATGAATATTATAGTGACGGCAAACCCAGATCCGTACATAACTACCAGCACGACAACCTGCATGGCCCTTATAAGAGATACAATGCCAAAGGTATTCTTACAGATGAAGGCAATTATTACAATGGGGAATACCATGGGGAGCAACGCTTTTATGATGAAGCCGGAAAACTCAAACAGGTCAGAACTTATTATTACGGTTATTTACTTGCAGTAAAATGAAACTTTCAACAACATTTGCATTGATAACAGCAGCATTGGGTCTATCGCTTTCCGGTGCTGCCCAGAAGATAGAAGAACTCAAAAGTAAATACCCCGGGCAGGAGGTTGTTATACTTAATAGTTCTACCCAATTCCGTCTTTCAATTAAAGACGGTGAACCCAGTGTTGAAAGTAAGGAAACCGAGCAGGTGCTCTATCTTTCTGCAGATGCCGCTTCATACCTGAGTGGCTATGGATTTACTACCAGTCATTTTCATGACGTAAAAGAATATGAGGCATACACACAGACTGCGGAAAATAAGAAAATAAAAGTTACAGGTTTTAAAACCAGTGACAGCAAGTCAAGTAGCGTATTTTATGATGACGTAAAAGATATCCGTTTCAATTTCCCCGCTATCGGCCCCGGAGCGATCGGAGTGCTGAACATGAAAGTAGCACATGCAAAACCGTACCTGCTTTCTCCGTATTATTTCGCCCGCACCATACCGGTCATTAACAATGAACTGAGTATTTCTTTTCCTAAAGACATGTCTGTAAAATATGTCTTCAAGGGATTGGGTACAGACAAAATATTGTTTACACAGGACAAAAAAGGCGGAGAGATCATTTACAGGTTCCAGGTAAAAGATCAGCCGGCACTTCAGAAATACCCTGATGCACCAGGCGAAGCCTATTATGCCCCCCACGTGATCTTTTATATTGAAAAGTATAAGAATGAGAAGGGTGATGAGATAACTTATCTTGCTGACACTAATGCCCTTTATAAACTGAACAGAAGTTTTGTAAAAGATATCAATAAAGAAGCAAGCCCTGAATTGAAACGGATCGTTGATTCTCTTACACACAATGCTACTTCACAGGAAGAAAAAGCACGCAATATTTACAGTTGGGTACAAAACCACATCAAGTACGTAGCCTTTGAAGACGGCATGGGAGGGTTTATTCCACGTGATGCCAATTTTGTTTGTGAACGCCGTTATGGGGATTGTAAGGACATGAGCAGTATCCTCACATTGATGCTGAATACTGCCGGCGTACCGGCTTATTATACCTGGATTGGCACACGCGATCTTCCTTACTCTTATCGCGAAACTCCCCTTCCGATGGTAAGCAATCACATGATCTGTGCTATCCAGTTGAAAAAAGATGAGTTTACCTTCCTGGACGGAACAGACCCCACCTGCGTTTTTGGATTACCACCATCCGGCATACAGGATAAAGAAGCAATGATTGGCTTAAGCCCCGATCAATACAGGATTGTAACAGTACCGTCCATACCGGCACAGGTAAGCGTGAAAACAGACTCCTGTTTTCTGCAGTTCACTGATCAGGGTATCAATGGTTTTATTACCCAGCAGATGAGCGGTTATTTTGCAATGCATACTTACGGATTACTGAGCTACTATAATGAAAAGGACAAGGAAGAATACATGAAAGGCCGGTTTTCACGCGGTTCTAATAAATTTCATCTTATCAATTACGAAACAGGCAACCAGAACAGCAAAGAAAAGGTTGCCCTTACAGCCAGGTTCGATCTGCAGGACTATGCCCGTAAAATAGGCGATGAATGGTACCTTAACCTGAACCTGCTGAAGCTGTATGTACATGAGGAGATCGATTATCCCCGACGTACAATACCGATTGAATCCGACTTCCGCTGTATTAACCGTTATGTAACAGTACTCACTATACCCGAAGGTTATAAGGTAACCTATCTGCCACAAGGCAAATCATTCAAAAATGAAATATGGGGATTTACCATCAATTATGAGCAAAAAGGCAATAGCATCGTCTTAACCCAGGAGTTTAGCAACAACCACCTGCTATTGCAGCCTGCTGATTTTAAGGCATGGAATGAGGTGCTTGAACACCTTTATCCCCAATACAAAGAATCGATAAGTCTGTCAAAAAAATAACAAGCATGTTATCCCTGTTAAAGAAACTGATTATTCCCGGCCTGCTGACCTGCCAGGTACAGGTATTTGCACAAGTACCTCCATCTATTGAACGGGAACAATGGAGCAGCAATAATTCCGTTCAGCAACTGGATAGTAAATACAACAACGAATCTGCCGTGATACTGCTGGACAAAAGGCGGATCGAATTTGTAGATGAAAAGGAGGATGTAGCTTCTTATAAAACATTACACAAACGCATACATATTAACGACGACAAAGGCATTGAAAGATTTAACAAAGTCTACCTCCCTGTAAGCAACAGCAACGAGATCGTTGACATCATGGCCCGTACGATCCTGAAGAGCGGAAAGATCATTACTGTTGACAGCAAAAACATCCGTGATCTGAAAGAGGGAGAACAATTGTACAAGATCTTCGCAATGGAAGGTCTTGAAAAAGGATGCGAAGTGGAGTTTTATTACACTTATAAAGCTGATGTATCTTTTTTTGGGCGCGAAGTCATTCAATCCAATTATCCCATTGCAGCAGCACAGGTAACAATAGTATCACCAGACCGGCTGATCTTTGAGACCAAATCTTACAACCAGGTCAATACAGCAGCAGATACGGTGATCAATTCCAAACGTATTGTTTCTATAAGCCAGTTGGACATAAAGGGGGTAGACGATGAAAAATATGCCTCCTACAGTGCCAATCTTAAAAGAATAGAGTATAAACTATCTTACAATAACAAGCGGGGAAGCAATGAAAGATTGTTTACCTGGAATGAGCTGGCAAAAAGGGCATATAGCTTGTACACGACTTACTCTGACAAAGAAATAAAACGTGTAAATGACCTGATCAGTAGCAACGGCTGGCAGAAGATCAACAACAATGACGCAAGCATTGTAATGGCCGTGGAGAATTATCTCAAGAAAAACTTCAGCACTTCCGAACACAACAATGATCCGTCTGCCGAGAACCTGGAAATGATCATCAAAAGTAAGATCACCAATCACCGGGGTATTCTCCGTTTATATGGCGCCATTTTCAAACAACTGAATGTAGAGCATGAGTTTGCGCTTTGTGGATCGAGAGAGAACTTTTCAATTGACAGATCATTTGAAAACTGGAATAACTGCGATAACCAGATCATCTACTTTCCCAAACTGAAGAAATACATTGCCCCTACCCTGCTTGAAATGCGCTATCCGGCAATAGATCCGGAATGGGTTGGCACCAATGGTGTGTTCTGCAAAGGCACTACCATCGGCAATTTCGCAACCGCTATCGCAGATATTCATCGCATACAGGGTGAAGATTATACCTGGTCTGGCAGCAATATCGAAGCAAAGATACAGCTGGATGCCACTCTTGATACTTTAATAGTACATACTAAACATCTTTATAGCGGCTATTCCTCCATCTACTACAGATCAGGGTTTAATTACAGCAATGCTGAAGAACAACAGCAACTGATCAAAGAAATGGCAAAGTTCGGGACTAACTCCGAACGGATCATCTCTTCAAAAGTTGAAAACAAGGAGTTTGAGAACATACCGGATAATAAGCCATTTATCCTTGACCTGGTTGTAAATGCCAGTGAACTCGTTGACAGAGCTGGCAATAAAATACTCGTAAAGATCGGCGAGATCATCGGGCCACAAGCCGAAATGTACCAGGAAAAACCAAGGCAGTTTGATATCGACATCACCTATCCGCACGTATTGGCAAGAACCATTGAGTTTATTATCCCCAAAGGATACAAGATCAAAAACCCGGATGACCTGAATATCAATAAAGTTTACCGTGAGAACAACCAGGTGACAATGGGTTTTGAATCTTCCTACAAAATGGAAGGGAATGTGTTGACTGTTACTGTTATTGAACAATACCGCAATATTCAATACCCGATATCTGTTTACGAAGATTTCAAAAAGATCATCAATGCATCGGCAGATTTTAATAAAATAACACTGGTGCTGGAACCGAGTTGATAGCCAGTTATAATCATACTAAAAGCAAAGGCCGGCAGACATTCAGTCACCGGCCTTTCTGTTTACAACAAACCCTGCACTATAAAACTCATTATCAAAACCGGTAATCAATAACCAATGTCGTTTAGTTAAGCGTTTTACTTCCGGCGGGTGGGGACACCCGCCGGGGGGTGTGCCCGTGGCTGGTGTCTTCACCAGCCACTAACTAAACGACATTGAATCAATAACTACCAGTAATACAGCGTTCGTTCGGCCTTATTTATTATCCGGTCTGTCCCTCCTTACTTCAGCATTTTTTTGTATTTTCAGCTACCTACACTTAAAGAATATGCTATCCCGGAATTTTTTATTGTTACTACTGGCAGGCTGCCTGTTCTATACGGCAAGGGCACAGCAAACCTATGCCATTACAGGTGTTAACCTTTTTGACTCACAAACAGGAAGCCTGAAACCCCGACAAACGGTAGTGATCAGCAATGGTTATATAAAAGAAATATTCACTGACGGAGCAAAAGCACTGCCGGATACAATGGCGCAGATCCCCATGAAAGGAAAATACCTGTTGCCCGGCCTTATCGATACGCATGTACATCTTGCCACTGATCCTTCCGGGACAGACAATCGCAACTCTACATTACAGGTACTGGATCGTATGTTGCATTCTGGTGTTACATCTGTAAGAGATATGGCAGGAGATGCAAGAGTACTGGCTGGTCTTTCAAGGGATGCAGCTGTTGGAGATATCACATCACCAGATATCTATTATGCAGCATTGATGGCTGGCCCATCATTCTTTGCAGATCCACGTACTGTTGTATCGTCCAAAGGAGGAATAGCCGGCGCCATGCCTTATATGCAGGCTGTTACAGATACCACCGACCTGGTACTTGCTGTAGCTGAAGCAAAGGGAACAGGCGCAACTGGCATTAAACTCTATGCAAATCTCAACGGAGCTTTGGCAAAACGCATTACCACCGAAGCTCATAAACAGCATATGCTGGTATGGGCTCATGCATGGCTTAACCCTGCAAAGCCACAAGACGTAGTGGCAGCAGGTGTCAATTCTATATCGCATGCTCCCTTATTGCTTCGTATATCAATGGATAGCCTGCCAGCTTCATGGAGAAAGTCAAAGCCAACAACACAGTTCTGGCAAAATGCAGCAACCAGTGCTGCTGCTTTATTTACACAGATGAAACAGCAACATACCATCCTGGATGCAACGATGCTTACCTACCAGCAATGGGCATTACAGGATTCTACTATGCAGAACCATTATGAAGCGACAAAGTTATTTACAGCCGCTGCACACAAGGACGGGGTTATTGTTTGTGCAGGCACAGATGATGACCAGCATCATTTTGTACAGAATGAAATTGAATTACTGGTACACGATGCAGGCTTCAGCGCAGCGGATGCAATTATAGCGGCAACAAAATACGGAGCTGAAGCTATTGGCATTGAGAATACAACGGGCACCATTGAACCCGGTAAAAAAGCAGACCTGCTTATAACAGACAAGAATCCGTTGGAAAAGATAGAGAATATCCGTTCGGTAGTAATGGTGATCAAACACGGGAAGCGACTTGAATAATTCCTGCTGTAATGTTGCGGGCATTAACCCCGAGGAGTTCCATACTAAAAAAAATCCCTGCCCTTCTATTTTCCCGGCCTTTAAAGGCCGGGCAAGAGATACACTTCAACCCTAATTGGATATAATTTGAACAACGGGCTAAAGCCCGATTAAGCAATCACGCCTAATGTAGCTTCAGCCGTGTCAAATCTGCGACATTCTATATTTTACCCACCGAAGCGAACTCAGTAGGCGTTCTGCCAAACTCCTTTTTAAACTCCTTGCTGAAATACTTGCTGTCTTCGTAACCCACCATATAAGCTATTTCATATACCGTATAACGGTTCTCCAACAGCAGCCTGCAGGCTTTTTTCAGTCGCAGTGATTTTACAAAATCATTGGCGCTCATGCCCGTAATAGCTTTCATCTTTTTTACCAGTACCGGCTGGCTCATACCAATCAATCGTGACAGCATTGCCACTCCAAATTCAAGATTATCGATATTATCCTCTACCAGTTTGATCACATTGTTCAAAAAAGCCTCATCCAGCGGGTGTAAAACATGACTCTGTTGTTCAAGTACATTCCCTGCTTTTCCATTAATCGTTTCTACCGGCTCATCCACCGGTTCTGTCAACAACTTAGAAAATTGTTTGCGGACCCTTTCCCTGGCAGCAAGCAGGTTATGCACCTGCAATTCCAGCACTTCTATACTGAACGGTTTAGTCAGGTACACATCCGCCCCTACCTGCAATCCGTTCACCTGGTTTTCCACAGACGTTTTTGCGGTGAGCAGGATCACCGGGATATGACTGGTGCGGATATCTGTTTTTAATTTATCACAAAATGCCAGGCCATCCATTACCGGCATCATTACATCACTGATGATAAGATCAGGCATGTATTCTGTTGCCTGCTCCCAGCCATGCTGTCCGTCAGGGCTTTCCAGTATAATGTATTCTTCCTGCAAAATGTCTTTTATAAATGTGCGTACACCATTATTGTCTTCTACTACCAGTACCGTTTTCTTTATATCATCTACCAACTCTTCCTGCCAGTTGTTTTCATTTACCTGTTCCACCACAGGAGCTTGCGGTATGCTTGTCCTTGAAGTATCTTGCCTGATAACGGCAGCCATTTCTTCCTGTGTAAAATGCGTACTCCCTTTCAGCAATTCTACAGAAAAGCTGGTAAGATAATCGCCCGCATCCTGTTGTTTTTCACTGGTTACACGGATATGTCCGCTGTGCAACTCTACAATACTTTTTGAGAGGGCCAATCCTATTCCATAGCCTGTATTACGCTGTCCGTAATCGTTTTCCTGGAAATAATTATCAAAAAGCTTATCCAGGTTTTCCCTGGCAATACCTTTGCCATTATTGGTAACACGCATAATAACCGAATGACTGTTTTCTTCCAGGTCAACTTTTATAAAGCCATTCCCGGGTGTAAACTTGAAGGCGTTTGACAACAGGTTGTACAACACTTTTTCCATCTGCTCTTTATCAAACCACAGCGCGACGACCTGTGGCAAAGGCTGGTATGTAGCTGTAATGTTTTTCATCTTAAACATTTCAGCAAAAGAGGCATATACCCGGCTTACAAATTCTGTAACATCATTATCTGTAACATGTAAGGGTAAATGCCCGGTCTCTGCCCTGCGGAAGTCCATCAGTTCGTTTACCAGTTGTAATAAGCTCTCAGAATTATTCCTGATGGTTTGTACATCCTGCCTGTTCACTTCATTTTTATGAGACGAACGTACCAGTTTTTCGGAAGGTGCTATGATCAACGACAGGTGCGTACGGATCTCATGCGAAATATTGGTAAAGAAATTCAGCTTTAACTGTGTAAGCTCATTATTTCGTTTGTATAAAGCTCGCAGATAAAAAAAGTAGGCTATGAAAAACACAAGGCCTGCCAGCAAGATGGTATAGATTGTGTAAGCCCACCAGGTTTTCCAGAATGGCGGAGTGATCACTACTTTTAAAGCAACAGCATTTCCCCATACGCCATCATTATTACTCCCCTTGCACAAAAAAGTATAACTGCCCGGCGGCACATTGGTAAAAGATGCTGAGGGTTCTGTACTATACCGCCAGTTCTCATCATATCCTTCCAGCTTATAGGCATAATTGTTTTTTCCCGGCTTGATAAAATTGAGCAAAGCAAAATCTACCGTAAAAACGTTCTGGTTATACTTCAGTTCCAACCTGCCGTTGTTCAATAAACTTTTCCCGAAAGTGTTTTCATTTTTTCCATCACTATTACGTTGTTCGGGAAAGCTGATGCCTGTGATAAAAACAGGTGCAGGTTGCTTGTTTTCCTTTATCTGATCCGGGTAAAAACTGATCAATCCATCATAACCACCAAAATACATTTTACCGTCAGCAGCCCTGTAATAGGAATTGTTATTAAATGTATTGCCCGCAAGACCGTCATGCCGGTTAAACGTTTTAAATGTTTTATCTGCGTTCATCCTCACCAGGCCATCACCGGTACTAATCCAGAGATTGCCTGCTTTATCGGGCAGAATACCCAGGATATTCTCCTGGGAAAGGCCATCCTTTTTTGTATAGGCAGCAATCGTATTTCCATTTTGTCCAAAGCACACCAAGCCACTATTAGCAGTGCCTACCCATATATTTTTAGAAGCATCCTCAAACAGGCAATTCACGGCAAGTCCATTGGTAGCTGCTATTTTTTTAAGCTCCTGCCCCTTCAAAGTATATATGCCATCCGTTGTGCCGATCCACAATGTATTGCTATTGGTTTCCAGTAAACACCCAACAGAAACATACCGAAACGACGATAATGTTTTACGATAAGAGGTATCAGCGATCAGTTTATCGCCGGTTTTGATAAATGGCCTTACGCCCCTCCTTTCTGTTCCCACCCACAAAATGCCCTTGCTATCCTGCAGCACACTGGTGATTTCCAGTCCCGGTGCATCACCATATACTGCATCATAAGTATAGCGTGTAAATGAAATACCGTTGCTACTATAATTAACCCGGTTGAGGCCACCGCCGTGCGTACCAATCCAGATATCATTATCCTTGTCTTTGTAAATAACTTTTATAAGATTAGAACCAAGACTGTTCTGCCGCGCAGGATCATTGATAAGGTAAGTAACCTTACCTGTTTTGAGATCGCAATAATTCAATCCCCCGCCTTCTGTACCGATCCATAAATTCCTGGCCCGGTCTTCGACCACAGAGCTGATGACATTATTATTGAGCCTGAATGCATCTGAATTATTGTTGAAAACATCAAAATGATTGAAATAAGGAGAATAGTTATTGACACCACCAAAAAAGGTCCCTGCCCAGATGGTTCCTGCATTATCCATGAATAAGCTATGCACTGAGTTCTGACTTAAACTGGCAGTATTACCCGGTTCGTTTGCATAATTCTTAAACTGTTGCGTATTGATATTGAAAACAGAAATACCTTCCTGTGTTCCGATCCACAACTGGTCATTATTATCGGGTAATATTTTCCGCACGTGATCACTAAGAAGAGTATTGGTGCCGCTGTGATGATAATGTATAAAAGCTTCTTTCAACTGATCAAACCGGTGCAGGCCGCCGTTCAATGTTCCGATCCAGAGATTACCTTTTTTATCTTCAGCAACACAGGTAATATTGTTATCGGCAAGACTATTGGGATCTTTCGGATCATGTTTGTAGATCTTTATATCAAAGCTGTTTCCAGCCGGTGTCAGCCTGTACAAACCAGTTTCAGCTCCTATCCAGGTAATACCTTTACTGTCCTCAAAAACAACGTAGGTCATTCCCAATTGCGCATTTGCCAGCGGATCAAATAAAGTGAGCAATGGCTTATTGACATCCCGGACCATATATACACTGCCATTAGCAGCAGCCCAGATCCTTTTCTGCCTGTCTTCAAACAACCAGTTGATGTAAACATCTTTTCCGGGCTTTTTTTCAAAAGCAATCTTTTCGAATGTATCATTTTCCGGATGGTACCTGTTCAGCCCATTGCGCGTTCCCACCCAGAGCTCATTCCTGCTATCGGATAATAAAGACAGGATATAGCTGTTGGAAAGATTTCCATCAACAGCATTATTTGCCCTGTACACCATGAATCTCCTGGCATCGTAACGATTTAACCCAAAACGGGTTCCAAACCACATAAATCCCTGGTGATCCTGCGTAATCGCCAGCACAGAGTTCTGAGAAAGGCCGTCTTCAGCACTCAGGCGCTCAAATGATACATTTTGCCCATGTGTTTCGAAAACAGAGAAGAATAAGATCGCCAGCAGCAATTGCACGAAACCATATACCCGGCAGGAGAACACAATCATTACTATTAAAAATAGAGGATACTTAATGACCCGGCGAACACTTTGTAACCAGGCAGCAAGAGTAAAACATCTAAAATGTACTCTATAGAGGTAAATCTAGCCCTAATTTTCAAAAAACAGTCCTATTTCTTCGATTTTTTCCCCCTGTAATTGCGCATTAACGCCTGATTTTTGCTTAGGCAACAGTACTATACTACCAGTTTGCTTTTTACCCAAAACGATTGTCTATATGATGCCGCAAAAAAGCACGTCTCGTTTTTCCGTCCTTACACAAGGTTCTGTAAAAAAATCATTCTTTCTCCTACTCATTGCCTTTGCTCCACTACTGCTCTTTGCACAAAAACCAATTTCAGGTATAGTCAGGGACAGTTCAGGTACACCAGTACCAAACGTAAGCATTTCAACCGGCAGCAAGGGGGCAAAAGCCATCACCGATTCTGCGGGACGTTTCCGCCTGAACGCTTCTAAAGGTGATGTACTTGTTTTTTCTTCGGTGAACTATGAAGATACCCGTCTACAGGTTGACGACCGCAGCGAGTACACCATTAGCCTGCGAAGCAAAATTTCGTCATTGAACGACGTAATTATAATAGGTTACGGCACTACTAAAAAAGAAGATCTGACAGGCTCCGTGTCAAAGGCACCGGTGGAGAACATGCAAAAAGCACCAGTCCGCTCTTTTGAAGAAGCACTGGCCGGACGTGTTGCCGGTGTCAATGTGTCCTCTGTTGATGGCCAGCCGGGATCAACTATCAATATCACCATCAGGGGCGCCAACTCCGTAACACAGGACAACTCTCCCCTATATGTCATTGACGGGTTTCCGATTGAAAACCCCAATAACAATATTATCAACCCACAGGATATTGAATCGATGGAGATCCTGAAGGATGCCTCTGCTACTGCTATCTATGGAGCAAGAGGTGCGAATGGGGTTATCATCATCACCACTAAAAAGGGAAAAACAGGCCCGCCCACCATCACCTTCAATGCATCTGCCGGGTTGCAGAATAATATCAAAACCATGAAGCTGATGAGTCCTTACGAGTTTGTAAAATACCAGCTTGAAAAGGACTATGCGGCTGCCGCCTCAGTGTACCTGGCAAATGGCAAAACACCGGACTATTACCAGACTGTTCCGGAAGTAGACTGGCAGAAACAATTGTTCAGATCATCTGCCATCCAGAATTATAACCTGTCGCTTACAGGGGGTAATACCTATACTAAATATTACATTTCCGGAAACATCTTCAACCAGGATGGTACCATTATCAATTCAGGTTACAAAAGATACCAGGGAACCCTATCACTTGATCAGACCATTAATTCAAAGTTGAAAGCAGGTGTATATATCAACTATAGCAACCTGAAACAAAGCGGTATCTCACCTTCTACTGTATCTAATGGCAGCTCTACCACTGCGGCACTGTACAGCGTATGGGGTTACCGCAACTTCAGTTTGTCTGAAGGTGAGGATATTGAAGACCAGCTTTTCGATCCAGGTATAGACCCTAATCTTGATGCACGCGTAAATCCTATCCTGAACCAGCAACATCTGCTGCGCGAGAACATCGGCACCAATACCATTATCAATAGTTATGCAGAATACAGCATCCTGCCTAACTTAAAACTGAGAGTAACAGGAAGCATCAATAACAATATGACACAGGTAAACCAGTTCAACGATACGTTTACAGTGTACGGTAACAAAAGAACATTTGTCGGCGCCACAAGAGGCGCCAATGGTTCTGTGATCTTTTATAAGAATAGCACCTGGGCAAATGAGAACACACTTACCTACTACAAATCATTCAACCGCAATAACCAGCTTACCGTAGTGGCCGGTATGACAGAGACCGGCAACAAAACATCTTCTTACGGCACCAGTGCCACCAACCTGGAGAGGCCATCACTCGGGCTCAGCGGTTTGAATGAAGGCAAACCGGAAACAGTAACGGCAGCCACCTCGTCGTGGGGCCTGATGTCATTCCTTGGCAGGGTTGATTATAAATTCAAATCGAGATACCTGCTCACACTCTCATTCAGGGCTGATGGATCTTCCAAGTTTGCACAAAATAACCGCTGGGGCTATTTTCCATCGGGTGCATTGGCATGGCGGTTTAAGCAGGAAAAATTTATGCAGGGCTTCAAAGCATTGTCTGATGGCAAGCTACGCGTAACTTATGGAGTAACGGGTAACAACAGGATCTCTGATTTCGCTTATCTCTCCGCGATTTCCGTATCCAACCAGCCACAGGCCTATACGTTTGGCAATGTAACCTTACCGGGTGCCTATGTGTCGAACTTTGGTAATGAAGCATTGAAATGGGAAACCACTTCACAACTTGATATCGGCTTCGACCTCGGCTTTTTCAAGAACAGGTTAAACATCACTGCGGACATCTACCGTAAAAAAACAAAAGACCTGCTGATCAACGCCAACCTGCCGCTGTCGCTTGGCTATGGTACTGCCTTGAGAAATATCGGTAGTGTTCAAAACCAGGGGTTGGAATTGACCATCAGCACCGTTAATATCCAGAACAGGGATTTCACCTGGAAAAGCGGATTCAATATCTCGTTCAACCAAAGTAAACTGCTGGCATTAACAGAATCACAAACTTCGCTATTATCCTATACCCCGTTTGATTATTATTTCAGAACCATTCCTACATACACTGCCCAGGTGGGCAACCAACTGGGCACCATGTATGGCTATGTATGGGATGGGGTTTATCAATACGAGGATTTTAACAAGACCACTGCAGGCAATTATGTGTTGAAAGACAATATCACTACGAATGGCAGGCTGCGTACAGAGATACAGCCCGGTGACATCAAGTTTAAAGACATGAATGGCGACCTTGTAGTAGACCCGAATGATTATACCATTATTGGCCGTGGTTTACCCATTCATACCGGTGGTTTTACCAACGATTTTACTTACAAGAATTTCGATCTGAACATCTTCTTCCAATGGTCTTACGGGAATGATATCATCAATGGCAACAGGTACATCTTTGAAGGAAATATGTTCGGCCGCTCTAATCTTAACCAGTTTGCGAGCTACCAGAACAGGTGGACACCAGAGAATACATCTTCCACACTATTCCGTGCAGGATTTGGCGGTGCAGGCCCCACTACCCCAACAGGCGCCAACTCAAGGGTAATAGAAGATGGTTCTTACCTGCGTTTGAAAACAGTATCACTTGGCTACAATGTATCACCCAGAACACTGCAACGCCTGAAGCTGAAAGCACTGAGAGTATATGCATCGGCACAGAACCTGGTTACCTGGACAAACTACAGCGGTATAGATCCGGAAGTAAGCGTATTCAACTCGGTATTGACACCGGGTTTTGATTACAGCCCTTACCCACGCCCGCGTGTTATAACCCTTGGCGCTTCTATTTCTTTCTAACAAACACTTAAAGACATTAATATATGAAAAGATTGCTGCTATACTTTATCACACTAAGCGTAATAGCTTCCTGTAATAAAGTACTGGACAAAAAGCCAACCGATTTTATTGACGTTACCAATTATTATTCAAGCGAGGCGGAACTGACGCTGGCACTTACCTCTGTGTACGACGTTCTTGGCAACGAATACCTGTATGGCAGTGGTATCTGGTACCAGTTAGGCATCTGTACCGATGAAGGTTTTTATAATTACAGCTCCAATGCCTATTCCGCACCGATGTTCTACCAGTATGATTACACCAATGCCTATGTAACAGGCGTATGGCAGCAATGCTATGTGGGTATAGAACGCGCCAACCTACTGATAGCAAATATCAACAAACCAAAGATGGATGAAACAAGGCGCAATGTGATACTGGGTGAAGCCCTGTTTCTCCGAGCTTATTATTATTTCCTGCTTGTTACCAACTACGGTGACGTTCCGCTAAAAATAACACCCAGCACAGATGTGAATACAGTGAACATTCCGCGTACTCCTTCAAAAGAAGTATATGCACAGATACTGGAGGACATGAAATCAGCAGAAGGAAAAGTAAGCACCATCACTTCCGTAGGCAATACCAGCCACGTTACCAAAACAGCCGTACAGGGTATCCTGGCAAGGGTTTGCCTTACTATGGCAGGCAACCCCATCAATGACCAGGCTAAATATGCAGAAGCGTTAGAATGGGCTGATAAAGTAATAGCCAGCAATGAACATGCACTGCTTACCACTTTTGATGCAACGCTAACCACCTCTCCTTACAGCCAGATCTTCATTAATGAATCGCGCGACATCTACGACATTAAAGAGTGTATATGGGAAGCAGACTTCTATATGAATGATAATAATACCGCCTATTTTGAAGCGAGCAAGTTAGGCACCATGAACCTAGGCTGTAACAATCTTGATACAGGCTATGCAGGTTCCAATATCAAAACAAGCCTGCGTTTGTATAACCTGTATGGTACCGGTGACCTGAGAAGAGACTGGTCTGTGTGCCCCTTCTCTTTTACCAGCACAGCTACTACCGCCACACGCGTGAATGCAACTGCCAGCAATATTATAGGCAGGGAAATGGGCAAATGGAGAAGATATTATGAAAAGCTTGTTCCTGCCAAACAACAATATTATAATGGCGCCAACTTTCCCATTCTGCGCTATGCGGATGTATTACTGATGCAGGCAGAAGCAGAGAACGAAGTAAATGGCCCCACTAATAAAGCTTACGAATCCATTAACCAGGTAAGACGCCGTGGCTATAATGTACCGGTGAATGCAGCGAGTGTAAAAGCTGATCTTACTGCCGGTCTGTCGCAGACACAGTTCCGCCAGTCTATTATGGATGAGCGTGCACGCGAACTGTGTTTTGAAGCACTGCGTAAACAGGACCTTATCCGCTGGGGCACTTTTACCAGCACTATGACTACTATGAACACAGAGATCAATAACTCTAATGCATCTGCCACTAATAAATCAAGATGGGCGTTGGGCTATATAACAGCAGCAGCTTCATCAAAGTTCCTGTTACTGCCTGTTCCATCGCTGGAAATAAATATCAACAAAGCAATGACACAGAACCCCGGCTGGTAGTATCAGCATTTCCGGCCGGAGAAGGCTCCAGCCAGGATCATACAATGACATTGATTTGAATATTTAAAACAACAATAATGCACTATAAACATATAATAACCGGTTCGTTGATCATACCCGTTGCGCTGCTATCTGCCTGCAGCAAGCAGCTCAGTAATAACGATACCACGTTTACGGTAACTGCACAACAGGCAACAGTTAAAGCAGGTGATACCGTAAGGTTTGACTTTTCCGGTAGCCCAGACATGATCACATTCTATTCCGGCGAGGTTGGCAAACGTTTCAATTACCGTGGTCGTAGCTCAGCTGACGGCACTCCTGTTCTACGTTTCAGATCTTTACGCGCCAATGGTTCACAATCCAACTCTCTGGCAGTAATGGTATCCGGCGATTTCCAGGGAATTGCAGTGGGCGATACAGCAACTACGATCAGCCGCATTGGCGCTGCTACCTGGAGCGATATCACATCCAGGGCAACACTTTCTACAGGTACAGTTATTTCTTCGGGCAATATTGATCTGTCTGATTTTACCGGCGCCAACAAACCGGTATACGTTGCTTTCAGGTACTCTGCACAGATCGGTAGCGTACAGAACAAATGGACCATTGATTCATTTACCATCAAAAATGTATTGAGTGATGGCACCAGTTACGAAATAGCCAATCACAATGCTTACAATACGGTTTACACCAACTATGGTGTATCTACCTATAGCCCGGGATTTGTGAACTACCGGGTAAGAAACATTTACAACTGGATCATCAGCAATACATCACTGGTGATCACCGGTGCCGACTCTGCACCCTGGGCTACAGATACTGCAGAGGGCTGGGCTATCATTGGCCCCATCGATCTAAAAAAGGTAACACCCGATGTAGGGACTGTTATCAAGATCGTATCGCAGAATATAGGCGATGTAAAATTCAGCTATCGCTATACCAAAGCAGGCACTTACGAAGCAACATTCTATGGTGGCCGCGTAAGTATGGACGAAGACCAGCGCGACACAAAGAGCATTACCATTACGGTTAATTAACAACAAGAGCAGACATAACAATGAAAACAATCCGGATTCCTTTTTTAGCAACCACGCTGTTGTGTGCATCGTTTTTGTCGCCCGTAAGAGAAAACACCTTCATTACTGAAAACTTTTCTTTTGCCAGGACACAGTTAAAGAACATGCTGACCGAAGCAAATACCAGAAGCGACGTCTTTCCCCGTTCAATAGACAAACAGGGAAACCTGGTGCTGACCAATAAATACGAATGGACATCCGGCTTCTTCCCCGGTTCATTATGGTATGCTTATGAAGGCACAAAAGACGAGAACATCAAAGCAGAAGCTGTTAAATGGACAGAGAAACTGGATTCACTACGCACCTATACAGAACATCACGACCTGGGCTTTATGATGTATTGCAGTTATGGCAATGCTTACCGGCTTACCGGCAACGAACATTATAAGGATATACTGGTACAGGCCGCCCGCTCACTGAGCACAAGGTTCAGCCCCAAAACAGGATGTATAAGATCATGGAATGTATTTGGTTCATGGGACGCAAAAGGTCGTTACAACTTCCCGGTGATCATCGATAACATGATGAACCTCGAACTTTTGTTCTTTGCATCAAAAGTAACCGGCGATCAGCAGTATAAAGACATTGCCATCTCGCACATTGAAAAAGTGATCAAAAACCAGGTAAGGGATGATTACAGTTGTTACCACGTGGTTTGTTACGACTCTGCAACAGGAGCAGTATTAACCCGGGAAACAGCGCAGGGCTATTCCAATAATTCAACATGGGCACGCGGGCAATCGTGGGGCATCTATGGCTTTACTGTTGCCTATCGTGAAACAGGCGATAAACGTTACCTGAAGATAGCCCGCAAAATGGCTGACTATTATCTTGACAATAAAGAGTTACCACAGGATAAAATAGCCTACTGGGACTTTTATGCAAATAACCCGGGCTACACGCCTTCCGTCAAATCACGTGCACTTGAAACACCCGCAAAATTCAGAGATGCTTCCGCCGCAGCGATTACAGCTTCAGCATTGCTGGAACTCTCAACCATGCTGGAGAATGACGGTAAAAAATATGAGCAGGGGGCCTCTGATATTTTGCATTCACTCAGCAGCCCGGTGTACCGCGCCAAAGAAGGCTCCAATGGCAATTTCATCCTGAAACATTCAGTAGGAAGTATACCCCATGGCAGTGAAATAGATGTGCCATTGGTATATGCTGACTACTATTACCTGGAAGCACTGAACAGATACAGGAATATTATCAATAAAGCAGACAATTAATTCCATCCCCGCCGGTTAAAACACCTGATATGAAGAATGTATTTTCCATCATACTGACATTGCTATTGTCATCTGTGATGTATGCGCAGATAGACACCAGTAAAATAACAGCACATCCCAGACTACTATTACTGAAGGGCGAGGAAAGCCGCATCCTTGCTGAAATAAAAAAAGATACCACTTGGGAAAAGGTGCACAACAGTATCATCACAGAAAGTGAAGCCATGCTAACCTTACAACCCGTAGAACGCAGCCTGATAGGCCGCAGGTTATTACAGGTGTCAAGAGAAAGCCTGCGTCGTATCTTCTTTCTCTCCTACTCATGGAGGTTAACACACCAGAAGAAGTTCCTTAAGCGCTGTGAAGAAGAACTGCTCACGGTATCAAAATTCCAGGACTGGAACCCCAGTCACTTCCTTGATATTGCCGAAATGACCATGGCTGTATCCATTGGTTATGACTGGCTTTATAACGACCTCTCTGTAAAGTCCCGCGAAACTATCAGCAAGGCTATCATTGAAAAAGGATTAACACCTTCGCTGGACGCTCAATACAATGGATGGCTACGTGGCTCCAACAACTGGAACCAGGTATGTAATGCCGGGATTACTTTCGGTGCACTGGCTGTGTATGAGAACCAGCCAGTGAAGTCAGTGGAGCTGCTTGAAAGAGCTATCAAAAGCATTAAGATACCCATGAAAGAATATGCACCCGACGGTAACTACAAAGAAGGTTACAGTTATTGGGGATATGGTACCTCTTTCAATGTATTTTTCATTAATGCACTTGAAAAGATCTTCGGCACCGATTTCCAATTGAACAGTCAGCCGGGGTTTATGCAGACTGCTTTCTTTTACGAAAACCTCATTGGTCCTTCCGGTCAGCCTTTCAGTTATTCTGACTGTGGCGGTATTGAAGGCCTGCAACCTGCCATGTTCTGGTTTGCCGACAAGCTAAAAGATCCCTCCTTACTCTATATAGAAAAAACCTACCTGCAAACCTCCACCTTCAATGTAAAAACAAACAGGTTGCTGCCTGCTGCTATGTTGTGGGCCAATGGAGTGTCTGTAAAAGACATTAAAGAACCTGCAAAGAAGGTATGGGATGGCAAAGGCGGTAATGAAATAACGATGATGCGTACCGACTGGCGAAACGGGCAAGGCATCTATGTAGGTTTTAAAGGAGGTACTCCTTCTGTAAGCCACGGCCATATGGACGCCGGGTCATTTGTACTGGATGCCACTGGTGTACGCTGGTCCACCGATCTTGGTATGCAGCAATACAACTCGCTGGAATCTGCCGGGCTTGATATCTGGAACATGACCCAAAGCTCACAACGCTGGGATGTATTCCGCTACAACAATTATTCGCACAGCACGCTCACCATTAATAACGGGCTGCAAAGTGTAAACGGCGATGCCACTATTATAAAAACACTGGCCGATCCATTGAACAGCAATACCGTCATGGACCTTTCATCGATCTATAAAAAGCAGGTGCAGAAAGCTATGCGAGGCATTGCCATCATCAACAAGCAATATGTAATTGTACGGGATGAAGTGGAAACCGGCGATTCTGCCTGTACCATCCGTTGGTCTATGGTAACACCAGCCACCGTGGCATCCATTAACGGCAACCAGGCAAGGCTGACCAGCAAAGGACAGAAACTCACATTATTTGTAAACGGATTGCCGGACGTCACCTTCAAAACATACCGTACCGATCCGCCACATAGTTACGATGCCTTGAATCTCGGAACCATCATTATCGGTTTTGAGATTACGGTTCCGGCGCATACAAAACAAATGTTTGATGTAATCATGGTTCCGGGAGAAGAAAATGTAGCCGTGCAGAAAAGCTCCCTCAAGCCATTGGCTGAGTGGTAATGTACAGGCGGTGATAGATACCGCCAACCAATCTTTCTTTCCAGTTTGCTTAACAACGAAATGCTATTCATATGAAAAAGAATCACCCCTGTTTATCATTGGGCATGTTCAAAGCAACATGTCTCTCCATGCTGTCATTAACTCTCATGGTTGGATGCAAAAAAGCTGTAGTCAATACCACAAATGAGAGCAATGCAGCCAATACTACCATGCTGGCATCAGTAGTAAACCCCAGCTATTCTTTTTTAAGAGGTGCAGATGTAGGCTTCTTAACAGAAATGGAAAAGAAGGGCAATGTATTTTATAACACCACAGATCAGCAGGACCTGTTCACCGTTCTCAAAGAACGTAATATCAATGCCATCCGTTTGCGTGTATGGGTAAACCCTGCAGGTCCCAATTATTACAATGGCATCAGTGATGTAGTAGCCAAAGCAGTCCGTGCAAAGAATGCAGGCATGAAGGTGATGATCGATTTCCACTACAGCGATTCCTGGGCCGATCCCAACCAGCAAACCAAACCTGCTGCATGGACCTCTTATTCATTAACAGCACTGGCAAGTGCCGTAGCCACACATACTACAGCCTGTCTCGATTCACTGCAGGCCTATGGCGTTACACCGGATATGGTGCAGGTAGGCAACGAAACTGATTACGGCATGTTATGGCCTACGGGTAAATTACCGGATAGCATGGCCAACTATGCTACTTTGTACAAGGCAGGTTACAATGCAGTAAAAGCATTTAATAGTAATATCAAAGTGATCGTTCACTTTTCAAGAGGTTACGACAATACCAATTGTTCCTATGTATTGAATGGATTACTGGCAAACGGTGCTTCGTTTGATGTAGCCGCCATCTCAGTATACCCTACCTCCAATTACAATACAGTTATGAGCAATACCCTTACCAACATGCTGGCTCTTGAAAGCACTTACAGCAAGCCGGTACTTGTGGCGGAATGCGGTTACTTCCAGTCGGACCCCAGGACAACAAGAAAAATGATTGAGACGCTCATCAGCTACGCAGACAGTATTCCCAATAACAACGGATTAGGCGTGTACTATTGGGAGCCCGAAGCCTATAACCATGCAGCTCCCAACAGAAGCGCTTTTGATGCTACCAACAAAAACCCCAATGTGGGCATGGATGGGTTCTCCTATCTCAGCAACCCTGGGTTTGAAGTAGATACCGTAGGCGTTACTTCTGCTACAGGCTGGCTCACCGGTGGTAGTAACCCCGATGCGAACTATACCGAGATCAGTTCGCATACCGGCAGCTTCCGGCTCACCCATTTCAAAACCACAGCTTACAATGTATCTACCTACCAAACCATTACCGGGCTTACCAATGGCCTATATACTTTCCAGGCGTGGGTAAAGGCTCCGCAAACCATGGTGAGCAATTATCTTTTTGCCAAAGACTTCGGTGGTACGCAGGTCAATGTAGATATTCCGCTTACATCTCCCTGGAAAAAGTTGCAGATCACCAATATCAATGTCACCAATGGTACCTGCACTATCGGGTTCCAGACAGCGGGCAATAATACCTATACCAGCTTCGATGATGTTGAATTCTTCAAACAGTAATAACAACCATATTCTCTATTTCAATTGTATCTTTCAACCATCATGAATAAAAAGCACCTTTTTTCCGTATTGGCATTGTTCGCTTCCACGTTCAGTGCATCACAGGCACAGGTATCCCTGCCATCGCTGGTAAGTGATAGTATGGTGCTGCAACGCAACATTCCTCTGAAGATCTGGGGATGGGCTTCGCCTGAAGAAAAAGTGTCCATTGTTTTCAATAAGAAAACATACAACACCATTACTGGTGCCGATGGCAGGTGGAATATTGTATTACCCGCTATGAAAGAAGGTGGTCCTTACGACATGAGGGTGAAAGGCAACAATGAAATAACGATCAAAGAAATACTCATTGGTGATGTATGGTTGGCTTCCGGTCAGTCCAATATGGAATTTCCGGCCAGCAGGCTGCAGCAAAAATTCCCTGAAGCTCTTGCGGCAGCTGCTTCCTATCCTATCAGGGAGTTTCATGTAAAGGAGCGTTACAGTTTTGTACCGGAAGAAAAAACAGAAGGGAGCTGGAAGCCAGCCAACCCCACCAACGTTTTAAAGTTCAGTGCAGTGGCCTATTTCTTTGCAAAGAAACTGTACGACACGTATAAAGTGCCCATTGGCATTTTACATTCAAGCTGGCCCGGCACACCTGCTGAGTCATGGATCAGTATAGACAGTCTTCAAAGCTTCCCTGCTTATGTAAAAGTAGCAAAGCAATTCAGCGCACCCGGTTATACAGATTCACTGCTCAATGCAGAAAAAGCACAAGCATCCGCCTGGCACAAGACAATCAGGGACAATGATCCCGGCCTTGCCAGCCAGTGGATGCAACAGCCAGCAGACAATAGCTGGAGCAAAATAACAGTTCCCGGTTTCTGGCAAAACTATGGCGCCAAAGATGTACATGGTGCCGTATGGCTCAAACGTACCATCACCATACCACAGGGTTTCTCAACAGACAATGTATATCTTGAACTAGGCATGGTAGATGATACTGATTCTACTTATTTCAATGGCCGCTTTGTTGGTGCTACCGACAATAAATACATCGCGCGCAGGTACAAGATTCCGGCCTATCTTCTCAAAGAAGGTAATAACGATATTACAGTACGCGTCATTGATCTTGAAGGCACGGGCGGTATTATACCCGGCAAAGCCTACCGGCTTACCAATGGCAAAGAACACATTTCCCTGGCAGGCGAATGGCAATACAAAGTAGGCTATGCAGCAGGCAATATGCCAGCGCAAACACGCATTGCCTACAAACCTGTTGTTGTGTACAATGGTTTAATAGAACCTATTCTCAACTACCGCATCAAAGGCGCTATCTGGTACCAGGGTGAGGCCAATACCGGGCCCGGCAAAGCAAGGGAATACCGCAGGCTATTACCGGTAATGATCCGCGAATGGAGAGCCAGGTGGCAGCAAGGCAATTTTCCATTCCTCATTGTACAACTGGCCAATTACATGGCAGTAAAACCAGCACCTTCCGAAAGCAACTGGGCCATGCTTCGCGAATCGCAACAGGTAGTGGCTATCACAGAGCCCAACTGTGGGCTGGCTGTTGCCATTGATGTAGGCGAAACCAACGACATTCACCCGCTCAATAAAAAAGATGTAGGCAACAGGCTGGCATTACAGGCTATGAAAGTTGCTTACCAGGATACCCGCGTACATGCTTCAGGCCCCGTATATCAATCCATGCAAAAGCAGGACAATAAAATAATACTCTCATTCACCAATGTATTTGGTGGCCTGCAGGCAAAAGACGGAGGCCCATTAAAACAATTCGCTATTGCAGGTGAAGACAAAGTATTCTACTGGGCAGATGCCGTAATTCAAGGCGACAAAGTAATTGTAAGCAGCGACAAAGTAAAAGCTCCTGTAGCAATTCGCTATGCCTGGGCCGATAACCCGGAAGGATGCAACCTGTATAACAAAGATGGTTTACCCGCTGTGCCATTCAGAACTGATGAGTGGGAGAAATAAGAAACTCAGCAATATAATGCCCCTGACAGGTCAGGGGCATTATATTTAAAGATATTTTCAAACGTCCAGATAAGATGCTATATCCGGAAGATCCTTTTATTATTATAAAAGTGTAGGAATTTTATTACCTGGTATTTCATTTTGCTTTTTTATTAATAATGCCATTGATTAACATTATCATCGGGTAAAGTAATAACTTCTGATCAAGGGCATCGTTTATATTTTCATCTATATCGATAGGCTTTAATCCTTTTTGAGATCCTTCTTTATATTCCCCGCTTTTCAGTTCCAGAAGTTCTTTATATAAACCTTCCTGCTGCTCCTGAACATCATACCAAATATCGGGCTCTGCAACCATTTTACCTCTATCCTTGTTTTTTCTTCTCCGCATGGCATATGCTTCCATAAAGCTCTGATCACCTGTGGCACCGACCGCACCCTCACTTTTATAATACAGTGCAAGCATTTCTACATTCTGAACACCATCTGCAAAGTTAATAAGCAGCACTATTGGCAACCCATTGACATCTTTTTTTCTCATGTTATGTTCATCAATGTCAAATTTACCTTTGTCAACAACAATCTTGAGTATTTGCCCAACACCTTTCAAGTCTCTTATACTATCAGCAACAGCATCCATAGACTCTGCAGAACGTGCATATACAAAAGCTGTATTTTCTTCAAGCACATTCTCACATACATTTTTGGTAAATTCTTTTACCGGTTTAGCATAAATAGAAAAATAGGCAAAATGTGTTTCACGCACTTTGTACAAACGTGAAAGCCCTTCCACAATTCTCATATTCTTTGATTGCCCCGGATCTTTGGCAAGTGCTATACCCTGCTCTTGCTTCTCGGAATCCAAAGCCAGCACCCCTAAAGCGCCATAACCCGGGCCGCTGCCAAAACCATGTTCAGATTCCAGTTGATTATATCCGTATTGCTGTACCTTTACATCTCCATTGATATTATGCGCAGGGTAAGATATTGTTGCACTACGCTTATGCTTTTTCATCTTTTCATCAAAATTAACCAGGTGTACTTTTGCACCACCAATAAGGTCACGCACCATACGTTCTATTTTGGTAATTTCATCTTTGTTTTTACTATTTTCAGAAAGATTTTCTACTTTATCCAGGTATAATTCCACCGTCACTTTCTTCCATTCGTTAAACTGATCGTAAAACTCTTTTAACTCTTTTGCCAGTTTAGCTCCGGCAGTAATATCACCTAATCCTTTTAGATCACCCACATTAATTGTAACGGTAAAAGGTTTTTTATAAACAGGCTGTTCAGCTATTTGTTTCAACGTACTGTTAAACGCTGTTATCTTTTTTCCCAGGCCTTTCTTCTTCGACTCCGGGGCTAAATAATCTTCATAAGAGCGCCCTTGTGATGCCAGGACCATCTCCATTGTTTTATGTCCTTCCAATGTCCAATCTCCTTTACCAAACTCTAAAGACATTGAATCATCTGGTTTGTGCGAAGGGGCATGCTCCACATAATAGTCTACTGCTTCTTTCGGGGTCCATGCCACCCTGCCATCCTTACTGCTGGTCAATCTTTCCATATCAGTTTCCCGGATATCCCTGGCCACCTCTTCCATCAATAGCTGCACGCTCTTATAATCCAGCTGCTTTCCACCTTTCCGGTCAGAGACATGGTAAAGCATGAAGGTTTCCGGATCATAAACCAGCCCCGTTTCATCATTCTGGTACAAATAAACACCCTTCAGATCCAACAGGTCTTCAAGAACATACCACTTGGCCTGTAAAGGATTGGTGGCATTATTTACTTTTACCTCTTTCAGGTTTATTACACTTGTAGTATTGTGCACCACAGCTTGCTTTCCCATCACATCTGCTTCATTTTCCAGGTTTGCATCATCATTAATATCCAGGTTTGCCTTCAACTGTATGGTAGGTCTTACTCTACCCTGTTTTTGCTGTACTACATGCCAGGCTTCATGAGGCAAATGCTTTTCCTGTCCGGGCGCAATATGAATATCTGTACCCTGTGCATAGGCATGTGCCTGCAATTGAGCAGGTTTGCCTGAGTGGTAATGTACTTTTACATCATCCATTGAATACCCCGACAGATTTTCAATGCCCGCTTTTAATCCATCGGGCATACCCGTTTTATTCTCCTTTTTTTGTATCACAGGCATAGCTGTATGTTGTGATATACGGGCCTGCAAAACGGGCACATTTTTATTCCCCTGGCTATTATCAATTACTTTCTGCAATTTCATTTGCCGCACTGCTTCCGGCCTCTTATCAACCATTCCGGTACTGATAGCAGGTGTTTTCACTGTAGCAATATTATTAGCCACAGCCTGTTTGCTGTTTTCCTTTGGTTTAGGTGAGTAGGTCTTCATTACCGCAATGTTGTATAAAAGAATAAAACAATACCGAGATACTCCGGGCACACACATCAAATAATCTGCAATGATAAATACCCATTAATTTACTACAACCAATACAGATCCTCAAATCCATTGCTTTTAAGATCTGCACATCATACTAACAAACACACCTAATCGCCCACATCTTTCAGCGATGCGCTCTTAAAAAAGTCACAAACCCCATTCAGCTATATTTTCCTAATAAACCATCCTGCACTATATTAGCGGCCTATTGAAGGAGGCAGATGAAAATCATACGTTTTTTACAACAGCCCTACCCGCTGGAAGAGAGCAAACGCGGGCAACTGAAAACATCATTTATCCTGAGCCTGGTAGTCTTTGGCTTCCTGGTTATAGTAAAGCCCTTTGGCAGCCGCCTATCCTTTGTTGATTTTGTTATCAACTCTGCCATTTCCGCTTTGGTAGTATGGGCCGTCATCATGCTCGATCTGCTTGTTGGCTTTGCACTGTTTCCCCGCTTCTTCAGGGAAGAAAAATGGACCACCGGCCGCGAGCTCATCCTCACCCTCGTTATCATCATTACCATTGCATTTGCCTTCATGATCATCAATTCCATTTTCTGGTCATTCCATTTCACACTCCACAGCGTGTTCCTTGCTATTATCTACACCGCACTGGTAGGTATGGCGCCTGCTTCGGCCAGCATTCTGCTCAACCAGGCAAGGCTGCTGCGCAAATACCGTTCATCGGCACAAACCATTTCCCAAACACTCCCTCCTGCCGCACCCACCACGCCCTCACAGCAAAACCCGGATATCATCACCATCGTGGCAGATAATAACAAAGACAGCATCAGTTTCCACCCGTCCGATCTCTTCGCCATCACCTCCGCCGACAATTATTGTAAACTCTATACCCGAGATGCCGCAAAGGGCATCACCGGCACCATGCTCCGTATCACCCTCAAAAAGGCAGAAACCAGCACCACACCCTTCAGCCAGTTCTGGCGCTGCCACCGTACCGCCATTGTCAATATGGATATTATAGAAAAGGTCAGCGGCAATGCCCAGGGTTATCGCCTGCACCTTGCCAATATGTCCGAAACCATTCCCGTATCCCGCAGTCTCAATGCCGAGCTGAGGGAGCGCCTCAAAAACAAAGACAGGCTTTCCACCGTTGCCTCCTAACAGGCTATTCATTCTCCCCCTGCATTCCATCCCTGTACCTATGCCATAGGTCCCCACCCGTGCAATTCGTCCCAAACACAGTGCAGATAACCACTCCCGTTTGGCACACCCTCCCGTTCCGCTGTAGTTTTACACCGGCATCTGAGCCAACATTTATCACCTCCATTTTCAAAAAAACAAACAAAGTATATGAAAAAAGTACTCTCCATCCTGTCGGCCTTATTAATGATCAGCCTTGTTACTACAGCCCAGTTCGATGATAAATTCTACTTCCCCTCCACCAATGTGCGCCCAATTGACAGTGCCGGTACCCTCAATGTAGAAAAAGTAACCCTTCGCACCGACACCGTATCCCTCACCGCAGTATGGCTTACGCCCAAAAGCAAACCCAAAGCCACCATACTCTTCTTTCACGGTGCAGGCGGCAATGTAAGCACCTACATGTTCATGGCCCGTCCTATGGTACAGGATGGTTACCAGGTACTGCTGGTCGATTTCAGAGGCTATGGCAACAGCACCGGCAAACCCACCCACCTCAATATTGCCAAAGACGCACAGCTTTTCTTCGACTACCTGCTCAATCGCAAAGAAGTAGCCGGTACCAAAATCATTGTACTCGGTGCCTCCATCGGCACACAGGTAGCCACCAAGCTGGCGCATGACAATCAAAGCAAAGTGGCCGGTCTTGTACTGGATTCGCCCATGAGCTCCTTCACAGATATTGCCATGTTCTACGCACCCAAAGAGCAGCATCAATCCATTCAGCAGATCCTCAAATCGCCTTACTCAGCCAAAGACGATATAAAATACCTCACCCAAATACCGGTACTCGTATTACACGGCCGCGAAGACAAAGAATGTCCTTTCGAAATGAGTCAAACGGTGTACAATGCAGCCCCGGGCAAAAAAGACTTCTGGGCCTATACCGGCGGCCACCTCGAAGCCATGAAACTATACCCACAGGAGTATTTGCAGCATATGAACGGCTTATTACAGTAAATACTGTTTCGGGTGTCGGGTTTTCAGTTTCGGGTTACACAATCGTCAATCGTCAGTCGTGAGTGGTCGCTGCTGTATTTGCTCGCGGCTCGTAGCTCAATGCTCGCGGCTGTTTTCCCTTCGACATTCAAAATTCGACATTCGATATTTCAACTTTCCGTACTTCTAACTTCTTATTTCGTACTTTTTTGTGGGTTCCCGGCATCAGCAACCACACAGGCTTCCTTGCGTCGCACACTTGTACGGTTAGTTCTCTATTCAGCTATAAAAAATACAAAGCCCGCCTGTATGTACAAGCGGGCTTTGTATTAAAATCTTCTTTCTTAATGAAGCAACTCGTTAATGCAAACGCATCACTGCAATAAACGTTCACACCTTAAACTTTAAACCTTATACTTTACACCTCCCTCTTTGCGCCTTACACGTCTTTGCGAGCCTATTCCTCTTTCTCCTTTATCTCTTATCTCCCCTCTCTGCGAAAACCTCTGCGCTCTCATGTTCTCTGCGGTTGGCTTACACTATACCGGAATCTCTTCTACCAACACCTCATTCTCTCCTTTATCAAAATACGTACAAGTCATTTTATCAATACTCACAGCCCATTTCTCAACACCGCTCCTTGCACAGTCATTACAAAAAGTCGGGTAGTCAGTTTTTCCCTGCTGGTGTGCTTTCAGGTCAGTCTTAAACTGTTCGTTGTTATGCTTATCTGTAATTACCAATGCAGCATACTTTGCAGGTGAAGAAGTTTGGTAGTTGTTCGCACCATAGTAATCAGTATGTCCGTCAGTAACAAAGGTTTCGTAGCTGGTAACACCCAGTTGCTTCAGATCACGGATATAGGCTGGAAAGTCGGCACCTGATCTTACTTTACTATGTGCTGCTAAAATCTGTTCTACTGTAAACATAACTTGTATTTTTATACGCAGGATTTACATTTCAGTACAGTCTTTTGCAAACCTATCTCTTTTTGCAATTTCTCTCTTTCCTCTTTTATCTCCTCTCTTTTTCTCCTTCCTCTCTTTTAACCTCTTATCCCATCCCTGGCGCCTTATGCGTCTTTGCGAGCCCTTCCTCTTTATCTCTTTCCTCTCTTTAGCTCTTATCCCCCCTCTGCGAAAACCTCCGCGTTCTCCTGTTCTCTGCGGTTAGCTTTCCTAATCCAAAGTTCTCTGGAACCATACCTGCACCTGTAAAATTAAATTTTAAGCACAGCATTTCATTCTTCATTATTTTTTACGAAGTTTGTTTACACACATCCCTCCATCATCCATCTGAACGACCAGCTTCCGGTCGGCCCTTTTTCTTCACCCCCAAACCCATAATAGCGCACATGTTTACAGATGAGCAAATGGAGCAATTCCGTCGTGACCGTGAGTTCATTTCAGAAGCTTTCAAAGAACAGCAGCGGCAAAAGCAGGATGAAATTGGCGGACTGATCCCCCCTGCCGAACAGCAGCAGTCCCCGTACTATACACCCCCACCACAAACCACTGCAGCTCCCCAGCCAGTTACTACTGCCGCCGCTCCACACAGGGGCTTCTCCGGTTTCAAATGGATGGGACCTAACTCTTTTGGTAATCAGTTTATCAAAACCACCAGTTGGGTAAAGCCAGTCACGGCTATCAGCTGTGCAGGTATTCTTATTTCTTTCTTCCTGCCCTGGTTTGCCAGGCTTCATTTTTATGACCTGCTTATCAGTATGGCTACGGTAGTTATTTTTCCACTACTGAGCATCCCGGTAAAAATATTCACCGTCCTGTTGCTGCTTGCATTGGCGGCAGTTGCATGGTCAGTTATTATACGTCCACCGGCGTCATGGCGTATACCCGGCAGACTATTGATGGGCCTGCCCTTTATCCTCGTCCTTTTCTACTTCGCATCCAGTTATGCATCTGCATTACAGGTGTACCAGAAACAGCCCTTACAGGCTTATAGTATTGGTTTCTGGCTGGCCCTGTTCTTTTCAATCCCATTACTGGTTACCGGCATTCTCAATGATGCAGCTTCCGGCGATGATCGTTTTGAAAGGTTTGGCCAGGCACCGGAAGATCAGGCAAAAAAGTACGGCTATTATGCTTTTATATGGGTAGGTATTGTATTTGTGGCAATGGCATGGCCAATGGCTACATTCAGCAGGGGCCTGCTTTTTGGCTATTCAGGCAATATCCTCGGCATATTTACTTACCATCTGCCTGCAAAGCTTTCCATTGCATGGCCCTACCTGTTAGCAGCTATCGCCATGTGGCTGGTGTATGGCCGCTACCAGTTTGTTCGTGTATGGTTCCATCTTATAGCCGGGTATGGCATATTCTTATTGATCATGGGAGCTATCTTTCCCAGGTGGCCTGAGGCTTATTATTTCTCCCTCGCACATTTCATGTCATGGGTCACATCAGCGCTGTTTTGGGTTATACCTTTCATTGTATGCTATTCCTTATACATCAGTTTCCGTGCAGGCATCAAGCGTTCCTGCCCATCCTGCAAAATACTCTATGGCAAAAAACTGCTCAGCTACCAAAAGATGGACTCCGTAGCACGTTCCTACAAAGGATACGATACCATGTCAGTCGGAGAATACAGAGCAACAAATCCCGGCGAAACCAAAACATGGGGCATGAGCAATAATGATTCTATATCAGTAGAAAGACAAAAAACACTTATTATACGCCGATATAGTACAGAAAATAAATGTAAAAAATGCGGTCATCACTGGTCGGCTGTTGAAACCTTCACCAACTGGTGGTCACGTCCGGTATAACGTAACGCTATAGAAAAGGCTGCCCGGTTTAAGGCAGCCTTTCTTTTTTATTTAGCTATAGCATAATACTGTACTACATTACAATGTTATTCACCGGTGCTACAGGCTGTGGCAGGTCAGTATCATCCAGCATTTCTTTCATATCTGTTTCAATCATTTTGCTGATCTGTGTTATAGGCACATCATTAGCACTTCCCTCAAACGGGTTCATAGAGCTATCACCCACAGCATCCAGTGTTACAAAGGCCCATGCCACAATGGTAGAGAACGGGATATTAAAATAGATCGTCCAGCCTTTCAGAATAGTGCCATCACCCAGGTTATTAAACTCCTTCAACAAACCGAATGGCAGTAAAATAACAAACAGGTAAAGCAGGTAGGTAGTGATAGAAGAAAAGTTACGCGGGTAAGGGAAGTTCTTAATACGCTCGGCCTTTCCCTGCTGCTCATAAAAGCCTTCAATTTCTTTCTGCAACTGCAATTGCTGAAAGTCGGAGATCGCGCCCTGCTTATGCAGTTCATTAATGGTTTGCGATTGCAAGGCCAGTGTTTGTGTAGCTCGATTCTTTTTGCTCAATAGATAGCCAAGCTCTTCTTTATCCAGGAAATGCTGTACAGCGCTCTCCAGGGTCTCCTTACGTTCGGGAATAGTATATACCTGCGACATATACTCCTGGTAACGTATTTCATCCATAGCCTCCCATTTACGCGATTCACGCAATTGGTAACGCAGAAACGTAAGCCATGCAAAATGCCTGTTAAATAAGAGCCTTGTTTCCGGGCTGTTCTTTCCACCTGCAAAATCACGGGCCTTTACAGCAAAACTGCGACTATTGTTAATAATGGCACCATAGATCTGCCGGGCTTCCCACAGGCGGTTATAGCTGGCATTGTTCTTAAACCCTACAATAAACGCAACAGCGGTACCCAACATGGCTACCGGCATCCACGCAATGGCAATAAACTTCCATCCAATACAATACAAAACTGTAGGTACTACCGCCAGCAGCAGGCATTTGTAAATATCCCTGCGGCTCCACATTACAAACTCTTTTATACTATAACGCTTGCCAATATTCATACAATGGTATTAAAGGTCACTCTTTAGGTTTTCATTCTAAATATAGCGATTTACGTTGCTATAGACCGGCACCTTTTTCTTCCCATAACAAGCCGGATATTTTTTGTAATTTCAATACCACTGCCATTACCATGTCAACCCATACAACACCTGCCGTAAACAAAGGTTATATTACCGCTGTTTCATTCCTCACCTTTCTATTACCTGTTATCGCCACAGCTATTGAAGCATTTGCCTATAGCCAACCTTTTACTTTCGGTCTCTTCGGTAAATGGTTTATTTTTTCAGCCGTAGGTATCCGCTTACTCGCAGCCGGCACTAAACAAGTAAAAGATCCTGCATTCACAGCGAAGCAAATATTTCATATTGAAAATGCAGAGGTACATCCCATTGTACGCGAATTGGGGTTTGCCAACCTGTGTTTTGGGTTGCTGGGCATTCTGTCTGTATGGATGCCTCAATGGCGTGTAGCCAGTGCCTTTGCCAGCGGCATATACTATGGTCTTGCAGGTCTACTGCACCTGCTAAAAAAGCCTGCAGGCGTCAATGAACAATTTGCGCTTATTACAGATATGATAATCTTTGGAATACTCCTCGCCTATTTTATAAAGTTCATATGATCCTCACGGCAGATGCCTGCACCCATCGTAATCAAAATTTTTCCTATCTTTGCATCTCTTTACAAAATCACACCTCAGTGTAGAATATAATTTCTTTCAGACAAGACAGTTGGTGCAGCCGTAAACCGGCTCACTGTTATTTATTCACTTACTGAAGAAAGAAATTATGCTTATTCTCCGGAATATCACCTATTTACATCCAGATAAAGAATTGCTGTTTGATGACATCAACATGGCTGTTAACAAACAACAAAAGATCGCCCTTATCGGCAACAATGGTACAGGCAAATCAACCCTGCTCAGAATTATTGCAGGCGTATTACTTCCTTCAGATGGAGCTGTAAATGCCAGCTCAAAGCCATACTATGTACCGCAGCTTTTTGGTCAGTTCAATGAGCTTACCATTGCACAGGCATTACAGGCAGATGACAAACTCAAAGCACTGCACGCCATCCTTGCAGGCGATGTTACTGAGGCAAACATGGCCACGCTGAACGATGACTGGACCATAGAAGAAAAATGTACCCAGGCTTTACAACACTGGCAGCTTGCTGAACTTAGCCTGGCACAGAAAATGAGCACGCTCAGTGGCGGACAAAAAACAAAGGTCTTCCTGGCGGGCATCCTTATTCATCAGCCTGAGATCATTTTACTCGATGAGCCCAGTAACCATCTCGATACGGCGTCGCGTGAGTTGCTGTATGATCTTATACAGTCTTACACAGGATGTATGATAGTAGTTAGCCACGACAGAAAACTACTGAACCTGCTCAATACTGTTTGTGAACTCAGCGCACATGGCATTACCATGTACGGAGGCAACTATGACTTCTACACAGAACAGAAACAGATCGAAACCAACGCTCTCAACCAGGATGTACGAAGCAAAGAAAAAGCACTGCGCAAGGCAAAAGAAATTGAACAGGAAACAATAGAACGCCAGCAAAAACTGGATGCCCGTGGTAAAAAGAAACAGGAAAAGGCTGGTCTGCCCACCATCTCCATGAATACGTTCAGGAATAATGCAGAAAAAAGCACTTCCCGCATAAAAGATATCCATGCAGAAAAAACAGGCTCTATTGCACAGGAACTAAATGACCTGCGTGCAGCATTGCCTGATACCGATAAAATGAAGATGGGGTTTAGCGACTCCCTGCTGCACAAAGGGAAAATACTGGTAACAGCAAAAGACATCAATTTCAGTTATGATAATGCGCCGCTCTGGAAACAGCCACTTAATTTTGAAATTACCAGCGGAGAACGCATTGCACTGAAAGGCTCAAACGGCTCAGGCAAAACAACCCTGGTAAAAATGATCCTTGGTGCAACCGAACCAGTATCCGGCACCATCCAAAGAGCTTTTAATAAAGCTATTTATATTGACCAGGATTATTCATTACTTAATAACCAGCTCAGTGTTTACGAACAGGCGCAGCAATTCAATACCGGTGCCTTGCAGGAGCACGAGATAAAGATCAGGCTTACACGTTTCCTGTTCTTAAAAGAAGACTGGGACAAACCCTGCGCTGCGCTTAGTGGTGGAGAAAGAATGCGGTTAATGCTTTGCTGCCTCACCATCGACCAGCAGGCAGCCGATATTATTGTGCTGGACGAACCGACTAACAACCTCGATATTCAGAATATTGAAATTCTCACGAATGCCATTAATGAATACAGGGGCACGCTGATCGCAGTATCGCACGACACCTATTTCCTGGAGCAGATCAATATTCAGCGAACAATTGATCTTTAACCCTGGACCTAACAGGTCAATTCGCTACTCAATTTTCAATGCTCAGTACTACAAGACCAATATCTTTGCAACTATGGCAATAAAACAAGAGGACATCCGCATTCACCAGTCAGGTTTCAACTTTTTAAACAAGCTGAAAAAGAACAACAATAGAGAATGGTTCAATGAGCGCAAAGCAACTTACCTGCAGGAATTGCAACTGGTAGAGGTCTTTGCGGAAGCCCTGCTCGTAAAACTTTCTGTCCACGATGTAATAGATACTCCTTCAGGCAAAAAAAGCCTGCACCGCATTTACAGGGATACCCGTTTTTCAAAAGATAAAACACCTTATAAAACCAACTGGAGCGGCAACTTTAAAAGAGCCACAAAATACCGCCGTGGCGGTTATTACTTCCATCTTGAACAAGGCAACAGTTATATTGCCGGTGGTTTCTGGGGACCTGTTCCTGCAGATCTTAAACGCATAAGGGATGAGGTAGCTTTTGATGCAGCACCGCTGAGAAAAATACTAAAGAACAAACAGTTTGTCTCCATGTTCCAGACATTAAAGGGAGAACAATTGAAGACTGCACCACAGGGCTTTGATAGTGATCATGAAGCCATAGACCTGCTGCGTTACAAACAATTCCTGCTCATCAGGCATTTCTCTGACGAAGAGGTTTTGAGCAAAGATTTCCTGAAAGAAGCAGACCTCACCTTCAAATCCATGCGTCCCTTTTTCGACTATATGAGCGAGGTGTTAACAACAGACAGCAACGGCATCAACCAATAAAAAAAGAGGCCTCTATAAAGACCTCTTTTTTATTTACACTAACCATTTATAGCGATCATTTGGGCTGTACAGCCGGACCATGATCATAACTCAATACCCTAGTCATTTTCCATTCCCCATCTTTCAACATCCAGATATTAGTAAATATTCCATGACCATCAAGTGTTTCCTTACCATTCTGTACAATATAGAAAACATGCTCACCGCTTATGATAGCCCCATACACTACATTATTATTTTGAAGCAGAAAGATCTTCACTGTGCCTTTCACCGCCTCCCTTCTTAACCTGAAAGACTGTTGTTCATTACACATGCCTTTTTTAAAGGCATCAACGAGTGCCTGCAATCCAAAGGTAGCACCTCCCTTATCATGGTAAAACTCTACGTCATCAGAAAAGAAAGTGCGAAGATTTGAAATATTACAGGTGTTATAATCCTTCCAGAAAAGACTATCCTTGTGCAGAACAATACTTTTTACATCAGACTCTTTGGATTGAGCGGACAATTTGCCTGTCAGGAAAATACAGAATAAGATCAGTGTAATGCCGGCCTTAAGAATATTTATTCGTTTCATAGTAATGCTGTTTGCTTAAAACATAAGTGTGGTAAATGCCGAAAATATTACAGTATTAAAGCAGAAAGTTCACCAAAAAAATCAGCATTACAGGAACATCGACAATTCTCTTGTTTTATACCAGTGAATGATAACACAGGAAATATATAATACTTTTTTGCCAGAAGTATATATTTCCCTAATTTCCTGTTACTCTTTTCCATCGCAACGACATATAACCAAACCCTACAAACTATCATCACAAAATAGTTTGTTATGGGATACTTTTATACACTTTACTTCTATCTGCATACTGCTTTTGGAATTTACCAGAACAGTAGTTGAACACAACCATTTCCTGCATCTTTCGGAGAGAGAATACCGATCTCTTTTATAAACAACAGCGTTGTATTATGCCTTGCACCGGCATATTTATCATTACCCCCTGAGCTTTATTCCGTAGAACAGAACCAGCAATGTTCACCAAAACTGTTCATTATGAAAACAATCACGACGATATTATGCTTATGCCTCATCATTTCTTTTAGTGCTTACTCCCAATGTACATCGCCATCCGCTCCGCCTGTTATTGCCTGTGGTACCGGCACTGCACTGGTTGATGGTGCGTCTATTAACACCGGGGAGATCTACAATGCTTCCAGTGGTACTTATTCCAATATTACACTCAATGGCGGCACCCTGGTACTTTGCGGAAATGTATCATTTAACAGCCTTAACTTTAACAGCGGCACTATGCTGATCAACGCCGGTACTACAATAAACTTTCCGGGAAGTTTTAATGCCGGTAATGGCAATAGGTTTTACAACTTCGGAAACGTATCATTCAGTTCTATTGTAAACGTTACAGGTAGTAATACTGTAGTATATAATGCCGCCGGAGCCACTATTACCATGAACAGCAGTCTTACCATCCTGAATGATGGCCTGCTCATTAATAATGGTACCATCAGTGCCGGTATTGTTTTCCTAAACGGAGGTGCACATGTATGCCTGGGACCGGGTTCCCAATCAAATATAGAGAGTCTGTTTAATAATGAAGCTAATTCTGTAACCGTTCCCACAGGCACGGCCTGTGTCAGCTATACCAATACCTTTAATGGCAACGCTCCTATCAGTAGTACATCAAACCTCCATGTATGTGAACTTCCCGGCGCCGCTGCTCCTGACCCGGTAGCAATGGGATCTGCTACATTTACAGCAAACTGCGCCAGTTGCAATGTATTATTACCACTAAAACTACTCTCTTTTAAAGCAAAACAGTCCGGTTCAAACGTTGGTCTGGAATGGAAAACAACAGATGAAGAAAATGTAAGATCATTCATTATCGAACAAAGCAAAAACGGGCAATCGTTTGAAGCCATTGGAGAAGTAACAGCCAACAATAAGCCATCTACTTATAGTTTCACCACCAGTATTGATGCGGATGCCTATTTCCGCTTAAAGATGACAGATATTGACGGAAAATTCACTTATTCGCAGGTAATCGTTACCAGGGTAAAAACAGACAATACACAATTAACGCTTGTGGCCAACCCTGTTACCGGCTCTTCTGCGGAATTGACACTTGCCGTTGCTAAAAACCAAACCGGCGAGCTTATACTGATCGACAATATGGGAAGATCAATAAAGAAAATGCCCGTAGTATTATTAAAAGGAGGCAATACCATCAGGTTCGACATGAACAGCATCAGCAATGGCCAATACTATATTTATTTCATTGGCGGAACAGAAAAAACAAAACTGGTGCCGGTTATTAAACGATAGTGATCTGTTTGGCCATATCCGGCTGGTTAAAGACATCATTCTGTGAATGATGTCTTTAATTTTATACCAGACAATCCATTATCTTAGTACCAATGAACAAAAAGGAGATATATCTTCCGGGATTAAACGGAGTAAGATTTCTAGCCGTACTGTTTGTAATAATTGCACATATTGAATCTTTTAAATACAGACTAGGATTTAAACAAGTATTTGATTTGGTTTATAGAGGTCATCTGGGAAGCTTTGGGGTAACCATTTTTTTTACATTAAGTGGATTTCTGATCACCTACTTGTTAAAAGCTGAGATTCAACTCACCGGTACGATCAATACACGGAATTTCTATATAAGAAGAATACTCAGGATATGGCCATTGTATTTTTTAATGGTAATAATTTGTTTGTTTATCATACCGAAGATCCCTTTTTTCTTTAATGTTTACGGAGAATCATTTGCCCATCACAAATATTTCTGGCTGCACTTTTTGCTTCTGATTGTAATGCTGCCCAATATCTCTCTTATACTTACTTTACTGCCCTATGGAAATATTTTATGGTCTATAGGTGTGGAAGAACAATTCTATCTGGTATGGCCCGTAATACTAAAAAAAACGAAGAAAAGTATTCTGTTCGTTGCAATTGTTTGTCTAAGCGTTTTTATAATCCTTAAAATATTCTTTGCGGCCATAGCATCCAAAGGATATGGCTCATTAGCCTGGCAGTTTATCAGTTGGAGCAGGTATTCATGCTTGCTTATTGGCGCCATTGCAGTTGAATTATCCGGTAGGAAATTGCTAAAAACGAAATGGGTACAGATACTGGCATTGTCTGCTTTTTTATTGATGCTGACCAATACAATATCGTTCCACTACTTCTACCTTTTCAAAAGCGAAACCCAGGCTACCATCGTAGCTATTCTGCTTATCAATATTTCTTTAAATGAGGACTCATTTATAAAACTTGAAAACAAAGTGCTAAACTACCTGGGTAAGATATCCTACGGATTGTATATTTATCACCTTTTTGCAATCACCATAACATTGAAGCTATTATCAGGTCTATACACCACTATCAGTTACACTGCATGGTCCGCTATTGTATTTATTGGTACAGTTACATTAACCATCCTGTTAGCCCATATTTCCTATTTCTATTTTGAAAGGAAAATTTTAAGAAAGAAATTAAAGTATTCAGTAATTGTCAGTGGAGACCAGGCAAAGCACTAATAAAGAGCTTTGCCCTTCTTTTACACCGGAAAAGCATAAGTTTCTGCGACCCATTCGTATGCCCCCTCTTTGCTACGTACATGCCCTATACCGGGCCATGGTAAATGATAGGCAAACACCTTTTTCTGTCCACCCGCTAATTCGGCCAGCACACGTTTACGGGTAGCAGCGGCCATATCAAAATCAGTATCACCATTAAATCCCCATTCAGGGTGTGGGAACAACAATACATCAGAATGCATCAGGTCTGCAATGTGTACCATTTCCTCTGCCCCCGAGAAAACGTGCACCAATGTATGTCCCGGTGTATGGCCGGGTGCCAGCTGCATACGCAGACAGCCAAACAACTCATCCCCATCATTGAATAAATGAAGACGCTTATCAAGTGTCCTGATCGTTTTTTGCGTTGCCGCAGTAAACACTGCCAGTAACTTTTTATCACTGAACTTTGATCTTGAGAAATCCTGCTCAGCAGCCATCCAGAATGCGTGTTCTGCTTTTGAAAGATAAACCTGTGCGTTGGCAAATACCGGCTTATCATCTTTTGTAAGCAGCCCTCCTATATGATCCGGGTGTGCGTGTGAAATTACAATACGGGTAATCCCTGCCGGATCAATATCTGCATCTTTCAGTGAGCTTAACAGCCAACCCGAAGCAGGACCAAAAGCGCCACCTGTACCAGTATCTATCAGTATTACTTCTTTATCCTTTTTAATAATCAGCATATTCATACCAAGATCAACTTCCTCCGTTGACCGGAAACTTTTACGCAGCAATTCCTTTTCTGCCTGCTCATCTCCATTAGGGAAAACCGGCTGTACCGGGCTCATAATAATATGTCCGTCTGTTACAACGGTCATATCCAGGTTGCCTAACTTAAACTGGTGAAATGGCCTTTTAGCGTAGCTGATATTTGCCAACATCTTTCCAAAGGGAATAACACTGCCCAAACCCAGTATTGCCAGGTTCTTAAACAACTCTCTTCTGTCCATAATTCAATTATTTGCGACAAATTTATCGGCACAGTACCTTTGAAACAAGTAGGTACTATAAAGTAGGCTACGCACCAAAAAGGTACTATTACTGATTATCAACTTAAAGGGAAGCAGGTGAGAACGAAAAAAATAAAGATCCAGGACCCGCTCTGTTCAGTAGACTACGCTTTCAGGCGCATCGGCGGAAAATATAAAGGAAGGCTTATCTGGTATCTTCATCAGCGAACGGTAATGCGTTACGGAGAACTTCGTCGTGCCATTGCAGACATCACTCCAAAGATGCTTACGCAAACATTAAGAGAACTGGAAGAAGATAAACTGATCCATCGTGAGGTATTTCATGAAGTACCACCGCGTGTAGAATATTCGCTGACAACATTTGGAAAAGAACTGATCCCCTTCATCGATCACCTGCGTATATGGGGTGAAAAAAGGATGAAACAGGAAAACATTCCTATTATCAGTTCAGACAAGAGTTGCTGAGACAAATGTCACCAGGCACATAAAGATCCATAAGAGCCAATATAAAACATAGACCTGCCGCTGCATCAACCCCTTCTTACATTGCAGCACTGGTCTTGTTATTGATTGACAAAAGCCCACCTTTCATCGTTACAGATTGCTTAGTTACAGTCCTTTTCAGAAACACCCAACCAGAATGCAATATGCAGCTATAGACAGCGTCTAATTGGAAAATGTATTTATAACTTATTAACCCAGGGAGCACGATGAAGAACTATCAACAGGCGTGGACAAGAAGGAAATTTATTGGTGGCCTTACAGGCACAGGAGCAATGATGATGATGAATCCACTGTTATCATGGACCTTTGATGATCTTGATCCACGCGTAGCAGCTATTGTTGCCAAAACAATCGGCATAGATACACACAATCATATAGATGTGCCATTGGTAGCAGCAGAATTACCCGGCCCGCAGCTTGATCTTGCCGGAGAGATGAAAAAGTCAGGGCTTTCTGCCATCTGCATGACCTTTGCTACAGATTATCAAAGATCCAATACCCCCGGCGATGCTTACAACAGGTTTATTGCCGGTCTGGATGCGATGGACAAGGTGCTGGAGACAAACGATATGAAACGTGCGCTGAATCTCTCTGCACTGACTACAGCACATAAAAAGCACAAGCCAACAGTTATCCAGTCAGTAGAAGGCTGTCACTTTCTTGAAGGTCAGCTGGATCGTGTAGAAGTGGCATACAAAAGAGGCTTACGTCACCTGGGATTATTGCACGACAGCGACGCTTCTGTACCATTGGGTGATGTATATACCAATCAGCCGCAATTTGGAGGATTAACAACATTCGGCGCAGATGTCATTAAAGAATGTAACAGGCTGGGCATGCTGATCGATCTGGCACATGCCAGCAACGACACCATCAATGCTGCGCTAAAAGTAGCGAAACACCCCGTGCTTATTTCTCATACGGGTCTCGATACACAACTGGGTCAGAATCCCAATATGGCCAAAATGATGCGCCCCAGACTGATCAGTAAAGAACAGGCTAAAATAATAGCAGATGCAGGAGGCGTTATTGGTGTATGGACGCACCTGGCAGATACGCCGCTGGAACATGGACAGAACATAAGGGCACTTGTTGATATCATTGGCGTTGACCACGTATGCATAGGCACCGATACTAAATTAACACCTGCCTACAGATCGCCCAACGCAACCTTTGGTCAGAGACCCGGTGGCCCTGCTCCACAGCAGGGAGGAAATCCACCACCACAAGGCGATCGTTCGGCCGGAGGCCCTCCACGTGATAATAACAACCCAAATGGTGGCCCCGGTGGTGGTGGTAACAGAGGAGGAGGCCCACGTGTTGGCGAACGCACCAATGAAGCCTGGAAAGATCAGAAAGATGGCTTCTACTATGTTGTAGTGGACGCCCTGTTAAAAACCGGTTTCAATGAAAACGAGATCGCAAAAATAGGTGGTGGCAATTATTGCCGTGTGTTTGATGCTGCAACGAAAGGGCATTAATGGCAAATGTGCGGTTATCGGGAAATCAGGAATTAGCTATTGATCATATATGGAGCCGGCGACTTTACTACTATGAGGCTTTTGTTGCGTCGCACACTGGTACGTTCCGTACTTTATGCAGCTAAGAGACCAGGCACGCAAAGACGCGTAAGACGCAAAGCTGATATTTAAATATTCCCGCAGACTTTAGTCTGCATATGGAATGTTATAGTGATACCGTTTCAAATCTTTCATTCTGGCCCGACCTTTAAAGGTCGGGCCAGAAGTACTAATATTAGATTAATTACATGCAGCCTTCCTGAACTTTAAACCCTATATTTTTTTCCCCGGCGTCAGCTTTGCAAAGCTGACCCGAGCCTTGCATATAATGTATCCTGAAACATGCATTCCGTTTGAGGCTTTTTGCCGATTGCCGTCTGCCGACTCACGATTCACGTCTCACTTCCCTATCTCCGTTATCCATTGGTTTGTAACTCCCCAAGATTTGTTCGGTGTTGCGCTTGCTTCAATGATCAGCTCACCACCTTTCATGATCTCCTCATGTGTAAGCCAGTTCCTGTCAAGCGTTTTACCATTAAGTATCGCAGACTTTATATAGCGGTTCTGAGTACCTGCATTTTTAACACGGATAACAAACGACTTACTTCCCTGTGGGTTTAACTGCACCTCGCTGAACAAAGGCACGTTCAGATAATAAACGGGCCATCCCACACAGGCAGGAGAAAAGCCTGCTGCTGCAAATACATACCAGGCAGACATAGCACCTGCATCATCATCCATTGTACGTACATAAGTATCTGGCTTATTGGTATAGATCACGCCAATGAAAGGATCAATGCCACGGCTGTTATCATTAAAATAATATTGTACCACTGTATCCGCTGCATACCTGCGCATCATTAACTGTGATTTCCACGGCTGCGAGGTCATATTGTACATCAGCGGCACCTGTATATCAGGCTCGTTAGAGTGGTTATACAGATCATTATCAAAGAAATAATCAAGCTCTTTGAGATAGTTCGCTTCTCCACCCGCCAGGTCTATCAGGCCCTTTATATCAAAAGGCACGAACCACCTGTATTGCCAGATAGTTCCCTGGTAAAGCCCTCTTGCTGAAACACGGTCTACATCAGGCTTAGTGATGTCCTTAAAATCCTTTGTCCAATAGTCTTTATAAGCAGCAGCTTTCTGCAGGTAAGTTTTGCTCAGCTCTGTTTTACCAGCCAGTGATAATAACTGAGATAATGCCCACAGGTCATAGCTGGATTCAAGAGCTTTATCAGGTTTGGAAAAATCCAGTCTTTCAGCTTCTCCGATCAATGAATCTGTAATAACAGCAAGGTCCACTGCGTAGCCTTTACGGATAGCATCCAGCAATACCACCATGCCATGTTCTGTTCTTACTGTATTGGAAGGCTCATGCAGGGTTGCATAATCCTTTTTACCATAAGTATATAAACCAGCGATGGAAGTGGTAATGTCACTGTATCTTTTAGGATAGAGTATTGACAACAAAGGGAGCTGTGTACGATAATTGTCCCAGATAGCCCAGCCATTATATCTTTCATTCTTACTTTGCTGCAAACTGCCATCTGTAGCGCGGAACTTTCCATCGGGCTCAGAGATCATATAAGGAGATTGCACGGTACGGTATAACATGGAATAGAACAGCTTTTGTTGCTCCACGTCGCCCGATACTTTTATGGCGCTCAATACATCATTCCATGCTTTTGTTGCCGCCGTTTTCATTTCCGGGAATGATGCATTATTGATAGCTGCTATTGCATGTTCTGTATCCACCGATGAAAGCGCGATCTTCACCCGTACTGTTGATGCATTACCGGCAACTGTTGCGACCAGTTGGTGTGGCGCAGTCTCAATCATATTAACAGGCTGACTGAAATTGAGGGTATAATAAACACGATAAATACCAACGTTACAGGTAGTGCGTGCATCTACCCAACCGGTAACAGAGTTATCGTTTTTATTAATGCTATGCTCCTCTGCTACAAAACTATTGGCCAGTGTATGGCTCAGGTCAATATAAAATCCTTTTTTACCGGCCGGGAAACTATACTCTTCCACTCCGGCATTTTTTACAACAGCAATATCTGCTTTAATCCCATTAAAAAAAGCAACGCTGTAGAAACCTGCACCGGCAGTTTCTTTTTTCTTCAGCAGTTTATCTTCACTATAGTTATCACCAATAAAAGGTTTGATCAGAATATTACCGCCACTACCCTTACAGCCTACACCTTCAAAACGGTTGTGTGTAAAACCAACAAACTGCGTAGCCCTGTGATCATACCCCATATGCAGGTTGGGATAGGTTTGCGGCCCAACGCTTAACATACCAAAAGGATAAGAAGCGGCAGGTGACATTTGCCCGCGATCACCTTCTGAACCAACAAATACATTTACAAGTGCAGAGGGTTCAGTTTTTACAGGAGATTGTGCTGCTGCATTTACAAAATAAACAGCCAGGAATAGTGTAGGAAAAAACTTCATTGTGCTACTAATGATTTGGCGCAAAAGTATCTAAAAAACGTTTTTGCGACGATGCATCAGCAAAGACCACAATTATTTAACCTGCTGCGAAATGTTGTGTATTTTACAATATACAACCTGCTACAATGGCAAAAAGCAGTAAACCAAAAGCAACCGCTAAGCCGGCAAAGAAAGCTACCGGTATTAAAAGCAAACCAGTTAGTACTACAAGTAAACTAACAGCTAAACAGTTTACTGAACAGCTCTATCAATACCGTTCGGCTGAAGAACAAAAAAAGATCCGGCGTTATTTCAAATCGGGCGAAGGTGAATACGCAGAAGGCGATGAATTTATCGGCGTACGCATGGGACAGGTATTTGCATTGGCTAAAACCTATACCAATATGGAGCCTGCCGAAATTGAGAAGCTACTGGAAAGCCCCGTTCACGAAGTAAGAACAGGCGCTGTAAGTATTATGGATTTCCAGGCACGTAATAAAAAGTTACCCGACAGCAGGAGAAAAGAACTATTTGATCTCTACATCAACAGGCACGACAGGATCAATAACTGGGACCTGGTCGATCGCTCAGCTCCTTATGTGGTAGGCGGCTATCTTTTTAATAAGCCTCGTACTATTTTATACAAACTGGCCCGTTCCAAAAACCTGTGGGAACGTCGCACGGCCATAGTAAGCACATTCTTCTTTATTCGCCAGGGTGATACTGACGATACTTTTAAAATAGCAGAACTGCTGGTAAAAGATAAACACGACCTGATCCACAAAGCTGCAGGCGGCTGGATCCGTGCTGCCGGTGGCAAATCCCCTGCCAGCCTTATAGCCTTCCTTGATAAACATGCAGCCTCCATGCCCCGCACCATGCTTCGCTACGCCATTGAACACCTTTCTAAAAAGCAAAAGGAGCATTATATGGAGCTGTAAGAGCGAATGGGAATGCGGGAATTGGGAATGAAGTCAGAAAGAAAGTTGGCAGTTAGCAGTTGACAAGTTGAAAGGTTAATTAGTTTACAAGGGATCGAACATTCACTATTGACCATTGACTATTGACTTGCTTCAGGCACTCACGACTTTCATTGGCCGTTCACACTCAGGCTCCCATAACCCAAAACGCTAAACAATCCCCATAATCTGTGCTACTACGGCCCCACGTATTTTACGAAATGCGCTTTTAACAACCGGACGAATCGAACCGATGACGAACCTATAGGTTTACGATGATGCTCAATTCTTGCTATTATATGCACTTCGAATGGTAAATCCGGGATTAGCAATTCAGCAACAACCTGTTCACGATTCAATGTCGTTTAGTTAAGATCTTTCGTTCCGGCGGGTGGGGACACCCGCCGGGGGCTGTCCCGTGGCTGGTGTCTTCACCAGCCAATAACTAAACGACATTGGTTCACGATTGACGACTCAGGCCCGCCTGAACGAATCATTCGGGCAGCTTTGACGTTTCGCGCATTCGCAACTCACGACTGACGATTCACGGCTCACGACTTCGCAACCCGAAACTCTAAACACGACACTCGAAACGGCATTTCCCCCTTCCCATTTCAGGAATCCTCCCTACCAACGCTACACCAGATCCATACCAAACAAACACCAGGTTTTCGAACTTTCCCGTTTAAACCCTTAGTGGATACGCTTTTCTATACAAGCTGGACATAACCTGGTCATAAACTGTCCCCTATCAGACTGGTACAAAGTAGCCTCCACCCGTTAACTAAGCCCTTGCCTCCCGAAGTGGGAATTATGAGAAATATCGAATGTCAAATTCCGAATGTCGAATATCGAAGGGAAAACCGAAAGAAAGTTGGCAGTTGGCAATTTGCAGTTGTTCTAATCTCAAATCCAGTATCCGGCATCTTGTATCCAATCACAAAATCTCTACATTCCAAAATCAGAAATCCTGTAATTGGCTTCGTCCACTCACGATTGACGACTCACGCCTCACGATTGCCAATTCACCCCCCTCCTTCCCAAATCGCCGGATCCATCAATCCCCAAATCAACAATTCCGGCATCCCGCCTTCTCATTTCCTCTATTTTTATCCCTTTTTTAATGTCAAAAAGCCCTTCTACCGTTTTAAAAACCAATTTTTTGTACTATTTAGCACCTTTAAAAAAAAATTCAAACCTCCGGATTTCCAAATTACCCGATTTCATGTAGGTTTGCCGACGTTTAATAAAAAATAACGCAATATGAATTTTAACCGTGTGAATAATATTGTGGGCTGGGTTGTGTGTCTGGTTGCTTGTACCGTTTACGTACTCACGATGGAGCCTACAGGTAGCTTCTGGGATTGTGGCGAGTTTGTGTCCAGTTGCTACAAATTACAGATCCCTCACCCCCCCGGCGCTCCGCTCTTTATTTTGCTCGGCCGTTTCTTTATTATTCTTTTTGGCGACGATCCCCTGTCTGCCGCCCGCGGTGTAAACTTCATGAACGCTATTGCCAGCGGTTTCACCATCTTATTCCTTTTCTGGTCTATCACTCACTTTGCGCGCAAACTGGTGCAGAAAACCAAAGATGAACTGACTGGTCAGCAATTATTTACCATTATGGCTGCCGGTATTATCGGCGCCCTTGCTTATACTTTCTCAGATTCTTTCTGGTACAGCGCTGTTGAAGGTGAGGTATATGCCCTGTCTTCCCTGTTTACTGCGGTGGTTTTCTGGGCCATCCTTAAATGGGAACATGCTGTAAGCAATGAAAGCAATACTGACGGTCACAAGTTTTCCGGTGCAGACCGTTGGCTGATCTTTATTTTTTATATGATGGGCTTGTCAATCGGTGTTCACTTATTGAACCTGTTGACTATTCCTGCCATCGTAATGGTGTATTATTTCAAACGCTATAAAGTAACTCCCCGTGGCACACTGCTGGCCTTTTTAATGGGCTGTATTGTAACCGGTCTTGTACAGGTTGTAATTATCCAGTGGTCAATCCGTGGCGCAGGTGCATTCGACATTTTCTTTGTGAACAGCCTGGGTGCTCCATTCTTCAGCGGTTTCGGTGTGTACTTTGTGGTGTTGTTCTTATTACTGGTAATTGGCTTACGCTTTAAAGAAAGCCATATCCAGAAATTTACATTGTTCCCTGTATGGTTATTTGCCATCATCCTGTTCTTCTGTTTCCCCTTCGTTAAATCCGGTGGTACCTTTATTTTGTTACTGCTGGGTGTAGGTGCGTTGATCGTACTGTGTTATTTCAACAAGAAAAACATTCTCTCTTTCCTTAAAATAGGTATCTGGTCATCTATCTTCCTGATCCTTGGTTACTCTACTTATTTCACTACACTGGCCCGCGCTTCGGCCAAGCCATCTGTAAACATGTATAATGTAGACAACCCTGTGAGCCTGGTAGGTTACCTGAGCCGTGATCAGTATGGTGACTGGCCTATTATTTATGGTCCAGACTTTACTTACCGCTCACCTTATGAAAATGCAGGTGATCTGTATGTGAAAGGCGCCGATAAATACGAGATAGCCGGTAAGATCAAAAGACAGAACTTCAGTGCCAAACCATCTGAAGAAGATCTGCAGATGATCCAGCGTCAGCATCCTGACTGGGATGTAAGTAAGATCGGACCACACCTGTTCCCGCGCATGTATGATAACAGTAATGAGCGCAACCAGGAATATGTGTACCGTACTTTCGGAGGTCTGGAAGGCGATGAACAACCTACGCTCGGTAACAACATCCGCTATTTTGCTGACTACCAGTTCCGCTGGATGTACTGGCGTTATTTCATGTGGAACTTTGCCGGTAAGCAGAATGACCTGCAGGGCTTTGGCAATATCCGCGATGGTAACTGGAATAGCGGTATCAGCTTCATTGATGGCAAATTCTTCGGCCACAGTACACCAGATGTACTACCTGAAACAGCCGGAAAAAACAATAAGGCTAATAACAAATTATTCTTCCTGCCCTTCATACTCGGCGTGGTAGGATTCATTTATCAGTTACTCAACAACAAAAGAGACTTCCTTGTAACCTTCCTGTTGTTCTTCTTCACTGGCTTTGCCATTGTGATCTACCTGAACCAGGCTGGTTATCAGCCACGCGAACGTGACTACGCTTATGTAGGATCATTCTATGCTTTTGCAATATGGATCGGCCTCGGCCTCATCTGGGTGCAGGAACAGATCAGTAAAGTAATAAAAGGCGCCGGCGCTGGTTATGCTGCATTTGCAGTATGCCTGCTCGCGGTACCGGTACTGATGGCATCACAGGAATGGGATGACCACGACCGCAGCAAAAAATTACTGGCCCGTGACCTGGGTAAAGACTACCTGGAAAGCTGCGAGAAGGAAGCCATCCTCATCTCCTTTGGAGACAACGATACTTACCCCTTATGGTATTCACAGGAAGTTGAGAATATCCGTCCTGACCTGCGCGTAGTAAACTACAGCCTGTTGGGTACTGACTGGTACGTTAACCAACTGCGCTACAAAGTGAATGAAAGCGCACCGGCAGATGTGATCTTTACGCCTGAGCAGATCAGGGGTAGCAAACGTGATGTGGTATTTACCGGTTCATACCTGGCACGCATGGGCGGCAGCGCTTACCTGGCAGGATACGATCAGAATAAATACTATGACCTGTACGACATGCTGAAGAATGTTACCGGCAGCGATGAAGGTAAAAACCTGGTGCCGATGAGTGAAGATGAGTCTTACAACATTCTTCCTGTAAATAAATTAAGCATTCCTGTAGATGTAGAGCAGGCGAAAAAAACAATGCAGTTCAATCCTGGTGATAGCATCGTGAGTGAGCTGAAACTGGATATCAAACGCAACTACCTGCAGAAAAATGACCTTGCTATCCTGGCGCTGATCGCTGCCAACAAATGGAAGCGTCCTATCTACTTCACTTCTACACAGGAGCTGGAAGAGCTGGGTCTGGATAAATACGTACGTATGGAAGGTCTTTCCTACAGACTGGCACCTGTTGCTAATTCAAGTGTACAGGCCGATGTAGCGTACAAGAACATCATGGAGAAATTTGCTTATGGTGGTGCTAACCGCAATGGTGTTTATTACGATGAAGAGAATCGTCGTCATATCAATTCTATCAGACAGTCACATGCATTCCTGGCAATGACCCTGGCAGATAGTGACAGAAAGGATTCAGCCCGTAAAGTGCTGAACAAATACGAAAGTTCAGTGCTGGAAAGCAATGTTCCTTATGGCATGACCTCAAACCGTGGTAACATGCACAATCGTATTTCAATGACTTTCCTGTATGCTGCATACAAGAGCGAAGATTTTGCACTGGCTAAAAAGGTAAGTGCCTCTGTAAAAAGCGACCTGGATCAGCAGATGAAATACTATCGTTCACTGGGTGAGTCAAACCAAAGTGCAGAAGACCTGTACAGAGAAGCGTACAAGATCTCCCAGCAGAAATTTGGCAACCTCAGCGACAAGCAGCTTGCTTTCTGGCAGGATATCATTTCAACTTATGAAATGTCTCAGCAGCTGAAAGGCATGGAACAACAGTTCAAACCTGGTGGTGGCGGTAACCCGCTTGAAACAGCCCCCACAGAGCTGCAGAGTCCTGATTCAGCTCCCAAAGCAAAGGATTCACCTAAGAAATAAGCCAATAGCTTACAATACAGAGATCCCGGGTCATTCACCCGGGATTTTCTTTTTTATATACAGGATGTCTGAGAAAGTACGAAATACGAAGTTAGAAGTACGGAAAGCTGAAATATCGAATGTCAAATTCCGAATGTCGAATATCGAAGGCAAATACAAGTTGGCAGTTGACAAGTTGAAAGGTTGATAAGTTAACAAGGAAGTACGAAATACGAAGTTAGAAGTACGGAAGACAAAATATCGAATGCAGAACTTTGAATATCGAATTTCGAAGGAAATACAAGGAGCAACTGCAAATTGCCAACTGCCAATTTGTATTTCTCACGGCTCGTAGCTCAAAGCTCGCAGCTTGTATTCGCTTTTCACGTTTGACTTTTCACCTTTCACGGACAGCCTCTCACGTCTCACGATTTCCCACTTGAAACCGGTATTCCCCGCGTTAAGCGTTCCGCGTTCTGCGTTAAGCCCCGTATTCCACTTATAACCTATAACTTACTACCTACAACCCGTATTCAGCGTTTTAAACAAATCCCCTGTTAATTTGTAATTAATAATCAGGAGATTACCTGCCGGGGCATCCAAAAGCGAACTTCACACCAAAATTCTTCTTAAATTGGGGATGGGGAAACAGCAATCTGTGATTGGCAAACGGCAATAACCTCCCGACTTCTGTCTGTAGCCGGCTCAATAACCGCCACCAGCATCCACGCACGATTGATGCCTCGCTTTACTAAACAGGTTTATTTACAAGCTAGTACAATTAAAAATAGAAGGAGAATACCGTGATAGGTCACCATTTTTCAAAATTTGATCCTAACCAGGAGGGCAAAAGTAAATTTGAGCAATTGCTTGATGTGTTCATGCAGCTGCTTACTTATACCAATGGGGATGTGAGCGAAGCCCTCAACTGGATGAACCAGCTGGATAAAGAATATGAGCTTACCGATGAGGAATACGGCATGGGCGATTTTATTGAAGACCTGAAAGAAAAAGGTTATGTGCAGGAAAACCAGGTCAACGGGGAGATCAACATCACTCCCAAAACCGAACAGGGTATCCGCAAGCGCTCGCTGGAAGAGATCTTCGGCAAACTCAAAAAAACAAAGGACGGACAGCATCATACATTTAAACCGGGACAGGGCGATGAACTGAATCCCGAAGCACGTCCTTTCCGTTTTGGCGATACATTGGAGCAGATCGATTTTACTACCTCCATTCTCAACGCCCAGATCAATCATGGCGTAGAGAATTTCAGTATGCAGGAAGATGATCTGTCTATCCGTGAAACGGATTTCAAAACACAGACATCTACCGTGCTAATGATCGATATCTCCCACTCTATGATCCTGTATGGAGAAGATCGCATTACACCTGCCAAAAAGGTAGCAATGGCGCTGAGTGAACTGATCACTACCAAATACCCCAAGGATACACTGGATATTGTAGTATTTGGGAACGACGCCTGGCCGGTAGAGATCAAAGACCTTCCCTACCTGCAGGTTGGCCCGTACCATACCAACACCGTAGCCGGATTGGAACTGGCATTGGACCTGCTGCGTCGCAGAAAGAATCCCAACAAACAGATCTTCATGATCACAGATGGAAAACCCACCTGTCTGAAGATCGGTAAACGGTATTATAAAAACAGTTTCGGGCTCGACAGGAAGATCACCAATCGTTGTCTGAACCTGGCAGCACAATGCAAAAAACTGAAAATACCGATTACCACGTTCATGATAGCAACAGACCCCTACCTGCAACGCTTTGTACAGGAGTTTACAGAAACCAATAATGGTAAGGCCTTCTTTGCATCGCTGGACAGACTGGGTGCCTTTATCTTCAGGGATTTTGAAAGTGGTAAAAGAAAAACTGTTTATTAACCGTACAATCAGACCCATAATCTTCCAAAACAACAACATGCAATCTAAAATTTCCCGTCGTACAAAGCTGATCATTATCGGGATGCTTTTGATATTCCTGGCTATTCCTGCACTATTCTTTGTGTTTACAGTATCCAGGGCAAAACCCACTGCAATGGAGTTGTTTTTGCCGAAAGATTCTGCCGGGAATGCGATACAATTCAACACGAAGGATCCACAACACATGTTAACGCTGATAGCTGCCGACAAGGTTTATTACTACATGGGCCAAACGACCAGTAACCCACAGGTAAGAGCCAGCAGCTATAAAGACATCCGTGATGTGCTTATTTTATATAAAAAAGAATTAGGCGATAGCCTTGCAGTGTTGATCAAACCTGCAAAAAAAGGTTCTTATCAAAGCACTGTAGCCCTGCTGGATGAAATGCTGATCAATGATATCAAAACCTATGCAATGGCAGAGATCACCGACCAGGAAGAAACCCTGCTGGTAAAACAATAACCCGGCAGTGATGCATTCAATTATTGACGATAACAACAAACAATGGATAAGTTAAAAATTAAAACGCTGGGCGAACTTAAAAAGAGTGGTTATACAGCACGTAGTATTAAAGAAGAGATCCGCGAAAACCTCATCAAAAAATTACAACAAAAAGAAAATACATTCAAAGGCATCCTTGGTTATGAAGAGACTGTAATTCCAGATGTAGAACGGGCCTTATTATCACAACACAATATCCTGTTCCTTGGCTTGCGCGGACAGGCTAAGACCCGCATGGCACGCCAGATGACAGCGCTGCTGGATGAATATATTCCCGTGATAGAAGGCAGTGAGATCAATGACGATCCCCTGCAACCCATTTCACGCTATGCACACGATCTGATCGCTGAGAAAGGCGACGCCACCCCTATCAGGTGGTTGCACCGCAGCGAGCGTTATGGTGAAAAGCTGGCTACGCCTGATGTAAGCGTGGCCGACCTGATCGGTGATATAGATCCGATCAAAGCAGCCAATCTCAGGCTGAGTTTTGCAGATGAACGTGTGATCCACTACGGCATTATTCCACGCAGTAACCGCAGCATTTTTGTGATCAACGAAATTCCCGACTTACAGGCACGCATACAGGTAGCACTGTTCAACATCCTGGAAGAAGGTGATATCCAGATCCGTGGTTTCAAACTGCGCATGCCGCTTGATATCATGTTCGTATTTACTGCCAACCCTGAAGATTATACCAATCGCGGGTCTATAGTAACACCATTAAAAGACAGGATCGAGAGCCAGATCCTGACGCACTATCCGAAAAACATTGAGACTGCGCTGGAAATTACAGGACAGGAAGCCGCCCTTTCTGATTCACAAAAATCCACCGTACAATACAGCGACCTGATACGTCGTCTTATTGAGCAGATCCCTTTTGAAGCACGTAGCAGTGAGCTGGTTGATAAAAAAAGCGGTGTATCTGCCCGTTTAAGCATCTCGGCTTTTGAAAATGCCATCAGTGCTGCAGAAAGACGCGCTATCATTAACCAGGAGAAAAACACCCAGGTATGGATCAGTGATATGATGGGCGTTATTCCTTCCATTACCGGTAAAATAGAACTGGTATATGAAGGCGAACAGGAAGGCCCCTACCAGGTAGCAATGAACCTGCTGGATAAAGCCATCCGCACACAGTTCATCAACTATTTCCCCAACCCTGATACACTGAAAAAGAAACGCAATCAGCAACAGGAAGAAAATCCTTACCGCTCGGTACAGGCATGGTTTGACAAGGGAAATGCGCTGGAGATCTTTTTCAACACAACAGATGCAGAAAAAATACAGCAACTATACCGTGTAGATGGACTTCACGCACTGGTGAAGAAGTTTTACAAAGGTGCCAATGAAAAAGAAGCAGCCCTGCTGATGGAATTTGTGTTACATGGCCTGGCAGCATTCTCACTCATCAGCAAAAAGATCGTTGAGAACAAAGTTTCGTTCAAAGACCTGATGGGCTCTATGCTGAACTTAGGCAATTCTGCTTCCTTTTCTGATGAAGAGTTCGATAGCGAGGATTTTAATTAGCAATCGTGAGACGTGAATCGTCAGTCGTGAGTAACGGAGACAAGTGAATAGTCAATGGTGAATAGTGAATGGGGATACAAGTTACAGGTAACTGCAAATTGCCAACTGCTAACTTGTATTCCTTCCGGACTGCCTGCGCGTTAAGCGTTCGGCGTTCTGCATTAAGTTGTATTCAACCTATAACTTAAAACTTACAACCAATAACCTGTAATTGGCATAATTTTTTGATCACCCTATACCAATATGAATATCCAGACAGGCATGATAAATTTCACCCAGGCCAGATCACGTTTTTTATTCGTCGCACTCTTCTTTCTCCTTACTTCTGTAGCAGCTGTAGCACAGCAATACAATGCCCCTTCAAGCGATTATAACCTTGTAAGAACAAGTAATCTTGTTCAGCAGAAGAACTACTACCTGCTCACGCTTTTCCAGGAATTACCGGCAGTACGCAAACTACTGGAGCAGGATACGGAACTGAAAAGAATAGCTTCCGATAAAATCTACAATCTCTCCCACGCACAGGATCAGTGCAACCTGCACAACAGGTTTTGCTATACAGACAATATCAAATTCACTGCAGAAGAAATTACCGCTATTGGTCGCAGGCTGGCAGATCTGTATGCTACAGACAATCCATTGGGTAAACTGGTAACTGAACACCTCGCTCCTTCCGGTACTTATATTTTATACAGCGACCTGTCTCCACTGGATATGCTGATAAAAGCATGGGAACAGGATGCCCAGGCTGTGAATTATGCTATTGCCCTGTATGCTGAAGGTGTGAAACCCCGTTATCCTAAAATAGATTCTATCAGTTTTAATGTATTGACACCTCAATACATGGCTACTGTGCGTAAAACATCGAAAGATGTTTTACAACAAGTAAAGAACAGTAGCTTATTCTTTCAGCCTACTATGCAGTTTGCACTGCAGTTCCTTGACATCAATGGCTTTAGAAATGCGGCAGACCTGGAACCATTGGAAACATCTGTCAACAAAAGCATCGTTGCAAGGATCAAAACGATCAATTGGGATGATTATAATTATACAGTGATCCTGGTACCCGGTGCAGGGCCTGAAAGTGCAAAGATCAAACTAAGTGAAGAAGGTAAATTGCGTTGTAAACTTGCTGCCGATCATTTTAAAGCAAAACGAGCTCCCTTCGTGGTTGTTTCAGGCGGACGTGTTCACCCATACAAAACAAAGTACTACGAGGCAGTGGAGATGAAGAAATACATGGTTGATTCACTGGGAATCCCTGAAAATGCCGTGATCATTGAACCTCATGCACGGCATACTACCACCAACATGCGTAACTGTGCCCGCCTCATTTACAGGTATGGTATGCCACTTCAAAAATCATGTCTTGTAACCACCAGTGCAGGGCAGAGTTTTTATATTCTTGAAATTGGTCTCGATAAGCGCAGTGAGCAGGAACTGGGGTATGTTCCATTTAAGAAGGGTATGCGACTGAATAAGAACGATGTTGTGTTCTATCCCCAGATCGCATCCTTACAAATAGGTTCCGTTGATCCACTGGACCCTTAGGATCGGAACGCCTAAACAATATTCACTTCTCTTTCCAGCTCCACTCCAAAGCGATCCTTTACGCTTTGCACAATCTCTTCGCTGAGGTTATAAATATCCTGTCCGCTGGCATTTCCATAATTTACCAGTACCAATGCCTGTTTTACATGACAACCGGCATCTCCCCTGCGCACGCCTTTCCAGCCGCATTGCTCAATGAGCCAGCCCGCCGCCAGTTTCATTGTTCCATCGGCATTGGCATAGGCTACTATAGCAGGAAACTGCTCTTTCAGTTTCTCAAAGACATGTTGCTCAACGGAAGGGTTTTTAAAGAAGCTGCCGCAGTTACCGATCTCAGCAGGATCAGGTAATTTGGAGGTGCGGATATTGATCACTGCCTGCGAAACAGCCTGTATACTTAATTGAGCCAGGTTCATTTTCTCCAGTTCATGCTGAATAGCTCCATATGTTGTATGAAAATGTGGCCTTTTGCTAAGCCTGTAGGTTACAGAAAGGATCACAAACTGACCACGGTATTTCCTTTTAAAGACACTTTCGCGATAACCAAATGCACAATCCTGTGCTGAAAAGGTCTGTACATGCTGCTCGTGGATATGATATGCTTCCAGCGATTCAAATACATCTTTTATTTCCACGCCATAAGCGCCTATATTCTGCATAGGGCTGGCACCTACATTGCCGGGGATCAGCGACAGGTTCTCCACCCCTGCCCAATTACGCCCGATACAGTATTGAACAAACCGGTGCCAGTTTTCACCTGCTCCCGCTTTTACGTACACGTAATCCTCGTCTTCCTTTACAATATGAATACCCGAAATTTCATTTTTCAATACAAGTCCATCAAAATCGTGGGTAAATAGTATATTGCTACCTCCACCCAGTACAAGGTGTTGCTGTCCGTTAGCAGTAAACTCATCCAGCAATTGCGCTAACTGCTCCTGTGATGAAAAACGCGAAAAGTACCGGGCACGGGCGTCAATACCCATAGTGTTGTATTGACGGAGTGAAATATTTTGATCAATTTGCATAAATACCAGTCTAAGGCACAAATTAACAAATTATGCAGGCACAAACAGCAGTTGTTATCGGCGCTACCGGTCTTATTGGTGAACAATTGGTACAGGAGCTGTTGCAGGATGCTACTTTCGGTAAGATCGTATTACTGGTACGCAGGCCAATACCGCTTTCGCATCCCAAACTGGAGATCCGTATAGTAGATTTTAATGACCTCAACGATCTCTCTGCCAAACTGGGCGAAGGAGATGCTGTTTTTTGCTGTGTGGGCACTACCCGCAGCAAAGTGAAGGGCAATAAAGAGGCTTATCGCAAAGTAGATTATGATATCCCTGTAAATACAGCAAGACGCGCCGTACAACAGGGCTTTACCGAGTTCCTGGTAGTTTCGGCAGTAGGCGCCAGCACAGCTTCCGGCAGTTTTTATTTGCAGCTAAAAGGCAGTATGGAAGAGGATGTACGTGGTATTCCATTCCGGTCGGTACATATCTTCCGCCCCTCCTTATTACTGGGCAAAAGAAAAGAGTTTCGTCTTGGTGAACGCATTGCACAGGTTATCTTTCCTGCTATTTCATTCTTGCTACCCGGTGGATTGAGTAAATACAAGGCAATAAGCGATACCACTGTTGCCAAAGCTATACTGGCTGCCGCCAGGCAGGCAAAGCAGGGCATACATGAGTATGAGTACAATGAAATACAGCAATTGGCAAAAGCAAGCCACTAAGATTGCTGCATTTCAGTTGACGGGGTGATAAGTTAACGGGTTAACAAGGTAAAAGGCTAATGATAACAGATGACCTGATTGAGGAATCAGGAAAGCGTAATGCAACAGAAGGATTCAGCCCCCTCACCTCTACACGAAACAAAAAACACTGACTTGCAGCGCTTTTTACATGATACTGAGCATGCGATATCAAACACAATAAAATGCTCTGTCATTAAGCAGAATGCCTAATTCAATCTTCTGTATTCAACCGGCGTCATACCGGTCTTTTGTTTAAAGAGCCGCGTAAAATGTTGCGGATATTTAAATCCTAACTCATAGGCTACTTCACTGACAGATTTATTAGCATCAAAGATCTTTTCTTTTGCGGCATCAATCACTTTGTTTTGAATGTATTCCTGTGCCGACTTTCCTGTTTCTTTTTTTACCAGATCGCCAAAATAGTTGGCTGATAAGTGCAAAACATCTGCACAATAAGCAACGGATGGGAGCCCTGCATTTTGCGGTTTATCAGAAGCGAAATAATCATTCAACAACGCTTCCAGGTTCTCCAGGATCCCTCTGTTCACATTATCTCTCGTAATAAACTGACGATCATAAAACCGGTCGCAGTAATTCAGAAAAAGCTCTATGTTGGAAGCGATCAGCTTCCTGCTGTGCTTGTCAATCGATTGTTGTAATTCCAACTGAATTTTTGAGAAACAATCAAGTATGATTTGTCTTTCTTTTTCTGAAAGATGCAGCGCTTCATTCATCTGGTAGGAAAAGAACTTATAATCCTGGATCGTCTTTCCCAGTGAAGTGCCATGTATCAGGTCCGGGTGAAAGATCAGCACATGCCCCTGCGGTTGATAGCCGGATGTTTCATATTCCACATCCCAGGCCTGACCGGGGCCAATAAACACCAGTGTACCTTCCTGGTAGTCGTAATAATTTCTGCCATAGCGTATATCACCACACACCACATCCTTTAGAAAAATACCATACACACCAAAGTTCATTTTCACGCGGGTGCCGGCTTTCCATTTACGGGGTGGGCATTTTGACAGATCTAAAATACTCACCAACGGATGCAATGTTTGCTGCCCGCAAGATGTATTGTAATCATTCACACTATTGAAATAAACCGTCTCGTTCATAACCTCATTTTTACTACCCTAAAAATAAGCATTCTGTTTAATGCGCTAAGGCTCCGGGGGTATCCACCGGTAATTATGGTAGGTAATACAGTAATCTGTATAATACCCGGAGCTACCGGTAAACGGACATTTGCCCTAACAAAAAGAGCCAGATGAATTACAATGAAAAAGCAAACCACTCCAACCGGAGGGAATTTATTACCAGATCAAGCCTTTGCGCTGCCGGATTAGTGACCGGTGGTTCATTTCTTATGAATGCATTTGCTTCTACTGCCAACAATAATGGGGCAACTACGCCTCAGGAAGCAAGCCAACCATCGGGATCTTTGCCTAAGCGAAAATTAGGCAACCTTGAAGTTTCTGCCGTAGGATTGGGTTGTATGGAAATGATTAAGATCTATGGCAATCCGCCATCGAAGCAAGAGGCCATTAAAGTTATCCGCCATGCTTACGACAAGGGAGTAACGTTGTTTGATACAGCCGAAAATTATGGCCCTTTGCTGGATGAAGAGATTGTAGGCGAAGCGCTGCAACCCTTTCGCAAAGAGGTGGTGATTGAAACAAAATTTGGCTTTGGCACCTATGACCAGCAAACGGGCAAAACCACCGGTGGCAGAAACAGTACGCCTGAAAATATCCGTAAGGTAATTGAGGGCTCTCTCCGAAGGCTAAGGACTGATTATATTGATCTATTTTATCAGCACAGAATAGACCCCAATGTTCCGATAGAAGATGTAGCAGGAACAGTAAAAGACCTGATCAAGGAAGGGAAAGTGAGAAACTTTGGCATGAGTGAGGCGGATGCCGTAAATATACGAAAAGCCCATGCTGTACAACCTTTGGCTGCTCTGCAAAGCGAATATTCCCTGATGTGGCGTGGCGTAGAAAATGACATTATTCCTACGCTGGAAGAACTGGGCATTGGTTTGGTTTGCTGGGGGCCATTGGCAGCGGGATTTTTAACCGGAAATGTAACACAAACTTCAACAACAGGCGATGTGCGGGATAGCATTCCCCGCTATGCTCCGGCAGCGAGAGCACAAAACCTTAAACTGGTTGAGCTGATACGTACCTGGGCAGAAAAGAAAAACGCCACCATTGCCCAAACTTCCCTGGCCTGGCTGATGGCTCAAAAGCCCTGGATCGTACCCATTCCCGGTACTTCAAAGATCAATCACCTGGAAGAAAACACTGAAGCAGTAAACATTAGGTTTTCGGCGCAGGAAATAAAGGAGTTTAATGAACAGGTTTCAAAAATAGAGATCGTGGGAGGACGCTGGAGATAAGTTGTGCGCTCTCTTGTATGAAATACTAATATCAACAATAACTATTACCACTATAAAAAGGTGCAATGAAGCAATTTGTTTATTCAATTACCATTTCTGCCATGTTACTTTTTTCCGGCTGTTCAAGAGCAGAGCGCCCGGTGATTAGTGGTACAGATAGTTTACCAGGTAAAAAAGTGTTGATCGTTTATCTCACCCGGACAAAAAATACTGAAGCGGTTGCCAGGATGATACAGCAACAGGTAGGCGGTGACCTGGTTGCATTAGAGCTGCAACATCCTTACCCTGAAAACTACCAGGCTATTGTACAGCAGGTACAAAATGAAAATGTATCGGGCTATCTGCCACCACTTAAAACAGTTATCGACAGCATTGAACGATACGATGTGGTGTTCATTGGCTTTCCTACCTGGGGAATGCAACTGCCGCCACCAATGAAAAGTTTTTTAACACAGTACAATCTCAGCGGCAAAACAGTAGTCCCCTTCAATACCAACGCAGGCTATGGCCTGGGTAGCTGCATAGAAACAATCAACCAGCTATGTCCCAATAGCGGTGTACGCGAAGCCTTTTCAGTACAAGGAGGCATAGAAAGAGATGGGATACTGTTTGTAATGAAGGACGAAAAAGAAGTGCAGGTAAGACAAGCAGTGAATGAATGGCTGAGAAAATTAAATCTATAAATAAGCAATAATGCAAACAATAACATTAAACAACAACGTGACCATGCCTATCCTGGGTTTTGGTGTTTACCAGATCACTGACCCGGAAGAGTGTGAACGAAGCGTATTAACAGCTTTGGAAACAGGTTATCGCCTGTTAGATACAGCAGCAGCATACCGCAATGAAAATGCTGTAGGAAATGCCATTAAAAAAAGCGGCATTGCAAGAGCAGATATTTTTTTGACCACTAAACTCTGGATCCAGGATGCAGGATATGAGAAAACACTCCGGGCATTTGAAAGATCCCTGGATAATTTGCAGACCGACTACCTGGACCTGTACCTTATCCATCAGCCTTATAGCGATGTATTCGGTTCGTGGAGGGCTATGCAGGAATTGTATCAGCAGGGTAAAATAAAAGCTATTGGGATTTCTAATTTTCAGCCCGACAGGGTCATGGACCTGATTGTAAACAGTGGCTTTACACCAGCTATTAACCAGATAGAAGTTAATCCTTTTCATCAGCAAACAGATACGCAGCAGTTTTTGCAGGAGAACGGCGTACAAATACAATCATGGGCTTCATTTGCAGAGGGCCGCAATAACATTTTCAATAACGAATTGCTGAGCACTATTGGTAAGCAATATGGTAAATCCATTGCGCAGGTAATATTGCGCTGGCTTATACAGAGAAGTGTAGTTGTTATTCCGAAATCGGTCACTAAAGAAAGAATTATTGAAAACTTCAGCGTGTTTGATTTCGAATTACATGCCGATGATATGGCTGCTATTGCAACGCTTGACACGAAGGATAGCCAGTTCTTTAATCACAATAACCCACAGATGGTGAAAAGCCTGAGTGGATATACATTTTAATACAGGTAGCAATATGAAACAGGGCATAGCGATACTTTTCTTAACAGCGTTTTCAATAGTTGGATACGCACAAAACAATAATAGCATGGAAGCACGCATACAAGCTATTGAAGATAAAATGGCCATTAAAGAGGTAGTAGATATTTTCTCAAATCTTGCGGACACGAAGGAGATAGACAAGCAGGTGCTGCTTTTTACAGAAGATGGCGTAGTACAGTCCTATTCAAACGGCCAGCTTTCTTCAGATCTTAAAGGCAGAAAGGAACTCAAAGAAAGGTTTGCAGGGTTTCTTGCTAATTTCCATACCGTTTACCACCAGAATGGTCAGCAAACCATTGATGAGCTTACAGCAAATACAGCAAAAGCAACCTCTTACTGCCGTGTAATACTGGTAGCTGAACAAAGCGGTAAACAAATTAAAACCACGATGTACACCATTTACAAAGACGAGTTTGTAAAACAAAATGGTAAATGGCTGATACAAAAAAGGACTTCTAATTTTATCAGGATGGAAGTAGAGGAAGTGAAATAATAAAATGTTTCCGCAGAAGCATTATTACCCGCAGGGATTACTCCATCAATAGCAGGTATGGCTTTCTGCGGGTAACCCTGATCTTTGCCCGCCAGGGAACTACTGCAGGGTGTAAAAACAACATCAGCAATATTACAACCGGTATGCTGGCATAGACCAGTGTATCGGCCCACAACGTAAAGAAAGACGAAATCTTGGCATCGGAAGGATCATTTTTCTGATAGCGTACCGGCACAGTAGTACCATCTTCAAAAAACACATCGTCGGCCCCATTGAACCATACGGTATCCTTACCTGCCATAAAACTGATGACTGCATACCTGTGTTCGAACAGCCCGGTAATGCTTTTCCCTTTGAACTGCATGGTACCTATCGCTTTCCTGGAATTGGCCAGCCATACCAGTTTATAACCGACAAACGGGGCAATGCTTATTAAAAAAAGCAGCAGGAAGAAAGTTGTTTTACGAAAAATCACGGTGTAAGGTTTTACGTAAAATTGTTGCAGTAGCTGCAGGTATTAAGATTGAAGACAAAGTTACATCGCGTCCACATCAGGAATAATGATCACGTTACGGAAACGCTTATCGTTGTGCAATATTGCGACCTGGTCCTGGATCATGGCCTTACAATGGTTGATGAGCCCGGTATCTTTAGGCAATTTTAACAGAATTTCCATTAAATACTGGTTGCGTACCCTGTTTACCACCGGTTCTGCCGGACCAGCGAGGTACTGTCCAAAGTCTTTCTGCATAGCCTCAGCCATCTGTTTTGCAGCTTCAGCAGCAGTTTCTCTTGCTTTGTGTTTAAACGTAACCTGCAACACACGCGAAAAAGGCGGGTAAGCAAAACGCATTCTACCCTCCAGTTCGTAATGATAAAGCAGATCATAATCGTGCTTTTGCACAAATGCCAGTACCGGATGCTGCATATTGGATACCTGTATCATCACTCTTCCCAGCCCATCCCTGCGACCCGCACGACCGCTTACCTGTTCCATCAACTGAAAGGCCCTTTCATTTACCCTGAAATCGGCAAAGTTCAGCAGGCTATCAGCATCAAGGATCCCTACCAGGTTCACACTTTCAAAGTCGAGCCCTTTTACTACCATTTGTGTGCCCACCAGTATATCGATCCTGTTCTGCTCAAACAATTGTACCAGGTTATCATGGGCCGACTTACCCCGCACGCTATCAACATCCATGCGGGCAACCTTTGCGGCAGGAAATAATTCCTGCAGGTGTTCCTCGATCTTTTCTGTTCCGAAATTGCGTTGTGAAAAATGGTGATGGCCGCACGCCTGGCAGGTATGCACTGTAGGATAAACAGTACCGCAATAATGGCAATGCAGTTTATTGGTGTTCTTATGAAAAGTGAGTGATACGTCACAATTCCTGCAATGAGGGATCCAGCCACAGGTCTGGCACACCTGGTAAGGGGTATATCCGCGCCTGTTCTGGAACAGGATCACCTGTTTGCCATGTTCCAGCGAACGTTCAATGGCTTCTTTCAACGGGGGCGTAATGATCTTACTATCCTGGTCTGCCGAACGGCCCAGCTTTTTGATATCGACCAGTTCGATAACAGGCAACTCTACGCCACCAAAACGCTCAGCCAGTTTTACCAGCCCGTATTTATTTGATTGCCCATTGAAATAACTCTCTATAGAAGGTGTGGCACTGCCCAGCAATACTTTTGCATCAAAGCAGGATGCGTAATACACCGCTGCATCTCTTGCATTGTAACGTGGTGCGGGGTCCTGTTGTTTGTAAGAAGGATCATGTTCTTCGTCCACTACTATTAAACCAAGGTCAGTGAAAGGCAGGAACAGGGAAGAACGTGCTCCCAGCACCACTTTCATTTCACCGGTTTTGATCTTATTCCAGATCTCCACACGTTCGTTCTGGCTGAACTTGCTGTGGTAAATACCGATATAACCGCCAAAGTATTTCTGTAATCGTCGTATTACCTGCGAGGTCAGTGCAATTTCGGGTAACAGGAATAAGACCTGTTTGCCCTGGCGTATGCAACGCTCTATCAGCTGTACATAGACCTGTGTTTTACCACTGGCAGTAACACCGTGCAACAAACAAACCTGTTTCTGGTCAAACACATTGTTTATTTCGTCAAATGCTGTTTGCTGCGCAGGCGTCAATGTAAAATCAATATTCACATCACGGGGCAGGTATTGCAACCTGTCTACCTGTCGCTTTTCAAGCCAGAGGATATTTTTATCTACCAGGCCTTTCAGTTGGGCATCGGAAGCACCACTCTTTTTCAGCAACTGCGGTTTGGTTACCTCCCCTTCTGTTTTTACCAGGTGCAGGTAACTCAGCAGCAGCTCCATCTGCTTTTCAGCACGTTGTAATTTCCTGTCCTCATTGAGCAAAGCACTGAGGTTATCCTCATTATCGTACTGCGGATTCAGGATCACAAAAGTCTCCTTCCTGGGAGCATAGGTATCTTTCAAGGCTTCCCATACAAAGCAAACCTTTTTATCAATCAGTCTTTTGATGACCGGGTACACGTGTGAAGAATCCAGTACCTGCTGTACTTCCGACAGTTTGAGTTCTTTTTTGATCAGCAGCGCTTCAGAGACTATGTATTCATCATGATCGAGATGGGTAAAATCCTCGCCGTATTCTTCATTAAAAACCAGGATGGTTTCGCTGCTCAATTTGAAATGGGAAGGTAATGCCGCCGCCATGATCTCGCCTTCGCTGCACATGTAATAACGCGCCATCCACTCCCACAACTGCAATTGTTGTTTGAACAAAATGGGTGCGGCATCCAGCACATTGAGGATATCCTTTGGTTCAAATGCTTCCGGTTTGTCGTTGTGCAAACGCTTTACCACGCCGGCATAGCGCTTATTTTTGCCCAGGCTCACTTCCACCCGCACGCCTTCACGCACCTGTTCCAGCAAATGGGCGGGTACAGACCATGTAAAGTTTTTGGGCAATGCCAGTGGAATGATTACGTCAGCAAACATTTGTGCAAGATAAGTAAGAATGCGGAACGCAAATACGGGTTATAGGTTGTAGTTTATAAGTTATAGGTGGAATACAGGGCTTAATGCTGAACGCAGAATGCTGAACGCAGGGAATACCGGTTTCAAGTGGGAAATCGTGAGTCGTGAATCGGCGTTACCGGTTACCAGATACCAATTTCCGGATACAGGTTGGGAAATCGTGAGTCGTCAATCGTGAGTGGGGCGTGAAAGGTGAAAAGTCAAACGTGAAAGAAAATCGTGAGTCGTCAATCGTCAGTCGTGAGTGGTTAAATTAAAAAAGGCCACAGCGTAGTCTCTTGTCTATAGAAATGATCATAACACAGCATGTCATGGCTCCTGCCGGCCCCGGTGCCTTACAGGAAGCTCCTACCGGAGCTTGATTCAACGACATTGATTCGACATCCGACATTTTCTTCCGGACTTTCAGTTTTTCTGACTTCCGGACTTCATTCAGACTTCAACTTCCAACTTCATACATCTGTTTTCTCTATTTGCACATCTGCACATTAGCAAATTTGCACATTAATTGATCCAGCTCGCTCCATATTCCACCAGTTTCTTTTCCATCAGTTCATACACCTGTTGTTTCAGCCGGGGAAGGTCTTTGGTGGTCATGCCGGTTACGTCGATCTCCTGCAGGTACACCGATCTTGAACGACCAGGATTGAGAGAATAAAGGCTGTTGTAATGCTGCCGGTCGTAGGAGTCGAGGAATAAGACAGGTTTGATGGGTGTTTGGGTTTCAAGAGCAATGCGGAATGCGCCATCATAAAATTCTTTTACCGGCTGGTGGGTCTCATTGAAAGTGCCTTCGGGAAAAAGGATGATTGAAATTCCCTTACGGATGACAGATTTAAGAACACGTACACTCTTTGCACGGTTCTCTGCACTGCTTCTATCGACCATTACTACGGTATTGCGATAAATAAAGCCAAACAAGGGTATTCTGGCCATTTCAGCTTTACCCAATATCCGCACACGCTGGCGGATGGTTTTTATAATGACCGGTGCATCGAGATAGGAAATATGATTGGCAACAAAGATGTATTGTTTGCTGGTATCATGTGGCACTTCGTACAGGTTGGTATGACGAATGCCGATCAGGAAGAACCAGCTATCGCCCCAGAAGCAACACATTTTGTAAATAAAATTGCCGCCTTTTATTTTCCCAAAGAAAGAGGCGACTATTACAAAGGGAATAACAATGAGCATCAGCACCAGGAAGGTTACTGCTGCATGAAGCAGGTAGAAGAAGCGTATGGGTTGGGGCAGGAATTTCAAGATTTCTTATTTCTGGTTTTTCAAACAAGTACTGAATAAAATAAAATTGCCATAAAAAATACGAAGTTAGAAGTACGGGAAGCTGAAATATCGAATACTGAATTTTGAATGTCGAATTTTGAAGGAAATACCGAAAGCCAGTTAGCAGTTGACAAGTTGAAAGGTTAATGAATTTACAAGGAAGTACGGAAGACAAAATATCGAATGTCAAATTCTGAATGTCGAATATTGAGGGAAGGACCGGGCTAAAGAACCCAAAACTCAAAACCCGACACCCGAAACAGCTTTGCCGATTGCCGTCTGCCGACTCACGCCTTAATCACAATGACAGGTCCAGTCTGTATCCAGATCGATGACGGTGACTACCACGGTACTGTTGGGCGCTTTGGCAATTACCACCCTTACATGCTGTCCATCGTGCGTAACGCCTTCGAGGGCAAATTTGGGATCAGGACGACTATCTGGCTCACTTTTGCTTTGGTTGATCCTTCCGTCGCGGATGATCTCTTCTACCTCGCTTTCGTCAATATGGCGGCATTCCATCCGGCAACGGGCATGTTTGCTGTAGCGGATATGGCTGGTGCTGCGATCTACCCGCTGTTCAGCCTCAACATGAACCTTTTTTTGGCTGAAAATGAGCAAGATAACAATCACCAGCACGGGGATAATGGCCAAAACACTCTTATTTCTCTTCAAGGGGTGGAGTTTGGTACAAATAAACACAAAAGCCGTGATTTTGGACAACCGGTTGTGCTGATTTATCTTTGCAGGCTCTATGGCTGAAAAACGAACAGTGGCATTTCACACGCTAGGTTGTAAACTCAACTTCTCCGAGACTTCGACCCTTTCCCGTTTACTGGAAAATGAAGGCTTTGAGAAGCGTTCTTTTGATGACCTGGCGGATGTATATGTGATCAATACCTGTTCTGTGACCGACAATGCTGATAAGGAATGCCGCCAGCTGGTGCGCCGGATCCAGCGTAAATCGCCTGAAAGCCTGGTAGTGATCACCGGCTGCTACGCACAGCTTAAGCCTGCTGAAATTGCCGCTATTCCCGGCGTGGACCTTGTACTGGGAGCTGCTGAAAAATTCAACATTACCCAACATTTACAGGAACTTACAAAGGGCAATTCAGCTAAAATATGCAGTTGTGATGTGGAAGAGATAAGCGGGTTTAACGCTTCTTTTTCCATCCAGGACAGAACCCGAACTTTCCTGAAAGTACAGGACGGCTGTGATTATACCTGTTCCTTCTGCACCATACCGATGGCGAGGGGTAAAAGCAGGAGCGATTCTATCAGCAATGTATTGCAGAATGCCCGTACACTGGCGCAGAATGGCGTGAAGGAAGTGGTGCTGACCGGTGTAAACCTGGGTGATTTTGGCAAAGGCCCCGATGGGAATAAGAAGCATGAAGAAAACTTTTTTGACCTGGTGCGTGCGCTGGAGGAAGTAGAAGGCATTGAGCGTTACCGCATCTCTTCTATTGAACCCAACCTGCTGACCAATGATATTATAGAACATGTTGCGAACAGCAATAAGTTCATGCCACACTTTCATATTCCTTTACAAAGTGGCAGCAATACCATCCTGGGATTGATGAGAAGACGTTACCGCCGCGAACTGTATGCAGAGCGTGTACAGCTTATCAAGACATTAATGCCACACTGCGCTATCGGCGTGGATGTAATTGTTGGTTTTCCCGGCGAAACTGAGGAGTATTTTAAAGAAACATTCGACTTTTTACATTCTCTTGATATTTCTTACCTGCACGTATTTACTTACTCTGAAAGAGCTAATACCAGGGCACTGGAAATACAGCCTGTAGTGCCTATGCAAACGCGTCATGAACGCAATAAGAGTCTCCGCAATCTCTCTTATATGAAAATGCAGTACTTCACCCAACTGCATGCCTCACAAACACGTAAAGTATTATTTGAAGGCAGTGTGAAGAACAGTATGATGGAAGGCTACACCGATAACTACATAAAAATTACTACTCCTTATCGGGAAGAATGGGTAAATCAGATTGTTGATTGGAAGTTGTAACATTTTTTATAGTCTTTTTTTGTTAGATTCGTTGTAATGAAGAAGTTCCAGGTGACGATACAATTTGAGATGGACGATGATTTTATGTCGCTAATCCCCTCCCACCGTGTGTACATTGATACGTTGATTGAAAAAGGCATTATCGATCATTATCTTGTATCAATGGAAACGCAACGCGTGTGGATCACTTTTACCGCAGAAGACAGGGATGAAGTTGAAAATTACCTGCTTAAATCTCCTATTCATAAATACTGGACCTACGAAATTGATGAACTGTTCCTTTTTGACGGACAGCATTATAGGTTACCAGCAGTGCAACTGAATTAATTCCGGGTTTTGTGTATGGGTTATGAGAGAGTGAATAGTCAATGGTGAATGAAAGACGTGAATCGTGAGAACATCTTCGTGAAACGTGAAAAGTCAAACGTGAAGAGAACCGTGAATCGGCAGACGGCAATCGTGAGACGTGAGTCGTCAGTCGTGAGTGGTCGCTGCTGAATTTGCTCGCGGCTCGTCGCTCGTAGCTGGTATTCACAACAACTGCAAATTGCCAACTGCCAACTTGTACTCCTCGCAGCTAAAACCTAATACCTGATTCTCAATTCCTCCATCTGCACATCAGGTCATTTGCATATTTGCACATTTTTCTTGTATTCGCATTAGGCGTTAAGCGTTCGGCATTAAGCTGTATTCCACCTATAACTTATAACCTATAACTTAAAACCTACAACCTGTATTCCCATCCGCACATTCTTCACTTTCTCATTCCCCTGTTCTGCTAATTCCAACTTCTTCAATCCGCATATTGATCAATAAACAATCATGTATTTGTAGTATGCCACAAACTCCCTGAGCATATAAAACCAGTCTTTAATAGTAGTGTACTCAGAAGGTTCACCGTAGAGATTGGAGAAGCCGAGTTTGCGGATAATGTATTTTGACCTGTTGATGTGAAAATAACTGGTAACAATTACGGCTGATTTAAAATGCTGTTGCTCATTCAGCGCTATAAAATTCTTAGCCGTGAGGTAACTGTTATTACCATAGTTATCGATAATTACATCGGCACTATCTACACCACCCACACAAACCAGGTAATCGCGCATACCATCGCCTTCAGGAAAGGCAGAAGTACCGGTACCGCCACTTACAAAGATCTTTTTTACCTGTCCCGCACGATATAACTTCAGCGCCGCTTCTACCCTGCCTTGGGTCCATTCGGCCAATGAATCATTGGCAAACACTGTATTTCCCAACACAATGGCTACATCAGCATTGCCTTTGAAATGTTTTGAGCCTTCATTGACCAACCATAAACAATGCAGAAAAAACCAGGCTATACCCAATAGTAAACAGGTGCGTAATAATCGGTACATTATTTCTTTGCAGTATTTGACTTTAACCAGGCTGGTTTACTTTTAATCACTTTTGCATAAGCAGGGCAAGTGGTACTATGCGCACCGGGCAGATAGCCGGTACTCATCAGAAATTCATTGACAATTTCACCACCTGTAAAGCGGAACGTTTTTTTGAACAGTTTTACCCATTCATCTTTTGTAAGCGGGTGATGTTTATCGATCCAGTTCTTGAATGAACCAAACTCTTTCTGCAACTGCAGAATGACCTGCGCATTGTGGATAGTAGCTGCGATCTTTAGCCTGTTGCGGATAATCCCTTCATCCTGCAGGAGCTTTTGAACTTTTTTATCAGTATAGCGTGCAATCTTAGCAATGTCGAAGTTGTCGAAAGCCTTGAAAAAATTATCCTTCTTTTTCAGAATGGTTGTCCAGCTAAGACCAGCCTGGTTTATTTCCAGGATAAGCCTTGCAAATAACTCATTGTCGTCGAGGATCGGGTAACCATATTCTTTATCGTGATAATGAATGTGCACATTGCCGGGTTCCATTCTTAATACCGCCGTGCAATAGTTATTAACTATCTCCATCTAATATGACCGTTTGAGGCTAAAGCTACTACAAAAGTTTCTTTTATCAGGACGATCGGGAGATTTAAACCCCACCCCTGCCGTGGGTGGTCTTTTTTGTACACGAACATTTTAGTACCTTTTTGCGTGAAATTTCATTAACCTCTGCCATTTCTCTTTTTCACTGTATCACTTAAAAGAGAAATTTAACCATGTAAGGGATAAAAGCACGAACATTGTACCGGAAGTAACAGCTTTTGAAACCAAATGCTATTGTTACAAAACAGCCACTATGATCACACCAACCCATCCGTTAAACATCCTGGTAGTAGAAGATAACCCCGGAGACTATTTCCTGTTTTGCGAATACATCCGGCTAAGCCAATTGCCGGTGAAGCAGATCTTTCATGCAGACAGGTTATCTGACGCACTGAACCTTGTGCGCACGCATGATATGGATCTTGTGTTCCTGGACCTTTCCCTCCCCGATAGTAACGGCCCCGAGACCTTTAAAAAGCTGAACAATGAAATTCCCAATATCTCGATCATTGTTCTTTCGGGCCTTGACGATACCGGCGTGGCGCTTAAGACCATTGCCATGGGTGCACAGGATTACCTGGTAAAGGGTGATTTTGATGAGAAGCTATTGGGCAAAACCATCCAGTACAGTATTGAAAGAAAGAAGATACTGCAGCACGTGGTAGAGAACCTTGAACGCTACAATACCATTATCAAGGCTACCAACGATACTATCTGGGACTGGGACCTGCGTACGAATGAAATATCCTGGAACGAAGGCATTACCACCATTTTTGGTTATATACCGCAGGGGAAACTGACCACTATTGACTGGCATCACCAACATATACATGCAGATGACCGCGGGCGAATACTGGAAAAGATAAACCAGTGTTTGCAGAACGGCGATAACCAATGGCAGGAAGAATACCGGTACCGGGCTGCCACCGGCGAGTACAGGTATGTATTTGACAGAGGATACATCCTGAAGAACGACCAGCAAAAGGCCTACCGTATGCTGGGCGCCATTACAGATGTAACCGAACGTAAAAGAAGACATGAAGAACTGCTGCGTCACCAACTGGAAATGCAGAAACTGGTAACACAGGTAACCATACAAACACAGGAGCAGGAACGCAGTGAGATAGGCCGTGAACTGCACGATAACATCAACCAGATACTGGCAACGGCGAAGCTTTGTATTGATATGGCGCTAAACGAGGAAATGCTGCGCCCTGAATTGCTGAAAAAGAGCCATGACAGCCTGGCAAAGGCCATACAGGAGATCAGGACCCTATCGAAAACACTGGTACCCCCTTCGCTGGGCGACCTGGGCCTGAAAGAAGCCTTACTGGAAATGATAGAGACCATGAAGCTGAATCCCCAGTTGCAGATAAAGATCGGTCATTATGATGCGGAGGTGGAAAGCATTTCGGGCAACAAAAAACTATTTCTTTACCGTATAGTGCAGGAGCAGATCAACAACATCCTGAAACATTCCAAGGCTACTACAGCCGAAATAGAGCTGGTGTGCAATGAGCAAACCCTCCATATGCTGATCCGCGATAACGGCATTGGCTTTGACCCCACTGTAAAATCGAGGGGTATTGGCATGAGCAATATTACCAACCGGGTAGAAATGCAGAATGGTAATATGGAGATCATCAGCAGCAGTGGTACAGGCTGCCTGCTAAAAATTGAAATTCCCCTCGAAGGCTAGAAATGATCGGCGAAGTGTTCGTTTAAAATTTCGGTGAGTGTAATTTCCGTGAGCGGTTTGTTCTTAAAACCGGAGATATAGCCATTGGCCCTGGCCTTTGATTCATCTTCAGGGTTGAAGGAAGTGGTGAGCATGACCATGATGATCTTACCCTTTTGATGGGACGGCAATTGCTCGTATTGCTCCAGGAACTCCCAGCCATCCATAGCCGGCATATTGATATCGAGAAAAATAAGATCGGGTGTGGGATAGGTATCATCCGCATTGGCATATTTACCTTTGTTGGCCAGGTAGTCCAGGGCATCCCTGCCGCTCTGGATCACCTGTACATGGTTGGCACAAGCTGTTTCTTCCACCACCATGCGGTTGAGAAAATTAGTGGGTTCATCATCGTCAATCAGGAGTACACAGTTTAACTTCTTTTTCATTGACAGGGTCGTTAATTAATGCATTAAATATGGCAAAAGCGGAGTGAATTTACAAATTTAGCCGCAGACGAAAAACCCCTCATTTAAAATAACGGTTAAGGCAGGCTGCCGGCAGCATTTGATAACCAGCTATTTGCTTTGAAAACTGCTGATATAAAATCAGCTTTGTATACCCGCATCCGCTCTTCAAACTGAAGCCTATAGCTTGTTTTGGTTATTTTTTACAACCATGACAAAATCATTTTCCAGTGGCCGGTAGCCATAATCGTAACAGTAATAATAACAATCCTTATGCTGGTTCACGAATGTGTGGGTATAAAACCGGAAATGAAATCCTTTTTCTGCAAGTGCCTTCCGCGATACATTTAAAGTGGTAGTACCCACCGGTAGCAACTCCTGCAATATCCGGCGGTTTTTGCGAAGGGCATTATTTACATTCCGCACAAAATTATTGCTGTCGCTGTTCAATTGGTTATTATAGGTATTGCGGCAGCCATCGTCACAAAATTTTTTATCAATCCTTCCCCTGACTGATCTGCCACAGGAAAGACAGCTTCTTTCTTCAACGTTCATAAGCAGCACATTATAACGTAATAACAGCACCGAAAATAATAAAAACAACCGTTTATAGTCGTTTGTAAACGCTTAAAGCGCTTACATCCGACAGCAAATGATTAATTACCGGGTAACAGGTTCATGGCATTGCATCTTTGTGTTGTCAACCTGCAGTAATACAACCGTCCGAATGCAACAACAACATTAATTTAATCTAAAGCTTAACCTTATGTACGCACTGAAGAACAAAGTTCAACTGATTGGAAATTTAGGCAATGCGCCGGATGTACGTTTAACAGAAAAGGGCAAAAAGTGGGCACGTTTCTCAATGGCCACCAATGAAAGTTATCGCGGTGCTAACGGAGAAAGGAATACAACTACGCAATGGCATAACATTATAGCCTGGGGTAAACAGGCCGAGATTGCAGAGAAATACCTGGCTAAAGGCACCGAAGTTTTAATAGAAGGCAAACTGGTAAACAGGAACTATACTGATAAAGATGGAATAAAACGATATGTAACGGACATCCAGGTTAGTGATATACTGTTGCTGGGGGCAGCCTCCAAAGGCTAACTCCCTCCCCGGAAAAGCCATCCCTCTCCGGAGGGATGGCTTTCTTTATATTCATTATCCTAAAACTATTGAGGATACCCATGTTTCTTTAGGAAATCTGCCCGTAACTGGCTCACCTGTGAGGCATATTTCGGATCGTACCAGATAAAATGCTCCGCTCCTTCCAATGTAGAAAACTCAAGATCGTTGCCTGCTTTCTGCATGGCTTCCGCAAATGCTTTTGCTGAAGCATAAGGCACATTTCCATCAGCCGTACCGTGGATCATTAAAACAGGAGGTATTCCTGCTCTCACCTTTTTAAGCGGCATTATTTCATCGACCAGTTCATCATTCTTTGCTTCATACCGTATCCATTTTGTTGTTATATCTGATAAATCATATACACCGGAATTTACCAGTAACAGGTTGGGCACTGCACCATACCGGAGATCGTCAGTAGCTTCATTGAGATTATCGGATAACGCAGTACACAACACCATGTGTCCGCCCGCCGAGTTTCCCGTTGCCACAATCCTACCGGTATCAATATTGTATTCAGTAGCATTTTTCCGAAGCCAGCGAATAGCTGATTTTGCATCCATTACCGCAGCCATAGGCAGTGAACCGTTTCTTCCGGCAGTTCTGTATTCAACAGCACAGGCCACCCATCCCCTTTTTGCATATTGCGAACAGGCTTCAAAGAACCAGTCAGCCTTTCCTTCGGACCAACTTCCACCATGAAAACAGATGATTACCGGTCGCTGCGCACCTGCCTTTACATTATCGGGTAGAAAAAGATGTATGTCAAGACTGAGACCATCAACCGATTTATAAACGCGAGTAAGATGCCCTTCCCTACCGATGGAATCCTCCCTGTATAAGGCTACCAGTTTATGCAACAGGCTGGTGTCTTTACAATCGCGGATAAATTCATCATAAAAAGGACGGACATTCTTAATGCCGTTGTTGTCAATATGCTTATACAAACAATCGTATTGCCAAAAGCTTTTGCATTGAGGATCTTTGAAGAATTGAGGCAGTAACTTCCACCCTGCCTGCAGGTATTGATTATCCTGTTTTTTATATGCCCGCGTTCTTACCTCTATCCAGCTTCTGTAAGCAAGCAACGCCCTGGCATAATCTGTAAAATCACTATTGGACAATAGCGCCGGATCGTTCAATGCAGGCTGGTTTTGCTGCAGCCTGCGCGGGATGATCTTTAAAACAGCTTTTTCGCCACTGTACATTTCATGATTGGCGGCATAATCGACCAGGAGCTTATCGAAATAGTATTTTATTTCAGCCGCTTGTGATCCTATGTACACGGTGGAAAAATTGCCTTTATACTTATTAAGCGTGTTGTTAAAGACCGCTCTTACAGAATCAATTTTATAGACAAACTGCTTTTCGGGCAAGGCATGAACGGATGCGTAATTGGGATAGTAGTATTTAACGAAGGTTTTGCCGGCAGCTTTAAGTTCTTTTTTATAAGCGAGCGTAGCGTCATTGTCCGTAGGTTGCGCATAGAGCGTGGACAAACCGACCACAGTGAACAATAGTACGAGCAAAGCAACAGGTAAGGTTTTCATGTAGCATTCATTTTCTTTGGGTTTAAGATAAAACATTCCTCCCAATACCACAATCGGTGTTTTTTTAATTATTCCGGCATATTGGCTAAATTCACTTAATACAAGTACTATCCATGCAAACGCTTTCCAAAGGACAGTTTTTGGGGAATCTTGAATGTTATAAAGAGACTTTTGATATAACAGCCAGTGTAACAAGCTATCAAAGAGATGACCGTATGGCAGATTCTGTTCATTACCATGAGCACCCCAATTTTTATTTTGTGCTGAATGACGGCAGCATCGAAAAAAGGAAAGCAACACAAACAGAATGTGTAACAGGAAGCCTGCTTTTTTATCATGCGGGAGAATTGCACCAGAATATTCGCAAAGGTGAAAACCCCAGAAGTCTTAACCTGGAAATAGACAGAACATTTTTGAGCCAATTCGGTATTGCAGAAAATGAACTAAACAGGGATCTACTGGAATCAACCAATGCAAAGTTGCTTGTATTGTCCGTTTACCGGGAGTTTATTACAAACGATGCTTTGACGAATGCCTCCATACAATTGCTTTTACTGAAACTGTTCAGTTCTCCGGCAAGGGCAAACAAGCATAAACAACCTCCCTTATGGGCTCAAACACTTAAACAGCTTTTGCATGACCGATGGAATGAAAATATAAGTCTTCAGGAGCTTGCAACCTTAACAGATGTAAACCCCATTACTATTTCAAAGCATTTCCCCATTTACTTTACTGATACATTGGGCGAATACATGCGTAAGCTGAAAGTTGACAAAGCACTTTCGCTCATTAAATCAACAAAACCCGGCCTTACCGACATTGCCTACGAATGCGGCTTTGCAGACCAAAGCCATTTTACGAGGACATTTAAGAAATATACCGGTTTTCTGCCTTTGCAATACAAAAAGCTATAAACAGGCCAGGCAAATCCCGTTCTATTTTCTGTATTCCACAATGAGTAATTTTTCGGCATGAAACTCATCCTGCAAATCACTTTACCAGCACTATTCCTGTTTTTCAGTGAAAGTAGCTTTACACAAGAAACTACGCCGCTGCGAACAGGAGATACCGCTATTATTTATACTCTTGTAAAAGGGAAAAAGAAAATATTCACATTACAGCTACTAAAGCAACAAACGTATGAAATACATGCTGAGCAAAAGGGTATAGATATATCTGTGACCCTAAAAAAGGGCGGAAACATTGTTGCTTACCATGACTCTACAAATGGCAGCTATGGCCCTGAAATAATCACCTATACACCTGCAGCAAACGAAAGCTATACATTAGAAATTGAACGACTGGAAGAACAAGGTAATGCAGACACAGGCAGGTTTTCGATAGCTATCAGGAAAACAATTACAATTGACAGCAACACATATATCACCGCGCCCTTCACCCCACAGCAAATGAAGGCAGACCTTGCTGTATTCAGGGCTATACGTGATTCAGCCAATTCAGGCTTATATCGCTATCGAACCAAACAGCAAATAGATAGTATTTATCAATGGGCCAATACACAGATCAGCAAGCCTTTACCACCACTTGCTTTTTACAGGTTAATTGTACTACTGACTGATTTTGAAGGAAGCTGTCACAACTGGACAGGATTGCCTTATGACATAAAATATTATCTCCCAAGAAACAAAGGTTTCTTTCCATACAATCTGAAATACATTGAAGGAAATATAATCGTAAACAATACCGGCGGACAAATACCGCCTGGCTCAAGGATCAAAGGCATTAATGGTATTGCCGACTCCGTGGTATTGCAACGTTTGTATAAATACCGCACCACAGACGGCTACAATATTACTGAAAAGCAATACGCCAGTGTACAGGTTCGATTTGGTATAAAATACCAGGTGGAGTTTGGCATTAAGGACAGCTTTACCATCCAATACAGTTTGCCCAACAGCACACAACTGTTAACGGCAAAACTGAAGAGTATTTCGATGGATGAAGACAAGATAAACTATTTACAACGGCATTCAGCACCTTTTGATAGCCTGGTGGGGGACATAAACGATGTACAGGATAAATACAGCTTTAAGCAGGTAAACGACTCTGTTGCTTTATTCACAATAAGGAGTTTTACAATGGCCAATGGCGATGGCGACCCTGCTTATAAAGTTTATTGTCATTTCCTTGACAGCATTTTTGTATGGATGAATGAAGGTAACAGGATAAAGCATTTAATTATTGATGTAAGAAATAACCCCGGTGGCAGTGACCCTAATTTTGAAAAAACCTTCTCTTACCTGGCTAACCAGCCTTTTAAAGAAAACAGTTTTGCATACATACTGTTCAACCATTTGCCATTGCCACAATATTATGACTGGTACTCTGAAGACAAGGAAAACCAGCAGGGAGATCAGCGTCGCATAGAAAACAATCTACAGAATGGATTTCCAGTTTTTAAAGATGGAAAATATTTCCAGGATCAAAAATACAATCCCCTATGGTATCCTGACAATGACCGTTTTAAAGGCAATATATACCTGCTCACAAATGACTTTGTTGCTTCGGCCGCTTCGCATTTTGCTTCGCTTATAAAGTCTTATTCTGACGCTACAATTATCGGCGAAGAAACAGCGGGAGGTTATTACGGGCATAATGGACATATCCCGATCCAGTATATTTTACCAAACACAAAAATGAAAACAGAATTTTCTATTGTTTTTGTAGAGCAGGATGCCCGGACATTATCAACACAAGCTGTTGGGCAGGGTATTATGCCTGATTTCGAAGTACGGCAATCATTTAATGATTTTATGAGCAATGCTGACACGAAGATGAAGTTTGTTCTGCAATTAATACAAAACAACAAAACTGCAGTCAATAAAAACATTGCCGGAAGCAGGTAAGAAACCACAGCTAAGCCCAGAAATTCCACCATTTCTTTTTTGGTAAGCTCTTCTCCTCCGCCTGTCCATCTGTAATACTATCGTTTACTAAGATGGTAATACTAGTTGAATGATTGCCAGGCAGCCACAAGGAGGTGGTTACTAAATCTATATTATGCAGCGCTAAAAAATGTTCAATTCTCTGTTGAAGAAATAAGGCTCTTATATCTTCCCATTGTTGTTTTGTATCCGGATCGGCCTCTTCACCAAAATAAAACTCAAATCTTGTATTATAATCCTGGTTATACACCTGCTGTTGCAGTGCATCTGCCAGTGCCGGACGCGCTATATCATTTACAAACTGCTGCATGACATCTTTTCTCTCCTGCAACCCAATTCGCTCTATTGATATAATGTCTGCGGCTTCAATCTCAATACGCTCAATCCATGCGCCTATAGCATTCATTTCATCATTTGAATAGCTTGCAGAAACACCGTGATTCCTGTTTCCCAGTTCATCAAACATCATGTAATCGAAAGCCATAATAGAAAAAAACATTTTACCGGCTGTATCGTAGTAAAATGACTCAGTAATACTACCTGTCTCCTTAGAAAGCGCTGTGCCCAACCAACTCTTTATCTGTTCAATATATTCCATTAATTGTGTACCGTGGCCTGGTTACAAAATAAGCATGCAGACAACTACCATCATCACTTACCCCTGGAAGCAATAACCTGTAGTTTATCAACGATGAGCAAGATAACAAAAACGGCCAGTGCAGCACCCGCAATGCCAATGGCCAGTAAGGCGTAATATTGAATGGTCCATTCCAATGCTACTTTGATGCGCTGTAACAGGCTTATCTTTTTTTCAGGAGCTCCTTCGTATAAAGAGAACTTTACTGTACAGAACTGGTTCTCAGCATCAAAATTTCCCAGCGCTACTCCCAGCTCCTGCAGACGACTTTCAATTTCCAGGATCTTATCGTGCAGTGAAACATAGTCGCTGATAGCACCGCCCCTTGACCTGAGCTCGTTCAAAGAAGCCAGGGTAGTTTCCAAAGAAGCCTTTTTTGCATTCAGCTCGCGGAATTCATTGGTTTTATCGACTTTGGTGATTTCCCTGGATCTGACCTGTCCAATGGTTTGTACCTGTACATAGAAGCTATCAAACTTATCCGGTGCAATGCCCAGTAACAGGTGCACTTCACGGCTGCCCTTATTCCCCATTTGCTGTTCGTACTGCACTACCGCATTGAAATCGCGGACAACATTATTTACCCTGTTTTCATCCTGCTCAAAAGAGGTGCTTTTTGTTCTTACTGTAGCTGTTTTCTCATACTTCTGTTCGGATGCTACAGATGCACGCTGATCAATATTCGTGGTTTGAAGCTTTTTTTCTGTAGCATAGTTTTTCCGGAGATCCTGAACAGAACTGAAAAAATCGTCACCATAGCTATCACTGACACCGGTGGCGGTAGCCAGGTAGCCATATAGAAGCCTGAGGCCAAACAGTAAAACGAATGCGAATAAGCACCAGCGGAAATACTTTCTGAATTGTTGCTTAAGAGACATATAAGGTGTAGGGTTAATGCAATTTAGTGACCGGCATCCAGTAAGCGCCTGTGGTAATTGACCTGGCCCACATGGTATGCCAGATGCGTGGAAAGATGTACCAGGAAAAATCCGGTAGAAGTTGGTTTATCAAACACGAGGGCCGGGTATTCCTGTTCAAGTACATTCTCAGACAGGCTTCCCAGTACTTCCTGCACTACAGAAACAGTATTGTCTATCTTCCTGATCAATTCAGCCCTCGGAATATCTTTCAATGTAAATTCCAGATCACGCTGCCTGATATAGTTTGTGCCGCCCAGCTCTGCACCGATATAAGCATTGAGATTGCCTACCAGGTGCAGACAAAGGTTACCAGCAGAATTGGCAATAAACTTATCAATATGCCAGATCTTGTGCTCGTCTTTATACGACAGTATTTCGCCCTTTAACTTATTGAGATCCCGGGTAAAAAGTGTTTGAAGTGTTTGCAGCAGCATAGGCCATATAAACAAATGATATTCAATCTAAATCGGTCCCCACCAACTCAAGCAGCGATATAAGATACAGCTAGTTTGATAAAGGGAAACCTTTTTATTGTTACATTAACAAATACGCTACAAAAATCAAAATGTTACAATAATTACCGGTGCCACCCGGAAAGCTTTATTCTTTGATTAACCTGTGAGTACCTCCCGCCACTGTTTTGAGGATATATACCCCGGCCGGCAATGTTTTGAGACGAAGGGTAAACACATTAGCCCCCGTGTGGACCTGTAAGGTTTTCTGGAGCACCTTATGGCCGGTTATATTGTAAAGCACAATATTCTCAACATGAGACTGTTCTGCAATGACATATATATTCACATTATCTTTTACCGGGTTAGGGTACAACAGGAAGTTGCCTGCTGTTTTCAGTTGTACCATTGCCGAGGCTGAATCAATGATGACTCCGTCACTTGCCTTCATGGCCAGTTTGTAATAATTAATCCCTTTGAATGCATTTTTATCCGGATACAGGTAAATACTTTCTACTGCATTGTTTGCGGAAACGGAATCTACCAGGGAATAGTTTTTATTATCCATACTCCGGTAAAGCAGGTAACGCAATACATTTCGCTGTTCGGATGTATTCCAGCTTAAATTGATCTGAGTATCATTTGCCTCTCCTTTAAAATCAAACAATTTCGGAGGAACAATTGCGGAATAATTTGTGACCGTGAAATAAGTAAATTCTGTAACGCCGGTTGCAGTAACATTATACATACCGGAACCAGTATCTTCCGAAGCGTTCATTATTCCAAAATTTTCTATCCTGTCTCCGGAGTACGAGACAACTGTGCACTGGCTGCGATCAAACCATTGATCTTCCTGACCGGCATCCCATTTCACTGTAATATTGGCCATTCCGGTATTCTGCACGGACCTGGTAATGTACCAGATGAGGTTAACATTTTTACCTGCACTCAGTCCTTGTACTACGCCAACCGATGTATCTACACGTACAGTAAGGTCGTTGATGCTGCCGTCGTAATCAATAATACAGGGATTGCCACCCGTTGGCAAAGCGCTTACCGGGAACAGATAACTGCCTTTTATGATACCCGTCAGTTGTAACCCGCCGGTTTCAGCAGGACGGCCGGTTTGCAGAGCTGTAGCAACAAAGCTGCTATCAGAATACCTTGCTATGCCTTTAGCTGGTACTGAAAGCACAAAATTATTGGTAAGCACTCTGGCGGCACCTTCAAGATGAAGGGAATCTGCAAGGACAATATCTGTTGTCATTATTTTATTGCCTTTTCCACCTGCCATGATTGCTCCGTGAGGTGCCTTAATGATTTCCTGATCAGTATCTGCGGTATACCCTACCAGGCCTTTTATTTTCCATACAGTAGCCTGCAGAGTTCCTCCTTTTAGTATAATACCTGCACCGGGTTCAACAGTAAGTTTATGAACAGTAATGTTACCGGAGGTAATGACTGGCATATGTGCAGCACCTGCAGCCACCACCACATCAGAGAAAACAGATGGCACTACGCCTGCGCACCAGTTTGCGGCAAGGTTCCATTCGGTATTTACTGCGCCGGTCCAGGTATAGATAGCGGCACAGGAAGCCTGTAATGGTATGCCACTAAGAGTAACATTATCAAATCGTTCATTTCCGTTGGCTGTACTGGTATTATCCCCAAAGAACTCTGTTTTTATCATAAAGCCGGGATTGTGCACCGCATCCGGCACATCTGAAAAGTCAATGGCCTTTATTTCATAATTAGTACTTACGGGTAAACTATCTTTCTTTATAAACCAGGTAGTGCCACCGTCGGGAGAATAACTGATCCGTTGGAAGGTTGCTCCATTACTGTTTTCCTGTACAGCATAACGCATTATAATGTTCTTATAACCGGTAGTAGGCGCCTGTATCAGTAAAGTACGGATATCCGACGGATTACGGACACGGAGGGCACGGGCGGATGCCTGGTATTGCTGTCTGTTCAGCCCGCTGCCTTCTGTTATTTCTGTTCTATCCATATAGCCACTGCCATTGCCCGGATAACTAATGGAGGCAGATCCGCTACGGGTAACATCGGCCTGTATAGAAGCTATGGCTTCGGATGGCAGTTCGTTAAAATGCCAGTAATAAATAAAATCGGAACTATCTGTAACCGGTACTCCTGTAACACAGATATTATCAAAGCGGGTGTTACTATTATTGTTATTATTAGATGCATTCCTGCCAAAGAATTCAACACGTACCATAAATCCGGCATTATTGGAGGCCTCAGGTACATCGGAAAAATCAACAGCTACCCGGCGATACCCTGTTTCTATTACCAGACTGTCAGCTTTTAATAACCATGTATTTCCTTCGTCCGGGGAATACAGGACACGTTGATAAACGGGCTCTGATACCGTACGGGCTGTTGCATAACTTAAAACAATCCGCTGATAACCATCCGTAGGCAGATGTAACAATACTTTTCGGTTACCGGCAACTGCTTCTGCACGGAGGGCGCCTCCTGCAGGCTGAAAGTTACGGGTATTTAGCCCGGTGCCCCCTATTGCTCCTGTAGCATACATCAGACCAGGATTCATATTGATATAAGCGCCCGGCACCCTGGAACTGTCTGCATTGAGCGAAGTAATATATCCTGACCGCAGGTTATTGAAATGCCAGTAGTGTACCAATACATTACTATCGGTAACCGGCACCCCTGTAATGACCATATTATCAAAACGGTTATTTCCGCTGCCGGCAGCAGAATTGTCGCCAAAAAAGTCAATGCGGAATAAGATCTGCTGTTTGTCATTGACCTCGTTGATAGTTTTAAAATCTATCACCTTTGTTTCAAATACTAAACCTATACTGATACTATCTGCTGCAAGCTTCCAGGTAGCTCCATTATTGGCAGAATAATAGACCCGCTGAAAAACAGCTCCGTTACTTGTGCGCTGTGTAGCATAGCTGAGATTAATACTTCTGAATCCTTCTGTAGAGGCCTGTATCAATAACTGGCGCGTATTGGCCGGGTTGCGCGGGCGCAGTGCTTTTCCTGACAATTCATTGAACTGTACATTCAGCAGCGTTCCGTCCTCACTACCGGTTGCATCCAGGTAACCGGCTCCGGTACCGGGATAGGTAATTACAGCGCTGCCTGATTCTGAATAATCAGCATCAGCACTGGTTAAGGTGCCACTACTTAAATTATTAAAATGCCAGTAGTGCACAATACGCATACTATCTGTCGATCTTTCAAAAACAGCCCGTACAAAGGTGCTGTCGGACAGCGTCAACACAAGTGTATCTTTTGTACCCTGTACGCTTCCCTCCCATTTTACAAAGGAATATCCATACCTGGGCCGGGCTATAAGCGTTACAGGAACATCGGGGTAATACAAACCTGTCCAGGGATATACCTGTGCAGAGATGCCTGGTAAACTGCTGTTGATCGTTATAGTATTTACCTGTATATATCCCTTTGCAGTATCAGTAACATCTACCACTAATTTTCTTTCTGCGCCAAGGGAGAACTGATTACGCAGGTGAGCCCGTGCAAATTCCGGCCGCAGTTGGGCATAATTCAATAAAACGGCGGTATTTGAGTTCCACCCGTTAACACCGTCAGACGGTGATTGCCAGCGCTTGTAATGCTCTTCAATATGGGGCGCCAGCATCTTTGTATAAAGATCAATTGATGCTGTAATGTTGGACGATAAAAAGGTTGTGTTCAGCAGATCTGCATAACGATTTATAAAATGCTGCCTGAAACCGGGGTTATAAAGCAATTTTCTGAAGATCACGGATGACCAGGGAATAGGGTCGTTTATAGCATAATCGAGCGTATTGTTATCAACACCGGTATTAAGTCCAAAGGCAAAATCCATATCATACATTAACCAGCGCCAGCGACCGTCCTGCGCTTCAGATGCAGCCGGATTATAAGCAACACGTTTACGGAAATAGCGTATATTATTATGCGGCCAGTCATTATTCCCTGAAAAGATCTCTGCAGCCTGGTAGTCAATATAATTTTCGAGATCCATCCTTTTACCAACAGCAATATAATTTGCAGCATCCGACATATCATTATTCTCTATAAAATTCCGCAGATCCAGATAGTCTGCATTATCGCCCTCACTTATCTCCGCATTATTTTCCAGCAGATCCAGTTCGTTTTCATCAATATCGTAATGCAGTTTGAAATATTTTTTATCATACCGCTGTTTGATACCGTGAATACCCCAGAACTCACCATTAATAAACACGATAGCAGGTTGCCCATCCTGTGTATCAAAATGCAGGTCTTTTACAAGATGCTGCGCAACCATATCCCGCATCAGTGTAGTCCCGTAATCATTACCTCCGTTGTGCAAAAGCAAAGTTTCATAACCTGTATATGAAAGATCCGAAAACACCTTATACCCTATCTCTGACTCACCATATTCACTTTTAAAATATATCCGCAGGGTTTTAACAGGATTGGCTCTTGACCATCCACCATGCATGCTGAATCCGCTATTGGTATGTACACTACGTTTGGTGCTATTTGCTTCAAACAGTTCAAAGCTCAACGGAAAATCAGTACTCCTCTGCCAATTGGCACTTGCTCCTCCATCTGCAATAACTGTGCTATTGACAGCACGCCAGTTTTCAAAATCAATTCCTGCATTGTATACACCACTATCGTAATCATACATATAGTTCTGTTGAATACCCAATGAAATAACAGGCAGCGAATATGGATTACCCGAGCTGCTGATAAAATAAGTTGCATTACTTACGTTACTGGGCATATACCCTTCCTTATATGCCTTCGCCCGTACTATAGTTCCCTTATTAATTAATTCCGCCGGGAAATACGCAGGAGTAAAATCGTAAGTGGATGATTTGACACTAAAACGGTTAGGATTTTCAGCAGCATTGGTGATACTGAACGGGGTCGTATACAAAGCTGAACGACAGGTATCCGTCAGGAAGCTTCCTGATGATTGCCCCGGCTCATATGCATACTGATTCTTGTATCGAAAAATTGTACCTGCCAGGTTAGCCGGGTCGGGCATGGAACCATCAAGTGTATATATGATGGTAACACCCGGGTCTGCGTTTGTAATAGATAAAGTAAAAGGAGTATTGTAAAAGCCGGCAGCAGTAGAAAAAACAGGCGTACTCAATATGCCCAGGTAACTTACTGCATTATCATTAGACAAACCGGGAGTAGCACTGGCAAAATATACCAGGCTGGAACTACCATCGGTTTTACGACCATAAGAAATATCAGCACGCTGGCTACCAAATGCAAGAGAATCTATAAAGACACCCTCGGGCGAATAAAGACAGACGTTTTCGCCAGAAGCAGACAAAGCAAATGATGTATGCAATACCCCTCTTTCCGGGTATCCGCTGGCCCATATTACCAGGTAACCTCCGGCTGGTACAACGCCATTGGTCAGTTTAAACTTAGTAGGTTTGGAAGGATCGTCTGTAATGGAATAGCCGGTTAGGTCTACACTGGTATTGCCGGGATTAAATAGTTCGATCCAGTCCTCATAAGAGCCTGTTTCATCTGCCAGGGTAGATGAATTGGATGCCATTATCTCATTTACATAAATTAAAGGTTGCTGAGCAAAAGTGATAGTGGGGATAGACAAGCAGCTAAAGACAATTACCAGCAAGCAAATCGTATAATGCCTGTGCATTCAATGTAATGGTTTAGGGGGTTGCGGTGGTTCAATAGTTAAGATAACAGGAAAAACCGGAAAGAGCTATACGATACAGAGTGCTATTGTGAATTTTAATCTGTTTTTCACAAGCACTGCTATTTATTATTACTTCCATGCATATATTGAAAACCCACTACCACTGTACATGCTATTGATACCTAAACCGCCTAATAAGAGTTCTACATAGACAACTCTTACGAATATACCGTCTGGTTATAATTTATTATATACCAAAATCCCTGTCAATATACCAGTACCAAAAACTTTCCGGTAATAGGCCTATTACCGGAAAGCATCATTTTTTAATCCGGTGCAACACCAATCGCACCGATAAGAGACCATTCCGAACATAATATCTCAAAAATCCCACGCTAACACTACTTTTGCGCATTGAACCACCCCAACCAACTGTATTGAGAAACAACATTTATACCGGTACTGTACTGGCTATAGTGGCGGTTATCATCTGGTCTGGCAATTTTATTGCAGCCCGTGGCATCATCAGCCAGATCTCCCCCATCAATCTTGCTTTTTACAGGTGGCTTACAGCCTCCATCATTTTATTCCCTTTTGCCATTAAGCAGTTGCTGGCTGAAAAAGAGACCTTACTGCAACATAAAGGGTATTTTTTCTGGACAGCTTTAAGCGGCATTGCCCTGTTCAATACGTTTGTTTATATCGCAGCGCATCATGTTCCGGCCATTAACCTGGCCCTGATAGGCACTACCCTTTCGCCGGTATTTGCCATTATACTGGCTGCTGTATTTTTAAAAGAACCTGTACGCCCGCTGCGTATTGCCGGGTTATTGCTCTGTGTGAGCGGGATTGTACTACTACTTTCCCGTGGCAGCTGGCAGCGATTACAAAATCTTCGTTTTACCAGCGGTGATGGCTGGATCGTTGCCGCAGCATTTACGTTTGCCGTGTACACGATCCTTGTGCGCCGCAAACCTGCCGGCATCAGCCCCCGTGCTTACCTGCTGGCGGTATTTACCGGTGGTACCCTGCTGTTGCTGCCCTGGTTTGTATATGAACAGGTATCAGCTTCCCGCATTGAATGGAGTACGAACCTGTTACTGGTGATCCTGTACCTTGGCGCCGGTGCCTCTGTGATCGCTTTTTTATGCTGGAATCTTGCTATCGCACGTCTTGGAGCCGCCCGTACTGCTATCTTTGGCAACCTGATACCGGTGTTTGCCAGCCTTGAAGCCGTATGGATCCTAAATGAGCAGATTACCTGGCTACACGGCATCAGCAGTTTGCTGGTACTGGCAGGACTGGTGCTGGCAAATATGCGGAAAGCTAATCCTTAACCCTTTTTTGAGAAATGACTACTGAACTTATACTGTTGTGTATTGCTGCTTTTAGTGCCGGTTTTGTGGATGCTATTGTAGGAGGTGGCGGGTTAATACAAACACCTGCTGGCCTGATCTTACTGCCGCAACATCCCGTAGTAACAGTTATAGGCACGCTGAAGATCCCTGCTTTTTGCGGAACCAGTTTTGCGGCTGTTCAATATGCAAAGCGCGTAAAACTGAACTTTAAAATGCTGGGCATTATGATGGCGGTAGCATTCTGTGCCGCCATGACCGGCTCGAAAGTGCTGACACTGGTGAGCAACAGTTTTATGAAACCTTTGCTGCTGGTTGTATTGATAGTAGTAGCAATCTATACGTACTCTAACAAGAATTTTGGTACACATACTGAAAAAGCACACAGCATCCGTCAGCAATGGCTTTATTCATTACTGCTCAGTCTTGTTGTAGGGTTTTATGATGGTTTTATTGGTCCGGGTGCCGGTAGTTTTCTGGTGCTTGGATTTATAGGTTTGCTGGGATTGGATTTTTTACATGCCAGCGCACAGGCAAAATTTGTAAACCTGGCCACTAACCTGGGCTCCATCCTGTTCTTTACCCTCAGTGGCAAGATCATCTTTGCCATTGCAATACCGATGGCGATCTGTAATGGCCTCGGCGGTTTGCTGGGTGCAAAACTGGCACTGCTGCGTGGCAACAAGTTCATCCGCATTTTCTTTCTGCTGGTTGTTTGCGGAACGATCCTGCGATTTGGGTATGATATTTTTTTTAAGTGAGGGGATGCCGGCAATCGTGAGACCTGAATCGGCAATATCGTGAGACGTGAGTCGTCAGTCGTGAGTGAATGTCCGTGAAACGTGAAAGGAAATCGTGAGACGTGAATCGTCAGTCGTGAGTGGTCGCTGCTATATTTGCTCGCCGCTCATATTCACTATTCACCATTGACTATTCACTGGTTTAACTGCAAATTGCCAACTGCCAACTTGCATTTACCTAACAGCTAATACCTAATACCTGATTTCTGTATTCCACTTATAACCTATAACTTAAAACCTACAACCTGTATTTCATTTGCACATTAACAAATCTGCACATTCGCACATATTCCCGGTATTCGCGTTCTACGTTAAGCGTTCCGCATTAAGCTTTATTCTACTTATAACCTATAACTTAAAACTTACAACCCCTGTTTTCGCATTGTGCCTTCATCTTTCCCTATAACTTTAACACTTCCAACACATATCACCATACAATTAGCATATTGTTTGTACGTTATGCTGAAACATCAGTAAATTGCGTATGGCAAATACGTTGCAAATGAGTGACAACTTCGAATCGCAGAAAAATATACGTGCAGGCGGCTATACCGCATTGGTATGCGCGCTATTGCTGGTAGTTTTCCTGTTTGTGAAATGGGTAGAACCTCCATTACCCCAACCTCCGCTGGAAGAAGGCATGGAAGTGAATCTTGGTAACAGTGATCAGGGCTCCGGAACAGATCAGCCATTTGAACCCGGACCTCCCGCACCGAATAATCAACAGGCTTATACCCCTCCTGCTCCTGTAGCACACCAGGAAGAGCCTGCAAAAGATATTGCTACTGACGATAAGGACGAAGATGCTCCCGAAATAAAGAAGCCACCTGTTACCAAACCGGAGGCTACAAAAGTTCCTGAAAAGGAAGTAGTAAAAACAAAGCCTGTAAGTAAGCCTAAAGAAGATGTGCCACCTGCACCTCCTGTTCGCAAAGCGAAAGCTGAGTTTAAAGGGGTGAATGGTACAGGCACCGGCGGTAATGAAGCCAACACCTATAAACCCGGTACCGGTGAAGGTATAGCGGGCGGCAAAGGCGACCAGGGCCGACCAGGCGGTGATCCTGACTCTAAAAACTATACCGGTGGCGGTAAAGGCAATTCAGGCATCAGGATCTCAAAAGGCTTATCAGGACGCTATGTATCGAAAGCCTATTCATACCAGGATGATTTCAATGAAAATGCTACCGTAGCGGTGGATGTAAAGATTGACCAGTCTGGTAATGTGCTCAGTGCTACCTACCAGTTAAGGGGCTCTACCACTTCCGACGCATTTTACAAAGAGAAAGCGATTGAGATGGTACGCAAATCAAAGTTCAATGCGAGCCCGAATGCTACGGAGGAACAAACCGGAACAGTACTGGTGAATTTCAAAGTAAGAGGATAATTCACATGGTGAATACATTGTTTCAGAAATTCAAATGGCCGTTTGCAGTTTTCCTGGTGGGTTTAATTATTAAACTACTAGGCGCATGGAAAAAGGTAACTCATGCTTCAGGAGCTGATGAACTACGATCAATTGGCTTTGCAGTGCAGATCACTGCAGTACTCTGGGCACTAATAGTTCTGCTGCTTTTCAAAACGCAGAACAAACAACAGTAAACTAACCAGTCATTATAGATCAACAATAGAAGCCACGGTTTTGGAACCGTGGCTTTGCTTTTATAGATTTGTTGTTCCAATTTACACAATGACTTACCAGGAAACGCTTGATTATCTGTATAACCGGCTGCCCATGTTCAGCCGTATAGGTACAGCCGCCTATAAAAAGGATCTTACCAACACACGTTTGGTGTGCGACTTTCTGAACAATCCGCAGCAACGGTTTAAGTGCATCCATATTGCCGGCACCAATGGTAAAGGCTCTACCAGTCACATGCTGGCAGCCATCTTTCAAACGGCAGGTTATAAAACAGGTCTGTACACCTCTCCTCACCTGAAAGATTTCCGGGAACGCATTAAGGTGAATGGCGAAATGATCGAGAAGGATTTTGTGATTGACTTTACAGAACGAATTAAACCATTGATCGATGAAGTGGAGCCATCCTTCTTTGAGATCACGGTAGGTATGGCCTTCGATTATTTTGCGGATCAGCAGGTAGACATTGCCATTGTGGAAACCGGTCTTGGTGGCCGCCTGGACAGTACCAATATCATTGATCCCGAAATAGCAGTTATCACCAATATTGGCTGGGACCATATGAACCTGTTGGGTGATACCCTTGAAGCCATTGCAGGCGAAAAAGCAGGCATCATTAAGAAAAATACACCTGTTGTAGTTGGTGAGGTATTACCGGAAACACTGCCTGTTTTTGAAAAGCAGGCAGCAGGACTGGACGCTCCCCTGACCATTGCCAGTCACAAATATTTTGTGGCCGAATGGAGTTACCAGCATCATGAACTGGCAGTACAGGTTGCTACTACCGGCACAGATACCCGCACTTCTTATAAACTTGACCTGCCCGGTTTTTACCAGACAAAGAATATCATTACCGTTATTGAAACCATACACCAGCTTCGCAAAGCAGGCTGGCACATCACCGACGCACAGGTACAAACTGCCGTGCAACAGGTTAAAAAGCTGACCGGCTTACATGGTCGCTGGGAAGTGATCCATCAACACCCTGCCGTAATACTGGACGTAGGTCACAATGAAGACGGCATTAAACAAATACTGGCCCAACTGGAACTGACAGATCATCATCACCTGCACATTGTGATAGGCCTGGTGAAGGACAAAGAAGTGGATAAAGTATTGAAACTACTGCCTAAAGAAGCATCCTATTATTTTACAAGAGCTACTATACCACGCGCTTTGCCGGAAGATCAACTGGCAGAGAAAGCAGCAGCATTCAATCTCACAGGGCATCATTATCCTGATGTAAACACTGCCCTCCACGCAGCTAAACAAAAAGCCGGCAAACAAGATCTTGTATTGGTTTGTGGTAGTGTGTTTGTGGTGGGCGAGGTGAATGTGCTGAATGCTGAACGCTGAACGCCTAACGCTGAATACAGGAATTGGGAAAGTAAAAAATGTGCAGATGTGCAAATTTGTTAATATGCAAATGAAATACAGGTTGTAAGTTATAGGTTATAAGTAGGAATACAGGGGTGATAAGTTGAGAGGTTTACAAGTTAACAAGGGAGAGGCTGTAGGGCTAAAAGATACAACTGCAAACTTGTATTTTCTCGCGGCTCGTAGCTCAAAGCTCCTGGCTTGTATTTCCGTTTCACGTTTGACTTTTCACCTTTCACGGACATTCACTCACGACTGACGACTCACGTCTCACGATATTGCCGTCTGCCGATTCACGCTCTTGAATTCCAATCATAAAATCACTAAATCCCAAAATCAGCAATGCCTTAGCTGTTCCTCATTTGCACATTTGCTAATTAATTTGCACATTACCCTCTTGCCGGTATTAACTGCCGCACAGCCTGTTGTTTTTTGCCATTCTTCTTGGCTAACTGTGTAAAGTTATAAGCAACGGTAAGCCTGAAGTTGCGTGTGCGGGTAGCGCTGAAAGATTGTAACACGTAATTGGCTCCGTAAGTATAACTGCTGTATTCCTGCTGAATGAATGGATCGATAGCATTGAGCGTAACAATGAGCTTTTTGTTGAGCAGCTTACGCTGGATGCCAATATTCATCGCCAGGCTGCTACGCACCGTGCCCTGTGGATTGGCAAAACGATTGTACGTAAAGTTGCTGTTGATCACCCATACATCTGAAGGAACAAAGTTGGAATTGAAACTGGATGTAAGAGAACCACCATTGCGGTATTTATTAACGGTTTTATCGTACGCACTGTATTCATTGAACGAATAGCTGGCACTGAAGTTGACACGGAACTTTTTGGAGAAGGTATAGCCCGACCAGGTATTGAGCTCGTACTCATGGCGATCATCAATATTCTGCCAGGTGGTTTGCGTAGTGCCATTCGGTTGTAGTGTACGGATCTGGCTGAAGATATCCTGCACTACGTTGTAACCCATACCCAGGTTTACATAATATTTATCACCTGTTTTGCCCAGTACCACATCAATATTGTGTGATACGGTGGGATTGAGCTCAGGGTTACCAAAACGAATATTATTGGGGTCGCTGTAATCAATACTGGGGTTCAGGTTACCAATGCCAGGTCTGCGGATGGTTTTGCGGTACGACATGCTAAGGTTCAGCACATTTTCCCAGCTTTTATTGAAGTTTACAAAAGGCAGCCAGGTAAGGTATTGATTATCGATCTCTGATTTATCCTTCAGGTCAAAATGCAGGTTGGTATTCTCTGCAGTAATACCTGCAGTAACATTCATGCCCTCTACAATCACCTGTCTTACAGAGAAGCGGATATTACTGATGACCTGTTTGAACAGGAAATCATTGCTCAGCAGTTCGTTGGTCTCGTACACATTATCGGGCTTACGCAAAAAGCGTGAATCCAATGTAACGTGATTGTTGGAATAACTGTAATAGCCGCCTGTAGAAAAAGAGGTCTTTTTATTATCCAGCATTTTGTCATAGTTCACCCGCATTGAATAACCGGAGTTCTTTGAATCATTCAATTGCGACTGAGTAGAATCACGGCCCGACTGTGAATAATCGGGGTTGAGGTATTGCTGGAAGAATACACGTTCATTAGGATTGGAAGAGTAATTGGCACCTGCAATGAACCGCAGGGTTTCACCCGGCTTTTTGCCTTTATGCGTGTACGTCAGGTTCATGGAAGGGTTCAGGCTTTCACCATTGGTAGTGATCTCTCTTGTACTGAGCTTATAGATCTGTTCTGTATGATCGAGATTCACAAACTCGTTCTCACTGCGGTTGCGGAAGGTATTCTGATTGTATTGCAGTAATACATTCAGCAGGTTCCTGCTGTCGATATCATAATCAACGCTCAGACGAGCGTTGGGTCTTGTACTCCTGTTGCGGTAACTGTTGGTAGTGTTGTAATAGTTTACAGAGTCTTTATAAATATTCTGCCGTCTTGAATAGCCATCACCTTTTACCAGGTTGTACCCCACCCCTGCATTGAAATTGATGGACAATCCTTTTTTGCGGTAGTTAAAGTTGCCATTGGCACCAGCCTCGCCACGTGTACCACCCGTAAGTGTTAGCCGTGCTCCCATGCCTACTTTTCCTTTCCGGGTAATGATATTGATGACCCCACCCTGCTCATTGGCATATTGCGCAGGGGGATTGGTCATTACTTCAATTCTTTCGATCATACTGCCTGGCAATGATTCCAGGAAATCCTGTAATTGCTGTGCATTCAGCTCTACAGGCTTATCATCGATCAGGATCTTGGGTTCTTTGCCCTTTACCACCATTTTACCATCAGGATCTGAAGCTACCAGTGGCACATTTTTCAGCAACTCACTGGCATTGGCACCGGCGCTCAATGCAGACTCGCCGGCATTGAAAGTTATATTTCCATCCTTACTCTGGATCAATGGTTTTTCCGCATACACTACTACTTCATTCATGGCGTTGGAAGTACCTGCAACCAGTGTAAGATCTATGAGGTTAAAATCATATCGTTCAGCACGCAGGTGAATACTGTCTACCTGTTTGGACTGGAAACCAATATTGGTAACAGCCAGCCTGTACCAGCCAAAGGCAATGCCTGCAATGGAGAAATCGCCGTTTTTATCGGTAAGGGTCGACTTTAAGGCTTTAGTAGTATCGGGTAAAAGGTATAACTCAACAGAGGCACCGGCTACGGCATTCTTTTTATCATCCAGCACGTTGCCGGTAATAAGACCGGGGGCCGCAGATGACGCCGTTTGGGCATAAGAAGCCCCGGCTACTGTAATAAGGCAGAAAAATGACAGTAAAAGTTTGTGCACCCAAATAATTTGAACCGGAAGTTAATATCCCGTTATTAAAATGTAAAATCTAAACCGTTGAACGGTAATATATCTGTATTAACGATTTAAGGGAAGTCACTTACTGCCATCCTGTCATTTTAAGTGATTTTAGCTATCTTTGCCGTTCAAAAAAAGGAAAACTGCAGATGTTGGACCTGACCACGCACGCCACTCATAATGAACAACGCCAGGGAGAGGCTTATGCCCCTTTCCGTGACGACCCGAACGACTACGTTAAAAAATTCTATATAGAGAGCTATGGTTGCCAGATGAATTTTGCTGATAGTGAGATAGTTGCATCCATTTTACAGGAGAGCGGTTTTGGCGCTACCCGCAATTTTGAAGAGGCTGATCTGATCCTGATCAATACCTGTTCTATCCGCGAAAAGGCCGAGCAAACCGTGCGCAAACGCCTGAGCGATCTGAGAGTTGTGAAAAAGGCCAATCCCGGAGCCCTGATAGGTGTATTGGGTTGTATGGCTGAAAGGCTGAAGGCTAAGTTCCTGGAAGAGGAAAAACTGGTGGACCTGGTAGTAGGGCCTGATGCATACCGCACCCTGCCCGGGCTGATCACTGAAGCTGAAGGCGGCCAGAAAGCCGTGAACGTACTGCTGAGCCGCGAAGAGACCTATGCTGATATTTCACCCGTGCGTTTGGACAGCAATGGCATTACAGCCTTTGTGAGCATTATGCGCGGTTGCAACAATATGTGCGCTTTCTGCGTGGTGCCGTTTACACGCGGCCGCGAAAGAAGCCGCGATGCTGTTTCTATCGTCAGTGAGTGCCAGGCTTTGTTTGACCAGGGCTATAAAGAAGTAACCCTGCTGGGACAGAACGTGGACAGCTATTATTGGGCAGACGAAGCGGCCGGTACAGTAGTAACCTTTGGTATGCTGCTGGAAAAAGTAGCATTGATAGATCCCTCCCTGCGTGTTCGCTTCTCTACCTCTCACCCCAAGGATATTACAGACGAGGTACTGTTTACAATGGCGAAATACGAAAACATCTGTAATTACATTCACCTGCCGGTGCAGAGTGGATCTACGCGCATACTGCAACTGATGAACCGCACTTATACCCGCGAATGGTATATGGCCAAGGTAAACCGCATCCGCGAGATCATACCCGGTTGTGGTATCAGTGCCGATGTGATTGCAGGTTTTTGTACCGAGACGGAAGAAGACCACCAGGATACGCTGAGCATTATGGAGCATAGCAAATATGATATGAGCTATATGTTCTTTTACAGCGAGCGCCCCGGCACACTGGCTGCGCGTCGCTATAAAGATGATATACCTGAAGCGGTGAAGAAAAGAAGACTGCAGGAGATCGTAAACCTGCAAAACAGGCTGAGCCTCGAAAGCAATGAACAGGATGTTGGCAAAACATTCAAAGTACTGATAGAAGGTGATTCCAAACGCAGTGAAAACGACTGGAGAGGAAGGAGCAGCCAGAACAAAGTAATCGTTTTTCCTAAAGGAACACATGCTTTGAACAAAGGCGACTATGTAATGGTTAGTGTTACAGGTTGTACACAGGCTACATTGATAGGTGAAGTAGTTGCATAGCAATGTGCAGCATTGGGGTAACTAACTTTTTTCAGGAAATGCAATAACAAGATGGACATTCAATCAATAAAAAATCGTTTTGGTATTATCGGTAGCTCACCGGCGTTGAATTTTGCGCTGGGTGTGGCTGCACAGGTTGCCAATACCGATCTTACAGTACTGATATTTGGGGAAAGCGGTGTTGGTAAGGAAGTATTTTCACAGATCATTCATGCATTATCGGCACGCAAGCACAACCCCTTTATAGCTGTAAACTGTGGTGCCATTCCCGAAGGCACCATTGACTCGGAATTATTTGGCCACGAGAAAGGATCATTTACCGGTGCGGTAGATTCCCGCAAAGGGTATTTTGAAACGGTGAATGGCGGTACTATTTTCCTGGATGAAATTGGCGAAATGCCATTGGGCACACAGGCCCGTTTGCTACGCGTACTGGAAACAGGCGAGTTTATACGTGTAGGTTCATCCAAGGTGCAGAAAACAGATGTGCGCGTAATTGCGGCTACCAATAAAGACCTGCTGACATTGACACAGAGCAGCAAGTTCCGTGAAGACCTTTATTATCGTCTCAGCACAGTGCCTATCCGCGTACCGGCCCTGCGCGACAGGCAGGAGGATATTCCCTTACTCTTCAGGCGTTTTGCAGTGGACTTTGCAGAGAAATACAAAGCTGCTCCACTACAACTGGATGAGGAGGCGAAAAATCTGTTAATTAACTACCCCTGGCCCGGCAATGTGCGTGAATTGAAGAATATTGCAGAACAGATGTCGGTGCTGGCAGCAGATAAGCTGGTAACAGCTCTTGAACTGAACCGCTTTTTACCGGCAGCGCGCGACAACAACAGGTTGCCAATGGTTTCTCCCACCGGCAATAGCGCTAACGGGCATGAGTTTGCCAATGAAAGAGAGATCCTGTATAAGCTCTTTTTTGATATGAAGCGGGATGTAACAGAGCTGAAGAAAATGTTTGTAGAGATACTACAGAATCCCGGCACCGCTGTTCAGAACCAGGCGTACCTGAATGAACTGAAAGAACTGAAGACCGGCGGCGCACTGAAAGAACAATCCCTGCCTACCCCTGCCCTGATGCAGCCTGTGGTAACCGGTGCAGCACAGCAGCCCGTAGTATTTCACCACCAGGAAGACGATATTCACCACCATGAAGAAGTGGAAGAGTCGCTGAATATTATGGACAAGGAGAAAGAGCTGATTGAAAAAGCCCTGCGCAAGCACAAAGGCAAACGCAAGGATGCGGCGCTTGACCTGGGGATCAGTGAAAGGACCCTGTACCGTAAGCTGAAAGAATACGATATCAAAGAAAACTAGTGATCTATAAAAAGTCTGAAGCAAGACGTATGAAAATACAGGCTACACATACCAAACCCTTTTTAGTTGCAACCATCTGCCTGCTGACCCTGTTCTTTACGGGCTGTTACTCTTTTAAAGATGTAAACTCCATTCCGCCCGAGATAAAGACCTTCAAGGTCAATTATATCGAGAACAGGTCGCGCGGATATGTAAACCCGCAACTGAGCCCGCAACTGACCGATAAGCTGCGCCAGAAGATCGTAAACCAGACAAGGCTGTCCCCCATCCAGGGCGACGACGCTGACTATGATATTAAAGGGGAAATCACAGATTATTCTGTAACCACCTCAGGTATCTCACAACAACAGGCGGCAACGAACCGTTTAACAGTATCGGTAAGGATTGTTTTCAGTAACCGGAAAGACGAAAAAAAGAATTTTGACGCAACTGTTTCCCGTAACTTCGACTATTCGGCCAGTCTCACACTGCAACAGGCAGAAGGACAACTGATGACAACAATTCTTCAGAACGTGACCGATGAAATATTCAACCGTATTTTTTCAAACTGGTAACCCGTTGCATGCAACAGCATATTCAAACGCTTGTTAAACATATTTTCAGGAAAGAAGATCTGAAAGATGTTTCCGTAAACGAACTGGAACAGTTTACAGCCTCCTATCCTTACGCCGCTATAGGCCAGTTTTTGCTGGCACGCAAGCTGAAAGAAACAGGCGGCGAACAGGAATTTACCCACCAGGCCGACAAGGCTTCACTGTATTTCAATAACCCGCTATGGGCGCATTGGCAATTGCAGGACCATGCAGCGGCAGCAAAAGCTACCCCGGAAAAAGTGGTAGCAGCAGTACAGGAAGTGCCAGCGCCTGTATATACACAGCCTGAGCCGGTAATCTCTGTGGTATCACTGGCCGAAGAGGCTGTAGAGCAGCATGAGGCTGTAACAGAGCCGGAGGAAGAAGCAGTAACTACTACCGTGGAAACAGAGCCAGAAGTGGTTGTTACAGAACCAGTGGAAGAAAGCAATATTGCTACTGAAGCATTTGCTGATGACCACAATACTACAATTGAAGAAACAGTAATAGCAGAAGAGGAAGATACCACTGAAGAAGCGCCTACAGCTGAATATACAGATACCGTTACCACACCAATACCAGAGCCGGAAGAGGAACCCGAAGAGTTAACAGAAGAAGAGCCGGATGCCGGGCCGGAGCTGGATCTGTCAGGCGTACTGGGGGCAACTATACAGCCAGCGGAAAATACCAAAGAGGAGAAAGAAGAAATAATAACAGAAGAAGCGCCGCTGCATGCAACAGGTACTCCTATGCAAACAGTAGCAGCCGGTGAGGACGATTTGTTTGAACCCTACCATACCATCGACTATTTTGCTTCCCAGGGCATTAAGTTATCAAAAGAAGATATTGACATAGTAAAAGGCAAGCTGGACCGCCAGTTAAAGAGCTTTACCGAATGGCTGCGCAGCATGAAACGCATAGCCCCGGTAACAGTGGCTGCTGAGCGCGAACTGGATGACACTACCAATCAATCGATTGTAAAAATTGCCGAATATTCTGTTTCCGGTAACGAGATTGTAACTGAGGCCATGGCCGAGGTTTGGGCCAAGCAGGGCAACCTGCCCCGTGCCATCGCTATTTACGAGAAATTAAGTTTGTTGAATCCCACCAAAAACGCTTACTTTGCAGCCCGGATTCAACAGGTTATTTCACAAAAACCGGATTGATACCGAACTAATTAGCTTAAAACAACTCTTTAAAAGCATAAGTGCTATGATTTTTTTCCTGATCCTGATAGTAATTGCAGCGGTGGCGATGGCATTGTTCATCCTGATCCAGAACCCCAAAGGTGGTGGCCTGGCAGGTAATATTGCTGGTTTCAACAGCCAGTTTATGGGTGTAAAACAAACTACCGATGTGTTGGAAAAAGGTACCTGGGTGCTGGCAGTTGTAATTGCATTGCTGTGTCTCTGCTCTGCTTTCTTTATTCCCAAAGGAGCAACAGGCAGCAAAGTAAAAGAAACAAATGCTAAACCTGCAGCAACTGCTCCAGCATTGCCTGCTGCACCTGCTCAGACAGCACCGGCTACTCCGGCTCCTGCACAGAGCAATCCGTAAAACATATCATCAAACAAAATATGCAACCCTGTCTTTTAATGGCAGGGTTTTTTATTTACTTTTAGCGTAATCTCAAACCTATGTTGAAAAAACTGTTACTCGGTTTCCTGGTGATCATCATCCTGGCAGCTGCATTTATAGGCTGGCGTTTTTTTACATCCAACACCAATTTTGAGCAGAAAGCAAAATACCTGTATATCCGTACAGGCCATGCTACCTATGCAGAAGTATTGCAAACCATTCGTGATAGTGCTTTTCTTAAAAACCCCGGTTCTTTTGATGTGCTGGCTGGTCGTTTGGACCTTGCTTCAAAACTAAGCCCCGGTAAATATGAAATAAAGAAAGGCACCAGCCTGTTTGACCTGGTACGAATGCTGCGCAATGGCCGCCAGGTACCTGTAAATCTTGTGATCACCAAACTGCGTACGGAAGAAGACCTGGCCTCGCTGATAGGCAGAAAATTTGAATGCGATTCCTTATCCGTTGCCGACTTTCTGCACAACAATGATTCATTAAAAGAATATGGCTTTGACTCCAATAGCGTAATGACAGGGATCTATCCCAATACCTATACTTATTTCTGGAACTCTACACCCGGACAGGTCTTTAAAAAACTGTTTGCAGAATATCACAAGGTATGGACACCTGAACGTAAGCAACAGGCACAGCAGCACAACCTCACTCCTGCGCAGGTTTATATACTCGCCTCTATTGTTGAAGAAGAAACAGTGGTACAGGAAGATAAAGGCAATATAGCCAGTGTATACCTGAATCGTTTTCACAAGGGCATGCGCCTGCAGGCAGACCCTACCGTAAAATTTGCGTTGAAGAATTTTGCACTTCGCCGCATCTATGAAAAACATCTTGCCGTAGAATCGCCTTACAACACGTATCGCAATGCCGGCCTGCCTCCCGGCCCCATCTGTACACCTTCTATTGCAACATTAGACGCAGTATTGCAGTCTCCTGCCACAAATTATCTTTACTTTGTAGCCAAAAGCGATTTCTCCGGACGACATGTATTCAGTGAGACTTACGAGGAGCACCTGAAAAATGCAAAGGAATTTCAAAAAGCACTGGACGTACAACAACAGATAAAAGCAGCCCGCGATTCACTTGAACAGAACAAATGACAAAGCTAGAAAGGATCATATTAAACACAGCCCCCATTCGCTTCCTGGTAGAAAAAAGTAAAAAGATCATACTACCGGGCTTCGATCGTGTGCCCCTGTATGATGTGATCATCTTTTTTATAGCACAGGTCCGTAAAATAGGATTAACAGAAAGAGCGGCAGCTGTGTCTTACAACTTTATCATGGCCATCCCTCCTACTTGCCTGTTCCTGTTCACACTGATACCGCAAATGCCGTTTATACGCAAACGGTCTATACAAACCCAACTGCATCGCATTATACAGGATATTATTCCTGCCCAAGAATACAACAAGAACATCAACGCATTCATTGATAGTTTTTTTGGCGATGCCAAAGTAGGTTTGTTGTCTTTCGGCTTCATCCTGCTTATTTTCTTCGCCTCCAATGGAATGATGGGCCTGATGCGCTCGTTCAATAAGAACTACATCGGCTTTGAGCGCAGAACCGGTTTGCAAACACGATGGACCGCCATCAAACTCACCTCGCTGATCATGGGGCTATTACTGGGCTGCCTGCTGCTATTGATCATGCAGGGTGAAGTATTAAAATTTATTTTCAGGGATTGGCTCAAGATCCAGAGCCAGTCGCTCATCACTACCATCCGCACCGTTCGATGGTTGTTCATTGTAATGCTTGTTTTTTACGCTATTGCCTTCATTTACAAATATGCTCCTGCCATCAATAAACGGTGGAGGCTGTTTTCACCGGGGGCTATCCTGGCTACATTCCTGAGTATCCTCGCCACACTGGGATTTTCATTTTTTCTCAATTATTTTGGAAAATATAATGCGTTATACGGTTCAATTGGTACGGTGATTGCGCTGATGATCATTATTTACATTAATTCGCTGGTGTTGCTGATTGGTTATGAACTGAATGTAAGTATTCACAGCCTCAAAGCACTGTCGCAGGAACGGCAGCGGCACGAAGCAACAGCTACCCTGCAAACGTCCTGAGGTAAATACCGCTTGCACCAGCATCCGGCCACAGCCGGAAAACATGATCGGATAACCAGCTTTTTTTATTAAATTTTGCATATCAAAAACCATAACGTTATGAAAAAGATCCTGTCAGCCGCCTTGTTGCTTTGCACAGCATCAATAATGGCATTCACCGTTATCAATGATCCTCTACCTATAGGCTCTTCATTGCCAAAAGCAGAAAACACTGTTAAAGATATTTCCGGTAAAGACATCACTTTAAAAAGCGCTATCCGCGAGAATGGCTTGCTGGTAATTTTCAGTTGCAATACCTGCCCGGTAGTAAAAGGCTACCAGGAGCGTATCAATGAAGTTTGTAAAACTACTATCGATAAAAAGATCGGTGTTATACTGCTGAATCCTAATGAAGCTTATCGCAGCAAAGGCGATTCTTATGACGATATGAAAGCCTATGCCCAGAAAGAAAAATTCACCTGGTTCTATGCTGAAGACAAAGACAACGTATTAGCTGATGCTTTTGGTGCTACACGCACGCCGGAAGTTTTCCTGTTCGACAAACAAGGCAAACTGGTATATCATGGTGCTATTGATGATAACCCACAGGATGCTTCAGGAGTAAAACGCAAACACCTTTCTGAAGCTGAAAACGAAATGCTGACAGGTAAAGATGTAAGTGTAAAAGAATCACGCTCTGTAGGCTGCTCTATCAAACGTAAAGGATAATAATAACGCACTACCATAACCATTTCAAAAAAAGCAAACCCCGGCACCAGTTGCCGGGGTTTTGTATTTGCAATATTTCAATAACACTATCCCCATAGTAGATCTATATTATTTGCAGGAGTAAGTGATCACTGCTTTATCATAATTGAACGTAAGGAAGCTATCAAAAACACCTTCACAACCACCCGGGGTTGTATAGCAGGCAGCCTGGATAGTAAGAGGCAGGTGATTATAGTTGTAGGATGAGCCGGGTTTTGCATTATTCACACTGTAATTCCTGTCGAGGAACATCCATATTTTATTGGTACGTCTAAAATTAACCTGGCTGTCATACGTATCGCCGGTTACCAGGTTACCATCAGCGCCATAGGCATAAGTACCTCCACCAATACCATATACCGCAATGATCCTGTTATTGCTGTCGTATTCATAATCAGACACCCTGTAAGTGTAATAACCGGTGGGCCTTGTGCCCAGTGTACCGAAAATGAATGTGGTATCGCGTATGATCCTATCGCCTGAGTACACATAAGTGGACCAATATTCAAAAGAGCCATTGGTATAAGCACCTATATAATCCGTAAGCTGGTGTTTTGCGTTATAACGGAACTCGCGGTTGGGGTTTCCGGTGCCGGGAGATGATACTGTGATCTTAACAGGATCGCCATACGAATTATAAGTAAAGTCTGCAGTGCGACTATCGGGAATACCATTTGTATTTGTGTACACTATGAGCTTTTTAATAGAACAACCAGGTACTTCTGCATCGGGGTGATCGCGGAGATAGTCTACAAGTTTATTGCAACTATTCGCAAATATTACGATTAACAGCAAAGCAATCGCATACAGTATTTTAAAAAACTGTTTCATATTCTTTAAGGTTTAAAAACATGACAATAAATTACCGGCAGACAGTGTTGCCTGCGAAAAAAAACACATACTAAGGGTGCAGAAAATACAGGAGCAGGTAGAAGATCAGGCCTGATTCATCTAAACCTTTACATTCTTGTTGTGGCAAAAAAAGATAGGATATTCAGAGAGGTGCTTACAAGCCGTACGATGTATAGATCATAACGACACAGTAAAGGTAATATGCCATTAACAAATGTCAATGCTTATAACCTCTTTATGGGAGCTGTGAAATAATTGCAGCAGATAAACCACCAAATAGCAGCTTGCCTGTACACAGATCGTGAATCGAACTTCAGTTACTAATTACTCTTTAGTAAGAGCTGCGATCTCAGGTTCTACCTGTCTGTCTGTGAGCTGACGGTTAAAGAAGCGGCGGTATTTTGTTTTATTATTGATGAGCAGCGTACAGGGAATATTACCATCCCATTTGGCATCTATTTTAGGACAGAAATAATCAGCATTGGTCTCATTGAGCCAGAAAAAGGTAGCAGCGAATTTACGCTGTCTTACAAACGAGGTCACCTTAGCGGGATAGTCTTTGGTAAAGTCGAGACTTACCAGTACCAGTTCTACGTTCTTGTCTTTGAACTTGGCCACAGCCGACTGCAACCAGGGAATTTCTTCCACACAAGGCCCACACCAGGTAGCCCAGAAACTAACTACCAGCGGATGATCGGCTTCCTGGATATATTTTTCAACATCAGTGATCTGCACTTTTTTAACCTGCTGACAAAAAACAGCCGAAGCCAGCAAAACAAAGCATGAAGTAAGAAGGATACGCATGGATGTTATAAGTTGTAGATTACAGGATATAAGTTACAGGGTGCGGGATAATGAAAGAAAGTTGTGAATCGGCAATCGTGAGACGTGAATCGTCAGTCGTGAGATGGGATGCGTGAAATGTCAAATGTGATACGGGCGTTACCGGTTACAGGTAACTGCAAATTGCCAACTGCCAACTTGCTTTCCTTCCGGACTGTATTTGCTCGCCGCTCATATTCACTATTCACCATTGACTATTCACTGGTTTAACTGCAAATTGCCAATTACCAACTTGTATTTACTAACAGCTAAAACCTAAAGCCCGATCCCTGTATTCTCATTCGCACATCAGAACATTAGCAAATTACTCCTCCGCCATTTCCTCTCCATAAAATCCCCATTCGTTCAGTAAGGTATTATACTGCTCACGGGGTAAACGGGCCTTATCAAAATGACCTGCATTTCGTTTCTGGCGATGCGCTTCATACAGGGTAACGGCACAGGCTACAGAAATATTCAGCGAACGGATAATGCCTACCTGGGGAATGATAAAATTACCATCAGACTTTGCCAGCATTTCATCACTCACACCGGAATGCTCATTGCCAAATACCAATGCCACACTACCCGTAAAATCCACCTCATAAAGATCAACCGCATCACTGCTGAGATGCGTAGTTAAGATACGCGAATATTTTGCACGCAATGCGTTAAAACATGCATCTGTATCAGTAAACTGATGAATGGTAAGCCATTTGGCAGCGCTGCTGCTGCTTTTGGCACCCCATTTCTTATGACGGGGGATCTTTGTATTCAATACATAGATCTCCTGCACACCCACAGCATCGCAGGTGCGCATTACAGCAGAAATATTATGTGGGTCAAATACGTTCTCTAAAACAACAGTCAGGTCGTTTTGACGTTTATCTAGCACTGACAATAACCTGGTCCTTCTTTCTGGCGTCATATTTGTAAAAACTTGGCAGCTAAAGTACGGTAAACTATTTTCGCAAGCGTTAATAATATCAAAACCAATCACCTATGCTTAAAAAGATACTAAAGATCACAGGTATAACCCTGCTTGTGCTCATTGTTGTACTCTTTACAGCCCCTTTTCTCTTTAAAGGCAAAATTATCAAGATCGTCAAGGAACAGATCAACAAAAACATTAATGCGAAGACCGACTTTGCGGATGTTAACCTTTCCTTCTTCCGCCACTTTCCCCGTGTATCCCTCGCATTGGAGGGATTACAGGTAGTTGGACTGGACCAGTTTGCTAAAGATACCCTCATCAGCGCTAAAGAAATTGACGTAGCGGTGAACCTGTTCAGCATGTTCAACACCAAAGACATGAAAGTGTACTCCATCACCGTTGATGAGCCACGCATTCACGTTATTGTAACCAAGGATGGTAAGGCCAATTATGATATAGCCAAACCAGATACGGCTGCAGCAGAAACTGACACCTCAGCCTCCTCTCCTTTTAAACTGAACCTGCAGAAATATGCCATTAAAAATGGCTATCTCAGTTACGACGACGCCAGCATGGGTATGAGCTGTGAGATCGTAAACCTGAATCACGAAGGCAAAGGCGATTTCACTTCCGACAAGTTTACATTGGGCACCAATACCCAGGCAGCAGCCGTTACTTTCAACTACGGAGGTATTCCCTACCTGCTGAAAACAAATACTGCTATTGATGCCGATTTCCAGATAGACAATACAGCCAGCAAATACAGCTTCAAAACTGATGAGATTGCATTGAATGAGTTGAAAATATCCACTGAAGGATTCTTTCAACTGGTGAACGACAGCACCTACAACATGGATATTTCATTCAAAGCACCTTCTACTGATTTTAAAGATATCCTTTCCCTGGTGCCTGCAGTGTACCAGCAGGATTTCAGCAAGATCAAGACCAGCGGTAAAGCCCTGTTTGACGGCTTTGTAAAAGGCACTTACAGCAGCACACAGATCCCTGCTTATGCTATTAACCTGAACATTGAGAACGGCTTTTTTCAATACCCCGATCTGCCACAACCTGTAAAAAACATCAACGTACAGGTGAAAGTAAATAACCCGGATGGTGTTACTGATAATACAGTGGTTGATATTCCTAAAGGACATATTGAGTTTGGCAGTGATCCTTTCGACTTCCATGTATTACTGAAAAAGCCATTGACAGATCAGTATGTGGATGCCGGTGCCAAAGGCCGTCTTGACCTGGCAGGCATTACCAAATTTGTAAAACTGGAAGATGGCACTAAACTGGCCGGTGTGGTAAATGCTGATATCACCGCTAAAGGCAATGTATCAGTGATCACACAACAGAAACCCGGCGAATTCAGCGCCACAGGTTTTGTAGATATTGCCAATGTATATTATGCTTCAAAGGCATTCCCACAGCCAATCCAGAATACCAATGCGAAGATCATTGTGGACAATCCCGATGGTGTTCCTGATCACACCACCATACAGATCCCTTCCGCACATGCTGAGATCGGTAAAGATGTGGTAGACCTGACGCTGTTATTGAAAACACCGGCTTCTGACCCCTATTTTGACGGAACAGCCAAAGCAAACTTCAATCTTGCCAACGTTGCACAGTTCTATGCATTTGAACCCGGCACATCACTGGCTGGCTTGCTGAATGCCAACATTGCATTGAAAGGCAAAAAATCGATGATCGATAAAAGTCAGTATGATGCACTGCAAACCTCAGGCACGGTACAACTGACCAATGTAAAATACGTTTCCAAAGATTACCCTGATGGAGTTGATCTGAAAAATACCCTGCTCACATTTACGCCTAAGAATATTACGCTGAATGATGCTACCGGTAGCTTTATGCAAACCAATTTCAATGCAAACGGCAGCTTTGATAACCTTATAGGCTATGCACTCAAAGACGAATCGCTGAGTGGTACCTTGAACGTATCTGCCGACAAAGTAGACCTGAATAAATTGATGGGCACTACGCCTGCTACTGCAGATACAGCTGCAGCAGCAACTACAGAGCCATTTGCAGTTCCTAAAAACATAGCACTGACGCTGAACACCAAAGTAGGCAGTGTAAAATATGATAAGGTAGACTACAAGAACATCAGCGGTGCATTAACACTGAAAGATGAAACAGTAGCCCTGAAAAATGTAAAGCTGGAAGCACTGGACGGCACTATTGGCCTGAATGGCTCCTACTCTACCAAAACAGATAAAAAGCACCCCGATATTACACTGGCTTACGACGTACAAAAACTGGATATCCAGCAAACATTTACAGCGTTCAACACTGTACAAAAGCTGATGCCGATCGGTAAATTCCTGGGAGGCAAACTCACTTCACAGCTCACCATAAAAGGTAAACTGGGTGAAGACATGATGCCCCAGTTGAATTCACTGACAGGTGATGGAACCTTAATGCTGATTGAAGGTTTCCTCAGCAAATTTGGCCCGCTGGAAAAACTGGCTACCACACTTAACGTGAACGAACTTCAGCAGATCAGTGTAAAGGATATTAAAACCTATTTTGATTTTGCCAATGGCAAAGTGCTGGTAAAACCATTCAATGTAAAAGTAAAAGACATTGACATGGAAATAGGTGGCATGCATGGACTGGACCAATCGCTCGATTACCAGATCAACATGAAACTGCCCCGCCAGATGCTCGGCAGCAAAGCCAATGCATTTGTTGACAACCTTGCGGCACAGGCCAGCGCCAAAGGTGTACCTGTAAAACTGAGTGACGTTGTCAACCTGAAAGTGAATATGGGTGGTACCATTACTAACCCCACCATTAAAACCGACCTGAAAGATGCAGGTGGCAGTCTTGCCAATGACCTGAAAGCACAGGCCAACAGTTTTGTAGAAGCTAAAAAAGCGGCTGCAGACAGCGTTGTAAACGTAGCCAAACAGGCAGCCAAAGACACACTTAATTCAGTAAAGAACCAGGTACTAAACAGCGCAGCAGACGAGTTGAAAAAACAACTGACAGGTCAGAAAGATTCTACCGGCGAAAAGAAAGACACTAAAAAAGCGGTAGAAGAATCAGCCAAAGGCTTGCTGAATAACCTGCTGAAAAAGAAGAAGGATACGACGAAGCAGTAAGTTGTTGTAGGTTATAAGTTTTAAGTTATAGGTTAATACAGCAGAAAGCTGAACGCTAATACAAAAAGCGGACTTCGGTAATACGAAGTCCGCTTTTTTAATATCGGTTTTGAATACCGGTTAGCAGTAAAGAAATACAGAAGTCTGAGGTCTGAATGAAGTCCGGAAGAAAAACAAATATCGAATGCTGAACTTTGAATATCGAATTTCGAAGGAAATACAAGGAGCAATTGCAAATCACTAACTGTCAACTTGTATTTCTCGCGGCTCGTAGCTCAAAGCTCGCAGCTTGTATTTCCGTTTCACGTTTGACTTTTCACCTTTCACGGACATTCACTCACGATTGCCGTCTGCCGATTCACGATCCTTTTCACGTTTGACATTTCACGAATCCGCATCTCACGACTGACGACTCACGTCTCACGATTGCCGATTGCCGTCTGCCGATTCACGAAACTACTCGCTTCTCAATGCCTTCACAGGATTCGCAAATGCCGCTTTAAGCGCCTGGAAACTCACTGTCAGTAAAGCGATCGCCACAGCAATGGCACCTGCCGCAATAAACACCCATACGCTGATACTGATACGATAAGCAAAATCTTCCAGCCATTTATTCATCACCCACCATGCAACAGGAAACGCGATCAGCGAAGCGATCAGGACCAGTTTGGCAAAGTCTTTAGACAACATGGTAACAATACCCCCAACACCTGCTCCCAGCACTTTCCGGATCCCGATCTCTTTGGTACGTTGTTCTGCGGCATAAGTAGCAAGCCCTAACAAACCCAGGCAGGCTATCAGAACAGCAAATACAGCAAACGAAATAAACAACTTGCCCATCCGCTGTTCGGCATGATAGATCTTATCAAAATCAGCATCCATGAACGTATAGTTAAAAGGCTGACCGGGCACTGCATTGTTCCATTTGTTTTCCACCTGGCTCACCAGGTTGGGAATATTGCTGTTGGCTTGTATGCGTATGGCAATACTACCATTATCACGTTCCCGCTGCATGATCAATGGCCCTACCTTATTGTGCATGGAAGTAAAGTTAAAATCCTTCACTACGCCTACTACGTGATAAGGTATAGGTTCATTTTTATCGCCCGAACGATAAATGACCTGGTTCAATGGTTCTTTAAAGCCAAGTAATTTTACAGCAGCTTCATTCAGCAGGATACCACTTGAATCGGAAGCAAAGTCTTTTGAAAAACTTCTGCCTGCTGTCATTTGCATACCCAGTGTAGGGATATAATGCTCGTCAATATAAAAATTAGTAAGGATAATAACTTTAGAAGCATCCATATTAGCATCACGGAACCAGCCATTCTGATCCAGTCCTTCCGCGGTGGGCAGGCTACCACTTATGGTAGCATTCTCAACACCTGCTATTTTAGTGAGCTCTTCCCTGAAGGCATCAGCATGTTGTTGTAATGGGCTGGTATTATGCAGTACCAATACCTGTTCGCGGTTATAACCGATCTGCCTGCTCTGAATATAATGAAGCTGGTTATAAATTACGATGGTTCCAATGATCAGGATAATGGAGATACTGAACTGGAATACTACCAGGCTGCTGCGTAAACGACTGCTTTTAAACCCGGTGGCCACCTTTCCTTTCAGCACCTGTATAGGTTCAAAAGCTGACAGATAAAAGGCCGGGTAACTTCCTGCAATACATCCTACCACCAATACCAGCACCAGCAAACAGGGCAATAGCCATGTAGAAAAGAGCGTACTGGCGTGCATGAGCTTGCCACTTACCTGGTTGAGCAACGGCAATAATAACAATGCAAGACCAATAGCCAGTAATAATGAGAAAAAGCTCAGCAATACAGATTCTGTAAGGAACTGCGTGATCAATTGAAAACGCAGGGAGCCTGCCACTTTACGAATACCTACTTCTTTTGCCCTGTTGGCAGAACGTGCAGTAGAAAGGTTCATGAAATTAACACAGGCAATAAGCAATATAAAAATAGCGATCACTGAAAAAACATAAACATAACTCATACTGCTATTGGCCTCCCACTCATACCCCTTGGCCGATTTCAGATGAATATCCGTTAACGCAATGGGTGAATAGTGAAAATAGTTACCAGCCTTCTCCATATCGGTAAGCGAGCTATGCAATTCCTCCTCCAGTTGCTTACCCAGGTACTTATTGACAGTAGCAGTAACTGCTTTCTGGAGGAAATCTTTCGTTACGCCCGGTTTCAGCAATACATAGTTGTAGTTATTATTATTGAACCACTTATCTGCATTACCACGATAACTGTCTTTTATCGGTCTTAAAAAATTAAAATGAAAATGCGATTGAGCGGGAATATCTTTTATTACACCTGTGATCTTCAGACTTTTTGAATTATTGATGGTCAAAGTTTGCCCTACTACATCAGTACTATTGAAATACTTACGCGCAGTGGTTTCATTGATCACCACTGAGTTGGGTTCATTGAGTGCAGTTGTGGGGTTTCCGTTGATCAGCGGAACGGTAAACACTTTAAAGAAAGTACTGTCAACAAATACTGAATTATGTTCCTGGATAAACTGATCACCTTTCTTTACCTGTATATCACGTGGTTGCGTAAAACTTACTACTTCTTCTACCTGGGGATAGTCTCTTTTCAATGCAGCACCAAGCGGTTCGGGCGTAGAGGCTATAATGAGCTGTGTATTATTAAAATTAATATCACCGTCGATACGATAGATGCGTTCTGCATTTACATTATAACGATCGTACGACAGCTCATCCTTCACATACAAAACGATCAGCAGGCAAATGGCAAGTCCTGTTGCCAGACCGGTAATATTGATGGCTGTAAAAGCCTTATTCTTCCAGAGATTTCTCAAAGCTACCCTGATGTAGTTCTTAATCATAGGAAAGTATGTTTAGCATATTATACGCTGCAAAAGCTGTAAAGGTTACAGTTATCGCCATAAAAGTTTAAAAAGATCCAAGGTTTAAAGTATAAAGTTTAAGAAGAAAGGCTGCTTTTAATAATCCCTGCATGATTGTCAACGTATTAAACCTTATACCTTAAACATTAAACCTCATTGTCATTACATGGTCATTTTCCCTTTTGCGTAAGCTCCTTTTCCCGATCCGTCACACCGTTCTACCCATCCGGGTGAAATTTTGCAGCCGGATTTTTTCAAAGACAATTATTTACAAACGGGTAATAACATGAAACAAGCATTGCTTTTACTTTGCTTATTTGTGAGCACCATCTGTGTACGCGCAAATGACGAAGAAACCACAGGGAAAATTGAAGGAACCATTCTTACCTCCGACGGAAATTCAGCTTCAGACGTATCTGTTCAGATCAAAGGAACATCCAAAGGAACATCAACTGACAAAGACGGTAAATTTGCTTTTACACACCTGAAACCAGGTTCTTATACCTTACTGATCTCATTTTTAGGTTACGACAATATTGAAGAAACAGTATTGATCGAAAGCGGCAAAACGGCATCCGTAACCATTAAGCTTAAAGCTTCCAATAAAGAACTGACCGAAGTAATTGTAACCAGCAATAAAAAATACAGAACACCCACTGTATCCTCTTCTCTGCGCTTAACAACTCCTATACTGGAAGTACCGCAGAACATCCAGGTAATTACCAAAGGACTACTGGCCGATCAGCAGACCTTTGACATGCTGGATGGTGTACAACGCAACGTAAGTGGTGCACAAAGACTGGAACACTGGGACAACTATGCACTCATTAATATGCGTGGCTCACAGGTTACAGCCTTTCGCAATGGCATGAATGTGCAAATGCCATGGGGACCGCTTTCAGAAGACATGAGCATGGTAGAACGCATTGAGTTTGTAAAAGGTCCTGCAGGCTTTATGCTGGCCAATGGCGAACCCAGTGGTTTATACAATGTAGTTACTAAAAAACCCAGCGGCTATACCAAAGGCGAAGCATCTTTCTCCTTAGGCAGTTTTGATACCTACAGGGCTACACTTGACCTCGATGGCAAACTGACCAAAGACGGTAAATTATTATACCGCCTCAATGTAATGGGACAGCAAAAAGGCTCACACCGTGACTACGAATACAACAACCGTTACAGCATTGTACCGGTATTAAAATATCTTGTAGACGACAATACATCACTGACACTGGAATACACACACCAGTTCTCACAGATGAATGTTATCGGCAGCAACTATGCCTTTTCTAAAAAAGGATATGCTGATCTGCCCGTGAACTTTACTACTGCTGAGCCTAATATGTCTCCTACCAATATTACCGACCAGAGCATACTGGCCATCTTTGAACACAAATTCAGCGACAACTGGAAGTTTACAGCACAGGCATCTTACCAGCATTACAAACAGATAGGTCAGAGCTTGTGGCCTTCAGCATTTGCTCCCGGCAACGACAGCCTCATTCAGCGCGGTGTAAGCATCTGGGATGCATTAGGGATCAATAAAAGCGGCCAGATGTTCTTAACCGGCAAAGTAGTTACCGGCCCCATTGTACACAAAATACTGGGTGGCGTAGATCTTTACAATAAAGATTACTATGCCGACTTTAGCCAAGGTGCTGCACTGGGTGGTTTATTCAATATTTATGCTCCTGTATACGGTACTGTATCAGCCGCCGATATGCCTCAGTGGGACAGAAGCAAAGATATCCGCGAAAGAGGTGTGCGCTACAATACCAGCAGCAGCTCTTTCTATGTACAGGATGAACTGGGCTTCTTTAATGACAAACTGCGTCTTACATTGGCAGGCCGCTATACCAATATCAAACAGATAGATCCATACAGCGGTAGCATTAACGATAAAAAATTCACTCCTCGTGTAGGTGTGAGCTATAGCATTACAAAAGACTTTGCCGGCTATTTTGTGTACGATCAGTCATTCATTGCCAACTACGGCAGCGACTGGCAGAACAAGCCCTTCGATCCCCAACATGGCAACAGTCTTGAGGCAGGTTTAAAGAAAGACTGGTTCAATGGACAGTGGAGCTCTACCGTAGCTGTTTACAAAATAATCCGCAACAATGTACTCACTACAGATACAGAACACCCCAATCCTGCCAATGGACAGTACACTTACAGCAGGGTATCTGGTCAGCAGGAAACCAAAGGTGTTGAGATCGACATCAAAGGCGAAATTATTAAGAACCTGGAACTGGTAGCCAACTATGCCTTTACACAGGCAGAGATCACCAAAGACAGTGATCCCAAGGTAGTAGGCAACCAGGTACCTGGCGCCAGCAAACACATTGTAAATACCTGGCTGAGCTATAAGATCGGCAGAGGTGTTCTGAATGGCCTTAAATTTTCCGGCGGCTATACCTACCAGGCCGGCCGCAGCAGCTGGTATGTATTTGACAACACAGAGAACGGCTTACCTGATTATATCCGTTTTGACGGTGCTATCTCCTATTCAGCCGGCAAATACCTGATCAACTTCAATGTAAACAACCTGGCTAACCGCTACCTGTTCAGTGGCGCCCCTTATTCTTATGGAGGTTTCTACTACTGGCAGGCAGAAGCAAAAAGAAACTGCAGGGTAACGGTTGCGTACAGGTTCTGATTGACATATCTCAAATAATACATATTTCAAATGGCATAGCCTTCCGCTATGCCATTTTTTTATCCCTTTTTTTAGTCAAAACAAACAGGCTGGTTGTTTTAATATTGAAAGGCATTCTTAAACTCTTTTACAGGGAAAAGGCGTGTCCGTGGCGAAAGCCCGGCACGCCGTCCCTTTTTTAGGGATATTATGAACCCCTGGTAATCAATACTTCTTATCTATCCATTTTTAGAAAGTGCGCCTTTACTCCGCATTTGAGAACAACACCTCTTAAAGACGTGATACAGACCTCATAAACAGATCTTGTCACTTTTAATAAGAAAATCCGTCTTTAGCCGGCAAGCTGAAATGTCGAATGTCAAATTCCGAATGTCGAATATCGAAGGGAAAACAACCGCGAGCTTTGAGCTACGAACGGCGAGCAAATACAGCAGCGACCACTCACGACTGACGACTCACGTCTCACGATTGCCGTCTGCCGATTCACCACTCACCTCTTCAACCCCCTCAACACCTCCTCCAATTGCGTATGATAAAACGCACAGAGATCAAACAAAAAGCTTAGCTCACATTGCGGGTACTCTCCTTTTTCGAGCAATAAGATAATTTCTTCGGGCACTTTCATCGCCCGGGCTACTTCGGCCACTGATCGTTGTTGTTCAGTACGCAAATCATGCAAACGACGACCAACCTCCTGCAAGCGCTCACGATTTGCTTCATTCATTCCATTTCTTTGCTGTCTCTTATTCATAGTTCACTGTTTTAGACTCCCCCTATCTATAACAGACAAGCATAAAAATCAACCAATACCGGCTTAGGGAGTACCTTCCAAAACAGCGCTAAAAACCTGAACAGGATCATTAAAAGAAACAAAACAAACAATCATCAAGCATTTAACAATCAATCATTTAAAATCTTTTATACATTTATGTAGTCAACTACGTATATTTGTACAATAATTGTATTCTCATGAACATATTTAATGAATCAGGGGCGCTGGCTGTATCAACCCGTTTACAACGCTTAAGCGACAGGTTAAGAAAAGACGGACAACTGATCTATCAGTCGAACAACATCGAATTTGAGCCTAAATGGTTCCCGGTCATTTATGCGTTGCACCGTTACCCCACACTCAGTATAGTGGAGCTGGCAGAAGAGATAGGCTACTCTCACCCTTCTACCATCAGCCTGCTAAAAGAATTAGAGAAAGAAAAATTCATCCGCAGTTTTAAAGACAAGAATGATGAAAGAAAACGGATGGTAAAGCTCACCCCCAGGTCTATCGAACTGATTGAACGCATGAAACCTGTATGGGACAAAATAAAGCAAACCATAGAAGAGATCACTAATACCACCAATAACCTGATGCTTGCATTGGACGAAACAGAATATCAGTTGAGCAAAGAGAGTTTTTTTAACCGCTATCAGCGTTTGGCCAAGCAGGAAACTACTGACGCCATTGAAGTGGTTGACTATACTCCTGCTCATGCAAAAGCATTTTACGATCTGAACATTGCCTGGATTGCCGCAGCCTATGATGTAGAGGAAGAAGATATTAAAGTGCTATCAGACCCTGATAAATACATTCTGAAGGGAGGTGGTGCTATTATTATAGCCTTGTACAACGGCACACCCGTTGGCACCTGTGCATTGATTAAAACGGAACCACATGTTTATGAAATGGTAAAAATGACTGTTTCTTCAAACATGCGTGGCAAAAATGCAGGCTATTTGTTAGGCAAAGCCATCATTGAAAAAGCACGCTCGCTGGGCGCTGAAAAAATACAATTATTCTCAAACCGTAAAGGATCTGCCGTAGCGATCCAGTTGTACAAAAAACTGGGCTTCGCAGAAATTCCTCTGGCAGGCCAGGCTTATAAAAGAGCTGACATTAAAATGGAGCTTGTACTTAACCCAAAAGCAGCAACAGCTACTGCACATTAAAACACTACGGTTTTCATTTTATGCGCATCAGCAATTCTCTCGGCATGCCGTTGAATTAAGCCCCGGAGGAATTGCCTGTAAAGCACCGGAGGCTCCTGACCGCAGCCACTACACGCTTATTATGATCATTTCTATAAACAGGAGGCCACGTTGTGGCCTTTCTTAATGCAGGAACCAATGTCGTTGAATTAAGTGGCTGGTGAAGACACCAGCCACGGAACGTCCCTACCCGCCGAAAATTCAACTACTATATCAAATCCTATTGGTTACTTCCAATAAAAAAGCGGCCCCTTGCGGGACCGCCCTTTACTCTACGATCTCTGAAATCTTTGGTTTTTCATCTCCTGCTCTGACAAACCTATTATGAGCGTTTGATCACTTTAAGTATTTCCTGGTTACTGAGCCTGATGAAGTAAATACCATTCTGGTATTTGCCCAGATTGAACAATTGGCTTGAACTGGTGAGTTTTACTACTTCCAGCAACTTACCACCCTCATCATATACATGCGCCTCTGTACCTACCAGCTTGCTGTCACCCACTACTACAGTTACCAGTCCCTGTGTGGGGTTAGGATATACCAGGGAAGCTGTGCTGTTTTTTACATTGTAGGTAAGGCGTACAATACCGGAGTATTTAAAATTACCGTCTATATCTACCTGTTTCAGTCGATAATACATCACCTTACTGTTCAGCTTGTCAATATTATAATCAATATACTGGTAGGTACTGCCTGCTGCAACACTGCCCCTGGAGGCAACAACTCCGATTCCGGTAAAGTTCACTCCGTCAAATGAACGTTCTACCCTGAACTCTTTGCTGTTCTGTTCGCTGGCAGTAGCCCAGTCCAGTATATTGTTTTTATTCTGCGTGCTGCCATTAAAATACAACCAGGTTACCGGCAACGCTGTACCAATAAATACCGACATCACTTCACCCGGGCGTAACACTTCCGTATTTCCTACACTGTCAGTAGCCAGTACAAAGAAGTAATAACGAACGCCGGGTTTACTACTGAAGGTTGTATCGGTACGTGTAATACCGGAACGCATTATCTGGTAATTGATCCCGTCCGTTGACACATACAGGGTATAATAATGCAATCCGCAACCATTGAGATCATCTGTTCCTCTCCAGCTTAATGAAACCACACTGGTAACACTGCCAGGCATAGTATTCAGATGACTTACCGGCGCTACAGCATCAATGGTATTGCGGGTAATATTGGTGGGTATAGTATCATTGGAATCAAACACAATATTGGCTGTTGCCAGTATGCTATCCAGCGTACGCGCTGTACTAACCGGTTTGATGCTGAAGTTTACAAAACCATGTCCGGAGGTAAGCTTTGTTGTATCCTGTAGTAATAAAAATCCTTTTAACGGATCGGAAGGTGGCAACATTGTTACCGGGTCAATGGACTGAAACTCCCAGAATGCCTGGTTCTTCAGCACATCATATCCCGCCGTCATATCTACATACAACCCAAGCGAATCACGGCAATCCAAACGTTGATAGGTAGAAGCAGTTCCCGGTGCAATGGTAAATGTAAGGCTATTGAATCCGAAAGTACCGAGTTGGAAGGATGCCGGATCCATTTTTTCATGGAAGGGCAACACTACTTTTACATACTTTGCCGGTGCACTGGCTGACTTATCATTTTCAAACAGGATGGTGTAAGGCAAACGATCATTCACACTTACCCAACGTTTATCCGGCATACCATCAGGGCCTATAATTTCATTCGGGTCAAAAGAAGCAACCACATGCGTAGAACCGTTTTGTCCGCCCCCGCCTCCGGGGCCACGCTGCGGACCATTGGGATCATTGTTCTGCGGACAGTCCTGTTTGGGTCGCAGGCGTTCTCCGTTCTCAATACGTTGCCTGATCCTGTCCCATTTTTCCTGGTTCTCCTGTGTCCAGCCTTCATTGTGTTCCACCTTTTTGGTGTACCACCAACTGCTGACATTACGCACGCCACTTGTATACAAGGGAATTTCTGCGGCTTCGCCATGCTCTGCAATAGAGCGGCCGGTCAATGCTTTTACCATTTCATTGGTAAGACCATAAATAGCCAACCCTCCGCCTACACCTGCCAGTACAGCACCTGTAGTGGTTGCAGTTAATGCAGAACCTGCGGAACTCAGGCTGGCAGTAAGCCCCTGCCCGGCCATCAAACCATTGGCAGTGTACCCGGTAGCTGATAAACCCAGGCCGGTAGATAAAGAACCACTGCCAAGGCCGATAATACCGTCTACACGCTGCCCGTTTGAATAGGAATCCCAGTTAGAGCCCAGGTCTCTCGCTGTATTGGCAGTGCCAATAGCATTGGGAATTGTAAGCACCACACTCAACCCGGTATTGGTAACTGCTTTTGCCACTTTCTGTAATCCGTTGGTCACCATTCCGTACTCCTGTAGTATAGAAGTAATATCTGAGCTGTTGCCCAACAGCCCGGAATTATACAATATCCACTGCCAGATGTCTTTTGGTGCTTCAGCTGTTGTGGGTGGTGGCGGACAATCTTTCAAACCCAGTATATCAATACCATTTGCAGGATTATTGTGTACATACTGGTACATAGCCATGCCATCTCCATATCCTAAAGGATCGCGTTGATTAAACACACCATTTACAGGAGAATAATCACGATAGTGAAAACGATAGTTACCACTGGCACTATCGTATAGCTGGCCGGTAAATCCAAAACGGTTTCCTGATACCGGAGTATTGATCACATTACCCGCAGCATTGTATATCACTGGTTTTCCAAATGCATCATACTGGTACCTCTCCGCCAGGTTACCGGCAACATCTGTAATCGCTTCTATGGAATAATGATCATCTGCATGATAGTAATACACATTGCTGTTTTTTTCCAGCAATACCGGCGACATAAAATCAGCAAACACCGTACGCGCGGCCAGTACGCCCGCACCATTGCGTTCTTCTATCTGCGACAAACCACTAAAAGTATAATTATACACCGTACCATTAGCCACCTTCTGTACCCTCCGGCCTACTGCATCATACAGGTAGGTAAATACATTGGCAGGCGAAGAAGAGTCTTTCAGCAAACGACCTTCCGCATCGTATTTTTTATAGAACAGGCCATCATACGTCAGGTTGCCATTGTTATCATAAGTAAAACCAATGTTACGGCCACCGGAAACACTGGTCAGCTGGTTAAGGTTATTGGCAGTATAGCTGCTGCTGACCCCATTGAGTATCGTACCTGTTCTGTTACCCTGCACATCATACTGATAGCTGTTATCTGTGCTACCCAGCTTATGGGTTTTGATACGATAGCCATTATCGTATGTAAACTGTTCTGAAAAAGCAGGGTTCAACCGGGTAATAGCCGTTTTATTTCTTTCCTTATCGTATAGGAATGAAGATTGCTGTATAGCGCCGGCAGCAGTAGACAGGCTGCTGAGCCTGTTAGCGAAATCGTATTGCAGACTGGTGCTTACTCCATTACTATATACTTTTGAAATGAGCTGGTTGGAGTTGTTGTACTGGTAAGTAACCACCGGCTGGTTGTTCCTTACAACACTGGTAAGACGATTGCGCGTATCGTAGTTTTGTGTAACTACTGTGCTATCCGGGTAAATGGTAGTTTGTGTACGCCCCTGTGTGTTGTAGGCATACCGTACAGTTAATCCCCCAAAAGTTTCGGATACTACCCTGTTCTTTGCATCATATTCAAAGGTTACTGTACCCGCATTATTGGCAGCCGTCAGTAAACGTCCTGCGGCATCGTATGTGTAGGTAAATACATTTCCACCCGGAAGTGTTTTTGAAGTAAGCCTGTTAACGGCATCATACTGAAAAGTAATCACAGAACCATCTGTAAGTCTTTTGGCTGTTACATTGTTCTTTTTATCGTAGGTAAGCTGAATGTATTTACCATCCGGGTAAGTAACCGTGCTCATCCGGTTCAGGTTATCGTAAGTATAGCTGGTAATATTATTGTTGGCATCTTTTACCTGCACTATATTTCCTTCGCCATCGTAATCAACCGTCATTACATCGCCATTATTACCGGTATAGGTCTTCATCCTGTTCAGATCATCATACGTATAACTTCGGGTAAATCCATTACGATCAGTAATGGCAGTAACATTGCTGTTTTTATCATATACCACAGACGCTGAATTTCCTAATGGATCGGTAGCCCTGGTGAGCCTGTTCAGGTTATCCCAGGTAAGTGTTGTTACTGCACCGGAAGCATTGGTAATGGTAGCAACATTATTATTTCCATCGTAAGTAAACGAACCCAGTATGCCGGTAGCATCCTGTGCACTGACCATCCTGTTGAGGTTATCATAGCTGCAGGAGATCTGTTCGCCGGTGGGCAAGCTAATGCCTGTAATATTACCACTGGCATCGTAAGACAGCGTCATGTCGTTATTCAGTTCATCACGATAACCACTAAAACGATTGCGGGTGTCGTAAGAGAAAGTTTTGGCATATCCCAGCGGATTGGTAACGCCTGTAAGATTATCCATCGCATCGTAGGAGAAACGACGCTGTGTACCGGCAGGATCACCCAGTTTCACAATCCTGTTAGAAGCATCGTATCCTATATTAAATGTTTCATTGCTCTTATTGTAAAAACTTACCGGGTTGCCTTCTGCATCATATGAAAAACGAATGGCATCGTTCAGCGGATCTGTTATCTTTTTCACACGGTCAAGCAAATCGTACTCTGCCGTATAAGTATTGTTGCGTCCGTTGGTAAGTGATAACAGGTTGCCCCTGGCATCGTGTGTAAATGTTGCATGATAACCATTCGGGCCATTAACTGCGGTCAGGTTGCCATAGGTATCATAATTGTAGGTATAGGTAAGTCCCTTTGCATCGGTAGAGGATATAATATCTCCGTTTGCATTGTATGCGGAGGTGTACACATTGTTTCCCGGTTCTGTAAACTGGGTAATGTTGCCTTTGGCATCGTATGCAATGGTATATACATTCCCCTTGGGATCGGTATAACCGGTCAGTTTACTGAAGTCGGTACTGTAAGTATATTTCTTCAACTGGCCCAGCGGATCCTTTGCTGTCAGCAGGTTGCCCCGGGCATCATACGTATAAGTATAGATCTGCCCGCTGGCATCTGTTTCTTTTACTTTATTACCATTATCATCAAACTCAAACTTTTTACTGAAGCCACAGCAATTACCGGAAACAGCCGCCAGCCAGAAACGGTTACCGGCACTTTTGTATTCATATTTTGTCACCTGGTTCTGCCCATCATTCATGTGCTCTGTTACGTACGACATACGGGCAGTGGTATCATAAGAAAAACTGATACGCTTGTTACAACCGATCACTTCACTTACTGAAAGATCGTTATAATAGATCACATCAATGGTATTGTTGTTCTTATCAGTAACCGTTTTCACCGGGCCATTTACCAGGTAGGTGTATAGATTGGCGCCTCCCAGCGGATCGGCCACTTTGGTCAGGTGACCGGCTTCATCATACGTGTAATTGTACACACGCGCAGGAGATGCAGTAGCATCTGTGGCAGCGGTTAGCAAACCATTGGTATAGGCAAAAGAAACAGTTTGTCCTGCCTTGCTGGTGATGGATGTAAGCAGGGAATCCGTATAGGTAAATGTAAAATAATTGCCATTGGGTTCTTCCATACGGGTAATGCGGCGATGAACAGCATTATCGAAATAATACTTTGTGCCATCTTTTTCTGTAAGCAGTAGTTTGGAAGGCTGGTATGCAGTGAGTATATTGAAGAAACCGGCAGGTGATTTAAAGGTTCCGTCACCGGCAGCATCATAAGTATCTTCCCGGCCATCACCCCACAAAATGGTCTTTGCCCCTGCTGAATCATTGCGGTAGCGGATGTGATAGGCAAATAGCCAGCCCTTACCGAAACCTTCATTCACATCGTAATTATAACTGTTGTAAAAAAAGGAGACACTGATGGTGAAACTGCGTGCAGGGATACGAATATCCGTACGCGGCAAAAACAGGTTACCGCTATAGGTATTCACCTCCACTCCCATCGGCCCTCTTTTATTGGGCGTATTCAGGTTCTGGGCTGCCAGTGGCAGCATTGCAACAATACTTACCAGCAGCAGCAACAGCCGGGCAATTACAGTATTCATATTGATTTGCTTCGTCATTGTTAAATATGTTTTCATTGCTGGCTATTTCAGGTTAAAGTGCACAATGGTGTGAGCAGGAATATCAACAGGCGTGCGCGCATAAATGGTGATGGTACCACTGGCCCCTGCCCGTATAATACCCGGAGGACCACCCGGCTCAGACAATTCGAGATACAGCGATGTACTGCCACTACTCAATCCTGCCTGCGATAAAGCAAGTGCTACTCCCTTATCATTGTACAATGTTCTTACCTGGGCAGGTACATCCACGTTGGTAGGATTGTTGTAATTGAGCTGGATCACAAAGGGCCATCCTGCAAACACCTTTTCAGGTATCACCATTTCAGTCACCAGTTGCGAGTTCAGACCACTGGCCGCCCCGGGATCACAACCCGGCCCACTACCATCACCACTACCGGAGTTAACACCGCCGCCGGTGATGAGGCCACCGTTATTGGCACTGACAATGGAGAAGCCACCGGGCAATACAGCTACAGTTGCATCTGGCTTGGTCAATACCACATCATATACACCCAGCGCCCTGTTCTGCAGGTTGAAAGTGGCATATACTGTAGTACTGTTGGTATAATATACCGCAGATGCAGTGATGGTTGCGCCTGCATTGCGTAACAGGGCTGTCATGCCAGGCGTAAACAATGAGCCGTTTATCTTCACCGTTACATTGCCTGTATTGCCACCTGAAGAAGACTGTACAGACAGGATAGCAAACGGCAGCACGGTTGCTTTTACGGTAATATTCTGTGTGGAAGGATTGGCTGATACACAGCGTATATTGATATAATACAATGTATCTGTTACAGAGGCCATTACTATCTGCTGGTTTCCGGCATTTGCTGTTTCAAACCTGTAATCAAATTTTGCAGCCGATGGTACATAACCGGCACCGATGTACAACTCATTCCTCATGGTCAATGAATCATTGCTCTTCAGCGTTACCAGTATGGTAGAGCCCAATAATGATGCAGGCACACGTAGTTTATAATAACGTGCTGTATTAAAGAGCGTATTGGTTTCAACTGTTTCCAGCACCAGTTCTTTCACCTTCACATAAATACTCCCTGCTGATACACCAGTGTTGTTGCTCTTATCACTTTCCACAATATTATTCTGCAGATCGGCACGTACCAGTAACCTGTACGCTCCTTCCGGCACCTGTGTTACCAAGGGTTGCTGGGTAAGTGTTTCGCTGCCCAGCGGAGCAAGATTGATGGTCTTGTTCCGGATACCGATCAGCACGGCTGTAGAATCCAGCACATCACTGTGCGAGAGGTAAATACCATCTGCAGACACACCCGTAGCTGTATTAGGCGCATTATTACGCACAGTCCATTGCAGGGTATTGATGGTATAACCCAGGTACACGGTATCCGGCATAGTGATGTTCTCTGCCAACAGATCTGCCGGAGCAGGTGCATATACCGTGATGTAACGGAAGGCCAGGTTGTTGGCATCATTGCTTTCTGCCACATTTCCGGAAGCATTCACTCTGGAGATCAGGATATAATTGCCCGGTTGCACTGTCAATGCAAGTGTGGCAGTAACAGTATCGCTGTATGACTGACCTGGTTGCAATGCACCGCTGCGGTTTTTAGCAGCCAGCTTTATATCTCCAGTGTTGCCGGGAATAAAGTCGGTAGACAACCACAGCTCACTGCTCCATGTTTCAGGATAGGTAACACCTGCCCCTTTATTGGCAACCGTATGTATTACTGTAATTGGCTGACCGATAGCTGCTGTAGCAGGCGCTACAGTAATGGTATCGGTAAGATCAGGCAATACCGGTTGTATTACATGGATCTTTTTAGCCACACCACCGGCAGTCCGTAACAGGTTCGTATTATTAGTCTTCACCACTTCAGCCATGATATAATTGTCATTATCTGTTTTAACAAACACATAATAATCGCCGGTTGATATATTAGGCACCACTGCATTGCGGGTATCTGTATAGGATTGATCCTTGTTCAGTCGTGTATTTTCATTAAAGCGTGTTGCAAGTATCGCATTGCTGTTGAATACAGAATCCGGAGAGAACCATACCGCATCATACCAGGTACTTGTGTAGACGGCATTGCCCGGATTATAACCAGCGTTTTTCACTGTCCAGGTCACTTTATAATTCCTTGCTACGGTCGCTGTATCCGGAGCTGTTACAGTAGTTACAATATGATCCACGTATGTATTCACCAGTGTTCGCTGTACGACGGTACTGAGATTATTGGCTGCATTGCTGCCTTCATATACACCACCATCAGCATTGGTACGGAGGAAGAAGTACGCCGGCATTACATTGCTACCGGGGAAACAATTGTTCATTGAAGGTGTAAATGGCAGTGAAATATTAAATGAATCGGTATAGGCTGTTCCCGTTGTGAGTACCTCATTATGCTGACGGATGGCCGCCAGGAAGCTGTTATTGTAGCTGAATGTATTGCTGCAACTGATGTACAGGCTGTCTGTCCATGTGCCATTGGTTGTTCCTGCACCATTATTGGCCACCGTGTATTTCACCATACCGGGTATCCAGGTAAACACAGAATCGGGCAACTGTAATGAAGTTACTGTCAGATCAACCGGTGTGGCAGTACTGATAGTTACCGCTGCTCCCGTGCTGACATTATTATTACTATTGCTCTCCCTGAAAGTACTATCATAGTTGGTCCACACATAGAAGTAGCGGGTGCCGGATATTGCGGGTGGCAATACATAATTGAACGTATGTGTTACCGGCGCTCCCACTGCAAGGTTTTCAGTAAAGGATTGTGTAGCTACTACCTGTGCCGAACCATCAAATACCGCAGAAGTACTTATATACAACCTGTCATTGCGCAATTGGTTAAATACAGCTCCGGCGCCATTGTTCTGTACATTGTAAGTAATAGCAACCGGTTGGCCGCCAATGCCTGTAGCCGGTGCACTGATAGCACTTACAACCACATCCGGTCGTTGAATGGTCAACGGCAATGTGCTTCGCCCTGTTTGCAGGGTACCGGGATATTCATATACTGTCTTGTTGACGTTGGCTACTACATATACATAGTAGTTGCCGGCAGGCAGGTTGGCCGGAATAATAAAGTTGAGAGCCTGCGGATAACTGCCACCCGGTTTAATAACATTACCGGTATTTACATTCAGTGAAGCAGCATCTGTTCCCGCAGGTGCACAGATCGTTGCCGGAGAAGCATCCACGCCCGCGCCACTATTCTGTACACCGCGCGATACTTCACCAATATAGATGGCATTAGCAACATTCAATCCACCGGCATCGGTACTCAGGTACACTTTATCTGTCCAGAAGCTGGAACCATAGCTAATGCTGTCGTTGAATGATATACCATTATTACATGGACCTGCAGGAATGTAGTAATGTCCTTTATTTTTTTCGAGGTTATCATTTACACCTGTATTCACAATATTCCAGTTCAGGCCTATAGGCTGTGTGGTACTGGCTGTACTGACAGGAATTGTTAAACCACTTACTGTTAATTTAGGTGTCGGTGTAAGGAATACCTGCAACTGGTTGCTGCCGGTATTGTTATTCGCCAGTGCGCCCTCGTACAGCATACTGCCGGAGTTGGTCACTACATAGATAAAGAAGTCGCCATAAATAAAGTTGGGCACTACTACCTGTACATTGCGTGTATAGGAACTATCCTGTTGCAGTTGTGTATTTACAGCAATAGTTGCACCTGTTGCACCCGGGTAATAAGTACCATTTGCCTTAGCCAGCTTCAGCTGTGTTGCATTGTTGATATTGAAGAAAGGACTGGATGATATATAGATCTTATCCTGCCAGTTGCTGCCTGCAGGTGTCAGCACACCATAGTTCTTCACCCGGTATGCCACATTGATAGTGCTGCCGGAGAAAGTGCTGGCCGGTGTAAACACCGTATCTACCCGGAGGTCCGGCGTAGGCGACAATGTTACCGCCAATGCATTCGCTGCACGTGCTGTATCGTTGCCATACGTCATCTGCAATGGTGCATTATTGCCTGCAGGATAATTGGCGATCACGTACGCATACAACGGCTGACTATAATTGACCGGCAACGTAAAGTTGATAGAATTATCATAATGCTGTCCGCTGTCCAGCGCACTCACATTGGTTTTGGTACCCACCAGTAATGGTCTTACCGGGAAATCAAGCTGGCTCCATGAAGAAGCCCCTACAGCAGGCGGCATAGTAAAATTAGGCACCGTATCGAATGACAGGAACACTGCATCTGTCCAGGCCTGGTTAGTAGTCGTATTACCCGGACCATTATTGGTAACACGCCAGTTGATGGCAATGGTTTGTCCTGAGAATGCAGAGGCAGGCAATTGTACATTGCTTACCACCAGGTCAGGCAATGGTCTCAAACGGAACTGTTGTACAGGACCATCTGTTTGCAGACAGGCGTTTTTAGCAACTATTTTCCATTTATAAGTTTTATTGTATGCCAGAGCGCCATTGGGTATTGAATAAGATACACCGGCAAGATCGGTCACAAACGGTGTAGAAGGTTGCGCCGCAGCAGAATCCCAGATATATACATCATAGGTAAGGGCATTACTGCCGGGGATCCATGAAAGATTGAGCGGCAATTGCAATCCTGTTTCTCCGCTGGCCGGTAGCATATTGGAAACAGCACCCGGCTGTACAGGTGTCTGTACATGTACAATCAATGTATCATTGACACTGGCAGCACCACATGGACCAGTAGCCGATACCAGTAAAGTATAGGTACCGGGTGTAGGCCAGGTAATGGATACAGAATTGCTTACGGATGCATACGTGGTGCCATTGGTAAGTCTCCATGAATAATTCACTCCTGCTACCTGGTTGACGCTATAAGCAACAGTTTGGCCCGGACATACATAGGGCGAACCGGAAATAGCGGCCAGTTTATTTACACGGATACAGAAGCTGCGGTTTACATTGGCCGCCGCCAGGTAATTGGTATCACCAGCCTGTTGAGCCTGTATGGTTACCTGTTCTACGCCGGTAAAAGTAAGCTGGTTACCTGCCAGTGTAGCAGGACCGGATAGAAGACTGTAGCTTACAGGTAAACCGGAAGAAGCTATTGCATTCAGCAGTAATGAACCATTTTCCAGTGCCTGGTCTGCTATTGCAGGCAGGTTAATAGTTTGCACAGCTTTGTTGATCACAAAAGTGCGATATACGATCACAGCAGTATCATAGATATCATCCCCCGGCTGGATAGCCCTGATGGTTACCGTACCGCTGGTGCTGATGGTATAATAATTTCCGACAATAGAACCCGGCCCGCTGATAATGGTATATGATACAGGCAAGCCAGATGATGTGGTAGCCTGTAATGCAAATGCTGTATCTCCATATATTTTATTGGCAATTACCGGGAAGGTAATGGTCTGCGATACGGAAGACGCTCCAAAAACAATATTGTTGGATGCTGGTCCTTGTCCGCAATCATTGCGGTAAACGGCAGTATAGGTACCGGCATCAGCAGCATAGTAAGATGGGGCAGTAGCACCGGCTATCAATACACCATTCCTGTACCAGCTATAACCAGTTGCACCTGCAGGTGTGGCAGATGAAACCTGCAGCCAGCGACCACTATTTACAATGGTGGGTGCTATTGCCGGAGCAGATGGTTTTACTGTTACAAACAATCCTCTTACTACCTCTCCGCAGGCATTCATAGCTTTCAGTTGCAGGCTATATAATCCCGTTGTAGTCCAGTTTACAATGGCCGTATCCCCGCTTGTTGTAAGTGTACCGCCGCCGCTTAGTACCCAGCTATATGTTACACCCGGCTCAATAAAACCCGGATAATATTTATACGCCCCTGTGCCCAGGCAAGCCTGTTCGGACCCGGTAACGGTAACTGTATTTTGCGGAGCAGTAATAAACCGGATCGTTTGTGTGTTAACACTGGTATCCGGAGGAAGGTTACCAACAATCCTGATCTTATAATCTTTATTAGGCAGCAGCACTGTAGAATAGAACAGGATAGAATCTGCAGCCGTGCTGGTATATTTTGAACCGAATGTAGGATTCCAGAAAGTGCTGAAATTACCTAGTGTATCAGAAATTTCAATCCGCATCTGGTTGCCGGCCGTCATTGCAGTATCAGCAGTATAGTGTACGTAAAATGCTGAATTGAGACAACGGATAGGATCCATTGCAGTGATACTGATAACGGGTTTGCGTACCGGTTTAAAAGAGAGTGTAAGCGGTCCATAACCAGTGAGTGGTGTAGCAGAAACTACAGTACCCTTTGCAATGTTCCCGGTATAGCCACCCGATGACCATGACTTCCACTGGCTTCCGTTCCACCCTGCCACCTGCATTAGATCATATTGGAAAGCCGTTCCACTCCGGGCGCTATCGTAACTAAGGGTTACCTGCACATTGGAGGTGCCGTTGTCTCTTACAAGTGTCCAGTATTCTTTTCCTGATATTCCGCCGAAGCCGGTTTCATGCAGGGAAGTATCATACCCTTCGCTGCCGGGGCTGTGATGGAAATATTCCGCCGTAAATTCATCCGTATTACTGGCAGGTGCAGAGATGCTGATGGGGCCATAATTATCACCTCCATAATCAAACTCATATTTTCCTACCGGGAATGTAAATGGCTGGCTACCGATTTTTTTCATCGGGCCGTTTATAAAGCCCCTGTTATTTGCAGGATCACGGGTTACGGTGGCTCCATTATTTAAAATGAGCAGGTTGCCATTCGTGGTATTTATCTTATTACTACCGTTATCGAATACAAGGCTGTTATTGATTTCCACACTGTGGTCCAGCCTTGTTTCGGCACCTGATTCTAAAAATAAATTATCAATGACAATGCGATTATCACCCAACTGCCTGGTATAAGGATTAAAGGTTCCTCCTACCAGTGCCAGGTTATGGATATTAACCCGGCCATCGCTCGATTTTACATTAAAATCGCCCTGTACTTTTAACGGTCTTCCATCACCCAGCCCTACAGAAACATCTGCAGATGAATTATTGATTATTGTAAGGTTGCCCTGTACATAATCATAATAGGGAGAAGCATTACTCAGGTAATGTTGCCCGTAATCACTATTATTGGTAATAGTAAGGTCTCCATAAAAGTTATTGAAGATGTAGGATACACCATCCAAACGATCATAACTATCGCTGAAAACAGTATTACCATAAAAAGAATTGTTCTGGAAAATTGTTTCACCGTCAAAATTGCGCAGGCTAAACTGGCCTTCTATATAAGTATTCTTAACATCAGCGCCATGAATACCGGTTGCCAGGATATTATTGCCACTATACAGGCTGGCATTATCCAGTTGCAATGTGCGGGTAATGGTTAAGTCGTAACTACTCATATCAAGCTCAGCGTTGGAATACATCACCAGGCCACCAATGGCAGTATTATGTTGTAATACCGGCGTATTATTAACATCCATCCAGGAAGGAATAATAACCTTTGTGCAACTGGCAGGTACGCCTGCCGGTGTCCAGTTATCAGGGTCGTCCCAGTTATTGCTGTTATTTCCATTCCATTGCTTTTCATCGATCACCGTGCAGCCATCCACACCACAGGAAGCAGTGATCTGTGCTATAGTTTCACATTGTGGCCCATTGTATTCTATTTCATAGGCAAGTCCCGTTTCCAGGTAACGGCATAAAAAAGGCACAGAACACAAGGATAGCTGGGAGTTGTTCTTAATCTGCACCACACCATCCTGCTCTTCCTGGTTTTCTACTACCAGTGCGTTGTTCAGTTCAGCAAGGGAAGTAAGGTTCCACATATATTCTACATGAAGGGCGCCGCGAATACGGGTAATATTCTGCAACCCGTTCAGGCTGGTAAGATCATTCATGAACTTCAGCTCAAGCCCTCCGTAGTCAAGATCTGTTATCTGGTTTAATTGTGAAATATCGTTCAGCGGTGCATTGATCAGTGAAATACCGCCACCACAGGATGTAAGATTTTCGAGGCCGTGTAACGTAGTTACATTGGGGCAATTGATCAGTACAAAATTGGCCATGCTGGTTACATTGCTGAAAGCCTCCACGTTGGGAAGCGCCACATCGATCAGCAATACACTCCACATATTGTAGTCTTCCAAATGATCCAGTAATCCATCTACACTCTGCAGGTTGGGCAGCTGGTTTAATACCAATCCTTTTACTAAGGTTAGATTGGTAAGCCCCAGCGAAGTGATCTCTGTGTTATTTTGTACAGACAGGTAATAACCGATGCGTGTAATATTATTCAATGCCGACAGATCGGTTACAGCTGTATGATAAATATTCAGATCCTCCGTTATCTCGGTGATCTGTTTTAAAGAATCAAGCCTTGTAATAGCCGGGCTGGCATTTTCCCCTTCAATAGTGACCCTGCGTACAATATGGCAATCCGGGTATAGTATGGGGAAGCTATCAATTTCAGACTGACGCGTCAGCGTAATATCATCACAGGAAGCCGTAGTACTGAATACACGTGCATTTGCAGTGGTAGTTTTAGCTGCAGGCAACTGGTACAGGAACAGCTCTTCCGGTTTTGCAGCACTACGGACTGCACGTGCATTGTTCCTGATCTGCACTGTCAGGGGAAGTTGCCGTTTTACGAGGTTCATGGGTTTGCGGGGCCGTTGTACAGTATTTACAGGCTGCCGCAACTGTTTGTTGTTATTTACCACTGCCGGTCTGGAAGCAGGTTTTATTGCCTTTACAGGCAACCATTCTACCTTCAGGGGTTCTCTTTTTTCTATAGGCTTTCTTTGTTGCGCTGTTACAGTCAGTTGACTGCATATCAACAGTAGAACCAGGCAATAAAAAAACTTATGCATCAGTTAGTGTTTTGGTATTCAGTTTTAATTGGCAACAGCTAATACAAGGCTACCTGCAGTGGTCACTACAGCAATTCGGAACCTGCATCACTTGTTTTTGGCCAGGCAGATTTTCCTGTTCGGATCTTAGAATGGTTCTTGACGGGACTGGAGATGAGGGTGTAAATTTTATATTTAGTGGCTACCTGGGAAATACTCAATTTGTAGTACGGGGAGTACTTAAGAGGACATACAAAAACGCCAAATCACACCAGGCTACAATCAAAAAAAAAGACACTTACTCACTGACTATCATTCACTTAAAACACCCGCAATCATATAAAGGCTTTCTAAATTCAAGGCCCGGATTACTCCGGACCTTTATGATTATTTGTTAATCAGCTTGTTATTTTATCACAATCAATGTCGTTAAGTTAAGGGGGTAATTCCGGCGGGTGGGGACACCCGCCGGAATACTCCCGTGGCAGGTGTCTTCACCAGCCACTAACTAAACGACATTGATTATACAGGTAGGAAGAAGATTGCGAACTGTTCACGATCTGGCAATGTGTCACAACATCTGAAATAAGAATCACCACTTCAAAGTAATTCCTCATCACACGTTTAAGGCGTTTTTGACGATCAGCATTGCACTATTCAACAATTTGACGTATGTCAGATGGGTTAGTTCTTTTCCACCACGATTTTGATAAAACATTTTAAAATCCTTCAGATTGTCTGCTTTTTTTTAGTCTCGAAAAGCAGTTTGATTGTTATATATGCGAGATTACTTCCCCCTCCGCTGAAAACAGTGTCTGCTGAAAAGCAAGACACTGTTTTCTATTTTAAGCCATTCCTGTTTTGCAGAAATCGCCCTTTCATCCATCAGTTCACAAGCAATAACACAGGCAAGATTGCAACAACCTGCATTATAATTATCTTTATCGCATGAGCAGGGATCGCGGTAACCATACACCCAAACATCTTTCTTTTTTAACTGATCCGGATACACAAAAGGTAAATGAACTTTTACCCGCAATCAGCCGTACGCTTACCTCCATCCGCTCTATGCAACAACTGGCATCTGAAACATTCCACCTGCTTCAGCCGGTTATTTCACTCAGCAACCTTTTTATTACCTGTATCACTCCCCAAACGGCTATTTACCCCTCTCATAGCCACGGGAATATGGCTGAATTTGAAAAACTGTTAACAACAGAACTTTCAGATGAGAATAGTTTTGCGAATACCTGTTTGCAATCAGCAACACCCCTGCTCTTCCATATTGACAACCAGTGGATGTATCAATGGCCATTGATCGGCCTCTTTCGCCGGGAAGGTGTACAGGAATTACTTTGTATGCGTCTCGAATATGGCAGCAATATTACCGGGTTACTGATCCTGGCTGCCAATACAACAAATACATTCACAGACGGCGCTGCTTCATTTATTCAACTCCTCTCCTTCCAGTTAAGTACAGTAGTTGAAAATATTCTCATCAATGAAAAAATAGAACACCAGTTACAACAGATCAACCAGTATAAACAAAAGCTGGAGGAAGAAAAGCAATACCTGCAGGACGAGGTAAGCAGTGGTCAAACCTATAAGGACATTATTGGTTCGGGACCCGAAATGCAAAAGGTGTTTCATGCACTATCACAGGTAGCCTTCACACAAAGCACTGTATTGCTGCTGGGCGAAACAGGTACCGGTAAAGAATTGGTAGCACGCGCTATTCATCATTCGTCGCCACGAAAAGACAAACTGATGGTAAAAGTGAATTGTGCTGCCATGCCTGCAGGACTTATCGAAAGCGAATTATTTGGTCATGAAAAAGGCAGTTTTACCGGGGCTGTTGAAAGGAGGATCGGCAAATTTGAACTGGCACACCTGGGCTCTTTATTCCTGGACGAAATCGGAGATATGCCATTCGAATTACAAGCCAAGCTACTACGCGCTATACAGGAAAAAGAATTTGAACGCATTGGTGGCAAAAATACCATCAAAGTAGATGTTCGCATTATTGCTGCCACCAACCGCAACCTGCAACAGGAAGTGGACGAAGGCCGTTTTCGCAGCGACCTGTTCTATCGCCTGAACGTTTTCCCGATCACATTGCCTCCACTCCGCAACAGGAAGGAAGACATTCCTGCACTTGCGCTGCATTTTGCAGAACGTTTATCAGGACATGCAGGTAAAAAGAAGGTCCGCTTCAGTAGCGGCGCCATCAAAGCATTGACAGCTTATGAATGGCCGGGCAATATCCGTGAGCTGGAACACCTGCTTGAAAGAAGCGCGTTACTGGCAAAAACAAATGTGATCAATGCAACTGACCTTCCTTTGTTGCATAAAAAAACGACCAATCATACAAAAGAAGAATACACCCAAACGCTTGAAGAAGTAGAACGGGCCTACATTGTAGGAGTTCTTAATAAATGCAAAGGTAAAGTATATGGTCCCGGCGGCGCAGCCACCATCCTGGGTATGAATGTCTCTACACTCAATTCAAGAATAAAAAAACTGGGGATCCGTAAAGAACATATCTTCTCGGCTAAGCAAAGTTAATTTTATGTATTATCTTGAACCATTGCTGCCCTGCATGGGTTCAAATTACCTTTTGTCAAATTGCTTCCCTATCAAAACATTTTTATTTAAAATCTTTGTCTTATTCAGGGCCTTGTCTTATAAAATATAATTCCACTACAGTTTACCACATCAATTCTATGCTGAAATGCCTTTTCATCATCGCTTTATCTTTTTGCACTACCGCAAACATTTACGCACAGGAAGATCTCAAAGCAGAAGAAGTACCAGGCACCATTGCCTCTTTAAAAGCCGGCAAACAAGACACCAGCCAGGTAAATACACTCCTGCGCCTGAGTCATTTCTATATTTTTAAACCCGGCGAAAACAAAACTGATCTCGACAGCGCAGTACTGCTTATAAACCAGGCAACAGAACTCAGTAAAAAATTATCATACAACGAAGGACTGGCCAATTGCAACTATCAATTATCTATGGCCTTTCGTGAGAAAGGCGAAAAAGAAAAAGGAAAAAGCTATATCACCTCGGCAATTGCCATTGCAGATAAAACCAATCGATACAACTTACAGGGAGATTGTTATCTTGAATATGCTCAATATTTTTCAGCCTACCAGTCAAACGAGATCGATGGCAAGCTAAAAGCATTTGAAGATGCAGCAACTGCATTTCACAAAGCCGGCAATATAGAAAGAGAAGCATTCAGCATTAAGAACATTGCCGATGTACAAATTGAAATAGGCAACAATGGTCTTGCAGCCAATGAACTGAAACAGGCACTGGCCCTCTATCAATCTATCAAATATCCCGCAGTACAGGGCATCTACCAGTTGCTGGCAGTTGTTTATACAGATATCAGCGACCTTCACTCAGCGCTCAGCAATGCTATCCTGGCAACGCAAACAGCCGAAAAAACAAAAGACACTTCTGCACAACTTTGTTCCATCTATTATATCACGGGAACTATTTATTCCAGGATGAAAGAATATCCTCAGGCAATAGAGCATTATGAAAAGGCGCTGGCAATAGCCCGGAAATACAATAACCTGAGAGATATTTACCTGGTTGCCGACCAGATGGTATATATCAACAATTCCATTGGCAACCCTGCAGCCGCACTGCAGATACTGAAAGAAACGGTGAGCAAATATCCTTTCCCGCAAAATGATCCCGCATGGACAGATGTTTCAACCAAGATAATTTATATGTTCATGAGCATTTACCTGCAGATGAACAAACCGGAAGAATGCACCCCCTATTATAATCAATTGACAAAACTGTTATCTACCCAGGATATTATTAAGCGGGGCAATGTTGCCAGCTATGTCATCAAGTACTTTATCGCCATGAAGCAATATGGAAAAGCTGAAGAATACCTGCGTATGCAGGACGAGTGGCTGACCGGAGTTGCCATCAAGAACGCAGCACACAGGAACAACCGGGTTTTATGGTTCAAGCTGGATTCTGCAAGAGGCAATTATCTCTCAGCTATAAAATACTATCAGCAGTACAAAACATTGATGGACTCCGCTTACAATTCAGAGAAAACGAAGATGGCTGGAGCCTTACAGATAGAATTTGAAACTGCACAGAAAGAACAGGATATCAAAATAAAGAACCAGGCCATCACCTTGCTGACACAGGAAAACGAACGGGCAAAATTATTACGCAATGGTGTATTGGCCGGTATTGCCATTATGCTCATCATAGTAGGCTTATTGTACAACCAATACAGGATAAAACAAAAGGCCAATCGCGACATCAGCCAGAAGAACGTAGCGCTGGAACAGTTGGTAGAAGAAAAAGAATGGCTGCTAAAAGAGGTGCATCACCGTGTAAAAAACAATTTGCAAACTGTAGTGAGCCTGCTGGAATCACAGGCAGCTTATCTTAACAATGAAGCCAGGCAGGCCATCCAGGAAAGTCAGAACAGAATCTATACCATGTCGCTGATACACCAGAAACTCTACCAGCCAGAAAACGTATCCTCCATAAAAATGCACAGTTACCTGCCGGAGCTAGTCAGCTACCTGCGGGAGGGTTTTCATACAGACGGAAAGATCCGGTTCAGTTTACAGATCGCACCGGTGGAGCTGGATGTATCGCAGGCCATCCCGGTTGGATTGATCTTAAACGAAGCGATCACCAATGCCATCAAACATGCTTTTCCGGAACAGCGGCCCAATAATGAAATTGTAATACTACTGGAACAACAGGAGGATAGCATGGTAGCATTAAGCATCCGGGACAATGGCAAAGGATTTTCTCCTAACAGGAACAGCACAGGCCTGGGTATGAAACTGATGAAAGGACTAACAGAAGAGATAGGTGGAAATTTCGACATTGCTGCTGAGAACGGTACAAAGATCACTATCCGCTTCAGGGCCACTATCCTTTTACACGAAACCAATAAGATCTCAAAAGCACTGAACGCATAACCGCATCATGGAAAAGATCCTAATCGTTGAAGATCGTTTTATAGAGGCCAATAACCTGCAGATGATACTGGAACGTGCCGGTTATACGGTATGTGGCATTGCAGCATCAGTACAGGCAGCATTACAGCTACTGGAAAAAGAAACACCTGATTTTGTATTGCTGGATATTTTTCTACAGGGTCCTGCCACCGGTATCGACCTTGCCCGTGTATTACGTAAAAAGAATATTGCCTTTATCTATCTTTCTGCCAACTCAGACAGGAGTACACTGGAAGCAGCCAAAACAACCCATCCCTATGGATTTCTTGTAAAACCTTTCCGCGAAAAAGATGTACTCGTTACACTGGAAATTGCACGTTACCTGTACCAGCACAGCCTCGACTCGCTTGTAAGAAAAGAAGAGGCAGCACCACAACCTTCCAATACACACCAGCAGAAAGCAACAGATACATTACCTGCATTTCATGGCATCATTGGTAAAAGTACAGCATTACAAACGGCCCTGCACCATATAGAGATCGTAGCACCCTCTGACACTTCTGTATTGATACTAGGGGAAAATGGTACCGGTAAAGAACGGGTGGCAGACGTCATACACCAGCTTTCCAAACGCAATGGCAAGCCGTTTATAAAAGTAAACTGTGCAGCATTACCACCTGCACTGATTGAATCGGCCTTGTTTGGACATGAACGGGGTGCATTTACAGGAGCTCTTACAAGGAGTATCGGCAGGTTTGAACAGGCACATAACGGCACCATTTTTCTCGACGAGATCGGCGAACTGCCCCCTGATCTGCAGGTAAAGCTGTTACGCGTATTACAGGAAAAAGAGATCAACAGGCTGGGCAGCAGTGACACCATCAAAACGGATGTACGCATAATAGCTGCCACCAATCGCAATCTTGAACAGGAAGTAGCAGAAGGCCGTTTTCGTATAGATCTTTATTACCGGCTCAACGTATTCCCTGTTCACCTTCCTCCCCTGCGCGAACGGCAGGAGGATATTCCGGTACTGGCATCGCATTTTATGCAACAGTTTTCACGTTCAATGGGTAAATCAGTTACAGATTTCAGCCACGAGAGCCAGTATGCAATGATGCAGCACAGCTGGCCGGGCAATATACGCGAACTGGAGAATTTTATAGAACGCAGCGTTTTGCTTTCAAAAGACAATACCATTACCCTGCTGCCACAAATACAGATCACTACAAACACTATAAGCAAACCGGAAGAGAGAGCTGCTATTAAAACCATTGAAGAAAACGAAAGAGAGCACATTCTTGCTACTTTAAAGAGTTGCAAAGGTAAAATATCAGGTAAAGGAGGCGCTGCCGAATTACTGGGTGTAAATGTCTCTACGCTCAACTCAAAGATCAAAAAACTGGGTATTGAAAAAAACAGGTGGTCTTTCTGAAAATCATTATTTTCACCCATTTATCTACGTTATATTTCGCACTTACTGACTGCCATTCCCGGCACAGCACCTCGTAATATTTATACTTTTTGGCACCATTGAAATAACACCATCGTTTTCGCGATTTGGCGAAATATCAACAATTTAAAGCAACAATACAATCATAAAACAAAGACAATCAACAAATTAAATACTGGCATCCGAATTGTCTTATTAGCAGCAGATTGTTTAAGACGTAACCATTTAAAAAGCTGTTATGAACTATTCATCTGCTCAAACCACTACACGCAATTATGATCTGCCGGTACGCCGTTCTCTTCATCATGCCAGCCAACAGCAGCATTTTGAAATACAACAGGCTGCCGACGTACAACATCAACTTGTATCACAAAAAGACCCGCCACAAAGACTTCGTCATTTCGAGATCTGGTGGTTTAAAAAAGCATCCGGAACCCTGCTGATAGATACGACCATTCATCCTGTAACTGATCAGACTATTTTCTGGTTATCACCCGGGCAATTGCGCAGTTGCCAGTTGAATAGCTTCACCGAAGGATGCTGTATTTCTTTTTCATCTGATTTTCTGTATCTGAGCACTCCTCATAGTGGCAATACAGGATGGCACACATCTTATAGTTACAGCCATACACCTGTGATCACCACAGACACGGAAATGGAGCTTGAAATGGAGATCATTTCACGGAAGATGCAAAAAGAGTTTGCCAATTATTACCTGCTGCGTTCACAGATCCTCGCTGGTTTGCTGAACCTGCTGGTGATCTATTTCTCACGGAAAATGACAACACATGCAGCAGAACCAACTCCTTCGAAAGATGTAGAGCTGGTACACAAGTTTGTTGCACTGATCAAACAGCATTTTGCCAAACACAAACTGGTGGCAGACTATGCAGACATCTTATGCGTAACAGCCAACTACCTGAACAGGGCTGTTAAAAAAATAACCGGTTCACCAGCCAGCTATCATATCCAGCAGCATATTATCCTGGAAGCCAAAAGACAGGTCATTCACAGCAATGTGAGCATGAAAGAAATTGCTTACCTGCTGGGCTTTGATGATCATGCACATTTCAGCAAATACTTTAAAAACTACTCCGGTAAAAGCTTTACCAATTACAAACGCAGTTTACAGGATGGCATTGGATTGCAACCTGTGTAAAGCAATACACCTTACTCACTTCGTTCACCAAAAGCAGTATTAAAACGTAGTCAGGAAAATTCTTTGGGAATTATAAAGCCCCCTCGTATAGAGGGGGCCAGAGGGAGGTTTTATTTCAGCGCGTTCTTAAGTTCATTAGCAGCATAACGTAATGCAGACTGAACCGCAGGCACGTCAGCCAAAGGATTCAGCAGACCATAATCATGGATCATGCCCTGCATTCTTACCAATGTAACTTTCACACCTGCTTGGTCCATCTTGCGGGCGTACGCTTCACCTTCATCTCTCAGCACATCATTCTCTGCTGTCTGCACCAATGCTGGTGGTAAACCTTTTAACTGTTCAGCAGTTGCTTTTAACGGAGAAGCATAGATCTCGCTACGCTCATTCGCTTTGCCAGTATAATTGTCCCAGAACCATTTCATCATATTCTTTGTCAGGAAACGGCCTGTTGCATACTGGTTGTAAGAACCTGTTTCAAAATCGGCATTGGTAACCGGCCAGAAAAGTACCTGCATTTTTATTTCCGGGCCTTTCTTTTCTTTTGCCATCAATGCAATTACGGCAGTCATATTACCACCTACACTATTACCGGCTATAGCAAGATTTTTTCCATCTACATTAATTTCTGCACCATTAGCCGCCACCCATTTGGTAGCTGCATATGCTTCATTAATTGCAACAGGATATTTTGCCTCCGGGGAACGGGTATATTCTACAAACACAGCAGCTAAGCCAGAATATACTACGAGGTCTCTTACAAAACGTTTATGTGTAGGGAAATCGCCCAGCACCCAGCCACCTCCATGGAAGAACATGAAAGCAGGCAATGTGCCCGTTACACCTGCAGGACGTACAACATACAATTTTACACTGATGCCATCCTGCGTAATTGTTTTCTCAGTTACATCAATACCTGAAATGTCCACCTTTACAGAGGTCTGCGCGCCTTCCAGTACACCACGTGCTTCTGTTGGCGTCATTTGCTCCATCGGCTTTCCGTCACCGCTGTTCAGAACATTTAAAAATCCCTTTACATGACTTTCAATAGCCGGATCTGTTGCAGGGTCAATAGGTTGTACCTGCCCTTCCTTAATAGTTAATGTGTCCATGATTTAATTTTTCAGTTACGTTTTAAATAATATCTCTACTCTGCCAATGTGCTTTCTACTGTAATGGCCACGCTCAGCGCCCTGCTCACCGGGCAATTGGTCTCTGCATCTTTTACACATGCTTCAAACGCTTCTTTGCTGATACCAGGCACCACCGCTTTTACTACAAGGTGAGAACCGGTAATAGAACCATTTTCAAAATTTACAAATGATGTTGTCTGCAATTCTGTGGGTGTAAACCCAGCTTCTCCAATGGAAAAGCTCAGTTTCATAGTAAAGCATCCTGCATGCGCTGCAGCCAGCAGTTCCTCCGGGTTGGTACCCTTTTCCTCTCCGAACCTTGTATTAAAGGAGTATTTTGTTTTATCCAGTACGCCACTTTGCGTGGTTAAGCTGCCCTTGCCGTCTTTACCGGCGCCAAGCCATACTGCAGTAGCATTACGTTTCATAGCGATTTAAGTTTTATTATTTTTAGAAAATGACAATACGCAATCCTATGTTACCAATTAGCGGCTGGTGAAGACACCAGCTACGGAAAGCTCTCTGGCGGATGTCCACACCCGCCGGAATTAAACGTTTTGATTCAATTACAAGACCTTTTACCTCATTTACAAAACTATGCCGGTCAATACCCGTGATCAATGGAAATATAGTGCCATACGATGTATATTTAACAGCAGTGATCTCTGGTTTGTACAACTTAAAACCATGTTTAGCTATTGACAATAATGTTGAATTCAGAGATTTTTAGCAGGCGGTAAAGAGTCCGGAGAAAGAAGGACAGGGTTATATACACTAATACAAACAATCTATGCAATTTACCAATAACATTATAGACTCAGTACTGGAAACATACATAGTTCAACTTGGTAAAGATCACGAAAGATACCGTAATCATGTATATCGTGTATTCTCAAACTGCCTGTTGCTTGATAAGGATAAACACAATGAAGATAAATATGCGATAGCCGCTGTCTATCACGACATTGGCATCTGGACCAATCATACTTTTGATTATCTCGATCCATCCATAGACCAGGCTTCACAGTATCTTAACACTACCAATCAGCGGCAATTAACAGAAGAGATTGCACAGATGATCTACTGGCATCATAAGATCACTGCCTATAAAGGCAACTACATGAACACAGTAGAAACATTCAGAAAAGCTGACTGGATTGACGTCTCACTCGGGCTCCTCTCTTTTGGAATTAACAAACAACAACTCAGGCAAAGCAGGCAACAATTACCCAATCGGGGGTTTCACTGGTTCTTATTGAAACAGACTGCAAACAATTTCCTGAAACACCCGCTCAATCCTATTCCGGTATTCAAAAAATAAGTCAGCCACAAGGCCAGTGAGTAAAGAATGCCGCAAAATGAGCCTGTTATCGCGAACCAAAAAGGCTGGCAGCAGAATTGCAGTCAATATTGTAAAGATTATTCACTTTAATAATATTGGCTATGATAATCGAATCCAACCAATACCCTGTTGTAATACAGGCTTACCAACCAAGCATTAACAGCGATCTGTTTGTGGCAGAACAGGTTGTGTACAACCAGGCAGAAGCAGACGGATTTGCATCCCGGTATACAGGTTTATTGATAAAAGCACGTAAACCCAATGAGCATGAATTAGTTTCAGCACCTAATTATGTAGCTCCGCAACCGCGCCGCGCACATGGCAATGGAGTAGTATGGGTTATGTTGCTGATCCTGATAGCATTGGTAGTAGTGGGATTTACCACCGGCTGGTTTGAAAGGAACTGGGGAGTTACATTGCAATAAACAGATCAGAATTTGAAGAAAGTACTGAACTGAAGCCGGACATCGTTGGCTGAAGCTTTATCTACGTTCTGCCGTTGTCCGTACAATACTTCAGCCGCTATTTTAAAGAAATCAGTAAAATAATAGGTCATATCAACACAACCATAATGTGAATGACGGAATGCAGACGCTCCCATGTCTGCATTTCCATTTGTCTGCAGGTATCCCCATCCCAGTGTTGTACTGTATTTTGTATTCCAGTAATGATCCAGGAATAACCAGGTACTCAGCAGATCAACAGTATTAAAGGCATTATTCTTAAAATAACCATCGTATCCCTGTCCGCCAATACCTTCGCTGTAACGCGCGTAGCCGCTGCCATACGCAAACTGAAATTTAATATCATCGTTCTTACTAACTGACAGATCACCTGAAAAATTAAAACCACCGCCGATCTTTGTTTCATTTCCGTCCACAGTATTTTTATAGGCAATAGGATGTAACAACCCTGATAAACGGAGATGACTTCTTCCAAAATCATACTGGTAAGCCGCTGTTACATCCGGGTAAACAGTTCTTATTTTCCAGCTCGAATCAGGCATTTTCACATCCGAACCTGGTCTGCTCCAGGGAAAAAGAAACAGATTGGCGTTCATTGATCTTTTGCGTAAAACGCATTTGCACCTGTCGTAGCAATACATAGCCATTAGGGCCCCAGGCGTCCATAATATTGGGCCAGATGGATGCATCCATAAAGTTGGTCCAGGTATGCCCGAACAACCATTTGCCATGTTTCATATAAGCATGACGCAACCGCAGACCGGTAGTATTGTTGGGAGAAGCAAAATCAAATTCGAGATGAGCCTCCAGGTGCCGGCCTTTACTATCCGGTTCACCCAAAGCAGTAAAAGCAAATCTTGATTGCCTGATGCTGAAAGCAGTATTGGCCTCCTTCAATTGAGGTACAGTGATGGTGGAAGGCTGAAAACCTGTTTTATTGGCAATGTCATTGAAATCAAACATAAAATCACCCTGCACAAAGCCATTGAACTGCAGGCGTACACCTTTTATATCAGTAAAAAGGAACCCGGCATACCTGTTGTTCTCAATATCACTTCTTGTTAATCCTTTTCCCTGCTGAGCCTGTACCGGCATTACTATCATCACCAGCAATATTGATAGTAAACACCATTGAGCAATAAACCTCATAGGTAATAGTTTAGTATTGGTCTTTTGAAAGAAAAACAGGTAGTAGTATTATTTCATGAGCAGTACAATGACCACACCCCAAATGATCAACAGCGTATTACCCACAGCATACGTAACCGTGTACCCCATGGCAGGCAATTTGCTTTGAAGCGCATCCTGTATAGCTGAAAGTGCGGCTGTAGTAGTACGGGCGCCAGCGCTGCAACCAAGCGTAAGCGCCGGGTGAAATTTAAAAAGATAACGTCCCAGTAATACAGCGATCAGTAAGGGTATTGTAGTGGCAGCCATACCCACAAACAACAGCGGAGCGCCTACTTGTTTTAAACCTGCTACGAAACTGGGACCTGCTGTAATGCCAACTACTGCAATAAATGTATTTAAACCAACATTGTTCATTACCCATACCGCCGGTTCAGGAATAGCACCAAAAGCCGGGTGCTGTGAACGCAGCCATCCGAATACAAGCCCTGCAATCAATGCGCCGCCGCTTGTGCTCAGGCTCAGTTCTATACCTCCTACTTTAAGGGAAAGCGCGCCAACCAGCCCACCCAGCACAATGCCAAGACCTACAAAAACCATGTCAGTTTTGTCAGTAGGTATTTCAGGATAACCGATCCTGGCAGCAGCACGATCAATATCCTTTTTAAAACCTACCAATTGGATCATATCTCCTTTTTCCAGTTTTGTTTCAGGATACAGGGGAACGCTGATACCAGCCCGCGAAAGATTTTGTAAAGGAATGCCATGTAAAAATTCCATCTCCCGCAATTCACGGATCGTTTTACCGATCACTTCTTTATTCATTACATGCACGGGGATATTCTCTACAGGAAAATCAAGCAACTCCGAATCAATCACTTCCTGACCCAGTGCTTTTTCTTCATCCAGCACAAATTCTCTACGACCACTTACCACAATGATGTCACCGCTCTGCAACATCGTATCAGGTTTTACATCTGCTATTTTTCCGCCTTGCTTTATTCTTTCAACAAAAATGCGGTCACCGTTCTTTGCAAAGAACTGTTCCAGTTGCAATACTGTTTTACCTGTTGCAACAGAACTGCTGTCTAATTGGTATGCCCTGAATGTAACCTGGATATAAGCATTACGCATACCGGGTGCAGCACTGGAAGAACCTACTCCCAACTTCTCTTCCAGTTCCCTGCATTGCTGGCGCACCTTATCAATTCCACCCAGCAACCGCGGACCTATACTGGCAAGCAGCCATGCAGAACCTGCCGTACCGAAAATATAAGTTACGGCGTAACAGACCGGCATTGAGTTGATCAGCATCTGCTTCTGTTCATCCGGCATATCAAGTTTATTAATAGTATCACCGGCAACACCCATTACCGCAGAAATAGTTTGCGAGCCGGACAACAATCCCGCGGCCTGTCCCATATTATACCCCATCATCAACGATAACAGCCAGGGGCAGATGAGACACAATACACAAACAAGTATTGAAAAAAACACCTGCGGAAGCCCGTCTTTTTTAAGTGCACTGAAAAACTGCGGACCTACACTATACCCAACGGCAAACAGGAACATGAGAAAGAAAACAGATTTCACATTAGGAGAAATAGTGATATTCATCTGCCCTATCAATACGCCCATTAACAAAACACCTGTTACAGCGCCCAATGAAAATTTACCAAACTTCAGGTTGCCGATATAAAAGCCTGCTGCAAGCGTAAGAAAGATAGCCAGTTCGGGATATGTCTGAAAAGTGTGATGTAGCCAATTCATTGATCCATACATTAAGGTGAAGGAATTATCCGTCAGAATGCATCACATTCTAAATACATAGAAAGCCGGATACTGTCTGTTATTATTTTGTTTGACGAGACAAAGACAATGTGCTACTAAAATCGTACAAAGTGGAAACAGTGTTTGCACACCTTACTGGCAGAACCTTATCTACCCCATTGATCAGAGAGAGCTATGAAACAAAAATAGGAGAATTTCATTCCTGCACATCAACGAAGCATTCATTTTTTATCCAACACACAATGTGTTCAACATTTCAATACCACAACACCTTGCACAAATCAACAACCGCTGCAACACAACCCTATTCATCGTTTCAGTCAATCAAAACATTAAAACATTTATGATTGTTCACACAAATTACCAGGAAGCAGGATCGATTCATAACAGTAATACGCCCGTAACATCGAATGCAGTTCGTTACACCTTATATATTTATTACCACAGAAAAATGCAACAGAAATATTTCTCTGAACCTTTTTAAAAAAACAGTTGTTCTCATTTTTTTTAATCATTAAACCTAGCTGTCATGCCTTTATTCACGAGGAACCCTATCAAGTCCGATTCAAAGATTGGCTTATACGCTTCGGCCAACTCACAGGAAAGTATTCCAAAGTATAAGATCCCGGAGAAAGCACAGGACATGAGAACGATCTATCATCTTGTTGACGATGAATTGATGCTTGACGGCAATGCAAGAATGAATCTCGCTACATTTTGTCAGACATGGCTAGACGAATATGTTCATCAGCTGATGGATACCTGTCTTGACAAAAACATGATTGACAAAGATGAATATCCGCAAACAGCAGAGATCGAAAACAGGTGCGTACATATTCTTGCAGATCTGTACAACTCGCCTGAAAGTGCTACCACTATTGGTTGCAGCACAACAGGCAGCAGTGAGGCTGCCATGCTGGGTGGACTTGCCTTAAAATGGAAATGGAGACAACGCAGGCAAAAAGAAGGGAAGCCAACCGACAAGCCCAATATTGTTTGCGGGGCAGTACAGGTATGCTGGCATAAGTTTGCCCGTTATTTTGATGTAGAGCTTCGCGAAGTGGGTATGGAACATGGTCGCTATACACTTACACCAGAGAAAGTACTGGAACAGGTTGACGAGAATACAATTGCTGTAGTACCTACCCTTGGGCTCACATTTACCCTGATGTACGAACCGGTAAAAGAAATTGCAGATGCACTGGACGACCTGCAAAAACGAACAGGTCTTGATATTCCTATTCATGTAGATGCAGCCAGTGGCGGGTTTATAGCACCCTTTATTTCACCCGGCCTGGTATGGGACTTCAGGATCCCACGCGTTAAATCCATCAATGCATCCGGTCATAAATACGGGCTTAGTCCATTGGGAGTGGGTTGGATTATCTGGCGCGATAGCGATGACCTGCCTGAAGACCTGGTGTTCAGGGTAAACTACCTGGGTGGAGATATGCCAACCTTTGCATTGAACTTCTCAAGACCCGGTGGACAGATAGTTGCACAGTATTATAACCTGCTGCGTCATGGACGTGAAGGATATACAAGTATACAACAGGCCAATCTCGATCATGCCGCTTATATTGCCGATGAAATAGAGAAGATGGGCTATTTCGACATTCTTTATAATGGAAGAAATGGGCTGCCCGGCGCCTGCTGGACCCTGAAAAAAGAAGTCAAAGAATTTACCTTATACGACATTACTGACAAAATAAGATCGCGGGGATGGCAGATAGCTTCTTATCCGTTAACGGGTACAGCCAATGATATTACCGTACAAAGGGTGTTGATACGTCATGGCTTCAGCAGGGATATGGCCGATCTGCTGATCGATGATTATAAGAGAAGTGTGGATTATTTTATGAAAAGACCTGCCGGCAAACCATTAGATGAAAAAGAAGGCGTTACGTTTCACCATTGATAACAGTTGTTATTTAGCAAAAAGGAACCCCGGGGTAACGCCGGGGTTCTTTTTTTATAGCTATCTATCAAAATCTTTCTTCGCAGGAATCCGACCTGACAGGTCTTGACTGTTAGCCATTTACCTTTTAAAAAGCATCTTCAAAGCCCGGCTTTGACCTGTCAGGTCAAGCTTCAACAGCGGGTAGCTTATTAATATATCTTCCAATGATCGAACAGACCGGAGCTATTACCAGATTAATCTAAAAGCCTAGGCTCAAAATGCAGGCGGGCAGCTATTCTGACCTGACAGGTCTTGACTGTTAGCCATTTACCTTTTCAAAAGCATCTTCAAAGCCCGGCTTTGACCTGTCAGGTCAAGCTTCAACAGCGGGTAGCCTATAATATATTCCAACTCTTATTTAACCTTTTAAGATCAAAATTTCAACATTCAAACTAAAAACTAATATCAACACGTACATTATTAAACCAATATTCTTTTTGTGACAGTAGCCAGCAATACGCTTCCTCTTATCTCCGGTGAGGTATATCATATTTATAACAGAGCTATTAGTAAAGAAAAACTGTTTATAGAAGATCAGGATCATGTCAGATTTTTGAAAAACATCAAAGATTTTATACTACCTCACTCACAGATCTATGCATACTGTTTACTGAATAATCATTTCCATCTGCTTCTGCGTATCAACAATGCTGATCAGTTTTCAAAGAAACTGGCAGATGCGAGTAACTCATATTCCCGTTACTTCAATATAAAATACAATCGCAGGGGCGGGTTATTTATGAGACCTTTCAAAAGAAAATTAATTAAAGACGATGCGAATCTCTCATGGATAACATGGTATATACATCAAAATCCGCTACACCATAAATTAACAGAAGACTGGCAAAACTGGAAATGGTCTTCCTATAAAGCTTATACAAGCGATAGCAATACTTTACTTGATACTACCTTTTTACTTGATTTCTTTGGAGACAGGGAAGCATTTATTAAACATCACCAGATTAATCTAAAAGCCTGGATTCAAAATGCAGGCAGGCAGTCATTCTGACCTGACAGGTCTTGACTGTTAGGCTATTTACCTTTTCAAAAAGCATCTCCAAAGCTCCGCTTTGACCTGTCAGGTCAAGCCTCAACAGCGGGCAGCCTATAATATATATTCTAATGATCGAACAGACCGGAGCTATTACCAGATTAATCTAAAAGCCTGGACTCAAAATGCAGGCAGCTATTCTGACCTGACAAGTCTTGACTGTTAGGCTATTTACCTTTTCAAAAAGCATCTCCAAAGCTCCGCTTTGACCTGTCAGGTCAAGCCTCAACAGCGGGCAGCCTATAATATATATTCTAATGATCGAACAGATCGGAGCTATTACCAGATTAATCTAAAAGCCTCTAGACTTAAATGCAGGCAGGTCGCCATTCTGAACTGACAGGTCTTGACTGTTAGGCTATTTACCTTTTCAAAAAGCATCTTCAAAGCCCTGCTTTGACCTGTCAGATCAAGCCTCAACAGCGGGCAGCCTATAATATATATTCTAATGATCGAACAGACCGGAGCTATTACCAGATAATCTAAAAGCCTCTAGACTTAAATGCAGGCAGGTCGCCATTCTGACCTGACAGGTCTTGACTGTTAGGCTATTTACCTTTTCAAAAGCATCTTCAAAACTCTGCTTTGACCTGTCAGGTCGGGCTGCTTCAGAAAGTTTTATGCAACATATAAAGCTTATCATTAAGGCAACTTTGCAATAACCTCATCTACTGTTCCACGTTCACCCAAGCGGGGAAAGATATTTTTTACACTGTTGTTATGAGCCTCTTCCACTCTGTCTGTCATAGCATCAGTAGCAAAGGCTATATTATATCCCAGTTCACTCGCACTTCGGGCTGTTCCTTCCACACCAATACTGGTAGAAATACCGCCTAATACAATCTGCGTAACACCACGCTGCTGTAATTGCTCATGCAGCGCTGTTTCAAAAAATGCATTCCATGTTCTTTTTGTAATAAAAATATCTTCCGGTTGCGTTTTAATTTCCGGAACAATATCCGTAGCCCCTGCAATGGGTGGTGGAGGCGCAGGCTGACTTTTCTGTGCATCATTTCTTGCTTTCATCCATGCTGCCCCTGCCGGATCCACATTTACGATCACTACAGGCAAACCGGCCTTGCGAAATGCAGCCATCAATCGGGCCGCTTTCTCTAACACGTCTGCTACCGGATGCACCGTATTGCCCTGCGCAATATTCTTCTGCAGATCAATCAACACCAGGGCTGTCTTCGGATCAATAGCTGTAATCATATAAAAATAATTTATAGATACTCTACTGCAAAGATAAAGCCAGCACGGTATTGCTAAGCTTGTTGTTTTCTTACATATTTGGTAAGAATAACAATGACCTGTCCTTCAATTTTACCTTCAATCTGTTCAGTGTTATCTTCTACCAACCGGATATTCTTAACAACAGTCCCCATTTTAGCATTAAGGGTAGAACCTTTTACATCCAGCGATTTTATCAGCACTACAGCATCGCCACTTTGCAAAACCTGTCCATTACAATCTTTATGCAATTCAACAGCTGCATCATTCTCATGATCTCCTGAGGCCTTGGCCCATGCCAGGGTTTCGTCGTCCAGGTACATCATATCCAGGCTATCCATTGCCCAGCTTTCATTTTTTAACCGATTCAATAAACGCCATGTTATCACCTTTACAGCAGGGATCTCGCTCCAGATAGTCGTAGCCAGGTTATCCCAATGTGCACTATTAAGTTCTTCTTTCCTGTCTATCTGTGCACGACATTTATCGCAGATCAGGATCTCTACATCCTCCTTACTTTCAACCTGTGGTAAAACTTCATAGATCTTTAATGGCTCTGCAGATTGGCATAGTTCGCATAAGTTGCCACTTCTTTGTTGTAATGCTTCCAGTGTCATATAGATAAAATGTGCGCGAATGTAACCTTTTTCCCGGCTATCATAATCTTCAGAATACCAGTGATGCTTCTAATAAAAAAATCCCGGAAAAACTCTCCGGGATTTATATTTTAAAAATCATCATTTATTGTACAACCAATCTCTTAGTAACCTGTTGTTTTTGTGAGCTGATCTGTACCACATACAATCCTGCAGTAAAACGATGTTCAATTTTCATTAATCCCTGTCCTTTTTGCTGCAGTAGTAATTTCCCGCTGAGATCACTCACTGTAACAGTTGCTGCCCCGTTACCAGCTATAGCAGATACATCCACAAAAAACTGTTTACCAGTTGACGGATTCGGGAACATCCTGATCGCATTCTCCTGTACTGATCTGTCATCAGTAGTTGCATTTTGTATTACCGGAACTATAGCAGAAGAAGCAGTAACCGGGTTCACCAATTTCCACATGGCGCTGTACCAGCCGGGTGTAGCTTTACTGCTGTTACTGCTAAACGCAGAGCAATTAACGTTGAACATGTACAGGTTCGTTGCAACTAATGAAGCCACTCTGTGTTCCTCTGTGCCGTAGTGACTCTGTGGTTTGCTAAATACCGCGCACAAGTGCAGCAATCAAACGTTCGGCGTTACGCGTTTAGCATTCAGCATAAAAAAGCTGGCAGGCGAGAACACCCGCCAGGATATAAACGAACGCTTGTTTAAGCGTAAAAACGCAAGTACGAAGTAAGAAATTAGAAGTACGGAAAGTTGAAATGTCGAATGTCAAATTCTGAATGTCGAATATCGAAGGGAAAACAGCCGCGACCACTCACGACTGACGATTCACGCCTCACGATTTCCATTCACTATTGACAATTCACTATTCACACTGCTTCGCCCACTCACGACTTCACGTTTCATTTTTCACGTTTAACAACATTGCCGATTGCCATCTACTGATTCTCGACTCTGCCACTCACTTTCCCAACACCCTATATTCATAAGGCTGTAACGAAACAGTACTATTGACAGCGCTGGTAGTATTACTAAACACATCTTTCCAGTTGCCTGCAATAGCTGCCGGCACGGTGTAGCTGATTGCACTATTGCGAAGATTAGCGATCACCAGTACCACGTCTGTTCCCTGCGTCTTTGTAAATACACAAACATCCGGGCTACTGTAGATTACCAGTTGACCCCGGCGAACCGTAGCACTGCTGTTATAAAAACCCAGGAGCTTTTTATAAGTAACCACCATATCGGGATTGATCGTCCAGTTGATGGTAGTGCTGTTGTTGAAATAATTCAACTTAACAGGACAACCAACTTCCTGCCCGTTATAGATCATGGGCGTTGAATTCATAAAAGCAGAAACGGTGAAAGCAGCCAGTGATCCCTGCTTACCTCCCAACAGATCCAATGGAGTTCCATCACTGTTGTCAACATCATGATTACTGATATAGCGAACTACACGGCTACCGGTATTACTATTAGTATACTCCGCTGTATTTACCGAATCAACTGTTTTTACAGCCCCGTTCTTTGCATATACATTGTTCACCATATTGTAATAGAACCCCATTCCATACATCATCTGGAATCCTGCTACAAAGTGATCTCTCCTTGACCCCTCGGCCAGCAGCAATAACTTGTGGGTGGATATATTACGTAATGAATCAATAGCCTGTTTCCAGAAATCGGCAGGAACATAATCTGCCGCATCGCAACGATAGCCGTCAATATTGGCTTTGTACACCCAGTACTGCATTGCTTTTATCATTGCCTTGCGCATATCGGCATTATTGTAATCCAGCTGTGCCACATCATTCCATCCTGTGCCCGGCGGACTGATAATATTACCCGCAGCATCCTGTTTATACCAGCTTTTATTGGAGATCCAGCTATTGTCCCAGGCTGTATGATTGGCCACCCAATCCATCATTACAGCGATGCCTCTGTCGTGTGCCGCTGCTACCAGTGTACGCAGATCATCCAGCGTACCAAACTCACTATTTACGCTGGTATAATCTTTCACGCAATAAGGAGAGTTAACTGTTTTCACTGTCCCTACAGGATAAACAGGCATCAGGTACAGAACATTTATGCCCAGTGCTTTTATAGAATCCAATCTTGCCTGTACACCTTTCAGGTTGGCCTGCGAACTAAATGCCCGGAGATTTACCTGGTAAATAACTGCATCCTGTGCGTCAGGTACTCCCGCATAGGGCGTTCCATATTGTACCCTGCTACTGTCTACCGGTGTTACAGGCGGATCTACCGTACCGCCTCCATTGCTTTTGCTGCAGGCAAATAATAACCAGCTTAATAATATTGTTATCATACGCTTCATAGAAACTGCAATCACTGCATTAATTTTTTTGACTCTTCAGATCTAAGGGAGTTGCGTTATTCTTCAACCTGTCAGGTCTAAGCTGCAATGCGAAGTTTGCTAACAAAAAAGCAACCCGTTTTTTCAATCCAGACCTGACAGGTTTATTTCCCTGCAATCGAAGAGCCTGTTTAATTTTTATGTAAAATATAAGTGTACTTACCGGGTACATGCAGATCGAGGGTAATGGTATAATTACCATCTGATGGCACCGTTAAGTTGTTAAGCCCTGCTGTATATCCCAGGAAAGGATTGTCCGCATACAACAGCTTTCCGCTATTGTCAATACCAAAATCCAGCGCCCATGCATTATTAGCCCTGAATTTGAAGGAGCCATTCTGGAACATATTCACTGTCACTTTCCATACCTGTATTGTTGCATCATAGCTCAGTTGGGTATCGGTATTCCAGCTACCGGGTGTAGCATCCCCTAAAATACCCCAGGTGGTTTTGGTAGCAGTCCATGTATTGGTGTTCAGGTTAGCCGTGAGATAATAATAACCACCATCCGGAACAGATAATCCGGCTGCCGCTCCATCTGTACTGAAAACACCGCCGCCGCCATCACCATAATTGGTATGGTTCCAATCCGGCGCATTGGTGTATTTAAAATAATGAATACCGCTGCCAGCCATGTATACATAGCCTTCGTATAAACCGGCACGTCCTTCTACAGGTGCCAGTTGCGGTGCCGAAGCAGGATCCCATCCCTGGTAATCACCGGGCACATATAAACTAAGGCCATAGGAAGTGATCTTTGGTACAGTTACATTGGTGTACACGGATGCCATAGTAGAAGCAGCGCCGTTAAACTGGGGTACATCTGCTTTTATACGCACAATGATGTTATTGGCAACACCGGGAGCCAGTCCCATACCGTTCAGCAGGTTATTCAGGCCTTTACCTACAAAACCATAGCTCAATACATTGCTGCCAAGTGAAAATGATTTTGCACCAGCCCATTGATTGGAGGTATCAGATGCCAGTTGCAACGTATAGCTTACTACAGGCTGCTGCCCGAAATCAGCCGCTGACCATTTAAAAGTAATGACCGTATCATTCTCTTTGGCCGACGTCAGTACCAATGTGCTGGTAGAAGCAGACAATGTATTTGGCTGAAATGCTCCTCCTTTCAGGTTATACTGGTCTCCGTCTTTTTTGCAGGAGAACACCAGCAGGGCCAGTAACAAAAAGCAATAGTTTATGATGGTTCGCATACAATCGTATTTTAACAGGATCAATAATTTTAATTTACCCGGCTGTTCTAATAGCCCGCGTTTTGCTGAAGATTGGGGTTAGCAATAATTTCAGCAGCCGGTATCGGGAACAATGCATAGTGTGCATCTACACCTGTTCCGTTTTTTGCACCACCTTTCCAGGGCCACAGGTAAGTATTACCGGTAAATTGATCATAACGTATCAGGTCTGTTCTGCGGAAGCCTTCCCAATACAGTTCACGCATTCTCTCATTCAGGATATCAGCAGTTGTAATGGCAGCAAGATTGCCACTGGTATTACCATATGCCCTTGTACGCAACAGGTTTATATACTGCAATGCCGTAGAAGTACTGCCACCGGTACCACCACGTAATACAGCTTCGGCATATACCAGGTACATTTCAGCCAACCTGAATAAAGGGAAATCAATACTGCACAAGACTCCATTGGGAGAAGGAGGCGTGGTTCCCGTGGAAGTTTTATTATTAAACTTGTACACAGCAATACCATCATTGAACGTAAGCACATCATTCACTTCAAGGTTTCCGGGGCCAAACAATGCCCTTTTATCTGCATTGCCACTGTAATCGCCAAACACCTGCGGCAATGTTTTTACGCTGCGGTTGCCAAGCCAGCCACCGCCGGGAATACCATAATCCTGGTTATCTGTAGGATTGGTACCATGCGCTGAACAGGTTAAGAAAGTAGTACCACCATAGTTCTGCGAATTGGTAGCATTATAAGCTACCGGCAATATCACTTCTGTATTGTTCAGGTTGTTATCGCCCATGAACAATGTTTTGAAATTTGTTTTTAACACATAGCCAGCGCCGATCACTTTACCTGCATAGGTAATAGCATCAGCATAATGGTCTGTGCCGGTATATACTTTTGCATTCAGGTAAAGACGTGCCAGTAATGCCCATGCTGCTGCCTGGTCTGCTCTTGCATATTCATTCTGACGTGGAGCTACAAGATCTCCGTCAATTGCTTTTAATTCAGATTCCACATATTTGAACAGGTCTGCTCTTTTGATCTGTTTGGGGATGTATTTACCAATGGGATCAGCTTCGGTAACAAAAGGAGGATTACCAAAAAGATCCATCAGCACCCAGTATTGAAAAGCGCGGAGAAAACGGGCCTCTGCCCTGAAATGCCTGATCTCTGCCGCTTCTGTTTCTTTAAAGCCGCGCCCTGCGATCTTTTCATCTGTTGACTCACGGATAAATTCATTGCACACCGTAACCTGGTATAAACTTCTTCCATAGGTTGCATTGATCAGTACATTGGAAGATGCCCAGTTGATGTTGTGAAAGGCCTGCAGGTTTGCATCATTCCACGCACATACTGCTTCATCAGTAGTAAGCTCCTGCATATTCCACCAGGCACGTACAAAATCGGTAGTACCCGCATCGGTAATGCCGGGTATGTTTACATCTGATACGCCCACCCCCGAGCTGCTCACCAGAGAATAAGAACCATACACCTTGGCCAGCACCTGTTTGTAACCATCAAGGGTGCTGTACTGTTTTTCAGATGTATTGGCATTCAACGGTTGCAGATCAAGGTCTTTATGACAACCGGCAAACAACACTGCGGCTGTAAGCAATGCCGGTATATTGACTATTTTAAATGAATATCGGTTCATAATGGCTTTTTTAATGGTTGTTAGAATTGTACGTTAGCTCCCAGTACAAATGTGCGCGGGCGTGGATAAATGGTGTTGTCTATACCGCCGTAGATCTCAGGATCAAGACCTTTGTATTTAGTGATGGTAAATACATTCTGGCAGTTCAGTAAAAGACGTAGCCCTACTTTGTTATTAATGATCTTTCCAAAATTGTACGAGACCCCCACATTATCCATTTTCAGGAAAGAGGCATTCTGGATATAGTAATCAGACTGAGACTGGCTATTGGTAAACCCTGTATTGTATACATCATTCAGGCTGTTAGCTAGGTAACCCAGCGGGTTCAGGATATTTGACTTTACGGAACCGGTTGCAATACCGTTGTACATATAGTTGCCAATATTGGCACGCAACACGGTATTCACCGCCCACCTGTCGTAGGTAAACTGTGTAGAGAAGCCCAGTGTAAATTTTGGGAAGGGAGATTTATAACGGTACAGGTCTTTCTGGTTAATAACCCCATCGCCATTTACATCCACATACACTCCTTCTACCGGTTTGCCATTATAATATTGCTGGTGATACACGTAGAATGAATTGGCCTGGTAGCCTACCGTATTGATCTGTATTACACCATTACCGGTAAGTGTACCGGGATAAGTGGAATCCCGGGTAGCAGTAAGATTGGTGATCTTATTCTGGTTATAGGCTATATTAAATCCTACTTCCCATGACGCATGCCTGTTCTTGATCGCTACTGCATTCAAGGCCAGTTCAACACCTTTATTTTCTACATTACCAACATTGGTAAGGATGGTGCTGCTGAAATTAGAACCAGCCGGAATAGGAATAGTATTCAGCAGGTCTTTTGTTTTCTTGAAATAGAAATCCACGCTACCATTGAGGCGACTGTTCAGGAACCCGAAATCAATGCCCGCATTGTAAGTGGCAGTCTGTTCCCATTTGATATTGGCATCATAAGCAGCAGGTGTACCCATGTAATACCATGAGTCACCAAACTGTACCTGCGAACCACTGCCGCTTAATGAATAAATAGACTGGTAAGGATAATTATAAATACCATCCTGGTTACCGGTTACACCATAACTCAAACGCAGCTTCAGGTCTGACAATGCCTGTACGTTCTGAAAGAACTCTTCCCTGCTGGCCTGCCATGTAAAGGCTACGGAAGGGAACACACCCCAACGGGTATCAGGCGCAAAACGTGAAGAACCATCAGTACGGATAGAAGCCGCCAGGATATACTTACTGTTAAGCGTGTAGATCAAACGGCCATAGTAAGAGATCAGTGTATTCTCCGGCTTATCCATTGCAAACAATGGCTTTGTGCCCGGAATGGTATCACCATTCGCCCTGATACCTGCATAGTTATAGTTGGTAGATAAATTATTGTAATAGCCATAACCAGCAGTGAGATTGATATTGCTTTTGATGGACTTTACATCTTTTACATAATTCAGGTAGAACTCTCCTACCTTATTGTTGATCTTATTGCTGTACTTATTTTTCTGGCCACCATCCAGGAAGTTCTGTGCGGCATAAGCCGGCACATCAATAGTTCCTTCTCCTTTGGCAATATCATAACCCAGGTTCAGGTTGGCATGCAACTCAGGCAGGAAGTGGAATTTATAGTCAAACTGGATATTGCCATAACTTCTCTGTACATTACTGTTGTTGTGATACAGTTCAAGCAAGGCAACCGGATTACGCGGCGCCAGCTTATTGAGTGTATTAGAGCCTCCATCCATAGAAGCCCATTCATAATAACCGCCATAAGGTGAACTGGCATGTACAGGCTGTGTAGGATCGAAATACACGGCAGAACTGATAGCGGCCTGGTTGGCAAAACGTGATTTATTATAAGCCCCTTTCAGGTTGATGTCGATCTTCAGGTGATCTTTCAGCAATCGCGGGCTTACAGAAATACCTCCTGAGAACCTTTGCAGCCTGTCTGTTTTCAACAAACCTTCCTGGTTGAGGTAACCAACAGATACCCGATAAGGAATATTCTTTAATGCACCGGAAACACTCAGGTTATTATCTGTGCTTATAGCATTCTGAAAGATCTCATCCTGCCAGTCGGTATTAGACGATCCCAACAGTGATTTATAGGTATGTACATTATCGAATGTTCCGCCACCCAGCGAATCCACATATTTTCGGAAACCGGCCGCAGACTGCACATCCATCTTTTTAGCCAGTGTGGCTACAGAAACCTGCGTATTAAAATTAAAAACAGGTGCACCGCTGGTGCCTTTTTTGGTAGTAATGATAATTACACCGTTTGATGCACGCGAACCATAAATAGCAGTGGCTGCAGCATCTTTCAATACGGTGAAGGAGGCTATATCACTGGGATTGATAAGACTTAATGAATTGGACGCACCATAAATATTGTTACCGCTTAATGGCACTCCGTCAATAACGATCAGCGGGTCATTGCTGGCATTCAGCGAAGCACCGCCGCGAATGCGGATCACGCTTCCTGCACCGGGCGAACCACCGTTTGAAGTAACAGATACGCCTGCTATTTTACCGGAGATCAGTTGTTCCGGCGTAGTAATAGCACCCTGTTGAAAATCCTTTGCACTGATGGTTGCAATGGACCCCGTTGCTTCCTTGCGACGCTGGGTACCATAACCAATTACCACCACATCGTTCAGGGAACCTGCAGCTACTTTTAAGGTGATCTCCAGGCGGGGCTGTACAGCTACCAGCAAGGTATCGTATCCCACACTTGAAAAGAGTAATGAAGCATTGGCTGGTGCCGAAAGAGAGAAATTACCTTTGGTATCAGTAACTGTTCCGTTTGCAGTACCGGACACGGTTACTGATGCAGCTACCAGTGGTTCTCCTTTTTCATTTTTTACTGTACCATTTACCTGTACAGCAGGAGTCTGTGCTTTTGCTACCAGCAGGCAGGTGCAGCAAACGCAGAGCAATAAAAACATTTTGGTTACATTAAGTACATTCATATTGACAAGTTGAAATGGATATGTAGGTTAAATGATCGTTAGTAGGTTATTTCAATTTTTTCCTGGTTATTCTCTGTTATTATTGTTTTTACGTTTACAAGATAGGGTTGCACAAAAGAGAGCTTATCCAGCATCGGCAACTGTTCGCTCTTCAGTTCAACAGTTTTATTATTTACATGACAGGTCCCCGTTGCAAATCCATGCAAAGCCAGTTTAACATACCTGAACTTTGATGCCATGCTCCCGGCAGTTTTATCCAACACAATTGTCCTGGCAGAAGGATTAAAACTGATGGTCCGCTGGTAATAAGCTCCCTGTTCATAACGATAGGTTTCCCCATCATCCTCATAATACTGGAAATTGTTAGCCACATTACCATTGTACACATGCAGCATAAGTGTATCTGAAGGCTTCTCTTTTGTATGCTGGATCAGTGACTGCATTGGTACAATGCTGCTTTCCTTTACATACACCGGCAGTACATCAGTAGTCAATTCAATCAGCTTCTCCCTGTTCCCGGTATCAGTACTATCCGTGTATAAATTGTACCAATTACCAGCAGGGAAATATACTTTGGTTGCTTTAAGCGCACTGTTCTGTGGCATTACAAGAAATGATTGTCCAAAAAGGAACTGGTCCTGGAAGGCAGGATTGTAAATGGTATTATCCCTGGCATAGTCAATAGCCAGTGAGCGTACAACCGGCAAACCGTTTTCTGTTGCCTCGTGAAAGGTTGAATAGAGATAAGGCAGTAAGCGGTAACGCAGGTTAATATAATTACGAACTATTTCCAGCGCATCTTCACCAAATGCCCAGGGTTCGGCAGACTTACTATTGAGTGCAGTATGATTTCTGAAATAAGGAACAAAGGCGCCCAACTGCATCCAGCGTGTATATAATGCAGTAGAAGGATTACCTGTAAAACCGCCAATATCCATACCACTGAATGCAACACCACTTACACCAAGACTGCTGAGCAGTCTAATGCCTGCCAGCATGTGATCGTCCTCTGCACGGTTATCGCCTGTCCATAAAGCAGTATAACGTTGCAACCCCGCATAACCGGAACGCGTAAGAATAAAAGGACGTTTCTGCATGGCGTCCCGTGTTCCCTCAAAACTGGAGCGCGCCATCTGCATACCGAATACATTGTGTCCTTTCAGGTGCGTAGTGGCATGACTATCGTAATCAAATAACACATTGTTTGGCATCTTTTGCCCCCAGGTAGCAATTTCATTCATATCATTCCAGATGCCAGCCACCCCTATTTTAGTGTAATTAGTGATCTGTTGTTTCCACCAGCTGCGGCCTTTCTCACTGGTAAAATCCACAAAATGACACCAGCCCGGCCACACCTCACCGGTATAGGGCTTACCATCAGCATATTTCAAAAAGATATTTTCTTTCAACCCACTTTCATAAGCAGGATAATTATTCTCCACCTTAATACCCGGGTCAACGATGAGCGTTGTTTTGAAACCCATTTTGTCAAGATTGCTGATCATACCCGCAGGATCAGGAAAACGTTCTTTATTCCAGGTAAACAACTTGTACGCCTCCATGTAATGAATATCCAGCGTAATGCCATCTGCAGGGATCTTTTTTTCACGCAGGGTCTGTGCAATACGCAACACTTCTGTATCGGGATAATAAGAGTAGCGATTCTGTTGATAGCCCAGGCTCCAGAGCGGCGGCATTTTCATTCTGCCCGTCAGTTCGGTATATGACCTGATAATACCGGCTACAGAACTGTTACTGATAAAATAGTAATTCATTTCCCCACCTCTTGCACCAAAAGAAGCAAAGCGGTTATTGCTGGCTCCAAAGTTGAAATCGGACTGAAAGCTATTGTCGAAGAAAATGCCGTATTGCAAGCCATGATGTATGCCTATGTAAAAAGGAATGGTAGAATACAAAGGATCGGCTGCAATATTGTATCCATATACATCCGAATTCCAGTTGGTATAAGCACTGCCCCTGCGGTCGAGGTTACCGGTCTTCTCTCCCAGCCCGATAAAATGTTCACCTTCCTGCAAATGCTTATAAGCAGTAACCTCTGTACCGATCCAGGAAGTTCCCAGTCCGGGTTCTTCCTCATTCACCAACCTGTCATCAGCGGTAAAAAAGCTTATTGAAAAAGGGGCTTTGGTAATTCTTACTTTAAGGGAATCTGTCTGAAAACGGACCTCATTACTGCCTTCCACCAGTGCTATTTTACCCGCCTGCGGAGCCGCAATAACTGCATAGGAAAAATCATTCTCAAAAGGCCGGGCAGACATCCTGACCCTGATCACTGAGGGATTATACACCTGCACTCTTATCCAGGCATGGGTAGTTACAATATCAAGCCTGTTGCCCGAAACCGAAAGCTTTTTAACATCTCCGGCGGGAACAACAGCATCCTGGGCATGTACAAAGGAAGCTATAAAAAGGGCAAAAAAAAGCAGGAGTACTTTTCTCATAATGGCCTGTGCAATCTGGTTTACTGAAGAATAAAAATTGTGAACGTAAAGGAACAATGACCACCATCCAACACCAACTTTTAAAACCCCGATGGAAAAAATAGAGAACAAAAAGGAGAAAATAGAAAAATCAATAAAATGATTATCAGTCAGTTAAAAAACATTACATTTTTTCATTATAGAATAAAAAGCGAAGACAAAAGAAGGATTCCGAGGAGGGGAAAGTCTGAGATAGGAAGTCAGAAGACGGAAATAGGACAAGAAAATACAGTTGACAGGTTGGAAAGTTGATACCTGTCTGACTAAGTCATTCAGGCGGAAGTTAACAAGGGAGGGACAAAAGCATAATGTCAAGGGTCTGAAATGTATACGGTACAATTCTAAGTTAATGACTACCAGCTCCATTTTCCCGCAACCTATCAATTAACCGGTATCATTCTGGTATTCCACAACAGGGATAGATCCCGATGAAAGCTGTAAACCGTGTCTATGAGCCCTGTATCACGTCTTTAAGAGGTGTTGTTCTCTAATGCGGGGTAAAGGCGCACTTTCTACATCTTTTTATGTTGCCCTGTAGCCCCTGGTCTTTTGAAGGCGTTAAACCGGCCTTGCCATAATTCACCTGGTCTCCAACGGGAATTTAGCCACTTATCGATATCAAAATCAACGTTTAATCAGGTTACAGGAAGCTACAAATTACAACCTGCATTGGTTAACTGTTAAAACCTAACTTTAATACCAGCATTCTCCCCTTTCTTCCTATCTCATCTATACCTCGTTCTTGTTTTATTCGCCCGCCGCCAAGAGCAAACCCCTAATTTATACGCTGTAAATAAGAAGGAAACAAGAACGAGACTAGAACAAGACCATAACAAGGCCCCTGTGAGCCCTGTCAAAATCAAAGAGTTGGCAGATTTGGGGCAAGTGCAGAAACTAAGATGTCTGAAATTAAGAAGTTTTGAGATCAGGGGCTGGTGAACTGCCCCTCAGGAAGCGGTGAGTTTTGAAATGTCGGTTGGCGTAGCCAGTGCTTACGCGGGGTTTCAATATTGCAACTTACAAATTACGCGGAGTTAAGGGGAGTTGCAGGTATTAAATCAAACACCTACCATGGTTCGATAGAAATTAAAATATTTATTGCCACCAGCGATTTCTGCAGATTTTTCAGCAATAGCTATATTAATAGACTCATCTTCAAACAAAGTATCATCCACTACCCTTTTTTCTAAGAACCTACCTATAAACACAAGCGCTTCTAAAAAGGCCGAAGAGTTCTTAGCACAGTATAAAAGGGTTTTATTCGTAAGCTCTTCAATAAGGACAATTTCTCCTGAAGTGGTGTTTATAGCTAATTCATCAATTTCGAACCTTCCGAATACCCAAAAATCCTTTAGCTTCTTTACCCCTTCGTTAAATTCAATCATGCCTATGAATAATTTCCGCATATCAAATTCAGTTAATAACTCAACTAAAGGATCGCCATTTGTATCATCTTTGGTTGAATTCGGGTTGCGCTTATAATTGCAATACCGTTCCTTATTATTTGCAATAAACTCCTCGCTAAGCCCAACTTTCCGGTATTCGCTATCATCTAATGGAATTAACTGAATCCCTTTTAAAAACTCTAAGCCGTCCATAATCAAATATTTACATTCTTTCATGAGCCCTCCCTCGCGTAGGCTGAGCCTACGCAGCGACAACCAGCCACTCTTTAGCAAGCCCCCTTTGACAACAATTCATTTCTTATTAACCAGATATCCATCCGTAGGCTGTGCCTACATTAACCAATCTAAATTAGCTATGTAATAAATTAAAACCCAATTCTTGAATACTTATAAAATCTGCTATGGTAGCTGAAAGCTACCGAAACCCGAGGCCATTATACCAATAACGAAAAACGGCGTAGCAAATGCTTACGCCGAGTTACGGCGCTTATCTGTTTTCTTATTAATTTCTTTCAAACAATTTCCTTAACGAAGGGAAAAAGAACAAAGAGAGGACCAATATAACAAGTAAGCCTGTCCATATTATTCCAGTAATATCCTCACTAGTTTCCGTATTCCGGGAATAAACCATATCGTTGCTTCGATCATAAAGTAATAAAACACTATCACCTTTTTTCGATGTCAGGCACTCATCTTTTCCCGTATAAACAATATGCGTAACTCCCCTATATCTAACAACAATAAAATTCTTTCTATTTAAACCACCACATGAAACTTTTGATATAAACGCATTCACTAGCTCATTCCTGTCAATAATATCTTTTTTTGCCTGTACTTAACAAAAGCAGCAATAAACAAAAAAAGCACTACTGACAGCCCTATAAAATACGCCCACTTACCACCTGATCCGGATGTTTTCATTACCCTATTTTAAGCTATAGTATACATAATCAAAATATCATTAAGGTCGTCCCCCAGCCCAAGCCTCGGCATCCTATAGCTCTATTCGATCAATATTATACTCAACCAACCCGTATGTTCCGCAAATAAAATAAAGTTTGTCTGCCTTATCCGCGAAAAAACTTAACTGAAAATCACCACGTCGTCCGGGAAAATCAGCGTTATTGCTTTTGCCAGATACGGTCTGCCCAATCTCTCTGATATTTACCAAAGTATCTTTTACCGGTTGAGCCAGACAAATACGAACAGCCCCAAGTTTAACAGAATCCCTGGAGGTACCTTCTATATAAATAGTGCCGGAAATACTGAACTGGTGTTTTTGGGCATCATAACCAGCAGCATAAAATACAACATCAAAAGCCATACATTCTGCTATCCCATCACATCCAATAAAAAAGCCTTGTTGGTTAAAATAAATCTTCCCTCTTTTACTTTGCAGTTTATCCCAATTTTCCACCCTTCTCACCTGCCCATTAACATCCGTCATTATTAGATTAAAAAAAATCACAATCAAATAAATCCTTTTTTTAGGCATTCCTTTACTGTTTATTACAACATCTAAACTACAGCGAGTTACGGGCTGCATACTTATTTTAGTTAAATTGAATAAATCGTTTACATTCATTCGAATACTTCAACTTGTAGAAAAAATGTTTCCCTCGAATATTGAAGTCACATTTCAGCTTACCATCAACAAATTGCACATCATCAAAATTCAATATTGAAAGTTCTTTCGCATCCTTTTGCAAAATTATAACAACTCTCCGCTGAGCAGCGTTAATCGCTGAAGGGAAATAATACTTCCCAATAAAACAACTACCATAATGGTCAATATTGGTGTAAAAACCCGAAAACTCAAAGTTACCGGGTATAAAATTTGACTCCGAAATTGACAAGAAACTCGTTTTCTCTAAGACATATCGAAAGTAATCTTCATTTACAGGGTATTTTTCAGGTAAAGACCGAATCTGGTAGAATGCGATATTAGAATTTAAAAAAACTTCTTCTTTCTGATCAGTGCTGTGACTTGATGTACATTCAATAAAAGGCTTTTTTATAAAAAAACTATCGTTAGGCATTTGCGTAATACTATCAGGAGTAATAGCTAATAACGACTCGTTGTTTGAGCTATCAACCAATGTTTTCCGTACATCACCCTGATTTTCCTGACAACCAGAAAGCAAAATCAGTATCAGAATTGAAAACAAAGTCATTTTATTTCTGTTCATTTAATACAATTTGAAAATAGAGGTGCAACCCACTTGGTGTAAGCCATATCTACGCAGCAACATGTCAGACAGCCATCAACCACTACCAATTAGCAACAATATATTTCAAATTCCCAAAAAAATCTGTAGTCTGAGCCTACATTAATACCAATCAGATTAGTTACTTCACTCAATACATAACAAATGTGCTATGGCAGCTGAAAGCTACCGAAATCCGGTCCAACCTTACCAATAACGAAAAACGGCGTAGCCTATGCTTACGCCGAGTTTCATTATTCATTGCAACTTACAAACTACGCGGAGTTAAGGTTTCTCGGTTACAGATCTTTTTTCAAAAAAGGCTTTAGGTCTTTATTCTGACCAATCCAACAATAACGGGAACCATCTAACGGGAGAGAAATATTTTTAAAATCGCTCTTTATATTTTCGGTATACCATCTGCAGTAGATTTCATATATCTCCTTTATTTTCCCCGGGTTTGAATTCACTTCCTCACCAGTGGTACAATCAATAAGCGCTGGTTTTATCGGCGGATAACCCTCCATGAGCATCCTAGTAAAAGAGTATAAAGCCTCGATTTGAACCGTGAAGCCGCTAATGCCTTCAGGACGTACCATGTGATTAGCTGGTTTAAAATGATACTTTTTGTTGCTCCTAGAAGTATCTCCCCTGAACGTTAAATACTCGCCAAGAATTTTTATTTCATCTTTCCGAGAATAACCAGACCTGCTGACAATGTCCCTGTCATCAATAGAAAGAGGTATTAGCTTATCAGTCTTGGGCAATCTCTGTTTGATCTCAATATGCTGACCTTTGTTTTCATGCGAGGTATCTAATTGGGTTTTGTGTAAAAACTTCAAAGTTGTGTTTGTTTTTGATGAAGGTAATTGGGCCAGACACCCTACTTCACCAATGCAAAACAGAAGGATTAATAGATGTAACTTCATTTTCTACTTTTTCTTATAGTATGTTCTTATCAAACTATTGATCGGCTTGCCAGCTATAGTTGCCGGTTTGCCATCTTTAGGCTTAGCATTGTTGCAATTCATAACCTGATCTATGGTCTGATTGTTCTGCACACCAGCTACATCATTTTTATGAGTGTATCTATCTGTTCCTGGTTGTGCGGTTGCTGAATAATACGGATCAGTATCACTCAAACCTTCAACACCAACGGTTACAACATCATGGCTATCTATCTGTTTGGGATCTTTGCCTATGTCGGAGCCGACTTTGTCGTACTTGTCTTGCAATATCATTCCTGCGCCTCCTGCGTCTATTATAAATTGCCCATCGCCAAACGTTAATCCATGACAATTACTCATTGGATCGAAGCCATATTCCTTTGCAACTTTAGGGCTTTACTATTCATTGCAACTTATAAACTACGACAAGTTGAGGTTAGTTTCATCATTGTAGATCTTTATTTCAACCTATAAACCGCGACAAATTCGCTTTCACTTGGCGTAGGCTTTGCCTACATAACTACGACCTGCCACTCTTTAGCCCCCTTTAACAACAATTTATTTCTTATTAAACGAATAGTCACCTGTAGGCTGTACCTACATTAACCAATTTAAATTAAAAATGCAATAAATTAAACCCAAATCTTGAATACATATAGAATCAGCTATGGTAGCTGAAAGCTACCGAAATCTGAGACCATTATACCAGCAACGAAAAACGGCGTAGCCTATGCTTACGCCGAGTTTCATTATATATGATACTTACAAACTACGCCGAGTTACGGTAAAACAGTTATTGTATCATTTTACTTTATATTCAACAATTCAGTTTCAAGAAACACAGTCACGGCCTTTACTTCACTTTGAGTTAAAGGAGTTGTCTCGTAATTCGTATTTCGTATATACTCTAAAAAACGAAAATCTAAGTTCGAAAAGTTAAGCTTCTTTAAATAATGCGAAAAATGAGATGGCCAAAGCCATACTCCGTCAGAGAGGATCATGTATGGGCCAATATATTTATCTCCATCCAGCAAGGATAATGTTAAAAAATAAATAGACTTCCCTTTTTCAATGTAATTAATAACTTGTTCTTTTTCAAATTCTTTAATATATCCCTTATTCAGAAGAGAAATATCTTCTAAGTATTTAGCCTTTACAATATTTTTATCCTTCTCTTTGGTAAATCCTACTATTTGCATTTTTTATTGAGATTTAAAAGTTGAAAACCATTTGCCCTCCCCTACCATAAATCTTCCTCTAGTCAAAAAGCCAAAGCCATTCGCTGTGGATAACCAACTTTGGGGAGCAACTACGATAACATTGGACAAAAGAGACAACTGTTTAGCAGCTCCATTTGGCAACATCCCTCTCTTGGCGTAGGCTGAGCCTACGCAGCAACAACCAGTCAAACTTTAGCAAGCCCCTTTTAACAACAATTCGTTTCTTATTAAACGAATAGCCAACTGTAGGCTGTGCCTACATTAACCAATTTAAATTAATAATACAATAAATTAAGACCCAAATCTTGAATACATATAAAACCAGCTATGGTAGCTGAAAGCTACCGAAACCTGAGACCAATATACCAGTAACGAAAAACGGCGTAGCAAATGCTTACGCCGAGTTTCATTATTTATTGCTACTCACAAGCTACGCCGAGTTACGGGTTGTCGTTTCGCCATGTCCTGCATTTACCTCAACCCACTGAACATACCATTTATCCACATTGACTTCCACATTTCTAGTTACACTCGAATTTGTGTAATTATTATCCCTTACTTGGCGTAGGCTGTGCCTACATTAGCCAAACTAAATTAGCTATGTAATAAATCAAAACCCAATTCTTGAATACTTATAAAATCTACTATGGTAGCTGAAAGCTACCGAAACCTGAGACCATTATACCAGTAACGAAAAACGGCGTAGCCAATGCTTACGCCGAGTTTCAATATTGCAACTTACAAACTATGCTCAGTTACGGGTAACAAACTTTATTTATTGCAACTTACACACTACGCCGAGTTACGGGTAACAAACTTTATTTATTGCAACTTACAAACTATTACGAGTTGCAGACATATCATATCACCTTATTATGCAATTCAACAATTTCCTTAAACTTATACAACAAAAATTTTAACTTTTCTAAATCTCCTGCAGCTTTAAACTTTTTATCTTTTATTAGATAATAATACCAATCATCATCTCCATTTCTTATAGTACCTACATCCAACTTAATATTTTCCAACCCTGTATAAGCAAGATCAATAGAAATATACCATCCCGGGTTACTAACGGAGGTTATCTGGCACACATTTTCAAATTCCCAATTTCCGTCACATTGGCTCTTAAACCATTTTTGAAGCCATTTTAAAATATTTTCCTCTTTCATCATCTAAAAGTAATTTTAAAAAATTGGAAATAATTTTACCACAAAGGTATTGATGTAACAAATCTAGGGTTTTGAGGGAGTTCTTCAGGTTTAGCAGGTCTAGCTCCACTTGGGATTGATTTTCCTTGCATAGCTGGGTTGTTAACAACTTCCTTAGTTTTTGAGTTAATATGAGGTGCGCCAGGACCACCTTCAGGAGGTTTTGCTGTTATGAGATTTGCAACTCTTTAAAATGCTTCAAGCACAAGCGTAATTCTTTCGCTGATTTCAATAATTTCCTTTCTAACTCATCTTTGGCAGTGAACTTTAAAAAGTATTCATTATTTGTACTGATTTCGGTTCTGTCAACACTTGATAAAATCTGTGCATTAAGTTTGTTTAAATGCAGTGTTTTTGTCTTATCGTCATAGTCTGGCAGTTCTCCGTTTTGCAACAGAAAAATAATCACAAGTAAGTAATCTTCTATGTTCTCGTAAGAGATAGACACAATACGTGTTTCATCTTTATACTGAACATCGTAAAAAGCATTACCTCTTATTTTTTCTTCAGTTACTTTAAAGCCAAACTCCGTAGTAAGAAAACCGAAATACAACTTAACGGTTTCTATGTATTGATTTCCTTCTATCATGGCTTAATAATATTTAGGGAACCCCCACTTGGCGTAGGCTTTGCCTACGCAGACACGATTTACCTAACACTTAATCACTACCCATTCCAACAATATACCTTAATTATCCAAAAGCTTACATGTAGGCTACGCCTACTCAAACAATCAACATTGACTTCTATTAATCGAAATAAGCCACAGTAGCTGAAAGCTACCAGGAACAGTACACTACAAAACAAACAAAAAAAAGGGCGTAGGCAAAGCCATACGCCCAGTAGTAAACTTTATTTATTGTAACTATAAACTACGACCAGTTACGGGCCGCATCATATCTTCATCATTTTTTATTGACAACTATCGATGTCATATGTAAACTATCAGGGACATCTTTTAAACTTTTAATACCATAGTACAGATTTTTATCGTTTGAAATATCATAGTAATAAACAATTGTACTATCAACAGAATCAATAAAAGCCAAAGATCCATCATTTGAAGAATTAAGATCATTTACTTTAATAAACTTTACTACATCCCTAAATTTAGATGCTGTTGTTATTCCATTATTCAAATAAAATCGAGGATCGTAAAAAGAAACTCTTGTTACAAAACTGGAGTCCTCCCAATTATTTTCAATTGTACAATAAACTTTCCGATCTCGCTTCAAATAAATTATATCCCACTCCACTCCCTCGCTTTCTTCTCTTAATTGTATAATATTAAAGTTATTATTTATAATACTATCCTTTTTTATGTTATTAAATCTCTGCATAAAAATATACTTCGAAAACTGACTTATATCGAACAACTTAAATCCGACACTTTTATCAGTCAAATTCTTATTTCCTTTATTATCATGATAACTACATGACAATAAAAAACTACTTATTAAAAATAAACGAAAAAATAAATATCTCATTCTAATTTTTATTTTTTTGGGAGTCCTTAATTTGCAGTTTTTCTCTATCCCTTATCATTTTATCAAACTCTTCTGTTAACTTGTTAAACGCTCTTATCCTTTCCTCTTGCCTTTTTAGAAATCCTCTATACCAATCTTCTATTCGAATATACGGTTCTTTAGAATCTTGCTCTTCTATTGCTTTTGCATCACCATCTTTATAGTTTTCGAAGAAGTCCTTGTTAGAATAATCCCCGTAATTTCTACTCTCAGGATCAACAGATTTTCCATCCTTATCAACCGCATCTACATGTAAATGTGCTGGATATGGCTTTCCATTATAGGTACCAGAATTACCGGAAAAAGCAATAATCTGCCCTTCTGCAATACTTGCACCAACTTTTAGCCCAGATACATACTTACTTAAATGTAAAAATCTAACTTTATCTCCATTTCTATATTTAACCTCAAGTATTCTAATTCCAGATCTAGTTGTATACATTCCACTCACTTCTCCTTTTCCCATAGAAAATACTGGTGTACCAATAGGCGCCCTGTAATCTATGCCTATATGGGGGCTTGTTCCTACACTTCTAATTTCTCTATATGTCGAAGTTCTTATTGCTGCATTAGGCAATCCCCTTGGATAATCTTTTTTATTTACAGCAAAAAATACTCGAAGAGGAATAGGGATTTCACCATCCAAGTCAATATTATTCAAAGGATCATTTTCACTATACAGATATGGCGAATAACCAAAAAATTTTTCGGCTAAAGGATCTATTACACTCCACCTCCCAATCTGCGCATCATACATCCTTGCTCCATAATCATACCAGTCTAATCCACCTCCATCACTAAACTCTTTCTCCTGTTTCTCCTTACCGTTGTACTCATACTTATTATCCAGTCTTCCTATCGCTTTTGAACTAATTCCCGCCATCGTCAACCCAAACGGATAATAATGCGTTTCCTCCGTTAATGGTCCCGTATAATGCTTTACTACCAGGTTATCAAAGAACACACTCCAGCCTTTGGTATCATTGCTCACGTAAATATACAAAAATCCATTACGGGTAATATCCGGGAAGCCGGTCAGCGACTGGATACTGCCTGCTGTTGTTACCGGTTGTCCATTACTCGAGCTCTCTATAAAATTGAACTGCTCATCCAGTAACACCCAGTTCAGGTAAGCTTTCGGTTTGTCCGGCCGGTCTGCATTGTGATTCTCCCGGAACGTATTCAACGCACCCAGTAATGGACTCGTATTGACATCCTTTAATGCCTCCAGCGTTCCTTTCATTTCACCGGACACACCCACAATGCCACTGGCCAGGGAAGATAAAATACTGTTTACCGTATTGTCCTTGTCCGTTGCAGAGCCACCGGACAGGTAATAATACTTTACCCCGATATCTACCTTATCACCACTCATTACTTTCAGTACCAGGGCCGGGCCCGTTTTATTGCCACTGCCATTTACCTCTGCTATATAGTTATTGGGATTAGTCGTATTGTCGGTGGTAGGATAACCGCCCGGTACTGTAGAAGTAGCTACCGCTGTAGTGGTTACATTCGCGAACAATAAATCCTCCTTGGTACGATAGGCCGTCTCCATGGTAGCGATGTACTGCGCCGTATCCTGCTGCTCCGTCAGCACCATGCGCACGTTCCCTAAATGATCTTTGATAAAATAATCGTAGAAGAACTGGTAAGCACTGTCGCCACTCACAAAGTATTTTTTCGCATAGCGGATACGCCCTTCTTCCTGCCCGATGAACTGCAGTTTGTTGTCCTCGTACACTGCACCCCCCAGGTAAGTAGTGGTTTTGGTCACATTGTTCTCCAGCACTCTTTTCTCCAGCTTGTTACCGGCTGCATCATAGATATAGGTAATGCTGCCCTTGTCTTCGTCATTGTCTTTTTTCACCGCAATCTGCCAGGGCAGGTTCAGGTGGTTGTACGTAATGGCACCACCGCTGGTTTGATCCATACCGGTATTACCCATCAGCTTTTTGTTCTTATCGCTGATCATATTGCCATTCAGGTCGTACCCATAATCATCACCACTGTTGTTCTTGTTGGTAAAATCACCTAAGCCCGTTGCCGGTCCTGTTGGTAAGGTACCACCGGTGGCATTATCGGTAACAGCCCGCAGTTTGTTGCTGTTGTCAAAATAGGTATATACCAGGTCATCGATCACTTCACTACTGCCGGTACGCAGGCCCCATTGTTTCATGGACTTAATATTGCCATTTTCATCATAGGCGCTGGAGGCTGTAGTACCATTGCCCATCTGCATATCAAAATTGATCTTCGCATTGTCTGCATACACACTGCCATCATACTGTGCAAAATCACCGGCCAGCAAACGATTGACTGCGTCGTAAGTATAGCCATAAGACCTGCGCTGGTCATCGCCCATACTGCGCCATTTAGTGCCGGAGATATTGCCATTGAGCTGGTTATTGGCAAAACCCCACTCATAGTTCAGTTCCATGCCGAACTTAGCGCTACCGGTGGTTCCATTGGCATAGGCTTTGTTGATCCCCTTCAGCCAGCCACGCACATTGTAATCGTATTGCAAAGTTTCCAGCGGTGTAGCAGTATAGCTGCCCGCACCATCCTGCTGCTGCCCCAGTGCTTTGCTCAGTAACTGGCCTTCTTCGTTATAACTGTTCTGTACAATGGTTACCTCTGCACCATCATTCACTTTCTTCAGGGTCTTCGTTAAACGACCACCCACATCATACAGCATCGTGGTCAGTACATTCACCTGGGCAGGGGTGCCTGCAGGATTGTTCTGTACCAGGTAGCTGCTCACCACCTTACCGGTAAAATCATAACGATTGGTAATAATATCATTTCCACCTTTATAATTATCAGATTGTACCTGTATCACCCTACCCTTGTCATCATAAAAACTTACTGCCGTTAACCAGCCACCTGCAGCCAGGTTACCTGGGTCTTCTATTACCCTCGTTTTGGTACCGGTTGCCAGTCCTGCAATCAGCAGGCTGGCCTGTGTAGGCAGGTCTTCCACATGCTGGTTGCTGCTGCCGGCCGGCAGCAGGCTATTGTTAGCGATGTTATAGGTTTTATTGGTCCAGTTGTAATTGTCGTAGTAGGTCATGGTGAGGGCTGTAAAAGAAGCATCGGATGGTACCGGGCTCCGGTTCACTGCCATGCCTTCATAATAATAGGTTTGGCCATCACTGCCACCGGGACCGTTTACAATGGCGGCAGTAAACTCGCCACCCACGGTGGTCTCTGCCTCTGCATTGGCAGTAATGCTGTTCAGCGCCTGGTAGTTACCACTCAGGCTGCCACTGAGTACAATGTCGGCCTGTACACCAGTGGTGCCTGCCGTAATGGAAGTAGCCGTATTGGCCTGCGTTTGCAGGTTTGCCGGAGTTACATTACTGCTGAATGTGGTTACACCTGTCATCACTGGCCGATTCAGTCCATCGTACAACGTAGTCATCCATTGGCGACTGTTGCTACTGCGCATATTACCATCCTGTGTAAACACCAACCGGTCGCGTATATCATAGATCATGTACACCCAATCGCTACCCGGTACTTTTTTAGCGATCATTCTTTTGCGCGCATCATACTCATACCGGAAACAAAGCTCCTTCACCACATCGCTGCTTAAAGACCAACTGCCGGCTGTTACCATCTGTGCCACAGCCTTCGGCGGGATCACAACACGCAACTGGTTCAGGTCGTCATACACATAATAGGTACACAAAAAACCATCATAGCCACTGTAGTCAGCAGCCATCGTGCCATCTGCCTGTACTTTTTTCAACAGCACCTGTCCCTCTTTGTCCTTGTATTCCACTACAGCATGCCCGGCTTCATCTATCGTTACATTTTTATACAACTCGCCGGCGTTGTACGCAGCCGGTGAAGCAGGGATGTTCGTGGTGGCATCACCGCTGCTATAAGTCAGCGCATCGTTGGCGATGGTCCAGATACGTACGGCATCGGCTGTGGTATTCAGCAGGTATTGTTGCTGCATCCCCACATTGCTACCCGTCCAGGCATTGCCTGCCGGCATTGTTTTGTTCACCCTGTTCAGTGGCGAGGCTTCAAAATCGGTTTTCCCATAAAACACCTGCTCGCCGGTGTACTGCGTAGCTAAAAAGTTTTTTTGCTCGGTAAAAGGGTCTAAACGCAAAGCTCCATCCGTGGCATTGGCTACATAGGGCAAAAACCTGTATTGCTCCCTGCCAAACTCATCGTACACCGCCGGTGATACCAGGTCTTTTGCCTGTGGGCTTGCCTGCCGGGCCACCGTTTGCAAAGGCCGGCCCAGCCCATCGATGTATTGCGTGGTTTGCTGTACGTGCTGGTAACCCGCTGCTACCAACTGCCCGGGATCGGTATAAGGCCCTTTGGCTTCCCAGGTACGCACATAGTTTACTTTAATACTCCCATTGTATCCCTGTGGGGTATAGATCGTTGTGATCTGCGGCGCTGCCGGTTGTGTGGCCGTGGTGGGCTTGTTGGTTTGCGCCAGCCCCGATAGCCCCGTCAGCAACCCGATCGTTACCGGTAATATATTGATTCGCATGTTCGTCTTAATAAGGTTTTCAATTCACTGTCTGTTCACGAAGGTTCCGGCCGGTGAACACACCAGCCGGGGTGCCTACCGGCGACTTTTTGACAACTGTTTTTTTAACTGCCTGATCTCCTGTTGCTGGCTGTTCAGTTGCTTGTCCTGTTTGATCACATACAGTGTCAGTTCTTCGATCTTCCTGAGCAGCGTAGCCTGTATCTCGGCCACATCGGTACCCTGCTGTTGTACTTCTGCAGTAGCAGGCACATCGGGCAGGTGGTTGTGTTGACGGATATAGGCTTCCACCTCAGACAAACTGCGCAGTTTGTATCCCTTGTCAAACACATAGTCGGCCCAACTGCTTTGCGTTACTTTTAATTTATTGGTATAGATAGCGCCGTTCACCGCCAGTTTGGCTTCGCTGTTGGTAATGGTATCAGCACCGATAGCAACTGCACCGTTGGACAGGATCGTGAGCCTGCTGGTATTATTGGTTTTAAACACCAGTTTTTTAGCATCGGTGGTACCGATAAAGTTGGTACCCGGTGTGGTGCCACTGTTACCAGTCAACTCCCAGCCACCACCACTCGCAGAAATTGCTGTCACGAGAATACTGGCTGCAGATGAAGTAGTAGATGCATTGCCATTATCAGTGGCTTTGGCAGTGATGCTGTAAGAACCGGCGGCTACGTTGGTCCAGGTATAATTATAAGGCGAAGATGTCACTTCTCCCAGTTTGGTAGCGCCATTGAAGAACTCTACTTTACTGATGGTGCCATCTGCATCACTGGCCGTAGCAGACAGCGTGATATTACTACCCGCTATAAAGGTAGCATTGCTGGCAGGCGCCGTTAAGCTAACCACAGGCGCGGTATTGGTAGTGGTGGTATTAAAGATCTGCAGCTCATAGATCTGGTAGCTGGACCAGCTAAAATGGCGCTGCGTCATGTTGATACGTACATAACGGCCCGTACCGGATACATCTGTGGTAGTAGTGGTAGCCGCATTACCCGTAATGGTAGAGATCGTAGTCCACGTACTGGCATTGTCCGACACATCAATGGTATAGTTACCGGCCATACCATCCACACTCCAGATGATGTTTACTTTACAAATGGTATAGGATTGACCGAGGTCTACATAGATATACTCATTATCTGATGACAATGGACCCCACCACGTAGTAGTTGCATCACCATCCACCGCATCACCTTTTTTATGCCACTCGCCTTCCGAAGAAGCAGCCGTGGTTTTATTTAATGCAATATTGGTAGTGCCACAGGTCTGGGCATTTAACTGGCACAAAGCTGCAGTTAACAAAAACAGTAAAAAGATCTTGCGCATGGAAATATGTTTAGGGGTATGTTTTTGAATGTTAGTATCGAACCTTTTGAAAAAGCAACAGCTGTTTAGTTGTTATTTAACAGGTTTAGTTTTTTTTGCCGGTATTGGGTAAACTGTTCCGCTGTTAATACAGGTTTGTATAATGAATCACGGGTGTTTTCGATTAACTGCAGATGCGACTGGATCTGAGGCCTGTTGTTATTATACTGCTGCCATACAGCCACCCGTTGCTGGTGTAACTGCATGTTGATATCATAAATATTCTGCATCTGCACAGCCGTTAATGCCAGAGAGTCTTTCATACGCTGAGCTATCTTTTTTGATACCGATTCAGCATCAGATTGCGCAGAAGCCGACAATGCGACAAGCAGGTAAAAGAAAGTTGCAATTATTTTATTCATAAAACTTTATTTATTCAGTTGTTTAAAGATCACATATCCTCTCCGGCACTGCCACCGGCACATTTGGTGGATGAATATTCTGTATAGTTGGGAGATGAGGTGTAATCACTCCATTCGTAACGGTAAGTACATAAATAAGTACCATTAGGCTGTTCTACCGAGGATAGATACACCTTAACACCTGTTTCGCAAACACCGTTGATACACTTGCCGGATTCTTCAGTACAAATACAAGGCAAAGGACAAGCTGTGGTATTATAAGCAATGCCCCACCAACGGGTTTGATTATAAGTACTGCTGCAAGGATTCATATCCTTTTGCTCCTGTTCCTGGAAACCATTATTAACACCATCCTGCAGCTGACACCGCACAGCAGTTGCCGTATTCTGCCAATCTGCGCTAACTATACATGTGCTACTTACTCCTGCATCTGTCCAGCGGGTTTGATTATAAGTTGCACTGTTAGGATTATTGTCTTTTTCTTCCTGTTGCGATATATTGGTGATATAGGCACTATTTGCCGGGCAAGGTTTACAACGGGTAGTACCGGTTGTTTGCCATAAAGGGGCATTGAGTGAGCACGATGTTGTATTGGTAACGTCCACATATTGTACCTGGCTATAAGTACCGCTACAGGGATTCATATCACGCTGTTCCAGATGTTGTACACCTGTTCTGTAACCACTGCCATCTGTAATACATTGGGCACTACCGGTATTTTGCCAGTCTGCGCTAACAGTACAACTGCTATTTATACCAATATCTGTCCAACGGGTCTGGTTATAAGTAGTACTATTGGGATTATTATCTTTTTCTTCCTGTTGCTGTATATTAGTATGATACGCTCCATTTGAAGGACAAGGCTGGCAACGGGTATTACCTGTAGTTACCCATATTGCATTGGCATGAGTATATTGCTGATACTGGTAATCATACTGTTTCAGGATATTTTTATCCCTATCTCTTATACGTAATAAACGGTTAAACCCATCGTATTCATAATAAGTGGGAATATTATTCAGATCCGATTGACTCGTCATACCTACCAGCGGATCATAAGTATAGGTTGTCATCTGAGCAGCAACAGGATAAAACCGCACATCATCCACCTGCCCTGATAAACTAATAGTATAAGTACCCGAAGCAACAGTTATATTGCTGGTCTGCAACACCCAGCTACTGCCAGATTTCTGCCACCAGTTAAGCAGGTAGTTGCCATTGGTCAATCCGGACAACGATCTGCTATAACCTCCGGTTCGGCTTTTTTTACCGGTTCTTGCATCACCGGTACTGCTATTCCCTTCTGCATCTTCAAATGAAGCATAGAATACATCTGTTACAGAAGCATTCAGAACCTGCGCAATGGGATAATTATTGTTATATCCCCAGACAAAGCTTTTGGTAACCCCGGATCTATCAACCAATTGCAGTAAATTTCCATGTGAATCATAATTATTGATAGTCACCAAAGTCTCTAATGCACTTCCTTTAAAAGACTGTTGCACACTGGCAGGTTCTATCAGCGTGTTACCATGCCATAACTGGTAATTGGCTTTTGTGTGGGAAAGTTCCGCATTGGTAGTTATATTTTTTGTATACTCCTCAATTACCGGGCTTACGATATTTCTGGCCACCATTGAATCATACACGGTGTTCCCTGCAAAATAATAAGGGTAACGGGATTCTATTCGCTGCTGTTCTCCATTACTTTTTTTCGTTTCTATGCGTGTGGCTTTTGTCAATCGTGCTTCATCGTAATAGAAATTCTGCTCAACACTCATATTCCCGGTAGCATCAAATGTTTGTTGCGTTGTTTTTTTAAGATAAACAGGCACATTCGCTATACGCGCGTCGTATTGCAGATACTGGGGCGATATACAAACCTTAGCATCAGTATTAGGGTTACAGCAAGTAACAAATAACTGGGGTCTTGTCATATATACTCTCTTAATCCATCCCCTCGCTTCTTTTACATGTTGCGATTCTGCAAAAAAAGTATCATTACAGGTGGTAGTCTCATATTGATTGAGCGTTTTGCTGATCAATTCATAGCCACCCCCGGACGTTTTTTTAAAAATGTTCTTTTCATTCAGGTATTCCGGCAGCAACAAAACGGCATCGTTGATATTCCTACTGGTTACCGGCAAACCATATTTGTACTCAATTTTTCCATTTTCTCCGTTGTTTCCAAAAAACTCTGTCACGTATGGAAAACGTGGTGTAAGGTCCATATAATCTTCAATAGCGTGTCGAACCGGAGTATTTTTCCAGATGGTCCTGTTACAGTCTACTAAAAACTCCATAGGCTGGGCACAGGGCAATTCCGTTGTACAGTTAACGGGTGTACCATTATTTGTTCGGTTACCTATGAAATAGGTTGTTTCATATTCAAGAAATGTTGCCGATATTCGTTCCACTCCAGATGTTTCTTCTTCTTCAGGATTGTTAGGATTATTGTATTTGAATGAGCGATATCCGGACATATCACCTTCACGGGAAAAATCTCTGATCTCGGCTATCCTCAACATACCGGCGCCAACTGACACCTTATAATCAAATGTGGTATAACCGCCTGTAGGATATTGCAGCTTGGTAAGTATTCCCGCTTTAGAAATATCATAAGTTGCTTCGGTATGAGAGTTTGCTGCAAAAACGATAGAAGAATTTAGCTTATAAGGAAGAGCATCCGTATTGTAAAAGAATTTATAACTGTTCAATGAATCAGCACTTCTACCTTTCACAATTACTTCATTGAGCTTTAATTGTAATGCGTACTGATCCGTTCCGGTTCCAAAATAACTATAGCGAAAATCAACACGTTTTACCAGGCTGGAATCACCATTGGTCTTATACCAGATATCTACCTGGTCTAGCTTGGTTGATCCTGGCAAATCCTGCCGGGAAGAATAATAAAAATAAATAAGTGTTCCGTTAGATCCTTCGATCTTTTTAAGTCGTTTTTCATTTGCATAATAAACGTTCTGACAATAATAATCTTCAGGGCTAAGCTCAAGATAACAACGCGAAAGTTGTCCTGCATCTATCATTTTTTTTATGTGCAGATCAGGTAAACGGTAAGAATAATTTTCTGCATCATAGGTAAAGTTCAGCACCTCGCCTTTTGTGGTAATTACCCGTGTCAGGTAATCCACACGGCTTGGAGTTCCTGTATTTGTTCCCTGGCACATGGACACTCTGGAATTTCCTCCCAACAATGCGAATTCATATTTATTGCCGGCATCATCATATACAACTGACATATCATTGGAAGAAATGTATTTTACGTCACTTGCTGGTATAGTAGTCCCTTTCCAAAGCCTGCCACCTAATGCGGCAGTCTGAAAATTATCAATGACTGGTGCAGAAGTGATTTGACCATTCAAATATTGATCAGCGATCTGTACATCCGTTTCATTTGTTGGGATACAGTCGCCAGGCATCGTTTCACTTCCGTAGGACAGGTCCAGGAATCTTTTCAATTCGATATCGCCCGTTCCCATTATTGATGGATGCGAAACCTGTCCGCTTGCCTGCATAGACCATCCCAATCCATTACGGGAAGCTATATCTTCTGACTTAAAACCGCTAGCATGATAAGATAATCTTAGAGGCCAGCTAAATCCATTCATGGCAATAGTATATACCGGCACCTCGATCTGTGGTACCCCGGTATTGGCATTTACCGGCAAATTGCCATATTTATCAAAAGCGGCTACGTTTGGAGAAGCGGGGATAGGGTTAAACTCCATTTTAACACCAACATGCTGTCCCTCCCCGGTTTGGGCTAATGCCCCGTTAATAAATAACCATCCTGAAAGAAAAGCCAGGATCAATTGTTTCTTTTTGAACATATAGTGGTTCCGTTTTTTAAAAATTATAGCCTACTCTGAACTTAATTGCCTGCGTACGCGGTACCTGCCGGTAACTCAGAAAATCCCATAACAACTGCAGCTTGGTTTTCTTAAATACCTTGCTTTTCAGCGAGATAATCTTGCTGATACCGATGAGGCCGCTTTGGGTCCAGGCCCTCTCCCGCCCTCTCCCAGGGGGAGAGGAGGAATACAAAGAATCGTTGAGAGGTTGATAGTTGTACTCAAATCCACCACTCGCGAAAAAGCTGCTTTTGATCTTATAGTCAAGGAAACTTCTGAGTGCTGCTCCCTGGTGGGTAAGCTTGATATTGTTCCACCCATTGCCCCAGCCCAGTTTGTAACTGCCGCCAATACCTATCACACTTTTATCATTCAGCTTATACCCAACCGATAAACCCATATCACTGGTGGTAGGGAACAGGTAGGTACTTTTCTGCGTTTGCAGGTTAGTAGAATATTCCAACCGGCGTAAGAAACTTTTTTTGCGTTGATTATTAGGTTTAAAACTTTCCGGCATGTCCATATCAGGATTACCGCCCAGCTTGTTCAGCTTATCCTTCATATTATTCAGCTGGGTCTGCGCCTGCTGCATGTTGCTTTGAATATATTGCTGTGCATTGGGGCCACCGGAAGCCACCCGTTGCCGGATCAGTTGCTGAATATCAGAACGGGTTTGTAAGCCAGCGAGCGAACCGGCATCGCCATAATTAGACGGTACACTGAAGAGACCTGCCAGTTCAGAATGTTCTTTGAAAAAGGATTGATAAGCCGGCAACTTTTGTAGCAGACCTAAAGCCTTTTGCTGCAGCTTATCAGGATCATTCAGCGTATTCTTGTACTCCTGCAATTGAGCTGCATAATAATAGGCCTGCTGGTTGTACTGCTTTAGCTGTTGGGTCAAACCAAACTTACTTAACTGGTCATTCAGCAATTGTTTGCGCTGACGAATGTATTGTTTGATGGCTTCTGCCTGTTGCAGCTTGTCGGTAAGACCATTTACACTGTTCAGGGCTGATTGAATCTCCTGTTCTTTTCCTTTCAGCAGGTTATTGTCGGATGAAAGAAAATTAAGCGAGGTTTTCAGGCTATCAAGCCCGGGAATGTATTGCTTGTAACGGGCTACCTTACCGGCAGGTTGCTGTAAAGATTGTTGCAATTGCTGGTATTTTGCATCCACATCACCAAACAGGTTAGCAGCCGCTGCTGAATCTTTCTTAGCTAACTGTTTCTGTAATTTCTTCTCCTGTTTTGCAAGACGCTGAAGGTATTTCTCTGTATTGTTAACTACATCCTCTTCCAGCCGGGAGGCCTTCTTATTGATACGATCAAGGAAGCGTGTAGGAAAATCAGCGATGCGATCCAGCGTGGAAACGCTATCCTGCGCATAGGTTTGCGCGCAGCAAAGTATGAGCAATAACATGCTCATGAGCAGGTTTGGCCGCATCAGGGTTTAGGGGGGGTATGTAGTGTTAATAATGGTTATCGCACTAATCAATCATCACAATTCTTACAGTAACAAACAATGTTATTGTTCCTCATTGTAAGAGTAAGCGAAATTATATTTTGCATAAAAGCAAAAGACAATTGTCTATAACTTTTGCATTTTTTTTGATTTTCGACAGCATATAACACATTTTTCTTATCTCAGCAGATCTATCGAAAACAAAAACTACAATCTGTATTTTTTAATACAGCACACAATCATTAGGATAAAGCAAAAGATGAGATGGATAAAGTATAAGGAGGATAAGGTTGGAGTCCTGTAATAATCAGCGCAGCAAAAGTGAGTTACATTTCTGATTCTGCCTATTACCAGTTAGTGGTATGTTTTTAATATGTTGGGATGCTAAACGCCTAACGCGGAATGCTAAATGCCTGAGGAGAAGAAAAATCAACGGGAAATAAATCTTCACTAATGAGGTATAGCATACAGTGTATCACATTTGCACATCAGCCAATCTCCACATTCGCACATCAAAGTGATTTAATCTGCATCACCCTTTCTTCAAATTCGTCACCGGGAATAGCAGCTTTGTTCTTTACACGGGATTTATAACTGTAGATGGTTTTTACTGAATACTCGAGTATGCGGGCGATCTTTTCAGGATCGGTTACACCCATACGCATGAGGGCAAAGATCCGCAGATCAGTACTTAGCAGCTCACCTTCTCGAAGTGTTATTTTTTCATCGTCACGCAACAGGGCATTTACTTCTGCTACAAAATTGGGGAATAGCTTAATGAAGATATGATCGAAGCTCAGCAACAGTTCGTCTTTTTCTTTACGGGTATCGATCTTATTCAGGAAGAAACGAATATCATCGTATCGTTTTTCCTGCAGCTTTTGCTCAATGGTATTCTTGACCTTATCCAGCTTGCTGTAAAACTCGGAATCGATATTGAAGAAATAACCGATATATTCTTCTTTGATCTTATTGGCCTCCCCTAGTTTTTCGTTTACTTCTGCCAGTTGCCTGTTGGTTTCTTCCAGCTGGTGATTGATGGCCTGCTGAATGGCATTTGCCTCTTTTAATGCCTGCTGTGCACGTTTTAATTCTTTTACCTGTCGTAATACGATCCAGGTTAATACTATCAATGCTACTACCAGCAAGGTAACGACAATGGCATATTTGATCCAGATATTTTTGGCGGCTTCAATACCATTGATCCGTTCTCCTTCTATTAATGGCAAGATGGAACTGGCCTGAACCTTTCGTTGTCTTGCACCATAAAACTCTGCATTGGAAATGGCGCTTTCAATACACATGGCTGCATGTTTCAGGTCTCCCCTTTTGTGCAGCAATTCAGAAAGGTGAAAAATGGCAACCGTTTCTTTGGTGGAAGACCGGATATCAGCAATGGTAGCTTCAATAAGCAGATCGATGGCTTTATCAGTATTACCTTCCTGTAAAAAGATAGTACTGTAGGTGGAGGCAGTAAGCGCTAACTGGTGATCGTCAAGCGACTTATTGTTCATCAGTTTTTCAAAGAATGCAGCGGAGCCCTTTTTATCCCCCTGTTTGAACAGGCGCAGTCCGCTGTAATACTCATATTCAAAAGACCCGGGCTTGTAAAATGTAAGTGCAGAGTCAAGGTATTTGCCGGCCTTTATGTCGTAATCAACAGAATGGTAGTTATCGTTGGCATAACCTGCCAGGTCATAGTAATACCTGCCCCATAAGGTATAATACTCACCTTTTAACACATCGGGAACAGTCTGAACAGCAAGGGAGCTCAGTGAATCAAAGGTTTCTTTATAGAGTCCTGCTGATAATAAGATAAAACTCAGGTTCAGGCGGGCAGCAGCAATATGATGTGCATCCTGCATGGCATAGGCCGTACGTACCAGTCTTGTAGCATAGGTATAAGCTGAATCGTAATTGAAGGTTTTGTAAGCCTCATAGATCTGCTGGTAACGGTCAAAAACCACATCTGGCGACTGCGACTGTGTTGCAAGGGATTGTTTCAGCAGGTCTATTTCTTTGATCTTCGCCTTGTCGTAACCGGCTGAAAGCGGAATGGTATTACTGAGAACAGCCAATAAACTATCGTTACCCGCATGTAAAACCGGCATCCGGGTAGCAAGCAATATCAGAACGGCACACAATTGTTTCATATATCGTTAAAAGGGCTTCCGGGTCAATGTTACAAAACTATCCGTTATGTACAGGGACAGCAGTGCTTTACCGGCGGCTAATCAGCAAGATAAGTAAGCCAACTGTAATATGTGCAATGAAAACGAATACATTTATCAACCTGCAGCAAAAGGCCGCTACTGTACTATCCGGGGTCTTTTTTGAAGGCCCGACCGGCAAAACCAACCATTTCAGGCAATTAGCCACTAATTCTGAAAAAATTTAGCATAGGCTGCAATGAAATGATCATTATGGTTGTCAGGGTTCAAATTTTGCTTATGAAGAAACAAACCATTCTTCTATTCTTTGCCTTGTGCTGCCTGGGTATTGCTGCCTGTAAGAAAAACTCTTCTGATCCGCAGGCCAGTTTTGAGGAAAATGTAAAGATCGCCATGTCTGAAACCCTGGCCGGAACTAAAAGAACCCTGGTCTTTAAATGTATGACAGAAAAGAGCTATCCCTGTATCAACTATTTCCTGGAGACCAGCCACGCAGTAACCAATAGCAAAATAACCATCAACTTTATACAGGTAACCGGACCCAATATCTGTCTTACAGCAGTGGGCCCGGCCAGCACCGTCATTGAGCTGGACGAACTTTCCGGGGAAACAAAGGATTATGGACTGGAGTTGAATTTTGGTGGCCTTACGGTTACCGGCCAGCTCTCCATTTCCGGAACCAGTTATAAAGCAACTATCCCGGCTCAAACAAAAGTTCAATTCGTGAATCCTGTTCTTGGCAGAATTCCGGACAATACGGTTTTTGGCACAGTTCATTATCATTTCGCTTCAACTGCAGCCACTGTTCAGAAGTTTACAGATTCATTGCAATACTATGGCGCAACGTCTGCGCTTTATCCTCCCGGTGATTACCTCATGTTCCAGATAGATGCCAACGGCCAGATAAAACAAACCCAGGACCAGGGTTATTATTTTACCCGCTATTATATCTTTAATTATTCCAGTGATATTACCAACCTGAAAAACCTGGTGTATCGTTATGGAAAATCTAAACCCGATTCTTTACTGGCTACTTTGAATACCAGTAAGGGTGAAACATTTTATAGCTGGGCACCGAAATAAAGGGATTGTATGATTTTGTGATTTATGGATTTCGGAATTGTGGCTTTATTGCAAAGCAGTTGTAATTTTAGTGATGATTACAATGCGAGAGGCTACTATGGCCGATGCTGCTGCGCTAACCACACTCATGCATGATCTTGGCTACCAGGCTACGGAAGCAGATGTGCAAGGCAGGCTTTCTACTCTTCTCCACCATGCAGATTACCGAACACTGGTAGCTACTACCGGCAATAATGAAGTGGTGGGCATGATAGGACTGATCAAAAATTATCATTACGAGCACAATGGTTGCTATATCCGTATTGGTGCATTGGTTGTAAAAAAGGAACAACGTAAACTGGGTATAGGCAGGCTCTTAATGGAAGAAGCCGAGCGGTGGGCACGCCAATCGGGAGCCAATGCCTTGCTGCTGAACAGCGGTAACCGCGAGGAACGCACTGCTGCACATGCTTTTTATAAAAGCCTGGGCTATGAAATTAAATCTTCAGGTTTTGTAAAATGGCTGCCGAAATAAGCTGACCTGACAGGTCTTAGTTGCTAAGGCTATTTACATTTTTTAATGCATTTACGAAGCTCTGCTTTGACCTGTCAGGTCGGACCCTAGCTACCTTTTAAAATTTATTTCCGAGACTCTGCTCAGACCTGTCAGGGCTGGATCATCTTTTAAGCTTCTTTTTCAGAAAATTACTTAATGCTGCAGGATGATCTGTTTGCAGACCATGAAAACCTGTAGCAATTGCATTCTCCCAGTTCTGATCTTCATGTTCACCCTGTATATCAGGCCATACCTGTACTCCCATTTCTTCCGCTGCTTTTACCATGCCAGGTGTATAGTCAGTATAATCGCCGTCTAATATTTCTACAGGTATTCTTTGCAATAGCTGTTTTACCTGTAAAGGCGTGCGCACAGAATCCGGCAGACTGATCATCAACGGTATTTGTGGTGCAACGGTACGCCATGCGGTCAATTGTTCAGGTGCATTGATATAGACTATCACCTGCTGCTCCATGCCATATTTCCGGATCAGTTGCCATGCCTGTAGTACGCTGGCATCCTTAAAATCGAGATAAATGCAGATCCTGTTTTTGCAGCATTGCAGCATCTCTTCAAATGACAAAATATGGTGAGTAGTTAATACTCCTTTATTATCCCATGTACGAAGTGCACGCAGATCAGCATAATTCAATTCACTTACTTTTCCTTTACCATTTGTGGTCCTATCTACCGTTGCATCGTGCATCATTACCAATACACTGTCTTTGGTAGTGCGCAGATCAGCTTCCACATAATCTATATCATGGGCAATTGCCTGTTCAAAAGAAGCGATTGTATTTTCCGGAACAGTTACATGATCTCCGCGATGCGCAACAATGATCGTTTTGTGTTTTGCAACAGGCAGTACGTTCAATGGATGTTGTGATTGGGCGGAAAGAAAAAACAAACAACCAAAAACAGTCTTTAAAACAGGCAGCTTCATGGGCAGTGAGAATTTCTGCAAAATAAAAAACGGCGCACCAGGATTGCGCCGTCTCAATATTAGGATACTGTTATTTCTATAAGCAAATAACAGTTATTGCCCGCGTTTGTTAAAGCTGATCTTTTCTTCTGTCCTGTTCTGTTTTCCCCACTTCTACAGGATCAGTTGATCCCGGCTTGAAAAGCTTTTTCCTGTCTTTCTTATTTTTCAGGTTCATAAATACCAGCAAGGCAATTGCAGCTATTACAACAATTATAATGGTGACTGTATTCATACCGGCATATTTTATAATCATGAAGTTGTTAGTCTAATTTAAAAAATTTAGCCGATACACGAATGTTATCAAATAGTGTCTTTATCAAAATCCTTACTCATACAGCACTATACAAACTTTCCTTAATGTTTCTACGCCTGCCGCCTGCCTATAATACCGAGTTTCTTCATCCGGGATTTAAGGGTAGATGCGTTGATGTTCAGCAGTTCCGCAGCGCCACCATCGCCGGAAACCTTACCCTTTGTCTTTTCCAATGCTGCAAGAATATGATCCCGTTCATTCTCTTCCATTGTTTTAATAACACCCGGTTGACCACTGAATACATTTTCCTTTTTATCATACCCCACAGGCACCTGCACATCCTTTAAGATAGTGCCCGCTGTTAGCAGCACCGCCCGCTCCATCAGGTTCTCCAGTTCACGGATATTGCCGGGCCAGTCGTACATCATCAGTTTTTCTATTGCTTCTTCGGAGATCTCTGTTATTTTTTTACCGACTTTACTGCTGAAATAGCGCATGAAATGTGTAGCCAGTAAAGGAATATCTTCTTTCCGCTCGCGCAGGGCCGGCAACGTTACAGGAAACACGTTCAGCCTGTAATACAGGTCCATCCTGAAACGGCCTTCAGCTACTTCTTTCTCAAGATTCCTGTTGGTTGCTGCAATAACACGAACATTCACTTTAATGGTATCTGAACCACCAATGCGTTCAATTTCTCTTTCCTGCAGTACACGCAATAGTTTTACCTGGATCTCAAGCGGCATTTCACCGATCTCATCAAGGAAGATAGTGCCTTTTTCGGCCTGTTCAAAACGCCCTATCCGGCGGGTTGCAGCGCCGGTAAATGCTCCGCGCTCATGACCAAACAGTTCCGATTCGATCAAGGTGGCAGGCATTGCCGCACAATTCACTTTTATGAAGGGGCTACGCTTACGAGGTGATAACCCATGGATGGCATCTGCTATTTTCTCTTTGCCGGTACCACTTTCGCCCAGCAACAATACGGAAGTACCGGAAGGTGCTACCATTGAAACCATATCCAGTACATTCTTCAATGCAGCGCTATTGCCAATGATCTTATTGAACTCTGCAACAGAGGCATAGCTTTCAGGCCGGTTGGCAACTGAAGCCAGGTTTCTTGTAGCAAAGTTCTGTTCATGCAGGTACCACGCAATATCAAGTGTTACCAGGATATCCTTTTCACGAAAAGGCTTTACCAGGAAACCATATGGCTGTGTAACCTTTGCATCATCCAATGTTTTTTGTGTGGAGCTGGCAGAGAGATATACAAACCCAATTCCTTTCTCCCTGAGCTTTTTTGCAAGATCAATACCGGTAAGCGGCCCCTGTAAATAAATATCCAGCAGCACAAGATCTGGTTTTTCCGTATCCACCAGGTCCAGTGCAACGGCCACTGAACGGGCAATACCACAAACAGTATAACCGGCCTTCACCAATATCATCTGTAAACTGTTGGCCTCAATAAACTGGTCCTCTACTATCAATATTTTCTTCTTCATACTTTACACGCCCTCTACATGGCCCTCCTGTTTATGTAAATCGTGAAACAACTTATTTTCTTTGAAACCAATGATGATCCTTGTTCCCTGGCTACATTCTACTGTAAAGCTGGCATGAATATCTTCACTTAACCCCTTCATCAGTTTCATACCGAGTGAATTGGTATTATCATGGTTCATCCCTGTTGGCAACCCTACTCCATTATCAGCTATCGAAAGCATGATACGATCTTCATCATCCCGCTTCATTTTTATTTCTATTTCTCCTGCGGAATTACCGGGAAAAGCATATTTAATAGCATTGGTGATAGCTTCATTCAGGATCAGCCCCACCGGTATAGCCTGCGATACATCAAGCAATATTTTATCAACACTGGCCCGGAACCTGATCCGCTGTCTTACATCAAAACTATCGCGCAGGTATTGTATAAGGTCGGGAATATAAAACGACATATCGATCGTTGTTACATTCTCTTCCTGGTATAGTTTCTGGTGAATGATGGACATTGCGTAAATACGATGCTGGCTGTTCTGAATAGCCAGTAAAGCTTCATCTTCCAGGTAGGCCGATTGGGCTTCCAGCAAGCTCATTACCGTATGCAGATTGTTCTTTACACGATGATGCACTTCTCTCAGCAACCATTCCTTTTCATCGAGCAACTGTTGCAATGAAGCATTTTTTTCGCTGATCTCCTTATTGCTTCGTTGTTTAATACGGTTCTGGTTATACAACAACCCCAGGATTACCAGCAAAAGGGCAATGCCACCCAATGTTACATTACGAATAATAGCAGATTTCTGTAATTCAAGCTGGTTGCGTTTATTAACAAGGTCCAGTTCTTTTACGCGTGCGTTGGATTTTGACAATTCATATTCAGCCTTGAGCGACGCAATGTTCTGCGACATTGTTTTGTAATAGAAACTGTCGGCCAGGGTATGCTCGCGTTCCTTCATTAAAAAAGCCTGTTTATAATCGCCCTTGGCTTTGTAGAGGTCTGTTACCTGTTTCAGGTAGCGCATCTCCTGCCGGGGAATACCTTTTGCACGGGCCAGTAATACAGCCTCGTTCAGGTAAAAGATGGCTTTATCGGGATTGCTTTTTCCATAGGTTTTTGCCAGTCCCAGCAATGTCTGCAACTCCCTCAGGTAATTACCTATTTTCCTCGACCGCTCCAATGCTTCTGTCTGGATGGCTACTGCTTTTTCTATATGGCCTTCTTTTGCAAAGACCTGCGCCAGGTTGTTGATCAATGTAATGTTCAGTCCCTGGAATTCTATTTTATTGCTCAACCCCACGCCCTGCTGAAAATACTGTTTGGCTTTTTCCAGGTCATCTTTTTCGCGGTACACTACGCCAAGACTATTGAGAATATTCAGCGAAACACCTGAGGTGGGTAAGTTCTTACTGATGGCCTCTGCTGCCTGCAGGTTCTGCAGCGCCGCATCAAAATTGTGCTGGTCAAGATAGGCCCATGCAATGCTGTAGGTAGCTTCCATGATGCCATATTGATCATCCAGCTTTTCAGATATTTTCAGTGCATCAAGGAAATGATGAATGGCTTTATCATAGTTACCGTTTCTCAGTTCCACCACTCCTATTCGTACGGTAACAGATGCGATCCCCTTTTGTGTATTGGTGTTGGTGTATAATTCCAGCGCCTGTTTGTATTTTCTTTCTGCCTTATCAAAATCGCCCAGGTTGTCATCAATCAATCCCTGTTGTATCAACATAGCAGCAACCCCTGCGCTATCACCTTTGGTACGTGCATAGGCCAGGCCCTTTTCGGCAAAATAAACAGCCGAATCCTGTTTGTAATAACGATAGTAGCTGCTAAGACGTTCGTACTCAGGTATGCTCTGTGCTTTTGCAAAGCATATTACAGCAGTTAATAAAAAGGCTATAAGAATTGATCGCATGTGTACGGCAGTTTATAGAAATAAAAAATGCCCCATCCCAGGGAGGACGTGGCAAACATCGCGGATTAAAATTGAACGGCGAAAGTAATTGTTTTTGAACAACCTTTTCCCTGCTTTTGATACCCGGAACTTGTTAACGTTCATTTCCTTCGCCCGCGCCATCTCCTTTGACAGGAGCTATATTAAAACATTTCTGTAAAATATCATCAGTCACATCCGCCGGGGAAATACTGTTACGGGCCTTATTGATCATTACTACCACAAACAGGTTCTGCGAAGGCACTATCTTAAAGTCGCACACACTGCCAATACCTGTGCCGCCGCCACCCTTGTGTATGATCAATATATTGTTTGAAGTGGCTGAATGCCAACCCGGTGTATTGGAAAGCTTTTTTGAATAGGGCATCCACATTGCCTCAAGGGCCTTCTTTTTTAGCAGGGTTCTATTAAACAAAGATTGACTTAACGCAACAAAATCTGAGAGCGTTGTTTGCAAACCGCCGGAGGCAACGCCGTAATCACCGGGCCTGAAATGTGTTGTTACAGTTACCAGTTTGTCTTTTTTTACCAGGTGCCCTAATGCAATATTGTTTGTAGCGGGATTGACACCCGTATTTTTCATACCCAACGGCTGGAACACCCTCTGTTGCATATAATCAATATAACGTAACCCGGTTACGGACTCTATTACTTTGCCCATAATGGCAAAATTGAAATTATTGTATTGCTGACGGGCGCCGGGTGCAAAGGGCATGGGTTGTTTTGCTGCATTCTTAATAGTCTGTTCAAAAGATGCTTCTTTTCCTTCACCCTTCATTTCCGGAATGCCACTTGTATGTGTCATGTACCGGATAAGTGGAATATTTCGCCATTGCTCCGGCAGGTCTTTGAGGTATTTTTTTACAGGGTCGTTGAGTGATAATTTACCTTCCTGTTCCAGCAACATCACACCTATTGCAGTAAATGCTTTAGAAACAGAACCAATACAGAAAACCGTGTTATCGTCCTGCCGCTCTTGTGTAGTAACCGCTTTAACACCATAACATTTTTTTACCAGTACCTTTCCATCCTGGATAACAGCTACTGCCATACCAGGCAAAGCATCATCTTTCATTGCTTTAGCAACAATCCGATCTGTTTTTTCCTCTACACTTCTCTGGGCCTGTGCTACTGAATAAAAGGGAACTGTTAGCATAAATGCTATAGCAAACACCCTGTAAACGGGCATGGCAAACGGAAGGGGCATACAGTATATTTTAGTGGAGTAGTGCTTAAGGTAAGAAAAAATACGGGATGTTGGTTACCGGATACAGGTTACTGGATACCAGATGCCGGTTACCGGTTACTAACTTTGCCGATTGCCGTCTGCCGATTCACGACTTTCAATCAAGTATCTCGCATCCAGTATCCCGAACCTGAGATCTTCAAATCCACAGAGCCAGAAACCGGACACTGGTAACTAAAAAACAATAGAGTAATTCTGAAGTTAAAGCCCGGCAACAGGAAACTGGTAACCGGTAACGGCATTTCTAAAAATCCGTCAGCTTAAAATACCCCAGGTGGATCAGATCTTCGGGAGTGCCGGGTACAGCGGGCATGATGCAGATGGTGAAGCGCTCCTTCATATCAGCCGGCAGAATCTCTTCTATCAATGCCAGGTCATCTACATCTACTCCATACTTATCGTCAATATGAGAAGTGGCACTATGGGCTGTAGCACTTTCAAAACCGGTATGTTTGAAAAAAGCGGTGGCTTTGGCTTTGCGCAGTGCTTCGTTTTTGTCTTTACCCGTTGCCAGCATTTTGTAATGGAACTCTTCAAATTCATTTTCCTTGTAACCGCCAAGATTGATAAAGAACAATTGCTGTTCCTGCTGTACAGAAGATCGTTCAGCAATAGTAATGCAATGCTCCCCTACCTTATATACTTCGCGGTAACCGTCAATATGCAACTTCCCTTTTGCTTCGGGCCAGAATGCAATGACAGCAGGCAATAATTCCTTAACAGACTCACCAATTCCAAAAAACACGTCATGTTGTTCAGTATGTCTGCCGTTGGGTTTACATCCAACAAGGATCATAAAGAGTTTGCAATTGTTCATGCTGGAAAATTACTAAAGAAAATACAACAAATGGCGAAAGAGCCAACTTACCGGTAAACACTGAATTCATGAATTACTTTATCTGCCAGAGAACGCTGTTTAGATATAAAATCAGGCATTTCAGTAAGAAACATACCCTGCATTAATTGCCTGCCTGATAATTTTACCTCTACCACAATCTTTTTTATGAGATCAATTGAAAGACTATACATCATTATTGCTATACTATGGCCGGCATTTGCTGCCTGTAAAAAAAACAATACTAATGATCGCCCCTCTGGCCCTCCGGCAGAACCTTTTAAAACAGAAAAAGGGATAGCGATCGGCAATCCTGTTTCCAAAACCATTGGAGCTGCAGGCGGCAGTGTTACCAGTGCTGATGGCAAACTTACCTTAATAGTACCCGCAGGAGCAGTAAGCACCAATACTGATTTCAGTATACAGCCTATTGCTTTTATGCTACCCGGTTCAGAGGGCGATACAGCCTACCGGTTAATGCCTGAGGGCATTACTTTCTCAAAAGATGTTGACATAGTGTTTCATTACAAAGATGCAGATATTGCAGGTACCGTACCCGACCTGTTACTAGGTTGCTACCAAACAGCAGCCGGCAACTGGGCATCCGTACCTTCTGCACTTAATAAGAACAATCATACCTTAACACTTACTACCAAACACTTCAGTGACTGGGGCATTACTTCATTGCTGCAATTGAAAATTGAAAAGCCGGTATTAAGTTCCCTGGAAGAAACAGATATTGAAATTGTAGGTATAACACAAATGGAAGGAGATGATCTAATACTGGCGCCTCTTACCCCCACTTATGACGTAGACGGCATTATTGAGGTTATCAGCGACTGGGAAGTGATTGATGGCGGAGGTGTAGTAGGCAGCATGACTGCCACTCCTTACCTGGCTACCTACAGCCCTTACAGCCCGGTTACACATGGAGCCAAAGCGCATGTATCTGTTGAAATAAAAGGGAATATGGACATCTACGATCCTTCTTTACCAGAAGATATGCGAATAATTAAGAAAGTAATACTGATTGCAGAGATCACCCTGGTAAATGATGTAAATATGATCGGTCAGTTTAACGGACAGGATATAATGGCCAATAATGCTGAAGCATATGAAGCTTCTGGTTATATTTTCATCAATGGTGTTGCTGTTACTGACTCCAGCACCATCAATATGACATTACAGATCTCGGCAGTAAACCCTGGCATTTTTCCCTGTGGCTCGCTGATGGAAGCTAAAAAAACGGAAGCAAAGGTTAATGGTGCCATTAACCAGAAACCCATTGAGTACTATACCAGGTATATTCACTGCGATCGTAAGAACGAATGGAGCTATAGTACGGGGAGCGCCACTATTGATAACTGGGGTCCGGTTGGCACTCATATTACAGGATCCTTCAGTGGTTCAGTATACCAGACAACCGGCGGAGGTAACTGCTCTCCTCCTCCCAAAGGATTCAACATTACCTTTCGTGCAATACGGGCCTTGTAGCAACTAAACCAGCACAGGTAGATAATCACTAAAAGAAAGCCAACTCCAACGGCTGTATCGGTTCTGATACAGCTGTTTTTATTTTATACAACAGGCAAAGAAAAGCCGGCTCACTGAGAAGCCGGCCAGACGATTTACCACAGGATGAATGTTACTACTTATCTTTTTATCTGGGTATTGGGTTGATAATTGGAATACCATTGCCCAAGTGTTGTAAGGTTACCGTACGCATCGACCAGTGCAGATGGCCATAACCTGGCACTGGTTGGAGAGCCGCTGAACCAGGAATAGCGCTGTACAAAGGTCAGTGCCTCCAGCTTTGGCAGCAACCGCTGCATAAACCCAAGCACCATTGCCGGCGTATAAGGATTATCAGACATTGTATTTGCTGAACTGGCAACTGTCGCAAATTCTGTGATCCAGATAGGCAGCTTGTATTTATTGTACAGATCCTGCAGCACCTGTACAAAAGCATTTTCATCAGTGCCTACATACATGTGCACACAAATGAAATCAACTCTTTTTCCCTGTACTTTACAACTATCCATAAAATCGTAGAACCATTGGCGGGTAGGCCATGATGTTGCCGGGCTGCCCAATGGCAAACCAATTGATTCAAGCTTTGGCCAATAGCTCAATGCCTGTGATACGGTCATATTAGACTGATCAGCCAGATCGGGTTCGTTAAAGCCCAATACAAATTTTGACCGGCCTTGTGCATTCAGTTGTTTTACGTAGGCAATATTGTCGTCAGTAACACTGGCGCCACTCCAGAACATTGGCGTAAACTCACAATTTTGCGGAGCCAGCTCTTTTGGCACAGACAATCCCCAGGTATAAAACCAGTGTGCCTGCGTATTGATGGTATTTCCCCACCAGGTACCGGTTTTGGTATTGGTACTAAAGTCTGCTCCTTTTTTACCTTTTACTTCATAATTAATAACAGGTGAAGAATTGGGTATATATTGATTGCTTTTTGCACATGCTCCCAACAGGAACATCATTGCACTATACAAGAGATAATTGTTCTTTTTCATAATCAGCTTTTTGTTTTAAAAACAAAGACATTCATTAAGGTATCGGATAGCCACCATTGTACCCGGCATTGATCAATGTAGGATAAGTGTCAGTGTCTGTAGTCCATATAGAGGAACTGAAACCGATGCCTGTAAAAAAACTGAATGGCACACTACTCTGATACTTTCCATCCAGGCTGCCTGTACTATCAGTATAAGCCGTAGTTCTGCCGGGCGTGGTAACACCGGGCCCTGCATAGTTGCCGGAATTAATACCGGTTCCATTGGCTGCCGTACCTGATATCCTGTACACATACGAACTATTGGCACCTGCAGCACCTTCTATGGATGTAACCAGCACCACGCTGTTTTTGGTATAACCATTATTCTGATAGGTACTGGCAATACCACCGGGTGCATAATTTGCCGGACTGCCTGACGGTAACGCAGTCACCTTTAAAGTGGCATTTTTCACGATACAGTTTTCCAGTTTTACTTTCAGGGTACCTGCTATACCTCCCAATGAACCAGGATTAGGTGTACCCGTTGATTTCAACATGGCAGTGGAAGCTCCTGCACCTGCCCCTATAGTAATGCAGTTGGTTATATTGGATCCTACACCTGCAATACCGCCAAGTGTATGCCCCACTTCTATATTACCACTAAACAGGCACTGATCGATACTGATACCCGTTCCCTGGTCTGCCCCAAATATTCCTCCCACACTGTTTACACTTGTTGCATTGGTGCCAGTTGCTTTAATGGTCATGGACGATGCACAGTTCTTAACTATTCCGGAGGTTCCGCTTGTGTTTACAATGCGCCCCAGGATACCGCCGATCTTTGTAGGGGTGGAACTTGCCGCACTGATGGTTAAATTACCAGCAGAGGAGCAGTTCGAGATCTCTGCCGTTCCGCCATTTATTCTTCCTGTAATACCGCCTGCCATAGAAGAAGCAACTGTCATATTCAGTTTGGCATAGCACTGTTTTACATAAGATGTGCCCGTCATATCACCAGCAATACCGCCCACAGGCACATCCCCGGTTTGTGTTGCAGTGAGCGTTCCGCTTACTACCACATTCTGAATAGTTCCTCCTGCATTGGTACCGGCCACAGTTCCAAAGCTGTTGCTGGTGGTGCAGTTCACGTTCAGTAACTGCAGGTTCTTTACGGTACCGCTGTTGCTACTGATCAATCCGCCACCGGCTGCTGTATTATTGATCGTAAGCCCATTTACCTTATATCCTTTGCCATCAATAGAACCGCTGAAAGATGGGATCGGCGTCCAGTTGCCGGTAAGATTCAGCTCTCCGTACAGTTCATAATACTTTGACGGATCATTGCGGATATTATCAAATGCAGAAGCTGAATAGATCATATACGGGTCAATAGCTGTACCACTACCCTGCTTAGCAGTAAAACCTGCATACCAGCTACCCAGTGTGGTAAGGTTTCCTGTAGCATCGATCAGGGCAGAGGACCATAACCTGGGACTGGTGGGCGAACCGCTGAACCAGGAATACCGCTGTACAAATGAAAGATCTTCCAGCTTTGGCAACAACCGTTGCATAAATGAAAGTACTTTATCAGGTGTAAATGGATTATCGGCCATAGTTGTAGCGGGATCGTAACAGGTAGCAAACTCTGTGATCCAGATGGGCAGGTGATATTTGTTGTAAAGATTCTGGAGTACCTGTACAAAGTTCACATCATCTGTTCCTACATACATGTGCACACAAATAAAATCCACTCTCAGCCCACGCGCAATAGCGCTATCCATAAAGTTGTAGAGCCACTGCCGGGTAGGCCATGAAGTAGCAGGGCTTCCCAGCGGTAAGCCAATAGATTCCAGCTGAGGCCAGTAAGCCAGGGCTGTATCTACCGGCATATTGCTTTGTGTACTGAGATCGGGTTCATTAAATCCCAGTACATAACTCACCTTTCCCTGGTTCTTTAAGTTTATTACATTGGCAATATTGGTACTGTTCACACTTGATTTGCCCCAGAACATCGGTACAAATTCAACTGCCGGCGCCTGGCTGAAGTTGATCGAATTGCCCCAGGTGTAAAACCAGTTGGCATTCAGGCTGTCCACATTACCGTACCAGGTACCGGTTTGCGTATTGGTACTGAAACAGGCACCTTTCTTTATCCCTGCCGTTGCATCCAGCAACAGGCTGCTACTCAGCACAGCATTATTACTCTTACTATCAGCCTGCTCTTTAATACTTTTTTTATTACAACTCACCATCGCAACCGCTACCACAAACAAACACATGCATTGTTTAACTGTTGGCATACAATCGTTTTAAGTGATGACAAAAGATATTTATTATTACTGTACACTATTATCAATTATGGTATAGGATATCCTCCGTTATACCCCGCATTAATAAGCGTAGGATAGCCATCGGTATCTGTTTTCCAGATGGCAGCACTGAAACCAATACCTGTAAAGAAGCTGAACGGCATAGTAGCCTGTAACATACCATCCACACCCGCGGCATCGTCAACAAAAGGAGTTACCCTGTTAGGCGTTGTTACGTTAGGGCCTACATAGTTATTGCTATGCGTACCTGTGCTACCCGCAGGTGTACTGCCCGAAGGCATACCTGTAACACGTGTGCTGTTGGCACCTCCGTCAATTGATGTATTGATCACCACTGCGTTGCTTACAGATCCGTTGTTCTGGTAAGTGCTGGCAATACCTCCCAATGGGAAAGTAGCTGCAGCAGAACCCCTGAATGTTGCATTTTTCACAATGCAATACTGTAGCAAGTTCTTGCCTGTACCGGCAATACCTCCCACAGAACCTACAGAAGGAACACCTGTAGATAATAATGTAGAGTTAGTTAATGCAGCGCCTTGTCCGTTTAAAATACAGTTGGTAATATTAGAACCAACACCGGCAATACCTCCTACAGAAAAGCCTGCAGCAACTGTTCCGGTAAACATACATTGGTCTATCGGTACAATGCCAGCGCTCTGGTCTGCACCAAATATGCCACCAAAACCATTGGCTCCCGTACTGGCTGTGCCGGTAGCTTTTATGTCCATAGATGATGCACAGTTTTTAATAACTCCGCCAGACACGACAGTACCTGCACCACGTCCCAGGATGCCGCCTATGCGGCTTTTGGCAGCAGTGATCTCAATACTTCCTGCAGTAGTGCTATTGGATATTTCAGATGCTGTTGCCGTGGTAGTTAAACATCCAACCAGCCCACCTACCATGCCGCAGGCAGCCGTCATCGTTAACTTAGCATAGCACTGTGTTATTTTTCCGCCATTGGTCAATACACCGGCTAATCCACCGATGGTATCTCCTGTCGCCGTTGATGTCAGCGTTCCGCTGATCATTACATTCTGCAGTACACCTCCATTCTGTCTTCCGGCAATTACACCAAACGTGTTAGATGTAGTGGTGCAGCTCACATTCAGGAAACGGATGTTCTTTATAGTGCCGGTGTTAATTCCGGTTAAACCACTGACAGCAGTAACGGCATTGATCACAAGTCCGTTTACCTTAAAACCTTTTCCATCGAGCGAACCACTAAATGCAGGAATAGTTACCCAGGGTTTGGTAAGATTAATATCCGCAGCTAACTGGTAATATTTAGACGGTGCATTAATAATAGAATCAAAGGCTGCTTCGGATGAAATGATATAAGGATTAGCAGTAGTACCATCTCCACCATCAAATACCGCTCCGGCTGTTTTAGAATACAACATCACATCTTTGGTGGTGGATAGTTTGCCTGCAGTTAAGGTAAGCTGCATATTGCCTGATATAAAACCAGCGCCTGCGCTTACTGTCACATTCTGCCCCGTGGCAGAAGCTGTAACACCTGCAGGAGATGATTTTACTGTAATTGTTCCTGATACAGGTGTAAAGGCAAAAGGTACAGTTTGCGCACTCGTTACACCGAATATTTCCTTTGGAAAAGCAGCCGGTACATTCAGGATCACATTACCGGTTTGTGAAGCTCCGCTGCCCGTAGTGCCTGCCAGCGTTGCAATATTGTTTACACCCACTACATTGGCATTGGATACATCGCAGGAACTGATTGATCCCTGGTTATTGCCGGCAATAGCGGACACATTGTTGGCGCCTGTAATTGTTCCTGCAACTGTTACATTGCTGATGCTACCATTGTTTACAGCAGCAACGCCACCTGTGTTATCTTTTCCTGTTACAGTATGATTATTGAAAATGATGTTCTTTACAGACCCACTTGCACCGATAGCAGCAAAAAAGCCTGCATTATCTGCTGTGCTGTTCAGTACATAACCTGTAATCTTTTTACCATTTCCATCAAGGCTGCCGGTAAGTGTAGTAGCCGCCAGTGTTGATTTTGGTGAATTGACATCAGCTACCAGCAGGAAATTCTTGTCCGGCGCCAGTTGTATTTTGCTTAAACGCGCAGTATCTGCTATTTCAAAAGGTTTGGCAGCGGTGCCATCTCCACCGGAAAACGTATTGACGTGGATCGTGTTTACCAAAGGCGTAACATTTCTGAAAGTAGAAGTAATAACCACATCGCCGGTTAAGAACTGTTTATCTGCATACAGTGTCAGTACCCTGTTGGTACGGGAAGTACTGGTGATCTGTGCAGTGAGATGCGCGGGTACAGCAATATTAAACACCGTGGTATAGGGATCAATGGTAAAATTGAGCTTTGCAGAATCTACCACATCTTTCACCGTTGTATCGGCAGGCAAAGAGGATGTAATTGCTGTTACATTGGGCAGATCCACATAAAACTCCCTGGTGCATACATATATGGTACCACCCATATTGACTTTTACGGTAAGATTAAATACACCATCTATCACCGGTGTACCAGACATCGGCACCTTTACCGAATCGTTTGCAATTGTTGCAGAAGACGATTTAATATAAAGCCCGTTAATGGTATCGGAACTAATTGTTACCGGGTTACCGGCTGGTGAATTTTTAGTAACCAGCGTAAAAGTATTGGCACCTGTTACAGCAATACCCATAATAAGGTTGCCATCTACTGATGATTTAGCTGCATTGATCTCAAAGCGCGGTGCCATGCCGGTATTCTCATCATCTTTATGACAAGCCTGCAACAGCCCCACCGTTATCAACGCAAACAATATTAATTTTCTCATACGTTTAAATCGTTTATTGTTTAGAAGTATGGTGCCGTTAGCGGCTGTATCCTCTTCTGATAAGATAATATTTATCACTCCACCCTGCCCTGCTGGAAGGTGATGTTTCAAAATGTGTCAATACCATTTCATTGTTATTAATAGTACTTACCTGGTATTCTATCACTTCCGCACAACCACGGTAAAACAGTATAAAAGCACCACCCTGCATCTGGATATAATGAATACCATTGCGAATGGTCATGGTCCAGGTCTGGGGATTGGTCTTGGGTGTATAAGGCCCATACGGGTCACCACCTACTGTACCATTTTGTGTAAATGAACCCCAGAGATTATTGATCTCTGCAATACGGGTTGAATGGCACAATGAATAGCCTTTATTATCGTAGATCATTTTATTGCCCTGCAGCCAGAAGGTCCAGGTACTGTTGTACAAACCGGTACCGGTATAATCTTTGGGCGTTACAGTGCTTCCGTTGATGATCTTTACCGGCAGATCGGCCGTACCATCGGCATTTTTACGGGCTGAATCAATTACCCACATTTTGCCCGCTGTAGAATCATAGCCACCGGTAAGACAGGTATAGACAGAATCGAGGCTTACATTGTCTTTGGTGAAATTTACTTTTACAGAATCCACCACGGCCGTTATACCATTGAACACAGTAAGTGTTACAAGATAGGTACCGGCAAAAGGATACCTGCCATACGCAGTATCGCCTTTGGCAGTTGAGCTGTTACCCAGATCCCAGTTGGCCAATGCCGTTTTGCCTATCTGTGCATTGATGAAGCGATACACATTGGGCGTATCTGTTGCCTGTACAATGATGTTTACATCCTCTTTAGGAATGGGCATCTCCAGCGTGCCGCTTTTTTTCTGACAGGCAGCAAATACTGTTAAGCCACTTATGAATATGATGAGTTTTTTCATGTTGCAAGTTTTTGTTTTCAAAAGATCAATAGCCTTCGTTCTGTTTTAGTGCATTGTTTGAAATAATAATTTCAGAAGAAGGTATCGGCAGCAGCCCTTTGGCAGCTTCATTAAAGCGGCTGATAAACGGCTCTCCGCGATTGACATTGATCCTTGCTTTGGCATAATCTGTTCCGCGACGCATGAGGTCCCAGTAGCGAACGCCTTCCAGTGCAAGCTCCAGGTCGCGCTCATTATAGATCACGTCCAGTGTTACTGTCGGAGGCACATAAGTAGTGGGCCTTGCACGGCGTGCCACTCTTTCAAAATACTGCTGTGCCTTTCCTGCTGTACCGCCATGTAACAATTGCAGTTCGGCAGCCATCAGCAATACATCTGAAAACCTGATAGCCGTAAAGTGATTGGGATAGTTCAGGTTGATATCACCTTTGGGAGACTGGTTGGCTTTTAACGCAACCCATTTCTGCGGAAACACACCCAGGTCCTGGTAACCAGCTGTGTAAGCAATAGACATGTTTTTAGGCACCAGGAAGGTGGCTGCTTTTCTGAGATCAGTATTATCGAACTTATTGTAAAAAGCTGAATCTATTGGCGCGAACGACCAGCCTGCCGCATAGATAGACGCAGAAGGGGGCGTACGCATTGACCACAGCATGGCAGCCAGGTTACCATTGGCCGCTTCCCTGTAACTCCAGTTGCCACTGAATGCCTGTGATGAATACTGGATCTCGAAAACAGATTCTTTGTTATTGTTATTGTAAGGCGCGGTGAGTACAAAGCAATCGGCAAACTTTGATAACAGGTCATGCCCACTGCCATTGACCAGGTCTTCAGACACCTGTAAGATCTGTACGGCAGTAACACCAGGCAATTCCGTTTTCTGGTAATAACCGGTATAATACAGCCATACACGCATCAGCAGGGCTCTTGCAGCATCACCTGTTACCCTTCCCAGTTCACTCGCCGGCATTTTACTGTAACGGGGCAATACTTCGATAGATTCTGTAAGATCTTTTACGATCTGTGTATATACATCTGCCGGGGTGCTTTGTGTCTGATTATATTCTGATGGTGCCAGTGATTTAAGGATCAGTGGTACATTACCGAATAAACGTACGAGGTCAAAATAATAGTAAGCGCGTAAAAACTTTGCTTCTGCAATAAAACGTTCTTTGGCACCGGGTGTTGTAAATGTGGCATTGGGTATTTTATCAAACAAAATATTACAACGGTAAATACCATTATAATACTTGTACCACAATGCCTGCGGTGCAAGATCTGTAGGTTTTACAATACCCCGGTCGATATTTACAATACCGGGAACATCGGTAGCAGAAGCTCCGCCGGCAAAGCAATGATCGGCCAGCACTTCGCTGATCAGTTGAAACGGTGCATTCTGGTTTTGCGGTGCATCCCACAGCAGCACATTGTAAGCGGCTGCAAGGCCCTGTAAACAGTCCGTTTCGTTCTTATAAAAATTATTCTCAACAATATTGGTAATAGGGTCCAGTTCTATCTTCCTGTTGCAGGCTGTGGAGACAAAAATGAGGCTCACACAAACCAATGCTTTTTTAGGACTGATGATATTTTTCATAACGTTCAGTTTGTTGGTTAAAAGCCTACACTGGCTCCAAAATAAAATACGCGCGGCTGCGGATATACTCCACGGTCAATACCTAATCCAAGTACAGAGCCGGATACTTCCGGATCGAAACCTGTGTATTTGGTAATTACAAACAGATTGCTGCCACTTACATATAACCGCAGGTTCTGTATTTTGAATTGCTGAAGGTTTCTGAATGTGTAGCCTATGGAAGCATTTCTCAACCGCAGGAAACTGCCATCTTCAAGAAAGAATGTAGAAGGATTGGTAAAGTTTCCGTTCAGGTCGCCGGTTGATACCCTGGGGAAATCATTGGAAGTTCCTTCCCCATGCCATCTTTTCATTACAGCAACAGGATAGTTGGCTGTAGGCAGATCCCAGCGGTGCAGGCTATTGAAGATCTTATTGCCTGCCAGTCCATTAAAAAATATATTGGCATCAAATCCTTTCCAACGGGCGGTAAGGTTAAATCCATAGTTGAATTTAGGATGTGGTGAGGCAACAAAGGAACGGTCATTGTCATCGATCTTTCCATCGCCATTGATATCCTTAAACCTGATATCACCGGGCATGGCGTTGGGCTGAATTACCGTTTTACCGGCACCACCACGGTAGTTGCTTACATCTGACTGTGTCTGGAAAATACCATCCATAGTGTACAGCCAGAAATACCCGATGGGGAAACCAGCCTGCATACGCGTTACTGACTTCATCTGGTTGCTGGCATCACTACCGGGAATAAACCCGTTGGCATTGCCTACATAAGTAACCTGGTTTTTATTATAAGCTCCGTTTACACTGAGATCAAAGAATACATTGCCGATATTTTTCCGGTAAGACAATGTAAGCTCAACACCCTTGTTCTTTACATTACCTGCATTGGCCGGTGGCGCTGCATTACCTACATACAGAGGAATGGGTGGTGTAAACAACAGGTCTTTTGTTTCTTTAGAATACAATTCCAATGTAACATTCAGGTTCTTGAACAGGACCGCATCCACACCAATATTGGTTTGTACACCACGCTCCCACCTGAGATCAGGGTTGGCAACGTTGCTGGGAGAAGCACCCACCTGCTGTACATCGTTGCCCCAGTAGTAACCACGGGCATAGGTGGAGATGGTAGATACATACCCATATTCCTGTATGTTCTGATCATTACCGGTTTGCCCCCAGCTGGCACGCAGTTTCAGGGAATTGATCCAGCCGATATTTTTCATGAAGTCTTCGGTGTGAAGATTCCAGCCTACTGACACTGACGGGAAGTAACCGAACTTATTGGCAGGACCAAATTTGTAAGATCCGTCTGCACGGTAGGAAGCTGTTAACAGGTATTTGCCTGCAAAGTCGTAGCTGGCACGGGCAAAATAAGAAACCAGCCCGCTATGTGATGCTCCACCGCCGGCAGAAGCGCTGGTGTTGTTGGTCGCCATGTCGATGTACGCATAGTTAGGATCATCGTACAACAAACCATTTTTACTGGCAGACACATCGGAGGCTGTGGACGTTTTATAAGTATTACCTACCAGCAGGCTGATATTATGATCCTGGATCCTCTTAGCGTAGCTCAGCAGGTTCTCCACATACACTGTGTTGGACATGCTCATGGCCTTGCCTGCACCCGAGGTTACTGTATAGTTGGTAGCATTAAGATAATAAACAGGAGTATAACTATGGGATTCATTATAAGTAAGGATGTCGATAATAGTACTACGCAGTTTGAAGTTCTTTAAAAACTTCAGTTCTGCATAAGCATTACCCTGTGCCATTGTATAGCCTGAACCCCCATTGGTATAATATACACGGGCAATAGGGTTCACAATTTCCTGTGCTACGTAACGGGAGATCGCAAAAGTACCATCATCATTCATTACGGGTGTTACAGGATCCATATTGATTGCACTCAGCATAGGACCAGAGTTTCCGCTATTGGTAGCAATGGAAGCGCGCGATACATTGGTAATGTTTACAGACTGACCGGTAGATAAAATACCATCCAGGAATTTCTGATCAGAGCCCATTCTTATAGTGTACCGCTTGAACTTTGATTTTCCTTTGGCAAATACACCATCCTGGTCAAAATAAGAGAAGGAACTATTGAAGGTCACTTTTTCATTACCACCTGAAAGAGACAGCTGGTGACTTTGCATGGGTGCATTGCGATACGCTATCTCACGTTGCCAGTCGGTACCATTGCCCAACTTGTTTATTTCTTCTTCAGAGAAAGGCAGGGGTTGGTTTGAATTAAAGAATGCCTCGTTCTGGATACGTGCATACTGTTGTGCATTCAATACTTTTATTGGCTGCCGTATATTCTGTACGCCATAATAATAATCATATCCTATCTGTAGTTTCCCCGCCTTTCCTTTTTTTGTAGTGATGATAATAACACCATTGGCGCCCTGCGAACCGAAAATAGCAGCCGATGCTGCATCCTTTAAGATCTCAATCGATTCAATGTCGCGCGGGTTAATGTTCTCAATACCTCCAAACGTAGGAAACCCGTCTACAATGTACAATGGATCTGTAGAGCCATTGGTACCGGCACCCCTGATGCGTATGCTTACACCTGAGCCCGGCTGACCGCTGTTCATCATTACACTTACACCGGCTACGCGGCCCTGTATTGCCTGGTCTGCACGCATTATACCGGAGGCCTCAAGGTCTTTGGCTCCCAAAGACGTAATAGCACCTGTTACCAGGCTTTTCTTTTGCGTACCATAACCTACCACTACCACATCGTTCAACGATGAAGTAACGGGTTTCAACCAGACAACCAGTGGTTCACTACCTGAAAACGATTGTTCGGTAGTTTCTGTATTTACACTGCTGAATACAAGACGGCCACTACTGACAGGCACTTTCAACCGGAAATTTCCCTGTGCATCTGTTTGTGTTGCTACTACAATGTTGCCTTTTAATGAAACTGTGATCGACGCAAGATGTGCGCTATCTCCCGTACTCTTTACAACACCGGTAACAGTGGTACCGATTTGCGCAAGTGATGCAATACTGCAGCACAATAAAAGGGAGATAAAAAATGTAACACTGACTGGTAGAAGCGTTCTTTTTTTCTTCATACAAGCAAACGTTAGTTTTTGGTAATAAATACAAGTATAAAATTATAGCAATACAGCAGTAAGTCGCAAGCATCCGCTCTTACAAAAAACTGTATATCAAATACTTAATCTAAAACAAATACGCTTTAACACCGTAACACCATCTACCCGCTGTGACTGATTTCCAGTCACAGGTCTCCGTGTATACTAAATGTGTCAATACGCTTGTTTACCGATAAAAAAACTCTGAAAAAGCTTTTCGTATTATCCTTCTTTTGGTCTTAATCCAAGTGCTTTTATATATCCGCTGTTCTGTACACAATTGCTGAAGCGGCAGTTTTGCAGGTATTGATCCAATATTTCCTTTATCAACTGCCTGTTAACCGGGGCAAGCGTGCGGATATCTTTAAATCCAGGTCTGGGTGTTTCTGCATAATGCACTACCGAATCGTAATTGGCAGGCATTTTTACAGACACAATATTTTTAGGGCTATCCATTTTTTTATAGGGCCAGAAGTGCCAGCTGATATTATGTTCTTCCAGCAACGTTCTGAAAGCAGCTACCCACTCATCTGTATTCTCACCGGTTTCGCCCGCATGCAATGGCACATTATACTTTTCACCGAATTCAATAAAGCGTTTTATAGACCCCAGGTTGGGCTGATCACCATACTTGTGAAAAGTGTACACTACATTGGGATCGAACGGTTCACTGAATATTTTAAAGTTGGTATTCCATTGTACTCCTCCCAGGAAAAGAATATGATTTTTATCTACCGAGCGAATAGCAGCTGTAAGTGTTCTGTAAAAGGGTTCTACCAATGGGTTCAGTTCAGCTACATTAAAATAATGTGCTACAGGTTCATTCAGCAGATCATATCCGGCTACTGTTGCTTCGTTACTGTAACGTTTCGCTATTTTCTTCCAGATATCAACCGTAAGCTTTTTAGCTGATTCGCTGGTAAATAAAAAAGGATATCCATAGCTATCATCAATATTATCACCTGTTTGTCCGCCGGGGGCACAATGCATATCTAGTATAACGTAAATGCCTTCTTTTTTACACCAGCCAATTACTTTATCCAGCAGGCGAAAACCTCTTTCAGCATCATTGCTGCCCAGGTAATCTTCGTTGGTAAAAAGGCGGTAATTAAAAGGTACCCGAACAGAGTTAACACCAATACTTTTCAGGTAACTGATATCTTCCTGCGTGATGTAATTCTCAAGAAAACGATTCCAGAAATCAACGGCCGCATCGGGACCAATCATTTCAGTGATTGCCTGGTTGATCATACGGGGTGAACTGGTTACTTTCAATTTGAACATGTAACCTTCAGGAACCAGCCAGTTACCAAGGTTGGTACCTTTCAGCAAAAATGGTTTGCCATCTGTGCCTATAATATTCTTTCCCTGTGTATGAATAAATTTTGAACGCTGTGCCTGTAATGTGCTACAGCAAAAACATGTTACTAACAGAACAATGGCAAAACAATGTTTCATTTGGTTAGGGTTATTTCTTGCTTATTTCGTTGTAATAATGCTGTAATACAAAAAATGCTTTTTTCTTCCTGCCCTGCTGATCTATAACTCCTTTGTTGTTCCAACCTTCCTGGTAACGCGGGTTGTTACGACGTGGCGAACGGAAGTCGGCCAGGATCCACGGAGATATTCCCGAAAAACCATCAGGCATTCTTTTAAGCATAGCTACCTGCTCCTGGTAATACCATTCCTGGTATTCCTCACTCCAGATAGTTAAAGGGTCTGCATGGAAACCTCCTACGGCTTCAGCACCTGTTTCACTGATAAAAAATGGCTTATCGTAAATAGTAGCCCATTGTGCTTCCCTGCAATCCTTAGGAGTGGTACCACCATACCAGCCGAGATACTGGTTGAAAGCAACAACATCTACATACTGCCCGAGAGGGTCATCAACTGTGCGTAATTTTTTCTCTGATTGATAATTCACTTCCAATGCTGCAGACACCAGTCGTGTAGCATCCTGTTCACGCGCTGTTTCCAGCAATGTCCGCATAAACCTGGTGCGTACTTCACTTACAGGCGTTTCATTGCCTACAGACCAGATGATGATACTGGCCCTGTTACGATCGCGTGTGATCATTTCCTGCAACTGCACTTTAGCCTTGCCCAATACCACTTCACTGGTAAAATCAATAGTCCAGTACACAGGTATTTCAGACCATACCAGCAAACCCAGTGAGTCTGCCAGCCTTGTCATTGTTTCATCGTGCGGGTAATGAGCCAGTCGTACCATATTACATCCAAGCTCTTTGGCCCAGCCCAGTAACTGCCTTGCATCAGCATAGCTGTACGCACGGCGAACCTGCTGAGGCATTTCTCCATGAATACTTATGCCACGCAAAAACACAGGCCTGCCATTCAGCAGCAACTTGTTACCCTGTACCGCAATAGTGCGAAAGCCTATCTTTTCTGCTATATGGTCTGTGTTTGTTGAAATTTTCACTTCATACAACCTGGGATTTTCAGGCGACCAGTGTTGTACACCGGGAAGCGTGAAATTTATGCGTACGGTATTGGCATTAACAGGCACAGACTGCCTGATCTTTAAAGCAGGGATCTCTATTGTTAAAGTCTCATGTGCATCAATAGCATCCAGCTTTACCCAACCTTCTACCTCGTTCAGTGAACCAGGCTTCAGTTGGATCATATAGTCCTGTATAGCGCCTGTGCCCGGTAATTCAACCAATTGTACGCTGCGTGTAATGCCGCCATAATTCCACCAATCAGTATTCAGTGTAGGGATCTCGTCTGCGTAGCGTTTGTTGTCCACTTTTACTACCAGGAAATTATCCCTGCTTTTCAGTACAGAATCAGGTATCTCAAAATTGAATGGAGTAAAACCTCCTTTGTGCGAGCCAAGTTTTTTACCATTCAGGTACACATCAGCACGATAGTTTACCGCACCAAAATAGAGGAACAGCTTATTGCTCTTTTTCTGTTTGGTATAATTGAATGACTTTTTATACCATACAGTTCCTTCGTAGTAAGTAAATTTTGCAGCCTGCGAATTCCAGTCGCCGGGAACCTTTAAAGTGTATTTATCTATATAACCATGCTCTTTGCGGTCGGTCTTATTATCGGGAACGTCGCTATTCCAATAGGCTTCCCGGTCATTTTCTTTCCGTTCTTTAAACCTGTAATCGTAAAAACCGGTTTCGTAGGGATCGACGATATACTGCCAGTTACCGTTAAGACTGGTGGTAGTGCGGGCCGGAATATTAGTGATCAGATCGTTCTGACACCATGCCGCTGAGCACACCAGTAATAGCATGATAAGACAGGAGGGTTTCAGGAAAAACGCCTTAAACAGCATATGGCAAACAGTGGTTTGATTTTGAAAAGGGGTACCGGATTAACGGCGATGTAAAGATATTACAGTAAGATGCTACGATCCAAGTATTTTTTATCACAAATAATTGATTATTAATCGATTGCATTAAAAACAATACGCTTTATTACCGCAACACAAAAAATGCTTTTGCATTGATAATCAATGCAAAAGCATTTATATAAAATATTGCTTTGAAAAACTGTAATACGCTTTAAATAAAATTTCGCTGCCGGTTATTCACAGGCGTTTAATCAGTGGCTGGTGAAGACACCAGCCACGGTGCGCTCCCCCGGCGGGTGTCTCCACCCGCCGGAATTACAACTTCAGCCGCCAGCTAAATGACATTAATCCCGCTGGCAGTAATTATTCCGGCACCAGCTTGCTCCAGCCTTTTTCACCGGCATTGCGCAATTCCTTTTTGCGCTCTTCCATCAGTTTTTTCACCTTGCTTGAATAAGACCAGCAGGTGCTTTGGCGGATGGACAATGCCTCGGATAGTTTGTAAGAGGAGATCTTACCTTTAGTAGTATATACAATGTACACCATATAAAAGGCCTTGTTCAGCGGTATATGGGCATGCTGAAACAAAGTATTGGCAGTAGTTGATTCTTCATAAGAACATTTGGAACAACGCCGGCTGTATGGAAGGTGCCCGGCAAAGAAACTGGTATGCCCGCATTTACGACACACATACCCTTTCTCCCATTTCAGATCGGCCAGGAACTTAAAGCAGGTATTGTCATCAGGATAAATATTTGCAAACTCCTCAAAGGTCATTTCAGCTGACATTACCCTTGCCTGCGTTACTTTTTTAATATCGCCCTGCAACAGCTCGTTATCCTTTTCAAGTATTGCATTCATACGCGATATTTCCTCAGCCTGCTGCTTCAGTAATTCATTTACCGAAAGCAGTTCTTCATTCTGTAGTTCAATAACACCTGATTTTTCTACTACCTCGCGCGTACGCTCCTCCACCTGCTTTTCCAGTTCTCTATTCAGGTTGTCTTTTAGTTCCTGGTTCAGCCGCATTTCAGCCATCATTCGTTTCTGTACGATGTCTTTCTTTTTCCGCAGCCATTTTACTTTATCACCAATGGCAAAGGATACAAAAAGCATCTCCATAAAGAAGCAAAAACTAAGACTATAAAAATTGAAGGGACCGAAAGGCAGGTTATGGGAAGCTACTGTTTTGAGTACCCTGATAATAAAACCAAGGACCAGGAAAGAATACCCCGCTACAAAAAAACGTGCCGGGTGATAGCCTCTCCTTAATATATAGATACCACAATAAAAGGCCAGCAACAATGGTACTGCATCTACAAATTTGTACACAAACAATTCATGGTTAATGAACAGGCAACAAAGGAAAAATGCAGTACGCAGGCCTATTACCCATATAATAAGTTTATTGAGAAGAGGGGCTTTGGATTTCAGGTAAAGGAATTCGCGGGTAAACAACATGGAGCAGACACTGGCCAGGTATAATGCCACACCATAAGCAATTTCATTCCATTCTGGTGCCTGGGGCCAGAGATACTGGTAAGCAAAACCATTGGAACTCATTTCAAAAATACCAATGGCAAGGTTGTACATAATATAATACAGGTATTGCCGCTGTCTGAAAGCAATGAACATTACCAGGTTGTATAAACAAAACACCAGGATCATTCCATAAAAGAAGCCCGACAGGAAATACTCCCTTAGCCCGTATTGTATAAACCAGCCCATGCGTTTCAGCACTACCATAATATTGGCCGGCTGACGCGATTGGATAGCAAAATAATATACCTGTGCACCTTCCAGTTGCGGGCTCAGCTGAATGGCCGGGTTCTTGTGACTGAGCGTACGTTCATTAAATGGCAGACTGGCCCCCATCAACGTTTCTTTAAAACCATTCTTTCCATCGGGTGAGAAGAATGCAATATGATCGATGGTCTGATCATAGAACTCAAGTACCCAGTTATTATTACTGGCCTGGTTATGATCGATCTTTATCCTGAACCAATAAGTACTTTTAAAATGATAGTTCTTGGGAATAAAGTCCTTGCTGCTTTTAAAACGGGAAGAAAATGCAGGGGCACTTACATCATGAATGGAAAAGACATTATCCGGGTCTTCAAAGGCTTCTATCTGCCGGTAAGAAAATATATGCTGCTTAACACGATCATCCAGGCTCACTGCTTCCTGGGCATGCAGTTGGCTACCTGTGCTGTAACAAAGCAGTAACAGGACAGCAATCGCTATACGGCAAAAGATTATGCGGGGTGCTCGCATTTGTGTTCAGGTGGTTCTGCCCAAAAATACAGATATACACCGAACGTTCATCAGAAGATAATATTTTAACAAAAGCAGGGAGAGAGAACAGGCACACAATTACAAAGAACAATGTCTATCTCACCAGTTCTGCCACCAGCACAGATTTCGCAGGTATTGTGATCTTTCCTTTTAAAGAAGTTACTGTACCTGTAACTACATTCTTCATACTGGTGAAACCACTGGTGCGTTCAGTAAAACGGTCGGCCTCTGTTTCTGCAGCCTTGTCATTGGTATTCATGATACACATTACAGTTTGCTTATCATCATAGCGGAAATAAACGTACACCCCATTATCCGGTACATATTGCATCATCTTTCCGGTTTTGAGCGCAGTTGATTGCCTGCGGAAATTAGCGAGCCTGCGTGTATAGTTAAAGACCTCATTTTCTGCTGCAGTTCTGCCTGCTGCTTCAAACTTGTTCAGCGAATCACCCACCCAGCCACCGGGAAAATCCTGCCGCACCTTGCCATCAGGATCAGCAAAGTTCTTCAGCAATATTTCTGTACCATAATACAATTGCGGAATACCCCGATAGGTAAGCAACCATGCCAGCCCTGCTTTCAGCTTAGCGGTATCCTCTCCTACTATAGAGAAAAAGCGGCTCATATCATGGTTATCAAGAAAGATCACATTCTTTGTCGGGTCTTTGTACACGAAGTCATTGGTTGCTGTAAGGTACAACCTGTTCACTCCTTCTGTCCACCCGAATGCCTGCGTTAATGCCGGCACAATACCATACAGGTTCAACTGGAAATCAGTAACACCGGGCAGGTTGCTTTTATAAGGAATATCATAAACATTGCGGGTAAAATAAGACTGGTTGATGACACCATGCACCCATGTTTCCCCAAAAATGTGCAACTGTGGATACTCATCTAATAATGCCTTGTTACAACGATTCATAAATGCCAGGTCATTGTAAGCATAGGTATCAATGCGCCAACCATCGAGCCCATATTCTTCAGTACTCCAGATAGCATGTTGAATAAGGAAATTAGCGAAATAAGGATTGTTCTGATTTACATCTGGCATAGCCGGTACAAACCAGCCATCACTCATTTTCTTTTTGTCAGATGGTGCAGCATAAGGGTCCATCAACACCTGGTCCTTATAAGTGGTATTGGTATAAGTGGGCCAGAAATGGAACCAGGTACTATCGGGCAGGTCCTTGTATAAGAAATGTTCCGTACCAATATGATTGTACACTGCATCCTGGATGATCTTCATACCACGTTTGTGCAACGCATCTACCAATGAATGATATGCTCTGTTGCCCCCAAGCCTGCGATCTACATTATAATGATCTGTAAAAGCGTACCCATGTTCAGAACGGCTTTTCATATCATTTTCTATCACAGGGTTCAGCCATACAGTAGTTACGCCAAGGTCCTGTAAGTAACCAAGATGATTTTCTACTCCTTTCAGATCGCCACCATGCCTGGCAAACATATCAGCCCTGTTGATCTCAGCATCCTTCATACCCGCAACATGATCGTTTGACGGATCGCCATTGCTAAAACGGTCGGGCATTATGAGGTAAATAAGATCAGCCGCAGTAACACCCTGTATTCTTGTTTTACCATTTTCCCTGCTGCGGGCTTTCAGTTCAAAAGGTATATGCCGCCACTCCGATTGTACCACACCTCCAAAACTGATCTCGTACAAACCCGGTTTTGCATTGGCTGTTATTTCTACATCTATTGCCAGGTAACGACGATTAGCAAAACGGTTTATTTTTTTGATCACGATCGCAGTGCTACTGCTGCGTGCCACCAGCTTATCTACTGCCAGCACCTTATCATCAGTGGAATGGAACAACAATTGCAATGAACGGCTTTTCATGCCTGTCCACCAGTGTGTGGGATATACTTCTATATCTTTCTGTTGTGCATTCAGCTGAGCAAACAATAAAACAGCCAGACAAGCAATGATGAGTTTTCGCATACGTTCGTTTGTTTATCTTAAAGCAACAATCATGAGACGTGAGTAGCGCAAGCGAGTGAATAGTCAATGGTGAATAGTGAATGGAAATCGTGAAGCGTGAATCGTCAGTCGTGAGTGGTCGCTGCTACATTTGCTTGTCGCTGGTATTCACAACAACTGCAAACTGGCAACTGGCTTTTCTTTCGGTCTTTCCGACTTCCGGACTTCATACTTCAGTATTCTTCATTTGCACATTAGCTAATTTGCATATCAGAACATTTACTCTTCTTTTTCATTCACCAACCAGTAACACAGCACAGCTGCAATGATCATCAGCACACCACCTATCTGTACAGCCAGCAGGCGGTCGTTGTTCAACAGTGTACGCATTACCCAGCCAAAGCCCAGTGAGGCTATGATCTCGGGCAATACAATAAAGAAGTTGAAGATACCCATGTACACACCGATCTTATTTTCGGGCAGTGCACCGCTAAGCATCGCATAAGGCATTGATAAGATACTGGCCCAGGCAATACCTACACCCGTCATACAACCATACAGCATGTATTTGTTCTGTACAAAGGCTACACTGATCAATCCAATAGCACCGCAAAGCAGGCAAATGGAGTGAGTTAGTTTTCTACCAAAGCGGTTTGCGATGGTAGGTAATATAAAGGCAAAAAGGAAGGTAACTATATTATAATACGATAAGGTAAGACCTGCAAAGTCGCGGCCTTCACTATACAATACATCGGTTTCACTGGTAGCACCAAATACGTTACGGGCAACAGCCGTACTATAATAAAACCACATCAGGAACAGACCCGGCCATGTAAAGAACTGTACCAGGGCCAGTGCACGCATCCGTTTGGGCATGTGCGATATGGAATGGATGATCTCCCGGAAACCTGCACCAAAGCCTTTCTTTTCTTCTGCTTCTTTTTTCTCTTCAGTGATAGTAGCCGGGGGATATTCTTTGGAAGTGAACACGGTGTACATTACAGCAGAGAAAAAGAAAAAAGCACCAATGTAAAAAGACCATTGTACGTTGTCTGGTATGGTGCCACTTGCAGCTGTATTTTTTACGTGAAACCAGTTGGTCATCATCCAGGGCAGTGCAGAAGCGATACAACCTCCCAGTCCGATCATGAGGCTTTGCATTACAAACCCCTGCGTCCGTTGTTCCTCAGATAATTTGTCTGCCACAAAAGCACGGAAAGGTTCCATGGTTACATTGCCAAATGTATCCAGTACCCACAGTAAACCCGCTGCCATCCACAAAACACTACTATGCGGCATAAACAGCAAGGCAATGGTGCTGACGATAGCCCCTACCATAAAATAGGGCCTTCTTCGTCCCCAGGTAGGGTGCCAGGTGCGGTCGCTCATATAACCAATGATCGGCTGTACTATCAGCCCGGTTAAGGGAGCCGCCAGGAACAGTAAGGGAATATCATCGGGCTTTGCATGGAGGTATTCGTAAATAGGCCCCATATTGGCACGTTGCAGATCCCAGCCAAACTGGATACCGAAAAAACCAACACTCATGTTGATAATCTGCACGATAGAGAGCCGGGGCTTTGGCGAAACGGAAGCAGTAGACATAGCAAATCGTTAGTTTTTGACTATTGTATGCGGAAAGATAGGAATTATTGTGTAAAACATACGCAAACGATTGGATATTTCGGATTCCCTCCTGTTACCGGTTTCCGGTTGCCAGTTACCGGGCTGTAGATCATCGATTACGCTCTTAAACGCGATCTGGCGTTATCAGGTTACCAGTTTCCGGTTACCGGGGCTTATCTGTAAGCCTATACATCACATGGAGGCTGTAATGAATCAGTTACCGGCATCCGGTAACCGGTATCTGGTAGCTAGTATCCGGCAACAAAAAATGCAGGCTCCCGTAAAGGCAACCTGCATCTTATATATTGTATCCTTCAAAGAGGAATTATATCACAAACCCATCAGGCAGTATAGCTCCCTTTTTCACTACTACAATGCCATCTTTGATGGTGTATAATGAGTGATCAGTATTTTCAAGGGCGGGGCTGCCGTTGATACGCACATCATTACCGATGCGGCAGTTCTTGTCGATGATGGCATTGCGGATATAGCAACGATCACCAATACCGAGTTTGGGTAAACCTCTTTCCAGTGAATGCTGCATTTCCTCAATGGTCTCATAATAATCAGAACCCATGATATAGCTGTTTACCACGGTAGTACCGTGACCAATGCGGCTGCGGATACCTATTACACAGCTTTCTATGCGACTGGCCTGTATGATACAGCCATCCGCAATCAGCGTTTTTTCAAGCGTGGTGCCACTTACTTTGGCTGGCGGCAGCATACGTGCACGGGTATATACCGCACGTGAGCTATCGAACAAGTTGAACGGAGGAATGTCCTGCGTTAATGCCAGGTTGGCCTCAAAGAAAGAATAGATATGACCAATATCTGTCCAGTATCCATCGTACTCGTAGCTTACTATTTTGTGAACACCGATAGAAGAAGGCAGGATCTCCTTACCAAAATCGGTAGCATCTTTATGTTCATGCAGCAGCTGTTCGTATAAGAGCTTGCGATTGAAAATATAGATACCCATGGAAGCAAGGTATTTTCTACCCTGGCGCTGCATGTCAGGACTGGTTTCGCTGGTCCAGTCGGGCAACAGGTCTTTCTTGGGCTTTTCAATAAAGTCGGTGATCACTCCATCAGCAGTGGCTTTCAGGATACCAAAGTCAGAAGCCTCCCTGTCGGCTACCGGAATGGTGGCAACAGTAATGTCGGCTCCTTTTTCAATATGATTATTGATCATAGCCTGGAAATCCATCTGGTACAACTGGTCACCGGAAAGGATCAGCACATATTCAAAATCGTGCTGGTTAAGATGCCGCAGTGATTGCCTTACGGCATCGGCAGTGCCCTGGTACCACGATGGGTTGTCAGGTGTTTGCTCTGCGGCCAGAATATCAACAAAAGCGCTGCTGAAAACGCTGAAGTGATAAGTATTTTTGATGTGTTTGTTAAGCGATGCAGAATTGAACTGTGTCAGCACAAACATGCGGGTAATGTTTGAATTGATACAGTTTGAAATGGGGATATCTACCAAACGGTATTTTCCTGCAATCGGCACGGCGGGCTTGGAGCGGCTGGCTGTAAGGGGGTAAAGCCTCGTTCCCGATCCTCCTCCCAAAATGACAGCAATCACTTGTTTACTCATAACATTCCTTTTTATTGTATGATTGAACGGTACTTTAATGACTCATTAAGAGCTCCCCCGAGCTTAGGTATCCGGATATGATAGATCAGTATAAAGATCTGTACAGGTCAAGGTATTGCTGCACCCTCAGTTCCCAGCTAAAATCCAGCTTCATCATGCGGTTGCGCACCTGCTTCATTTTTGTTTTCTCGTGGTACAGTTCCACTGCACGCCAGATGGCATGCGTAATGTCGCCTACAGCAGCATTATCATAACAAATGCCATAGCCATTCTTGTCACCATAATCAATAACCGTATCTTTTAAACCACCTGTCCTTCTCACCATTGGGATGGTGCCATATCCCATAGAGTACATCTGGTTGAGCCCGCAGGGTTCTACCCGCGATGGCATCAGCAGAAAATCTGCCCCGGCGTACATGATGTGGCTCAATCCTTCATTGTAACCAATATACACGTTATAATCATATTGTGCCAGCGGCTTAACAGCATCGAAAGCATATTCTACATCCGGCTGACCGCTACCCAGGATCAGGAAGTTCATTCTCCGCCCGATATGATAAAAAGCATCCCTGATAGCCTGCGGCAACAGATCGGCCCCTTTCTCCCCCACCATACGGCCTATGAAAACGATCAATGGCTTGTCAAAATCCAACTGGAACCGCTCGCACAACTGCATTTTATTTTTGGCTTTGCCCGCCTCTGCTGTATCAATAGAATAATGGTGTAGAAGATATTCGTCGGTTTGGGGATTCCACACAGTAGCATCAATGCCGTTCAGGATCCCGGAGCATTTTCCTTTCTCATATTCAAATAATGCTTCCAGGCCATTGCTCATGTATTTCAGCTCGTCCATATAACTGGGACTCACCGTGGTAACCTTGCTGGCGCAACGGATACCGCAGGCCAGCGGGTTAATGTTATTATTCCAGTCCAGCAGGCCCCATTTCCACATATCCCATGAAGGGATGTAGGTGCTTTTGTTCCACCCCATCCATCCCTGGTACTCTGCATTGTGAATGGTAAGTACAGTGGGAATACCGTTCAGCCTTGCATACTTGTGGCAATGCTTCATCATAAAAGGCACCAGTGCCGTATGATGGTCGTGCACGTGAACTACCTGAGGAAGGTCTTCCCAGGCATTCAACCAGTCGAGTACTGCGATCTGGAAAGCGGTAAAACGTTCGGTATCGTCATCGTAACCGTACACTTTTTCCCTGTCCAGCAGTCCGTTAATGTCCAGCAGGTACAGGTCAAAACCCAGTTTATTATGCCTTTCTTTGATAACTGTAAATTCAAACCACCAATTGCCCATATTGGTGTAGCCCTTGTGCACTACATCCCAGTCGTTGGCATATAGAAACTTTGTGCGATACATGGGCATTACCACTTTGGCGATCTGCCCCAGGTGATTCAGGTATTTTGGTAAAGCGCCTGCCACATCGCCTAATCCTCCGGCTTTTGCTACGGGATAACATTCGGCTGTTACGTGTAAAATCTCCATGCTGGCGGCTGATTAATTGGGAATATTAAATATGTTGTCAATTTAACAAGGTTTTCGATTGAATGTTCCACCTGCTAAAAAAATATTAAGAGATTGTGGTATTCAGGTAGAAAGCGATTTCAATACCATGCTCGGAAAAATTCCGGAATCTACGCAATCGTTTACGCTACATCAACACTACATCATGCTCTTGTTTAGCTTTAAATGTTTGGTTGTTGATTGCAAAAACTTACTATTTTTAACGATTATTACTATCCAAACCAAAATACATGAGTCAACAAACTAAGTGGTCTCAGTTCGGCACGCTTATCAGCGTGTTCTTTTTCTGGGGCTTCGTTGCTGCCAGTAATGATATCCTGATCCCTGTTTTCAAAAACAAGTTTCACCTGGCGCAATGGCAAAGTCAGTTAGTAGCATTTGCGTTTTATATTGCTTATACAGTGGGTTCACTGATCTATGTGGGTGTTTCGAAAAGTATGGGTGTGGATCTGCTGAATAAAGTAGGTTACAAAAACGGTATCGCAATTGGTCTTATCATTTCTGCAGTAGGTACTTTGTTATTTTATCCTGCTGCCAATACTTCTTCTTTCCTTTTAATGATCTCGGGTTTATTTATTGTAGGTCTTGGTTTCTCGCTTCAGCAGATTGCCGCTAACCCGCTGGCAATTGTAATGGGCGATCCTAAAACCGGTTCCCAGAGATTGACAATGGCAGGTGGTATCAACAACTTTGGTACTACTATCGGCCCATTGCTGGTGAGCTTTGCCATCTTTGGCAGCGCTACAGCCACCTCTAAGGATGCCAGTATTGAAAGTGTAAAAGTGCCATATCTTGTATTAGGCGCTGCATTTCTGCTGGTAGCCCTGTTCTTTAAATTCTCTTCTATTCCCAATAAGATCGACCTGGAGCAATCCGCCTCCGACGAGGCCGGCGCTGCCAGTAAGGCCTGGCATAAGTCTTCAGCCATCCAGTACCCCCAGTTGTGGATGGGTATGATCGGCATCTTTGTATATGTGGGCGTGGAAGTGGCAACAGCCAGTAACCTGCCTGAATACCTGCGTACGCACCTTGCCGTATTGTCTGACGGCAGCTACGTATTGAAATCTGCCAATCACCCGGATGCTAAACCCTTTACTGATGACCTGAACGCTTCGTTCATTTCATTGTACTGGGCCAGCTTAATGATAGGCCGCTGGACAGGTGCAGTTGGTGCATTCGACATCAGCCAGGGTGCTAAAAAGATACTGAGCTTCCTGATGCCATACATTGCATTTGGTGTGTTCATTGCCGTTAACCTGATCGCTAAACACGAAATAGGACATTTTTATGTGTATGCCATCGTGATCGTTGCAATGATCATCGGTGACCTGCTCAGCAAAGGCAATCCAGCACGCATGTTGCTCATCTTCTCACTGATGGGTATTACAGCCCTGTTCATCGGTATGCTTACGCATGGCATGGTGAGCGTACTGGCCTTTATCAGTGTAGGTCTGTTCTGCAGCACATTATGGCCCTGTATCTTCACACTGGCTATCGCTGGCCTGGGCAAACATACCAACCAGGGAAGCAGCCTGCTGATCATGATGATCATGGGTGGAGGTTTTATACCTGTACTACAGGGTGTGGTGGCAGCAGATAATATCCTGGGTATCCAATGGTCGTACCTCGTAGGCGTTGCCTGCTTTGCATACCTCGCATTTTATGCAGTAAAAGCAAAAAGCTTACTGAAACAACAGGGAATTGATTACGATAACCTGGAAAGCGCCGGAGGCCACTAAGCATTCCGGGTTTCGGGTTTAAAGTTTTGAGCTATAACTCTTACCGGCAGACAGTTTACCTGCCGGTAAGAGTATTTTTAATAATACGTTCACCCCGGCAACTGGTATCCTGTAACCCGTATCCTGCATACGGCACCGTATCCAATTAATTAATACCTTCGCGCGCGGACACAAAATTCACTTCAAAAGCTTATGGCAACAGTTACATCAACAGATAAATTAGCTATTGGTATTGATATTGGCGGTACAGGTACCAAGTTTGGCATTGTAGATCGCGTAGGTAACGTATTGTTCTCCGGAGATATGAGCACCCGTACGCACGATAATGTAGAAGGGTTTATTGATGATCTGTATACCCATGTTTCCCCGCTTATTGAACGTGCAGGTGGTTTCAACCGCATTAAAGGCATAGGCACCGGCGCTCCCAATGGCAACTACTATACAGGCACTATTGAATTTGCTCCTAACCTGCCCTGGCGCGGAGTAATCCCTATGGCGCAGCTGATGCAGGATAAATTTAAATTACCCGTTACCCTTACCAACGATGCAAATGCAGCAGCAATTGGCGAAATGATGTATGGCGCTGCACAGGGCATGAAGGAGTTCATCATGATCACGCTGGGTACAGGTGTTGGCAGCGGTATTGTTGCCAACGGAAAGCTGATCTACGGACATGATGGTTTTGCCGGTGAACTGGGTCACAATATCATTATCCCCGACGGTCGTTACCACCCCGGTACCGGCAAGCGCGGTTCATTGGAAAGCTATGCTTCTGCTACCGGCGTTACACTTACTGCCAAAGAAATGCTGGCATCAAGCACTACCGAAAGCCTGCTGCGCCAGGTTCCTGTAGAGGAACTGAGCTCTAAAAAGGTGTATGAGGCTGCTATTAAAGGGGATGCATTAGCCAAAGAGATCTTCGATTATACCGGCAGGATCCTGGGACTTGCATTGGCAAACTTTGTCATGTTCTCCAGTCCTGAAGCAATTATATTATTCGGCGGGCTCACCAAAGCAGGCGATATGCTGCTGAAGCCTACCCGCGAGCACATGGAAGCCAACCTGATACAGGTTTTCCAGAACAAAGTAAAGATCCTGATCAGTCACCTGAAAGAATCTGATGCTGCCATCCTGGGCGCCAGCGCGCTTGTATGGGAGTAAACTGTTGCGGGTTTAAGGTTCCCCAGACCGGGATCTCGTAAATAAATTTTAAGAACACGCAGTGCAAAATGCCTGCGTGTTTTTTTGTTTCAAGAAAAACTGCCAGTCTAACTGTATTTGCGTTAAGCATTTAGCGTTCTGCGTTTAGCCTTAGTACCTTTTCTCAAAATTCCACATTTCTAATTTCCGATTCCCAGGCAACGTTTTCCTTTCCGGCCTTGTCAGGTATATACCCGGGCATCCCACCCTCCTGCCCGGAAACTAATCTTTACACTTTAGCGTATAGCCATGAAATTTTATTTACTGCTGGTAGCTACTATCAGCACCAGTGCCGCATGGGCACAATGGAAAGGATGGGGTGACCTTACCGCTTACCCGGTACAGAAAAACATACACCTGCTGCATACCAAAGACATTACCGGCGACGGCATTCCCGATATTACAGCCCTGCCCACCGCTGCAGATGAGCAATTCAGCATCCTGAAAGGAAAAGGCAATGGGAACTTCTATGCAGAGAAGGTACTTGCCAAAAACACCAATTACCAGTTAAGCGATATTGCCGATCTTGACAAAGACGGTTATCCCGAGCTGGTGATCTCCAGCTACTGGGACAATGGTTTTCGTATCTATCCCGGTAATGCAGTCAACAGCTTTGCTCAAAGCACTTACTATGCGACCGGCGTTCATGGCCGTGCATTAAAATGCGTTGACATCAACAAAGATGGCTTTACGGATATTGTTGCTGTTACCAGCGGCTCCGGACGTACAATACACCTGCACGTATTCATCAACAAAGGCAATGGACAGTTTTACGAGAAGAAAACATTCCCTTCTGTCCTCGACACTTCTAAAGACATTTTCATTATCGACAAAAACAATGACGGCTTATTGGATATAGCAGTAAGCAGCAGCTTTGCCTGGGTATTGTTCTTTATGCAAACTCCCTCCGGTGATTTTGAAGCCAAATACTGGCCTACCAATACTATGGCCCAGGTAGCATTTAACGATCTTGATAAAGATGGCAAAACAGATATGCTGTTATTATACACTTCTTTTGATAATACACCCGGTTCTGATAGCCTGGTGGTTAAACGCAATACCGGTGATACCAGCTTTGCCTCTTCCATTGTTATTACACAGATAGCCCAGCATCACATCAGGCCTACTTTTATAAAACTGGCAGATATTAACCGCGATGGCCATGCAGACATTTTCCTGAATCATTGTGATGAAGAAGGCTACTCCACAGATACCTTGTATTATCTATTAGGCACAGGCAACTTTACTTTTGGTAATCCTGTACCCATCCGCCTGCCGGATACCTTACTGACCCTGGAACTGGCCGACATGAATGCAGACAACTATCCTGACCTGGTAGTGAGCACCAGTAATAACACTGTATATGTGGCATTGAACAACAAAGCCGTTCCCGGCAACGAACCTGTTACTGATATCCGGATCTATCCCAATCCGGCCCATGCACATCTGTACATCGACGGTTTGAAGAACAACAGTTATACCATCAGGTTATACAGCAGTACCGGTAGTCTTGTATTCAGTAAAACATCCAATACCGCAAATACACAAATTCCGCTCTGGCAGTTTGCTTCCGGAATCTATTTTGTACATATCATTACAGGAGATAAGAGAGAGGTGGTGAAACAAGTGGTGATTAAGTGAATGCTGTTTCGGGTGTCGGGTTTAAGGTTTAAGGTTTCGGGTTCTGAAATCGTGAGACGTGAGTCGTGAATCGGCAGACGGCAATCGGCAATATCTTGAGTGGCGGATGCTAGTGAATAGTCAATGGTGAATGGAAATCGTGAGGCGACAAAGCCAGTTTCGGGTTACAGGTTTAAGGTTTCGGGTTCTGAAATCGTGAGACGTGAGTCGTCAGTCGTGAATCGGCAGACGGCAATCGGCAATATCTTGAGTGGCGGATGCTAGTGAATAGTCAATCGTGAGGCGTGAATCGTCAGTCGTGAGTGGTCGCTGCTGTATTTGCTCGCCGCTCGTAGCTCAAAGCTCGCGGCTGTTTTCCTTTCGATATTAGACATTCAGAATTTGACATTCGATATTTTCACTTCCCGTACTTATAACTTCGTATTTCGTACTTTCTATTGCCTTAACCTACAACCTTGTATTTGCGTTCCGCGTTTAGCATTAAGCATTCAGCTTTACTTACAACCTGTATTAACGCCGCGCTTTCCGCTTTCTAATAATAAACACTGCTGGTACCGGCCGCTGTACACCATTGCTACTGGGCTTAATGGTTTCTTTGCCATTTACCAGCATACAACTGCTGCCGCCGCCATCGAGGTTGAGCGCTTCAATACAACCAAGATCTTTCAGGATGAGCGCTTCCTCTTCCAGCGTAGCACCTTCCGCTATACCCGGGTAACGACCGGTGATCACCAGGATGATGAGTTTCTTTTTCCTAGTATAACCCATTGCCGTACGCGGATGTTTGTCCTTTTCTCCGTTCACAAACATCTGCTCCTCCTTATTAGTGATATAGACCTCGCCATCTTTCAGCAGTACAGGCCCACCGCCAATAGCAGTCTGCATACGCCACCATTTCCAGTGTTCCAGTGTATTCAGGTCTTTAAACCTGGGGCTGGCTGTGCGTCCTTTAGCAATAACAGGATTGTATTGAAACCCGTAAGGGAATTGTTCAGAAGAGTCAGTAAAGGTCCATGCTACATCGGGTTTACGACTGAGTGTAATGCCAATGGCAGCACGTGTAGGATAATAGAACGAATCACTGAGTTTACTTTTAATAGAAGGCGTATTGTATGCTACCAGCTCACCGTCCTTTACTACCAGGTTAAGGTTCTGGTTGGTTTCAAAAGAAAAGAAAGTACCGTTCACAACCACGTAGGGAGAATCTTCTTTTGTATAGTATTCTGAGGGCGTATAACGTTTGGTATCGCCGGTTTGCGTGGTAAAATCCAGGGAACGGTCTTTTAATCTTGCTTCCAGATAATAGGCAATAAAGGGCTTACCGTTCAGTGAATCGGTGGTTTTATATACTTTGATGGATGCGGGCAGTTTACCAAATGCACTGTCTACGCGGGTCCATTTTAACTGCTGGGCAAAACAAAAGGGTGCACCCGTTAAAAACAGTATGCACCCTGCCAGAAACACTTTTATCAAGTTATAAGTTGTAGGTTGAAAAATGCTTAATGCGTATACGAGTGTTAGCTGATGGCTTGATGGTCTTTTGGTTTGATTGTTATGACTGATAACTATAAAACCATCTGGCAATTCAGCCATCTTCTTTTCACGAACCCACACTCACGATTCACGCATTCTACGCTATTACCTGCTGTTCCTTCTCACTACGCCATTTATTAATACCATAACCGGGAATAACATGACGCTCGCTGTGATAAGATGAACGAACCAGCGGGCCACTTTCCACGTAGTCAAATCCCATATTGTAACCAGCTTCACGGTATTCAGCAAACTCATCAGGATGTACAAAACGTTGCACCTGTAAATGTTTACGGGTAGGCTGCAGGTATTGGCCCAGCGTAATTACATCAACACCACTGTTACGCAGGTCCTGCATGGTTTGCAATACTTCTTCTTTGGTTTCACCAAGCCCCAGCATAACGCCACTTTTTGTACGCATGCCACCTTCTTTCAACACTTTCAGTGTTTCCATACTGCGACGGTACTTAGCCTGGATACGTACCTGGCGGGTAAGACGCTCAACAGTTTCAATATTGTGAGATACTACTTCAGGAGCAGCTTCTACAATACGTTGAATATTTTCTACCTGTCCCTTAAAGTCGGGTACCAGGGTTTCCAGTGTAGTATCAGGATTCAATGCTTTTACAGCACGGATGGTGTTGTACCAGATAATGCTGCCGCCATCTTTCAACTCGTCACGGTCTACAGAGGTAAGTACAGCATGTTTCACTTTCATCAGGAAAATGGCTTCTGCCACGCGTTGGGGTTCATCCCAATCCACGGGGTCGGGGCGACCGGTAGCTACTGCACAAAATCCGCAGCTACGGGTACAAACATTACCAAGGATCATGAAAGTTGCTGTTCCTTCTCCCCAGCACTCGCCCATATTAGGACAATTGCCGCTCTCACAAATGGTGTGTAATTTATGGGTATCTACCAGCCCGCGAACGTGTTTATAGTTCTCACCGGTAGGAAGCTTTACGCGTAACCAATTAGGCTTTTTAGGGGCGGATGAAGTGCTCTCTTCTTTATGTATGTTACTGATAACGGGTAATTCCTGCATAATGCAAAGTTCAGATGAAATGATTAACATAAAAACAACCAGTAAAAGCTTTTGTTTATGCTGTTACTAACCTGTTGATAATCTGACGCCTATAAAAGACAATCACACCACAACACTTATCGTTTTTATGTAATAAGACCTGCTGCCGGGATGGGCATCGGGCAAAAATACATCACTTTCGCCTGCCAAACAGCAGTGTAATATACCCGTTGAAGAAAAAGTTTTTGTCTTTACTATAGGCCATCTGGGCCACCTTGCTGAAGTAATATTCGGCATTTACCCCCACCTCAATAGCTGCCACCGTCTCATTAAAACGGCCATAGTCAAAACGCATGGCCAGTTTAGCATGTGCACCGGGCTTCAGTTTCACTTTGTCCCAGCCGCGGGTAAAGCCTGCAGCACCAATTTCATAATAGCCGCTATCAATAATGGTAGGATAAGTAGAACGGAACTGGTCGCCGCCATTCAGGAAGCGGGATACATTTACCATATATGGCTTTTGCAAACCGGCGCTAAGGCCGGCAGTATAGATGCCCATTACAGCTACGCCATTCTTATTGCCTTTACCGCCAATAACTCTTTGCTGACCGGCACCTATCTTAAACTGGTAAAAATTGTTCTCTTTACCATAGATCACGCTATTAAAGCTGAACCCGTTGATATCGCCGGAAGAAGTGCGTTTTTCTTTCGGGTGCTTTTTCTCATTCAGCTCAAACTGGAAAATATTGGCAACACGGGCGCTTTTAAAGCGGCCGAATTCGTACGAAATGCCGTAACCATCGGTATTCAACTTAATGCCAAAAATGCTTTGCTTATTGAAGATGATCTCCCCTTCTTCCTCCCTTTTGATCAACTCGTTAATGTGATCCCGTCTGGCTTTCTTTTTATCTTCTTTATATGTAGGCGACTTGGCATTGGGATTATCCTGCGCTACTGCTGTCAATACGGCAAAACCCACCAAAAGAGACAAAACAATTTTCTTCACCGGCTAATTTTTAATTATTCAACGTAAATTTAAGGTAAAATACTACATAATGACTTCAACTGTTGTTTACGAAGGAAACCTCAGAACGGTTTGTACCCACCTTAAATCTGAATCAACTATAGAAACCGACGCACCTACCGATAACCAGGGTAAGGGAGAACGTTTTTCCCCCACCGATCTGGTGGCAACTGCCCTTGGAAGCTGCATGTTAACCATTATGGGACAGAAAGCACGCGACTGGAACCTGCCACTGGAAGGAGTGAAAATTGAGGTGGAAAAGATCATGAAAGCCGATCCCCGCAGAATAGGTGGTATAAATTTAACATTTCATTTCCCTGATACGCTGGTAGTAGACGAAAAACAGAAAACCATCCTGGAACGCGCAGCGCATACCTGCCCGGTAGCGTACAGCATTCACCCTGATATTGAACTGAACGTAGTATTTAACTGGAAACCTACACAGGTAACAGCATAATTGCGGATTGGGGGATTGAGGGATTTTGAGATTTAAATACCGGAATACCTATACCTCAAAATATAAACATATTGAAGCCATCTGCGTATGCGGGTGGTTTCTTCTTTTAAACACGGATTAAAGGAAGCAAGTGAATAGTGAGGCGTGAATCGGCAGACGGCAATATCGTGAGTGGCGGATGCGTGAAACGTGAAAGAGAATCGTGAGGCGTGAATAGTCAGTCGTGAGTGGCTGAAACAAGTGAATAGTCAATGGTCAATAGTGAATGGGAATACAGATAACTGCAAATTGCCAACAGCCAACTTGCTTTCCTTCCGGACTGCCTTCGCGTTAAGCGTTCGGCGTTCTGCATTAAGCTGTATTCCACCTATAACTTAAAACTTATAACCTACAACTCTGTATTTTCATTCTACCAATCAAAATGCTCCTGCACATAAAAACGAGGAGGTTTACCATCCATCTCTGATACCGGGATCCAGAACCGGCCCCTGCCCGCATAAAATTCAATTTCACAATATCGCTTATAACATTCAGCAGCTTTATTGAGCTGCACCATCGCTATTACTACTAATGGATACAAGATCATATCATCCAGTTTCCAGGCAAGTTCTATAGCTTCTGCATCATCCTTATATTTCTTCTCAAAAGCCTGCAGTTGCCGCAACGATCTATTTTTTATGTCTTCAAGATGATCTGTGCTACCGGTCTCTTTTTTAATTCTTGTGTACAGGCTTTTCCAATACGACTCCCATTGTTTACGCAGCTCAGCTAAAAAGACCTCCCTGGCAACAGGTTTCGCATTAAACACATCACTCCATACATCCGCATGGGTCAAATTGTAAATAGCATCGTACTGCTTTTCCTTTATGTACAGCTTCAGCTCATTCACCCTACCCTGCCATGACATTATTTCGCAGTATATACTGCCTATGTGAAAAACAAGCGCATGTCCTTTTATTTCTTCAAATTCAAAATCTTCCCTATCTCTTCTGATATACCGCTCAAAGGCTTCTACAAATTCATCGTAGAGAGGAATATCCAGATCAAGGTTACTTACATCAAACATAAAACCTACGATGCCTTCAATGCCATCATGCTTCATCAGCATTTCCACTTCTTTCTTCAAAAATCCCAGCAGGCCAGCCTGGCCTTCTTTCTTTAATGTATCATAACGATACTGGAGGTAGCTTTGAAAATAGATAAGCGAGGAGTAATATTTATCGTGGGGCGAAAGCGTATTCTCATCATATTCCCATAATTCCGGTTCATAGTCAAGCTTACAGACCACATGCTTTTTACCTACCGCCAATGCCAGGCACAGGCCATCTTCTTCATTTTTTCCTCCCAGGAAATATAAGCTTCGGAATACATCAGGATCCTGAGTACCGGCAGCCAACAGCTCTTCGACGGAGACAGCCTTCCGGTGAGGGGAAATTTTATATTCAGCAATCACCTCTTCAAGAATCCTGGGTTTGCCCGGCGTACTGTACTCATCCACAAAAACTGCAATAGCTTCTGCGGCCTTATCAGAAAGCACATTATCATAAGGAACTTCAATTTTCCATTGTGCATCTGTTTGTTGAATAGTATCAGCGGTTACCTTTTCCCAGTAAAGCGACTCTTCCTCCTGGTCATGCACCACTATCAGCATGGGCATACGAAGACCCAGCCAGTAATCGCGGTGATTGTCTTTTATATAAAACTGGAAACCATCTCTGCCACGTTTCAAACCTTTACTACCTCCCTTGATCTGGACGGCCAAAAACCGGCCGTTTGGTCTTTCGTTGGTACTTAACTCCACAAAGGCATCAATGCCAAAATCGGCAGTAGTGCGTTCGAGAAAGAACCATCCGAAATCATTAAACGCAGCAGCAGTGGTATAAACAGCAGCTTTTTCTGCCCTTGAATTGATCATGCCGGGTTATAAAGGTTTAAAGGGGGAATTTATATAAACTTTGGCGGATTTGAGGTTTGACGTTTAAAATTTAAGGTTGGAGACCTTGAAGGTTGTTCTTAAAATGTAAAATGTGGGCAGGATTTGTTTATAGCGTCTGTATCCGGTCTTTAACAGGTCTTGCTCTCTAATGCGGGGTAAAGGCGCACTTTCTATATGCTTTTGGCAGATAAGAGTATACCAAGATCGCTTTAAGGCACACCTACAGGATATGGGAGGATGGTTGGCAATATCATGTTCACCTTTCCACATCCGATAAAAACCTTAAATTCTCCATCCCCTTTCACCGTTAATATATCAATATGGTTAGTTAAGGGGTCTGATTCCGGCGGGTGCGGGCATTCACCGGGGGCGTGCCCATAGCTAGTGTCTTCGCCTGCCACTTAATTCAACGATGTTGGTTCCTGATCCCTCTTCTGTTTTCCTAACCAGGACTTCTCCCTGTTTCATCTATACCTCGTTCTTATTTCATTCGCCCGCCGCCAAGGCAAAACCCCTAATTTATACGCTATAAATAAGAAGGAAACAAGAACGAGACAAGAACAAGACCATAGCAAGCCCCCTGCGAATGCTTTCAAAGGGGCTGAGAAATAAGTAATTGATAATCAATGTTGTTTAGTTAAGCGTTTTACTCCCGTCGAGAGGGTACACCCGCAGGAGACGTGCCCGTGACTGGTGTCTTCGCCAGTCACTAACTAAACGACATTGATTAATATATTCTTACTATCTTAACCTACCGGTAACCTTGTCTATATGAAAATTCTCCTTACATCAGCCTTACTGTTAGTAATAACTGCCTCCGGCACAAAACCAGCAACGCCGGATAATCCTGCATTTACCTGTACCCTCACCTCCGACAAAACAATTTACAAGCTGGGCGAAGTACCAAAGCTGGAAGTACGGATCATTAATAACACAAAGAAAGCTGTTTACTTAATCGGTTCACTTGACGGATCGGCCAGCGGAAGAAGAATGCCCGCTTGTTATTTCAACATTGAAAAACCTCATCCGGATACGGTACATTTTTTTGGGTGTGGCGTTACCAATTCTATAAGACCGGCAGATTTTCAACAGGTAAAACCGGCACAACAATTCGACCCTTACCAAACGAAAGACGATTACGGATATTTTACTGATTATGTAGCCACACAACCCGCTACCTATCGCCAGCCAGGCACGTATAAAATACAATTCCACTACTCTACTGCTGCTAATAACCTGCACGAATTTGTTGGCACCTCCTGGTCCAGGAATTATGACAGCCTGCAACTGAAGGACATGTTGAGCCGTATTCCTAAAATTGAGCTTGTAAGTAATGAGATAGAGATTAAGGTGGAGAGATGATAGAAGTGCGGAACGCAGGGTTGTAGGTTAAGCTGCTAGAAAGTACGAAATACGAAGTTAGAAGTACGGAAAGTTGAAATATTGAATGTCAAATTCTGAATGTCGAATATCGAAGGGAAGACCGGAAGCAAGTTGGCAGTTGGCAATTTGCAGTTACCTGTATTTCCATTCACTATTGACCATTGACTATTCACTTGCCTAGCCACTCACGAATGACGATTCACGCCTCACGATTCTCTTTCACGTTTGACTTTTCACGTTTCACGCATCCGCCACTCACGATATTGCCGATTGCCGTCTGCCGATTCACGCCTCACGATTTCAGAACCCGACACAGTTCCCCTCCTTCTGTAAAAAACTTATCTTAGCACTAATTCAAAACAACAATCAGTGAAACTCTACATCAAGGTATTATTATCCATTTTTGTTTTAATAACAATTTACTCATGTAACGGTACTCAAACCAACGAAAAGCAATCAACACTTAATACTACTGATACCGAACTTAAGGAAGGCGGACTATATATCTCCCGTGAAGAAAATGGCAATTACTCTATTTCAAAGATCCTGGTACTGGATGGCGATATAGTACATATCAGGGCCTATGGCAACAGCTTTTCTGTTAAACCAACAGCAATAAGTTCTGATACTTTAAAAATGCTTATTGGTCATGTGCCAATGGCAAAAGAAGGTTTCTTAATTGAAAAACCGGAATTACTAAAAGTAGAGCCTGTTAAAGAATCAGAACTGGAAGGGTATAAAATCTACATGGAAGAAATGTCGAAGCAATAGGTCAAGGTATATTGAAGCTTTTCGTTTCGCCATTCATCCAGCTTGAACAACTTCCGGAAGAGGCTTTCCGGTAAATGATTGTAACTCTGTTGAGTATCTCCCCGTATTAATTTCTTCTTTCCACGCAACGGATTCAAAATGCCCGCTGTCATGCTGTAAAACCACTACTATCCATGCGAGCTGTCATATTAACTTCTATTGCGATCTGTACCTTTTTGGCCTGTAAAAAAGATCACTCCGGCATTATTGAAACGGGCCCCGAGCCACGCCCCACTAAAGTAACTTCCGACACACTTACCAGTGGTAGCTGGCGCGATTTTACCATCGGCCAAACTACTGACCAGGTATATTTAAAGATCCAGAACTTTCCGTCAGAGACCTATGCTCCTTACCTGGGTATTATCAAAAATATCTATACCGAGGTAACACAACTGGAAAATAAGATCCCCTTATATAACCAGTTGCTGCTGGATGAAACAATCGGTACCGGCACCGGCATACAGGTTACTTTTCAGAATGATAAGGTAAGTTCCATCTATACCAATAATGGCACATCACTTTCAAGATGGCCCTCTGGTGTAAACATTAATGCGGCCATCGTTATTAATGACGACGTAAGCGCTATTTATCAAAAGCTTACCAATATCAACGCAGGTCCTTTCAACAACAAACTGCAACGCATGTCGCTGTTTTCTAAAAATGTAATGAAAAGCTACGACCCAGCAATGGCTGCAGCCCCCAGTTGGGAATTCTCCACCATTACCGGTGGCAAACATTACGTAATAGTCCTGAACTTCAGCGCAGGCATCCTTACTTCCATGTATGTGAACCTGATAGAACCGCTATAAATCTTTTAACGAGAACGAATGATCTGTTAAAAACGGACGGCATCCTTCAGAAAGATGTCGTCCGTTTCGCTTTTCAGGGGAGTCTTCCTTTTGAAAAGGAAGACTTCCCTGCCCCATTACTACCACAAACCGGGTATTGTTTGCAATAACATGTATTCTGTACCTTCACGCCACATCCGCAGGGTCATTTTACACATCCGTCCCACGCAATGGCCCTTACTCCCCTCTCAATCACTGCATAACTGAACTATTGTTAACAACAAAACTCTACAATCATGGAACAACAGCTCCAACAGATCCGTGACCAGCAAAAAGAATCATGGGACAAATTCTCTCCGGGGTGGAAAAAGTGGGATGACCTTGTAATGGATTTTATGCAGCCTGTAGGCGATGCTATTATTCAGAACATTGATCCTCAGAAAGCAGATGTCGTATTAGATATAGCCGCAGGCACCGGCGAACCGGGTTTAACGATTGCTGCTATCGCAAGCGATGGAAAAGTAGTGATCACCGATCTGTCGGATAAAATGCTGGAAATAGCCCGTGAAAATGCAGCAGTACGTGGCATTACCAATATAGAAACCTATGCCTGTGATGTATGTGAATTGCCTTTTGACGACAATACGTTCGATGCTATCAGTTGCAGGTTTGGATTCATGTTCTTTCCCGATATGCAACTCGCAGCAAATGAAATGGTGCGGGTACTGAAACCGGGCGGCAGGCTGGCCACAGCAGTATGGGATGTTCCTGAAAAGAATTTCTGGGTCACTGCCATTATGGGTACTATCAATAAGAACATGGAATTACCAGCTCCGCCTCCGGGCGCACCCGGCATGTTCCGCTGTGCCAAAGATGGATTGATGAAAGAGGTGTTTGAAAAGGCTGGTTTAAAAAACGTATCCCAGCAACCTGTTGCCGGAAAACTGAAAAGTAAAACAGCAGAGGTCTATTGGGATATGCTAACGGAGGTAGGCGCACCTATTGTGGCCGCACTCAGTAAAGCGGATGATGCCACGAAGGCTAAAATAAAAAAAGAAACACTGGAAGCCGTACATGCAAAATACCCGGCAGACAATGTGATGATCGACGCAGGGGCGATTGTTATCTATGGTGTAAAATAGTTCTACGGATACACGGACGACATCCTTCGTAAGGATGTCGTCCGTCTCGATCTTAAGGGAAGTCATCCTTTCAGAAGGAAGACTTCCCTTCTTCATCTTCCCTATCTTCGCAGCAACAATAAATCATTGATAATGGCACTGGAAATTGAAAGAAAATACCTGGTACAGCACAACAAGTGGAATGCCATTGAAAAACCAACCGGCCATCGCATCCGGCAGGGCTATATACTCACCGATCCTGAAAAAACAATACGCGTCCGTTTGAAAGACGATAAGGGTTTTCTTACCATTAAAGGTCTTACAGCAGGTGCCACAAGGGCAGAATACGAATACGAAATACCAGCTAAGGATGCAGAAGAACTGCTGGATAAGTTTTCGGAATCAGAACTTGCCAAAGTGAGGTACAATATCAGCTTCGGAAATAAAACATGGGAAGTAGATGTATTTACCGGCGACAACGACGGGCTTATTGTAGCAGAGATAGAATTACAAAGCGAGGATGAACAATTTGCATTACCCGGATGGATAGATAAAGAGGTAACCGGTGAAGCGAAATACTACAACGCGAACCTTACTATTACACCCTATAAATTGTGGAATCCTTAAATCACTCCCGCTTTCCCCGGCTGGTGTCCCACCAGGCGGAATAGAAATGAATTAATAAAACGTCACCCCTGCTTTTACCAGCTATCTGTTTCAAATAAACAATAATGCGAAAAGTAATCTTATTCATTGCCACCAGTGCCGACGGTTATATTGCCAAACCCAATGACGATCTTAAGTTTTTAGACCTCGTTCAGCAAGAAGGAGAAGATTATGGCTACTCCGGGTTTATCAACACGATAGATACAGTTATAATCGGCCGTAAAACCTACGACTGGATAATGGCACAGGTACCGGAGTTTGTACATGCCGATAAAACGACCTATGTTATTACCCGCAACGACCGCCCCGACAATGATAACACCATTTTTTACACGGGTGATCTTACAGCGCTTATCACGGAATTGAAAAGCAGGCAAGGCAAAAACATCTTTATTGATGGTGGTGCCGAAGTGGTAAACGAATTATTGCAACACGACCTGATCGATGAGTTTGTCATCTCCCTCATTCCTGTATTTGTAGGTAATGGTACAAAGCTATTTAAAGACGGGCGCCCGGAACAATTACTGCAAATGGTCTCCGCCAAAACATTTGACACAGGGTTGGTACAACTTTATTACAAACGCGTAAGGGACTAATTCAACAGCTTTAAAGTTTTCCCGACTCTTCGCTTATAAACAGGTAAACCTGCCAGGTCCAGGCTGACAAGCAAAGCTTACTTACAAAAAGAAATTAAACTGCTGATGCCCGACCTGACAGGTTAGGCTCCTTACAGTGCATCAATGATGCACTGTTCTTATTTCCAGGCCTCGAACGTTTACAATACGCCACTCTTTACAGCAAAAACACTTAACAAACATTTTTACGATCATGTTGTTGGGTGAGTTTATTACAGGCATTCACCCTATTCCCAATAGCGTATAACCTGTTGGCTCTTCACCTCATTAATCATTAAACTATACATCATGGCTGTAAAAAACTTCTCTATTAAAACAACCCGACGGAAAGAAAAAAAACTGGAAGCACTAAGTCCCTTCGAAATAAAGAACAACCTTATCAGCCTTGCAGAAGAACATGCTAAAAAAAGCACTTACACCATGCTGAATGCCGGCAGAGGCAACCCCAACTGGATAGCAACCATTCCACGTGAAGCCTTTTTTACATTTGGGTCCTTTGCCCTCGCCGAGTGTAAGCGCGATATGAATGAGCCTGCCGGTCTTGCAGGCATCGTACAAAACAAAGAAGGCATTGCCCTGCGTTTTGAAAAATGGCTGGAAGCAAAAAAGAACGCACCCGGCACTGAGCTACTGAAAAAAACATACCTCTACGGTGTTAAAAAACATGGTTACGACAAAGATGCCTTTGTTCGCGAAATGATAGAATCTGTAATAGGTTTTAATTATCCCGTACCCGACCGCATGTTGGCACACATGGAGCCGATTGTACATGATTATCTTATCCAGGAAATGTGTGGCGGCAGATCTGTCCGTGGGAAATATGACATCTTTGCTGTAGAAGGCGGCACAGCCGCTATGTGCTACATCTTCGATTCATTAATGCAGAACTACCTGCTGAGTAAAGGCGATAGTATAGCCCTGCTGGTACCCACCTTTACACCTTATATTGAAATTCCGCACCTTGACAGGTATAACTTCAACGTGGTGGAGATCAACGCCAGCACTACAGGCAAGGATGGATTTCATACCTGGCAATATCCCGACAAAGAAATTGACAAACTGAAGAACCCGAAAGTAAAAGTGGCATTCGTTGTAAATCCCAGCAATCCGCCCTCTACAGCACTGCACCCGAAAACATTAAAAAGACTGGTCAACATAGTAAAGAACAACAACCCGGGTTTAATGATCATAACCGATGATGTGTACGGCACTTTTGTACCCGGTTTCCAGTCCCTAATGGCAGCACTCCCCTACAATACGCTTACTGTCTATTCCTTTTCCAAGTATTTTGGCGCTACCGGCTGGCGGCTGGGCGTTATTGCATTACACGAAAAGAACATCTACGATGAAAAGATCGCCAACCTCGATCCCCGGTACAAAAGAGCATTGAGCAAACGCTATGGCACGCTTACACTGGAGCCGGCAAAAATGAAGTTTATTGACAGGATGGTAGCTGATAGCCGGCAGGTGGCATTGAACCATACTGCAGGACTTTCTCTTCCGCAGCAATTCCAGATGATGTTGTTCTCCTCTTTCTGCCTGCTGGATAGCAGCAATCGTTATAAAAAACTCACGCAGGCTATTATCAACAAACGACTCAAACTGCTCTGGAATGGCATGGGCATCAAAATGCTGCCCGACCCGATGCGTGCAGGGTATTATTCAGAAATAGACATCATGGTGGGAGCCACGCATTTTTACGGCCCTGAATTTGCCCGCTGGCTGAAAACGCATTTTGAACCGGTAGATTTCCTGTTCAGGCTGGCCGAAAAAACATCGATCGTATTACTGAACGGAGGAGGTTTTGATGGCCCTGAATGGAGCATTCGCGTATCACTGGCCAACCTGCCAACAGAAAGCTATAGCGTTATTGGCAAAAACATCCGGAAGCTTTTTATAGAGTATGCAAATCAATGGAAAAAGCGATAGCGATATAAAAGCCTGTCTGTGTGGTCGGGGTAAAGCAGCTTAACTACTTTCTGTATAGAAACCTTACTTATCAGCTTAGACCTACCCCCCTAGTTTAGCCGGACAGGCAGGTTTATCTCCCTGTATCCGGGGGCAGAAAACAAAAAAGGGTATCCGGCCGGATACCCTTTTTTACAGCTCCTGCTCAAACAGCTTAACCCTCCGTTTCAAACCACCAATTTATCATTTCGTACAGGCAACTAAGTAATGACCTTACCCGTATTGTAAATTACAGACCATATAGCCAACGTCATGAAACACACAGCGCTCCTGCTCTTTATTGCCTTCATCAGTTGTAACAAAAAAGACAGTACGCCCAATAACACCATCAGTACAGATGCACAGCGTCACAAGCTAAAAGAAGTGACAGTACAGAATTTACCGTCTCCTTATTTCCTGTATCAATACGACGCCAACAACTTTGTTACAACCCTGAACCATGAATCCGGTTTTTATCAATACACACTGGAATACAGGAACAACAGGCTCTACCAACTCGTTAATAATACAGCAGTAAACCATGATACATTGCGCTATTATTACAATGAGGGTAAAGTGGTGCGTATTGACCTGCTGCAACCCAATGAGGGAAAAACAGAAGAAACAGGTTTTCAATATGATAATTCCGGCAGACTTACGCAGGTAACCTGGAAAAAGATGACAACCGGAGCTGTGTTCAAAAAAATGTTGTTCACCTACAATCAACAAAGCAATCTCTCCAAAGCAGAAATATACTATCAGGCTGGCAACGGACTACAAAAACTAAATGAGTACCAGTACCTGCAATATGATGACAAAATAAACCTTACCTCAGGTTACCTGCTGAAAGAAGCTCATTTCCTGTTCCTTCCACAGGTGCATCTGCAAAAGAACAATCCTATACAGGTAAAACTCCTGGGCGTTACCAACGACTTTGAATACAACAACACTTACGTATATAACGACAGCCTGCCAACAGTAAAAACAATGGTCATGACACAAACACGGGGAACCGGTACAGGCACCACAATAACCGGTGTTACCCGGTATACATATTATTAACCTGTCAGGTCTAAGCTGACATGCAAAGTTACTATACAATAGTAGTTAGGTTGCTCTGGTCCGACCTGACAGGTTAAGCCCCTTACTGCTACCCGTATAACCAATGTCGTTTATTTGATGGCTGGTGAAGACACCAGCCATGGGCACATAACCACCCGCCGGAATCAATACACTTAACTAAACGACATTACCTGTATAGCCGCCAAACTACTGACACCCGGCATATTGAGACTTTTTTAACACTAAGCGCTATGCGACATATCATATATTTTCAATACTTTTCAGTACCTACTCACCAAACAAACACCAATGAAAAGTATTATACTCTCACTGGTTACGACACTTCTGGTAATCCCTTTTCTCCATGCACAGCCAGTAAACATAACAATTAACGGCATGCTTGAAGGCCTGAAAGACGGGACCAAAGTTTTTCTTGTTCCTGACGCAACATCCGGATTTCCGGGATGGCGCGACTCAACCGTGGCAAAAGATGGTAAATTCCGGTTCAACTCCCGGTTTCCCGAAGCCTGGAAATATACAATAAGAACCAGTCGCGATTTTGCTCCCGGACAATGGACCGATCTATACTTTGAAGAAGGCACCATCAACATTAAAGGGAAAATAGCCGAAAGCGAAAAATGGGAAATAACAGGTAGCCCGTTTGCCAGGGACCAGGGTGCCTATAATAAATTCCTCGCACAAAAAGGGATCGTACAATTAAAGGAAGAGCTGCGAAAGACAAGAAGGGAAGCTGAAGAAAAAAACGATGCCACCACCGGCAAAAAGGCCTTTGAACAATTCAAAATGATAGACTCTCTTCAATTTCTATATGCCAAAGAATGGATAAAAGCACACCCGGCTTCCGTTATCAGCACCTATCTTTTATGGGACTATCACCCAAAGTTCACACCCGTACAACTGGAGGACTGGTTAAATGAGCTGTCTCCCACGGCAAAGAACACCGTTTTAGGCCGGGATATGCAGGCCCGGATAGATGCTCCCAAGTTAACCGCAATAGGAAAAACAGCCCCCTCGTTCACACAGAACGATACTTCCGGAACAGCTGTCAGCCTCACAGGTTTTCGTGGCAAATATGTATTGCTCGATTTCTGGGCAAGCTGGTGTGGCCCCTGCCGTGCAGAAACGCCTGATATTATACCGCTGTATAATAAATACAAAGACGGGGCATTTACCATTATCAGCATTTCAATTGATGATAAAAGGCAGGCCTGGACGCAAGCCATTATAAAAGACAAAATGCCCTGGACGCAGATCTCCGACCTGAAGGGATGGCAAAACAGCATAGCAAAGCTGTATGGAGTGTCTGCAGTACCGCACAACCTGCTGCTCGATCCGCAGGGAAAGATCATAGCACGCAACCTGCACGGCAAAGACCTGGAAAATAAACTGGCGGAGGTTTTAAACTGATTGTTATCAAAAGAAGCTCAACATTCTTAAACCGGTATCAGCATGAAAATAAACACCCTCCTATTACTGGTATGTTTTGTCCTGACGATTACAGTCCTGCAGGCACAAACCACTGCCGGTACAGATAAATTCAAAGAAAAACTGGGATCTATCAATAGCAGTACAGAAAAAGCCCTGCAGCAAAAAGACCTACCTGCGCTTATGCAATACTATAACGCAGCAGCAGTCTGTATGCCTGAATATCACACAGCATTATACAACAAACCTGCTGTTGAAAGTTATTACAAAACATGGCTTAGCAATATCACTGTACAGGATCATCATCGCACTATTTACGAAGTACAGCGGATCAACAATTACCTGATAGAAACAGGCACTTTTGCCAGTCGCTTTACTCCCACAGGTAAAGCCCCTTTCTTATACGAAGGGAAATACATTGTTATCTGGCAGATCGGCAAAAACGATGCGCTCACACGACTATCCGAAATATGGGGCTCCAGTCAATACATAGACCGTGCACAGCTTGATTTTACAGGGAAAGACAGGATCATCAGAACCCCTAACCCGCGCATAGAAACAACATTGTCGAACGAACTGGATAAACGCAATGAGCTCATTTGCCAGTCAGTTTCCAAAAGAGACGGCGCTACGCTGGCCACTACCTATACCCATGACGCTGTTTATATGCCTTATTACAGCCCCATGCTGGTAGGCATCGACAAAATAAGGCCCTACTATATTGAACATGAAAATCCTGGTGTTACAATAGATTCTATTTCCATAAAAGCCAGCAGTGTTATTAAGGCAGACAGCCTGCTGTTGGTAAATGCTTATTACGTTGTAAAATGGCGTGCAGGCAATGACCAGGGTACTGTAACCGGTAAAAGCATCAATGTATGGAAACGCGGTACCGATGGCATCCTGATGCTGTACCGGCAAATGGTAAATCACGACTGATCAATAAAGCATGCGTCACCTCCACATCCTGTTACTATTGCTGTATCCTGTTTGTAGTCTTGCACAGGATGGCAGCGATATACTCTACATTCCTGTAAGTAAGCTCAATGGTTCATATACCGGCAAGTATGTTCATCTTGACTTTTACAGGATCTCTCACGGTGTCAACTCCCGGGATAAAAAACGAAAGAATACCACAACAGATACGGTTGTTATTAATATCGGCAACAACCCCATCACCTTTACCGAGCACCGGGAAGATGATGGTTTCAACAATTGGTTTTTTCAACAATACCTGTTTGCAAGGGATACAGCAAAAAACCAAACCATCCGGATAACTAAATTCCGCCTTGATAATGTCACCCCTGACTCGATACGGGTAACCAGTTTTATCAACTATTACGATACTAAAAACGAGCCACTCCCCGCCCTGTCGCAGCAGCAGCATACCTTTAGCAGAAAGATCATATCACAGATACTGGTAAGCTCCCGGATGGAATAAATATCCGGCCCGCCTTTTTAATGTATTTCATAATTTTAATGCAACAGCTTAAGGGTGACACACCTTTACCTGTTCTTCATTAAAACCAGTTTACATGAACGAGGAAATGTTTATACGCCTTTTGCTCGCCGGCTTATGGGGCGGTATTGTGGGTGCTGAAAGAGAATACAGGAGTAAAAGTGCCGGGTTCCGGACCATGATCATGATCTCCATTGGCTCCTGTTTCTTCACCATGATGTCCAATTCCATTGGAGGTACCGGTAACCCTGACCGTATTGCTTCGAATATTGTAACAGGCATTGGCTTTTTAGGCGCAGGGGTTATTTTCCGTGGCGAAACACGGGTAACGGGTATTACTACCGCCGCCAGCATATGGACAGTAGCCGCTGTAGGCATGGGCATTGGTGCCGGTTATTATGTTGCCGCAGCCTCCGCCAGTTTATTAGTGCTGGTAGTACTGGCCATTTTACCCAAACTGGAAATTGCACTGGACAAATGGAATCTTTCCAGGACCTATCTGATACAATGTTCATTTTCGGAAACAGCACGAACAGATTACGAGCGTTTACTAGAACAATGTCGCCTTAAATACCAACTGGTAAAACAGGTAAAGACAGAGAACTCATTAAGTATGACCTGGGAAGTGCAGGGTAATGCACGTTATCACGAACAATTTATTACAACTGTAGAAAAAGACCCCGCAGCTAAACGTTTTGAATACTGATAAGGGGAGATAAAACCAAAACACAACAAATGGCTGTAGAGAAAAGCGCCCGGAAAAATGTATGGCAGCATATTTTCCGGCTGGTAAGTCCTTATAAAAAAAGATTAACAGGCATTTTTGTCATCAGCCTGCTGGGTACTGTTGTAACCCTGGTAGAACCGCTTATCTACAGGGAAGCAGTAAACGATATAGCAGGCCTGTATGTACAGAAAGCCAGGAACGAGGTTAAAAATGAAATGGGGGTCGATACAGAGACTGAAGACGATCCGCTCAGCAAACTGATAGATCAGAAACTGCATAAAAAAACAGGTGCAGACTCTGCTCGCGCCGAAAGAAAAACACATAAACCCCACAGGAAAAAAGAACCCCATAGTACTACCCATGTAGCCCCGCGAACCAAAAACGAAGCATTCAATACTCTCCTTTGGTCCGTTGTACTTTTATTCGTCATCAATATACTGGGTCTTATCTTCTGGCGCATTGGAGAGAATATGAACATCCGGCTATCCTGCACAATAGAAAAAAGTTTTATAAAACAAACCTTTTCGCATGTACTGAAACTACCACTTTCCTTTTTCTCCAAACGTTCCAGTGCAGCCCTGCATAAACAGATCGATCAGTCGGAAGAAATATCCGGGACGGTCAGCTTTTTCACCAAAGATATTTTTCCCGAAGTAATAAGTCTTACCGGTACACTCGTTATCATGTTCTGGCAAAACTATGTACTGGCCTTACTGGCCTTATCAGTTATCCCTATCTATATCCTGATCACCATCCGTTCCACACGCAGGCTGGAAATGAGCCTGGCAGGCTATTATGAAAAATGGGAAGACGTTTCTGCCAGTATGCAGGATGCCCTCGCTGGCATCAAAACAGTAAAACTGTCGGGTGCCGAACAGCGCGAGGTAAACAAACTGGATACCCAGGCATCCGAGGCCTACAAGGATTACATACAGCGTTCTTTACTTTCCAACAAATACAGTTTCTGGCAAACACTGCTTACCCACCTTGCCACAGCAATGGTACTTGCTTATGGAGGTTACCTTGCGTTGAATCATAAATTAACCCCGGGAGATGTGGTAATGTTTGTAGCTTATCTCGATATGCTGTACCAGCCTATCGACAATCTTTCCAGCATCTGGGCGGAGGTACAGCAGAATGTTACCTCAGTAGCAAGAGCGTTTAAAATACTCGATACCACCGTTACCGAAAAAGAAGGCAAAACACTACAACTGCAACAGGGCCTGGTCGAATTCAGGGATGTTCATTTTGGTTATACGCCCGAACGTGAAGTATTGAAAGGATTATCGTTTACTGCCATGCCGGGAAAAGTAACAGCTATTGTTGGCACTTCTGGCGCAGGTAAAACCACCACCGTTGACCTGCTGCTGAAATTATATGAGCCACAGGCCGGTGACATCTTCATTGACGGGCAAAGACTTTCAGAAGCAGATGCAGCCTCTATACGGCAACGGGTAGGTATGGTAGCTGCAGACGGGGCTATTTTCAGAGGCACATTAGCCGACAATATACGCTATAAAAAACCGGATGCTACAGACAGCGAAGTAATGATGGCAGCCAATGCAGCAGGTATGCAGTCAACCCTGCAACGACTTACCGATGGATTACAGACAATAGTTGGCGAAAGCGGTTTTGGCTTATCAGTAGGCGAACGGCAGCGTTTGCAGATAGCCAGGGTGATCATTTCCCAACCCGTGATCCTGGTAATGGACGAAGCTACTGCCAACCTTGACTATGCAACAGAAGCCGAAGTAAAAAAAAGCATAGATACCATTAGCAAAGAACATACAGTGATCATTATTGCCCACCGTTATTCAATGGTAAAAGATGCAGACCATGTTATTGTGCTGGATGCCGGCGAAGTAATGGAAGAAGGTACGCCTGCAGCCCTTATAGAAAAAGGAGGCTGGTTTACCAGTTTCGCCAATGCAGGAGATGAAGAAGATGAAACAGAGGAAGAAATTGAAGATATAGAAGAGGAAGAAGAAGATGATGATGAGACTGAAGAGGAAGAATAACCATCTTCTCTTTATTATGGTTTTTATAAACTAAAGAATATCTTATGTCGGTAAAAACATACGTACAGGAAAAATTATGGCCATTCCTGGCAGGCATGGGCAGTGCAATGATCATGATACTGGCATTCTTTATCCCCTCGTTGCAGGATCAGTGGGACCGCTACCAGTCAAGGAAGATCATAACACAATACGAACAGCTGGGCAACGAGTTCTATGACGAAGACAAATACGATATGGCAGAACAGGCCTATCAGAAAGCATTTGAACTATCGGACAGTAAGCGGCTGGATATCGAAATAAAACGAATGAATGCAAAGATAAACCGCATTAATATGAATCCCCGCTGGGGTACTACGCCACCCGAAGACCTGGAAGAAATAGACTTTCAATACGTATTACACCTTCAGCGCGATGCAAAGATGACCAAAGAACAGGTAGCTACTCTAAACAGTTACGGCATTTTCCTGGCAGCTTCTTCCAAACCACAACAGGCAGAAAAAGCTTTTCTTGAAGCTGCACAGCTTGATCCTTCCGACGCTACTGCATTTATTAACCTGGGCAACCTGTACGACCAGCAAGGGAAAAAGCAGGCTGCCACAACACTGTATCAAAAAGCCATATCCCTTGACAAAAGCAATACAAGAGCACATTACAACCTGGGGCTTCTATACTATGAGCAGGGAAAGATACAGGATGCAAAAAATGAATTTTCACAGGTCTTGCAGGTAGACTCTACCGATACTGATGCCCGCAAACAATATGAGTTGACAGAACAAGCAGCTCCCCGTCAGCCATAACTGCTCTTCCGGACTTGCAGTCCGGAAGCATTATTATGTTGCTTGCAGCAACTTTATACAGCTTAATACATTCCCGGCTCTTCAGAAGACCTGTTATATTGTCCCTGGCAACCTCTTCCACACGCTTAATCCATCAGGTTAAAGCTCACCATCAGTATAATGATCGTCAAAAATGCCAGTGCTGCCATAAAAACGATATCGGCGATATATTCATACTTATCTGCTTTTTTTGCGTTCTTATACCGCATAGACAAAAAAGAAAGCATACAGCTTGCCATCAGTAATACGCTGGCAACTGCTGTCAGGTCATCAATAAGCGTGGCTGAACCAAACTTTGATATTTTAATCGAAGTGATAATGATCAGGCAAAAACCAAGCAGGTTTGCTGAAGTATTCAGAATATGGGGAGATTTATTATCAGAAGACATACTGCCAATTATTTTTACACCGGTAACAGAACAGGCTAATCCTTAAGGCACAATAAAAATATCTTTTTTCTAAGATATAAAGTTACTTCCACATGTCATCATACCCTCTCCGGCTCATAACAGGTCATTAGCATTTATTGTAAAAACGTTAAAAAGGCAAGCCGCGATTCCGGACTGCGAGTCTCGGCAACTACATTACCTGCTGCTATCTATTTAACAATTCATAAAGGGTGTTTTTACGGTACCACCAGCTTTCAGGTTTTATTATTTTAACAACTACCAACCGTAAGAGCCTTACTTCCCTTAAACGCTAATCAATAACACTATGGCCAGTCAATATATCTTCATAAAACGCAGCATCCCGCCTGTCACGCCTGCCAATAAGAAAGAGGAAGGCAATCTATGGTCGATATTCAGAGACCTGGTTTTTGCCATAGGCATTTTACTTTTCTTCCTGGGATGGTTTTATCTCGCTTACTATTTCAAAAACCTGGGTATAGATGTATACAGTATAAAGATTGATGTATTCACCTTTTATCTCTATGGCTTCTACACCCTCCTTAACTGGAGTACAGGCATAACTCTAGGTTTCTATTTCCTGGCGACGGTATTATTACACCATAACAGGGTCAGATTGAAAAGCTTTTATAACTATTTCCTGCCACTCACTTTCCTGCTTTTTACAATAATGCTTGTAGAAGTAAAACTGGTTGCAGAAAACAAGATCCACTCTATTATACATGCAAACGAAGAAGTACCGATCATTACTTTCAGTTTTAAAAAAGAATTTATTGAAGAGACCCTGAGTAAAAAGGAACCCTTTAACAAATTTTCAGTTTCACCGGCAGCAGCAGAAAGAGACAGCACCATATTTGCAAACCTGCTGGCTAATTCCCTGCAATTATACAAGATCTACGAAAACGGAGACGAGATCTATGCATTATCACATCCGCCGGAGAGAGATATGCGGGTGTTTGTCATCAACAAAAAGGATCTTCAATACTATTACCTCACCATTAATCCACTAATAAAATAATCAATATGAAATACGTATTAAGCATACTCCTGACAGGATTATTGTCTTTCAACATTAATACCAGGTATACAATTAATCTATCGGCGAAGAGTATTGAGGTAGAATACGCCAAAGATCATACGGTATATAAAGAGAAATTTCCCGATGCGACTACACGAACTGTTTACAAGGATGAAAAAGGTAAATTTCATACCTGTGATGGCAAGGAGGTAACAGTTAAAGTTATAGAGCAGGGAGGCTCTTGCGATGGCGTAAAACTATCAGTAGGCTCTACCAGAAATATAGAAGGCAAAGTACTCAGCATAGATACAAATTCCATCAAAATTGACGGAGAAGATGCCTGGTATATTATTCATTTCACAACCAGCCAATTTAAAATGATCCTGAATATGCAAAAAACCGGCGAAATCGGTGTAGACAAATCAATATCGCTTAATGTTAATATTACCGGATAACCACATCATAGCAGACAAAGCTTTTATACTCTTCTGCTTATAAAAAAGCTGCAATTAAGCGGCTTAACCTGCCGCCCGGATGATCCGTTCGGAAGGGTCAGGTTTTACAGCAACTTGATATACCTTATAAACAGCCAACCCTCATAAAAAAACTTTATTTACATTTACAGACAACCCGGCTTTCAGAAACCTTCGATTATGAACAAAATGACATTCAACAGTAAATCGGATAATTTCGAAACGACCATTACTGTTGCCAGCCAGCAAAGCGATCTCTTTATTTGTGATGTAGCAGCATCCGACACCGACAAAGCTGCTGAGATTGCCGGTAAAGTAAATAACTGGCTCAATGAAAATTTTGACAAGATTAAAGCCTTCGCCGCTGAAAAACTGCTGGATATAAAAAACGACTCCTGGCTTGAAGAAGACGAGATCCCGCTCACCTCAGCAGCTTTCGCCAACCAGATAGAGCTGGATGCCATAACTGCCTTTGCAGACGGAAGCCTGGAGATCTATTTCTTTGATAATGATATTTTCTGGGGACATTCTATCCAGGTAAGCGTGGATAGCGACTTTGTGCTGTCCGATGCAGATATTACAGGATAATATAAGCCAATCATTGCCATATAATAAACCATCATCACATCTATCATTCTTTGCAATATGAAATCACTGTCCTTATTCTTCTTTATCGCCATACTGGGTACTGTAAGTTTTACAAGCAATACAACACCTCATACTCCTGCTGCCAAAGACATCATCACTGGTGCCGATCAGACAGAAGTGTATATTGATTATCTCAAAGGCAAAAAAATTGGTATCCTTGCCAATCCTACTACCATCATCGGCCAGAAACATCTTGTAGATAGCCTGCTGAAACGTGGGATCAATATTGTAAAGGCATTTGGACCTGAACATGGTTTTCGTGGCAATGCCAGCAATGGTACTAAAGTGAGCAATGAAGTAGATGCCGCAACCGGCATCAACATTATTTCCTTATACGGCGCCAAAAGAAAACCTACTGCTGCCGACCTTGCCGACCTGGATCTCATGATATTTGACATACAGGACGTAGGTTGCCGTTTTTATACCTACATCAATGTACTGCGTGATGTAATGGAAGCCTGTGCAGAAAACAACAAAGAATTACTGATCCTGGACCGCCCGAACCCCAACGGTTATTTAGTGGATGGGCCTATCCTCGATATGCGGTTGAAATCAGGCATCGGCCAGTTCCCTATCCCCATTTCACATGGCATGACCATCGCTGAATTTGCACAGATGATCAATGGTGAAGGATGGATGCCGGGTAAGATCAAATGTAAGCTCAAGATCATCCCTGTTAAGAATTACCGTCACGATATGGAATATGTATTGCCGGTAAACCCCTCTCCCAACCTCAACACACAGCAGGGCATTATGCTGTACCCTTCTACCTGTTTATTTGAGGGCACTATTCTGAATCATGGGCGCGGCACTCATTTCCCCTTCACCGTATTGGGAAGTCCGCTTTTAAAAGGCATATATTCCTTTTCATTCACTCCTGCAAGCATTCCGGGCATGAGCGAATCTCCCTTACACATGGACACCCTTTGCTATGGACTTGATCTGAGAAAATACGACGTTAGTCAACTGAGAAAGACCAATAGGATCAACCTGCAATGGATGATGGAATTGTACAAAGCCTATCCGGATAAAGAACGCTTTTTCGACAAAAGCGTGAGCAAACAAATTGGTGATATTGACAAACTCTCCGGTGTATATGACTTCAAAAAACAGATCATAGAAGGCAAAACAGCAAAAGAAATACAGGATTCCTGGGAGCCAGGCTTATCGCAGTACAAGGAGATGAGGAAGAAGTATTTGATTTATCAGTAATACAGGTTATAGGTTGTAAGTTTTAAGTTATAGGTTAAGGAAGAAGAAAATGTGTGAATGTGCAGATTTGTTAATGTGCAAATGAATAATTTGAGAATCAGAGAATTTGAAGATTTGAAAATGGGGTACGGAAAGTGAAAATATCGAAGGGAAAACAGCCGCGAGCTTTGAGCTACGAGCGGCGAGCAAATACAGCAGCGACCACTCACGACTCGCGATTCTCTTTCACGTTTGACTTTTCACGTTTCACGCATCCGCCACTCACGATATTGCCGATTGCCGTCTGCCGATTCACGATTCACGTCTCACGATTCGCCCTCACTTCTTCGCTCCCTTAAAATAATTATTCATAAACAACAACTGGTATTGAATTGCATTTGTCCAGTAGGGCCAGTTGTGCGCACCGGGACGGGTAATATAATCGTGGGGAATATTGCGTTGTAGTAATTGCTGGTGCAGGTTTTCATTTACTTTAAAAAAGAAGTCTTCGGTACCACAATCAATGATCAGGGATAGTGACCCCGGAGTAAGCAAATGCAGCAGGTTAATAACCGTATTCTTCTCCCACAACTCAGGGTTTTCAGCATACCTGCCAAGACGTGCAGCCATATCCCAGTTATTTGGGAAAGGCCTGATATCAACACCACCACTCATACTGCCGGCAGCGCCAAATACATCCTGGTGCCTGAATGCAAGATACAGTGCGCCATGACCTCCCATGCTAAGCCCTGTAATGGCACGACCACTACGGTTCTTAATGGTCTTGTATTTCTGATCAACCCACTTTACCAGTTCATCTGCCACATAGGTCTCATACTGATAGGCAGGGTCTACAGGGCTATTCCAGTACCAGCTATTATTGCCATCAGGGCAAACAATCATCATTCCGTACAGATCTGCCGCTTTCTCAAAACCTTTGGCACGGGTAACCCAATCTGCATAATTACCACCATAGCCGTGCAGCAGGTACACAACCGGTAACTCTTTTACGGAAGGATAGTTATCCGGAACGATCACCACAGCCTTGATGTTCTTTTTCATAGAAGCGCTGTAAGTGACTACCGTATCCGTAACTGCTGCCTTTGTTTGCAGCATTGCAGACAATAATACCAGGCTGAGAGCGGCTATATTCCTTGCTATTCGTTCCATCGTTTGCTTTTTATAATCAGGATGAAAGATAGCCCGGTTTTTACAAACAAACGACACTTTTACAATAGTGGAAATATTTAATAAACAATAACGTCCGGTCTGTCAGATACCAGCCTTCCGAATGGATTATCGAGAAACTGCTGAACAAGGTCCATTACATCTTTGGAAAGTGTCATATGAGAAAGCTTGGTAAACAGCAACCGCTGGCTATTCGGCATATAATGATGGATCTGGTCAATATATAGCGGGCTACAGGCGGGGTCCATAATACCATCAGACAACAAAGCAGGTTTATCAGAATAAAAATGCTGTTTGGTAACAGGACTTATTGGTGGTGACTGCCAGCAATCACACATTTCCCTATACACATCGTTGATACGGAATCCTTTCAGGAAAGGATAAACCCTATGCAGTTGATCCAGCACTTCTTCGCTGTGATAAGCGGTCTGGTCGGCACAATACACAGAGATACGCATACCGGAGGGACCATAGCCACGAAAGATATTATCCAGCAGATCTTTTACATAGGCTTCATGATGCCCCGCAATAATTTCTGTTACCACATAGGGCACATCCTTTATCCGCGGTCTGTCGTACATGGTATTTACCACCACCTGCAGCAATTCATTTTTAGTGTATTCTATATGCAGCGTATCAGTCTTATTCTTTTCTACATAAGGAATTGAAAAGGTCTTATCAACGATGCTGTTAAAATAAGTCAGAAACTTCTCCTTCAGGTTGCCATACAATTGCTGGTTAGCAGAATCCTTTTCACAGGTCCTGAACAGGTAATTCAGTCCTTCCATAAAATTAGCAGGCTCGTCCTCATCAATAGGCGTAAAAGTAGGCAATGGCGAATCCAGGATCAATGAACGTACACGCGAAGGATCTTTCTGCAATACAGCCATCATCAGCCCTCCGCTATAGGAACCACCTAACAGATTCACAGAATCAATATGCAATAACTTCAGCAGGTCATGAATATCTGCCACAGTTTCATCTGTATTATACCCGGCAAGATCAATTCCTTTTGCCAGCAATGCCTTCTTATAACGTTTTGTTCCCTCCAATACCATACTATCCTTATCCAGGTTCTTCCTGTATGATTCCTGGATCGCATCCGACAATTCATTGCTCCACAGGTTAGGTACGGCAAAATTGGTTCCCCGTTGCTCTAAAGCGATACAATCCCTTGTTTCAATAACAGAGCTTTTAGTAATACCCAGTGTCCAACGAAGAGAGCTACCACCTGGTCCGCCGGTGGTAAAGAAATAAGGGTCCTTCTTCTTATTCTTACTTTTCGCTTCTACCAGTACATAGGGTAGTTTGATGGTGCGGCTATTCTTTTTCTTCCGGTTTTCGGGTACCAGCAGGTATCCGCAGTGTGTCGTAAAGGTGCTATCCGGCTTTACCGGGCAGGCGCAGGGCTCTATGGTGGGGGTATAGGTTTGCTTTTGCTGGGCATCAAGTGAGTGCAGCAATCCCAGGCTTATCAGTATCAAAAACAATCTTTTCATGGCTTGTTGTTTTAACAAAACTAATCCTGCAGCGTGAAAGAGGGTTGGTAAAATTCGGACAATCGGGGGGGCTGTTTCGGGTTTCGGGTGTCGCGTTCCGGGTTCTGAGATCGTGAGACGTGAATCGGCAGACGGCAATCGTGAGACGTGAGTCGTCAGTCGTGAGTAACGGAGGAAAGTGAATAGTGAATGGGAATACAGGTCTCAAAGATTTCTGATTTCGGAATTTAGAGATTTTGTGATTTAAAGAGATGGTTACTGGATACTGGATTTGAAACTGGGACAACTGCAAATTGCCAACTGCTAACTTATATTCCTCGAGGCTCGTAGCTCAAAGCTCGCGGCTGTTTTCCCTTCGATATTCGACATTCAGAATTTGACATTCGATATTTTCACTTCCCGTACTGCTAACTTCGTATTTCGTACTTTCTATTGCCTTAACCTATAACCCTGCCTTACGTTTCGCATTCAACTTCTCCCCCGTAAACTTCAGCACCTCCTTATAAAAGTGGCTCATATCATAATAGCCGAAGGTCTCAGGAGTAAAGCGTTGCTGAGGATCTACATAAGCAGTCAATGCAGTTCTTGCCCTTAAAATGGAAAAATAGTTTTTTGGGCTGGCACCCACTACATCATTAAAATAGCGGTTAATGGTTCGGGAGGTAGTGAACATGCGGGCAGCCATTTCATTCACATTATAGCGCAGGTTTCCGTTCTCATAATCAATAATAGCATCCTGTACAAAACACAGGTAGTGATCACGTTGCTTCTTACGCGCAAGACACTGCAAAAAATGATCCTGCAACAACTTCATTCTTTCTTCAAAACCATTCAACTGTCTTACCTGTACCAACAACGAGGCAGGCAATACATCGTGAAGATCAATAACACGGTCGATCATCTGCGACTGATTAATACCAAAGATGGCTTCCAGTCCGCCGGGATAAAACTTAATAGAAAAGAGATGGTCAGCAGGGTGATTAAGTCTCTCCACTATATCGTTCCGTACCACCAGTATATCCTTTCCTGCGGGGATATTGTACAGCTTATCTCCCATCGCCAGTTGATATGACACGCCAAGATTGATCCAGAAAGTAGGTGTATAGCTGGCAAACATTTTAACCGAAAAATGTTCAGCACCGGCGAAAGCATGGGTAGCTTCAGCAGAAGACTCAGAAAAGAACTCCACATAATCTTTCAACGCTTCACAGGGAGCACTAAACTGGTATATCTTCCTGATATTATCGAAAATCTCTACCATCTCATTAAATGTAATGAATTTACCAGTAAAGACAATGATTGCAGGCCATTGTTGCAACAGGGAATATATTATATTTTTTTCATACCTTATAGTAACCTAAACCTCATTTTTATGAAAACAAGGATCGCTATTTACGGAGGTACAAACCTGTCGCCCGAACTTGTTTCCTTTGTAAACAGTTTAACAGCCGCCTTCTTTATATATCCCGAAACAGTAATTGTAGGTGGTGGCTTTGCTCATTACATAAAACATCCTGAAAGAATATCTGTTGACAGCGCTGTAGCCAATACAGCCAAACAGGTGCTCTCACCCAAAGACCTTTCATCAAGACTTGAAACCTGGTTACCACAATACAATGACCGCGAAAATGTGGTACGATTCAGAGAAGGAAAAGTAGTAGAAGTTGCAGGTTCCACACAGGCTCGCCGGTTTAATATGCTCCAGAGCATCGATGCCCTTGTTACCATCTCGGGAAAAGGCAACACCCAAAGTATGATTGAACTGGCGCTCGCTATCGGCAAACCGGTATTGCCACTTGCCTTCACAGGCGGAGATTCAAAAAAGATGTGGGACCAGTATGAAGAAGATATCAAACACCTGTTGAAAACTGTTCAGCTCAATTTTCAATCCCAGGAGTTGCTGAACGACAAAAAGAAGAGCAATAAAACAGCAAAGGAAGTAGCCCATTTCATTATGGGAACTGTAAAGAAAACATGCCTTGTGTTAATGCCTTTTGACGACCCGGGCAGTATAGTTTATGACAATGCAATAAAGCCAGCTATTAAAGATGCCGGTTATATTGCTTACAGAATAGACCGTAATGAAGCGGCAGGCAATATACCCGTTATCTTCAGGGAAAGCCTGGAAAAAGCAAGCGTAACTATAATTGATATTACCGGGTATAACCCTAACGTGATGTATGAACTGGGCCATGTTCATGCAAAAAACATCAGGCCGCTGATTGTCATCCGAAAAAAGAAAGATGACAAAAACGACACCATCAACACCTTGCCTTTTTACCTGAGACAAGAAATGATCATCCAGGTAAATGATGACAAGGAAGGGCACTTAAAATTAAAAGCAGCCATAAATGATTTTCTTAGCAACCGAAACAGCCAGGTTTAAGGCAATTTCCCAAAACGCTCAAAATAGGCTTTTTCAAGGGTCTCCCGGTGCTGCGGATGGGCAATGCTGATCAATAGTTTAGCCCGCTGCTCCAGGTTTTTACCAAAGAGGTTTACAATACCATACTCCGTCACTATATAATGCACATGACCACGGGTAGTTACAACTCCTGCACCGGGTTTTAATTGCGGTACAATACGCGATACACCTTTAGCTGTAACCGAAGGCATGGCAATAATAGGTTTACCACCATCCGACAAAGATGCTCCACGCATAAAATCCATCTGACCACCAATGCCTGAGTACTGGTACATGCCAATAGAATCAGCACACACCTGCCCGGTAAGATCCACTTCAATAGCACTGTTAATAGCCACTACTCCTGGGTTTCTTTTAATAACAGCCGTATCATTTACAAAAGATACATCCAGGAAAGACACCATCGGGTTATCATCTACAAAATCATACACCTTCCGTGTACCCAATACAAAGGAAGTAATGATCTTACCCGGTGCAATTACCTTATGTTCATTCGTGATCACACCACTATATACCAATGGTATCAATCCGTCTGAAAACATTTCAGTATGCACACCCAGACCTTTATGTGTTGTAATGTGTCGCAATACGGCATCAGGAATAGCGCCAATGCCCAATTGCAGGGTTGACCGGTCTTCGATCATACCGGCCACATACTTACCGATCTGTTCAGATACTTCGTTACTCTTCTCACCATAGTTCACCTCAGGCAATGCCCTCTCTTCCCACACCATCGCCTTAAAACGGGAAAAATGAATATGTCCGTCTCCATGTGTACGCGGCATACGGGGGTTCACCTGTGCTATTACAATAGTGGCGGTATTAACAGCACAAAGAGCCGCATCTATAGAAGTACCCAGCGAACAATAACCATGCTTATCGGGTGGAGATACCTGTACTATTGCCACATCCAGTGACAACTGTCCGCTGATAAACAGGCGGGGAATTTCGCTAAGAAAAACCGGTACATACTCACCACTGCTTTCATTGACCCAGCCACGCACATTACCCGATACGAAAAGTGAGTTCATAAAAAAACTCTCCTTCACGGCAGCATCATTCCAATCGATATGTCCGTACGTGCTGATAGAAACCAGTTCCACATTACGGATCTCTCCTGCCCGTTTCAATAAGGCGCTGAGCAATGGCAATGGCGTAGCAGCGCTGCCATGAATAAAAACCCTGTTATTACTTTCTACAAGTTGTACGGCAGCTTCAATAGTAGTATAAGATGGTGTCATCATGTGGCGCAATTTGCTAAGAGATAACGGAATACAAAAGACTATCATCAAATGTACTCCTAATAATAATCATGCCCTTCCCTGCGGCACTACTTTCCCTGTCCTGCACCCATTATCCTGTAAAACTGACAACAGATCTGCACACCTCATCACCAGATACTTAAACAATCTTAAAAATAGTTTTCCCTGCCTGTTCCAAAATAGTGACCTGCGTCACACCCCGCCGGGTACAGGTTCACGAATTTTGCGGGGTACTAATAAAAGAACAATATGCTTTTCGACACTTATCAATTAGGAAAAATACAACTTAAGAATCGTGTAGTAATGGCCCCTATGACACGTTCACGCAACGCTGATGGCATTCCCAACGAACACAACGCTGTTTATTATCAGCAACGTTCCGAGGCAGGATTGATCGTTACCGAAGGAACAGCTATCTCCCCCACTTCAATGGGTTTTCTGCATATACCTGGCTTATACACAAAAGAACAGGTAGCAGGCTGGAAACTGGTAGCAAATGCAGTACACCAAGAAGGTACAGCCATCTTTACCCAGTTGTGGCATGTAGGCCGTGTGTCACATACTACTATTCAGCCCAATGGCGCACAACCAGTAGGCGCTTCTGATATCCAGGCAGTGAAATCATTTGCATGGGGATTGGATGAAAACGGTAATGAAGGATTTGTACCCTGCTCCAAACCAAGAGCACTGACTACTGAAGAAGTAAAACAGGTAGTAAAAGATTTTGCTACTGCTGCTGCAAATGCTATTGCTGCCGGGATGGACGGAGTGGAACTGCATGGCGCCAATGGCTATCTCATAGAACAGTTTTTAAATCCGTTTGTAAACAATCGTACTGACGAATACGGTGGCTCTGTAGCAAACCGCAGTCGTTTCCTGCTCGAAGCTATTGATGCCTGTATCGCAGCAATAGGTGCTGATAAAGTAGCCATCCGCCTTACACCTTATGGCGGATTACATGAGTTACCACATTACGATGAAATAGAAGAGACCTATCAATACCTGGCAACAGAACTGGCTGCGCGCAAAATTGTTTACATCCACATTATGGACCAGGGTTCCCGTGGCAGTTATGCTTTACCCGCAGGGTTCCTTAAACGCTTTCACCAATGGTTTGGCGGAACTGTGATACTTGCAGGCGGACTGGACAGGGAAAAAGCAGAAGTGCATTTACAAAGCGGCGATGTGGACCTGGCAGCTTTTGGAGAACCATTTATTGCCAACCCCGATCTTGTAACACGCATGAAAAACGACTACCCGCTTACTCCGGCAAACCGTTCATTACACTACGGATTGGGTCAGCACGGCTATACAGATTGGAAACGATACGATGAGAGTAATAAAGTGTAGATAGGGAGGCATTTATACCAAATAAGGCATCTTGCTAAACAGTCAAAGTCTACCAATCTATGATGGCAGGCCTTGACTGTTTATACATATCCGGTTATATTTCGTGCTGGTTTAATATTGTAACCCAGCATCTTTTGTTTTAAAAAGGCTTCTATACGCACTCAGGAAAAGAAAAGTTTCTTAAAATTATTGAGTTTTTTAACATGTAAACTGCTGCAAGTCTTTCCTCCTGATTGATTCTTCAGAAAACGCCAGCGGCGTACATCTTCACAGAAAAGGTTTCATTCCAAATATTTTTTTAAGGATACATAAAACACCTTATTCTTCTTAATCACTTGAAAATAAATCGAATACTTTTTTAATTTTTTTTGGAAGTTATTTCCCGGCACTGTTATTTTGCACCCGGAAGGATGGCAGAGCGGTCGAATGCGGCGGTCTTGAAAACCGTTGACTGTCAAAGGTCCGGGGGTTCGAATCCCTCTCCTTCCGCACTTTGGTCTAAGCAATTATCAAACAATACTTTAGATCAGTTCAGAAACGCAAAACCGGAAGTGATCCGGAAGTTACATTTGAGCATTCTCTTCGTAACCAGCACGTTCAAAAAATTTAAGGTCTATAACTGAAAAGTTTATAGACCTTTTTTTAGCATAATACTAACACACAAATCCCCTTTTGACCCGTATCAAAAAGGAACTTTATTCAATAGTTAGGACGGGCATGTTTTATTATGCTAAGTACCTTTGCATGCAGTCTGTCATACTTTGCGACTAATATCAATTTTAATTAAAATATTCGCAAAAACACTGCACTATAAAAAATATCATAGTACAATGAAGTCAAGTAAAAAATCTCTTCAGATAATTGCTGCTTCAGTTGAATTAATAAAAGAATCTGAAAATTCCAATTAAAGGTTATATTTTCTTCCGTACTCCTTTAATCCCTTATATCATGCTGTTGTTTACCATTTATCCACAGCATACAACATACTTTCAGTATGCCCATAACGGATGTGGCTTACCGAAGTTAAAAATGACTAATTTTCAGTAAATGTACTTCCAAAAGTGTTGAAATCTAGCCCCAATATCTGACAGAAATTTGGCAAAGGCTGGCAATTACGTAGATTTTTCATATCTTCTTTCTTTGTTTTTAAACTGCTTTTATGTCATTTTGGTGGCTCCTTTTCATTATTCTCTCAAACGGCATTGTAACCTTCCTCTTGATTTACACTTTTATAATCCGGAGAAACAGGTCTGAATTACACGCTATAGCTGAAGCTTTGCCGAAAATGCACGGAGGACATTCTGCAACCCCAACACTGAATAAATTAGATGAAATGTTGCGTGATGCGGATGTACACTCGAATCAAACAGCACTAATTTCAGAAGAAGATATAGAGATTCTTAACACTATCAAAAAGTTAAAAAAGGCATACCTACTATTTGACGGACCATCCACAATGGCAATTGGTAAAAAACAGAAAATCATAGTCGAAGTGTTCAGAAATGAGCTCATCAAATTATCCATTTCAGAGCAGGCAGACATAAGCGAAATAACAATAAATAAGCGACTAAAGATGAAACTTACAGGGACTGATTTTGACATCAAATCACTGAATAGCGAAACACAAGTAGTACTACCAGATAGAAAAACAATATGGCAGTGGGAGATTGAGCCTTTAAAATCGGGTGTCAAATCCCTATATCTCGCGGCTACTATTGCACTTATATTGAACAATAAAGATGAGGAATATGATTACCCTGTTTATTCAAAAGACATTCTTGTTACTGTCGATCAATTATACTCACTAAAAAAATTCTGGAATAAATATTGGGACAAGGTATTGGGAATAATATTTGGTTCCGGCATAATATGGGCTATTTTAAAAGCTCTGGGAGTTACTAAATAAAACCAATATTTGTCCACTGAAAACTATCTTAAAGGGGCAAAGATTCAGTAATTCGATAATCCTATTCAAATCACCCAGAAATAAAGTCAAGACTTGTCCCACTCCCCATCGCTAACAAAAGACTACGGTGCTCAACCCTTATAGTGAATACTTTTCATTTTCGAAATCATTGCAGATCTATTACTTATTAAACCAGAAGGAAATGACATTGCTTTGCATCCCCCCTAATTCACGATCTCTTTTAATATTTTCTTTCCGCCTTCATTATCCGGATTCAACTCGATGGACCTCCTGTACATTTTGATAGCTTCCTCTTTCTGACCGGCTTTTAATAATGCCTCCCCGTAACTGTCATACACATTCCAGTCTGACGGATACAGGCTGACGTTGAGTTTAAAAACCAGCAATGCCTGTTCTGTCTTTCCTTCGCCCAGCAAACTGTACCCCCACCTGTTCATATCCTCATCTGAGTGCCTGTACCGCACCTCGTTCTTTTTTAATTCATTGGCAGACGTGATGGCATAGGCCAGGGCTCTCTTGTTTACCAGGGCAGCTTCAGACGGGCTTACGATCCTACTATAAGCCTGCGCAACAATATTGATAAAAAGACCCGGGTTGGCAGATACAATATCATGTTCACATTCCTCTGCCAAGATACCGGTGCGGTTATTGGGCGCCTCAGCCACAAATTCACGATGACAACGTTTCCACGCCTCTCTTTCGGTTTGCGTTTTAAAAGGTGTGTAATCGGAAACAAGATCTACTACAGGAATAGAAGCAGGAAATGATAAAGACTTCAAAACAGTATCCTTACCACTTACAGGTCTCAGATCATTCTTGCAGGCGCAAACCGTTACACCATCGCTGATCACTGCTATTTTTACTTTTTCCGGGTGTTTCACCGCATATAAGGTGATATACATTGAGCCCCAGGATGCACTCACAAACATGGCTGGTTGATCATAGCCCAACAGGTGCAATGCTTTCTCTAATAAAACAACACCTTCCGGAACACTTAGTTGCGGCATATCGGGACTACTTTTCCCTAATCCAACCTGGTCATAGGTAATCAGGGGCGCACCCGTTATCGATGAAACAGGTTTAATCACATCATCCCAGATCGTAAGGTCACTATTGGCCCCATTCTCAAAAATGACAGGAGTGCCTTTTCCTTTTGTGATATTAAAATGAATATCATAGCCGCTAACATGCAGTATAGTATCAATTCGTTGCTGTGCGTGGCTGGTTGTTTTGATGAAGAGCAACAATGCCAGTAAAAGCAGGTATTTAAAAAACTGTTTTTTCATTTGGATGGTTAATAATGGTTAGCGTTGTGGATATGTCATTCATTCATCATATTCCATAGCCTTAAAAATGTAAGTTTTGTTTGTGCGGTCTTCTAAATATACATGCAAATCGTGGTACTTGTTCCCATAACCTGCGCCAGCCCGCTATAAAATTGTCCCCCACTCCCGTTTCAATACCAACGAATAAACTCAGGAGCCTGTACATTCAATGAATATACAGGCTCTTTGCTTTTACAGAAATGACAGAATGCAGGCATTTACCACTCCATACCATAGGTGCTTTTGCATGAATGTAAAATCATTTTGTACAATATGTGAGGATCTAATGTACGTTCCTGAAAAATACCCTCGCCGCAAGTGATACTATGATTGCCATTAACCCAAATACGCGCAACGTTTCGATAAGCCCCATCGACACCAGTAAGCTGAACAGTAAGCTACCAAAGCCATAGCCTGCAAAAAGAAAAAAAGCAAACAGCCCTGTTGAGCTACCGGCCTTCTTATTACTGAAAGAAGTTACAATAGCTGCCAATGAAGGATGAGTGAGATCAAAACTTAATGACAGGAGAGAAACAAGTATACACGCAACGAACAAGTGAGGCACACAACTTAAGAGAATAACAGTGATGCCTCCCAGCAGGATCCCTGATGGTATCACCTTTTTTCTGCCAATCCTGTCTGCCATGCGCCCTAGAACAGGTCCTAAAACCAGCCCGGGGATACCATACCCCAGCAGCGCCAACCCAATACCACGCTCGCTCAGATGAAAGAAATGATAGAAATAAACGCCCAGCCAGGCAAATACACCGCTATGAAATAGTCCGTTTTCAAAAACGAAAAAGTAAGTGCCTTTGGCTCCCGGCGTTGACAGTATTTCCTTAAAAGCCGTTACCCCTGAACTCCTTTGTTGAGATGGCGGCACAGCCGGGAAAAGACGACGACGGTGGTAAACGTTCAGCAATAACACAATACCTCCTGCAAATGCAATAGCCACAAACAAAGCCCTCCAGCCAATTACTCCTGCCAGTAAGGCCCCGGTACTCGATCCAAAGGCTGTACCGCCTGCCATACAGCCAAAGAAAATGCCTAAAGCATATCCCCGCTCTGAGTAAGGAAACCGGTCACTGATCCAACTGATAGTTGTTGGCGCTATGCCTGCGGCACTGGCGCCCGCCAGTAACCTTAATAAGATCATCTGACCTGCATTTACCACCAATGCAGTACAGGCAGAAAAGATTATGAAAAGGATCAAAGAAAGTACGATGATCTTAAACCTGCCATAACGGTCACTTAAAGGAGCATACACCAGTGTAAATGCGCCATATCCCAATAAGTACACCGGTTCTATAAAACTGATCTGCCGGACGGAGGTACCAAAAAAGACAGACAGCTCCGGCAGCAATGGAGCAACCATCAGTCCCTGGAAAAAAACGAGAAAAGTAGCAAGCGATACAATGATCACCTCGCCTTTTGTTGCCTTACCACCAGAAGAAGGCTTGCTTATTCCATCACTGTATACATTTCGTTGAATGGTAGTTAATGTAGCTCCAGTCTTGTTGTTCATATCCGTTGCAAAATTGTATTGATGTATCCTCACTGTTTAAAGTAGTATCCTAAACACTGTTTTGAGATTGCTACAGAAAATGCACTGACTTCCTGTATTCTTTTTATCAAAACTAAATTGAATAGATTTGCAGTACAGATACAGAATATGTAAAACCTACCGGTACAGATATGAGAACTTATAAATTCGAAGTATTTACCAGCGTCATTGAAAAAAATATCAGGGAAGGCATTTTTAAACCGGGACATAAATTGCCATCAGTTCGTGAATTAAAGGAACAGTATCAAACAAGTACCAGTACAATACAGAATGGCTATGAACATCTCATTATCCTGGGACTGGTAGAGAGTGTACCAAAATCGGGCTATTATGTCAGTAACAGTCGGGAAACATTGAACCCCGGAATGAAGTCCAGGCATAAACCGGTAGTGAGGGATGCTATTTTCAAACAACACCTGGGACTTACGACCTCACTGCAGGCCGGACGCAAATTTTCTGAATTTAATGTAGCAGCCCCCGGCGACCTTTTAATACCTCAGAAACTATTGCTCCGCACCATGCAACAGGTCATCAGGGAACAAGGCACCGGCCTGTTGCGGTACTATCCTTCAAATGGCTCTGCACAACTGAAGAACAATATCGTTAAACGTGCTGCTGCTTACCAGGCTATTATCAACCCTGATGAACTTTTGATCACAGATGGTGCCCTGCAGGCGCTCTACATAGCGCTGGCCTCTGTTTGTAATGCAGGCGATATAGTAGCAGTTGAAAGCCCCTGCGTATTTTCAGTGCTAGAAGTGATAAGAGTACTTAATCTTAAGATTATTGAAGTGCCCGTTACCCCCTATACCGGGTTTGATGTGGACTTCTTTAAGAAAGCCTGTCACGACAATATAGTCAAAGCAGCCATTATAACACCTAATTTCCACAACCCAACAGGATCGTTACTGGCAAACGAGCAAAAGTTGGCACTGTTGTCTGTGGCCCATCAATACAATGTAGCACTTATTGAGAACGATATTTATGGCGACCTGTACTTTCATGGTCAAAGACCTTCTACGCTAAAAAGCTATGATGAAAGCGGCCTGGTACTCTCCTACTCATCTTATGCAAAAACACTGGCTCCGGGAATACGTCTTGGGTGGCTGGCTGCCGGGAAATTTATGCAGCGTGCAGAACAGGTCAGGTTTGCATTGGGTAGTACAGTATCGCCATTATACCAAGAAACAGTCAACCGCTTATTAAGCAGCAGCAGTTATGACCGCCATGTTCGCGCATTCAGAATGCAACTGGCAAAGAATGCCTACTTTGCTATTAACTTACTCGCAGATAGTTTTCCGGGAAAGACATCTATCCTCATGCCTGCTGGCGGATACAATACCTGGGTAAAGATGCCGGACAATACGGATATGGACCAGTTTTATGCAGCGTGCAATAAGATCGGGGTAAGGTTTACACCAGGCTACACTTTTTCATTTTCAAAAGCTTTCGACAAACACTTCCGGGTGGTCTTTGCAGATAAGTTCTCTCCTAAAAGAGTTGCGGCTATTAAACTTGCCGGACAGCGGGCGCAATAACATCTGTACTGGTTATAATTTCATGATGTGTACCTATGCTTCTCTCCAAAGGCAGGTAGCTTTGCCTTATACATTTACATCACAAATGAATATTATTACAAAATTCACAGTAGCATCAGGACATGAAATGGGTGTATTACTAATGCTGACCAGAGAACTGGCAATAGAGAAGTTTTCATCCCTCCTTGAACAGAAAATACTTGACAGGTATATTACCGGGAATTTTAGTGAGCAGGCTCTTATTGCAGAGGTCAACAGTATGAGCAACCAATGGCTGGTAGTTTATGCTGATGATGTCCCTGCAGGATATGCGCGGATTACTTCTAAAGGTAAAAGACCACAGGTACTGGAACGCAAAAGAGCTATCCGCATTGCAGATTTGGGCGTACTCAATAAATATCCGGATCCTGCCATAAAAAACTCATTACTTGAAAAATGTATTGCTGTATGCAAGGCCTACGAAAACACCTGGATAAATGAATATACCGGCAATCCCCTGATCGATCTTTTTGAAAGCAAAGGATTCATCAGGCAGGAAGGTACTTATGAATCTGACGAATTGCCGCTGGCTTCGGTTTGCCTGATCGCATAACCGCCAACAAAAGAGGTTTTTAATAAACAGTAATTAAGATGGGGTGAGGAATCTGAAACCTGCACATACAGCCCGTTACATATAATTTGGCATGCTTCCTATTCCTGTTTTCAGCCCCTTCCTGCGCCGGGATTACAAACCGCAGGGACCCCCTTTATACATTAAACCTTAAACCTTTAACTGGCCCCACGCCCTTGCGAACCTATCTATCCCGACGGAAATGCCCCGGAAAATTTCGCAAACAGCCACCCTCCCGGATAATCGTAAAGCCTACTTTTGATAATAACCATAAAACAATCAGTATATGAAAACAAAAAAGATCTGGGCCAATTTCGGAGTAGAGGACCTGGAACGGACTACGCAATTCTACAAACAACTTGGGTTTAAACAGAACGGGGTGTCCAATAATCAGCTAACCAGCTTCTTCTTTGGTGAAGAAAACTTTATCATCCATTTCTTTCTAAAGGAAGCACTTGAGCCCGGCATGAAGGGGCAGCTCATTGATACTAAGAACGGAAATGAGATCATATTTACTCTTTCTGCCGACAGTAAGGAAGACGTTAATAACTGGGAAAAAGCGGTGCAGCAAGCAGGAGGAACCATCGTTTCCAGACCAGAGGAATTTGGAGCGGGTTATTACGGCTTTGTATTTACCGACCCTGATGGGCATAAGTTTAATGTGTTTTATATGTAGCAGTTTACTGGCCGTGGGCAAGCCAAGACAAACAAAGGGAATAACAAACCACGGGAAGCCACTTTATACCTTATACATTCCCCTTTGCGTCTTACGCGTCTTTGCGAGCCTATCTCCCGCCACATTTAATGCTGCATACTTCAAAGTCACACTTCCAGCCCCTCCTCCGTCAGGATGACAAACCGCAGGAACCACCTTATACTTTAAACCTTACACCTTCGCCCCTTCACTGTTTAGTCTGACAAACGAAGTTGTTCCATAACCTGAAACAACTGTTCATAGCTGAAAGAAATTTGTCTTTCTTGTTATTGTTTTCAAGCTATGGCCCAAAACATAATGGAGGGGATTACTTATGTCACGTATTATCAAGGCTGCATCATTTATAATTTACCTGCTGCTGTTTGCCTGCAACGATAGTAGCCAGGAGAAACTGCTGAACGAAAGGGAACAGGCATTGGCAGAAAAGGAAAATCAATTTGCCCTGAAACAGCAGGAATATGAATCTCTTGTAAAAATGAGAGATAGCCTGCTTGCTGCTAAGAACATGGATGGCAATGCCAAACAATGGCCCGCTGCAATAGCCGGTGTATGGAGCAGCAAACTGGTATGTACTGCCTCCGGCTGCAGCGAGTACGTTATTGGGGATCAGAAAACAAATGAAAGCTGGAATTTCACCAACGACTCTGTCCGCACCATTGTAACCGTCTTTAGCAATAACACGCTTGTAAGGAAATTTCATGGCATCTATGATACCAGCGCGATAAGACTGCATTTTAAAACTGATTCCATTACCAAACGTGCCGTTGAAATGAGTGTGCTGCTGGACCAGGTTTCCGGTGAAAGCATTAAAGGCACCCAGACGATTGTCATCGACAGTACCTGTACCGCAAAATTTTCAGTAGAGTTGTTCCGCCCCAGAAACAATTAATGTATGCCTTTACTCAACGCACAAAACATTACGCTTCCCATTTCAGACCCGGTGCTGAAATTCTTACTGGAACTGGTGATCATTCTCAGCGCCCCTTTGCTGCTGAACAAGATCAAGGTGCCCACCTCATTGGTCTTATTATTGCCGGCGCTGTGGTAGGCCCCAACGGGTTTAACCTGCTGGCGCGTGACAGTAGTGTGGTAGTAGTAGGTACTACAGGACTGCTGTACATTATGTTCCTGGCAGGTCTTGAAATTGATATGGGCGATTTCAAAAAGAACAAATGGAAGAGCCTTACATTTTCAGTGTACACCTTTATTGTTCCGTTTGTATTGGGTTATGTAGGCGGCTACTATGTGCTACACTTCTCCGTACTGACCTCCATTTTATTTGCCAGCCTCTTTTCATCACATACACTGATTGCTTATCCGCTGATCAGTAAAATGGGCGTCACTAAAAACCGCTCCGTAAACATCCTGGTAGGCGGCACCATGGTTACAGACGTACTATCCCTGCTGGTGCTGGCTGCTGTAGTGGGTTTAACACAAGGCAATGCCACCCCGGCCTTCTGGATAAAACTAGGGGTATCCGTCATTGTATTCGGACTCATTGTATTGCTGCTTTTTCCCCTCATTGGCAAATGGTTTTTCAAACACGTAGAAGATAAGATCTCTCAATACATTTTTGTACTGGTGATCATTTACCTGGCGGCATTGCTGGCACAGCTGGCTGGCATTGAAGACATTATCGGCGCCTTCTTTGCCGGCCTGGCATTGAATAAGCTGATACCACGTTCCTCCGCACTGATGAACCGTGTTGAGTTTGTAGGGAATGCCATCTTTATTCCCTTCTTCCTGATCAGCGTGGGGATGCTGATCGATTTCAGGGTTTTCTTTAAAAGCTGGGAAACGATCGGTGTATCTGCCGTAATGCTGCTTGCTTCCATTGGTGGCAAATACCTCGCAGCACTCTTCACACAAAAAACCTTCCGCTTTACAAACGATGAAGGCAAACTGATCTTCGGGATGAGTGCAGCTTCAGCAGCTGCAACACTGGCTTCGGTAATGGTGGGTTATAATATCATTATCTCCGAAAACGCCGCAGGCGAACCGGTAAGGTTACTGAACGAGCATGTACTGAACGGAAGTATCCTGCTGATCCTGATCTCCTGTACCTTATCATCCTTCGTTTCCATGTCGGCCGCACAAAATATAGCAGCAGCCAGTAACGAGGACAGCGTAGCCGGAGACAATGAGCAGGAAAGGATATTACTTGCCATCAAGTACCAAAGTATGGTGGATGTGATGGTGAATGTAAGCCTGCTTTTAAAAGCAAAATCTAACAGCGAAAATCTTTTTGCGATCAATGTGATCAATGAAGAGAAAAATGAGTCTTCTGTAAAGAATGCTGAAAAAGTATTGCAGGATGCAGAGGATGCAGCGGCAGCAGCCGATGTAAAGCTACATACCATCTTGCGGTACGATAATGACGTTATTTCAGGGGTTAACAACGCGATAAAGGAACAGAAGATCACAGATCTTGTGATCGGTGTAGAACATGAAAAAAAGATCACGCCTTCCTTTATCTCAAACCTCTACAATGGGTATTTACATAATGATGATATTAATGTGATGGTGTATCATGCAGCACAGCCTGTTGCAACCGTAAAAAGTTATAAAGTGCTGATACCGGCGTTTGCCCACCAGGAACCTGGTTTTTTCCATATCCTGATGCGCATGTGGAACATTGCCCGCAACTCAGGCGCTACCATGAATTTTTATGCAGATACACGTATACTGGATATCCTGAAAGCGATCAATAAAAAATCTTCCATAGAAGCCACCTTCAATGAAATGAGGTCCTGGAAAAAGGCTGAAGAAATTGCCGGCTCACTGGGTGAGAACGAAGCTTTGTTTATTATCATGGCTAAGAGGGGTATGGTTTCATACGTGCCAAGAATGGCATTGATCCCCGACTTTCTGAACAGTCATTTGCAGGAACATAACTTTATTCTCTTCTTCCCCTTCTCCGAGTCAGAGACAGGCATGTACGAGAAAAGGGCCATTAGTAATCATGGTGATTTTGTAGAGATCGGAAAAATGATCAGGAAGTTGTTTAAACAGTAAGCTGAACGCGAATACAATGTGCAGATGTGCAGATTTGCTAATGTGCAAATTTGAAAATCAGAGAATTTGAAGATTTGAAAATGGATGAATGGAATACAGATTGTAGGTTAAGGCAATAGAAAGTACGAAATACGAAGTTAGAAGTATGGGAAATGAAAATATCGAAGGGAAAACAGCCGCGAGCTTTGAGCTACGAGCGACGAGCAAATACAGCAGCGACCACTCACGACTGACGATTCACGCCTCACGATTTCCATTCACTATTCAGCATTGACTATTCACTCGCTTGCGCTACTCACGTCTCACGGTTTTCTTTCACATCGGTTTTATCGATGGATCCGATAGAAAAATAACGTTTTGAGGTGCCATGCCTGCTTCTGAAATTTGCAGCTTACTATGGAACAGGCAGGGCTACGTGATAGCAGTACTACACAGACCATTTTTAAAATAACAGCATTAGGATTTTGCCAGGTATTACTATGGGGAGGCTCTTACTTCCTGCTATCAGTATTGGCAAAACCCATCATGTCGGAAACCGGATGGTCTTACCGCGCAGTTTACAGTTGCCTGTCGGTAGCATTACTGGTATCAGGATTGATATTGCCAACAATCGGGCAAGCGATCCATTCCAATAACAGGAACAAGGTATTACCCTACGCAGGTATTGTAATGAGCGCAGGGCTGGTGGTGGTGGGCTTGTCTGTAAATTTTGCATTGTTCGTCACAGGCTGGATCATTATAGGCTTTGCAATGGGAATGGGATTGTATGATGCACTATTTGCTTCATTAGGAAAACAGCATAGTGGCAACGTGGGTAAAACCATTGTATGGGTAACCCTGCTCTCCAGCCTGGCGCCATCTGTTTCATGGAACTTTACTACACTCCTGCTCTCTCATTCTGGCTGGCGGAATACCTGCTTTATCTATGCTGCCATTTTGCTGATTGTCATTTACCCTGTTCACAGGTATATTTTTCGTACCACAACCAATAGCCATCAGCAAACAACTATCACTGAACATCCCAAACAGGTTTCAAAACAATTACTACAATCGAAGCGATACAGGCTGGTGCTTGCCAGCTTTACGTTGGGAGCAATCATTACAACAGGCCTGGTCATTCACCTGATAGACATTCTATCGGCTAAAAATATGCCGGCAACTGCAGTGTTAACAGCTATTGCGTTCCTTGGACCCAGCCAGGCTGCTGCCCGTACACTGGAATTAGTAATAAGAAAAAGAACTGCTATAGAAATGGCTTTTATTGCTGCCTGTGCTATGTTATGCGGCATCATCCTGTTCTTTCTTTCATCCCGGCTGGCTATTGCAGGTGTTATTCTTTTTGGAGTTGGCAACGGCATGCGCTCAGTATTAAGAGGCACATTACCGGCAATGATCTTCGACATGGACAACTATGCGGTAATCATTGGAAGGCTGGCCCGTTTACCCTTAATAGCACAGGCGGCCTCTCCCTTCATCGGGGGATTTATAATACAACAATGGGGTACTACTGTTTTTTTAAGTATCCTTTGTGTGCTGGCAGTCATCAATATTGTATTAACCTTACTGATCAGGAACACCGTAAACAAAGTAAAACCAGTTACAATCAATAAATGACGAAGATTATGGAATATGTATTCAGAAAAGCAACAACAGGCGACCAGCAGCAGATCTGGGAGATCCTTGAAAAAGCTATCGAACGAAGAAGACTGGACGGCAGTAATCAATGGCAGGACGGCTATCCTAACCCTGCAGTTGTAGGCAGTGATATAGAGAAAGGCTATGGTTTTGTACTGGCAGACGGGAACGAGCTGATCGGCTATTGCGCCGTATTGTTCAATGATGAGCCTGCGTATGCAGCTATTAAAGGAGCATGGGTTACCAATAGTGATTTTTTAGTTTATCACAGGGTAGCCATTGCTGAAAAGTACCTGGGCAAAGGACTGGCACAGGAGCTATTGAAGCGTATTGAGCAACTGGCATTGGGCAATAATATCAGAAGCGTTAAAGCAGATACCAATCACGACAATGCCGGCATGCTGAAGATATTTGAAAAGCTGGGTTATGTGTATTGCGGAGAAGTAAGTTTCCGTGGATCACCACGCAAGGCTTTTGAGAAAGTTCTGGTAGGTTAAAGAAGAACCGGTATTACAGCTCAGCTGTAGGTATTGCTTTCACCAGGATCTTTTTGAATACCTTAACCGCATTGGTTTCATACGCATTCTTTAAAGAGATAATTTTAGTGACCCTGGTGAGGCTTTTATTATTAATGGGAATTGCCACCAGGTCATCGTCCATAATAATGCTTGTTTGCACCAGGATGCTGTACCATTTGCCGGTTTTTACCAGTTGCAGTACGGTAGGAATATCGTTGACCTCGATCTTAAATTGCGGGGTCAGTTTGTTTTTCTGAAAGGCCTGGCTGATGATATGACTGATATTATATCCTTTAGTGGCGATAGCTAAGGGAAGCTGGCAGATCTCTTCCAGCGAAACACGCTTTTTACCTGCAATGCCGGTAGCTGGTGAAGCAGCCAGGATCATGGGTGAACTGAATAACCTCTGGTACCTGAAATGAGGCGCAACAGCAGATTCATGAAATGCCAGTATAAAATCCAGTTCAAACTGGTCCAGTTTTTCAAATAATACATGCGAAGGTTCATACACCACCCGCACATTGATGTCAGGATACTGGCTTGCAAAGCTGATAAGCGCACCTGTAAAAAAATCCCGCAGACCATAGGCCACCCCTATTGACACTGTACCGGTATGCAGGTTATGCAGGTCCCTGATCATCAGGGCTCCTTCTTCTGCCTTTTGAACACTCTGAACAGCGAAATCAACAAACAACCTGCCGGCTTCGGTAAGCGTTACCTGTCTGCCAAGACGGTTAAAAAGCGGGGTGCCAAGCTCCGTTTCCAGTTGCCTGATCTGTTGCGACAAGGTGCTTTGGGTAATATGCAAACTGTGGGCAGCTTCAGTAAAGCTGAGCAGTTCCTGCGCTTTGAGAAAGTATTTCAGTTGCCTGAGCTCCATAGCACCATTTTTTGCAAAGCTGCACAATCAGGCGCAATTCAGCCAAATTGATTTGAGATGAAAGGGACAGGCAAAAAATAAGCCCCCTCAAAGAGTTGAGGCGGCTTTCTTGTATTTATAGATGCTTGCGTAATTATGTTCCCTAGGGTTGAAGCATAGGATCTGCAAACAACACTTATAATTATTTACAACTGTCTGTCACTAAGACACCGTAGCTCAAAGTATGTACAAAGAAAATCCTCAGTTTTCTCTGCCCGGGCAAACTTCCGGCCTTAGTGTCTTAATGACAAACATATTGCTGAACAACTTTATCGTTACTCCTGTATACGACGGAAATCAACATTGGTAATACCAAGTCCCTGCGTACTGAAATGACCGGCACTCGCATTACAACCCGCTTTGATCACTACATAGATAGTTCCGCTGGCGCCAAATGTGAGATCAAAGGTTTTGGAGCCATTAAAAGCTACCCAGGTACCCCAGGTAATTAAACCCAGCTTTTTGTTATCAGTATAATCCTTGCCTTCAGCAGGAACTGTCTGGCCCAGGTATATTTCCAGCCATGCATCCTGTGTTACACCATAAGAAGCACTCATGGTATAGCGGTATGTTTTATTGGCAACTACCTGTACTGCCTGGTAAATACCACCATTCACAGAAGCTGTTACCGGCCTTGTTGATGTAGTGGCTGTATAATAGTTATTAGCCAGCGTCCAGATGATCTTATTGGCATTGGCATCATACCTGCCCCAATACTGATCATCGCCTGTATTCATTTTTCCACCCTTGATCAGGTTATCGTATGCCGGATCATTTTTAGTGGTAGTAACGCTTATAGGCGTGGCGCTATACAATTTGCCTCTTTTATCCAAAGCCTGCATTTTAATGGTATAGGTACCTGCCAGGGGATAAAAAACTGTATCTGTTGTTTTACCCATTGTAAGGCCACTACCCTTACCTACATCCCATCTTGTGCCCACGCATCCACCCTTTGTGGTATTGGTGATCACAAATTTGGTATCATTACCAGCTACCGGTGTTACGGTAAAAGTAGCCGCCAGGCTGTCTACCGCATCATACACTTCGTAACTGTTATTTGAATTTTTCTGACATCCAAAAAGAGCAGAAGCTCCCAAAGCCAAAGGCAGGATGGCTTTTACTATGTTGAATCTTTTTGACGACTGCATAATCATAATTTTTGTAGTGTTTATGATAATTTCCGCTTTACGTTTTATTACCAACCGGCATTTTGTGCCCAGCCTGTTTTAGTGATCTCACTTTGAGGAATGGGATACCAGTTCATTTTAGACTGATCATACACCCTGTCTTCCAGTTTGGTAGGGGCATATACAAAGTTGGATCCGTTCAGTGTGATAGAAATGCTTCTTACAGGGTTAGCAAAAAGACTTCCTTTTTTCCACCTGCGAACATCCCACCAGCGGTGTCCTTCAAAACCAAGTTCCACCCTGCGCTCATGCACAATGGCATCGGCAGACAGATCAGTAAGTGACGGCATGGTACTGCGTGTTCTTACCCTGTTAAGTGCCTGCAGGGCAGTCATACCATAATTTAGCGGATCACCATTGGTACCATAGGCATTGTACATTGCTTCTGCATAGTTCAGTAAAACCTCTGCATACCTGAAGTACAGCCACTGGTGCGTGGTAGTGGTGTTGTTAATAAGGTCAACACTCTGGTTCACGTATTTTGATAAATAGTAGCCGGTTTTGGTAGCGTTCAGTTTAGGCAGGCCACTATTGCCACCATAGTATGTCTGGATGGTAGTAGACTTAAATGAAGTTCCGTTGTACACCACTGTGGTAGCCAGACGTGGGTCCCTGTTGCTGTACGGGCTGGAAGCATGTGTTGGATTATTCCAGTCAAAAGGTGCTGAAGTAGTGCCGCTTTTCACTTCAAATTCATCTACAAAGTTCTGACTTGGCGTAACACTGCTACCGTTGCTGCCTTCAAATACGATGGGGAAATTGTTCTTTTCAAAACCATTCTGTGCACCGTAACGTTTGAAGAAGATGGTCTCCGTAGAAGTAGCATTGGCTGCACCAAACAGGTTAGCATAAGAAGCGTCCAGGCTAAACACATTCATGGCAATCACTTCACGTGCAGCAGCTGCAGCATCTGCCCATGTGTAAGTAGACCCTGCATCTTTAAACAAAGGACTGGCAGCATACAAAAGCGCTCTTGATTTCAGTGCTTTAATAGTAGCATAAGTAGCTCTTCCGGATTCGTACCAGCTTGTTGCGGAGCTTGTGCGTACACTGTCCGGAACAATTACAGCTGCCTTATCGCATAAAGAAACGATGTACTTAAAGCACTCATCTACTGAATTTCTTGGTAAACCCTGCCAGCTCGATGTCTGGTTGTAATCCAATGGCTGATCAATGATGGGAACAGCGCCATAGCGCTTTACCAGCTCAAAGTAGAAAAGAGCTTTCAGGAAGTAACACTCACCTACCATGAACTTAAGATTGGAAACCGCTCTTTTATAAGCAGTAGAATCATTGTTCACGATACTGTTGGCAATAGATGAAAGGTCTACTTCATCTTTATGCTTCAGGTACAGGTTTGCCTGGTAAATGCCTGTGAAGTAACCAGACCATACCCCATCGGGGTTATTGAACTGGTTCCATACTCCATAGTTAAAGGTATGCGACCGGTTATTAACGTTGGTATGGTAGGCATCATCTGTTGATGCTTCCATATCAACCCATGCAAAGCCGTCCGGCATATAGCCATAGGCATTCCATACAATGCCCTGTATGTAATCGTATTTTTTATACATCAGTTCTACAGGCATATCAGCAGGGATGTTTTTCACATCCAGGAAGTCTTTCTTACAGGAAGCAAGACCCAATGCCGAGAATAAAATAGCAATGACGATATAATGATTTTTTTTCATTCTGTAAGATTTCAAATGCGTTCTAAAATTTTGCTTTAAATCCTAAGGTGATGGTCTTCATCAAAGGATAACCCATTGAAAGTCTCTCGGGCTCCAAGCCTTCGATCTTTGTGCTTAACAGGTTATTGCCGCTCACATAAATTCTGAGCACCTCAAATTTCTTCAGGATCTTTTTTGATGGAAGACTGTATCCTACTTCAACACTGCGCAGTTTGAAGAAATTACCATTACGCAGCCAGAAATCAGCCTGCTGGTTATTGTTGTTGTTTACCAGTGTAGACAACCTTGGAGAAGTAGCAGTATTGGCTGTTTCGGCAGTCCATGGATTGCCGGAGAAGGCTGTAATGTTGTTGTTGTTAGCCAAAGGATGCGTATAATCAAAAGCATCATCCAGTAAGCTGACAGTTCTGTTCATTACGCCCTGTAAAAACGCGTCAAAATCAAAACCGGCATATTTAAAGCCTACATTAAAGCCCAGTGTAATTTCAGGCAGCTTAGCAAATTTCAAAGGCTTTTTATCATAATCATTGATAAGGCCGTCATTGTTAAGATCTACATATTTCAGGTCACCGGGGCGCACCTGGCCATAGGTTGATTTAACAACACCCGGTTGCAGGTTGCCACTGGCATCAAAATCTGAGGTCTGGTAAAAGCCGGCGCCCTGCAAACCTCTGAACTGGTTAATTCTATAACCTTTCAGGTACAGGTAATCGTATGGCTGTGCATCCTGTGCCCTTTTAGTGATCTCGTTATGCGCATAAGTAAAAGACGCACCTGCATAATACTCAAGGTTTGCCGTTGCTTTATCGCGGTACTGAAGCGCTACTTCTAACCCTTTGTTTACAGCTTCGCCGCTGTTGGTATTCCTGAGACCAAAACCTGTATAAGCTGGTACTCCAACCGGTGCTTCTAAAATACCTGTACGTTTTTCTGAAAACAGGTCAATGGTAGCATTTAACTTCTTCAGCAACGTTACATCAATGCCGATATTTACGGTTTGTTTTTTCTCCCAGGTAAAGTCACTGTTAGGATAAGCACCTTCCGTACGTCCGCCATACCAGGTATTATTGGTACCCATTGTAACACCACCGGTAGAAACGCCCCATCTTTCGTACAGGAAGCGGTAGTCTTCGTTTGTGTTGGCAGTAATACCATAAGAAGCCCTTACTTTCAGGAAGTCGATCACCTTGTTATCAACCAGGAAATCTTCTTTGCTGGCTATCCAGCCCAAACCTACTGCGGGGAATAAGCCATAGCGCTTGCCTGACTGGAAATCACCGGAACCTGCGTAAGAGAAGGACAGATCAGCAATATATTTCTGACTGTAATCATAAGTAACAGCACCACGCAAGCCCTGCTCAACCACTGCATAATACTGACCATCATGATTGTAGTTTGAACGGGTGGCCTGTAAAAAGCCGGTAAAAGTGCTTTTACCAAAAGTTCTGTCGTAGTTAAATCCTAACTGGATAGAGTTCCTGTTCCAGTGCGAATTACCACCGTCATTAATATTCTGGCTTACTGAACCCAGTACTTTATAGGTCACATTACCATTGGCATCAATCACCGGGTTGTCATAAGCATCTTTTGTTACCTCGTAGGAAGGAACGGTAAATTGCTTTTCATATACACCAACATATACGTTGCTGTAGGAAATGCCACCGTTGAAAGAAAGTCCTTTTACCAGTGCATCCAGTTTCTGGTTAAAACTTAAGTTGGTCTGCAGGCTTCTTGTATGAGAGCTATACACACCGTTTTGTCTTAACAACTGTACCGGATTAAAATTGTACACAGAGCTGTTTCCCCATGTACCATTCAGGTTCTTTACAGCAAATGCAGAAGCAGGAATGCGTAGCAAATTGGCAAAAAGTGTTGAAGCAGTAAAACCATCGGGAGTGTTACGGTCTTCGGTAATACCAGAAACCGTTGCTTTTACCGACAGGTTCTTATTCAACTGTACATTTACGTTTGTTCTTAAGTTAAGCCTCCTGTATTTGGCATTGGTGCCGTAATCCTTATCAATTACATCAGCATCTTTATAGGCACCTTTAAAATCAGTATAACCGCCCAATACAAAGAATCTTGCCTTGTTATTACCACCACGGAAAGAGATGCTGTAATCCTGTGTGGCAGAGCTATTGTTCAATACTTTATTGTACCAGTTCACATTGGGGTGAAAAGGATCGTCGCCCGCTTTGTAAAGCTCGGGATTGTAGTATTTGATAGGCAATCCATCATTCTGCAACGCTTTGTTATAAGCTGTTACATAGCCGTAGGCATCCATTACTTTCGGCATTGCTATCGGGCGCAGGTTACCATACCTGGCATTTACTTCAATCTTTGTTTTGCCGTTTGTTGTCCCTTCTTTGGTGCGAACACTCAATACGCCCGCGCCGCCATCAAATCCGTAAATAGCGCTTGCTGCAGCATCTTTCAGCAATGTGATTGATTCAATTTCAAATGGCGACAAAGCTGATAAGGCACCCAGGTCTACCTGGAATCCATCCAGGTAAATAGCAACTGCATTACCTGCCACGTTCCAGCTACTCTGGCCACGTAAGTACAAAGTAGGATTATCATAACCCGGCTCGCCGGAACCTGTCGCTACAATTAAACCAGGGATACGGCCCTGTAATGTGTTCAGCAGGTTGCCGGAATTGGTTTTTGCCAGATCCTCACCTGTAATGGTGAATACAGCGCCGGTATTTCTCCAGCTTTGTTCACTTCTGATACCATGATCAATAATAGATCCCGGCTTTGGGGTAGGAATTACAATCGTATCCGGTTGGCTGGCATTGTTAGTCTGTGCCTGGGCCGCCGAGAACCCGGAAAACACTACCAGCGCAATAAGCAGTTTTATATCTATATTTTTATATTTCATTTTTTTTCAGGTTAAACGTTCAATAAGCTTTTTATTACCAGCTCGGGTTTTGTCCATCCCAACCTTTTCCACCTAAATATCCCATACTAACCTCTGTGTAAGGGAATGGCACATAGTAGTACTTAACAGGGAATGTTCTTGTACCATAGGAAACAATGTTCCAGTTCAGGAATGGATTGGTTGGTTTGGGAGTAACACCATTGGCTGATGCAGTTACAGCAAATCCATGCAATGTCTGGTTCAGCACTACATGCGCTGTTAACCAACGATGCAGATCGTTGTACCTGTGATCTTCAAAAGCCAGTTCTATTGAACGTTCGTTCTGGATAGCAGTTCTGAAACTTGCCTGGTCGGGCAGCATAGAGGCATCTTTATTAGGCATGCCGGCTCTCTGCCTGATAAGGTTCAGGTAAGTGAAGGCATCACCTGCAGGACCGGAATATTCGTTCAGCGCCTCTGCATAACTCAGATAAAATTCAGCCAGACGCAGTACAGGCCATGCAAAGTGATTATCGTTGTTGTTATCAACACGCGCTACAAATTTTGAGCTTTCAATAGCGCTACCGGTATTGTCACCCGCATTGGTATCATCTACCAGGCTTCCTTTTGCATAACCGCCATCGGCAGATGCTTTGTAATAAGGTAAGAATGTTTTACCGCTATTATACCATTGACCACCCCATGCCAGTGACTGGTACGCGCGTGGATCAAGATTTAAGCCTTCGAAGTATGTTTTAAAATCATTGCCTGTAGCAGAAACTGCCACTGACCATTTGGTACCATCATTTTTCTCATACATCTGCAGGAACTCGATGGGAACGTCATTTTTGGCACCCCAGCCCATCATGCGCACTTTAGAGGTATTATACCTGCCCCAGTCTGCCCAGCCATCACGGTTAGGGTCGTTCTGGTTGTAGGTATTCACCAGTATCATTTCAGGATTACCATAAGTACCGGTAGTTCCGAAAACGTTGTTGCAAACAGCTTCATAGTCACCAAGACCAGCATAGTTATCAGTTTTAGCTGTTGTGGTTGGCTTGCTGGTATTGTACAGTACAACGCCTGAAGCAGATGCAGCATCGATTACAGCTTTCGCAGCATCAGCAGCTCTTTTCCAGCGTTCTTTACTGTAAGATGAATAGCATAATACAGAATCGCGCGCATCACCGTAGCGGGCTGCACCAATAGCTGCTTTCATATTATCCGGTGTATTGTACAGCGGGCTTGCTGCATACAATAAGATCCTTGCTTTTAATGCCAGGGCAGCAAGACTGGTAACCCTGCCATAATCAGTTGTAGGCCTGGTAGCAGGCAATAAACTGGCAGCCCTGTCGCACCAGCTCACCAGTGTATCTACCACAGACTGTACAGAAGCACGGGGAATAGAAATGTTTCCATCACCTTCCAACACATCTGCTACAATCGGGATACCACCATACAAACGGAAAGCACTATAGTGAGCGATAGTACGGCAAAACAGTGCCTGGCCTCTTACGTCAGAGATCCATTCGGGAGTAGCATCTGTTACGGAACCTATATTTTTCAATACAAGATTTGCCTTCCTGATAGATTTATACCAGCCGTTGAAAGCGATAGTACTGGTAGAGCCACGCGCAGTAATAGGTCCCCTGTCAATACTGTAAGTGGGAGCCATACCACCGGCTATATAATATTGAAAGTTCAGGTTACCAGCTACCCAGGCAGCACCCGGAAGCAGTAAATGCACCTGGTCCGTAAGTACATCCTCACGGCTATCGCCAGATGCATTCATTACAAAACCAGTTGGAATACACCAGCCATACATATCAGCCACAGCATATTGCGCCTGCTTTTGTGTATGGAAAATGGTATCAACTGTTACCGAACCACCTTTTGGTTTTTCCAGGAAATCTTTTGCGCAACCAGTCATCATCGTGCTTAGCGTAACGATGCCGGCTATAAGCATAAGAGGAATATATATTCGTTTCATTTTTTTTCGTTTTGCTGATTTAACAATTAAAATCCGATGTTAATACCTGCATTATATGTACGTGTAAGCGGATAACCCATAAAGCCCATATTCTCAGGATCACCCCAGATGCTGTTCTTGCTCCATGTGTGCAGGTTATAACCGTTCATATATACACGAACAGATTTAAGACCCATACTACCCAGTATTCCACGTTGGAAAGTATATCCTACTTCCACGTTCTTCAAACGGATGTAAGAGGTATTTAAATTGAAGAAAGTATTCTGGTATGCCTGGCGGTTGTAAGCAGCGATCGGGAAGTCGATCTTTTCGCCGGCAGCATAACGCTCAGAGGTGAAACGGTTCCAGTCTACTTCAAACAAAGCCTCGGTAGTACCGTTGAAATGCAGGTTGGTTGCAGGCATCGGATTAGCAGCTACGCCGGTAGCGCCCTGCAGCAGGAACGACATGTCAAATCCTTTGTAATTAATACCCATTGAAATACCATAGGTAGCTCTTGGAATATTGGTGTATCCTGATCTTTTGTAATCCTTGTTATCAATAACGCCATCGTAATTAACGTCGAGCAGTTTAACATCGCCCGGTTGCAGCGGCACATTACCGAAAGAAAGATCTTTCTGATATACCGGCTGACCAGAAGCGTTGTTGTATGATTTTCCTTCAGCGTCTTTCGCTAAAACCGGTTGAGACAAAATGGGTTTGTTTGATCCATCCACTGCATACAGATCAGCCCATGTAGTGTACAAACCATTTGCCTGCAGGTAAGATCCTTGGCCAATTGGTCTGCCGGTCATAGACTGGTACTCAAGTCCTTTTACAATTGGTTCGTCACGGAAAACGATCTTGTTCTGGTTAGTTCCGATATTACCTTTTACCCAGAAATTGAAATTCTTTCCAACCTGGTCACGGTAAGTGATCTCCAGTTCATGACCCCAGTTCTTTACTTCACCTAAATTGTAAGGAGGCAAACTTGCGGCAACGATACCGGGAACAGTTCCTTTTGAAGAAAGGATATCTTTTCTGTGCTCGGTAAAGTAGTTGTATTCTACACTGATCTTGTCTTTATAAAATTTAGACTCGAAACCGATGTTTGTTTTCTGAGAAGTTTCCCAGGTTACGTTGGGGTTACCTAAGATGCTTTCCAATGCAGCCTGTACATTATTACGGTTTGAACCATACTGGCCGAAATAATAGCCAGACATTGAGCTTCCGCTGTACGCCCACACATCCGGCAGATACATGTAACGGGTACCACCCACTACATCATTACCTACCTTACCTGATGAACCTCTTATTTTGAAGAAGGTAACATAGTTGTTCTCAGGCCAGAAAGCTTCTTTGCTTACTACCCAACCCAGTGAATAGGCAGGGAAGAAACCAAACCTTTTGCCCTCAGGGAAGTTCTCAGATCCGTTGTAACCCATGTTGTACTCAGCAAGGTATTTGCCTTTGTATGCATAAGTAACCCTACCTACTACGCTTTCATAAGCATGTGGCAGGTGATACGCCAGGTTGGGATCAAATTTCTTACTCAGGTTACCCATTGCTAAAGCAGAAATAGCATGATCACCAAAAGCGCGGTTATAGTTTAAAGCGAACTCTGCATACCAGGTACGCCATTTACCGGAATACCAGTTTGCAAATCTCTGCGAAGGAGCTTCATTGTTCATCTGTACCCAGATAGGGTTTAACTTATCACCATTAGGATTCTGGCGTACTGTCCAGTATACAGGGAACGACTGTCCACCGGATGTACTGGAGAAATAGCTGTCGTAAGAAGCTCTTACGTTGGCAGTAAGTCCTTTGGTAATGAAGTCCAGCTTGTGTGTTACACGGATCGCTGAATTGAGGGTACTGTTATTATTAATATTATACTGGTTACGCATTGCCAGGCTATACAAAGGATTGAATTGCTCGGCTGTCTGGTTCCAGATAAAGGTAAATTTGCCATCGATATAACCGGGAGAACCCATAGGGTTGGTCCACATAAGGTTCTTCTCATAGTTATAACCATCGTTATTCATCCCGGAGATCTGAACAAACTGTGTTCCTACGTCAACAGAGATCTTGAGGTTGTTATTCACATCAAAATCAAAGTTGCCTCTTACGTTATAACGGTCCTTTCTGTAATCCATCTCTTTGGAGAAAGGCATATAATCGGTTTTGAACAAACCTCTCTGTGATAAATAACCTGCAGAAAGGAAGTATTTCATACCCTTGGAACCACCGGTAATGTTAACGTTAGCCTGGGTTTGCGGTGCTCTCTTTTTATAGATCTGTGACTGCCAGTTCTGGTCGGGGTGGAAATAAGGATCATAATAAGGGTTGTTGGATCCATCAGCCAGTTTAGGAGTATGTGCATTCTGATAATACTTGATGTCCTCATTACTGTACTGAGGTACATAACCTGCATTTCTTTTAGCTTCAAAAACTCCCCAGCCACCTGTCTGGTTTGCCACATCAGCATCATTTGCATGTTGCTGCCACCATGTTTCATAGATCTGCTCATTGCGCAGCGTTGCGTACTGAACAGAGTTCACATAGTTGGGCATCCTTGTAAACTGGTTGATCGCCGACTGAACAGTAGCGCTTATCCTGGGTGTTCCTTCTTTACCACGTTTGGTAGTGATCAGGATCACACCATTTGCACCACGCACACCAAACACGGCAGTAGCAGATGCATCTTTCAGGATACTGATATTATCAATTTCATTAGGATCAATATCATTGTAAGAATCCCTTACGATTCCATCCACCATGATCAATGGTGCTGAGTTACCGGTATAGGTACCAACGCCCCTGATGTAAAGTGTGGCTGCATCAGCGCCCGGTTTACCGGTGCTTTGTACAGAGATCAAACCTGGTAAACGACCGGCAAGGGCATTACTGATATTGGCTACCGGAGACTGAACGATCTCCTGTGCCGAAATGGTACTGATCGCGGCGGTTACAGAAGCCTTTTTCTGCTGACCATACGCTATCACTACCACATCAGTTAAATTAACATCGCTCTTCTGAAGCGAAATGCTAAAAACAGACCTGTTGCCTATTTGTATATCCTGCGTGGCATAACCTACGCTGGATATGTTCAATGTCTTATATGAAGCGTCAATCGTGAATGAAAAATTACCCTGAGCGTCAGTCGTTGTACCAATGGAAGTATTTCCGGGAGTTTTGGTTGCAGTTACAGAAACTCCAAAAACAGGGGTGCCGTTCTCATCTTTAACGGAACCACTGATCTTTCTTGTTTGTGCTATACTTTCCTGCTGTACCACAATCGCCAGAAGGAAAAACAGAACATGTCGCAAAAGTTGTTTTTTGCTCATAATTCTCATATGGTTGTTTTGGTGATAAATGCAATAAATTTTACTGTAAGACTTTTCGGTAGATCGCAAAACCGGGAGGTTGAGGAATACGCCTATGAAGGCGCACGGCGATAGATCCGAGGCAGGACTCTGAAGTTGACAAGCATTTCGTTTCGGGGTTTACCAGTTTTTATAAAGTAAAAAACATTGGCAGTGTAACAGCATGGCAGCTGCTAAACAGCGTTTTGGTTTGTGCTTAACCTGACAAATTGGCTAAATAAAGGTCAATGGATCAGAACGGTATTCTGAAATGAGGTGCAGGATTTTATAGAGGACTATAAAAAGCCATAACCTGCTCACAAGCATATTTTATAAAGCCGCATTCGTTCGTTAAACGTATGCAAATTGGGATTATGGAGACACTTGTCAAAATAAAAAGGTACGTCAAAACCTCTACAGCTTTAAAAACAGCAAATGATAATCAATATGTTATATAAAATTCGACTACTTCGGGATCTATAATTGTGTCAAAAGAACAAAAAGGTACCCTCTAAAAACCGATGATACCTGCTATTTTCCCGCCCTTCTTACCTCCCATGCTGTCAGAATCCGAAAACGCTTACATTCTGTTACAGAGATTATTATCCGGGCAATACAGCAGCTGACAAAATGGACATTCCGGCGATGTAGTAGTATTAAGTGTATACCTGGAGGAACACAAAGAGACTATTTTGAATAGGTGAAAACATGATGCCCAATCCGGAACTTTTGGCGGGCAGAGGGATCAGCCCGGCCGATATGGGGTTGTGGTAAAGCCAGAAACATTTGATATAAGACAAACAAAAAACAGGCAGGGATCACATTACATTTCCTGTTACCAGCTTAAATCTTTTATGACTTTCAGGATGGCTTATCATTTCAGCATACACCTTCCTGAACCTGCGTTCGAGTTGCACATGGTATAGCTTTTCAACTATCGGGGCTACCAGCTCTTCCCTGCCTACCAGGTCGAGCAGGATCATACTCCCCCTGCCATGATTCTTTGCCAGCAAGCAGATAAACCTGCCGACCGACGTGATCCGTATACCATTTATCTCCTCACCCATGCGGTCAACCATCGTACTCCGGTAAGCAGGATCCAGGGAAGGGTCCCGGGTAGGAAACGGCATATCCAGCAACATCATCTTAATATTATGTAGCACAGCGCCACCGCTGGACACGGTTGCTTTTATTTTACCAGGATCTATTTCATCTACATATAATGGAAAAGGCGCTATCATAATAATGGGCTCATCTCAGTACAATTTACGCAATTATACAGATGTCCAATACAGGTTGTAGGTTGTAAGTTATAGGTTGTAAGTAAAGCTGAATGCTTAATGCTAAACGCCTAACGCAAAGGCAAATACAGGGGTGACAAGTTGAAAAGTTAACAAGCAAGTACGAAATACGAAGTTAGAAGTACGGAAGACAAAATATCGAATGCAGAACTTTGAATATCGAATTTCGAAGGAAAGCCGAAGGCTAGGTTGAAAAGTTGGAAAGTTGATAGGTTTACAAGGAGCAGCCATTCACTATTGACCATTCACTATTCACTTGCCTCAGCCACTCACGACTCACGATCAACCTGAAATTTAAAACAGGTTCCGCAACTTTGCGCTCCTTTGCCGTCTTTGCGTGAAATCCCTGTAACCTCCCTCCTACATCCGGCGTCTTATACCCCATCACAAAATTCCGACATCTCAAAATCAGCAATCATTGAAACCTGTAGCCATGATCAGATTAAGGCAACTCTATGCCCTTTTATTACTATTTATCCTCTCCGCCAACCCACTAAATACTGTTTCAGCACAAAGCCTTGAAACCAGGGTCGACAGCCTGATCCATACCGTCTTCAATGATCCCAGTGGCCCCGGAGCCGTATTTATGATCGCACAAAAAGGGAAAGTGATCTACCAGAAAGCTTTTGGTAAAGCCAATCTTGAACTGGATATCAACATGACCCCTGAAAACGTATTCCAGTTAGGTTCCATGACAAAACAGTTTACGGCCGTAGCTATATTAGTACTGGAACAGCAGGGCCTGTTAAATGTAAAAGACCCGGTTTCAAAATATATACCCGATTACCCTGCAGGAGATAAGATAACCATCCATCACCTGTTGACACATACATCAGGCATTAAAGATTTTACCAAAATGAAAGCCTTATCAACCATTGCCCAAAAAGAGATGAGTCCCAAAATGATGGTTGATTTTTTCAAGAACGAACCTGTTGACTTTGCCCCGGGAGAAAAGTTTGAATACAATAACTCCGGCTATGTTCTGTTAGGATATATTATAGAATTAGTCTCCAGCCACACCTATGAAGACTTTATCAAAAAGAACATTTTCGAAAAAGCAGGTATGAGCCAATCATACTATGCCAGCGACAGGCAGGTGATCAGCAAAAGAGCATACGGGTATCATAAAAAAGAGACCGGTTATGTAAATAAGACCATGATCAGCTTTAGTGCTCCCTTTTCATCAGGCTCATTAATGTCCACCACAGCAGATATGCTGAAATGGCAAAATGCTTTAGATCAGCACCTCTTGCTCAATGCAGCAGAAACTAAAAAAGCATTCAGCAGCTACACTCTAAACAACGGAGAAGAATTTACCTATGGATACGGCTGGCACATTAAAAAGCTCCATGGCATGCCTTCACTGGAACATGGCGGCAGCATATTTGGTTTCAAAACAATGGGCGTCTATATACCCGGTGAACATATATATGTTATAGGACTCAGTAACTGCGACTGCAACTCGCCAACGAAGGTAACACAGGATATTGCTGCAGAGGTATTGAGATATAAGGGTTATAGGTTGTAAGTAAAGCTCAATGCTTAACGCTAAACGCCTAACGCAAAGGCAAATACAAGGTTGTAGGTTAATACAGGGGTTGATAAGTCGAGAGGTTTACAAGTTGAAAAGGAGGGAATGTTGAATATCGAATGCTGAATACCGAATATCGAAGGGAAAACCGGAAGCAAGTTGGCAGTTGGCAATTTGCAGTTATCTGTATTCCCATTCACTATTCACCATTGACTATTCACTCGCTTGCGCTACTAACGACTGACAATTCACGACTCTATGTTGTTGAACTAAGCTCCGGAGGAGCTACCTGTTTATAGAAAATCAATTTTCGAAGGTATTCAGCTCCGGCAGGAGCTTCCTGTAAGGTACCGGAGACTCCTACCGGAGTCGGGACACGCTTATTATGATCTTTTCTATAAACAGGAGGCCACGCTGTGGCCCTTTCTTAATTCAATGACATTGACTCCTGAATATCGAATTTCGAAGGGAAAACAGCCACGAGCTTTGAGCTACGGGCAGCGAGGAGTACAAATTGGCAGTTGGCAATTTGCAGTTGTCCCAGTTTCAAATCCAGTATCCAGTAACCATCTCTTTAAATCACAAAATCTCTAAATTCCGAAATCAGAAATCTTTGAGACCTGTATTCCCATTCACTATTCACCATTGACTATTCACTTTCCTCCGTTACTCACGACTGACGACTCACGATTACTCCAATCTCTTCAGGCGGAACAGCAGTTGTTGTATTGCTTCCTGTGCATCATCAATAATAGATTGTGAAAAGGATTCAGGAAATAATGCTTCCCGCTTTTCTTCCACATACGCGTAAAAACCTTCTATATGTTTGATATATTCTTTTGGCTTTTCGGTTTCGGGGATAACGATATTGAGGGTTCCATCAAGTGCGATAGAGGTTTCTACAAGACGATCAGTGATGTCAACAAGCGAATCAATTGCCTGGTCCAACGAGATATGCGCTTCATAACTTCCTTTACCGGTAATTGACCAATGGATCAGTTTCAGGGAATTGCGAAATGAGATCAGTGCTCCCAGGAAGGCAGCCACTTCATTTTTGCCTGGTTTAGTACTAGCCATGATTAATGCTTTTTTGTTACCTGTAATTTACTAATAATTCAGTACCAACGTGTTTACCGGCGATTAATAAGACAAGTCTTTCCCATACTGAATTTCCAAATGGAAGCTTTCAGGCCAAAAAGCGCTCTTTTATCAAACAGGCAAGGATGCTACTGTTCATTCAGATGGCCCCAGTACAGCAATGTTTCATATTCAATGCGTACAAGTCCGTTTACATTATCAGCAACAAATAACTGGATCAACTCATCGATCATAGCATCGTAGCTATCATGCCCCGGTAGCGGGATATATGTTTTAGAGAGAAGTTGCCCCTTCAATCCTTCAAAATCGAGCAACTGCTCATTGGAGAAGGTCTTAAACTGTGGTTCAAGTGGCGTAAAGAAACGGGTGATCTCAGAAGGATCGATCTGCACCGGTCCTTTTTCACCGATGCGGTAACGATTACGTAAGGCGGTGTATTTTTTTTCAAACTCAGTTTTAGTACGTTGCCGGTTCCAGGCCAGCAATACGGTTCCATTGGGCTTTAAGATACGCTCACACTCCAGCCTGGTAGCTGCGGCATCGAGCCAGTGAAAGGTTTGTGCAATCGTAATAAGATCAACACTCTTCGGGGAAAGACCGGTATCTTCTGCAGTACTGTTAATACTTGCAAACGATGGATACTTTTTCAATCGTTCCTCGCCTACTTTGCGCATGTCTTCATTGGGTTCTATACAAACCACTTCAAAACCACGTTTCAATAAAGGCTCGGCAAACAAACCGGTACCGGCTCCTATATCAACAATATGGGTTTGCGGTAATAAACCCATCGTTTGCGTTATAAACTGAAACAGTTCATCCGGGTAGCCGGGTCTGAACCTTGCATAATTCTCTGCCCTGTTTGAAAACCTGCTTGTTGCAGTAACTTTTTGTCCTGTCTCCACCATTCTCTTTTTAAACATTATTATTCTGCTCTCCGTAGCAATAACATTACAACTCAGTGCAAAGATAGCTACCAATACACAAGTTTCAGGATTTCACGGTACGTTATTTAATGTCACCTGGTTAGTACCTGGTGAAGACACCAGCTACGAAACCGTTCCCCGCTGGTGTCTTCACCTGCCGGAATCAAAGATTAACTAAACAACATTGATACATTATTTAATATCAGGCACAGCAAACAAAATGCCGCCGAATAATAAATATGCCCACAACAATGTCCAGGCAATATTAAATAACTGTGCACCAATAAACGCTACGGCGGGGCGACCGCCCTCTGTCTTTACCAGGTCGCTGAAACGGGCTTCCAATCCAATGGAAATAAACGCCAGTGAGAACCAGATCGTGCGCAGGCTATTAAGGATACCACCTACCTCTTTCACAGTGGAAGATGGTATAAGAAATGAAAACAACAGTGAAGCTGCTATAAAACCCAGCACAAATTTGGGGAACCTTTCCCATACCACTCCCAACCCGGCTTTGCTACCGGCTTCTTCTCCATCTGCCGGTTTCCCCTTCCTGTAAGTCCACCACAAAGCGATAAAAAAAGCAGCTACACCTATCAGTACGTTCTGGGAAAACTTGATGATAACACCGGCTTTGGTGGCTTCTGGCCCTACCAGTTGTGCGGCGGCGGTAACAGAGGCTGTCGTATCCAGCGTACCACCCAGCCAGGCCCCACCTACCAGTTCCGGTATATGCAGCAGTTTTATGAGCCAGGGCTGGATCACCATCATTGGAATGGCCACCAGCAAAACAAGTGTTGTTACATAAGACAGCTTACGCTTATCACCTTTAATAGCGCCACTGGCTACAATGGCTGCCGACACACCACAAATAGCTACGGCCGAAGCAAGGATAACGCCAAACTCATCATCCACCTTTAACTTACGACTGAGCCACAACGCAAAGAACCATACAACACTTACCACCAGTACTGCCTGTATAATACCCGGCAACCCGGCTTTTACAATATCAGTAAAAAGGATGCTGGTACCCAGTATCACCAATCCCGTTTTGATAAAGAACTCAGAACGGGCAGCTTCTTTCAGCCAGGAGGCTACATTGCCTGTATTGCCAATGATCAGGCCGATGATCAGCGCAAAGATCACGTACTCCAGCCCGTAATAACTTACAGTTTTATTACCGGCAATGATCAACGACAGGATGCCCAGCACATAGATCAGGGCAAAACCCCGGACAAATCTTTTTACACTTCCACCAGATAAAGCAATAGCAATAGAAGAAAGAAAAGCAAACAACACACCGATGCCGGCTATCAGCAACAGGTTGCTGCCAGCAAACACCTTATTGGTCAATGATTGCAGGCTATCCCATTGAAACAAGGGCAAAGTAAATGTAAACTCATCTGTTGTTGCAGCAATAACAAGTGTTGCTATCACCAATGCGCCGCCTATCAGTACGGCCCACCAGTCTTCTGTAAGCCGCTGCCAGAAGCTACCGGTTATTGTTGTTTCTTCTGTAACGATCAGCTCTGTATTTGCTAATTGCTGTGCCATCGGTCAATTGATTGTAATTTTAAAGATATCTTTTAAAGCCTGCTTTGCTGCATTATAGCCACCCATACCATGTACCCCACCACCCGGTGGCGTAGAAGCTGAACAGATATAAAGCCCTTTGGCCGAAGTACGGTAAGGCGAATAACGCAATGCCGGCCTTGTAAATAGCTGGCTGATGTGTAATGATCCTCCGTTTACATCACCACCAATATAGTTTGGATTATGGGTCTCCAGTTGTTCGGTATTCATCGTATGCCGCGCTATGATCTGGTCTTTAAAACCCGGAGCAAAACGCTCCACCTGCTGTTCTATTCTTTCCGTCATGTCAACAGTAGAACCATTGGGCACATGACAATAAGCCCAGGCCGTATGTTTACCCAAAGGAGCACGCGTAGTATCTATAATACTCTGCTGTGCCAGTAATACAAAAGGCCTATCCGGATGTTGCCCGCGGCTTGTTGCCTGTTCATTGGCAGCTATCTCTTCAAATGTATTACCAAGATGTACAGTACCTGCACGCCTGCATTCCTCGTTTACAAACGGGATGGCATCATCCAGCGCCCAGTCTATTTTAAATACCCCCATACCATATTTGTAGCGTTGCAACTGCCATTGATAAACAGCAGAAAATTTATGCCCTGCAATACCCAGTAACTGCCTGGGCGATACATCAAACAAGATAGCACGTGCAGCAGGCAACTGCTTCAGCTCACGCACATAAAAACCTGTTTCAATTTTTCCACCGATCGCAACAAAATAGCCAGCCAGTGCTTTAGCAATACTTGCCGAGCCTCCCTGTGGCACCGGCCACCCTGCCAGGTGTGCAGCAGCCAGCAATACCAGCCCGATGGCCGATGTAGCGGGTTGATCAAGCGGTTGTACAGCATGTGCTGCCATACCTGCCCATAGCGCTCTTGCCTTACCTGTAGCAAAGCGTTTTGCAAAGTATTGTGCGGAGGGCAATGCCTTCATCCCAAATCTTGCCATAGCAAGCGGCTTACCGGGAAAATGCAAAGGCCCCAGCAATTCACGATCGATCAGCGGCCAGTCATCCGTTACAGACTGCAATTCTTTTTTATAAACAATCTCATCCTCTCCCAGCAGTGCAGCAGTTTCAGGCAGGCCTTTCAGTAATACAGCAGTACTGCCATCGTCCAACGGATGTGCGGCCTGTACATCCGGATAAAGATAGCTGAGCCCATATTGCTGCAATGGTAACGACTGGAAGAACGGTGACAACACTGCCAGGGGATGCACGGCCGAACAGGTATCATGCAGAAAGCCGGGCAACGTTAATTCAAGCGTTGACAAACCTCCCCCTACTTCATTTTTCCCTTCCAGCAACAGCACAGACAGCCCGGCCTGCTGCAGGGTAATTGCAGCGGCAAGCCCGTTAGGGCCAGCGCCCACTACTATTGCATCGTATGTAACAGCCATTGTATTTAATACTTTCCTCCCTGCAGCACGCTTTCAGGCAGCAGGTATTTTCTGTTTACCTTATCCAGCACTATATACAGCGAATCACTCCGTTCATTCAACCCCGACAAAATAACTCTTTCGCCACCGTTTACAGCTTCATATTTCAACACCATCCGATCACGGAACCTGTCCAGCGGCACATCTTTCTCATAAGCCCTTGTACGCCTGGTAGAGCGACCTATGGCTGGTATTGCTTCAATTTCTCCCACCATATTATGTTGGGCATCATTACTGATCCAGTCATCCCGGTAAATGCGGTTGCGCGGATCGGCAGACAGCCTTCTCTTATCATTCCCTTCATTCATGTACGAGGCTTTGTCCTGCAGGTACAATACATTATTTACAGTATCTGCCCGGTAATAAAAAGACCTCCTGTTAGCTGCAAACACTTCATAGGTACGGTCTATATCGCGCACAGGCGCTCCACTGTTAAAAACAAAACCATTATTGGCAACAAACTTTTTAACCGCAGCATCTTTTGCCCTTGCCCCTATACTATCAGGAATGGGGAGGTTGATCTTAAAAGTTAGTGTAGACCATTTCTCAAATGCCACATCCTGCCAGCGCACAGAGTCAACCGGAGAATAAGGCATTGACTGGTTGTTGATCTTAAACTCAGTAACATAATAATACCCTCTCAGCTCTTTTACCCCTGCAGCACTTGGCTGGTTATAAGGATCATATACAAAGTTCAGGTACTGCAATACAGTAAGCAATACAAGAAATACCAGCACGTTCAGCGACTTCAGCCCTGTGCGCACAATACGCCACCCTTTGGAAGACAGGTCGGGATAATAATGCTGCGGCACTGTATATTGTTCTTTTACCTGTAATCGGTAAATATCTTTTACATAGTACACCAGTAAAAAAAGTGCGTAGATCACAAAGTAGGTGGAATATACATGTACACCTCCATCATAAGCAATATTCACATAGTTCACACTGCCAAGTGCAGCCACCAGTAAGAGCGCACCCCAGAAAGTTGTGTTCCGGTGAAACAATAACAGACCAGCTCCTACTTCAATAAAACCGGTAAATACCTGGTAAAAAGGAGAGATCCCTATCTCCCACCAATACAATTTCTGCATGGTCATATCACCCAGTGGTGAATTGAGAATGCCGGTAGACGGATAGGCCATTTGTACAGGAAATACTTTCTGCATACCAAACCCTACCATGCCAATACCTGCGCGGTAACGGATGATCACTCTCAACCAGTAATACAATGTATTGTAAGATTTCCTTTTCCTGTCCAGCAATGTCCAGATGATACTTATTACAATTGCCACCGCCAGGATAAAAAACCAGTCATTATAACTTTTAATGCCCCTTGAATAATTAGTAAGAAAGGGAATATCAGGTAGAAAACGCGCCAGGTCATAAATATCCCTGTAGTTCGGATGCAGCCAGTCGAGTGCGAAAGTTCTTTTCCACCACTCTGCACCAAATGGTACAGACAGAACTATAAAAAAGATAAACGATACCCTGAAGAGAAACAACTGCCAGGGTTTCCATAGCCAGATACCCTCACCTGCTCCCGGTTGCAGTTCCTTTTCAATTACATTACGATTTGCTGCTGTGGTTGCTACTTCAGCCATGATGGATGTTTTAACTATTCAAACCCGGTTCTGTGCCTGGGTATTTCAACTGATTCATTCAGCAGGTATATTTTTTTCAACCTGTCCAGTTGCACATAGATAGAATCCTTGTGAGCGTTTATACCGGTGAGGATAATATGTTCATTATCGGGCCTGCTGTATGACAGCTCCAATACATCTGCTGCATAATGTACATTCCTGTTGCGAAGTGCCAGCACATGCCTGGCCGGATCAATTGTGTACCGGTAAAACCATCTGCCCGAAGAGCCGGTCGCCTCATAGTTTCTGTTCTCATCAGCCGCAAAGATCTCTTCTGTATGCTGCAGATCCGGCTTTACCAGGTTGCTGGTGGCGATACTGACCGTATTCCATTTTTCAAAAACAACATTCTGCCAGCGAACAGCATCTGTAAGGGAGTATGGAATGGTTTTACCATTGATACGGAATTCACTTACATTATACAAACCTGCTGCTTTCTCTAATCCTGCCCCCTGTGGATATTGATAAGCGCCATCGAGAAACAGCACATACGCAGCAACGCCATACAATGCAAAGACCAATACAAATGCAGTTTTAAATATAAACCTGGCATTCTTTACCAACCCTGTATAGAACAAAGGCCGGTACCTGTTGGGATAGGCAGGCTGCCCCTGCGTAATAACCTGTTGCCAGCGGGGCGCATCATACCACACAAGCACCGCAGCTATTGATAACAGATACAGGCAATACCATGCTTCGCCGCCACCATAAGCCAGATTGCTGAGCAATACATTACCCACAAATCCTGTTACAATAGCAGCACCAACGGAAGCCGTTTTCCGGAAAAACAACAGCACACCGGCCAGCACCTCCACTGCCCCCAGGAAAGATTCAAACGAAGGCGCCACTCCATAAGAGAGAGAAGCTATTTTCCAGTCGCTGAGATCACCGTAGTTCGTATTCAGCAAACTAAGCGACGGATAGGGCTGCTGCATAGGAAAGAGCTTAATAAATCCATAGGCAATAACAGCAATAGCCAGCCTGTAGCGCAGCAATACACGCAGCAGGTAATACAGGTTGTTATATGCCGTAGCTCTTTTATCCCTGGTGCTCCATATTATTGTACCGGCTGTTGACAGCAATGCAATCAGCACCCAATCTTTCCAGGTACTCAACCCCCATGACAGTGCATTGGCGGCCCTTCCCCCGGTAAACTGCGGTGTATAACGGGCGATATTAAAAAAATCGCTGTAATGCAACTGCGACAGTTGTACATCGAAAACACGCTGGTAATATTTCCAGTCGAGCGGAATTACCTGCAACAGGAAAAAGATAAATACAAAACGAAAAATGATCTTTTCCTTATGTTTCCATTCCTGTGCTGTGTTTGCATCAGCCATAACAATAAATAATTTAAAGATCCGGTAACCGGCGACAGCAGTTATTGTACTGTTGTTGCAGCCACTACTTTATCCGGGGATTGTATTTTCTTTTTAGCTCCGCCACTGAGGTAATAAAGTGGTACACCTGCCAGTGCAATGATGAGTCCCGGCCAGGTAAAGTAAGGTTTGTAAACGATCAGCAATATGCAAAAGGCGCTGCCCAGTACAATATACAATGCAGGCAATACAGGATATCCCGGCGCTTTGTAAGAGCGTTTCAGGGAAGGCTGTTTTACACGCAGGATAAAGATGCCCGCAATAGTGAGTACATAAAAAAGTACAGCAATAAAGGTGATCATATCCAGCAGATCGCCATAACGGCCACTGAGACAGAGTAAGGATGCCATAGCGCATTGCAGCCACAGGGCAAACTGCGGCACCGATCTCTTATTGAGCGTAGCTGCTTTTTTAAAGAACAGGCCATCGTTTGCCATACTGTAATACACACGTGCCCCCGAAAGGATCAACCCGTTATTACAACCAAAAGTGGCCACCATGATCAGTAAGGCAATAACAGCAGTACCGCCTGCACCAAAGATGGCATGAGAAGCGGCAATGCCCACACGGTCTTTTTCCGGTGATGCAATTGCCTGCAACGGAAGCACTGCCGTAAACATCAGGTTCAGCAACACATAGATCAGTGTTACCATTACAGTGCCTGCCAGTAAACTAAGCCCGATATTCCTTTTGGGATTCTTTATTTCACCTGCCACAAAGGTTACATTGTTCCATGCTTCATAGCTCATGATGGCCCCTACCAGGGCAGAAGCCAGGGCCCCGCCAAAAGCAGCAATACCTGTATAGCCTGCAGTGCTGCCATTTGCGGAAAGCTTTTTAAAATCCCATGCTGCCGACCAGTTTTGCGACCACACATCATGGTTCATATAGATAAAACCAAAGAGTATCAGCCCGCCTATTGACAGCAACTTGGTTGATGTAAAAACAGCCTGGATAATCTTTCCGGCCTTTACGCCTTTTGTATTAATATAGGTAAGCAGTACCAGTAAGAGTATCGCCAGCAATTGCGCCGGCGATACATGAAAAGAGCCTATACCAAACAATATAATATCCTCGCTTGCCCAGGGAAAAAAGTAGGCCAGGAACTTAAAAAAAGAAACACCTACTGCAGCAATGGTTCCTGTTTGTATTACAGCAAACAGGCTCCATCCATATACAAAAGCAACCAGGGGATTGTATGCTTCTTTTAAATACACATACTGCCCTCCTGCTTTGGGATACATGGCGCTCAGCTCTCCATAGCTTAATGCTGCGATCAGCGTCATAATACCGCCAATGATCCATACAGCAATAAACCATCCTGCCGAACCTGTATGGCGTACAATATCTGCACTTACAATAAAAATACCCGAACCTATCATACTGCCGGCTACCAGCAGCGTAGCATCCACAAAACCTATCTCCCTTTTCAGTGTTGTTGTTTCAGTACTCATGCAAAGAACTTTAAAGGGTTATTGTAATACGGCTGATGTATAAGGCGTTACCGGCTCTACCGGAGGAATACGCCCCTGTAGTTCAGACAGGGATGCGTTTGGCAAATGGGGCAATACCAGTTTTGAAAAATAGTCTGCCTCCTGTTGCAACGGAAATCCTGAAAATATAAATGCACGGAAACCCATGTCCATATAACGGTTCAGCTTTGCAACGATCTGTTCAGGACTACCTACCAACCCTGCACCACAGCCGGAGAATACTTTCCCTATATCGGTCCACAGCATTCCTTCAATATAACCGTCGTCATCAGATTGTTTTCTTAACTCGTCCTGTCTCAATACACCCAGTGATCTTGAATCCTCGCCACGGCTTCTTATTTCAGCAGCCCGCTTATCATTGAGCTTCGACACCAGTTTCCTGGCATAGGCCCTTGCGGCGGCTTCAGTTTCACGCACCACTACATGGATACGTAAACCAAAATCGATCTTCCTGCCATAAGCGGCAGCACGTTTCGACATATCCTGCAAAGTCTCATACATCATTTCCTCACGCTCTGGCCAGGTCAGGAACACATCGCAGTAACGCGCACATACATCTCTCGATCCATCGGAAGTTCCCCCGAAATACAAAAGCGGGCCACCGTTCTGCTGGTATGGCTTAACGGGATCAGCAGGCATATTGAACTTATACAACTCTCCTTCAAACTGAATGCGCTCCTGTGTCCATCCCTGCTTCAGGATATCGATCACTTCGGCACAGCGTTTATAACGCAGCTCCGGGTTTTCCCGGAGACCGGGCAGATCGGAATTGATGATATTGATAGCAAGTCTTCCCTGCAATACATGGTCAAGATTAGAAATAGATCTTGCGAGCGAAGGCGGATGCACTTCGCCCGTACGTATAGCTACCAGTAATTTTATCTGTCCGGTAAACGGTGCTATTGCCGAGGCAAAGGTCAATGCCTCCTGCCCCACGGTGTAAGCAGTGGGCAGCAGTATATTCTTAAATCCTGCTTCATCTGCCTGTAATGCTATTTGTTTGCAATGTTCAAAACTGCTGCGTCGTTCTTCATCCAGTACACCCAGGTAAGCCGTATCGCCCCCTATAATATCATCAAACCATCCTATCTCCGATACCCGTTGTTCAGTGCGAACGGGTACGCTGTTCCATTGTTGATTGTTTTCCATTTTGCTGGTTAATTATTGGCGTTAATAATGAACCGTTATTCATTGCACCCGGTCTATTACCTAACATTCTTTCTGACTTCGCGCTTGCAGGAAAGTAAACCTGCCGGGTCCAGGCAGCTAAGCAAAGTTTCCTCAAAGAAAACAATGGATCTGCTGAGGCCAGACCTGACAGATTAAGCCTCTTAATGGCAGCTTTCCTGTATCGGAATAATCAGGTTACTTTTTATAGATCGTTTTTCCTTCTTTAATTGTTTCCAGCACTGTTACATCTTTGATCTTTGCAGGAGCAATGGCAGTAATATCATCAGAGAGGATTACAAGATCTGCCAGTTTACCCGGCTCTATTGATCCTTTTAAGTTCTCTTCAAAATATTCATAAGCGCCATTGATGGTAATGGCACGCAGCCCTTCAATAGGTGTAAGCCGCTCAGCAGCACCAATTACTTTACCTGATCGTGATTCGCGTGCAACAGAGGTCCACAGCAGGAATAGCTGGTTCAGCGGTGTTACGCCATAATCGGTATGATTGGTGGGGTGCAGTCCTTTTGCCCCTGCTGTTTTCAGTGGGCTCAGAAAGCTGGCGCGTTGCTCACCCAGGTTCTGTACGTGTACATCTCCCCAGAAAAATGCGTGATTACTGAACAGTGCGGGAATGATGCCGAGCCGTTTATATTCATCCAGCTGGTCGGGACGAACGAACTGCGAGTGAATGGTAACAGGCCGCCTGCTATTGCTGGTGGTATGCAATTCCTTATCTGCATTATCAATTGCTTTGATATACATATCGATGGTAGCATCACCATTGCAGTGTACAAAAGGACGGATATTGTGCTGGAATGCTTTAATGATCGCTTCATTGAACTGTTGCTGGGTTACATTAGCAAAGCCTACGCATTCATCATGATTACAACCGGGTACCTCAGTAAGGTATGCCTTCGTGAAGAAAGCTGTTTTGCCCTGCGGGGAACCGTCAGCTACCAGTTTGGTACCGGCCAGTTTCAGGTGATTATTGAGGATGCCAAATTTATATTGCGGATCAGCCAGCACCTTCTCCAATGTCTGGTAACCGGGCAAGGCCTCTATATCAATGAACAGTTCTTTTCTTTCAGCCGCTTTACCCAGTAGCTCTACCGATTCAAAGCTGGAATAGCCATCCTGTGCAGTGGTAATACCATTACTGGCATAAAACAATTGCTGGTCCTTCAGCGCTTCCAGTTGCTCCTCCAGTGTTGGTTTTTGCTTTTGCGTTCTCTTCAACAGGCGGCTGGCCGATTCCTGTAAAAGCCCTGCAGGCTCTTTACTTCCCTTTACACGAACGATCACACCACCGGCAGGATCAGGCGTACCGGCATCAATGTCTGATAATTTTAAAGCCAGTGAATTGGCAACGGTCATGTGGCCGGATACATGCGTAAGCGTAACCGGGTTATCGGGAAAAGCAGCATCCAGGTCTTCCTTTGTAGGATGTCTTTTTTCCTGCAACTGGTCCTGGTCGTAACCAAAGGCGCTGATCCATTCACCGGCTGCTATATTCTTTTCTTTTTTGAACTGTTGCAGTACTGCTATGATGTCTGCAATATTTTTCACCGTGCCCACCGGTGGTGCAGCAATATTGGCGGTCTTTGACCTTTCAAGTCCCATAAAGTGGCTATGGCCATCTATAAACCCGGGGGTTAATGTTTTCCCCTGCAGATCCACCACTTCTGTATTACTGCCTTTCCATTTAGCCACTTCAGCAACTGTGCCTACGGCTACAATTTTTCCGTCCTTCACGGCAACAGCCTGAGCTATTGAATTCTTTGCATCAACTGTAATGATCTTTCCATTGGTAAAGATCTTATCTGCCGTTCCTGCCTTTGGCGTATTATCACGTACAAATGCTACTAATGACAACAACAGCACAAGGGCAGCAGCAGAGAGAATATACTTTTTCATATTGCGATTACCTGTTAAGATTATGGTTGTATCAGTTTATTGGTAGCGATCTCATCGCTGGGGATCGGCCAGATATAGTTAGCCGCAGTAGACGCTACTGCTGGTGCAGAACCGGCCGCACCGGATTTGGCAGGAAGTGTTTGTAACCTTCTCTGCAGATCGGGCGTGCGGAAACCTTCACCCAGCAACTCGATCCTGCGCTCTGTTAAAATAGTTGTTACCAGCGCCGCTTTGGTATCCGTATCTGTTGACGGGAATGCATAAGACGCATCCGATCTTTTTCTCACCGCATTCAGCAGTGCCGTTGCTTTCACCAGGTCATTCGTTTCTGCGGCTGCCTCAGCATAATTCAGCAATACTTCTGCATACCGTACAGCAGGGATATAATCTGTGTAGGGCGATCCTGTTTTGGTAAACTTAGTGATCACTTTCTGGCTGTTCTTGGTAGTGATCAACCCTTTTCTTGCATCTACCGAAGCTGTTCCTGACAATGCCGTATTGGTAACAATACCTGCCGGGTTGAGTGAAAGCACCACCGCACCGAGATAGTTTGCGCCTAAAGCGCTCTGTACATCCGGTGCATCTACGTTGTTGAACGGGATAAAGAAAAGTGCCTCAACACCGGTATAAGCGCCACCAAAAACAGTAGCAATATTTGTTTCAAGCCTGTGTGTAGTACTTCCGGCCGTGTATTGATAAGGAGCAGCATCAGGCACCAGCTTTTTTGCTTCTGTTACCACACTGGCATAATCTCCTTTTATAAGATAGGTACGGGTTTTAAGTGCAATAGCAGTAGCCTTGTGTGCGCGGGAAGTATTCAGCGCCGCAGAGCCCTGGTAATCGGGCAGATCTTTCTCTGCATCATCCAGGTCTTTGATGATCTGTGCATATACTTCAGCAACGGTGCTTCTTGCCAGGTCGTTGTTACCATCTGATGTTTCAGCATTCAGGCGCAATGGCAATCCCGGGGAGGCGCCATTATTCTTTGCATAAGGTTGCGCAAATGTCTGTACCAATGCCAGGTAACTGAAGGCGCGGACAAACTTAGCTTCTGCCACGTATTGCTCACGCAGCGGGCTAGCCACCACGCTGGTTGATCTTACATTGGCAATTACAATATTGGCCGAATTGATGGCCTTGTATGCAGCAGACCACAGCGTATTTACAAGGTTATCATTCGACAAGGCATTCTGCCCCCAGATAGATGCTCCTACTGAAGAGTTGGGATCGTTCTGGCTGAACTCCTCCCCACGCTGTTCATTGAACAGGATATGGCGACCGCCATAAAAACCTGCTACCTGTACTTTGGAATAAAGATTATTGACCTGTGCCAGTATCTTTTCAGGTGTACTGAAAGCTACGTCTTCTGATATGCGCGTCTGCGGCTGTGTATCCAGCAGATTCTTTCTGCATGATACAACAGTGGTTGCCACCATAAACACGTATGCTGATCGTATAATATACTTTTTCATTTTTTGCTGGTTTGTTGGTTAAAAGCCTACGTTGATACCGATTGTGAGCGTAGTGGCATTCACTACTGTATTATGGTCCTTACCGCCATCAATAGAGTTACCATTGATAGATACTTCAGGATCTGATCCGCGATAACCGGTCAGGGTAAGCAGGTTAGCACCCTGTACATAGATCCTTGCAGAGGAAATGGCATTCTTCGTAAGTTTCTGTACGGGAAGCCTGTAGCCTACAGACAGGTTCTTCAGTTTTACAAAAGAGCCGCTTTCGATATTGCCTGAATGTGAAATAGAAAAACCGGTAGATACATTATCACCATAGATCAGTTTTGGTATATCAGTCACCTGTCCCTTCACCGTCCACCTGTCTTTGATAAACGTTCCATTGTTAAAATAGCGCTGGTCTGTAAGATTGGCCCTTGTACCATTGTAGAGTTTATTGCCACCGGCAAAGGTGATCCCGATATTCACATCAAAGTCTTTATATGTGATCGTATTGTTGAATCCACCATAATAAGTAGGTAAGGAAGGTCCGTAGATGCGGCCATCTGTATAGTTATTGATAGCAGGGGCGGCACTGCCGTCCTTTACATAGGTCCAGCGGTTAGCACCTGCATGGTTGTATTGCACCTGCTCGCCGGCACTGTTCAGGTAAATGCGATAACCATTGTCAGGATTTACACCCAGCGTTGGTACCGACCATACAGAACCTACAGAATATCCTACACGGGTCATGTTCTGGATACCGAAATTGCTTGGGGTATAGATATCTGTATTATTAGCCAGCGCAGTTACCTTGTTTTTCAGGGTCGAAAAGTTCAGGCTCGCATTCCATTGCAGATCCCTTTTGCTGATCACCTGGGCATTGAGCGTAATTTCTATACCCTGGTTGTACATAGAGCCCACGTTTGCACTGATGCTGTTATTAGGGATACCGCGTGAAGGCGCCTGTTTGGCATCCAGCACCAATCCGTTAATGACATTCTTATAATAATCTGCCTCAATTGAAAAACGTCCATTCAGAAATGCTACGTTAATACCGATATCTCTCTTGGTACTTGTTTCCCATTTCAGTTTGTCATTGCCGGCCTGTGATAACCCCAGGGTAGCAATGCCTGCATAGGTACTGGCGCTATACAAACCCAGTGAAGGGAAATCACCTATATTGATATTACCTACCTGCCCGTAACTGCCACGGATCTTCAGGTAGCTGATCACATCTGCCAGTTTTGACTCCTTAAAGAATTGTTCTTCTGAAATATTCCAGCCAACAGAGCCACCAACAAAATCACCAAACCTGTTTGCTTTTGGCAGACCGGAATAACCATCGCGCCTGTAACTGGCACTCAGCAGGTAACGTTTATCAAAATCGTAGTTGAGGTTACTGAAATAAGACTTAAAGCCATTTACGCCCTGGCTAAGGTTGGAAGCTGAAATATTTGTCCAGCCACCCTGGTAAGAAGTAAAGAAAGGGTCCGTAATGCCTGTACGCGTAGCTCCCCATGAATTGGAAGTACTGTAAATTTCTTCATAGCCAGCCAATAATTTTACATGATGCTTTTCTGCAAATGTTTTATCGTAGGTAAGTGTAGTGATCCAGTCTGTACGGTAATATTTACTATTGCTATTCGTAGCTACACCGTTTGAAGGGCCACTATCGCCATGAAAAGGATTCTGGAAAGATGTATTCTCTACATTCAGCTGGTTAATGCCATAACTTGTTTTCAAACGCAGGTCGTTGATAATGGACCACTCAGCATACACATCACCGATCAGCGAATTGTTCTCAGAAGTGTATTTATCCTTATCCAGTATTAACTGAAGATTGTAGGCATTAAAAGTACCTACATAACCGGCACTGGTGGCATCCTTATTATTGGCGCCATACCCTACCCTTGAATTATCTTCAATATTGTAGGAACCATCCGGGTTGTACACCGCCACATTCGGTGGCAGAATATTGGTCATACGGGCCAGGGCTGCTGTAGAAAGATACTGTCCCGGCAAGGAACCTGTGTTAGGCCCGCTGTTATATGAATTACTATAAGAAAAATGTGTCCCTACCGTAACACGTTTCAATAACTGCTGTTCAAGATTAAGCCTGGCCACTTTGTGCGTAAATTCATTTGTTCTTACAATACCATTCTGATCTGAATAACCTACTGATACAAAATATTTGGTAGTAGGTGTAGCTCCTGAAAAGCTGATATTGTGATTTTGTGAAACACCTGTACGGTAAGCCACATCATACCAGTCTGTATTCACCACGCTTCCATCTGCCAATGTCTGCAAAGCAAAACCGGCGGGTTTGCCCGCATTCACCATTGCCTCGTTCTTGATATTTACATAGTCATAAGCATTCAATAATTTAGGCAACCTGTAAGGGCTGCTGAAGCTTACCCAGCCATCGTAGTTCACTTTGCCTTTACCCAGCTTTCCTTTTTTGGTAGTGATCACCACTACCCCGTTTGCAGCACGCGATCCATAGATCACCGTTGCGGAAGCATCTTTCAGGATGTCGATAGACTCAATATCACCGGGGTTCAGATCAGCCAGCGGGTTATTGCCCACGGTACCGCCTACCAGTCCTGTAAATGCCACCACTCCGTCAATGACGATGAGCGGGTAAATGCCGGAAGAAATAGAGTTGATACCGCGAATGCGGAAAACAGGTGTGTTATTCAGCACACCACTGGGTTGTACAATGTTTACACCGGCAGCCTGCCCGCCCAGTAACTGGTCAAAGCTTTGCGCCGGGCGGTTTTCCAGTTGAGCAGCTTTCACCTGTGCAGCAGCACCTGTGTACACTCTTTTATTCTGCGTAGTGTAACCAGATACCACCACCTCGTTCAGCTGATTGCTACCAGCTTCCAGTGCCACAACAAAAGGTCCGGTACCTGTTTGTGTACGTTCCTGCGCCTGGTAGCCTACATAACTGATAACATAAGTTACCGGCAGTTTCTGCCCGGTTAAAAAATAGAAATTTCCTTTTTCATCTGTCAGTACCTCGTGTGTAGTGCCTTTGATGTGTACAGTAGCACCTGCCAAAGGCTGATTCGTTGCTTTATCTATTACCCTGCCAGACAGGTCAATATTGTTTTGTTGTGCATGTACAACCGTGGTAATTATCAATAAGGAAAAAGTAAGGAATACCGAAAGGTATTGCCGGCAGTTAATCTTGTGCATGGCCATATGTTGTTTACTCCCGGGAAAGGGAGCTGTTTAAAGTCTTGATTAAATAACAGGAAGAGTTTTTTTCCAGGGAACAGCCGGAATGGCGTGCAGGGCCAATCGCCGACCATACTTACCATCACCGGTCTGTTACCTGGAAATCAGTATTATTATCCGGATACAGCGCTGATACAGGCTGTAAAAAGGAGTAGAACGTATTACGAGTTAATACATTAACAACAATGACAACAACAACAGGAATGGGAACGTTGAATGTACAATGAATTCATCGCCATAACCGCAGAAGAGAAGCGGGAGAGTGTGCTTGCTAACATTGCTAAAAGATTTAAAGTGTAATAAACTTCAGGCATTGCCGGCGATTAACAATTACCCTGGTCATTACAAAGTCTACTAAATTTGTAGACAAATATAAATAACTTTAACACACACAAAAATATTTTTTACTTACTGAGATAAGTTGAGCACAACAAACCTGATCCTTACCTATTACCTGCCGTCAGAAAAACAATTGCTTTGCAGCGAATTAAATACCGCTCACTATTCCTGTACTTTTAAACAGATACAATCCTACTTTTGTATTGCCCGGACCCAATTCCGGTAACAGATATGAAAACTGCATTACCTGAAGAATCCGCTGAGCCGTTATTGCTTTACTTTTCAAAACTTCTTCCCCTCACCGAGGAAGAGAAAGAACAGGTACGCTCAAAGTTCAGCTCACGATTGTTCCGCAAAAGACAATATGTGTTGCAGGAGGGCGACCTGTGTACCCAGTTCTACTTCGTGGTAAGGGGCTGTTTAAGAATGTATAAAATTGATGAAAAGGGGAATACACACATTATCCAGTTTGCAGTAGAAAATTACTGGATAAACGACCTCGGCAGTTTTCACGGGCAAAAACCATCAGCGCTGAATATTGATGCACTGGAAGATACTGTTGTGTTACAGATAAGCCGCGAAGACCTGATTGCCCTTTATCTCAATGCCCCCAAGTTTGACCGCATATTCCGGGTATTGATAGAAAACAGTTTTATACGATTGCAGGAGCGTTTGCTCCAGAATATAAGCTCTACTGCCGAAGAGCGCTATCAATACTTCCTGGACACCTACCCTCACCTGGTCAATCGCCTTTCACAGGTACAGATCGCCTCCTTTCTGGGCATTACCCCTGAATTTTTAAGCCGGTTGAGGAACAGGCGTACCGGCAGTTCCGGATCTTAATATCCTTAAACCAGATCAAGACTATTTCTTAAACCAGGTCATTGGATGCCCCCTGCACAGCATGGTAGATTTGCACCAGGAATCAATTCTAATCATCAAAAAAGAAATAGTTATGTCAACCGCAAAAACCAAAGTAGCAGTTATCGGAACAGGTAATATCGGCAGTATTGTGGCAGCCAATCTTGTAAAGGGTAACCGCGCAGTGATCATTGCCGACAGAAAAATTGAAAAGGCAAAAACACTCGCCCAAAAGCTCGGATCACTGGCAACGCCAGCAGATATTGCTACAGCGATCAATGAAGCAGAAATTATAGTACTGGCTGTATGGTTTGATGCAATTAAAGAATTACTGAAAACATACAATACAGCATTGCAGGGAAAGATCCTTGTAGATCCCTCCAACCCTATTGCGCCGGATGACAAGGGTGGTTTTAAAAAGATCATTGACGAAAAAGGATCCGCCGGCAATATTATTTCAGCCTTACTTCCCCCACACGCAAAACTGGCTAAGGCACTGGGCACATTAGGTGCAGCTTCATTACAAAATGCAGCCTTTCAAAAACCGGCACAGGCAGTATTGTTTTATGCAACAGACGATATCGCTATCAATCCGGCTATTGAGGAGTTGCTTCATGACACCGGTTTTGAACCCCTTCGTGTCGGAAATATTGATCAGTCTATCCGCATAGAAGTATTTGGCGACCTGCACGAGTTCGGGGCATTAGGCAAAACTGTTACAGCCGCAGAAGCAAAAGGAAAAATATAAACTTAAATCTCTTCGGGACAGCTCTTCGGGACTTGTAGTCCCGAAGCTTTATTATGTGGCCTTTGGCCACGTTAGCAATAACGTGGCTGCAAGCCACATAATACTTTCATCGAAGCGAAGGACGCTTCGATAAGCGGCATTGAGGCAATTGGAAATTGCCAACTGCCAACTTTCTTACAGCTAACGCCTAAAACCTGATTCCTGTATTCGCGTTCAGCGTTAATCGTTCCGCGTTAAGCTGTATTCTACTTATAACTTAAAACCTACAACTTATAACCCTGTATTCGCACATTTTCAAATCTTCAAATTTTCAAATCCCCTCATCAAACCCGGTCCGTGACCAGCATATCCGGGAAGATTTCAACTACTATCAACATCTTCTCCGCTCAAAGATTCATACTGCAGCATATCACACTTACTTTCAGTATCCCATTCAAACGATCTCAAACTTTGTGCTTTAAACCTTAAACCTTTTTCGCGTCTTCGCAAACCTAATCTCTTCCCTGCAAAACCCTCCCGCACCCGACCGTCTGCCACCTCTTCACTTTCGGCATCCGGAGCCAAACACCTTAAACCTTGAACTTTATACTTTAAACTGCCTTTGCCCCTTTGCGTGAAATCCTCTTGCACAATAGAGCTTGTTACAGACTGACTTTCCGACTTTAAATTTGAACACCTTAAACCTTGTACCTTAAACGTTACACTGCTTGCCTCGATCACAGGATACTCAATTTCCTTCCTGTATCCCCAGTCGTACAACTGCTGCTCTAATACTTCTTTGATCTCATTATCCAATTTCCCATCCTTCAATAAGCGGGCTGCTATACCAGTTAGCTTCTGGTAAAGTTCAAACAACTTCCATGCTGGTGGCAAACTGCGGTAAACAGAAGCAGCCAGCCTGGAGCCACTGCTCAACCGGCTGGCGCTGGTTCTCGTATTCGCAAAACACGCAGCTGTTTTCACCCGGCGTCCGCTCAGCGAACTTTTCTGCCGGATAAACCACCTGTCACCTACGCGGTAAAACGTAACACAACCAAAGGTTCTTTCAAACTTAAAACGCCCCAATTGCTTTGCCATATGACGAAAATTTTAATCTGACTCCCCGCATATAGGGAAGTAAACCTGTCAGGTCTAAACCGATAATAAAAGCTACCCTCCAAAAAGTAGTTAAGCAGCTCTACCCCGACCTGACAGGTTAAGCCTCCTGGCGCAACTTGCCTATATCCGGAGAGTCAGGAATTTTAAAACCCGCAGAGTGCAGAAACTCTTCGCGCCTGATTATAACTATAATATATAATCAATTGATTCTTCTTAAATACGATATCTACTCCTAAATGATTTACATTTTATCAAATGCGCTTTTACCATGGATAGATCTTAGGTTTACCTTATATCTACCCTTTATTAAAATTATAAAAACCTATACTATACTTTAACAATCAAAGTGACCGGAAAAGACCAAAATGCCGCAACCCTTTCAAATCGGTTAGCCGGTATTGTTCGTTAATACAGATCAACCTAAAAACAGGATAATAAAACACCCGCAATAGCAAACAAACTACCATCAATACGATCAGTTGTTACAAAACAAACAATCATTTAATCTAAAAAATAACCAAATGGCCGAATTAAAACACAATGTAGTAACACATGGAGCATCCGGAAAAGTGGGAGACCTTATTGTATTCAGCCAACGAAATGGCAAGACGATTATCAGCAAAGTCCCTAAAAAGCGTACGATCAAATCTGAAGAAGTAAAGAAAGTAAACGAGAAGTTTATCCTTGCAAGCGCTTATGCAAAAAACGCGGTTTTCCAGTTGCACATAAAAGCGCGTTATCAGCAAAAGGCCAAACCCGGTCAGTCTGCATACAACCTGGCATTGGCAGATTATTTCACAACGCCTGAAATAGAATTTATCGATTGCTCTTTTTATCGTGGAGAGGCCGGTGATTCGATTCGTATACAGGTAAAAGAAGTAGGCGTTATTGACTATGTAAAGGTATCCATTACAATAGCAGATGGTTTGCTCGTAGAAGAAGGGCTTGCGATAGGTAAAGAACAGTCCGAAGAATGGACCTATAAAACTACACAGAAAAATATATCATTTGCAGGAAGTATAATAGTAATTATGATTGCTAACCTGGCTGGCAACTCCTCTTCCAGGCAGGAAATAATTACTGCGATATAACGAACTGTAAGGCCGTGGCACGGCTGAAAAACTCACACCTTTTTTACTAGCGCAGTTTTTTCGAAGCGAGCCTATCTGCACATGCAGTACCAGTCTTTCATCAGGTGCACACAAACGTTCATCATAAGTTGCCAAAGGCAACATAATAAAACTTCGAAGCTTCAAGCTCCGAATAGCGGGGTATATTACCGCTCTTTTGGACAACTTCCCAGATTTCCGTAGCATCAGTTAATATTCGGTTTAAAAATATTAACCCTACCACCCCGTTTTCAATAGAGTAAAACTAGAGGTATTTTTTATTCGTACAACTGGCAGGGAAAGCTTTAACGTTTGAAAAGATAGTCAATAGTGAATCAATGTCGTTGAATTAAGCTCCGGCGGAGCTTCCTGTAAAGCACCGGAGGCTCCTACCGGAGCCGCGACATGCTTGTTATAATCACTTCTATAAACAGGATGTCACGCTCTGGCCCTTTCTTAATTCAATGATATTGAATAGTGAAACGGAATACAGGATTGCTGATTTCGGTATTTAGATATTTCGTTATTGGATACGGGATGCTGGAAAAGCAAGGCCGGCGTGGCACGGTTGTAACATCCTGCCTGCTATCTGGCTACGTAGTATCAACCGTGCCACGACTTCTTCCCCCGGAAACACCGTTAAAACACCTTTTTAATACCAGGCAGATAACAAGGGTGTTTACACGCTTTTAGCAGACTCCTATTATCACTACTTTATTATTGATTTACATATAGGCACCTTCCTGCACCTACGAAATCTTCAAAAAAGTCCTTCCCCGAAATTCTCACTCAGTATTACCATCGAATAATCCAGGTAGCCGAAAAGGGAAAATATAGAGTAGGCATTCACTTAAAACTACAATAACCATGGGCATATTAATTGCGTTTTCAGCAGTAATGGGTTGGTGTGGCACTCCCTTCCCATATTGGTGGTGGATCATATTAAAGCGAAAAGGAAATCCTCCACCTCCCCCGCCTCCGGATTGGCTACAAGGTCGGTTAGCCTCTAATCCAATGCCCGGCATCATTATAGCCGGCATTGCAGGAGGCGTTGCAGGTGGGTTACTAATGAATGCTTTAGTAGAACACAATCTTGTTTTAAGCGGAATGGCCGCATTCGGTGGAGGAAGGATCCTCGCTGACATAACAGGAGCCATTCGCAGTGCAGGTAAATAACCGATCCATTTTGCAGGATGCTTATCGCATCCTGCATTTTTTGATAGCCTGTGAGAACCTATATAGTATCTGAAACTATCACCAGCTATAGATCATTTTTTACTTTCCTTTTTTTCCCCGTTGCCATAATACCATTCCTAATCCTGTTATACCTAATGCTGAAAAAGCAACAAGATTTAACACTACTGTTTCATCAGGAAATAATATGATTGAATATCCTTTTAAAAATTTCACCTCAATCTGCTCACCAACATTATGATCGTCGCAAAACTTCCCTCCAATTCTTTTTATATATGTTTTCCCTTCGTAGTTAAGCTTTGCAAAATGTTTAATCTTCGTCCCAAGACATGACTCCGGCAGTTGCTCAATTCTCATTTTGACAATTATCCCGTTTCTTTCAACATTGAGATTGCCATAGTTACTCATTATTAAAAGAATAGAACCAATAAAAAGAGCTATCCCACCCCAAAGAATCGGCTTCATACTTATCTCTATTTTAATTAAGAAATATAAGTTTTTTTAATTGTAGTATTATCTACGGGGTTATAATTTCACGCTACAAAATAAATCACAAAAAAGGGCGTTGCCAATGCTTACGCCCGGTGACAAACTTTGATTATTACTACTTACAAACTATGCAGAGTTGAGGTGTATGACCCCGGGAACATAGTTAATAATTCTAATCATAAGTTGCCGAAGGCAACATAACAGGACTTCGGAGCTGCAAGCTCCGGATAGCGGAGTAAACAGGAAACAACAGCTACAGCCGATATAGTTTTACAACGATTCGGTTTTCCATCGCTATGCAGACATTATTTGTAATACTTGGGAGCAACACCCACCATCCGCTTGAAGAACTTTCCGAAAAAAGACTGGGTAGGAAAATTCAGATCGTTGGCTACCTGCTGTACCGTCATATTGGTGGATTTTAACAGCGCTTTGGCTTCGAGGGTAACATACTCATCAATCCACTGACCAGCTGTCTTTCCGGTAACATCTTTGACTACATGCGAAAGATAATTGGGGCTTAACTCTAATAGTTCTGCATAATACTCTACCCTACGCTCTGTCTTATAAGAGTCACGCACTTTTTGAAGGAACCGTTCGGTAATGGTTTCGTTTTTGGTGAGTTCTTTACCCGTTGACTGGTGCAGAAAATATCCGATGCCGTAAAAATGGGCGATCGTTAAATGTGTGACGATTTGAAGGCGATATGGATTTGCCTTCACCCGAATTGCGCTCCTTACCATCTGACAATACGTTAGGATTGACTGTAGCTCTTTTTCAGTCAGTGCGATATTAGGCCTGTTTTTAAGATTCATCGAAATGGAGTGCCCTAAGAGCAGGTTAAAGTTCTCCGTAAAACGACGTGTCATATAGATCAGTATGCCTTTAAAATCGTTGCTAAAACTACCCGGCTCTAAGATCTGCCCAGGCATAGAAATAGCCAGTCCCGGTGCTTTGACATGTTGCTCGATCAGATCAATCTTTCCCCTTGTCTCTCCCTCCAGGCACAGACAGCAGATCGTCAGGTCCGTTTTGATAGGATAATTATAGTTGGCGTAATCAACCTTTGTAACCTCACAGAGATAGATCTGATTTTCGATCATATCGACATTGTCCCTTTCCTTGAGCGATTCCAGCAGATCATATTTAGCATAGACAGACATATACAGCCTTTTTGACTATAAAAAAAGCAAAAAACTGCCATAAAAATACCCAAAAAGCTAAAAAAGAACAATACTAGCAGATTCAGACCTTTCCTACACCCACTGCCTCTAATATTTTTGCATCGTTAAATTATTGATTAGCAATCAACCTTTATTTAAGCGTTGATCTTAAAAAAATGAGGAAAAATGAAAAAGACAGCAATAGTGATGTTTCTATTAACAACAATGATTACCGGTATTCAACGGGTAAAAGGGCAGAGTGCTTTAGAGAATTTCAAAAAGAAACTCAGCTTCGGCCTGAAGATAGAGGGCAATGGTTCAAATTTTATAATAAAAGACAATTCGTCTTTGAAAAGTAATGCTGGCGCAGGTGCAGCATTGGGTAATTTTATACGCTTCAATATCTCTGAGCATTTTGCAATACAGGAGGACATCATGTTTGTATACTATACTTCGGACCTGTCGCAGAACGGCATTAAAGATCAGTTCCGGTATTTTGGTTCTGAAGTACCAATCTACCTAATGGGGCAATGGAAGAACGCCGCCGGAGGAAGGTTTTTTGTAGGCGCAGGCCCATACTTCGGGTTTGGCTTCAGTGCGAAATTCAAAGATGCCAACATAAACGCGTTTAAGAAGTATAATGGCCAAACTGCCATGATGAAACGCTTGTCTAATGGCGCCGCAGCAAATATCGGCTACGAATTAGGCAATAAACTGCAGATTAATGCTACCTATAAATATGGTTTAAATTCCCTTGATGGTGACAAGGACGTTTACAAACTGTCGCCACAGTCTTTGGCTATAGGTTTGGGATTCACCTTTTAAGCAACAGCAACTTTACCGGTTGATAGATCAGGCCCGGTAAATTAAAAAAAGTGTAAACTACAACTCACAAAAGCGCATAATCCGCAAAGTAAGATAATAGAACTTCGGGGTTACAAGCTCCCGATAGCAAAACATCAAAATCACTTACCCGGATATGCCTGTTTGTAGATACGAAGATGTACTGATCAAGAATATTTACGCCATTATCTTAACTTAATTTGATGCGCATGATATGTTGCGGCTTCTGAGTATGGCTGTAACTAAACTGATGGCAGCTCACTGTAAATACCCTGGCGCGAAAAACGCTCTTCTGCAATAGTAAAGAGGATTTGATACCAGCATGGTTATAGCTTAACGACGACACAAAGTTTAATAAGGGTGAATGACAGAAAGGGATTACTGATATGGGCTGCCATCTATTTTTACAGGCAGCATACTCTTTAAATGCCATTTATAATTGTTCGATTGTATGTTATCGCTAATTTTTCCGGTTTGAAGAAAAGTATTTTATCATGCCTGGGTAGTCAATAGGTAGTTGTTGTATTTATACCTCACGCACATTTTCTTTGCCGTAAGCAGCAGCTCTTCGCAGCTTTTAGCTGCGAAGCTTTATTATGTAGCTTTCAGCTACCCATTGCTACACATCTTGCTGTAAGCTATAATCGCTTTATTCCGAAACTAAGGAGGCTTTGCCGAACAGCGATACGAACGATGAACGTACTGCGACGCAACGATGCTTAATAGCGCTGATACTGCCGGGAACCTTATAACACTTTTTAATGAGTAATAGTCACCTGATCGGTTATTGGGGAAAGCGGGATGATTCTAATCAAAAGTTGCCAAAGGCAACATAATAGAACTTCGGAGCTACAAGCTCCGGATAGCAGTTTCCGGATAGCAGGAACACGAAAGCAATGATACTATTTTACACCAGCAGCTTATTGCAATTCCAGCTTTGTTAACCGGCGGTCTTTATAACAATAGAACTCATACGCAACGGGTTGCCTGAATTTAAATACCTTTTCCAATAGTATTTCATCGTACTCAGCCAGCAACTCCTGGTACTTTATCTTTAGCTGTGGGGACAGCTCTGCAACAGTGATGGGTCTTTCAATTTCAAGGCCACCATTCCAGGAATACTCCAGTACAAGATCGCTCTGCCGCCAGTGAATAGTAGTTTCTTTTGTTGTGCCATACTCTTTTGTAGCCAGGTGAAGATTATCCTGGTGGATAATTTTATTTGATGTACTGACCAGCAATACCGCACCGGAAATGACCATGGCAGCATAACCTACTTTTTTGAACAGGCCATCACTGATAAAAGGTAAAATATACCTCACCGTAAAAGAAGAGAGCACTGCCGCCACAGCCACTGTACAACCGATGTAAACAGCGGTTTTACTATATAGCCCCAGCATGATATAAATAACCAGTTTTACCAGGTGCAGGATAATTTCATTGGTAGCCCTGGTAGCTACAATTTCATCTTTGGTAAGCCCGTACCTGAGGTAAAACCTGTTAAACAACAAGCCTATTGCCCCGGTAACGCCGGATACTAAACCTGCAAGAAAACCAACAATGGCAAGCACATATTTCGGGTTTCGTTTTTGTTCGTCATCTTTTTTCTTCCTGCTAAACAGTTGTGGTATGTTGGCCAAAAGGAATAAAGCCACCACCAATTGCAGGTAAAGCGGATTCACAAATTTGAGCAGCCAGGCTCCCAATAATACAGAAGGAAGTGAGAAGGGAACAAACCATGTTACAATGGTCCAGTTGATGTGCTTTTTAAAAACAACAATCCTGGAAGCAGAACTGGTAAAAGTTCCTATTGTTAATGAAAAAGGCACTTCCGATGCAGGCATCAGCAGGTTAAGTAAGGGAAGCAATACCAGGCTTGCACCGCCTCCGCAAATTGCACTGATCCAAAAAGCCACAATGGTTGCAAGGAACAGGAGTATCAGCATATTTCGAAACTAAAAGGCAATGCTGAATAAATCCTGTATGATTATAAAATTTAATGCTGAATACAGGTTGTAGGTTAAGGTGCCAGAAAGTACGAAATACGAAGTTAGAAGTACGGAAGACAAAATATCGAATATCAAATTCCGAATGTCGAATATCGAAGGGAAAACAGCCGCGAGGAATACAAGTTAGCAGTTGGCAATTTGCAGTTACCTGTATTCCCATTCACTATTGACTATTGACCATTGACTATTCACTATTCACTTGCTTCAGCCACTCACGACTGACGATTCACGCCTCACGATTTTCTTTCACGTTTGACATTTCACCTTTCACGCCTCCCCTCAGGACTCACCACTATCCTTATTACTTTTTGACCTGAATCAAGAATACCCTGGTGTTAACATTATTATTCCTGATCTCGTAATCCCTTTTTCCCTTTTATAAACCGATTTACCAATAATGCATTACAATTTTGCGGGATATATTAACCAGACTGTTATTATGATTAAAAGATTATTACTACCGCTCTTACTGCTTATCTCTGTTTCGTGTTTTTCTCAGCCCGGTACGGGATCAGTTTCCGGTATTATTACCTCTGTGAACAATGAACCGCTTGAAATGATCTCTGTCTCTTTGGTTGAATTAAAGAAATCTACACTTACTGATATAAAAGGTAATTTTTCATTTACCGGCATAACACCAGGAAAATATACCATCCGTATTCAGCTGATCGGGTATAAACAAAAAGATATTCCTGTAGACATTACTGCCGATAAAAATGCCGTGGTGGATTTTAAATTAACAGAAGAAAATATCCATGCTTTACAGGAAGTAACTGTTTCAGGAAATGTAAACAGGTTTACTAAAAAAGAAAGTGTTTATATAGCTCGTCTCCCACTGAAGAATCTTGAAAACCCACAGGTGTACAATACTGTCACCAAAGAGTTGATCACAGAACAAATGGCTGTAGACCTGGGAAGCATTTCTAAAAACGTTCCGGGTGCTGGTATTCCTATGATTGCCAACCAGGGTCGTGTAACATTCCGCTCACGCGGTTTTGAAACAGAACCCAATGCAAGAAATGGTGTTGCAGGCGCAGCATTTTCATTTCTTGACAATGCCAACCTCGAAAGAATTGAAGCCATTAAAGGCCCCTCTTCTACCCTGTTTGGCACCAGCGTATCCAGCAGCTATGGTGGCTTATACAATCGTGTTACCAAAAAGCCTTTTAACGGTACCGCAGGAGAAGTAAGCTACATGGGCGGCAGCTGGACCTATAACAGGCTGACAGTTGATTTTAATACACCTATTAACCAGGCTAAAACAGCTTTATTCCGCATCAATGGCGCTACTACTTTTGAGAAAAGTTTCCAGGACAATGGTTTTACCAACAGCCTTGCACTGGCACCCAGCTTTTTTTACCAGGTAAACGACAGGCTCTCCCTTTTGCTGGATGTTGAATTTGGCCAGGCAAAAGGAACATCAGTAGTTCGTTTTAATCCTTATACCGGCAGCAACAAAACACAGTCTATTGCCGATATGCAATTCCCTTACAAGAAAACCTTCCTGGGTGATGATGTTGCTTACACTACCCAGATGCTGAATATTTTTGGTCAGATCAATTATAAAATTTCTTCTTCCTGGACATCACAAACTATTTACTCCCGCGCCAGGTCTACCATCAATGGATACATTACCGCGCTGAATGGCAGAACAGACAGCACGCTCCGTTCAAGTGTGATCATTGGCAATACCAATTTCATAGCAACAGATATCCAGCAAAACTTTATTGGTGACTTTAAGATCGCTAATCACCGCAACAGGGTTGTAATAGGATTGGATTATTATAACAACTATAACTCGTTTGACAGGGTAACAGTAACCGGGCCTACTGTGAACTTCATCAGAACACCGGCAAACTACCGTGTAACACGTTTTACACTGGACTCACTCACTTCCGGTGGTAGCCCACGTAAAGAAAAGAACAGCGATGATACTTATGCAGCCTATGCTTCTGACGTATTCAATATCACCGACCGTTTGCTGGTAATGGGAAGTGTGCGTATCGACAACTATCATTATAACGGTGTTTACAATGTACTTACCGGTACTACAGCAGGCGGATTAGGTGCAGGTGGTATACAGGCAGGTCCATATACACAGACAGCAATTTCACACAAGTCTGGCCTTGTATATGAATTATTAAAAAACAAGCTGTCTCTTTTTGGCAACTACATGAATGGCTTTTTCAATATCAGCGGAGTTGATAAAAACGGTAACTCATTTAAACCACAGCATGGTAATCAACTGGAATTTGGTGTAAAAATGGATGCATTTGATCATCGCCTGGTTGGTACTGTGAGCTACTATAACATTAAAGTATCGAATGTGCTGCGCACTGATCCGGATGATGCCAACTATTCCATCCAGGATGGCACCCAGTTTAGCAAAGGATTGGAATTTGACCTGAACATTAATCCCGTTGACGGTTTGAATATCGTTGCCGGATACGCTTACAATAACAGTAAGTACACCAAATCAGATTCTTCTGTTTTAAACCTCCGTCCCGCGCTTTCCGGTCCTGAGAATATGTTTAACTTCTGGGTAAGCTATCGTTTCCAGAAAGGTAACCTGAAAGGACTCGGTGCAGGCTTTGGAGGTAATACAGGTAGCTCATCATTCCAGACAAATACACGTACGGCTAAAGTGATCATACCTTCTTATCAATCATTTGACGCTACTATTTTTTATGATCAGCCTAAATTCCGGATCTCAGTTAAGGCCGATAATATTACCAGCGAAAAAATGTGGTCAGTTCGCCTTACACCGCAGGCGCCTGCAAGATATATTGGCAGCGTAACACTGAAATTCTGATCGAATAACAATGAAGCAAAAAATCATATCGCTTTTACCGGTCTTATTGCTGATGCAGCTCGCCAGCTTTGCTGATGGCTACTGGCTTGAACTGCAGGGAAACGGCAAAAAGGGCGACACGCTTTACATAAGAATACGGTATGGCGGTGTGGATGAGCAGAAAAACAGGTATATCAACAATGGAGCGGCATTAAATAAAATGAAGGATTTCAGCCTGCTTGTAATTGCCCCCGATGGTACAGGCAGGCCTGTTCCTTTAAAACAATATGCAGATTACTGGCAGGGTTGTTATATTCCCACAGCCAACGGCATTTACCAGGTACTGGCAACTGATAACCAACTGCCGGTAGTGGAGCGCGAAGACAGTTCTCAGAACATAAAGCCTGTACAATACCTGTGCACCACCTATGTTACGGGCAATGGCAAGAAGGGGCAAAGCCCCGCTTCCTACCTTTACCAGGAGATCAGTATTAAAAATGATACAGCCCTGGTAAAGCCCTTTATCAATGGCAAGCCGGTACCACCCGGTACTTCTCTCCGTGTTTTTTTTCCTGATAACCAGGATAAAAAGATCGTTGTTACAGACCTGGGAACGGCCATGTTGCCATTACCCTCCAAAGGAGTCTATCTCGTTCGTCTTGACCAGCTTAACAGCCAGACCGGGCTTTTTGAAGGCAAAAAATATTATGCTGTACGTCACCGGTGTGATTATAGCCTTATTGTTAAGTAAACCCGTTTTTCCCAAAAGCGTAACTGTTTTATAAACAAACAGGGCACTTTTGCTGCGGTATTCAATGTCATTGGCAGTAATGCTGATGACATTATTGTTTTTATAGCTGTTTATCTCCAATGAAAAATAAGCCGGTTTTTCGCCAGGTCGTTAATACGTTGCATCTGTGGGTAGGCATTCCCTGTGCCATCATACTCTTTATTGTATGTATTACAGGGACCACCTATGTGTTTCAAAAGGAGATCATCCGCTGGGTAGACAGCGATAAATACAAAGTAACGAATACAGGCGGGGCGTCATCAACCCTAAGTCCTGATTCCCTTATCAGCCTGCTGGAAAGCAGCAACAAAGGGCTTAAAGCAACAGTGGTACAGATCCCTGAAAAGAAAAATGAGGCATGGTTGTTTACACTCGCACCCCCTGCCCAAAAAGATGCCGAAGCCGAAAAGGCTGAGATCAAAAAGAATACGCGGATCTTTATTGTAAATCCTTATACCGGCACTGTGCAGGGAGATGCACAAAGCACAGCCTACCGCTTTTTTGAAACTGTTATTGAACTGCATCGCTGGTTACTGATGGACCATTCCGTGGGCGCCATCATTACAGGAACTGCCGCCTTCCTGTTCCTGCTGCTGGAAATTACAGGTTTGATACTCTGGATGCCGGCGAAACTGAAAAGCTGGAAAAAATGGAATGCCTGGCGTCCGGGTTTTGGTGTTAAGAAAAATGCAGGCTGGAAACGCGTTAACCACGACCTCCACAAAACATTCGGTTTTTATAGCTTCCTGTTTATTACAGTGATGGCACTTACCGGTCCTTATTTTGGCTTTGAATGGTACAAAAATGCCTTTGCCAAAACACTGGGAACCAGGCCGGCCAAAAAAGACGCTGTAGTGGTAGCAAAAACCAGCACCAATGCTCATACACCCAATGTACTGTTGCTGGACAGTATGCTTAACCAGGCTAACCAACTGCTACCCTACCCCGGAGATGTAAGATTGAATTTACCCAAAGGACAGAAAGGAACACTCTCTATACTGAAAGTAAAAACCGGCTTTTTTGCTTCGGCAGCCACCGACCGTATAGATTTCGATCCACGTACAAACAGTATCAAAAAAATTGACCTTTTTAAAAACAGAACGGGCGGAGAAAAGATTGTTTCAATGGTAAGGGCTATCCATACCGGTGAACTCTTCGGTACTTTTTCAAAGATCCTCTATTTTATTGCCTGTCTTATTGGTACCAGCCTGCCTGTAACCGGTGTCTTCATCTGGCTGAATAAACGTAAAAAGAAAAAGCCTACACAAGTAAGGTCTGCACTTAAAGGGAAGTATGCTGATATGCAAATTTGAAAACTGGTTGTAAATAGAATACAGCTTAACGCGAATAGAATGTGCAGATGTGCAAATTTGCTAATGTGCAAATGGAAGGTTATAAGTTGTAAGTTTTAAGTAAACTACAGCTTAACGCGAAACGCTTAATGCCTAACGCTAATACAGTTTTAAGTTAAGGCACAAGATTTAAGGAGCAAGGCTCAAGCAAGTACGAAATACGAAGTTAGAAGTACGGAAGACAAAATATCGAATGTCAAATTTTGAATATCGAATTTCGAAGGAAAGCCGAAGGCTAGGTTGAAAAGTTGGAAAGTTGATAGGTTTACAAGGAGCAGCCATTCACTATTGACCATTCACTATTCACTTGCTTCAGCCACTCACGACTCACGAAGACATAATCAGCAGATCATTATTTGCGTACAGGGAAGCCGTTACCTGCGGTACGACTATTAGCAGGCGTATAAAAAGGAGAATAACCATTGTAAGTACTCCTGCTCACACCAATGCTTCCGGAGATTGAGAATGTCCTGTCATCATTGATGTACATCAGTCCCATTTGCGCAGAAGAGTAGGTGCTGAAATTATTGAAGTTTGTAAAGCCATTACTCTTATTTGCATCTGACCGCAGAAACGCATTGTTAAACTGCAAAAAGGCCGGAGTAACAGAAAGGCCTGCAAAGGCATAAAGATTATTAGTAAGCCTACGGTTTAGTTGCACACCTACCGGGGCCGATAAAAAAGTGCCGGAACCACCATTAAAAGCTATAAAACCGGAAGAAAGACCGATATACCTGGAGGTAAACCATTTCTTATGCAACTGGCTGCTATCAGGCTGCTGGTTAAACTGATTGAAGGCCATTTGTCCACCACCCATAGCACCGAGGGCCAGGGCAGACTGAGCGCCCGCACCAACAGCAAATCCTAACATAGTGGCTAACAGCATTATCCGTATCATACCTTAAAGATAAAGGAGCTTTTTCATATATTTCGTTAATTCGGACCCGGGGATTTGAGATTTGAGGTTGGAATACCGGTTGCAGGATACCAGTTACAGGTGATAAGATTGCAGGGAAAAGGGTTTCAGTAATGAGGGCTTTTTATTAATACTGTTCCATTTCCTCTGTAAGATATTCTAACAATAACGCAGGTTCAATTAGCGAGCCTTCTGAGCTATTGGGAATGTAAAATATATTGACCAGCCTGTTATCTCTTATCATGCCAGGGATCCATTTCTGAATAAAATCATCCAGGCTTATTGATGTTGGCTTATAATTTTTCCATTCCCCCGTACAACAAAGTGCAGCAAACTCCATCTCAGGCCAAAAGGGTAAAACAATTTTATCTACCCCACCCAGGGATGCCCAGCCATTATCGTAGACTCCCCATAACTCTTCAAAATTCACAACCGTCCGGATAAAATAATTATACCTGTCAGCCACTGACATGCTTAGAACATTTTCTATTTTCTTGCTATGCATTGTACCTGATTTTATACATTCCATCCAGGGCTTTACTTACACAGCAATATTTTGCCCGTTCTGCTAACACTACCCTCTTTAACAATATACTTTAATTATTTCAAGAATCATAGTAGCCTCTGCCTGCACAAACTGGAACTATCATCGTCAGTCAACCGAAAAGGACCTGGATATCAAAGTAGCAGCAAAGCCTGCCACTATCGACAAGCTCTTCTTTTTTTTGACCAGGTTACTGGCAATATCAATATACCGGTCAGAGACCGGGTGCATATAGAAAAAAAACAGGGCATCTAAAACAGCTACGAGGCCTGCCACAACCGACAAGGCTCTCCTTTTTTGACCGGGTTACTGGCAATATCAATATACCGGTCAGAGTCCGGGTGCATATAGAAAACACGAGTGCCCTTGCGGAACACTCGCACCAGTTGAGACCAGGATATCAAAGTAGCAGCAAGGCCTGCCACAACCGACAAGGCTCTCCTTTTTTTGACCGGATTACTGGCAAGATCAATATACCGGTCAGAGACCGGGTGCATATAGAAAACACGAGTGCCCTTACGGAACACTCGCGCCAGTTGAAGAATCGGAAATACAAGTTGGCAGTTGGCAATTTGCAGTTATGCCTTTCAGGCATCAGGCTTCCGACTTTATGCATCTGCTTATTTGCATTTTCCTTAAAAATTTGATATTCGAAATTCAGCATTCGATGTTCAATATCCCAACCTTGTCAACTTGTAAACCTCTCAACTTATCAATCCCTGTATTTCACCTAATTCCTAATACCCAATTCCTGTATTTTCACCAGCCTTGTCTCTTAAATCTTACTAACAACCTGTAACTGTATATTTACCGGTCACGACACAAAGATTTTTGTTATTGAATGCAACATTCTGGATATAATAACTATCTTTTGATCACAATGTGATCCATGAAAAAAATTACTTATCCAATCGTCTTCCTGCTGTTGTGCCAGTCTTCATTTTCGCAGGTAAACTCCGTAGCATATAATACCAAAGCCAACCAGCTGCCCGAAACAAAAAAGATCATCACCCGGCTTAAAAATGATATTCCATCGCTTTTGCAAAAGTCTGACGTACCAGGGCTTTCGATCGCATTGATACGCAACGGTGAATTAGTATGGGCCGGCGCTTTCGGAACAGCCAATGCCGACACAAAAAAGCCTGTTACAGTAAATACCGTATTTGAGGCAGCTTCACTCAGCAAACCCGTTTTTGCCTATGCTGTTCTGAAACTGGTAGACGAAGGAAAACTGAACCTCGATACTCCCCTGAATAAATACCTGGGCAATAACTATGATGTGGTCAATGATGACAGGATCAATCTCATCACGGCCAGGCATGTATTGAGCCATACCTCAGGATTCCCCAACTGGCGGAATGATGACGGCACTACAACGCTGACAATTCATTTTAAACCCGGAGAGAAATTCAGCTATTCCGGAGAGGGTATGGTGTACCTGTCGAAGGTGGTGGAGAAGATCACCGGCATGCGCTTTGAAAATTTTATGCAGGCCTATGCATTGAAACCCCTGGGAATGACATCGAGCAGCTATATCTGGCGCAACCGTTATGATACACTGAAAGCCTATCGTCATGACATGCTGGGAAAACTGAGCGGTAGAAATCAACCCGAAAGTGGCCGTGAAGACACGCTGAATGATCATGGTAATGCAGCCGCCAGTATGACCACAACAGCAGGTGACTATGCAAAATTTGTTATTGCCCTGCTGAAGGGTACCGGTCTGAAAAAGCAAACCTGGCAGCAACTCTTTACTCCTCAGATAAGGGTAACTGAAAAGTACCCGCCTGTTGCATGGGGACTGGGCATTGGCCTGGAAACAATGCCCGAAGGCACTTATTGCTGGCATTGGGGTGATAACGGGGATTCAAAAGCATATATTACCGCTTCCCTGCAAAGTAAGAATGCCGTCGTGTATTTTGCAGACGGCCACAATGGCCTTGCATTTACTAAAGACATACTGGATGATGCTATTGGCGGTACACACCCGGCAGTAGCCAATCTGAATTATGAAACCTATAATTCAGCCTCGCACCTTTTTTTGAAATCAGCCCTGGCTAAAGGAGCTGCCGAAGCCCTGAAAGATTATCGTGCACAGCGCAAAACAGCCGATACGATTGACGAAGATAATATGAACAGTGTTGGCTATGTGTTCTTACGACTTAAAAGAACAGATGAAGCGATTGCTATATTTGAACAAAACACACAGGATTTTCCTCAATCTTTTAATACCTGGGATAGTCTTGCAGAAGCTTATGCTACCAAAGGCGATAAGGCTAAAGCCATTCAGTACTATGAGAAGTCTGTTGAACTTAATCCTAATAATACAAATGGTGTGGAGATGATTAAAAAGTTGAAGCAGTAAAGAGACGCTAAACGCGGAACGCAAATACAGGGTTATAAGTTGTAAGTTATAGGTAAAGCGGAATGCTTAACGCTAAACGCCTAACGCGAAGGCAAATACAGACAATGCGCTCTGTGTTTCTCTGTGTCTTTGTGCCTTTGTGGTTCAAAATGCTGCAAGGGCCCACCTGTTGCAAAATACTTCGGCTTTGCGAACCTTTGCTGTCTTTGCGTGAAATCAGTCCGGAAGCGGGAAAATATCGAATGTCAAATTACCAATAACGAATTTCGAAGGGAAGACAGGAAGAAAGTTGGCAGTTGACAGTTTGCAGTTATCCCGAATACAAGCGGCGAGCTTTGAGCTATGAGCCACGAGCAAATACAGGAAGACCAGTTGTATTGATCAAATTTTAAACATCAAATCTCAAATCCAATATCAAGCATCTGACATCCGAAGGCTCCACTCACGACTGACGATTCACGTCTCACGACTTCCCCAAACTTTTTCATCGCTGGTATATAATAAAATGAGCGTTTCTGCGTAGAAAGGGAATGCTTAGACCAAAGCTGCTTTTGTACTTATCATGTGTTTTATCTCTTCCGCTTTTTTCCCTGGCACAGGACCCGCACGCTGCCGGCACAGAACAAATGAAAATATGGTACAACCCTGCTTTGAAAACCGACAAGAATTCTTTTGCACACGCACTCTTCAGAAGTGTACAATACCCGGGCATGCTTTCTTATTCCAGTAAATCAGCAACCCTTGAACTGGTTTTTATCAATGCTGATGAAGAGAGCAATGACAATCTCCCCTATGCCTCCCTGAGCATTGGCATTAATGCAGATAATTCGAATAAAAGTTTTATGAGCGCTTCTTCTGCAATGCTTGGCTTCTCTTACGCACTGCCGTTGAATTATAACAACACCTATATCTCCATCGGGATACAGGGTAATTATTCTTTTAACAAGATCGGTAACCCTGATTATAATTTTGACCTGGCTGATAATTTCGACAGGTATGGCGCTATAGGCTGGGCACAAAAAAGAGATCCTTTCTCCGCAGGTTATAATTACAAATATTTTACAATAGGCGCCGGCACTGCTGTATTTCACAGTGAAAAGGATAATCATTGGTATGCCGGCATATCAGCACGTCATTTTAACCACCCTTATACTGAATGGACCCGTACCAGTGTATTGCAAACAGCTTATGGCGTGCAGGGCGGTTACAGAAAAGCTATTTCGGAGAACGCGCAGCTGAGCTTTTTCTGTAATGTTTCCTGGCAAAAGAATGATACCGTTTCTGTAACACAACAACATTACGGAATAAGTTATATACGCTATTTCAGAGCAACAGACAGCACAGGCACTTCTGTTACGGCAGGAATAGGGATAAGTCCCGGTGAATCTGTAAAGCCCGCTCTTGGACTTGAGTTCGGGAAAGATCGTTTTGGATTTTGCTACGAGTTTAACCTGCCCGGCATTGCTTCGGGTGGTTATAGCCGCAGGGGTTATATAATCACTTACAGGAGAAGATTGTAAATACCCCTTTGTCTCTCTCATAGCCTCGCCCTGAAGGGCAGGGCTATAAAATGAATACATTGTCTAACAAAACAACACCTCTCTACCGGCTAAAGCCGGACCTTGTATTGTATTTGAATGATCCATTAAGCAGCATTCAATTATCAATGAGGATTTATCAGGTAATTGTAAATATCTATTCCAATATTATAAAAGGACTGATCATCATGATCGCCATTATTGGTAAGGAGAATGATACCTGCATTGATCTCAGGATAGATCAGTAAAAGGGAGGTGAAGCCATCTGTGCCGCCATCATGTGACCAACGCAGGTATCCCTTTTTGGTTGTAAGGATGCCCCAGTTCAGCCCTGTTCCCTCTTTCATAGTGCCAAATGTAAGCCGGTGACTGAGGTTGATAGCACTATCGCCTGTCATCATTTGTTTGCGGGCATAGATCAGCATGTCATTAGCTGTTGAGCGGATACCACCTGCAGGCGCAGCCAGCCGGTTATTCCAGTATTTTGTTTCTTTTCCTTCCACATCATAACCCTGTGCCAACCTGCTTTGATCAGCCTTTGGCAGAACGATCTTTGTCTGCTTCATACCATAGGGAGTAAGAATGTACGTATTAAGCAATTGCTCATACCCCATACCATATACTTTCTCTAAAATGATACCCAGCAAAGCTGTTCCGAAATTGGAGTATTGTCTTTTAGTACCGGGCAGTGTATCTATAGTAATTTGCTGTAAGATCTCATCCAGCATCTTATCACTAAACTGAACTGCCGGATCAAAAGGATCTTCATTTGTTCCGGGCAGTTTCACCAGTGAAGGTAGTCTTGAAGTGTGGTTGCTTAAATGAATGATGCGTACCGGCTGGTCATTGAACTGAAGATTGGGATAGTTGCCGGGAAGATATTTGCGGATATCATCTTCCAGCTTCAACTTTCCCTGTACTACAGCATTTGCCAATAAAATGCCTGTAAATGTTTTGGTAACAGACCCGATCTCGTATAATGTATTTACTGTTGGTAATTGCCCGTTGCCTTTTTTTGTTTCTCCATAATTATATATTGCAAACTTCCCTTTATCCAATACTCCTACCGACAAGCCTGCCACGTTCTTATTACTCATATATACCGTTATAGCTTTTTGAACAGCGCTATCAAGACCAGAACGTAAAGGGTTATCGGAAGCGAACTCCTTCCGGGAACGGTCTGCCGGAAGCTTGTAAAAGCTTAATCCCAATACACTGTAGACAGTATCTGAAACCGGCAGAAGATTCAGCAATAAAGACTTTTTTGCAAAGAACAACCGGTATGCTATTGCATTGCTATCTGCCCTGATAAATGCTGTAGACATGACCTTACCTAATGAAGCTGCAGTATTCAGAAGCCCCATTATCGCATCTTCACTGACATTGGCCCTGAAACCACTGTCGGCCATTCCATAGATATCTTTGAACCTGCCTTCATTAAACCTGGCAACGATCCTGTCTTTTAATACATTTCCTTTGATGGTATCTGCCATCTGGGCCTTTGTAATAGTTACCGATAACAGTAAAAATGCGCAGAGTAATTTCATCCGGGATTGTTTAGACAAAAGAACACCGTAAAGGGCTGATAAAATAGAACAGATTTAGCCTGGATAGACCTTAACAATTCAATAGTTTCTGGTAGTATTTGGGGGCAAAGCCGGTTTGCTGTTTAAATGCCCTGATAAAATGGCTCTGGTCAGCAAAACCACAGAAGGCAGCAACTTCCGTTAATGAATAAGGAGATGTTTTTATCAGTAAGATCGCCTGTTCAACTTTTAATTTCCTCATGTACTCTCCGATTGTACAACCGAAGTACTTCGGAAAATATTTAGATATAGTAACCGGGTGCACATTAGCTATGACAGACAGATCTTCTAAGGAAATACTTTCATCCCATCTGTCGTGCAGATATTCATAAATAACATGAAGCCAGGGGGGCGTTTTTTCATTTTCCTTTATGCCGCCGGCAGCCTGCAGAAAATTCAGCATTGCCCCATGAATAGTTACTTCAGAAAGATCATCCTGCGCTCTTAGTTCTTTCAGCAACCTGGTCATCATGAAAACAGCATCCGGCGATCTTAATGAGCGTATTTTTTCTGCAGATAGCCCCAATCCATATTGCTGTAAAAACCGGTCTTCGATCTCTACGTTTACGTGTTTTGAGCCACCTATGGTCTTTGTGCTCTGGTGAAGTTCGCCGGCATCATAGAAAGTAACCACTCCCGGTACACGTTCTATATCGTAGCCAATTCTTTTTTCGAGATTGCCTCCCCTGAGTACAAAACTCATGTGCAGGGTTTCATGGTAATGCAGGTTTTCTGAATAGGCTGTATCGGGGTAAGAAGTCAGGCTTACAATAATGCCGTCAGCATTTACAATGGAATCAGCTTTTCCGAGATAGTTTCCGCGTTGTAAGCCTATCATGTGGGAGGGTTGATGGGGTAAAGATAGGGTTATAAGTTGTAAGTTATAAGTACGGCTAAACGCAGAACGCTTAATGCCTAACGCGAATGCTGGAATTGGGAAGAAATGTGCGAATTAGCCAATGTGCAGATTTGCAAATGGGGGATGCCTGATGTCTGAAAGGCGCCAAAAGTTGACAAGTTGAAAGGTTGATAAGCTAACAAGCAAGTGCGAAATACGAAGTTAGAAGTACGGAAGACAAAATATCGAATGTCCAATTCTGAATATCGAATTTCGAAGGAAAGCCGAAGGCTAGGTTGAAAAGTTGGAAAGTTGATAGGTTTACAAGGAGCAGCCATTCACTATTGACAATTCACTATTCACTTGCCTCAGCCACTCACGACTCACGTCTCACGATTCATGTATCACAACTGCTCAACCATCTCAATCTCTAAATTCCGAAATCAAAAATCTCTGTATCCAGAAACCGGTATCCGGCAACTTATATCCCTTAAAAAGAACATCCGATCGTTGCGGAGATCACGCTCCTGGTATCGCCGGTAAAGCTTACATCAAACGCCTTTGTATAGGCATAGTTTAACTGTACGTAAGGAGCAACACGTTTGTCAACGTTGTAGGAATACCTGATGGCAGGCTGTAACTGTATACGGGGTTTGGTAAAAAACTCATACTCCTGGTATAGGTAATTGTCTTTTGAAGCGGGTTGTGACTGGCTGGAAGACGGAGGCACATATACCCCATCGTTTTTAGCAGTGCCGCTACCTGCACCATAAGCAGCATTCAGTAACAGGCTGTACATGCCACGGCCTTTGATAATATTGCGTTCGCCACCCAGGTGAAGATTATAGCTGGAGATCTGTTGTTTCCTGTAATAAGGATAACGGGTAACCGTTTGCTGGCGATCATTGTAATCTGCACCAGCCCTCAGTACCCAACGGGGATTGTTATTACTGATACCCAGATAAGCAGTATAGCCTAAGGAGGCAGTAGTTACCTGTTGTTTCAGTAAATCGTTTTGTCCATAATATACAATAACAGTATTACCACCTGAAGAGGTTTCAGAGCGGTACACGTTTTCTTTATTGGTAAGATCTTCGTAACCGGCCTTAATTTTTATACTGTGCAGGGCCTGTTGTTTTTTCACAGACAAAGTGCCTTCGTAACCATATAGTGTTGAGCTATGTTCGGTGAATACAACGGAAGAAGTACCGCGCTCACCATAATAACCACTGCGCGAACCGTAAGAGAAACGGTTTACCAGTTGTACATTTTCATTGAATGTAAGTCCCAACTGTAAAGCGCCGGTATGTGTAAAATTGGTTAAGGGACGTGTTTCTGATGTATAGCCATAATTCCCATGCAACTGGGCCAGTCCGTAAAACGAACCAAAGTTGATGAGTGAGATATATTGCTTATCGGTAGTACCGTAAATAGCAAAGGATACACTTTCTATGCGGCGGGTATAGGTATAGTCTGCACCAAGTTCTATACCGTGGCCCAGGTTATAACTGGCCCCCGCTGTGGCCTGGATATTGGTAAGCTTATTCACATGCCGCAGGTCTTTCATTTTAGCATAATTGGCCGCTTCGTAATTGACCCTTGCGCCTAAAGTAAGGCGATTAGTGACCAATGCACTTACTGCACCGGTAAGCAGGTAACGTTCCAGCTTTTTCTTTCCACGTGTAGTATCCGCGTACTCATCAATATCCACAGGATTTTTGTAAGGATCGATAAGGGCAGAGCCGCCCATATTTTTACCATTGAAGTTTTCATATTCAAGTCCACCCTGCAATACTACACGGTTATTTAACCGGTAATACGATTCAGTGGAGGCACTGTAAGCTATGCTATTATCACTCTGGTAAAAGTTGATAAATTTCCCATCTGTCTTCTGGAAGGATAGAGCCGCTTTTGAAATTTTATTTACCTGCAACCTGGTAAGCCCGGTAACACCGCTGCTACTTAGCCAGGGGTTGGCATTGCTTATATACTCATAATTCCACCAGGCACTGTCACTGGCCTGTTGAGCAAAAAGCCCGGCAGAGCACAATACTCCGCCAGGCAATAATAAAGCTATTAAAATACGTTTCAACATCATGCTATTCTCCTCTTAGACAGGCATTAATCTCTTAAAGCAGCCTGACTGCGCAAATGAAAATCGTTGGTTGAGTTGTTAGTATCCTGGTAAATAATGCGTGCTCCGAGTTTAATAGAAGCTTCTGCATCAATGCCACTTGGATCTGTAGTACCGCCAACGGAAACTGTGCCTTTTGAATAGTTATATACCAGTTTACCAACATTTTCAGAAAGTGCTTCAGTAGCAGTTTTGTTTACATTCCTGTAAATAGAATAACCTTGTCCGTTCAGATGATATACAGCACCAGCATCAACAGCAGGGGTAAAACGTTTTTTGTTACCGGTATTGTTCATCAGGTAAGCTTCCACGCCATCAATTACCCACTCAACAGGCACTTTTTTGCTGGTGTAAGAAGTAAGTGTATGAGTTTTGGATGCATCTGCCGCAAACGCTGAAGGAGTAGTACCTTCTACGTCGAACAGGAACAGGCCGGGACTGGTTACACTTAAAGCCCATGCAGTACCTGTACCATAAGCTTCAGCCTTCATGTAATGGCTGGTAGGGATCACAGCAGCCGGTGCTACGTAATAAGAAGTACTGGAATACTTGGTAATATCATACATGCAGTAGTAATCTGCATTAGCCAGGTTTACAGATTTAGTATAGGTAAGTGTATTATTAACTGCATTATTCAATGCAACAATGATCTGTTTACCCGGAGCAATAGTAATATTTGACTGGAAATACCAGAATCCCTGTGTCGCAGGAATCCAGCCTTCTTTTGCATAGATCAGTTCGCCATCTGTACCATAGAAACCGTTAGTTCCCTGTGCATTGTAAGGAGCGATCATACCAATACAAATATTATTCAGGTTAGCCGTAGTAGCAGAGTTGTTGTACAAAGTAACATAGCGATCATACTGGAACACGCCGGAATTATCATCTTTCTGAACACCACCGCCATACAACTCTTTGATCACGATCTGTGAAGCCTGAGACTCTGTCAGAGTAATAGTCACAGTATCAGTGGTTTTCCAGGCACTGGTAACAGTTACACCGGCTTTAGCGCCATTGTATGCGTATGATTTACCACCTTCTGAACGGCTGTCGGAAGCAGATACATCATAAACACCCAAGGGAACCGAAATAGATGTTATACCATTAGCATCGGTAGAAGCTACAAATACTGAGCTACCGGTTGTCATGGTTACTTTTACTCCTTCAGTAGCAGTAAAGCTGCCGGTTGCAGGATACACCAGTTTTACAGGCACAGCAATTACACTGGGGCCGTCATTATTCTTTTTACAAGAGCTGACCACCACTACAAACGCGACCATTACTAATAATACATTTCTCATAATACGCCTTGCTTTTATATTAATTATAGTTTATAATTTCAATCGCAATGAAAGGCCATAATAAAATGCCGGAACATAGGAACTACCGAATAAAGACGATGCCCCGTCGTTCCATGTGGATCTTACTTTGGCCAGGTTGTTTATAAAATTGGTGGCATTGAAAGTAACAGATGCCACACGACCTATTTCTTTTGTTACACCAATGTTTGCTGAATAATATACAGACACCCTGTTAGGGTTGAAATAATAGTTGTAATTAGTTTTGATCACCATCTTGGCCAATTCGTTGTACAGTGCAGGATCATTTGTTTTTGCCCACAGGAACTTATCAGCAAACGGAATACGCGTGTTCATATCATCGAAGCTGATATAATAATCAGGATACAGTCCTACAAAACGATCTTTTCCATAAATATCTGTCTTGGAGGAAGAAGGAGTATAATCATCCTTGCTGTCCAACACAAAACCACGTTGTCCACTACCCTGCTCACTGAGATTGCGTGAGAAATTGTAGAGTGAACATTCCAGTCTTGCAGAAATGATCAACCTGATAGAAGGAATATGAGTGGTGGAGGTCACATTCATGTTCAGGCCTTTTGTAAGACTACCGTTGGCAGAGTTTGCGCCCCCTGTAAAGAAGCCAATGTATTTGTAGGGATTGCCATCAGCCATAGTGATGGTAGAATTGGGCATATATGCCGATACAGTTTGCTCTACTCCTTTATAATAATAGTAGTTGCCATCTACACGGAAAGCTGTCCTGATAGAAGTGACCTGTTTAAAATCTATGATCCAGCTAAGTCTTTTGCGTAATACGGAAGACCCGTTTACAGCGGTACTGTTGGAGATAGCGCGGGTAATTTCCCTGTAAGAAAGTTGTTCAGCAGGTAATGTGCCTGTTTTATCGGTTACAGTAACAACACCCGTGTTCTTATCGACAGTGTAAATACGATTGGCAGCCGGAATTAAGGAATGTTCCAGGTTTGACTGATCTGTAAACTTGTAAGTAAAAGGTGTATAGTCATTGGAAGAAACATAGGAATTATATGTTTTATCAATGGCTGCGGTAATGGAGATCCTTGTTCCCTTTATATTGGTGTTCAGGCTTATCTCCTTCTGAATATTGTACTGCCATTTCAGATCTGGGTTGTACACCATTTTGGATGGGATGGTATAATAAGCATAATAAGTTTGCCCATCCGCAGTGGTGCCGGGTGCAAAGGTGAGCAGATCCCTGTAATTAGTTTGCGGATACAGCACACTGAAACCGGGTAATTTAACCGTTTTACCCCATCCTATTTTTACACTCAGGTCTCTTACTTTCTGCTTAGCCTTTTCCCAGAAAATGTATTCGCCGTTGAAACGGGGTGAAATATTGTTGATGGTTCCATATACTGAACCATTGATGGCTGTGATATCAGAACGCAGACCACCCACTACACGGATGGCTGATCTTTTTAATGGAATATAAACCCTGTCCTCTGCATACAGCGCATAGTTGTATTGCTTTGAAATGTTATCGTACCTGTACTCGCGCCAGGTAGGTGCATAGCGCATATCATCATAATAACTGCCACGACCATTATTACCGCTAACACTATATTCCCCACCCACCAGCAGGTTGTTATTGATATTACCCCGCAGCTTACGGTTCCAGTTGGCTTTAATGCGACCTGTATAGTTCAGCACTTTGCTATCGTTGTAAGCAACCTGGTACCAGTAACCGGGCTGAATGAGGATGATATCGGCCTGAGGGTTTGTGTCATATAACTGCCCTACATGGTAACCTTCTTCCGTTGCATGAATAGCTGCTACGGATGACGATGCTGATGCATTGCTGCTTTGCTCCTGCAACCTGTTGTTATAGTTTACAGAACCGGAAAGCTCTACGTTGGTGATCCATTTTTTGTGCAGCAACCATTTCAGTGAAAAGCTTCCGCGCAGCACATTGTCTTTTAATTTGGTATAGGTATTCTTGAACTGGTCGGGGTCAGCCTTTGTATCATAGCCACCCACATTGCCTGTGAGGCCAATATCCAGCAACAGCGGCTGCCTGTTCTTTTTATTGAAAGTATTGCTATAGTTCAGCGCCAGTGTATTCCTGTCGTACGAAGTATAGGGAGAAGCAATATTGGAAATTGACTTAGTATATTCCAGGTTCACATTCAGAACACCTGCACGCGGCCCCAGTTCTACTCCTTTACCCAATGTTACCTGTTTTGTATTGGGCTTGGTCATCATCTCTACTACGAAAGGTGATTTACCCTTGCGTGTATTGATCTTCACCATACCATTGGTCATATCACCATATTCCACGGAAGGAATACCGGTAATTATCTCAACACTTTCCACATTGGAGGATGCGATATTCCTGGTATCGGAACCAACAAGCCCCGGAAGGGCGCTATTGGAAAGCCTTACACCATCTACTTCTACTGCCACACCAAAAACAGCATTTCCCATTTCGCCACTGGTACCATTTACAGAAAATGTTTGTGTAGCAGATGTAGCAAGGTGCTGTGTTGAATTGGTTTTGCCACCGGGCAACAGGCTGGTTACATCAGTAACATTCAGCATCTGCATATGATCTAATGCAGTTCGATCCATTACATAAGAAGTAGAAAAAGATGATTCTTTTTTACGGGCTGTAACTATTACTTCGTTCAGCAACAGGTTCTTTTCGTCGATGGTGATCACGAGACTATCTACGTTACCTGTAACTTCCATTTCGTAGACCTTACGCTCGTAGCCCAGGTATTCTACATTGATGGCAATTTTGCCGGCAGGAATATTTTTGAGTGTAAAAGCTCCTTTGTCATTGGCTGTAGCCCATAATTCCAGTGCAGGGATGGACACAGAAGCGAAAGCCACCGGCGTCTGCCTTTTGCTGGTGATGATCTTTCCTGACAAACTGTACTGACTGAAAACAGTTGCAGAAGAAAACAGTAATACAATAAAAACTACATATCGCACCATTGATACCTGCTGTCTTATTTTCCGGACTTCAGCAATACAGCCTGAATGTCCCGCCGGAATTCCCGGTCTATGACCTATCGTTGTTTACAAGCGCCTTGCAATGCGGCTGATTGTTCTCTGTTGTTCTTCAGAGGATATTGAACCAGTTAGAGCCAGGAGCTCAGAAGCTACATGATCGTTTTATATCAAAACTTCTTACTACATGTATAACATTCTGTTACAACTCCTGACCAAGGATGTGAAAACCAGAGCCTTACCATCTGTTTTTCTTGTTGTGTTGCCTGTCTATGAAAGACTTCTTAAAACGAACGCGCAAATGTCCGATATCTTAGACGGGTACGTTTACGAAATCAGAAAATAAGCACTGCCGGATCGGGAAAAACGTTGAAAGACAATGGGATACGGAAGAATATGCAAATGTGCAGATTAGCAAATGTGCGAATGGAATACAGGGGTTGATGAGTTGAGAGGTTTACAAGTTGATAAGGGGAGGAATGTTGAATATCGAATGCTGAATTTCGAATATCGAAAGAAAGGCGGTTAGCAGTTGATAAGTTAACAAGCAAGTACGAAATACGAAGTTAGAAGTACGGGAAGTGAAAATATCGAATATCAAATTCCGAATGTCGAATATCGAAGGGAAAGCAGCCGCGAGCTTTGAGCTACGAGCAGCGAGGAATACAAGTTGGCAGTTGGCAATTTGCAGTTATCTCTGATACAAGCGGCGAGCTTTGAGCCACGAGCAGCGAGGAATACAAGTTGGCAGTTGGCAATTTGCAGTTATCTGTAACTTGCATCCTGTATTCCCATTCACTATTCACCATTGACCATTCACTTGCTTCAGCCACTCACGACTGACGATTCACGAATGACGATACACGGTTGCGAATCAGAAATATAGAAATCCCTACATCCCGAAATCATTCTCCCCTACCCTTTCCCTTGTGTTTTGATATCGTCGTTCTCAATCTTCTTACGGGTTTTGGTTTCGCTCTTTTTGCCACCAAACTCCCAGTTTACGGTCAGTTTGAAAGAACGATTGTAATACCTGTTGTCTGTAACCGAGGTAAACATTGGTCGCTGCATACGTTCTACCTGTGTTACATAGGCTCCGAATGGATTTACAGCAGCCAGCGTAACAGCCATTCTTGCTTTTTTGATCTCTTTTTTACCGGCAAAACTGTAATAATAGAAACGCCCCTCCGAACCCAGTAAGGTAACCGATCGTGCGGTGTATTCACCAAATACCTGTATGGTATAATTGTGTGGTAATTTGTAAGTGCTGTTAATATTCATATCAGCCCCCCAGCCCTTTTGCGCAATTGTCAACGCCCTGCTGGTAAAATCATCATAGCTCACATTTACATTCCCATTCATTGTCCACCGGGCAGACAGATTGGCCGTTACAGCAACATTCAATCCATATTGTTTATTACCTGCCAGGTTTTGTTTGCTGCTATAGGAAATACCCTGCGCATCTGTCTGTACATAATCTACAATGGAATTATCAGTCTGTTTCCAATAGACTGCTGCGTTGACAAAAAAAGTCTGTCCTGCATTATAGCTATAAGAAAGCTCTGCCTGGTGAGCGATCTCGGGTTGCAGGTGAGGATTACCGGTTTCAATATTTTTTGGATCACTGGCATTTGCATTGGGGTTCAGATCCCAGATATAAGGACGGGTAAGTCGTTTGGTATAACTTAGTCCGATAGTATTGTTATCATTCAGCTTACGATTGATCGTTGCTGTGGGCACCAGGTTAAAAAAGCTGTTTTCAAAACCATTTGCTGCTATCTTAAAATTGCCCCTGATGGAGGTTGATTCCCCACGAACACCGGCTTCTACGTACCACCCGTGTTTTAAAGTTATTTTAAGCAATGAATAAACGGCTACTACATCCTGTTTGTAATGAAAATCATCAGATCGCTCTGATTGAAATACCAGGTCATTGGCCTGTACCGCATCGCTGGCATACACATCATAATTGTTCTTTACATTTCGCAGGATCAGTTTGGCACCTGACTCCAGTAATAAAGAACCTTTTTTGTTGAGTGGTTGTGTATAATCGGCCTGGAAGGTCCATTCCCTGTTGCTTGTTTTACTATTATTGGTTTCCCGGTACAGCAGTTCTTTATTTGCTCCTGTCTGAGCTGCATCATAGTCAGACAGATCCCTCGACGGAGAATGCTGCGCCAGCAGGTTTAGCTCCTGCCCTTCTTTTTTAAATTTCTTAGTGTACCCGATAGAGAAATCGGCCCCCAGGTATTTGCCCCTGCTATTAATAGCCTGCTGGTATTGCTCAGCAACAGCACCGTGCGTATCCAATACAAGACTTGCATTCCGGCTGTTTTCGGGCCAACTGCCCAACCAGCTATTAATACCCAGGCTTATTTCACTGGATTCATTCAGCATATAGTCTACAGCGAGGTCAGCCGATCCATGTGGTGCAGTATTGTCTTTTAAAATATCCTGTTGCAATTGAGTAGAACCGGTGCTATCAAAAGAAGTACGGTTTAATACCTCTCCTGTTTTTCTGCGCAGCCGGTGAAGATGTCCTGTAAGACTGATATTCCACTTCTCATTAGAGAAAGTAAGCCTGGGATTCAATACCTGTTCAAGATTGCTGGCACCCGCTTCGATAGTACCGGTAAATTCGTTACGACCTTTTTTTGTAATGATATTAATGACACCCGCAGCACCTTCAGCATCATATCTTGCGGAAGGTGTAGTGATGATCTCTACTGATTTGATCATGGACGCCGGCATCATATTTAATGCATCGGCTGCACTACGGGCCATCTGCCCTGAATATTTTCCATTGACAAGGATCTTGAGGTTCTTACTTCCCCGCATACTTACGTTACCCTGCGCATCAACATTTAAAACAGGGGCTTTCCGTAATACATCTGCCGCAGTACCTCCTTTATTATTCAGATCATTTTCTGCATTGTACACCAGCATGCCTGGTTTCTGGTCAACAAGCCGCTTCTTTGCTGTGACCTGTACTTCCTGTAAAACACTCTGCGTTTCCTGCAATAAAAGTATTCCCAGGTCTTTTTTAAATTCGCTTTTCTCTATCTCTATCTTGAAAGTTCGTGTTGTATATCCCACAAAGCTGATCTCAACACTGTACGCTCCCCCATTATCAACGTTCAACGTAAAAGTGCCGTTTTCACGGGCATAGCCAGAAACAATAAGCTGACCGGTTGTATCTAATAATCCTACCGTAGCATAAGCTACCGGTTGACGGGTTGTGGAATCCTGTATCGTACCTGTTACTACATATGAAGTATTTACAGATTGAGCGTGTACAATCAAAGTATTTAACAACAAGCATAGCAAGCCAACAATGCCCGGTACTCTCTTTAACAGTGCCATTCAATAATTCGTTTTATACCAGCAGGTATGTCCCCAAAATAGATTTCACCAAATACAAAAAGGCAAATTTATGAGTAAGGACCAGCATCTATTTAACAACAATGGAAAACAATTTATTATTTCCGGAATTACTGTGAAGCAGATGAATTGAAAGTTATCATGTACAAATAAGGGATGACGACCTTTAACAAGCAGCCGGAGTAAATGCTGCAAGTCACAAAAGGTCGTCATACTTTTATAAATACAAGCTCTTCGGGACTTGCAGCCCCGAAGTTCTATTATGTGGCCTAAGGCCACTTATCAATAATGCAACTAACTATACTAAACAGCGTGGCTGAAATCCACATAATAATATCTTCGAAGCGAAAGACGCTTCGAAGAGCGGTTGCAGCTTACACTATAAATAGCAGATAACATTTATTGCGGATTTCAGATTTCTCCCGTCGCTATTAATCTCGAATAGTACAGGTTTGCTGCTGGCTCGGTCGAAATGACAGGTCCGTGAGTAGGTGTTACGTCATGCTACAGAGAAAGGATGACGACCTTTAACAAGCTGCCTGAGTAAATGCTGCAAGTCGCAAAAGGTCGTCATCTCTTTATAAATGCAAGCTCTTCGGGACTTGCAGTCCTGAAGTTCTATTATGTGGCCTAAGGCCACTTATCAATAATGCAACTAACTATACTAAACAGCGTGGCTGAAAGCCACATAATAATATCTTCGAAGCGAAAGACGCTTCGAAGAGCGGTTGCAGCTTACACTATAAATAGCAGATAACATTTATTGCGGATTTCAGATTTCTCCCGTCGCTATTAATCTCGAATAGTACAGGTTTGCTGCTGGCTCGGTCGAAATGACAAGTCCGAGAGTAGGTGTTACGTCATGCTACAGAGAAGGGATGACGACCTTCAACAAGCTGCCGGGGCAAATGCAGCAAGTCACAAAAGGTCGTCATACTTTTATAAAATGCAAGCTCTTCGGGACTTGTAGTCCCGAAGTTCTATTATGTGGCCTAAGGCCACTTATTAATAATGTAACTAACTATACTAAGTAAGGTGGCTGAAAGCCACATAATAATATCGTCGAAGCGAAGGACGCTTCGATGAGCGGTTGCAGCTTACACTATAAATAGCAGATAACATTTATTGCGGATTTCAGATTTCTCCCGTCGCTATTAATCTCGAATAGTACAGGTTTGCTGCTGGCTCGGTCGAAATGACAAGTCCGAGAGTAGGTGTTACGTCATGCTACAGAGAAGGGATGACGACCTTTAACAGGCAGCCTGAGTAAATGCAGCAAGTCACAAAAGGTCGTCATCCCTTTATAAAGTTCCAGAAACTGATCTTTCTTCTGGTTGTAAAACCCAGCTTTTCGTACAGCTTAATAGCTCCGACATTGGTTGCCGCCACATGCAGATAGGGAATCTTATTTTCTTTGAAGATGCAGTCCGTCGTATAAGCTACCAGCTTTTTTGCATATCCTTTTCCGGTGTGTGCCGGATGCGTTACAACAGCACTTACTTCCGTATATCCATCCATCTTCATACGCTCACCGGTTACAGCAACAAGCTCCCCATCCCGGTAAATACCAAAGTAGGAGCCTAAGTTGGATGTCTTGTTTTTGAAATAACCCGGCTGCACCAGGTTAACCAGTCTGAATAGCTCTTCACTATTTTCCGGTTGCAGTTTAACAACCATTGTTGTGTCTTCTGTAATGACCGGTGTTTGTAATATCATCTGATCACAAACCAGTTCTTTATTTAGTTGCAGGGAAGGATGATGTACAGGATTTTGTCCTACGACATAAAAGTTTGTGCATTGCGCCGCATATTCATCCAGCCTGTCTGCAATATTTTCTTCACTTATAAACCCACCAAAGGGGCAATAATCAGGATGATAAAAACGTATGCCACCTGTACCAACAGCAAGCTGTTTATGCACTTCATTCAAAGAGTGCCAGACGGGATTATCTAATTTATTTTCATTCATTTCAACGATATGTTGTAACGCTGACCTGAAGATAAGATTTTAGTAAATGGGAAAGAACCAAAAGACAACAATAGATCCGGCTACAACAATCATAGAATTGGCTACGCCTGCTCCTTTTTATCAATCTAGCTTTGTGTTACAAAAGCAGCTACCATGAAAATAGTATTAACAGGTTCATTAGGCAATATCAGTAAACCACTCGCTATAACCCTTTTACAAAAAGGGCATTCGGTTATAGTGATCAGCAAAAGCCCGGAAAAACAAAAAGACATTGAAAACCTAGGCGCTATGGCAGCCATTGGCTCTGTGGATGACGTGGATTTTCTTGCAAAGACTTTTGACGGAGCAGACCTGGTGTATTGTATGATACCACCCAACTTTAAAGAGGCTGATCAGATCGCCTATTATAAAAGGGTTGGCAGCAACTATGCAAAGGCTATTGGGCAGGCAGGTGTAAAACGGGTGATCCATTTGAGTAGCTACGGTGCACACCTGGAAAAAGGAACAGGTTTTATTACAGGATCCTACGAAGTGGAAAAGATCTTTAACGCATTGCCAGGCATCCGTGTTACACATATACGCCCGGGCTATTTTTACTATAACCTGTTTAACTTCATTGGCATGATCAAAGCTACAGGCTTTATAGCCTCTAATTATGGAGGAAATGATAAGCTGGGGCTGGTATCTCCATTGGATATTGCGGCTGCTATAGCAGAAGAAATTGCCTTGCCTGGTGCAACAAATAAGGTTTGTTATGTAATAAGCGACGACCGTAGTTGTAACGAAATAGCCAGCGTATTGGGGAATGCCATCGGTCAACCGGGTCTCCAATGGAATTTATTAACGGATGAGCAGGCATTGACCAGTTTGCAGGCCAGTGGCATACCAGCCTCTACCGCTGCTACATTAGTAGAACTGGGCGTGGCTACACATAGCGGCATTTTGCGCGAAGATTATGACAGACAGCAACCTACGCAGGGGAAGATAAAACTGGAAACATTTGCGAAAGAGTTTGCAGCAGCCTATCATGATGAAGCAAACCGCAGACCAGCTCATTAAACATTTACACGGAATAGCTACGGAATGTAATATTTTTTGAAATGCATTACCTTACAGTTCATGGTGAATCAACAACCTTACCGGGTTAAAACGATCAGTGATTTTCATCGTCTTAAAGGATTGTCTCAACCGGAGCATCCTCTTATCAGTGTGATCAATTTTGAGGACATCGGTCACAATGAGGAGAGCCCTGCACACCTGGTATTGGATTTTTATTCTATTGCCTTGAAAAGACATCCCGGCGCCAGGATAAAATATGGTCAGCAGCAATATGATTTTGATGAAGGAGTGATGTTCTTTATTGCACCCGGCCAGGTGTTCAGTATTGAAATGGGTAAAGATGTAAACAAGATACGCTCAGGATGGATCTTACTGGTTCATCCTGACTTTCTCTGGAAAACAGCACTATCCAAAAGCATTAAGCAATATGAGTATTTTGGCTATGCAGTGCATGAAGCATTGTTTCTTTCAGAAAAAGAAGAGCATACAATGCTTGGCATTGTGCAGCATATAAAACAGGAGTATCATTCTAACATTGATAAGTTCAGCCAGCAGATCATTGTTTCTCATCTTGAGACGCTGTTCAATTATGCTGAACGCTTTTATCATCGCCAGTTCATTACCCGCAAGATCACTAACCACCAGGTACTTGAGCGACTGGAAGCTTTTCTTGCTGATTATTTCAACAGTGGCGACCTCGTTAATAAAGGACTGCCCGGTGTGCAGCAGATTGCGGAGGCACTGCATGTTTCGCCTAATTATTTAAGCGGTCTCCTGAAAGTATTGACAGGTCTCAGTACGCAGCAACATATTCATGAAAAACTGATCGAAAAGGCCAAAGAAAAGCTATCAACTACTGACCTGTCAGTAAGTGAGGTAGCTTATGAACTGGGCTTTGAACATCCACAGTCGTTCAGCAAGTTCTTTAAAACAAAGACCAATCAATCACCACAGGAGTTCAGGAGATCATTTAACTAAGAGGCTGTGTATATTATGCGGTTGCGCTTTCCACGTATTCACTGGGCGTTTTGCCAAACTGCTTTTTAAATTCGCGGCTGAAATATTTTCTGTCAACATAGCCTACAGCATAGGCTACTTCGTACACTGTCATATTTCTTTGCTGCAACAACTGTGCAGCCTTTTTTAAACGGAGGGATTTTACAAATTCGTTGACTGACATATTGGTTACGGCCTTGATCTTCCTGTACAGGATCGGCTGACTCAATGCTACTTTGCGGGATAATTTATCTACTCCAAAATCAGGGTCGTCCATATGCTCTTCTACCAGCTCTATCACACGTTCCAGGAATTCCTTATCAACATTATTTACATAGCTTTCTTCTTCCACCACTGACAGCTTTTCTCCCGGTACCGGTTGTTGCTGCAGCAGCCTGCTAAACTGTACACGTATCTTTTCCCTGGATAGCAGCAGGTTCCTGACATTTAATTCAAGGGCACGTGTACTGAACGGTTTGGTGATATACACATCAGCACCGGTCTCTAATCCCTTCACCAGGTCGCCCTGGGCGCTTTTGGCTGTCAGCAATATTACCGGTATATGGCTGGTACGTTCGTCTGTTTTCAGTTGCCGGCAAAACGTAAGACCATCCATATCAGGCATCATTACATCGCTCACCACAATGTCGGGGATCTGAGCAATAGCAGCCTCCCACCCTTCCCGGCCATTCTCGCATTCTATAATATGGTATTGGGCCTGGAAGGTCTGCACTACCAATGCCCTCAGTTCAGGATTATCTTCGGCTACCAGCAGGGTCAGCTGCTTATCTGTATGAGTAATTGCAGCAGGCGATACGGCTTCTCCCTTTCTTATTTCATCATTAAACAAAGCTGTATTTTCCTGTGCCACAGCAAACCGTACATTGGCATCTTCCGCAAAATGGCTATTGCCCTGCAGAAGCGTTACAGTAAAGCAGGTATAACCTTCTTTGCCAGGCATGGCAGGCTCACTTTCTACCGTAATGGAACCTTTGTGCAGGATCACAATGTGTTTAGACAAAGCAAGACCAATACCATAGCCTGTATTCTGTAGCCCATGATCGGCTACCTGGAAAAAGTTAGTAAAGAGTTTGTCGAGGTATTCAGGAGCAATGCCCTTTCCATTGTCCTTTACACGTACCAGCACCTTCCCTTCCTGTTGTTCTATACCCAGGCTTATCTGCCCACCCGCTTCCGTAAACTTAAATGCATTCATCAGCAGGTTAAAGAAAACTTTTTCCATCTGCTCACTGTCAAGGTAGATGGGAATATTTTCTGCATTATGGATAAAAGATGTTCTTATCCGTTTGGTTTGTGAAAGCTCGCGGAAACTATCATAGATATCCTGTAAAAAAGGAACAATATTGATACGGCCAACCTGCAGTTGCAGATGATCGGTTTCTGCTTTCCTGAAATCCATCAGTTCACTTACCAGTTTCAATAAACGATTGGCATTGGTTTTCACCTGTGACAACAACTGGTATTCAAACCCTGATTTTTCCTTGGTTTCGAGCACACGATCTACCGGTGTCATGATGAGAGTAAGGTGTGTGCGTATTTCATGCGAGATATTGGTAAAGAAATTCAGTTTTACCTGGTGCAGCTCATCCTCTTTTTTGAGCAGGGCATTCAGGAAGAAATAGCGGGTAATCAGAAACACGATAGCGGCAAACGCAATACCATAAATACAATAAGCCCACCAGGTAAGCCAGAAAGGTGGCAGAAGTGTTATCGTAAGCTCTATAGGCTTACTCCATACACCATCGTTATTGGCTCCTTTTACATAAAAAGTATAAGTACCAAAGGGCAGGTTGGTATAGGTAGCAGAGGGCACTGTTACTTCGTTCCAGTTCTTATCAAACCCTTTCAGATAGTAGGCATATTTGTTCTTATTGCTTTTGATATAGTTCAGCAAGGCGAACTCGATCGTAAATACATCCTGGTTGTATTTAAATACTATTTTCTTTACTGTATTGATATCTGCTTTCAGCAAAGCACTTTCATCATTTAACGTTACAGGCTTATTGAATAATCTTAAACCGGTAAAGGCTACAGGCGCTGCATATTGGTTCGCCTCTATTTTATCAGGATAGAAAGCAGTAAACCCGTTCAAGCCCCCAAAGAAAAATTCGCCTTTGCTATCCCTGAGATAGGAGTTATAATTAAATTCATTTCCTGCCAGGCCATCACTGACAGTATAGGTAAGAACAGTTTTCTGCCTGGGATCAAACTTGATCAATCCATTATCTGTACTCAGCCACAGGTTACGGTCATCATCTTCCAGTACGCCAATTATATTACTGTTGGTAAGTCCATCCTTATCGGTGTACACCGTGTATTGCTGCGTGGCAACATTGTATTTTGCGAGGCCGCCATAGTTTAAGCCAAGCCAGAGATTGCCATCTGCACCTTCGCAGATAGCATTGATCCTGAAAGAGGCATTTACCGTTTTAAATGAATGAGCCTCCAGCAGGTACAGGCCAGACATGGTGCCCAGCCAGTTATTCTGTTTACTGTCTTTATATAATACACGTCCCTGCAATGCAGGGAAATTACCTATCTCTTCATGCAAGTCAAGCGGTGTTAGTATAGTTCCCTTTCTCCTGAATACTTTAAAACCAACATTAGTTACCACCCACAAACGCCCACTGCCATCATCCAGCAGGGAGGTTACTTCAGTAACCATGATCTGCGGTACATTAGGTTCATACAGGTACCGTATAAACTTACCTGTTCTCCTGTCAAGCACATTGAGCCCGCCACCATGCGTACCACACCATATATTACCGTCACTATCCTTATATACCACTTTCACCAGGTTGGAGCCAATACTTGCCGGGTTGCCCGGCTGGTTTTTGTACGCAGTGAAAACACCTGTAGTACGGTTAAAACAATTCAATCCCCCGCCTTCTGTGCCTATCCATAAATTGTGTTGCTCATCCTCTATAATACTGCTCACTACATTATTACTTAAGCTGGAGCGATGCTCATTGTTCTGGAAAACATTGAAATAAGTGGTGTAGGGATATGAAGTATTAACGCCACCAAAATAGGTGCCGGCCCATACGGAGCCATTGGCATCTTCGTATAAACTATAGATAGAATTCTGGCTAAGACTTTTTTTATTACCTGCATCATGCTGGTAGGATGCAAAACTGCGGGTAGCAGGGTCCATAATACTCAGCCCTTCCTGTGTACCGATCCAGAGCTTACCATTACGTACCGGTAAAATGGTACGGATATTATTATTAATAAGCCCTGTGGTGGTATTGGCACCGTAAGCGTACCGGGTAAATATTTCTTTAGCAGGGTCATATCCATTGAGACCATCATTTTGTGTACCAAACCAAAGATGATGTAGTGAATCTTCGGCAATAGCCATTATAGAATTAGAACTGATGGAATTGGGGTTACCGGCCTCATGTCGAAAGGACTGAAAAGATGGTACACCATTATTCCATTGCATCCGGGTAAGCCCGGTGAGGGTACCGACCCAGATATTGCCTTTACTGTCTTCGCAGATGCTATGAACGTTCTCACCGGCAATACCTTTTCCGTTCTCAGCAGCATGAAAAGCCTGGATGGTATTCTGCCGTACATTGGTAATCATAAAAAGACCTGCCGAAGTACCCACCCATAATCTTGCCTCCCGATCCTCATACAGGCAGGAGATCATATAAAATCCTTTGGCCGGCAGTCTCACCTTTTCAAAATTATCGTGCGCACGGTTATACCTGTCTAACCCGGTGGAGCTGGCAATCCATAATATTTTACGGGAATCGCATAAAAGCGCCTGGATATTATTGCCGGTAATGCTAAAACTATCTTTGAGATCATTCTTATATACACGAACCCTGGCACCGTCATACCGGTTCAGCCCGGTTTGCGTACCAAACCACATAAAGCCATCACCATCCTGGGCAACGGCCAGCACAGCATTGCTGGATAAACCATTTTCAACAGTAAAATGGTCAAAGGCAACATTCTGACCATTCAGCTCCCGGAGAGAAAGCATTGCAAGCAGTATCAGTAAGGCACTTCGCATGTTGGCAACTACACAATCGTTTGTTTTGTTCCGCAGTAGACTAAAGTTAAAATATTTGCACATAGCCTGTACCGGCAACAGTAAAATAATTATTACTGAAAATCAGTGCGTAATAAATCATTTATAAATTTCACCCTATCCATTTAGATTAATCACCCGTTTGCTTTTTCAACAGTTTTTAGATTACACCCGACGAAACAAACCGCTTCTTTTCTCACGGGCGGTTACTTAACCATACTAAAAAAAAGCTTATGCGATTGCTGCATCCCCTCAGCCAGTCTGCCCTCAAAAGGCAGGGCACATGGCTCTTGCTCCTGTTATTTCTTCCATTACTGGGTTTGGCCCAGGCAAAAAAAATTACCGGTGTTGTTACTGATGAAAGTGGCAAACCTGTAGTTGCGGCCTCTGTCAGCATTAAGAACAAAAACACTGGTACTACTACCGATGAAAGTGGAAAGTTTACCATTACAGCCTCACAGGGCGATGAACTGGTATTTTCTGCTGTAAACAGCGAACCACTGACCGTTACGGTTGGTAACGATGCAGTACTGAACATTACCCTGAAAGTGAAAGCCGGGCAGATCGCAGATGTGGTAGTGGTAGGTTATGCCACGCAGAAAAAAGCCAACCTTACCGGTTCGGTAGCTTCTATTTCTGCCCAGCAGATAGAGGACAGACCCGTTACCAACGTATCATCTTCACTGGCGGGTTTAAGCCCCGGTGTATCTGTAAGACAGAGCTCCGGTAAACCCGGCTCAGATGGCGCTACTATATTAATACGCGGTACCGGTACATTAAGCTCCAATTCACCGCTGGTATTGATTGATGGTATTATCGGCAATATGGATGCGGTAAACCCACTCGATATTGAAAGTATCTCTGTTCTGAAAGACGCAGCTTCTGCTTCTATATATGGTACACTTGCCGCTAATGGTGTAATACTCATCACTACCAAACGCGGCCAGAGAAACAGGACCACAGTTTCTTACAACGGGATCTTTTCTACTACGAACCCAATGAAAACACCGGAGTTTGTAACCGACTATGCCCGCCACATGCGGCTGATCAATGAAGGATATACCAATGTGGGGCAGTCCGCCATCTTTGCACAGAGTACCATCAATGCATGGGACTCTGCCAGCAAAATACCCAACCAGTTAAACCCCATAGGTGTTCCCAACTCTATCGCTTATCCCAATACCAATTGGTCCGACGCGCTGTTCAATAATCGTTTGTTACAGACGCATAACGTTTCCATCAACGGTGGTTCTGATAAAGTAAGCTACCTGTTATCACTGGGCTACCTCAATAACCAGGGTACTATTGATAATACAGGCACCAAACGTTACCAGCTAAGAGCCAACCTCGATGGACGTATTAACAAATACCTTACTATCGGTACACAAACGTTTGCATCAACCCAAACTTTTGACCCGGGCAACACAGCGAGTGCTTTTACCTACCTGCGACAGACCACTCCGGGGCTTGTTCCTTACTGGAATGGCAAATATGGATTTCCACAGGCACCGGAAGAATCTTCCACCGCCAACAATATCCTGGGCTTTCTTAATAATACAGCAGGCGACAACCAGACAACCCGTTTTAATACTACCATCTATGCTACACTTAACCTGCTGAAAGGACTTAGCTTTGAAACCCGTTTCAACTACCAGTTGGTCCAGAACGAATACAACACGCATACCAATGCCGGCCCCAGCGAACGCTGGAACTTTGCCACCAACCAGCAGAAAACATTCCTTCCCAATGTAAGTACGCTTACCACCACTTATGGTTTCAGTAAAACTTACCAGACCACTCTTGATAATGTATTACGCTATACAGTACGTTTAGGTGATCATGATATCAGTGCACTGGCTGGTTACAACCAATTGTACAGCTACAATTATAGCTTTGATGCCACCAAACAGGGGCTGATAGATTATAATATTACCACACTGGGTTCGGCACTTACTCCTACCACCACCAACGGCTCTGCTACAGACTATGCTATCCGTTCCTGGTTTGGCAGGGTGAACTATGCGTTTAAAGGCAAATACCTGCTGGAAGGTAACCTTCGCTACGATGGTGCTTCAAGATTTTCTCCGCAAACCCGCTGGGGTCTGTTCCCATCCGTATCTGCCGGCTGGCGTATTTCGGATGAACCCTTCATGAGCGCAACCAGCAACTGGCTCAGTTCTCTGAAACTGCGTGCATCATGGGGTAAGCTGGGTAACAATGCGAGTGGCAACTATGACTGGCAGGCAACTTATGCAAGCCGCCTGTACTCCCTGAACAATACGCAGGTAAGCGGTCTTGCCGTAGGCAGCTATGCCAACCCGGACCTTCAATGGGAAACAACCACCAATACCAATATCGGTCTGGATGGTGCAGTGCTTAACAACAAACTCTCTTTTGTATTGGATCTGTACCGCCGCGTTACAGATGGTATCCTGACCACTACACCTATTCCGCTTACAGCAGGTACAGCCTCTGCACCCGTGGTAAACGGAGCGCAGGTTACCAACAAGGGTATTGAACTATCACTGGGTTATAAGGACAGGATCGGCAATGTTCAATTCAGCGTAGCAGGTAATATTGCTTACAATACCAATAAAGTTACCAGCTACAAAGGCAAGCTGGTAGAAGGCTATGTAAAAGATGCCAATGGCAATAATGTGTACCAGAGCAACCTTGGTGCCGTGTCTTCAGGTGATGTAAACCGCATACTGGAAGGTCATAAGATCAACGAATACTACCTGTACCAGACCTATCATGGCAACGGCAAAGGATTTAAAGGCGATGGCACTGTAGATATTAACGGAGGTCCGCAGGATGGTATGATACGCACACCCGGCGATATTTCATGGGCACAGGCTATGCTGACTGCAGGATACAAACTACGTCCTGCCAATGCAGTAAGAAATAACGCGATCTGGTATGGCGACCTCGTATATGCCGATCTGAACAATGATGGTGATTACGGCAACTCATTCGACCGTTATTTTACAGGTACCTCTTCCCTGCCCAAATACATCTTTGGTTTTAGTGTTGACGTTAGCTGGAAGCATTTTGATCTCTCTATGATCTGGGCTGGCGCTACCGGCTACCAGTATTACTGGAATGCCGATAACTACAACAACTCATTTGTACAAAATGGTTATGCTTTTGGTACGTTGTATGCCAACAATCATTACTTCTATGATCCTAATAACCCAACGGACTCACGCACCAATACCACCGCACGCTATACAAGGTTAAAAGCTACAGACCCGCAGAACCGTGCTGTTGCCAGCAACTTCTGGTTGTATAACGCCTCATGGGCAAAACTGAAGAATCTCCAGATCGGGTATAGCCTGCCTGATTCATGGGCACAGCGGGCATTGCTGCAACGCGCAAGGATCTATTTCTCCGGTGAAAACCTGCTGATGATCTCCAAATACCCCGGTATTGATCCTGAGATAGGCGCCAGTGCAGACTATCCTACTATGCGCCAGTATGCACTTGGTCTGAACCTTACTTTCTAAGCTTTAAACGATTTATTAGTATGAAAAAATATCTGATTGCAATAGGTGGTGCCACGGTAATGCTGTTGGGAAGCTGTAAAAAGAACCTGCTTGATACAAATCCCTACAGCCAGCTGGCTACCGAAAATATGTGGACCTCTGACAACCTCACTGATCTTGGAGTGAATGGTATTTATAATGCATTAAGACTTGGTATTGCCACAGGCAGTCCTTCAGGACTTGAGATCTACCAATACGACCGGTTTGGCTTGACTGGTATTACCCGTGATGCAGAAGGACTGATGACAGGAACCGCTACACCCGGTAACTCATTGTTCAGCAGTAACTGGCAAAACCTGTATGAAGGCATTATCCGGGCCAATGACGCCATTACCAATATACCATTGAAATCGCCTTCAACAACCGAGAAAAAAGCGAAGCTGGTGGCAGAAGCAAAATTTCTCCGTGCTTATTTCTATTTCCGCCTGAATCAATTATGGAAAGGCGTACCGATCTATCTTACTCCTACCAGGTACGATCAGTTTACAAAACCCCGCTCTACCGAGCAGGAAGTATGGGCTGCGGTAATACAGGACCTCACCGATTGTATTAATGAACCCAACCTGCCGGACAGGTATGCGAAGGCCAATGCCAGTTATGGTAAGGTTACTAAAGGAGCAGCCTATGCACTCCGTGGCAAAGTATATATGTACACCAAGGAATGGGATAAGGCTATTGCTGATTTCTCCTCTGTAAAAAATCTTGGCTACACTCTTTTTGCTAATTATATCCAGCTATTTAAAGAAGCTAATGAGCAGTGTGATGAAATGATCTTCAGCCTGCAGAATACCGGTGTAGATGGACTGGGGTCCACTACTCAATGGTATTGTGGTAACCGTTCTTCTTTCGGCTCCTGCTGGAACAACTACATGGTATCTCCCAGCCTGGTAGACCTGTATGAAAATGCAGATGGCAGTAAATTCAACTGGGATAATGTAATTCCGGGTTACTCCGGCATGACACCGCTGGCAAGACAGGTTTACTTTCTCAGGGATAATCTCAGCACTACGGAATACAATGCGGCGGCAGCACGCGGTGCAGATATGACCAAATACCTGACTACCGGCAATGAAGCCCGCCTGTTACAGGCTTACACCAACAGAGACCCCCGCCTGGCAGCCAATGTGATTACTCCATACGCTACTTACAATGGTGTATTGGGAGCCAATAACCAGGCGGTTGTAAGCAGGTTTCCTTACCGTACCAGTAACTCACCGACATTCGATCTGCAGACGGACACACAAACCTTTTTGTATTACCTGTACAGGAAGTTTGTGTATGAGAACAATAACGAATTGCTGAACCGTGGTTACGGCCCTATTGATCTTCCCATTATCCGTTATGCAGATATATTGCTGATGTGGGCCGAAGCATTAAATGAAAAAAGTGATGTAGGCGGCGCTATCCTGAAAGTAAATGAAGTAAGGACCAGGGCCGGTATGCCGGGCTTACAGCAGTCCAATCCTGCACTGGGCACTTATGTACCCAATCAACTGGATATGACAGAACGCATCCGCAACGAACGCCGTATAGAGTTTCCCAATGAAGGCATTAACTACTTTGATGAGTTGCGCTGGAAAAGCTGGAAAACGATTGTGTTCAAAACCGGTAATGGTGTGCAGCAGGCATGGGGACAAAATACAGTGACTTATACCTACGGTGGTGATTACCTGTATGCATGGCCTATACCACAGACAGAACGTGAACGCAACCCCAGCCTTACACAAAATGACGGCTGGCCTCAATAAACAGTTATAATAAACTTTCTCTTTCTCATAAGCAATCGTTAGACAAAGGAGTGCGGTGATGGCAGTGCCGCCTCCTTTTTTTCTGCTGCCCTAAAAACAAACCATTATTGATGAAACGCATTTTTCTGCTTATTCCCCTGTTGGGCCTGCTGTTCATCGGAGCCAGGAAATATTCCGGGGAAAAAGATTTTATAAAAGAGAATTTTTCCTTTGCCGGTTCACAACTGAAGAATATGCTGAAAGAAACAGCAGGGAAAACCAATGCCTTTCCACGCACTACCGATAAGAACGGCAAGCTGGTTACTACCAGCATGTACGACTGGACGCCCGGTTTTTTTCCCGGCAGCCTCTGGTACGCGTATGAATACACACAGGATACATCGTTAAAAACAGCAGCCACTCACTGGACCGAACAACTGGAACCTTTAAAGAATTTTACTGCCCATCATGATCTTGGCTTTATGATGTATTGCAGTTATGGTAACGCGTGGAGACTTACCGGCAATGAAGCCTACAAAAATATCCTTGTAAGATCAGCACGTTCACTCAGCACAAGATTTAACGCCACTACAGGTTGCATCAAATCATGGAACACCTTTAAATCATGGCATGGTAATAAAATCTATAATTTCCCGGTGATCATTGATAATATGATGAACCTGGAAATGCTGTTCTTTGCCTCGAAGATAACCGGTGATACCAGCTTCAGGCATATCGCTGTTTCGCATGCACTACGCACCATGACCAACCAGGTAAGAAAAGATTACAGCTCATACCACGTTGTATGCTATGATACAGCTACCGGCAAGGTGACAGGCAGGGAAACAGCACAGGGCTATGCAGACAATTCAACCTGGACACGCGGACAGGCATGGGGCATTTATGGCTTTACCATGTGTTACCGCGAAACAAAAGATCCACGGTTCCTTGCTACTGCCGAAGGCATGGCTGATTATTATCTTAAAAAACTAAACCAGGTAACAGACAAAGTTCCTTACTGGGATTTCAATGCAGGACAGGATGGCTTTACTCCGGGCATTAACTCCTACGCACCTAAAGTAAGCACCAAACCACGCGATGTATCTGCAGCAGCCATTACAGCCTCTGCCTTACTGGAACTGAGCAGCTATACCGGTAAAAAAGGGGCTCAATACCAGAAAGCAGCTATACAAATGTTACATAGCCTTGCAGGCAGTACTTACAGGGCAACAACGGGCAGCAATGGCAATTTCCTGCTCTTACACAGCGTAGGCAGCATACCGCACAACACTGAAATTGATGAACCACTGGTATATGCTGACTATTATTTCCTGGAAGCGCTGGTACGCTATAATCGTTTACTGAATGGACAAAACATACTGTAAGCCGGTCAGCGACATCAGTTATATTGCAACAACAAGTCACCCGTTTATGAAAAGAACTCTTCAGCTTTTTATACTGTTTACTTTATTCAAAGGCAATCTTCACGCACAGCAGAACAATATTACTACCGGCGCGCAGGACAGGGCCTACTGGTGCAACCTGCTGTATAAGATAGCAGCCCCTCCTATTTTAAATCTTTCGCAGGGTACCCTGAAGAAAAACATGCCTGTAGAAAAAGCACCGGGATATGCTCTTAATGCAGCAAAGGTGACCTACCTGGAAGCCATTGGCAGAACAATGGCCGGTGTAGCACCCTGGCTGGCATTACCGGATGATAATACACCTGAAGGAAAACAAAGAAAAGAATTGCGCACTGCCTTACTAAAAGGCATTGCGAATGCAGTAGACCCCGCTAACCCTGATTACCTGAACTTCCGTTCCGAAGGGCAACCCATAGTTGATGCAGCTTATATGGCGCAGGCATTTTTAAGAGCACCCCACGCTTTGTGGGAACCACTCGATAGCATTACAAAGAAGCGGGTGGTTGAAGAGTTTAAGGCACTACGCACACGTTCGGGTGCTTATAATAACTGGCTATTGTTTGCCGGGCTTACAGAAACCTTTCTGCTGCATATCGGCGAACAGGCTGATCCTGCCCGTATTGATTTTGCCAAAAGAAAGATCCAGGAGTGGTACCAGGGTGATGGATGGTACAGTGATGGCCCTTCATTCAGCATGGATTATTATAACAGCTATGTGATCCACACCATGATGACTGACTTTATGCAGATCCTGGTAGCACATAACAAAGCCCAACAGGAAGAATATGATGCAGCATTAAAACGTATGGTACGTTATGCTGAATTCCTGGAACGCGTAATAGCACCGGATGGCAGCTATCCTGCATTTGGCCGTTCTATTACCTACCGCACTGCCGCATTCCAGGCATTGGCACAAACAGCATTGATGGAAAAGCTGCCGGAACATGTATCTCCTGCACAGGTACGCTGCGCATTGACAGCCGTAATGCACCGCATGTACGACCAGTGCAACAACTTTGATAGTAAAGGTTGGTTAGTATTGGGCTTTTGTGGCCACCAGCCCATGATCGCAGACTACTATACATCTACCGGCAGTTTGTATATGGCTACACTGGGATTTCTTGCATTGGGCTTACCGGCAGACAATCCATTCTGGACTGCTGCACCTGCCGACTGGACCTCTAAAAAGGCATGGGGTCAACAGCCTTTTAAGAAAGATTATCATGTAGATTATTAATAGCGAAGGGTGTCACCCACATCATAAAAATACCAGTGAAGACTGGTATTTTTTATTCCACCAGGATCAGGCTATCCGGTACCGCTTAATTTTGCTTTTAGCTTTTCATAAGCTTCATATCCGTCGTAACAATTAGCTCCACGTTTAGTAACAAACTTCAGTCTTAGCCAGTTCTTGACCTGCTTTGTTATTTCGTCAAAGGCTTCTGACTTATCTCTTATATTGCCCTTATCAAGAAACTGATTACAAAAATGGATATAATATAAAAGCCCATATCCAGCAATCACTGTTGGCGATGACAACTGTATTATTTCTTCTTTTCGCCAAATTGCATCGGTCAAATACACTCCCCGTTTGTCTGTATGCTCTGAGTACTTTGCTATATCCAATTCGACCAGTGAGAAATAAAAATTCAGGTACCTGTGATTGACCGTAACGATCTGCATAGCCTTCTCAAAGGTTACTTTCTCAAAAAAACGATTATCCTCGGGATGTTTGAAAAACCAGCAGTATGCATGTAGTTTAAGATCATTGAAAATAAAATGAAGTACTTCTTTCAGATCATTGCCCGACCAGTAGCTGGTCAATTGACTGTACTTGTATCTTATATCAGGTTTTTCACAAAAATGAATTGGTTCGGCAACTAACTCTTCTGTAGGTGAATAATCGATATCTACCGAGAGGGCTTTTGACAATTTACCACAGGAGGTACAGGTTGTAAAAACATTTACTTCCCTTATATCATCTGTACCGGCTCTTTGAACGTAATCAAACCTGACATAAAACCATTCATTTTTACAACTACATTTCTTCTTTTTAGGATAGCCATTTTGTATCAGATCGTACCAATATTCCAGGCTGTCAAGTACCAGGTAATTGATTTCATTCCTCGTTGTCAAAAGTCCAACGCCTTCCTGTTTGATAAAACGAACCTGGAATTCGTTTTCCCCATTTTCTGTAATTATATTTTTGCTGAAATGTTGCTGCATACCGGCATGTTCTAATGCTATCCATTGATCGTATGCCAAGATACAATCAGCCAACGACATTTATAATACTTAAAACAAGATGCTTAGGCAAACAGCGATCAAGCGACTCAGACCTGACAGGTCTGAGTTCCTACATGCACTTACATTTATAAAAGTATCTTCGAAGCTCAGCCCGACCTGTCAGGTCAGGCCACCACAGCGGGTGGTCCGATAATAAATCTCCAGAGTCTTATTGCTGAATTTTCAGCCATCTTACATGAAAGCAGCAGTTTTAAACCTTAAACTCAATCAATACAGAAGTACCTTTTCCCGGAGCCGATTGAACATCCAGCTTACCTCTCAGGAAATCGATCCTGCTCTGGATATTGCTCCAGCCAATGCCTTTGGACTGCGTTAACACCAGCGCATCAAAACCTTTACCGTCATCTTCTACTGTAAGCGTTATGGCTTCTTCAGCTTTATCGACCTGTACAATGGCGGATGTGGCTGAGGCATGCCTGATGGTATTGCTCAGCAATTCCTGCACAATGCGGTAAATAGTAATCGCAGTTGTCTGATCGATACTGGCATCTTTCAAACCATTCGACAGGTAGTTTACTTTCAATACACCGCTCTGGTTAATATCATTACAAAAATCTTTCAATGCAGTATCAAGTCCGTATTTGATCAATACCTCGGGCATCATGTTGTGTGCCACGCGACGCATTTCCTTAATTGAACCATCCAGCATATCCATACTGCGTTCAAAAGCCTGTGAATTCTCCGGCGTCATCACCAGGTTGCCCTTCATGGTGTTTAAGGAATACTTAATGCCTGATAACATACCACCCAATCCATCGTGCAGGTCTTTGGCGAGACGCGTGCGCTCGCGCTCCTCTCCTTTCAACACGGCTTCTGTTGCCATCAATTGCTTCTCTGTCTGCAGCTCTACGATCTGCTGCTGTTGGATCTTTTGCTTATTGCGATAGTTCCGGTAACTCATCAACCCGATAATAATGGCAGATAAGGCAGCGCCACCTAATAAAAAGTTAAGTGTATTCTTTTGCCTGATCACAGATTGCTGCAACTGGATCTGGGCTTCTTTCTTTTCTGTTTCGTATTTTTTCTCCAGTTCAGAAGACTGTTTGGATAAAACCGATTTATTATAGTCATTCTGGAAATCTTCTACCTCACGCTCATAATTGTATGCTTTGGCAGGTTCATTCTTTGCATAATATACATCGGCCAATATCTTTTTGATATTCGCCTGGTTATCGAGGTCATTGTTCTCTATGTTTATCTTTAATGCCTGCAGGGCACTGCTCTCAGCTTCATTGTATTGTTTCTGTAGCAAATAACACAGGCTTACTCCACCGAGTGCCGTTGCTTCCATATTCCTGTCTCCTGATCTCCTGGCCAGTTCAAGTGCTTTCTGGCTATAAGGCAATGCTTCGGCGCTTTTCTTCAGTCGTATATTCACATCACTCAACATAGACTGCCCATAAGCCTCGATCCTTTCATCGTGAATGGACTGGCTCACTGCAATTACTTCTTTTGCCGTATTGACTGCATTATCGTATTCTTTATTGTTGTTATAGTTATAAGCAAGGTTGTACAATGCACTGGCAATCCTTCTTTCATCTTTCATTTCACGTGCTATTGCTACAGATCTCTTTCCATATTCTATTGCCTTGGCATATTCAGTACGGGTGGCATAGATCCTCTGCAGCATATCATACGAGTCCTGCTTCAGATTGTCCCTGCCAGATTTTTCTACAACTGCCAGTCCTTTGAGACAATACTCAATGGCCTTTTCATTGTCGCCAAGATCATTGTAAGACTCCCCGATATTCAGATAGCCGATGGCAAGATTAACCGTATCCTTATACTTTTCAGCAAGCGCCAGGAAACGTTTATTGTTTTCATACACCGCATTTACATCACCTGCCGCCCTATACAGAGCGGTCTGCCGTAAAATGGACAGGAATCTTCCGTTCTTATAATCGATCTTCTCACTTAATGTATATGCATCCTTACAATATTGGTGCGCCAGTGGCAGGCTATCATTCTGTACAACCCTTGCAAGACGTAATAAAGTATACACTTTACTGGTATCTTCTTTAGAAGTAGCCAGTACTTTCAATAAACTATCCTTCATGGATGTTCCCTGGGCATTGACCAGTAAAGGAAATAATAGTAACAACAGGAAGCTAAAGGGTTTGCTCATCTTTAATTGGTTAAGTTTCTGGGGCAGAATCACTCCGGTTACATAATAATAAGCATTCTCAGGCATCTGCATTAATTTTTATCTGCACGGCAGTGCCATTTCCTGAGCCGGACCTTATATCAAGTTTTCCTTTAACATCATCTAACCTGTTTTGAATATTACTCCACCCAAATCCCCTGGAAGCCTTATCGAGGATAGCAGGATCAAATCCTTTACCATCGTCTGCCACAGTAAGTAAAAGCTGGTCACCTGTAGCTATAAGTTGTACAACAGCGGTCTTTGCCGCTGCATGTTTAATGGTATTAATGATCAGTTCTTCTGTAATGCGATAGATCGCAAGAGCCGTTGTTTGCACAATTTCCCGTTCTGCTATTCCTACGGACTGATAGCTCACCTTAGGCCGGTCCGGCTGGTTGAAGTTTACGCAGAGTTCTTTCAGTGCAGCATCCAGTCCCTGCCTTACCAATACTTCCGGCAACATATTATAGGCCACACGCCGTATCTCCTGTATTGAACTGTCCAGCAGAAAAAGCCCCCGTTCAAAGGCCTGCAGATTTTCTGATGTTACGATAAGGTTACCTTTCATAGTCTGACATGGAATATTTAATGCCGGCAATACCCTCAATATACCTATGCCATTTAGTAAAGCCATTAGCTATTGCAGCTGAACAACATTGGCCAGTGTACCAGGAAGAGCCCTGCACGGCAGGTTTAGTCTGTACTTTCGTTTTAAATGCCGGTAAGCTTCAGGTTTCTTTTTGTAGTAGTTTCGCGACACCCCTTCAATCACGCTGTCGCAGATTGCTTTACGCAAAACTTTTATACCACTTACAAATTACGTATTGCCACCCTTTCCAGCGTCTCCCGTTTTTCCATGATTTTTTGACTTTTCTTAAAATATCCTGTTTTTCCGGGATAGGGCGGGCCACGTAATGAAAATACTTTTAGCCCCTAAACTGACGTTTATGAAATATTTATCATTAATCACTCTTTTTACACTTACTACCCTTGTAACCTCTGCCAAAGTGTGGAGACTCAATAATAATATTGGCGTAGTAGCCGACTTTACCACATTCCAGGCTGCTATTCAAAGTGCATCCGTGGTATCTGGCGATACCCTTTATATAGAGCCAAGTGCTACAGAATATTATACCGGAAGTATTACTGTTAGCAAAAAGCTGGTAGTACTGGGCATGGGATATTTTCACAATACAGACAATGCAGGTTTTCCTGCCAATCCCGGATTACAATATGCAAAAGTCACCACTTCACTTGGCTATTTCAGGTTGGCTAACGGCGCCAACGGCAGCGTTTACGCCGGACTTATTATTGCGGGCGTGGGTCTTACGGGATCAGCCTCTGCCTGGAATCTTACTTTTGAAAGAAATGCATTTACCGGCGACCTGAATATGGAATCCGGCACCAATGACAATGTTACTGTAAAGAAAAATTTCTTCAGCAGTTGTGCGGTAAGATCTAATACCAATGGAGTAACCCTGAGCGGCCTTACCTGCGAAAACAACCTCTTTTACGGATACTATGCAAGATTAGACCTGGTTTATCTTACCGGAACTGCCAATATTATCCGCAACAACAGCATATCTGAGAGTTATTATGGTTATAACATACTGAATGCCTATGTAGTCAACAATATCTTTGGCACTACCGCAGGTGGTACCTTTACCAATTCTACGGTTAAAAACAACATCTTCACCAGTAATCAAACCCTTCCCGGTACAGCTACCAACAACCAGGTAAATATTCTTTTAGCGAATATATATGCCGGCGGCACAGGTAGTATTGATTCCCGTTTTGTACTGAAAGCCGGTTCTCCCGCTATCGGCGCAGGTTTAACTGTAGGCTCGGTTACCAATCCGGATTGTGGAGCCTATGGCGCTACAGATCCTTACAAACTTTCCGGTATGCCTCCTATTCCCAGCATTTATACTTTAACTGTACCAACATCCATTCCATCAGGAAGCGCAACCATGAATGTTACGTTTAGTGTAAGGAACAATAACTAAGGGGTCTGCCTTCAACTACCATGTACCATTAACAGGTAGCGGCCCAGCATCTGTTGCAAAACAGGTGTAACCGGGCAAACGCTGTGCAGTAAAATGCAAACAGTGTAATACCTGGCTGAATAAAAACGAATCTTTATCCGGCACCTTATCCTGCACGTGGTAGCAGGCTCCTCACTTTCTTCCAAACAATCTGCAATGAAAAAAATTATACTTTTTTTGTTGGTACAGGCTTTTATTGCCTCAACATACGCCCAGGACCCGGACTATCCAACCCCACCGGCGGCTGCACAGAATATTATACGGGCAGAGTATTTTATTGATACAGATCCCGGGCAGGGTAATGGTACATCCATCACCTTAACACCCGGTATTGATCTCAGTAATGTACCTGTAACCATCAATGTAAACGGCCTTACCAATGGTGTACACCGTTTATACATCAGAGCACTGAACGGTGAAGGAAAATGGAGCCTTACCAACGTAAAAGATTTCCTATACGATTCAGACTTCCCATATGGACCAACTATTGCAGCCGCACAAAATATTGTGGCTGCTGAATACTTTATAGACACTGATCCCGGTACCGGAGCAGGTACCGCTATCAGTATTACCCCTGGCCTGGACCTGTCCAATGTATCTGTTGTCGTAAATACGGCATCTCTCACAAATGGTACACACAGGTTATACATCAGGGCTAAAAGTGCAGAAGGAAGATGGAGCCTTACGAATGTAAAAGATTTCATTGTAGATTTTGATTTCAATTATCCCGGTTCATTAACTGCAGCACTAAATGTAGTGGCGGCAGAATATTTCATTGATACAGACCCCGGCATAGGCAACGCTACGGCAATTCCCATAACACCGGGTCTTGATCTCGCTACAGTAAACGCCACGTTGAATACAAGTACCCTTGCTGTGGGTACACACAGGTTATATATCCGCGCCAAAAGTGCAGAAGGAAGATGGAGCCTTACGAATGTGAAAGACTTTCTTGTAGATATGGATTTCAATTATCCATCTGCACCTGTTGCCACATTGAATGTTGTGGCAGCAGAATATTTCATCGATACAGATCCCGGCTTTGGCAACGGCACAGCCATCAGTATTTCTGCCGGAACAGATCTAAGCAACATTGCTGTAGCTGCAAACACATCTACCCTGGCTATCGGCACCCACCGCCTATACATCAGGGCTAAAAACCAGGAAGGCAGCTGGAGCCTTACCGGTGTAAAAGATTTTATCGTAAATACCGATTTCGGTTATCCTGAACCATTATCTGCTGCACTGAATATTGTAGCTGCAGAATATTTTATTGATACCGATCCAGGGTTTGGCGCCGCTACCCCTGTAACCATAACACCGGGAACAAACCTGAGCAATGTTCCTGTTACTGTTAATACCAGCGGGCTCAGCAATGGCAAGCACAACTTCTATCTCAGAACCAGGAACCAGGAAGGACGCTGGAGCCTCACGGCACAGGCACAGTTCTATACTGACCTGATGGCCATAACTCCTGACACCATTAAATTCGGCAATGTCCCCATCAGTGAGTTCATTGAAAAGAATGTCGTGATCACAAACAACAGTTCAACTGCACAAACCATTACAGCTATTGCTGCAGGCACAGGCTTTACTACCAATGAAACTTTACCCATCACTATAAATGCAGGTACCTCAGATACCATTGCGGTACGTTTTTCACCAACCAACATAACTACCTATGTTGATTCCGTAGTATTCACCACTTCTGCCGGAAAATACAGGTCAGTACTTACAGGTACAGGCATAGCGCAGGTACCTTCGTGGAGTATTGATCCGGCAAGTGGCTATAACTATGGCAATGTGGCATTGAACGCAGGCAGCACTTATAACTTTGTAATACGCAACACGGGTAACATACCGGTTACGCTCAGCAGTGTTACTACAGACAACAGTGCTTTTGTGCCCACATTTACTACCGGCACTGTGATCGCTGCCAATAGCACCATCAACCTCCCAGTTGTATTTACACCAACTTCCGTACAGGCATACAGTAGTGTATTGAAAATAAGATCATCCACTGCCGGTGTTGACTCTGTAACCACTACGGTATGGGGCAACGGTTATGCACCTGGTACACCACCCACACTGGAATATGTACCGGGTGGCGTATATGGCGGCACATCGGGTGTAGATCCTGCTGTAGGTCAAACAGGGATTTATACCTACAAGATCCTGTACAAATCAGCCAACAACAAAGCACCGATGGCTGGTTACCCCAAAGTATCAATTGATCTTAACGGCGACCAGGATTTCAACGACCTGAACGAAGGTACTTTCACCATGACCAAAGAAGGCAACAGTACCGATTATGTAACAGGCGTGGTATATACCTTTACCTATACACATAATAACAATACCAGCACAGCAGGCTATGCTTTTGAAGTAAAAGATGAAGACGGTAATGCAGCCACTGCAGGTATCGCTTATAAATCAGGTCCTGTTGTAACCAACGACATTCTTGACCTGCGCATCTTTGCCAACGATATCAGTTTCAGCAACAGCAACCCGCAGCCTGGTCAAAGCTTTACCATGACAGCCCGTATCAGCAACAGCACTGCTGTACCGGCCACCAACATACCGATCAAGTTCTACAGGGATACCATCCTTATTGGAAGTGATGTATTACCTGCTGTAAGTGCGTTTGGCAGCAGTACCATCAGCCGTACATTCAATTTTGCGGAAGAAGGCTTCTACCCTATCAAAGTATGGATCGACAGCAGCCGTACGCTGAATGAAAGTAATGTGCTGAATAACTATGCTATCAGGCCGGTTACTGTTGGTTCGCCCAACCTGCCCGGCGGTATTACAGTTACCACCAGTGCATCAAGACAGGAATGTCCGCAACTGCAGGTGTTGATCACAGGTCATGCTGAATACTTTGGTACAGGCGCCAGCCCCATAGTGGCAGGTGCGGAAGTGACCATCAATACCGGTGCACAAACCTTCAAAACCACCACCGACGCCAATGGCAACTACAGCATTGTAGTAACAGGTGTAACCTGTGGCAGTGGCAACTTTGCCTATGCAGTAACGGTAACCGACTTTACCTTTACCAGCAGCGCGGCATCCAACAGTATCCCGATGCCATGCCCTGCGCCCAATGCCTGTAAGCCACCTACAGCACCTCCATCACAGGGTGGAGTTGTTATGAGGGCCAATACTTCTCCCTGTAGCAATATTGCCGGCACAACGCCTAATGCAAACTTTGAAGTAACATTAAAGTCACGCGATGTCAATAATTTCTGGTGTGCCTTCGATTATATCAATGACAGATCAACTCTCTATGTATTCTACGATGATGTACTTGCATACACCAAAGAATACGGACATGGGCTTTCTCCGGGACAAACCATCAGTGAGAATATCCCCATTCCGCTTCCATCAGGCAGTACCACACCGGTAAAAGTGACCGTACTGTACAGCTATACTTATGTTGAGTTCTCGTCAATACCAAGCTCTACTTATTACGGTCATTTCATCAATATCACCGAAAGAGCAGAGCTCAGTGTGCAGCCGGAACTCAACCTGCCCGATCTGACTATTCAAAACTTCCGCCAAACAAACTTCACTTCATTCTCGTTTGACGAAGCGAACCAGAAATGCGGTGATGCAGGCGCTCACACGGTAAAAGTGTTTGACTCAATACCAGGTGGCAGCGCTACACTCATCAAAACAGTGAATGTAACATCTCTTGAAGGCGGTAAAGGAATCACTATTTCACACAGCGATGCAAACTTTACACCCGGCACCCATATCATTAAAGTGATAGCTGATGCCGATGCACAGGTTGCAGAAACTGACGAAAGCAATAACGAGTTCTTCTTTACCATTACAGTAGTGGCTCCTGATATTACTGTGGGCACCATTACAGCCTCCCCTACACTGATGAACACAGGTTCCGGTACCCAGTTTACCGCTGTTGTTAAAAACACAGGTAAAGAAACCGGCACCTTCCATGTACAATTCAGTGTAAATGGTACACAGGTAGGATCTCAGAAAACAATTTCACTGGGACAGAATGATTCAGTAAAAGTTACCTCAGACACTTATACTGTTACCAGCGCTATCAATTCCTGTGGTGAAACGGTGACAGTATTTGCAGATGCAGGCAACGATGTAACAGAATCTGCAGAAGGCAACAACACCAGGTCAATTGTACTGTCTGCCGACCTTACTCCATTCCAGTTACCGAATGAAACAGGTTCTTCTTCCAACCCGGCAATAGTACGCATCAATACCAATGGCAACTTCTTCCCTGCCCTGCGCAATATGGGCATCAGGGATGCAGCCAATGTGAAACTGCGCTACCTGCTGAATGGTGTGGAAATAGGTAAAGACAGTTTTGTGAATGTAAAAGCAGGAATCTCATTTGCATCACACGGCGCGTTCACCCATATGTTTGATGCTACGGGCGATTTTGTAATACAGGTCATTGCTGATGAGCCCAATGATGTATGTGAAAGCAACGAAGCCAATAATACCGGCACCTATCATATCAGGGTTACCGATAGCAAACCCGATCTTGAAGTCCTTTCACAGTTCATCTCTCCAAGCAGCCTCAATCCACACCCTGCTTACGACATCACCATCGTAGGTACGGTACGAAACTCCGGCGGCAAAGTAAGCACGCCAAACGTACTGCGCTTCTTTGTAGACGATGTACAGTTGGGTGACGACGTTCCATTCAATGCGATACTGCCGGGTAAGGATACCACCGTACAGGCTACAGTTACTTACTCTTCACTGATCACAGGAGTAAAAACACTGAAGATCGTTGCTGACCCCAACAATACGATGGATGAAGAAAGAGAAGACAACAACGTAGCAACCCGTACCATTATAGTAGGTGAAGCACCGGATATGGCACGCCGTTTTGCAAATGCCATCAGGTTTAATCCCGGCGGATTTACCAGGGGCGATAGCGTAATAGTGTCCTACTCCATCATCAACAATGGTACTGTAGATGGAACTGCCTGGGTTAAGTTCTTCATACTGGACGAAGCAAACAGTATAAGAGCAGTGGACAGCACACAGTTTACACTGGCAGCAGGCGCCTTTACCACTGTAAGCAAAAAAATGCTGTTTGATGTTATCAAAGGCACTGTAATAGCTCAGGTAGTAGGCAGCGATCCTATAGAGTACGACCTGCTGAACAACAGTGATACACTCGCGTTCTCAACCATCATACCATTAACAAGAAACCTCATCATCAATGCCAACCTCGATATGAAACAAGGTATCCAGGATCAGTTACCAGGATGGATCGGAGGTAAACTGTTACTGGGCGACCATGACCTGGTGGTGAACGGCAGCATCCTGAATATAGATACTGCACACTTTATCGTAACCAATGGTACCGGTAAACTGAAACTGGTGAACAACAATGCAGAGAATATCTTCCCTGTTGCTACAGATATCAGTCATGCCAACTTTGTGAAGCTCAACAATGCAGGCACACCGGATAACTTCTCAGTAAGAGTAGTGCCTTATGTACTGAAGAACGGAAACAACGGCGATACAGTTAAAACAGGTAATGTAAACCGTACCTGGTTCATTGAAGAAGAAACAACCGGCGGCAGCAATGCTACAGTAACCTTCTTCTGGAACGAACAGGACGAACAGCCATCCTTCGACAGAACGGTATCTAAAGCAGCACACTATACCACTTCATGGCAGTACGGCAGCATTGGCGCAGCCATCATCGATACAGCAGGCAGGTACACCAGGTCGCAGAGTGGTTACACCAGCTTCTCACCATTCACGGTGAACAGTGTGGATGCTGCATTGCCACTGCACCTGTTACAGTTCAATGTAACTGCCCGCAATAATGATGCACTGCTGAAATGGCAAACAACCGACGAAGTGAACACCAGCAATTACAGCATAGAGCATAGTATTGATGGTATAAACTTCACAGCTATTGGTAAGGTAGCAGCGGCCAATACATCCGGTACACACGATTACCAGTATGTACATACAGGCATCGGCAAAGGCAATCATTACTACCGCCTGAAGATGATAGACATTGATGGCAGCTTCACTTACTCCGAGGTTAAGATGATCAGGCTCGCAGCAGTTATCACGCTACAGGCTTATCCTAACCCGGCACATGAAGCAGTAACTGTAAAAGGCCTGGAAGCTGGTGGTACGCTGGAACTGATCACCCTCACAGGTAAAACAGTATATCGTACCGCTACTACCGACAACAGCGCGATCATCAGTCTCAGTAGTATTGCCAACGGTGTTTATTTTATCCGATACATTAACCATAACCAGGAAATGCAGCAACTTAAAATAGTGAAGCAATAATTATTTTGGGTTCATTCAACAGGGTTTCTCGTTTGATTTAGAGGTCACAATCCGGGGTTTATTGAAAAATAAGCTCCGGATTTCTTTTTGGGGCTAAGAGAAGAATACAGAGCAAAGGAGATAAAGAGGATTGAAACAGGAAGCAAGTTGGCAGTGGGCAATTTGCAGTTATCTCGAATACAAGCGGCGAGCTTTGAGCTATGAGCCACGAGCAAATACAGGAAGACCAGTTGTATTGATCAAATTTCAAACATCAGATCTCAAATCCAATATCCAGTATCAAACATCTGGCATCCGGAAGCCCCACTCACGACTCACGATTGACGACTCACCGTTGCCGATTGCCGTCTGCCGATTCACGATTCCCTAACTGGCATTTAAAATCTCAAAATCATTAAATTCCGAAATCAGAAATCTTCTTCAACGATTCACGTCTCACGGCGCCTTCCCCCTTGTCATGCAACCGCACAGCAATTGTATCAAAAGCGAACGTATTAAATGAATCAATCATCTTACAAACCAATGGTTTATAGCGTATTGCAAAAATGGCTTTCTTTGTGTTCGTAATAGTTTACATCTACTAAGACCAAACATGTTTACAAACTACATCATCGTTGCGTGGCGCAATATTCAGAGAAGCAAAGGATACTCGTTCATTAATATTTCCGGACTGGCTGTTGGCATGGCTGTGTTTATTGCAACGCTGATCTATGTCAATCACGAAACCTCTTTTGACCAGTGGGATAAGCAACTGGCAAACGCCTACAGGCTGAACGTAGCACAAACATGGGACGGATCAAAAGAATACACCATGTGGACATCTGCACCACTGGGTCCGCAACTTCTGGCAACATCTCCCGAAGTACAGGCTGTAACGCGGATAGCGGATAAAAGAGAATTGCTTATCAGTACTGCAGATAAACAGCTTTACATAAATAAGATAATGGGAGCTGACAGCTCTTTCCTCGATGTATTACCCTATCACCTTAAATATGGCAGTGCAGCCAGTGCGCTGAAAGCACCTAATACTGCCATCGTTAACAAAACAACCAGTCTTAAACTATTCGGAACAGAAAACTCCGTTGGCCATACATTTAAGTTGGTAGATGGTAGAATATTTACCGTTACCGGCATTACTGAAGACAATACCAGGTCTCATCTTGATTTTAACATCTGCCTCTCAGCATTTGCTTCCCGCCAGGGCAACTGGTCAGCAGACGTGTACATTACTTATGTATTGTTGAAACCTGGTGCTGATGCTACTGCCTTATCGAAAAAGGCACGCCTGTTACTGATCAATGGACTGGCCACCTATTCATACAACCAGCAGGCAGGTCGGGACGCCTCTGTAGCAGCGCCCGGTAATAGTGCAGAAGCCTGGCTGAAGAACAATCTGCAACGCAGCATTGATGAAGTAGCATTAGAACCGGTAGCCAATATTCATCTGTATTCAAAAGCTGCAGGCTACAGGGATGCTGCTGAAAATCATCCACTGTTTAATACTACCGGAGGTAATGACAAGCCTATTCTTTTCTTTGCCACTACTGCCCTGCTGATATTGATACTGGCCTGTATCAACTACACCAATCTTGCCGTTGCACGTGCCGGTAAAAGAGCCCGTGAAGCCGGTGTACGAAAGGCTATCGGCGCACAGCGATATGAACTGATAGGCCAGTTTCTGACAGAGGCTTTTCTGCAAAGCCTCATTGCATTGGCAATAGGTCTTATACTCGCAAAAGGAATAATATCAGTAGTGAATACTGCCTTTAATATGCAGCTCGATATTTTTGATAACGCATTTATGCAGCAGAACTGGAAACTGGCACTGCAACTGCTGACACTGGTAATAGTAGTATCACTTTTTTCCGGCGGATATCCTGCTTTTATCTTATCGTCATTCCGTGCAGCCAAAGTGTTGAAGGGAGAGATCACTAAAAGCGTTAAAGGCCGCTACCTGCAAAACGGGCTGATCGTATTGCAGTTTGCTATTTCTACCTGCTTTGTTATTGGTATGACGGTAGTGTACCTCCAGCTAAACTACATGCGCTCCACTGATCCCGGTTTTAATACATCACAGGTATTGGTATTGCATCCTTACTCAACAGACCTGATAGACCCATCATCTCCGGCATCAAAACTGGAAACAATAAAGCACCAGCTTTCCCAGCTACCGGGAGTAAGCAATGTGGCTGTTACAGACTTCTATCCCGGTACCCCTTCCAATGTTACTGAGGCGGAGGCATCATTCAACGAGCGCCCTGTAAAAGTTACTTTCAACTTTATTCACTTCGATTATTTTAAAACACTCGATATTAAGTTTGTTGCGGGACGCGATCTGTCTACCGCCTATGCACTTGATTCGGTTAACTCGGCTGTTATCAATGAAACTGCAGCCAGGGTCTTTGCAGGTAAAGATCCTATTGGGCAGCAAATTGAAACGATGGGGACCAAATACACTGTTGTTGGTGTTGTAAAAGATAATCATATAGCCGGTTTCAACACTCTGATCACTCCTGAAGTATATGGTATCGGTGTACAAAAAGGTCTTTTTGGCGGCTACCGTGGCATCCTTGTTAAAGTAAGTGGTGGTAAAGCGGTAGAAACCACAGAAGCCATCAGTAAGTACTGGAAAACAATTGAACCCAATTACCCGCTTCGTTACACCTGGCTGGACCATGATTTCGCAAAGCTTATAACAAGATATGAGCAACTCTGGATGATCACGATATTGCTGGCAGCTATATCGACTATTATAGCATTAAAAGGGATCTTTGCTCTTAGCGCTTTTGCAGCCTCACAACGTACCCGGGAAATTGCCATCCGGAAAATCTTCGGGGCATCAGTAACAAGGATCACCACCCTGCTTACTATGGACTTCCTTAAACTAACCTTACTGGCATTACTGATAGCGTTCCCTGTAGCATTAATCATTTCAAAACAATGGCTAATGGAGTTTGCTTACCAGGTGCCCATCAATAGTTTAATATTTGTTTTAGCAGGCCTAACCATTACCGCACTGGCACTATTGACCGTAGGTATACAGGCATTAAAAGCAGCAGTTGTAAATCCGGCCAAAAGTCTGAAAGCGGAGTAGTGGTGAGTGGGGTTAGCAGGATGGGGTGATGGCTATATGGCTTGATTGTTATGGCTGATAACCATAGAACCATTTGGCAATTCAGCCATTAAACAATTCCTGTATCTGGTAACCGGTAACTTGTATTTCCACATCATAGCCTTATTTCTTTAACCGCAACCACAACCCTATCGCGAGGTTTACAACAAAGATCAACTGTACACAGGCTCCTGTCAACAGGATGATGATGGTAGTAATGGGTAACCGGCTAAAAATAGCCGTCCAGTCAGAACTACTATAATCAAAATATCGTCTCGGCATACCTGCCAGTCCTTCATAAGAACTTCCGGACAGAAAAGGCATCAGCACTAAAAACAGGCAGATAAAAATGGTACATCCAATATGTATCCAACTCAACCTTTTTGAATAAAGGACATTTCTTGCGATAAAATAAAATACGCCTGCTACTAAAAGCAACAACGCTGGGACCCAGGCATAATATGCTGCCGGCAGTACAACATAAGTGTCATGCATATGAATATCCAGCGTAGAATTGCCCGAAAGCAAATAACCTGCAATAAAAACGATTATTGCAGAGAAGAAAAGCAGGTTATAGGGTCTTTCATTTAATCGCGAAAAAAATGTCATTAAAGCAGATTTACAAAATACGTTTGTTCTGTTTCCAGTATCTCATTCCAATATCGTTATGCACGCAATCTCTTTCAGTTTATAGCCGGTCTGATCTTAATAATTATAGTTATCATTATCCAGCATAGATTTAAAACGACGTTCAATTATTTGCCTGGCATATTTTCTCAGTCCCTCTTCCGGGCTTGCGACATCCCATTTCAGAAACTTTAATATTTTAAGTCTGTCATCAATGCTTTTATACTTGGCACGATTAAAATCTGGCAGTAAAATTGGAACAATCTTTTTTTTCAGGATCGAAGCAGCGCCCCATTCTGTAAAAACCCATTTACTTTTCAGGCTTTCATTCGATAACAGTATACAAAATTCTCTTGAATTTCTTAACCCATCCTCAATTTTTCCCGACAACAAATCTCCCGGCACACTGCCCTCATCATCTATAAAGCATTTAACATTCTCCTCAGTTAATATTTTGTATAATTTTTCAGCGCACCTTTTGTCATGATGAGAATAACTTATAAACAAGTCAAACTGTTTTTCTTTTTCCTGGAGGCCAATCCTGTTTTTTTCAAAATACCTGTTCACAATTTCAGGATATACTGCCTCTACCCTGCTTTCAAACATAATATGCTTTAAATGCTCAGGTTTGGAATCCTGCCCGTTCAGTTCTTTCAAAAAGCACAACAAATTATCTTTCTGTTGCTTTGCAGCATCTTCAGAAAAGGGCGTTTTTGCCTCAACAAATAAACTCAACTTACCGCTTCCATACGTATCATTTCTGCACTCAAACAATAAGGTAGAAGTTTTCCATACTTTATAATCAATACCATGCAGTTTTGTAATAACATAATTCAACAAGCCCCTTGATGTTGGATTATTGATCTCGTTTCGTTTTAATCTTTCATGAAAAACACTTACTTTAAAAAACCGATGTCGCAGATTCTTGGGGATTATAATAATCCGGATATTTAAATAATGTGAATCAGATTCTGAAAAACAAATTGACGGCAGATTGAATGCCGACTTATCTGGCTCAAGTAAATAAATTACTTCATTAATAATACCTTTCTCGATGGGGATAAAATTCCCATTGTTATACCTTAAGGTAAACGGCCGGTAGATACGTTTATTATATTCATTTTCTTCCGCCAGCAATCTTTCAGTGTCATAATAAAAATAATGACATGCAGTATTAATCCTGCTTATTACCGGGTTACGTAAACCAAGATCATCATTATCATAAAAAAGGTACTTATCATACTTCTCCTTTATATCCTCCTCCAGTTGTTTTGTAGCTTCCAATATTTTTAAATAGCAACTCTCAGATGTACTATAATCATCTTTCAGATCATCAAGACTATAATCGTCAAATGCGATATGTACATCCCAGGTCGAGTATCTGTGCGCAGATCGGTTTGAGAAAGAATAAATAATGGAAACATTCTGCTTATACAAGTATTCTGAGATCACCTCAATACCTGTTGTTTGCCCAAATGATTCAGACTGTCTTAATCTTATCAGCAAACGTGAAGTTTTGGGCCATAACTGGTAAGGTATTGGTGATATCATAAAATGATACTTGATCCTGTCATTTCTATCTGCATATTTCGACCTGGGATGATAAACCCCAAATAACAGAGATCCATTATAAATCTGAAGGCCTTCCAATACATTTTTATGGAACTGCAGATTACCTTCAATATCGCAGTAACCAATTCCTCCTATTACCATGTTTTAGAGTTTTGAGGGGTATTTTGTTGTGCAACAGTTACAACAAGTCTCATGTTGCATACTGCCAGAACAGTAAACAATATTTATAAAATACTATTTCCAGATACTTGAAAAATGAGGTTATCAGTGGGTAATGCAAATACAAACCAGATTCATTAAATACAAGCCGGCAGCTTCTTTCTGATGTATGTAGTACTAATGACTAAAATAAAAATAAATTCCAAATACATATATACCGGTTACTAACATACCACCAAGCATTGACAAAAATCAAATAACATAAATACCGCATATCTATTACCCAATAGCTAACGGCAATATCCCTGCCCGGTTAAGCCAGCGCTCATCCTATATAACAGACGAATAGCTTCTTTTATAAAAAAGCTATTACTAACCGGCATTCAGGTAGCTAATTATGCCTGGCATTATTCTATACCTACAGGATCCAAAGAGACGAAAAATAAGGTGAGGGGACAGTAACAAATACCGTCTTACGACTTATATCGCAAGGCTGTTTCTTTCCTGAAAACTTTTGTAATATATTGCGTTCCGTTATCTGGAACATAACACCCTATTAAATTTCGGCAACGATGAACAAACCCTTGAAATATATCCTGTTCGTTTTCGGCTGCATTGCCATTCTGTGGACAGTATGCAGAATAACCAATGCACTCCAGCTTTTTTCTATTCCTACTATATCGAATTATCCAACACTAAAACCCGGTGATAAAATATTGGCATCAAGCCTTGTTAAACCCAAAAGATTTGATCTCATTTGCTACTACGCGGAAGTACCGGAACAGGGCAGACAAATATGGATACACCGGTTATGCGGCATAGGAGGAGACAAGATAGAGATCAGAGATGGAGTATTGTTTGTGAACGATCAAAATGCCGACAACAATCTTCTACTTTCCCATAGTTATATATTGAGTACAGACGAACTTGAAAAGGCGAGGAAACTTGATAAAATAGATGATAAGTATATAGAACCAACGCTCTCTGATTCTCAGGCTACTTTCCTTTCAGACAAGCTAATACAGGAGCACTCAATAAAAGCAAGAAGACAAACCCTGCCAAGAGATTTTATAGACGAAACTATCACCAGAATTTACTCGCATGAATGGAACCAAGACCATTTTGGACCTATTATTGTACCGAAAGACAAATTCTTTGTTCTTGGTGACAACAGGCTATACTCAATGGATTCCCGCTTCCTCGGCTTCATAGACAAAAAAGATTATGTTGCGACTATGCTGAAAACAAAGTAAGCAGCATACCGGATTTCTCTGAATAATGGCAACATTTGGAAAACTTAATAAAGCTTAGCAATGGGCCTATTTGACAAACTCTTCGGCAGATCCCCGAAGGCAGGATCAGCCCAACCTCCGGTAACAGGCTTTACAGCATCAGCCGATCTGATGAACGAAGATCAGTTCTGGCATATTATCCATACTACAAAGAACAAAGCCAAAGACGATTACGAACAACAACAGGAAGAGTTAGACAAGGAACTCCGGAAACTGGCGCCTGACGATGTCATTTTATTTGATAACAGGTTCCGGTATTTCAGGGGTGAAGCCAATACCTGGGAGCTTTGGGGTGCCATCTATATCATTAATGGAGGTTGTAGCGACGATAGTTTCAATGATTTCAGGGAATGGGTTATAGGGCAAGGCAAAGATTTTTATTATAGAACAGTAAATGACCCGGAATCGCTTGCAGAAATTGATTCAGACAAAATAGAAGAGACAGATTTGGAGGGATTGGGCTATGTTGCGGATACTGCTTTTAAAGAATTGACAGGAAAAGAGATCCCCGCTTTATATATAGAAAAAACTGACACTACCGGAACCGAATGGGAAGAAGAAGGTGATGACCTGAAAAAGATGTTTCCAAAACTTTCAGCCAAATACCCTGCCCATATCTAACAACCAATCTCTGCAATATGCAGTCTTTCAAAACAAATACTAAGCTCTTACAAAGAAGCACCCTGAAAAACTGGGGCTGGACCATCGGGATGGCAATACTGCTTTTTATTACCTTCAGGTTGGTCTTAAATTTCCCGATTGATAAGGTCTGGCTCGGGATAATTGTCATTTTTGTTATAAGACTGGGAGATGCCATTACTGAATTTCATGTAAGGGAGATCAGGATTGACACGGCAGCAGATCAATTGACCTTCATATTAAGAAGTATCATGTCCGGAGAAAAGATCAGATCCTATCCTTTACAACAAGCCGCATCACTGTTAAAATATCATTCCGGGTTCATCAGCTTTCTTTCATTCCCTTTGACGCTGATAATCTCTTTACCTAAAAAGGAATATTTCAAAATAAACAGCCGGTATGGATTTTCAGCCGATACATTAACTGCAATTGATACCGCTCTAAAACAAACGAAAAAAGATTAAGCTCGCAAGGTTGCATAAGGCGCAAGCGACAAAGGCATGGCATGCACAGTTCAAAGCATGCAGTTTAATGGACTGCAACCATCCGCAACCGTGCCATGACTGGCAACGTCTTTTTTTACTGGGGCGGGTGTTACGAAGTGAACCCGTGTCTTTCATATAGTGCCGGTCTGTAACCGGATCAGAGACAGCAATCACCTTACTTTCAGAATCAGTTGTAACCGTACCACGCCTGGTCATCATCTTACAACCAGGACTTATCCTATTTACGCGTTATTTTCGAGATAGTTTTACCGGTAGATTTTGTAGGTTTATCCATATCCTTAATGGCAAAGGCAATGGCTTCCTGTATCAGCGCTTTCACCTTTGCATTCCTGTAATCGGCAGGCTTTTTTATATCGATATGACGCATCAGGTTCCCGGTGCCCGTCAGCAGTTTATGAGGATCTTTCAGTAGCGTTCCTTTATTAAAAGCAAGGTTCACATGATTGGTATAGATGGGCAGTGTGCAGAATGCATCGGCTAGCTTTTCCGAGATCGAAAATACAGATGTTAGTGCATGTGTATGATACAACATCTCGTTACAATCGGGGCACAACTCTAACATATATTGACGCAGATCAGCAAACAGGTCTATGAGCTCCTTTTCTTTCAGGTCCAGCAATATTTTGAAGTCCGGGTGTATAGGTCTTGCTTTCATTGCCTAGTGATTTCTGTTAAGGTTATCGAAAGATAGTCTTCTCCTGTATTTCTTACATCGTCGCATCCCTGAGTGTATATTTTATTCCCGGGGAGCCTGTGCCATATACTTTGACTGCTGGCAAAAGTGTGCTACCGCAGCAGAGTCGGCATAATCAAGTTCAATAATATCCTTAATAGCCTGTGGCTTATCTTTTGCCTGCCTGTAATAGGCTGTACAGATACGGTAGCCAACAAAATAGCCAAGATCAGGTGCCAAAAGCTGCGGATTGTTCCCGGTACTTACCCAATTATCATTTTCACGGGTGTACATATCCTTTACAAACAAATTCCATACTTCCTGTTCATGTGCTTTACCATAAGCCATATAAGGGCCTTTACTGGTTTTACCTGTTACCTTCTCTGCAATAAAGTCACAGGCACCTTCACGGATGGAAGAGGTCAGCACATTGATCTTCTGAAAGTCGGGGCGTTTTTGCTGAATATGCGTGTACTCATGTATGCAAAGGAACAGGAGACCATCTGCCGTCATTTCCGGATCACGCAGCACCACTTCTGTACCGATCAATGAAAGATTATTACGGATAGTTCCTCCCTGTTGTCTAAAGCCAACCAGGAAATAGATGGTGGAAGAACGTAACGAAGGATATAGTTGCTGGTAATGTTTAATGTTTGCCTCAACCATCGCGATCGCTTTCCTCACCAATGGCATCTGTTTACGGGTGCTGTCCCAAAAGCCTGGCTGTTCCTGGATACCGGTAAGCCAGCGCCTGTCAGCATTATCCTTGTTCTTCATAAAGGCTAGCAATCCTTCAGAAGCAGGCTCAATATACAATCTGTGAATATACCCCAATTGCAAAGCAGTGTCAGCAGTTGCTTTAATACTATCTACAGCCTGCCAGTAATGGTTGAGATCTGTTGCAGAAGTATGTGCGGTAGTGGCAGGTAATATCATCTGGGCGGAGCCCTGCAAAGAGATGGTGCAAAGCAGCAAAATGGCTGATACTTTATTCATAATCCGGCTTGTTGTTTCATCTTCGCTAATAAGCCATCAAATCTTACCCAATATAACCAACAGTCCTTATCACTGGTACCCTTTATATAAAACAGGTATTTACCATCGGGTGTTACATATTGCCCGAAGCGATGGGCCAATCCGTCATTGATAGCAGCTCCAAGACTCAAAGGTGCAGTCCAGGTATCATTGGCACGACGAAAGCTTATCCATAGTTCGCATTCATAATCCTTTGTTTCCTTTGCGCTGATGATCATGTACGATTCGTCGGGCGCTATATAAAGATCACCATTAAAACCGGTAGAATTCAACGGAGCGCCAAGATTTTTGATAGAACTATCCAGGGGATTGGCAGGCATTACGGCAAACTTCCAGCTACCGGCATCATTGGCCTGCCCCCAGGTACCATTACTGCCAACATAGGCCCGGCCGCTTTTAACCGGCATGTAATTGTATAAAACGTAAGACCTCTTAAGAAAAGGCTCCGGCTTACTCCATCCTGTATCGGTACGGTGCATCTGATGGATCCCATTATTATCAGTAACATACAACAACTTACCATCGATGGAAAAAGTAGGCTGGCCATATAAGTGATTCAATAACAGTGGTCCCTGCCACCTGTTATTGACAAACCGGAACCAGTTCAGTTGCTGATGCCGGTTACTGTACCATTCGTTGTTTGACCCAAAGTAAAACTCTTTACCATCAGCAGAGAAAGCAATGCGGCCGATAGGAAAATAACCGGAATCGCAGAGATGCGGAGGGGTAAAACGTTGCGGAACTTCTCCCGGTGGAGCCTGATCAAGATAAGCATGTGAGCTTATCCAGAAATTATCCTGTGTGCAGGCCGATAATAAACATGATAACAATACAACAGGCGGTATACGTATGGTCATAATTGAAACGTTTTGGTGTAACGCTCCAAATGTAACAGCAGCCTCCATTACCCGGCCTGTTCAAGTTCTGCCAAGTTGTATCACACTGATTTACATAGATGCTTATCAGCCCCGGGCGTTGCTGTCATATTGCATGGCACAGATCAGGTTACCTTCTGTATCCAGGAACTTTGCAATCCAGCCTACATAAGGAATAGAGATCTTATCCATTACAACCTGTCCACCGTTCTTCTTTACCCTTGCAATCGTTTCATCAATATCCTCCACGCCTATTGTACCTTCCAGGCCAATGACCTTTTCCGGAATGGGTGAATATTTCCTGGACTGCAGAGCCCCCAGCAACTCTCCGTTCTCTGTGTTATCAGCTTTAATCTGCATAAAGTCTGAAGGGCCATAAGAATTGAACCCCCATTCAAAAACCTGCCCGTAAAAATTCTTTGCCCTTTCTATATCATCAATGTAAATCGCGAAATGTGTCAGCTTGTTTTTCATACAGTTAAGTTTTGTTTTTATTAGTAAGATCGATCTTTTACAGGAACCGGTAAAAACAAAAATAAAGTACCCGGAGCAACACAGCAGTCATTTTCCTGAGATCAACAAGTAGCTCTGCCCACACATCGGTAAAGCTTATTCATCGAGCTTTACCTTAAAGCTGATATTTAAGCTTTTGGTATCATTTACCAGGCAACTGGTGGTAAGAAATACAGTTCCATTATACACACCTGTAATGTAATTACCTTCCCTGTGCAGCTTTACCAGGCCGGTTGAATATTTTTCAACGGAAGCGCCTCCTGTACAATCAGTGTACCATGAATGATAAGTAGCTGACGAACTCACTCCTACCTGTGCAGACGCATGCCCCGTATAATAGGTATCTCCCATAGGAACTTCAGTGTTAAGATCGTCTGTATGTACTTCCAGGCTGAAATGCAGGGAATCGGGATGCGAATAGAACATGGTATTCACATTCAGGAAACCACCCATATAGCTTGCCGTATTATCAGGAAATGAAAACGCAACGCCCCCAAATGAACCTTTGGCATACCCTCCATTACCTCCATCATCAGTCTCATCACCGTCTTTAGAACATCCGGCAAAGACAATCCAGCAGCAGATTACCAGGTAAGAAAAATTGCGCATAATAATTTTTTCTGCTAAAGTATTTCCACCTTTCCCGCTCTCAAAGACAGTATAGCATGAACCGCAGAATTTGAAGTATAAAAAGACGATCCTGATATCCCAACTGAGTTCAGGAGATCGCCCTGCACCAACACAAGCTTGCCTGGCTGTTGCCAATTAATTATTATCAACACTGTACCAACTGTTCAGCAGCAATCTGTAATTTTAATTTTCAGAAACCTTATTATGCGCAAACACACCCTTAGGAACATCACACTATCTATTAGTCTTTCATTTATCAGCACACTCACATTTGCCCAAAAAGTAAAGGAACCCGCAAAGCATGATCCTGATTGGTCAAAACCTTATCAACCTTTCCGTATTGCCGGCAACCTGTATTACGTAGGTACTTATGATCTGTCAAGCTATCTCATCGTTACCTCACAGGGTAATATCCTGATCAATACCGGTCTTGCAGCCTCTGCTTCCATGATCAGAAAGAATATTGAAGCGCTGGGTTTTAAATTCTCCGATATTAAAATTCTGCTGACCACACAGGCGCATTATGATCACATGGGTGCCATGGCTACCATAAAGAAACAAACAGGCGCCCAACTGATGGCAGACGATAAAGAAGTGGATGTACTGGCAGATGGAGGCAATTCAGATTATGCACTGGGTGGTCATGGAAGCCTCTATGCACCCGTAAAAGCAGATCGCCTGTTACATGATGGAGACACAATACAATTGGGTGATACTAAACTGGTAATGCTTCATCACCCCGGACATACCAAAGGCTCTTGCAGTTTTTTATTCAACACAAAAGATGAGCAAAGATCATACAGGGTATTAATTGCCAATATGCCCACCATTGTTACCGATAAAAAGTTTACCGACATACCTGCATACCCCACTATTGCGCAGGATTATACCTATACGTTGAGCGCTATGAAAAAGCTGTCATTTGATCTGTGGGTTGCTTCTCATGCCAGCCAGTTCCAATTACACAGCAAGCATAAACCCGGAGACAAATACAATCCTTCTGTCTTTATGAACAGGAAAGAATATGATGAAGCACTCAATGAGCTGCAGAAGAAACTGGATGAAAAATTAAAAGAGAACTAAGCTATTGAACCATGCACAACCGGTCATTGGAGTCCTAATGACTTTACAAACGCAGTATTACCCGGTTTTCTGCCGGCAACAATAAGCTGCAAGCCGGTAATCAACGTGAAACGCAGTACAATAAAAAATCCGGTTTCCCGTAATTCTCTGCAGGCAGATTAAAGCAAATTGATGTAGAATATTTTAAGATAAGAACCGGGGGGGACTTGCATTATTGTAAAAACCCGACAAAAAAATCAGTAACTATTACAGAGCGGCTATAACAACCCATCTCGTGAAAAGCGATGGGATCTTTGAAAATGCCTGATCGGTTTACGGGTAGCCTCCCGATGAAAAATGCGACACAAATCGCATCAACTTTTTTATCTTTTTTATAAAAAAAATAAATCAGCAATAAGCCTTATCCTCTAATCATTTAGCAACAATTTTCACCTCAGATCTGACTAATCGCCAACAAAAAAGTTGATCGGGATTTAGTCTTATACAATCATTACGTTGTTTTAATGGCAACAACACACTACAGATGCAGCGGTATATTATTTAACTGCACCTGCTTACTCTCTTCTCAATAAATTTTATCAGGGTCCTATCCTATGTACGACCGATCTCTTCATTTTAAAATTCAAGAGACTGGAAACACCATGCGTCCCGATTATCCAAATAAAAGATTCCCCGATATCAGGAACAGTTACATCTTCCTGCTATTGGCTTTGGCTACAGACTCGTGACCACTACTTTCGGTAGATTAGTCATCTCTTCTTCTATCTGCCATTACATCCTCATCTATTTTACTGCACCAGGCACGCCGCCATCAACAAACACGAAGTAATCAATACACTTCATATTTGTTTGCATGCCGTGCCATATGAACATTCCTGTATCAGCCACTACGCTGTATGGGAGCGGAATGTATTGCTTCTTCAGCTGTACGCCATCAATGCGAAGCTGTAGGCCATCTATTGTATATACACCAGCTTTTCCAGGCACAAGACCACATTAATTTTTCCAAAAAAGTTTGCATTTACAGGTAACCAAATTTCACGTAAGGGTATATACATATTAGTACAGGCAACATCACATCTCTTAAAACGGTATGTATTTCTTAATTGTAACTCTCCAACAAATGTTTAAAAAACTCAGTCATTCCGAGCTTCTTTCGGCACTCCGAAAGGGTGATCAAAAAGCATGGACGTACATGCACAACCAGTACTGCCCTTTGCTCAAAACCTACATCTTCAGATTCACAAGAGACAAAGAGACGGCAAAAGACATCGCATCAGAAACGATGGTCGTTCTATGGGTCAACCGCGAATCACTTATCGATGGGTTTGCTATCAAAGCCTTTCTTTTCACTGTTGCAAGACGGCTTTGTTTTAAGTATTTAAACAAGCAGGAAAGGTATATCAAAACAGTAAGGGCTTACACACAACAGGACCCCTTCTCTTATTACACTATTACAGAGCAAACCATTATCAGCGATATCTATTGTTTGCTGGAAGATCTTATCAGGGAATTACCTCCACAACAGCGTGCTATTATCGAGATCGTGTACAAACACGACCTCACCCTCCGGGAGATCATGGAAATACTCAACACCAGTCTCGCCAACGTAAAATCACAAAAACACAAAGCATTGAATAAACTGAAACAACAAATGGCCTTCCTGCTTGAAAGCCAGGAAACATGGGACATTGTAGCCAACATAGTAATGCTCGGAGTTAGCCTGATCTGTTACCTTATGCGATAAGTATTGCCATATACATGCAATAACCATCAGCCTTCAATAAACTCAACTTTTTATGAAACAAGAAAATATTCGCCCGGACACGCTCACCTCTGCCATCTGCAATCTTTCTGAAGAACTTCCTCTCACAGACGAGGAAAGAAATGCATATAATCTCTTTATCAGGAATTGCAGCAATCTGCAGGATATGAAGATCGATAGTGAATTGATGCGATTACTGGCAGAGGAACGTCATACCAATGACATTGACTGTTGGGAAGAATTCATGAGAAAGAACAAAAAGTTGATCGCAAGGCTTGAAAGAGAAAAAAGGCCCGGGAAAAGATACATTCCACTCGCCATTAAAATAACCTGCCTCGCAGCCAGTATTATTCTTATCTCCAGCACCCTCTATTACCTCTATCTTTCATCGGCAAGGCTAATCCCCGATCCTTTTGCAAAGAACAGGTATAAGGCCACACTGATGCTTTCTGACAACTCGGTAATACAACTGGATTCTTCCTCGCAGGGGTTTCTTACCTCGCAGGGTATGGCAAGGATCAGCAAAACAGATTCAGGACAAATCACCTACGAACTGGCATCTCAGGGTAAACAGGACGAGCAATATTTTAATACACTGATAGTACCAAGATCGGGCAGTTACAGGCTGGTACTCAGTGATGGCAGTATAGTGGAACTAAATGCAGAGTCAACCATCAGTTATCCAACCTCCTTTGATGGCCCCGAAAGGGAGGTAACACTGGTAAAAGGGGAAGCCTATTTTGAAATTGCACACAGTTCAAAACCTTTTGTAGTAAATGCCAAAGGAACAAGAAACACCGTATTAGGCACCAAGTTCAATATCAGCACGTACGATTATGAAGGTAAAGTAACAACAACGCTGGTACAGGGTTCTGTAAAGGTAACCACACCCAAACAGGCTCTCCTGCTTACACCCGGTCAGCAGGCCGTATTCCAGGAAAGTACCGGCGGGCTATCATTACAGTCACACGTAAATACACAAAGAATAACTGCATGGAAATACGGCTATTTCAACTTTGAAGATGCAGATCTGAAAGTTGTAATGCAGCAGGCAGAACGCTGGTACGGTGTTCGCATCATCTTCAGGGATAGTCTCGATATAAAAGGCATTTATCTTTCCGGCTTCAGGAGAAGCGAAGAGCTCAGCACATTCATGAAAGTATTAAGTATGGAAGGAAGCAAATTCCACTATCAGCTAAATGGAGAAAAAGAGGTGATCATCAGCAGGTAACAGCATCTCACATAGGTAAGCACAGAAACAAGACATCCGAAGCCCGGGAACATCCGGAGTTCCTGTGGCCAGGATTGCCTTATCCTGTTAAACCTTATCCACCAGTAGCACTAACCGGCTATTGCAGTCAACACGTTCTGTCAACAGAGCACTTTAACTGTCGTTTAGTTAAGAGCTTTCATTCCGGCGGGGAATGTACACCGTGGCTGGTGTCTTCACCAGACACTAACTAAACAACATCGAGACCACCTTTAGTGAACCTGGCGTTTAGTAATCGGCGTACTGAACTACAGGCCTACGGTAACCACCATATCAAAAACAGGGATCTTATTAACTCAAAAACGTAAACAATGAAAAAACTCACCAGATTAGCATTGTTGGTTACCTTATTTTCTACGATACAGGTATCCATTGCAACAGCGAACCAGCTCTCCCGTATTATCACCATCAATTTTAAAAACGAAACACTAAGCAAGGTTTTAAAGAACATTGGCGATAAAGCACGCATTGCTATTTGTTACAACAAACACGAATTGCAAATCACTAAAAAAATAACGATCCAGGCACAGAAATGGACCACCGAACGCATCCTGGACAGTGTGCTTGCCGGTGAAGCAGTAAGATATAAGATGATCGGTAACAACCTGGTGATCATCCCCGAAGCTACGCCAGCCAATACACCACTACAGGCATCATCCATCAGCGAAACAATCACAGCTAATACAATTGAAAAAGCAGAAGACGAGATCAGTCTGCATATTCTAAACAATCCTGCTCCTGGAAAACGCTCAGACTATTTCAGTGCCCCTTTAGTTCCCGGCAATAAAAAACAACTTTATACCAGTAGCAAACAACAGCATTCCCCCGCCAGCAGTAATTCCAGCTCAGCAACAATATGTCCGTTAATCATCCGGATCGCTCAATCAACGTACTTATAAAAACCATACAATGGACAGCAAACAGTTTACCAGGGAAATGGAAGCTGCCTGGCTGGATATCAGGAGCAAGATGCTGGAAGCAGAGATCATTTATGGTGATAGTATTCCTGCAGAAGTGATCAAAAAGATCATAACACAGATGCAGGATTTTCAAAACCAGTATGGCAGCAATAGCGAGGCCAGCAGGCTTGCCTATCCCCACCTGTCAAAATATTACCGGAAGAAGAATAACCCGGGTCAATAACCACTACACACCCTGCCGGCCATAGCCGGCAAGGTGCTTTTATATACATTCCCCCCCATGTCAACTTGTAAACCTTTCAACTTATCAACCCCTGTATTTCACCTAAACCCTAATACTCAATTCCTGTATTAACCTATAACTTAAAACCTACAACTTATAACCCCGTATTCCTCAATGCGGATTACATGTCAATAACTTCCCTTTTGGCAGAATGCCTAATTACAATACATTTGCGGTCTGTTATCGGTTCCGGGTGCAACGCAATTGCATCCAGGATTAAAAGGGAACCCGGCGTAAATCCGGGGCTGTCCCGCAGCTGTAAGTTTCGTGAATTGCTTTCTTATCAATTCACAACTGTTCAATCTGCAAGGCCACTGTTCGCAAGAACGGGAAGGCGTTGAACAAATGAAACGAGCCAGAAGACCTGCCATAACAATCATAGTTCGCGGCTTTCGTGGAAAAGAGCTGATGAAACGCAAATACGTCCTGTACAGGCGTACTCGCTCATAGCATCATCACCCTTTTGCATGTTATCCTATCCCGGATCAACCGGCTGTTATGCCTGCTGCATATCATTTGATACTGCCCGTAGCAAACAGCCAGCAACATTGCAAATGATTAGTATGCATGCAGCACCGGTTGCTGCAAGTGTATGCTATTATCAATTGCCTGTCAATAAACATAGTTATAACCCCGGATGAAGATCTGTAGTATAAAATATTATCAATGCCTGTTCTTACTGCTCTTTTGCAGTGCAGTATCTGCACAGCAAAAAGACAGTTCGGCTACATTGCAGAAAGTAACTGTAGAAGCACAGAAAAAGAAGAACACGTTTACTACCGTAACTCCCACACAATCATTGAACGGGCAGGCTTTACAACAGATCAATGCCCAATCCATAGGCGATGCAGCGCGTTATTTTTCAGGCGTACTGGTAAAAGATTATGGCGGTGTGGGCGGACTCAAAACCGTTTCAGTAAGAAGTCTTGGCGCAGCACATACGGGTGTTCATTACGATGGTATTCCTGTATCTGATGCACAGGCCGGACAGGTTGATCTCAGCAGGTATTCTCCTACTTTCGTTCAGTCGATCGACCTGCAATATGCCGGTGTTCAGAAAATCATACAACCTGCCCGCGCTTTCAGCTATGGGGCATTACTGGACATCAATACCTATTCATTCTCAACAGCTGCATTACAGCGTTCCGGCTGGCAGGCGATGCTAAAACAAGGCTCCTTTGGCCTGTGGCAACCGTCTGCCGGTGTAAATATTGTATTGCCAAAACATACAGCTATCAGCCTGAATGGTGAAGCCGTTTTCTCAAAAGGCAATTACCCCTTCACCATTGACAATGGCAGCTTTTCAGAAGATGCAAAGAGAGAGAACTCAGAAGTAAAGTCGCAACAGGGTGAAGTAAATGTCATCAAGATGTTTACAGACAGTTCGACACTGCAGGTAAAAGCAGGCGGTTATCATTCCAGTCGTGGATTGCCTGGCGCAATCATTTTCTTCAACGATCGCTCTGTACAGCATTTATGGAATACTGACTATTTTGCACAGGCACGTTACAGAACAACAGCAGGCAAACGAACAGAGTTTATTCTCTCTGGCAAATACAGTCACAATTACACACGCTATACAGATCCTGATTACCTGAATAACCAGGGAGGTCTTGACAATCGCTATACCCAGCAGGAATTCTATTTCTCTGCGGCAGCAGGTTACAATATTACAGAACAGCTAAAGGTAGCAGCATCCTCGGATGTTGCGTTTGCAAAGCTATCATCCAATCTCACCAGCTTTGTATATCCTTCACGCAAAAGTTTCTGGAACAACCTTGCCTTGTATTATTCCCGCCAGCTATGGCAGGTTACGGCATCTGCATTACTCACCACCATTGCAGACGATACCAGGACAGGTACGGCAGCAGCAACGATCAACAAACTGACACCCGCAGTAGCCCTGAGTATTAAACCGGCAGAGAAAAGCCCGTTTATGTTCCGTGCCTCTTACAGGCATGTATTCCGGATGCCAACGTTCAACGACCTCTATTACAACTTCGTTGGCAATTCATCTCTCCGTCCCGAATATGCACGTCAATACAATGCAGGTATTGTTTACACCAATACATTACCCGGCAATGCCATAAAGCACCTCAGCATCAGTGCAGACGCTTATTACAACACTGTCAAAGACAAGATCGTCGCTATACCCAATAAGAACCTGTTTACCTGGACAATGCTGAACCTCGGCAAAGTAGATATCAAGGGCATTGACCTGGCAGTAGAAACAGACGGGCAGTTATCTCGGACGGTCAATTGGTTTGCACGTGTGGCATACACTTACCAGCAGGCCATTGATATTACCGATCCGTCAACAGCTACCTATAAGAACAGGATCCCTTATACACCCGATCATTCAGGCTCGGCATTGGCTGGTTTGCGCTATCGCCAGTGGAGCGCCGGATACAATATTATTTTTTCAGCTACCCGGTACACATTGGGAGAGAACAATCCTTACAACCAGCTTGATGGCTGGAATACACAGGATCTTTATTTATCAAGAGCTGTTGATTTCAGGAAATTCCAGGCAACCATCAAAGCAACACTCGAAAACTTTACCAACCAGCGGTACGACATTGTGAGATATTTCCCGATGCCGGGCCGCTCCTATAAGATCAGTATAATCCTTAATCATCTATAATTCTTACAAATGAAAAAGAACAGGGTTCTATTACCATTATTGTTCGTTGTGCTTGGACTCGCTTCCTGTAAAAAAGACAAAGAATACAGTGAGGACACCAAAGTAACTACTGGTGTATATGTATTGAGCGAAGGACTTTTCAATAACAACAATACAACACTTACCTATTACGATTTCACCAAAGGAACCCCTACCACAGATTTCTATGCCAGCGTAAATGGCAGCGGTCTTGGCGATACCGGTAACGACCTGTTGATCTATGGCGGTAAAATATATATCGTGATGAATGTATCCAGCTATCTTGAAGTAGCTGAAAAAGGAACAGCCAAAAGCCTTAAAAAGATCTCTTTAAAAACCAGTACCAACGTAGCACGTCAGCCACGTTATGCTGTTGGTTATAAAAACAAGGTACTGGTATCCTGCTGGGATGGTACTGTAGCTGTAATTGACACCGCTACCCTTTCTATTGAAAAAGACATTACTGTAGGCGCTAACCCCGAGCAGATGGCAGTTTACGACGACAAACTATATGTTGCCAACTCCGGTGGACTGAACCCTGTATATGACTCTACCATTTCTGTAGTAAACCTCTCCACACTTACAGAAACACAAAAGATCAAAGTTGGGCTTAACCCTAACAGTGTAGTATCAGACAATGCCGGCAATATCTATGTAGGCTGTACCGGTAATTATGGTTCTGTAGGCCCCAAACTCGTAAAAGTAAGCACTGCTACCAATGCTATTGTAAAATCAGCAGATACAGCAGTTGGCAAGATCCGTTATTACAATGGCTCATTATATGCTACAGGTGGCTACCTTGGTTCAGCTCATGTACGTGTACTGAGCACTACAGACTTCTCTCAGAAAAGCAGCAACTTCGTTACGGATGGCACTACCATACAATTACCTTATGGTTTAAATATAGATCCCGCCAATGGTGATGTATATGTAACAGATGCCAAAGACTATATTACCTCCGGTACTGTTTTCTGTTTCGACCAGACAGGCAAAAAGAAATTCTCATTCCCTGTTAGTCCCGGTCTTAACCCTAATACCGTTGGATTTATCAAGTAATGTAAAGCCATGATAATCGCTGAAACAAAAGTGCATGCGTAATTGCACGCACAAAAAAGCCAGACGAACTCGTTTCCGTCTGGCTTTAATCTTTTTGCATAGACCGTCCTGTATTCTCTTGTGCCTTGATCCTTGTCCCTTGTGCCTTAACTGATAACCTACAACCTATAATTTAATCTGACTCCCCATATATAGGAAAGTAAATCTGTCAGGTTTAAACCGATAATCAAAGCTACCTTACAAAAAGTAGTTAAGCAGCTCTGGCCCGACCTGACAGGTTAAGCCCATTAGCGCAACTTGCCTACATCCGGAGAGTCAGGTAACTTAAAACGTATAACCCTGTATTTGCGTTTCGCTTTAAGCGTTGAGCTGTATTCAACTTACAACCTATAACTTAAAACTTATAACCCGTTTTCCGCGTTAGGCGTTAAGCATTCAGCTTTACTCAAAACCTACAACCTGTATTCCATCCCCTTGCTCATCGAAGCGTCCTTCGCTTCGATAAATTTATTATGTGGCTTTCAGCCACGTTACAATTAAGTGGCTCAAGGCCACATAATACAACTTCGGAACTACGAGTTCCAACGAGCTTGCTTAATTTTCAAATCTTCAAATTCTCAAATTTTGAAATCAGTACATCCACACATTTCCCCTACTTCCCATTCAGCTTCTTGATCAGGTTCACCTCATCCTGCCTGTAAGGAGTTCCATCCGGGCGAAAAATATCATGAAACCATTCAACAGGCTCACTGCCATCTGCAATCGGCGTATCCCATGCGTAGATCGTATTCGTTTTACCGGCTACAAATCCCCAGTTGATAGCACCAACATTTTCCTTTTTCAGCAGGGGAAGTATATTTGAAAAACGGCTGTTACGCACACGTGCCATATACTCAGTGCAGATCAATGGCTTACCGTTCATCTTCAGCATTTCTATTACACGCTGATGCCAGTTTGTTTCCTCATAATCGTGATAGGTAACCACATCAGAATTCATTACCTGGAAAGCATTCAGCTTTTCCAGATTCCAGGCCCATACACCGGCACTTACAGGCTGATCAGGATTTACTTCTCTCGCCCATTGAAATATTTTAGCCAGCAAAGGCAAAGAAGCGTTCCCTTTACCCGAATTACCGGGTTCATTATAAAGGTCCCAGAGCAGCACTCTTTTATCGTGAGCAAATTGGGTCAGGACATCTTTAACATAGGCTTCCAGTTGAGGGAACAGTAAACTGTCTTTAAACATTGGATCGCCGGGATCCTGTACCCATCCTGAATTATGAACACCTGTTTTAGGAGCAGGTTGTGTACCGGCTTTAGGTTCTTTATTCCAGCAATCATCAAAGAACACAAAAATGGTCTGGATATGGTGTTTGTCTGCTATTGAAAGATATTGATCTACTCTTTTCTTAAACCCATCGGCATCCTGTTTCCATGCAACACTGTGCAGAAAAACACGCATTGCATTAAAGCCGATACTTTGCGCCCACCCCAACTCCCTGTCGATAGTAGTAGCATCAAAACTTGTTGCCTGCCACATCTCCAGTTGATTGATAGCAGTAGAAGGAATAAAATTGGCGCCGGTGATCCAGGGATGTTCTTTATACCAGGCATTCGCTTTCTCAGCAGACCAAACTGTTCCCACAGGTTTGGCTGTGACAGCTTGTGTTTTATTTTTCTGGGCAGTAACGGTATTCAGCAAAAGAATACCACCTAAAGCAAGAGCAGCAATCTTCATTTTCATATGACCGTGGTTTGTTTATTTAGACAAATATTGGTTTTGTCTGTCAATATTTATTAACCATATTTAGCCTGTTCCTGCACAATTGTGACATGCACCTTTACTAAACAGATCAATCCCTACCGAATAGCATAGCCTTCAACACCCGGCAAGCCAATGAAAACACAACACCCTACCGTGTAAAAACGGTGTCAGGATAGGAGTAAAAACGCTGTTCCTGCCCTTTACCCGTTCATACCTTTCCGGTATGAAAAAACTACTGCTATCCTCGCTGCTACTGGCGGTTGGCCGGTTACTTTCTGCACAGACCACGCTTATCTCAAAAAACTTTGAGTTCAACAGCGTCCGTTACGAATACCAGTTAAACAGAACTGACGACAAACATGTGCAATTCAGTATCTGCACGGCAACCACACCGGCCACCTGTAAAACCAGCAAGGCCTATCTCAACGATTTTGATAAAACACTCTATGATCCGGAATTCAAAAGTTTTATGATGGCACTTGATAGCACTTTAGGTTCATTCCTGGCAGCCACAGCAGCCAACCAAACAGCTTTTGATAAACTTAAGGATGATCTCTACAACCAATCACTGGAAAAAATAAAAGAAAAAACACCACAGCAAAAAACGATAGAAGATCTGCAGGGAAGACTGAAAGAAGTACTGGCCGACAATTCCTCTGAAGAAGTTATCGGTGCCCTGGTAATGCCCGAACAAACGATAAACGTTTATAACAAAAAAGAACAGGTTGTAAGAACAACAACAATAAAACAGGTAGAAGTTACCATTGGACGTGGCTCTATTATGCGCCGCGGTTTAAAGATAACACTGGACGATGGCGGGGTTTATTTCAATCGCCAGGCCCCTATCAGCTTTGCCAGTTTTTTCAGAAGAAAGGCAGACAGGATGGTACGGTTTGACAGCCGTTTAGACAGCGCATTCTATGTACAACTGGGAGATATACTGGATTATAGTTTCCGGGGCACCATCAACTATCCTGCCGATGGGTATCATATACTCACAAAAGAAAAGAGGGTCGATTCACTCCGTATAGGCTCAGCATTAAACAACCTTATTGAAATGACCGTCTATACAGACCTGTTGGGGTTACTTGGCCGCAAAGCCAATGGATTGTTACAATCTGAGGTATCAGGCAACTTTATTACCAATACCGGAAGTATCAAAAACTCAGATATCGTTTTCCATAACTTCATACGTCCGTATATACGCCTGTCAAAGTTCGATAGCAGGTTCACCAGTCTCGATAGCAGCAATATTCAGCCGGGACCGGGTAAGAAAGATACCGTAAACCGCACCTACCTCAACCAGATATCGTATCTTCAGGGAGGTATCAAAATGAACCTCGTTCATTTTGGCATTGGGATCAACCAGGCCATCAACCTCAATATCGGCGCCGACATCAACCTGGTAAGTACAGACAGTCTTTATAAAAAGGATATCATCTTTTTTAACTTCTATCCTGAATTTAACTACACTGTAAACCGGGTCAAGAATTTTGGAATGGATGTATCGCTTAAGTTCTTGCGACAACATATTGCAGAGAATGTGAACATTTCCAACTCTGGATCAATATGGATCTTTAATCCAAACATCACCCTCTGTTATTACGTTTCCAGCAAGGAAGAAAATAAAGTGTATTTCAGGTTTAACTATTTCGACAACCTGCATGAAGGCAAATACAATTTCACGCAGTTTCAGCTAGGCTATAAAACAAGTCTGAAAATAAACTAACCACCTGTTCTTAAAAACCGCTGTATGAAACAGGCATCATATTACGGCTTATTAACAAGGGGGCTGATCATGGCCTCCTTCTTTTTCATTTCATTACCGGTGTTTACACAGAAAGGCATCAGGATGTTCAACAACAATGTAGGGCCGGTATTAAACAACCAGTCGGGTGCACACAATCTTTTCAAAGCCACATTGGTCTGTGGAATAAAAAAGGGTTTCTCGATCGGTGTGGGCTATGGCATCTGGAAAGACAATCCAACCTTACAGTATTCACTGAACACAGGATTACAATGGCGCGTGGGAAGAGCATTCCTGAGCAACTATCGTAATGGTACAGTTCCCAATGACAGTCGTTCGCGTAGCCAGCTTGTGTTCACCTTCTCTCCTATGCTTTCATTAAATCTTTCTAAAGGAAGATACGTGTACCAGGAACTGGAACCTTTCTACCTGGGTACGCCCAACGCTGTGTACTGCGACTATAAATATTCTATTACACTCGGTACCACTTTTACTACTTCGCCGAGGGGAACCTATAAAAATGTAGCTACCAGCCGCAATCGCACGCAGCAGGATTTTATGTTGGCAATAAACCTCAGGAATTTCAACTTCACCATCTATGATGATTACTTTCCGGTCTTCAGCACATTTCTGCAGCTGGGCGATAACTGGGATCGCTTCTTTACAGGCGGTGGTTTTCTGCGATACAGGTTTAATGATCACTATACACTCCATCTCTATTCAGAAGTATACACAGGCCTCAACAGGGCAAATCCTTTCCTGGCGCCCGATATTATTTCATACAGGAATAAAGGCCGTAAATGGAAACTGAAGAACATTGCCAATCAGAATGCAAAGCAGGAATTCTTTAACAGCTCCTGGTTCATTGCCAGCCTCACATATACCGGTCCCCAGACGCCCGGAAACAGCAGCGATGTTATTCTTCCCAACTTCAATGTTTTTGTAGGATCCAGTGCTCCCTGGACCATGTTCTCACAAAACCTTATTCACTCAATGATCAAATACGATGATTCCAATCACCTCAAGCTGCATTACTTCCTCCACCGGTCAAACGTACCCGGCAACCTGGAAGCAGGCGGTAATAACAACTGGCAGGTCAACAAAAACAGTATTTTCTTTGGCGGAGGCGTTACCAGCAATATATCCATGCCCTGATCTATAAACTATACAGGTATGAAAAAAATTACAACCATACTCGTCTTACATACAGGCATGCTCTTGTCTGCGACAGCACAGGTAGAAAATATTCAGAAAAGGCTTATTACTATTCAACACGGGCTCGACACCATGATCTTTGTAAACCGTTTTGAATCCATAGAGACGCCCTGCCTTTGTATTTCGGCATTAGACAGCTCTACAGCCATGCCCAACAGAAGAGTACTCAATTCTAATTGCGACATTACACTAAACAAAAAAGGCATCATCAATCCCAATGGAGTAAAATGCCTTAGTCAGTATGTGGCAAGATACCTTCGGCTGAGGGTGCAGCGGGTTGATTTCGATAGCCTGCTATTAACAGGCACCGTTGAAACCACTTATGCCTATCCTGCCAGCAGTCTTATCCAGCTACTGGGTTTTACACAAAGCCTGCCGGCAAAAACAGACCGTTTCTTTGACAAGCTGATAAAAGTTCATGGCACATTCAGACTTTACCCCGAAGCAGATAAATACCGCATCAGCCTGACCCTCACCGACGAACCTTTCAGTTCGGATGATACTTACCTGGGGTATCTTGAAATTGTGCGTGATGTATTTGACTCCAGCTCTCCTGATGTATATGTTTTCAGCTTCGACCAGATGAGCATTCAGCGGGGAGATAACAATAACCAGATCGCTGTTAAGTTCTCCTCTACCTCGCACAGAATGGAAACCGCTTACCACACTATACTGGCATATAATGTGCTCAAACACATTAAATCCACCGATCTGAAGCTAAAGGCCAACGCAATATGGCTGGATAATTTCCTGAAAAATCCGCTCTGCCCTCAATGCAGGCCTGTATATGTTCCAGCCACCTTTATGGTTAACAACCTGTTATTTGCCTTACCCAATACCAGCCCTGTACCGGCACATTAGCCTTGCCTGCAACAGGTCTCACTAAATACAATTATGTACCGGCTACTATAAAAGCCATGTAAAACCTGCTATAACTCAGATCACAGCAATCTGCAGGACCGGGTTTGGAGTATCTTTTGGTAACATTTTAATTCCTAACTCCAATCTGTTTTTATGCGTAGCCCTGAACTGAAAATATTTGTGGCAGACGATGATATCCGCTTCCTGTTTGCGATGGAAAAACACCTGCAGCATACAGGACAATCAACAGTGCGGTTATTCAGTACCAGTTCAACCTGTCTGCTACAGCTTCCTCAAAAGCCCGACGTGATCTTTCTCGATTATCGCATGGACAACCTGGATGGCATCAGCATTCTTCAAAAAATAAAAAGATTTGTTCCCAATACGCTCGTGGTAATGGTTTACGATCACGACAGCATTGATATTGCAGTAAACTCTCTGAAAAATGGCTCCTTCGAATATATCTGCAAAGACAATTTAACGAATGAAGTTATCCGGAACCTGGTAGCCAAAGTGCATCGCTTTAAAAAGCTGGCAAAAAACCAACAAAACATCTTTACAAAGTTCCTGTACAATACCGGCCTGAGGCAGACTTCCTGAAATCCGGAAATGGTTTTATGCAAAAGATCCCGCCAGGCATCTTAATCTGCCAACAGGATCTGCATGGCAAGGATCATTACAATAGTTTCCCTCATATTATTGCTGACCACTGGCTGTCATACTGCAGCCATTATGCAAACGGTTAGTGATGCTCCAAAACTAAAAGAACAGGATTCGTTTTTTATCGGCAAACCTTTACGTACGCTTTTAAAAGAAATAGGCCCCCGTATCAGAATGGCGTATGGCGAAGGACAGCCAGCGCATCATGATGCATTAAGCTATTTCATTTTCAAATTTATAACCCACGAAGAGTTAACCCGGTACAATACAGCCAATAAAAAGCCACTCAGTATCATTGTCTATATAAAAGAACGTTTTGAATGGGATAGGCTTAGTCGTCCTTTAAAACAAAGATTTACCTGGACCAAAAAAGATGAGCAACAATATGGAGAGCTCACAATTGTCAATTTCAGGATTTATGGAGACCTCATTCAATAATTCACTTCCACTTTCACGATAAGTATTTGCTATCCGCTTTAGAATAGCTGCAATCTTGTTCAACAGGGTTATTTTCTTTCATCATACCACACTAGACAGTTTCTACACAAATCATTCTTTTACTCTTCTTTTGTAATGTATTGCCCGGCTAACCTCCCCCAATAACCTCGTGGCAAGCATATTGATGGTAGCGTCTTTCGGTAAGTCTCCCTGATTGGTCAATCTGTTCATTCGTTTAAAAACAGGCGAATCAAAAATATCCATATGAATCAGAAAAAATTTATTGCGGCATTGGTGCTAACAATATCTACAATGGCTTTTGTACACGCACAGCAACCCTCCCACAGCAAATTCTATATGAAAGTGGGTGGCGGTTATTTTTTCAGTGTTTCAAACGGCGAGTTTCCTGATGTTGGTCCCTATCCGCCACACGATGAAAATGTATCAGTGAACCTGACCACAGGCGTAAAAACAACCACACGCGAAAAAGTACTGACCGGTTCTTATGGCGAAGGAGCAAGAGCCAGTATTTCAGCAGGATTTAATTTCAATAAATACCTGGCGCTGGAACTCACCTTCAACTATTTCCGCAGCACTACCAACCTCATGACAAGAAGTATCACTACTGCCGAAGGTACCAATACCGTAGTAGGCAGTATTGAATCAAACGGACATGTACGTGCGTTAGACATTGCTCCGAGCCTCGTCCTGAACCCCGGTTATGAAAAATGGAATCCTTATATGCGTTTTGGCTTTGTAATGCCCGTATGGGGACGTTTGCGTATTGAGACAGATGCAGCACAAACCAGCAGGGTTACCGGTCAGCCGGCCAATATTGTAGCGCAGACAACCATCAGCCGTAAAGAAGAGATCAAACCCTATCCTACTATCGGCTTCCAGGGAGCAATGGGCATCACGCTAAAGATAAACCCGCACGCCTGCGTGTTCCTTGAAGCAGAATACAGGAATGTACCTGTAAAAAGCGATACAAAGAAAGTAACTTCTTACGATGAGCTTACCAAAGTCATCAACACTTCTACCGGACAGGAAGTAGCACCTGAGCAAAAAAGAGGGCTGGGCGACCTGAGTGTTGCAGAGGCCAATACAGATTATGTAACCACGCTCGACCTGACATCCAATACACCTACCGGCACTACGGGCACTGTAACGCATTACAAGGATGATAACCGGCCAGCCAACGATCTCAAATCTTACATCAATATAGGAGGACTTGGTATTAACATCGGGTTTAAGATCAGGTTGTAATCAAAGCGCCGGCAGCAGATCGAACAACTTACAGCCCAGCGACAATCTTATATAAGGATAACGCCTGAAGATATTATCGTAATGCGCAAAGTTGCCATCCAGTGTAAAATGGCCCACCTCTGCTGCCACAGAAAATCGTTTGGCAAACTGGTATCTTGTTTCAACAGTAACTGCATTCAGAAAGAAACTAGAGGTATTACCATTTACTGTTTTAAACCAGCCTCCGCGGTAATTAAGCGCACAGATCACTTTATCATTAAAATCAACATTGGCACTGCCGGTTACACTTACACCCGGGCCGTAATCATAATTTCTCCCTTCCCCATAATACAGATAGGGATCAGGCACAGCGGCCAGTACAATTATACCGGCGCCCAGCATAGTATTGATCTTCACCTTATCGATCTTTTTCCAATCGCTCAATACTTTAAAATTAAAGCTCTGCGCACCGTACTCAAATGAATTATTCTTAAAATAATCATAGTTCATAGTCACACTGGCAATATGCTGCCCACCTTTATCAATGGGCAATTGCCATTGCGACAAGGCCCCATTTACCAGTAACATATTCAGGGAAGCTGAATCAGAGGCACCGGCTTCCAGCAACACTGAAAAATTATTAAAAGGTATTCTTGAAACAGCATTGTACTTTCCATACTGCAACCGCAGGCGCATAAAAAATTCGTTATTGCCTTTCTCAATAAAGTCGGATGACCTTTCGCTGAACCTTCTCATTCCTACATCCAATACTGCGGAGATGGGGATATGCACAGAATCGCTTCTGTCATGATGCACCCTTCCCCACCTGCCATCCAGAATGCGGTTAAGTCCGTTTACAGGATTTACCAGCAATGCCAGCACCTCACGTGCCTGTCTGCCAAAACCCCGCTGTTTATTATCTACAATTGAATTAGACAACCGGTAAGTGATCTCACCCAGTGAAATACCGCCCAGGCTGGTATTGATAAAATCATTGGGTGCAGGATTGTGCGTTTCACCTGCTATTTCCCACATCAGGCTTCCCGCAAATGCAGCAGGTGCTGATTCCCAGAAACTATACCCGTTACTTCTGAAGGAGCTGAAATATAAATTACCGTGATAAGGGTGTGCAAACTGGTTTGTCTTAAAACTATTATCATCCCACTCCCACCTGCTGGGCTCCATATTATGACCAATGCTGGAGAAACTGATCCTGGCAAAATCAGCATCCCTCACAAAATAATTATACGACCAGGGAATCAACTGGCATACGAACAATTCACCGGAAGCACGCCAGAATCTCTTTTTTGTGGTAAATGTATCAACCTGCAAAAACACTTCTTTTTTACGATAAGTACTATCTGAATATTGAGCGTTAAGAGAAGAATAATTGAGTAATAACAATGCGATACAGACAAACAAGTGGTTTATACAGTATCGTGAATATTTTTTCATTAAGGCTATAAGGTAAACATGCATCATGCTTACTAAAAATAAGCAAATATTCACCCCAATCAGCTCAGCTAAAAGGATATAAATATTCTGTATCGCCTTTAATAAATCTCAAAAACAAAATCTTAAACATTCTATCGTGAATACTGTTTCGAGTGTCGAGTTTAAGGTTTCGGGTTATGAAATCGTGAGACGTGAATCGTCAGTCGTAAGTGCATGTCTATGAAACGTGAAAAGTCAAACGTGAAAGAAAATCGTGAGTCGTCAATCGTCAGTCGTGAGTGGTCGCTGCTCGTAGTTCAAAGCTCGCGGCTGTTTTCCCTTCGATATTCGAAATTCAGAATTTGACATTCGATATTTTCACTTCCCGTACTTCTAACTTCGTATTTCGTACTTGCTTGAGCCTTGCTCCTTAAATCTTGTGCCTTAACTTAAAACTTATAACCCTCCTTCAATACCCAGGATCGTTTTCGCAAGCGTTATCATCTGTTCACTCCCCGTGTACTTGCCCGGTTCATCACTTAGTTTCACCACCTCAGTCCATTCATCATTATGCGGACGGGCTTCTGTCATTTTAATAACAATATTCATCGGAGCGGGGCCGGCATCATTGGTAAGGTTGGTACCGATACCAAACGACATACCTATTTTACCCCGACAATATTCAGCGATACGACTCACCTTCTCATCATTCAATCCATCAGAAAAGATAATGGTCTTACTGAGCGGATCGATTCCCATACGCTGGTAATGTGCAATTACCTTATCAGCAAACACCAGCGGGTCACCACTATCGTGTCTTACGCCGTCAAACAACCGTGAAAACATTTTATCAAACTGCCTGAAAAAAATATCAGTAGTATAAGTATCAGAAAGAGCAATACCCAGGTCACCGCGATACACCTGCACCCAATGCTCCAGTCCAAGAGAATTAGCCATTTTAAAACCATAACGGGCAGCATGGAACATAAACCATTCATGAGCGTGCGTTCCGATAGGCTTTGTTTTATAGGCCATAGCAAGATGCACATTACTGGTGCCTACAAAAGAACCGTCTCCATACTTTTTAAGTGCGCTCATCACCAACTGGTGCACTTCATACGAATAACGGCGACGGGTACCAAACTCAGCCACAGTAACACCAAGATCGAGATAATGACTTACTTTTTTATGTGTACGTTCCATTACCTCCTCATCACTTACCCGCTCAGCATGAGTCATAATATAATATAGTTCACATATCAGCGACATCAATGGTACTTCCCATAAAATAGTTCGATACCATAATCCTTCCACTTTCACCTCCAGTTGATCCTCATGTTGTTCAATACGCACTTCATCCGGCTGATAACGATAGCCTTCCAGGAAATCGAGATATACGGGGTCCAGGTAAGGACAAGTAGTCTGTAAAAAATACTTTTCCTCTTTTTTCAGCTTCAGCAAAGCCATTCCATCTACGGCTTTACGAAGCGCTGCGGCAAACCCGGGAGGAAAACTATGTTTACCCCGGTTAATAAAGGCATAGCGGGCATGTGCGTAAGGAAACAGGCGGATAACGCCCTGCTGCATGGTAAACTTATAAAAATCATTATCCAGTATAGATACAATAGGATTTGCTTGCATAATAGTTCCGGTCTCTGTTAGTTATAAATTTATGCCATTTGGCTGAATGCAGGTTGCAGGTTACCCGATGCCGGTTTGCGGATACCGGATCCTGTTTAATGGTTGCATTGTCAAATGGCTCTATGGCTATCAGCCATAACAATCAAACTATATAACCATTAAGCCATCCTACTGTTTTCCAAACTGGAAATTGCCAACTTTCTTACAGCTAACAGCTAAAACCTAACTCCTAATACCTGTATTAGCGTTCAGCATTGAGCGTTTCGCGTTAAGCTGTATTTGATTTATCACCTATAACTTGCAACCCTGAATTTGCGCTCATCATTTGTAGTAATTCAACTACATTTCAAGAAACACCCACAAAAGACCTCCCACAACCCTCATCCGCCAAAAGCATGTAGAAAGTGCGCCTTTACCCCGCATTAGAGAGCAACCTCTGTTAAAGACGGGATATAGCCCTCTTAAACAGTCCCCTGTAAAACAATGCCAGCTGTACTATTTCCGGACTATATTTACTCGCAGCTCATAGCCTTTGCCAACCGCAAATTGCCAACTGCCAACTTATCTTGCTTTCGGTTTTTCTTACTTTTCCGTCCTTCCTTCGGATTTCGATATTTATAATTCGGGCTTTTTCTTTCATTCTTCCTACCTCGTTCTTATCTAAGTCTTGTTTCATTCTCCCTCCGCCAAGGCAAAACCCCTAATTTATACGCTGTAAATAAGAAGGAAACAAGAACGAGACAAGAACAAGACCATAACAAGGCCCCTGTAAAACAATACTTAAGGAGCAAAGACCTCGCACGGTTGAAGCATGTTTGCGGCCTATCAAATTGCCTGCTTGTAACCGTACCACGCTGTAGGGGATACGGGATGGGTGAATTGCCTGATTTCTTTATGGTTATGACCCAAACAGTCAAACTATACAACCATCAAGCCATTCTGCCAATGCCTGATTCCGGATTCCCGATTCCTTTCCCCCCTTCTCACCTTTCTTCCTTAACTTTAGAAAGTTGACCTCACGGGGAGAAACCAGGCGGTATCATCGCGGGTTTCTATAGTCAATACTGATAGCAATACTCTCGCAGCGAACATTTTCGCTTATCTATCCTGTTCATTATCAGGCGTAAATCAATTAATAAGTAATTTTTTTTAAAAAAGTTGGTGCTGCCAGCTAACCAAATAGAATTTTCGGTCTCTTATATAATAGAGCACCGGGTAACACCACCATATTACCGTACAGGCCCACGCTGTACGGCTATTTTTAAAACATCTCTTTCCGATGAAGCAGGAATTCACTCAATCAGAATTGCTTGAGGAGTTAAGGAAAGGTAATGACGCAGCTTTTACCCTGGTGTACAACGAATACAGGCATAGCATAAAATCCTATGTACTTCGGTTTACACGTGACGATGCCGCTGCAGACGACATTTATAATGACGTCATGATATTGCTATGGCAAAACCGGGCTAGTATTGAATCGAACCTTAGAGCTTATATATACGCAATCGCCAGATCCATTTGTCTGAGCCAGAAGAAATACAAGACGAGAATAATGGAGACGATTGCAAATTACACAAGGATTATTCCAAAGGACGAGTACGTACAGACACAACAGATCTCTATCAACGAATTGATGCTGGCACTGGAAGCAGCCATTAAAACACTGCCGCCACAGCAACAGGCAATTATAGAGAAAGTGTACAGGGAGAACCCGAAGCTGAATAAAATTGCTGATGAATTGAACACAAGCGAAACAACAATTAAAAACCAAAAACATAAAGCATTTTTTAAACTGAAATTCCTGCTGAAGATGTACCTGGCAGAACATGAAATTGGGGACATTTTAATAAGCCTTGTTGCTCTTTGTATCAGCGTAGCTGTTCTCTTATTAAAAAATTAGACAGGCTGCATTCAGATACCACACCATTAAACCATCTATCCATTCAAATGAAAGTCATGCAACAGGAAAAAATACATCCCGATATTCTCACATCGGCCATCTGCAAGATGTCGGCAGGCGTACCCCTGACAAACGATGAGAAGGATGCCTACGATGTATTCATCAGTAGCAATGAATACCTGAGAGACATTCGTGTAGATAGTGAGCTGATGAGCCTGATGGCTGACGACCAGTCAAAAGACATTGAATCCTTTGCTGGTTTCCTGGAGCAACACAAAGACCGCATTGAGCAGTTGGAACAACAGCAGTACATGGAAACACACCAACCTGTACACAAACAGTCAGTTCCACTTGTAAGAAGATTACTTGTAGCGGCCTGTGTCATCGCAATACTTGGCTTATCGGGTACACTGCTGTACAACTCACTATCTCAATCACAGCCAGTAGTTAAAACGAATTTTTCTAAATCAGACACGTTGCCCGCACACGGGGGGCGGGCAACACTGATACTGGCTGACAATAGATCCATACTGCTCGGGACAATCGAGCAAGGAAAAGAAATCGCTACACAAGGTAATGTTACAATTACCAAAACAGATTCCGGACAGATCTCTTACCGGTTTGCCGGTAATGGCAGCAATAATGATACGCGTAAGAATCAATTGACAGTTCCCCGCAGTGGCACCTATACACTGGAACTGTCTGATGGTAGTAAAGTATATCTTAATGCGGAGTCAACTATCAATTACCCAGCCTCTTTTGATAGCGATAAAAGAGAAGTAACATTAGAAAAAGGCGAAGCCTATTTCGAAATAAAACACGATAAGAATAACAGGCCTTTTATAGTTAATGTTAATGGAACAAAGAATCTTGTATTAGGTACCCGGTTTAACATCAGGGCTTATGATAATGAGGCACAGGTGGCGGCCACACTATTACAGGGTTCGCTCAATGTATCAAAAGATAAGCAGGAATATACTTTATTGCCTGGTCAGCAAACCATATACAAGCAATCAACCGGAAAATTATATCTGGATACAAATGCAAACACCAGTGATGTTATTGCATGGAAAAATGGTCTTTTCAGTTTTGAAGATGATGCAGATATTAAGACCATCATGCAGGAAGCAGAACGTTGGTACAATGTCAAAATAACATATAAAGACAGCAATATTAATTTCAAGGGAGACCGTCTTTATGACTTCCGAAGAAAGGAAACTCTTGAAACATTTATGCGAGTAATTAGTTTAGAGGGGGAGAAATTCAAATATAAAGTGAGTGCAACGGAGGTCATTATCAGTAAATGATGGTTACACCTTGCACTCCTTGACCTATCCTTTGTAATTTTAAGATCCGGCATCCGGGAAAACCCTTATCCGCCTGCCTGCATATCATGGCAAAAAAGAATTGCGTAAAGAAAAGGCCATAGCCTTTTTGGGAGTTGATGTAACACCCAAAATATTACAACGCAATCTTTTATAGCCAGGTAAGCAGGCAGGCTTCTTTTGTATGCAGAATATACCGTCTAAAAACGCCACTTTACATTAAACATTTATCCTATCTTACACTACAGATAACGGTTACATACCGTTATTAAAGTTACAATTTGTCTTTTTGGGTACTTATTTCACAGGAACCAAAGGGTAACGGTTATTGGTAGCCACCATTCTTTCGTTCCAGGTTACACCACACACATCGAAACGAAAATTATTTCAAAAAAATAATTTTTTACCAATGTTTGCTTATGTTAAGCTGACATTGCTATTGGTGTTTTTAACCTTAACAATAGTACCAACAGCAACTGCGCAGCAGCTCCCCTCCACCATATCTGTGAACTTTAAAAACGTAGCTTTAGAAGATGCTTTACTAAGCATCAGGAACAAAGCAGGTTTTTCCTTACGTTATAACAAAGACGATCTGAAAAACGCTAAACGGGTTACACTTTTTGCAGAAAATTGGCCCGTATTCAAAATACTTGACAGCATTTTCTCCACGCAACCGCTCCGGTACAGTACTATCGGTAATAATAATGTGCTGGTAAGATTGAAACCGTCAGACAATACAACGACAACAGATTCTGCCACCCGTTTTGTTACAGGAAAAGTAACCGACTTCAACAAAGACCCTATTGCCGGTGCCAGTATTTCATCGGGAAATAGGATTGTGGCTATTACCGATCAGAATGGTGTATTTCGGATCCCTTTCTCTCCAACCCTCAGCCCTATCAGTATTACTTGTATCAACTGCCAGCCACAGTCTGTTGACCTTGGCTCAGACCAGGTAGATATTGTAATGAACCGCTCGGTACCCGAACTGGAACCCATTACTACCGCCACCTATGTGCCGATGTCCAAACCCAAAAACACCGGTAGTGTATTTAAAGTATCGGCCAATGACATGGGCCAGCAACCCGGTAAAAGTTTACCAGATAATCTTTCCGGCGTAGTACCGGGTTTACTGGTAAAACGTTCCAATGGCACTTATGGCTCATCCTCCCAATTGCAGGTAAGAGGTAAGAGGTGAGAATAGGATAGGACTTCTAAATCCCAGAGTCAAACTACCATCTAATACTCCATTGATTGTTGTTGACGGAGTACCCTTACCTTCTATGGCCAATATCATTACACAGCTTCCTTCTCCGGCAGGTAATCCTGATATAAGTAGTGCAACAATCGGCGGGTTATCGCAATTACGATTTATCAATATGGATGATATTGAAACAGTAGTTGTGTTAAAAGATGCTGACGCGACCGCCATCTATGGATCGCGCGGTGCCAATGGGGTAATACTGATAGAAACAAGAAAAGCCAGAGCAGGTACCCCCAACCTGACTGTCGATTTAAGGCAAGGCATTGCGCGTGCTCCTTCTTACATAAAGCTGATGAATGCCTCGCAATATATTGCCATGCGCAAAGAAGCATTCGGCAATGACAAACTTACCATTACAGAAGCAAACGCTCCGGATCTGGCTGCATGGAACAGCAATAATGATAAAGATTATTCTAAACTTTTAATGGGTAATACTGCCGCAATTACCAACGTTCATACCAGTATAGCAGGCTGGTCGGAACTGGCAAGTTACCATCTTGACCTGGGGTATTACAGACAAGGCACTGTCTTTCCTGGTAAAACTGTTGACAAGAATTTTTATGACCGGGACATCTTTCTGCATGGCAATATTAGTTTACAATCAAAGAACAAAAAGTTATCCAGTAGTTTTACCGGTTTACATACCTCTGGACGCACTAACTCAATAGGAATAGAAACCTTTTTACAAGGTCGCTTACTGGCACCTAATGCGCCAGATCTACTGGACACAAACAATAAACTCACCTGGCCTTCCAATCTTTTCAACCCCTATTCGTACCTGTTACAGGGCTACCAGGCAGATATTGAAAATACACTCGGCAATTTCAAAGTGAATTACAAGCCGGGAAAAGATTTTACTATCAAAGGCAATTTTGGTCTCAATCTCCTGAATGTAGATGAACACAACATCATTCCAATTGCAGCGAAAAACCCGGCAACACAACCTACAGGCACTACAATTACAGCATCCAATTTTATCAAGACCTATGTATTCGAACTGACCGCAGAAAAAACATTTCATTTTAAGCAATGGAACTTTATGCTACTGGGTGGCGGTACTATTAACCGCCAATCAGCTATCAGTGATAAAACCACTAACTCTGGTTTCAGTTCAGATGCCCTGCTGGATATCCCATCCGCAGCGGCGGAAACTAAAACTACCAGTAACAATACTGAATATAAATATGCCGGTGCTTTGGGCGCACTCCATGTTGAACTTAAAGACAGGTATATCCTGAATCTTACCGGCCGGCGGGATGGATCATCCCGTTATGGAGCAGGAAACAGGTATGGTAACTTTGGCGCTGCTGGTTTTACATGGATTCTGTCAAGGGAAAACTTTCTCTCTTCTCTATCATGGTTGCAACTGGCCAAATTAAGAGCCAGCTATGGAATTACGGGTAATGACCAGATCGGTGATTATATGTATATAGATGCCTGGAACCAGGTAAGTAGCCCCAGGAATTATGGAGGAATTACAGGCTTTACACCGACCAGTCACTATAATGAAAACTATCAATGGGAATTATGCCGGAAATTTGAAGTAGCAGCAGAACTGGCATTTGACCACCAATGGTCATTTATTTTCAGTTATTACAACAATCTATCTTCCAACCAACTTATCACACAAAATGTAACGTCTCAAACCGGATTCGGTAGTATTGCAGCCAGAAATGCTGATGTCAAGGTTGTAAACAGAGGATTCGAATACTATTTTGAAAAACAATCTTCACAACGTGGAAAGTACCATTGGACTATTGCATTGATTGGCACTATTCCAATTAATAAGCTAATCTCATTCCCTGGCTTAAATGAATCTCTTTATGCTAACCAGCTTGTTGAGGGGCGTTCAATCACAGTTCGAAAAGGTTATATTTTTAAAGGCCTTAATCAACAAACAGGATTATACGAAGTGGTAGACCGGGATAACAATGGTCTATATAATACCAGCGATTATGTGCCATTTGGCGACAAAGACCCTAATTGGTTTGGAGGGTTACGAGGCTCATTAACCCTTAAAAACTTTATGCTGGACTTCGGTTGGGAATTTTGTATTCAAAAGGGAGAAAATCAACTCTTAACTTATCTACCAGGAAGATTGAATACTGACGGGTATTCAAACCTTCCTGTTGAATTTCTTGATCGTTGGCGGCAACCAGGGGATGCAGCTACCTTTCAGAAACTTACCACTTCAACCAGCTCAGAAGCAACCAAAGCATGGAGCCGGACTGCAACCAGCAATTTAAGCCTGACAAATGCTTCTTATCTCAGGTTAAAGAACATTTGCCTTTCTTATACATTTAAATCTGCGTCTTCTGCAAATAAGGAATTTCTTCAATACAAAATATACCTCTTAGCAGAAAATGCAGTCACAATTACTAAATACAAAGGAGCCGACCCAGCGACACTCAACCCTTCAGGTCTTCCTATTCTAAAACGTTTTTCTGCAGGCATCCAAATCTCATTCAAATGAAAAAGTATTTTATACAAATCGTTATATATTCTGCTATTACAAGCACAGTATGTATTTGTAGCTGCAACAAACTGGTTGAGGTAACGCCAGAGACCGTTGTTACCGGAGATAAACTATTTGCTGATGACCAGGGAGCTGAAGCCGCGATGGTTGGTTTATACCAACAATGCATGAATAGTTTTTCTCTACTCAATGGCTACCTTTCAAGATATGCAAGTTTATATGCAGATGAAGTATCCAGAACCGGGTCTACCAGCACTGATAATAATTTTTACAACCTGAACTTATCTTCCGGTGAAAGTTTGATGGAAGAATTATGGTCAACCTCCTACAACTATATTTACCAATGTAATGCCATCCTGGAAAAGCTTTCAGCAAGTACAGCAGTAAGCCAATCAATGAAACAGCAACTGACAGGAGAAAGCAAGTTCATGCGGGCATTGGTTTATTTCTACCTGGTAAATATGTATGGCGATGTACCGTTGGTTTTGCAAACAAAAGTAGATGCCACTGCTAATCTATCTCGCTCTTCCCAGGCATCTGTGTACAAACAGATGGCAGAAGACCTGCGAAATGCACAGGAGCTTTTATCATTTTCTTATCCCGCGACTAACAGTACAATTCCTTCCAACCGGATCAGGCCTAATAAAGCTGCAACTTTAGCCTTACTCGCAAGAGTATGTTTGTACACAGGTGATGATAACAATGCCATCATCTACAGTTCGCAGGTGATTGATGCCGGAATATATAAACTTGCAGATAGTGTTAATGATGTATTTGCAGCGCAAAGTATCGAAACTATTTTTGCCATGTACCCCGTAAACACCTTGTATAATACTGCAGAGGGAAGGATCTTTGGATTTGCGCCTCCTGCCGTGAGGCCAGCTTTTGTATTGTCAAGTAGTTTACTGGATGGTTTTGAAACAGGCGATCGACGTAAAGCTAACTGGATACGTACAGTTGCTGTCGGCACCACTACTTATAATATACCCTACAAATACAAAGTTTATGAATCAGGAGAAGTACTTGAATACAACATTATACTAAGACTAGCTGAACTTTATCTTATCAGGGCAGAAGCTAATATGCACAATGGCCGTAATGAAGTTGCCATAGAAGATATTAACAAGATCCGTAAAAGAGCAGGGTTAACGGAATTGGCTTTAACACTCAGCAGTAAAGAAGTACAGGCCTATCTTGAAAGTGAAAATCAAAAAGAATTTTTCACTGAACTTGGTCATCGTTGGTTTGATCTCCGCAGGTGGCCAGCTACCAATGCAGCAGGATTAAGACGTGCCGATGAAGTTCTATCAGTAGCGAAGCCAGGTCAATGGCAGAGTTATAAATTGTATTGGCCGCTGCCTGCAGAAGAAATAGCTAAATCAAAAATGCTTACTCAAAACCCGGGATACAATTGACATTCATCAAACAGAAAGAATATGCGCAGCGATACATTTAGCAAAGATCAAAACTGCTGAAAAAAATCCACACACATATCTTAGAATCTCACAATACAAGAATCACTACAGATAACCTTATAGGTTACGTTTTCTATCCATACCTGACGATATGTTTTTGACTAAAAAATATTCATGATCGCCTTTTAAACGTTACTTGGTTTCACTTCTTCGTGTAAGTATATTCACTTATATTCATTTCCATTATTCCACTTATCCTCTCTCGCATCCAGCCCCTCCGGTATACACCCCCAGCTTCTTAATTTTTACAATCATGAAGAAAAACCTGAAAATGGTAATGGCCGCTTCTATGGCCATACTGTTAGCGACAACTGCATTTACGACAAACAACACAAATGCGGCGAATGCGACTACTAAAAGCAAAAAACTGCTTGATTATGTCTGGTACAAAGATGAAGAAATGACCGATCCTACCGGTACACTATGTAGTCCTGGCACAGAAGTAAGCAGGTTACAAACCTTATTTCCGGCCAACATATTTACTACTACCTATTCAGGAGGGCTCCAGGCATATGAATGGGGGTACAATTCAGGAACAGCTACCGTGATTATTTATTCTGACAGAGGCATGTAATTCCCTTAAGCAAAAGCACCTCCTGAACACCTCTTCCTCTCTTTATCCTACGCGAAAAGCAGGCAGCAAAATCGCTGCATCCAACGATTCCTTATCTATCCATCTTTCATTATTGCATGTATTGTCGCTTTGGCCGCAGGGCATGGCGCACGATGCTATTTGCAATGCTTGTCCTATTTGCAGTAAACTCAGCACCCAGGTGCTGAAGAAGTATTCTATTGAGTAAACTTAACAGGTTGTCAACCGACGACCAGGGAATAGTTTGCTATAACACCACCAACTGGTAAGTTTTGCCTTTTACTGCTGTAAAAGACAACAGGTATGTATTGCCATCACGTACCGATCTGTTCTGTATGCCTTTTATTGATACAGGCACAGCTGTACGCACGGCACATGTACCATTCTGTTGTGCAGTAATAGCAGCACCGGCCAGTTGGTGTTGTTTCCATTGTATGTTCACAACAAAAGCGCCTCTTGCTTTCAGGCCTTTTACAGATCCCTCATTCCAGGTATCTGGCAGGGCAGGAAGTAGGTGTACTTCTCCGTTATGGCTTTGCAATAACATTTCAGCCATCCCGGCAGTACCGGCAAAATTGCCGTCTATCTGGAAAGGGGGGTGCGCGTCAAAGAAGTTAGGATAAGTACCGCCTCCGCGTGTACTTCCGGGCTTATTGTCTGTATAGTTCAGCAATTGCCTGATGAGCTTGTATGCATGATTGCCATCCTGCAAACGGGCCCACCAGTTAATTTTCCATCCTTTGCTCCAGCCTGTACCTGCATCACCACGGATCTCCAATGTTTTCCTGGCAGCATCAAAGATCTCCGGGGTTAAGGTCAATTGCCTGCCGGGATACAGGCCAAACAAATGAGAAACATGCCTGTGCTGCGGGTCTGTTTCTTCAAAATCCCTGTACCATTCCTGCAACTGCCCTTTGCTGCCTACATGCAGGGGATAAAGCTTTTTTATTGTACGCTCTAAAGTATCCCTGAACGCAGCATCTGTGCCCAGCACTTCCGAAGCACGGCTACAGTTGGTAAGCAGGTCCCAGATAATGGACATATCCATGGTGGTAGCGACTGATACGGCCTGCTCCTTGCCATTTTTGTCTTTAAACTTATTTTCAGGCGATGTAGAGGGCGCAGTAACGAGATAGCCATCCTTGTCCGGCACCAGCCAGTCAAGCGAAAATAAGGCCGCTTGCTTCATTACAGGATAGGCTTTTTCTGCCAGGAACTTCTTATCGCCTGTAAAAGCATAATGTTCCCACAAATGCTGGCAAAGCCAGTTACCGCCCATATACCAGTTGGCCCATACAGGGTCACCGGCACCTTTATCCCCTACCGGGTTGGCCGTACCCCATATTTCTGAATTATGATGCGCCACCCAGCCACGTGCATGATAAAATTCCTTAGCTACATAAGATCCTGTTACTGCCAGTTGTGGTATAAAGTCCAGCAGTGGTTGGTGCATCTCTGAAAGATTGGTCAGCTCTGCCGGCCAGTAATTCATTTCAGTATTGATATTGATCGTGTAATTGGAGCTCCAGGGTGCCCGCAGGTCTTTGTTCCAGATGCCCTGCAGGTTAGCAGGTGGTCCGCCGGGGCGGGAAGAGGAAATAAGCAGGTAACGGCCAAACTGGAAATACAATGTTTCCAGTGATGGATCATACAATCCATTATCAGTATACGCCTTTAATCGCTCATCAGAAGGCAATGCCTTTTGCGGATTAGCGGCAAGCGTGTCTTTTATAGTAAAAACAACCCTGTTAAAATATTGCTGGTAATCTGCCAGGTGTGTGGTACGCAAAGCAGCGTAGGTTTTCTTTTCAGCTTTGCTGATGATGGCAGCTACCAGTGCTTTTTCATCTTTTCCCTGTGAATCAGGGCATTTATCAAATCCATTAAAACTGGTGGCAGCTGCTACCAGTAAGATCACTTCACCTGCATGCTGCACATGAATACCCAGTGTATCTGTGGTAACCTTTCCACTCTTTGCAATGGCCTTTATCCGATACTGAAACCTCATCCCATTGCAACCGGAAACATCCTCGTAAACAACATGCTCCCTGTCCTTCGGATTGTAATAGCTGGGATCTACATGCGCAGGAGCTTTCCCGCTGATCAATAGTTCATTGTTCCCTTTTGCAGAGATTGCATAATGCAAAAGACTTTTGGCCGACACATCAAATGTCAACGCATCCGGCTTTGATGCAGTAAGCCTGATCACCATTACATTGTCAGGAGCAGAAGTAAAGATCTCCCGGCGGTATTCAATGTCATTGATCGTAAACCGCGTAGTTGCCACAGCAGCAGTAAGATCAAGATCGCGGTAATACCCGGAGGGTGTGGTACCATCAAAATGATGTTTTATGATGATGTCGCCTAAAGGCAGGTAGGATTCAGTGTACAGGCCCTGCATCTTTTTTGTCAGGGCATTTGCCTTGCTGTAATCTTCATCTTTCAGTAAAGCTTCGCGTACCTGTGAAAGATATTGGTATGCATCGGGATTCACTGATTGTTTAACCGGTCCGCCACTATACAAAGTACTTTCATTTAATTGCAGCAGCTCTTCCTCTACCCCGCCAAAGATCATTGCCCCGATATGACCGTTACCAACAGGCAAGGCTTCCACCCACTGCGTAGCAGGCTTTTTATACCAGAGTTTGAGGGGATTATTATTCTGAGCCTGCGCAATAAAACCGGCAAGCAAAAAGAATGTGGCAAACCTCGTCTTCATTGAATGATTTTTTACATGGATTGATTGGCAAAAGATACTACAGAAAACTGAGATGTGAATCGCAATCGTCAGTCGTCAATCGTCAGTCGTGAGTGGGGCTTCCTGATAATAGATACTGGATTTGAGATTTGATGTTTGAAATTTAATCAATACCGCTGGTCTTCCTGTATTTGCTCGTGGCTCATAGCTCGCCGCTTGCATTAGAGATAACTGCAAATTGCCAACTGCCAACTACCCGTAGCTCGCGGCTGTTTTCCCTTCGAAATTCGAAATTTAGTATTCGACATTCGTCATTTCCGTAACTTCTACTTTACCTCCTCCAGCAACTTCCACTCCCCTGTTTTCACATTGATGGTCCAGGGTTTTGGTTCAGGCAACCACAATTTGCCGTCACCAATTTCTACAGGCATCCATAAATAACGCGAATCCCATTGTGTGCGTGGCTTCCATTGATCTCCCATAAAGATCACCGTAGTAGCCTTTGAACCTTCTACTTTTATCAGCATGGTAGACTGAGAGCCATAGGTATTTGTTTCGGGAGGCGCCATATCTTTAAACTCTGTCCACGGGCCAGCCAATGTAGTGGAAGTTGCATATTTATTGGGATTGGGATTCCAGCCGGTCAGGGCAGAACCAATAGCATAATACAACCCTTTATAGTGTACAATAGCGCCTCCTTCCAGTGGAGCATGAATAAAGCTCACTTCCTTTACCACATCCATATAGTCGTCTGACAAACCGGCAATATAAAAGCCCCTGGATGGGCGGCTTTCAAATACCAGGTAAGACGTACCATCATCATCAATGAACTGCCCTATATCCCTGCTTTCATAATTGAGCGGACGGAAACTTTTTACATACAAAAACGGCCCCTCTGGTTTATCGCTTACAGCTACTCCCACCCTTGCAAATTTGTAACTGCTGTTGTCCAGGTGGAAGTACATCACATATTTTTTGCTCTTTTTGTTATAGAACACCTTGGGTCTTTCCAGTACCCATCTTCTGCCAAGGCTTTCCGGATCTGATAATTTCAGTACATCACCCATGAACTTCCAGTTGATGAGGTCTTTGGATGAATAACCACTGACGAACTTATAATTGGTATCCAGCCCCTGCGATCTTTCTTCGCCGTACCAGTAATACATTTTACCGATCTTAATGATACCTCCGCCATGCGCCTGGATATGTTTGCCACCATCATCCGGCCATACCTCCCCGGGATAAATAGTATTCTTTTGCTGAGCTTCTACAACAGCAACAACCAGCAATAACAACACCAGCAATTGAAAGCCTTTAAAGCTTTTTATCTTTTTCATGAGTTCAATTATTTGGTTTTGATGCGGATCAGGGTAAATGAGTAAGCCGGTAATTCAATTGCCGACTTTGCAGCAACAGTATAAGCAGCTGTTACAGGTCTGGCATTTTTATCACCGGGTTTACCTGTCAATACAGTTTTCACTGCTTCGGAATTAGCCAGCGCAATATCACTCAGATCAAGCGTCGTATTCACAGACACCGGCAACAGGTTTACCATTTTTACAATCATATCTTTCGTTGCTGTATCGCGCACCACTGAATAAGCAATACGTTTTTTAACTGCATCCTGGTTATTCGAGAGCGTTAAGGTACCGGGCAGGTACAGGTTACCCGAATTGTTTCCATATAATTTCTGCACTTCATAGCCCACAGTGGGTTTCACCGTAGCATTATTAAAATAGATAAGGTCGGGGTTCCACTGCGTATGCCCGTCTTTAGCCAGCAATGGTGCATAAGAAGCCATACTCACCACATCTCCATTTCGTTCCAGGGAAGTAAGGTACAAAGCCTCTGCCAATGCCGTTTCAAGGTTATTGGGGCGACCGGGCAAATGTGCCGCATATTCACCGAGATACACTTTGGATTTAGAACGATCGTAGCGGTCATAATAGTCCTGGTTATTGATAAACCAGCCCGGTGGCTGATAATAGTGTTCATCTACCATCGGCACATTTTCTTTAGCAGCGATCTTCCAACCCTCTATATAATCAGTTCCTTCAGAGAAAGGCCCTACAGTACCAATAACAGTGATCTCCGGGTGTTTGGCCCTCATGGCACGGTAGATCATGGTAAAACGTTCTTCAAAAACATCAGAGATCAGGTCCTCATTGCCGATGCCCACATACTTGAGGTTAAAAGGTTTTGGATGACCAGCTTCTGCCCTCTTTTTACCCCAGACAGTATTCACATCGCCGTTAGCATATTCTACCAGGTCAAGTACATCCTGGATATATTCATCCATCTGGTCCATTGGGATCCCTCCCTGCTGACCACCACCGGTGGGGCTGGAACCGGAGTTCTGACAGGGAACGCCTGCAGCCAGTACAGGCAATGGTTCCGCACCAATATCTTCACAATAAGCAAAGTATTCAAAATAGCCCAGGCCGGCAGTCTGGTGATAGTTCCACAGGTTGCGTTGTGGCTTACGACTTTCCAATGGTCCGATCGTATTCTTCCAGCGGTAAATATTACCAAGCCCATCTCCATGTGCTACACAACCACCGGGAAAACGAATAAACCGGGGATGAATATCTGCTATCACCTGTGCAAGATCTGCACGCAGGCCATTCTTTCTTCCCTTAAAGGTATTTTTCGGGAACAGGGAGATCATATCAAGATACATGGTACCTGCAGCAACAGGCTGCAATTCCAGTTGAGCATCATTGGCGTCAGCAGTAGCTGTTAATACTGCTGCAATATTTTTCCAGTTGACCGAAGAGGTATTGATCGTTGCCTGTGCCAGCACAGTTTTATCTTTACCCACCAGGCGCACCAACAATTTGCCTCCTTTGCCTTTTACAAAAACAGAGAAGTTATAGGCCTCCCCTTTTTTAACAACAATACCATCAAAGCCTGTATTTACCAAGAAAGCGCCGGGCGCTTTGGTTTCCAGTACTGCATAATGCAGGTTGTTGATATGTACAGGGCTTACACTGTCGACAGAGAAACTACCGCTCGCTCCCTGCAAGCTCCAGGAGTGTTTACTGTTCCAGGTAGAATCACGACCGGTTTTATCAGCCAGTGCATATTCAAAATCACGGTTCTGTACCAGTTCCGCATACAAACCTCCGTCAGCAGCATAATTTATATCTTCAAAAAAGATCCCCAGCAACAGATCACTGATAGGTTTTGACTGCACAGTCTGTATGGCAAGCGTTGCCTCTACAGGTTTCAGCCCTGCAAAACGCTGTGAATCCTGGCGGGTTGCTTCTCCATTCAGAACACCCTTGTATTGATCCAGTTCATAGGCTTTGATCAATTTATCAGTAGTAGTCCACGGCACTTTATAAAGCTGACCTGTAGCTTTACCACCTGGCAGGTTTACAGTAACACTTCCATCCACGTATTGCGCAGCAGGTACCTCTACAGCATCGCTGTATGAAGTAAAGTCTTTTGTAGTCAGCCTGTAATACTTATTATTGGCATCAGTATAAGTAATCACATAATTACCGGTCTTATCATCATACCTTATTACGGGACGCAAGCAATTAGCACCTACTTTTACCATGGGATAACTTTGTCTTCCCCAATACACAAGATCAGGAGAAGCCACATGTGCAAAGATCTTCTCACGCTCATTTAAGCTCCATACACATTGCCATACGCCACCGGCACCACGTACCAGGTAAGGAGTGATCATTCTTTTCTCCGATCCCCAGCGACCATAATCACTTCCTACATAACCATACTCATTGCCGATACTATACCAGTTTATCTTATCCCGGCTCCACGCAAAATGCAAACCATTGTGGTTATTATTTTTGGTAGTAGCATAAGCAAACAGGTACACCGAATCCGGTTCGTTCTTAAAGCCTGTACCTGCAGCCAATCCTGAATAGCTGATCACAAGCATAATGAAACCAATAAACAAGAAAGCTTTTTTCATCTGGTATCAATTATTGTAACGTTATACTGAATTTTATTTTTTGCTGCCACTGAAAGCATATTCTAAAACTGCATATCCAGTCCCCATTGCTTTGCCAGTTTTTCCGCTTCCTTCTTTGTAAGATGAATGAATGCCCCATGTTTGGGAGAAGAGAAATTAGTAGCCTTCATTACACCTTCGTTAAAGTGCCCCAGGTTGGTGAAATGCACAAAATCAGAAGTTTCACTGAACCCGAAATTATGCGGGTTTATCCCGTAAATATCATACACCAGCACCCATTTATTTTCACCAATACGTTTAAACACCGTAGGCGCCTCACATGCCTTGGGCTCCGGATCGTACCAGGTAGAATCATACACATAACCACTGTTTACAGACTTTGATACAGCCTGCTTGATACCAGGTTGTTTATCATGAGGTACATAGAACAGGTGATACTCGTCACCCACCTTTGTAATATCACCATCGATATAAGTAATATCCTTAGGATACTCAAACAATAACGCAGGCGCTGTTTCCATTTTGGTAAACGCATCGTTCATGTAAGTATAATAAAGCCTGTTATTGCCATTTTTATACCTCATGGTAAAATACAGCATGATCTTTTTCTTCTTCTCATCGTAGATCATTTCCGGGGCCCAGGCACAGCCAATCTCTTCCAGCCCCGGGAAAGCCTGATCAACCCGCAGAATGGTACGCGACCAGTTAACCAGGTCCACCGACCTCATCAGTACCAGTGAACGGTTGTTTCCCCATCCGTATTCTTTTCCATCACGCTCCCACTCGGTATCACGATAGGCCGCCTTTTTTGCATAGATGTGCAGATCGGTCATGGCAAGATAGAATGCACCATCAGGTCCACGCATAATATAAGGATCACGGATGCCTTTTTGCAATGAAATGGTATCGCCTGCAATAACAGGCAGTCCTTTATTTATATCAGTAAAGCTGTAACCGTCCTTACTGAGCGCCATATACAAACCATGCGTGTCATCTTTAAAATAGACCATCAGGTAGGCACTCAGGTCTTTTTCCTGCGGAGCCTTTTTCTTTTGAGCCCACGCGGATGATATAAAACAGCTGAATGCCAGCAAGAGTATTATCTGTGATGTATTCATCGTTATGATCAGGAGTTTAATGATCGTTCTGTTATTTTAGCAATCTCACTTCATAGATACCGGCGGTTGCCGAACCTTGTGCTGCAGCAATCTTTACAGTAAATTGCCCATTGGCATGCTGTAAAATGGCTGAAGGGATAGCGTAGTCGATGGTAAAAAAATTATCTCCCCGGGAACCATCAAATGTTTCTTCAGCGATTACCTCTCCATTCACTGAAATTGTAAAGTGACGGCCTTTGTCCTTTCCGAAATACATTACCCGCAGTTTGGTTGCCTGCTTTGTCTTATCGGTCATCTTATAACTGAACCAACCCCTTGCGTCACGCCAATGCCAGTCTCTATTAACACCTGTATTGGAATTCTCCGACTCAATAAAGTGATCTGATTCCGGTTGCTGCTCCCCTGCCTTTACCATATCGATCGTAATAGCGGCAAGTCTGGCTGCAGCATCTTCCTCGGCTGCTATTTTTTCCTGGATAGCTTTTAAACTTTGTGGTGTTTCTTTTTCCCAATACAGTACATAGCGAGATGCACCCACCTTATAAAACGGAATTAATTCCAGCGCCTGGTACTTAGCCGGATACACAAGATCATTCGCGGTGAACGTTAAAGCCTTACCCTTCACAGGAACAATATGTTTTGCCAGGTTGCTGTCATTACTCACAAACAAAGGCATGGTTTGCAAAGGATACTTTTTCCCATTAGCCACATGCCCCATCCTGCTATCATCAGCAAACAGGCCACTCATATTAGCGGTATCTGTTCTGGCAGCCAGTACAATGGGGCCATGCAATACAGCTACATAATTTAACCCATCCGGCAGCTGTTCGGTAGTGGTATGCATCGGCAACAACACTTCAATCACATCTCCTTTTTTCCATGTACGCTCTATAGCTACATACGAACCGGGAGCACCCAATACCTTAACAGGTTTACCATTTACATTTATCTTCAGTGCATTTGCCGCTACCCATGACGGATAACGTACATTAATAATGATTGCATTTTTACCGGCACTGTTTATCACCAGCTTTGTTTTGCCTTCTTCCGGGAAACGTGTTTCCTGTGTAATGGCCAGTCCTTTTTCCTTCCATTGCAGGCGTGAGGGAATGAAAAGATTTACATACAGGTTATTCTTATCGTTAGCATAGATCAGCTCATGATATTTTGCATGGTTCTCAATACCGGAACCTACACAACACCACATGCTGGTTTGTGGTTGTGAATACACGCGGTAATGCCCGGGGCGCATGGGTGTAAAATAAACGAAACCTCCCTCACCGGGTAATTGCGTGCTCAGGATATGATTGTATAAAGCACGCTCGTAATAATCAATATACTTTACCGCAGCATCGGACTCATACAACAGCTTTGTGAGCTTAAGCATATTGTATGTATTGCAGGTTTCGGGCCCCTGCTCGCTGGTGATCATGGAAGTAAAATTATTGGAAGGATTAAAATGCTCATATACACTATTACCCCCAATAGCTACGGTACGATGTGTTACCACTGTCTCCCAGAAAAAATGAGCAGCTTTATTATAATTGCTGTCACTGCCGGCATCGGCAATACGTTTAAAACCGATGATCTTGGGGATCTGTGTATTGGCATGCAGGTTATTTAATTTATCCTGCCCGTTTTCCAGTGGTTCCAGGATCGCTTTATGTGAAAAGCTATACGCAGCATCAAGGTATTGCTTATTGCCGGTGAGCACATATACATCAGCCAGCACTTCATTAATGCCGCCATGCTCAACCTGCAACATCTCCTGCATTTTTGCAGGCGTTAATGCTACGGACAGCTTTACAAACCAATCACTGAACCGGATGAGCACCTGGCGGGCCTTGTCATTACCTGTGTACAGGTAAGCATCCCTCAACCCGGCAAATACTTTGTGAATATTGTAAAAGGGAACCCATTTCTTCTTAATGGCATCAACATTTCCCTGGAACACAGCAGTCCACAATGCCTTACTACCCGGTACTCCGCCAATATAGCCATCACCATAAGCATCCTGGCATTTCTTCAACTCATCAACCATGTAATTCAGTCTCTCCAGCAATTGCTGGTTTCCGGTGGCTGCATACATAAGGGCCAGTGCAGAAAGATAGTGTCCGCCGATATGCCCATCAAGGCCTGTATTCTCCCAATTGGTATAGCTTTCTGCCTTGGCAGGCAAACCGGCTTCCCGCAGGTAGGGCGCCAGTAACCTGTCAACATTCAGGGCAAGAATATATTGCAGGTCGGTCTGTTCAGCCTCTTTAAACACGCCGGGTAGTAACTGAACATCCTGTGTTCTGAAAGTATAAAGTTTTTGCTGCTGGGTAAAAGCACCTGTTGATGAAAGACAAAAAAGCACAGCAAACAGCAATCGTGACATAGTTACCGGGTTATACAGGTTTTCAATATTGCAATCAATGTCGTTGAACCAGGGAATTTAATTCCGGTTGGTAAATACACTCGCCGGGGATGCACCCGTGGTTGATATCTTCACCAGCCACTGACTTAACCACATTAATATTGCAATGGCAATTGTACTACAATATTCTAAAAAAACATTCACATTTACCAATATTTTAATCACATCAATTTCTCTACAATCCGCCACCACTCACGTAAATGTATTTTAAACACTTATTAAATCAATAATCACCCGGACAATCTCCATCAGCCACAAAAACAGGGCGTATTGCCTGGCAGAAATGCAACTCTGCTGTTTAAGAAAATTTACTTAGGTTTGCTTTACAAAGGAAATGGTGTCTTCCTTATCAACCGTCCGCCGTGGACTGATGGCGCCTACGAATTATTAATATTTAGCTGTATTGATATTAACTTTAATTTGTAGGTATGAAGCAGGTAAAAACATCTTTTGAACAATTCTTCATTCTTTCTCATTTACTCAGGTGGACATTATTAACAATCCCTGTTTCTTTATCGGTAGGTTCCCTTGTTGCCCTGTTCCTGTGGTTATTGGATAAAGCCACTACCATGCGGTTTGCCAATCCCTGGCTATTGTTCCTGTTGCCCCTGGCAGGCGTGTTTATCTATTTTCTCTACAAATACCTGGGCAAAAATGCAGATGCAGGTAATAATCTCATTATAGAAGAAATTCACGAGCCCGGCGGTGGTATCCCTTTCAGAATGGCACCATTGGTCCTGCTCACCACTGTAATCACTCACTTATTCGGAGGCTCTGCCGGAAGAGAAGGAACAGCAGTACAGATAGGCGGTAGCTTTGCAGGATTCTTCGCCAAACGTTTTGGTCTTTCCCAACAGGATATCAGGATACTATTAACAACCGGTATTGCTGCAGGCTTTGGAGCAGTTTTTGGCACACCGGTTACCGGGGCTGTTTTTGCTCTGGAAGTATTGACCATTGGAAGAATAAAATACGATGCCCTTCTCCCCTGCCTCATTGCCAGTTTGCTGGCAGATATTACCTGCAGCTCATGGGGCATTCATCATACCAAATACCAGGTACTGTTTAATGAAACAGGCGCCACTTATTTCTCTTATATCCATTTTGATCTGCCGCTATTAATAACAGTAATTATAGCAGGTGTATTATTTGGCATGGCCGGCTTTGCCTTTTCCAAAACAACACATGCCATTAAGAAGTACAGTAACAAATGGATCAATATTAAATGGCTTATTCCGGCAATTGGTGGTATTGTTATTATAGCCTTTACTTACCTGCTGGGAACACGCGATTATCTTGGCCTGGGTGTCACCAATCAGCAACCGGGTGGTGTAAGCATCGTTTCCTGTTTTCAGCAAGGGGGTGCCACCAATTTCAGCTGGTTATGGAAACTACTCTTTACCGCTATTACTATCGGAACGGGTTTTAAAGGCGGTGAAGTAACGCCCCTGTTCTTTATTGGTGCTGCATTGGGCAATACCATTGCTGTTATCAGCGGTGCCCCGGTAGACCTGATGGCTGCGCTTGGCTTTATCGCCGTATTTGCCGCAGCCACCAATACCCCCATTGCCTGTACACTCATGGGTATTGAACTGTTCGGCACACATCATATTGTTTACTATGCCGTAGCCTGTTTTACAGCCTATTATTTCAGCGGGCATACAGGCATTTATACATCACAACGGATAGGCGTTTCAAAAACAGAAAAACTGGAACATTACACTAACCAGGTATTACGCGATATCGGCAAAAAAGATTGATCCCTTCCTGGCTCATAAAAAAACTTGCGTAACCGAATAGTTACACATACATTTGTAACCGAACGGTTACTCAATTAAGTATCATGAGAAGAGATGTATTCCAGGCCATTGCCGACCCTACCCGCAGGGAAATTATACAGATGATCGCCCGGCAATCATTGCACCTGAATGCTGTAGCAGACAATTTTGATATCAGCCGGCCGGCAATTTCAAAACATATCAAAATACTGACCGAATGTGGGCTGGTGATCATACGCCAGCAAGGCAGGGAAAGGTATTGCGAAGCCAATCTTGCCCAACTGGGCCAGGTATCCCAATGGGTGGAGCAATACCGTACATTCTGGACCCAAAAACTGGATGCACTGGACATGTATTTACAGCAGGATGCCAAAGCATCCGCAAAACGCAAACCATCAACAAAAACCAGGAAAAAATGAACCAGGAACCATTTGTAATCGAACGCACTTACAACGCACCTGCTGAAAGAGTATGGAAAGCCATTACCGACAGGAACCAGATGAAAGAATGGTATTTTGATATTGCCGCCTTTGAACCGGTAGTAGGCTTTGAATTTCAGTTCAACGGTACTAATGAAGGAAAGACATTTGTACACCTCTGTAAAGTGCTGGAAGTAATCCCTAATAAAAAACTGAGATACAGTTGGCGCTATGAAGGGTATGAAGGCAATTCCTTTGTAACCTTTGAACTGTTTGCTGAAGGCAGTGGAACAAGGTTAAAGCTTACCCACGAAGGACTTGAAACCTTCCCTCCTGTTGCCGATTTTGCAAAAAGCAATTTCCAGATGGGCTGGACAGAACTTATTGGCAACAGGCTGAAAGCATTTACTGAAAAACAGTAATCCTGCTCCGGAGTATTCCACTTTTGCATTTTTCATTTCTTATTCTTCATTTCTCATTTATCAATGATAGAGATCGCCACAAAACAGGATCACCCCGAAATAACCGAAGTATGGGAACTCTCCGTACGAGCTACCCATCATTTTCTTACAGAAACTGATATACAGTTTTTCAAGCCATTGATCCTAAACGAATACCTTGATGCTGTAAGGCTGTTTTGTACACGCGATAAGGCAAACCGTATCATTGGCTTTCTCGGGCTTTCTGATGATAAGATAGAAATGCTGTTTCTCCATCCTGATGCGAGAGGAAAAGGTATAGGGAAATTATTGCTACAATTTGCTACCAATGACCAACAGATCCACAAGGTAGATGTGAACGAACAAAACGAACAGGCAGTTGGATTTTATCAGCACATGGGTTTCCGTGTAGTACATCGCTCACCTGTGGATGGCATGGGCAAACCCTTTCCTATTCTTTCAATGGAATTGGATAAATAAACTTTCATGAGCTTATTGACCACAAGTGAACGATTTGAAGCCTGTATCATTGCCGGAGCTATCGGAGATGCCTGGGGTAGTTGTTATGAAAATATACAGCCCCGTAACAAATACAACACTTACTATTTAGGCATTTCTTCAGAGCCGCAAGAAAACTGGGAACTGACGGATGATACACAATTAACACTTGCTACCTGTGAAGCATTAACTGATATGGCAGACTTTTCTGCCGAACAACTCGCACAATCCTTTGTCCGGCACTATCGCAGTAAGCAGCTTACAGGCATTGGCTCCAGCACATTGAAAGCCCTGCGGGAACTGGACGCAGGCATTCACTGGACCCAGGCAGGCAGAACAGGAGAATATGCAGCAGGTAATGGTGCGGCTATGCGGATCGCCCCTCTCGCTTTTTTTGAATACATTACCAAAGAAGATATCCGCAATGCAACCCGCATTACGCATAGAAACGACGAGGCCTATACAGGAGCATTGGCTATAGTTATAGCAATACAGGCTATCATAAAAAAAGAATGGACAGGTAATAATAGCCTGTTTGACATTATCATCCCGCAATTGCCGGATACCAATGTAAAAGACAGAATGATAGCTATAAGCACCTCAGGCACTACATCCATACAGGAAATAGCATCATTGGGAGTCACTGGCTATGTAGCGGATTCTGTTCCTTTTGCGATCTACGCAGCCGCACAGGCACCTTCAATAGGGATTGAAAACATGTTTCAACAGATTATCGCCTCCGGTGGCGATACAGATACCAATGCTTCCATTGCCGGTCAAATAGCCGGAACCTATCTTGGTATGGCAAACATACCAGGGCCATTGATCAGTAAACTACAAACACTTTACAACTACCCTCATCTTATCAGGATCATCGATAAGGCAAAAGAATATATCCGATAAAAACGGAACAACTCCACATACATATCAGAAAGCTATTGAACAACGCTGTTTTAAGTTCAAAAGATAATCTTACCGGGATAATGGCTTAAACAACATTGCTCATAATAAGCCTTTATTCCGTTGATACATCACGTTCTCTTTATACATGTTCTTACTGTAACCGTTCATCACTGTTGTGCAACAATCAGTCATCGCATGCTATCTTTATTATTATGAAGAAGTATTCGCTTTTGTTGCTGACAAGCATATTGATTGGAAATAACATCTTATTCGGACAAATACAGAAAAGACCATACAGCACTACTGAATTATATTCTATAGCAAGGGTATGGGGTTTTCTGAAGTATTATCACCCCGCTGTTTCGCAGGGAAAAACCAACTGGGATTCTGTATTATTAGCCGACCTGAATACCCAAAAACCACTAGCAAAATTATTCACAGACTGGTTCAGCTATGCGAATACCCTACCTTTCGATACAAGCAGTAAAACTACCCACAGCGAAGTATGTGATTCCATTGATCACAGGAATTTCGATCTCTCATGGATCCAGGCAGACAGATCTATTCCGGCAACATTAAAGAAAAGCCTGGCTAAGCTCGCCAGTGACAGGCAGTATATTGGTACTTATTATAGTAAAGCAAACCTCAACCGCTATTCAGGAAAAGCAGAAAATAAGTATCCCGGTATTAACCTCACAGAAGGATACCGCTTACTCAACCTGTTCAGGGCCTGGAATGTTATTGAATATTTTTATCCATACAAATATGCGTTGGATAATAAATGGAGCAATGTATTACGAACATTCATTCCCCTCTTCAAAACCGCAGAACGTTCTACTCTTTATGATTCTGTATTGGCTAAATTCTCTGCAAACATTGACGACTCTCACACGTCTGTAGAACCAACCCTCAATTACAATATTTTCGGAGAATACGGCCCTCCCTTTGCATTTCTCTACATAGACTCACTGGCTGTTGTTACACGTATTGTGAATGAAGAAGCCTGCAAAGCTGCAGGTATTCAACCCGGGGATGTTATACGCTCTGTAAATAATGTTCCGGTAACCACTCTTTTTAAAAACAACAGCATCTTTATCCCGGCATCTAATGCCTCCATTAAAAGGCGGGATGTTTTCTTCCATCTTTTCAACGGGTCTGTTGACCACATGACTATTTCGGGCTATACAAAGGACAATATTCCTTTTACAAAAACCGTAACCAGGGTAAAACGGATCTATGCTGAGGAGTGGTTTCGCGAAGGGTATCCGGATAATCCGTTACTGGAGCTTAACACTGCCACACAACAACTGGAATATACCAGGATCATTAATAATACCGGGTATATAGATTTTGCTTCTCTGCAGCCCGTCCATATAGATAGCATTATGCGCAGGATGAGCAACACCCGGAGCATTATCTTCGACATGCGTGGCTATTCTGATAATCCAGGTTTGCTGAAACTATTTAGTTACCTGTTTGCAGATTCAGCACATTGGGGTAAGCTGTCGCAACCAGACTTCTACGCACCCGGCCAGTTCTGTTATATTGATAATATCATCAGTAAGTCTTATAAATTCATCGGCAAAAAGAATAACAATGCCTACCGTGGTAAAGTAATTGTATTGATCAACGAAACCACCCAAAGTGCCCAGGAAATGTGGTGTATGATGTTTAAAAAGATCCCCGGTGTAGTATTTATCGGCAGCCAGACCTCAGGTGCAGATGGTAATATGACGCCTATTCCGCTAACAGATGGCAGAACGATTATTTTTTCAGGCGTAGGCATTTATTATCCTGATGGCAAAGAAACCCAACGCGTCGGCATTGTACCGGATATTATTGTAAAACCAACTATTAAAGACATCCAGGCAGGCCGTGATCCGCTGGTGGAGAAAGCAATACAGATCTCTGGTTCGTAATCGTGAGTGGGTAAAGCAAGTGAATAGTCAATGGGCAATAGTGGATGGTCGATTCCTTGTAAACTTATTAACCTTTCAACTTGTCAACTGCTTACTGTCTTTCCTTCGAAATTCGACATTGGTAATTTGACATCCGCTCATCTAAGCGTCCTTCGCTTCGATGATTTTATTATGTGGCTTGTAGCCACGTTACTGACAATAATAAGTGGCCCAGGGCCACATAATACAACTTCGGGACTTGTAGTTCCGAAGAACCAATAAAAATGAAAAGAGCAGCTAAAAGCTGCTCTTTTCATTTTTATTAACTTACTATATCGACTAGATATACTGATTGATAATATTCTCCAGCCATTCCTGTTTGCCGCTGATAGTTTTAGGCTCACCGTTTGAAAGAGCGAAAGCACGCAGATCTTCCAGTTTCAGCTTACCTTCTTCAAACTCCTTACCTTTTCCGCTATCAAAAGAAGCATAACGATCCTGTCTGAACTTCTTATAAGCAGATTTCTGCAGAATGTTATCAGCAATTACCAGTGAACGGGCAAAAGTATCCATTCCGCCAATGTGCGCTACAAAGATATCTTCCAGGTCTGTAGAATTTCTTCTTGGCTTAGCATCGAAGTTGATACCACCACCGCCAAAACCACCTGCTTCCAGGATGATCAGCATACTTTCTACCAGCTCATTCAGATTAGTAGGGAACTGATCAGTATCCCAACCATTCTGGTAATCGCCACGGTTAGCATCAATACTGCCCAACATGCCCGAATCAGCAGCTACCTGCAGTTCATGCTGGAAAGTATGTCCGGCCAGTGTAGCGTGGTTAACTTCAATATTCAGTTTAAAGTCTTTATCCAATCCATAATGACGCAGGAAACCAATTACGGTAGCGCTGTCATAATCATACTGGTGTTTGGTAGGCTCGCAGGGTTTAGGCTCAATAAAGAATGTTCCTTTAAAGCCCTGTTTACGTGCATAATCCCTTGCAATAGTTAAGAACTGCGCCAGGTGATCCAGTTCACGCTTCATGTTGGTATTCAGCAAGGTCATATAGCCTTCGCGACCACCCCAGAATACGTAGTTCTCACCACCGAGGGCGATAGTAGCATCCAGTGCATTTTTTACCTGCGTACCTGCGTAGGCAACTGCCGCAAAATCAGGATTGGTAGATGCACCGTTCATATAACGGGGATTAGAGAACACATTGGCTGTGCCCCATAATAATTTCACACCGCTGGCCTGTTGCTTTTGTTTAGCATAATCAACCACAGCCTGCAGGTGACTTTCATATTGAGGAATAGTATTGCCTTCATCTACCAGGTCCACATCATGAAAGCAATAATAGGGTACATTCAGTTTAGTGATAAACTCAAATGCGGCATCCATTTTATCTTTAGCACGCTGCACAGGGTCTGGTGCTGCATCCCATGCAAAATGTTTTGTACCGGGACCAAAAGGATCACCGCCGGTATTACAGAAGGTATGCCAGTATGCCACAGCAAACCGCATGTGTTCCTTCATGGTTTTACCTGCCACAATACGGTTCTCGTCGTACCATTTAAATGCAAGCGGGTTGTCTGACTGCGGGCCTTCGTAAGCGATCTTTCCGATACCCGGAAAATACTCTTTGCTGCCTAATGTAATGCTCATATTTCGGATTTATGTTTCGAGTTACAGGATACAGGTTTCAGGAATCGTCAGTCGTGAGTAGCGTAAGCAAGTGAATAGTCAATGGTCAATAGTGAATGGTTGCTCCTTGTAAACCTATCAACCTCTTGCGCCCCTTGTATTTTCAGATCTCCTACCTCAGACTTCAGATGTATTTCCCTTCAATATTCAAAATTCAGTATTCGACATTCGATATTGCTTTTCTTTCGGACTTTCGGTCTTTCTGACTTCCGGACTTCATTTGCACATCAGGAAATTTGCACATTTACAAATTACTTTTCCATTGCTCATACGCCTCTTTCGTCTGCTGCATCAGTCCTTTATCCGGCTCTATACGTTTCACCACTTCCATTCCGGAAAAGCAGGCTGCAAAGTCGCTGAACACACCAGCACCTACACCTGCAGCGCGGGCCGCACCTAATGCACCGTCTGTATTATACAATTCAATAACGCAACCTGTAGTATTAGCAAAGGTGGTAGCAAAAATGTCGCTCAGGAACATGTTTGCATAACCAGCTCTTACGGTGCCCATGGGCATACCCATCTGCGACATTACCTCTGTTCCATAGCAAAGTGCAAATACGATACCTTCCTGTGCTGCACGGGCTACATGCGCACGATTGTGCGTATTGAACTGCAGGCCTTGTAAACGCGCACCCGGATCACGGTTTTCCAATACACGCTCAGCACCATTTCCAAACGGATAGAATTGTACGCCCTCCGCTCCCACAGGTATTGCAGCGGCTTCTTTATTGATGTCATGGTAAGAAGCACCATTATAAAAATTCTTTCTCAGCCAGCTGTTCAGGCTACCGGTTCCGTTTACACACAACAGGATGCCGTAGCGTGGTTTCTCTTCGGTATGATTTACATGAACAAATGTGTTCACACGCGATTTAGGGTCATAGCTTACCTTATCGGTAACACCATATACTACACCGGAGGTGCCGCCTGTGGCAGCAATTTCGCCGGGTTGTAATACATTCAGCGAATAGGCATTATTCGGTTGATCCCCCGCCCTGTAACTAACAGGAATACCGGCTGCCAGTCCCAATGTTTCCGCAGCAGCGGCAGATAACCTTCCCTGCTCACCAAACGTAGGCACTACAGCTGACAATAAATTCTCGTCGATACCATACTGTTTCAGCAATTCTGTTGCAATATGCTTCCCGGGAAAATCCCATAATATCCCCTCAGACAATCCTGATACTGTAGTAGCAGGTTCGCCGGTTAATTTCAACGCTATATAATCTCCGGGCAACATCACCTTGTATATTTTTTCATATACAGCGGGTTCATTGTCCTTTACCCATTTCAATTTAGAGGCAGTAAAGTTGCCGGGAGAATTCAGGAAATGCTGTAAACAGAATTCTTCTCCCAATGCAGCCATAGCCTTATTACCGATCTCTACGGCACGGCTATCGCACCAGATAATAGAAGGCCGGAGTGATTGCAGGTTCTTATCCACGCAAACCAATCCATGCATCTGGTAAGAAATACCGATAGCAGCCACATCCTTACCACCAAAACTAACCTGCTGATGCAATTGGTTCATTGCATTGATCAACTCTTTCCACCATTGTTCCGGGTCCTGTTCTGCAAAACCGGGTTTAGGTGCAGCGATAGCCATTTCTACAGCGGGTGAAAATGCAGCAGCTACGCTTTTACCGGTAGCAATATCCAGCAATGCTGCTTTTACAGAAGAAGATCCAATATCAAAGCCTAACAGGTATTTCATGTAAAGAGTTTCGTAAAAAGTCAGAAAGCCACAGGTTACAAGATGCAGGATGCCAGATATAGTTTCCGGTTGTTAAATCGTGAGTGCCCGAAGCGAGTGAATAGTCAATGGTCAATAGTGAAACGTAAATACAAGCTGCGAGCTTTGAGCTACGAGCCGTGAGCAAATACAGAAGCCTTCCGTACTTCGTACTTCTCATTTCGTACTTTCCGTGACCTTGTTCCTTGAACCTTATGCCTTTTCAGACATCCGGCTTCCGGACCTCATTCTTCAGTATTCCTCATTTGCACATTTCTTCCCCTTGAACCTTGTATCTCAAAACCTTCCCTTTCGGGGCGTCAAATTAGGAAAATATTCGACTTTCAAAAAAACAATCAATGCAACTTTTATGCAACAAGATGCAGGGCCAGACTGCAACTGCGCGGATTCTTTAGTAACTTGCAGCATTCAATTGTGCATAATACGAGTAATTATACGACCCTCATAAAACAACAGGCCCAGGCCCTGGGTTTTTCGTATTGTGGTATTGCAAAAGCACAGCAACTGGACGACGATGCAAGACGGCTTGAAAGCTGGCTCAACAAAGGATATAATGGAGCCATGCAGTACATGGAAAACTATTTCGAACTACGCATCGATCCTACCAAACTTGTTCCCGGCGCCAGATCAGTCATCACCTTACTGATGAATTATTACCAGGATCTGCAACAGGATGAAGATGCTCCCGGCATCTCTAAATATGCCTACGGGAAAGACTACCACGAAGTGATCCGGGAAAAGATGAACGCTTTCTACGCATTTATCCGCGAAAATATCGGCGAGGTACATGGTAGAGGATTTGTTGATTCCGCACCTGTACTGGAACGAAGCTGGGCCCTCCGCAGCGGCCTGGGATGGATAGGAAAAAATGGTAACCTGATCACCAAGCAACAGGGCTCCTTCTTCTTTATTGCCACCCTTATTGTAGATCTTGAACTGGAATACGACGATCCTTACGCCAAAGATTTCTGTGGCTCCTGCCGCCGCTGTATTGATGCCTGCCCTACAAACGCCATTCTCGACAATAAAACGGTGAACGGCAGCCAATGTATCTCCTATTTTACTATCGAGCTGAAAGACCTGCTGATCCCTGCTGACATGCAGGGGAAATTTGATAACTGGATGTTTGGCTGCGATACCTGCCAGGATGTTTGTCCCTGGAACCGCTTTTCAAAGCCCACTACAGAACCGGGTTTTACCCCCATCCCTGAGATCCTGGACTTCAGTACTGACGAGTGGGAAAACCTTGCTGAAGACAGTTTTAAAAAGATCTTCCGGCATTCTCCGCTGAAAAGAAGCAAATTCGCCGGTATCCAGCGCAACCTGAAATTCATCAGGCTTACTGCTGCAAAATAGTCCCCGTCAGCGTCTGGTCTCAAACACCTCTATCGCTCTGTGGTTTACCGTGATATTTACCGGAAAAAGCGAACAAACAACCTGTGGCACAGCGTTTTTCCGTATATTGAACGTAGACGTAAACCATTACTTTATCCCTGGGGGTCACAACTTATGAAATTGTCGCCTAAACAAAAGAAATGGGCAAAAGGCATTGCCATAGCGATGCTGTTGCGTTTTATTATTGGTGGCGCCCTGTATTACGTAATCGTTTACCGGTTCAGGGATGTATTGCAATACGTAGTGAAAAAAGAGTCGGCCAATACATACGAGTTTAACGCCTCCGATATCGAAGTCTCACTCTGGGATAAAAATATAGTTCTCAACAATGCTGAGCTTTCCTGTAAGGATACTATCAACACTACCCCACACTACAATATTAAAATACCGCAGGTTTATCTCTCTATCGATTCGTGGAAAGACCTCATCTTTCATCGGAAGGTGTCGGTAGATAGTCTTGCCATCGTATTACCTACCCTCGCAGCACATGAACACAACAAGCAACCTAAAAAGCAGGTAAGCTTTCATGTATCACAGGTATCGGATATGTTGCACAAACTGATGGTGCACCTGCAGGTACGTTCGTTCAGCCTGCAAAACGGTTCCTTTACATATGGGCAAAAATCATCCCTGCCATTCATCAGTAGCAACATCAATTTTATTATCCGCAATTTTTCAAAATCCAATGAGGGAAAGAAGCTACTGGCAGCCGATGAGATAGACCTTCGTTTACAGGACCAGAACTGGCATCTTCCCGGAGGTGAACAGGAAGTTACCTTTAAACGCTTGCATTTCTCAGGCAGTAACCAGCATTTTGAACTGGACTCCTTTACTTTCCATACACGGGATACTGCAGGCGGTGTTTTTATGGGTGCGGAAAAATTATCCTTTAACTCATCCCGTCTTTCAGATCTGTATGAAAAAGAAAGACTGGTAATCGATACCATCCGCCTGTACCGCCCTTCCATCAGGCTATATGTTGCCAATAAGCCACTTCCCGGTGATACTTCGCAGGTTATAAGTCAATCGTTCCGGAAACTGTTCAAAGAACTTGATTTCCGCTATATCGATATTACAGAAGGTGCATTATTATTACAGAAGATCAATGATCCACAACCGGCTTATATCACTCAAAAAACAGATCTCAGGATCTATGGACTGAAAGTACTTCCCGACAGCGCTCATGTTATTACAGATAGCATACAGCTCAAATTACGCGACCTTAGCTTTTATACCAGCGATAGCTTATTCAAAATGACGATCGGCGAATTTGCTTTTCGTAACAATGAGCTTGTTTTCAAAAATGCAGAGTTCAGCCCTACCAGGTTGAACCGCAACAGCAGCAGGATCACATTCAGAACACCGTCTTTGCAGCTAAAAGATTTCAGCCTGGAAGACCTCCTGCGTAAGAGATTATCAGGCTCAGAGGTTGTTTTACAGCAACCACAGATCATAATAGAAGAAAACAAAAAGATACAAGCAGGTCATGCGAAAACAGATATCAGCAATTTCTATAAAACCCTGCATGGATTACATGAACTGATCGACGTTGATAGCTTCCGGATCATTAATGGAAATGCAAAATTCATACACAAAGGAACCTCTCCGCTAAATGCAGAGATCGGCAACATTGACGCAATAGTGTTATTAAACCAGCTTTTCAGAAGCGACTCCCTCGTTGATATTAAACGTTCCCTGCCACATTTCCGGGTAGGCAATGTAACTGTAACCTCGCCAAAAGCTCATTTATGGATAAGCAATTATACACTCAGCGGCTATAACCGTCATAATGGCGTTGAGAAGTTCCGGCTGGAAATGCCCAACCATACTACACTGGAAGGGGAAAGAGTTTACTGGGAAATACTGGACTGGGACCTGTTGCAACGTTACCATATAATACAGGCAGAAGATATTCATGCGGGTAAACTGGTGATCAACATCAATGCTCCGGCAACACCACAAGAGGTAAAAGATCTCCCTGAAATACATCTCAGGCGTATTGATGTAGACCAGTTACTTTTCAGCAGAAATGCCGGTCAAAGTAAACTGGGCCTTGAAGCAAGGAATATCTGCCTCTACAATATCAGCTCACAAAAACAATTCCTGCACTGGGAGAATATTGATGGCACACTCAGTAATATACACTTCACCAACCCTGATCTTTCTGCAACTGTTCATACGGCTTATATCAATAACCAGGACGAGAATATCATCAGGGATGTAAAGATCGATATTGCCAAAGCATCCGGTAATACACACGTACAGGTGCCACAACTTAAAATAGCAGCCAACCTCTCCTCTACAGACTTTTCTTCTTTTCATATCCGTTCCTTACAGGCAGAAAGCCCTGTAGTGAACATACAAGCTATTGCTGCTGCCGATAAAGGAGTGGCCGCATCATCTGCCGGATTACCACAGGCGATCATTGACAAACTGGTTATTCACAAGGGTTCAGTGCAACATCAGGCAATCAAAGGAGCAGATACCACCACTGTTACTGCCCGCCTTGACATAGAAGCTGACAACCTGAAAACATACCATACAGGCCCACAGTTATTAAGTTTTGACCATCTTAGTATCAATGGAACGCCTGCTACATTTACAGCCAGGCAAACAGCACTTACGTTACCACATATAAAAGCCATACTTTCAAAAGGCGCCCTGCAGCAGAAGGAACATCGCTTCTCTGCTGCTGTAGCCGTCCAATGGTCTGATGTGCAGGCAACACATCATTTTACGGACAGTACATTTGTAACTATAGATAAGCTAGCCGGCTCTTTCAGCAACGATCATTTTTTACTGCAACCCGGCACTAAGCTCACGGCTCACGATCTTTACAGCCACATCGCCATCCAGCAGGGACAGGTCTATTATAAGGCCAAAGACATCACTGCACAACTCGCTTCGCTTCAATGGAAGCCTGCTCAGCAACAACTGCGCATTGGTGCATTCAGTATCAATCCTAATCTCGATAAAGAAGCTGCATTCCGCAAAAACGGCTGGCAAACCGACTATATCACCTGCAAAGGCGAAGGCCTCGATCTGGATGGTGTTACGCTGCTCCAGCAACAAAATGATTCATCCATTACCATCAGAGCTGTAACCGGCAACAGGGTAACCCTTAACACCTATCGCGACAAACGGATGCCTTTTCAGCACGGCATTGAAAAGCCAATGCCTACCCAATTGATCCAGTCAGCTAAATTTCCTTTCCACATAGATTCATTATGGCTGCAGCAATGCACAGTAATGGTCCATGAAATATCACTGCAAACGGGACAGGAAGGCGTAATACCGGTAGAGCAACTAAACGGCCTTATTACCAATATTGGCAACAGGCCACAAACCGGGGATAGCCTGTCTGTAACGGCTACAGCATTGGTATTGGGCAACCGCATCAATTTCTTCAACTATGCAGAATCTTACCGGGATTCACTGTCAGGATTCCGGGCCTGGGTATATTCCTCGCCCATGCAGCTTCCTACATTCAGCAATGCCACTACCCCATTAGCAGCCATTACAGTGCTGAGCGGACAATCTGATACTTTATTCACCACATGGACCGGCAATAAATATGCAGCTTACGGATCTATGGATTTTTATTACAGCAACCTGGCGGTAAAGATCCTTGACCCTAAAAATATGGATAATAAAAACTTTACCCTTTCACTGGAAAACTGGCTTGCCAATAAAGTGGTGCTCAATAAGCGCAACAGCAAACAATCCGTTGTATTCTTTGAGCGGGACAGGGAAAAATTCATTTTCAACTACTGGGTTAAATCAACACTCAGTGGTTTTCTTACAAGCATAGGGCTTAAACGCAACAAAAAGTACAATAAGAAATACCGTGAAGTACAGGGCATTTATTCATTGCCTTCCGCAGTGGATTGATCATTACGTACTTCACACATCCGTTCCCCTCTTCTGATTAGTCGTAATCAGCCTATTAATGTCCTTTCATTTAGTGACTGATCTTTTAACGCAAGAACTGCTGATACATGGAAACATTCGGACACATTAAAACGGTACTGAGCATCATACTCGGTCTCAGTATCACACACATTTTAAAAGGCAATGTAAAATTCATTGAGCACCCGGGCAGGAACAAACCGTACTGGATACACCTGTTATGGGGACTTTATCTTTTCTTATTACTGATCCATTTCTGGTGGTGGGAGATCTATCTCAACAATATCAAAACATGGGTCTTCTCCCAATACTTCTTTCTCATTCTTTACATCACCATGTACTACGTGCTCTGCTCTTTGCTTTTCCCGGACGACATCAAAGATTATCCCGATTATAAAACTTATTTCTACTCACGGAGAAAATGGTTCTTCGGCATGCTGGCCATTACTTTCGCAGCCGACTTTGTAGATACGCTACTGAAAGGAGAAGAATACCTTAAACACTTACATTGGGAGTACCCGGTACGGAATATAACCCATGTATTACTATGCCTGGCGGCAATTAAGATCAGCAACACAAGGTTTCACGCAGCCCTTGTTATCATCTTACTAGTATATGAACTGTCGTGGATACTAAGGTTATATAATACGTAAATACCGTTTCGGGTTGTGAAATCGTGAGACGTGAGTCGTGAGACAGTTTCGAGTTTCGGGTTTGGTGTTTCGGGTTCTTTAGTTCGGGCTTTCCTTCAAAATTCGATATTCAAAATTTGACATTCGATATTTTGTCTTCCGTACTTCTAACTTCGTATTTCGTACTTCCTTGAGCCTTGCTCCTTAAATCTTGTGCCTTAACTTACAACCTATAACTTAAAACTTACAACGCTACAACTGTATTAGCGTTAAGCATTAAGCGTTCTGCGTTCAGCTGTATTTTACTTATAACTTAAAACTTACAACCTACAACTGTATTAGCATTCTCACCGCTTCAACAGCGTCTTCAAACTAATCCCGAATGACCAGAGATGGCGATTATCTGACGCAGTTACGCCGGGAGTACTTACCAGCCCGCTAGCATTATAGCGTACCATCGGGCCTACACGCAAGGGGAATGAAGAATGTTGCAGAATACCCACATCAAAGCCGGCCTGCAGGCCTACCTGTGTTTTGCGCACCTGCGCCTTGTCTTCGTAGTACACTTTAGATGCATCATCATAATGCAGCATATTAGAGCTCAGTAAACGGCTTATTGTAAATCCTCCGTTAAGTATTAAAGGAATACGCTCGCTTTTATTTACTTTCCATTGCAGTGAAACAGGGATACCGATATACTTATACTTATTGGTGTACTCCTGCGCATAGGTGTTTACATAATAGCCACGTACTACAGACTGGTTCACAGAGTTATTCTGAATAAGCATAGAACGATCAACATACTGTCCTACAGACATACGGGTACTGAAGTAATCATATTGTAAACCGGAGCTAACAGCAAACTTTGGCGACAGCCAGTATTCAGCAAAAAAGCCGGCTGAGTAATAGACGCCCTTTGTAATTTCAGAAGGTCCGAGAGCTGTTCTCGATGTAGAAAGTGCAAAATTATACGAGGTTCCATTCTGTGGCGTTGAAAGAACATTATCCATCTGCGCCTTATTACTTCCAATCAATTTACCTTGCCTAGCACCTGAATATCCGCCATCTACTTTTATACCAAAGCGCCAGCGTGTAAATGACTGGCCATTCTTCTTCAACGGTGTGGCCGCAGTATTAGCATCCATTTCGATAGAATCAGCCATAATAGAACCGGCAGTAAGCGGCAACCAGTCCGTCAGCGGTGTGGTATAATGGGCTTCACGGCCTGAACCTGTTACAGCAGTTGCATCGGCGCCAGTGGCAGCTTCGGTAACAGCTGTTTCGTTTACATCAGTGGTGGTAGTTTCAGGGGTAGCACCCAATTGAGCAGCAGGTTTATGACCTTTTTTGCTCTTTACAGTTCCATTATCAATATCGCCAAAAACAACCTGTTCCTTGTTCTTTGCAGAACGGGTAGCTTGTTTCTTTGTTTTCAGATAATTGTTACTCAATGCTCCCTGTTGAGATTTGCCAACAGTTTGTTTGCCGGCAGATGAGGCATTATGCTCAACAACAACATCGCTGTTATCAGATTGCTGTTCTTTCTGAACGGCATGCTCATTTTCAGTAACAAGAGTGGTAGTGGTTAACGTAGAATTATTATCGCGGGTGGTTGCGTTTAATTGTACAGAATCTGTTTTAACGGGTACTGCTGATGCTCCGGAAGCTGCAGAAGCAACAGGTGTATTATTATGAGAACCGGTCTGTGCAGTTGCTGCAACAGCCGATTGCTGTTCTGTGTGTTGCCACAGGTAATAGGTGCCACTTGTTGCTGTTAACAGCAACAAGGCTGCCAGCCACAGTACAACTATACGGCGGCGTCTGCGCTGCCGGATCCTTTTTTCAACCTCCGTCCAGACGCCATCAGACGGACGAAGCTTCCATTCGTCCATCTTCAGTTTCACCTGTTTTTCAAAATCATGGTCGGACATACTTTTCCTTTTTAATTTCCACAGTCTGCTTTTTTAGCCAACTGATCAATAAAGCTCTTGCCCTTGCATACTGCGAACGGGAAGTGCCTTCGTTTATACCCAGCATTTTTCCTATCTCCACATGAGAGAACCCCTCCACTGCGTGCAGGTTAAAGATTGTCTGGTAACCGGTGGGGAGTTGCCTGATCAGTTCTGCCAGGTCTTTTGCATGTAGTGCTACTTCAGGGTTATCTGACGATACGGGATGAAGATTGCTATTGTCCAGGAAGGAAAGGTCGGCCTGGTAGCGGTTATTCCTTTTCAGGTAGTTCAGTGCCGTATTCACCATGATCCTTCTGATCCATCCTCCCAGCTCACCTTCAGATTTGTACTGGTGCAGGTTCATAAAAACTTTCACAAATCCATCCTGCAACACATCTTCCGCATCTATCATAGACTTGGTATACCGATAGCATACTGCCAGCATGCTCTCCGCGAAATGCTCGTAGAGTTGCCGCTGGGCTTCGGGTTTCCCCCGTAAACAATCTTTTACCAGTCCGTTGTAGTTCATTATATCTTCCCTTGCTTGACACCCTGCAATGCTTTTCCGTTGCACGGGCCGCGTTTTTTCCGGGCGGGCCTTAACCCTTACCTTTACCCCGCTATGGCAATATCATTGACTACCAGGGACAAGCAGGTTATCTGGCACCCGTTTACCCCACAAAAATACATGCCCGACCCCATTCCCGTAGTGAAAGGTGAAGGCATTTACCTTACTGATGCCAATGGCAGGCAGTATATGGACGTTATAAGTAGCTGGTGGGTAACCCTCCACGGACATTCACACCCATATATTGCAAAAAAACTATATGAACAGGCATTAACGCTGGAACAGGTAATTTTTGCCGGTTTTACCCATGAACCCGCTGTTTCGCTGGCAGAAAGACTGCTGGCCATACTTCCCGGCCAATTTTCCCGCATTTTCTACTCCGACAATGGTTCCACTTCCACAGAGGTAGCCCTTAAAATGTCAGTTCAGTACTGGTGGAATAAAGGGGAAGCCAAACGAAATAAGATCCTGGCACTGAAAAACGCCTACCACGGCGATACATTTGGCGCCATGAGCGTGAGTGATCGCAGTGTGTTTACACTTGCTTTCCAGGACAAGCTCTTTGAAGTGCTTTTTATTGATCCCCCTGCTACTGCATCTTCTCTTTCACTTCCGTGGGATGAGATCGCCTGTTTTATTTATGAACCGCTGGTACAGGGTGCGGGTGGCATGCACATGTACAGCACAGAAGCCCTGGACCACCTGTTACAACAATGTCATGAACATGATGTGATCTGTATTGCCGATGAAGTAATGACTGGTTTCGGCAGAACAGGGCAGTTATTCGCCTCAGCCTATTGTAATGAAAAACCAGACATCATTTGCCTCAGCAAAGGATTAACAGGGGGCACTATGCCGTTGGGAGTTACAGCATGTTCACAGCGCATTTATGAAGCCTTTGTTACTGACGATAAATTCAAAACATTTTTCCACGGGCACTCATTTACAGCCAATCCATTAGCCTGTGCTGTTGCAGGGGCCAGTCTTGATCTGCTGCTACAGGAAGATTGTTTACAACGCATTGCTGTTATTGCACAACAACATCAACAATTCATAACTGTTTTAAACAACCGTTACAGCAATGCCGCAAAAAATATACGCCAGCTGGGCACCATCCTTGCATTTGAAATAGCAAAAGGCAAGGATGAATACCTCAACACCATCAGTAGTGTGATCACTGAAAAGGCATTGCAAAAGGGCATTTATCTGCGTCCGCTGGGTAATACGGTGTACCTGATGCCTCCTTACTGCATTACTGTTCAACAATTACAGCAGGTGTATGCAGTGGTAGAAGAAATTATACAGGAAACATCCGGCGCCTGATATCATGAAATTTCGGAATTTTGAGTTGAAACAGCTCCCACTCCGGTTCTAATGAAATAATACTATACTCATGAGAACATTATACGCTATCCCCTTTATTTGTTTCATCTCTTTGCAGGTTGCCTGCAATTCGGAACCTCAGAAACGGGACCCCTCCACGTTAAAGGGTAAACGTGTAGACGTGAGTTCAATGAAAAGAGAGCAATACGACCTTGTGGAAAGGATTTATGCTGAGCTGGCCGATACTGCTGCGGATCTTAAAGAAATAGAATATGCGCTAAAAGATCTTAAAAAGAGAACAGCAGATTCATTGCATGATCGCATCATCTTTGAGAATGAAAATGCCGTGTACTATAACGTTGCATATAAAAAACTACTGGCTATACAGGATACAGCATTGCGCAGATCTGTTCGTAAGATCATTGATAATAGCGCTAAAGCCTACAGATTACAAATGACCGACTGGAAAAAGCTCGACACCTCCATTGAAAAAAAACGACGTTTGATCAATGACCTTTACATCATGTTAAAAGTTACCCGCACACTGGCTTTTATGCACGAATACCAGCAACCATACATGCCACCTACCAGCCAGGGACATGCAATTGACAACGAAATGGATAGCATTATTCTCAGGCTCGACTCCCTGATAAAAAAGTAACACAGGCCTTTCCTGATCTCTCGTTTGCAGTGTTAAAGAAATGTTAGACCAACCGGCAAGGTTATACTTTTTCTCTAATTTGAAAGATGGTCGATTTTTTACGCTATCGTAAATTAATTCATTACTTATCGCTTGCCTTTTTTGTAGTGCTATTGGTTACGCAATTCTGCTGGTTGCGGTATGCATGGAAGGTAAAGGAACGCGAGCTGGACACTAAACTCCAGGTAGCTTTATCTGTATTGTACAGGCAGGAAGCAAAAGCTGGTATTTTATTATCAGACATGGCAAAAGGTGCCAATGACGGTCAAAAGGCGACATCCACTTCATTCAAACTGCTTCATAATTTACTGGATAGTATTCTTCGCAAAAACGATCTGCCATTAAACTATGTGGCAAGCATTGGCAATACATATGACCCCGAGCTTTGGATCAGTGATACGGCATATCCAAAACAGTTTGCCAACAACCCGGTAAAACAATATTTACGGGCCGACGCAGACAGCAAAGATCTTTGGTGCCTTACAGTTAATTTCACAGACAAAACAGGCTACCTGTTATCTGCTATAACACCTTATCTCCTGGTTTGCCTTTTCTCCATACTGCTCCTGCTCTTTTGCTATATCAGCGTCATGATCGTCATTAAACGGCAGGTAGCGTTGGCAAAACTAAGAGCAGATGTTGTCAATAATATGTTTCACGAACTGGCAATACCGCTCACCACGCTCTCTACTACTTCAGACACGTTGAAAGATCAACCTGTGATCAATAAAGATAGCCTGCAGGGCATCCGCCAGCAGATTTCACACCTGAATCATCTTCTTGAAATAATCCTTTCCCATTCCCAGCCACCTAAGAAATAAACAATACCCCAATAAAAAAGCGACCCAAAGGGGCCGCTCTTATATTTTCACCATAGTTTCTGATCTTCAATAACTCAAATACGATCGTTCGATAAGTTATTTGATAGGAATTTCCACATGGGTCTGATCCCATTCAATTACCAGTACATTCTTTTTGGTAAAGCTAAGCGTTAGCTGCTCCACTACATTATCCAGTTTCTTAGATGGTACATTTACATGCAGCACATCTTTCTCTTTGTTCTTTGCATAGCTGTAGGCACCCCATTGTTTCAGCTCGCCATTCAGAATAATGGTCCACTCTGTAGGACGGGGAATTGCAAACAACGTATAAGTACCGGCTTTTACAGGCTTGCCACCAAATTGAACGTCTTTACTGAAAGTGATCTCAGTAGCTTCATCAGCACCTACACGCCATACACTGTCGTATTTTTCAAGCACGCCGAAAATTTCACGACCTTTTTTATAAGGACGACCGTACGTTATCTTGATATCTTTTACAGTTAATGTATCATGCGGGCTTTTGCGCTGACGCGGTTGCTGGGCAGAAACTGTAGTAGTTATAGCCAGCAAAGCAATGATTGACAAAAAAAGGATCTTTTTCATGACGCGATATGTTGTTTAATGATTACGAAAAGATAGACACTTTACTCTTTTTTACCCAGTATATTTTGAAGATTGGTAAGGGATTGCTCCATAGACGGTCCCAACTGCTTATCAAATACCAAGCTACCGAACTTTTTCCAGGGATACCATTCCAGGTAAAAATCAAAATACCATTGAACTGCGGTAGTATCGCCCGATTCATAGAAATTAAATCCACCGGGAAATACATTCTTTCCCTGGTGCCAGTTCAGGTGCACAGAATCACTCCATACGCCGTTTAACTGCACCGTTAATTGATCTGACACAAAAGCACTATCGCCAAACCGGGAATTTGTAAGTCCTTTATTATTCACCATTACATTCCATTGTTTCCAATCCTGGAAATGTGTTATTTGGTTTTGCACCTGTGCTTTAGGAGCGGGAATATTTATAGCGCGTGAAATACGTACATGTGAAGGTATCAGCAATGAAATACCCAGTACCAGCAGAAAAAAAACAACCACACTTATCAGTCCCAGTTTTATTAATCGCATAGAATAATTTAGGATTTCTTATTTGTCAATGTTCAATGTCGGCAATCGTGAGTGGCTGAGGCAAGTGAATAGTCAATGGTCAATAGTGAATGGAAATCGTGAAACGTGAGTCGTCAGTCGTGAACGGTCGCGGCTGTATTTGCTCGCTGCTCGTAGCTCAAAGCTCGCGGCTGTTTTCCCTTCGATATTCGACATTCGGAATTTGATATTCGATATTTTCACTTCCCGTACTTCTGACTTCGTATTTCGTACTTCCTTGAGCCTTGTGCCTTTAAACTTACAACCTATAACTTAAAACCTACAACCAGCACTGCACATTACCCTACTCCCACTTAAACGCCTTTACTGCCAGTGCATACGCAATAACAGCCCAACCCAGCAGGATGGCGATCTCTATGCCTACATTCCACAGGTGCAGACCTTCAAACGATATCTTACGCATGGCATCATTAAAAGCCGTGAGCGGCAGGAACCTGATAATGCTTTGCATGGATTCAGGCAATGCTCCTTTCGGAAAAAAGGTGCCCGATAAAAAGTATTGAGGAAACATAAACAGGTTGGCATATACCGGTATTACGTTCTGGTTTTTGGCAAAGCCACTGATGGCAAAACCAAATCCCATAAAGACTATCAATCCCAATAAACACAAAAACATCATCTCAACAAAAGTGATCCAGCCATGCGCCAGTGTAAAGTTGTAGAAGAACTTACCAAAAAGGATCAGTACCACCGCTGTTGTCAACTGGAAGATGATACGCGCCAGGCTCTCTCCTACTACGATGTAAGTTCTTTTTATAGGGGTTGAGAAAAGTCTTTTCAGTACCAGCGTTTCACGGAATGTATAGAATACAAATGCCACACCAAATACAGCTGCGCCAATTAAAGAGAAGCCCAGCATACCCGGCAGGTAAAAGTCGATCATTTTATAAGGGCGACCCGGTACCAGTTCAGAAGTGATAACTGCAAAATGGAACTGGTTATGACTGGCCTTCTCATTGATCTGTCCCACCATTTCCTTCAACACAGATTGCAGCACCTGCATATCCTTCATAGATGCTTCTGTAGCCTTCAGGTGCAGGTTGTAAGGAGGTTTATTGCCAGCTGTATCCTGTTTGATAATACTGATCAATGCAGTAATACGGCCTTTTTTCAATCTGTCTGCCAGTTCTGCATCAGTTGCTTTTTCTACATTCAGCACCTGTGATGTAGCTATGGCATGATAAAGCGCATTGGCCGTATCGGTATTTTTATCAAAAGCCACATCCACAGAAACACGGCCATTGCCTCCCAGCGCCCCGAAAATGGCAATAAGCACCACCGGGAAGAAAAGGCTGAAAAAAACAGCCTGCGGACTTCTGAAAATTGCTTTTAAACTTGCCCGGGTAATAGCGAGCATCGCTTTTACCTGGCTGTAGGATGAAGACATCTGGTTAGTTGTTTTAAAGATAAAGGCCGATGCGCAAAGATACAGGGCAAAAGGGTTAAGGAATAAGGTTTAAAGTTTAATTTTCCACCCTATTCCTCTCAAAACCTTCTTCTATCTGTTCTTTAATCAATAGTATATTCAAATGGCAATTTGGCCTGTGTGGTGCCCACCATTTGCTTCACACTTTGCAGCGACCTGTACATCCTGATCCCTTCGGGGCCAAATTCTTTCTGAATGGCTTTAACAGCGGCTTCCTGCTCATAATTGCCCAGCAGCATTTCAAGTACTGATTGCGCAGCAGGGTATTCGCGCAAACGGTAATCAGTTATTTTAGCCATTCTTGCGGCACAGGCAATGGCATCGTTTAAACCACCTATGCGGTCTACAAGGCCCAGTTCAAGGCCGCGTGTACCACTCCATACCCTTCCCTGTCCTATGCTGTCAATGTACTCAATGCTTTTTTTCCTGCCATTGGCCACACGTGTTTTGAAAGTGTGGTAGATGCTGTCAACCGAGATCTGCATGGATCTCTTCTGCATCTCAGTAAGCGGTTTCGCAACAGACAATTCATCGGCATCAGTGGCTGTTTTTACACCGTCGAAAGTAACACCCAGTTTATTATTGAAGAACTTCTGCATATTGGGCAAAATGCTGAATACCCCGATAGAACCGGTAATGGTATTAGGCTGTGCAAAAATGCTATCCGCATTACAGGAGAGATAATAAGCACCCGAAGCTGCCACGTCTCCAAAACTAATGACAACAGGTTTTTCTTTACGTGCCAGTGTCAGCTCACGCCAGATGTTTTCACTGGCCAGGGCACTGCCTCCGCCGGAATTAATATGCAGTACAATTGCTTTTACACTATTGTCAAGGCGCACTTTGCGGATGTAATTGCGGTAGGTTTCACTACCGATCTTGTCACGCTCGCCTCTTCCATCAATAATATCGCCTGTGGCATACAGTACAGCCACTCTGTCGCCGCCTATCTTCACAGGTTTATAATCCGCAGACTGCGCATACTTGCTGATATCAACAAAGTTGATCTTATCTAATTGTGACGCACTTACCAATTGACGGATCTCTTCTTTTACTTCATCATCATATTTCAGTCCATCCACCAATCCGTATTTCAACGCATCTGCAGCAAACTGAATGCTGCTTTCATTGGCATATTTGTGTAAAGTAGCGGTATCAGTTTTACGGGCAGCAGCAGTCTGTGCTAAAAAATGACCATACAGGTCATTCAATAGTACAGTAGACTGTAACCTGTTGGCTTCCGTCATTTGCGTTTCACGCAATGGTTCTGTAGCGCTTTTAAATTTACCTGCGTAAAAGATCTGCGGCTCTATTTCCAGCTTCTGCAATAATCCTTTCAAAAAGGTCAGTTGCATGGCGTATCCTCTCCAGTCTACCCCGCCCTGCGGATTACAGTAGATCTTATCTGCTGCGTTAGCGATTGCATAACCACCCTGGCTGATAACATCGCCATAAGCATACACAAACTTATTGCTGCTTTTAAAATCAACAATTGCATTGCGAAGCTCCTCGTTGGTACCAAAACTATTGGCATTACTGCCGCATCTTATATACAAACCTTTTACAGAAGAATCGGTTTTGGCATATTTCAGCAATCGCACCACATCATACAAAGCAGGTACATCGTACCTTTGCTTTCCTCCAAATCCGTTAAGTGGGTTTTGCGTAGCAATTTCCGGATATGCTTTCGACAGATCGAGCACCAATACTGCATGGCTACCGGTTTCTACCTTTTCAGGAGTCGTTAACCCCGAAATAATGCCCAGCAGAATAAAGAATGCTGCAATGGAAAATATCACCAATGCCAGTAGCGATGCCAGAAATATTTTCAGAAAGCTCTTCATTGCCTGTTTATTTTATATAAAATTCAAAGATATTTGACCCTTTCAGAGTATGCAATATATGAATAAAGTGTATTTGCTGACAGGCGGCAATATCGGTAACAGAAAGCAAAATCTGCAACAGGCAGCTTTATTGCTGGAACAGTTCGGAACAATTGAACAAAAGTCTGGCCTGTACCAAACGGCTGCCTGGGGCAAAACGGATCAACCTGCCTTCCTGAACCAGGTATTACTGCTACATACCACGTTGTCGCCTACCCTGTTACTGGAAAAAGTGCTGGCAACTGAATTGACCATGGGCCGCATGAGAATGGAGAAATACGGCCCCCGGATCATTGATATTGACATTCTTTTTTACAATGATGAGGTCATTGACCTGCCCGCCCTTACAGTACCTCACCCCCAACTGCCCAATCGCCGCTTTGTGCTGGCCCCCCTCAATGAAATTGCCCCCCACCTCGTTCACCCCGTTTTACACAAAACCATCAGCCAGTTGCTGGAAGAATGCCCGGATGAGTTGGAAGTTGTGAGAATTTGAGCGTCGTGAGTGGCCAATCGTGAGACGTGAATCGTCAGTCGTGAGTGCCTGAAGCAAGTGAATAGTCAATGGTCAATAGTGAATCGGGAATACAAGCTTTGAGCTTCGGGGCGCGAGCAAATACAAATTGGCAGTTGGCAATTTGCAGTTATGCTCTGTGTCATTGTATTTTCCTTCAAAATTCGATATTCAAGATTCTACATTCGGTATTGATCCTTGTTTTTCACTTTTTCATTCCTTATTTCTAATTCCTAATTCCACATTTCTGTATTTCACTTAAAACCCCACATCTGCACATTAGCTCATTAACCCGAATTTATCCACAATCCATTCACCCAACCGCATACATTGCAGGGCTTTCTTTTATTTTGACGCCGGAACCATGAAGTATCATTTTATCACTATTGAAGGAAATATCGGCGCAGGTAAAACCACGCTGGCACATCTGCTGGCCAAACATTACAATAGCCGGTTGATCTTAGAAGAGTTTGCAGACAATCCGTTTCTCTCTAAATTTTACGAGAATCCCAAACAATACGCCTTTCCGCTGGAACTATTCTTCATGGCAGAAAGGTATAAGCAACTGAAAGAGTTGGTGCATACCAAAGACCTTTTTCAAAGCACTACTATTACCGACTACCTGTTTACCAAATGCCTGTTATTTGCGAGGGTTACCCTCCCTGATGAAGAATTCAGGCTATACCAGAAACTGTTTGATATTATCCATCAGCAGCTCATCAAGCCGGATATTCTCATTTACCTGCACGCTCCTGTTTCACGCTTGCAGGCCAATATCCGCAAACGCAATCGTCCTTACGAGCAGGCGATCCCCGATGAGTATCTTTTCAATCTGCAGGAAACCTACACCAGCTACATCAAGCAGCACAATATGAAAACGCTGTTCATTGATGCCAGCAATGCCGACTTCCTCAGCAACGAAAAACACTTAAAAGTGGTTATTGATGCCCTGGATAAGGACTACGACGATGGACAGCATTATCTGACGCTCCCTTAACGGATACAGGTTTCGGGATACCGGAACTTCTATATTTCTGGTTCTCAATCGTGAGACGTGAATCGTCAATCGTGAGTGGGTTTCCGGATACCAGATACTTGATACTGGATATTTGATTTGAGATTTGATGTTTGATCAATACAGTGGATCTTCCTGTATTTGCTCGTGGCTCATAGCTCAAAGCTCGCCGCTTGTATTCGAGATAACTGCCAACTTGCGTCTTGTCTTTCCTTCGAAATTCGATATTCAAGATTCGACATTCTACATTCGGTATCGATCCTTGTTTTTTCACTTTCTCATTCCTTATTTCTAATTCCTAATTCCACATTTCTGTATTTCACTTACAACCTATAACTTAAAACCTATAACCAGTTTTCTGCGTTAGGCGTTCCGCGTTAAGCATTTGCACATTAGCCTATCAGCACATTTACACATTCGGTCTTCTCCCATTCCGGGAATACTACCTACCAGCGCTACACCAGATCCATACCAAACAAACACCAGGTTTTCGAAATTTCCCGTTTAAACCCTTAGTGGATACGCTTTTCTATACAAGCTGGACATAACCTGGTCATAAGCTGCCCCCTGTAAGACCGGTACAGAACTGCTCCACTTCGGGGAGCCGGGCAAGTTGTCCCAGGGTGGGAATCGCAATGCAAGCTGCGAGCCGTGAGAAAGCAAGTTGGCAGTTGTCAATTGGCAGTTGTACCTTTAAAACAACAGGCTTCCGACTTCTGCGTCCCCCATTTGCACATCTGCACATTTGCTAATTCGCACATCTCTTTCGACATTTCACCTTCCGTACTTCTAACTACGTATTTCGTACTTCCTTGTGCCTTGTTGCTTAAATCTTGTGTCTTCAACTTACAACCTATAACTTAAAACCTACAACCTGCATTTCTCATTCGCATATTTTCAAATCTTCAAATTACCCCCATTGCTGGTTTCCCCGTAATTTTGCCCCGTCATGAAATTGCTACCGAACCTTGCTCCCCTTTCAGTAAAACCGTACAGGTATTTTATTACGGCCCGTTTCTTCCTCATTATGGCCCTGCGCATGGTGACAACAGTGGTGGGCTACAAACTGTTTCAGCTTACGCAAAGCTCCTTTTCCATCGGGCTGGTAGGTTTATCAGAGTTTATCCCTGTTTTTTCACTGGCACTGTATGCCGGGCATATTATTGACCTTTCAGACAAAAGGACCCTGCTGCTGAAAGGCCTGATCGCCTACACTGTCTGTACGGCTTTACTGGTAATGGTCACTTCCGGCTGGTTCGAAAGCCAATGGCAGAATAAGAACCAATTGGCCATTTGCTATTACGCCATTATCTTTTGTTCAGGTGTTATCAGGGCCTTTGTGGGTCCCGGCACCAACGCTATCATTGCACAACTGGTGCCTCGCGAACAATTGCCCCTGGCAGTAAATCTCAGCTCCTCTACCTTTCTCTCTGCCTCTATTATGGGGCATGCTTCTGCGGGTTTCCTGATCGCCGGCATTGGTGTACACCGTACCTTTTTTGTGATCAGTGCTTATACGATCATCGCAGCCTTCATGATCAGCCGTATCCATAAATTGCCGGTGGCAGGTAGCAATACCCGCGGCAAAGCCTGGAACAGTGTACAGGAAGGTCTTCAATATGTATTCCGCAATAAGATATTACTGGGCGCCATCTCGCTCGACCTGTTTGCCGTGCTGTTTGGTGGCGCAGCAGCATTGATACCAGAGGTTGCTCACGTAATACTGGATGTAGGCCCTATTGGTTTTGGCTGGCTAAATGCAGCAACTGATATCGGCGCTATCATCAGTGTTATTTTCATTATCCTGTTCCCACTGAAAAAGCACCAGGGAAGATTGTTGTTCTTTGTAGTAGCAGGTTTCGGGATCTGTATTATCGGTTTCGGACTTTCCAGCATCTACTGGATCTCTTTCACCGCCCTTCTTTTCAGTGGTATCCTGGACGGTATCAGTGTTGTTATACGCGGTACTATTCTGCAATTGACCACGCCAGATGAAATGCGCGGAAGAGTATCTTCAGTAAACTCTATGTTCATCAACTCCAGCAACGAATTAGGACAGTTTGAAAGTGGCTTTGCTTCCCGTATGATTGGCACAGTACCTACCATCATCTTCGGCGGCTGCATGACATTAGCCGTAGTGATCATTGGCTGGTTCAAAGCCCCGGGACTGAGGAAGTTTGAATACTAATTATCTAATTGGTAAATGTGCTGATGTGCAAATGTGTGTGAAACGTGAGTCGTTAATCGGCAATATCGTGAGACGTGAATCGTCAGTCGTGAGTGGGTCGTTGTTGTATTGGCTCGTTGCTCAAAGATTACGGCTGTTTTGCCAACTGCAAACTGTCAACTTTCTTCCTGTCTTTCCTTCGAAATTCGATATTCAGAATTCAACATTCGATATTTTGCTCCCGTACTTATAACTTCGTATTTCGTACTTCCTTGTTAACTTATCAACCTTTCAACTTGTCAACTGCTAACCGGCTTTCCTAACAGCTAAAACCTAACACCTAATGCCTGTATTAGCGTTCAGCATTGAGCGTTTCGCGTTAAGCTGTATTTCACTTATAACCTATAACCTACAACTTATAACTGTTTTCTAAGCCCTTCAAGCACATAATACGTAATCGGGCAAAAGGTGGAATTCTTTAAGGTAAGTTGCGGGCGCTTTAAGATCACATCTTCATCAGTGTAGGGAAAGCGTTCGCAGTCGGAAGGACGGTGTTCGTAGATACTGCAATAGTTATCTGATCCCAGGAACGGGCAAGGTGATGACTTAACTACATAATCTCCTTCTTCATCCAGTTTCAGGTAAGTTTCAATAAATACACTTTCTTTCATCTTCAGGTATTTACTGATGCGCTTGATATCCGGTGTTTTAAAGCGGGGAGAATAGTTCTTACAGCAGGCGGCGCATTGCAGACAATCTATCTTACTGAAGGCCTCTTCATGCAGGTCGGGCAATTGTTTTAATACTTTATTCTTATCCGCATGCTTAAGTAAATGCTTATACTCCTTCTGGTGCTCTGCTGATTTCTTCTGCCAGTTTGCTTCCGGCAGGCCCTGTGTGTTTGATGAAGATGACATGAAATAATTTACTGATGCAAAATTAGCTGATTCTGTACACTCCTGCATTTAATGTTATAACGAACATTTTCATCCCTTTATACATCAGGACAAGTTAATCCCTTAAATAGTCATAACAAGCTGTTAAGTACTGCTAAACAAGCCGGTACACGTTGCTTATATGCAGGTGAAAGCCTACTTTTGCCGGGAATCAATTATATGGAAACCTTTCGCGAACAACTCCTTATACTGATAAGCACACCTGTTTACCTGGTGATCATCGGCCTTGAAGTATTGCTGAGCAATTACCAGCATCGCCGTTTGTACACCTGGAAAGATACTGCTGTTAACGTGTACCTGATGTTACTGAACGGTGCATTGGACCTCTTGTTCCGTGCTATCTATCTTGTTATCCTTGATTATTTCTATCGCCATCATATCTTCTCATTCAGTCATGTAGTAGTGTACTGGGCTATGTTATTGTTGCTGGAAGATTTTATGTACTACTGGCTACATCGCTTCGATCATGAGATCCGTTTGTTCTGGGCAGTGCATGTAACGCATCACTCTTCTGAAACAATGAACTTTACTGTAGGCTTCCGTTCTTCTGTATTTCAGCCGCTGTATCGTTTCATTTATTTTATTCCGCTGGCATTAATGGGTTTCAAACCGCTGGATATTATTTTCATTTATTCAGCTACACAGATCTGGGGCATCTTCGTACATACAGAACTGATCCGTAAAATGGGTTGGCTGGAATATATCCTGGTTACGCCATCACACCACCGTGTACACCATGCTTCCAATGCAAAATACCTTGATAAGAACATGGGTATGTTCCTCATCATCTGGGATAAAATGTTTGGCACCTTCCAGGCTGAATTACCGGAAGAGAACTATCAGCCTATCAGGTATGGCCTTACCAAACCTTTGGAAAAAGAAACACCCATTACCATTATTTTCCACGAGTGGATCCAGATCTGGAAAGATATTACCCGTGCTGATCTTACATGGAGAGAGAAATGGAACTACATCTTTGGCCCTCCAGGCTATAGCCATGACGGTAGCAGGCAAACAAGTGAAGAGATGAGACAGATAGAAGACGGACAATTACCTGCTCTGCCCGATGACATGCAGCAACAGCCAGTAGCTGTTAAGCGTTAAAAGACACTATAGTCTGTGGCAGGTGAAAGCACCAGTCACGGATGATTCCCCCGGCTGGTGTCCCCACCCGACGGGATCAAATTCTTAACGAAACAACATTGATTTTCAAGTGGTGGTTACAGGTAACTGAGCCACCATTTTTTATGTGTACGCTTGTACAGATCAAACCGCTTGCACAAGGGATACAACAGTAGTACCACTGCCACCCATACCAGGTACACCACACATAAAGGAAAACCAAACTGCAGTGGTCTGAACAGGAAAGGGAAATTAGGCGTAATAATATCCTTTACACCATAGCCAGTAGCAAAGAAGGCAATAACGGAGATAATTCTTATCAGGTAAAAATGCAGTACATAATAAAAGAACGGCACCCTTCCATATACACTTACAAAACGCGTAAAAGCATTTGTTACCAATTCCAATCTTGACAATAATAACAACGCGGGCCCTAATGTAATACCAACATACTGCAGGGAAGGCGGATACTTGGTAACATTCATAAAGGCCAGGAAGGTTTGTAATCCTGTGGCATGGGGCATCCACGGAACGCGGTCTCCATATACATTGATCAATCTCAGTGCTATAAACAATACAATAAGAGATAAGCCTGCAATTGATAATATTTTCCTGCGACGTGCTGCATCAAATGCCGGAGCAAACAGCTGCCCTACCCCATAGCCTGTCAGCATAATACCAGTCCAGGGTAAAAATGCATAAGCTATACCAAGAAAATGATTATTGCCCAATGGGTAAATAGATAACTGTACATTGTGTGCAAAGTCCCAGAAGATATTCACTTTATTGCCACGCGCTGCTTCAGGAAAATCAAGCAGGTTATGCCCGAATACAATAAGAAGTCCTATAATGAATATTACTCTCACCGGCAACCAGATGAGCATACTCAATATTACCATGCTGATACCTATTGCCCAGATCACCTGCAGGAACAGGAAATTGTACAAAGGATTTAAAGTGAGCGCCAGTGTAATAATAGCCACTTCAGCAAAAATGAGCCATAAGCCACGTGTAAGAAGAAAGCGTGAATGCTCAGCCTTTGTTTTTTTGAGACCTGATAAATAAGCAGAGGCTCCCGACAGGAACACAAATACCGGGGCACAATAATGCGTTATAAAACGGGTAAAGAATAAGATGGGAGTTGTAGTATCGGGGTTCAGCGGGTCATGTTGAAAAGCATCTACATGTAAGAAATCACGGACATGATCAAGTGCCATAATGATCATTACAATACCGCGTAAAATGTCAATAGACTGAATACGGCTTGCAGCAGTCGGTTGGTTCATAAAGGTTTAAGGCTTGTGTTCTCTTAAAATACAAAAGAAACCACAAACGGCAAGAAATAAAAATGGCTTGTTGCTCTCAGAGAGATAAACCTGTCAGGTCTAAGTTGCTATGCAAAGTTTCCACATGAAAAGCAATTAACCTGTTCAGGCACGACCTGACAGGTTAAGCCACTAAGGTTTGCATAAAAAAACTGCCAGGTTGTGCACTGGCAGTCTTCTGCCGGGTAGAAACCCGGCTTATTCAAACTATCCACAAAACAAATTGTCCCGGAAAGTGGCTTACATTCAGGGACTCCCACTTAAATTATTTTAATAGAAATACTGTGCCAGTTACAGGCCATCAACGGCTGATTAACAGAATGAAACGTTAAAGGAATTGACCTGATCTAATCATTTGAAAACAGGCAACTCGTTGTAAAAGCCAGACCTGACAGGTCTTAGCTGCTATAACTAGCCACCTTTTAAAAGTATCTTCCAACCTCCGCTCAGACCTGTCAGGTCGGGCCTCCACAGCGGGTTACCCTATTAACAATACCAGGTTAATCAGAAAGAAATTAACTAACGATTATAGTCATAGATAATATAGCCCCACGGCTCAATGTTAAAGGGCTGATTCAGCTTTAACGGCTCTTTGGTGTACATAAATACATTGTAAAGATTGCCGGTAAGCGATTCGTCGGTTACCGTGATCTTTTGCTCTTTATTAGAAAGATTAAGGATCACCAGCACCTTGCTGCTGTCCTTCTGTCTTACATAAGCATACAATGCCTTGTCATTACCAACATTTACTCTTTTAAAATCTGCGTCGGTAGACAATGCTTTGTTCTGTTTGCGCAGTGTGAGCAATGTGGTATAGAATGGAGCACGCTTGTATTGCTTAAACTCCATGGTATCTTTTACAAAGAAAGGAATAGTACGTAAAATGGGCTCTTCCTGTCCGCTATAGATCAGGGGCACACTGGCACGCATAGTTTGCGTGAGCACAGCAAACGGAGCATGTACTGCACCGGGAAAAGTACCGAAGTCGCTTTTATTCCAGCTATTCTCGTCGTGGTTACTGGTAAAATACATGCGTACAGCGCCTGCAGGGAAAGTACTGTCCTGCCTTGTTAAAACAGAATCCAGCGCCAGTACATTGGTTTGACCGGCAGCTACTTTCTTCATCGTCTGGAACATATCCCAGGGATAGCTGGCATCAAAACCAGCTTTGTGCAATGCTCCCTTATCCCCTTCTGCCAGCATAAAGATCTGCCGCACCTTTTTCAGTTGCGTAATACAATCTTTCCAGAAATCTACAGGCACCTCTTCCGCCACATCACAACGAAAACCATCAATAGCAGTTGTATTCAACCAGAACTTCATGGCAGCGATCATACTGTCACGCATTTCCTTGTTATCATAGTTCAGGTCGCGGGTATCTGTCCAGTCAAAAACATATTTGGCATTGCCAGCACTGTCTTTATTATAAAAATCAGGATGCGAGGTAAGCCAGGGATGATCCGCCCCGGTATGATTGGCCACCCAGTCGATGATCACTTTAAAGCCCTGCTGATGCGCAGTACTTACCAGGTGCTGAAAATCGTCCATGGTACCATACTCCGGGTTAATGGCCTTATAATCAGCCACGGCATAATAACTACCCAGCTTTTCTTTACGGTCTTTCTTACTGATAGGCGTTACAGGCATCAGCCACAGAATATCAACCCCCATCGTTTTTAAACGCGGTAAGGAGGCTTCAAATGCCTTAAAAGTGCCCTCTGGAGTATATTGCCTGATATTTACTTCGTAAATGTTGGATTGCTTTATCCAGTCCGGTGATTTGACTACAAAAGTGTCTTCTTTCTTCTCAGCCTTTTCTTTCGGCATCAGTTTACAACTGTTCAAAGCAATAACAGCCATAACAGCAGCAACAAGCAGTGGTATACGCATGAATCGTTGTTTAGGAGAAAGGTAAGAAAAATCGGGAGAATGCTTAAGGCAGAACGCAAAACGCCTAACGCGGAAAGCGGGTTATAAGTTGTAGGTTATAGGTTGTAAGTTGAAGACACAAGGAAGTACGAAATACAAAGTTAGAAGTACGGAAGGTGAAATGTCGAAAGAGATGTGCGAATTAGCAAATGTGATGATGTGCAAATGGGGGACGCAGAAGTCGGAAGCCTGTTGTCTTAAAGGTACAACTGCAAATTGCCAACTTGTATTTGCTCGCGGCTCGTAGCTCGAAGCTCGCAGCTTGTATTTCCGGAAACCCACTCACGACTGACGATTCACGACCCAATGTCATTGAATTAAGCTCCGGAGGAGCTACCTGTTTATAGAAAATCAATTTTATCGAAGGTATTCAGCTCCGGTAGGAGCTTCCTGTAAGGCACCGGAGACTCCTACCGGAGCCGGGACACGCTTATTATATTCATTTCTATAAACAGGAGGCCACGCTGTGGCCCTTTCTTAATTCAATGACATTGATTCACGACTCACGATTTCCATTCACTATTGACCATTGACTATTCACTTGCCTTAGCCGCTCACGACTGACGACTCACGCCTCACGACTTCACAACCCGAAACTCAAAACCCGACACCCGAAACAGCATTGCCGATTGCCACCATTCACTTCACTCAGATCAGCTCCTTCAGTTTCTCTACCACAGTATCAACCTCTTCTTTAGTATTGTGTTTGCTGAAAGAGAAACGAACGGTAACCTGGTTAGGATTGTTATTGATAGCCCTGATCACATGCGAGCCCTGGTCGGCACCACTGGTACAGGCGCTGCCACCACTGGCACAGATGCCGCCAATGTCAAGGTTAAAGAGGATCATTTCAGATTTCTCTGTTTTCGGGAACGACACGCTCACTACTGTGTACAGGCAGCTTCCGGTCTGGTCTCCATTGAAGGCAACACCTTTAATGTTCTTCTTCAATTGCTCCATCATGTACATCTTCAGTTCTTTGATGTAGTTGCTGTCCTGCTCGTAGTTGGCAGTAGCCAGTTCCAGCGCTTTGGCAAAGCCTACAATGCCATACAGGTTTTCAGTACCTGCACGCATGTTGCGCTCCTGTGAGCCACCGTGAATATGAGGTTTGATCTTTACATTCTCGTTGATGTATAAGATCCCTACACCTTTAGGACCATGAAATTTATGGCCGGCCCCGGTAATAAAATGCACGGGTGTATTGCGGAGGTCAAATGGGAAGTGACCAACAGTCTGTACAGTATCAGAGTGGAAAATAGCGCCGTATAATTTGCAGAGCTTACCTACTGCATGGATATCCAGCATATTGCCCACTTCGTTATTGGCATGCATCAGGGTTACCAGGCTTTTTTCACCGCTTTCTGCCAGCAGGTGTTCCAGGTCTTCCAGGTCTATATGTCCGTTGGGCAGCAACTTTACATAACTCAGGGCTGCTTCACCGCGGTGGTAAAGGTTTTCAACTGTATGTAAGGTAGCATGGTGCTCAATAGGTGAAGTAATGATATGTCTGCAGCCCAGGTCTCTTACTGCGGCGTTGATGGCAGTATTAGAGCTTTCTGTGCCGCCCGATGTAAAGAAGATCTCCGCGGGGTGAGCATTCAGGATCTTAGCTACGGATTTGCGGGCATTTTCAACAGCCAGCCTGCTTTCGCGTCCGTAAGAGTAAATAGATGAAGGGTTACCGAATTTCTCAGTAAGGTAGGGCATCATCGCTTCTAAAACACTGGCATCCAAAGAGGTAGTAGCAGCATTATCGAAATAGATCCGTGAAACTGGTTTAGTCATTACATCGGTTTTTAAATAAAAAGGCTCCGCTTAAAGCGGAGCCGCAAAATTCAGGAAATATTTTTAATCGACCGTTAATTTAATGCTAAACGCATCAAGTTGAGTGCGAAAGGCTTACATAAACTCCCGGATATCCTGCATTAGCCTGTGGGCGATGTTGTTGGCGGTCGTTTCGAAGTTACTTTCTGCGTAGATCCTGATAATAGGTTCAGTATTGGATGTACGGAGGTGCACCCAGTCTGAATCAAACTCGATCTTCAGTCCATCTTCATTGTTTACCGGCTGGTTACGGTATTTCTTCTGGATCTTTTCAAAAATGCTGTGAACATTAATGCCTTTTTCCAGCTCTATTTTATTCTTGGAAATAAAGTAGTCAGGATATTTTGCCCTGAATGAACGCATTCCATTTTTGTGCGAAGCCAGCGAGCTGAGGAAAAGACCGATACCGATCAATGCATCCCTTCCATAGTGAAGGTCAGGTACAATGATGCCACCGTTTCCTTCACCACCGATTACAGCATTCATGGCTTTCATTTTTGTTACCACATTCACCTCACCTACTGCTGAGGGAAAATACTGGCCACCATGCTTAATGGTAATCTCTTTCAGTGCTTTGGTGCTGCTCATATTGCTTACCGTATTGCCGGGTCTGCGGCTTAATACATAATCAGCAACGGCCACCAGTGTATACTCTTCGCCAAACATGCTGCCATCTTCACAAACAAAGCACAGACGGTCTACATCCGGGTCAACGGCAATGCCGATATCTGCTTTATGTGCACGTACTGCAGCACTCAGTTCTGTAAGGTTTTCAGGAAGTGGCTCGGGGTTGTGAGCAAAACGGCCTGTTACATCTCCGTTCAGTACTATCACATCTTCAACACCCAATGCTTTCAGTAAAGCAGGTATGCACAATGCACCGGTAGAGTTAACAACATCTACTACGGCTTTATAACCTTTTTTACGGATAGCTTCTACTTCTACCAATGGGTATTGTACAATAGTGTCGATATGCTTTTGCAGGTAACTGTTATTCGTAGTGTAAGTACCCAGTTTTTCTACGCCGGCAAAAGTATAATCATCATTCTTTGCTTTTTCCAATACTACAGCACCATCATCACCGCTAATGAATTCACCTTTCTCATTCAGCAGTTTCAATGCATTCCATTCACGTGGGTTATGGCTGGCAGTAATAATGATACCACCACCTGCATTTTCCCATACCACAGCCAGCTCAACAGTAGGTGTAGTAGATAAACCAACATCTACTACATCAATGCCAAGACCCAGCAGGGTGTTCACCACCAGTTGCTGTACCATTGCACCGCTGATACGTCCGTCGCGACCAATAACAATTTTTCGATTACTACTACTTTTCTCCAGTATCCAGCTACCATAGGCGGCAGCAAATTTTACAATGTCAAGGGGTGTTAAATTATCACCTGGCTGTCCACCAATCGTTCCCCGGATCCCTGATATACTTTTAATCAATGCCACAAGAGTTCCCTCAGTTTAGTCAGTTACAAAAATATGGGTTTGCTGAGCAACAAAAATTACCACTTTAGGGTATTTTACAGGATGGATCGTGAGATAGAGGAACGGAAAATTAAAGAAATTCAGAATATGAGGATTATAATTTTTGTTTACTGCAAGTTAAATGCCAGATACCCCGCCTTTATTCTTTAGATATTCACAATCAATGTACAATCTGTAGCCGGATGCAAATCCTCCTGTACTTTTGTTCTAAATATTATCCTTTAGTATGGAGGTTGTAGCAAGGGATTGGTTTAAAGACTGGTTTAATTCCACCTATTATCACAAACTGTATTTTGAACGCGACGAAAAAGAGGCTGAAGACTTTATCACCCGCCTGGTTCAGCACTTAGATCCCCCGGCCGGATCACGTATGCTGGATATAGCATGCGGCAAAGGACGACATGCAAGATTTCTGGCCGCTGCCGGATTTGATGTTACCGGTATCGATCTTTCGCAGGAAAGCATTGCCTATACTGAGCAGTTCAGTCACGAACATCTTCACTTTTTTACGCACGATATGCGTCTGCCCTTCCGAGTCAATTATTTTGATTTCGCTTTCAACTTCTTCACCAGCTTTGGTTATTTCAGAACGGAACGCGAACACAACAACGCCATCCGTACTATTGCCGGCTCATTACGCCCCGGTGGCATTTTTGTACTGGATTTTCTGAATGTGCATTATGCTGAAGATCACCTGGTACACCAGCAGGAAAAACAGATCGATGATATTACCTACTATATCACCAAATGGTTTGATGAAAAATATTTTTACAAACGTGTAGAAGTACAGGACGATAACCTGGAAGAACCGATTGAGCATATGGAACGCGTAGCTAAATTCTCGCTGGGCGATTTCAATGAAATGTTTTCCTGGAACCGTCTGCAGATCCAGGAAGTATTCGGTGATTACAACTTCAATACGTATGATATCAGGAAGTCTCCGAGGTTGATACTTGTGGCAAAGAAAGTTTAAGGTATAAGGTTTAAAGTACCGCTCTACCAGGTTGCCACCTCAATTACTTTCTCACTGAGTATTTAAAAATTTAACCGCAGAGAACAGGAGCTAAAAGAATTTACGCAAGGTATCTCCATGCAAACTCTTCCTTTCCTTTCCTTTTCTCTGCGGTTAGAAAAAAATCAATAGTCAGCACTGCTTCATTAAAATGCAGGAGGTACGAACACTCTGCGCAAACTCTGCTTCTCTTTTCTCCGCGGTTGGAAAAAAGTTCGACGTTCAACATGTTACAATAAGCACAGGAATGCCGGAACAGAAACACCTTAAACCTTAAACTTTAAACCATAGACCTTACGCTACTTCACCTTCTTATTATGCAGTATCATATACTTCGCAGTTTCAAACATCGCATCAGTAAGGCGTTTCATTTCCTTTTTTTGCGCGTCTGTTGAATCAGGATGAGGATTGTTGTTATCAACTACTGAAACCATTTCCTCCTTATTCGTAGTGTATTGTCTCCTGTAGAAATAATCATCCTTTATTACACCCGTCATATTAAAGTCCGGATCAAAGATAAATGCAAAATGACGTGTGGTAGAATCCAGCGCATCCCTGCCTAATGCAGTATTGGTGTACTTAATGTTACAGATACCAGCAATGGTAGGCAACACATCTACCTGCGAACAAGGCACACTCAACCTGCGTGGCTGTAAAAAGGCCGGTGAGTAAAACACCAATGGCACATGCTCCGCAGTAAGTCTTTGTGCTGTCCATGCTTTCGAAAACATATTACCGGCATCACCGGGAATACCATGGTCGCCTACAAATACAAAAATGGTATTGTCGTAATACTTTTCTTTTTTAGCAGCTTCCATAAACTTGCGGAAACAGAAATCAGTATACCGGAAAGCATTCATTTCATCTTCCGACTCAAATCCATACTTACGCAATGAATCACGCGACATTTTTTTAACAGCAAACTCAGCCCTGTCTTCTTCAGGTATGGTATAAGGTCTGTGGTTATCCGCAGTCTGAATAATCGCAAAGAAGGGTTTCTGCTGTTGCGCCAGGATCCCGTTTGATTCAAGGAAAAGATTCTTATCGCTGATGCCCCATACATCAATAGCAGAGGCTTTGTAATCACCTCCTTCATACAGGTTCAGGTTATGAATATTATTCTTCAGTAATCCACGGATATTGGCCCAACTGGAGCTGCCCCCTATAAAATAAAACTTCTCGTAGTCTTCAAAATCATTGATAATGGTATGCTGATCTACAGCCAATGGATTACGGCTGGCAGTAGTAGGCGTCTCTACATCAGGAATACCGGTAATGGTAGCCCATACACCACGCGCTGTGCCATAGGTAGGCGTAAAGCAACGATCAAAGAAAATACCATTGCGGCAAAGTGTATCCATAAAAGGTGTTGTAGCCAATGGATTGCCCCACATAGAACTTTTATATGCACTGAACGATTCGCAGATCACCAGTACAATATTCGGTTTAGCCGTCATACCACCGGGCTTAGGCATCACTACTCTTTTGTAATCAAGGTTTGCAGCACCGGAATCAGACAGGTTAAAGTAAGGAGCCAATACAGCATACCCTTCTCTTACCTTCTCTTCATTATAACTGCTTTTCCTGAACTTCAACGTATTAAAAAAAGACTCAAAGGGATTCAGTGCAAGATTGGCCTTATAATCGCTACCCAGGTTAAAAGCATCGCTCCATCGAAGCGGGTATTGATTAAACTTACCAAAAATGAAAAATCCTGTAACAAGGAATGTTACAATAAACGATACTACACGTACCGGGCGGGCAGGTTTTTCATTACTGCTGTCGATACGGCGGTAAGAACGTTTGATGAGCCATACAATAAAAGTGGTACCAACTACCAGGGCCAGCATCAACCAGATCACCGGGTAAGATTCCCAGATCATATTCAGCGAAATACCGGTATCTTTCATGTAGTTCATTACACTGGCATTCAGGCGTTGTACCAGGTAGGCATAGTGCGCAAAATCTACCATGAACAAAAACAGGACTAAAACCGTGATAACACCCAATATTGTTGTCCATACGTTTGCTGCCCTGCGGCTGCGGAATGGAGATAACCAGGGCAGGCTACCCAATATCAGCATTAATATTAATACGAGGGATATTATGCGCAGATCATAGCGTAAACCGAGGAAAAAAGCATCCTTAACATCGCCCAGACTGTAGTTCTGCCTGCTAAAGAACGAAAAAAGGCCAATACGCATCAGCGTAAACACCACCAGGAAGATCAACCCTACCGAAAGAATCCAACGAATGAGCTTAGGTAATTTTTTCATGTTCAATCAGATAATAAAACTGGCGCTAAAATTATAGTATTTATTTTTGCACTTATGATTTTCATTTCAGGCAACGGCTTATTAACATTCTGGCAACAGATCCAGCCTATTGATCAATGGCTCATAACCCATATTAACCAGAACTGGGGCAATGCGGTATTTGATACAGTATTACCTTACCTAAGAGAGACCTTGTTCTGGATACCCCTATACCTGTTCCTCATTTTATTTGTTACCATCAATTTCAGGCTCAAAGGGCTCTGGTGGGTGGTAGGTGCCGTATTGGTTGCCGCCCTCAGCGATATTATAAGCAGCCAGATCATCAAACAACACGTCATGCGGGTACGCCCCTGCCAGGATCCCGACGTAGCCAGTCAATTACGATTTTTTATCAACTATTGTCCCCACAGTTCCAGCTTCACCTCTTCACATGCCACTACATTTTTTGCGCAGGGAGTTTATTTTTTCACCACACTGCGCCCTATAATAGGCAAATGGGCTTGGCTATTCATCGTTTGGGCATTCAGCATTGCCTATACACAAGTGTACGTGGGCGTGCATTACCCCTTCGATGTATTTTGTGGTGCATTGCTCGGTTGCGGAATTGGTTTCACAATAAGTAAAATGTTTAATAAACAGATCGGTCAGCTTACCGTATCTTAGATGCTAAATTCAAACCGACCGGTTAAATGGATATATTTATATTACTGGTACTGATCTTTTTGAACGGTTTATTCACGATGTCTGAAATTGCGTTGGTATCTGCCCGCAAAACCCGTTTGGAAAACCAGGCCAATAAAGGCGACAAACTTTCACGTACAGCACTGGATTTAGCAAGCAACCCCGAAACGTTCTTATCTGCCGCCCAGATCGGCATTACCCTTATCTCAATTTTAACCGGTGTGTACTCCGGCGAAAAATTTGGAAAAGACCTTCAACCTTACATTGAAAGGATCACCTCGTTAAAACCTTACGCCAGTACAATTTCCACTACCATCATCGTAGTGATCGTTACTTACCTGTCTATTGTACTGGGTGAGTTGATACCTAAACGACTGGGATTACTGCGTGCTGAAAAAATTGCACGCCAGGTAGCTTTACCGGTGGTGTATTTTGCCAAGATAACTTACCCCTTTGTCTGGTTACTCAATACCAGCAGCAACCTGCTGTTCAGGTTCTTTAACATCAAGCCTTCCAAAGACAGCGGCGTTACTGAAGATGATATTAAAGCCATTATCAGCGAAGGAACTGAACAGGGTTCTATTGAAGAGGCCGAACAGGAGATCATTGAACGTGTATTTCACCTGGGCGACCGCAATATCACCTCGCTGATGACACATCGCAGTGATATCATCTGGTTCAACCTGAACGATAATGAAGAGTCCATTAAAGATAAGATCGTACGCGAACCCCATTCCGTATACCCTATCTGCGACGGAGATATTGACAATATCAAAGGCATTGTATCGCTGAAAGACCTGTATGTAACCAATGACTTTACCCTGTTCAAACAGATCATGCGCCCGGCATTGTTTGTTCCGGAAAATATCACAGCGTATAAATTGCTGGAGAAATTTAAACAACAGCGTCTTAATTTTTGTTTCATTGTAGATGAGTATGGCAGTGTGCAGGGCATGATCACTATGAACGATATTCTCGAAGCACTGATCGGTGAAATGCCCGAACCACATCCGGACGACTATGAAATAGTGAAACGGGAAGACGGTTCTTACCTCATAGACGGACAGATCCCCTTCTACGACTTCCTGAGCAAATTTGAGAAGACCGAATGGATGAATGAAGGCGAGCAGGAGTTTGATACATTGGCAGGTTTTATTCTGCACCAGTTAGAGCGCATTCCCCATACCGGCGACACACTGCACTGGCAGGGCTTTAATTTCGAAATTATAGATATGGATGCCCAGCGTATTGACAAAGTACTGGTGCATATTTCTGAAGATATCAAAGAAAACATGGACAGCGACGAGTAGTTTCTCTTCACCTGTTTCTTGTTTTTACAAACTGCCCAAAGCTGGCCGCTAACAGCTTTACGAACAATGAAACAAGTATATGCTACCATTATCACCATCGGCGACGAATTGCTGATAGGTCAGGTTATTGATACCAACAGCGCATGGATGGCCCAGGAACTGAATAAAGCAGGCATCTGGCTCAGGCGCAGGGTTTCAGTAGGCGATAATAAAGAAGAGATCATCAGCGCCCTGGATGAAGAAAGCCGCGACGTTCCCATCATACTGATCACCGGTGGTCTTGGTCCTACAGCCGACGATATTACCAAACCCGTACTGGCAGACTATTTTGGCGGCAAACTGGTAGTGAACCAGCAGGTGCTGGAACATGTACAGTATCTTTTTGAAAAGGTTTTCAAACGTCCCTTTACAGAACGCAACAGGAAGCAGGCAGAAGTGCCGGATGTATGTACAGTACTCCACAACGAAAGAGGTACTGCACCCGGCATGTGGTTCGAAAAAGACGGTAAGATCTTCGTTTCATTGCCGGGCGTTCCGCACGAAATGAAAGGACTGATGTTAAAAGAAGTGCTGCCACGTTTGAAACAGCATTTTACCATGCCCTTTATCGCACACCGTACTTTGCTCACAGCAGGTATCGGTGAGTCGGCCCTTGCAGATGTTATTCAGCAATGGGAAGAGCAATTACCCACTAATTGCAAACTGGCCTACCTGCCTAATTACGGTATGGTCCGCCTGCGTATCACAGCATCAGACAACAACGAAGCAGCACTCAATCAAACACTGGATACCGAGTTTGCAAAGCTCAAGGTACTGGTGAAAGAATGGATGGTGGTCGATGAAGATATTCCTTTGCAGGAAGCTATTGGTCGCTTGCTAAAACAACAGCAACGTACTATGGGTACTGCCGAAAGTTGTACAGGCGGTTACATTGCCAGCCTCATAACCGCTGTACCCGGCTCAAGTGCCTATTACAAAGGCAGCATTGTAAGCTATGCCAACGAGGTAAAGGAAAATATACTGCACGTACAAAAAGATACCTTACAGCAAAAAGGTGCAGTTAGCGAAGAAACTGTGCGGCAGATGGTGCAGGGAGCCCTGGAAACCCTGAATGTTGATTACGCCGTAGCCACTTCCGGCATCATGGGTCCGGATGGCGGCACCCCCGATAAACCGGTTGGCACCGTTTGGCTGGCCGCCGGCAACCGCACACACACCATTACCAGGTTGCTCCAGTTACGTTTTGATCGTCAACGCAATACCGATCTCACAGCGTCCTACGCCATGGATCTGCTGAGGAAATTCATCGCAGAAAATAGTTAGCTGGCATTATGCGAACAGTTGTTAGCAAAATCATTACCTTTGGCGCTCCCGGAATCTGAAATAACAGGTTCTGTTAATGTACGTTACAGTACATTTGTTGTAAGCATTTGAAAAAAATTACTAATTCAATTCCCGGTACGTTCGGGAGCAAAACCTGTAACAGACTATGGCTTTAGTAGATCTGGTAATGCCGAAGATGGGTGAAAGTATAATGGAAGCTACTATTTTAAAGTGGCACAAGAACCCCGGCGATCCGGTGAAAATGGATGAAACCGTACTGGAAATAGCTACTGATAAGGTTGATAGTGAAGTGCCTTCCACTGCGGAAGGTGTTATTGATGCTATATTATTCAATGTAAATGATGTGGTGCCCGTAGGTGCAGTAATTGCCCGCATTCGCAGCGGTGCCGCCGAACCTGCTCATGTAGCAGAACCCGTACCTGCACCGGCAGCTACTGTTACTCCCGCAAAAGAGTACCACGCCCCCACTCCTGTTCATACAACTGCTGCGCCGGCTCAGAATGGTACAGCCAATCGCTTTTATTCTCCGCTGGTATTGAATATTGCAGCCAGTGAAGGAGTAAGTATGCACGAACTGGAAGCCATTCCCGGTACCGGCAATGATGGCAGGGTTACCAAAAAAGATATTCTGCAATATGTACATGCTAAAAGATCAGGACATCCGATCAGCAGCGCCCCTGTTGTTCAGAAACCTGTAGTAGCCCAGCAATCCTCCCAGGTTTATACGCCTCCTATCGTTAAATCTGAGCCTGTAAGCTATAGCGGCAATGTAGAGATCGTAGAAATGGATCGTATGCGCAAGCTCATTGCCGAGCATATGGTACGCAGCAAACATACCAGCCCGCACGTTACCAGCTTTACCGAAGCAGATGTAACCAACCTGGTGTTGTGGCGCGAAAAAGCTAAAAAACCCTTTGAAAAACGCGAAGGTGAAAAGCTCACCTTCACACCACTGTTCATAGAAGCAATTGTGCGTTGCATCAAAAAATATCCCTGGCTCAACAGTAGTATCGATGGCGATAAGCTGATCGTAAAGAAAGATATCAATATTGGTATGGCTACTGCTTTGCCTTCCGGCAACCTGATCGTTCCTGTTATTAAGAACGCAGACCAGTTAAACCTTGTAGGTCTTACCAAGCAGGTAAATTCTCTGGCCAATGCGGCCCGTCAGAATAAACTGAGACCAGACGATACACAGGGTGGTACATTCACACTCACCAATGTAGGCACTTTTGGCAGCCTGATGGGAACACCTATCATCAACCAGCCGCAGGTAGCTATCCTGGCTGTAGGTGCCATCAAGAAGCGTCCTGTGGTAATTGAAACAGAACAGGGAGACTCCATTGCTATCAGGCACATGATGTACCTCTCCATGTCATACGACCATCGTATTATTGATGGAGCATTAGGCGCTACTTTCTTAAATGCAGTAGCCAAAGAGATGGAAAACTTCAATCCCGAAAGAGAGTATTAACTAACTTCTTTCCTGAAAATACAAAGCGCAGATCATTGATCTGCGCTTTTTTATTTCCCTCAGGTAATATTGATAATCAGGTATTAGGAATTCAATGTCGCCGAATTAAGCTCTGTAGGAGCTTCCTGTGAGGGACCGGAGGCTCCTACCGGAGCCGCGATATGCTTATTACCGTCTTTTCTATAAACAGGAGGCCACGCTGTGGCCCTTTCTTAATTCAATGGCATTGATTAGGAATTAGGTTCTAGCTGTTAGGTTGAAAACCGAAGTCTAAGGTCTAATGAAATCCGGAAGAGAGGTGCGAATTAATAAATGTGCAAATGGGGGAGGCAGAAGTCGGAAGCCTGTTGTCTTAAAGTACAACTGCAAATTGCCAACTTGCCCTCTCGCGGCTCGTAGCTCAAAGCTCGCAGCTTGTTTTCACTATTGACCATTGACTATTCACTTACTTCAGGCACTCACAACTCACCACTCACAATTCCCCCATTGACTATTCACCATTCACTATTAACTTTTTAACATTCCCCTCTTTGACAACCCGGCTATTTTTTGTAAATTGATAGTACACAAGATGGTTACTTGTTGCTGGCGGTCGTTGCAAACACCTAAATCGAAAGGCTCATGAAAACGCTATCTGAAACATGGTTCGCCGATGGGCGGATTGACTACGAGTTGAAAAAATACACTTTACTGGCCTATCTGCAGGAAGTAAATAAGTATTTCCACGAAAACAAGCTCTATCCCCAGTTGTCAGACCTCATTTTCCATTACAACAACCTGCTTGCTTTCAAAACCAATAAGCAATACCTGCAGGAGCAGTTCCCCAAAAAACTTACAGGGGTCCAGATAGAACGCTTACAGCTTCTTTATGAACAATTGATAGCAGATGATGAACTGATGCAGGAACTGGAAGACATTATCAATTTCTCTGCAGATGAAATGAAAAGCACTATTAGTAGCGGTGCAGAGATCTATGAGTTTGTAGAAGAAAAACTTACCATCTTCCCCGTAGGCCTGGTACCACTTGATACCAATGAAGGTTATTTCTTTCTCAGCAAAGGACAAAATAAACATACAAGAGTATATCAGTATCGCCTGAGCTTTTTTGAAAATCATGACGACCGTTATCGCGCCATCAAAACAGAATACATAGACGAATGGCATCGCAGCATGGTCAATACCTATGAAAGTATTAAAGCAAGTTTGATAAAACAGAAAAAAGATCTGCCCAACCCTGCTGTGTACAGTATTGAAACAGATCTTTCTTTCCCTACAGACGAAACACTGTTACCGGTTGCCAAAAGAAGTCTGGTAAGATATATTTCAGCAGTAGCCTGATAACAGGACGGCCTGTTTATAATTTTGCTCAGGGCTTAATAACAGATGTGTCCCTGGCGCCGGGAATACGTGTAGTATCATTAGGATTACGTTCTCCGCCAGTATCCACTACCCTTCTTGCAGGCAAACGGAATGTACCTGCTTTTTTACCACTTATATCTATCTGTATATTACTGATGGCCGTATTTGCCGGCAACAGGATCTCAAAATCCATATCAGTTATCTTACTGCCTTCTTTTCCCGGCTCACACGACTTCAGGTTCACGGGGTTCTCAATAGAATACTGACCTATCAGTTTACCACTTACATCATAATAGCTTACCACAAATGGTAAGGAAGGTTTGCTTTCCTGTGCATAAGGCAAACGTCCGGATCTGATATGGAAAGCAGTGGTGTCAAACTGGTAACTACCAGCTGTATATTTACCGGTAATTGCCCAGTGAGCGCTTTGCATACTCACCTGCTTTGCAGGATCAAAATCACCTTTACTGCTATCTATCGTTTCTACAGCAGCGAGCGCTTCTGTATCAGCCTTTGACGGCTGCTGCTTACAGGAAGTTATTATTGATAATAATGCTACAAATAACAATATCTTATTCATGTTTAAGAAGATTAAAATGATCAAATCAATTGCCGGAAGCCCTGTTCAGTAACACATGCAAGATCCTCGTACGGCAGGGCGCATCATAGTTATTAATAGGTACACCAGACGAACGCATAGGGCAATTATTATTACAAAGCCTGTACCAGTCGCTGGTACCCATTTCATGTACGTCGGCATTGGTCTTACTATAACCTGAAGCAGCAGCTTCTGCATCGCTTTTATTATCCCAGTTATTGGGAAACTCAGCTTCTTCCCAGTGACTTGCAGAAGGATGATCATATTCATCAGCCAAACGATACAAAGCATGTCCACTTTCATGCAGCATGGTACCACGTACGTAATACTCTGCAGAGAAATAGCCCCCACCTGATTGATCACGAATATCCTGGAAGTGTAAAATTACTCTTCCCTGTGCAAAACTGAGTTGAGAGGAGTTACTGGGCAACTGGTGTCCCATACCTGTATCAAAATCGCGTGCAATGGCAGTAAAAGGATTGATAAAGAAGTTATAAGAACCTCTGAAGCGCCTTACCCAGTCTTCCTGGTGAAAAGTAGAGTCAATCTGCGAGCGAACAGAGTTATAAAACAATGTCATTCTGCTGTTCATACTGGTATCAGGGATAAATACTGTATTGATCACCCTGTCCTGGTCACCTACTATATACACAGGCGCAGCCTGGTTAGGTACCGGGTAAGGGCGTGTAGCAAACGTAATGGTATGATTATAGGTTTTACCATTGCCTTTTACCTCAAACCTGTATTTCACCAGTTTGTTATTACCATAACCACCTGATTTAGTAAAGGAAAGCGGAAAAGATGGTGATGCCCATGTCTGCAAAGTAGCTTCAGCGGTAGTGCTGGTTACACCACCTGAAGTATTGATAGTAGACACGGTTTCAAACAGTTTTACATTATCTACATTACCGCCTACCAGGTTCAGGCTGAATGTTACATTCTCACTGCCCGAAGGGTAAATGGGTGAATGAATGGCAAAGGTCTCCGGGTTTTGTTTGCAGGAGGCAAGAAAGAGTAGCAGCAAAATGGCAGCACATTGGATCAACATGCCTTGTCGGTTAAACTTCATGGTTTACTTATTTTAATGAAAAGAAAAAACATTGCTTAACCACGTACAGCAATAACTACTGTACACAGTACAAACCGGGCATTCCCCTCTAAAGCCAGGAATTACGACTTAATAAATATTGCCTTAAAACAGTGGTGTGAAGTTGATGCTGTACTATCAATAAGACATTACCTTAAACGGTACGTTTGCTACTATCATTAAGAACCTTCGTGCAGGATGAAAAGCAAAGCTAGGTAATGCAAAATGAATAGCAATACTACTTTGTGGCCATTTTATGATGCATAACGCGGAATGCTGAACGCTTAACGCTAATATAGGTTATAAGTTATAGGTTGTAAGTTATAAGTAAAGCTGAATGCTTAACGCTAAATGCCTAACGCGAAGGCAAATACAGACAATGCGCTCTGTGTTTCTCTTTGTCTTTGTGCCTTTGTGGTTCAAAATGCTGCGAGCTTTGAGCTACGAGCAAATACAGGAAGACCAGTGGTATTGATCAAATTTCAAACATCAAATCTCAAATCCAATATCCAGTATCAAGCATCTGGTATCCGGAAGCTCCACTCACGTCTCACGATTGCCGTCTGCCGATTCACGATCCCTTTCACGCCTTCCCCATTCACGATTTCACGACTCTCATTCACTATTGACCATTCACTATTCACTTGCCTCAGCCACTCACGATTCACGACTGACGACTCACATCTATGATCCATTTTTTATAAAATGCGCTTTTACCATGGATCGACCTTAGGTTTACTATGGGTTTACCTTAGGTTCATGATGGGCTCTCTTTCTATTTATAAATGTTTCTGATATAAATCCCAATAAGTACCCATAGCCTTTTCTATAAAAAGCAACTGTTTTATTAAACAAGACCCTAAAAACAAATGAATAATAGTGAATGCCAGGCATAAGCCATTGAGAGAAAAAGACACCCTAAAAAGACCACTTACTAGAAGTCAGCTTAAACTTCAAACCCGAAATAAAAACTACTTGTTGTCTGTATCGATAACTGCAAATTGCTAACTGCCAACTTGTATTCCTCGGCTCGTAGCTCAAAGCTCGCAGCTTGTATTTTTCCGGAAACCTACTCACGATTTTCTTTCACGTTTCACTTTTCACGTTTGACAAACCAGCAGGGACTACTGACGATTCACGACTGACGACTCACGATTTGCCACACGCTTCCCAAAACCAAACCGGTAAGTGCCCGCAAGGCGTGGCACGGTTAACACACGCAAGTCACATAGGCAGCAATAAGCTTCAACCGTGCCACGTCTTTACCCCAAAAAACAAAACCGGGAAGCTTACTGAGTAAACTTCCCGGTTCTGATAAATTCTATACGCTATTGACTAGAACGACTTTTTGTCTTCTCCTACTATCTCAGTACCCCAATCAATACCTTTTGAAATAGCCGGAACACCTTCAGTGATCCATTTTGCAGGAGCAGCTCCTTTCAGGTAATAATCGAAGAACTGGCCAAGACGGATACTCAGGTCTTTACGGTTCCTTCTTTCAACCAGGTTATGGTCTTCACCGTTGTATTGCAGCATCCATACTTTTTTGCCCAGACGACGCAGTGCAGTAAAGTATTCGATACCCTGATACCAGGGAACTGAACCATCCGCATCATTGTGCATGATCAGTAACGGAGTAGTTACTTTATCAGCTTTGAACAACGGAGAGTTTTTCAGGTACAGATCAGGTTTCTGCCACAGGGTAGCACCGATACGGCTTTGAGTATGCTCGTACTGGAACTGCCTGTTCAAACCTGTACCCCAGCGGATACCGCCATAAGCACTGGTCATGTTAGCAACAGGTGCACCTGCACCGGCAGCAGCAAATATATTGGTACGTGTTACAAGATATGCTACCTGGTAACCACCCCAGCTTTGACCCTGGATAGCCAGTTTGGTTGAATCAACCCATGGCATTTTAGACAGGTATTTTGCAGCAGATACTACAGAGTTATAAGCGCTTTGACCTGGCTCACCGTTTTTATAAGAAATGTTAGGGTCAAACACCAGGTAACCATTACTTACAAAATAAGGAATGTTTACAGTAGAAGCACTTGGCGCCGGAGCACGGTAGTTATACAAACCATCTGCATCTTTCTCATAGAAATAGAAGATAACAGGGTATTTTTTCTTCGGATCGAAGTTCTCAGGTTTGTACAGGATACCTTCTGATTCTTTACCATCAAACATTTTCCATTTCACCAGTTCAGCAGTCAGCCAGTTGTAATCTTTCTGCTGAGGGTTAATAGAACTAAGTTGTGTATAGGTTTTGAAATCAGTAGTGCTGTACACGTTAGCTGATTCTTGAGGGGTCATTTTGCCCAGGATATATACATCAGCATCTTTTGCTTTGATCGGGTTTACTGTAGAGTAAGCACCTGCGCTCAGCAATACAGGATCACCAGGCACATTCAGCTTTTTAGTATAGTAACCATTGTTTTTGTTACCGCGATAGAACGCATCCAGTACCAGTTGATCACCTGCTTTAATGAAACGCTCTTCACGGTCAAAACGCAATGCACGCAATACCACTTTGTTTTTGCGGCCAAAACTGTTGGTTACGTTTACGGGAGCTTTTACGCCTGTAGGATCAACCTGCCAGATGTCGTAGCGATCATAAACCAGTACGGCTTCGTCATTCTCCAACCAACCTGCTGTACCAAATGAAGGAGGATCATCGGGATGATCATCTTCATCATCATACAAAGGAACAGTGATCTTTTGTGTGATATTTTTTACGCTTCCGTCAGCTACGGTATAAGTAAAGTATTGTTTTGTTGGCTGATCGTACCAAAAAACAAATTTTCCTTTCGGAGAAATGCTGAAGAAACCACGTTTTTTATCCTTGATCAGTTTACGTGATCCGTCAACTGTAGAGATGATATAACCATTCTGGCGTGAAAAACCTTCCCATTGTGCTTCGATACGATTGCCTTTGGTAGAAGTAGCCAGTACGTAGTCTGCGTTACCTTCATCAACCAGGGAGATGTTCTCAGCATCATCAGCACCCAGTTTTATTACTTTGTTATCATCACCATTCAGTACAGTCATAAAGCTTCTGCGCAATTCAGAATTCAGCTGTACCAACTGCTGTGGCTGCAGGTAATCATCATTATAATGCCATACATCCAGGCGTGCAGTTTCGAAATCAACCAGCGTAGTATCTTTTGGACGGCGGATTGGAGCCAGGCCAAAGAACAGTTTCTTACCATCTTTGCTGTAAGTAAGCAATGAGCTTTCGCTCACAGTAAATCCACCGGGAACGCCGCTTGTCTTTCTGTCTACACGCAGGCGGGCACTGTCCATACCGGGTTTATAAGTATATAACCTGTAGAATTTCTGCAATGCTTTAGAAGAGCTGTCGCGCTCAGCCACAAAAGCAAGCTGTGTAGCGTCATCATTAAATGCAATGCTCTTCAGGTCATTGAAACGACGGATAATTGTATCAGCCTTAGCATCTGGTAATGAAACCCAGGTCAATGCAGCATAAGAAGTGCTGTCACCGGATTTGCGGGTGGTTTTCACCAGCAGTACAGTACCCTGTTTGCTGAATGCATAATCACTTACCAGTTTATAATGCTTCGTTTCGCCGGTATATAAGTTATACAGTACAAGCTCAGTTCCTTCATCTACAGACTCGCTTGCAGAGAAACCACCGCCAGCACCGGCACCACCAGGTCCGCCGCCGCGGCCACCGCGGGCACCGCCTCCGCCACCACCGGCAGGTCTTCCACCAGCAGGAGCAGCAGCCATTGCAGGAGCACCACCGGCAGCAGGCTCAGTACGTGGAGCCTGTGGTCTTGGGCCGGTTTGCAATACAGTTAATCCTTTCAATTTAGCCTCATTCGCTTTGTTGCGAATGCTATCAGCAATACGTGCCAGGCTATCTGCCATACGCACCATATTGTTCAGGCGTGTAAGAGAATCAGGCTCCGGCATGCGTGAACGTGGGCCATTTTCTGCTGGTGCTTTTTCCAGCAGGTATGCCATCCACAAGCCAGTTCCTTTATCAGGAGTTTTGTATGATTTAACGTTGGCGATCTTCTTTACAGAGTCTTTACCCAGCTCAATAATAACCAGGGTATCCTTGGGCATATCCGCAGGGCTCTTCTTCTTTATACGGGCATCGCGGGTATCTTTAAAGAAAGGACGTATTTTAAAAATAAGAAAACGGCTGTCTTCGGTGATAGTAGCATTGTATCCGCGGGCAATCTCCTTTTTATAGGTATTGTCTGTTGATTGAATTACTAAACTACCATCCCCTTCCTGAGGCGTAACAGTGTACACCACATACTTTCCGTTATTGCTGATGTTTCGTTCGGCTACCGATTGCCAGCCATCGTACACTGAATGATCAAGGGGCTTCTTCTGTGCTTCGGCAACAGCACAGCATAACAACCCTGCAGTCAGGTAAAGGAGTTTCCGCATAAAAGTCTATTAAGTTAGTTTAAGGACTAAAATTACCACAAACATGCTATTCTCAGGGTTTACATATCCAACATTACGACCGTTCATACAAAGACGGGCACCTTTACATGCAGAAAAACAACATATATAATTACATCACTATAAGATGCGATGATGTATTACAGACACTTTAATTCAATAAAAAAGAGGATGACAGTTTTATCATCCTCTTTTTTGTAATAAGATCCCGAAGATCACATCTATTTATCCAGCATATATCCGATTGAGATCGAAAACACGCGATTTTTCCATTTAAGGTTCTCGTCAGTATTTCCATTATAGGCATTAGAAAGCCCCTGTGTATAATAGATACTGGCCACCAGGCCTTTGGCAAACTCAACACCTGCCAGGTAGTTCAATCCAAAATCAAAACGTTTGAATCCATCATCCTGGAAAACATCATCCTTCTGATTGCCTGATTTTATATTACCAAACAAACCATAGGCGAAGCTGGGACCAAAACCGGCAAACAGTTTCATTTTATTCTTCAGCGTGTATTTGTACACAGCATTTACAGGCAGTTCAAGATAATATGGACGCAAGGTCACCTTATCTGAACCAAAGCCCAGATCATTATCACCTTTAAAACAAGCACCTTTACCAGACAATAATAACTTGGGGCGAACATAAAAATTCTTTGCTACTTCAATTTCTGCCACAGCACCAAGATGGAAACTACCGATAGAATTACCGGTACGTCCTACAGAATATCCCAGCACATCAGCTTGTATATGCTGGTTGGCAAGATTCAATCCGGCTTCTACACCAAGACGTACTTGTGCAAAAGCTGTTGTAATGGCTATACAGGCAAGAGATGCCATAAACACTTTTTTCATAACAGATCTTTGGGTTTAAAATATATAATGGTTCGTAAAACTAAACGTTTACCACTGTATCATTATTAGCAGCTACCTTCTTTTCCGTTCTATGTTGTTTATACACAAGCAAAGTTTGCCAGATAACAGATGTGGCAATCAATAACATACCAATATAAAAATTCCCATTCAGCGATTTATCCTCACGGTAGATGATAAACGCAAGCGCAATACCGTACAATGGTTCCAGGTTATAGGTTAAGTTAACAGTAAAAGCCGATATTTTCTTTAATGCCTGCATGGAAAGATTAAATGCGAGTACAGTACAAAACAATACCAGTATCATCAGCCAGCCCATATCTTTCCAGGTAGGGATCAAATGATCCGCGGGCGCATATTGCAGGTAAAAAGGCATCATTACAGACAGGAAAAGAAAGCCTCCCGTGATCTGGTATAAGGTCACCGTTTCAGGAGTAAACCGCTGCAACAGCTTCCGGTTAATAACCGGGAACAGACTTCCCAATACAGCCGATATAAGGCCGATAATGATCCCTGTTTTATACTGCGAATCAAAATGAAAGATCAATGCAATGCCGGCTATTACCAATAAACCAAGCAATAGTTCTGTCCTTTTAAATGGGGTACCTACTATAAGTGGTTCCAATATGGCGGTGAAGAAACCAATAGCAGAGAAACAAACAAGACTTACAGATACATTGGAGTATTTGATACTTCCATAAAAAGTAACCCAATGCAATGCCACTACTGCACCTGCGCCTATCAACGTAACCATATCCTTTGTATTGACACGGTACAGCTTTTTGGTAAAGAAGAATAGTATCCACAATGCCATAGATGAGAACATCATCCGGTACCACACCAGCAATCCTTCATTCAAAGTGATCAAACGTCCTAATACTCCCGTAATACCTGCTAACAGAACAGCAATATGTAGTTGAAAAAAAGCACGCCTCATAAAACATAGATAAAGAGATCAAAGATAATCACAGATCACACAGATCATAATGCGGATTACACAGATTGCCTGACAGCTATGCAAATCATTACAGACAAGCACCAAAGGTGCAAATCTATCTGCGCGAATCCGCGGGGATCAATAAATCTGTGCTACAAGGCTTCTTCGTGCGAAAGAGAGGGAAATACAGATGAAGACTGATTTTTCTTTACACGTGAACGGTAATCTTTAAACAGGCTGTACCAGCGTAATTTAAGTACCCCCAGGATACCTTCTTTTACAATGCCTTTATGCATTTTGGATGCTCCGAACTTACGGTCTTCAAAAATGATAGGCACTTCACGTATGGCAAAGCCCAGCTTCCAGGAAGCAAATTTCATTTCTATCTGGAATGCATAACCCAGAAATTGGATCTCATCAAGGTTAATAGCTTCCAGCACCTGGCGTTTATAACAAACAAAGCCGGCAGTAGTATCATGCACAGGCATCCAGGTAATAAGGCGGGTATATAATGACCCTCCTTTGGACAAAAAGATCCTGTCCCAGGGCCAGTTTACAGTACCGCCACCCTTTACATAGCGCGAGCCAATGGCCACATCTGCACCATTGAATTTACAGGCTTCGTAAAGACGCTGAAGGTCTTTGGGATTATGGGAAAAGTCAGCATCCATTTCAAATATAAATGCATATCCCTTTTCCAATGACCATTTAAAGCCGTGGATATAGGCAGTACCCAAGCCCAGTTTACCAGTCCTTTCTTCCAGGAACAGCGCACCGGGATATTTAAGTTGTAATGCTTTTACGATCTGAGCAGTACCATCGGGTGATCCATCGTCAATGACAAGGATATGGAACTGCTGCTGCAGTGAAAATATGGCTTCAATGATATTGGCAATATTCTCCTTCTCGTTATAGGTCGGTATGATGACTACTTTTTCCAAGCAATAACCGCTGATGTTTAAAACACTAATTTACAATAATTAAGCCGGTGTATAAGACACATTAAATCCACACCCTGCAGTTTAGCCCTTTTTTAACAAGGTACGATTGAAAATCTCAGTGAGCTTCTGCTTGGTATGCAGGGGAAAATCGCCCCTCATCATCCAGTCATAATACTGAGGCTCAGCCTTCAACACGTCTACAACAGCACGTCCTTTATGTTTACCGAAATTGAATACTTCAATACCGTTTTCAAATACCATCCTGCGGGCAAAATCCACAAACAGTTCTTCACCGGTAACCTGCAGAATGCTCTCAACAGTTGTTCCCAGTTGCGGATACCTTGTGATCTGGGCCTGTAAGATCTCCCAGGTTGCAGAGGCATCAGCTTCTGCACTATGAGCATCTTCCAGCGCTTTACTGCAATAGAACTTATATGCAGCACTCAGCGTACGCTGTTCCATCATATGGAATATCTTTTGCACATCAACGAGCCTGCGACCTTTAAAGTCAAAATCGAGCTCTACGCGCAAAAACTCTTCAGCAAGTAAGGGAATATCAAAGCGGTTGGAATTATAACCGGCAAGATCACAGTTTTCAAGGAACTGTTTAATTTCATTGGCCACCTGTTTAAATGTAGGCGCATCCTTTACCATTTCGTTGGTAATGCCATGTACATCTATCGAAACCGCAGAAATGGGCATTTCCGGGTTAATCAACTTACGTTTTACCTGCTGCTTTCCGTCCTGGTGGATTTTTACAATGGCAATTTCTACAATGCGGTCTACGCCTAAATTTACCCCCGTAGTCTCCAGATCAATAATGGCCAGGGGCTTTGTTAACTGTAACATTCAACTTTTGATATTGGTTATAAACTTTTTACCAGCCAACTGCTAATCACTGCCTTTTGCTGTCTTCAAACAGCTTTACTTAATAGCGCCTACAATATACTACCTTCCGTCACATTCCGTGCAAATGTAAGCATATCTGCCCCATCATAATTACCGGAACTCATTAAAAGCAGGTTACTGTTTTTATAGTTCTGCAACTGAAGCCAGTTCAGCAACTCCTTCACATCTGTAAATACCTGCAAACCCTCTTTTGCAAACCCTGCATATACCTTTTCCGCAGGCAGCGGGGGCAATCTCTTTAACTCCAGTGCATGGCGCGAGTAAAACACCGCAGCCTCATCAGCAGGATCCATAGCGCCTTTATATTCCTTCATAAACTGTTCATTCAGGCTGCTGTATGTGTGCAGCTCCAGTACTGCGATCAGCTTTCTGCCAGGATATTGCTGTTTTACCGCTTCCATTGTTGCCTTTACCTTGGAGGGAGCATGCGCAAAATCACGATAAACGTTAGTGTCTTTACCGGTTGCCAGTAATTCCAGGCGCTTGGCCGCACCGGTAAACGAACCGATAGCATCTACAAACGCTGCAACATCAATGCCTAATTCCTTACACACATACCAGGCAGCATGAAGGTTCAGCAGGTTGTGATTGCCAAACACGCTTAATATGCCTGTATGTCCATCAAGCGTAACAGATGTTTTACCATCGTGTATGGCATGCTCAGGAAGGTTATAGGGTTGGTAACGGATATCTGTACGTTTGTTATCAGCTACCAGTTTAGCCAGTACCTCATCTGTTTCATTATAGATCAGCATACCGCCGGGCTCTATCTTATTGATGAAAATAATAAACTGCTCCAGGTAAAAATCAAAGGTGGGGAACACATTAATATGGTCCCACGCAATACCCGTAAGAACAGCAATATGGGGAAACAGGAAATGGAACTTGGGTCTCTTCTCAATTACACTGGCCGGGTATTCGTCGCCCTCGCATACAATTACAGGGGCATTGGTAATATTTACCGATTGATCAAAGCCTTCAAGACGGGCCCCTACCAGGTAATCAAAATCACGATGCGCTTTGCGCAGCACATGCATGATCATAGAAGTAGTAGTCGTTTTGCCGTGGCTGCCGCCCACTACTACCCTCGTTTTATTTTTGCTTTCCTGGTAAATATATTCAGGGAAAGAATATACTGGCAAGCCCAGTTCCTTCGCTTTCTGTAATTCAGGATTATCCTGTTTGGCATGCATCCCCAGGATAATAGCATCTATATCTGCAGTTATTTTTTCAGGAAACCAACCAATAGCAGCGGGTAAAATCCCCTCCTGCTTCAGATTAGACAAAGCAGGTTCAAAGATCTCATCATCACTGCCCGTAATCTGGTAACCTTTCCGGTGCAGGGCCAGCGCCAGTTGATGCATCACACTTCCGCCTATTGCTATAAAATGGACCTTCATTCGTAAAAATTTGTCGCTAAAAGTATTTAAGGTCAATGGATTGCCAAAAATTATTTGATTTTATCTTCCACAGGACTTGCATAAACCAGAATTTCTTTGTTCCTTTGACCTATCACTCCACTACATCCACCCATCCTTAGAAATCTCAGTGCTTTTCCTTTATTTATTATTTTAGTCCGCTTCCTTTGAATTTCCTGATGATCGTTTTTTTACCCTTTTCATCCATCAGGCTTATTTCTAAATTTTAAATACCACAAAAATGAAAAGGAATTCTATTATCGTTGCTTTAATCGTAGTTGCAGTTGTAGCTTTAACTTCTTGCACAGCCAGCCGTGCTGGTGGCGGATGCAAAATGAACAGAGGTTTTATTGGCTACGGATATGGTGGTGGACGTTAATTAAATAAAAGCATCGTATGATATTAAGGTTACCGAAAGGTAGCCTTTTTTTATTCCTGCAAGTCCGGAGCCCTTTTCCAGGCATGGGTAAAAAGAAACAGGGTTGGCATATTTGCATATACCAACCCTGTTTTAAGCATTTGACAAGGCTAAACCTTGCCACTGATATTTTAGTGCTTAGTTGTGTCAACAGCTTTAGCAGTTGTATCAACAGCTTTAGCAGTAGTGTCAACTGGTTTTGCAGTAGTATCAGGAGCAGCAACTGCAGGAGTGTCAGCAGCTTTAGTTTCCTGAGTAGAACCACTGTCATTACAAGATGCTACGAAAGCGCCAATAGCCAGAACTAACAAAAACTTTTTCATTGTACCGTTTTTAGGTTTGTTAACGAATGATTTATGGTAGTTAATACGCTTATTTGAAAAAGGTAACCTCCCTGTTAAAACTTTTTTTAGTTTTTTTTCTTTTTTGCCAAAATACAGACAGTACCGGTATTTTTGCCGCCCCACTTGGGTTACTTCTCCTTAAATTCGGTATTAATAAAAGGTCACTTGCGTGTGAAAACAGATCCTACAGAAATAGCTTTATTAAAAGACTTGGCGAGGAACGACAGGGATGCCGTTAAAACCATTTATCAGCAACACTATAAGATGGTTCAGGCATTGATAGTCAATAACAACGGTACACAGGATGATGCGCAGGATATTTTTCAGGAGGCCATGATCGTGCTTTACGAAAAAGCTAAATCGGGCACTTTTGAATTGAACTGTCAGCTTAAAACATACATTTATTCTGTATGTAGGCGCTTGTGGCTCAAAAGATTGCAACAACAACAAAAGTTCTTTCCGGAATTAAACGGGTTAGCAGATACAGTACCTGTGGAAGAGGATGTGGAAGGTCATAGCCAGCTAAATATGGAGCTGCATCTCATGGAAAAAGCTATGCAGCACCTTGGTGAACCCTGCCGCAGCCTGCTGGAAGCATTTTACCTGCAGAAACGAAAAATGACGGATATAGCCAGTCATTTTGGATACACCAATGCAGATAATGCCAAAAACCAGAAATACAAATGCCTGGCCCGGTTAAAGAAACTATTCTTTGCAGAGTATAAAAATAATAATGTGTGATGGAGGAATTACAATTATTAGATGCAGTTGAACGCTACTTCCGCGGTGAAATGTCACCCGAAGAAACTGCTCATTTTGAGCAACTGCGCAAAACCAACCCTGAGGTAGACCAGTTTGTGGTGGAGCATACCATGTTCCTGCACAAAGTTGGCCAGTACAGCGATTGGAAAGGCTTTAAATCTACCCTTAACGAAGTTCATAACGAACTACTCGATTCAGGTGAGATCCGGGAAAAAGCGCCCAAAGCAACTGTATTACAGTTGTGGAATAAGTATAAGCGCGTGGTAGCCGTTGCCGCTTCTATTGCCGGCATTACAGCTATTGCCACCAGTGTTATTGCTTATTACTTCACTCCCCGCGGCACTACATCAGATATTATACAGTTGTCCCGTAAGATCGATGTGCTCAGTACCTCTCAGCAGCGTACACATAACGAGCTTATTGATCTTAAGAATAAGTCTGAGTTTGCACAACCCAACGCTCCTGCCAAAGTTGGTGGTACCGGCTTCCTGGTAGATGGCAAGGGTTACCTGATCACCAGCGCACACGTAGTAGCCAATGCAGATTCAGTGTATGTACAAAACCAGAAAGGCTATTATTTTAAAGTATCTACCTTATATATTAACAGGCAAACAGATATCGCTGTATTGAAGATCACAGACAATCGTTTTCAACCGGTAAAAAACCTGCCTTATAGTATTTACAAATCATCTGCAGACCTGGGCGAAGAGGTATTTACCTTAGGTTTCCCCCGCCCCAGCTCAGAAATTGTATATAACCGCGGTTACCTGAGTGCGCAAACAGGTTATAATGGAGATACTTTGGCTTACCAGTTAGCAATCTCTGCTAACCCCGGTAACTCCGGTGGCCCCATTTTCAACCACACCGGTGATGTAATTGGTATCCTCAGCGGAAAACAGATCACTGCAGAAGGCGTTATCTTCTCCAGCAGATCTAAAAACATATACATTGCGTTGAACGAGATCAATAAGGATACCACCAATAATGAGCATGTACGTTTACCCAATCATCACGTACCCAAAGATCTTGACAGGGTTCAATTGATTGAACGTATCAAAGATTGCATGTTCATGGTAAAAAGCTATTAAAAGTTACTTTCTATAGACCAGGCAACTAAAAACAAAAACGGCTGTTTCTCTCGCAGAAACAGCCGTTTTCTATTTATTTAAGATTGTAAGTCCTAAGTGATAAGTTATAGGTTTATTCCTCTTTGTGCAAGCATAAAAACTATAAGCGAAGTTCCTGTTGCAACGAACAAACCTATAACCTACAACTTACTACCTATAACTATTTCCACAGCTTCGAAGGATATTCACCCTCATCCACCAGTTTATTAAGGCTGGCTTTCACTTCAGGCGCATCTTCTTTATAAGTAACACCAAACCACTGTGAAGAGGTAGGAATTACTTTGATAACACCCATTTTGTCGTTGATGAATTTATCGCCCACAATAGGAATGAAGAACTCTGCTTTAGGCACCTGCGCATTAGCTGCCAGGAACTCTTTAAACAGTTTTTCTGTATAAGTAAATACCGCAGGGTCAAAACACCAGAAGTTCATTGATACGCTTGAATCCAGGGACAGCTCTTTAGGCTGCTGGTCATCGTCGCATACGATCTTTCCATCTTTTTTAGAGATGTTCAAACGCTCTGCAATGGCAGTAAGATTACCATTTGCATCTACCTGGCATACACCACGGTTTACCGTTCCGTTATCAGATAAGGTTTTTAACAACTCGTAACCGATAATGGAATATACTTTCTCATTACAATCTGTAGTCAGGAATTTATACGCTTTTTCAAAAGCATCTCTGCCATAGAAGTCATCTGCATTGATTACTGCAAAAGGCTCTTTAATAGCATCTTTCGCACACAGAATAGCGTGTGCAGTTCCCCATGGCTTGGTACGGTCTGCGGGAATATCAAAACCTTCAGTAAAAGCATGAAGGTCCTGGTACACATAATCGATCTCAATTTTACCTTCCAACGGAGGTTCAACGATTGCTTTGAAATCACTGGCAAAGTCTTTGCGAATGATAAACACTACTTTTTTGAAACCGGCGCGGATAGCATCATAAATTGAATAATCCATTATGGTTTCTCCACCGGGACCAAAAGACTGGATCTGTTTCATACTACCGTAGCGGGATGCCATGCCTGCTGCCAGTATTAAAAGAGTTGGTTGCATTGTCGTAATTTTAAAATCAGGCACGAAAATATAAAAAAAGAAGCCAAAAGAAAGTCTTGTTTTCTTCCGATACATACCAGGCTATTGATACCGGCAAGGCCGTTGTACAGCCATTAGAGCAGCCTTCCTGGCAGCAGAAAAACATTACAGTAGCAATTCTGCGTCTGGACCGTATTCACCCCATCATTTCAGGCAATAAGTGGTTTAAACTGAAATATTACCTGCAACAAGCTCAGAAATTGAACAAAAAAGGCATTGTTACCTTTGGGGGCGCATGGTCAAACCACCTGGTAGCGGCAGCCTATGCCTGTAAACTGGAGGGATTAGAGGCAGTTGGCATTGTGCGTGGCGAAGCGCCTGCTGCTTATGCACAAACCCTGCTGGATGCACAGGAATACGGCATGCAGCTACAATTTATCAGCAGGGAAAACTATACGGATCAGCAGCCGGAATTATGGCAACAGCTATATCCCCACCACCTGGTAGTACCACAAGGTGGAGAGGGCGCATTAGGCGTGCAGGGAGCCGCGGATATTTTACCGCTGGCAACAGATTATCTCTCATACACACATCTTGCCTGTGCAGTAGGTACGGGAACCATGATGGCTGGCATCATAAATGCCAGTAAAGCACATCAGCAGGTAATCGGTATCAGCAGCCTGAAGTTGCAAAATGCCAGTGATAACAGTATCATAACCTTCATTGGCAGGCATACGCAAAAAAGCAATTTCTATATTCATACCGGTTACCATTTTGGCGGTTATGCCCGGAAAAACCAGGAACTGATCAACAGCATGAATACAGTGTTTAAGCAACATCACCTGCCCACTGATTTTGTATATACCGGGAAACTATTGTATGGTGTAAATGATATGATAGCAAAAGGTGAAATACCCAAAGGCAGTAAATTATTGCTTATTCACAGCGGCGGACTTCAAGGTAATCGTTCATTACCTGCGGGAACATTGATTTTTTAACGTATCTTTTGCCGGTAGATGATCTCCCGCCCTGATCCGATCCTATAACCAAATCCCCTGAATCCAATCCATGAAACAGCAGCCTTGTTTACAGAATGTAGTTTTTAAATCTGTGCAGATACCTTATGACGAAGTGGATCCTTTTACTATTATTGATACGTTGCATGCCTGTGACTGGTTATTCACAGGACACATTACCCAATTTTTCGGTAGTTGACCGGGGAAATAATAAGATCATTATCAGTTGGACAAATACCAACCAATCTATTAATCAGATCAGCATCCAGCGCTCCCTGGACAGTACCCGCAACTTTAAAACCATCATGACTGTTCCTGATCCGCGTGTACCACAAAATGGATTTGCAGATGCCAAAGTACCCAATGCGGTCATGTTTTACCGTCTCTTTATTGTGCTTGACAGCAGCGGCAAATACACTTTCACGCCATCCAAAAAAGCTTATTTAGATACTACCACTAAAGAAGAACCACGCCCCTCTCCTGCTGCTGAGAATATTGTTAAAAGCGGCGGCAAAAAAGAAACATTTGCAGCAGGCTTATTGATCATCAAACGCAGAGATACTATTGTACAACTGATCCCTGAAAAAGACTTTAAAAAATTCAGGGACTCTCTCATGTTTAAAACAAAAGACACCTTGTCTTCCCGTCATGGCGATACCTTCCTTATAAAGCCTTTTGTTCCAAAAGCTCCCAAAGAAGTCATTGTAGTATCCAAATATGTTCATCCTGATAAAGAGGGCAATATTCTGATCCAGATCCCCGTATCGGATCATCATTATTCAGTGAAATTTTTTGAGGAGAACAACAGCTTCCTGTTCGAGATCAAACAAGTAAAAGGGCCTTTACTAATCGTAGATAAAGTAAACTTTGTTCATGCCGGCACCTTCCTTTTTGAACTTTATGAAGACGGAAAGCTCAAAGAGAAGAATAAAATAGTTATTCCGAAGGATTTTTAATGTAGTAACCTCAGCGTTGTAATCATGAATACCGTTTCGGGTTGGGAATCGTAAATCGTGAGACGTGAAAAGAACCGTGAATCGGCAGACGGCAATCGGGAATCGTGAGTCGTCAATCGTCAGTCGTGAGTGGTTGCTGCTGTATTTGCTCGCCGCTCGTAGCTCAAAGCTCGTGGCTGTTTTCCCTTCGAAATTCGACATTCAAAATTCAACATTCAACATTCGATATTTTGCTCCCGTACTTATAACTTCGTATTTCGTACTTCCTTGTTAACTTATCAACCTTTCAACTTGTCAACTGTATTTTCTTGAGCCTTATTCCTTAGATCTTGTGCCTTAACTTACAACCTGTATTCGCGTTAAGCGTTAAGCATTCTGCATCGTTTGTACATCAAACACCTCTTCAAAATAATACCTCACCTTTTCCTTCACCTCTTCCATAGATACATAACGACCAAGCTCTTTCTGTAAAGAAGTCACCTGCTTATCCTGTATGCCGCAGGGAATGATATAATTGAAATAAGAAAGATCAGTATTCACATTAAATGCAAAACCATGCATGGTGATCCAGCGACTGCAACGCACGCCGATAGCACAAATCTTGCGTTCTTTACCATGTATGCCGGGATCAAGCCATACGCCGGTCTCCCCTTCGGAGCGCTCCCCTTTCAATCCATAATCAGCCATCACTCGGATGATCACTTCCTCCAGGTTACGCAGGTATTTACCTATATCGGTTCCAAAACGCTCTAGGTCAAATACGGGATAACCCACCAGTTGCTCCGGGCCATGAAATGTAATATCGCCACCACGGTTACTGCGGAAAAAACTGATCCCTTTCTGCTGACGCTCTTCCTCGCTGATCAATACATTCTCAATATGGCCACTTTTACCAAGTGTGTACACCGGTGGGTGCTCTACAAACAGTAAATGATGAGTAGTAGAAGGAACTGCGGTAGTTTGTGTGATCTGGTCTCCTATCGTCACCCCGTCCTGCAGGCTACGGGCCAGTGTTTTCACCAGTACATTCTGTTGCAGCAACTGTTCCTGGTAATCCCAGGCGGCCTGATAATCCATCTTTCCAAGATCCTGAAACTGAACAGATTGCCTTGTAAGTATATCCATAGCAAATGCAAAGTTACCATTTTACCACGACTCCCTGCGATAGCTTACCTTTGCACGCAAATGGAGCATAAAGAACCTTTACACGACGAAGATATTGACTTGAATCCCGGTACCGATGACAACGCTGACGGGCCTGAAGAGCTATATGAAAGGATGAACCTGGTAGTTGACCGGGGACAGGAACCCATGCGACTGGACAAGTTCCTGGTAGCCCGCATCGAAGGGGCATCACGCAACAAAGTACAACAGGCTATAGAAAGTGGTCGTGTACTGATCAATGGCAAACAGGTTCAATCGAACCACAAAATAAAACCCGGCGAAGAGATCACTGTTTATTCTGACAGAGCGGTACAGGGCGAAGAGATCCTTCCCGAAAAGATGGATCTCAAAATTGAATATGAAGATGAAGATATTCTCATTATCAATAAACCTGTTGGGCTGGTAGTACACCCCGCCAGTGGAAATCCCAACGGCACTCTCATCAACGGAGTTGCCTATTACTTACAGCAACAGAATAAAGATATTACTGCCGATACACTGCCCCGCTTCGGATTGGTACACCGTATCGATAAAAACACCAGTGGTTTAATGGTATTGGCCAAGACTGAAAAAGCTGTCAGCTCACTGGCCAAAGAATTCTTCCATCATACTATTCATCGCCAGTATGTGGCGCTTGTTTGGGGTGATGTTGCTGAAGAAAGCGGCACTATCCGTGCACACGTAGGACGTCACCAGCGCTTCCGTAAGATCTTTGATGCTTACCCCGATGGCGAATATGGCAAAGAAGCAGTAACGCATTATAAAGTACTGGAACGTTTTGGTTATGTAACCTTAATTCAGTGCGAGCTTGAAACAGGGCGTACACACCAGATTCGCGTACACATGAAGTCTATAGGGCACCCTTTATTCAATGACGAATTATATGGTGGTGACAGGATTGTAAAAGGTACTGTATTCACCAAATACAAACAGTTTGTTGATAATTGCTTTGCGCTCTGTCCCCGTCATGCGCTGCATGCCAAAACACTTGGTTTCATTCATCCACGCACCCGCAAAGAAGTAGAATTCAACAGTGAGATCCCTGCAGACATGCAAGGTGTCATCAACAAATGGCGCACATACGTAAAAGCGAAGAATATTGTTCCGGGAGGAGAATAGAAAGGTTCAGGTTAATGCCGGGCCGAGAGAATTTCTTCGTGAAAAGTCAAACGTAAAAGGAAATCGTGAGACGTGAAAGAAGCCGTGAGTCGTGAATCGTCAGTCGTGAGTGGTCGCTGCTGTATTTGCTCGTTGCTCAAAGATTACGGCTGTTTTGCCAACTGCAAACTGTCAACTTCCTTCCTGTCTTTCCTTCGATATTCGAAATTCAGGATTTGACATTCGATATTTTCACCTTCCGTACTTCGTATTTCTTATTTCTAACTTTCTTGAGCCTTAACCTATAACTTAAAACCTATAACCTGTATTCACATTAAGCCTACAGTTCAAAATCAAACAACGTCGCGGTAAAAACAGCCCTTTCACGCTTTTTAAAGATCACATCCCAGGTACCATTGTAGTGCAATACTTTCGGAACGAGGTAATCCCCTACTTTCGTTAGTTCCGCCTGCATGTGTACATCAAAATCATATACACCGGCTTTATAGCTCAGATCATAAGTACGGGCCACAATTTCCCAGGTATCTGTCCGGAACCAGGTGGTCAGTTCATTGATAACGATCTCGTTCTTTTCATCATCAGAAAGGTCTGTACGGGGTGTAATTTTGAATACATAACACATTACGCCGTTAAAGGCTTCCATATCTACCAGGAAATCATACCGGGCTGCGACTTTATCATCAAACAGTGCGATCTTATTACCGATAAAAGGGATGCCCGGCACCTTTTTGCCCGGGTTAAAGAACAACATTTTCAATTGTTCCTTGTGTTTATCCATCCCACCTTTACCCTGGGTACTAAAAGTTTTACCTGTTACAATATTGTTCTCACCGCAAATAGTATCACGGGCAAAGAATAGCGCAGCATATAAACCGGGCGTGTAGTAGTTGTAATTGTGTTCATCATCGTACAAGTCGCCTGTGGTCTTTTCATCCAGCACCTGCATCCAGCGGCAACCATTCTTAGCCTGTTGCTTTGTTCTGCTGCTGAGCGATGCTTTTACATTCCCTTTCTTGTCCAGCATGCGAACATCATTAAGAGAAGAATAACCAATTACGCGGAGATTGCGGAATGCTTTGTAAAAGGAGGTATCATCCTGTACACGTTTAATAAACGCCTGTACATTAAGATTGCTACGCACCACTACTTCTTTCAGGGTGACAACCTTCTTTTGTATTGTTACTGAAGTATCTTGCCCTATGGCATTAATAAAAATGAGAAGAAGCAACGTACTGAATACTATGCTTCTTCTCATCATATTAGTTTTATAAAAGGAGAAAGATTATTTAGGGAAAACCATTTTATAATCAACCCTCACCTTGCCTTTGGAAATATCTTCCAGCTTACCTTTCAGCATTTTCTTTTTCAATGGCTTCAGGTAATCAATAAACAACTTACCTTCTATATGATCATATTCGTGCAGAATAACACGGGCAGTAATACCACGGAAAGTTGCTGTATGCGGCTGAAAGTTCTCATCCACGTATTCAAGCGTTACCGTTTCATTGCGGTACACGTCTTCCCTGATCTTCGGAATGCTTAAACAACCTTCATTGTAAGCCCATTCCTCGCCATCTAATTCAACGATATGCGCGTTAATAAAAACCTGCTTAACGCCGGGCTCATCGGGATATTTACCTACTTCATCTTCATCCAGGTTATCAAATATCTGGGCGCTGTCTACCACAAATACGCGAACATCTTTATTCACCTGCGGAGCAGCAAGACCAACGCCATTGCTGGCATACATGGTTTCCCACATATCAGCAATAAACTTCTCCAGCCCGGGGTAATCGGGCGTAATATCCTTGCTCACTGAACGTAAAATGGGTGCTCCGTATGCAACTATCGGTAAGATCATATTTACTGAATTGGTAATTTATTCAAACTGCAAATTTACTCCCAAATCAACAATCTGACAACACGGGTCTCTGGCCTTTATCCGCCCGTTTGCTGAAGGTATTCCTGCAGCATGATAGTAGCAGCAATTTCATCCACAAGGGCCTTATTTTGCCGCTGTTTCCTGCTGAGGCCCATATCTATCATGGCGCGGGAGGCCATTTTGGACGTATAACGCTCATCCACTGTTTTTAGTGGAATATTGGGGAATTCTTTAGTAAGCCGTTCTATGATCTTTTTTACCAGTGGAGTGGCGTGCGTATCTGTATCATCCCAGTTTTTGGGCTCGCCAATGATGAATAGCTCTACCGGCTCATTCTTAATATAGTCTTTAAGAAAGTTTATAAGCCTGGGCGATTCCACAGTTGTAAGCCCCTGTGCAATAATCTTCAGGGGGTCTGTCACGGCAATACCGGTTCTTTTTAATCCATAATCAATGGCGAGAATACGAGGCATGAAGCGAAGGTAAGAAATACTGAAGTCTGAAAGGCACAAGGAATACAGGTTGTAAGTTTTAAGTTATAGGTTAAGGCACAAGGCTCAAGAAAGTTAGAAATAAGAAATACGAAGTACGGAAGGTGAAAATATCGAATGTCAAATCCTGAATTTCGAATATCGAAGGAAAGACAGGAAGAAAGTTAACAGTTTGCAGTTGGCAATTTGCAGTTATCTGTATTCCCATTCACTATTCACTATTCACCATTGACTATTCACTTGCTTCAGCCACTCACGACTTACGATTCACGTCTCACGATATTGCCGATTGCCGTCCGCCGATTCACGTCTCACGATTTATGTTTCACACACATTTGCACATCTGCATATTTACAAATTCACACATTGAGTTACCTTTGCGCCATGAACAAATTCTCCTCGGCTATTTTCGACATGGACGGGCTTTTGATTGATTCGGAACCCTTGTGGCAGGAAGCAGGTACAGAGACCCTGCAACATTTTGGCGTATCACTTACCCCTGCACAATACCACAGCACTACAGGCTTACGCACCCCCGAATGGATAGATCACTGGTTTACCTATTTCAATATTGATAAACGATCTGCTCCCGAAGCAGTTGATAAAATACTGGCCCTTGCATTGGAGAAAATAAGCGCCAAAGGCGAAGCATTACCGGGTGTTCAATACATCATGGAATTTTTCAAAGAGAAGGGATTCAAAATCGGTCTAGCTTCATCCTCTCCTCTCATCCTGATCAATACAGTCATTGATAAATTGCAGATCAGGCCCTATTTATCTGCCATTAACTCTGCTGAATTTTTACATTACGGCAAACCCCACCCACAGGTATTTCTTGATTGCGCCACTCAATTGAGCGTAGCTCCTACCACCTGTATTTGTTTTGAAGATTCTTTCAATGGAATGATCGCTGCAAAAGCAGCACGCATGCGTTGCGTGGTAATTCCCGCTCCTGAACACCATGACGAAACAAGATGGGGCGCTGCCGATCTCAAGTTGAAAAGACTGGATCTGTTTACTGAGGAAAAGCTGGCATTGCTGAACGCTTAAATACAGGTTATAAGTTTTAAGTTATAGGTTGTAAGTACAGCAGCTACGCGCTTTGGGCAGCAAGGCTTTCCTGTTCTCGCAGCCATACTTCTAATTCCGTATTTCGTACTTTCTTTCGACCTTCTTGATTTCATTTTCACATCCGCAAATCAATCAATTTGCACATAAAAAAAAGCGCCTCTGCTTACGCAGAGACGCTTTGTATCAGTGAGTGAGAAAGAGAAAGGAATTAACCTTCCTGTCCTTCGCCACCTTGTTTCTCTTCCTGCTTCAGCTTCTCTTTAATTTCAGCCAGAGCACCAAGATCACCCAGGGTTGCTTTCTCTACTTTGTTCTGGATGTTTTTAACCGCTTTCTTCGTTTTATCAGCTTCTACACGTGCTTCTTTACGAACGGCTTCTTTCTCTTCGATCTTAGCCTGTTCCCAAAGACGGGTATGAGATACTACGATACGTTTTTCGTTGCGGTCAAATTCGATAACCATGAACTGTGCAGTTTCATCAGCACCAATGGCTTTACCATCTTCCTTCATCAGGTGACGGCTAGGCGCAAAGCCTTCCAGACCGTAAGGTAACTGAACGATACCACCTTTGTCATCACGACGGATAACAGTTCCTTCGTGCACTGAGCCTACAGCGAATGTATCCTGCAGTGCGTTCCAGGGATCTTCTTCCAGTTGTTTATGACCAAGTTGCAGTTTGCGGTTCTCTTTATCAATTCCCAGGATCACTACGTCGATGTTAGAACCAACTTTAGTGTACTCAGAAGGATGATTGAAACGTTTCAACCAGCTCAGGTCGCTGATGTGGATCATACCACCGATACCAGGAGCCAGCTCAACAAACACACCGTAAGGAGTGATGTTTTTAACCAGACCGGTATGACGGCTTCCTTCAGGGAATTTAGTTTCGATTGTGCTCCAGGGATCTTCGCTCATTTGTTTGATAGACAAACTCATTTTGCGATTGTCTTTATCCAGGGTTACAATCTTAGCCTCGTACTCATCACCAAGTTTGAAGAACTCTTTGGCGTTGATTGGAGTATTAGCCCAGGTAATTTCACTTACGTGAACCAGACCTTCTACACCAGGCATAATTTCGAGGAATGCACCGTAATCTTCGATATTAACCACTTTACCTTTCACTACAGAACCTTCGTGAATGGTTTCTGGTAAAATATCCCATGGGTGCGGAGTCAGTTGTTTCAGACCCAGGCTGATGCGTTTTTTCTCATCATCGAAGTCTAATACAACCACTTTCAGTTTCTGATCCAGTTTCAGCACCTCGCTCGGATGGCTGATACGACCCCAGCTGATATCAGTGATATACAGCAAGCCGTCTAAGCCGCCCAGGTCCATAAAGGCACCGAAGTCGGTGATATTTTTGATAGTTCCTTCCAGTACCTGACCTCTTTCCAGTTTACTCATGATCTCAGCACGTTGTGCTTCGATATCACTTTCAATCAGGGCTTTGTGAGATACTACAGCGTTCTTAATGGTTTCGTTGATCTTAACCACTTTGAATTCCATAGTTTTTCCTACAAACTGATCGTAATCAGTTACAGGTTTCACGTCGATCTGAGAACCCGGTAAGAATGTTTCCATACCGAATACGTCTACGATCAAGCCACCTTTTGTTTTAGAGGTAACAGTACCGGTAATAACTTCTCCGGTTTTGTGTACTTCCACAATTCTTTCCCATGCACGTGTAATACGAGCCTGTTTGCGGCTGAGGTTCAGGTGACCATCCCTGTCCTCTTTTTCCACTACCATTACTTCTACCTCATCACCTGTTTTCAGGGTAGGCAGATCACGGAACTCGTTTAAAGAAACGAGACCATCGCTTTTAAAGCCAATGTTGATAACAACATCAGTTTTAGTTAATGCCACTACCAGGCCTTTTACTAATTCGCCATCGGTAACAGCTTTGAATGTGCTTTCATAAACAGCATCATACTTCTCTTTCTGATCTTTGCTGTAACTAGCAACATTACGTTTGTCAATACTCCAGTCGAAATCGTCGTGTGCAGTTTCAACCTCTGGAGCTGCAACAGGTGCATTTGTTGTCGCTGTAGTCTCGGCAGCAGCGCCAGACTCCTGAGCATCAGCGTTTAGTTGTTTAACAATTAAATTCTCTAACATGATAAATAAACTCCCCGGAGGGTTTTGATTCCAGGGGGTTGCAAAGATACGTCAAATTAATGGAATAGCTTCAAAAGCAGGCGTTTTTTGGCTGTTGACAATCAATAACTTATTGAACAAAAAACAATCAACAATGCTTTGTACAACAATATCCTTTTGTTATACTGCAATAAAAGGTTGCATCTATTAAATGTTTTCTTTTACTTTGCGCCCTTTGCTAACTGACAAATAATATGATCACTCCGATTTTAATTCGTCTCTTCGAACGAGAATTAGACCAGGTAACTGCTGAACTGAATGCCTATACAGATGAGAAAACCCTTTGGGTAAGTAAAGAAGGGGTTCCCGCTGGTGGCAACTTCTGTTTACGTATCGTTGGTGAACTCCAATATTTTTTAGGCGCTGTATTGAACGATTCCGGCTATACAAGAAACGCCAATGCAGAATTTACCCTCAAAAATGTAAGCCGTCAGAAATTGCTTGATGAGCTGTCTGCGGCCAAAAGTGCAGTAAAAGACACCCTGGAACAACTCTCTAAAAAAGAGATGGAAAAAGAATATCCTATCCAGGTGTTTGGCGAGCCCATGAGTACAGAATTGTTCCTGATGCACCTGTTACTGCAGGTAGCAACTTACCGCGGAGAGCTGGTGTATCACAGGCTGTCTTTATAACAATATCTTCGGCCGCCTGCATCAGCCGGTAGATCCGGAAGCTATTCTTCTTGCAACTTTTGATGAATGGCTTTTGCAGCGATGAACCCGCTGGTCCAGGCGTGCTGAAAATTGAACCCACCGGTTACACCATCCACATCTGCAATTTCTCCCGCAAAGAATAAACCGGGATGCAGTTTGCTCTGCATGGTATTGGCATCGATCTCAGAAAGCTTTATTCCTCCCGCAGTTACAAACTCCTCTTTAAAAGTTGTTTTTCCATTCACTGCAAACTCCTGTGCACAGCAATTCTTAACCAGCCTGTTCTGTTCTTTTGCCGGCAGATCGGCCCAGCGTATATCAAGCTGTACACCTGACTGTTCCAGCAGGTATAACCATAACCGTTGTGGCAAACCGAAAGGAGACCGGGAGCCTGTTTTTTGCGGGGCCAGCTCAAATCTCATCTGCTGCAGCTTCTCCCTGAAACTTTGTTCATTATAGGCAGGCAGCCAGTTTACAATAGCGGTAAAGCGATAATTGTTTGCAGCAAACTCCCTGGCCCCCCATGCAGATAGCCTTAATATCGCAGGACCACTCATTCCCCAATGGGTAATCAGCAATGGACCTTGCTCAACCAGTTTGCTACCCGCAATTTTTACCTGTGCTTCCGGCACAGCAACTCCCATCAGTTGAGTAACAGCATTACCCGGCATATTGAATGTAAACAAAGATGGCACCGGCTCCTCAATAGTATGACCTAACTGAAGCAACCACCCGAACATTGCAGTTTTAGGATAGCCACCACAGGCCACACAAATGAGATCAGCGGCCAGCTCCCGTTCTCCTGACAATACGAGTTTAAATTCACTGGTATCATTGTCATACTTCAGGCTCCGGACCTCAGACATCATTCTTACTTCTACGCCGTATTTATTTACTTCGCGCAGCAAACAATCTATGATCGTTTGAGATGAATCAGTAACCGGGAACATCCGGCCATCCTCTTCTTTCTTCAGTTCAACACCTCTTTCCTTATACCATTCAATAGTGTCTGTTGTAAAAAACTGGTGAAATGTTTTCTTCAGGAAATTCTGTCCGCGCGGGTACCTGCGGATCATTTCGCTGATGCTGAAACAGGCATGTGTTACATTACAACGCCCCCCACCCGATACTTTCACCTTCGACAATACCTTGCTGGTTTTCTCCAGGATAATTACTTCCAGGTCAGGCTGTAATCTTGCAGCGTTTACTGCGCAGAAAAAACCTGCAGCTCCTCCACCAATTACAACCAGTTTTTTACGTTTTTGCGACATTATGCTCAGGCTTGTATCAGAAAAAATAAACCCTCCGGTAAGAGGGTTTAAATGTATTTGGTTATCGGGCCCGGCGCAAAGCACCTTTAACCCTCATTGTACCTTAATAACTAATAATAATCCGATTTCAGGTTGGGATTAGCTTTCTCTGCTGCTTCAATAGGCTTGTAATCAGACAGGATATCAGCCTTCCCTTTCCGGATGCACACATCATGCTCAAAGTGAACAGAAGGTTTAGCATCCTCTGTACGCACAGTCCAGCCATCCTCCTCGGTGTACACATCTTTTGTTCCCATATTGATCATGGGTTCAATAGCCAGTACCAGTCCTTCTTTCATTACCGGGCCGGAACCACGTTTGCCATAGTTTGGCACTTGTGGATCTTCATGCATGCTTCTGCCAAGACCATGGCCTACCAATTCACGCACTACGCCGTATTTGTATTTCTTTTCTGTATGCTCCTGTATGGCGTTGCTGATATCGCCGATGCGGTTGCCGGCAACAGCTTTTTCGATACCCTTGTACAGAGACTCTTTGGTAACACGTACCAGTTGCACTACTGCTTCACCGGGATCACCCAGGATGAATGTATAGGCGTGGTCGCCGTGGAAACTATTCTTATAAACCCCAACATCCACAGATACAATATCACCTTCTTTCAGTTCTTTATCAGTCGGAAATCCATGTACCACCACGTCATTTACAGAGATACAGGAATTAAAAGGATAGCCATGATAATTAAGAAAAGATGGTACAGCACCATTATCGCGGATAAACTCACCGATCATTTTGTCAAGAGACAGGGTTGTAATACCGGGTTTAATGATCTTAGCTACTTCAGTTAACGTTTTACTTACCAGCAATGCGCTTTGACGCATTATTTCAATTTCAGCTTCCGTTTTATAGTATACCATTACAAAAACTCCTTCATTCTTTTATTTAAAACAAAACCTGACAACAGGTGGTTCACTCCGCTGTCAGGCTTTTGGTATAAATCAATTCGAATATTCAATTACATAGAGGCAGGAGTTGCACTCGTCTGGCGCCCCTGGATTCTGCCACTTTTCATCAAACCATCATATTGACGCATCAATAACTGGGTTTCAATCTGTTGCAGGGTATCAAGAATAACACCTACCATGATCAGCAGAGAAGTACCTCCAAAGAAGGAAGAAAAGATCTGCTGTACACCAAGGCGTTGAGCAAAACCAGGCAAAATACCTACCATAGCCAGTAATACCGCACCTGGTAAAGTGATCTTATCCATTACTGCACCGATATAATCAGCAGTAGGCTGACCGGGTTTTACGCCGGGGATAAAACCATTGTTACGTTTCAGGTCATCTGCAATTTGCTTGGGGTTAAAGATCAATGCAGTATACAGGAAGGTAAAACCAATCACCATTACTGCGTAAATGATCATGTACCAGAAATTGCTGTGATCACCGAATATGCGTGCAAGTCCTTTGGTTGAATCGAAATTAGCTAACAGAGTAGGCAGGAACATGATAGCCTGCGCAAAGATGATAGGCATTACACCGGAACTGTTCACTTTCAGTGGCAGAAACTGGCGTGCACCACCAAACTGTCTGTTACCTACAATTTGTTTTGCGTATTGAACAGGCACTTTACGTACACCCTGGATCAATACGATCAATCCCATAATGATAGCGATCAGGATAGCGATCTCAATAACGAAGATCAGCAAACCACCACCGCCTCTGTTGGATTTAGATATCCACTCCTGCCACAGCGACTGGGGCAAGCGTGCAAGGATACCCACCATGATAATAACGGAGCTACCGTTACCAAGTCCTTTGTCGGTGATCTTTTCACCAAGCCACATTACAAACAGGGTACCGGCAGAAAGTATAACTGTAGTTGACAACCAGAAATAAGATGAATAAGCAGGCAGCATCGCGTCATGGTTGGTTTGGTTCAGGTAAGCTACGTAAGCGCTTGCCTGTAAGCATGCTACTGCAACAGTCAGATAACGTGTATACTGGTTGATCTTTTTTCTGCCGCTGTCGCCTTCTTTCTGCAGTTTCTGGAAAGGAGGATACAGAATGGTCATCAATTGAATAAAGATAGAAGCGGAGATGTAAGGCATGATACCTAATGCCAGGATAGACGCCTGGGAGAAGGCACCACCGGCAAAAGCGTCAATCAGTCCAAGGATACCACCACCGGCTCCGGAAGTGTTGATTTTGGAAGGATCAATACCAGGCAATACAATGTGCGTACCCAGACGATACACGGCTACCAGGCTAATGGTAACCAGGATCTTGCTCCTCAACTCCTCGATGCTCCAGATATTTTTAAGCGTTTGAACGAACTTTTTCACAGATTGCAGTAATTTTTAATTTATGGGCCTATTTTGAAAAACAAGTAACAGGTTTGCCAAAGAAATCGCTTCCTGAGTTGCAAACCTGTTCTGGTATTTTTAAGCTCTCAAATAACTTCTGTTTTTACACAAAAAAAGACGCACTGAATGCGTCTATGCAAGTTACAGAAATTTACTTGATAATTTCTACTGATCCACCGGCGGCTTCAATAGCAGCTTTAGCTTTGTCGCTCACTGCATTAATTTTGAAAACCACTTTGCTTTTCAATTCGCCGTTACCCAATACTTTAACCAGATCTGTTCTGCTAACCAGTCCGTTGATGTACAGGCTTTCCAGAGAAAATTCGCTCAGCTCATATTTTTCTACCAGTTGCTCAACCTGACCCAGGTTAAACACTTTGTATTCTACACGGTTGATGTTGTTGAAACCACGTTTGGGAACACGACGCTGGATAGGCATCTGTCCACCTTCGTGAGCAAACTTACGTTGGTAACCGGCACGGCTCTGTCCACCTTTGTTACCTTTGGTAGAAGTACCACCTTTACCAGAAGCCTCACCACGACCCAATCTTTTTTCTTTATGTGTAGCGCCTTTTGCGGGCCTTATTTCATGCAGTTTCATTGCTTTAATTTTTTACTCAACGCCCTAAAAGCCAGGGCTCGCTGTTTATTAATGTGATAATTTCTCAATTTGAAGATTTGAAAATGAAACTGTTAACATTTTCAAATTAACACATTCTCAAATTTTCAAATTACTTAAGCCAGTTCCTCTATTTTCACCAGGTGGTTCACTGTACGAACCATACCGAGAATAGCAGGAGTAGCTTCTACTTCTTTGGAAGAATTAGTCTTATTAAGACCCAGGGCCTGTAAAGTTAATTTCTGGCGCTCTGGTCTGTCAATAGGACTCTTCACTAATGTAATCTTAATCTTTTTCATTGTATAAAAAGTTTCTGGTTTTGGTTCCTGGTTATTCTGGTGAAACTACCAGTATGCAGCAACCAGTAACATTATCCGTTGAATACTTTCTTCAGGTTCAGTTTACGTTGACGGGCAACAGTAATAGGCTCACGCAGCAGGGCCAAAGCACGGAAAGTAGCTTTTACCACGTTGTGAGGGTTGGCTGAACCAAGTGATTTAGCCAATACGTCGGTAACACCGGCGCTTTCCAGTACTGCACGCATGCTACCTCCGGCAATTACACCGGTACCATGAGCTGCGGGTTTGATCAATACTTTAGCAGCACCTTCCTTAGCCAGCTGGTCATGAGGAATGGTTCCGTGCATAATAGGCACTTTGATCAGGTTTTTCTTGGCATCTTCGATACCCTTGGTAATGGCTTCCTGTACTTCTTTGGCTTTACCTAAGCCATGACCTACTACGCCATTTTCATTACCAACTACCACCAATGCAGAGAAACTAAAAGCGCGACCACCTTTGGTTGTTTTTACAACGCGGTTAATAGCAACCACTTTTTCTTTCAACTCAAGGTCACCGGCTTTAACCCTGTTTAAATTAACTTTAGCCATTATTTCAATTTGAAAATGTAAATTTTGAAATTAGAATTGTAAACCGCCTTCACGGGCACCTTCAGCTACAGCTTTAACGCGGCCATGATACAGGTTACCACCACGATCAAAAATGATTGTAGTAATTCCCAGCTCGCTTGCTTTACGGGCAATAGCAGCTCCAACCAGTTTGCTCTTCTCAGTTTTGGTAACTTTCTGAGCAACGATATCTTTATCTCTTGAAGAAGCAGCAGCCAGTGTTTTTCCGTCTACGTCGTCAATGATCTGAACATAAATGTCAGCATTGCTGCGGAAAACAGCTAACCGGGGTTTTTGTGCAGTACCTGCTACTTTCTTACGAATTCTGTAGCGAATGTTCTGCCTTCTTTCTAGTCTAGTTTTCATTTCTCTTTATTTTATGCTCCTGATACTGCCAGGAACTTAATTTGAAAATTTAGGAATTTGAAAATTTGAAAACTGAATGCTCTTACCATCCGGCCAATATTTGCACATTGGCACATTCTCAAATTTTCAAATTGATTATTTACCGGCTGCTTTACCCGCTTTACGACGGATAACTTCACCAACGTATTTAACACCTTTACCCTTGTAAGGCTCTGGTTTACGTAAACTGCGCAGTTTCGCAGCTACCTGGCCCAGCAACTGTTTGTCAATACCTTCCAGGGTAATTTTGGGGTTCTCCCCTTTTTCCTGTGAAGTAGCAACTTTCAGTTCAGAAGGAATTTCAAATACAATATTGTGAGAATAACCGAGAGACAGATCAAGCAGGTTACCCTGGTTAGATGCTTTAAAACCTACACCTACCAGTTCAAGCTGTTTTTTATATCCATCAGTTACACCTTTTACCATGTTTGCAACCAGCGCACGATACAAACCATGCATTGCACGGTGACGGATCTGGTCGGTAGGACGAGTGAATACAACCTCGTTATTTTCGAGCTTAACTACGATATCGCGATCAATAGCTTGTTTCAGCTCGCCTTTAGGGCCTTTTACGCTCAGCACATTGTCTTTACCTACAGAAACAGTAACACCTGAAGGTAAGGTAACGGGCTGCTTTCCTATACGTGACATAATTAATGAGTTTGAAATTTCAAATTTGATATCTGAGGTTCTCCAACCGGTCAGCTCCTATAGGTAAGAGCTTAATGTATCGGCTAACCCTGTGCCTTAACTGCAGTTGTACAATGGAACAAGACAGTTAAGCTGCACATTATTTTAGTAAATGTAGCAAAGTACTTCGCCACCTACGTTCTGAGCTTTAGCCTGTTTGTCGGTCATCACACCTTTAGAAGTACTGATGATCGCAACACCAAGACCATTTTTCACTCTTTTGAACTCAGCAGGGCTGGCGTACTGACGCAGACCAGGACGGCTGATTCTTTCCAGTGATTTAATAGCAGGCTCTTTACTTGCAGCGTCATATTTCAACGCGATCTTGATCACGCCTTGTTTGTTATCATCTTCAAACTTATACTTCAGGATATAGCCCTGGTCGTACAGGATCTCAGTGATACGTTTTTTAAGGTTTGAAGCAGGAATTTCAACAATACGATGACCTGCCATCTGAGCGTTACGAACCCTTGTCAGAAAATCTGCGATAGGATCAGTTACCATTTTTATTTAAATTAAAATCAGTTCACAATTTTGTTCATGTCTCGGGACCGGGATACACGACAGGTAATGACTAAGATCCCACATCTGCGTATCTGGTATCCCTGGTAATTACCAGGAAGCTTTTCTTACTCCCGGAATTTTACCGGCTAAAGCCATATCACGGAAGGTTACCCTGGAGATACCGAAATAACGGATATATCCTTTAGGACGACCAGTAAGCTGGCAACGGTTTTTCAGTCTCACTTTGGAAGAATTTTTAGGTAATTCGTCCAATGCTTTCCAATCACCGGCTGCTTTAAGAGTAGCACGTTTTTCAGCATATTGCTCAACCATGCGTTCTCTTTTCCTTTGTCTGGCTTTTACTGACTCTTTAGCCATATTGTATTTTTATTTTTAGAATTTCGAAATTTTCAGATTTCGTACTAACTGATATTATCAATTAGTGTCTTTTTTCCTGAATGGCATTCCCAGTTCTTTCAGCAGTTCAAACGCTTCTTCGTTTGTACCTGCAGTAGTAACGAAAGTGATATCCAAACCGGTGATACGGTTTACTTTGTCGATATCAACTTCAGGGAAAATGATCTGCTCTGTAACACCCAGTGTATAGTTGCCACGGCCATCAAAAGCTTTCTCATTGATACCTTTAAAGTCGCGTACACGAGGCAGAGAGGTTGCAATCAACCTGTCCAGGAACTCATACATTTTAGTACCACGTAAAGTAACACGTGCACCAATTGGCATGGCTTTACGCAACTTAAAGTTAGAGATGTCCTTTTTAGACATTGTAGGCACTGCTTTCTGTCCGGTAACCAGTGTCAGCTCGTCTATAGCAACATCCACCAGTTTCTTGTCAGTTACGGCACCGTTCACACCACGGTTCAGGCAGATTTTCTCCAAACGTGGAACCTGCATCGCACTTTTATATGCGAAGCGCTTCATTAAAGCAGGTACAACATCTTTTTTGTACTTATCTGCTAATCTCGGAGTATATTTAGTTGTGCTCATCTGGATAATTATTTAATAGTCTCGCCGGATTTTTTTGCAATACGCACCAACTTACCGTTTTCCCTGGCACGTTTAACTTTAGTAGCTGCGCCTTTTTTCGCATCCCATAACATTACGTTAGAGATGTGAATGGGAGCTTCCTTCTTTACAATACCACCTTTGGTATTAGTGGCAGAAGGTTTGGTGTGTTTGGTAATGATGTTCACGCCTTCGATCAGAACGCGTGAATTTTCCGGAAATACTTCCAGTACTTTACGCGGCTTGGTTACGTCTTTATCATCACCAGTGATAACCACTACGGTATCACCTTTTTTAATATTAAACTTCGGTTTAAATCTGTTACTCATTTTTCTAAGCTTTATGCGAACGCTTAACGCAAAACGCAATTTTTAAATATATTGAGCATGAGGCGTTCAGCGTTCCGCTTTTCGCCTGCTGCGTTGAGCTTTATTATAATACTTCCGGAGCCAGGGAAATGATCTTCATGTGTCCCTTGTCACGCAGTTCACGGGCAACAGGGCCGAAAATACGTGTACCACGGGGCTCTTCCGCCTGGTTCAAAAGCACTACTGCGTTGTCGTCGAAACGGATATAAGAACCATCTTTACGACGCAGTTTGTTTTTAGTACGTACAATTACCGCTTTGGTAACAGTACCTTTTTTAATGCCACCGGAAGGGATTGCATCCTTTACGGTTACAACAATTTTATCGCCGATTTTAGCATAATCCTGTCCGCTGTTACCCAGTACGCGGATGCACAGTACTTCTTTAGCACCGCTGTTATCAGCTACATTCAATCTGCTTTCTTGCTGAATCATATTTTTAAGCTTTGAGCTATCAGCTTCGAGCTTCTAGCAATTAAAAACTATTATTTCAAGTACGTGGCTCGTAGCTGGCTGCTCGTAGCTCACAGCTTAGTTACTATTTCGCTTTTTCAACTACTTCAACCAGTCTCCAGCGTTTTGTCTTGCTCAGAGGACGGGTTTCCATAATGCGCACTACATCGCCAATACCACACTCGTTCTTTTCATCGTGCGCGTGGAACTTGGTAGTCTTTTTTACGAACTTACCGTAAATGGGGTGCTTTACTTTTCTTTCAATAGCAACAGTAATAGTCTTAACCATTTTGTTGCTGGTAACTACCCCAGTTCTTGTTTTACGCAAATTTCTTTCAGACATTGTCTCTAATTTGATATTTTGATAATTTGTCCCGCGCCTTGCGGGATTGAAAATGTATCCCCTTTACACCGTTCCGTTATCACACATTTTCAAGTCGCACATCGTGCGTTTATGCAGCTAGTTCCCTTTTACGCAATTCGGTTTTCAGGCGTGCCAGCTCTTTGCGCAGGCTACGGATGCTCATCGGATTCTCCAGCGGAGAGATAGCGTGAGCAAACTCCAGCTTTTTTAAGCGCAGTTCATCTTCACCGATTCTCGCTTTCAGATCATCGGCGCTGATATCCTTCAGGCTTTTTACGAAATCAATTCTCTTTGACATGATTGTAATTTGAAAATTTAGCAATTGAAAATTTGAAAATCTACTACTCTTCTACCCTCTCACACATTTTCAAATCTGTTCACTTATGCAGCTGAATAATCTCTGCGAACGATAAACCTGGTTTTGATAGGCAGTTTCTGTGCTGCCAGTTCCAGAGCCTCTTTCGCAACTGCTACAGGAACACCGTCGCACTCAAATAAGATACGACCTGGTTCAATTACAGCAGCCCAGAATTCAGGGTTACCTTTACCTTTACCCATCCTCACCTCTAAAGGTTTACGGGTAATTGGTTTATCAGGGAAAACGCGAATCCAAACATTACCTTCACGTTTCATTGCACGGGTCATAGCCTGACGCGCAGCTTCGATCTGGCGGTTGGTTAACCAGATAGGCTCCATGGCTTTCAATCCGAAAGATCCGAAAGCAATGGTAGAACCACGCTTTGCTACCTCGCGGATGCGGCCTTTCTGCGCTTTCCTGTGTTTCGTTCTTTTAGGCTGTAACATTGTTTATTACAATTTGAAAATTTGAAAATTTGTCAATTTGAAAATGTGCATCTCATCAGCACATCAACAAATTCGCACATTGATTAATTAACTATCTTCTTGGACCACGGTCTCCACCGCCACGACGATCTCCGCCACCACGACGGTCACCACCACCACCACCACGACGATGATCTCCACCACCACGACGGTCACCACCTTCTCTTCTTTCACCACCACCTTCTCTTCTGTCGTTCACATCGCTCTTACCACCAATCAGGTTCGGGTTCAGGTCGCGTTTACCAAGTACTTCACCTTTACAGATCCATACTTTGATACCAATTTTACCATATACAGTCAGCGCAAACACGTTAGCGTAATCGATATCCATACGCAGGGTATGCAAAGGAGTACGACCTTGTTTGATCTCTTCGGTACGTGCAATTTCAGCACCACCCAAACGACCGCTGATCTTTATTTTGATACCTTCAGCACCCATACGAAGTGCAGAAGCGATAGCCATTTTGATAGCTCTTTTATAGTTGATACGGTTCTCGATCTGACGAGCAATTGTATCACCTACGATCATAGCATCCAGCTCAGGACGACGGATCTCCAGGATGTTGATCTGAACGTCTTCTTTACCGGTCAATTTCTTCAGCTCTTCTTTAATACGGTCTACCTCGTTACCACCTTTACCTATGATAATACCAGGTTTGGAAGTATGGATAGTAACAATCAGTTTATTCAGCGTACGCTCAATAACGATTTTTGAAATACCACCTTTATTGATACGGGCGTTCAGGTAAGTCCTGATCTTGTTATCCTCGATCAATTTGGTAGAAAAATCTTTTTTGTTACCATACCAGTTAGACTCCCAACCGCGGATGATTCCTAACCTGGCACCAATAGGATTTGTTTTCTGACCCATTTATTAAAATTTGAAAATGTTTAATTTGATTTAGCATCTACAATGATTGTCACATGGTTGCTGCGCTTGCGTAAGCGGTAAGCTCTTCCCTGCGGAGCAGGCAGCATTCTTTTCAGCGTGCGTGCACCGTCAACAAAAATCGTTTTTACCACTAAACCGGCATCAGCGGCACTGCTACCTTCATTCTTCTGTTCCCAGTTGCTGATAGCGCTCTTCAACAGTTTGTACAAAGGTGTAGCAGAGTGTTGTGGATGATGTTCCAGCAACGCCAATGCTTTTTCTACTTCTACACCACGGATCTCATCAGCCAGCAAACGCATTCTGCGGGGTGATGTAGGATAATTTTTAAGTTTAGCTACTGCTTCCATTATTTATTGTTTCTGGTTTCTGATTTCTGGTCTCAGCTTGCGCCTTGTACCTTAAACCTTAAACCTTGTTAAGCTACTTTTTTACTTGAGTGTCCTTTAAAGTTGCGTGTTGGTGCAAACTCACCCAGTTTATGACCTACCATAAATTCGGTTACATATACAGGTATGAACTTGTTACCATTGTGCACCGCAAAAGTGTGGCCTACGAAATCAGGAGTGATGGTAGAACGACGGCTCCAGGTTTTTACCACACCCTTTTTAGATTTTCCTTCGTTGATAGCCAGAACTTTTTTCTCAAGTTTAGCGGCTACATAAGGACCTTTTTTAATTGAACGAGCCATATTGACGAGTTAATTTGAAAATTTGGAATTTGATTACTTAGCTAGTTTTTTACCGTTCTTACGCTGAATAATCAGTTTATCGCTGCCTTTACCAGACTTGCGGGTTTTCAGACCTTTAGCGTATTTACCGGTTCTGGAGCGTGGGTGACCACCTGAAGCTCTACCTTCACCACCACCCATTGGGTGATCTACAGGGTTCATCGCTACACCACGGTTGCGGGGGCGGATACCTCTCCAACGGTTACGACCAGCTTTACCCATCATTTCCAGGCTATGATCACCATTGCTTACTACACCTACTGTAGCATAGCAGTTGATCAGCACCTTTCTTAATTCGCCTGAAGGCATTTTCAATACAGCGTATTTTTCTTCTTTGTTGGTCAACTGAGCAGAAGTACCGGCACTGCGTACCAGTTTGCCACCCTGACCAGGCTGCATTTCAATATTGTGAATGTTGGTACCCAAAGGCATGTTCTTCATCTGAAGAGCATTACCAACCTCAGGAGCAACAGCATCACCTGCCTGTACAGTAGCACCTACCTGTAAACCCTGGGGAGCCAGGATATATCTTTTTTCACCATCTACATAGTTCAGCAGAGCGATGAAAGCAGTACGGTTAGGATCGTATTCAATAGAAGCAACAGTTGCTGCAATTCCTTTTTTGTTTCTTTTGAAATCAATGATACGGTAGTGTTTTTTATGTCCACCGCCCATATAACGCATAGATCTTCTACCCTGTACGTTACGGCCACCAGTTGAATTTTTTCTTTCAATCAGGCTTTTTTCCGGCTCATTAGTAGTGATCTCCGCGTATGCATTACCGATTCTCCAACGTGTACCTGCTGTAATCGGTTTGTATTTTTTAAGTGCCATTTTTTATCTTCTTATTCAGTTTACTAATAATTGTCAATACTTTGCGGCGTTTGACGCGCCATTCGGTTAGCCGTCAGGCTTAGATGTTACCGTACAGGTCGATAGATTCACCTTCAGCTACCTGCACATAAGCTTTTTTATAAGCAGGTTTTACACCTGAAATGAAGCCAGCTTTTGTGAAACGGCTTTTTGTTTTACCAGGAACAACGATAGTGTTCACTTCGGTTACTGTTACACCATAGAAGCCTTCTACAGCTTTTTTAATTTCCAGCTTGTTGGCTTTACGGCTTACACGGAAAGCATAAGTTCTGCTAGCATCAGAAAGCTTATTGCTTTTCTCGGTAACAATTGGTTTTATCAGTACTTCTGAGAGTTTCATACTAACTCAATTTGAAAATTTGAAATTTAATTAATTTGAAATTTGCATCATCACATTTGTACATCCGCACATTTTCAAATCTGCTTAGGCTTCTACAGCCGCTTCGTCATCACTGAAAATTTTGGCAACTGTTTCAGTTAATACCAGAACATCAGCATTCACGATATCATAAGTATTGATATCAGTAACTGGTGTGCCATTCACCTTAGGCAGGTTACGCAGGCTCAGGTACAGGTTATCGCTGTACTCAGGGAAAATCACCAGGGACTTTTTACCATTTACTTTCAAACCATTCAGGATCTCAACAACCTGTTTGGTTTTAGGAGTTTCCAGGTTGATGTCTTCAACAACAACAATAGCGTTAGCTTTTGCTTTGTGAGACAGCGCACTGATTTTCGCCAGGTCCTTTACTTTACGGTTCAGTTTGAAATCGTAATCGCGGGGTTTAGGGCCGAAAATAGTACCACCACCTTTAAACAGGGGGTTACGCAGGTTACCTTTACGGCTACCACCTGTACCCTTTTGACGGTGCAGTTTTTTGCTGGAACCTTTAACTTCCAACCTTGTTTTTACTTTGTGAGTACCTTGGCGCTGTGCAGCTAAGAACTGCTTTACTGCCAGGTAAATCACATGGTTATTCGGTTCAACTCCAAAAATATCATCAGGCAACTCTACAGAGCGACCGGTTTTGGCACCTTTTATATTTAATACGTCTACTTGCATTGTAAGTTGTTTTTCAGTTCTTGTAAGATTGTAAAACCTTACTCGTCCTTATTTCTGAATTAATACGATTGCTCCGTTATGGCCGGGAACTGATCCACTAACCAGGATATAATTTTTGTCAGGGAACACTTTCAGCACTTTCAAACCTTTCACTTTCACACGGTCGTTACCCATGCGGCCTGCCATGCGCATACCTTTGAAAACGCGTGAAGCGTCAGAAGAGTTACCGATAGAACCGGGAGCTCTTTGACGATCGTGCTGGCCGTGAGATTGCTCACCAACACCACTAAAACCATGACGTTTAACTACACCCTGGAAACCTTTACCTTTAGTAGTACCTACTACTTCAACTTTATCGCCTTCTGCGAAAATGTCTACAGTAATAGCTTCACCTAATTCTTTAGAGAGAGAGAAATCGCGGAATTCTTTTACAAATTTCTTGGCGCTGGTATTTGCCTTTGCGAAGTGATTTTTTTCGGCAGCAACAGTGTGCTTTTCTTTCTTGTCGCCGTACGCTAACTGAGTTGCATTATACCCGTCAGACTCTAATGTCTTTACCTGGGTAACAATACAGGGACCTGCCTCAATGATGGTGCATGATGTTTGCTTACCATCAGGGCTAAAGATGCTGGTCATCCCGATTTTTTTACCAATGATTCCTTTCATCGTTGTACAATTTTTGCCTTCGAAAGGTTGAAGAGACAGTAATGATGATGACCATCAGGACTTCAATCCCCGTTTGCTGACGACCTTTTCCTTTGTTTCACTTTCGTTGCTGCCTTTAGCAGCCGATCAGTGAGGGAAGTACCGGCAGTAAACTAACCTCGAAGGGCTAGTTCATATTTAAAAAGTTTATTTAAAACCCGGCTGCTTTTACGAAGCCGGCATTTTTGCTATTTAGCCACCCAGCGCTGCTTTATCTGATTGTACACTCTTTTCAGAGACAGAGTTTGCAGATAGGTTTTGAAAGAACTTATATAAAGCAACAAACCTTGCCGGAGTTAAGAACCCTGGCAAGGTTCATCGTTACTTATCATGCTTTGATCTCAACTTCTACACCACTTGGCAGATCCAGCTTACTCAGGGCATCTACTGTGCGGCTAGAAGAAGTATAAATATCCAACAAACGTTTGTGCGTGCACAACTGGAATTGTTCACGACTTTTCTTATTAACGTGTGGTGAACGCAAAACGGTGAAGATCTTTTTCCTTGTGGGTAAAGGAATAGGACCTGTTACTACTGCTCCGGTGCTGCGTACTGTTTTTACGATTTTCTCGGCAGATTTGTCTACCAGGTTGTGATCGTAAGACTGTAATTTTATTCTGATTCGTTGAGACATAGTTCAAATCCCATTTTTCGAACGGGGATGCAAAGGTATGAGTTGTTTAGTGATCAGCAAAAGATTTTCGCAGAAATTTTAATCCAAACATTAAAAAACAATAATAAATCAGGCTTTTAACCCATTCATTCCGCACCTGCCAGTTGTTTACCTTCCTATCGCACTCATTCAAAACATTAATAATCAATAAATTACACTAATCCCTCTTTCTCTCCTTCATCTCTTATCTCCCGGTTTGCAAAGTTATACAGATTTGAGCAATTCTATGTGGATAATGCAAATTCCCCCTCAAGCCCCCTGCATTTCCTGATTCGCGAAACGGCAATCGGCAGACGGCAATCGGCAGTCGTGAAAGAAAACCGTGAGTCGTGAATCGTCAGTCGTGAGTGGCTGAAGCAAGTGAATGGTCAATGGTGAATAGTGAATGGGAATACAGATAACTGCAAGTTGCCAACTGCTAACTTGCTTCCGGGTTTTCTGTATTTCTTCTGCCTTTCCTACCCCTGGTACCAGACAGGTACTATCCTGGCAGGGGTTTGATTCGGTATTCCTTCGCTATTGCTTCGGTATTGGTCCGTATTTTCTTCGGTATTTGTTCGCCCTAAGAGCGCATAAAATAAGGGTTTGGTACGAATGAATAACAAATGAAGCATGAAGCAGTATAAACCCAGGGATAGTACATTATTGGGCTGTAAATGAAATAGTTGGAGGGAATTAGAAATATGGAATCGGGAATTGGTTATGATTGCCTGATGATTGTGCTGATTTGAAAATTTAGGGATTCTGAGATTGGACTTAAAGCACTATCCCTCGCCCTGAAGGACGAGGCAAAGGAGCGAATACCTGATTATCCAACAGCGGTTGTCAACCGGCTGAAGCCGGATATTGCGTTCTTTTCCTGGAGGCATCAGCATAACCTCCTGTTTAGCAGTAAATTGCCAACTGCCAACTTGTATTTATTCCTCCTTCCTTCTTATCTAAGCCGTATTTCATTCTCCCCCCGCCAAGGCAAAACCCCTAATTTATACGCTGTAAATAAGAAGGAAACAAGAACGAGACAAGAACAAGACCATAACAAAGCCGCTGTGAGACAGTGGTTAACGCAGAATCGTGAGACGTGAATGGGAACGTGAAAGGTGAAAAGTCAAACGTGAAAAGGATCGTGAATCGGCAGACGGCAATCGGCACCTTGAGTCGTCAATCGTCAGTCGTGAGTGGTCGCTACTGTATTTGCTCGCCGCTCATAGCTCAAAGCTCGCGGCTGTATTCCCTTCGATATTCTACATTCAGCATTCTATATTTCTTCATTCCAAATTCCTTATTCCTCATTTTTCATTTCTCCAATAGGCTCTAAAACAAAAGGGATGCTCTTTACAGAACATCCCTTTTGTACGGAAAAGTCATTTATTATTTACCTCCGGGAGCGCAATGCTCTCTCAGGTATTTGGTGTACAATGTCTGCAGGTGCAGTGTAGTGCCCTGCCCTTCATTAATGCTATGCGTTCTGTTGGGGTAAGACATTAACTGGAACTGGCGGTTATACTTAACCAATTCATTAATAAGCATTTCGGCATTAGAATAGTGTACGTTATCGTCACCGGTGCCGTGGATATACAACAGGTTGCCCTGCAGATTCTTAGCGTAAGTAATGGGAGAGCCTTTTACAAAGTCCTCGCGGTTTTCCTGCGGCAGTCCCATATAACGCTCCTGGTAAATGTTGTCATAAGTAAGCTGATTGCCTACTGCTGCAACAGAAATACCGGTTTTGTAGATCTCAGGGTACTGGAACATCAGGTTCAGGGTGGCTGAACCTCCCCCGCTCCATCCCCATACAGCTACGCGGGAGGTGTCCACAAAGGAATAGTTCTTAAATACCTCTTTAGCGGCCAATGCCTGGTCGCGGATATTTACCTGCCCGATCTTGCGATAAACGATTTTACGCCAGTTTCTGCCCTTAGGAACAGGTGTACCGCGATTGTCAATAGAAACGTAGATATAGCCGTCTTTCGCCATATTGCCCTGGTACATGAAATTACGTCCTACACCATACTGGTCTTTTACGTTCTGTCCCCATGGTTCAGTGTACACGTAAAACACAATGGGATACTTTTTAGCAGGATCAAAATTATCAGGCTTTACCATCCAGCCATCCATTTCTACGCCCTCGCTGGTAGTTACTTTAAAGAACTCCAGTTTTGAGTTAGCCTTATTCGCTTTAGCGATTGCGTTCTCAACTGCACTTTCGCCGGTTACACTTTTATGATCTTTCAGGGAGATCAGCTCGCCGGAGTATGGAGTATAGTAATTTGAAAAAATATGCTGTGCATACAAACCATTAGGTGACACATTGTACTCATGTGTTCCCTGCTGGGTAGCCGGAGACAATAACTCAGCCTGTCCGGAACCATCCAGTTTTGTACGATACAGGTATTTCTGGGTAGCATTAGTAGGTGAAGCCATGAAATAAACATAACCGCCTTTTTCATCAATACGGCTGATATCCATAACATCATAATTACCGTTAGTGATCAGCGTTTCTTTTTTGCCATCACGACTTACACGGTACAGGTGGCGCCAGCCATCTTTTTCTGAAGGCCAGATAAATTCCTTACCACCATCCAGCCAGTCCCAGCCACCCCAGATATAATCATCATCCCACAACTGCTGCACATCAATCCACGCAGCATCTTTTTCGTTATAAATAGTTTGAATAGCGCCTGTTTTAGCATTGCACAGCAACAGGTCACTCTGGTTCTGCTTACGGTTCATGTGCTGTACAATCAGCTCATTACTGTTGGCAGCCCATTCCATTCGCGGGATATAGCTCTGCAGTACAGGATCAGTCGGGATTTTCATCCACTGTATTTTACCTGCTGCAATATCAATTACACCGATCTTAAAAGGAGAAGGAGCCTCACCTGCTACAGGATATTCAACAGGGATAGCAAAAGGATAGATGGAATCAGTATTATTGATCATCAGGTAATCCTTTGTATTCTTGGCATCGATCTGCCAGAAAGCGATCTGTTTACTGTCCGGGCTCCAGCGGAAACCATCACGACAAAAGAACTCTTCCTCATATACCCAGTCAAATGTGCCATTGATCAGTTTTCGGCTACCATCAGCAGTTAGTTTCTTAATAGTACCGGTTGCAAGATCTTCCACATAGACATTATACTCACTTACATAAGCTACCTTATTACCATCGGGCGAGAACTTGGCAAACATCAATGAAGAAGCTGGTCTGCTCTTTCCTACCTGCACAAGTGTGTTCTTGTTTCTGTCGTACACCCAGTAGTCACCACGTGTACGCAGACGCCATACCTTTTTGGTATTGGTGAACAGCAATACTTTTTTATCGTCGTCAGAGAATTTAAAATCACTTACTGCTAATGGAGAACTTTGTCCTGCAGGCGTTAGTTGTGCTTTCGACAACACTACATTACGTGTATTCTGTGGCAATGCAAACTGCGCCAGTTCACCTTCACTTGCATCAAAATAACTGCTGCCATCTTTTGCCCAATGGATATCGCCCTGGGCGCTTACAAAGCCCGGGAAACCCGCCATCACAAGCAAAAGGACAATTTTAGTCAACCTTCGGATAATTTTCATACTATAGATTTTGGAAGCAGTAAATTAATACTTTGCCATCAAACCCAACCACCACTGCAATAAAAAATCCCCTGCGGCAACGCAAGGGATTTTTTTATAAGAAATGTGAAAAGTCAAACGTGAAAGGATAAAGGAAATCGTGAGACGTCAATCGTGAGTCGTAAGACTATTCCGGGTTTGATGTTTCGGGTTGGAGAACCGTGAATCGGCAGACGGCAATCGTGAGTGGTAGAAACAAGTGAATAGCTACTCCTTGTAAACCTATCAACTTTCCAACTTTTCAACTTAGCCTTCGGCGTTAAGCATTAAGCGTTGACAAATTATCTCCTCCAGTATCCACCTACCCAAACCCATCCGCCTCTGCGATGGTCCCAACGACCGGGAACATAATGACGACCATGACGGGGTGTCGCCCAGTATCCTTCTGTCCATACATACCTGCCACCGCGAACGGTCCATCCTCCGTCGATCCATACATGGCGGGGAGAAGGAGCAACCGGGCGTACTACTACAGGAGCCGAAGGACGCACTTTAACATATACCTGTGCTGAGGATGCAAAAGATAGGCCTGCTACCAGGAAAGAAAGCATTGCTATGGTTTTGATATACTTTTTCATAATTGGCTGATTTTACTGTATAGAACCAATCAATAAAAGAAGGTTTAGCAACGCATTACGTTTTTAGATTTCCTTAACGTGGACCAGGATCGTGAGTGGGAAAGTAAGGGAATAGTCAATGCTTGTCGTGAGACGTGAGTCAATGTCATTGAATTAAGAAAGGGCCACAGCGTGGCCTCCTGTTTATAGAAATGAATATAATAAGCGTGTCCCGGCTCCTACCGGAGCTGAATACTTTCGATAAAATTGATTTTCTATAAACAGGTAGCTCCTCCGGAGCTTAATTCAACGACATTGAGACGTGAGTCGTCAGTCGTGAGTGAAGCTTCCGGATACCAGATGCTTGATACTGGATATTGGATTTGAGATTTGAGATTTGATGTTTGAAATTTGATCAATACAACTGATCTTTCTGTATTTGCTCGTGGCTCATAGCTCAAAGCTCGCGGCATTTTGAACCACAAAGGCACTAAGACACAGAGAAACACAGAGCCCCGGATCTGCATCCGTCTTCGCGTTAAGCGTTCCGCGTTGAGCTGTATTCAACTTACAACCGTATTTGCGTTAAGCGTTCAGCCTACTGCACAAAAAAAGGCCGCATCTTGCGATACGACCTTTTCTGTTATTTCAATCCTTAAGGATTAGTCTTCAACTTTGATTTTGCCCTTTGCTTTTGCAATCACTTCTTCAGCGATGTTGTTTGGAGCAGGAGCATAATGGCTGAACTCCATGGTAGAAGTAGCGCGACCAGAAGACAAGCTACGAAGCTGAGTTACATAACCGAACATTTCGCTCAGAGGAACTTTAGCTTTAATAACCTGTGCACCTGCACGGCTATCCATACCTTCCAGCATACCACGACGACGGTTCAGGTCACCTGTTACGTCACCCATGTACTGCTCAGGAGTAATAACCTCTACTTTCATGATAGGCTCCAGCAAAGTAGGCTGTGCTTTACGGCCGGCTTCACGGAAACCAGCTCTTGCACACAACTCAAACGACATACCGTCAGAGTCAACCTGGTGGTAGCTACCATCAAAAATGCGCACTTTCATGTGCTCTACAGGATAACCTGCCAGTACACCTGTGCTCATTGCAGACTGGAAGCCTTTCTGAATAGGCTGAATGAACTCACGGGGGATAGAACCACCGAAGATATCATTCACAAACTGCATATTCTCTTTAGGATTAGCTGCAATCCATTCTTCATCAGCAGGGCCGAATTCGAATACGATATCAGCGAATTTACCACGACCACCGGTTTGCTTTTTCAGCGTTTCGCGGTGCTCTACAGATTTCCTGAAAGTTTCTTTATAAGCAACCTGAGGTGCACCCTGGTTAACTTCTACTTTAAATTCACGACGCATACGGTCGATGATGATCTCCAGGTGCAGCTCACCCATACCACGCAGGATGGTTTGACCGGTATCTTCATCTGTATTTACACGCAGTGTAGGATCTTCCTCTACCAGTTTAGAGATAGCCATACCCATTTTATCAACGTCGGCCTGTGTTTTAGGCTCAACAGCGATAGCGATTACAGGCTCAGGAATAAACATGTTCTCTAATGTGATAGGATGGTTCTCATCACACAGGGTATCACCGGTCTTGATCTCTTTGAAACCTACCGCAGCAGCGATATCACCAGCTTCAATGAAATCAATAGGGTTCTGTTTGTTGGCAAACATCTTCATAATACGGCTGATACGCTCTTTTTTACCGCTTCTTACGTTCAATACATAAGAACCAGCATCGAGGTGGCCGCTATAGCAGCGGAAGAATGCCAGACGACCTACGAATGGGTCAGTCATGATCTTGAAAGCCAGCGCAGCGAACGGAGCTTTAGGATCAGCTTTACGTATTTCAGTTTCGCCGGTATCAGGATTTACACCAGTTGTATCATCAATATCAACAGGAGAAGGCAGGTAACGACAAACAGCATCCAGTGCAGTCTGTACACCTTTATTTTTGAAAGAAGAACCGCACATCATCGGAACGATGCTCAGGTCGATAGTAGCTTTACGGATAGCTTCGTGAACTTCTTCTTCAGTAATTGAATTAGGATCATCGAAAAATTTCTCCATCAGCTTGTCATCGTACTCAGCAACAGCCTCAATCAGGTTCTGTCTCCACTCATCAGCTTCATCTTTCATATCATCAGGAACAGGGATCTCGTCAAAGGTCATACCTTCTGTTTCCATGTGCCAGATGATACCTTTCATTTTGATAAGGTCAACCACGCCTTTGAAGTTGTCTTCAGCGCCGATAGGTAACTGCAGGGGAACAGCTTTTGCACCCAGCATTTCTTTCACCTGTTTAACCACCATCAAAAAGTCAGCACCAGAACGGTCCATTTTGTTAACGAAACCGATACGGGGAACTTTATAGCGGTTAGCCTGGCGCCAAACAGTTTCTGACTGAGGTTCTACACCATCAACTGCAGAGAACAGGGCGATCAGACCGTCCAGTACACGCATAGAGCGCTCTACCTCTACGGTAAAGTCTACGTGGCCCGGAGTATCAATGATATTGAAATAGTATTTTTTGGTGTTAGCGTCTGCCTTACCTTTTACGGTAGGGAAGTTCCACTGGCAGCTAACTGCAGCAGAGGTAATGGTAATACCCCTTTCTTTTTCCTGCTCCATCCAGTCGGTGGTAGCAGCACCATCATGCACCTCACCAATTTTATGAATCATACCGGTATAGCGCAATATACGCTCCGTTGTAGTGGTTTTACCGGCGTCAATGTGAGCCGCAATACCAAAGTTTCTTTGTAATCGTAAGTCTGCCATGACTTTATTTATTTGCTTTTTTTGTTTGAACCGGGCCCTTGCCCCCTGAAAATAAGTCCGCAAAGGTAAGAAAATTCCCGAGATAATCAGGGATTATCTCAAGGTTAATTTCCGGGGGCCCGGGGGCCCAAAAAGAACAGGGCCTTTCCGCAACGGGAAAAGCCCTGAAATGCAGTAACAACTAAGCCGGAAAATTTACTAATAAACGGTAGTCAATGCTGTCTGATCTGCAGTGGTAAATGGCCTGTCAGAGCCACTAGAGCAGGCCAGCATCCAGGAATTGGCGCTCCCCCCTGTGGGTGTTCCCGGAACCCAGATGGCCCCCACCCCGGCAGTTCCTTCATTTACAGCACTACCCCCACAGCTAAAAGAACGATTCATATAGTCTGTGTGTCGAAAACCAATACAATGGCCTATTTCATGAGCTATAATGCTGGCCAGATAGTTAGTATTCACTGTAATGGGATACCAATAGGTATTGAAACGTATGGTAGGATAGGGATTGCCATTACTGGTAGGTCCGCCTCCATAAACTGCAATATCGTTTGGGTCGTAGAAAGTACTTACCTGAATGTTGGCATTGCTGGTTACACGGGCAAATGTCAGCACTAAATTCAACTCATTGAACCGATTGATAGCAATATTCAGTGGGTTATTGAAATAAGCAGGAGAGGCAGCGGAAAGAGATATACTAATGGTTCTTGGTGTACCAGTTACTAAGTTGGTAGTACGGTAATGCTCTTCTTTGGCATATACAATCTCTTTTCCTGTAGGCACTCCCTGTTCAAGCTGCTCGGCAGACAACAATATATCTCCTTCTACTACATACCCATTATCCCGTTTAAGTACACCTGCAGTAGAAAAGCCTGCTGCAGCAATACGTTCAAGAACATTGATTGGTATTTCTTCCGCAGTTACAACTTTTGCCTGCTTATGGCAGGCACAAAAGAATTGGCCTGCTACTAACAAGGCAACAATGAATTTATATAAGGCGGTTCTCATAATATGTTTCTTTAAGATTTAAAAATTGAGTTTCAGCGATTACCGCAATGCTGTTTTACAGTTCAGACGTTAGTGAAGTAGCTAACAAAATATCCTCTTTCTAATAAAAAGCCCTTTCCGCAGAAAGGGCCTTCAGATTGCAATAACAACAAATTTGGGAAGTTCTAATACACTGTAGTCAATGCTGTCTTGTCAGCTGTGGTAAACGGCCTGTCAGAGCCATTAGAGCAGGACAGCATCCATGAACCGGCGCTGGCACCGGTAGGTGTTCCGGAGATCCAGATAGCACCTACACCGGCAGAACCTTCATTTACAGCACTACCGCCACAACTATAAGAACGATTCATATAGTCTGTATGGCGGAATCCTATACAGTGGCCCATTTCGTGAGCAATAATACTAGCCAGGTATTTAATGTTGGTGCTGGCACTATACCAGTAAGTATTCATCTGAATAGTTCCATAAGGATTGCCTGCACTGGTAGGGAAACCTGAAGACCCCAATACATTGCTTACCTGGTAGAACAGTACAATATTGATATTTCCTCCACTGGCTACATGGGTAAAAGTCAAATTAAGACCCAGGTTATTATAACGGCCCAGGGCAGTATCCAATGCAGTGCTGAAATAAGCTGCTGCACCAGAACTTAGTGATACTGTGATATTACGGGGAGTACCGGTTACCAGGTTGGTGGTGCGGTAGTGTTCCTCGTTTGCGTAAACCAATTCTTTTCCGTCAATGACACCCTGAGTTAATTGTTCGGGAGTGAAGTAGATATCACCTTCAACCAGGTAGCCTCCATTATGTTTTACAACACCATCTGTAGAGAAACCCAGTTCAGCGATACGGTTAAGTACAGAAGGAGATATTTCATCGGGCGTGGAAACTTTTGATTGTTTTTGACAGGCTGTTGCCAATAAACTTATTGCAAGTATGGCAACAGGAATCCGGGATAAGATTTTTCTCATAACATGTTTTTTAAGCTTTAAAAAAGGGTTTAGTTGTTACTGCAATCAATGACTGGTAATACTAACGCCAATGGGGGGTTGCTAAAAAAACAAATACAAGTTAACATGATAAGTTAGGCGATTCCAAAGACAAAAATGCAACACAATTGCAGATAATAGCTTGTTCACTGAAACTCATTACAGCTTTGTGGATAAAATAGTTTTTCGAATAGTAAAATTACGGTTATCTACAACCGTAATACTAAAACATTGCATTTTCTTCTTACTGTATGCTGGCAAAAAAAGTTGTAGTTTACAATATCATATTCAAACAACCGGCCACCTTATCTAATGAAAAAGCTGCTTTTGCTCCATGTGCTGCTGTGGCTCTTCATTTCCATTTCGGCACAACAATCAAAACTTGCTGCAGACAAGCTCTCACCTGCATTGCGCCGGGATTCGGTTACGTTACCTGCGTACGCAGAACAAACTTTCTGGCTGGTAACCACACAAACAGATTCGGTAAAAAAATGGCTTACAGCCAATGCACTTCCGGTTTCTGTCATTGCTGAATATCCTTCTGCCCGTTTGCTGGTGATAAAAACACGCCGTGGTGTAATTGATTCCCTGCTACTCCCCTCTTCTCTTGTACGCTTTATTGATATCCCCCGCAAAGCAAAAGAAGAGCAGGCCATACACAACCAGGATTTCAGTGTGAACAGTATCAGCAAAATGCATCATGATTATTCCGCCATTAACGGCAATGGACTTGTAGTATCAGTGAAGGAGAACAGGCCCGATACTGCGGATATTGACTTCAAAGGAAGAATGCTCATTACCCCACTGATGGCGACTGAGCTTTCCACACATGCCACAGAAATGAGTACTGCCATTGCTGGTGGGGGTAATTCTTTTTATACCGGCAAGGGCATAGCCTGGGCAGCAACCCTTACCTCATCTTCTTTTGCCAGTATTTTACCGGATGGAGATGCAGCTTATAATCAATACAATATTTCAGTTCAGAATCATTCTTACGGCACTACTGTAGAAAACTACTATGGCGCAGATGCTGTTGCATACGATGCCGGCGCAACCAGTATTCCTTCACTCCTACATGTTTTTTCTGCTGGTAATTCAGGCTATATCAAACCCACTTCGGGTATCTATGCAGGTATTGATAGTACCGCGAACCTTACCGGCAGCTTTAAAATGGCCAAGAACATACTTACGGTGGGCGCTGTAGACTCCTTCAACGTTGTAGCTCCCCTAAGCTCTAAAGGACCTGCTTATGACGGACGAATAAAACCAGAGCTAGTCGCTTTTGGACAAGATGGTAGCTCAGGAGCTGCAGCTATAGTTTCGGGTATAGCCCTGACCTTACAGCATGCCTATAAGAATACTCATAGCAACCAGTTACCACCTGTCGCTTTGGTTAAAGCTATCCTCATCAATAGTGCAGAGGACATAGGGACTCCGGGACCGGACTTCCAATCGGGCTATGGCACAGTGAATGCTTATAAAGCAATGCAGACCATACAGCAACAACACTATTATAGTGGCTCAGTAAATACAGGACAACAGCAAAGCTTTCCGTTGAGTGTTCCGGCAGGTATCAGGAAGTTAAAGATCACGCTTTGCTGGATGGATCTACCCGCTGCCCCCAACGCTGCTAAAGCATTGGTGAACGATCTTGACCTGGCATTAGTAAATACGCAAACCAATCAAACCTGGCAACCCTGGGTACTTTCAACGTACCCTCATCGTGATTCCCTGATGCTTGCTGCTACACGAAAAAGAGATAGTCTCAACACAGTAGAGCAGATCACGCTTGATAATCCTGCAGCAGGCAATTACAACATACTGGTGCAGGTTTATTCTCTTCAAAATGGAGCCCAGTCTTTTTCTATTGCATTACAAACGGACACCGCAGACCTGTTTTCATGGTACTATCCTACCAGCACTGATTACCTGTTAGCCGGCAAGCAAAATACACTTCGCTGGTCAAACACCTTTACAACCAACAGCGGCATATTGTACTACAGCATTGACAAAGGCAATAGCTGGCAATCTATCGGTCAGACAGACCTTACAAAAGGATTTACAACGTGGCAGGCTCCTGATACATTAGCAACTGCCATCTTCCGTATGTCCATAGACGGTAAAAATTACCTTTCGGATACCAGCATCATTTCAATGCCCACATCACTACACATAGGTTTCAACTGTGGTGATTCAGTATTACTCTATTGGAATAAAATACCGAGCGCATCGTATTATTCAATCTACCAGCTTGGCAATAACTACCTGGAGCCTTTCATCACTACCCAGGATACTTCTCTTATGCTGCATACAAACATCAATAAAAGTCTTTACTACACAGTAACACCCGTTGCTGACCGTCAGGGCATCAAAGCATATACAGTCAATTATACTACCCAGGGAGCCGGTTGTTATATCAATAATCTTTTAGCGGTATCAAATGATGACCATACGGCCAGTCTTACACTCACATTAGGAACTTTATACAATATCGCGGGCATTGTATTGGAGAAGTTCAATGGCAGCAACTTTGAGCCCTTACACAACTTTGCCGCAGGCAATGATCTCATTTATTCCTTCACTGATAAAGCCCTGCACAAAGGAGGTAACATTTACCGTGCTCATGTTACACTCGTTAACGGCAACGTAGCCTACAGCAGTCAGCAAATAGTTTACAATTTCGATAACACCGGTTACCTCGTTTTTCCTAATCCATTAACCGGAAACACATTGTTACAGATCCGCAGCAACGACCTGCAACCCAAAACGATTGTACTGTACAATGAACTGGGACAATGTGTAAAGCAGCAGTCCATGAACAACGCCACCACGCAGCTTTCGCTGGCAGGACTACCAAAAGGCATTTATTGGCTGGTAATTGTGAAAGATGGAAAAGTGGAGTTTAAGACGGTAGTGGTTAATCAGCGATGAAATCGTGAATCGTCAGACGTGAGTCGTGAGTGAGGAAGGCGTGAAAGGTGAAAGGTCAAACGTGAAAGGGATCGTGAATCGGCAGACGGCAATCGGCAATCGTGAGTGGCTGAGGCAAGTGAATAGTCAATGGTGAATAGTGAAATCGTGAGTCGTCAGTCGTGAATCGTGAGTAGTCCCTGCTGCTTCGTCAAACGTGAAACGTGAAATGCTGTTGCTGTATTTGCTCGCCGCTCGTAGCTCAAAGCTCGCCGCTTGTATTCGAGATAACTGCAAATTGCCAACTGCCAACTTGCCTTGCTTTCGGACTTGTATTTGCGTTAGGCGTTAGGCATTCAGCGTTAAGCGTTCTGCATTATCCGCACATTCTCAAATTCACCACCACAGCACCAAAACAAAAAACCCCACACTGTGAACAGCATGGGGTGGAAGAAATATAAAAAGTTCGAATGTTACACTCTGAAGTGAGCGAAAGCTTTGTTCGCTTCAGCCATACGGTGAGTATCTTCTTTCTTTTTGAAAGCACCACCTTCACCTTTAGAAGCTGCGATAACCTCGTTAGCCAGTTTCTCAGCCATGCTACGACCGTTTCTTTCACGGCTATAGCGGATCAGCCATTTAATGCTTAAGGAAGTTTTCCTGTCAGCACGAACTTCTGAAGGGATCTGGAAAGTTGCACCACCGATACGACGGCTGCGTACTTCTACAGCAGGTGTAACGTTGCTCAACGCTCTTTTCCAGATTTCATAACCGTTTTCACCGGTTTGTTTAGCGATACGATCAATCGCATCGTAGAATAAATTGAAAGCTGTATTTTTTTTGCCACCCAGCATCAGATTGTTAACGAAACGGGTAACCAGTACGTCATTGTAACGGGGATCCGCTGCTAAAGGAATTTTTTTGGCTTTTGTCTTCCTCATTTTGTCGCTTTTATAGTTGAACCAGGTTTCCCTGTTTCAGTATTATCATTTTTACTTTACTTATCTGTGAAATCTTCAAATAATCCGGGTACCCGTGATTATTTTTTAGCTTTTTCACGTTTTGTACCGTATTTGGAACGGCTCTTTTTACGGTCTTTAACACCCGCAGTATCAAGGCTACCGCGAACAATGTGGTAACGCACACCTGGTAAATCCTTAACACGACCTCCGCGTACCAGTACGATAGAGTGCTCCTGCAGGTTGTGACCTTCACCGGGGATATAGGCGATAACCTCTACCTTGTTGGTCAAACGTACTTTAGCAACTTTGCGCAGCGCAGAGTTAGGTTTTTTGGGCGTAGTAGTGTATACGCGGGTACATACACCGCGACGGAAAGGACAGGAGTCCAGCGCCCTGGATTTACTTTTTGCTTTAATGATCTCTCTTCCTTTTCTTACCAATTGTTGTATTGTAGGCATTCTAAACCTTTTATTTTTGGGACGGCAAAGGTAAACCCCTTCATGGGAAATACCAAATTTTTAAAAATCGAAGTTACAAAAAAGTTATTCCCGATTGTGAATTTCGTGAATTGTGAGTGGCCAGCCGTAAAAACCATCCCCTCTATTTTATTGATTTTCAGCACTTAGCTATCAGGCGTCCGTTTTAGCGTTAAGCGTTTCGCGTTAGGCTTTCAGCCTAAAACTTACAACCTATAACCTACAACCCTTATGCTTTCACCATCCAACCTCTTGTATCAGCTGCACGACCTTCGCGGATATCATCCAGTCTGCGCTTCATTTCAAAAGCATGTTTCCATTCATCCACGTTAAAGGTCATTACAAAATCTTTGTATTTCAGTTCTTTAATGGGCGAAATAGTGGCTGCAGTACCTGTACCGAAAGCTTCCTTCAGCTCACCTGCTTTATAGGCAGCTATCAGCTCGTCGATATTTACCGCTCTTTCTTCCACGGTCAGTCCCATTTCCTTTAATATAGTAATGGCGCTGTCGCGGGTAACGCCTTCCAGGATAGTACCGGCATCCAATGCAGGGGTTATTACCTTATTATCTTTCAGCACAAAGAATACGTTCATGGTACCTATCTCCTGTACATATTTATGCTCGAAAGCATCGGTCCACAGTACCTGGTCGTAGCCCTGCGATTTAGCTACAGCAGTTACGTGCATACTTGCGCCGTAGTTACCGGCAGCTTTTACAAAGCCAATACCACCGGGAGCAGCACGGGTATACTTTTCCTCTACATAGATACGCATAGGCGCTCCATAGTAAGGACCGGTAGGGCTCAGAATGATCAGGAACTTATAAGTTTCTGAAGGTTTCACGCCAATTACCTCGTCTGAAGAGAACATAAACGGACGGATATACAGAGAATGGTTTTCTTTGGCGGGGATCCAGTTCTTATCCAGGTTTACCAACTGACGCATACCATCAATAAACAGTTCTTCAGGAACAGTTGGCATCTGCATGCGTTCTGCAGAAATATTAAAACGTCTGAAATTATCTTGTGGACGGAAGATCCAGGCATCTCCCTTTGTGTCTTTATATGCTTTAATACCTTCAAAAATAGCTTGTCCGTAATGCAATGCAGCTAATGCAGGGCTCAGCAACAATGGCTGGTAAGGTTTGATCTCCGCATTCTTCCACTCACCGTTCTCAAAATCAACTTCCAGCATGTGGTCAGTAAAGTACTTTCCGAAAGGAATATTTTCCAATGGAATATCATTCAACTTGCTCCGTTCAACTTTTGTAACAGGTAAACTATACGCATCAATCATAATCCAGTATTTTTGGATCACAAAGAAACAAACAAACTTTGTGGTCACAAAAAAAGCAGGCAACTTTTACTAACAATTGTTAGTTGATCTGGTCCTGGTGAAAAAAAGTGATCTGGTTTTATGACCTGAAGCACCCGCTTCATATTACAAATAGCTGTATAATATGTCCTTAACAAATATTCAATTGCCGCCCCAGGTAATGGCTGATCTTTATAAAAACCTGTTGATTGAAGATGATAAACCTATGCAGACTGCTGCGCCTAAAACAGCAACAGTAGTGGCTGCACCGGCAATTGAAAACACAGAAAAAATAACAACTCCTGCCCCCACTCCTGTTGAGGAAAAAATAGTTCCTGCCCCGCCTGTCCCTGTAACAACAGCTGCAGATCCGGCAACGGCGTATCGCTTTCTCGGCAATCACGCAAAACAGGTAAGTATTATTGTAAACTGCCCGGGAGAAACCTATTTACCTGAAAACCACCTGCAGTTCCTTACAAAGATCCTGGGCGCCTGCCGGCTTAACCTGGGTGATGTGGCAATTATCAATAATGCTGCACTTGCTGTAGACATTAATCAACTCAAGCAGCAGATCAATCCTAAGTTTGCATTGCTGATGGGTATAGAACCTACCAGCATAGGATTACCGCTCAGCTTTCCGCAGTTTAAGGAACAGGAATATGCAGGCACACGTTACCTGTTTACCGTTTCGCTGGATGAACTGAACCAGGAAACTGCCAGTGGCAAACAATTAAAAGGTCAGCTATGGGCTTGTCTGAAAAAGATGTTTGACCTGTAAATACTACAGCGGGGGTTCTCCATACTTAACAATATAAGCTGCGATCATTTCGACAGGTCTGTCCATATTTGATTCCAGCTTTACAGTCCTGACATTTCCATCTTTCAGGTAGAATTTCAGAAAACCAGCCTCTTCGGGCGCATTCCTGTGCAGGGCTACCCTATCGATAGTATTCCATGCCAAGCGTTGTTTTTCCAGTATTACTATTTCATCGCGGTCAATGTGGAAGAGAACAGATGGTCCGGTGTAATTGCGCAGAAAAGCAGAAAGCGACAGCACCAGCCCGATAATAATTGCCATGCTGCCGAAATGTATCTTCTCCCTTAAGCAGATCACCAGGAAGAAGACCAGTACTGCCAGCATGATGATATTTGCAGTAATATATTTCTCTTTCTTCAATCGCACTACCAGTATGTCATATGGCGCACCAGCAGGATCAGCTATTGTTTTAATGTCAATTTCCTCGTAGATCGTACTATCAGACACCTTAATGCTATATTTAAATGAACCGGTAAAATAATAAATGCGTTGCTCAACACCAAGCCGCATTGTTATGAAAGCCCTATTGACATAACCATACCATTTGATTATCTTTGTCCTGCTTTTACCCCCACATATCTTAGAAACACCCTTTTTGACGTTTAGCTTCCTGAAAAAGCCGTTTGTGTTTACCTAATCTTATTCATGAATATGTTACCTGAAAAGAAAACAACCGTAGCAGGATGGGGCAATTACCCAATGGTGGAATCAATTGAAGTAAAACCAGCCTCCCAACAAGACATTGCAGAACTTTTACCACAAAAGAAAATAGTGCCCCGTGGGCTCGGCCGCAGCTATGGCGACCAGGCGGTGAATGAAAGCGGCGTTGTTGCTACCTGTACCAAATTCAATCATTTTCTTTCCTGGAACGAAGCAGAAAGCATACTGGAGTGCCAGGCAGGGGTAAGTCTTGAAGAGATCATTTCGGTATTTGCGCCTAAAGGCTGGCTGCCGATGATCTGTCCCGGAACCAAGTTTGTAACCATTGGGGGCGCTATTGCCAACGATATTCATGGCAAAGCGCACCATATTGACGGCTCCTTTGTAAACTGCGTAATTTCATTCACTATACTGCTGGCAGACGGTCGTACCGTAACAGCTTCCCGCACCGAGAACAGCGACCTGTTCTGGGCCAACTTTGGCGGACTGGGATTACTGGGCGTTATCCTTACTGCAAAGATCAAACTTCGCAAAATTGAGACTACCTACTTCAGGCAGAAATCTGTAAAGATCAAAAACCTGGATGAGATGTTGGCAGCACTGGAAAAGTATGACCACGAATACAACTATTCTGTAGCATGGATTGATGCCCTGGCCAAAGGTGATAAACTAGGCAGAGGCGTATTAACACTGGGCAATGCAGCTTCGCTGGCCGAATTACCGGAGAAGCTGAAGCAAGATCCTTTAAAAGTTCATCCACAGGGCAAGTTATCTGTGCCTTTCTTTATGCCCAATTTCACCCTGAATGGGTTAACTGTAAGAATACTGAACAAGCTGATCGCTTTTGTACAGAACTCACCTAAATCATTTGTTCATTACGAGAAATTCTTCTTCCCGCTCGATGCCATCAACAACTGGAACCGTGGTTATGGCAAAAGAGGATTTATACAATACCAGTTCGTAATTCCTGAAGCCAACGGAAAAGAGCACCTGACAACCATTCTGAAAATGATCGCAGATAGTGGTTGTACACCATTCCTGAATGTATTTAAGAAAATGGGCGATGGTCAGGGCATCCTCTCCTTCCCTTTCAAAGGTTATACATTAGCAATTGACTTCCCGGTTACTAAAAACCTGGAGAAATTCACCAAACAACTGGACGCCAAAGTGCTGGAATATGGTGGTCGTTTGTATTTAGGAAAAGACGCCATGCTGGATGAGCAGATGTTTAAAGCGATGTACCCTCAGCATACCGAATGGCTCGCTATTAAACACAAGTACGATCCAAAGAACGTATTCTCATCTAATATTTCGAGGAGATTGGGATTGAGCTAATGTGCGGATGAATACAATTTGAAAATTCCTCCATTTGAAGATTTGAAAATGAGGTATTCGTTTCACATATGACCTTTCTCTATTGCTATGAAAATACAAACGCTATTGTCTAAACTCAACTGGCGATTGATATTGGTACACTTTGTAGCGACATGGTTCGTCATGAATGGCTGTACGCAATTTGCCTATCTATATAATATAGAGTTCATTAAAATATTTCTGAATCAGAATTCATATTATGCCTTCAGCAAACAGTTGATGCCACAAACAGACATTGGAGAAATTATTACGTATTTTATTATGTGGTATTCCATTGCTTATATTACAGGATTTGTTATTTCAGTCACGATCTCGTTAATAATCGGTAAAAAAAATCATTGGCACTGGATAAACATCATCATAATCTTCGTTTCGATTTTCACCCTTAATTGGTTCGAACTCACAGGATGGATTTTTCTTGAAAAAATCCTTCTTATTCCGGGTCATTTCTTTCAGAACTTAACCGTCAGATTTATTTTCAATGGAACATTACTGATAACAGCAGGCTTACTTTTATTCTTTTTACCTGTTATAAGAAGATTTATTAATAATCTAAATAAACCAGATTCTCCCGGATATGCGGTGCAGAATTAGAGATTTCCCGTGGATTGTGAGAACCTCTTTGTGAAAAGTTCGTTACAGGTTTCAAAGATTTCTATATTTTAAGATTTTGAGGATTGGATACAAGATGCAGGATACTGGCAACTGCAAATTGCCAACTTGTATTCCTTCCAAACCTGTATTTGCGTTAAGCGTTCAGCATTCAGCCTTCATTTGCACCTTCTTCATTTTCAAACTTTCAAATTCCCATCTGCACATTCCCATTTTGCCGCTAAACAATAAACCCGCAGCTTTGTAATACCCGTATATATACATTTATACGCTATTATTATCATGACAACACTCATTTTCGCTACAAATAATAAACATAAACTGGAAGAAATGCAGTTGGCCATTGGTCACCTGCTTACCGTGGTAAGCCTGCAGGATGCCGGCATTACTATTGATATACCAGAACCACACGATACCCTGGAAGCGAATGCTTCGGAGAAATCGCGCACCATCTACAAACTGACAGGTCAGTACTGCTTTAGTGACGATTCCGGGCTGGAAGTAGAGGCCCTGAACGGCGAGCCAGGCGTTAAAAGCGCCCGGTATGCGGGCGAGGATAATAATTTTGCCCGGAATGTGGCTAAATTGTTAACGAAGCTGGGCGATAATACCAACCGTAAAGCCAGGTTCCGCACCGTAATATCTCTTATCTGGCAGGGACAGGAGCATTTTTTTGAGGGTATCTGCGAGGGGGAGATCATTCATCACCCCCGTGGAGAGCATGGTTTTGGATACGACCCCGTATTTGTACCCGCGGGCAGTATGCTTACCTTTGCTGAAATGAGTATGGAACAGAAAAACCTGTTCAGTCACCGGAAGAGGGCCGCAGAAAAGCTGGTGGCATTTTTACAACAGCAACTGGCCAATGCTTAAAAAAGGCTTTACATTAAAATTTGGAGCGACAAAGCAACCATAATATATCGGAATACGACTTGATCAAGGGTAGTATTGAGGGCGACAGACGCATGCAGGAAGAGCTGTACAGGCGTTTTTCACCCAAAATGTACGCTGTTTGCCTGCGCTATGCAGGCAATGCAGATGACGCCCGGGATCTGCTCCAGGAAGGTTTTATCAAGGTATTCAAAAACCTTCACCGTTTCAGGGCAGAGGGTTCTTTTGAAGGCTGGATGCGAAGGGTTTTTGTGAATACTTCCATTGAGTATTTCAGGAAAAAGTCAATACACCTGTCTTCAGTGAGCGATAAGGAAGAGAATACCATTGAGGATGCTGATATCACAGCAATTGATGCACTCGCCGAAAAGGATATTATCAATATTATACAGGAGCTATCGCCAGGTTACCGTGCTGTATTCAACCTGTATGTGGTAGAAGGATATTCACACAAGGAGATCAGTGAAATGCTGGGCATCAGCGAGGGTACCAGCAAATCGCAACTGGCAAGGGCAAAATCCGTACTGCAGAAAAAGATCAGTCAATATTTAACCGACACTAAAAAATCTTATACCCGGTAATATGCATGGCTCCGCACAAGATCGCCTTACCAATCTGCAGGTAACCCCTCCCCCGGACACGTGGGAGCAGATAGCTTCACAGCTACCTGTGGGTGAGGATGTGCAGGAGATGCGGCTATCGCACAAGCTATACAATTACGAAACTCCCCCGCCTGCTGAAGCCTGGCAGTTTATCAGCAAAGAATTAGCGCCTGAGGCTCCTGCACGTATTATTCCCTTTCGCAGAATAGGAGTGGCTATTGCTGCTGCGGCGGCAGTTATTGCCATTACCTGGATTGCATTTAACTATAACAGCAATCCGCCACAGACAACTCCGGCAACTACTGCCGCCAGTTTACCGGCAGCAGTTACACCATCAAACACACAAAAACCTGCTCTTGCATTAGCAGCGGCTATTAGCGGCACCCGCAAAAGTTTAGGAGCTTCTGCAACTACTTCACCCGGTACAGTTGCCAATGCTGTTACTACTGCATACTATGATACTGATGAACCTGCTAATATTGACTACGCAGGCTTAACGGTTCGCCCTGCGGAAGTAACTAATAAAGTAACAGAAGTAGACGCCCCTCCTATCCGTGATAGCAATGGCAACATTGTACTGGATCAGCAACTACTTACCAACGGCGACCACAACTATATTACCGTTACAGGTCCCAATGGCGACCAGACACGCATTTCATCACGTTTCTTCCGCATGCTTTCCAATCTCAGCAATGATGGCGAACCGGGCAGCAGCCTGGAAGATATCATATGGAAAAACCGTTTCCACGAATGGCGGAATAAATTAATGCAGCGTGTATCCTTTATCCCCTCTGCTACCAACTTTCTCGATATTGCAGAGCTCAATAGCATCCTCCAGGAAAATCAATAAGCCAGGTTTAAAGTATAAAGTTTAAGGTATAAGGTGCTTAACCTTTAAGATACCTGAGTACACTCAACAACCAGCCATTGCAGCACTTTAAACTTTAAACCTTATACCTTTACCCGTATCTTGCATTACCAATCATACAACTTATGGCCCGCATTAAAATAGATATCCCTTCCTCTTTTATATTCTCAGCAAATATTCCTGTTCGTATTACTGACATTAACTATGGTGGTCATGTAGGCAATGATACTGTGCTCTCAATGATCCACGAAGCACGTGTTCAGTTCCTGCAACATTTTGGATACAGTGAATTAAAAATGGCAGGCACGGGTATTATTATGAGTGATGTTGGCATTGAATATAAGAACGAACTGTTTTATGGCGACATGGTGAAAGTATCTGTAGCTGCAGGTGATTTTTCCAAAATATCTTTTGATCTCTATTATAAACTGGAAAAAGAAAGCAATGGCAAAACGATTACCGTTGCTGTTGCAAAAACCGGTATTGTTTGTTATAATTATGACCTGAAGAAAGTGGTAGCTGTACCGGAAGAGGTAAAGGAAAAGCTAACCGCCGTATAAAATCAATACATGGTACTTATGAAGCAACCGGTTTTAATCTTCTCTATACTACTCCTGTTTACCGGCAATGCTTCAACCCAGTTATTATACAAATGTGAAAGCGCCCGAAAAGACACTGTTACATGGGTGTTGGGCACTATGCATGTCATGGAAAGAAAATACTTTGCACATGACCCCATGCTCGATTCCCTGGTTGCTGCTTCCAAAGTGGTATTTGTGGAACCCTTGTTCAATGACAGCAGTAATCGCAATTTCAGACATGATCTGTCAAGAGCAGCCAAGGCTGTTTACTTCGAAAATGACAAAAAGCTTTCAGACTTTGTACCACCAGCAGAGTTGAAGCTGATTGAATCCTTCTACACAAAGCAACTGAACATCTCCCGGAAAAAGCTGAGAAGCCACTACAGGTTCATTCCGTATTTCATGCTCTACCATCTTTCCTATAATCCTGATCAGAAGCTGGTAAAACTGGATGACCTGGTTATTCAGAAAGCAAAGCATTACAGGAAGAAGATCGTAGCACTTGATCATGCAGATAGTATTGTCAATGCATTTCATAAACTACGCGATATCTACTCTCCCGCATGGCTGACGCAAAATTATGAGCATACCCAAAACATCAACAGCCAGATAAAACAGGCCTATCTGCAACAGGATACCTGTTATCTTAAAAAGCATATAGGTACTCCGGAAGATCTTGACTATGATGCATTGATAAGGGAGAGAAACAACAGCTGGAAAAAGCTCATCGCCAATAAGAGCAGCACCCATAACTTCCTTGCTGCCGGCATGGACCATGTACTTGCTCCCGGCGACGGTCTGCTGGATTACTATCAGCAACAGGGATATACGATCACTCCTGTAAACCTGAAAATTACGAAGCTCCAGGCAGCAGGTAGATGAAAGCGAAAGAACACAGGAGTCAGGTATTAGGTTTTAGCTGTTAGCAAATACAAGTCCGCAAGTTGGAAAAGAAAGACAGGTTGTAGGTTTTAAGTTATAAGTAAGGCTGAACGCCTAACGCTGAGAACAGGTTATAAGTTATATTTTGTAAGTGAAATACAGAAATGTGGAATTAGGAATTAGAAATAAGGAATGAAAAAGTGAAAGACAAGGATTAATAACAAATGTAGAATCTTGAATATCGAATTTCGAAGGAAAATACAAATAAGCAGATGCAGGAAGTCGGAAGTATGATGCCTGAAAGGCACAACTGCGAATTGCCAACTGCCAACTTGTATTTGCTCGCCGCTCGGAGCTCAAAGCTCGCAGCCTGTATTCACTTTTCACGGACAGCCCCTCACGACTGATGATTCAATGTTGTTTAGTTAAGATCTTTCATTCCGGCGGGTGGGGACACCCGCCGGGGGGACGTGCCCATAGCTGGTGTCTTCTCCAGCCACTAACTAAACGACATTGACTGATGATTCACGACTCACGATTTATCCTCAGCGCCTTCCACACTACTACGGCTGTTAATATTACTATGCCGGTACACACTAATGTTGTAATATGAAATGAAGATACAAACGCATTGCGTGCTGTACCAATCAGTAAAGCAGCTTCACGATGAGGCAATTGTTTTGCTACTGCTAAAGCCCCACCCAATGTATTGCGCACAATATCTGCCTGAACGGCGTCTACCTGGCCTACAGAGACACTGAACATCGCATGCCGGTAACCTGCTGTCCAGATACTACCAAGCAATGCAACACCTAAAGCACTGCCCAGTGTTGTGCTTGTTTCAGAAATGCCGGCGGCACTGCCAACCCTGTCAGTAGGTACCCCTCCGATAACGAAATCTGTCCCGAGGGTTACTACGGTTCCACAGCCGGCGGAAATCAATATTGTTGCAATTATGGTTATTGTAATACCGCTGTTTATTTCAGTAAATGCAAGTGATGCAATACCCGCCGCCAATGTAAGCAGACCGGCAACAATGCCTTGTTTACGGCCGGTTTTACGAGCCAATACTGGGGCCAGCATACAAAACACAACACTTGATAATGAACCGGGCATTGTCAGCAGTCCGGCCCTGAAAGGATTTATATCCAGTACCAACTGCAGGTATTGTGTTACCAGCAACAGCATACCTGTCCAGCTGAATAACGAAACCATTAATGCTCCTAATGCAGCATTCCATGCAGGCACCCGGAACAAACTAAGATCAATAAGCGGGCTATTTAATTCTTTTTGCCTGCGGAGGAAGAAAACACCTAATATCAACCCGGATATTATGGCAACAAACGGCAACCATGTTACCCCATCTTCTGCCATACATTTTATTCCATATACAACAGAAAGCGTGGCAATAATCAATAGTCCAACACTGGGCAGATCAAACCTACCAGCTTCCTGTGAGCGTGATTCCGGCAGCAAACGAGGGGCAAGGACGAGTAAAAGTATCATCACAGGAACACCCATCAAAAAGACAGATCCCCACCAGAAGTGCGTTAATAAATACCCCCCGGCAAATGGCCCCAGCATAGTACCGGCAGAAAAACAGGTAGTCCAGATACCTATGGCAAATGTTCTTTGCTTATCGTCATGAAACAGGTTGCGTATTAATGAAAGCGTAGACGGTAACAAGGTGGCTCCGGTAATACCCAGCAAAGCACGGGCTGCAATTAACATAGAGGCAGTAGCGGCAAAAGCAGTAAGAACAGAAGCGAGGGTAAATAATATGGCTCCTGTCAGCAGCAGTTTTTTACGACCAATCCTGTCGCCCAATGTACCCATGGAGATCAGAAAGCCGGCTTCCATAAAGCCAAAAATATCAGTGATCCATAGTAATTGAGCACTGCCGGGTTTCAGGCTTGCTGTGATAGCCGGTACAGCCAGGTAGATCACTGTCATGTCCATCGAAACAAGTAAAGCGGGCAAAGCCAGTACCGCAAGACCAATCCATTCTTTGCGTCCTGCCTTACGGTTATACGTAGCAGATAAAGCTGTTTCCATGCAATGATAATGTGACACCCTCGGGCATCATTCAAACTTATTATCATTTTCGGACATACAAAAGGTGCAAACACGACATTCTGAAGGGGCCTTTACGACAGGAAGGGAGTCGTGTTGAGAATGTGAGCGGAGGAAACAAGTGAATAGTCAATGCTTGTCGTGAGACGTGAATCGTCAGTCGTGAGACTGTTCCGGGTTTCGGGTTTGATGTTTCGGGTTCTTTAACTCAGTCTTTCCTTCGAAATTCAACATTCGATATTTTCACCTTTCGTACTTGTCGGCCTTGTTAACTTCTCAACTTGTCAACTGAATTTCCTTGAGTCTTGTGCCCTACACTTCCTTCCTGTTCCAGATCTTCCAGCTTTCTTCTGCCTGGATCACCAGCATATCAGCTCCATTTTTTACCTGAGCGCCATTATCGATGCCCTTTTGTAAAAAGGCAGTAACTGCCGGGTTATACACCAGGTCAAATAAATAATGCTGCGGAGTTAATGCTGCATATGGCAAAGGAGGAAAAGTATCCGCATTGGGATACATGCCAAGAGGGGTTGTATTTATCAGCAGGTGATGGGTTTGCAACAATGCAGAGGTTACCTGTTCGTAGGCGATGCAACTTTCTGTAAGATCGTTTTTATCCTGCGTTGGCGTACGTGATACTTCCAGGTAATCAATACCCAGCTTATTCAATACAAAATGAACAGCTTTAGCAGCACCACCGGTACCTAATACCAGCGCTTTACGATGATGTGGCAGCAACAATGGGCGCATAGACAATTCAAAACCGGTTACATCGGTATTGTAACCGGTCAGTATGCCGTTGCGGATATCAATGCAATTACAGGCGCCTACCTGCTGCACTGCTTCGCTTTGTACGTGTAAAAAAGGGATTACTTTTTCTTTGTAAGGAATGGTCACATTCAATCCTGCGAGGTCTGTATGTTGTTCCAGAATTCCTGCCAGTTCACTGATATCAGGAATAGGGAAATTCTCATACATACAATCAGCTATCTGCTCATTCGCAAACTTCTCAGTAAAATATCCTTTGGAAAAAGAATGGCTCAGCGGATAGCCAAGCAGGCCGAAACGCCTCATGGTGTCACTACTTTTTATCAAGAAACAAATTGAATGTATCGCCACGTAAACCAATACGCATTGCCTCTAAAGGAATTACTTCTGTAGGAGCAATATTGCCGAGGTTTACATTACAGCCCAGCAGTTCAATAAAGTATAGCTGCTGTGCTTTCTGGGGAGCTTCCCATAATATTTTTTCACCGGGTATCTGTGTCAGGATCTCCTGTACAAGACCTTCTCTCACCTCTCCTGTTCCACGGTAAATACCTACGTTACCAGCCTCACGTGCTTCTGCAATTACGTATGTAGAACCGGCATTCAATTCAGCGCGCATCAGTTCAATCCATTTGTAAGGAGGAATGATGTGTGCGGCATCTTTACTTCCCACCTCACTTAGTACGGTGCCATATTTGGTAAGTTTCTCTATATAACCGCATTTCTCTGCATGGGGAATTGTGATAGAGCCATCGCTCACCTCCATATAAGTAATGCCATAATCTTTACAAACACTGATATAATCCTCAAACTGATCACGGATCAGGAAGGCTTCAAACAAAGTACCACCAAAGTACACGGGAAGGTTATGCTCCTGGTACAGTTCAATTTTTTTGCGGAGATTGGGCGTTACAAATGAAGTTCCAAAACCGAGTTTCACAATATCAACATGTGGTTCCGATACGCTTAAAAAATTCTGAGCCTCTGCATAACTGAGACCTTTGTCCATTACCATTGTAATACCATTGCTGCGTGGTCTTTGAATTCGTTCCGGAATCTGGCTGAGGTTGAAATTCATCACTTGGATTTTAGTACAACAATTTTTAACCGGCGCAAAAATAGGGAACTATTTCAATAGCAATAAGAACATTCCCTTATAACCTTTGCACGGGCTGTATTAAAAAAATAAATTCCATTTATCCGGCACCAATAATACCGACAACAGCCTCTGTAGAGACTGCCATCTATGCATCGGACCAGATAAATGAAACCAGTAAATAAGATGAAACCATGTAGTCAGTGAGGGTACAGCAGGCTACACATTAAAACATTCTTAAATAATTGAATAAAAGCATTCAACTATTTACCGGATTTGCTGCGTTTGTAACGTGCTACCAGGTCAATAACCTGTTGATGACGCAACAATGCAGGATTCAGTTCTACCAGCTTTTTCAGCAGGCGTGGCGCTGCATTCATAGCTCTTTCCAGTTGCAACAGGGCTTCTTTGGATTTGCCCAGCGCAAAACAGATAGCGCTCATGTAGAAAAGAAATACCGGCTTTTTATCAGTGATATTAATAGCTGCTTTTACCTGCTCCAGCGCTTCTTCATAAAACTCTCCATGATACAGGCAACGGATCAATGCCTGCCAACTGGATACATTGCGCGGCCGCTGGCGCACCACATTAGAGAAATACTGAATAGCTTCTTTATATTCACCCAGCTGCATTTTACATTCGCCCATAGCCAGGTTATATTCCGGCTGTAAACGATGGATCTGCATGGCTGTTTCCAGTTGCTTGATCGCCATTACCCATTGCTGCTCGTTGATATAAGTGCAGGCAATTTTGTAATAGAGCTTACTGTCTTCCTGGCTGAGATGTGATGCTTTACGATAATAGAAGCGGGCCTGTGCATAATTCTTCATCTTATCATAACAATGGCCAATGGCTTCATAGATCACATCTTCAGGCCTTGTTAATTCAAGTACTTTTTCAAGTGCTTCGATGGCATCCTTGTACTTGCGCAGGCGGATATACGCATCGCCCATATTGCGGTAAGCAAAATCAAACTTCTCATCAATTACTACCGCGTATTTATAAGCATCAATTGCTTTTTCGTAAAGCTTCAGGCCTTGGTAAGCGGCAGCAAGGTTAAACCATGCCAGCTCGCAATAGGGACATTCATCAATGATCTGCTGGTGCAGCCTGATGCTTTCTTCATTGCGTCCTGTAAAATCTGTCCAGAAGCATATTTTATACAAGGCCTCTTCATTATCCGGCTCCTGCTCAAGGATCAGCTTCAGGCAATCAAATATTTTATCGAACTCTTCGTAGTCGTCGTACACATCAGCCAGTTCAAACAGCAGTTCTATGCGCTCCTGCCCTTCAAACATGGCCAGTGCATTTTCCAGTAACTGCACAGCCTTTTCCTGCTGGTCCAGCGCCAGGTAAGCGTCTGTCTTCAGGATGTACAGGTTAATGTCATTGCTGTCCAGCAGCTCGGCATGGCCCAGTATTTCCAGTGCTTCGTAATAACGTCGTGTAGCTATCAGTAAATCGGCTTTTTTAACCAGTAGCATAGCCGAATAGGGATATTGTTCAATACCCATCTCTGCCGCCTCAAGGGCCTGCGGCAGGTCTTCTTCGTCATCAAAATGGTCGATTATCTTTTCAAAGGCATCTTCATCCAGGAAGGAATTGCTGCGCCCTGCTTTCAGGTTCTGAAACTGTTTTACCAACCTCCTGATCTCGTCTTTGTCCTGTGGGAATGGATTATCTCTCATGCGCTCAAATTGTGGTTATTCTAAAGTACTCTTTTAAACCCCTGCCACCAATTTTTTCTTATTGACACAGTGTGTATAAGTCGTGGCCCTATAATTGATTATCAGGTAATTATTGGAATTTGTAGATTAATATGGGTTATTCAACACTTTTTTTGTGGAATTTGTAACATTCCCGCATCTTCAATCGTTAAAGGAGTATTAATCATTTTACAAAAAGGGGTTAAAATTCCAGTTTTTTTCAATAATTTTGCCATACTTATGCAAATGACTTTTACTCTAAAATTTAACCACATGCTTAAAAAATCAATCATCTGTTGTGCGATGATTGGGGCGGTTGCAGTAGCTGTAGCCAGTAGCGGAGGTGGTGATAAGAGGAAGTCTGAGCCCCTGAAACCAGAATTTACGCCTATCAGAACTACCAACGGTTTCACATTAAGTCTGAAATCCGGTTCCTCTTATATGGGCAGCAATTTGTTGAGCAGCGAGCGTAAAAACAACCTCGTGATGTACAAAACGCTGGTTACCTATCAAAAAGGAAACGCAGTGTACATTTTGCCTCAGCAGATCAAAGTAAATGTGGCTTCTTCTTCATTTAAGCCCTCTACGCTCAAATCCAACCTGAACTTGCTGGATCTGAGAATCAATCTGCACAAATAACATCTTTCATTTTATGATCTTGTGATGGTGGCTTGATTCCACTCATCTAAAGGTATGTTACCCTATCTCGTGCTTTTCGCCAGGGAAAGTAATGTCTTTCTGTCTATATACCAGTAAACATCTATTCCGGGAAAAATTAAAATCCCTAAATAGTTGCATTGCAAAATCAGCAATCAATTAGTCATCTTCTTACTCTCATCGTAGGTCATCTCTCTGTAGCCCGATTTGGGAATATCAAACTTGGAAGCAGGAACAGGATTCAGGTTGATCTTGGATACGGTGTATTTGATAGTAAGTTTTCCCTGTACCATCTCATACTCCAGCGGCAAGCCATTCAGACTTTTAAACTGGTAATCATAATCCTTGTTCTCAGGAATAATATCAGTAGTATAATAAACAGTGAAAGTAGTACCGTCTGTCAGCTTCGCTTCGGCCTTTGTACATTTATAACCTGCAATAGTTTTGGTATCGCTGGTATTGGTAAATGTGATGCCATTATAGCGTTTATTCTTTTCAGCCCAGTTATCAGCATTTAAACGGATCAGTAATTTCTGCCCGCTTACTTCGCGCAGTACAACTGCAGACCCTGTTTTTGAATCGTGAATAGTAGTTGAAGAGAACAGTGCGCTCACCATTTCAGAACGGCTCATATTTCCTTTAAGATAAACAGTGGTAGTGGCTCCATCAAATGCGTCAGCCATTTTGGGCTCAGCATTTCCGGAAGATACAGAAGCATCGTACACAAGCGTAAGCTCTGATACCCTGCGTTGCGCTACGGCCAGCAGACTAAACATGGTGAACGAAAAGAATAAAAGAGTAAAACGTTTCATCATAGATCGCTGATTTAAGGATTTTCAGGATTTCCGGACTTCATAAGCACCTCCTGGTTTCTTGTTCCTAATCCCAATTCCACGTGCCTTATCCCTCATTCTAATCACCAAGATGCGTCACTTCAGCAAACAGTTGCTTAAAATAGGAAAGACCTGTCAATTTTCACTAAACTGACAGGTCTTTTTAACGAAATATGTCAACAATTATTGAAAGCCTGTATAAAAGCAGCCCTTCAATACCATTTATTTACGCTTGTTAGCTTGTTGCTGCTGTTGGCGTTGAGTTTCCTGCATTTGTTCAAGACGCTCCTGCCATTTTGATTTTGACTTAGGCTTATTGCGGTTCTCCTGGATCTTAGCCAGGATCTTATCATGGTCGATAATGTAGTTCTGAATGATAAACTGCAATATCAGGGTAATGATGTTAGATACAGTATAGTACCATGTTAAGGCAGCCGGTAAACGGTTGAACACGAACAACAGGACGAACGGGAAAATATAAGGCATGTATTTCAAAGCCGGGTTGTTCTGATCCGGTGTCATGTTCATATTGTACAGGGAGATCAGGAAGCTGGTAATTACAGCTGTAAGTGTAAACAAGCTCAGGTGATTACCCAGGCCCCATACATTGAATGGGAAATGGAATAACACGTCGTAAGATGCCAGGTTGTGTGCCCACAGGAACTCCTCTCCGCGCAGGGAGATATTTGAGTTAAAGAAGCTATACAAAGCAAAGAAGATAGGGATCTGTAATAATGCCGGGATACATCCACCCAACGGATTTACACCTGCTTCGCGGAACAATTTCATCTGCTCTACACCGATCTGCTGCTGATCGCCGCCTAATTTCTCTTTCAGTTTATCAATCTCAGGACGTAAAGCCTTCATTTTGGCGCCACTCAGGTAGCTGGTGTACACCAATGGCGATGTAAGTAAACGGATGAACAAGGTCAGTAAGGCAATTACAAGACCGAAGCTGCCGATAAAGCTTTTGAAGAAATCGAATACCGGCATTACAATGTATTTGTTGATAGGACGTACAAACGCATACATATCACGTCCGAGGTTCACGATCTTTTCCATTTCAGGAGCCTGGTTCTTCAGAATCCTATAATCGTTGGGACCATAATACAATTGCAACGGCATATTGGCAATTTTGCCAACCGGTAACTGTGCCTGCAGGCTGGTAGTTACGTTAGCAATGATGCCTGAAGCGGTATCTTCATTTGATTTACGAATCAGTTTGATATCGCCGCTATTGAAGCCATTTTTGGCAACTAAGGTTGTATTAAAGAATTGCTGTGCTACACTTACCCACTGTACCTGTTTTTCCAGCTTACGCTCTGTCTTGGACATCATGTAGTCGAAACTGCCATCTTCTACATAGTCGATGGTGGTTTGTTGCTTTTCATAAGCCACATCACTTTCGTGCTGCATTGGCTGTGATTGCCATACCAGGTTGAAGGACTGTTTTTCCAGTAACTGGTCTGCACCATTGAACTGTACGTTCCAGTCGATCATGTAATCGTCTTTGCGGATTACATACTGGTGTGTTACGGCCTGTCCGTTGGCTGTTAACTGAAAGGTTACCACCTGGCTGCCATCAGCATTTTTGGTAACTGTACCTGGCTGAAAATACAATTCTGTAATATCTGAAGCCTGGTTGTTACCGGTATTGATCCTGTAAGCGAATTTATCGAAAGCAGTACCACCCAGCACTACCTGCTGGCTGTCCTTGCCTGATTTATATTTTTTCAGCGCTACTTTTTTAGGCTGACCACCTTTGTTGCTGAAGGTAATTGAAAGCACATCGTTTTCTACCACCAGCGGTGTTTCTGTAACTACCTGGTGAAAGCCACTGTCTGCTATAGCCACATTGCTCGCCGTATCACGCAGGCTAGCAATGGAATCCTGTACGTTCTTCACACGAGCAACAGAGTCTTCCTGGCGCTGACGTGCCGCTTGCAACTCATGACTGTTTTTGGTAGAAGTGTACAGGTAAACAAACAATAAACCGGCTAGTAACACAAAGCCTATCACCGTATTGCGGTCCATTTTCATGTAATCAACATTTTTTGAAGAGGTGCAAAGATAATCGGAAACTGGTCAAATCTGTCAAACAGGGCAAATAAGTCGGGATACAAGCCAAATAGTCATCCGGTATAAGACTCAAGCAGCATATTGCCCAAATGAGTTATAGTAACTGCGGATAATCAAGGGGTTGTATCCTTCCTGGTTAATTGCCTGCCTGCAGCAGACCAAACATTTGTCGCAAATGCAGCAAAAAAGCACAGAACACTGGTATTAAATATCCGTTAAATGGAAGGTGGGGCAAAAAGCCAGGAAATCGAACAGGCTAAAAAATCAAAATGGTCAGGGCAGTCAGGGGGCAAAAAAAAGTCACATAGGTCGGTTGACTTATGTGACTCTCTTACTGTCTATTATGATCTTTTTACTGTCTTCTATGACTGCTTTCCTAGATCATCTCGCTCTGTAACAATGGATTTTTCACCACAGTTTTCAGGTCCGCATATTCTCTTGCAGCTTTTACAAAGCTCACAAACAACGGGTGAGGATTTTCTACCGTACTCTTCAGTTCAGGGTGATATTGCACACCAATAAAGAAAGGATGAGAAGGCAGTTCTACGATCTCAACCAGTCCGCTTTCAGGGTTTTTACCGCTGGCAACCATACCTGCTTTTTCAAAAGCTTCCAGGTATTTGTTGTTGAACTCCCAACGGTGGCGGTGACGCTCGCTGATAATGTCTTTACCATAGATACGGTACGCCAGTGTTCCTTCCTGGATCTTACAGGAATAAGCTCCCAAACGCATAGTACCGCCTTTGGCTGTAATATTTTTCTGATCCTCCATCAGGTCGATAACCGGGTCAGGAGTTTGCTTGTTCATTTCGGTTGAATGCGCGTCTTTCAGGTTTAATACATCACGTGCAAATTCAATAACAGACATCTGCATACCTAAACAGATCCCGAAGAAAGGCAGTTTGTTTTCGCGTGCATATTTTACAGCAATCACTTTACCTTCTACTCCCCTGTGTCCAAATCCCGGTGCAACCAGCAAAGCATCAAGACTGCCCAGTTTTTCGGCTACATTTTCATCTGTAATGAATTCACTATGCACATTCACTACCTGTACTTTGCATTCATTGATAGCGCCTGCATGTACAAAAGCTTCGAGGATAGATTTGTAAGCATCCTGTAGCTCAATATATTTACCAATAAGCCCGATAGTAACCTGGCTTTTGGGGTATTTCAGTTTGTCGATAAATTCTTTCCAGCGGGTAAGTGTAGGTTCCTGCTGGTAAGGAAGATTTAGTTTTTTAAGACAGGTAACATCCAATTTTTCGCGCATCATCAGCAATGGCACTTCGTAAATAGTAGGAGCATCAGCCGCTTCTATCACCGCATCCTGTTTTACATTACAGAACAATGCAATTTTACGACGCAGATCCTGCGACAAAGGCTTTTCGGTTCTGCATACAATAATATCAGGGTGTACACCTTCCTGGCTCATCATGCGTACGCTGTGCTGAGTAGGTTTTGTTTTTAATTCTTTTGCTGCTTTCAGGTAAGGGATCAGGGTAAGGTGCAATACCACAGTATCCTCTTCAGGCAACTCCCACTGCAACTGGCGCAGCGCTTCTATAAATGGTAAGCTTTCAATATCACCTACTGTACCACCTAATTCTGTAATAATAATATCATACTCGTTCTGCTGTCCCAATAACAACATACGACGTTTGATCTCGTCGGTAATGTGGGGAACAACCTGAACTGTTTTACCGAGATAAGCACCTTCTCTTTCTTTGTTGATGACAGTCTGGTAAATACGGCCTGTAGTAACGTTATTGGCCTGGGAAGTAAAGATGTTCAGAAAACGCTCGTAGTGACCAAGGTCAAGATCCGTTTCAGCACCATCTTCTGTTACATAACACTCACCGTGTTCGTAAGGGTTGAGTGTACCGGGGTCCACATTGATGTAGGGATCAAATTTCTGGATGGTAACGCGTAAACCTCTTGCCTGCAGCAGCTTTGCCAGCGATGCTGCAATAATTCCTTTTCCTAATGACGACGTTACCCCACCGGTAACAAAAATGTACTTGGCCATATATCAGATAGTTAATTAATTTCACTATTTCCAGATCCTCAACCTGGTTAAGGCATAACAAAAAAGCATTTGCCCGGCTTTCATTGACAACACGCAAAACCTGCTCACCTTTATTCAACTTAATACCGGTGTACCAAATGGCACGACGCCTGAAACTGTTACTTTTTGATTGTTAATCCTGGTAAATGAACTACTGTTCAAATATGACCTGAGAAAACTTAACGAAGAATTATTTCCGGAGGTCGTACAAAGCTACGCCAAATCCCTCAACCGAAAAAACTTCGCTTTCTGATGGGGAAAACTCCGCCCATAGTTGTGCATTTTTAAACAGCATTTTCTCTCTTAGTTGTCACGTATTTGTATATGGAGAAATAACCGACTATGCTGCATTTGAGCCTGAAAACGCATTACCGGGAGGAAGGACAGCAAATTTAGTTCCACTATACAACCTGTCTTTTTTGTATAAAAGAATGTCGTCTCCGGCGGGTCAATATCGCCTGATTAGTGACCAATGAAGAGGAAGGAAGATATACTTACCTACCGGGCCATTGGCTTAAATAAAGATTGATTGGTAAGTATGGGGCAAAAAAAAGCCTCCGTTTCCGGAGGTTTTCATATAACAATATCGTTAGAGAGTAATCTGTAATTATTTAAAGGAAACCAATGTAAAGAAAGAGTTCACATTCTTTACGGCCGCTGTAGCGCTTGTTTTTTCGGCCGTTACCTGAGTGTGCTGTGCGTCGTTACTAACTTTTGCAGTGTGTAACAGTGCGATAGCGGCAATTTCAACTGCCAGAACAAGAAGACTAAGTTTTTCTCTTTTCATAGATTTTGGAGTTTGGGGCACCTTCTTTTCTATAAACGCCATAAGGTGCTTTTTATTTCAGGACAAATATACACCTCATTTCTATGCACACGAATAGTATATCTACTAAAAAGAGGTATTATTTTTACCCAAAATCATTAATAATGAGGCTTTTATTAAAAAAAATCCTGATTTCAGAGGCCAGAATTATCCATTTGTTCATATAGCAAAAAGATGCTATAAATTTCTGTAAAGAGGGATTAATCTTTGGCAATACGATCGTAGCTGGCCACAATACCTTTTATAAGTGAGGAACTGAACCCCTGGTGTTCCATTTCGTTTAAACCGGCAATGGTACATCCGCGGGGGGTAGTAACCTTATCAATTTCCTGTTCGGGGTGAGAGCCTTTTTTGAGTAATAATTCAGCAGCGCCCAATACTGTCTGGGCTGCGATCAATGTAGCTGTAGCTGCATCAAAACCAATTTCAATACCGCCCTGTATGTTGGCACGTATATAACGCATAGCATAGGCAGTACCACAGGCACCCAATACAGTTGCCGCATCCATCAGTTTTTCATCTATCCATACTGCACGGCCAAGCTGGTTGAACACCTCTTCGATATAAGCAACCTGTTCTTTACCGGCATCTCCGGAAGAAGAAAGACAGGTCATACTTTGCTGAATAGCAATAGCCGTATTGGGCATGGCGCGGATCACCGCTATCTTTTTCCCTACTACCTGCAGTATCTGCGCAATGGAAACACCTGTTACCACCGACACCAATACATGACGCGCAGGATCAAACAGCTCTTTCAACTTACCTACCACATCTGCTACCTGGAAAGGTTTTACAGCCAGGATCACCAGATCAGCATGTTGCAGTGCCTGTTCGTTATTATCCGACACCTGCACGCCTTTCTGCTGCAGATGGGCGAGTGTTTTTATATTGCGTTTGGTAATGCAGATATCCTGGGGTTGTGAAAAACCACTGTTGATCAATCCTTCAGCAATGGCTGTTCCCAGGTTTCCGCCTCCAATGATGGCTATTTTTTTGCTCATGATGAAGCTGTTTCGGGTTCTTTAGTTCAATCTTCCTGACTGATTTCACACAAAGACGGCAAAGATTCGCAAAGGCGTTTCCGGATACCAGTCGCCGGTTACCAGTTACAGGATACAAGATGCAGGTAACTGCAAATTGCCAACTACCAACTTGTATTCCTCGTGGCTGTATTCAACATAAAACTTATAACCAGTTTTCTGCCTAAGCGTTCAGCTAATAATATTTCCCCTTTGCCAGGTAATTCCTCACATAATCATCAATCCCTTTTTCCAGTGAGTAGAAGGGCTCGGTGTAACCGGCATTTATCAATTTACTCATATTGGCTTCCGTGAAATACTGGTATTTGTCACGAATGTCTTCCGGCATATCAATATACTCAATATTCGGCGCTTTGTCCAGTCCTGCGTAGGTGGATCTTACCAGGTCTTCAAAACTGCGGGCCTTACCGGTACCCAGGTTGTAAATGCCTGAAGCCGGCTGGTTCTGCATCAGCCAGTAACATACTTTCAGTACATCTTTTACATACACAAAATCGCGTAACTGCTGACCGTCTTTAAAATCAGGGCGGTGAGATCTGAACAGTTTCACTACCCCGTTTTTATTGATCTGGTTAAAGCTATGCCAGATAACGCTGGCCATACGCGCTTTGTGGTATTCGTTAGGGCCGTACACATTGAAGAACTTCAACCCTGCCCAGAAAGGCGGATGTGTAGTTTGCGTTAAAGCCCATTTATCAAATTCATTTTTAGAAACGCCGTAAGGATTCAGCGGCTTTAATTGAAAAGGCAGCTCGTGGTTGTCGTCATAGCCCAACTCTCCTGCACCATAAGTAGCCGCAGAGGATGCATACACCAACGGAACATTGTTGGCAACACAATAGCTCCATACTTTCTGCGAATACTCCACATTAAGACGCTGGTGCACTGAATAATCAAATTCAGTAGTATCCGTACGCGCACCTATATGAAAGATGAAACCGAAATGCTGTTTGTTGGCTGCCAACTGCTCCAGGAACAGGTCCCTGTCTACTTTTTCAAGAAAACGTTTTCCTTCGAGGTTGGGATATTTGTCCTCGCGTACAAACTCATCAACGAGGATAAGATTGTTATATCCCTGCTCATTCAGGAACCCCACCAGGCAACTGCCGATAAAACCGGCAGCCCCTGTTACTACTATGGTTGATTCTTTGGTCACTATCGAATAGGTTTTAGCTGTTAGCGAAAAGCTGCGAGCTATGAGCTGTGAGCTAATAGCATTCTCGAATTTTCAAATCTTAAAGAGCACTTAAAGCATGCTCTGACTCATGACCTGCCAGCAATTTTTCAATAGCAGTGTCATATTTATCTTTCCAGCTTGCGATAGTACCCCAGTTAAGGCCGTCCACTTCAATGCTGCCAGGCGTAACTTCACCCAATTCTTCATAAGGATGATCGCCCATCAGTTTTTTGAAAGCAGCTACCTGGATAGCTTTTACACTTACCACTACCCTGCTCTGCGCTTCGCCAAACCAGTAAGCATCTTTACGGATATTAATGTCTGTTGCCAGTACATCAAAACCGAGATTGCGGTTGAAAGCACTTTCGATCAGCGTAATAAACAGACCACCTTCACTTACATCATGTGCTGATACAATTACGCCTTCCCGGATCAGCTCAGCTACTTTTTGTTGCAATGCCAGCTCTTCCTGCAACTCGAAATGCGGTGCAGCACTGAATTCCACGCCCTGTACTTTGTTCAGGTATTCTGAGGAGCCAATATCGGCCCTGCTTTGACCAACGAGGAAAATACTATCACCTGCGGCTTTGAAATCCATCGTCATTTTATCATCTACACTATCCAGCAAGCCTACCATACCAATAGTAGGTGTAGGATATACTGCGCCATCAGGATTCTGGTTATAGAAACTCACGTTACCGCCGGTTACAGGAGTATCAAATGCACGACAAGCATCGCCCATCCCTTTGATAGCCTGTGTAAACTGGTAGTAAACACCCGGATCGTAAGGATTACCAAAATTGAGGCAGTTGGTAATACCTAATGGCTGGCCACCGCTGCACACGATATTACGCGCAGCTTCGGCTACAGCGATCATGCCGCCTTTGTATGGATCAGCGAAAACATATTTGCTGTTACAATCTGTTGTTAAAGCCAGTCCTTTTTCAGTAGGCTTGGCAATTACCACCGCAGCATCAGTAGGTGCATTGGTGGAAGCAGAACCTGTACCTACCATACTATCGTACTGAACATAGATCCAGCGTTTGGAAGCAATGTTAGGAATAGCAATGATCTGTTCAGCTACAGCTTTCAGATCATCAGGTACTTCTATTTTATCAGCATCGAATGCTTTGACCTTTTCCAGGTAAGCGGGTTCTTTAAACTCTCGGGTATATTGTGGAGCACCACCACCCAGTACCAGTTCTTCAGCAGGCAACAGGGCTTCCAGTGTACCATTCATAAAGAATTGCAGGTTACCATCGGCAGTTACTTCACCGATCTCAGAGCAAGGCAGGTCCCATTTATCAAACACAGCCTGTACCAGCGCTTCTTTACCTTTTTCTACCACCATCAGCATGCGTTCCTGGCTTTCGCTCAGTAACAGTTCCCATGCTTTCATGTTCTGCTGGCGTGTAGGCACTTTGTCCAGGTCAATACGCATACCTACTTTGCCTTTGGCACTCATTTCGGCAGTGGAACAAATGATACCTGCAGCACCCATATCCTGCATGCCTACTACAGCACCTGTTTTAATTACTTCGAGACAGGCTTCCAGCAGTTTCTTTTCCTGGAAGGGATCGCCCACCTGTACGGCAGGTAATTCTTCTGCGCTTTCGGCTGTAATATCAGCAGAAGCGAAAGAGGCACCACCAATACCATCTTTACCAGTGGCAGAACCTACAAAAAATACAGGGTTGCCAACACCTTCTGCAGTAGCAGAAACAGTTTCACCATTTTTTACAATACCCACGCTCATGGCATTCACCAGCGGGTTGGTATGATAGCATTGTTCAAAATATACTTCGCCACCTACCGTTGGTACACCAAAGCAGTTGCCATAATGGCCAATACCATGTACCACACCAGCCAGCAGATGTTGTGTTTTTGCTTCTTTAAGATTACCAAAACGTAAAGAATTGAGAGATGCAATGGGACGGGCGCCCATAGTGAAAATATCGCGGTGAATACCACCTACGCCGGTAGCAGCTCCCTGGAAAGGCTCAATGGCCGAGGGGTGATTGTGTGATTCGATCTTGAATACCACGCCATAACCGTCGCCAATATCCATAAGACCGGCATTTTCCTCACCTGCTTTTACCAACATTTTCTGTCCTTCGCGGGGCAGGGTTTTAAGCCATTTAATGGAATTTTTGTAACTACAGTGCTCGCTCCACATTCCACTGAAAGCACAGAGCTCTGTAAAATTGGGTGTTCGGCCTAACTTTTGTTTGATGAGTTCAAATTCTTCTTCTGTGAGGCGGAGTTGTTGCGCTGTTTTAGCTGTTATTTCCATTATAATTTTATTTCAAGTGTAGCGTTCAGTATTGAAGCCGCAAAATTACAAAGCACTATGCAATCTTATCTATAAATTTATCCCTACATTATTTACAAATATGACTTTTGCCTTTGTACAGACAAATAAAGCTTTTCTTCCCGCCCTACAAGGGTACCCCACGTTTTTTTCACAGTTCAATATCAAGTGCGAAATTGTGAATAAAGATCAGCTTGGGTTGATACACAGGCAGGTAGAGTGGTTTTTTATGGGAACTGACCTTACAAAACCACGGGAAGGTATCTGTAAAATTCACGAATATATCTCTCCCTCTATGCCCCCACTGGCATCATGGAAAAACCTGTATAAAAGCGTTTTCAATAGTCAGCCCGATTGCCGGGTATTTAAAAATGAATATGTTCGCTCTGCTTTTACCTTCAGTGACCGTATTCCTTCTTTTTATCAGGATATTGGCATTGACCCCCATTGGTTGGAACCCGTAGTATCCGCCCCTGAAAAAATGTATGATTTTATTTACGTTGGCGATCTTTCAGCGCGCAGAAGCATTGAGCCAATGTTACAGGCTTTTACCCGACCGGAAATGAAAGACCGTACTTTATTACTGTTAAGTAAGAATTACACAGAATTACAACAGCAGTATCAACATTATCCTAATATTATTTTCCGGGGGCCTGTGGATAAAGTTGCAGTGCGACATTTTATGCTGCAATCCCGCTTTGGCATCAATTATATCCCGGATACGCCACCTTTTAATGTCCTTACCTCTACTAAATTTCTTGAGTATGCAGCCTGCGGCTTACCAATTGTGACCACAGATTATACATGGGTCAGGCAATTTCAGCAGCAGTATGGCGGCGAATACTTTTTCCTGAAATCAGACTTCTCGAATTTTACCTGGGAGCAAGTCACGAACGCGGCCTATAGTAACCCCGACCTGCGATCATGGACCTGGGAAAACAAGATTCGTTCGTCGGGTATTCTTGAATTTTTAGAAGGCAGATTCCCGGAACTCTCTTTTGGCCAGATCAAAAAGTAATTTTATTTGTTAAGGGTAAATGGTGCAGTATGATTTAATTGTAATTTGGAGGCTCAACTCCTTTTTACCTGATCAACCCCTAACCTGATGTTACCCGAAGCTGATGAGCAATTTTTTCAACATCAAACCCATCACTGGCTCAATCTCTGGAAAGCAAAAGACCGAACCCAACTGGAACTTCTACTTCCCGACAATTTTAATTATATCAGTAAAACAAGAAGAAACTTCCGCATTGACAAACAGGGCTGGCTTAAACTGGCCATGGAAGGCTATCCGCTGGACGATTATGAAGTATCGTTTGTAAACATCACCATTCACCCACATACCGCTATTGTAGTTACCCGGGCTACCCTGTACGCTATGGCCGGCTATATTGGCATGCCGGATGAATTTGTACTGACTGATATCTGGTGTTTGCTGAACGAGACCTGGAAACCTGTTGCGAGAACGACGGTGCACCTGTAATACTAATGTGCGGATGATGCTGAACGCGGAAGACTGGTTATAAGTTTTAAGTTATAGGTTGTAAGTTAAGGCACAAGGTTTAAGGGACAAGGCACAAGGGAGTACGAAATAAGAAGTACGAAGTACGGATGGTTGTTGTATTAGCTCGTCGCTCACAGCTCAAAGCTCGCAGCTTGTATTCACGATTGCCGATTGCCGCCTCACGAATCTTTTCTCCTTCTCAACTTTTCTCCTCATTTTTGCAGCCGATACTCATGAAGAAGAAAATCATCATCACAATAGATGGCTGGTCCTCCTGCGGCAAAAGTACCCTTGCCAAACAACTGGCACGCGAGCTTGGATACCTTTATATTGATAGTGGCGCCATGTACCGCGCGATTACTCTTTATTTTTTGCGTAACCACGTAGATTGGGCCCACCCTGAAGCTGTGCATGAAGCCTTGCTGCATGTGAAACTGGAATTTCTTTCCAACCACAAAACAGGGCATTGTGAAATGTACCTGAACGGCGAGAATGTTGAATACCTGATCCGTGATCTTGTGGTAGCTGAAAAAGTAAGTGACGTTGCAGCACTGAAAGAAGTACGTGAATTTGCTGTACGTCAGCAACAACAGATGGGACAACAAAAAGGTATTGTAATGGACGGCCGCGATATCGGTACTGTTGTTTTTCCTGATGCTGCTTTGAAGATCTTTATGACAGCAGATAAAGAGATCAGGGTAAAACGCAGATACCGCGAACTCTACGAAAAGAATCCCAACGTTACCATGGAAGAGGTTCGCGCTAACCTCGAAATGCGTGATCATATTGACTCCCACCGCGAAATAAGTCCCCTCCGCAAAGCTGAAGACGCACTTGAACTGGACAACTCTTATATGACCATCCGTGAACAACTGGACCTTGCATTAAGCTGGACAAAGGAAAGGCTGGAAGACGGTTTGTAATGTGTGAGTGAAGCGAATACAGGTTATAAGTTTTAAGTTATAGGTTGTAAGTTAAGGCACAGGGAAGTACGGAAGCAAAATATCGAATGTTGAATTTTGAATGTCGAATTTCGAAGGAAAGACCGAATTAAAGAACCCCGAAACATCAAACCCGAAACTCGAAACAGTACTGCCGATTGCCGTCTGCCGATTCACGTTTCCCCAACCCGAAACCTTAAACCCGACACCCGAAACTGTATTCACGCCTCACGATTTCACGCTCCTGCCACTTGATGCCCCTAACCCGGAACACCTCCCTCCTTTCCAAGTTTTAAAGCAATTCCCAAAAAGAGACCAACACTCTCCCACACGGAAAAATTCTGATTTTTGTCAATTGGCACAGCTATCTCAGCGACCTATGCTCCGAAGTTCAAAAAATACCCACAACAGAATAGCTATCAATGAATTTAACATAACAAAAAAGACTGCTTTATAGGAGTTGGCACGACCCATTTTGAAACTGGCGCGGCATTGGGATAACCAGAGCCAGAAATAAATCGTACTCTCAGATGAAACAGTTTTACGCTCAACCTCTCAACTACATTGTTAACGCTGTATTGGTTTTGATTACAGTGTGTATTGGATTACCAACTATGGCACAGTGCCCCGTGGGTAGCACTACGAATGGCACTGGCAATATTACTAATGGACAGGTAACATGTATTACAACAACCGTAAGTGCCAGTATTAACATAAACAACGGTGGCCAAATGCTGATTGTAAGTGGCGGTAAATATACCGGCAACATTACAGCCAACCAGGGCTCTTCAATAACAGTTAATTCGGGTGGTGAGTTATCACCATCGAGCTTTAACACCTTTGGAGTAGCACTTACCAACAATGGTGTAACCAAACTGCCCAGCCTTAATATCGGCAATGGAGCTTCAGTTACCAACAGCGGTACATTTACATGGTCATCATTCAATATGAACAGCGCCATTACCATCACAAACACAGCTTGTGGCTATATGGACTTTGCAAGCAGCGTAAGTTTTAACAGGTCAGGTTCTTCTATCATTAATGGTGGTAAACTGAACTTCCTGTCGGACATTACTACCAGCAGCGGCACTACAATCAACAACCGTGGTCTTATATATGTAAAAGGTAAACTTGATAATACAGGTAAACTTTACAATCAATACAGAATGGTAATGCTGGGAGATGCCAGCCTGAAGAACGGAGATTCAGTGGTGAACCTGTACCAGATGATCTTTAAGAACGGTTTTAATATTGAGGCGAAGATCCGCAATGAAGGTTTGTTCTGGGTAGGTGGTTCTGTGACCTTCAACAGCAGTGCTGCTTTTAAAATGAATAATTCAAATGCTCAGTTCCGTATAGCTGGTGCATTGATGAATAATATAGCTATTACTTCTGCCGGGATGTTGTATGTAGCAGGCTCTGTTAACAACAACTCAACAATCCAGGGTATCAGCAGTTCACAAAAGATCCAGATCAATCAGAATATGAGCAACGCAACCAATAACGTTCAAGTCAATACTTCTATGATGGCCTATGACTCCAGCAATTACATCAGCAGCTACGCTAATCCTGATGTATGCAGCACTACATTACCCCTCGAATTATCTGCTCTGCAGGCTAGTTACAAAAACAAAGCAGTACAGTTATCCTGGTACACCGTATCTGAAAGCAATACACAGAACTTCTATGTTGAATTCAGCACCAATGGCGTTGATTTCACTACAGCAGGTACTGTAAAGGCTGCAGGTAACAGCAACAGCAAAATTAATTACAGCTATACACATACCACTACTGCCAACGGTACCTTATACTATCGCCTGCGCGAAGTAGATGTAGATGGCAAAACGAATTTCAGCAATATTGCTGCGGTGAAAGCAACTGCTTCAGCAGACATTACCAGCAGCATTTATCCTAACCCATTCACAGAAAGGATCAATTTCTCTATCACACTGCAAACATCTGTACCGGTAAGTGTTACATTATATGATGCAAATGGCAGAATGATCCAGAAAGTTATACGCCAGGGACAGAGCGGAACCAACCAGGTTTCATTAACAGGTCTTAGCTCACTGACTCCTGGTATCTATATGGCCAGCATTACAGCAGGGGAATTCACTACAGTTCAAAAACTGGTAAAATAATATATATAAAGAGATAACTTATTTTACGAAGTTCCATTATGGATTTGATAGAAAGGCGGCAATATTGCCGCTTTTCTATTTTGGACCCAGGTTCGCTTTCCTATATATAGGAGTCAGAAAAATTAAAAAAGAGGATTATTATCTCTCCAAAACCTGATAAACTACAACTAACAGTAATATTTTATACAGATAAAGAATGAATGGCGGACTGTTTTATTGAGCAATGTCATCACTCAAAACTATTACGCATATTCTTCCCGATAAACGGTTAAAAACCTGGCTTTTTTACGCAAACTATCCAGCTACATTTCACGTATGTTTCCTCGTTCATCAAAGCCAGGCATATCCGCCTACTCTACCTCCTTATTCTTTTACCCTTGTCCCTATAACCTGGTTTAGTTGTTCAGCACTACACATTTTTACACTCTATTTTCTTGCATGGCAAGACAGCTATTGCTATGTACATTATTGAAGCCAACAGTAAGATGAAACCGTAAACTTTAAACTGTTAGCTACAATGAAACAATTCAACATTTCTTTCGCGCGACCAAAGGTCGGCGCAGTACTTTTATTGTCCGGATTATTGGCCAACCTTAACACTACAGCGCAGTGCCCTGTAGGGAGTGCCATGAATGCAAGTGGCAATTACACTAGTGGGCAAACCGTATGTATCACAACAATGTCTAATGTGCCTATTGCACTGAACAGCGGAGCAACCATGGTTGTAATTTCCGGTGGAAATTATGTAGGCTCTGTTGCTGCTTTTTCAGGATCTACTATTACAGTTCAATCAGGAGGCCAGTTTGCTCCCCCGGCAGCTACTATTGCAGGTGTGCTGACCAATAATGGCACAGCAACAATATCATCTGCTGCTGTGGGTATAGCGGCCGGAGCATCTATTACCAATAACAATATCATGAACTGGTCCGCATGGACTCCAAGCGGTGCATTTTCTCTTACTAACGGAGGTTGCGGCACCATGAATTTCAATTCATCTACGGGTATATCTCAATCCGGAACTGTTATTGACAACCAGGGCATCATGAAATTTAATGCCAGCACAACAATTTCCAATGGCTCTACGCTTAATAACAGTGGTGAAGTGTATTTTAATGCCAGCTTTACTACAACAGGCCGCATTTATAACCGCTGGAAAATGGTAATGGGTGCCAGTACAACTATCAACACCGGAGATTCTATTATTAACCTGTACCAGATGACGTTTAAAAATGCTGCTAACTTTAATACCAACGTGCGTAATGAAGGATTGATGTGGATGCAGAATAGCTGTACGTTTAACGCTTCATCTTCCTTCAGAATGAATTATACAGGCGCTCAATTACGTGTTACCAATACACTCAACAATAATATTGCGCTTACCGGGGCGGGCATGTTGTATGCAGGTGGAACTGTAAACAATAACAGTTCTTTAAATGGCATCAGCGCTTTGGCTCCCCTCGTTGTCAATAAAACCATCAGCGGTACCAAGAACAATGTCACTGTGAATACATCTATGACCGCATACGACACTACAACATTTACTGCCACACCCCTGGCATTCCATTCTTCTTGCTTAACTACATTGCCGGTAGAACTTTCGTTACTGCAGGCCTCTTATAAAAACAATGCCACAGCATTGTCATGGCACACTGTAACAGAAGCGAATTCACAAACCTTCTTTATTGAATTCAGTCGCAATGGTGTTGATTTCACCACTGTAGGTTCTATACCCGCAGCAGGTAACAGCAATAGCAGGATCGATTATAACTACACACATAATACAACTGCTACCGGCACATTGTATTATCGTCTTCGCGAAGTAGATATCGATGGCAAAGCGACCTACAGCAATATCGCTTCTGTAAAAGCCAACGCGGCAACAGTTGTGATCAACATTGTACCTAATCCATTTACAGATAAACTTAACCTGTTTATCGATCTGCCGAAAGCAGAGCCTATTACTATCATTCTTTATAACACAGGTGGTAGTATGGTACAAAGGATCAATCAACCCGGACAAAGGGGCAATAATAATGTTACGCTTAACGGACTGGGATCACTTCCTTCGGGCGTTTATATGATCAGTGTTACTGCAGGCGATCAACATATTGTACAAAAGCTGGTGAAATAATTAACCAGTCGCTATAATCTCTTTTATTTCGAACAGGTGTATTGACTCAACTGTCAGGGCTGTCCTCCGGGATGGCCCTTTTTATTCCAAGCCCCGGCAGATGCAGGTTTCACGCAAAGACGGCAAAGATTCGCAAAGGCGGCAAAGCCATTTTCAGGTTGCAGGGGAATCGTGAGTGATCCCTGCCAGTTTGTCAAACGTGAAAAGTGAATACAGGCGGCGAGCTTTGAGCTACGAGCGGCGAGCAAATACAGGAGTGGACCGTACTTCTAACTTCGTATTTCGTACTTCCTTGTGCCTTGCTTCTTGAATCTTGTGCCTTAAACCTACAACTTAAACCCTATAACCTGTATTAAGCATTAGGCGTTCCGCGTTAAGCATTATGTATTCATCCATTAACAAAACGGCCCATCTATTTTTCATTTTCCCATTAAACCAGCGCTATCAATTTCCGTCTGAAAAGAAAAACATTGTTATGAGCAGGCGGATCCTCACCCTCCTTCTTGCTACTGCATTGCTTTCGACTACAGCAGCAGAAGCACAGTTTATTATGCGTCCACGCCCTATGAGATATGGTCGCAGGCCACAAAGACCAGTCCGGCCACAATTACCTCCCGTTAAGCCAAGTCTTAATGTTTCCTTTGGCTATGGATTTCCGGCGCTTGATAAAAACTATTTGCCAGAATACTACAATGCCTACCAGGGACATATTTCTCAAACCGGCCCTATCACAGGCTCTATTGACTATAGATTCAGCAGGGTAATGAGTATTGGCGTAATGGCCAGCTATAATAAAGTAAGCGCCCCTTATTATGATTATCCTACAGATGCATTACCTGCATTTAAAGCTAATTTTACGAACTGGAGTATTATGCTGAACCTGATGCATTATATTCCGGTTAATGGCAGCGTAACTCCTTATTTCAGAACAGCAGCCGGGGTCAATATCTGGGATCAGCAATATACCAGTGCAAATGGAACGCCTGCACATATTTCGCCTGTAGAGGTGCCCGACTTTGCCTACCAGGTTTCATTTGGTGCAAAATTTAATTTCTCATCTCATGCAGGTCTGTTCCTGGAAGCCGGCTATGGAAAATATATTGCGCAGGGAGGATTGTCGTTTAAGTTTTGAGAGGAATGAGAATCGTGAAGCGTGAGTCGGCAGACGGCAATCGGCAGTCGTGAGTGGCTGAGGCAAGTGAATAGTGAATGGTCAATAGTGAATGGGAGTCGTGAAATCATGAATGGATGTTCCGGATACCAGATACCAGTTTCTGGATACAGGTTACCAGATACAAGTTACAGGTAACTGCAAATTGCCAACTGCCAACTTTCTTCCGGTCTTTCCTTCGAAATTCGATATTCAAGATTTGGCATTCGATATTTATCTTCCTTTTGGTCTTTCCGTCTTTCGGACTTCATCTGCACATCCTGCATTACATCGCCAACAACACCGCTACATAATGACAAATAGCAGCAGCCAATACAAATGAATGCCATATTGCATGCGTGTACTCATATTTATCCCATACATAGAAAATAACACCGATAGTATATAAACCACCGCCAATACATACAAACACCAGTACCGAACGTGGCAACAGGTCGAAAAATGTACGTCCACCGGCAATCATGATCCATCCCATCAGCAGGTAAATGATCACTGAAACGATCTCATAACGACCGGTAAACCGCAGTTTGAAAAAGATGCCCAGGATGGTAAGTCCCCATAGAATGCAAAGCAGGGTAATACCAAAAGCATTATTGATATACACCAGTAAGAAAGGCGTGTAGGTACCGGCAATAAGAAAGTAAATGCTGATATGGTCGAAGATCATGAACATGCGTTTGACAGCACGCTCTTGTACCAGGTGGTAGATGGTGGAAGAAGTAAATAGCATCAGGAAACAGAAACTATAGATGCACGCTCCTATAATACCCGGCGTATTACCATGCGATGTGGCAATACTGGTTAGCACCGGCAGCCCGCTGATACCAAACAGTACACCGGCTCCGTGGATCAACCCATGTACAACCTCCTGTTTCCTGCTATAGGATTCCATAATTTTCCCTTCCTTTATTACACTAACAAGAGGAAAGCGAAAAATGTTTCGAGAACCGGCAATCGTGAGTCGTCAATCGTCAGTCGTGAGCGGGGAAAACCTGAAACGTGAATCGGCAGACGGCAATCGGGAATCGTCAATCGTCAGTCGTGAGTGGTTGCTGCTGTATTTGCGCGTTGCTCAAAGATTATGGCTGTTTTGCCAACTGCAAATTGTGAATTGCCAACTTTCTTCCTGTCTTTCTTTCGAAATTCGATATTCAAAATTCGACATTCGATATTTTGCTCCCGTACTTATAACTTCGTATTTCGTACTTCCTTGTCAACCTTTCAACTTATCAACTGCATTTCCTTGAACCTTGTCCCTTAATCCTTGTGCCTTTTCAGACTTCTGACCTCAGACTTCAGTTTTCAACCTAACAGCTAACTGCTAATTCCTAATTCCCAAATGCCGCACCTTTGCTTTATATTACATTATCAACAACTTCCCTATGGCACCACTCAACAGAAGATATTTCCTGAAAACATCCGGATTGGCAGGACTGCCGGTATTAGCTCCCTTCCTGGCAAAGGCTACAACCAGCCTATCTGAAACACCAAACGCACCCGCTTCACCACTGATTAAATTTTATGGTGACGGAGAAATGTTTGAACCTGAAGATTATCTCGCAACATTACAAAAAGCACAGGCTGCCAATGCTATTAAGGCAGACCGATATGGAGCCGGAGGTGTGGTGGAAGCATTGGAGAAAAAGTTTTGCGAGATCACCGGAAAAGAAAAAGCCATCTTTATGCCCAGCGGCACTATGGCCAATCAACTGGCGATTGCGGTATTAAGTGGTGATAATACGAAAGTGTTTGTACAGGATACCAGTCATGTGTACCGTGATGAAGCAGATGCAGCACAATCTGTTTATGGTAAACGACTGATGCCGCTTGCAAAGAATGAACCTTATTTTACTGCACAGCAATTAGAAGACTCGATTAATAATATGCCGGGAGAGGAAGTATTTGCATCCGGCATCGGTGCTGTTTCTATTGAGAACCCGGTAAGACGCAGTGATGGCAGAATGGTGCCACTGGATGAAATTAAAAAGATCAGTGCTTATTGCCGCAGCAAGAATATTAAACTACATCTTGATGGCGCCAGGATCTATATGGCTACCACCTGGACAGGCAATACTGTAAAAGAGTATGCTGCTTATTTTGATACCGTCTATATTTCCCTGTACAAATACCTTGGCGCCAGTGGTGGTGCAATACTCTGTGGTGATAAGGCAGTGATCGATAAAATGACACACCTTATTAAAATTCATGGCGGCTCTATGTATGGCAACTGGACCAATGTAGCTATGGCACTCTACAGACTGGAAGGACTGGAAACACGTTTGCAGGATGCGAGAAAAAGAGGAGACGAGATCTTTGCAGCGCTCAACAAATTGCCCGGTGTTAAGATCAATGCCCTGCCCGGCGGCACCAATATCTACAGCGTAGATCTGGGTAAAAATATTGATGGTAAAAAGCTGCAGCAGGATCTGCGCACCAATTTCAATATTGTTATGCCAAGGCCTAATGATAACAATCAAACATTACTGACTGTTAATGAGACCTTGCTTTACCAGCCTTCAGAATACGTGATCAATGCTTTTAAGAAAAGTATCACCTGATACAAAGACATTTCTGCATACCAGAACGGGTATGCAGAAATGTTGCTCTTTTAATACGATAAGATAAGCATGCCAGCCCCGGGTACTTTGGAAGAAACCGTTGCAGCATCCTGGGCCACATGTACTCCTGCACCTCCGCCCGGTATTTTTCCATTTTCAGCATCCTGGTAACGTATCACCTGACCATTGCTGCCGGAAGAAACTATTATTGAACCTCTGCCACCCCTGCCTCCGTTGGGAGCATCGGCTCCTGCCGGGTAAAAATACCTGTACACTCCCCCAATACTTCCGGGAAACACGGCATCATCCTGCATTGCCATTTCACCACCCTTTCCTTCAATGAATGCCGTTGACAATACAAAGCTGCCCTGCAAAACAGGCTTAGATACGCCTGATTCAAAATAAGCACTATATAAAGTCATTGAGTTATTGCCATAACCAATGTACAGCGAATCGGATGTATAACCGGATTGTGCAGCGGGAACATGAATAGTGATGGCCTGTCCCGGTATTACAGTCATTACCCCACGCACATAACCTCCACTGGCCCCGCTATACCAGTTATTTAATGTTCCATGCTGCGAATTTCGTCCCATTCCCCCAGCACTCCATCCCTCGAAAAACACGGTAGTAATACCATCCGGAACTGTCCAGTTTAACGCAAACGGTCCTGTAAAAGTTTTTTGATTTTTGATCTGTGTATTGTTACTCCAGGCCAGTTTTCCATCAGCCTGTGTTGTGAGCACCTGGCCTTCTGTTCCCTGTTGCCCGTTGGTTTTAATAGTTCCTGTAAGATTGATATTGCCGGATACATCGAGCTTTTCCGTAGGATTGGTAGTGCCAATGCCTACATTCTGAGCAAAAGAAATATGAGCACTGATAAGAAGGAAAAGGAGTAATAGTCTGTGTTGCATAATGTTTTTTTTACGCTGCAAAGAAAATTCACATCACTGCCTGTCAACAATTTATACTACACCAAACGGCGATGGTTTATAACAAAACGTATCGTAATCAGAATGAAACGTTTTTATTAAACACGACAATATTTTATCATCATCGTACCAGTAACAGGTCATTTACATTTTGATACGCTTCAATGTAATATGCATCCCTTTTGCGCCAATATTCTTTTTACAATTTATTGCTGTTTACAATTTTGCGGCATTAATACAGCTCATTAAACTTATCCTCATGCGCGTTTTTACACACCTCATAATGGCAGCTCTTTTATTAACAGCTATAACATCATATTCACAGAGTTTATACATCGGGCCCGGAGCCACATTGTACACAACTTCTAATGCAACAGGTGGCGCCGTGATAACGATCAGTAATGGCAACCTGGTGAATGAAGGCATTGCCAGCTTTGAGAAAGCACAGGTTTACATAAAAGGAACAGGTAATTATTCCATCCAGTCTAAACAGGGGCTCACGTTTAAGCAGCTCATTATTGACAAAGACCCAGATGCCTCTGTGTTGTTACGGGGCACCATTAATATATCGGAGAAGCTGATGATGCAACATGGCATGCTGAACCTGAACGGGAACGATGTGTACCTGGCATCATCTGCCATTATTGAAGGAGAATCGCTAACCTCGCATATTACAGGTGCTAACGGAGGTAAAGTACAGATCATTGCTAATCTCAACAACCCTGCAGCCGTTAATCCCGGCAACCTGGGAGTGTACATTACTTCCACGCAAAACTTAGGACAGGTAACCATTGCACGCGGGCATGATGTGCAATCCGGCACAGGATTTACCAGCAGCATTAAAAGATACTATAATATCAATACCACTGCTACCAATCTTGACGTATCGCTGAAGCTCTCCTATTTTGAAGATGAACTGAATGGCATTGACGAAGGCAGCATGTTGCTCTATAATTTTTCCTATACCATCGGTAAGTGGAGCCAGCAAAAGATCAACGGCAAAAACACGACACAGAACTATGTGGAAGCATACGGTCTTGCTTCGCTTGACAGGTTTACCCTGGTTCCGGAATCAAGTACCCTACCTGTAACGGGATTACAATTCACCGCAAAAAGAGTGAATAACAGTACAGTGCAACTACACTGGAAAACCGTACAGGAAATGAATAACCAGGGGTTTTATATTGAAAGGAAAATGGGAAACGAAACAGGCTTTACCAATGTAGGCTTTCAATCTTCACTGGCAGACAATGGCAATAGCAATACGCCACTGGATTACCTGAAAACCGATGACAACAATTACAACGGCATTACTTATTACAGGTTGAAGCAGGTGGATATAGATGGTAAATTCACGTATTCGCCAGAGCGTACAGTAAGCGGCAACAATGCTACTGCTTCGCTGAAAGTATGGCCTAACCCTGCCAGAGGTTATTTTAATGTACAGGCCGAAGGAATAGATAAAGATGTGTTGTTATTGTATGATGCATCAGGTAAACTGATAAGGAAGATAACAGTTACAGGCAATACTGTGCAGCAGGTGCAAAATGTACAGGCTGGTATCTATATCCTCAGTTCATTAAGCAGACCGGAGGTGCAGCAGAAGGTGGTAGTGTTGTAATGCTGAACGCCCGCCTGAGCAGTCATTCGGGAAGGCTGTACGCTTAACGCAAAACAGGAATGATCTGCCAGATTCTTTGTTGGCTGACAGAAGCATTTCCGGCACGGTTTTATAAACCCGGAGTGGGTGTGTTTAATTTATTTGTACATTAGCTGATTCCTGCTATTGCTGATTTTCATTCAGCACCATTCCCGCCCATGTGTTACCTCAAATAATGCATGTATGAAATTTCTTAGTAAAACAATAGCAGGAGGCGTTCTGTTCCTGATACCATTGGTAGTACTTGTGGTGATCCTTGAAAAGGCACTGACCATCATCCATAAGTTACTGAACCCATTGCTTAAAAGTTTCCCCAATAACATGATCGGAGGTATAGGCGTGCACGAGCTCATTGCAGCTTGTATTCTCATCATCATTTGTTTCCTGGCCGGTTTACTGGCAAGCACCTCTGCCGCAAAGTCGTTGATCAAAATGCTGGAAACGAAGGTGCTTTCTTTAATTCCCGGTTATTCGTTTATACAAACCCTGCTGGGCACTCCTGCCGGTGCCGACAAGAACATGCCGGTTGTAATAGTACAGTTTGATGATTATTCGCAGCTTGCTTTCCTGGTTGACGAGCTGGATGACGGTAATAAAATGATTTACATTCCTTCCTCGCCTACCCCACTCTCCGGCGGCATTTTTATTGTAGAATCTGATCGCGTGAAGCCCTCTTCACTCACTTCAAAACAAGCCATGCGGTTAATGACGCAGGTAGGGCGTGGAGCTGCGGGATACAGGTTTAAGGTGTAAGGTTTAAGGTACAAAGTTTAAGATCGTTAAAATCGGAGGCCAAGAGTAGGTTTGTAGCATACACTATTGTGTGGAAGGGTTAAGGAGATTAGGCTCGCAAAGACGCGCAAGACACACAGCTGGTTTAAAGTTTAAGGTATAAAGTTTAAAGGCGTTTAGTGGGAAGTCGCGAAGTAAACGTACACTAACGTTCGTGGTGCAAGGCCTTTTAACAGGCGAAACGCTGCCTGATATCGTGATCCCGTTGAGGCATTAATACGGCAGTCGTTATCTTGAAGTAACATACACTACCAGGCGCTTCCAGATCCCTCCTTCGTCGGGATGACAGGCAACCAAAGTAATAGCCGGTTACTTTACCTGCCATTGCACGGTTGGAATATGCAGCTTGCTACCTAGCTGCATATTGCGAACCGTAACAGACCCGTCTTATGCCATAATCACTTCCTGCCTGGAAGAGGAATTGCCAGCCAGGTTGGTAATTGTTATTACTATTATACTTCCTGAGAGAAATTGACTAATCTATTAATCCTCATTATTTCTGATGACCGTAAAAGTAACATTAACTTAAACATATATTTGTATCGGTTACTAACACGCCAAAAACAATTGACAATAATCAACTAACATTTAAACTCAATAATTCATATGGCACTTTGTAGATGCAAAAAACACCAACCTAAAAACAACAAAAAATATAAATACTTACATTTTGTTAAACCAATTGGATATCCAGAAACATCATCTATTTGCGGAAGGCCCGAATGTCACTCCGCAGGGGTCATTTTTTTAACAGAAAACAGAAATGAAACAACAAACTTTCAAGCTGGAATTCGCATATTCACCTTCGCAACAACTCATGAAACAAAAGTCAAAGTAGAAGGAAGAATATACAACCTTAATGAATTGAATAATTTATAAAAACTAGTTATTCTTAATTAAGTATCAAATTTCGCATAGAATTTTATCTGATTAATCATAGCATCTCCTTTTAATATTTATATCATCCATTGCCCTTAATCAGCATAAGATTCATATACTAAATATCCATGTTCCAAATAAAACGCTCAACTATAGACGATCAGTTCCAGGAACAGGCATCTTTACATATAAGTTTTAGTAACTAACAGCACTACGATACCGCCACTCTATCTGTAACAGACGATCAGAACGAAGATTCAGAGTTTTCACTCGACGGCAATTATTTTCTGGGTTAATAGCTGCCAGTTATTCTAATTATATTTACCAGTATGGTAACCCCTGAAAAAATAGACGAGATCAAAAAACGCCTGACAAAAGGTGAACCTCATGGCGAAATAATTGAAGAGCTAAAAAGCGAAGGTTATACGCAGGAAGATATTAATCAGCTCATTGCTGCCCACAAATACGATATGCGCAACTTCTATCTTTTCTTTGCCATCTTTCTTTTCTTACTGGGTGCATATAATTTCATTACCAACGACAATTATTTACTGTTCATTTTTTCTACACTCATGTTTGTAATGTTATTTCCATGAACAGGAAAGAGTTAAGAATAACTGCTATAAGTCCGGAAGCGAAGCAAGTTGGCAGTTGGCAATTTGCAGTCGGCGAAAAGCTGTGAGCCGTGAACCGCGAGTAAATACAGTCTGGAAGATGGAAAGACCGGAAGTTTGAAAAGGGACAAGGTTCAGGGAAATGCAGTTGATAAGTTGAAAGGTTAACAAGGAGGTACGAAATACGAAGTTATAAGTACGGGAGCAAAATATCGAATTTCGAATGTCGAGTTTCGAAGGGAAGCCAGTTATCCGTTGACAAGTTGAGAGGTTGAAAAGTTTACAAGGAGCAGCTATTCACTATTCACCATTGACTATTCACTTGTTTCTACCACTCACGATTCACGTCTCACGACTGACGGTTCACGACTCACGATTGCCTCTGTAACGCGAAACTGGCTTTGCCGTCTTTGCGTGAAACCAGTAATCTTAAAATCAGAAATATAGAGATCCGGTAACCGGCAATCTGCATCCGGCTTGCAACAAAAAAGCCCCTTCCGGAGAAGAGGCTTTGTATTGTAAGTCCTGTTGTTGTTAATGGAAGGATGATCCCAAACTAGCGCAGGAACAGCATTTCACGATACTTAGGCAGTACCCAGTATTCATCAGCTACCAGCAGTTCCAATTTGTCTACACTGTAGCGGATATCATCAAAGAATGCATCTTTTACCTGGCTCTGGTATCCGATTGCTTTTGAACGTGTATCGCTCATAGCATTGCAGATCTTACGTGCTTCGATCATTTTCTCAACCAGCTCGCTTACTTTGTTGATATGCTCAGAGATCTTGGTAAGGATGTTTTTCTGGTTTGAGTAAGTGCTTTCTGCCAGTCCTACTTCTTTCAGACCTTTGATGTTGCTTACCAGCAGGTTCTGGTATTTGATAGCAGCAGGCAGAATGTGACTTGTGCAAAGCTCGCCCAGGATACGGCTTTCGATCTGTACGTGCTTGATGTATTTTTCCAGTTCAATTTCATGACGTGCTTCCAGCTCAACATGGGTAAGTACGTTATTGCTTTCGAACAGGTGTTTTGCTTTGTCAGTAACCATTGCATCAAGTGCCAGTGGCGTAGTACGTACGTTTGGTAAACCACGGCGCTCTGCTTCATGGTGCCATTCGTCGCTGTAACCGTCACCTTCGAACAGTACTTTTTCGCTGCTCACGATATACTCACGGATAACGTGCATGATAGCGATCTCTTTTTTCTCACCTTTTTCAATCAGGGCGTCAACGTCTTTTTTGAAACGTTTGAGTGTTTCAGCCATGATAGAGTTCAGAGAGGTCATAGCGTTGGCGCAGTTTGCGCTTGAACCTACGGCACGGAACTCGAATTTATTACCAGTGAAGGCAAAAGGAGAAGTACGGTTACGGTCTGTATTGTCCAACAGCAGTTCAGGAATGCTGCGGTGCAGATCTAATTTGAGGATAGCCTCGTCCTGCTCGTCGAATTTACCGCCTACTCTTTCTTTTACATCAGCCAGTACTTTGCTCAGATATTGACCAATGAATACAGAGATGATAGCAGGAGGCGCTTCGTTTGCACCCAAACGATGATCGTTTGCAGCAGATGCAATAGCAGCACGCAGAATATCAGAATAGTCATGAACCGCTTTGATGGTATTCACGAAGAACGTGAGGAACATCAGGTTGGTTTTTGGAGTTTTGCCAGGAGCCAGCAGGTTTACGCCTGTGTCTGTAGCCATACTCCAGTTGTTGTGTTTACCGCTACCGTTGATACCGGCAAATGGTTTTTCATGCAGCAGTACACGCAGCCTGTGACGACGTGCTACGCGGTCCATAATATCCATCAGCAGGGTGTTATGGTCTACCGCTACGCTTACTTCTTCGAAAATAGGTGCGCACTCAAACTGTGCAGGAGCCACCTCATTGTGACGTGTTCTTAAAGGAACACCCAGTTTATATGATTCAGTTTCGAAATCGCGCATGAAAGCATAGATCCTTTCAGGGATTGAACCGAAATAATGGTCTTCTAACTGTTGGCCTTTGGCAGGAGCCTGACCTACTACAGTACGGCCAGCCATTACCAGGTCGGGACGGGCATTGAACAATGACTCGTCAATTACAAAGTATTCCTGCTCCCAACCGAGGGTAGCGTTTACTTTGCCAACGTTTTTATCGAAATAATGGCATACTTCTACAGCAGCCTTGTTTAAAGCTTCCAGCGATTTCAGCAAAGGAGCTTTGTAATCCAGTGTTTCACCGGTATAAGAAACGAAGATGGTAGGGATACAAAGTGTTTTTCCATAACCGATCTCCATAATGAATGCAGGAGAAGAAGGATCCCATGCAGTATAACCACGCGCTTCGAAAGTAGCACGGATACCACCGCTAGGGAAAGAAGATGCATCAGGTTCCTGTTGTATTAATGAATCGCCTTCGAATTGCTCGATAGGTGTTCCATCACCTTTAATGGTAAAGAAAGAGTCGTGCTTTTCAGCAGTAGTACCGGTTAATGGTTGGAACCAGTGTGTAAAGTGGCTAACTCCTTTACTCTCAGCCCATTGGCGAAGACCAGCAGAGATCTGGTTTGCCATCGCACGGTCAATTTTCTTGCTACCCTTAATAGAAGCCAGGAGGCTTTTATATGCTTCGTCACTCAGGAATTCACGGGCTGTTTTCAGGGTAAACACATTCTCCCCGAAAATGCCGGTAATTTTGGCAGAACCTTCTACTGTTACACCGCTTGGGTTAACAGAGAGGTCGTTGATTGCTTTAAAACGTAAAGATTCCATTAAACAACAATTTTAAGTGTGTGCAAATAAACGAGAAATCGCCAGTTTAAAAAATTTTTTAACCTGTGTATCAATATTATTGGAGAAAATGTGAAAAATTTTCCCCTACAGTAATTTTTATCTAAAAAAATACACTTTTTTGGGCAAAATCCAAAACATTACTGTTTTTTATAATCCATCCCATTAACAAAACTCCGGCTGCCAATTATGGCAAGACAGTAGAGGAATAAGGAGGCAATTATCTTGTAACGGGCAATGGCCCCGGGGAAGGGCACCATGTAACCAATGAGGAGGTAAAGCGAAACGGAGAAAAAGAGCATGGCGATACAGACAGGATGACCTAAAAACTGCTTCCAACGAGGGTCTTTTATGAAGAAAAGGGCCGCAATAAAGGCCAGTAAAAGCAGGTTATCGAGCGAGGTGGCTACCTGCAGCATTCCCTTCGCCTTCCAGGGATAGGGTTGCAGAAAGGTATTGTTGATGGCCTGTGGTAACACCCTGGCATAACCAGCAACAGAAGGCTGCAGTGTATCTAACGGAACCCGGGTATTGGCTGGAAGCGCAAAATACTCCGCCTGTCGTTTGGCGATTACATTTAGCAGGTTGACTTCTTTTGGCAAAAGGCTGGTGGCTAAAAACAGCACCATCGCTATTCCATACACGATACTGAACACATATACAGGTTGCCGTTTAGTACGTACACTAATAGCCCAGGCTATAATGGCCGGTAACACCAGCCCTACCAGCATTGTGCGGAAAAGCCACAATCCCGCTACACCTATCACTACGTATATTACCGACAAATTCCTGTGCTGGTGCAACCAGCGGTAAGCCTGTAACAAGGCTAGCGACAGGAAGAAAAGTAACAACCCATCTGCCCTGATGCCGCTTAGCCAGAAAAGCGGTGCCGGAAACAGGAAAATGACAATAAACAGCGCTTTCCGTTTATCGGGAAACAAGGTTACCAGCAGGCTAAATAGCCAGTAATGCCCCCAGAATACAATGGCATTGAATAAAACAACGTTTATGTAGTAATTGCCCCTGCTAAAGATATTGAAGACACCCAGCAGCTTTACCGTGGTGCGATATTCGAGGTTCATTACATAGACCTGGAACCTTTCGAGGAAAGTATTACCGCTTTCAATGGCAGATGCAGGCGTAAGCTCATAAAAGAAAAGCTTTGTATGGTGGAGCAGATTGTCGTATTCGACCAATGAATCGTAATGGTATTGCCAGGTGTCGTCACCATGGTAATAGTGCAGGAAGATATAACCGTATAAACAGCCCATTGCTATTTTAGCCCCCATTGCCAGTGCAGTTTCCGGCAGGGATAATGGCACGGTTTTACGGCGCAGAAGCCGGTGATAACACCAGGTGAGCAGTAATGAGTAAAGAAAAAACAGGAATATTATATACATAAGATCAACGCAGCTTCAACGGTTTATAGCTAATTACGTATCAAATCTATAAATTTGAGCCCACAATGAGGATGCCGAAATACAGTAAAGTGATTGCCTTCGTATCCAATAGCGCATGGTCGGTGTATAACTTCCGCATGGATGTTATCAACCACCTGATGGAGGAAGGTTATCGTGTACTGGTAATGGCACCCGATGATGACTACTCAGCCGAGCTTGTTGCCAGTGGCTGCCACTTTATCCCGCTCCACTTTAATAATAAAACGAAAAATCCTTTTAACGATTACGTTTTTTACCGGCAACTGAAGCACCTTTATCAGCAACACAAGCCCGATTTCATCTTTCATTACGTGGCTAAACCCAATATTTACGGTTCACTGGCCGCCGCTGCTACCGGCATTCCTTCCGTTGCTGTTATTACCGGGCTGGGCTATCCTTTTGCCCGTAAGAACCTATTGTACCATACCATGAAGTTATTGTACAAAAAGGCACTCCGCAAGACCCGTGAAGTATGGTTCCTGAATAATGAGGATGCAAAGGTCTTTATCAATGAAAAGATCGTACACATAGAGAATGTGAAGGTGTTACCCGGTGAAGGGATTAATACTCAACACTTCTTTCCTGCTACCCATAAGCCACGTCCTCAGCGTCCTTTTACATTTATCATGAGTACACGCCTGCTTAAAAGTAAGGGGATCAGGCTTTATGCAGATGCGGCACGTATTCTGAAGAAAAAGAACTATGATGTTCGTTTTCTGCTGATCGGCTTTTTTGAAAAACATCATCCTGACTCTATTACCCAGGAAGACCTGGATACCTGGGAAAGAGAAGGACTGGTTCATTATAAAGGGTTTGCCAAGGATGTGCGCCCCTGGCTGGCACAGGCTGACTGTTTTGTATTCCCCTCTTTTTATAATGAAGGGGTTCCACGCTGCCTGCTGGAAGCTGCCAGTATGGAAATGCCGATCATTACCTCTCTTAACCGCGGTTGTAAGGAAGTTGTACAAAATAACGTTACCGGCTTTTTCTGTAAAATGCAGGACCCTTTTGATCTGGCTGATAAAATGGAGAAGATCATTAACCTGTCTTACGAAGATCGTTTGCATATGGGCAAACAAGGTCGCCTATTGGTGATCCGTAAATTCAGTATGGAGAAAGTGATTGATGAGTATATGGATATACTGACGAGGGATTATCCGGATTAGTGAAGGCGGCAATCGTGAATCGGCAGACGGCATAATCGTCAAACGTGAAAAGTGAAACGTGAAAGAAAACCGTGAGTCGTCAATCGTCAGTCGTGAGTAGCGCAAGCGAGTGAATAGTGAATGGAAATCGTGAGGCGTGAATCGTCAGTCGTGAGTGGTCGCTGCTGTATTTGCTCGCCGCTCGTAGCTCAAAGCTCGCGGCTGCTTTCCCTTCGACATTCAAAATTCAACATTCGATATTTTGCTTCCGTACTTCTAACTTCGTATTTCGTACTTCCTTGTGCCTTAAACCTACAACCAGCATTTTCAAACTACTTCCCGGTCCACTTCTTTTCTTCATATCCCTTTCCCGGTACTTTAAGGATGTTGATGTCTATTGCCTGGCGGCTTACTGAAGTAGCTGTATAGATAATGCTATTCTTCTTGTACTTGTATTCGTATTTTAACACCAGTCCGGGTACGCTGGCAAATGCAGGCTCGGCCATTGCAGCATCTGCATGTGGTAAGCGGGTAGTATAAAAGACTGTAATTGTTCTTCCATCCGTGAGTTTTACTATTGCCTTGTGACAGGCATAGCCAATAATGGTTGTATATTCTTCACTTAGTTCACAGGTAGCCCGTTCGTATTTGGCATTGAACTTTCGCCACTGTGCGGTATCAAGATAAGTCTTGTACTTGCTTTTGCCGGATTCTTTTACAATGGCCACTTTTCTTTCGGGGTTACCGGGAGGCAAAATAAAAATGTCGTGCATCCGCATCATACTTATTTGCCGTAACCGCACAACACCATTGCTTACAAAAAGTGTTTTGGTTCCGCCGTTATAAGTTTCACCAATGCCGGTATTGCTTCTTTTTCCTTTTACAAGAATGGAATAGGAAACGGTGAGGTCTTCGCGTGAAGGAGCATCCTGTTGCGCATGAGCTACGAATAGCAGGCAACAGGCAAGCAATAAGGATGAAAATAATTTATATGGCTGCATATACTGTTTCTGGTCGGATATAATTGGCTGTACAGCTAATATTTAAAAATGAACTCGCCGAGATCAATCGGATCAAGCGGGTTGGCCATTGACTGATCAAATCGTTTTTCATCAGCTTTTTTCCATTGCTCCAGCTTTTCTTTTTCTTTACGGGCCTTGCGTGTAGGCGTTCCTTTGGATTTGGTAGCATACATTTTCTTCAGCATTTCTACCATACTGGCAGAAATGGTAAAATAGCTATGCTGATCAAGCCTGATGACCTGGTCTTTATTCTCTTCTTTTCTTAGGAACTCCGGTAGCTCTTCTGGATTGAAGCTGGCAAAGGTTACTATGAAATCATTGTCGGTAATGGTTACAAAAGCGCCTTCAGTTTTAAAGCTTTTTGTTTTGAAGAAATTGAGCGCATTGGGATTATCATAATCCTGGTATACAGGCGCTGCTGCAGTTTGTGTACTGCTATCAGATGGTTGCGTGGTAACAAATTGTTCTGCTGATGAATCGGAAGGTTCTGTATGAATAACTGCGGTCTGCGACGGTGTTTTTTGTTTGGGCAGAAGCAGGTAAATGCCTCCTGCTACCAGTAATACTAATATACAGGCAGCAGCAATGCGGTATGGCGTAAACAGCAATCGTTTGGTGGCAGACTTATCTTTCTTCAGTGACAGCTCTTTTGCAATGCGTTCGTAAGTACCTGCAGGCGGCAATATAACTTCGTGCTGGAGGTATACCAACGCAGGTAATGCAGTAACAGCTTCCGTGATCTTTTCACGAAGGGATACAGGCGGCATCAGATCCAGTTGCTGCAGTTGTTGTAAACTATCCAGCAATGATGCAGACTCTCCCTCCAGGCCCAACCTGTTACACAACAGTTGAAATGCCTCCGGAGGAGGTGGCACTTCATATTTTTTTAACCGGCTGAACAGATCAGATTGGCTGGCCATTGGTTTCTTTTAATAATTTCTGTAAGCTTACTCTTGCCCTGTATAGTTGAGAGCGACTGCCTTCTTCTGAGATATTCAGCATCTCTCCTATTTCTTTATGATTGTAGCCTTCTACAAGATTTAAGTTGATGACAGCCCTGTATCCATCAGGTAATTTCCTGATGAGTTTCATCAGATCTTCGTTTTTCAACTTATCATAACCTGAGAGATTGTCGGCTGCAATTTCCAGTTCGTCTGGTACAACTGAAAGAAAATTCTTTTTCTTCCGCATGTAGTCGATACAGATACCCACAAAGATGGTACGGGCCCATCCTTCAAAGGAGCCTTCACCACGATATGATGCGAGGTGTCTGTATAACTTTACAAATCCTTCCTGGAAACAATCATTTGCATCATCAGTATTACCGGCATACCGCAAACATAAACTATACATTTTGCCGGCTACCGAATCATAGAGCTGCTGAAAAGCCTGATTGTCACCTTTAGCAGCCTTTTGAGCTAAGACCTCAAAAAAGGGGGGAGCGTTGCGCAGGGGTTCCATAAGGCAAATATCTGATAATTTTAAAATAGGCACGAATGAATACTTGTAGTACTAATTCTACACAAGTATTAACTACCTGTTTTTTAGCTATTAAAAGGTACATAAAAGAAAAAATAAAAAAAATTATAACTCCGCGAAACGTTTGATTTTCTTTCACGGTCTATAAGTCTGGAAACACGTATTCAATTGAATACAACTCCGGGCCCCCGTCCCGGCAGTATTTTACTGTGCTTACCTTTTCCTCAAAATTATATAGTATTTACCGACGCAGGTAAATAATTGTAAGTGCTGGCTGAGTACACCTGAGCCAATGCTAACCATGACGCATATACTATTAATTCATATACAACAGCAAAAAAACAGTAGTCATTTATTTATGAAAAGAATTTTTACGGGATTCCTTGCATTATCTACACTCTCCGTTTATGCCCAAAAACCCTCTGTAATTGGATTCAGCGCTAACCTTACTGATTTTTCCGCATCTGTACCTAAGATCGGAAAAGTAGATCCAGGTTTTTCTATCATGTACTGGAAAGGTATTACTAAGAAAATCGATTTCTCTGTACGTTATAATGGCTTGTTCACTGATTATTCTAAAACAGGCAGCAAGAATGATTACGTGAATGAGTTTGAAGGTTCATTACATGCACGTCCCATCAATGATGAGCGTACTTTTTCTCCTTTTATCTCTGCCGGTGTTGGCATTGGTAATTATGGAACCAAATGGACAGGCTATGCTCCATTAGGCGGTGGTCTGCAACTGAATATGCAGGGTGAAGGTTACATTTTCCTGCAGGCAAATTATCGTGTAAGTATGAGCAGTGCCAAGCTGGATAACAATATGTTCTATTCACTCGGCTTTACGCAAACCATTGGTTCACCTAAAGTAAAGGAAACGCCTAAACCTTTACCTCCTTTACCTGTAGTGGTTGAAGTAAAAGACCAGGATAAAGATGGAGTGGTTGATAGTCTTGATGCGTGTCCTGAAGTAGCAGGTCTTCCTCAGTTCAATGGTTGTCCTGATACTGATGGCGATGGAATTCCTGATAAAGACGATAAATGTCCTAACCAGAAAGGTCTTGCACGTTACCAGGGTTGCCCTATTCCTGATACAGACGGTGATGGCATTAATGATGAAGAAGATAAATGTCCGCAGGAAAAAGGTGTGGCCCGTTACCAGGGTTGCCCCATCCCTGACCGCGATAAGGATGGCATTAACGATGAGGAAGATAAATGTCCTGATCTGCCAGGTACCGCAGCCAATCATGGTTGTCCTGAAGTGAAAGAAGAAATTAAGAAGAGAGCGGAGTTTGCAGCACAGCATTTATATTTTGCTACCGGTAGCCATAAACTGCTGAGCAAATCATTTAAAGGTCTTGATGAGATCGTGGCTGTAATGAAAGCTGACCCTGCCATGAAATTATCTATAGAAGGTTATACCGATAATACCGGTAAAGCTGATAAAAATCTTGTACTGAGTGAGAACCGTGCAAAATCTGTACAGGAATACCTGAGCAGCAAAGGCATTGAAGCAGGTCGTATTACTGCAACTGGTTATGGACAGGAAAACCCTGTTGCTGATAATAAAACGGCTGCCGGACGTGCCAAGAACAGGCGCGTTATCCTGAAGCTCATGTACTAATTTTTGAATGTCCGTGGTTTGGTAAAGCAACTGTTATGCCCTTAACAGGTACCGGTCAGGTCCCGGCTAAAAGGCGGGAGTTTATTCAGAAAGGATCTGTTCTTATGCTGAGACCTGGCAGGTTGCTTTAATATTCCCTAATACCCAATAACAAATCTTATTTAGGATTAGTAGTAGTGTTGTCAGATTCAGATTATCAGGCGGGGGTGCTGTTCCCCCGCTATGATATTTATCAAATGTTACCCTCTCGTTTTTACATCCGTACTCATCTGTTCTAATATCAGGACATCGTTTCCCAATATATTTTACCAACCCTATTATCACGCTTTACGTATGGATGCTGCAGAGTTTGATAAACAGATGGAGCTTTTACAAAGATTGAAGAATAAAGAAGTAGGCGCTTTTGAAGAACTGTCGAAAGAATATTCTGAAGACCTGTTGTTACTGGCCTATACTATTTTAAAGAATCCGGAAGATTCCGCTAAAGCCGTTGAATGCCTCTTTACTGCTTTATGGGAAAGAGAGCAGTTTGATGATGTAACTCCTCCCCTTCATCATTTTTTGTATCGCGAATTGAAGAAGTGCTGCAGATTGATTGCGTTGTTCTGAGTATGCTTAACAATGCTGAACGCTTAACGCTGAATGCCTAACGCGAATACGGGTTGTAAGTTTAAGGCACAAGGTTCAAGAGACAAGGCACAAGGAATACAGGTTATTATAGTTTGTAAGTTAAGGTACAAGGCTCAAGGAATACAGTTGCTGAACGCTTAACGCAAATACAGGTTATAGGTTGTAAGTTAAGGTTCAAGGGACAAGGCACAAGGGAGTACGAAATAAGAAGTACGAAGTACTGATGGTTGTTGTATTAGCTCGTAGCTCAAAGCTCGCAGCTTGTATTCACGATTGCCGATTGCCGTCTGCCGATTCACGTTTAACATTTAACATTTCACGAATCAGCCACTCACGACTGACGATTCACGCCTCACGATTTCCATTCACTATTCACCATTGACTATTCACTCGCTTGCGCTACTCACAATTTGACATTTATCATCTGCTACATTTTACATTTATATTATCTGCTGTTTGACTTATCTCAATTGACAAATAGCAAATCTCTGCATCGTACAATTACTATCTCAACAATCAGCAGGAAATAAAAAAGCATTAGTGACTAAAAAAACAAATGTCGCAACCAGAGCTGCGACATTTGAATAATGTAGTGGGGCAACAACTTGTGAGACTCACTACGCGTGAGTTTCCTGGTTCTTTTCGTAAGCATTGGATTTAAAACAATGTTCTGTATACAGGGGATCAGCATCGCGATAAATACTACGGCCTGAAACAGTAAATTTAAACCTAGGGACTCTCCTGCTTATAACGCTGTTGATTAAAGATTTGGTGTGTACGTTCACACAAAAAAAATTCCGCTACATAAAACTATGTAGCGGAATTCTAGTATTAGTTAAAATATTATGCGTATTTAACTGAAGCTGCGCATTTGCTATGCTTCTGATGCCTGTTTGGATTCTTTGAGCGTAAACTTGATCTTAGAATTTTCTTTATCAAGATCTGCTGTTAATACATCGCCTTGCTTGATGTGCAGGTTCAGTATTTCTTCTGCTAAAGGATCTTCGAGGTATTTCTGAATAGCTCTGTGCAATGGACGAGCACCAAACTGCTGATCGTATCCTTTGTCGGCAATAAAGCTCTTCGCTTCTTCTGTAAGTTCCAGTGTGAAGCCAAGGTTTGAAAGTCTTTTGGTAACTCCTTTCATCAGGATATCAATGATGCTGAAGATATTTTCTTTGCTTAGTGTGTTGAAAATGATCACATCATCAATACGGTTGAGGAATTCAGGAGAGAAAGTTCTTTTAAGTGCTTTCTCAATTACCGCTTTATTGTTTTCATCAGCATTCTGTGTGCGTGCTGCGGTAGCGAAACCAACACCTTCACCAAAGTCTTTTAACTGGCGCACACCAATGTTAGAAGTCATGATGATCATGGTATTCTTGAAGTCTACCTTGCGGCCTAATCCATCTGTAAGCTGACCATCGTCTAACACCTGCAGCAGGATGTTGTAAATATCGGGGTGAGCTTTTTCAATCTCATCCAGCAATATTACTGAGTAAGGTTTACGACGTACTCTTTCAGTAAGCTGTCCACCTTCTTCGTAACCAACATATCCGGGAGGCGCACCAATCAAACGGCTCACCGTGAATTTCTCCATGTATTCACTCATATCGATACGGATCAGCGCATCTTCTGAGTCGAACATATGACGGGCCAATGCTCTTGCCAACTCTGTTTTACCTACACCGGTAGGACCAAGGAAGATGAAGGTACCAATTGGTTTCTTCGGATCTTTTAAACCTACGCGATTGCGCTGAATGGCTTTTACCACTTTCAGGATCGCTTCGTCCTGGCCTACAACCATTCCCTTCATTTCTTCTGCCATGTTGCGCAGTTTCTCTGTTTCTGCCTGCACCATGCGTTTTACAGGAATACCGGTCATCATGCTCACCACTTCAGCTATCGCATCTTCATCGATGGGATAACGTTTGTGCTTGCTTTCTTCTTCCCAACCGGCTTTTGCTTTTTCAAGATCTTCCTGCAGACGTTTTTCAGTATCGCGCAGAGAAGCAGCTTCTTCAAACTTCTGGCTCTTTACAACTTTGTTCTTCTCTACCTTAACGTCTTCAATCTTTTTCTCCAGGTCGAGGATCTCTTTCGGTACATTGATATTTTTCAGGTGTACGCGAGCCCCTACTTCATCCATCACGTCGATGGCTTTGTCGGGCAGCAGCCTGTCAGTAATGTAACGATCACTCAGTTTAACGCAGGCATCAATTGCTTCCTGGTTGTAAGTAACGTTGTGATAATCCTCGTATTTGGATTTGATATTGTTCAGGATCTGTATGGTTTCATCCACGCTTGGTGGTTCTACCATCACTTTCTGGAAGCGACGATCCAATGCGCCATCTTTTTCGATGTACATGCGGTATTCGTCGAGTGTTGATGCACCAATGCATTGCAACTCACCTCTTGCGAGGGCTGGTTTGAAGATATTGGAAGCATCCAGTGAACCGCTGGCACCACCAGCACCTACGATTGTGTGAATCTCATCAATGAACAGGATAACATCACGGTTCTTTTCCAGTTCATTCATGATGGCTTTCATGCGCTCTTCAAACTGGCCGCGGTATTTGGTACCTGCTACCAGGGCTGCAAGGTCAAGTGAAATAACACGTTTGTCGAACAGTACACGGGATACTTTACGCTGAACAATACGCAGGGCCAGACCTTCTACGATGGCTGTTTTACCTACACCTGGTTCACCGATAAGGATCGGGTTGTTCTTTTTGCGGCGTGAAAGGATCTGAGATACTCTTTCAATTTCTGCCTCACGACCCACGATGGGATCAAGGGCGCCACTCTCTGCTAATCTTGTAATATCACGGCCGAAGTTGTCTAACACCGGCGTTTTGCTTTTGGTGTTTCCTGCGGGACGAGATTTCTGCTGTGAATACTTTTTCTCTTCATCGAAGTCATCTTCATTCTCATCAGCATATTCACTGCGGACATCGTTGCTCTTTACCACACCAAGTTCGTTTCTGAATAAGTCGTAATCCACGTCGAATTGATTTAGAATCTGTGTAGCAATATTTTCCTTGTTCTTCAAAATGGAGAGCATCAGGTGTTCAGTTTCTACAGTAGGGCTTTTTAGTGCCTTTGCTTCGAGAACCGTGACCCTGATCACTTTTTCCGCCTGCTTTGTGAGCGGTAAGCTGTTTATGTTGGCGATGTTTTTACCGGTTTTGTCCTTTACTGCCATTTCCACCTCTTTACGTAACTCGTACAGATCAACATTAAAACTCTTGAGTATGCGTACCGCGGTATTCTCTCCCTCACGAATCAATCCCAGCAACAAATGTTCAGTGCCGATAAAATCGTTCCCCAGCCTTAAAGCCTCCTCCCTGCTAAACGAAATAATCTCCTTCACCTGGGCTGAAAAATTGTTGTCCATTGTTTATAAATTGTTGTGTTATACAATAATAACAAATATTTTTGACATCTGTTCACTCTATCTGTTAACGGCTTTTACAAGCTGAAAAGTGTATTATGCAGGTCAAAATTGATACCAGAGAGAAATTCTATGCCATTACGATCCAGGAAAGCCATTTAACTGCTAATATGACAGCAGCATTAGATGATTGTTTACTTCCGTTTTTACAAAACGACGTTAAAAACCTGGTAGTGATCCTGAAGGATGTGGAGTCAATCGATGAAGCCACAGCCGAGTACTTAGTAAAGTTACAGCAAACCTTTTATGAACAGAATGCCTCTTTTGTGTTCTGTGAATTACAGCCTGTTACAGAAGAACAACTGGATAAAATGGAACTGCTGGAGCTAATGAATGTAACGCCCACCGAGAGTGAGGCCTGGGACATTATTCACATGGAAGAAATTGAAAGGGAATTGTTGCGGGACGAAGAATAGCCCAATACGTCAAGAGGCAGTTAAATGAGTCGGAAAAGGCAAATGGGTCAGGACGAAGTCAAATCAGTTACCGGAAGAAAACCGGGACTGCTAAGTACATCATCTATTCACCATTGACAGTTCACCATTCACTTTTCATACTCCTGACTTTCTGACCTCTTTTTTGTCTGCAATTCAATCCTTTGTCAAAAAACTTCCGTTAATCCTTGCAGCATTTCAATTGCTGTAACAGTCTTTTAACATTTAAACAGCCTCCCGGGCATGAAAAAGTACGCCGTTGTTGTTGCCGGTGGTTCCGGATTGCGAATGGGAACCCAGGTACCCAAACAATTTTTACCCCTACGCGGGAAACCTGTATTGTGGTACACGCTTACCACCTTCCTGGAAGCCTTTGACGACCTGGAAATAATACTGGTATTACCCAAAGCTCACATGGAAACCGGCCTGGAGATCCTTCGCTCTACTGCCCACCCCGCTCGTATCTGGATCACTGAAGGCGGAGAAACCCGTTTTCACTCTGTAAGAAATGGGCTTTCTCATATTCATCATCATTCTATTGTATTTGTGCACGATGGCGTTCGCTGCCTGCTCACTACAGACCTTATTCATCGCTGTTATAACATGGCCCAGGAAAGAGGCAATGCCATTCCTGCCACGATAGCTTCTGATTCCGTTCGTATTGAGAACATCGGCGGCAACCAGTCTGTGGACCGTAATAAAGTGCGCCTGATCCAAACACCGCAAACCTTTTACAGCGATCTTATTAAAGCTGCTTTTGAACAGGAATATGAAGATTCCTTTACCGATGAAGCGAGCGTAGTGGAACAACTTGGCGTAAAGATCCATCTTGTAGAGGGCGATTCCACGAATATTAAGATCACCCGTCCGCTTGATATCCTGATTGCCGAGAAGGTGCTGGAAGAAAGGGAGATGGGAGTTTGAAAATGAAGGCTGAACGCGGGCAAAACGCGAATACAGGTTATAAGTTGTAGGTTATAGGTTGTAAGTGAAATACAGAAATGTGGAATTAGGAATTGGAAATAAGGAATTAGAAAGGAAGAAAGAAGTCGGAAAAGGGACAAGGCTCAAGAAAGTACGAAATACGAAGTTAGAAGTACGAGAGCAAAATATCGAATGTTGAATTTTGAATGTCGAATTTCGAGGAAAAGATCGAATTAAAGAATCCGAAACATCAAACCTGAAACTCGAAACAGTACTGCCGATTGCAGTCTGCCGATTCACGGTTCTTTTCACGTTTGACGTCTCACGTTTCACGAACTTCCCACTCACGACTGACGACTCACGTCTCACGATTCAACCCGAAACATCAAACCCGGAACCCGAAACAGTACTGCCGATTGCCGTCTGCCGATTCACGATTTCATCCACTTCAGGAACCAGGGCAAATCATTCCATCTACAAAAGAAATATGGCTGCCCGGTTGCACCGAGGCTTTTGTAAAAATGAGCTACGCCAGGAATATCGGAGCCCTCCAGGTCAAGTATTATCTGCTTTCCGGCAAATTCATGAATGATCCTATCCAGTAAAAAATGATTAGCTGCTAATACTCTCCCCTCCTCGGGTGTGGTTGATTGCAACAAATAAAGTCTGCCATTCTTGCTGAACAATAATGCAGTTGCAACTACTTGCCCCTGATCATCAGTCGCAGTTCTTAATACAAGGGAGTCATTCTCATACGCGTGCTTGCAAAGTGAATTGAAACGTTCGTAACATTCATCCGTTACATGTGGCACGCGCATTCCATAAAGCAGTCTATTATTGGTTAAAGCATTATTAATATCTGCATCCTTTCTATACATCAATTGATGTTTGCCGGATTTATCGAGGCTACTGATAAAACCCCGTGCATACCCATTGTATACCTCCTCATATGGCTTATCCAGGGATAATATCATATTGGAGCTTATTGGCAGCCCGGGTAAATTGTTGTGATAATTCAGAAAGATCTCTGCAAAACGAAAATGTTTCCGGGCCGTGCTGATAAATTCATCCAAGAGTGACGTATCTAAGAAAGCTTTTGAAAACACGCCCAACTGCTGCATAAAAGCGGGCTGATATAAATAGCTGATGCCCCATTTGCTATTCCAGGTAAGCGGCATTACAGCTTCGTAATCGCCATACACCAATGCGTCCCAATGTTTCGCCATATGGTCGAGATACCAGCTATAGGCATAGATCAATCCATTGGAAGCTTCGTCAATGCAGCGGTTCCATTTCCCGGTATCGATCCGGCTGTGTTGTATGTATTGGAGGTTGTAAGTTATAAGTTGTAAGTTTTAGGTTATAAGTTGAATACAGGAATTAGAAAGGATGAAATATCGAATGTAGAATTTTGAATGTCGAATTTAGAAGGGAAAACAGCCGCGAGCTTTGAGCTACGAGCAAATACAGCAACTGCTTTCACGTTTGACATTTCACATTTCACGAATCAGCCACTCACGACTGACGACTCACGTCTCACGATTGCTGATTCACGATTCCCCAACCCGAAACTCTTAAAACCCCATCGGGCCTATTATCTTACGCCTGTTGAATCGCTGAATGTCGAGGCTGAATGAAAGCCGTTTCCAGAAAGTAAATTCCTGTTTTTCGGTTTTGGTATTATCACGCATCGCCTTGCTATACACCAGCGGCATATATATGTTCAGCAATTCTTTGAATAAGGTAACCTGTAAACCACCTACGTATAGAAACTTACTGTAATTCACGTCTTTTTTCCATGATTCAGCATAAGTGCCTACATCAAGAAATAAACGTACCGGCAGTTTTACAGGGAAAAGCCCATTGGGTAAGGTTGTATTGAGGTTGATAGCAGCTATCCAATTGTCTGTACGCACAGGAGGATCTGCAAACAGGTCATAACGAAGTTTTAATGCCGCATCGCGCAGCATGATCTGCTGGCTGGCAAAACCACTGAATTCATTGCGACCAATAAAATAGTTACTGTAGGTATAGTCCTCATCGCCACGCACAGCAGTTAGTTTAGGCTGATACCGGGCAGTTGAAGAGTATTTACCATCACCTATATAACCAAATTTGGCTGCAAATACACGAACACGCATACCGCCACCTTTTGCATAATTGAACAGGTAGTTGGCAGTAGCATTGATGCGATAAAAATCTTTTGCCTGCTGTACCTGTAATTCAGCGTCGTAAGGATAGAGTTGCCGGTAGTCGGTGATATTGAAGGTAAGCTGATTGAGATAGCGATGTGTTGTTTTCTGTACAAAAGGATGACTTACTGAATCGCCCACCGGTACCTTGTAACCAAAGCTCTCTTCTCCAATGAGGAAGGTTTTCCATTCCAGCCATTTTTCTACTGTACTGCGGGCATCTTTGTTGCGGAATACCACACGTAAGGAAGGAGTCAGTTTGGTAAAACCAGCCTGTATAGTGGCTCCTGTGCTGTCTACACCATCTCTCATTGAGAAACGAGCAGCGCCTGCACCCAGTACTATTTTTTTGAGTAATCCCTGTGCGTACCAATTATATTCTACATGGGCCAGCCCATTGAGTTGCTTGCTGCCTGTAGCATATAATGGCGTAAGCATAAACCTGAAGCGTGAGGAAGGCAACCCGTAGTTATGGATCATACCACCCACCATAAACTTGTCGTACATATTGTACCCAATGGCAGGCATGATATTGATATAATGGGTATGCTGGTAATCTTTCAGAGAGAAGAAGAATGCCGGTCTTATCTTTTTACGCGTGGTAACCGGTGGAATATTTCCGGTAGTATCTAATGCAGTAAAGAAAGACTGAAGCGATCTTCCGCTATTGTTTTCCATCACCTGTTTAAAATCGCCGGGCAAAGGATGTTTGAACTGCCACTGGTTGTAATATTGTCTCATGCCGGCATCAAAAGCCTTTCTGCCCAGGGAATCTTCCATCCACTGCAGCCAGTCGGCAGTTTTTCCATAGGCAATGATGTTATAATTGAGCCAAGTGAAATCTTCGGATGTGGAAGCAACCGGCTGATCTTTTCTTTCGGCTACCAACTCAGCCAGGATCACCTGCCGCAACTTCTTCTCCATACTAACATCATGATCCGTACTACCATATTTGGCAGTCATGTAGCGCTGATCGTAATAAGTATTGATCCCTTCATCCATCCAGGGATACCTGCGTTCATTACTGCCTAAGATGCCATAGAACCAATTGTGTCCTACTTCGTGTTCTATGGTTCTGTCGAGTTCGGCATCTTTAATAGCAGGCGCAATGCTGGTAATAGTGGGATATTCCATACCACCGTCGAAACCAAGCGGCGCTTCTACCACACTCACTACATTGTAAGGATATTCACCAATGAGTGATGAACGGAAACGAACAGCATCTTTTGTGTACTGTAAACTTTTTTTCCATGATGGATTGGCACCGGTGAAATAACTATACGCGTTAATGATCTTTCCTGAAGGAAGCTGGAGTGTATCCTGCAATACAATAAAGTTCTTGTTGGCAAACCAGGCAAAGTCGTGCACATTACCCTGGGTATAATGCAGTGTTTTGACTGTTACCGGTTGCTGGTTGTTGGTTACGGGCTTTGGAGCAGGCTTTTTTCCGAATGTAAACTTCTTTGTTCCAAAAGACTTAACAGGTTGTTTGCTCTTTGTATTTGACTTCTGGCCTTTTATTACCTCTACAGTAGTTTTTACTTCGTTCTTTGCACTTCTTCCTTTGAGCCATTCTATTTCTTCAGGGTTTTGCAAGTCGCCGGTAGCAGCTACTACGTAATCTGAAGGAATAGTAATGTGTACATCAAAACTGCCATATTCACTGTAAAACTCACCCTGGTTCAGGTAAGGCATGGGATGCCAGCCATTGCGGTCATAGACTGCCGGCTTGGGATACCATTGTGTAATGTTATATGCTTTTTTCACATGCCCGCTGCGGGAGAACACTGCGGGTAACTGCACATGAAAAGGCGTGGTAATAGCAGTTTGCTGCCCTGGCAACAATGGCTCGGGCAAATAGACTTTTACAACATCTATGTACTGCGGATGGTCCTCCGTTTTTAAGGTAAAGTTGTTTATCCTGAAATCGAGGCGATTGATATAACCACGCTGCTCTTTCCCGGAAAAGTAAAAGTCAGTACTGCCATTCTGCAGCATTTGTTCACTGAAAGCCGTTTTGTCGTTCTTATACGCATTGGGCCACAGGTGAAACCAGATGAAGGATAATGTATCGGGCGAATGATTGATGTATTGCAGTTTGAGAAAGCCATCTAATGTGTGTTCTATATCATTCAGGCTTACATCAATGGCATAGTTTACTTCCTGTTGCCAATATACCTGCTGTGCCATTACCGGCCGCAGTATAGAACAGCAGAGCAATAAAAAATAGAGTTTCTTCAAAGCGGTTTCAATTTCGTGTTCCGGGTTTTGTGTTTCGGGTTGAAATCGGCAATCGGCAGACGGCAATCGTGAAACGTGAGTCGTCAGTCATGAGTGGCTGAAGCAAGTGAATAGTCAATGGTCAATAGTGAATACCGGTCCCCTTGTCAACATTTCAACCTATCAACTCGTCAACTGTATTCCCTTGTACCTTGTTACTTGAACTTTGTGCCTTTTCCGACTTCAGACTTCTGTATTTTCTCGCCGCTCGTAGCTCAAAGCTCGTTGCTGGCATTCATGATAACTACCAACTTGCTTTCCTTCCAGTCTTTCCAACTTTAGGGTCCCATTTGCACATCTGCACATTGATCAATCCGCACATTAAAAATTTCCTTCTTTATTTAACAACTCAAACAGCTTATCTAATGAACTGCCGTTGGCTTTTTCCAATGCGGCCTTGAAATCTTCGGGATAAGGATGTTTGAATTTCCATTCGTTGAAATAGGTCTGTACACCTTTGTCCAGTACATCCCTGCCTATCGAATTTTCAATGATATACAGCCAAACAGCCGTTTTCACATATACAACGATTCCATAGTCATCTTTATTGGGGAAACCGGTAGAACTTGTGCTGACAGGTTTTGCGGCCGGAATGGAGTTCAATGCACCATAAATGCGGGCCAGGAAATCTGCAGCAGAGAGGTTTTTCAGTTCTTTGGGGATATTGCCGCCAAAAATGCTGTTATCCCTGTATTTTTCCCCTTCGTAGCGAAACTGGTAATAAGTATTGACCCCTTCGTCCATCCAGGGATGGTCACGCTCATTGCTGCCCAGGATGCCGTAAAACCAGTTGTGCCCTACTTCGTGCGTAATTACCGCATCCATTCTTTCTTCGTTTGCATCCGGACTGGTGATCAGCGTGATCATCGGGTATTCCATACCACCTGAAGACAGGTTTTTAGGTCCTTCTACCGCCTGCACTACCGGGTAAGGGTACTCTCCTATCCAACCGGAATAATGGCTTACAGCATCTTTAATGAATGAGGTGCTTTTTTTCCATTCGTTATTGCCTTTCAGCTGCCCGTAGGAAAATACGTCAACTGTATGCCCGGGCAATTGCAGGGTATCGTAACGGATCACAAACTCTTTGCTGGCAAACCATGCAAAATCATGGATCTTTTCTCCATACCATGACAAGGTTTTAACGCCTTTTTTGGCAGCCTTGTAAAGAACAGGTTTAGAAGGATCCTGGTTGTTCTGCAGTCCTATCTTTTTATAAGCGTCGAGTTCTTCTTTTACCTGTAATAAACCAGTAGCGCCTACCACATAATCAGTCGGTAAAGTAACACTCACTTTAAATGAACCATATTCTGAGTAGAATTCTCCCTGGTCAAGATAAGGGAATTGATGCCATCCCTTGCGATCATAAACAGCCGGTTTGGGGTACCACTGACAAACCATATACTGTTGTCCATCGTAACCGGAACGTGAGAAATAAGGTGGTAACTGTACAAAGAAAGGTGTTGCAATGGATACTTTATCTCCTGGTAATAATGGCTTGGGCAGTATCAGTTTCAGAATATCAATATTATCGCCCACACTGGTTTGGGCTAACTGGCCGTTTACAGTGAACTGCAGGCTGTCGATATATCCTTTGCCAATGTTGACGAGTTTCTTTTTTCCATCTTCACTTTCAGCCAATTGTTTGGCCAATGCAGTTTCTGCATTTTTATAAGCATTGGGGAAAAGATGGAACCAGATAAACGTAAGTGTATCAGGCGAGTGATTGATGTATTCGAGTGAAAGGTTACCCTTGATGCTGTTGTTGTTATCGTTCAGGGTTACGTTGATGTTGTAGTTAACCTCCTGCTGCCAGTATGATGATTGAGCCTTTGCCGCTTGCCACAAAACTAATTGCAGGATAAGAAGTTGTGCTAGTTTACTCACGTTTTTCTTTCAAAAATAAGGGATTGGGGCAGATTTGAGGTTTGATGTTCAAAATTTGAGATTAGAGGCACCCGATGCAAGATGCCGGATACGGGTTACAGGTTTCAGGAACTGTAGATTAGGGATACCGGCGCCATTCCCAAGTTATTTTTTAAAACGTGAGTCTGATGAGAATTTCCATTGGTAACCGCAGGCGCTTTTTTGTATTCCACGACAGGCTGAGCTGATAGCTCCTGAATATGCACCCATAGCCTGAGCAGCCTCCTTTACACTGGCAAATGAGGCTATATACTTTCCATCAAGTGTATATTGTTTTACGCTTTTGGATTGAGTGACAGCCATAGAGGCTCTGCCTGTTAAATGCGCAGACAGATCGATCATTATCTTTCCGTGTCCTTTTTTCCAGAAAAAACCACCTGCGCTTTTGTATTTATTTTTTACTACAGCTCCTATAGCAGACCCGCTGACACCAGTAGATTCGGCAGCATCTTTAATAGAAGGAAACTGAGCAATTCTATTTCCCTGCAGATCGTACTGTGTTACACGGAGCCCATAATCTAAGCGGAACTTTCTCCGCCTTTCGTTACCATCCGGTGGTGCAACCTCCTTTTCTTTACCCCATGCCCACAAAAACCCGCCTGCTTTATTTTTTTTGCCATTTGCCACCTTACAGATAGATTGAGAATGGACTCCTGTAGCCCTGCCCGCGGCGGCTGCACTTTTATATATGCGGATACGCCTGCCTTTTATGGAGTATTGAGATACCTGCCTGCTGGTAGCCTGCGTACACCTGAGCCGCGCATATTGTTTTTCCTCCTCAGACAGATACAATAAAGGGCTCTCTGCCCTTCCCCGTTCAACTACGCGTTGTTGTCGTTGCTGCCATGTTGCCTTTACAAGATTTGAAGGCCTGATATTAAAATTATCGCAGTCTTTTGTAAGAATCATTATTCCTGCATCTTCCAAGTCAAAAGGCTCTACAAAACAATAATACACCAAACGGACTATGGTAAAACTATGCCGTACGCCTTCTATAACCACGCGTGTTATCAGGTGCTTCGTCACATCACCTTTAAAAGCGTTACCCTGTTGTACTATTCCCGGTTTAATAATTTTTTCCGGGATTGTATATATAGCCCCGTTACGGTATTGATGTGTATACTCCATTCGTTTTACCCGCCCGTAATCAGACACTGCAAAGTAACCATCCAGACCAGGAATGTCTTCCCATATCTCTTTTTTTATGTTCTTTAACGAGAGGTCCTGGTATGGCTTTTTTGTTTGCTGCATATTTTTTTATGACGGGTCAGAGAATTAAAGTATTGCGGATTGATTTCTTAAAAGTGAATGAATTCGGTTACCGTGAAACATAAATCAGCAGGCGGCAATCGTGAGACGTCAATCGTGAGTGGCTGTCTGCGAAACGTGAGACGTCAATCGTGAATCGGCAGACGGCAATCGGCAATATCGTGAGACGTGAGTCGTCAGTTGTGAGTGGCTGAAGCAAGTGAATAGTCAATGGTGAATAGTGAATGGCTGCTCCTTGTAAACCTATCAACCTTCCAACTTTTTAACCTGGCCTTCGGCTTTCCCTTCGAAATTCGATATTCAAAATTCAACATTCGATATTTTGCTCCCGTACTTCGTACTTCCTTGTTAACCTTTCAACTTGTCACCTGCATTTCCTTGAACCTTGTTCCTTAAATCTTGTGCCTTAACTTACAACCTATAACTTAAAACTTATAACCTGTATTTGTGTTCAGCTCCATTCGCACATTTACTTTCCTTTTCCTAAAAACACAATCCTGAGCGTGTAGAGGAGTATTTTTAAATCGAGGGAGAGGGAGATATTTTCAATATACATGAGGTCGTACTTCATGCGCTCTATCATTTCTTTTTCATTTTCGGCATAGCCAAACTGCACCATGCCCCAGGAAGTAAGACCGGGTTTTTCTTTGAGCAGGTATTTAAAATAGGGCGTCTGATACTTCAGTTTGTTGATGTAATAGGCACGTTCTGGTCTTGGCCCTACAAGGCTCATTTCGCCTTTGAGCACATTCCATAGCTGAGGCAGTTCATCCAGGCGCCATTTGCGCATGATGCGCCCCCAGGTGGTTACGCGTGGATCATTTTTGCTGGATAACTGTGGCCCATTGGTTTCCGCAGGGTGGTACATAGAGCGGAACTTATAGATAATAAATGGCCGTCCTTTATGTCCTATCCGCTCCTGCTGATAAAAAACAGGGCCCGGTGAAGATAGTTTTACCCTGATAGCGATGTACAGTAAAAACGGGAAAAGAACGATCAGCAGCAATAACGACACCACTACATCGAGCAGACGTTTGATATTCTGCTGCCATTCCGGCATCGTACCGGTTTTAATATCGGACAGTACAGCTCCGAATACACTACTGGTTTTTACCGAACCGGAAAGGATATCCAGTGCATCGGGCGTAATTTTGATCTCTACATCTTTTTCGCTCAGCAGTTCAATCGTTTTTTCTATTCTTTCTTTCTCTGTTTTTTCCAGTGCTATCACTACCAGTTTTACATCCTGTTCTTTGATCACCTTTTCCATATCCTGCAATGAGCCATAGCGCTCCAGTTGTTCACCAATACCATTTACATAGGTGCCGGTAGAAATGAACCCTACGTAATGGTAACCGCCCATTTCAAGCGCCTGTCTTGTACCATAATACGTGGAGGTGGCTACGCCATTGCCGCCTACCAGCAAGGTATTAAAGCGAACACGACCGGTCTGCAATTGTTTTTTTACCCGCCTGAGCAACATGCTGCGCCCGATCCATGTAAAAATGAATTGTGCTATAATATAAGAGAACAGGGCTTTGTAAAAATAAGTGTACTGTTTTTGCGGATCGTTGATAACGATAGCAAAGAAAATAATGGTAGCCCCAATGATGGAATAAACGAGTGTTGAAAAGAATTCAGTAAGCTTGGACTTTTTGTAGAGTGAATGGTAGCAGCCCATCAGTGTATAGAAACACAGCCACGCTACAGGCACAGTAAGCAAACCGACCCAGAAACGATTGTTGAGGTAGATCTCGTGTTCAACCTGAAGGGGTTCGTGCAGCAAAAGCCTTCGTACAAAGTATAGAACGCACCAGGCTAAAATAGCCGCCAGGTAATCATTCAGAAGGTAAAAGATGCTATGGATACGAGGTTTTGAACGCATGTACAGGTTCAGGAAATAATACTATTGTTTTTTATTTTATGTAAGATCTGGTGTGCCACGTCCATTGCCCTGTAACCATCTACCTCCGAAACAGTAGTTGGTATATTATTCAGGATAGCATCCCTGAAAACTTCCAACTCCATTTTAATGGCATTTACTTCGGGAACCAATGGATTGATGACAGCGATAGTTCTTTTTCCGTGTGGTGTATCCAGGTCAAAAGACAATGCGTCGAGATCTGCCTGACCTTTTAGCTTAATGATCTCGGATTTTTTGTTCAGAAAGTCGATGCCAATATAAGCATCTTTCTGGAATAACCTGATCTTGCGCATTTTTTTCATTGAGATGCGGCTGGAGGTAAGGTTTGCCACACAACCATTGTTGAATTCAATACGCACATTGGCAATATCAGGTGTATCAGTCATAACGGCTACGCCACTGGCAGAGATCATTTTCACCTCGCTTTTTACCAGGCTCAGGATAATATCAATATCATGGATCATGAGGTCGAGGATCACGCTTACTTCTGTACCGCGTGGATTGAACTGCGCTAAACGATGCACTTCAATGAACATCGGGTGAAGCTCCATGTTACGTACGGCCAGGAAGGCAGGATTGAAACGCTCTACATGCCCCACCTGGAACTTAATATTTGATTCACGCACAAGGTTTACGATCTCACGGGCCTCTTCCATTGTGTTGGCAAGCGGCTTTTCTACAAACACATGCTTACCCTTGCGGATAGCCATTTTACAAAGATCATAATGGAATGTGGTAGGCGCTACCACATCTACAATATCTACTATATCCATTAAACGCTCAGCATCCAGAAATCTTGCAACCTGGTATTTTTCCGTTACCTCCTGAGCTGCGGCATCATTAGGATCGTAAAAACCCACCAGTTCAGTTCCGCTTATTTCCTTCCAGTTATTCAAATGAAATTTTCCAAGGTGACCAACGCCGAATATTCCAACCTTTAGCATATATACAGATTATGAGTTTCAAAGATATACAGTGCAGCCGGTTTGCTGCCCGGTTTTTTATACCAGTTAATGCTTAAAATGTTAATAACCCGCTTTTAAATACGAAGTATGAAGTACGAAATACGGATATGCATAAAGTCTTAAAATCCGGAATATGATGCTTCTGTTACGTTTCACATTTCGGATTTCAGACTTCCTGCTTCGGGTTCTTTCTCCTCCTGAAAACTAAAAATCCGAAACCCTCATGGAGCTTCGGATCTCAAATATCTTATTTCAAACTTCTTATTTTACAAGGTGTGATTTTGCCTTGTAGGTTGAAGTAGGATGATAAATGAAAAGACAGGTACCATCTTTCAACTCGTTGATGATGGACTCTGACATCTCTGCCGGTACAGCAGGACATCCCTGGCTGCGACCGATATAGTCCTGGTTGTGATAGGCTGCCCAATCTGTGCTTACATAATCAGCGCCATGTAATACAATAGCACGACGGTAAGCCATATCGTTGATACCTTTTTCTACTCCCTGCAGTTTTAATGAATAACCATTGTTACCCATGTAAGTACCACCAGTGATATAGAAACCAAGACTGCTTTTGTTGGAACGGTTTTTATTGGAGAAAGACTGGGCCATTTCTTTACCCGTCTTATTGCCATGCGCTACCAGCGTATTGAACAGTAAGGTATAATTGTCCAGATCAATCACATACAGCCTCTTAGCGATGCTGGGCTGACTAAAATCGACAATAGAAAGAATATTTTCTTTGATATGATAAGTGCGGATGAGTTTGCTCATGCCATTTAAAGCCATCTGGAACGCCCTGCGTGATAAACCAGCTTCTTCAAGATGGAGGCTATCGTACACCTCAAGCTTTGCCTCTGCAAACGATAAACGCGCAGCCGCAGCGGTAAAAGTATTAGGAGAAGAACTGTCTACAGAATAGATCTTAAAGGGTAAGGGCGAGGGAACCGAGGGCATAAATGACCACAGGAAAATTGCTCCGCCCACCAGCAATGTAGAACAACAGCGTTTTGCGAGCCTTTTAATAATTGGTTTTTGCATAGAAGAATCCCCTGAATTTTGGATATTTACGAATCGCCGGTAGTCAAGCTACTAATCTTACCAACGTATTTCAGTTTGCAAAATTGCCCTCATTTGGTCAAAAATGATGTTAACGCATCACTAAAACGGGCAAACATATATAACTCAATACTAATCAAATCATTAGAACAGAAAAAGTACAAATCCCTTTACCATCCCTACAAGTTATCCCCAATTTCCCAAAAAAGGGCTTTTCAAAATAGTACAGAATCAATAACCAGCCAAATTTTTTGCTCGTAAAAAGGCATTAAATACCCGTAAAGTTATCAGGAGATGTACGAATTGCATATATGCCATTTTTATCGCATATCAATTTGAAAACCCAGAAAGGCACAAGAAAGTACGAAATAAGAAGTACGAAGTACGGATGGTTGTTGTATTAGCTCGTCGCTCACAGCTCAACGCTCGCAGCTTGTATTTTCGATTGCCGTCTGCCGATCCACGGTTCTTTTCACGTTTGACGCCTTCTGCACTCACGATTCACGACTGACGACTCACGACCAGCGATTCACTTTCACGCCAAGAATCTCAAAGTCCTTCAATCCCAAAATCATAAAATCCTCCATAATTCCCTCTCCGGGACGCACGGCCAGGTCGCCGGGTGAAGGCTACTTTGCACCAGTCTGACAGGGGACAGCCTATGACCAGGTTATGTCCAGCTTGTATATTAAAGCGTATCCACTAAGGGTTTAAACGGGAATTTGCGAAAACCTGGTGTTTGTTTGGTATGGATCTGGTGTAGCGTTGGTGGGTAGTATTCCCGGAATGGGAGGAAGGCAAATGTGTAAATGGGGAGTGCTTAACGCGGGACGCTGAGTACAGGTTATAAGTTTTAAGTTATAGGTTGTAAGTTGAAGGCACAAGGTTCAAGAGACAAGGTACAAGGGAGTACAGTTGACGAGTTGATAGGTTGATAGGTTGAAATGTTGACAAGGGACCGGTATTCACCATTGACTATTCACTTGCTTCAGCCACTCACGACTGACGACTCACGTCTCACGATTCAACCCGAAACTCGAAACAGTACTGCCGATTCACGATTGCCGATTCCAGTAACTTTTAATCTACCTGCTTACGCACCTGAAGCCTGTATGTTCGAGCCCGGTATCGGGGGCTGTTTTCATGCGGGCAGATACGCGGTAACTGGCGCAATAAGAATCATGACAGAGGAATGAACCGCCACGCACTACCCTTTTGGGCGTATTGGGTTCGTCGGGATCAAAGGAAGAAGAAGGGCCTGTGGGATTAGCAACCCCATTAGCGGTTTGCTTATAGTAATCCGGGCGGTACCAGTCGGCACACCATTCCCATACATTACCAGCCATATCATAGAGGCCAAAAGCATTTGCAGGAAATGACCGGACAGGGGCTGCCCCGGTGAAACCATCTCTTTTGGTATTTACATCCGGAAAATGTCCCTGCCAGGTATTGGCTTTGGGGGAACCATTTTCTACAGGTTCGCTACCCCAGGTAAAAGGTTGATTGATCAACCCTGCACGGGCAGCAAACTCCCATTCCGCTTCGGTAGGTAATCGTTTACCAGCCCAGGTTGCATAAGCCATTGCATCTTCCCACGACACCTGTACTACAGGATAATTGCCTTTTCCTTTGATATCGCTGCCGGGGCCCTGCGGATGTTGCCAACTGGCGCCGGGTTGCCAGCGCCACCACTGTGAAGCATCGTTGAGTGAAATGGCGTGGTGTGCAGGAGTAAATACCAGGGATGCAGGCACCAATACACTATCCGGTGGTTTTGGAGTACCCTCTGGTAATTGCTTTTTTATTTCGTCCCAATCAGGTTTGCGTTCCGCTGTAGTAATATAACCGGTAGCTTTTACGAATTGCTGAAACTGATCATTGGTCACTTCTGTTTCATCCATCCAGAAAGGACCAACAGTTACTGTATGCTGAGGATATTCATCTGCGCGCCCTTCCTTATCTGCTGAACCCATTGTAAAGGTTCCTCCATTTATCCATACCATTTTTTTATGGGAAACACTATCAGGAGCATGAATAGCTGTGTGTGAAGAATCGACTGCAAAACGTGAAGGAACAGGCACTGCACAAAGAGCAGCAGAATCGTGTGGTGATGTGGCTGATATTTTCGGAGCATCATCGTTGCAGGATGCAAGTATTAAAATAGCTGTGCAACCCGGTAAAACACCTCTGAGCAAAATATTGATTTTTGATAAAGATAATGTAATCACCGACAGTTGTTTCTACTCAATAATATTGCACATAGAATATTATTTATCATGGTCGTACGATCACTATTGACCAAGTGGTGCTATTTACGCAATGAATAAAAGATACTATCAAAACCTTAAAAAGTACAACTCTACAGAAGGGCTAAAGAATTAAAATCGGGTTAATTTCCATTAAAGGTGGTGTTGCTAAAATGTACACTTACAATATTTGCATGTTGTTGTATCAGGCGCGTGCATGTACGGGATATAATTTACCATGCCCACGTTTGCGGAACTCAGAAGGATTCATACCTCTGTATTTTTTAAAAATCCTGTTGAGATGGCTTTCGTCAGTGAAGTTTAATTCAAAAGCTATTTCATTCATCCGCATTTCACTGTGCAGCAAACGGGTTTCAACCAGTTTCAGTTTGTAGTTGGTAATGTATTGTTGTAATGTTTCGCCGGTGTGTTTTTTGAAATATTCGCTTAAGTAGTTGATGGAGATGCGGAATTCATTGGAGATGTGCTCTGCTTTCAGTAATTCGGGTTTATAGATATTACCCTGGATGTAGTGTATAATTTTCAGCGCCGTTTCATCATTGCCGGCATCGTATTCAGATTTTTCCGGTGCAGTAATGTAAATGTTACGGGCAACCAGTGAGAGCAAAGTATTGACAAGTTGTTGTACAATTTCATGGTGATAGGGACCTTTATTGATGTACTCTTTGATCATTCCTTCAATAAGCGCTTTTACCAATACTTTATCTTCCTGGTTCTTTAGAATACATCCAGGCAAATGACTGGTGTTGTGAAAAATATACTCGAGTTTTTTAATCCATTCACTGTTAGCAGCCTGCAGATCGCTTTGTGAACGCAGGTAAATATCATTAAAACGTATCAGGAAGAATTTAGTAGTTGCTTTTACATTCAACTTATGTGAGTCTTGCGGAGTGATCAGGAACAAGTTGCCGCGTGAATAATCGAATTTGTTTTTGTTAATGCAATGTTTACCTGTTCCATCTATAATGTAAACCAGTTCAAAAAAATTATGTTTGTGTGTCGGTTTCAAACACTCATCTGTTTCCTTATACTGGATCTCGAAAGGTTGATATAAGTTTTCAGTATTCATACCTGCAAATATACAGAACAAACCCAAAATTGTACAAGTAGTAAAACCGTCACAATCAGGAACTTTGTATAGAGGTAGTAAAATAACCGGTCTGTCTATTATTTGAATATACTTCCTTAAGCCGGGATCCTTACCGGTAAAAGCCATTCAGATTAGCTTGAACAATATGAAAAAATAGCAACACCTGATTGATCTGTGTTGCCGGGTTCATTGTGATCAATATCATGCTGTAATAAAATACGGCTGATGCAGTGGTTTGTATACCACTAACAATTACAACACATGAAAGCGATAATATTAAAAGATTTTGGCAGCGCCGAAAATCTTTTACACACAACACTCCCTACCCCATCTCTTCGTGACGATGAAGTGCTGGTGCAGGTAAATGTTACGGGCATTAATCCCATAGATATTAAAACCCGCAATGGGCAAGGTGCAGCCGCACAACTGAAGCACGAGAACCCCATTATACTGGGCTGGGATATTTCGGGTATTGTACAGGAAACCGGTAAGTCAGTTACACAGTTTAAAAAAGGCGATGCAGTTTTCGGGATGGTCAACTTTCCCGGTCATGGCAAGGCTTATGCTGAATATGTAGCTGCTCCTGCCGCTCACCTCGCATTAAAACCCGTCACTATATCACACGGAGAAGCAGCCGCCACACCGCTTGCCGCCCTTACAGCATGGCAGGCATTTACACATCACTCCACCGTACAACCTAAGCAAAAAGTATTGGTACATGCCGCCAGTGGCGGTGTTGGACATTTTGCAGTGCAGATTGCCAAACAACTGGGTGCTTATGTAATAGGCACCTCCTCTGCTGTGAATAAAGACTTTGTACTATCACTGGGTGCAGACGAACACATTGATTACAACGCTCAGAAGTTTGAAGAGTTAATACAGGATGCAGACATTGTACTGGATGCATTTGGTGGCGAACATGCGGTACGCTCACTGGCTGCTACAAAGCCCGGTGGCACCGTTATCAGTTTGCCTTCGGCAACCTCAGCACAGATTGCAGAACAGGCTGCTGCCGTAGGAAAACGGGGTGTTCATTTCCGTGTATCCTCCAACGGTGCAGATATGGAGCAACTTGCAGCATTATTACTGAAAGGTTCCATTCACGCGCACGTATCTCATCTTTTTGAATGGAGTGATATGGCGAAAGCACACCAGCAGGTAGAATCGGGCAGAACTGTAGGTAAAGTAGTCGTAGCAGTTTAAATAAACCCTTATAGAAAATCAATTGAACTAAATCCCTGAACTAAAAACCGACCCGGACAATAATTGTATGAATGCACAAACAGAAACGTGTACCACATCAATGAAATTGAATAAACCATTTTACAGACAGGCTTTTGCAACAGCATTAATTGTTTGTACTTCACTGGGTTTGCATGCGCAGGCCGACAGCGCCATGCTGTTGTCCAAAGCTGTAAGCACCGGTTTACAACAATACCAGAGCATTAAGGCAAAACGCAATTATTTAGAAGCATCAACAGCATTGGTACAGAACGCACGTAATGAATACCTGCCCAACGTTGTGGCTTCTCTTCAACAGGCTTATGGTACTATTAATGGTCAGTTTGGCCCGGCTGCTCCTGTAGGCGCACTGGGCTTATCATCATCCGGACCAACTTATGGCAGCCAGAGCTGGAATGCAGCATTCGGATCTTTGTACATCATCAGTACCAACTGGGAGTTTTTCACCTTTGGCCGTGTAAGTGCCAAAATAGGCCTTGCAGGTGCGCAGGTGAAAAGAGATTCAGCCGATCTGCAACAGGAACAATTTGTACACAGCGTAAAGATCTCCGGGGCATACCTGAACCTGTTGATCGCACGCCGCCTGATCCAGACAGCACAATCGAATCTTGAAAGATCAAAATTTGTACAGCAATCAGTAAGAGCCCGCACATTATCCGGCTTAAATCCCGGTGTTGACTCTTCTATTGCCAATGCAGAAGTATCGCGCGCAGAACTGGCCGTAATCGATGCTACTAATAATGAGCAACAGATCCGCAACCAGTTAATACAACTGCTGAATGTGGCCCCTGCAGACTTTACACTGGATACCAGCTACCTGGCAAAAGTGCCCGAAGGCTTCCAAACATCCATGTCAGTAACAGAAAACCCGCAGGTGAAATTTTACCAGACACGTATTGACCAGAGCAATGCAGCGACCAGTTTGCTGAAGAAAAGCATTATGCCTGGCTTTAACCTGTTTGGCATTTTCCAATCACGCGGTTCGGGATTTGATTCTGATTACACGCCGGCCTTTGAGGACCGCTATACTAAAAACTACCTGGACGGTATAAAACCTGCCCGCAGCAACTATGCGCTGGGGCTTGCCGTTTCCTGGAATATCATCAGTCCCTGGAAAGTAAAACAGCAGGTACATGCTCAACAGTTTTTGACAGCCGCCTATCAACAGGAATACGACCAGGTTACCACCCAATTGCAAACACAACTGGTACTGGCCGACCAACGGATCCAGAATACTTTGCAGAGTGTGCGCGTGGTACCCGATCAATATAAAGCGGCATCAGATGCTTACCAGCAAAAAAGTGTGTTGTACAAAAACGGGTTATCGACCATCATTGATCTGCAGCAGGCATTGTACGCATTGAACAGGGCCGAAGCAGACATCAGTGTAGCCTATATCAATGTATGGCAGGCACTGCTGCTGAAAGCAGCAACCTCGGGAGATTTTGATCTATTTCTAAAGCAAGTGAAGTAGCTGGGAAAGGCACAAGACTCAAGGAGCAAGGCACAAGGAAATCAGTTAACAAGTTGATAAGTTAACGAGGAATTGGGAATCAGGAAGCGGAAGTTAAGTATTGCCAGGAAAGCAACAATAACAGCGTGCATTTACTATTCACCATTGACCATTCACGATTGCCGATTTCACAGACGACATAAACGAATTTATGAACCTGATACGTTTCGCATTACGCAAGCCCATATCGATACTTGTAATAGTAGCGGGGCTATTCTTTTTCGGCATAAAAGCCATTAACAGCATCAAGGTAGACATCTTTCCCAAGCTGGACCTACCGGTGATCTATCTTGCACACCCCTTTGGTGGTTACACCCCTACCCAGATGGAAGCATTCTTTGGTAAGCAATATATCAACGTAATGCTTTTTGTGAACGGGATCAAAACCATTGAAACAAAGAACATCCAGGGTTTAACGCTGATGAAGATCACGTTTTATCCCGGTACCAACATGGCACAGGCAGCAGCGGAAGTAAGTGCCTTTTCTAACCGTATCCAATCTATCTTTCCGCCGGGTTCGCAGCCACCGTTCATTATTCGGTTTGACGCCTCTACCCTGCCGGTAGGACAACTGGTATTGAGAAGCCCTACCCGTAACAACAACGAATTGCTGGACCTCGCCAATACTTATGTACGTTCTTCATTCACTTCTATACCAGGTATAGTATCCGCTCCGCCATTTGGTGGTAACGTACGTACCATTGTTATTAAAGCCGATCCTGAACTGTTACGTTCACACAATCTTACTACTGACCAGTTGGTGGAAGCATTGCGTGTAAACAACCAGACATCACCTTCCGGTAACGTACGCGTGGGAGATTACAATTATCTTACTCCTACCAATACAACCATTAAAACAGTTAAAGACTTTGAGAATATTCCCTTGTTTAAAGGAACTGCTCAAAACCTTTACCTGCGTGATGTGGCAACCGTGGAAGATGGTGCAGACCAGACAGTAGGCTATGCACTGGTAAACGGTAAACGTTCTGTGTACCTGAGTATTGCCAAATCAGCCGACGCCTCTACATGGGATGTGGTACAACAACTGAAAGCTGCATTACCACGTTTGCAGGCCCAGTTGCCGGAAGATGTAACACTCTCCTACGAGTTTGACCAGAGTACTTATGTGATCAACTCCGTAAAGAGCCTGATGAGTGAAGGTATTATTGGTGCGGTACTTACCGGTTTGATGGTATTGCTGTTCCTTGGTGATGCCAGAGGCGCCCTGATCGTGATCTTAACCATCCCTACTTCTATTATATCCGGCGTATTGTTCCTGAGCCTGTTTGGTCAAACCATCAACATCATGACGTTGAGTGGCCTGGCACTGGCTATTGGGATCCTGGTAGATGAGAGTACGGTGACCATTGAGAATATTCACCAGCACCTTGATATGGGTAAGCCTAAGGCGCTTGCCATCTGGGATGCCTGTAAGGAAATAGCCTTCCCTAAACTATTGATCTTATTCTGTATCCTGGCAGTGTTTGCCCCGGCCTTTACCATGAGCGGTATCCCCGGCTCACTCTTCCTGCCACTGGCGCTGGCAATTGGTTTCTCTATGATCGTTTCTTACTTCCTGGCACAAACATTTGTACCGGTTATGGCCAACTGGTTGATGAAAAGCCATAAGAAAGGAAAAGGACATGAAGCACCACAGGTAACACCAGAATCAGAAAAAGATACCTGGGACCAGAAAAAAGTACTGGTTGAAAGGGATGATTTCAACAATGATGGAAAGATCAGCAGGTTTGAAAAATTCCGTAACCGTTTCCTCCGCTTTATCAACAGGATGATGCCTTACCGGGCTATTACCGTGATCGCTTACCTGGTGGTAATTACGGGACTTGCCATACTGATGCTTAACAACATTGGTCGTGATGTATTACCTAAAGTGAACAGCGGACAGTTCCAGGTGCGCCTGCGTGCACCGGATGGTACACGTGCAGAACGTACGGAAGAGAAAACCATTAAAGTGATCAATGCTATCAGGGATATTGTAGGACCTGAAAATATAGCTATCACTTCTTCTTATATTGGTCAGCACCCTTCGCAATTCTCCATCAGCCCGGTGTACCTGTTTATGGCAGGTCCACATGAAGCAGTATTGCAGGTGGCGCTGAAAGAGGATTACAAGACGAATCTCGACGAGTTAAAAGACAAGATAAGAGAACGTGTAAAAGAAGTAACCCCGGATGTTAAGCTGTCGTTTGAACCTATTGAGCTCACAGAAAAGATCCTGAGCCAGGGCTCCCCTACACCGGTGGAGGTACGTATTTCGGGCAGAAATAAAAAGCTGAATGAAGCCTATGCCAATAAGATCATCGACAAGCTGAAACAGATCAGCTATCTGCGCGACGTTCAACTGGCACAATCTACCAAGTACCCAACGTATAATGTAACTGTAGACAGAACGCGTGCTGCGCAACTGGGTGTTGACATGAATGATGTAGCTCGTTCGCTGATCGCTTCTACTTCTTCATCACGTTTAACAGATAAGAATATCTGGCTTGATGAAAAGACCAACCTCAGCTACAGTGTACAGGTACAGGTTCCGGAATACCAGATGAAGAGTCCCGAGGACATAGGTGAGGTTTCGCTGCAGCGTAATGCTACACGCCCTGTATTGAGCGACGTAGCAACTATTACACCTGATACTACTTATGGTGAGAATGACAACCTGGGTGCGATGCCTGTACTGTCTGTTACCGCCAACCTTAATAAGATAGACCTTGGTACGGCTAATAAAGATGTTGAGAAAGCTATCGCATCACTGGGCGAACTGCCACGTGGTCTTAACGTAGAAACAATTGGTCTCAGTAAAACACTTACTGAAACACTGGACAACCTGCAATCCGGTTTAATTATAGCCATCGTGGTGATCTTCCTGATGCTGGCAGCCAACTTCCAGTCGTTCAAAGTATCGTTTGTAGTGTTGACCACTGTACCGGCCGTATTGCTTGGTTCACTGATACTATTGAAATTAACAGGTTCTACCCTCAACCTGCAATCGTATATGGGTATCATTATGTCGGTGGGTGTATCGATCTCCAACGCCGTGTTACTGATCACCAATGCAGAACAGTTGCGCCTGCACAGTGGCAATGCCATGCAGGCTGCCAAAGAAGCTGCTGCATTACGTTTACGCCCCATCCTGATGACGAGCCTCGCGATGGTAGCAGGTATGATACCAATGGCCAGTGGTCTTGGTGAAGCCGGAGACCAGTCTGCCCCATTAGGCCGTGCTGTGATCGGTGGGCTGGTAGCCTCTACCTTTGCCGCATTGTTTATTTTACCTTTGGTATTTGCCTGGGTGCAGGGCAAAACAACCACCCAATCAGTATCACTTGACCCCGAAGACGAAGAAAGTAAATTTTATATCCCAACACCGAATGCAACAACTCATGAATAAATTATCACATCCTGCATTAGCATTATTCTGTGGCCTTATCACCGCCACTGCTATGTATAGCTGTAACTCTACGCATGGCGAAGGAGAAAAAAGCAAAATCGAAACGCCCGCAACTCCTGCTGCTACAGAAGTATTCAGCGTACAGAAAGGTAAACTGTCTTCTGCCCTGAAACTACCGGGTGAACTGCTTGCCTTTCAACAGGTAGATCTTTACGCTAAGGTGAACAGCTTTGTTAAAAAAGTGAATGTTGATATTGGTACTGAAGTAGCAGCCGGACAATTGCTGGCTACTATGGAAGCGCCCGAACTGAATGCACAGCTTGCAGCAGCAGAATCAAGATTAAAATCAATCGAGGCATTGTACATTGCCAGCAAAGCGAACTATGATCGTTTGTATGAGACCAGCAAAACACCTGGTACCATTTCGCCCAACGATCTTGACCAGGCAATGGCAAAACGTAATTCAGACTATGCACAATTGGAAGCTGCGAAAGCTGCTTACCGTGAAGTAGCAGACACCCGCAATTATCTTGAGATAAGAGCGCCTTTTACAGGAGTGATCACAGCACGTAATGCCCACCCCGGAGCTTATGTAGGTCCTTCAGGTAAAGGTTCTGAGTTCCCTATTTTCACGTTGCAGGAGCAAAAGAAACTGCGTCTGGTATTGTCTGTACCCGAAGCATATATCAGTTACCTGGGCAAACAAACAGCAGTTAATTTCAAAGTAAGAGCTTTTAATAACCAACAGTTTACCGCACACATCAATCGTCAGTCCGGAGCACTTGACAACAGGCTTCGTTCACAACGCACAGAACTGGATGTGATCAATAATGATAAAAAACTGTTACCCGGCATGATCGCAGAAGTGCAATTGCCCCTGAATGGAAGTGATAGTGCCTTTATTGTTCCCATAAGTGCTGTTGTAAACTCAACACAGGGCATTTTTGTGATCAGGGTAAATAACAACAAAGTGGAATGGGTAAATGTAACCAAAGGTCGTGATGCTGATGGAAAAGTTGAAGTATTCGGTGATCTGAATGCGGGAGATCAATTGGTAAAAACAGCTACAGAAGAGATCAGAAATGGTTCTACCGTGCAGACCAAGATAGCGGCAGTAACTACTGACAGCACAGCAACAAAAAAGTAAAGTAATCTGCTATATGAAAAGCGGGTGGCATTCTTTAAGAGTGTTACCCGTTTTTTTATTCCAGGAAATAAACCAGTAGCGGTTAGATGTGTTATAAGAGAAAGGAACGTGAGTCGGCGAAAGCGCCGAAATACAAGCTGCGAGCTTTGAGCTACGAGCCACGAGTAAACACAGTAGCATCCCGTACTTATAACTTCGTATTTCGTACTTGCTTGCGTCTTCATTTAAATATTCATCCTAAAAATAGATTTCATGAACTACAGACAATTAGGCAATAGCGACCTGAAAGTGGCTCCGGTAACATTTGGTGGTAATATATTCGGCTGGACAGTTGATGAGAAAAGATCTTTTGAACTGCTGGATGCTTTTACTGCTGCAGGCTTTAATCTTATAGACACCGCAGACGTTTATTCAAGATGGGTGCCCGGTAATAAAGGCGGTGAATCTGAAGCTATCATCGGCAACTGGGTAAAGCAACGTGGCAACCGCAGTAAAGTGATCATTGCCACTAAAGTAGGTTCCGACATGGGCCAGGGCAAAAAAGACATTTCTAAAAAATACATCCTGCGTGCTGTTGAAGACTCGTTGCAACGCCTGCAAACTGATTATATCGACCTCTATCAAACTCACTGGGATGATGACACAACACCCGTTGAAGAAACACTGGACGCTTATACCCAGTTGATCAAAGAAGGAAAAGTAAGATGGATCGGCGCTTCTAACCTATCCCCTGCACGTTTGGTCGCTTCACTGGAAGCCAGCAGGAAACATGGCTATGCCGCTTACCAGACATTTCAGCCACATTATAACCTATACGACCGCGAAGTATTTGAGAAAGAACTGGAAAAGATCTGCCTTGACAACAAGCTTGGCGTGATCAATTATTATGCGCTCGCATCAGGTTTTCTTACAGGCAAATACCGTAGCGAAGCCGACCTGAATAAAAGTGTACGTGGTGGTGGCGTAAAAGCTTATCTCAATCCCCGTGGCCTGGCTATCCTGAAAGCATTGGATGAAGTTGCAGCCCGCTATAACAGCACGCCTGCCAGCGTAGCGCTTGCATGGCTTATTGCACGTCCGTCGGTAGCTGCTCCTATTGCCAGCGCGACCAGTATTGAGCAATTGCAATCACTGATACAGGCAGCGTCATTGCAGCTGGATAAACAGGCGGTTGATACATTGGATAAGGCGAGCGAATGGAAATAAGTCGTACTGTTTCGAGTGTCGTGTTTTGAGTTTCGGGTTGGGGAAACGTGAATTGGCAGACGGCAATCGGCAGTACTGTTTCGAGTTTCGGGTTTGATGTTTCGGGTTCTGAAGTTTGAGGTTTCACGCAAAGACTGCAAAGGCTCGCAAAGCAGCAAAGCAGTTTCGTTAACTGCAAACTGTCAACTGCCAACTTTCTTCCTGTCTTTCCTTCGAAATTCGACATTCAAAATTCAGCATTCGATATTTTGCTCCCGTACTTCGTACTTCTTATTTCGTACTTCCCTGTTAACTTATCAACCTTTCAACTTGTCAACTGTACTTCCTTGAACCTTGTGCCTTAAACTTATAACCTATAACTTAAAACTTACAACCCGTTTTTTGCGTTGGGCGCTAAGCGTTCGGCATTTTGCATAGCCTTGTTTGAATTATACAATCATCCGTTTGAAAAGGACAAGCAGGGAAGCTGGTACAAAAAGTACTTTTACTGTATAAATTTTAAGACATGAAATACAGAAACCTTGGCAACACAGGCGAAAAACTATCTGCAGTTGGATTGGGCTGCATGGGTATGAGTTTTGCCTATGGCCCTATTAACGATGAGGATTCAGTTAAAACACTGAACAGGGCGCTGGAGCTGGGTATCAACTTCTGGGATACGGCCGATATGTACGGCAACGGACATAATGAAGAGCTGATCTCTAAAGTACTGGTACCTAACAGGGATAAGATCTTCCTGGCTACCAAATTTGGTTTTCGCTGGCGCGATGACGGCACTTATTATTTCGATGGTTCACCAGCATATTTAAAACAGGCTGTTGAAAAAAGCCTGAAACGTTTAAAGATCGACACTATTGATCTTTATTATGCTCACCGCATTGACCCCAATGTACCGGTAGAAGAGATGGTAGGCGCTATGGCTGAACTGGTAAAAGAAGGTAAAGTAAAATATCTTGGTTTATCTGAAGCTTCTGCTGCATCTATCCGCAAAGCACATGCAGTGCACCCTATCACCGCACTGCAAAGCGAATATTCCCTGCTTACACGCGATGCAGAAGATGATATTCTGCCTGTTATCCGCGAACTGGGTATCACATTTATACCTTATAGTCCGCTGGCACGTGGCCTGGTAACTGCAACAGTAAACGATAAAACATTATTAGCTGATAATGATTTTCGCAGAACGTTGCCGCGTTTTGAAGGAAGCCACTGGGATAATAATGTGCAACTGGTAAATGCATTTGCAGCACTGGCCAGTGCAAAGAAATGTACACCGGCACAACTGGCATTAGCATGGGTACTGGCACAGGGAGATGACATCATCCCTATTCCGGGAACTAAAAAAATAAAATACCTGGAAGAGAATGCAGCTGCTGTAGGTGTAACACTTACTGACAAGGATATTAAGGACATTGAAGAAGTGTTAGCAAAATACCCGGACACAGGTAAACGTTACAGTGAAGCAGGCATGAAGCTGGTGAACAATTAAGTTATAGGCATTACAAGTTGAAAAGTTAACAAGAGGCTGTTTTCTCAAGAGGAAACAGCCTCTTGTTATTGATACTTACATTAATATTTTTTTTGAAAACAAAAACAGAATACCATACCTTTAATAAGGCTCTATACTTTTAACCCTTCTCTGTTACGTAGCACTTCTGAGTCAATTTTCATCTGCAGATCATTCCATCAATCCAGTACCACGTTCCTTGTTTTATCCTGACAATAATTGTTGAATTCTTAATAATATTATTTACTACAAACTAAACAGCAAGTTTGCAGCTCCAATATCCTCTGCTATAATCCTGATTTTCCGCTACCCACAGAACATATTATCAACTCAGTGTGTTAGTTGTCCTTTGTCAGAACATCATTCAATTCAATACTCACCAATACCTTGGAAAGATCGTTGTTAAGCCTATAGTCTTTTTCAAAGAGTTCATGTAAAACAAAAAACTGCTACACGCCCGGTAAACATCCACACATCAGTAGTTGGTAGTATTAGAAAATACTACCACAGTTCAATGTATTTAAAGTAACTGCATTATCAATTTAAACAAATGGTGGCTGTAGTGGTGGTGCTTTATTGATATTAACTCTTTATCATATCCCATACTATCTGTTAATTATTTAAACTCAGAACCTATGTCATTCAATCTTCTCGATTCTGTAAAAGGACTTTTTACTACTGAACTGATTGGCAAAGCCAGTAATATGCTGGGTGAAGATCCAAACAACGTGCAAAAGGCAGTATCCGGTATTGTACCATCCGTACTGACAGGCATTTTAAACAAGGCCGGTTCTGGTGATGCAGGTGGCATCCTGGGCATGGCTAAAGATGCTATGAACAGTGGCATCCTTTCTAACATTGGAGGATTTTTTGGTAACGATAATATTCTTGCCAAAGGCGCTGATATGCTCCGGAACCTTTTTGGCGATAAACTGGGTAATATCACCAGCATGATCTCCGGCTTTTCAGGCATCAAATCAACTTCAGCTAATTCACTGCTGAGCATGGCTGCCCCGGCCGCATTGGGTGTGCTGGGCAAACATGCCAGTGATAATAATATGAGTTCAGGAGGCTTACTTTCTTTCCTGAACCAACAAAAGGATGGCATTCTGAACAGTCTGCCATCCGGGCTGAACCTTGCAGGAGCACTCGGTCTCGGCAGCCTGGGCAGTATTGGCAGCAAACTGTCAGGTGCTATTTCAGGCGTTACCAGCAGCGCAAAACAGGCCGCATCAGGAGGCAGCAAATGGTTGTGGCCATTGATACTGATCATTGCAGCCATTCTGCTTATCTGGTATTTAATGAAAGGTTGTAACAACAATAGCACTACCGCAACAGAAACAACGACACCGGTCACGGATACGCCGGTCATATCAACCACACCTGCTACAGTGGTGATGGAAAGCATTAAAGTAACCTTACCCGACGGAGTAGTACTGGATGCCTACAAGGGCGGCATTGAGGATCAACTGGTAACCTTCCTGAAAGACCCGACATCACAACCGGGTAAAGATGTATGGTTCGATTTTGACAACCTGAACTTTGAAACAGGTAGTGCCAACATTACAGCAGAGAGCATGAAGCAGGTTGACAACATTGTGGCAATCCTTAAAGCATTCCCTACTACGGCCATTAAGATAGGCGGTTATACAGACAGAACAGGTGATAGTGTTGCTAACCTGAAATTATCACAATCAAGGGCTGAATCAGTAACCGCTGCCATCAAGGGCAAAGGCACTCCTGCTTCACAACTGGAAAAGCCTGAAGGATATGGATCACAGTTTGCAAAAGCTGCAGCTGATGCACCGGATGAAGAAAGGAAAAAAGACAGAAGGATAGCAGTAAGCGTGAGAAAGAAATAGATCTCCCTTTAATACACAAAAACCGCCGGCCTGCCGGCGGTTTGCCTATTATCTGTTCACTCAAAAATCAATCTTATGTCAATTGTAAAAGTCATCGAAGTCATTTCTTCATCTGAAAAAGGAATTGATGATGCCATTAAAAATGCAGTAACCGAAGTTGGTAAAACTGTCCGCAATATTGACTCTGTGTACGTTAAAGATATTAAGGCACATGTGAAAGACAACAAGGTGAGCAGTTTTGGAGTGATCTGCCAGGTTTCTTTCAGGGTTGATTGAGCATTGCAACAGATCATGATGGCATAAGAATAGTATAAGAATCATAAGCACAGTAAAATATAACTCACCTATTATGAAAAAGATCATCTCAATTGCCATTATCACAGCAATGGTTTGGGGCTGCGGTACATCTGCACGGATCGAAAAAACATGGCGTGATCCTGATGTTACCGTAAACTTATCGAAGCTGAATAAAGTACTGGTAGTGGCTTTACTCCGCAATGAAACAGTAAGACGCAATACAGAGGATAAGCTGGCAGCTATGCTAAAGGGTAAAGGCATTGCTTCTTACAATTATCTTACAAAGGATGTGACAAAAGAAAATGAAGAGGCTATAAAAGCTAAACTGAAAAGCGAAGGTTTTGATGGTGCTGTAGTGATGAGACTGGCAGACGTGGATAAAGACATCCGTTATGTTCCGGGTACATATAATACCTACCCTGGCTATTATGGCAGGTTCTGGCCATATTACTGGAACGCGTATCCTTATTATTTCCAACCGGGGTATTATGAGTCAACCAAAACGTTTACAGTGGAAACCAACGTGTATTCGTTTAACAGTGATAAACTGGTATGGTCTGGCATTACCACTTCCGTAGACCCGCAGAACGTAGATAAGCTGATGGATGCAACAGCTAAAGTGGTGTATAAGAAAATGAAGGAAGAGAAGTTCATTGTTGATTGATCCTGACCTGTCAACATCATTGTTGCACCAAATAAAGAAGGGCATCCCTAATGGGATGCCCTTTTTGCTTAACCTTCAAAAAAACTATTATGAAAAATAAGGGCTCTCCACAAATTCATTTTTTGCAGCCATTACCCTTACCTTACCTGTAACAGGTGCATCAAGTTTAGAATATCCCGCTCTCCTATTGACGAACCACTAAAGACAATAAGAAAACAGGTGTGAAGAGCCTTTATTTTTGAAAGATCTTTGCTGTGGTTTTCAGTGAATATAAAACTACAGGTTAATGCATTAAAACAATCCGGATATATACGAATTACTCAAATGTATCGGCGAATTGCCCTGTTATTGCTACGACGCTTTTTTGGGATAACCTGCAAAAAGAGTTAAAGGCTCTTCACACTTGCACCGTTTGATGCGATGCTCTAACCCCGGATATCGTCAAACCACTACGAAAAACAATTACCCAGGGTAGTAAAGAGCCTTTAACTATTTCGCGGTTACTTTTAGCTTGTACCAGAATACATTATCTTCCATCATCTGGAAAAAAGACCCGTCGCCTCCATTCATACCACCAGGCGGGGGGCCTCCGGGCGGAGGGCCATCTCCCATCATCGGACCATCACCACCCATTCCACCTCCCGTAAACGGAATGCCTTTCTCAATTACGCCAATACCAAATGTTATATTATTGCCATCCTGAACGCCTAATACTTTAAAAGGCACTATTGCTATGTACACCAGCGTATCGCCCTGTACAGACAGAGACGTTTGTAGCCCTGAAGGATGTTCATGGTTTTGTCTTCCGTTCAGTTCATCAGAGAAGCCGATCAACTGCATTTCACGCAATGCACCTACCTGTTTGGCAAGCTGCTCACTATTGCTCTTTTTTTCACCGGAAGCATTCTCACTCGGAACTGACCACTGCTGTGGAGATGACGCTTTTGGCTTTTCTGCAATGGGAAATACTACACCTGTTTTCTTGTTCTTCTTTCCTTTTACATCGATCCATAGCTCCATGCCATTCATTAAGATCTTCCTTTGCTGAACAGCATCTATGATCTCCAGTTTCACCACTAATGCAGCAGAATCACGCCATGCGATATACCACGTACGGGCCTCTTCGTTATACTGCGGCTTTTCTGCAGCAGGATAATTTTTCATGACCATGGGACCAGCAAACGCATTCTGCTGTGCTGACGCAGCTAACGCCACCAGCGGAATACATAATGATAAAACAACATGTTTGGGGAATAAAAAAAGCATCACCGTAGTTTGATGCTAAACTACAGTGATGCATCTGCTTTAAATTAAGAAATAGATGAATCGGTAAAATGTATCGGGGAATCAGCATTAATTTGCGACTCCCGCATAGACTATAACACCTGTTTGCGCAACGAATCTACCAGTTCGCCTATGCTGCCGCTACGTTTGTTACGGTAGGCATTGTCGGTATAGAGTGTTGCGCAATATTTGCTGGAAGCCTTTAATGCCCTCCACTCCTGCCACAACGCATCATAGCGGCGGATACTTTGCTGTACAGCATCCTTGTGTAAGGTGCCACCGGCCTTCCATTGAGCATTTTCAATCATCAGGATCCACATCTGCTCAATCAGTTCAAACTTGATGCGGCCATAAGAAGCAGATACTTCAATTGCTTCCTGCGTACCGCTATCCTGCACATGAATCTGTTTTGCCAGGGCTTCGATCTGCCGCCACATAGCCGATGATTCAGCTTTCTCGGCCAGTACCTCTTTTACCTTTCCTTTGCTGAGTATCTCCTTAATAGATCCAGCGTTACCAGCTGCTGAAAAATACTGATCCCTGGCCCACCAAACTGCATTATTGGAATAGCTGTTACATTGTCCTTTACGAACGGCCTCAATGGTAAGCAGGTTCAGTTTTCTGAAAAGATCCGCTTCGTACCCCTGCAGACCAAGCTTTGCAGCAAATTCATAAAAGATCTGTTCTTCTGACCTGTCAGTATGCTGTGCCCATTGTGATAAAACATAGGTATTGAGATCAGTCCATATTTCATGGGTAATGTAAGGCCCATCCCATCCCCCTCCGTGCGACCATGTAATGACACCCTGCAGTAAGCCACGGTGGAGGATATCTTTTATGCCACGCGGATTGGCAGGGTCGTTGAGCTTGCCGGTAAACCCATGTTTACCAAAAGCTATTTCATATTTAGTCTCAGGCCAACCATCTATAACACCTTTGGCTGTATAGTAAGGATGTGATGCTTTCCCATACACTTCCATCCTGGATTGCGCTTCTACCAGTTGCTTGTGCTTACCAATACCAATGGTGGGGTTGAATGGCGTCATCCTCAGAAAATCATCCTGCTGATATTTGATCACAAAAAACAAGTTGGGATGCGGTTCTATCTTATTGGTGACAGCAAGATAGTAATCGGGGTTGGTGTGAAAATGATACCCGAAATCCCAGGTACGGTAAAACAGTTTTTTGTTTCTTTTTACGCATACTTCTTCGCGCAGGATGTTGATCATCGTAATATGATCTTCAATACCGGCATCATCGTTTCTTATCGGGCTACCACCCATATGGTGTGGAGCATCGTGCAGGTAAGTTTCACCAAAACGTAATGTAAGACCATCCAGCTGAGGGAATCGTTCAAAGATCCCAGCTATCTGCGCACGCAATAATGCCTGTGTACGCGGGCTCTGCATATTAGGTTTACGCGCACGATCACTGGCACCACCGGCTCCTTCTACCTTGCCGGTACTGCTGATCTCATCACCATATTTTTTCCAGACAGATTCAGGGAATACAATAAAATCGGTAAAGGGGTATACATCTATTCCGGCCTTCTCACAGGAGTCGAGTTTTTTATCAATAGCTGCCGCTTTGGCTTCTATCCATTTACGTTCTTCTGACTTTTTGGGGATAATATTTTTCTCGTAACTATCGTAAGTGATGGCACAGTTTACCAGCCAGTGCGTTACCATGGAAGTAAAGCCCTGTGATTGCAGATACGATGGATCATTGTATTTGGTAACAAATGGTGCTTCGCCGGGATTATTATGCACCATATCCATTATGAAAGGGAGACGATGACTACCTGACTGAGCTTTTGCCATAGAACCAGCAACCGTAATACTTAATAAACAGCACAGCCATTTAAATCGTTGAAAAACATTCTTCATACAGCAATAAAATAGGCGCTAAGATAGCCTCCTTACTATACTGCAACAGTCAAATGTATTGGCAAAAAATTAAGGTGAATTGGGGAATCGTGAGTCGGCAATCGTGAGTCGTTAGAGGAAAGTACGTGAAACGTGAATCGGCAATCGGCAATCGTGAATACAAGCTGCGAGCTTTGAGCTACGAGCGACGAGCTAATACAACAACCATCCGTACTTCGTACTTCTTATTTCGTACTCCCTTGTACCTTAACTTACAACCTATAACCTGTATTCCTTGTCTCTTGAACCTTGTGCCTTAAACTTACAACCTATAACTTACAACTTATAACCTGTATTTGAGTTAAGCGTTCTGCTTTAAGCATTTCTTACTTCAAGATCCCCGTATCAACAACTCTTCTTACAAACTGTTTATCGCGAATGATCCAGGTTACTTCGTAGCTGCCTTTTACTTCGCTGTTCTGCATGTAGATGTAAATATTGGTATGCTCTTTATCTCCGGAAACATATACGCCATTGTGTGTGCGCATAGCGCCGCCGTCTTTATAAGCAAATACCGGATGGTACAGGTCTGAGTATGCAGTGGGAGGAATTGCTACGGTGTCTTTACCAACTGTTACCAACACAGAGGCAATTGTTTTTTGTGGCATGCTGCCGTAGTCGCCATAAAACACCTTTCCGTCGATCTTGATCAGGTATTTATTATCGTAGTAACCCAGTTTATGTTTAGCGGGATCAAAAAGCCCTTCGGTGATCACTACTTTAATGTCACCATCACTGAACGTCATGGAATTATAGTTGGTAGCGATGGGCGGTATAGACTTCGGCTTCAGTTTCCCACTCATTCTTTCCTCTATGCCTGTAATGGTAAAAGTAGACAGGTCTGAGCGGAGATCTTTCTCCTGCATACGGCTGAAAGACTCTCTTTTATTGTTAAGCCTGGTATCCGGAAATTCATCATCCTGGGCAAGGCAATACAAGCTGCAAAAACTGAGGAGAAGGGTGCCGATGATTCGCATAGAGTAAATTTAAAAAGCTAAAATAATAAAACTGTCCATCTTCTGCTATATAAAAAAAGCGACGGACAAATGCCCGTCGCCAAAATATACGTACAATGAAAATCTCTTGTATAATAGTGCGTTGTTATCCTTTTCTCGACACGCTGCTGGCACCGCTTGTTTTAATATCGCGGATAACTGCGTCACCCCTGTAATTTACATCACTGGCACCGGAAACCCTTGCATTCAGTTCCTTGTTTACAGTAATTTTAACATCTGAGGCGCCACTGGCTTCGATGGAACATTTGTCAACACGCAGGTCATAACCTTTAAAATCGCTGGCACCATTGGCATCAATGGTCAGCACGCCTGCAGTACCGCTGATAGTTACGTCTGATGCGCCACTCATTTTTGAAGTTAAAGAGGTTACTTCCACAGCACCTTTAAAATCGCTGGCACCAGACAGGTCGAAAGCCAGGTCGCCACCTTTGAGCGTACCTTCCACATACACGTCACTGGCACCTGAAGCGGTGATCTTGTCAAGGGTTTTGACAGAAATATAGGCTTTCAGTTTTTTGTTGCTATTCCAGTTCTTTGAATCATTATCGTACCAGATAGTGAGCACACCGTTTTCTACGGAAGCACGGATACGATCACGGAACTCATCTTTTGCAGCACTTACAGCCAATGCTTCTTTATCTGACTGGGAAATGTAGATATCAATGGCGTTGGATACTTTAATAGCATGAAAACTACCTACAGCTCTTACCTGTGCATTGGGGTCAGTAATTACTTTCTGCGCTGATGCAAAAACCGGTAATGCCGCTATTAATAAAAGGGATAAAATCTGCTTCATAATTAAGTTGTATTAGTAGTCTGAACGATTTGTAGAATGTGTTTGATTATTTACTCTTTTTTGAAACGCTGCCGCCACTACCGGTCCTGATATCGCGGATAACGCCTTCGCCTTTATAATTCACATAACCACCGCTGCTGGCTGTAGCTGATAATTCTTTATTGACAGTTGTTTGTACTCCTGCTCCGCTACTAACACCCGCCTTACAATTATCAGACGTAAGGTCATAGCCGTGGAAAGAACTACCGCTGCTGCAAGCTACATCAAGACTACCGGTTGTACCAGAAATATTAATAGTAGAGCCGCTATTTTGTTTAACAGTAATACTGGTAGCCTGTACATCACCTTTAAAATTAGCACCGCTGCTAGCCTGGATGTTTAAGTCACCAGCCTTGAGGGTTCCTTCTGTTTTTACATCTGCGCCGGAATTAACGTGAATACCATCTATATTGGTTACAGCAATGTATGCTTTCAGTTTTTTGGAATGCACGTTTTTCCAGATGCTTTTTGCACTATTTTCAAAATATACATTAAGTACACCATCTTTTACTTCAGTAACAATACGTTCGCGATATTCAGTTTCTGATGCGCTTACTGCTACAGCCGGGCTGCTGCCCTGAGTAAGCAATACATTAATACCGCTACCTACTTTAATAGCGTGAAAAGAACTTACATTTCTCACTTCTGCGTTAGGATCGTTGATCTGCTTTTGTGCCATCACTGCAATACCGGACAACACATACAAACAGGCTAGTAATACTTTTTTCATGGTGTTTAATTTATACTTTGAATTGGAATATTTTAATTCCGGTAACATATTAAGGACTCTCTCGCTAACCGGATGTTGCATAGCTTCCGGAAAACATTTTCAAAGCCCCATTGAACCGGTTCCTGATGTGTGACGTACAACAAGCTGATAATGTTACATTCCATTCCGGGTTTTTTTAAAAATGCGCGGCAACAGTCAGGAGCAACAAAAAAGGATGCAATTCAGCCAATTACATTAATTTTGTACCCTCTCTGGCCAGAGAGACTTTATTTTTCAGTTCCCGGGGTGCTGTGCCGCGTGCGGTACGGCTGAGATAAGACCCGTAGAACCTGATCAGGGTAATGCCTGCGCAGGGAAGGTAGTTCCACCATTATTGTCTACACTTCGCTATTTTGTGCATTCTCCTGTCTTCATGCGTCTGCGTGCGTACACCTCCGGTGAACAGTTTTAATCTTTTTTACCAGCCGTTATTCCGCTCTTACGGAAACCGGTCAAACTGTATAAGAATGAAAAAGTTATTACTGGTCGTCAGCTTTGTAATGGTGTACCAATGGCTTGCTGCACAGGTTATTGCAGGCAAGGTTATTGACGCAGCGACCGGCGCACCCATCGTATCTGCTACTGTAGAACTGACCAACAGGTTTACCACCACTACCAACGAATCAGGTACATTCAGTTTCAATAAAGTAAAGCCCGGCAATTATACCCTGCATATCACCAGTATTGGTTATCATTCTGCCGAACAGGCAGTTGCAGCAGGCGATAAAGACATCAGTATCAAACTGCAGCAGTACAACCTGTTTATGCAGCCCGTAGAAGTGAAAGCCGTACGCGCAGGCGATAAAGCCCCTTTTACCAAGAACAATATTTCTAAAAAGGATATCGAACAACAGAACCTGGGACAGGACCTGCCCTTTATGCTGAATCAGACACCAAGCGTGGTTGTAAACTCTGATGCAGGTAATGGTGTAGGCTATACCGCCATACGCATCCGCGGCAGCGATGCCACCCGTATCAACGTTACACTGAATGGCATTCCTTATAATGATGCAGAATCGCAGGGAACATTTTTTGTGGACCTGCCGGATATCACTTCGTCTGTAAACAATATACAGATCCAACGCGGTGTTGGTACTTCTTCTAATGGTGGCGGTGCTTTTGGAGCCTCAATCAATGTAAGCACCAACGAAGTAAACACTAACCCTTATGCTGAGATCAACAACAGCTATGGTTCTTTTAATACATGGAAACATACTTTAAAAGCGGGTACTGGTCTTATCAACGACCATTTTACAGTTGACGCCCGCCTGTCAAAGGTTTCCAGTGATGGCTATATTGATCGCGCTACCAGCGACCTGAAATCATTTTATGTTTCGGGGGCTTATTTATCAGCTAAAACTACGGTAAGGTTGAATGTATTTTCCGGCTGGGAAAAAACCTACCAGGCCTGGAACGGTATTACAGAGGATGATCTGAAAAATAATCGCAGAACAGTAAATTATTCAGGCACCGAAAGGCCCGGTGAGCCTTATGCTAACCAGACCGATAATTACCAGCAGGATCACTTCCAGTTATTCATAAACCACCAGTTCAATAGTAAATGGACAGCGAATACAGCTTTTTTCTATACCCGCGGTAAGGGCTATTACGAGGAATACAAAGCAGACAAAACATTTGCAGAGTATGGACTACCCAATTATGCCATTGGTAATGATACACTGTATTCCACTAACCTGATCAGACAACTATGGCTGAAGAATGACTTTTATGGTCAGATCATTTCTGCACATTATACCAGCAATAAGCATCAGCTTACCATTGGCGGCGGCTGGAATCGCTATGATGGTAAGCATTACGGAGAAGTAACCTGGGCACAGGCCGGCTTTCCGGACAACTACCGCTGGTACGACCTGAAGGCATATAAAACAGACGTGAATGCATATGCTAAATACCAGGTAGCACTTACCAGCAAACTTACAGCCTTTGCTGATCTGCAATACCGCCGTGTATTGTATAACCTGGATGGGTTTCGCGACAACCCTACCCTGCACATCCGCAATACCTATAATTTTGTAAACCCCAAAGCGGGGCTTACTTATACATCCGGAGCTTACCAGGTGTACGCTTCTTATGCACTGGGACGTAAAGAACCTAACCGTGATGATTTTGAAGCAGGTAAAACAGAACAACCACGTCCTGAGAAATTGCATGATTTTGAAGCAGGCATAGAAAAGAAAAATAACCTGTACAGTTGGGGTGCCACTTTGTACTATATGTTATACAAAGATCAACTGGTACTTACCGGCAAGGTCAATGATGTAGGTGCTTACACACGCACCAATGTACCTGACAGCTATCGCATGGGCATTGAATTGCAGGGAAGTATCCGCCCCGCAAAATGGCTGCAGGCAGCAGGTAATATTGCCTTTAGCAACAACCGCGTTAAAAACTTTACTGAATACTATGATGACTATGATAATGGCGGACAAAAGTCAATAGCACATGGCAATACTGATATTGCATTTTCACCGGCAGTAACCGGTGCTGCAACCATCAGCATTTTCCCTTTGCCAAACTTTACCATTGCATTACCGGCAAAGTATGTAAGCCGCCAGTACCTTGACAATACTTCTGATAAAACGCGTAGTCTTGATCCGTTCTATGTGCAGGATGCCAGGGTAAGCTATACGCTGCGTAAAGTAGTGTTTAAAGAAACGACGTTCATATTCCAGGTGAACAATGTATTTAATAAGAAGTACGAGCCTAATGGCTATACCTACAGCTATCAATACGGCGGATCGCTGGTTACAGAAAACTATTACTTCCCCATGGCAGGAACAAATGTGATGGCGGCGATTAATATTAAGCTGTAAGGAGGAACAGGATACTGGTTATCGGATGCTGGATACCAGGTACAAGATGCAGGATCTTAAATACAGGATCAGTATAAATGCAAACGGCTGTCTATCGACAGCCGTTTGTTATTTCTTTAAAGAAGATTTGAGATTTAATGTTTGAAATTTAATCAATACCGCTGGTCTTCCTGTATTTGCTCGTGGCTCAAAGCTCTCCGCTTATATTAGAGATAACTGCAAATTGCCCACTGCCAACTTGCTTCCAGCCTTTCCTTCGAAATTCGACATTCAATATTCTCCCTTCGATATTTCAACTATCAGACTTCGTACCTCATACTTCAGGCTTCTTATCTTCCAAACTTCTCTACCCAATTCAGCATACCGCCGGTAAGGTTTTTTGCATTGGTAAAGCCCATAGTTTCCAGTAACATAGTGGCCTGTCCGCTACGGTTACCGCTACGGCAGTACACAATTACTTCCTGTTCTTTCAGACCTTCAATTTCATCTACCTGCATTATCTGCACCTGGCCCAGTGGCAATAAGATACCACCGATGTTGAAATCAGCATTTTCATGTGGCTCACGCACATCCACCAGGTTCAGTGTTTCACCTGCGTCAAGACGTTTTTTTACCTCTTCGGCTGTGATGGTTTGCATAACAATAGTTTATTTGGTATTTGTATAAGTTTAGTAGCCGGGATTGGACTGGCTAAGTGTATCCGCAGGACGAGGTTCTGGTCTTTGAGACTGTAACCATACATCAATGATCTGTCCCTGGCGGATGCGATTGATCAGCCCTCCGGGATTAACGCGTTCAGGGCTCTGGCGAATAATAAATGCATTGGTTGTATCGGAGATATCACCCATTGCCTGTGGGCTGCCGATGGAAACGCCATTGGCCTCCAGCAGTATTTTAGCTTCGCCAAACGTTTTGCCATACAGATCGGGCACGCTGAACTCATCGCCCAGGCCGCTACCCAATACCAGGTTAATGGTGCTACCCATCGATATTTTAGTACCGGGTTTAATGCGCTGGCCATTGTATTGTTGTTCCAGCACCGAGTTCTTGGCGAAATCTGAACGATAAGATGTATCACCCATTTTGAGGTTGTACTGGCTCAGGGCAATTTCCGCACTGCGAAAACTCAGTCCTTCCAGGTTGGGCATTTCGGTTAAAGGTGCCACTGCACGGTTGATAGTAAGGTAAACTGTACGATTGATCTTTACGGTTGCATCCGCTTCGGGAAATTGTCTTAAAACCGATAAAGCGGCAGCCGTATCGTTGTATACAGAATCCTGGAGCTGCACTTCAAATCCTTTGGCTTCAAGGAGGGTTTTAGCCTCTGTATAGTTTTTTCCTGTAACAGCAGGAATGGTGAGCGTATCGCCATGCCTGGTAAGCAGGTTCAGCGATTGCAGGAATAAGAAAAATATTATGATTACCAGGCCAATACTGAACAGGATATTTGCCCAAAGGGGTTTACCGGTAATGAATTTGAACACAGGCGATATTTAATTTACAAATATGATTGGTATGGGAAATCAGTACATTCTAACTACGTCGCAATGTACAATATATTATCAACGTCGTTAAAACGTTCCATTGACGAAATATTGCAGCCAGAATGAGAAAAAACTATGCCACTAAACACAACTTTAACAAGAGGTAAAGCAACTTACCAACTCATTAACTTTTGCGTCTTGTAAGAGCATCTTCAATCAGTGATGAATAGAACGCTTTCAGCGTCCAGCCCATTACCTTTACCTGCTGCGGCACAATGCTGGCCTCACTCTGTCCGGGTACAGTATTGATTTCCAGCATATAAGGAGCAGCTTTAGCCTCATTATAAATAAAGTCAATGCGGATCACCCCGTTGCAGTTAAATACCTGGTAAATCTTTTTGGCTGCAGCCCTTACCTTTCCGGCAATGCTTTCGTCTACAACGGCAGGCGTTGTTTCCTCGCTTTTTCCCTGGTATTTGGCTTCAAAATCAAAGAACTCATTCTTAGCTCTCACTTCTGTAAGCGGCAGTACAATGATCTCTTCAGGCGTTTTGAATACACCTACGGTAAACTCACGACCTTCAATAAATTCTTCGATCAATACCTGGTCGTCCTCGTTAAAAGCTTTTTCCAGTGCAGCCGGCAATTGGCCCGGTTCTGTAACCTTGCTCATGCCAATGCTGCTACCACCATTATTGGGCTTTACAAATACGGGCAAACTAAGCTGCTCCAGGATCTGTGCAGGTGCCAATGGCGTATGCTTGAACAGGTGCAGGGACTTTGCCACGTTGATGCCGGCAAAAGCGGCTACTGCCACCGTATAACGTTTATTGAAAGTAAGTGCGGAGGTAGCTGCATCGCAGGAAGTATAAGGCAATCCTACCAGGTCAAAATAACCTTGCAGACGGCCATCTTCACCGGGCGTACCGTGAATACCGATCAATACAGCGTCAAACTTTATTTTTTTACCTCCCAGGCTCAGTGAAAAATCATTTCTGTCAACTGCAGTTTTGCTGCCGTTATCATCATAAAACCACCCCTGTGGAGTAATATCAATTTTATATACTTCGTATTTGTCCTTGTCAATGTTATTTTCGATGGTTACAGCACTTTTGTATGAAATAACAGCTTCGGAAGAATAGCCTCCGGTAACAAACGCAATAACAGGTTTCATCTGGTGATGGTAATTTTATAGATCAGGTAAATAACTGTGGTAACAGTATAATTTTCAGCAAATAAACGAAATATCACAGATTACAACACGGATTACGTGGATTATATCGCGGATTGCACAGATCCGATGGAAGATTGTTGGATTGATATTGATTAAACGAGGGGGTGGGCAAAAGAAGAATTCAGGGGACAAGAATCAGCGAAATCAATATAATGATCGTAAAAATCAGTGTTCCAAAAGTAAGAAAGGTGAAGGTCGTTGCCCCTTCACCTTTTTACAGCGGGAAATATCACCCGCCTGCTTGAGTAGCACTAAGCTACATTTACTATGATGTTTTCTAAGTTACTACTTTAGGAGGCCCATTTCCAAATTTCAGGCACATTAAAATCCTGAAAGGATGGATGATGGTACAACCTTGTTCTTATATGTGCATCTTCTCTTTTTTGCTCATCAGTTCTTCCACTGTTTCGCGGTACATTTCGTCCGGAACGCAGCAGTCAACCGGGCATACAGCCGCACATTGGGGTTCTTCATGAAAGCCCTGACATTCAGTGCATTTGTTAGGAACAATATAGTAAGTATCAACGCTGATGGGGTCAAAACGCTTATCCGCGTCCACAACCGAACCATCCATCAGGGTAAAGGAACCTTTTACGGTAGTGCCATCTGCCAGGGCCCACTCTACGCCACCCTCGTAAATAGCATTATTGGGACATTCCGGCTCACAAGCTCCGCAATTGATACATTCTTCCGTTATTTTAATAGCCATAGTTTGCTGGAATTTTAATGGATTGAATACAGTTATTTTGCAGCACAAATATACGGTGGAAATGCATTTACAACAACGAATCGATTTACTGGCGCGTACAGGAGCATACATTTTAGCAAACAATGATGAGTGGCAGGCCACAGTGGAAAAGGCTTCGCTGCATAATGGCTGGTTTATACCAGAGTTTATCCACACTGCATCAACAGCCATTGCAGAGCAGATGCTGGAGGCCGGTAAACTACAGGCATGGGCTGAACAATACAATATTCCTGCAGAAAATAAACAGCCAGGGAATGTAGGTATTGTAATGGCAGGCAACATTCCCCTGGTAGGTTTTCATGACTTTCTGTGTGTGTTTATGGCCGGTCACCATCAAACGATCAAGCCTTCCTCTAAGGACGACGTGCTTTTGCGCCACCTTATTCAAAAAATGATTGAATGGGAGCCGGCAATGGCGGAGTATGTTTCGTTTGCAGAGATGCTGAAGAACCGCGATGCCTATATTGCAACCGGCAGCAACAATACAGCCCGCTATTTTGATTATTATTTTGGTCGCTTTCCGCATATTGTACGCCGTAACCGCACTTCTGTAGCCATCCTCACCGGCAATGAAACCATCCAGAATCTTGAAAAACTGGCCGACGACGTGTACCTCTATTTCGGACTGGGTTGCCGCAACGTGACCAAGATCTATGTTCCGCAGGATTATGACTTTCTCCCCCTGCTGGAAACATTTAAAAAATACAATTACCTCGCAGATCATTCCAAATACAAGAATAATTACGACTACGTACTGGCAACCCTTATTATCAACAAACATTACTATATGACCAATGGCTCTATTGTACTGTTTGAAAGCAAACCGGTATTCTCTCCCATCAGCCAGTTGAACTACGAGTTTTATACCGATAAGAGCGAGGTACTGGCAACCCTGCAGAATAATGAGGATATCCAGGCCATTGCAGGTAAAGATCATATTCCGTTTGGACAAGCGCAGCAGCCAACGCTTACCGATTATGCTGACGGAGTAGATACCATGGAATTCTTAGTGAAATTGTAACGTATGGGTGGGCTGGTTGAATTTTTGTGCAACAGTTACGTCCGGGTATGAAATTTTATCATTTCATGAGGCATTTCGACAAACAAGGTGCGGTTATTTTCCAAAAAACCGTTAGCTTTTACCAGTCAAAACACTGTTTTTGAAGCAGTAGATTTCTTTATTAAATTTGTATAGGCGATCTACGAAGACTTTAGTAAATTATATGTTAAACTATATGAGTGACAGTGTTTAGTAAGATTTGCATCGTTAATTTGTTCATACGTTGAACGTAATTTTAAACTCAATAAATACAAAAAAATATACCAAGCATTATGAATCTGAAACAGATAGTAACGATTGTACTGCTCAGTGCTACGACATCGGTAGTTACTATGTGGGGATACAACCGTTATAACAAGACCCAGGAATACGTTTACCAGCCCTCAACGAATGACACAGGTAAAGTACCGTCGAATTATGCCGGTTTTAATGGCCTCACGGCAGATAATACGCCTGCAGATTTTACAGCCGCAGCCGCAGCCGCGATTCCCGCTACAGTGCATATTAAAACAAAAGCAACCCGTACGGCCAGCAATAACCTGCCCCGCAACAGCCCGTTCGGTAACTTGTTTCCTGATATGGATATAGATGATTTCTTCGGTAACCGCATGCGCTCTGTGCCACAGGCAGCTTCCGGTTCAGGTGCTATCATCAGTGAAGATGGATATATCGTTACCAATAACCACGTGGTAGACGGTGCAGATGAAATTACCGTATCACTGAACAACAAAAAAACATTTAAAGCCAAACTGGTAGCTGCTGACCCCAGCAGTGACCTGGCAGTGATTAAGATCGAGGCCAAAGGTTTGCCATTCCTGTTGTATGGCAATTCTGATGACACGAAGATCGGTCAGTGGGTATTGGCCGTAGGCTATCCCCTGACACTGGAAACCACTGTAACAGCGGGTATCATCAGTGCAAAGGGCAGAACCCTGGATATTAATAGTCGCCAGAGCACTACACCTATAGAATCATTTATACAAACTGATGCTGCCGTAAACCCTGGTAACAGTGGCGGACCGCTTATCAGCACAGAAGGTAAATTGCTGGGTATTAACTCTGCCATTGCCTCTCCTACCGGTGCTTATGCCGGTTACTCTTTCACCATCCCTGTAAACATTGTAAAGAAGATTGTTGCCGACCTGATGAAATTCGGTACCGTTCAAAGAGCTTACCTGGGTATTCAATATCCCCGTGAGAACCTGAGCGACGAAGTAAAATCTCAGAACGGTATTACAGAAGGTGAAGGCGTATTTGTAATGGATGTTCCTGCAGACGGTGCAGCAGCAGGCGCAGGCATCAAAAAAGGTGATATCATTACCAAAGTGAATGGTGTAACCGTAGTAAATGCTGCTGATATGGTAGGCCAGATCGCAACTTACCGCCCCGGCGATAAAGTAAGCATCAGCTACAAACGCGAAGGCAAAGAATATACGACCAACATAGTATTACGTAATTCAGCAGGCACTACAGAGGTTGTAAAAACTTCTATCCTGGACAAACTGGGGGCAGAACTGCAGACCATCAGTAAAGACCAGGCAAAAGAACTAGGCGTTGCCGGTGGTGTAATGATAAAATCTATCAGCAGCCGCGGTGTATTCAGTAAAGTACGTGTACAGGAAGGCTATGTGATCCTGAAAGCGAACAATAAAGAAGTAAAAACCTTAGATGAATTCAAAAAAGTGCTGGAAACAGCAGACGGTGGTACTGTGAAAATTGAGGGTGTTTACCCGGGTTACGAAGGTGTTTACCCGATTGTAATTAACATCAACAGCGCTAACTAATACAACCTTCTCATAAAAGAGCCCGTTCTGTTTGCAGAGCGGGCTCTTTTATTTTGCTGAAACCGTACGCTTTATTGTATCAATAGCGGACAAACAGCTGTCCAATATCAACTATAAAAAACTGATTTCCAGTCACTAGCCAAACCGGCATAATGTTGGAAACCGAAAGAGTATTCTTTCAACTGCAATCAATTACGTTCATGTTGCTCAATTATATCAAAACAGCCTGGCGCAACCTTCACAGGAACAAGTTCTTTTCCGGCCTCAATATTATGGGTATGGCGTTGGGCGTTACCTGCAGCTTACTGATCATGCTGTGGATCCAACATGAACTGAGTATTGATGGCTTTCATGCTAACAATGATCGTCTTTACAAGGTATATGAGCGGGAATACTACAATAATGTGGTATATGGTAATTATGATATGTCGGCCCTGCTGGCAGATGAAATAAAGAAAACGATCCCGGAAGCAGAGTATGCCATTATGATGAACGAAGAGAATGATCTCTCTACTTTCCAGGCCGGCGATAAAATACAAAAAGAAGAAGGCCTGTATGCCGGAAAGGATATCTTTAAAATGTTTACCTATCCTTTGCTATACGGCACCCCGGCATCGGCATTATCTTCCAGGGACAATATCGCCATTTCACGAAAAATGGCTGGTCACTTTTTTGGCAGTGCGGAAGCCGCCATGGGTAAATCCATCCGCTTTGAAAACAGGAAGAATTATATAGTATCAGCCGTCTTTGAAGATCTTCCCTCTACAGCCTCACGCACATTTGATTACCTCATTAGTTGGGACACTTATCTTGCTGAGAACGACTGGGCAAGACGCTGGGATAATACCGGCCCCCTGGCATATGTATTATTGCGTAAAGACGCCGATGCTACTGTAACTGATAAAAAGTTTACGCATCTCCTGGATGGAGACAGTCCCGGCAATGCATCTTATCACGTTCAACTGGGACTACAACCATATAAAGAATTATACCTCCATAATAATTTCAGGAATGGCTATCCCGATGGAGGACGAATTGAATATGTACGCCTGTTCAGCATTGTAGCCGCATTCATTTTACTGATCGCCTGTATCAATTTTATGAACCTGACAACTGCCCGGTCAGTAAAACGTGCTAAAGAGATCGGCGTGCGTAAAGTATCTGGTGCCTTGCGTTCTTCGCTTATCGGGCAGTTTATGGGAGAGTCACTTCTGCTAACCATGATTGCAGTAGCAGTATCACTGGTACTGGTAACAGCATTATTACCACTGTTCAATCATATTACCCAAAAGGATATACAACTGCCGTTTGGCCAACCTATGTTCTGGTTGCAACTGGCCACTATTACCGTAATCACTGGTTTACTGGCAGGCAGTTACCCTGCTTTTTTCCTTTCTTCTTTTCAACCGGTAAGGGTATTAAAAGGTGTTGTAAAACCCGGCAATGGCACACTGTCTCTCCGGAAAATACTTGTAATCTTCCAGTTCTCATTGTCAGTATTACTGATCATCGGAACAATGGTGGTATCAAAGCAGATCAACTATGTACAGCATAAGAACCTGGGCTATGATCGTGAAAACCTGGTAGATATTCCTATTGAAGGAGAACTGGTAAATAAATATGCCCTGCTGAAAGAGAAAGCAACAGAGCTACCCGGTATACAATCTATTACCCGGATGACCGGGAACTCTACCAACTTCGACAGTTATACCAATACAGTTGACTGGGATAACAGGCCACCTGAGGCCAGGATAGAATTTGCACAAATGTCTGTAGGCTACAACTTCAGTGAAACCATGAAATTACAGATGGCAGAGGGACGCGATTTCTCACGCGAATTTCCGACTGATACTACAGGCGTATTGCTTAATGAAACAGCGATAAAAGCGATTGGCTATAATAACCCGGTAGGCAGAACCTTCAACCTGTGGGGAACAAAAAAGGTCATCATTGGCGTAATAAAAGACTTTCATTTCAAATCATTACACGCTGCCATTAAACCAACCATTATTTATTTTAATAACCGGGAAGATCATGGACACCTGATGGTGAGAACACAGGCGGGTAAAACCAAAGAGGCATTGGCAAGTCTTGAAATATTATGCAAAGAGTTGAACCCGGCATTTCCATTCTCCTATCGCTTTACAGATGAAGAATACCAGAAACTGTACCGGAGTGAACAAATAGTAGGTAAGCTATCCGGCATCTTTGCCGCGCTGGCCATTTTTATATCCTGTCTTGGCCTGCTGGGACTGGCGATGTTTACAGCAGAACAACGCATTAAAGAGATCAGTATCCGCAAAGTACTTGGCGCCAGTGTGCAATCACTATTCGTTTTACTCTCACGCGAATTCCTGATCCTGATATTTATTGCACTCGTCATCGCCTCTCCTTTATCGTGGCTGGCAATGAACAACTGGCTGCATGATTTTGCTTATCGCATTGATATCGGCTGGCAGGTATTTATAATTGCAGGGGTATTATCATTGCTCATTGCTCTGGCAACAGTAAGTGTACAGGCTATCAAAGCAGCAATGGTTAATCCGGTTAAGAATTTAAAGGAAAACTAAGGGATAAGAAACAAGGCTCAAGGAATACAGTTGGCAATTTGCAGTTACAGAGAGATGGCTTGATAGCTGTATGGTTTGATTGTTATAGATGATAGCCAAAGAACTACGAAGAAGTACGAAATACGAAGTTAGAAGTACGGCTCACTGCTGTATTTGCTCGCCGCTCGTAGCTCAAAGCCCGCAGCTTGTATTCACGATTGCCGTCTGCCGATTCACGATTGATTCTCCAACCTGAAACAGCCTCACGACTGACGACTCACGATTTCACTATTGACCATTGACTATTCACCTGCTTCAGCCACTCACGATTAATTAACCAACACCTTATACCCCCAGCTCTTCAGTTCAATTGACGCCTGTGGGATCATATCGATCTGCTGACCATCAAAAACATTGGTGAACTTACCGGTTACATAACCCTGTGGCATTTGCACAAACAGGTTGTTGGGAGATAGATTCAGCAATACCACCACATCTTTTCCCTGTGATCGACGCATGAAAGCCAGTACATAATTGCTTACATTAATTGGTAACCACTGAGGAGGTGAAGCCTTTCCGGCTTTAATGGCAGGATGCGTTTTGCGTAACTGGAATAAGGTTTGGTAGAAACTATGCAGGGCAGGTTTATCATTCCACTCGATAAGATCTTTTTCAAAGAACCGGAGACGTTTATGATTGGGCAATTCCTGTCCGCTGTACATTAAAGGAATGCTATCCCAGGTACAACTGAATACAGCAAGCGCCAATGCAGCATCGCCATATTTCTCATACTCGGTACCATTCCAGCTATTTTCGTCGTGGTTGGAGGTAAAATATACATGTTGTGCATCTGCCGGAAAACTAACCTCATACTGATTTAAGACCTCTACCAGTTTTGCAAGAGAACTGTTACCTACAAAAAACTTCTCGGTCTCGTGCATCCAGCGCCATGTATAATGACTATCAAATACCTCGAGATAATGTTCATCATCTGTTTCACCCAGCCAATAAAGAGGTTTTACAGCATCCAGCGCTATTCGTGCCTGCCGCCAGAAATCCAGGGGAACAAGATGTGCCATATCGCAGCGAAAGCCATCAATATTGCATTCCTTTACCCAAAACGTCATTGCATCTATCATAAAACGACGCAATTCATAATCGTAATAGTTGAGGTCAATGACGTCTTCCCAGCCATTGGTATCGTAGAACTTACCGTCGGATGTTTTTTTATAGAAATTGGAATGCGAGGCTACCCATACATGGTCTTTGCCGGTATGATTAGCAACCCAGTCGATGATCACTTTAAAGCCCAGCTCCTGCGCCTTTTTTACCAGCGCTTTAAAATCGTCCAGGGTACCATATTCAGGATTAATCGCGGTGTAGTCAGAACAGGCATAATAGCTACCTAAAACACCGAGACGGCCTTCGCGACTGATGGGTGTAACAGGCATAAACCATAAGGTTTCAACGCCCATATCGCGCAAACGGGGCAGGTGCTCCGCAAAAGCACTGAAAGTTCCCTGCTGTGTATATTGCCTTACATTTACCTCGTACAGGTTGGTATTCATACTCCAGTCAACCGGTGTAAATAATTTCTTCATATATAGCTTTTACAGAAACTTTTCTTAATACAATGCAGCAAACACCACCATTATCGGTTTTATTGTCACATTTAAGGCTTTGCAAAGGCGGGCAATCGGGAGAAGAGAAACTGCTACGAATATAGAGTTTCCTGCCATGTAAACGCGCTTTCCCTGCAACTTTGTACCTTTGCACCGGCTTTTCCTTTGCAGAAACCGTACCCGTCATTACCGGGTCAAAAATTGTTACTGCTGCCGGAAAAACCATAGTAACACATGAAAACGTTTAATGTTCCCGTCATATATCGTAGTCCGCTGATCAGTGCTGTGAAAAACAAGCGCAAACAGCAGGATAAAATGAAGAAAGACTTCACTCCTACCCTGCTGGACCTTGGTGCACTACAGATCTACCTGGCCCGCCACTTTGGTTTTTGCTATGGTGTTGAAAACGCCATTGAGATCTCATTCCGCACTATTGAAGAAAACCCCGGCAAAAGAATTTTCCTGCTGAGTGAAATGATCCATAACCCACAGGTGAATGCTGACCTTCAGCAGAAAGGTGTACAGTTTCTACAGGATACTTATGGCAAACAGCTGGTGCCTTTTGAATCACTGACACCTGCTGATATAGTTATCATTCCCGCATTTGGCACTACACTGGAAATTGAATCGCGACTGAATGGCCTGGGTATCCCTACCGAAAAGTATAATACCACCTGCCCGTTTGTAGAAAAGGTATGGAACCGCAGTGAGCAGATAGCACAAAAGGGCTATACTATCGTTATTCATGGCAAACCCAAACATGAAGAAACAAGAGCCACCTTTTCACACGCCGCCAGCAATGCACCTTCTGTTATTGTAAACGATATGCAGGATGCCATTACACTGGCCGCATATATTACCGGGGAAAGATCACCCGAAACCTTTGCTACCGATTTTGCTGGCAGATATTCTGCGGGGTTTGATGTAAGCCGTGATCTTCAGCGCATTGGGGTTGTGAACCAAACTACACAACTGGCATCCGATACACAGGCTATCGCTGATTTTCTGAAAACAACTATCATCAATCATTACCAGCTTAACGACAGCACTGTTGGTGAACGCTTTGCCGATACGCGCGACACGCTGTGCTATGCCACCAATGATAACCAGACTGCTGTTACCGGTATGCTGCAAACACCCGCAGACCTTGCCATTGTGGTAGGCGGCTACAATTCGTCCAACAGCACCCACCTGGTAGAACTATGTGAAGAACAACTCCCTACTTACTTTATCAATTCTCCTGATAAGTTAGTTTCCGATAAAGACATCCTTCATTATGACTTTCATAAAAAGCAGGAACAATTAACTGCTAATTACCTGCCCGGTAAACAACCCGTAAGTATACTGCTCACCAGTGGTGCATCCTGCCCTGATGCATTGGTAGAAGGCGTTATTCGCAGACTGGCTTCGTTTTACGGAGTGGAAGAGAAACTGGATGTGCTGATTGATGGTTTTGTGGCTTAGGGGGCTGAACGCCTAACGCGAATACAGGTTATAGGTTGTAAGTTTTAGGTTATAAGTTAAGGCACAAGATTCAAGGAACAAGGCACAAGGAAATACAGTTGACAAGTTGAAGAGTTGATAAGTTGACAGGGAAGTACGGAAGGTGAAAATATCGAATGTCAAATTTTGAATATCGAATTTCGAAAGAAAGACAGGAAGAAAGTTGGCAGTTCACAATTTGCAGTTGGCAAAACAGCCATAATCTTTGAGCAACGGGCAAATACAGCAGCAACCACTCACGACTGACGATTGACGACTCACGATTGCCGTCTGCCGATTCACGCAACTATTAAACTTCCCCCGTTACATCCTGTCTAACATTGGTTAATTGATGTTTTTTCATGAAACCGTTATTGTTAGCATTTCTGTTGTTCTGTGTATCCGGTGCTTATGCACAGGCAAAAGGGCCACTGCGGAGTAGCTTTAAACAGCAGCAGCAGTTACAGGATCACTGGAAGGAGCTACGCATTACTCCGGCACAACGCCTACGACTGGTTATTTTGCTGAGAAAACGTCGCTTACAGCAGCTTCAGGATCAGAAGGAACTGGACGAAATTCTGACGCCGGAGCAAAAAAGACAACTAAATTCATGGAAAAGACAAGAATTACTGCAGGACAGTACCTTGAATAATTAATATTTTTGTTTACCTAAATAAATACCAATGAAAAAAACAATTGCCCTTTTTGCTGTACTGATCGCACTTACTGTTACGGTAAATGCCCAGGCAAAACGCGATACTATCCGTAACGATAAGAGCAGCGCTGCCAAAGTCAAAAAAACAGACGAACTGGGACTAAGCAAAGAGCAGGCTGCAAAATGGAAAACAGAAAAAGACAGCTATAAAAAGGCAAAAGACGCACTGAAAGATGATAAAAACCTGACCAAGGACCAGAAAAAAGACAAAGAAAAAACACTGTCAGACCAGCATACAGCAAAGCTCAACAGTATTCTGACCCCTGATCAGCAGGCAAAATATAAAACACTGAAAGACGAAGAGAAACAGGAGAAAGCAGACAAGAAGAAAGATAAGGACAAGAAGAAAAAAGGCTGATCAACTCAGCCCCCGATATAACAAAAAAGCCACCCGAAGGTGGCTTTTCTTATTTTAAACCATTTTAAAAGTATCAAGGAACTTGGTATTGAAGTTTCCGTTGCGGAAGTCTTCATTACGCATCAACTGCTGGTGGAAAGGGATCGTGGTCTTTACACCTTCAATCACGTACTCACTCAATGCACGGCTCATGGTGTTGATAGCTTCTTCGCGTGTACGTGCCACGGCAATGATCTTGGCGATCATAGAATCGTAGTAAGGAGGAATAACATACCCTGCATACGCGTGCGAGTCCACACGAATACCATGACCACCGGGCTGATTCAGTACAGTGATCCTGCCCGGGCTGGGACGGAAATCATTGTATGGATCTTCAGCATTGATACGGCACTCGATAGCATGCATCTGCGGCTCGTAGTTTAAACCGCTGATCGCTTCACCCGCAGCAATCTTGATCTGCTCTTTAATGAGGTCAAAATTGGTTACTTCTTCAGTTACGCAATGCTCTACCTGGATACGGGTATTCATCTCCATGAAGTAGAAATTGCGGTGTTTGTCTACCAGGAACTCGATAGTACCCACACTTTCGTAACCGATAGCAGAAGCTGCTTTAATAGCCGCATCGCCCATACGCTGACGCAGTTCGGGCGTCATGAAGGGAGATGGAGACTCTTCAACCAGTTTCTGGTGGCGGCGCTGGATAGAGCAATCACGCTCACTGAGGTGGCATACTTTACCATAGCGATCACCGGCAACCTGTATTTCTATGTGACGTGGTTCTTCCACGAATTTCTCCATGTAAATACCATCATTCTTAAATGCAGCACCAGCCTCAGCTTTAGCTGTATTGTAAGCGCGCTCCATCTCTTCTTCGTACCAAACCACGCGCATACCTTTACCACCGCCGCCGGCAGTAGCTTTAAGAATAATAGGATAGCCTACTTCTTTTGCCAGTACTATAGCCTGTTCAAGGCTTTCCAGCAAACCTTCACCACCGGGTACCACAGGTACGCCTGCGCGGATCATGGTTTCTTTGGCAGTGATCTTATCTCCCATAGACCTGATCTGGTCTGGAGTAGGTCCGATAAATTTAATGTTGTGCTCGCCGCAGATCTCTGCAAAGCGTGCATTTTCAGCCAGAAATCCGTAGCCGGGGTGAATAGCATCGGCATTGGTAATTTCGGCAGCCGCCATAATGTGCGGAATATTGAGATATGAATCGCTGCTGGCAGCCTTACCGATGCAAACGGCTTCGTCTGCAAATTTCACGTGCAGGCTGTCTTTATCAGCAGTGGAGTAAACAGCAACAGTCTTGATCCCCATTTCCCTGCAGGTACGAATTACCCTAAGGGCAATCTCTCCACGATTCGCTATTAATACTTTCTTAAACATCCTTTTAATTTGAAAATTTGATGATTTGAAAACTTGAAAAATTGGTAAACAAATACGAAACGAACGTTGTGTTCATTTTCAAATTGCCACACTTTCAAATTCTCAAATTAAGCGGGTTCAACGAGGAACAGTGGTTGATCGTATTCTACAGGTGAAGCATCATCCACCAGCACCTTTACGATGCGGCCTTTTACTTCACTTTCAATTTCATTAAAAAGTTTCATTGCCTCAATGATACAAACCACTTTGCCCGGAGTGATCTCATCCCCTATCTCTATAAAAGAAGGTTTGCCAGGTGATGAACTACGGTAGAATGTACCGATCATTGGGCTTTTAATAGTTACGAGGTTATCAGCAGCAGGTTCTGCAGCTTTGGTCTTTTCAGCAGCAGGTGCAGAAGAAGCCGCAGCAGGGGCAGCCTGGTAGGCAGGTGCCTGGTAAGCTACAGGTGAGGGTGCAGCAATTACATTCTGTACAGGCTCTTCTTTTTGCTTAATGGTGAGTTTAAATCCTTTTTCTTCAATGGTCACTTCGCCGATGTTGGATTTGTTGATCATTTTGATCAACTCCTGAATTTGTTTAAAATCCATCTGTAATTTTTTTTAAGTGCCGGGGTTGGGTTTCCGGTTAAACAGGCGGCTAAGATAAGGATAACACGTTAAAATTATCCAAAATTGCCTGTTTAATATGCTAATGTACAATAGCTAATGAAAAAAACGGACAATGGAAGTTATTCTCATTGTCCGTCATATTGTTATAAAACGATATTATTCTTTTACGCGCTCTACGTATTCGCCGGTCTTGGTATTTACTCTGATCAGTTCGCCTTCGTTTACAAACAGGGGAACGTTCACAGTAGCTCCGGTCTCTACAGTAGCGGGTTTCAGCGTACGGGTTGCAGTATCGCCTTTTACGCCAGGCTCTGAATAAGTTACTTTCAGAACGATCTTATCAGGCAATTCTACGTTCATCGGCTGCTCAGTTTCAGTATTGATCAGTACAGATACTTCCTGTCCTTCTTTCAGAAACTGGGGAGCATCTACCAGGTTTTCAGCCAGTGCAAGCTGCTCAAAAGTTTCATTATCCATGAAGTTGTAGCCGGTATCATCCTTGTACAGGTACTGAAAAGTCTTGCGTTCTACACGAACCGGGAAAATGGAGTCACCACTGTTCCAGGTTTTCTCGATACTACGGTTATTGTCAACGCCTTTCAGCTTAGCCCATACTTTGGCTGCAGCACGGGCAGTTTTGTTTTCACCGAATTCTACAACGGTGTACAGACTTCCGTCCAGTTTGATAATCATGCCACGGCTGATATCTGAAGTACTTGCCATTATTATAACAGTTTGAATTTGAGAGTTTAAAGAAAATCTAACCCGAAACCGGCTTTTAGCCCTATGGCTTCCGGGGCGGCAAAACTACAGCAAATTAGCGCAATTAGGAAATTTGAATACGGTATGGGGAAAGCAAAAGTATGAAGTACGAGGTCAGGGGGCTGAAAAGGCACAAGAGGCAAGGAACAAGGCTCAAGAAATACAGTTGCTGAACGCGGAACGCTCAACGCCGAACGCGAATACAAGCGGCGAGGAATACAAGTTGGCAGTTGGCAATTTGCAGTTATCTCTAATACAAGCGGCGAGCTTTGAGCCATGAGCAAATACAGCAGCAATCACTCACGACTGACGATTGACGACTCACGATTGCCGTCTGCCGATTCACGGTTCTTTTCACGTTTGACATTTCACGTTTCACGTACTTCCACACTCACGTCTCACGACCTTGCAACTGGCTTCCGCACCTATTGCTTCTCCTCTCCTTCTTTTTTGAGCTTTAAGGAGATCACGCCATTGCGGCCGGCAGCACCATAGATCTCTGTGCCGGCATCAGGCTTCAGCACTTCTACGCTTTCAATATTCACCGGATCTACTGAAAGCTTTGCAAAGCCTACACTGTCATAACGTTTGCCATCTACAAAGTACAAGGGGGAGGCTTCATTGGAATTACGGCCTCTTATAGTTACAGGTTGCTGCTGTGCTGGTTGCTGCAGAGGCTGTTGTAACGGCGAAGCAGGCTTCAATTTCAGGTCAAGTACTTTTCTATTGGGAGTAGCAGGCGTGCCATTATCCTTTAATTCTATAACAATCACCCCGTTCTTTCCTTTGTCACCGTACTGTTCAACGGCTGATGCATCTTTTAAGATGTTAATGATATTGATATTCTGGGGATCTACATTATGGATATCGTTATAAGGAACTTCTTTACCATCTAAAATTAACAATGGCTGATGCTCTATGTTGGTTGTTCTGAAACCAAGTACCCCCTTTTCGACGTTTTGGTAGTAAGGAGTCTGAGGTCCGTTAAGGCTGGCATCGATCATTGTATCCCTGGTAGTATAGCTCAATGTTATTGTGGTGGAGGTTGCTGCAGTAGCTTTCGGAGCTGGTGTTGTATCCTTAACTGCAGCAGGCAAAGTATATGCATTAACGTATAATTCTACAACTGCCTGGTTAATGCCATATTTTTTCAGCGCATCAGCCTTTTCTATTGCACCTACACCGCGAACGCTGTTACGTGGAATTGTAGCATTTACTTCCTCACCGGTCATACGTTTACCATCTACAAATACGATATCAGTTACTTCATCCACGCTTGCAGAACTCATTTTTTCAGAAAACACATAAGTACTGCCTTCCTGCACCCAGTATGATTTTTGAGAATTGGCAGCCAACGTCCATACCTTCTTACCTTTTACCATGTTCTTTTGAGAAACACTAAAGTCGGTCATAATATCCGCATAAGTGATATCATTGTCTTTAATGCTCTTCTTCACACTGGACCATACAAAGCTGTTAGGATTGGCACTATTCTTTTTTGCCAGACCGATATAATCAATTGCACCCAATACATTCCCTTTAGGTTTTCCGCTTATTGACCCCGTGGAAACCATTGTTTCATAACCATCTTTCCTGAAAGCAACATTCAGCTTTAACGGGAAAGCGATATTCTTTAAGCGGAGCTTATAATAACCATGTTCATCAGAGGTAGTTTGCAGAGTGCCACTGATAACCTTTACATTACCGAGGGGCTGCATGGATGCAGCATCCAGTACCAGTCCCGCGATAATGATCTCCTGGCCCTGGCCGTTACTATCACTATCGGCTATTACATTGCGGAAGGCAAGTAATAAAACCATCAACAAAGGCAATGCAAATAAAAAGCGGATGGCATTTACCCTTGCGCTTCTGATCTTATTCATCATTGCTATGCGTTTTTTTAATGTTGAAAAATTAAACTGATTACCAATGGTGAAGGCTGTACCTCCTACCACTTTCAGCAGCATATACTGGTACTGTTTACGGTCAAGACCAGCCTGTAATACCTGGTGGTCGGCAATAAATTCAAGGTTCTGACGGATAGAGCGGCGGATAAGCCACGCAAAGGGATTGTACCAGTTAAGCACACACAACAGTTCGCTCCATAGAACATCAACTGTATGGCGTTGCTTTACATGAATAAACTCATGCCGGATGATCTCTTTTAACTCTACCTCATTGTAACGTTGGTGATTGATAAAAATGGAATTGCCGAATGAGAACGGCACAATGTCTTTATCTACCTGGTACACTTTTACGGAATCATCAGACAGTAACTCAGCCGTTTTTCTCACCTGTCTGAAAGAAATATATTGAAGCAACAGGCGTAATAGCATCACTGCAATACCTATACCCATTACAGAGAACAATATTGTCCAGGCAATGGCAGCAGCAGAGGGGCCCTGCGCTTTTTCAGCGGTATAAGCTCCCATTACCGGCACCATCTGTATCACATAGGCATTTGTCCACTCATGCGTTTCCAGTACCGGCGATATGTTTATAAACGGTATCAGTAATGCCAGTATAGAATACCCCAGCAGGTACCATCGGTTCCAGTTGTAGAACGTAAGGCGACGCAACACCAACGCGTAAAACAGGTACACTACGCCTAAGCTGATAGACAGCTTGATAAAATACTGGGCTATATACGGCATACAAACACTATTTAGCTTTACTATAAAAGTTACATGTACAGTTCGTTACAAGGAAGTCTGTTTCGCCTTCTTTGCTCTTAAACGTACTGATGATCAGATCATCAAAATCACTGGCAGTAATTTTTTTGCTCTTACCATCCTTGCCGATGGAAAGATCCAACATTGATAAATATCCCTTTGAAAAATCAGCTTTACTGATCGTTACATCAAATCCCTTTTTTTGCATGTACTGTTTCTGATGTTCCAGTTCTGCTGCAGTCATCTTTTTGCCAATCAAAAACTTAGAACCGCTATTACTGATGTTCTCAACCCGTACCGGGTAATTAACCGGGGTTATACTTACCTCGCCAGACAGAATGATACGTTGAGGGGCGACAGTGGTTCCGGGCTGTTCGCCGATTGCCAGAACATTGGTTACTACTACTTCATCTGCCGAATAATGAACGGCTGTTTTTGCAGGTGCAGGAGGTACAGCCGGTGCTGCCGGCGCTACAGGTGGCGTAACTCCTGATACAGGCACTGTTGGTGCTGCAGGAGCAGCAGGCGGAGTAAAGTCACCATATTTCGTTTCATATGCCTCTTTTTGCTCCTTATTGTTCAGATCATAAGTTTCGGTTTTTCCATCCTTCAGTGTTACAATGGCTGTATTGCTTTTCTGCCGGATCTTAATACCGGCAACTCCTTTTGGTAAGGCAGGTGCTACAGGGGCAACCGGCGCCTCAGGAGCTGTAGGGGGAGTAGTCATTGCTGTAACCGCCGCAGGGGCAGCAGGGGCTGCAGGAGGGGCTGGCGCTACGGGAGGTACAGGTACTTCACCGTACTTTTTTACATAGGCTGCTTTTTCTTTCGGATTGCTCAGGTCATAGGTTTCAGTAGTACCGTCTTTCAAGGTTACTGTAGCCTTATTACTTTCGATCCGGATCTCTTTTCCTGTGTATTTCTTTACAGGAGTGGTATCCTTAATAATTTCACCGCCCTGTAAGGTTTCTTCGCCTGTGGCAACAGGTGCATGCTGGCGAAATGCTACCAACATAATTACCCCAAGTGGTAATACAAACAGGAATTTCCATAAGTGCACACCGGCACTTTTTACTTTGTTCATCATGGCTATACGTTTTTTAAGATCAGAGAAATTAAATTGGCTGGCTATACTAAACTCAGCACCGCCGGTTACTTTTAACAGCAGGTACTGGTAATACTTTTTATCAACTCCGTTCTGTAACACTTTATCGTCTGCAATAAACTCAAGGTTACGACGGATGGACTTCCGGATGAACCACGCAAAGGGATTGTGCCAGCAGAGTATACATAGTATTTCTGCCCACAGCACATCCATTGAATGCTGCTGCTGTACATGCACAAACTCATGGCGAATGATATCTTTTAATTCCGCTTCGCTGTGCTGATGATAGTTTACGTAAATAGACTGTCCAAAGGAAAACGGGGCAATGGGCTGCTCAACATGATAAATCCTGACATTGTCATTGTAAACAAGACTGGCGTTGCGACGGATACGGTACAGTGAATAATACTGGATCAGCAATTTTGTCAGCAGCATACAGGAACCCGCCGCTAACAGGCAACCCAGCCAGAACATATAATTAAAAGAAGAAGGTTCGGCAATATCTGTAGCCGTTGTTACCACTACATCTTTAGCTTGCCATGCCGGCACTGCAGGGATCCATGCAGTTATACTTTTCTGCTCCCAGTTATTCCTTTGCATCAAAGGGGCTATGTTCACAAAAGGAAGTACAAAGGCTATCATTGAATAAGCCATTAAATACCACCTGTTCCAGTTGTAAAATGTAAGCCTCCGCAGCACCAGCTGGTAAAACAGGTAAACTGCTGCCATCGCAATAAACAACCTGGTAAGATATGGAATGAGCCCCAGCATAGTTTTTAACTATAAGTGATGTAATACAAACACTGCTACCTTTTGCCTTCAATCATATTGATGATATCCTGCAACTCTTCCGGGCTCAGTTTTTTCTGCTCCACAAAAAAGTTTACCAGCTCCTTATATGAGTCGGCAAAGTAGTTTTTCACTACCCCACTCATAAAGTTCTTTTTGTATTCTTCTTCTGTTACCACAGGCTTATACAAGTAAGCATTACCTATAAGCCTGCTTGCCAGCAAACCCTTCTTTTCAAGATTTTTAATCGTTGAAGCAAGCGTTGTATAAGGAGGCCGTGGAGACTCCATATTTTCCAGAAACAGTTTTACATTTCCCTCACCCGTCTTCCACACAGCCATCATGGCTTCTTCTTCCTGGGGAGTTAACTTTTCCATATATCTACGAATTTTTCGTAAACCTACGAATCAACCGTAATCCCGCAAAATTTATTTATACGCCTAAATGTTAAAATGGGGAAAACCTGTTGAAGCCTGAATTTCAATATAATCTACACAATTGAAAATCAATACCTCTGAAAGAAAAGAGCTGGCAAGGCACTAGTTTTGATAGTACTATTTTCTTCCGCCACATCTCCTGCTTTTATTCACGCCATTAAACTTACCGCAATGAAAGAAACTTTTACCTCCCTCAAAAAGATCCGTTTGCTTTTCTCCACATTGATCATTGGCATCACTTTACATGCCCAGCCGCCTGCCCTCGATTTTGCAAGCATCGTTACAGGATTGTCCTTTCCTGTTGATATTGTAAATGCCGGTGATGGCAGTAATCGCTTATTTATTGCGCAGCACAATGGAGTTATCAGGATCTATAGTGGAAGCAACCTGCTGCCTCAGCCATTTATTGATCTTTCGGGGGTTACTACAGAAAATGGTGAACAGGGCTTTCTGAGCATCGCTTTTCATCCACAGTATGCCACCAACAGGAACTTCTTTGTTCTTTATACAGCCACAGGAACCGGCAACGTTACATTAGCCCGCTATACTACCAGCCTGGCAGATGCGAATGTGGCCGACCTGGCATCAGGAGTTATACTTCTTTCGCTTCCCAAGCCGGCAGGCAGAACCAATCACAACGGAGGTAAACTAAACTTCGGCAGTGATGGCTACCTGTATTTAGGAACCGGTGATGGCGGCGGAGGCGGAGACCCGGACAACCTTGCCCAGAACGGCAACTCGTACCTGGGAAAATTATTACGCATCAATGTTACCAATGTCACTACTGCACCTTACTATACCATTCCTGCAGATAACCCCTTTGTAAGTGATCCGGCTATACTGGATGAAATATATTCATTTGGCTTGCGTAACCCGTGGCGCTGGAGCTTTGACCGGCAAACCCATGATCTGTGGATCGCTGATGTAGGTCAGAGTGCCTGGGAAGAGGTCAATTTTGTAGCAGCGAACGCTACTGCAGGTATTAATTATGGCTGGCGTTGTTATGAAGGTACTCATGAATACAATACTACCGGCTGTTTGCCTATCGGCAATTATACCTCTCCCATTTTTGAATACCCGCACAATAATGCTACAGGCGGTTTTTCCATTACCGGGGGCTATGTGTACCGTGGTCCTGATTACCCGGCGCTGACCGGTTATTATATCTGCGCTGATTATATCTCCGGCAATGTATGGAAAGTAGGTCCTGATGGCGATGGCGGGTGGACTGCTACTATTCAGGCAGGATTACCAGGTTCACTCACTGGTTTTGGTGAAGCTGAAAACGGGGCATTGTATGCAGTATCTTCTGCAGGGGCTTTGTATCGCGTGCAGGCAAGTGCCTCACTGCCCGTAACGCTGGTGAGCTTTACAGGCAGGGCAAAAGAAGGCATAGTAACGCTTGACTGGAAAACATCTTTTGAACAGGATAATAAATCGTTTGAAGTAGAATACAGCCAGGACGGTACTACTTTCCAAAGGATTGGTATAGTACAGGCAATAGGTTCAGCGAATGGAGCAGGTTATAATTACCTGCATACAGTGCCATTCAATGGCATGGCTTATTACCGTTTAAAAATAATTGAGCAATCCGGAACATGGACTTATTCAAGCATTATCAGTCTGCAGGTAAATGAGGTCACCAGGAACAGGGTCTATCCTACTGTTGTCAGCAATGGTATGCTAAGCCTTCAGCTAGATGGCTCCTTGCAAACCGTGAAGATTGTGAGCACAGACGGCAAAGCCATATTGCAACGCGATCTTCGCGGGCGTTCAGGACGTGTGGATCTTGCAATACCTGTTGTTCCCAAAGGCATGTACCTGGTTCAGTTACTGGGTGCAGGACAACCAATTGTTCAGAAAATAATTATCGAATAGCAACTGCCAGCGGTATGTTATCTTGCAAACGGATAAGTGAACCTTATCCGTTTTTTATAGCTATGCCCCCACCCAGAACAACATTTGCAGCATTAACCGGCATTCGTGCTATCGCGGCAATCATGGTGTTCCTGTATCATCACCGTAAATTCTGGTATAGTTTTATGCCGGAAGTGATCAGCCGTTTTCTGAATGAGTTCCACACCGGTGTTTCGCTGTTCTTTGTATTGAGTGGTTTCCTGATCGCCTTTACTTATGAAGATAAGCCAATGCAAAATGGCAATAGCTACCTGCGTTACCTGTTGATACGCCTGGCCCGTATCTTCCCTGTGTACCTGTTATTACTATCTGTAAAATATATTGACCAGGGTTTCCCGGATTCTACAACTACATTCCTTACCTATACCCTGTGGCATGGCTTTTCAGACCAGTACAATCTTACCGGTTTACCACAGGCATGGTCGCTTACAGTAGAACTGAGCTTTTATACACTTGCTCCTTTCATTTATTATCTCTCAAAAAAGAGTGTGCTGAAAACATTCTTCTTTCTGTTACTACTGCTTTTTATAACACTGGGTATTGGTTATGGCTGGTATGCCTGGAATGGTAACAGCAATTCCTTTTTCTATCCCTGGAGTTTTGTACTGAATGCCACTTTCAGCGGAAGGTTTGCAGAATTCTTTGCAGGCATGTTATTAGCCCGTTATGTACAATACGGGCGTCAGTATCTCCCCTTTCCCAAACGTCACATTACGTTGACCGGAGCAATTGCAACACTTGCCTGCATTTATCTCATCAGCCTGTTTGAAAAAGACCTGTATCATACCGGTACAGATACCATTGCAGGATTAGCGATCAGGAACCTGCTATTACCCCTCTGCATGATATGGCTGCTGTACGGACTGATACAGGAGAAGACCTGGCTGCGCTGGACATTGTCAACCAAACTGATGGTGCTGCTGGGCAATGCCTCCTTTGCCTTTTATCTTTTTCATATCAACTACGTCAATGGCCTGACTTATAAATGGCACCTCTTTCCCGACAGGAACTTCACATTCATGTGGCTATTGGCTATTGCCATGTATCTCCTGATTGAAAAGCCCATTTACCTGGTGTTGAGGAAGCTGATTGAACGCATAGATAGACAGAGAGAAGAAAAGTTCGTGAATCGTGAACTCGTGAGACGTGAATCGTGAGTGGGAAGTGCGTGAAACATGAAAAGAACCGTGAATCGGCAATCGTGAGTCGTCAATCGTCAGTCGTGAGTGGTCGCTGCCGTATTTGCGTTAAGCGTTCCGCGTTGAGCCTTCGGCTTTCCCTTCGAAATTCGATATTCAAAATTTGACATTCGATATTTCTTCCCGCTTTTTACTTTCTAATTCCTCATTCCAAATTCCTTATTTCTAATTCCTGTATTCAACTTACCACCTATAACTTAAAACTTATAACCGTTTTTTCAGCGTTCGTCATTCAGCCTTATTCGCGTATTAAAAATACTTCCCTTACCTTGTCCTAAACCTTCTTCCCTGTTCGTCATAGTATCGTTATCCACTATTACACAAACAAAAACAACATGTTATGAAAGATTTCATGCTCATTTTTATTGGCGGCAGCAGTTCAGGAGATCTCTCACCCGAAGAAATGCAGGCAAATATGCAGCAGTGGTTTGACTGGATCAACGACCTGAAAGCCAAGGGAACTTATATCAGCGGCGAAGCCCTGATGCCCGGTGGTAAAACGGTAAAAGGCCCTAAAGCGCTTATTACAGACGGACCTTTCGCCGAAAGCAAAGAATTGATCGGTGGTTACTTTATTATCCAGGCCGCTTCACTGGAAGCTGCTGCAGAAGTAGCCAAAGGTTGCCCGGATCTGCCATTGAACAGCATTGTAGAAGTTCGCGAAGTCATGAAGTTTGAATAACTCTTTTATCGCAGGTTGTGTGAGTCTTTTTGCATAACCTGCGATCCCTTTTTACATTTACCATTATGAAACATTATATCATTGCTGCTTTATTATTAAGTCTTGCTGCCTGCAATAGTCAACCTGCAGTACCCGTCAACACTGATGATGGTTCTGCAGCCAGTATACAGGTAGCGCAAAATATGTTTGCTGCATTTAATCGTCACGACTGGAAAGCAATGGCCGGCTATTACAGTAACCCTGCCAGCTTTCTTGACCCTTCGTATGGGAAATCATTCGTTACGCAGAGCAGGGATTCCGTCATTGCAAAATATACAGGGCTGCAGCAAATGCTTCCTGATGTGAAGGACTCTATCATTTCCATCTTTGCCAGGGGCAATAAGGTATCGGTTGAATTCATTTCATCAGGCACTTTACCGGATGGACAAAAATTCACTTTACCTATCAGTACCGTCCTGACCATTAAGGATAGTTTGATCGTAAGTGATGCAACGTACTATGATAACAGCGGGAAATGAGGAAAGCAGTTTCGGGTTGGGGAATCGTGAATCGGCAGACGGCAATCGTGAATACAAGCTGCGAGCTTTGAGCTGTGAGCGACGAGCTAATACAACAACCATCCGTACTTCGTACTTCTTATTTCGTACTCCCTTGTTAACTTATCAACTCTTCAACTTGTCAACTGTATTTCCTTGAGCCTTGTTCCTTGAACCTTGTGCCTTAAACTTATAACTTAAAACCAACAACCTGAATTCCACTCCTCAACAACTGGTAGATCACTTGTTCCGGCATGAAGCTGGTAAAATGACGGCAGTGCTGGCACGCATTTTCGGTTTGCATCATATTGAACTGGCCGAAGATGTAGTGCAGGAAGCATTCCTGAAAGCAGTACAGGTATGGAAGTTTGATAATATCCCCTCCAATCCTGCCGGTTGGCTGATGCAGGTAGCGAAAAACAAAGCAATTGATATTATCCGCAGACAGGAACATTTCAAACAGTTCTCCTCTGAAGTAGCTGCCCAGTTGCAACAGGAAGCACTTAGTACTGTAGAGCAGTTTTTCCTGGACACAGAAATTGCAGACAGCCAACTCCGGATGATCTTTGCCTGCTGCCATCCATTGCTGAAAGAGGAAGACCAGGTTGCCTTAACTTTAAAAACAGTCTCAGGCTTCGGTGTTGCAGAGATTGCCCGCGCATTGATTACCAATGAAGCGGTGATACAAAAACGTCTTTTCCGCGCACGTAAACTGCTGAAAGAAAATAATACAGAGCTACAGATCCCCTGTGGTACTGAACTCACAGCAAGACTCAACACGGTGTACACTGTATTATACCTGTTGTTTAATGAAGGTTATAATTCTCTCAAGGCAGACGAACTGATCCGTAAAGATCTTTGTGCAGAAGCGATGCGTTTGTGCCTGTTGCTGTCGCAACATAAGTCAGGCAACCAACCTCCTACCTTTGCATTGCTGGCTATGATGTGTTTTCATGCTGCACGTTTCGACAGTAGGCTCAATGAACAACAGGAGATAGTGCTATTACAACACCAGGACCGCTCTGTATGGAGCAGGGAGCTGATCAATCGTGGCTACCATTACCTGAATCAGTCTGCTGCCGGCAACCAGTTGACGGTCTATCACATTGAATCAGCTATTGCTGCGGAGCATTGCCTGGCCACTGCGTTTGAAAACACCAACTGGCAACGTTTATTACAACTGTATGATCTGCTATTGGAATACAAACGTACTCCCGTTGTTTTGCTCAACAGGGCAATTGTACTGGCGCAATTACAACAGGTAACCAAAGCTATCGGGGAAATATGGGACATTGATGATATTGACACCTTACTAAGCACCCAATACATTTTCAGTGCTGTACTTGGCGATCTTTATTGCCAGCTTAAAGACAAAGCGAATGCAGAGAAATTCCTTCAATGTGCATTGGAACTAACAACCTCTATTGCAGAAAAAAAGCTGATTGGGGAGAAACTGAAGGGAGTGATGTTGTGAAACGGCAGGATCGTGAGACGTGAGTCGTCAGTCGTGAGTGTTGAAGTACGTGAAACGTGAAATATCAAACGTGAAAAGAACCGTGAATCGGCAGACGGCAATCGTGAGTCGTGAGTGATTGCTGCTGTATTTGCTCGTGGCTCATAGCTCAAAGCTCGCCGCTTGTATTAGAGATAACTGCAAATTGCCAACTGCCAACTTGTATTCCTCGCCGCTTGTATTCGCGTTAAGCGTTAGGCTTTCCCACATCTGCACATTATCCTTTCTTCCCCAACTGTCTTTCCACCATCTTTACGATGCCGGCGATATCCTGCTGCTCCATGCACTTAAAATGACCTTTGGGGCATTTCTTGTATCCTATTTTGGAACAAGGTCTGCAGGACAATCCTTTTACTTCAGCCATTTCAAAAACCGGTGATGCGCCTGCACGTTGTGCAACAGCATTTGTATAGTTATCGCCATAATAGGGATACATCCCAAATTCAGGAACAGTATTCCCCCATACAGAAACTACAGGCCGTTTAAAGGCCGCGGCTATATGCATTAAACCCGTATCATGACTGATGATCAGCTTTGCTCTTCTTACAAGATCAGCCGATTCATTAAGATTGAACTTACCGCAGGCATTGTACACTTTGTAAGGATTGGCCGCAGCTATCTGCTGGCCATTTTCTACATCCTCCTTACCGCCCAGTAAAATAATAGGATGATTGATAGCAGAGCAAAGCTCCTGCAGTTTGTGCAGCGGCATCTTTTTGGTATTCAGTGCCGCTCCTATCACCACGCCAATATAGCCGGCGTGATGCGATGCCGGGATGTCTTTTTCCTGTACCCTGTCTTTTTCAGGAATGAAATAGTCCAGCCCGGCACCGTCATTTTTTATACCGAAAGAAGTTAATGTATCGAGATAGCGCTGTACAATATGAATGTCGGGCAGCTTGTTGATCTTGAAATTGGTATATAACCACTTCTCAACATTCAGCTTATTGAAAGAGAAAGCCTCTTTGCCGAGTGCCCTTTTTATTTTGAGTGTACGAAGGTTATGATGCAGGTCTATGACATAATCGAAATCCTCCTGCTTCAATTCTTCTATCACCGCATCCAGGTTGTCCTGGAGATAATGAACTTTATCAATGTATTTATTAGGCTCTGCCAGTGCACGAAAAGAGGCCTTGGTCAACAGGTGTACATCAGCCGTTACTACCTGTTTTTTCAGGCAACGGATAACAGGTGTTGTCAACACAATATCCCCGATAGAACTCAATCTGATTATCAAAAACTTCATGCCCCTTTCGTTCTATTTTATCAATGCTGGATGCAGAACCGTGAGTCGTGAATCGTCAGCGGTTGAAACAAGTGAATAGTCAATAGTGCATACCAGTCCCTTGTCAACATTTCAACCTATCAACTCGTCAACTGTATTCCCTTGTACCTTGTCTCTTGAACCTTGTGTCTTTTCAGACTTCATACTTCAGTTTTCCTGCCGGACTTCAATTCAAACCTTCAAAATCTGCACTTTCACCCTATTCCTCAATATAATTCAGGTCCTTGCCAAAGGTCTCTTCGGTAAAATAAGCAGCGACTAATGTAACAGCCATTACAATGATGCCGGTTACAATGCCACTCTTACTGATGCTCCATCCAAGGCTTCCCTGGAAGCAATCTTTAAACAGCATATTGATCAAAGGTAAGGCTCCGCGCACCATATTAGGAATAGTGGTAGCTGCCGTTGCCCGTAAATTGGTGCCAAACTGCTCTGCCCCCATCGTTACAAAAATGGCCCAGAAGCCAGTACTGAATCCCAGCAACGTACAAATAATATACATCCGGGTATCGCTACTGTTAACTGAACTGAAGAATAAGATACCCGAAAGAATGGTAAGTCCGTAAAACAGGAACAGTGCTTTTTTCCTGCTTTTGAACCACTGGCTTACTAACCCTATCAGGATATCTCCTACTGCAATTGCCGCATAGGCAAACATAATCGCACGGCCACTATCCACTGAATTCTCCCCATAAAAACTGGTGGCAAAACGATTACTCAGGTTTACCAGTACCCCAATTACAAACCATGTAGGTAATCCAATCAGGATGGCAAGGATATATTTTCTAAACCGGTAACCATTATTGAAGAACATTAATACGTTACCGCGTGAAACATTCTGCTCTTTTACATTTTTAAACATACCGCTTTCTGCTACGCTGATACGCAATAGCAACAGCATAATACCCAGGCCACCTCCTATCTTGTAACACAAACGCCAGTCTTCTGAAAACTGAAATGTAAAGTAGGCAAATACAGCACCGAACAAACCTATACCCGCTACCAGGGATGTACCAATGCCTCTTTTGTTCTTGGGCAACAGTTCACTTACCAATGTAATACCAGCTCCCAGCTCACCAGCAAGCCCTAAACCAGCTACAAACCTGGCCCAGCTATATTGCTCTACACTCTGAACATAACCAGTAGCAAAATTGGCAACAGAATACAAGAGGATGGATCCGAATAATACGCTCAAACGACCTTTGCGGTCTCCCATGATACCCCAAACAATGCCACCTATCAATAAGCCGATCATCTGCCGGTTAATGATCTGTGTGCTGGCCGTAAGCATGTCTGCATCGGCTACGTGTAAAGATCTGATACTGGGTTCGCGTACAATCGTGAATAGCAATAAATCGTAGATGTCAACAAAGTAGCCCAGCGCGGCTACAATTACAGCAACGTTGATAACAGAAACGGACTTCTGTTGCATATAGCAATTTCAATTTTGGGTGGAAAATCAATCTGGTTTGTTTGTTGAACCGTCGGTTGACGCCGGCGTTTTCTTTTTACCAAAGAATAGTTTGAAGATTACAGGAGCCGTAGTTACAATCACAATACCAATTACAATCACCTCCAGGTGTTGTTTCAAATCAAAGTTAAATTGCTTGTAGATCCATTTCTGAAGAAAATGCCCGGCAAATAACATGCTGAATACCCAGGCCAGACAACCTATAATATTGAAAAATGTAAATTTCTTTTTCTCCATCTGCACAATCCCTGCTACAATGGGTGCAAATGTGCGGATGATGGGCAGAAAGCGCGCTACTACGATAGCACCACCACCATGTTTTTCGTAAAACTCATGCGCTTGCTCCAGGTAATGTTTTTTGAAGAAGAAGTTATCTTTCCAGCTATACATCGCCGGACCGATCTTTCGCCCCGTCCAATACCCCACCATATTACCGAGAATACCGCATACAGAGATCAGCAGCCACAATACCACCAGGTCTACCCATTCATTACGCACGCCACCCATACCGATCAGCTTCAGGAAATGATAGGTAATACCAGGTTCGTTGTTCTCCATCTGGTGGGCATAGATCCCGGCCACAAACAACAGTGAATCACCCGGAAGAAAGAAACCAGCAAACAGACCGGTCTCTGCAAAGATCACAAAAAGCAATAACCACAACCCACCATTATCAATATAGAACTTAGGTTGTAAAAGCTGGCTCCAGTTAAAATCTAACAAAATCTGTAGCAACATACAGGATCACGTTGTTTGGTGAGGGGTCGTAAGTTGTAGGTTGTAGGTTACAAGTTTGTCCCTGTATATATCAGCTTGCTGAATAAACGGGCAGATCTCATAACTGAACGTTACCACTTATAACCTATAACATAGAACTTAAAACTTACAGTTTGGCGCCTTCTTCAGCCAGCTCTCCTTCCCACTTACTTACCACCGTAGTGGCCAGAGCATTACCCAATACGTTTGTGCCGGTGCGGAACATATCGCAAAAATGATCGATTGGCAATATTAACGCAATGCCTTCCGGTGGTATTTTAAACATGGCACAGGTTGCTGTTACCACTACCAGCGATGCTCTTGGCACACCTGCAATTCCCTTACTCGTCAGCATCAGTACCAGTAGCATGGTCAGCTGCGTACCCAGGTCAAGATGTACACCGTATGCCTGCGCAATGGCAATACTGGCAAAGGTCATGTACATCATACTGCCATCCAGGTTAAAACTATAACCGAGTGGCAAGATAAAGGAAACAATTTTATCCTTGCAACCAAAACGCTCCAGTTCTTCTGTTAATTTAGGGAAAACAGCCTCGCTGCTGGTAGTACTGAAAGCGATAAGCAAGGGCTGCGCAATATGGCGCAGCAATGATGGTAACCTACCCTTTAACACCAGGAACCCTACCGACAGCAGTAATACCCACAGGGCAGCGATACCTATCAGGAAATATAATAAGTATTTACCATAGAACTCAAATACCTGCAAGCCATTAGTGGCAATTACAGCGGCAATAGCGCCAAATACACCCAATGGAGCAAAATTCATTACATAACCCACCATTTTCAGGATCACATGGGCTACTGCATCAAGTCCTTTTACCACGATCTTGGCTTTTTCGCCCAATGCAGCCGTGGCCACACCAAAGAAAATGCTGAATACCACCAGTTGCAGGATCTCGTTGGTGGCCATCGCTTCTATAACACTTTTTGGAAATACGTGCTCAACGAACTTTACCAGGGAAAAACTATCCTGTGTTTTGCCAAGCAGGTCTTTGGCACCCGCCGCATCTGCATTACTTAAACTAACCACTGCACCTGGTTTAAACAGGTTTACCAGCAACATACCCAGCAGCAGGCTGGCCAGGGAAGCGCACACAAACCACAATAAGGCCTTACCCCCTACTCTTCCCACAGTTTTAAGATCTCCCAGTTTGGCAATACCTACCACAAGTGTTGAAAATACCAGCGGCGCAATAATCATCTGAACCAGCCGCAAAAAGATAGTAGTTAATAATTTAATATTAGTTGAAAAGGATTTTATTGTTTCCGGAGAAGAGTTCTGGTGTACCATGTAACCCAATAAAATACCCAGGGCCATTGCAACTAAAATGTAAATCGTTAGACGGTTCTGTTTCATGCGGGAGCGTTCAGTATTAATAGATTGGTGCGCAATATAACACTATCACGCTATATATGATTACCGCTAAGCACTAATTGCAACAGTGTATCCGCATTGCCGTACAAATGTTTTTGAAGTTGGTTGCAATTAATAAATCCTTATCTTTCGCCCTTATATTTTATTCATCATAATTTATTTAAAAAATAAACCAATAACCAACTTTTATGAGTTTGTTCGTCAAGAAACCGCTCAATTCATTACTGGCCGAGGCTTCGGAGTCAGAAAAGGGGCTTAAAAAAACACTGGGTCCCTGGGCATTGGTAGCGTTAGGTATTGGAGCAATTATCGGTGCCGGCTTATTTTCTATTACCGGTGGCGCTGCAGCTAACAATGCTGGTCCGGCTATCACCATTTCATTTATTGTGGCGGCATTGGGTTGTGCTTTTGCTGGTTTGTGTTACGCCGAGTTTGCATCTATGATCCCTGTAGCAGGAAGTGCCTACACTTATTCCTACGCTACGATGGGTGAATTTATTGCATGGGTTATTGGTTGGGATCTTGTACTGGAATACGCCGTAGGTGCAGCCACTGTTGCTATCAGCTGGAGCCGCTACCTCGTTAAGTTCCTTGAAGGATTTGACATTCATCTGCCCGCAGCTATTGCTACCGGCCCCTGGGATGGCGGTGTTATCAACCTTCCTGCGGTAGCCATTGTAATACTGGTGAGCTTACTGCTTATAAAAGGTACCCAGGAAAGCGCTTTCGTTAACGCGATCATCGTATCACTGAAAGTGGCAGTAGTATTGATCTTCATCTTCCTTGGCTGGAAATATATCAACGACACTAACTACAATCCTTATATTCCTGAGAACAACGGCACCTTTGGTGAATTTGGTTTCAGTGGTATTATACGTGCAGCAGCCATAGTCTTCTTTGCCTATATAGGCTTCGATGCGGTATCAACTGCCGCACAGGAAGCCAAAAACCCCAAAAGGGATATGCCTATCGGTATCCTTGGTTCACTGGCTATCTGTACTGTACTCTACATCCTGTTTGCACACGTTATGACCGGTGTAACTTCTTACACCACTTTCGCTGGTAAAGATGGTATCGCTCCTGTAGCTGTTGCCATTGAGCACATGGGTAAAGAAGTATCTCCCGGTATGTGGCAGCCTGATTATCCCTGGCTGAACCGCGCTATCGTGGTAGCCATCCTTGCCGGTTACGCTTCTGTGATCCTGGTGATGCTGATGGGACAGTCAAGGGTATTCTTCTCTATGAGTAAAGACGGTCTGTTACCTCCTGTATTCTCTCAGGTACACCCTAAATTCAGAACTCCCGCCAAATCAAATACATTGTTCATGCTGTTTGTGAGCCTGTTCGCGGCATTTGTACCTGCACGTGTGGTAGGTGAAATGACCAGTATCGGAACATTGTTCGCATTCATCCTGGTATGTATCGGCGTATGGGTGTTGCGTGTTAAACAACCGGATGCTCCAAGAGCCTTCAAAACTCCTTTGGTACCTGTTATCCCCATCCTCGGCGTAATTACCTGTCTGTTTATGATGGTTTTCCTGCCGCTGGATACCTGGATCAGGTTGTTGGTATGGATGCTGATCGGCTTTGATGTGTACCTGTTCTATGGATTAAAACACAGCAAATTATCTGATCACCAACCAGCAACACATGCACGCGGTAACCGCATTGTATCACTCTGCGGTGTGCTGCTGACTTCCCTGCTGGCTGTAGTAGCTGTTATCCACCACACTACTGCAACCTCTGAAGACTGGGGTCTGTATATCTTCTCCCTGGCTTTTGCAGGCTTACACCTCTTATTATTTGCCTCCAGACTGGCAAAAAAATAAATACTTTAAGTTATTCGTGGAAAAACCGTCTCTTAGCCAAGAGGCGGTTTTTCATTTCCGGTCATCTTAGTACCTTTGCGGGCGCAGGACGTAAACCCGGAAAGCCAGCCAATGAAGTACATTGGTGATATACGATCTGCAGCTGACGATTAACTTGTAACTTGAAAACCTGAAACTTGTAACTAAAAACATATATGGGAAGGATTTTTGAAGTTCGTAAACACACCATGTTTGCCCGTTGGGACAGAATGGCCAAACAGTTTACCCGTATTGGTAAAGAGATTGCGATTGCTGTAAAGGCTGGTGGTCCCGACCCCAATACCAACCCGGCACTGCGCCGTTGCTTCCAGAACGCCAAAAGCGTTAACATGCCCAAAGACCGTGTGGAAGCTGCTATTAAGCGTGCGCAGGGTAAGGAAATGGAGAATTACGAAGAAATTCTATATGAAGGTTATGGCCCCCATGGCGTAGCCATCCTGGTTGAAACTGCTACCGACAACCACGTTCGTACTGTAGCCAACGTTAAATCACACTTTAACAAGGGCAATGGTGCACTGGGCAACAGCGGCAGCGTGAGCTTCCAGTTTAAAAAAATGGGCGTATTTAAGCTGAAACCCGAAGGCCTTAATCCTGAGGATCTTGAGCTTGACCTGATTGACCACGGCCTGGAAGAAATGGGCGACGGAACCGGTGAGAACGGCGAAGCCGTACTGGTTTTGCGTGCGGCTTTTAGTGATTTCGGTAAAATGCAGAAAGCACTGGAAGAGAAAGGCCTTACCCCTATCAGTTCTGAGGTAGAATGGATCCCCGGCACCACTGTAGAGTTGGGTGAAGAGCAGGCGCAGGAAGTTCTGAAACTGGTTGATAAACTGGAACAGGACGAAGACGTTCAGAAAGTGTTCCATAATCTGCAATAACAACGGCAAACGGCAATCGTGAATCGGCAGGCGGGATCTGTCAATAGTATTGGAAACCAGCCAAAAGGCATTCCGTACTTCTGACTTCGTATTTCGCACTTCACTTCACGTTTGCCGTTTTTCATTTTCTCCTCTCCCAACCTTCCCGGCCCGGTTTTGTTATATTTACAACCATGACCCAGGCTCAGAAAATAATCCTGTTCGACGGGGTTTGTAACCTCTGCAACGGCTCCGTTCAGTTTGTACTGAAGCGCGATAAAACAGACCAATTCCTCTTCGGGTCATTACAAAGCAACACAGGACAGGAATACCTTCAGCGATTCAATCTTCCCGCCGATACATTTAGTTCCTTCATGTTGATAGAAGATGGGAAATTATACACCCGGTCTACTGCCGCATTGCGTGTATTAAAGCACCTGGGCAGGGGCTGGCAATTACTTTACGGGTTCATCATCGTCCCCCGGTTTATCCGTGATACCGTGTACAATTGGATTGCGAAGAACCGCTATAAATGGTTCGGTAAGCAAGAGTCCTGCTGGTTACCCACGCCGGCATTGAAAGCAAGATTCCTCGATTAATATTCTTCGGATTTCGGCATTTCGCAATTGCGGTGATTTCTATATTTCTTATTGCATTGTCATTTCGACCAGGCCAGTACGATGTTGCATTATCGGCCAATTGCGGCGCAGGGAGAAATCAGAAAGACGAAACAGCCGGAATGCTCCAATAAACTCAGCTTGCTGCCAATACAGCTTCCGGATTCCTCTCCCCGCATTAATTACTGCATATTTATACAAACACTCCCGCGGGGATCCGGAATGACAAGACACTTTCGTGCTTCGGATTTATTACTTCGAGCTTGAACCCTCGGATTTAAACATTCGGATTTTTAACATCCTGTTCATCGCGCAGCTTACCATCATTTATTTCTCTCCTGATGATCATCCTGAATCTCTTCTCATTGTTCTGCCAGGAGAAATGCGTGATGGCAGCCATAATAACCGCACCGCTGGCGGGGATCAACCACAGCTGGCCAATAGGGTAAGGAGCCAGCATACTCCATACCAGGTAAATAACAATGGTAGCCACAAAGGTTCCTCCGAAAATATATAAAGCATAGTAAGACCAGCGGCCACCTTGACGCTGTTCTTCCCAGTATTTCAGAAATCTTTTTTCTTTCGTTGTCAGCATGTTGTTCTTTTAAGGTAATTCAAACTCCCCTTTCATGTAAAAAACGCATTTACCGGCAATGGTCACACGTTCGCCTTCATAGGTACACCATAGCTCTCCACCTCTTTTCGATAATTGTTTTGCATGAAAGCTGTTCTTAGCCAGCTTCTCAGCCCAGTAAGGTATCAGTTGAGAATGTGCCGACCCTGTTACCGGGTCTTCATTGACGCCTACTGAAGGAGCAAAAAAGCGCGATACAAAATCCGCTTCATCCCCCACGGCTGTAATGATCACTTTCTGATCTAATGCTTTTAGTTGCGTAAAATCCGGCTGACATTCCCTCACTGCTTTTTCATCACGCAACTCTACCAGCAGATCGCGGTATTGATACACGGAAAGTATTTCCACACCTCCCAGGACCTTTGACAGCTCCGCAGGATAGTCATTTAAAAGAGCAGGTTTCCATGCGGGGAAATCCATACTTATAATATCATTGTTCCGCGTAATGGTCAAAATACCGCTGAGAGAATTGAACCTGATCCTGTCACCGGAATAACCAAGATAATTGAATAACACATAGGCAGAAGCAAGTGTAGCATGTCCGCAGAGATTGATCTCTACCGCAGGAGTAAACCAGCGGATGCTGTAATCAAAAGCATCCTTGTCCTCATCACCCGCCTGTACAAAGAAAACGGTTTCACTGAGATTGTTTTCCACAGCCAGTTGCTGCATCTGCTCCGTGCCCAGCCATTTTTCAAGCGGCACTACAGCAGCGGGATTTCCCCCAAACAACCTGTCGGTAAAAGCATCTACCTGGTAAATCGTGTATCTCATGGCTCCTGCTTATTGTTTTTCAGGTAAAACTTCGGCAAAGCTAAATGATATCGGACTGCGATGATCCTTATTATAAAAATTATTGCAATACACAGAAAAGTGTTCACATCCGGGGGCAGCATGGTGTGCTGTAATAAAAAGAAGATGGCGCCACCCATTATACAGGCTGAAGCATAGATCTCTTTATGAAAAACAAGCGGCACATTATTCAGCAATACATCCCGTATTACACCACCAAAACAGCCGGTAATAGTACCCAATGCGATGCAGATACCCGGACTGAAATCCAACTGTACCCCTTTTTCAATCCCTACAATGGTAAACAGGCCTAAACCAGCCGCATCAGACAGAAAAAGGATGGTAGGAAACCGCCGAACGTATGAACCAAAGAACAGGGTGAGCAAGGTTGCAGAGATAATGACAATGATGGCCGTTTCATTACGCAGCCATGCTACCGGCAGATCACCGATCAGCACATCGCGTAGTGTACCGCCTCCGATGGCAGTTACAAAAGCCAGGATGATGACGCCAAAGGGGTCCAGCTTTTTCTCCATAGCCGAAAAAGTACCGGAAATGGCAAATGCCGCCGTTCCTACGATATCAATTACATGCAGATAGCTGTTGGACATGATGCAAAAGTAATATAATCGTGAGACGCAAGACAGTTTCGGGTGTCGGGTTTAGTGTTTCGGGTTGGGGAATCGTGAATCGGCAATCGTGAGACGTGAGTCGTGAGTGGCTGATTCGTGAAATGTGAAATGTCAAAAGTGAAAAGAACCGTGAATCGGCAGACGGCAATCGTGAATACAAGCTGCGAGCTTTGAGCGACGAGCTAATATAACAACCTTCCGTACTTCGTACTTCTTATTTCGTACTTCCCTGTAAACCTATCAACTTTTCAACCTAGCCTTCGGCTTTCCCTTCTAAATTCGACATTCAAAATTCAACATTCGATATTTCATCCTTTCTAATTCCTATATTCAACTTACAACCTATAACCTAAAACTTATAACCTGTATTCACGTTAGGCATTCAGCCACATCACCCCTGCTTCTTCAACACCACCTTCACCTGTGTAAACTTATAAGCTGCTTCCAGGAAAGCCACGTAATCGGGCCAGCGTTCTTTTTTATCAAAGTTCTTTTTATACACTTTAGTAGTGGTTACCAATAACTGGTTACCCTGCTGTTTGGCTGTTGAAATAAAACTGCCGCTGGCATTATCGATATTCATATTCAGATCCTGCAAGCCTTCCACAATATAGCCTGCGGGCAAATTGATGGTAAATGAATTGCTGATAGTACGTGCATAAGCGATCCAGATATCATTCTCACGTTTGGTAAGTTCCTTTTCTTCCAGCTTTACCTGTGCGCCGATCAGTTTACCAATATCCAGCAGGTAATTCCTACCGGCCTTATTCAGCAATTTTTTAATACTGAACACTTCTTTATAAGTAAGCATGGGAGTTTCATCAAAACGGCCATCACTTACCAGTTGAAATTTATCATAGCTTGCCACTTCCACATCTTCACGCTCCACAGATTTACGCAGGTATTCAAGCTGTGTTTTCTTTCTTTCGTCTTTATCAGGGTCTACATAGTTGGTACCGGTTTCAGATACCTTTTTAGGATTGACGATATAGCGTGCAAAATCTTTATTGAGATAAGCGCGGTCATAATGTGCCAGTTCAATCACGTCATTCTTTTCAAGACCACTGTAAGAGCTGGTACGCTCTATTTTCAACAGGTCCATTGTTTCCGGTATCGTGATCACAGATTCCTGCCTGCTGCTATTCTCTACGCAGGTACTGGCAGGGATATCGGCCTTATAATAGCCGGTACCATCACGACCTATCGGGATAGCAAATGCATTGGCATCATTATATACTACTGAAGGGTGTGCAAAGACATCGAAGTTGTCAAAAGGAAACAATGTATAGTATTTATTACCACGCATCCTCATGGCAATATCCAGTTCTTCTTCAAACAGCATTTCATCCCAGGTACCCAGGTAACGGGGCATTACGATCAGGATCTCAACATCCAGTTTCAGTTTAGTGCAGACGCGGTTGAGCACGGCAGCCCATAATATTTTATTGACGGTGATCTGGTCATCCTTTTCAGAAGACTTCTTACTCCGCGCATCTATTTTGCTCCGCACCTTACTGTATGCCCCCTGCCCCTGCCCTTTTATATCACCACGGTAATATCCTTCCAGGAAAACCTTTCTGAATGCATAATAGATCTCGCGCACCAGCAGGTCGGGAGATAGTTCATCCTTATCATTATTCTTCAGGTAATCATAAATATCCTTGTACACAGCTTCTACCACGGGGCTGCTATAATATCTTACAGAACCATACATTACCTTCAACTGCTCCATGGTTACCCCCACAGAGGTTGCTTCGCCTTTTTTACCAAACAAGGTATTGGATAAGCCTCCGCTGTTATAAGCGATCTTCAGCTTTACAGTGGGAGAATTACGGAAGGTATAGCTCCAGCGTTCTTCACTGGTCTTTCCACGGTTCCTGTCTACAATAGCATAGGTAACAAGTGATCTTTTGTCGGCAGCTTTCTCATATCCTTCATCACCTTCCTGTATTTTGGGGGCGCCGTTAAACGAACGGAATTTGATCTGCATACCTTTATCCAGTTCAAACTGGTACTTCTGGTATATTACAGGATAGTCTTCGGACAAGGCGAAGATATACGGGGTAAACTCTCCACTTCCTTTTGCCAGCGACAGGTCTTCGTCGGATGCAAAGTGGTAATCAATAATATCTCCTATTTCAAGATCAGGGATCGCTATTTTGTAGTAAGAGCTTTTGCCCGACAGGTAAATAGGACGAAACACTTTATCTACATCCTTATCTACTTCAATAGCACTCGCCATATCCACATTCACTACCTTACCACCTGCTTTTATGATAGTAAAGACCACTTCTGTCTTTTTACCATAGGTAACGTAGTAGAATTCAGAAAACTTTTCCAGCGCGTTTTTATCCTGCAGCTTAATGCGCTTACGTACATACTCACGAATGGTCATGTTATTGCCCATTGCACGACGCAGGTAAGCATAATCAAGTTTCTGGGCCAGGATCACAGCACTCTCCTGCTGCCATTTTTCCGGCACAGCAGTGCCTTTAAATTCAGGTTCTTCGGCATCCTGTGCAGCCAGTTGCAGTGTGCAGCACATAACCGCCAGTAAAGCGGCCAGGTAGTTTCGCATATCAGTCAGGGGTTTATTTTTTTACAAGTACTACCTGTTCTGCATAAAACTTATCGACAGTTCCAATAAACTCATTCCAGGCAGTGAAATCCGTTTTACGGATAATAGGGTTATTAATAATCAGCTTTTTGTTATAGGTAATTACATTACCGGCGCTGGTATAGCTTCCTTCAAAAGAATAAGCCTCTTTCTTAATAGTAACAGCATCCGGCAGGTAATCGATCTTATACCCGTCAGGAACAGTAAACTCCGTTTGTGTGGTATAGAAAAGCTTACTGCTGAATTCGTAATCATTCTTACGGGTAGAATCAAATTTCAGTGTATTAAGTTCCTTGCGCCATTCAAGCACACAGTACAGTTCGTTACCGGCTTTGGTAACCTGGTGATTGGCCTTTACATCAAACGATACTTCCAATGGCTTTTGCCTGTCGTCCCACTGAGGGTTCTTAATATTGCTCACCAGCAGGTTTGCATCATCATTGCGCAGGTAACTGCTGAAAGCATCCGTTTTATTATCATTGCGGAGCGACTCAAAAGCGCTTACCAATCCTATCTTTGATTCTCCATTGTAAACAGTGGTATTGGTACCGGTGATCGCATCTCCCTCCAGCTTCAGTTTCAGCTTTGCTTCTACCTTATTCCTGTCAGCACCAAACTCCGGTATCCTGTCAAGCAGGTATTTTTCGCCGTCTTCTATCAGCACCTGTTTGCCCTGTATACGGTGAGCATAGTCATTAAAAGCAATATGCTCTTCTGTACCATCCAGGAAATAACGTTTACCGCCCAATATAACAGTGCTGATCATGTGATTATCGACCGCCAGTGAAGGCAGGGTATAATCATAGGGCAGGTCTGCCGTGCCTATCCATGTAAGCCTGGCATCAAAACCGGCTACACGCAGCATTTCAGTAAGCAGGTTAGCCTTTCCTTTACAATCGCCGTATTTATTCTTAAATACATTCTGTGCAGCATCCGGCTTAAAACCCATTACTCCATTTTCAAATGCGATGTACCTGATCTTATCCTGCACCCAATAATAAATGGCTTCAATCTTTTCTACATCCGTTTTTTTACCGGCAGTAAGTTGTGTTACCAGTGGCTTCAGATCAGCCTGGTTATTGCTTACCTGCAGACGTAAGGAGTGGTACCACGCGTAGAGATCTTTTACACTTTCAAACAGTACGGTGCGCTGTCCTTTATCAGTAAACCCTTTGCCTACAACTACAATATGCGGATAGCTTCTTGCAATGTTGGGAGCCCTGTACTCATCTTCCAGCGCCTGTATATTTTTTACCTGGTAAGTATAAACGGTGTTCTTACCGGAAGCATCTTTTTCTACTTTCTTACTGATCTTATACCCTTCAAAATTAAACTCCCGCATTTCCACTTCCAGCCAGTCCGGCACATTGAATACAACAGTCTTCTCTTCCACCGGCACAGATTCATGAAAATATACCGAGGTAAGATATTTTACATCCTTGTATTTCTTCTCATACGAAAAGGAAACAGGCACGCCCCTTTCTTCCAGCGGAATAGCAATCTTACACATCTTGGCATCGCTATGAAAAATACCTTCCGACTGGTAATCGGAGCACTGTAGAACCAACTTAATATTGCGCGTTTTCTGGCTGGAGGCTTTCAGGGCTTCTACCTGTGATTCATCATCATAGAACACCGCCTGGTAACTGGAAATAAAATCCTTTAACGGCACCAGTGTTTGCGACACTGCCATGCCGGCCGCTACCTTTCCGGTATTGCCAATGGAAAAATTATATTCTTCCTTATAGGTTACTGCAACAATATCTGTTTTGGGATACTTAGTCTTAAACGCCGGGATAGAGGCGGCATAGTCGCCATTGTTAGAAGACTGGGCATTGGCAGCCATAGTAAAAGCAATGCACAATGCAGCAAGAGGTAGCTTTACACTAAACACGTCGGGTTAAATTAGGGGTCAATAAACGCTGTAATATTACGAAATACAACAATACTTCTGGCGCTGTGATCACAGGGGGGTAATACACAAACCGGCTGCTGCCGGAAATACGTTGTGCAAAAACGGCATCGCTACCGCATTTGTTGCTCAATCTATGAAATTTGCAGCGCATTCTGCAACAACACTATAAGATGATATTCAGGCTCAGACCTGCCAGGTCTACCCTGAGAACGAATGCATAATAGTACCTGACTCTCCGGATATAGGCAAGCTGCGCCAGGAGGCTTAACCTGTCAGGTCGGGCCAGAGCTGCTTAATTACTTTTTGTAGGGTAGCTTTGATTATCGGTTTAGACCTGACAGGTTTAACTTTCCTTATATATGGGGAGCCAGATAATAGTAAATGTAAAATGGATTCCCGGCTCAGACCTGACAGGTCGATGATGCCTGCTCGCAGCCTGTCGATACCCGGGTAGCCATATAAAAAAACTTCCGTTGCAGGCAGATCCACACAACGGAAGTTTTCTTCTGATCCGGCCATGCCGGAACTATTCAGACAGCATATCGCTGATAACATCTATTATTTCTTCTGCATTGGGCTTGCTGAAGTAATCGCCATCACTGCCATAGCTTGGACGATGTGCTTTACCGGTAATGGTTCTCGGTGCCACATCCAGCCAGCGATAACCACCCTGCTCTTCCATTACTTTATTGAACATATAACCGCAGGCGCCGCCCGGTACATCTTCATCAACAAACACTATGCGGTTTGTTTTTTGTAATGATTGCAGGATCACGTGATGCAGATCGAAAGGCAACAGCGTTTGTACGTCTACGATCTCGCAACTGATACCACGTTTTTCCAATACGTCTGCCGCTTCCTGTATAATGCGCAGTACGGAGCCGTAAGAAACCACGGTAATATCTTCCCCTTCACGTATTACTTCCGGCACACCCAGTGGTACGCGGTATTCCAGCAGGTTTGAAGGGAACTGCTCTTTGAGGCGATAGCCATTCAGGCACTCTACCACAATGGCTGGGTCATTTCCTTCCAGTAAGGTATTGTACATACCGGCAGCCTGCACCATATTGCGCGGAACGCAGATATGGAAACCACGCAGGGAGTTGATCATCATACCCAGCGGTGAGCCGCTATGCCAGATGCCTTCCAGCCTGTGCCCGCGTGAACGTACAATGATAGGGCAGCTTTGACGGCCCTTGGTACGCCAGTAAATAGTGGCTGCATCATCACTCAGCGGCTGCAGGCCATATAGTAAATAATCGAGATACTGAATTTCAGCAATAGGGCGCAGGCCACGCATTGCCAGCCCCATTCCCTGCCCCATAATGGTCAGTTCACGGATGCTGGTATCAAAAATGCGGTACTCGCCATACTTGTTCTGCAAACCGGCAAAACCCTGGTTCACATCACCGATCTTACCCACGTCTTCTCCAAAGGCCAGTACTTTGGGATTGTGGCTGAACAGCATATCAAAATACTTATTCAGTATTTCATAGCCATTCATAGAAGGAGAGTCTTCCTCATACTCTGCTGCCACAGGACGTACATTCAGCGGACTGCGTGGCGTTTCATCGTACAGGTGTGTATCGTAGTAACGATATCCCTCATTACGCAGTTCATGATAATAGGCTTTTACCTCGCCAATACCATAAAAATCGCCTGCCGCCAGTAAAGTACGATGCAGTGTCTGCAGTATATCCTTACGCTGTGGCTCACGGTTAGTGGCCAGGTGCGTTTTAAGATGCGCTATTTCACCATGTGCATCAGCACCCTGCTGTACCAGGCTTTCCAGCAGGTTCACCGTATGGCTTACCTGTTGGCGGATGGGGGCAATATATTTTTCCCAGGCTACCTGTTTGCTGTCGCGCACTTTTTCTTTCGCAGCTACTTCTTCAGTAACCAGTTCATCTTCAGTAGCCAGTTCATTTTCCAGGATCCATTCACGCATTTTCTTATTACCATCCCACTCACGCTCCCATGCCAGCCTGTCCGGCGTTTTATAACGCTCATGACTACCGGAGGTAGAATGTCCCTGTGGTTGTGTTACTTCTTCCACATGGAAAAGCGCCGGGATATGCGTGTTCCTGATCTTCATAATAGCAGCTTCAAATACTTCGCACATGCCTGCGTAGTCCCACGCTTTTACACGGTAAATATCAAAGCCGTTCGTATTTTCTTTTTTCTGCATGCCTTTCATGGCCTCAGAAATAGAGTTCTTGGTAGTCTGGTATTTGCGGGGTACAGAAATACCGTAACCATCGTCCCACACAAAGGCAGCCAATGGCACCTGCAATACACCGGCAGCGTTCATCAGCTCCCAGAAATGACCTTCGGAAGTGGAGGCATCACCAATGGTAAGGAAACAAACTTCGTTTCCATCATTGCTGAGGTTGGTAAGCCCCTTCAGGTCTTCTGAATGGCGGAATAATTTGGAAGCCAGGGCAAAACCCAGCGCACGGGGTACCTGGCCTGCTGTGGGGGCCAATCCCGCAGCAATATTTTTACGGTTCACCAGGTCGAGCCAGTTACCGTTATCATCAACAAAAGGAGTAGCGAAGTGGGAGTTCATCTGCCTTCCCGCACTGTGCGGCTCATTAGCCGTATCGGGATCAGCATATAACTGGGAAAAGAACTCTTCCAACGAAGCCTGTTCGGTAGCAAATGCAAGCGTCTGGTCGCGGTAATACCCCGACAGGAAATCGCCCGGGCGAAAGAATTTAGCAGCTGCGATCTGCGCCACTTCTTTACCATCGCCAAAAATGCCAAACTTAGCCTTGCCTGTCAGTACTTCCTTCCGTCCTAAAAGGCTGGCTTCCCTGCTTTCGCAGGCAACCCGGTAATCCTTCAGCACCTCGGCCCTGAAGGTTTCAAAAGAAAGCTTTTCAGCGTCAAGCAATTGATTTTGAAGAGTATTTTCCATGCAACAAAAATATCAATATTCACCCAAAAAGATGACTTGTTAAAAAAATGTGATTAACGTCGAAATTAATTCGTCCCTCAAGCGTTAAAAACGTAATTTTGAACAGCTTATCCTATTAAAACCTTTAGCAATATTATGAAAAAAATACTCCTCACATTGCTGGTAGCTGCAGCCTGCGTTTCTGTAAAAGCGCAAACTACGCCGGATGGCAAACCCGACGTACTGCAACTGAAGGAAACAGGCTTCGATTTTGGTAAAATTGCACAGGGACGCCCTGTTACGCACAACTTTGAAATTACCAATACCGGCGCTACCCCGTTGATGCTGGACAATGTACAGGCATCCTGCGGCTGTACCACGCCTGAGTGGAGCCGTGAAGCCATTAAGCCCGGCGCTACTGCTACTATTAAAGTAGGCTACAATGCGGCCGCCGAAGGCGTTTTTAACAGAAGTATCACTATTCAATACAATAACGGAATGACTAAAACCATGCTGATCTCAGGAACTGTTTTAAAAGCTCCTGCAACCTCAGCACCGGTTAATGGATCTATCTCTTTATTAAAACAAACAAATTAAAAACTTATACGCATGAAAAAAATTGTATTGGCATTTGCAGCCCTCACAATTTCCGCAACTATGATGGCTCAGACTGCAGCCGTACCTGCTTCACAAACTGCCGCTACAGTAGTAGCTGCACCTAAAGCAAGTGATTATATCAAATTCAAAGAGATCGTTCACGACTTTGGTAAGATCAAACAGAACGAGCCTGTTACTTTCGAATTCATATTTGCAAACATTTCTGATAAACCCCTGGTGATTGAATCAGCTACTGCTTCATGCGGTTGCACCACACCGGTAAAACCAGAAGCACCTATTGCAAAAGGTAAAAGCGATAAGATCACTGCAGGATTCAATGCTGCCCAGTTAGGCATTTTCAACAAGATCATCTATGTAAAACTTGCCGGCATCGACATTCCAATGGAACTGAAGATCACCGGTAACGTTTTAACTACTGCCGAGTATGCTAAATACGAACTGGACAAAAGCAAAAAAAGCAAATAAGAAACGGACTATAACTCTAATAAAAAAGACCTCATAATGAGGTCTTTTTTATTGCATGTATATGATATTACTGCTATGCTTTCTTCTCTCTGAGCCCCGGCAAAAAGCCTGTTATAATGCCCAGCAACGGTAAAAAGGCACATACCTTAAATACATAGTTGATGCTGGTTGCATCGGCCAGTTTGCCCAACAATGCAGAACCGAGGCCTCCCATGCCAAATGCAAAGCCAAAGAACAGGCCTGCTATCATGCCTACCTTGCCCGGCACCAGCTCCTGCGCATATACAAGGATGGAAGAGAATGCAGAGGCAAGGATAATACCAATGATCACCGATAATACGCCTGTCCAGAACAGGTTTACATGTGGCAGCAACAGTGTAAAAGGTGCTACGCCAAGAATAGAGATCCAGATAATGTACTTTCTGCCAAACTTATCGCCCAGCGGGCCACCCAGTACAGTACCAGCGGCTACAGATGCCAGGAAAATGAACAGGTAGATCTGCGATTGCTGTACAGACAGGTGAAATTTATCGATCAGGTAAAAAGTAAAATAGCTGGTCATACCTGCCATATAGAAGTATTTGGAAAAAATAAGTACTAACAGGATGCCTATTGATACGATCACTCTTGTTTTAGAAAGTCCATTGCTTACCAACTCTGAAGGTATTGCTTTTTTAGCACGCATGCTCAGGTGATCTTTATACCATACGGCAATGCGCGATAGAATAAAGGCGCCAAGTATAGCGGCAATACCAAACCACATTACATAGTGCTGACCATGAGGAATAATGATAGCAGCAGCCAGCAAGGGCCCGATAGCACTACCCGCATTGCCTCCCAACTGGAAGATGGATTGTGCCAGGCCACGTTTGCCGCCCGATGCAAGATGCGCTACGCGCGATGCCTCAGGGTGAAAGATGGATGAACCGATACCCACCAGTGCTACAGCAAGCAGAATAGTAGGGAAATTAGTAGCCAGCGATAATACTACCAGGCCGGCAAGTGTAAAGCACATGCCGATGGAAAGCGAATAGGGACGGGGCGTTTTATCTGTAAAATGCCCTACAAATGGTTGCAGCAATGAAGCTGTGATCTGGAATGTGAAAGTAATAAGACCAATTTCAGAGAACGTAAGATGCAGGTTATCCTTGATCATCGGGTAAATGGCAGGGATAACGGATTGCAACATGTCATTGAGCAGGTGCGAAAAGCTGATGGTAAACAAAATAGGAAATACGGTAGTGCTTACCAACGCTTTTGAAGTTGTGGTGCTTGTCGTGGAGTTCATGTGTAATAATTAAAAGTACTAGGCTGTAATATGTCCGTTGATGAGTGCGGCAAAATGCCAGGCCTCACGGGCCTTTTTGTCAATAATGCTGTTGAGTAATTGCCTGTGCTGCTCATCGGTTTCCCTGAAGATGGCGGCATCAGAATAAAGCGACAGGAAAGTGTTCTTAATAGTAGCTGTAAAGGTTTTGTACAGGTCAGATAATATCTCGTTGCCGGAGGCATCTGCAATGGCAATGTGAAAACTGATATCAGCTTCAATACATCCCTTTATATCATCGGCAAAAGCTGCCTTTTTCCTTTCTTCCAGGAAATGGGTGATGGTCACGATATCTTCTTCGGTCCTGTTAAGGGCTGCCTTTTCAGCGATCTTCATCTCCAGCAACTGGCGCACCTCGTCCATATCTTTTACATCGGAGCGCTTTAACCGCTGTACAAGGGGCTCTTTAATGCCCGAATTATCCTCTACAAAAGTTCCCAGGCCCTGCTGTACACGCAGCAGGCCCGAATTGACCAGTAGTTTAATGGCCTCCCGAACGGAGGAACGGCCTACTCCAAACTGCCGCATCAGTTCCGGCTCAACCGGCAGTTTTTCACCTACTTTATAATGCCCGGATACAATCTGCTGCTGTATCCTGGCGGCCACTTCTTCGGCCAGCGACTTGCGCGAAATGTTGTTTTCCATAATCATCAGATGATATGATGTTCCAAAAATAAGAAGATTCCGTTTACGTCAAAACAAATAAAAGATGGATTTTTTAAAGCATGATAAGATGATTACCAACCCTGTAGGCCAGTAAGAATGTGCTTAAAAGATGGGGATAAAGAAGAAATAAAGACTAAAGAGGGAAGAAATGCGGGAGCGATTTCAAGGCAAAACTAGGCAAAGATGCTTACCCGGCAAAATCAGTTAGTGAAGGAAGGTCAAAACTGAAAACCGGGGTCTGAAAGGCAGATGGTTACATTGTTAAATGGCTCTATGGTTATCAACCATACCAATCAAACCATATAACCATCAAGCAATCCCGCTGTTCCTTATCCCAATAGTCCACCCTCATAATAACACATCTGCACATGCATCCCCTGCCGGTTTTTAACCTTCTTCTGCCCTGCTTCGTAACTGCTTATAGTTTCATCAGTATTTCATCCGTACTAAACCCTTATTTTTTGCGCTCTTAGGGCGAACAAATACCGAAGGAAATACGGACCAATACCGAAGTAATAGCGAATGAATACCGAACCAGTCTATAACCAGTGTGGGTGCAGGCCCCTGCAAAAGGGTTATCAACCTTTAGGGTTTTGTTAAAAAAAATCCTGCTAATCGATTGTGTACGTGCCAATCTTACTATGTAATGATAGCCGTTATTAACGTATTAGTATAAGCGTTTACCTTTAAAGAGTATTTCCGGTGCCTCCCATGCACCGGCATCTTTAAACTTAAAATTCACCCCTATGGGTAAACTCAAAAAAGGTATTTTCGGAGGCTTCTCCGGCAAAACAGGCAATGTGGTAGGCTCATCCTGGAAGGATGTAGATGTGATCCGCTCTATGCCCGGCAAAAGAAAAAACCCGCCTACCGACCCGCAGGAGAAACAACAAAACAGGTTTGGTCTTTTGGCCAGCGTAATGCAAGGCATCAATCCCTTACTCTCTTTTGCTTTCCAGTCGTACGAGCCCAATAAGAGCCCTTATAACAGTGCGATAGCTTATAACCTGCTCAATGCAGTAACAGGCACAACAACTGATCAGCAGGTGTACTATCCCACCCTGTTAGTGAGCAGGGGCCACCTGCCTGCAACAACAGCAGGCCAGGCTGTACCAATGGCAGCGGGGGAAATTGCTTTTTCATGGACAGATAATACCGGGCTGGGTATTGCAAAAAGCAGTGATCATGCCATCATGATCTTCTATGAACCCGTTACAAATACCTGTGTATTCGACCGCATCACTGCCCGTCGCGGTGATGGCAATGGCATTTTGCAGGCAACACATTTCCGGGGTAAAACAGTGCATACCTGGATAGCTTTTTATACAGAAGCGCCAAAGGAACTAAGCTCTAACAGCATTTACACAGGAGCAGTAACGGTGCTGTAAATGGCCAGACCTGACAGGTTTGAGTTCCTGCATCCGCTTGCATGTATAAAAGTATTTTCAAAGCTCCGGTTAGCCCTGTCAGGTCTAACCAGCTAAAGAAAGCTTTATTATAAAACGCAATCAACCTGCTTAACCTTACTGAAATGAAAAAGCAAACAGCTATTCCGGAGATGGCCTGGATAGGTACAATGCGGCGAAGAGCACTTACTTTTTACATGCTGAATGGCGAATACCTGGTACGTAGCAGAAGTACCCTGAGCGCTGAAAAGGTAAAACACGCAGCCTGTTTTAAGAACACCATGCGCTCTGCGGGCCGACTGAGCAAAGCCTCTTCGCTTGCAGCAGCCGTCTATCAGCAACTCCCTGAAGGCTGGAAACTGCATTCACTTTACCGCACAATGGTGGGCATTGCTGCCGTACTATTGAAAACCGCTGAACATACAGAGGAGGCAATAACAATGGCGCTGTGGCAATACCTGGAAGAAGTGGGGTTCCGGAAGGACATTGAGTATGAAGTAGTGGCGCCGTCTACCGGGCAATACGAAGAGGGTTTAATGTATAAGGTACAAAGTTTAAGGTCGTTCAGGATGGGGTCACTGAGTAAACGCAGTAAACTCAGAAGGCAGAGAAGCAGAAGCTCAGCAGGGTTGTATTCATTACTTGTTTTCCTTCCACTGGTATCCTTCACCTTCAAACAGTTCTTTGTCCCAGATGGGTAGTTCTGCTTTTAAACACTCTACTGTTTCTTCGCAGGCGTCAATGGCTGCTTTGCGGTGAGGTGCAGAGGTGAATACAAAGGTTTAAGGTCGTTCAGGATGGGGTCACTGAGTAAACGCAGTAAACTCAGAAGACAGAGAAGCAGAAGCTCAGCAGGGTTGTATTCATTACTTGTTTTCCTTCCACTGGTATCCTTCGCCTTCAAACAGTTCTTTGCCCCAGATGGGTAGTTCTGCCTTTAAACGCTCTACTGTTTCTTCGCAGGCGTCAATGGCGGCTTTGCGGTGAGGTGCGGAGGTGAATACAAATAAGCAGATCTCTCCTGCCTGTACAGTGCCCAGGGTATGGTACACATGCATGCAGGTTAAAGGATATTTTGCAAAGATGTCTTCACGGATGGTATGCATTTTTTCAAGCGCCATTTCCTCATACGCAGTGTATTCAATGGCGGCTACTTTTTTTCCTTCAATATCATCGGCCCTTACCTGCCCCAGGAAAATGCTATGACCACCAATAGCTGTTTTTTTGCTGTGTTGCTGAATGCTCTCCGCAATAAACGAAGCGGCTATAGTGCCCTGTACAAAGATATTTTTAGGTTTTCTTTCTGTCATTGTTACTGAATTAGCCCTTAAAGTCGTTGTTCCATCGGGTGGAGACACCCGCCGGGAATTACGCTGTGAGTTTTCGTGCTGCCGTTACTTAATGATCAGCCACCGGAATAAGGAGGCAGTAAAGCTACTTCAATACCATCCTGCAACATCGTGTTTTCCTGTACCAGTTGTTTGTTTACTGCAATTAAGTAATGCGCAGGTTGCAATGCAGGATAGCGGCTTTGTAATTGCCGGGCCAGCGTATGCGTATCTGCAATATTTTCCAGTACCAGTTTATTGGTACCGGTAATATCTGTCAGCTGCCCGAATAATAAAACAGTTACCTGCATTAGTGTTTACGCATGGGTGAATAATAGTTTGTAAGCGGCGATTGCCAGCACTACCGCCAGCAGGTATTTAAGTACTGTCTGCGGAAAACGGATAGCGCCATAATAGGCCCCACATAAACCTCCCACAAAAGCAATAGCCACATACGTGTACATATCTGTACTGAACTGGATACCCTTCTGTAACTGGCCTGCCAGTCCGGCCAGCGAGTTTACAAAGATAAACAATGCGCTGATGGCCGCTGTTTGTTTCTGGTTGGTCCACTTCAGCAACAACAGTATGGGAGATAATATAATGCCGCCGCCAATACCTATAAGTCCTGATAAAAAGCCAATTACACTACCGATGAGCAACGACAGCCATGTATTGGCAGGTTTCATTTCGGATACATCGGTATTGGGAAAAAAGAAGAAACGGATCACAGGTATAATGAGGAATACACCCAGTATTTTTTTGTACAGCGTTCCGTCAATGGTGATCATACCTCCCAAATACGACAGCGGTATTGAGGCCAGTGCAAGCGGTAAAAAGATCTTCCATTTAAAATGTCCGCCCCGGTAAAACTGTATAAAGGATGTAAGCGACACAAACAGGTTCAGCAACAGGGCCGTTGGTTTCATTACTTCGGGAGTAATGCTGAACAGCGCCATCAATGCGAGATAGCCACTGGCGCCCCCGTGTCCTACAGAGGCGTATAAAAATGCAACGACGAATAAGAGTGAGTAAAAGATCCAGATACTTGAGGCCATAAGAAGTTTCGTGTTTCGTGTTTGATGTTTCGGGTTGAAGAATCGTGAGTTGTCAGTCATGAGTGGGAAAATCTGAAATGCGGATGGTTGCATTGTTTGATGGATCTATGGTTATCAGCCATAACAATCAAACCATATAACAATCAAGCTATCCTCCATTTTCAAATTCTCAAATTTGCACATTTGCATATCAGCGCATTTGCAAATTCCCCCTTCATCATTCCTTCTCTTTCGCAAACAACACCGTCAGCGCTACTACCTGGAAACTGTTACGGGCAGGACGTTTTTCGCCGGGTACGATCATGCGGTAAGGGCCTACACCGGCTTCCAGCGGTTTACCATCCATAGCATCGGCAAGGATCACTACGCGGTCAGTAAAAGCTGAATCGAGTTCAGCAAGAGAAAATACTACCTGGTAGTTATCGGCAGAGGTTACCAGCAGGTACTTGGCAAGGTTCTCACCACGCAGCTCTCTTCCCATACTAACACCTGCCAGTTTGAAAATATCAGCAATGGGTACACCCGAATACTGGTGCTCTGCTCCTCCCCTGTCTTTACTGCTGACAGTAATATGTTTCATTTTCTGTAATTCCTCTGCACACAATTGCAACGGATGGGTTACTTCACCCGATACTTTTATGCAGGGCTTAACTGCAGTCTGCTGGGCAAATGCACAGCAATAGATGAATGCTACAGTAATAAAGAGCGTTAATTTTTTCCGGTTAAACATTTCCTGTTTTTTATTCTGTTCGTAATATTTTATCAGACTATCCGGATATAAGCAAGCTGCGATTAAAGCGGCTTAACCTACCCGTGACAGGTTTACTTTCCTATAAGCGAAGAGTCAGAATACTTTCTTGTTCTTTATAAACGGATCTGCAAACTGCGGGTTGGTAATGAAAGATGAATCTGTGAGCATTTGCAGAAATGCCAGCAGGTCTTTCTTTTCCTGTATTGTCAATTGCAGTTTGCTTCCATTTATATTGTTTGAATTGGTGCGCAAAAAAGGGCTTAATGTACCGCTTTGCTGTATATGGTCACTGTAATGATCAATCACCTGTTCCAGCGTAGCAAACCTGCCATCGTGCATATAGGGAGCGGTTAATGCGATATTACGCAAGGTCACCACCCTGAACCGCCCTTTGTCAGCATCAAAGCCGGTGATCTTTTCGCGGCCTGCATCAGCAGGCATACTATCAAGACCATTATTGTGAAACAATTCAATGAATGTTTTTGGGCCTCCGTGACACTGACCGCAACCGGCGCCACGTACCTGTCTTTCAGGATTGGGATTGGTAAAGAAAAGTTCCATACCATTCGTTTCTGAAGCAAGGGGCTTGTATTCACCACGCAGGTATTTGTCGTAAGGAGCGTTGCAGGAGATCAGCGTACGTTCAAACTGTGCCAGTGCTTTTGTGATCCTGTCGCCTGTAATGGTATCGGAGCCAAAGGCTTTTTGAAAGGCTGCGGGATAAACTTTAGTGCGCTGTAATGCAGCTACAGCAGCATTGATGGTCTGGCCCATTTCATGAGGATGCGTAAGTGGTACAGCAGCCTGTTTTTCCAGGCTATTAGTTCTGCCATCCCAGAAGTAATTACGTACCCACAGCAGGTTTACCAACGCCATAGCATTACGCTCTGTAGCAACCCCATCAAAACCTGCACTGAACTGCCGGTCATCAGCAAAAGCCTTCTCCTGTTTGTGGCAACCGGCACAGGCAATGGTATGATTGGCAGAAAGTGCCTTTTCATAAAACAACATCCTGCCCAGTTGTACCCCTTCTTTTGTAAGCGGGTTATCGGCAGGCTGATAGATCCTATTACCAAAATAAGCAGGATAGCTCAGTAGCAGCGGCGTAGTGCCTGTACGCCTACCGGTAGCAGCAGCCAGCAAAGTGACTGACAGTAACAACAGGCCTGTTATTTTAGCTACGGCTGACATTTCTATTCTGCTCGTGGTATTTTTAAAGATATAACGCTTTTATTACACTATCATACGCTCTACTGCGCAGGATCACGATATTCTCCCGGACTCTTTTTCAAGGAAATTATTAAATCGTTCTCTCAGTTGCCTGTAGGCAATGATGAGTTGTTTTGCATCTTCGGACACTGATGAACCGCCCCCTTTCTCTCCGCCAGTGGCAGTGATTACAATGGGATGTTTCATTACAGCATTCAGGTTGTTCACGATCTCCCATGCCTTTTTATACGACATCTGCATTTTTACAGCGGCCTGCCTGATGCTGCCAGTTTCTTCTATGTATTGCAGCAGCTCTACCGGCCCGGGACCAAAGAACTTTTGCCCGTTCATTTCAAGCCACAGGCTGCCATTTACGGTAAGCATTCCTTTTTTTAATATGTTATTGTTCTTTTTGCTCATCCGCCAATAGTGATCATGCTACGGTTATGAATTTCTTCGGCATGTACAGAGGCAAGATCTGCAGAGAACTGTCCGCCAAGTTCTTTTGCTTTTGAACGTATATTCTGCGTGATCAGCGACAATACATCTTCACCGTTCCTGTAAGCAGTCAGCAGGTCTGTTTCTTCTTTGGAAAAAAGGCAGTTCTTTATTTTACCATCGGCGGTTAAGCGAATGCGGTTACAGCCACTGCAAAAAGGAGCACTCATGGTGCTGATCACGGCAAAGGTTCCGGCATGACCGGGTACAATGTATTTTTTGGCAGTATCATGCAGTTCATCCTTTAAACGGAGGGTTTCATATTGCTGTTCTATTGTATGCAATATCTCCTGCCAGGTAAATACTTTTTTATCTGACCAGTGATTGCCACTGAAAGGCATGAACTCAATAAACCGTACATGAACAGGCGTATGTTTGGTCCATGCAATAAAATCATTGATCTCGGTATCATTGATGCCCCTCATTACCACTACATTCACTTTTACATGAAACTGCTTTTCGATCAGCAATTCAATATTGCGCTTTACCAGTTCGAACTGGTTACGGCGTGTAAGCAGTACAAACTTATCGGGCTGTAAGGTATCAAGACTGATATTGAGCGAGCTTACACCTGCCTGTTGCAATACATCAACAAAGTCGTGCAGGCGTGTTCCGTTGGTAGTTAAAGTAAGTTTGACGGGTAATTTTGAAAGTGCGGTAATGATCGCCGCAGCATCTTTACGTACAAGCGGTTCACCACCGGTAAGACGAATTTTATTGACACCCTGCTGTACAAATAGCCTGGCGAGGGCCTCTATCTCGTTGAGCTGCATCAGCCGCGAAGCAGGCGTAAACTCATAGTCCTCTTCGGGCATACAGTAAAAGCAACGGAGATTGCAATTATCTGTAAGCGAGATCCTCAGGTAATCATGTACACGTCCAAACGAGTCAGTTATCATTATTGTTACGGTTCTGGAAACTATGAGCTGCTCACTCACTCTTCAATAAACGTTCATAATCTCCGGGTGTGTCAATATCTGTAGCGCCCTGCGGAAAATCAACAGTTGCCACATCTTCCGCAAATTGTTTCAGCAACTTCTTTGCTCCCTGCTGACCTTCAAGCTGCCGCAGGTGGGCAAAATATCTTTTATCAAACAGCACAGGCGTTCCTGTAGTATCGTTGTATGCACAGGCTATCAGTCCTTTGCCTGTCTGTTGTTTCAAGAGCATCATGCGTTGCAGCAGGTCAGCAGACACGAAAGGCTGATCGCAAACCAGTACAACCACGGCATCTAAAGCCGGGCCTGCTGCTGTTATTGTATCAACCCCTGCACGGATAGAAGCAGCCATGCCCTCCTGCCAATGTTCATTCTGCACAAAATACACGCTACCAGTTAGTAACGAATCCTGCACCGCATTGCTTTCAGCCCCGGTTACCACTACTACCGGGCTGATGGAAGCGGCCAGTACCTCGTCCGTTACATGCTGCAACAGGGTCTTCCCCCTGTAAGATAGCAACATTTTGGGTTGCCCCATCCGGGAGGAGTTGCCTGCGGCTAATATGACAGCACTTGTATTCAATCCCAGGTAATTTACTTCTTTGTACGTATTTCTTTGTCGTGGATAAAGCCATTCTTATCACGCAGGGAGATCCCGCTTTTACCAGACAGCACCTTTTTGATCTCTGCAATGACCGACAAGGCTATCTCTTCAGCAGTTTCAGCTCCTATATCCAGCCCGGTAGGGCCAAATATGGTATTACGTGCTTCTTCACTGATCACAAAGCCCTCTTCCTCCAGTTCGTTCAGCATACGTTCCATTTTACGCAAAGGGCCAAGCACACCAATGTATCCGCATTTATGTTGCAGCAAACATTGCAGCATAGTCTTGTCGTAATTGTAATTATGACTCATCAATACAAATACAGTCTGCTGATCAATAAGCAAACCGGGTACAAAGTCTGCCGGCTTACCTACCAATATTTTACGTGCCTGTGGAAACCGCTGTGCTGTAGCGTGAGAAGGTCTGCCATCTGCAATGGTTATATGCCAGCCCAGCACGGAAGCCATTGCTACCAGTGGCAGGGCATCATTACCTGCACCTGCTATTACCAGTGTAACAGGTGGCTTCAGCAATTCAACAAAACCGGTAAGGGTGTCTTTCCCCGGCTGATATTGTTTGATGAGGGAGGTTCCTGTTTCCAGTACAGCAACCGCATCCTGTTTTATAACTGTAAGCAACTCCTGTTGCTGCAGATCTCCTTCAAACACATTTCCATTATACAGAAAGCAGGTGCCGGGCTGATTGCCGGAGTAATTATCGAGCGAGAACAAGGTTACCACTACAGCATCTCTTCTTTCTTTTAATGCTTTTTCCAGTAGTGCAACCGGGTGCATTGATTGTTCAGGAGCAATAGGTTCAAATAAGATATGCACAATACCGTTACAACCCAGCTGTACACCAAACTGCATATCGTCCTCATCCATCGTATTGTAGGTAACCAGTTTGTTCTGCTGTTGCGAAATAGCAAACAGGGCCTTGCGCAATGCATCCCCTTCAAGACATCCGCCGCTGATAGCACCCGTAAGCTGACCATCTTCTGTTACCAGCATCCTGGCTCCCGGTCTGCGGTAGGAAGAGCCTTCCACATGCACCACTGTAGCCAGCGCCACTTTTTTACCTGCCTGCTGTGCTGCTTTAAAGGATTGTATGATGTCTTCGATTTCTTTCATTAAGAAGTTATAGGTTGTAGGTTATAAGTGATAGGTTTATCCCTACAATTTTTATTTACGTTCCTGATAGCATACTTACTGGTTTCACGCAAGGACGCATGCAGGTTCCGGGTGTCGGGTTTGATGTTTCGGGTTGGGGAAACGTGAATACAAGCTGCGAGCTTTGAGCTGTGAGCGACGAGCTAATACAACAACCATCCGTACTTCGTACTTCTTATTTCTTACTTCCCTATTAACTTATCAACTTTTCAACTTGTCAACTGTATTTCCTTGTGCCTTGTTCCTTGAGTCTTGTGCCTTTTCAGACTTCTGTCTTCCTTTCTAATTCCTGTATTCTCATTCGCACATTTATTCCTCCCCCGCTCCTCTTATCCTTGCTTCTGCAAAATCTATCTGGGCTTCTACTTTACGGATCAGCTCGTCAGCATAGCCATCTTTTTTACGGAAGGCATGTAACGCATGACGCTGTACTCCCAACAGATCGAGATAAACGCGGTTATGTTCTTCTATCAAATGCTTTTCGGCTATATCACAGTCTTCAGATTCCAGGAGGTTGGTATTGAATCTTACTTCATTCTCTATATTCTCTTTCAGCTTGCGAACAAGATCGTTATTCTGTGTTTCCCGGCTGTATTTTTTCTCAAGGGTTTGCATGGCCTGGTTCAGCAAATGTAACTGTATCTCAGCTTCCTGTTCGTGTTCCGGTCTCCAATGATCAGGATCATCCAGTTTTACCAGTTTTATCAGCCAGGGAAGCGTTAACCCCTGTATTACCAGCGTAATGAGGATCACAATAAAGGTGATGAACAGAATAAGGTTACGCTGGGGAAATACTTTATCGTCAGCAATATAGAGAGGGATAGACAATGCGGAGGCCAGTGAAACCACCCCACGCATACCAGCCCAGCCAATAACTACCGGCAGTTTCCAACCCGGGTTTGAATCGTTGGTTTTGATATACCTGCTGATAAACTTTGTAAATATCGACATGCCTAAAGCACAACCTATACGTGCAATAATGATAACACCTGTAATCACAAGCGCATAGACCAATGCCTCTGTTTTGGAGTAATCGCCCAGGTTGTTGATGATCACCGGCAGTTCCAGGCCAATCAGCATGAATACAAGTCCGTTGAGGATAAAGCCTACTGTTGCCCACATACTGATAGCCTGCAAGCGCGTAGCATGTGAAAACACCTCATGGCTTTTATAGGAAAGGAATAAGCCCCCGCTCACTACTGCCATTACACCGGAGAAATGGAATGATTCCGCTGCGAGGTACATGAGGTAAGGCGATACAAAAGTGAGTGCCGTATCAATACTAGGTGTGGTGGGCAACCAGCGGTGAACAGCATACATGATGAATGCTATAGCCAACCCTACTGCTATTCCCATTACTGTTACCAGTACAAAGCTCACTGCGGCCTGTTGCCACACAAAAGAGCCGGTAAGTACTGCCACCAATGCAAAGCGGAATACGATCAAGCTCGATGCGTCGTTCACCAGGCTTTCTCCTTCCAGTACAGAGGTTACTCTTTTGGGAATATCCATACCCTTTAATACCGAGGAAGCGGCCACGGCATCTGGGGGCGAGATAATACCCCCTAATAAAAAGCCCAGTGATAAAGTGAAGCCTGAGATCATGGCATTGGAAACAATAGCTACCATAGAGGACGTAAGGATCACCAACCCGAAGGCCAGTGTAATAACCACGCGCCGCCATTTCCAGAAGTCTTTCCATGAGGTAAACCAGGCAGCCTCATATAACAACGGTGGTAGAAAGATCAGGAAGATCAGTTCCGGGTCTATCTCTACTCTTGGCAGACCGGGAATAAAACTGATGATCAGTCCACCTATTACTAAAAAGATAGGGTATGAAATGCGCAGGCGCTGCGCCAGCATCACCAGCAGCGACACTATCAACACCAACGCAAGGCAAAGAAGCAGGGAGTAATGCATATCGTAATTTCGTGTTTCGTGTTTTATGTTCCGGGTTAAAAGCAGTCCGAAAGAGAAATATTGAATGTCAAATACTGAATTATGAATATCGAATTTTGAAGGGAAAACAGCAGCGAGCTTTGAGCTACGAGCGACGAGCAAATACAACAGCGACCACTCACGACTGACGACTCACGTCTCACGATTGCCGATTGCCGTCTCACGATTGCTTTTCCGCACAAACATAAATATCATTGCCATCCAATATCTGTTTATCATAGCCCACCCGGACAGTATTGATCATTGCCAGGCCAATTTCACGTAAGGTAGAGGCGCTCTTTTTTGAAATGCCCCGCATGATGGGAAACAGCCAGCCAATGTATTTATAAAGCGACAATGTGTTCTTTAGTCCCGGTGTAGGCTTTAGAAAGCCCGGGCGAAACATATAGCTTCTTTTGAAAGGTAATTTCATCAGGTCGTTCTCTGTTTTACCTTTTACCCTTGCCCATCTTACCTTACCATTCTCTGTACTGTCGGTTCCGGCACCGGACACATAGCAAAACACCATGTCGTTATTTGCCTTTACCAGCGTATTGGCAACCTGCATGGTCAAATCGTAGGTCATGCGGTAGTAGTCGTCGGGTTTTACGCCAACGGAAGAAATGCCGAGACAAAAAAAGCAGGCATTGTATTCCTTAAAATCAGCCTTTACACCCGACCAGTCCATAAAGTCCTGGTGAATGATCTCAGTAAGTTTGGGATGTGTAACGCCACAGGGACGCCGGTTGATTACCAGTACTTTTTCCACATCGGGATGTAACAGGCATTCATGTAATACCCCTTCGCCTACCATGCCGGTAGCACCCGTAATAATCGGACGAACTTTCATTGGTTCAGTTTTATATTCATCAACAGCCTCTTTACCATTTACACCATGATAAAATTATCGTTTTCATTGATTGTACAAGCATCTGTTAACCTATCATTTATATTCATCCTTTCCCCAAAAAGAAAAACCGCCGGGTGAAACCAGCGGTTTTAAGTTATAGATTGTAAGTTTAAGACACAAGGTCCAAGAGACAAGGCTCAAGGAATACAGCTGCTGAACGCGGAACGCTTAACGCGAATACAAGCGGCGAGCTTTGAGCTATGAACGGCGAACAAATACAGCCGCGACCGCTCACGACTGACGATTCACGCCTCACGATTTCCATTCACTATTGACCATTGACTATTCACTTGCCTTAGCTACTCACGATTCACGACTCACGTCTCACGATTGCCGTCTGCCGATTCACGACTACTAATCCACTCCACCTTTCCTGGTTGCTTTCACTGGCTCGGGCCATTTACCTGGCTGACCGGTACGTGGGTTATTGGGCAACTCTGCTTTTTCGCGGGATGTTTTCTCAGGATCTTCACAGGCTGCATAAACCATGATGGCTGCCAGCATAGCGTTGTTACGCAGATCGTCAAATACGATCTTATCATACGTATCGCGGTTGGTATGCCATGTGTAAGTACCATAAGACCAGTTGAGTGAGCTTAAGGAGAAACCGGGAGCCCCTGCTGCCACAAAGGAAGCAAAGTCAGAACCACCGCCACCGGGAGAACCGGGGAAACGTGTTTCAATACGATTTTTGATGGTATCAGGTACTTTGGTCAACCAGCGTGTAAGGTAATCACCGGCATATTTAAAGCCCTGTCCTGATAAATTCACTACGCGGCCTGTACCATTGTCCTGGTTGAATAAAGCCTGTAGTTTGGCGATGATCTCAGGATGATCTTCTACAAATGCTCTTGAACCATTAAGGCCCTGCTCTTCACTACCCCAGTGACCTACCAGGATCGTCCTTTTAGGATTGGGATAGATCTTTTTCAGGATGCGCATCGCTTCCATCATGGTAAGGGTACCTGTACCGTTGTCGGTAGCGCCGGTGCCGCCATCCCATGAATCGAAGTGTGCAGAAAGCATTACATATTCATCAGGTTTTTCAGAACCCTTGATCTCTGCTATTGTATTGAAAACAGGTACCATTCCATGCTCTTTGGAATCTGCCTGTACGCTGATCTTGGGTTTATCACCAGACTCAATAAGCCTGTACAGTAAACCATAATCTTCCAGTGCAATATCTACAGTAGGGATCTTTTTGGTATAAGCGTTGAAGATCTTATCTACACCAAAACCTCTTGACCAGTTGTTGGTAACAATACCAACTGCTCCTGCTTTTTCCAAAGCAACGGGCAGTGTTCTGCCATTGAAACCTGTTTTAGAGATCCGTTTGCTCCATGCCTGGGTTTGGGCATCGCGGTCTTTCTTCATTTTCTCAATAGAAGGCTTCATACCAAACTCTTCCCAGTTATAGTCAGGACGACCAGTGGGCTGGTTCATAGAGATCATTACAAACTTGCCTTTTGCATTGGGTAGCCATTGCTGAAAAGCAATAGAGTCTGCCAGGTCGGGCAATATGATCACTTCAGCAGAAACTGATTTTCCTTTGGTACTTGGGCTCCATGCCAGCTGAGTTCCTTCCAGCGATTTTACCCAGGGAGCAACCATATCAATATGTGATACACCACGCTCCCATCCACGCCATTCGCCCCATTGCTCGTTACGTGCTGTAATGCCCCATCCGGCATATTTGGAAACTGCCCAATCATTGGCCTGTTTCATTTTGGGCGAACCCACTAAACGGGGACCAATGCCATCCAGCAACTCATGCGCCAGCTTTTCCAATTGAGAATTTTCAGTAGCTTCTTTCATGATGCCGGCTACTACCGGATCTTCTGTCTGTGCTATACCTGCACTGCCGGTCAGCAGCAGGGAAGCCAGTAATAGTTTAGGTAATTGTCTCATCTGACTGTTTTTTGGTGACGATTTCTGGAACGGAAATTATCGAGGAGGTGCCAGAACGGCAAATTTAAAAGTATTAATCCGGGATTGAGGGGGATGGAAGGTAAGCGGAGGAATACAGGAATGAGAAATAAGGAATTGGGAATGAGGAATTAGAAAGGAAGACAGAAGTCTGAAAAGGCACAAGGAATACAGGTTATAGGTTATAGGTTATAGGTTGTAAGTTTTAGGTTATAAGTTGAATACAGGAATTGGGAATCAGGTATTAGCTGCGAGCCGTGAGCTACGAGCGGCGAGGAAATACAGCAACAACCTTTCACGTTTGACATTTCACGTTTCACGTACTTCCCCACTCACGACTGACGACTCACGTCTCACGCCCCATCCCATTACAAAAACACCCTTCCCACCTTCACGCCTAATGTAAAGCCGGGATAGATAACTTTTCCGGGAGTATAGCTAAAGCCTGCGGCCATTGATTCGTGATAATGATACAGTTCACTCTGATCCTGGTTTGTATGAGCACTTTTAAAACGCACCCCTGCTCCTGCATACCATTCAAATACCAAATTATGATTCATGAAATGAGTTCTGCCATATTTAATGCTCAACTGGTTCACAACTCTTTCTACATTATAATTTACCGGTTGATCTTTATCAGGTACATACATATCAATAGAATCACGCTTGCGCACATAATCTCTTGCTGTATATACATGCCAGAGGTTCTTATATTCAAGTGAAAGGAACGCTCTGTTCGGCGCGTCATTCAGGTAACGCTTCAGTTCACCTTTGATAATATATCCGTTCTGCAAATAAGCCCCTGCTGTAGCAGACAGTGCCCAATTGTTATTTAAACCATATTCAATACCGCCACGGAAACTGGAGCCATTTACAAAGTCGCCTAATGCTGCTGGTTCTACAAATACAATAAGATATTTACCGAGGGTATAGGGTGCTGTGGAAAATTGCTGAGCCTTTTGCGATTGAGCCTGTAAAAAAGCGAGCGATAGAAGAAGGATAAGTCCTTTTTTCATAACAGCGGTTTTGGGTGTCTGAGAAACAAGATAGAGAAAAAGAAAAGAAGTATGAAAAGGGTTAACAAGGAATTGGGAATTAGGTTGAAGTATTTAAAAATTTGAGAATTTGAAGATTTGAAAATGAAGACCCCACACGCAGGTTGACGACGAGCCGTGAGTTATAGCAGGAAGCAAATACAAGATCTTGTGCGGGCTTTAGCCCGCTTCGGATAGTTGTAATCAGTCTATTGTATTTATTGATCAGCCTTGCCAGACCTTTAAAGGTCGGGCAAGAGGAAACCCGAACAGAGGTAATGGAAATATTATTCAACGTGGCTAAAGCCACAAGGAATACTGGAATTGAAAAGGAAGAAATATCGAAGGGAATACAGGAGGTATGAAGTCTGAAAAGAAACAAGGTTCAAGAGACAAGGCACAAGGAAATACAGTTGGCAAGTTGAAAGGTTGATAAGTTAACAGGGAAGTACGAAATAAGAAGTACGAAGTACGGAAGGGGGAAATATTGAATGTCGAATACTGAATTTTGAATATCGAAGGAAAGACAGGAAGAAAGTTGGCAATTTGCAGTTAACGAAACGGATTTACTGCTTTGCGAGCCTTTGCAGTCTTTGCGTGAAGCCTCAAGCTTCAGAACACGGAACCTCAAACCCGAAACAGTCTCACGACTGACGACTCACGTCTCACGATTCAACCCGAAACACTAAACCCGACACCCGAAACCTACCCCTCCCAATCGCTCGGTGCTACGCCAAACTGTTTCTTGAACTCACGGCTGAAATATTTTCGATCGCTGTATCCTACGGCATAAGCTACTTCATATACAGTAAGCTGCTTTTGCTGCAGTAGCTGCGCTGCTTTTTTGAGACGGATGGATTTGATAAAATCATGTACCGACATATCAGTAAGCGCCTTCAGTTTTTTGTACAATACCGGCTGACTCATATTTACCTGCTCCGACACCATCGCTACACCAAAGTCAGGATTGTCCATGTGCTCTTCTACCAGTGCGATCATGCGATCGAGGAACTGCTCATCCAGCGTATTTACGACTGTATTGCGTGGCTGCAGGGTTATTTCACGACTAAACTTCTGTCGCATGGCAGCACGTGCAGCCAGCAGGTTACGTACCTGCAATTGTAATACTTCAATACTGAATGGTTTGGTTATATATACGTCTGCCCCTGTCTGCAAACCATCTACCTGTGCAGTATGCGCAGTACGGGCAGTGAGCAGGATCACAGGAATATGACTGGTCCTTTCATCTGTTTTTAATTGCCGGCATAATGTAAGACCGTCCATTTCAGCCATCATTACATCGCTGATCACAAGGTCGGGCAATTGTTCTGTAGCGGTAGTCCAGCCCTCGGCTCCGTTTACACTTTCAAGAATATGATAATGGTCCTGTAAGGATTCACGGATAAAAGCCCTCACTTCTGCATTGTCTTCTACCAATAATACTACCGGCACTTCAGCAACGGGAACTATGGAGGCAGGGAGCGCCTCAACGTCGTTCTCAGCAACAGGTACTGTTATTTTCCTGTCGCCTGTAGCCAATACCGGTTGCAGTTGTTCTGCATTAAAATGAGTGTCGCCTTTCAGCAGTGTTACAGTAAACGTAGTAGAACCTTTCTGATCACCAGCGGCAGGTTTACTCTGTACGGCCAGGGTGCCTTTATGGAGTTCTGTAATACTTTTTGAAAGAGCGAGCCCTATACCATAGCCGGTATTACCTGCATCATGTACCTGGAAAAAGTTGACAAATAATTTACTGAGGTGTTCAGGAGCAATCCCCTTGCCATTATCAGTAATGCTTATAGCAATTGCATTAGCGCTATTCTGTACATGAATGTTGATCTCACCATCTGCAGGCGTGAATTTAATTGCATTGCTCAGCAGGTTAAAGAATACTTTTTCCAGTTGTTGCTTATCAAAATAAATGTCAGCGCTTTTTATATCACTGGTAAAAATCAATTGTATGGAACGTGCCGCAGCCACGGGCAGGAATGCAGTATAGATATCCTGTACAAAGCCTACCAGGTTATGACTACTTACATGCAATGGCAGGTTATTGGTTTCTGCTCGCCGGAAATCCATTAGCTCACTTACCAGGTTCAGCAAACGGTCTGCATTGTTCTTTACATGCTCCAGCTGACGTGTGGTTTGCTCTTCATCTTTTTTAGACAGCATCAGCTTTTCTACCGGCCCGGTGATCAGGGTCAGGTGTGTACGGATCTCATGAGAGATATTCGTAAAGAAATTGAGTTTGAACTGGTGTAGTTCATGCTCCCGGCGAAACAAAGCACGCATATAAAAGAAGCGCAGCAGCAGGAAGAGCAAACCCGCAACAACCAGTACATATAATGTCCATGCCCACCAGGTACGCCAGAAAGGTGGCAATACTTTTATCTCCATGCGTGCCGGTGTTTCATTCCACACACCATCATTGTTAGCGCCTTTTACAAGGAAAGTATAGGTACCTGCCGGAAGATTGGTATAGGTTGCCGATGTAGCAATAACATAGTTCCAGTTCTTTTCAAAACCTTCCAGCTTGTAAGCAAACTTGTTCTTACCGGGTTTGATATAATTCAGCAGGGCAAAGTCAATGGTAAAGATGTTCTGATCATACTTAAAGGTAATGGCATCCGTAAGTGTGATATTACGGGCCAGCAGCGCATCTGCCCCATGCACAGTAACCGGCTTATTGAATAGCTTTAGCGAAGTGAACACCACAGGTGCCACATAATCATTCAGATCAATATTACGCGGAAAGAAAGCAGTCAAACCATTATAGCCACCAAAGAATAGTTGTCCCTTACTGTCCTTATAAAAGGAGTTGTAATTAAATTCATTGGCTGCAATACCATCATCAGCATTGTAATTCTTAAACTTCCTGTTTGCAATATCAAACCTTGATAAGCCATTATCTGTACTGACCCACAAATAGCCCTGCCCATCTTCTACAATGCCTGCAATATTATTGCCCGGCAAGCCATCTTTCACCTGGTAAGTAGTAAATGTTTTGGTGTCCGGGTGGTACATACTCAGTCCACCGAAATAAGTACCACACCATATATTACCATTACTGTCTTCTCGTATACAATTCACAAAGCCTGATTGCAAGGCCGTGGTATCGCCCTCACGGGCCGTGATACAGGTGTTTTTACCATTTTCATTCATCAGTATCAATCCCGCTCCTGTACCTACCCACAACCGGCGATGACTGTCTTCATAAATAGTTTTAATAAGATCATTACAGATATTGAAAGCCCCCGAAGCATCTGTAGCATAATGCTCAAAGCGACCGGTGGTGCGGTCCAATACATTAAGCCCGTTGCGATCGGTACCGATCCACAGTCTCCCGTAACTATCTTCCAGTATAGCAATAACATCGTCAGAACTCAGTGAATAAGGATCAGCAGCATTGTGCCGGTAATGCTGAAACCGTCCTGTTGCAGCATTAAAAACATTTAGTCCGCCGGAATGAGTGCCTATCCATAACAACCCGTTCTTATCACGATATACTGCTTTTACCAGGTTGGAACTGATGCTTCCCGCATCACCGGATTTATTTTTGTAACTGGTAAACTGATTGCGTTGCCGGTCAAAGTAATTCAGTCCTCCGCCTTCAGTGCCTATCCACAGGTTATGTTTTTCATCCTCCGTGATAGCACTCACCACATTATGGCTGATACCCGGGTGAAGACGGCTTTCACGATATACTGTAAAAGAGGTAGCATGTGCATATACCACACTCACACCGGCATAGTAGGTACCCACCCAGGTGGAGCCATTGGCATCACGAAAAATATCATAAATGGAGTTCTGCCCGATGCTCTGTACATTTTCCGGATCGTGCTGGTAAGTGCTTACTGTATTATCTTCAGTATTCAACACACTCAGCCCCTCCAGCGTACCGATCCACAAGCGGCCTTCTTTATCACATACGATCTTGCGTACATTATTATGAATAGCGCCTCCGGCAGGCACAAAAGCAATGAAGTGTTCGGTAGCAGCATCATACCTGTACAATCCGTGCTGGGTACCTATCCATAAAACCTGCTGCGCATCTTCTGTAATGCTGGTAATATAATCATCGCCTGTGCCGGCGGCATTACCACTTAAATGCCCGAAAGAAGTAAATGCTACCGTACCATTGTGCCAGCTCATCCGGGTAAGTCCTTTGGAGGTACCCACCCACAGGTTGCGCTGGTGATCTTCATAAATGGTACGCACATCATTGCCGGCAATGCTGGCTGTGGTGGCCGAATAATAATAATTAATGAACCGCTGCTTTACCAGGTCGGTCAGCATGTTCAGACCATTGGCTGTCCCTACCCACAGGTGACCGGCCTTATCTTCATAGATACAATTAATAGTATTATGACTCAGGTTGCAGGTTCCGGAGTCTTTAATAAAGCGGCGAAAAACATCATTGCCCGCATCATACAGGTTCAGGCCAAATACTGTTCCTGCCCAGAGATGCTTACGGGAGTCTGCCAGCAGCGACAGCACATAATTATTAGAGAGGGTTTGTGAACTTGCCGTACTGGTTTTGTAAACTTTAAAATTGCGGGTATCGTATTTATTAAGTCCGGAGCGGGTGCCGAACCACATAAAGCCCTGGCTATCCTGGGCCATTGCCAGCACTGAGCTTTGCGAAAGACCATTTTCGGTACCGAGATGGTGAAACACCAGGGATTGTCCCGTACCGGAATAGCGGCCGGCACCAATCAGCACCATTACCAATAAAAGCGTACGGATCCTCCGCATACCTTGCATCAGGGGGTTAAATGACAAATGTAACGAAGAAGGCCCAAGGTTCAAGGGCAGGGAGTTGAAAGGTTGGGAGGTTGATAAGTTGATGGGAATTGGGAGTTAGCCAGTACAAGTCGGGAAGAAAAACAATATCGAATGTCGAATACTGAATTTCGAATATCGAAGGGAAACCGGGAGCAAGTTGGCAGTTGGCAATTTGCAGTTGTGCCTCTCAGATTTCCGACTTCATACTTTTACACCTTTGCATTTTCTTTCGAAATCCGACATTCAAAATTTGACATTCGACATTTTTGCATTCCGTACTTCGTACTTCTTATTTCGTACTTTTCCGGGTCTTACCTACAACCTATCACCTATAACTTACAACCGCCCTACGGGCAGATTTACAAAATTCACCCCTTTCGCTTTCATTTCTACCCCTATGTTTTGCAAGGCCTTAGCCATATTTGAAGCGATAAGACAATCTCATTGTATCACAGCCAAACAACATGTATGAAACTGACTGCACTGTGCAGGATTGATCACCGCACCCCCTCTTTCGTCCAGGGAAAGGTTCTGATGAACCGGGCGAAACTTGCCATTATTGCATTTGCGGCAGTACTGCTTTTTAGTGTTCCCGGCATGGCCGGCGTACTGCAGGCACCCTCTTCTATTACCGGTAAAGTACTTGACGAAACCGGTAAACCCATCCCCGGTGCCACAGTATCCCTGAAAACCATCTCCAAAATGGCCGTGACTGATAAGAACGGCGCCTTTACACTGGATAAGTTGAGCCCCGGCACTTATCAGCTTGTTATTTCTTTTATCGGGTATAAAGCCATCGAAAAACAGGTAGAGGTGTCAGCCAATCAAGCTACCACCCTAACCCTGGTACTGGAAAAAGATGTAAAGGAGCTGGATGAGACCGTAGTAATAGGTTACGGATCGTCCCGCAAAAAAGACCTGACCGGTTCGGTAGGCCAGGTAAACATGAAGGATTTTGAAAAGGCGCCTGTTAAATCATTTGATGATGCGCTGGCTGGCCGCCTGGCCGGTGTACAGGTAAGTGGTAATGACGGGCAACCCGGCTCAGTGAACAACATTGTGATCCGTGGTGCCGGTTCTGTTACGCAGGACAATTCCCCCTTGTACGTGGTAGATGGTTTTCCGCTGGAAACAGCCGAGAACAACTCCATTAACCCGGCAGATATTGAATCTATTGATGTACTGAAAGATGCTTCCGCTACCGCTATTTATGGTGCACGTGGCGCCAATGGTGTCATCATCATCACTACTAAAAAAGGAAAATCAGGCCCACCGGTGATCACCTATAATGGTTATGTAGGCATGCAGCAGAATCCTAACAGGGTGGCTGTAATGAACTCCTACGATTATGTAAAGCTGGCAATGGAAATTGACCCGGTAAATGCCGCAGCTGCCTATTTAACCAATGGTAAAACAGTAGAGAGCTATAAGAATGCACCTTCCCTGAACCTGCAGGACCAGCTGTTCCGTACGGCCTTTATGCACAATCACGACCTCGCTATCCGTGGCGGTAATGATAAAACCCGTTATTCTATTTCCGGTAACTACCAGGACCAGCAGGGTGTTATTATCAATTCAGGCTTTAAACGTTACCAGGGAAGAGTTACCCTTGACCAAACAGTTAATAACAGGTTGAAAGTTGGTATCAATGTCAACTACAGTTATAATATGTATTATGGCGCTGCCATTTCATCTTCTAACTATTCTGCTTCGCTCAGTACACTGTATGGCGTATGGGGCTGGCGACCAGTTACCGGCGACAGCAGTTCGCTGGATGATGAATTGTACGATCCGTTGTTAAGTGCTACCAATACGTATTCTGACTATCGTGTAAATCCTGTTATTGATATCCAGAACCAGTTGCGTGAGAACAAGACGAACAGTTTAATGGCCAATGCCTATGCTGAATATACTTTGGCCAAAGGACTTACGCTCCGTGTAACAGGTGGTATTACCAATAATCTTACACGTGCCAATACATTCAATAATTCTAAAACCAGTAGCGGTAATCCACGTAACACTAATGGTGTAAATGGCAGCATTTACAACTATACTACCAGCACCTGGCTCAACGAGAATACACTTACGTACAAAACAACGTTTAACAACGCACACCACCTTACAGTACTGGCAGGCTTCAGCAGCCAGAAATCGCAAACGGCTACCACTGGTATAGCTGCCACACAGGTACCTAATGAGCAACTGGGTCTTGATGCACTGGACCAGGGAGCTTCACAGTCTATTACATCGCTCAGCTCACGCTGGACACTGGCATCCCTGCTTGGCAGGATCAATTATGATTACAAATCAAAATACCTGCTGACGGCTTCTTTCCGCGCAGACGGTTCTTCTAAGTTTTCACCGGGTCATCGCTGGGGCTACTTCCCATCCGGATCAATAGCCTGGAGAATGAGCAGTGAAGAATTTATGAAGTCCATCTCATTTATTTCAGATGCCAAACTGCGTATCAGTTATGGTACTACCGGTAATAACCGCGTGAGCGATTTCCCTTACCTGTCGCAGCTTACCTTCCCTATTGCCAATGGTTACTCTTACAACAACCAGGCGCTCTCACAGGGTGTTGTACTCAGTGCTTATGGCAACCCCGATCTGAAATGGGAAACTACCGCACAAACAGATATTGGCTATGATGTAGGCTTCCTGAAGAACCGCATCCAGCTCACTGTTGACTGGTACAAAAAGGTTACAAGAGACCTGTTGCTGAATGCCAGCCTTCCTTATACAACCGGCCTCAGCTCTGCTTATAAGAACATCGGTAAGATGCAGAACACCGGTTGGGAGTTTACACTGAACACCATCAACGTACAGACCAAAGACTTTACCTGGAGTTCTAATTTCAACATCAGCTTTAACAAGAACAAAGTACTGGCGCTTACAGAGAACCAGGAATACCTGAACAGTACAGTAACATTTGATACTCGTTACAATGGTTTGTTCCCTTATATAGCCTTACTGAACCAACCCGTAGCACAACTGTACGGACTGACCTGGGATGGAGTATATCAATACAGTGATTTTGATAAATCACCACAGGGCACTTATACACTGAAAAGCAATATTACCACCAATGGTGTGGCAAGAGCCAATATTCAACCCGGCGATATCAAGTACAAAGACATCAACGGCGACCTGGTGGTAGATGCAAAGGACTATACTGTTATCGGAAGAGCATTGCCCATTCATACCGGTGGCTTCTCCAACAACTTCACGTATAAGAATTTTGACCTGAACGTATTCCTCCAATGGTCTTACGGCAACCAGCTCATCAATGCCAACAGGCTGGTGTTTGAAGGTTCTATTTCCAACAACCCCTACCTAAACCAGTACGCTACCTATGCCAATCGCTGGACAGCAGAGAACCCCAGCAATACTTATTACAGGGCCAAAGGTGGTGGCAACGCTTATTATTCTTCCAGGGTAGTAGAAGACGGTTCGTACCTGAAACTGAAAACAGTTTCACTGGGATATAACCTGCCGGCAAACCTGCTGAAGAAAAATAAGATCAAGGGCATGCGTGTATATGCATCCGCACAGAACCTGTACACCTGGACAAACTACTCTGGTCCTGATCCGGAAGTATCTGTAAGGAATTCAACCCTTACACCGGGTTTTGACTTTGCAGCTTATCCGCACGCACGTACACTGACACTGGGATTGAATGTTACCTTCTAATTCGATAATCAAGTTATTTATGAAACGCATATATTATCTGTTCCTTTTTCTTTCCGCAGGGCTTTTTTCCTGTAAAAAGTTCCTGGATACAAAGCCATCAGACTTTGTAACACCTGATGCCTATTATACCACTGCCGACCAGTTACAGACAGGCTTGAATGGGGTATATGATATTCTTGGCAACAGCAACATGTACGGCAGGCTGGCGGCTTATGATATTGTTGCCACTACTGACGAAAGCTGTCCGCGCCAGACAGGTGTACCCAATATAGCACGTTACATTTACGATGCGGGCTCTACAGAGATCTCCGGCTTCTGGCAATATCTCTACTTTGGCATTGAGCGTGCCAACCTGGTACTGGCCAGTATCAATAAGCCGGATATGGATAGCACTAAACGCAATGTGATAAAAGGCGAAACCCTGTTCCTCCGTTCCTATTTCTATTTTTTACTGGCAGAGAACTTTGGCGATGTTCCATTGATACTGCAACCCACTTCCTCTATCACCAACGTAAATATTGCACGCACACCGGTAAAGCAGGTGTACGAACAGGTCATTGCTGATATGACGGCAGCAGAAACATTGCTTAAAACACAAACAGCTACTTCTCTTGGCTATGGTGGCAAGGTTACCAAAACAGCAGTAGAAGGCATGCTGGCACGTGTATGTATCACAATGGCTGGTTACCCGTTGAAGGATGCTACCAAATACAACGACGCATTACAGTGGGCATCTAAAGTCGTTAGCTCCGGTGAACATGCACTGAACAGTGATTACAAACAGATCTTCATCAACCTGGCGCAGGATAAATACGATGTAAAAGAATCTATGTGGGAAGTAGAATTTTATGGCAATGCTACCGGCGTTTATAATGAAACAGGCCAGGCATTGGGTAATCTCATCGGTATCCTGTGCAGTGACCTTAACACAGGAAGCTCTGCCGGCTGGACACTGATCTCACGCAAGTTGTTTGATGCCTATGTACTGGACCCTGCCAGCACCACTACTCCCAAAGCATCACTGGATACACGCCGTGACTGGAACTGCGCTAACTATAGCTGGGGTACCGGTACTACTGCCGTAAAGACTGCTATTACAGAACCCTGGTTGATGTATGCCGGTAAGTTCCGTCGCGAATACGAAACAGTAACCCCAAAGAACAAGAACTTCAACGGTATGAATTTCCCGGTACTGCGCTATGCAGATGTATTGCTGATGCAGGCAGAAGCAGAGAACCAGGTAAATGGCCCTACCACTGTTGCTTATAATGCTATCAATATGGTACGTCGCAGAGCTTATGGCAAACCGGTAAATACGCCCGACGTAACCGCCGATCTTGCTTCAGGCCTGAGTAAAGATCAGTTCCAGGCAGCCATCCGTGATGAAAGAATGCGTGAGTTTTGTTTTGAAGGTTTAAGAAAAATGGACCTGATACGCTGGGGTAATTTCTATAACGACATGCAGGACTTTGCCATCTATGCCAATGCCAATGGAGCATCCGGCAAAGCCACTTATGCTATCAGTGCAGCACAAACAGTAGCACCACGCAACGTGTTGCTACCTATTCCCACACACGAAATGTCGCTTAACAACATGCTGGTACAAAACCCCGGCTGGTAATCCTTAATAACAAAACAAACGATTATGAAATCTATTTATAGTTTGCTTGGAGCCGCCTGCCTGGTTAGCGCCTGCAGCAAAAAATTGACGGTAGATGCACCTGATCTCACCGTAACACCGCAATCAATTACAATAAAGCTGGGAGATACTGCAAAGTTCATGTTTGCAGGGAGTGCGGGCAATATCACTTTTTACTCCGGTGAGGCCGGTTACAAATACGTGAATAAAGACCGTACATCTGCCACCGGTATTCCCAAACTCAGTTTTACATCCTATGCGCAGTATGGTACGCAAACCAATACACTGAAGCTCCTCGCGGTTTCCGGGTTAACAACACTGGATTCAACCAGCGTGGTAAATGCCGCATGGACCGATATTACCAGCAGGGCTACCCTCTCCACCGGAACAGACAATACAGCTTCGGGCAATATTGACCTCTCCGACATAGCAGTAAGTGGTAAATCCATGTGTATTGCCTATAAATACAATGGCACTACCGGCTCTACGCAAAAAACATGGACCATTAAGAACTTTACTGTTACCAACACCCTTACTGATGGTGCTGTAGCAACCATCAGCGGTTTATCGGATGCAGCATGGACTGCCTACAAAATAAAAGGCACTGCTGCATGGGCTATTACCAGCACACAGTTCCAGATAGTAGGTGGAGCAGCTACTGCTACTACCAACGAAAGCTGGGTAGTAAGCAAGCCACTGGACCTTACTAAAATAGCACCGGATATCGGGGTGGCCATCAAAAGTGTAGGCACCGCCAGCATGAAGGAGTACGATTACCTGTACACTAAAGCCGGTACCTACACCGCTACCTTCGTGATCTTCAATAACACCATTGATGATCAGAAAACATCAATACAGGAATTCACCATTACCGTTACTCCTTAATATGATCCAACCAGGGGTTCCGCTGCAGCGGAACCCCTTTTATTACCCAACACTTATTAAACAGTACACTTTACATGAACCGCTATCTTGCAATAGGACTTCTATCCTGCGTACCCTTTATTGCTTCTGCACAAACCAGTACAGAGAAAAAGCCATCAAAACTGGTATGGTCTGATGAGTTTGATTACACAGGCTTACCTGACAGTACCCGCTGGACCTACGAAAAAGGATTTGTACGCAACAAGGAACCGCAATACTATACCAGCCGCCGGTTGGAGAACTGTCGTGTAGAAAACGGTATGCTGGTCATTGAAGCACGCAAAGAGAATTTTCCCAACGCAGCTTATAAACCCGGCAGCACTGAATGGCCTGCAAAAGATTCTGTAGCAGCCTATACTTCGGCCAGCCTCATTACTCTTGGTAAAAAAACATGGAAATACGGACGCATTGAAGTTCGCGCCAAAGTTCCCAAAGGCATCGGCATCTGGCCTGCTATCTGGATGCTGGGCGAAAACCGCGGTCCCGTAAAATGGCCTGAGTGCGGAGAAATTGACATCATGGAATTTGTAGGCAGAGATTCAACCCGCGTATATGGGACTGTACACTATGCCGATTCTACAGGCAAATATGGTCACCAGGGAGAAAAACCTGTAATGGGTGCCCCCTATGATGAGTTTCATATTTATGCATTGAACTGGTATCCCGACAGGATGGAGTTTTACTATGACGATCAGAAGTTCTTTGTATTTGACCTCAGCAAGTCACAGAACAGTAAGGACAATCCTTTCCAGAAGAAATTCTACCTGCTGTTAAATCTTGCCCTTGGCAGACAGGGTACGCTGGGAGGCCCGCTCGATGACAGATCACTGCCTTGTAAATACTTTGTTGATTATGTAAGAGTATATCAATAGATTGCTAACCGGTAACACCACAAACCACCTTATCCGGATTGTACTATGATGAGAAAATCTTTCTGTACCATTTTTTGTTCTGCATTATTGTTTGCCAGTAATATTGTAACAGCAGCCCCCGTGCGGGAATGGATCACTTTAACTACAGGCTGGACATTTTACTTTGCTGCCGATGTTCGTAAAGAAGCTCCCAAAGAAACTATCAGTATTCCGCATACCTGGAACGCACATGATATAACAAAGGGATATGATCAGTTTAACCGAACCACTGGTATTTACCAGCACCAGTTGAATATTCCCGCTAACTGGAAGAGCAAAAGATTGTTCCTCGTATTCGATGGGGCCAACAGTGTTGCGGATGTATTGATAAATCAACGCTGGATAGGTCAGCACAAAGGCGGTTATACACGTTTCAGTTTCGAGATCACCAATTTTATACAAGAAGGCAACAATACGATCACGGTACAGGTAAGCAATGCTTATCGTACAGATGTGCTGCCTTTATCAGGTGATTTCAATATTTACGGAGGTCTTCACAGACCGGTATCATTACTGGTTACAGGCGCTGATTGTATCACACCACTTGATTATGCATCGCCGGGTGTGTACATCCGCCAACAACAGGTAAGCAATGAAAAAGCATTGCTGAATATTGTTACCAGGCTATCCTTGTCTGGCAAAAGCGGTTCTTTACAGGTCCGCACACGCATTACCGACGCACATCAGCAAACGGTAGCGCAACAAACAACTACGGCAACTGCCAAAGCCATTGAAACGGCACAAAGCTTTACCCTCCCCCATCCTCATTTATGGAACGCTAAGGCCGATCCATACCTGTACACGGCTACAGTAGAACTGTTGCAACAGGGTAAAGCCATTGATAGTGTTACACAACAATTCGGGCTTCGCTATTATACTGTTGACCCTGCAAAAGGCTTTTTCCTGAATGGCAAATATCTCGATCTGCATGGTGTAGGCATTCACGAAGATGTGTATGATAAGGGCTCAGCATTGGATAAAGCAGATTTTGACAATACCATGCAACTGTTGACTGAACTGGGTGCCACCGCTGTAAGGCTTACGCATTACCCGCACAGCAATGCGCTCTACGATCTCTGCGACCGTAATGGCATCGTTGTATGGAGCGAGATCCCATTCGTTGGCCCCGGCGGTTATACAGGCCCGGGTTATGTAAAAAGTCCTGCATTGGAACAGCATGCCAGGCAGGTACTAACTGAGCTTATCCGCCAGTACTACAATCATCCTTCTATCTGTTTCTGGGGATTGTTCAACGAACTGAAGTTTGATTATGATGACCCGGTGCCTTTTGTAAAAGAACTGAATGCACTGGCAAAAAAAGAAGATCCAACACGATTAACCACCTGTGCCTCTTTCCTTGATAAGGATACTTTTAACACAGCCTCCGACCTCATTGCCTGGAATAAATACTATGGCTGGTATGGTGGTCATCCGGAAGACATTGGCACCTGGGCTGACAAATTGCACAAACAGTTCCCTGCAAAGCCTATTGGTGTCAGCGAGTATGGTGCAGGCGCCAGCATCTACCACCATTATGATTCACTGGCTCCCATAGAGCCTACCGGTAGGTTCCATGCAGAAGAATGGCAGACCTATTATCACGAGAAGAACTGGGAAGCAATGAGCCAGCGTCCTTTTTTATGGGGCAAGTTCATTTGGGTGCTGACAGATTTCGGCTCTTCCATCCGCACAGAGGGCGACACCATTGGCATCAACGATAAAGGATTGGTTACTTACGACCGCAAAACGAAGAAAGACGCCTTCTGGTTTTACAAAGCCAACTGGAACCCGGAACCAATGTTGTATCTCACCGATCGGCGTAATATCCAACGCAAACAGAAAGTAGTAACCATTTCTGTTTATACCAATACGCCCGGCGCTTCATTGTATGTAAATGGTAAACTGATCAGTAATCAGCAAACCGGTCCTTTTAAAAAGATCACCTGGCAGCAGGTATCTTTGCAACCCGGCAACAACAAGATCGAAGTGCGTTCTATTGGCAGCGTGGAATTGAAAGATAGTTGCGAGTGGGAAGTGAAGGAATCGTGAGACGGCAATCGTCAATCGTCAGTCGTGAGTGACTGATTCGTGAAATGTGAAATGTCAAACGTGAAGAGAACCGTGAATCAGCAGACGGCAATCGTGAGTGGTAGAAATAAGTGAATAGTCAATGGTGAATAGTGAATGGCTGTTCCTTGTAAACTTTTCAACCTCTCAACTTGTCAACGGCTAACTGGCTTTCCTTCAACATTCGAAATTCAACATTCGATATTTTCGCCATTCGTACTTCGTACTTCTTATTTCGTATTTCCTTGAGCCTTGTTCCTTGAACCTTGTACCTTAACTTATAACCTGTATTTGGAATGAAAAGATCATTATTCTTCATACTCTCCGTACTTGCATTAACAACAGCTCACGCCCAGGATTGCCCGGTGATACCAACACCAGTACAGGCAGTGGCGGTTAATGAAACTTTTATTATCAACAATAATACACCTGTTATTGCTAAAACAACGGCAGCTAAAAAAATCGCCTCCTTTTTTCAGCAACAACTGTTGCAAACTACCGGCGTTAGTGTAAAACAACAGGCTTCCGGTAAACAACCTGCTATTGTTCTTGAAGCTACACCACTCAAAGGCCCTCCGGGACAATACAGGATCAGCATGACCAGCAAGCAGGTACTGATCACGGCTACTGATGAGGACGGCCTTTTCTCTGGTATTGCAACTATTTTACAATTGGCAAGATTATCCTACAGTAATAGCAACAGCATTTCCCTACCCTGCTGGAATATTAATGACCAGCCCCAATACCAATGGCGCGGGTTCATGCTGGATGAATCACGTCATTTCTTTGGAACAACGATCGTAAAAGCCATTCTTGACCAGATGGCATTGTATAAGCTCAATCGCTTTCACTGGCATCTTACAGATGAACCCGGCTGGCGATTGGAGATCAAAAAATATCCACGGCTGGCAACCATCGGCGGCATTGGTAACCAGACAGACTCTACTGCACCTGCCGCTTATTACACACAGCAACAGGTCAGAGAGATCATTGCTTATGCAGCAGAGCGACATATTACCGTAATACCGGAAATAGATATGCCGGGTCATGCAACAGCAGCCAACAAAGCCTATCCTGAATTTAGCGGTGGCGGATCAGCCAAACATCCTGAGTTTACTTTTCATCCCGGAAAAGAAGGTACCTATCAGTATCTCGCTAACATCCTGAAAGAAACAGACCAGTTATTCTCCTCGCAGATGATCCATATCGGAGGAGATGAGGTAAGTTTTGGCAATGAAAAATGGCAACAGGATACCGCTATACAGCAGTTGATGAAAAAAGAAAAGCTGGATGGTGTACTGCAGGTAGAACATTATTTTCTCCGCCGCATGGCAGATACACTTGCCCGCCTGCACAACAAAGTACTGGCATGGGATGAAGTAACAGAAGCTGGCCTCGATCCCAAAAACACCATCGTATTCTGGTGGCGACACGATAAACCGGCCCAGTTTACCAATGCACTGCAAAAAGGCTTTCCGGTAGTAGTTTGTCCGCGCCTGCCCTTCTATTATGATTTTGTACAGGACAGTTCGCACAAGTCGGGTCGTAAATGGGAAGGAAAGTTCAACCCGGTAGAAAATATCTATAATTTCTCTGTTAGCATACCGCCTGCAGACAGCACGCAATTAAAACAGGTACTGGGCATCCAGGCCAATATCTGGACTGAAACCATTACTACACCACAGCGACTGGGATACATGCTTTTCCCGCGCCTGTATGCCCTGGCAGAAACAAGCTGGCGCAGCACGCAACCTAAGAACTACCAGCAGTTTGCCCAACGCCTGCCCCTGCACTTTTCCATACTCAAAAAAGACGGATTCAGCTATTACGATCCCAATAACCCGGCTGCAACACCTGAAATAAAAAAATAAGCCGCAAAGCAACACATTAGCATGGCGCGAATATGAGGATACCAACCCTTATCTTTGCGCCATGTTAACAATCAGTCGTCGTGGCCAGGAAATGCCACCATCTCCTATCCGTAAGCTGGTGCCTTATGCAGAAGCTGCAAGAAAAAAAGGCGTAAAAGTGTACCATCTTAATATTGGTCAGCCAGATATTGAAACTCCCCCGGTTATTCTGGATGCCGTACGTCATGCAGATTTCAAAGTACTGGAATACAGCCACAGTGCCGGTAATGAAAGCTATCGCCGTAAACTGGTAAGCTATTACCACAAAAATGGTATTGAGATAGACCATACACAGATCATCATTACTACCGGTGGTTCTGAAGCCATCCTCTTTGGCTTTATGGCTTGTCTTGATGAAGGTGATGAGGTAATTATTCCGGAACCATTCTATGCTAACTATAACGGGTTTGCAGTAGAAGCTGGTGTAGTGGTAAAACCCATTACCGCACATATTGAAGACGGCTTTGCATTACCTCCTATTGCAGAGTTTGAAAAAGTGATCACGCCAAAGACAAAGGCAATTGTGATCTGCAATCCCAACAACCCTACCGGCTATCTCTACAGCCGCGAAGAGATGGAAACGCTGAAGCAGATCATCATCAAACATAACCTGTACTTATTTGCAGATGAAGCCTACCGCGAATTCTGCTATGGCGGTGAACATTTCAGTGCCATGAAACTCGAAGGTGCAGAAGACAATGTGATACTGATGGACACCATTTCCAAACGTTACAGCGCCTGTGGCGGACGTATCGGTGCCTTTGTTACCCGCAATAAAGAAGTGCTGAATGCTGCCATGAAATTTGCACAGGCAAGGCTCAGCCCTCCTTCTTTTGCACAGATCCTCGGAGAAGCTGCCATTGACCTGCCCGATAATTATTTCGACGCTACCAAGGCTGAATACCTGAAAAGACGTGATGTACTGGTGCAGCGATTAAATACCATGCCCGGTGTATTTTGTCCTAACCCCGGCGGTGCTTTTTATGCAATAGCACGTTTGCCTATCGACAATGCTGATAACTTCTGTCAATGGCTGCTGGAATCGTTCTCACACGAACAGCAAACCGTGATGCTGGCGCCTGCTACTGGTTTTTACGGTACCAAAGGACTTGGCTTAAATGAAGTACGCCTGGCCTATGTACTGAACACTGAAGAACTGAATAAAGCAATGGATTGCCTGGCAGTAGCCCTGCAGCAATATCCCGGCAAAACAAATTAATGATCGTTTGATATTGAGATCCGTAACCCGGTGAAGAACCGGGTTGCGGATTTTTCTTTTGTATTACAGCAAGGTCCTGTAACTGACCCTGTCCCCCCGAACGGTACAGGAATTGTCCCTAATCAACGACATCATAACTTTCATATAAAAATAACCTTTACAGCTATTGGGCTGAAACCTGCAACCCGGCACGGTTTTTCGTCAAAACATAGAATAAACAGGACATTTAGGGTGATTACACCTTGCAACGTCTTTATATTTTGTATAATTTTATTTAGTCTCGCGCTGCTCCTTTTTTAAACTGCTTATATCCTCTGGAGGAAACCTCTTTCCATCTTCCTATTTAATGCCGTTTCAACGATTCTCTGCTGATTCAAGTTAACCAAGCTGGAAGAGGAATGACATATCTGAGGTTCACCACCACTGCGCTCTCTATACTGTTTTTTATTTTCTTTATCTGTACGCCCACAGCACAGGCACAGGTATTTGCAGGCATACGCGCCAATGGCAAAGTAATGCGCAATGGCGATACCGTACGTGTGTGCCAGGGCAGCACCGTCAGCTACCAGAGCGTTGGCTCAGGCTCACTGAACATTGAATGGACATTCAATGGCGGCACACCGGGCACCTACAGTGGAGTAAACCCCAACCCCATACTCTACAATACTGCGGGCTTTGACACCACCTGGCAAAAGATCAGCGGAGGTGGTTTTTCTGATTCCATGTTCATCATAGTACAGGTGTCTTCCGAAAAGCCATCCGTTAGCTTCAATTTCGGCCCCAACAATGTCTGTGGTAATGAGCCTATCAATTTCAATAACCTTTCCACGGGTACCGGTCTTACCTATGCCTGGACATTCTCACCTACAGGCGCCAGTACCGACAAAAGCCCCTCTTACCAGTTCCTTGAAGCTGTAGGCCCTTCCGGCACACAGGACTTTGCAGTAAAACTGGTAGTCACAAACTTTTATGGTTGTAAAGACTCAGTAACCCAAACGGTAACGGTAAAAAAAGTGCCCGATGCCTCCGTTGGCAATGCAGACCCTACCGTAAGCTTTGGCACTTTCAACGGGGTGCCTACTTTCAAAAAATGTAATAATATTCCTTCCTATAATTTCAGTTTCACCAACCAGTCATCCACTGCTGCCACCAATACCTCTTATGTTATCAAATGGGGAGATGGCAACCCGGATTCTTCCTTCAACAGCTGGCCGGTAGGTTTTATTATCAGGCATACATTTCCACTGGGAAGCAGCAACATGGTAATAGAAACAACTGCGCCCGATGGCTGTAAAGGCATTAAAACCTATACGGTGTTCCTCGGTTCTAACCCTGCTGGTGGTTTGGCCAGTTTAGGAAATACAGACGTTTGTGCAAACGATTCACTCCGTTTTACCATCAATGGGGTAAGCACCAATCCACCCGGAACCCTGTATTCCTTCATGATCAATGACGGCTCTGCGTCACAGACATTCCTGCATCCGGCACCTTCAGTGGTAGGCCACTATTTTGATCATGGTTCCTGTGGTAATGTCAGCACCAATGGTGTTAGCTCATTTGATAATGCATTTGGTGCCTACCTTACAATTACCAATCCCTGCGGTACTACCAGCCCTGCTGTAGTGCCCATCTATGTATCAGGTAAGCCAAGAGCTATTATATCCCTGCCCTCACCCGTTATTTGTGTCAACTCCGCAGTTACTATTTACAGCACATCGCAATATGGCAATGTAATTAACCAGATCAGTGGTACGATGGCCAATTGCATTAACTCCGGCAAACAGGTATGGAGCATTTCACCGGCTACCGGCTATACCATTACCAGTGGTAATCCCGGCTCTCTCAATGGAAGCCCCACCAATGCGTTGCTCTGGACAAACGGCAGTACTTCTTTCTCGGCCAACTTTACAGCAACCGGCACTTATACCATAAAACTTTATGTAGCCAACGACCGTTGCGGAATGGACAGCACCGTACAAACTATTTGCGTACGCAATCCTCCACAGGCCAATTTCACCATGCCACAAAAAAGCAGTTGTACTCCCGGCACATTACAATTAACCAACACTTCACCCGTTGGCGCTTGTTCCGGGGATGATTATAGCTGGACCGTGCGCTACGATGATCCCTTAAACTGTAACACGGCTACAGGAACAGCCTATACCTTTGCCAACGGCACTACCAGTACTACAGCATCACCCACCCTGCAACTCAATCTTACAGGACGATACATTATCAGGCTTACAGTTAGTGCTAAAAACTCCAGCTACAGTTGTCAGCCTGTTTACAAAGAAGATACCTTTTATATCAAAGGGGTACCGAAGATTACTATTAACCCGGTCAGTGCTATTTGTGTTAACAATGCTATCACTCCCACTGCAACAGCAACAAGCTGTTATTCCAACGGACCTATTGGTTATGAATGGACGTTCAACAGTGCTACACCTGCTACTTCACCTGATCTGACCCCGGGCAATATTACCTACAATAGTACAGGCACCTTCCCTATACAGTTGAAAGTAACAGACAGCAGTTGCAATATCAGCACTACTGCCAGTGTGAATGTTACCATCACTTCCAAACCGGTAGCAGATGCAGGTACAGACAGATCTGTTTGTAGCGGTACACCTGTTGCTATAGGCAGCACGGCAGTAAATGGAGTAACCTATCAATGGTCACCGGCAACAGGGCTAAGCAACGCAGGTATCAGCAACCCTACACTCAACTTTGTTTATACCGGCACAGCCAGCGACACAACGCTTGGTTATAAGCTGATAGCATCTGCAGGCAGCAATTGCGCCAGCGAAGACTCTGTATATATTACAGTAAAACGAACTCCCGTTGTGGCATTACAACCATTACTTGCACAGGTTTGTACAGGCAACAGTGCACAGATCACCGCAAGCGGGGCAGATAGCTATACATGGTCGCCTGCAACCTATCTCGACAATACAACTACTGCTACGGTAACATCTACACCCGCAGTTACTACCATCTATACAGTTACAGGTGTTTTAAGCAACGGTTGTACTGATACCGCTAAAATAGAAGTGAGAGTTCTTCCGGACGCCAAAGCACAGTTTACAGCCGCTAAAACACGTCTTTGCTCACCGGTAAATCTTGATACCGTAATTAAAGTCACTACTGCACCAGGTAATGGTACTTATAACTGGTTTGTAAATGGCGTAGCTGCAGGTAGCAATACTACAGGTGTATTTCCATCTTACCCGGTAAATACAGCCGGCCAAACGTTAGTGGTAAAACTGGTAGTACAAAGTGCAGCAGGATGTAAGCCGGATAGCATGGAGATGAGTTTCCAGACAGCAGCCAATGTAACAGCAGACTTTACCCAATCAAAGAAAAATGGTTGTGCGCCGCTGGATGTAACATTTACCAATACTTCTTCCTCAACAACAGGTGTACAGTTCTTCTGGAATTTTGGCAACGGCACTACCAGCACACAAATACAACCCGGCACCATTACCTATGCTGCCAGCGCCAGTTACAACGACACTACTTATTACATTACACTCAAAGCCTTCAATGGCTGTGACACCACCTATAAGCGGGACAGTGTAATTGTATATGCTCCGGCCAAAGCCCGTTTTGGAGTAGATAAAACAGAAGGCTGCTCACCCTTTACCGTAAAGATCACGAATACATCACCGGGACATTACACCGCGTTCTATTGGGATTTTGGTGACGGGCAACAAACCACTACCTATAACACAGGTAGTATGAACCACATCTATTACACCGGCAATATCGTTACCTATCCTATCCGTTTAATTGCAGAAAACCAATGCGGCAAGGATACACAAACGCTTAACCTGCTGGTATCACCCAGCACCATACAACCACAGGTAAATGTAAATGGCAACCAACTATACGGTTGCGCACCACATACAGCCGTATTCAATAACAGCAGTGTTGGCGCCGCACAGCTCACCTGGAATTTTGGAGACAATACACCCTCCATCATTACACCTAATGAGCAAAACACGGTAACTCATGTGTTCAACAGTGCAGGCAATTACACGATCACTATCCGTTTGCAAAACAATTGTACCGATACCACCATCACCAGGCAGGTAACAGTTTATCCGTCACCGGTTTCTTCCTTTACAGTAGACAATACACCGGTTTGTACCAATTATACCGTTACCACCACCAATACAGCTAAAAACGCACAGGCTTACGAATGGATCTGGGGCGATGGACAAACCTCTTCTTCATTCAATGGTTCACACAAATATGCCAGTGCAGGTGTGTACACAATAAAACTGGTTGCCAAATCTGTCAATAATTTTGGAGTGGCCTGTACAGACACCTCCAGCAGACAGGTAACTGTTATCGATAGGATCATTCCACAGATCAATGTAGGCGGAGAACAAAAATGCGCTCCTTTTACATTACGTGTAAGTGCAGGCAATGCCGCCACCGCACAAATGGTACAATGGACTTTTTATGACAACTCACAGGCTGCCGGATTTTTCCAGGCTACGGGCGGCAGTGCCAGCTATGTGTATAGCATACCCGGCAAATACAAAGTAAAAATGGTGATCTATACAGCTGCAGGTTGTGCAGACAGCACCAATTATGACTTTGAAGTAATGGGTACTCCCCATACCGCTATACAACCCATCAATCCTGTTACCTGCAACACAGACACTACTATTTTCTTCACAGCTACCTCTCAATATGCAGGCACTGACCCTTTGCAATACAACTGGATGGTAAATGGTAAACAGGAAAGCACCAGTAATCCTTTTGTCTATCGCTTCAATGTGCCCCGCACCAACGAATACAGAAGCACCTTTACCATACAGGTATCAGCTAAAAATGCTGCCGGCTGTGGCGATACGGCAGATGCAGGCAAAGTAACCATACAGCCATTGCTTAAGCCCTCAATAGAAGTAACACCGGGCCTGGTACAGGAACAGCCCAATTATACATTCGGATTCAAGGACCTGCAGATCACACGTCCTGATAAAATATACCTGTGGGATATGGGCGACGCCACACGTCAGCAAAAAGGTGGCAGGGAGATCACTTACAAATTTGGAGATACCGGCTCTTATAAAGTAAAGCTATTGGTAACTGATTATGCTACCGGTTGCCAGGTAAGCGATTCAGTAAAAGTAACCATCCTGCATGTGGCAGGCTACCTGCAGGTGCCTAACGCCTTCTGTCCCGGGTGCAGTACAGGTAGCTTACGCCAGTTTCTGCCTATGGGCAAAGGTTTATCCCAATACCGTTTGCGCATCTTCAATTCATGGGGACAATTGGTTTTTGAAAGCACCAGCCTTGACGGCAACGGTTCGCCTAACCAGCCCTGGGATGGACGTGTAAATGGTAAGCCTATTCAGCTTGATTCATATCAGTGGCAGATAGAAGCACGATATATAAACGGTACCGAATGGAAGGGAATGTTGTTCCCCGGAAACAGTAAACCCATTAAATCAGGTTTCGTAACCATCGTAAGATAAAAATGTAAGACCATGAAAAAAGTGACATTGAACAAACAAGTGACAACACTGCTGGTAACAGTGTTATTGGGATGGTCTGCTGCACACGCGCAGGACCCTACCTTTTCACAGGCATTTTTATCTCCTGTTTATCTCAATCCCGCTGCTACCGGCGCCGGGGAACACGATCTGCGGGTAAGTGCCATCTATCGCCGTCAATGGTGGACCATTCCTTCGCAATTCAATTATACAGCGGTTTCCGTTGACAAATATGTTCCTTCCTTAAAAGGAGGATTTGGACTACTGGCCACACATAGCAGTGAAGGCTATCTGAAAAGAACAGGCATTTACGGTACCTACGCCTACACTATCTGTTCCGGCACATTATCAACAGCTGAAAATGGTGGCATGCCCAAATGGTTTGCTTCACTGGGGCTTCAGTTTGGAGTGGCCCAACGCCGTATAGATTTCAACAAGCTGGTATTTGCCGATCAGTTAGATATAGATGGAGTAATACCCGGAGGCGCTACTGCTGCTGATGTTGCTGTGAACAATGGCAAATGGCGGCCCGACTTTTCCGCAGGCTCTTTCTTCAATTACAACCTAACATCAGACAGCAGGTTATTGGTAGGTTTCAGTGCTCATCATATCAACAGGCCCGATGAATCACTTGTCTCTTCCAATGATACAGCGCGCAGCCAGTTACCGATACGCTGGAGTGGCAACCTCATGTACACTTATACCAATCCTGAACGTAGCTGGTCATACAGTGTATCCGGCTTATTTTACAGGCAGGCGCAGAACAACTCCATGCAGATAGGCGCTGAAGTAACACAGAACAATTACGATATCAGTCTTGGCCTTTTTTATCGCAGCAGTATCAACTTCAAAGACATGGATGCTGTTACACTTACCGTTTCCATCAATCTCTTCGGGCGTAGCAATGAAAAGCAAAAAGTAATTGCAGGTATTGCGCACGATGCACCGGTAGGCCGCAACCGTTATTCATACACCACCGGTAGTTCAGAATTAGGAGTGGTATGGGATCTGGATACTTACAACCAGGAAAGCGACAATCCATGCAAACCCCGCATTACCAGTCGCTATGCCTGCCCTATTGGTTATTAATACATACGGACGGACGACTTCCTCGAAAACGGAAGACTTCCTTTCAAAAGGAAGTCTTCCGTAGACCACCAGATTAAAATTCCTCTCAGTACTTATAGTTGCTTCTTCCATTTGTACCAGCCGCTTATTTTTGCAGCCGCTTGCGAACATCATCAACGAATTGTAAATGAAACAGAAGATCCGGAAGCATTACCGCATGGCGCGGTATATTATGTACAAAGAAACGCTGGTAGATGTAAACGAACATATCTGGACGTTCATCGGTTCCTTTGTTGGCATTGGCCTCATAGGCTTTTTAAACAGTAAATATGTTACGGCTTACGACAACCTCTTTCTGATTGGTTCATTCGGAGCCTCCGCTGTATTGATCTATGGCGTTATCAATAGTCCGTTCTCCCAGCCACGCAACCTGATCGGCGGTCATGTTCTTTCAGCACTTATCGGTGTTACCATTCACAAACTGATACCCGGCGAACTGTGGTTATCCGCAGCACTCACAGTTTCACTGTCTATTGTTTGTATGCAGATCACCAAAACGCTCCATCCTCCCGGTGGAGCTACGGGTCTCATTGCCAATATAGGATCGGCTAAAATTCAGCAATTAGGTTATTGGTATGTACTCAGCCCGGTATTAAGTGGAGTATTGATACTCTTATTCTCCGCCCTCATCTTCAACAATATCACCTCCCACAGAAGCTATCCCAAAAACAAACACTGGTATCGTATCTGGAAACGTAAATACAGATAAGTCACAAATGACACAGATATTCTTATTCAGGCTACATAAGTAATTAAGTCAGGTACTATAAGCCAGGTCATCTGCGATAATCCGTGCCCTCTGTGGCAAATATATTCTCCACCTAATCTGTCGCAAATCCCATAATCCGCGATAAATAAGACAGATGCTATAGAAGTAATTAAATTGAATATTAGACACACCAGCCAGATCATCTGTGATAATCTGTGCCATCTGTGGCAAATATATTCTCCACGTAATCTGTCGCAAATCCCATAATCCGCGATAAATAAGACAGATGCTATAGAAGTAATTAAATTGAATATTAGACACAGCAGCCAGATCATCTGTGATAATCTGTGCCATCTGTGGCAAATCCCGTAATCCGTGATAAATCTCTTAATCCGCGATATACTTCTTCGCCCAACTAATAAAATACTTCATATTAGGCGCATCCGTATGCCCGCCATCATGCTGCCGCCATGCCAGTTCTCCGTTCAGCATTGATGTATTATGTGGTGGCATCTTTGCTGTTCTATAATCATCCGGCACACCAAGATCCTTTGCTCCCAGCAATCTGAATACAGGTCCCGCTGCAACAGTAGCCATATAACTTCCCTGCTGATCCAGCCAACCGGGATCACCACCTGCGGGTATGCCATAGCTGATAAACACCGGGCGTGGTGCACACAAAGCAATCAGTTCATGAGAATCAACCGGCAGATCAGCGGCTGTTTTACTGCCAAACGAAGATTCAGCAGTACCATACTTCAGGTAATTACCAGCCATCCAGTGATACTCACCACTGGCGGTTAAACTCTCTACCGCCTCACCATAATTACGCCGGTGTGGTACCGCGCCGCCCTTACCGGAAGAACCAATTAATGCAATGGCAAAACGTGTTTCAAATGCCAGCGTTACCAACGCAGCCTTACCAAAACGCGATACACCTTCAATACCCACATGCTTTGCATCAACGAGAGTATCGGTTTCGAGATAATCAAGGCCACGTGCTGCGCCCCATGACCATGCACGTAAGGCGCCCCAGTCATCTGGCTTGCGCGGTTGTCCTTTATTCACAAGACCTATAATACCCCGTGTGAGACCGGCACCATTATCGGCCTGTATACTTGATGGATCAATAGTAGCATATCCCCATCCTGCGGCCAATAACTGCTCTGTAGGTGAAGGATCAGCTCCTGCTACGGGGGCTGAACCAAAAGGCGATGCAACAGGTGCACGTTGTACAGGATTATAGGCAGGGTATTTTTCAAAGATGGTCTTCAATTCCGGGTCAGCATTCACAAGTAATTTCTTAATCGCTGCATTCAGTTTCTCCAGGCTTTCAGGATCGGGTTGCACAGGTGCGGGTAACGATGGTCTGCCAAACATCATCAATACCGGTACCTTCCCTTTTGCATTCAATGGTGTAACTACCACCATCGAAATATTTACATCGATCAAAGGGTATTCACTGTTATCCACATGACCAATTAATTGCTTTGCCATTACGGGTATGCGACCTACAAACTCTCTCTCCTGTATTTTCACGCTCCATGTTACCGATGGGATCTTCTTTAGAAGTCTGCCATATACTTCACGTCCCATATCCTCTATGATCTCCGGCCTGCGTTGTTTCCACCAGGTATCAGGTGTTGTTACTTTCTTGCCGGTATTAGTAGTCAATACATCCGGGTATTGAGGGTAAGGGTTTGCTACTGACTCATCATAATTAGCATGATTAGGTGCTGATTCATTGCCACTGGGCCCGGGTCTCAACGAACGGATGCCCAGTTGCTTCATCATATCCTGGTGATCCTGTTCAGCAGTAAAAGTTACTAAGGGAGGATATTTAGCGGTATTGGTTTGTGCAAAACTGCAGACAGAAAACAGCAGCAACAAAAAGGCAAGTAAACGTCTCATTTTTATATAGTTAAGCATGTTCCGGGAAGAATAATGTAAACGTTTACAATTTAATAAGAAAATACGACTCGCAAAATATCGAATTCCGAAGGAAAGACCGAAGTCTGAGAAGGCACAAGATTCAAGGAACAAGGCTCAAGGAAATACAGTTGACAAGTTGAAAGGTTGATAAGTTAACAAGGGAGTACGGAAGGTGAAAATATCGAATGTCAAATTTTGAATATCGAATTTCGAAGGGAAATACAAAGAGGTTAAAGTCTGAAAGTCAGAACTGCAAATTGCCAACTGCTAACTTGTATTTTCTCGCGGCTCACAGCTCAAAACTCGCAGCTTGTATTCACGATTGCCGTCTGCCGATTCACGGTTCCCCAACCCGAAACACTAAACCCGACACCCGAAACCGTCCCTCACATTACAACAATATATACTATTACTAACGCACATTATGCGAAACAGATCTTTTAAAAATAGCTACAACAAAAATGCTGTGTGCAGCTTATACATTATACTCTTTCCATATGACATCTATCCACGCTGCGTTTCAGAGCAAATCAACTTTTCTTGTAGAATGAAAACACTAAAAGATTAAAATCATTTAACTTAAATTTGTTGGCACCTATTTTGTGCCCACTGCTAGACCAAAACGACTCAACATTACGTGACACACAATCAACCATCTGAAGAGAAGGAACTGCTGTTGCTGGTAGCCGCCGGCAATGAACAGGCTTTCAGAAAGCTGGTGCTTGATTACTCCGGATTGGTCTTCAAATTCATTTACCAACACCTCGAAGACAGACCTACAGCAGAAGAAATAGTACAGGACATTTTTGTAAAGCTCTGGCTTAACAGGGAAACGCTCTCCCACCTGCAAAGCTTCCGTTCTTATTTGCTGATCGTATCAAGAAACCATGCCTTCAATGCCATCAAAAAGATGGTACGCGAAAAACACAAAGCATGGGAATGGCAACAGGCAATAACACCACCGGATCAGCAGGAAGAACAGCACCAGGAAATATTGTTTGTACTGATGGAAGAAGCAGTCAACCAACTTCCGCCCCAGCAACAGAAAGCCTGGACCCTATGCAGGAAAGAAGGATTAAAATACGAACAGGCTGCTACTGAAATGCACGTATCACGGGATGCTGTAAAAAAATACCTCCAGTACGCCAACACCTCTATTAAGAAATACATCCTCAACAAAGTACCTATTGGTATTCTATGATCCCCTCGCGTCAGAGTTAACGCAGCGCTCCGGGGCGTAAGCATATTCACCCGAACTCCTGTCCGGAGTAATATACTTCATAAAGCAAGGGAACTATACCTTAAAGCCCGACATACACATTGCAATTTATTTCATTTAACCATTTCGTTAATTTTTTCCCATTTCCATATCCCCTTTTTCATTTTTCAGTTGTCTCTCGATATAACAACCTATCCATATTATGCAGAGTGGTGACAAAAGGCTGGAAGAACTGTACACAAAGTGGCTGAATAAAACAGCCACACCGCAGGAAAAAGCGGCCTTAATAGAATTACTGGCATCCGGCGTAAGCAGGGAGCAATTGACACCACTGATGGAAAAGGTGTGGAACGAACTGAAAGACGATAACGGCTTCTCTAATGCACAGAGACAAGAACTGGCAGACAACATCCTGAAACAATGGCCTGCCGGGCGTGTAGTGACTGCCGCGCCACGTGTAAGGCTTTACCGCCGTGCATGGGCAGCAGCCATTGTATTGCTGGCCGGTGCCGGAATTACATGGATGTTGCTGTCAGACAAGAACACAAAACCACAGCAGCTATCCAACGTTACTACTGCCACCCAGGAAGTAATTGCCCCCGGCAAGGATGGCGCTGTACTCACATTGGCCGACGGAAGAAAGATCGTACTGGATAGCGCCGGCAATGGCATCATCGGCAGTGAGGCCGGAGCGCAGATCTCATTACATAATAACCAGATTGTATATAATACAAATGCCGGTGATACCAGCACTGTAATGTTGTACAATACCATGTACACCCCAAAGGGCAGACAGTTTCAATTAGTACTACCTGATGGTTCCCGTGTGTGGTTAAATGCAGCCAGTACTATCAGGTACCCGGTAGCTTTCAGCAGCAAAGAAAGAAGAGTGGAGCTGAACGGCGAGGCCTATTTTGAAGTAGCGCATGACAAGAACTGGCCTTTTTACGTGCAGACAAAAAATCAACAGGTACAGGCATTGGGCACCAGTTTCAATGTAAATGCCTTTGAAGAAGAAGCAACAGAAAAGACAACCCTTATTGAAGGAAGCGTTGAAGTAAACGCACTCACCAATAATCAACCAGAGAAACACCATCCATTATCTGCCATCCTCCACCCCGGACAGCAGGCAAAACTGGATTATCATAATCAGCATATATCAGTTGCCAACAACCAGTCAGAAGCTGCTATTGCCTGGAAAAACGGCTATTTCAGTTTAGAGAATCTACCCTTTGACCAGGTGATGAGACAACTGGAACGCTGGTACGATATCCAGGTAGTATATGAAAGCGGGGTTCCCGATTTACATTTCGTGGGAGGGATCAGCCGGAACATGACGCTCGCAGCGCTTATCAGGGCGTTGCAGGTTTCGGAAGTACATTTTAAAATAGAAGCAGGACGTCGCCTTATTGTGTACAAATAAACTTATTGATTGCTGCCATTAAAAAAAACGGATCATGTTGACGCATGATCCGAATACAACACTGCCTTTAAAAAGCAGTGCCTTGTTCTGGCATTTATAAACCGTTCGCCAACGGATTTTTTAACCACCAAAACTCTTGTAAGTTATGCAAAAAACTGTTGATCCTGTAAGAGGGGGCAAACCATGTCCCCGGACCAGGATTTTTCGATTCCTGCCGGCTGGGAACAGCTCCTCCGGGGGATCAGGAAGAAAAATACTTAAGGCCATGAAACTAAGTTCTTTTTTTGTGTTGGCGTTCTGTTTACAGGTCTCTGCCAATGTCAATTCTCAAACCGTTACTTTATCCGGGAAAGACATTCCCCTGGAAAAAGTATTCTCGGCAATCAAGAAACAAACCGGGTTTATTGTATTCTGTAACAAAGAGCTATTGGTGAATGCCCAACCGGTAACCATCGAAGCTTCCGGCATGTCATTAAAAGAGTTTTTGGATAAGGCGCTGAAAGAACAGCCGCTGGCATACATGGTGGAAGACAAAACCATCGTGATGATGCGTAAAGCTGCTGCTCCCCAGGAAACGGGGCCGGAGTTTACCGCTCCCCCCGTTACCATCTCCGGGCAACTGATCAATGCAGAAACAAAAGAACCTATCACTTCTGCATCTATCTCAGTAAAAAACTCAAAACATGGTACCACTACCAACGCTACCGGCCAGTTCTCTCTGTCTGGTGTGGAAGAGTCTGCCACTATCGTGATCAGCTCTGTTGGTTTCAACCCTGTTGAGATCCAGGTGGCACAATTGAAAAAGATCCCTTCCGGCGGAAGCCTTGCAGTTGGTGAAAACACACTGTTCAAAACTGCAGATGGCGGTATCGTATTCCAGTTAAAAGCACTGCCTGCTGCCTTAAATGAGGTAGTGGTGGTAGCATTCGGACAGGTTAAGAAAAAAGACCTCACCGGTTCTGTAAGTACAATGGGTGCTGAAGCCATCAGCCAGCAACACGTAACTACTTTATCAAGAGCACTGGAAGGTATGGTATCAGGTGTACAGCTTTCCACTCCCAGCGGACAGCCAGGCAGCGAAGCATCTATCCGTATCCGTGGTCTTGGTTCATTGTCTGCAGGTTCAGATCCGCTGATTGTAGTGGATGGTGTACCAAGTGCATTCCCGCTCTCTTCTTACAACCCTGCTGATATCGAATCTGTAGTGGTTTCCAAAGATGCGGCATCCAACTCGCTGTATGGATCACGTGCTGCCAATGGAGTGATCCTGGTAACCACTAAAAAAGGTGGTAAGGGTAAAACAAAGATCATGTTTGATGCCCGCCTGGGACAGAACAGCCAGGGTATTCCTGATTTCGAAATGGTGAAAGACCCTAAAGAGTATTATGAGCTGGCATGGCAGGGTACTTATAACTATGTACGTTATAGCAATGAAACAGCTGCTGCCGGTTTACATCTTAGCGATGCTGATGCACGCCAGTATGCCAGCAACAACCTGTTCAGGGCAAATGGTGCAACACTGCAGAACCCCAACTACCTGGGTAACTACATGCTGTACAAAATACCTGACAACACTACATTAATTGATCCAGCAACCGGTAAAGTTCGCCCGGATGCACAATTACTGTACTATGATGACTGGAACAAATACTTCATCAAAAAAACATTCAGCCAGCAATACAATGTTAGCCTTAGCGGTGGTAACGAAAAAACAGATTACTTCATGTCTGTAGGCTACATGAGCGATCCTTCTTATGTAATGGGCTCTGACTTTAACCGTTACAATGCCCGTGCAAAAGTGAATACAACCATCACAAGCTGGTTAAAAGCAGGCGTGAATATTTCTTATACCCGTCGTTATTCCAATGTGCCCAACTATTCCGGCGGTACAGTAAATAACAACGTATTTACATTTAAGGACTACTTCGCCCCTATCTGGCCTTTATTTGCACACAATGCAGATGGTAGCGTTAAAAAAGATGCAAGCGGAAAAACACTGTTCGATCTGGGTACAGGCGAAACCTATTCTCCCTATGGTGCTACCAAACGCGCCAGCTTCGTAGGCTACAGCCCTGCTATCTATTTTGACAAAGACCTTGCACAGCAGACCTCTGACGATTTCTCCGGACGCGCTTTCCTGGAAGCTACCTTAATGAAAGACCTCCGTTTCAGACTCGACTTCTCTATAGATAATATCTATACTTTCAACAAAACCTATGGCAATAACGAGAGCGGAACAGATGCCCGCGATTACCAGGGTACCATCTCCGAGTATTGGGCAAAAGGTATGAACCTCAATACCATCCAGACATTGAACTGGACCAAACAATTAGGTGCACATTCATTGGATGTACTGGCTGGTCACGAATACCGCTGGACACGCAGCGACTATATGAGCGGCATGAAATCACTGATGTTTGCTCCTGACAATCCGGATATGACCAATGCTATCCGTATCAACAGCCTTAGCGGTAATGGTAGCAGCACAGCACTCGAAGGTTACCTTGCACGTGCTTCTTATAACTATGACAGCAAGTATTACCTGAGTGGTAGCATCCGTACCGATGGCTCTTCCAACTTCCGTTACAACAAATGGGGTACCTTCTGGTCATTAGGTGGTGCATGGCGCATAGGCCAGGAAAAATTCCTGGAAAGCACTTCATCATGGCTTACCGAGTTAAAACTTCGCGGCAGCTATGGTACACTGGGTAACCAGAACGTAGGTGCTAACCGCTGGACTGACGTATGGGCTATCTCAAATACAGGTTCAATTGAAAATCCTGTACTCGGTATTTACCAGGCATCAGTTGGTAATACAAACCTTACCTGGGAAAGCAACAAAGTGGTTGACGCTGGCGTAGACTTCCGTTTCTGGGATCGTTTCTACGGTAGCATCGACTATTTCCACCGCAAAACAACCAATATGATCTGGGCTAAGCCTCTGCCCGCTTCTACTGGTCAGTCTACCAAACTGGAAAACGTTGCATCTCTGTTGAACACTGGTTATGAGATTGAATTAGGCTACGATGTTATCCGCAGCAAAAACTGGCATTGGACTGTAAGTGCACGTGCATCACACTACACCAACAAATTGCTGGAAATACCTGCCGGTGTTGGCTCTGCTGCACTTAATGGTAATTATGAAGAAGGTAACTACCTGCGTGGTGAAGGCAAAGATTACTATAACCTGTATATGTACAAATATGCTGGTGTAGATAAATCTACCGGTGAAGGTTTACTGTACAAACAATTAAAAGCAACCGATAACCTGGCACTGTATCCAGGCAAAAAAGTAGGCGATGTGGTAACCACCAAAGGCAACGACGGTACCAAATTTGAAATGGGTACAGCTTCTCCCAAACTGGTAGGCGGCTTCAATACTCAACTGCAGTATAAAAATTTCGACTTCTCAATGCTTACCAGCTGGCAGATCGGTGGTAAGATCATTTCTCTGACTTATCAGAACCTTACCCTCCAGAGATTACTGGGTGTTCACAAAGACATGACCAAAGGCTGGACTCCTGAGAATCCTAATTCAAACATTCCAATGTTCATGAATGGTGCTCAGAACTACTACACCCGTCCTGTAGGTGGTGGGCAAGGTCAGTACTCAGACTGGGCAATGTTCAACGCATCATATTTCTATGTTAAGAATATCATGCTCGGTTACAGGCTGCCACAGGCTCTTGCACTCAAAAACAAAATTGAAGCAGTACGCGTATTTGCCAGCATCGAGAACGTTCACCTGTTCTCTGCTAAAAAAGGTCTGGACCCAAGAACATCGTTTGACGGTGGTTCTACAGTTGCAGCCTTTGGATTCCCGCAAACACGTACTATCACATTCGGTATTAACCTGACCCTCTAAATGAAACATTCAATGAAAAAGATACTAATCATAACAGGGAGCGTTATTACACTGTTCTGCTCCTGTGCCAAAACACTCAATATCGATCCGGAAGGCACCATGACCCGCGAAGAATTGCAGGCGATTGTAAAAACAAAACCTGCAACAGTACTGGAGCCAATGGTTACCAGTATGGTATCGCAGGTAAATGGCTATGTGCCTGTAAACTCAGTTGATAGCAGGAACTTCCTCGTATGTAACCTGTTGTTAAACCTGAAAGGCAATGACATGGTACTCGCACATACCAATGGTAGCTGGCTGGTATCTGATTACCAGATGCTCAACTACCGTGAAGAGAACCAGAGCCGTACTTCATTGTACTGGGTGATGTATTACAAATGGATCTACTATGCCAACCAGATCCTCGATCTGATCCCTTCAGATTTCGATCCGTCACAGGTTACAGATATCAACAAGCTGATCATGAAGTACAAAGCATCAGCATTAACCATGCGCGCATTGAGCTATACTTACCTGATGTGGTTATACCAGGATGATTATATGCACGGTGGCGATAGCAAACCCGGTGTGCCCTTATATACTACTGTAGCAGGCGAAGAAGATCGCGCTCCTGCAAAAGATGTATGGAGCCAGGTAATTGCAGATGCTACTGAAGCTGTAGCACTTTTCAAAAGCTCAGGTCTTCTCAACACAGCCAGCAAAACAGACTTTGACGCTTCTGTTGCCTCTGTAGTACTGGCACGCGCTGCCCTCACTACCGGCGACTGGCCCAAAGCCATTGATGCCGCTAACTACGTGATCCAGCAGTACCCTACCCTCATGAACGAAACACAGTATACCACTGCCGGTATGAGCAATATCACTTTGCCCGAAACCATCTTTGGATACGATTATACTTCAGCATCAGGTAAAGGCACCAGCTCTTTCCCCGGTTGGATGAACATCAAAGGTGAAGGTGGCTATGGTGGCAGCCAGGGTTCATGGGTAGCAATAGATCAACGTTTATATGATCAGATCTCTGCTACAGACTATCGCAAAAAGAACTTTGTAGGTACTGACTACGTAGAGTACAAATATGCCAGCTCACAGTTACCTGAGAAGCATTACAAATACTACAGCTACAAATTTGCAGCACCCGCTATTGATGCCAATACGCCCAACTACAACCAGGATGACATCTACATGCGTACATCAGAAATGATCCTGACCAAAGCCGAGGCAGAAGCCCGTGCCGGACAGGACAATAACGCACAGACCACCCTGCTTCAGTTGGCAAGTGCCAGGGATGTAGCTTATGTAAAAAGCACCAAGACAGGTGATGCTTTACAGAAAGAGATCCAGTTACAACGCAGAATTGAATTATGGGGAGAAAGTGGTTTTGAGTTCTTCGATAACAAACGTTGGAATATTGGTGTAGACCGCAATGGTTCAGCCAACCATACCAACCAGTTAACAGTAGCCGCGGGTAAATTATTCACTTTGCAGATTCCTTTATCTGTAGAGTTGAACTACAACCCCAAGATCACTACGCAGAATCCTTTATAAATCCGATACGAATCTGCCACCCGTTGCAAAGGCATCCTGAACAGGATGCCTTTCTTTTTTGTAAAAAAGCCTAGAACGAGAACGCCTCTATACGACCAACATCAATCAAAACAATCATGGCATATACTTTAACTTAAATATTTAAACCAATCAGTATATCCTATCATTAATCATGCTGTCTAATAATTCTACAAATACAAAAAATTGCAATAGAACGCCTTCGACCTCTCATAATTCCCTGGCCAGGGCAGTCTCATTATTATGCATCTTTATAATTGTTTTTACTGATACTTATAGTCAATATAAAAACCCAAAAATCCGACCAATCCCTGGCACTCCTGTCTATAAATATTCATATAGCGGTCGATTAGGAAACCTTTTATCGTTCAATGTGGGAAGCTTTGACTATCTGAATGATTTCGAAACATCTTCGATATTTCTTTGCAATGATGGATATGACTTTTGTTACTTAAAGAGGGATAGTTTTCTTATTGGAGGCAGTTCAAAAGATCCTGAATACAAAGGAAAACTTACTGGTTTTACTCAGAGCAACCATTCTTATACTATACCAATCATTAAAGGATTTAATTCAATCGCATTCGATAGTGTCTCAATCTATGATTTCATGGCAAATCATAGATTTGGGATAAAAGAATATGAATTTTCTATGTGCTATGCGACTAGTATATATTTTCACTATAGCGACACAATAAGCATAGATATCGATGAATCATACGTAAAAAAGATTGCTTTAAAAAACTGTGCAATCAAAGAATTTTATGGCAGTTCATACATTGACACGTTAGACTTCTCCAAATGTATTCTACTTAATATTCCGGATTTAGAGCTTGAAGAGAAGCCATCTTCAATATCTCTTGATAATTGCAAATTCAGAGCAACTGATGAAATATGGGATCTTGATAATATCTGGAACGAAAAAAGCGAAAAAAAATGTCTTTTGAGAATTAACAAAACTGATATATCAAAAATAAAATTCAAATACTCCGAATTTACCATAGACACCACAGGCTTGAGCTATGAACAAATCCAATCTCTATATAACAATATTAAAGAACAGTACACAAAGCTCGGTATGACAGAAAGCCTCCAGCTTGTAGAAATAGACCTAATAAAACTAAACAATCATCATAAAGGAGGGTTCTATAAATTTATAGACCTTGTCAATTTCTACTGGTGGAATTATGGATACGATAAAGGAAAAGTAGTAACCAACTCAATGCTTCTTTTCCTCATTTTCCTAGTGTTAAATTTATGTGTTGGTTTAAATCGCTTATTAATACACGGCTACTCTTTGTCCACTTATAATAACATTCCGACTTTAATAAAAAGCTATAAAACCAGATACAGGAAAGTATGGGCAGGATTCTGGTACACATTCCTTTTCACTTGTCTTATTTTTTGGGGTATTAATTTGGACAAGAAAGAACTTCACTTCAGGAATCTTGGATACATCTTTTATATTCTCTTCCAATATCTGATTGGCTTTGTCTGCCTTGCATACCTTGCTGCATTCATTCTTAGTAAATAATAAACCTTGCTCTTCGGAACTGCAAGTTCCGAACTCCTGTTATGTTGCCTTTGGCAACGAACAAAGATCAATGCTTATCTTTTCTACTGACTCACTCTCATTTCCATGGGATTTTTACCAAACCTTTTTTTAAAGGCCCGGCTGAAATGAGAAGGGCTTTCAAAGCCACTTTCGAAGGCAGCTTCGCTAACAGCTTTGCGCTGATTACTCAAAAGATGCATGGCATAATGCAATCTTTTTTCAAGCAACCATTTACCCGGGGTAACCTGGAACACTTTTTCAAAATCTCTTTTGAAGGCAGACAAACTTCGGTTGCTTAACACCGCGAACTCTTCCAGTTTCAGGTTATAGCAGAAATTGTCCTCCATCACTCTCTTCATCGTTACAGTTTGGGGTTCATGCAACAAAGAACAGAAATAAGATAACAAATCTTTATTGGAAAGATTATCTGCGATATTGAGGATAAGCTCTTTAAACTTCAGTTCCAGCAACGAAGGATCCGGGTCTGCTGTTTCGGCAAAATAGGTAGACATCGAAAGAAAAAAGCTCTTAAGGGTTTCATTCGATTCGATCAGCATTACCGGCTCAAAATGCTGATCATACCTGGCCAATGGTCTCGTTCTGATCTGCAGGGTATCACAGATAAATTCGTCCGGTATAAAGAATAGCATCACACAAAACCCAATATCCATTAGCTGCTCTAAAATGAACCCTCCTTTTCGTACAAACACACAGCTATCCTTTTGAATATCATAGGCTCCTGTTGCCGTATGCCATATTTTCCGGCCATCGATCACGTAAAACAGGTAATTATACTGCGTCCACAGATCTGCAAACCGGTTCTTCATCAAACGGGCTTCCATAGGACAGTTGAAAGCGGTAATCAAGGACTTACCACAACTAAACTGCCTGTAGAATTGAGGATGCTGTAATACCCGTTCGTGAAAATTATCCATTTCCTCTAAGATATTAAATATCCTGTACTGGTCAACTGGACTTTTAAGTCATGTAATTGGATTCGTGAGGCATCCCTTTGGCTCCATAAACAGGTAGTATTGCACATAACTATTCATAACATACTAAAACATAACGCAATGAATCCTAACAAACAGTTATGGGAAAAAGGCGATTTCACAAAGATTGCAGAAACGATGCGGAACAGCGGAGCCGCACTTGTTGACAAACTGGATATTAAACAGGGTATGAAAGTGCTGGACCTTGGCTGCGGCGACGGTACCACGGCTATACCTGCTGCAAAGCTTGGTGCTGATGTAACAGGGGTGGATATAGCAAGCAACCTGGTTATGGCAGGCAACCAGAGGGCCAAAGCAGAAGGACTTACCAACTGTACTTTCCAGGAAGGAGACGCCACAGACCTGCATGAACTGAACGACCAGAGTTTCGATCTTGTCATTACCATCTTTGGGGCCATGTTCGCGCCAAAACCAGGGGATGTAGCAAAACAACTGGTGCGGGTTACCCGTCCTGGTGGAAAGATAGTAATGGGCAACTGGATTCCCGGAGACCCAACCCTGGTAGCACAGATCTTAAAAATAAGCTCATCCTATACGCCACCCCCACCCGAAGGCTTTGTAAGCCCAATGCTATGGGGTATGGAAGATCATGTTATTGAACGCTTTACTGCGGCAGGTATACCAAAAGAAAACATCTCCTTTACTAAGGACAGTTTCAATTTCGAAACCACCAGTACGCCATCTCAATTCGTAAGCAGGTTCAGACAGTATTATGGTCCTACCATGAATGCATTTGAAGCGGCTGAAAAAAATGGCAAGGCATCCGATCTGCAGAGTGAATTAGAAGAGTTATTCAACAGGCAAAATAAAAGCGGGAACAGTGATACCACGTTTATCCCGGCCAACTTCTTAAAAGTGACAGTTACCTGCTGATAGGCAACCGGCTCTTCGGAACTTGCAGTTCCGAGGTTCTATTATAGCGCCTTTGGCGCTGCTTTTATATAAGATGTTATTTCCCAAACAATGTATGGACATAAAAAAGCCCCTGGTTATTCAGGGGCTTTTGCCTGTAGCCGGAATGGGAGAAATATTGAACCTGATAGTAGTGGATTTGATCACCTTTGATGATTGAGTCACAATGATTATTAGTTTAAAGCATGCTGCCTATCTCTTTTAGGTACTGATAGGGTCTATTTTGGCCTATTTGGGCTGTAAAATTAATTTGAGTATGATTTTAAATAATTGAAAACCATGGAATAATTGTTGTTGTAATTGAATCTATGCAAATCTTACATTTTATGTTAGATTTGCAGGCATGATCCCGAGACGACTCGAATCCAGAATAAAAGAAGCTTTACAACGAAGTCCATCAGTGGCTCTAATGGGGCCGCGCCAGGTTGGTAAGACAACCATCGCGCTGAATATATCTGAAATAACTCCCTCCATCTATCTTGACCTCGAAAATAGGAGGGATTTACAAAGAGTACAGGACATAGAAGCTTTTCATGCGGAAAACAGCGACAAGCTAATTATACTGGATGAAGTACAGCGGTTACCAGAAATATTCACTTCTTTAAGAGGCATTATCGATAAGGAGCGCCGGAAAGGAAATAAAGCTGGGCAATTTCTGTTCTTAGGCTCTGCATCTATTGATCTGTTGCAACAATCCAGTGAGTCACTTGCTGGCCGTATAACCTATTTAGAACTGCATGCTGTGGATGCAATGGAATATGCAGAAGGTAGTCTGGATAAAACAAATGCTTTATGGGTTCGTGGTGGTTTCCCTGAAAGCTTGCTGTCTGATTCTGATCATAATAGTTTGGACTGGCGTCATGATTTTATCAGGACTTACTTGGAGCGTGATATACCACAACTTGGGCCGCGAATACCGGCTGAGACATTGGAACGATTCTGGACAATGTTGGCGCATAATCAGGGTTCTGTACTGAATGCTGCACATTTGGCTCGTAACCTCGACGTATCGGGCGTAACTGTTGGACGCTATCTTGACCTGATGATAGACCTTTTATTAGTCAGGCGGTTGAAACCTTGGACTGCGAACGTTGGAAAACGTCTGATTAAATCCCCCAAAATATATGTGCGTGATAGTGGTATTACGCATGCGTTATTGAATATTCCTGATTATAACAGTCTGCTTGGCCACCCCGTTGTTGGTGGAAGTTGGGAAGGATTTGTCATCGAGAATATAATGTCTGTGGCTCCCTCAAGAATGCAGCCTTATTACTATGGCACACCCGGCGGTGCTGAAATAGACTTGGTATTGGAGTTTCCTGGCGGAGAGAAATGGGCTATAGAGATCAAACGTAATTCAGCACCAGCATTATCTAAAGGTTTTTATGCTGGATGTGAAGACATAAAGGCGGATAGGCGATTTGTTGTTTATTCAGGAGCAGATAGGTTTTCTATGGGGGATGATGTTACAGCGATCTCTTTGCCTGGCTTAATGCAGAAGCTTTTGGAAAACAGTAGCATATAATCTGTAACTATATGGCCATTAAATTACATTGCTATGAATTCAAAAAACTGGAATGATATTTATCAATATTGGATCACTCAGGATGTGCCCAATATGACATTTATGAAATTCGAATTCGGAAAACATTCACCTCACTCTCCTTGGTTTGAAAAAAAGCACCAATCTCAATTCTATTTCTCTGATAATCCAATTTTAAACACGGGCGCGCACCTGGGGCGTCATTTGCGAAATAAGCCTCAAGAATTAATAGATGCATATAAAATATTTGCATTCCTGAGATATAAAGAATTATTAGGACTTTTTGATATTGTTAAAGACCCTTTTAAAAAGCATAATGAAGACTTTTCGGGTTGGTGGAACGCTAATGCAAGGAACATATTTCCGTATTATGAAAGCATCAATAATTATCATGAAATAAATAATTTCAAAACTCCAAAAAATATAAAGACTATTATTGACGCAGCTGCGCAAACTTGGAAAGATATTGCCAATGAGTGGGCTTTAATTATTATTCCAGGGTATATGGACCGTGATAGCGAAGAATATAATGAATATTGGAAAAAGATAAATAAAGCCGTAGATGATAAAGAATACGCGGAATATTTAAGATTAAAGGAGAAGTTTGAGAACAAGAGTATTCAAACAGATAAAGAATAGCGAATGGGAATAATTTTGTTCCTGAACCTACTGAAAAGTAGCGCTATAGTGCTATTACAGTTGCGGCATGAAAAAAGCGATCACAACTTCTTGTAATCGCTTGATTTTTCTGTAGCGAGGAGCAGATTTGAACTGCCGACCTTCGGGTTATGAATCCGATGCTCTAACCAACTGAGCTACCTCGCCAAATATGTTTTAAATACAGCAGCCTTAAACTACTGTCGCGAAGATTCAACCACTTAAAAACCTCGCCTTATGCCCGATTTAAAGGTGTATCCTGTAAAACGGGTTGCAAAAATAGGCAAAATCAGCTTTCTGCAAAAAACTTTTAGAAGAAAAAGGCTGGTTTTTTGCCTTTTAAAGACCTGAAAACCAATAAAACTCACACCCAACGATAATTTCAGGCTCTTCAGAACCTGCAACTCCGAAGTTCTATATAGTGCCTTTGCAATAATTTCCGCCACTCAAATAGCAATAACAACCTAATCCATAAAAAAGCCCAGCTTCTTCAATCGCGATACAATCGCTCCCTTGGTTCTTTTAAAATGTGTCGTCAGGTCACCAATAGACCAGCCATCGTCGTAGAGTTCTTTCAATAGTTCGTCCTGGTCGGAGGTCCAGGGTTTATAGGCGTCCTTATCTACTGTACGTCTATCCCAAACACTATAGGTCTTATCGCTCGTTTGCTTTGAAATCTGTTTCTTATTACCGGGCGAGCTTTTGGTAAATGAACCTTTCTCTTTTGATGAAGCCCCTTCGTATTTATATTTCTTCTCTACCTTCTCCACGTGTATATACGAGGACGCTTTGAATCCCTTCGGTACAAGCGTTTCGGGAATATACAGATCACGTTTTGCACGGGTAATAGCTACGTATAGCAGGTTAATATCTTCATTCAGCTTTGCAATATCAAAAGGAGCAGCCTTATCGATCTGGTGTTTCTCTTTTAATTCCTCCAGTTTCGCCTCCGATAGAAAATCGTTCACCAGGTACACCACATCATACTCCATCCCTTTGGCGCGATGCACAGTAGAAAAGATCATTTCAGCTTTCTCTCTTTCCTCATCTCCTGTATGCAGCTTCTTCAGCAGTTTTATAATATCATAGATCTCATTGCCATACTCTTCCACTATCTCCACCATGGTAGATAATTGCTTATCATCTGTTTTCTCAATATAATCTTCCAGTTCATTGATGCTTTTCATAGAGCGGATCAGCTTGTCCTGGATATTATCATACTTACCATTCTGAAGATTTAATACATCGTATAAAGAGGTACCATCATCAGCATAAGTATAGGAACTGATATTGCCTTCAAAGTAAATATGCTTCACCTTGCTATTGTCGGTTACATAATTAATAGCTTTCAACAGAAGCCCCAGGTTCGTTCTTGCAATGGTAGCTTTAACAGCGCCCTTATCACCGCGCCCCTTGCCTGTAATAGATACGGGTTGGTATGCACCCAGGTGACTTTTTAAATACAGCACTTCCGTAGCCAGGTCTGCAATATCCTGTCCAAAACGAAAACTAGCAGACAATTGCAGGGTTTCAAAATCTGTTTTGCTCAATGAATTAACAGCATACCGCCAGGCGTAGATCTGCTGGTGGGCATCTCCCACTATTATTTTAGTGGCTTTCTGCTTCAGGAATACCTGCAGCATTGCAGCAGAGGCATCCTGCGCTTCATCAAAAAGAATATACTCAAAAGGCAACGCTGGATTTGAAAGCTGGAATTTTTTCAGGTAAAAATCATGAGTAATCGCAATTTCTCCTTTATCCATTTTTGCCAGCAGCAATCTTGTACCACTTTCGATCATGCTATAGGCGGTAGCTACAAATGCTTTTGTCTTGGGGTCAGTTATAGTATCGAGATAGTTAAGCTCCTGTACACGGGCCTTGTCACTATTGCAGAAATAAGTAATGAACTTATTGATATGGTTCGCCACTACAAACTCAGTATGCCTTTCACCGGTTCCCTGGAGCGCCAGTAGCTCCACTATTTCACTGGTTTTATATCCCTGGGCCTTCACTTTATAATTATTCCGGAAAACAACATATTTGTAAGCAAGCGAATGGGCTGTTTCCACTTTCACATTATCCAGTCCCCGGGCTGCAAATTTGCGGGCCGCTTCCAGCTTTACTGATTTATTAAAAGCAAGGTAGAGAATGCGGGAATTACCCGGCCTTGAAGCAGCATATTCAATAATAGTAGTGGTTTTACCAGAACCAGCCACTGCATTGATCCTGAGATCGCCCTCAGAACGTATCACAGCGAGCTGCTGGTCAGTTAACTGCTGCTTGTCCTTCTCTTTTGCCCCTTTATCTTGTTGATCTATTGAAGACTGCGAAAGCTTCTCTTTTGACATACTGCACCTGATGATTAATACACTGAGAAAAAGTCAAATGTAAATTTTATTCCTGGAAAGCCTTTATCAAAAGAACAGGAAGCGACTCTTCAAAGTATAAAAAAAATATCTATTCTATAGAGGACATTACATGTTTCCCTATTGCTCAACTCTTTTTATCACTACATTTGGTTTCAACTATTCCTAAATCGCTTAACTCATTTGTATCAATGGCAACATACTTATTCTTATTGCCTCATTTCGGACAACTGCTGATAAATTAACAAGGAAGTACGGAAGGTGAAAATATCGAATTTCGAAAGGAAAACAGCTGTGAGCTTTGAGCTACGAGCGGCGAGCAAATACAGCAGCGACCACTCACGATTCACGTCTCACGACTGACGATTACCGATTCACTATTGACCATTCACTATTCACTTGCCTCAGCCATTCACGACACCCGAAACTGTCTTCCCAAATGCAGGTTTATTCCACCCCGGGCTAAACAATGTTATTATTGCTGCCATTATCCCCTTATCTTCCTGTACAAACCTGGACACCTATGTGGAGATTACTAACCGGTATTCTTGCGCTTCTGCTTATTGTTGCAGCTATAGTACTGATAAAAACCTGGCGTTATCCCTTTTCGCCCGTACAAACATCCGAGGCACAGGCGGCCCAATATCCCGTTGACACCAATGTGCTGAAAAGATTTTCCGGCGGTATCCAGATCCCCACCGTCTCCAATGCAGATTACAGCCAGTTCAATTACCAACCTTTTGGCGAGTTTATTAATTATCTTAAAAATACCTACCCGGCTGTTTTTGCAGCTACAGACAACTATATCATCAATAATTACGGGATCGTATTGCACCTGAAAGGAAAGAACAGTTCTTTAAAGCCCCTCCTTTTTCTTTCACATTATGATGTGGTGCCACCCGGTAATTATGAGGGAACTGATACTACACATGGCGTTTTTTCTCCCGGCGACAAACCGTTACCCCCTATTTCAGCAATGGCAGACTCATGGGAGCATACACCTTTCTCCGGCAATGTAACAGGCGGACGCATTTACGGCCGCGGAACATTGGATATGAAAAACATGCTGTTCTCATTGATGGAAGCTGCAGACAAAATGATAAAAGAACAGTTTGTATCGCAGCGTGATATCTATTTTGCCTTTGGCTTTGATGAAGAGGTAGGTGGCACACATGGAGCATTTGAAATTGCAAAAGACTTCAAACAGAAAGGAATTGTTTTTGAAGCAGTATATGATGAAGGAGGCATTATCTCTACCAAAGGGAGCCTGAGCGGCATTGATGCGTCTGTAGCATTGATCGGTTGCGCAGAGAAAGGCTTCTGGTCTGCACGCGTAAAAGTAAAGGGCCTCGGCGGTCACTCTTCCATGCCGCCATTGCAAAGCGCTATTGGAAAAGCAGCTGTTATAATGCAACGGCTGGAAAACGACCAGATGAAGCCCATGATCATTCCTGTAATAGATAATTTCTTTACCAATATAGGTGGCACCATGAGCTTTACAAGCCGCATGGCAATCGCCAACCAGTGGTTACTTAAAGGAATGCTGATCAAAACACTTACAAAAAGTCATACCACCAATGCGCTGGTAAGAACAACAACAGCACTTACCATGATGAAAGGCAGTGATGCCTCCAATGTATTGGCCCCCGAAGTAGAGTTTGTAGTCAACTTCCGTTTATTACCCGGCAATTCTGTAGCAGATGTAAAAGTACATCTTGAAAATGCCTGTCGTGGTTTTGAAGTAAAGGTCGAAGATGTGGGGCCTCCACGTGAAGCCTCACGCATTTCCTCTACTGATGCGCAGGGCTTTAAAGCGATGAAGCGTACCATCAATAAGTTATTCCCCGGGGTACTGGTGGCTCCCTATCTCACGATTGGTGGTACCGATGCTTATAAATACGAGATTGTTTGCGACCATGTCTATCGCTTTACACCGGTCGCTATCAATAATTTTGAACAACAGACTATCCACAACAACAACGAATACATCAGCGTCGAAAACTACACACGTATGATCCACTATTTCGAAACGCTCATAAAAGAATATGATCAGTAATGCATACTCATCGCGCCACATAAATCTTCTTATGGACTTTAGTCCATTCAGCAATCATCTTTCCTTAACACATTACTTTCAGCTTCATTGCCCGACCTTAAAAGGTCGGGCAACACCGATGCAAAACGAAAAGGCTTATAACAACTGAGCCATACAGACTAAAGTCTGAACAACCTTACAACTAGGTAACAAACAACGATCTTATGGGCTTTAGCCCATACAGCAATCATCTTCTCTCCCAACATTGCTTTTACTTCATTGCCTGACCCTTAAAGATCGGGCAACACTGAACCATAATCCCCAGGCAATTCGCTTAACTATAACTTCATTTTAAAAGGGTGTTTTAACGCTACCTAAACGCTTCTCACTGTAGTAACTTAATATCTACAGAACCTATTCACTTAAATCTTATCCTTTTTGTATGCGTATACGTATAACTATTTGCAGCATAGTGCTATTGGCAATTATAATGATCCAGTCTACCAGCTATCGCTTCTGTACCTATAGCTTTCCCAGTTATAATCCTGAGTTTCCGCCACCACCGGGTACGCCACTATCCCAAATCTTTAAACTAAGTCAGAATTATCCCCACTCTATACCCCGGGAGGAATATCCCTGGACCTCCATCAATTTTCGTACTTCACCTCAGAAATATGCCAAGGCTGTATTAAAATACTGTCTTGCAGGCAACATCGCTATTGGTTTCAGGGTGCAGAAAAACACCACCCGCAAATGGTACCATGCCCCCTGGCTGCATGATGGAGACAATGGCCGGGAATGGCGGCATGGCCTTACCCGTGAAAGAGTTTCACCGGCAGGTACTCTTCACCCTAGCCAGACAAGTTCTACAGCTTCCTGGGCAGTTGGATTTTATAATGCACCTGGAGGTTATACCATACGACGCATCTGGCCCGATTGCGCCGGAGGTCCGCCGGATCCATCAAGAGCAAATTTCCCGGAAGGAACGGTTTCATTTAAACTGCTGTTTACTACAGCCAATAAAACACAGGTGCCTTTTCTCCGAAATGCTTTTACCTGGCTGGCCAATATACGCACTTCGGGTAGCCAACGACTTGATGACTCAGTAAGGCTATTGCAGATTGATATTGCTGTAAAAGACAGACGTTCGCCAGTAGGTTGGGTATTCGGCACTTTTATTTATGATGGCTTTATGTCCGGAAGTACACCCTGGGACAGGATGAGACTGGTGGGGCTGATCTGGGGAAATGATTCAGCAGTTACTTCACACATTAATGATACCGGTGCTTTTATTAATAGCGACCTGCACCAAACATGGATCAATCCTGCCGTTATATCCGGCCCACTGCCGGGAGCCCGCGTTTATCACCTGGGCTTAGGCGGACGCCTGAACGGGCCTATTGACAATCCTATCTCCTCCTGTATTTCCTGTCATGGTAAAGCAGGTGTATTAAATGATCCGCCACCTATCCCGGAAAACCGGCTTGGAAGAAACCCCAGGATGGTACCATCCGGCACAACTGTAGCCACCTACAGCCTGCTGCAATTCGGCGATTACTTCGGCACCAATATTCCTGCCGGGGCAGCTAATATCACTTATAATTGTTTTATCAGCGGACTTGAATCATGTAGTTCACCTTCGCCTACGCATGTATTCAGAAAAACAGATTACTCTTTACAGATAGCAGTTGGCATCAGGAATTACTATGCGTCACTACCGACGGTTGCAGGGCTTCAGAAAATGACTTTTCCGGAACCACCCAGGCAATAGGTCAATAGGCACAAATACCCGGCAGCAGTTTATTTTTCCAATGCTTCAAAGTTCACGAGGGGCTTTGCGGCAGGAGCAGTTATTGTAAAAGGTTTTCGCAGTTCTGCTGACTCATTAAAAAAGCCACCATTCTGCATAAAGAACTTACCATCCTTTATACCGCCTCCATAATCAAGGCGGTATTTTTTCTGTGCAGTAGCATCAGCAGTCAGGAACATGGTAGTAAGGGGCTGCCAGTCCTTACCCACGGGTTTCACCCATTGATTGTGATAATAGGCCATGCGGGTAAGATTACCTGTTTCGGGGATAAAGTTCTCCAGAAATGAATGCAGGCGTTTTAAATACGTAGTAGTGGCAGGACGATTAAAGCTGGCGATCAATATCCATTTGCTTTGTGAAGGATCATAGAAATACGCAGTGTAGCTGGTATAATTATTCTCAACAGGTTTACCATGCAATAAGAATTTATAGGTTTCACCAGCTTTCCAGTTGTACACCAGGTGCGAATGTCCGCCGGAACCTTCGTTACCAAATTCGCCGGCATCTACCCCCTGTCCTTTCTTTACCAGGATGATCTTTTGATCAGCAGGGATCTCTTTGGGATTATCGGTCTTAAACGGACTCCATACTGAAAAGATGATCCTTCTCTCTGTAGCTGAATTTACCTGCATACCAAAATAACCTTCTGCAAAACCATCAGCCATAAAATAAGAACCGATCACATCATTACCGGCAGGCACAGTAATTTCATTATAGAACCACTCGACTTCATTACCTGCCGCCGCTGCATCGTAATTAATATGCACCGAAGGACCACGGCGCCCCCAATAGAAATAATTGCCTTCATTGTTCTTTACAAAAGCAGTAGCACTATCCACAGCGCCGCCTTCGATCTGCAGCTCTTTCACATTGGCAAAAACATTACCTGTTTTCTGCAGACCGCGTGTTTCTATTTTAATATAACCGGGAGTAGTAATATTCCAGCTACCAATGGTATATACTTTATCAGTAGCGCCTTTTACACTTACAGCATTTGATTTGCCATCAATGGAAAAAGACAATTTGCTTTCTCCTTCGGGTACATTCAGCAATACGCTTAATTGTAAGGAACCTGCCCGCTGTATTTTAACATAAGTGCTCCACACGGCATCAGCATGTTGCCAGTTCTGCCAGCCGCTGTTCGTTACTTTCTCCTGGCTACCGGCTGAAGATGTTGTAACCCACGAATTACCGCCTACAGGTATAGCATACCGGATCTGCTGTGCGCTTAACCTGTACATAGTACATAATAAAATACCCAGTGCAAATATTATCGTCTTTCTCATTGAATACAAGAATGATATTGAGTGATAGTTTGAAAGTAAGACATTTTATTAACCCCGGTACATGCAAACGTTTGCCTGAAATAATGCCGATCGGCAGGTCACTCCTAAGAAGTTAATTTGCTGGCAGCTGTGAACGCACTTGCAAACACGTTAAAATAGCTTATAAAAAAGTAAAGGCCGTCAAAAACCACGATAGCAAATACAACTACTTTAGATGTATAATTTATCAACGATGCCCGCCCTTAGCGCACTCAGGAATTCCTGCACAACGGTTGCCGCCATACTTGCTTTACAATTATCAGTTAATGCCCAGCATCATAGTCAGTGGGTATATGCAGATGCCAATGGCAAACTTGCTTATAAAACATTGCCTAAAGGCGATAAGATCATGGACTTTTCCTATGCCGGTTATATGGGCGGGGGTGTACGCATACCTGTGGTACCGGTACAGATTACAATAGAGCCCACTGCAGGCGACAATACAGATCTTATACAACAGGCCATTGACAAGGTGGCCGGGATGCCACTGCGGAATGGCTTTCGCGGAACTGTATTACTGAGCGCAGGCAATTACGATTGCGAACGGGCAATCAATATCAATACCACTGGCATAGTATTGCGCGGCAGTGGTTCCGGTGAAAAAGGAACCATCATCAACATGACGGGCAAACCGCATGTAGCTGTTGCAATAAAGGGGAATGTAAATTATAGCACAGGCAATATTACAGCTACTGTTACTGACGATTACATTCCATCAGGCGCACTTTCTTTTACTGTAAACAAAGCCAGTGCATTTGCAGCAGGCGATACCATCAGGCTCACCAAAAAAGTAACGCCGGAATGGGTGCAGTTTATGGGTATGGACCAGATGGTGCGTGACGGCAAGCAGCAAACATGGGTAAGCGGAGAGTTTACCACCGACCGTGTTATCCGCAAAATATCAGGCAATACAATCACGGTTGATGTTCCTTTGACTGACTCTTACGATACAAAGTTCACCGGGCAAACAGGCACCGTTGTCAGTAAAGTATCCGCTACAGGCGAGATAAGCCAGGTAGGAGTTGAAAACCTGCGTATCGTTTCCGGCAGCCAGTCAGTTACCATCAACGATGGACACAACAGGGGATTGACCATTAATGGTGCAGCCGATGCATGGATCAGGGATCTTGTTATTTTCAATACGGTCAACAGCATAACATTACAGGGCAAACGAATAACAGCAGAGAATATAAACCTTATTCACGATGTACCAACACTGGGTGCAGCGAAGCCTGCCGATCTCAGCGCCAATGGTTCACAGCTGTTATTTAATAAATGTAATATCACCGGTGATAATGTATTCTATCTCGCCACAGGCGCTAAAATAAACGGCCCTATTGTGTTATTGAATTGCGTGTTCCGTGGCAACGGCTGGATACAGCCACACCAGCGCTGGGCTACCGGCCTGCTGGTTGATAATTGCAATGTGCCCACCGGCGGTATTGACTTCATGAACCGTGGCTCTATGGGTTCTGGTCATGGCTGGGCTATAGGCTGGGCCGTAGCGTGGAACTGCACTGCAAGATCTTATCTCAATCAACAACCACCCGGCGCTGCCAATTGGGTAATAGGCAGCAAAGGCGAACACAAACAGGGAGCTATCCCTTTTGAAAAAGACCCTATGTTACCGGAAGGTATTTATGATTCACCGGGAACGCCAGTAGCTCCCAATAGCCTTTACCTTGCCCAGCTAAACGAACGCCTCGGCGCAGAAGCTGTTAAAAATACCGGCTATTAATTTATCACTGCCATTTACTTAGTAGCCAGCCACGGGCGCGGGCCCGACGGGTTGGGATGTTTCATACCGGAGGACCGTGGTGCCGGGGTATTGTTACGTGTGTGTATGCGTTTGCATTCGGTCTCTTTCCCGCAAAAAACATGTAATTGTTGAATGGATTTTCGGGTCATAACCTTTTCAGGGTATTTATTTTACCCAGTGATTCAAACCTGACATTTTGTTTTGTGGTCGCGTTTAATAAAACAATGACTTTTTCCAGAAAAGGCTATAAGAACTTATTTGCTTTTATATGAGAACTATATAGAAATAGAGAAAGAACCTATCAGGAACCTAAGGTAAATCCAAAGTAAACCTAAGGTCTATCCATGGTAAAAGCGCATTTTCTAAAAAGTGTATCATAGTTCTATAGACTGTGAAATACCCTGGTAGGGAATGGCTGCAATTGTGAATAATAGACTTCAATCAATTTGTTTAGCAGTATCTGGCAAAGGCGCTAAGCAATATTGAACATCATGTCCCATAAACACATTACAGATTAAAATAATATAAAAATTAGTAATCATTCATCACCGAACCCATTCTGTTAGATATCTCTCAAAACCGCTTGTTTGCCCCATTTTAAAATCAATAATGGTTTAACCATTTAGCCTGTGTTGTTCATCAATCACGAAAAAAGCACTACTCATTTTCGCGATCTATTTTTACAACACACGAATATCTTATGCATTGCCGGTTAAATCCTTTGGTGTTTCCGGTTTTCTGCAACAACTTCTAAATACCGGAATCTTACCCCATCCTTTCCTTTTTTTTATTGATCATTTATAACATCTACACATGAACAACACCATTGTGCCACTGGCATCAGTTGGCTTATCCGACATTCAGCAGGTTGGCGGTAAAAATGCGTCGCTGGGCGAAATGATCTCCAACCTCAGCAACCTGGGCATCCAGATCCCGGATGGATTTGTAATTACAGTAGAAGGCTACCGGCAATTCTGTAGTTACAACAATCTTGAAACCCATATCAAACAACTGATTGATGCTATTGATTATGACAGCGTGGAATCACTGAGACGCGGTGGCCTGCAGGTTCGTAATCTCATCCGCAACAGCAAGTTCCCGCCTGCTCTCAGTGCACAGATCATAGAACAGTACAAGCTGCTGTCAGGCACTTATGGGCAGGAAGCAACCGACGTTGCGGTACGTTCCTCTGCCACAGCCGAAGACCTTCCTGATGCAAGTTTTGCAGGCCAGCAGGAAACCTATCTGAACGTACGTACCGTAACTGCCTTGATCGACTCCGTGCGCAACTGCTTTGCTTCACTATGGACAGACAGGGCCATCAGCTACCGCCAGCGATTGGGTTACTATCATTTTGATGTTGGCATTTCTGTAGGCATCCAGAAAATGGTAAGATCCGATCTTGGTTCCTCCGGCGTTGCCTTTACTATTGACCCTGAAAGTGGTTTTAAAGATGTTGTTGTTATCAATGGTTCCTATGGTCTTGGTGAGCTGGTAGTACAGGGCGCTATCAAACCCGACGAGTTCATTGTATTTAAGCCCTCCCTTAAAAAAGGATTTGAAGCCATCATTGAAAAAAAGCTGGGATACAAAGACCAGAAAATGATCTACGGTGATGATCCGGATGAACGTGTGCGCATCATTTCGACAGAAGAAGCCCTGCGTGATAAATTTTGCCTGGACGATAACATGGTGATCCAGCTCGCTAAATGGACCTGTAGTATTGAAGAATATTATACCCGGCTTAAAGGCCACTGGTGCCCGGTAGATGTAGAATGGGCCGTAGATGGACTTAACGGTGAATTATACATTGTGCAGGCCCGGCCAGAAACCGTGCATTCAAGAAAAGAGCATGGTGTGCTGGAAGAATACCTGATCGATAGTGACCAGGCCAAACGTGTAACCTTATTGAAAGGTATAGCTGTCGGCGATAAGATCGGTATTGGCAAGGTAAATATCATTTACTCGCTTGATAAACGCGTGGAAGGCCACGATTTCCAGGAGGGCGATATCCTTGTTACTGATATGACCGATCCTGACTGGGAACCGATCATGAAAAAAGCCTCCGCCATCATCACCAACAAAGGCGGACGCACCTGTCACGCAGCCATTGTAGCCAGGGAATTAGGCGTACCCTGCGTGGTGGGCTGTTTAACTGCAACGACTGTTTTAAAACAGGATCAGCAGGTATCAGTATCTTGTAGCGAAGGTGATGAGGGCATCATCTATGAGGGCTCTATCAAATACCATGTACTGAGAACAAGACTCGATAGCCTGCCCACCATCAAAACAAAACTGATGCTGAACGTAGCCTCTCCTGCTATGGCATTCCAGTATGCACACCTGCCGCATTACGGTGTAGGACTTGCACGTGAAGAGTTTATATTCAACAACTATATCAAGGCACACCCGCTGGCATTACTGCAACACAAAAAGCTGAAAGATCCGGCACTGACAGCAGGCATTCAGCAACTTACCAAAGGCTTTGCAGATGAATCAGCTTACTTTATAGAGAAGCTCTCTTTTGGTATTGCGCGTATTGCTGCAGCCTTTTTCCCGCATACAGTCATCGTTCGTTTCTCTGATTTCAAATCAAACGAATATGCCAACCTGCTGGGAGGAAAATACTTTGAGCCACATGAAGAAAATCCCATGATCGGCTGGCGGGGAGCTTCACGCTACTACGATAACCTGTTCAAAAAAGCATTCATGCTGGAATGCAATGCCATCTCGCATGTACGTGAAAAAATGGGATTGCATAACGTAGCTGTGATGATCCCCTTCTGCAGAACAGTAAATGAACTGGTAGAAGTAAAAAAGATCATGAAGAAAGGCGGACTTGAACGTGGCAAAAAGGGATTGCAATTGTACCTGATGGCAGAGGTTCCTTCTAACATCATCATGGCAGAAGATTTTGCCCGCCATATTGATGGGTTCAGCATTGGCTCTAATGACCTTACGCAGCTAACACTGGGACTGGACCGTGATTCTGCAGTAGTGGCGCATTTGTATGATGAAAGAAACCCTGCTGTAAAAAGGATGATAAAGATGCTGATCGATACAGCAAAGAGTGTGAATGTAAAAGTGGGTATTTGCGGACAGGGCCCTTCTGATCATCCAGACTTTGCACAATTTCTTGTGGAAGCAGGCATTGATTCTATTTCTGTAACCCCGGATTCCATTATAAAGACCATCCGGTCAATTCACGAAGTGGAAACAAAGCTGGAGACAAAGAATTACAACACATCGATGAAGGTGGTGAATGGAGGAGCGAGAAGTTAAGAACTAATCATAATGGGGTGACAACCTTGATCAGCCCGCTAAGCATTATTGCGAACTATATAAGGTTGTCATCCCTTTCATTACTGTTCTTCGATGACTTGTAGCCTAGAAGTCATTATATTGCCTCTGGCAATTACATCGATACTGCCCGATACACTTAATGCAAGATGCTTTAAATGACTGCTTCCGGATTTCTCCCTTCGCCGCAATTGGCCGATAATGCAACATCGTGCTGGCTTGGTCGAAATGACAAGCTCGCTGAACGATAATAATCTCGCAATTACTTCGGGAGTCTTGTAATTCCGAATCCCCTCGGGAGAATTTGTATAAATATGCAGTAATTAATGCGGAGTGGGGAATCTGAAAACAACACATATAGTCCGTTACACATAACATAGTATGCTCCCTATTCTCGTTTCCGGCCCCTCTTGCGTCGGGATGACCAGCCCACGAGAACTCACTTTATACCTTAAATATTACACCTTTTCTCTCTGTATTCACCTCTTATACTTACCGCAACAAACAAAAGCCTGTAATCAACTACATCACCCCAGCAATTCTGGTTTTTATTTGAGCGCTATCAATTCTTTCAATAATAGCCTGTTTCCTTTAGTGATTTCTCTCACTCCACCTGTTAATATCGGAAATAAAATACCGGAACACTGGTAGGTAAATTCATCGGCTTACCGGTTAGCCATTAAAGATAGTAAGCAATAAAAGCTTACACTGCCATGCATTACAAAAATAAACCCGGACGATACAGTGAATATCTCCGGGTCATGAATGAGGTACTTGTTGTACTAAAAACTACACTTGAGATCTTCTTCCTTTTCAAAGGTTTCTGATCCCAGGTTCAAGCCGGTCTCTACCGGCTTTTTTTACGCCCTTTCCTTTTATCTATAGGTAATACAAACTTTACGCAGACTTAGATTTTCTCTTCCCCAAACGGCCACTTTCAGGCATAGGCACACTATTTTCCACTTCCATTTCACACGGAATCAATCCTTTTTGGTATTTTGTGCCCTCAGAAACAAAGATAATGGATTTAAATTCTATTATCAAAATATTATTTCGAAAATAAATATAAATTGACTTGAGTCAAGTGGTCGATCCGATAGGCGCTCAATTAAAGGAAGTGAGAGAAAAGCTGAATTTAACCATTCCGCAACTGGCTCCTATCCTTAAGATCAAGGCTGCTACAATTTATAAATGGGAAGAAGGAAAGTCATCTCCCAGGTATAAGAACAGGGAGATCCTTGTGAAATGGCTGGAAAGCGTTCATTGGAAAGAAATTCTAAACACAGGCACTCCTAAGACCGGAACATCCGCCACACAGGAAACACCCGTTTCCGAAAAAGGCGAAAGATACCTGGCCAACCGCACACGCGACCCACACGATTATAAAGACAAGTATATAGCTGCACTGGAAGCAAGACTAAAAGACATGGAATTTCTTCAACGCATTGTTGATGTAAGTCTTAATGCCATCCAGGACAGACCAGGAAGCCATGCTCAGCTTCTTTAAATTATCATTGCAACTGGAAATGCTGAAAAATGCCGGTGCCGATGAGAAGAAGAGAAAGGCGCTTGAAACGCAGATCGCCCAACTGCTGAAACCTTCCAAAAAGAGTACACGAAAATAATCTACCAGATCATCGCTTAGCTAAAGTAATCTGCCGGATCTATGTCCTGGTTATTATTACGTTTTAAGAACTCAAGCGGTGCATATCCCGTAAACTCGCTGAAGGCCCGGATAAAATGCGATTGATCTGCAAAACCATTCTCATAAGCAATGTCCGACAGCTTTGTAAATTTCCTCTGCTGCAGTTGCTGTAAACTGGATTGAAACTGGCAGATCCGTGCAAACAGCTTTGGCCCCACTCCTACATAATGCTCAAACCTTCGTTCAAAAGTTCGCTCAGGTACCTGCAGGTAGCTACGGAGATTCTTTAAAGAAGTTTGTCCCCCGCTCTCCATAATATGCGTTACTGCATAAGTCAGCGCTTTACCGGGATCTGCTTTTGCAGCAGTGTACAGATCAAAAAGATAATTGCTGATCAACTCCACCTGCTCATTAAGCGTTACTGCATGTTGAAACCTGTCAATCACTTCGCTCAATCCTTTGTTGCCGGTAAGCCGGAGATCAATACAATTGTCTGTAATTTCATTTGAATTGAAACAGAACAGCGGTTTAATAATATGCGGGTAAAAGCCTAAAACGATCATCCTGAAATTTCCTTCAGGCATCATTTGTAATGGTTTTACTGTTTGCCCGTAAACACAAAAGGGAGAAAGAGAAGATGCATTTTGCAGGGAAACATGCTGATCCGTTTGCAGGAAGATAATACCGGGATAGCCTTCAGCATAGAACTGCAGAGGCTCATTAATCCCGTTACATTGCGTTTGTTCAATGACCTGGATGTATTTTACAAAACGCTGTAATTTAAGGTGTGGCTTTATGAAGAAGGTTTTCATATCGTATCCCCTAAACTTTTCTTGTATTGTACATGAACGTTTGCCAGCATAACAATATTATCACTTTTTCCTGATACAGGCGTGGTGTTAAGCACATGCTTACTTCCGGAGCAATTTCACATATTGCATTACTGCTGTTATCTCCTGTTGCGAAAATCTTTTCCTGAATGCAGGCATGATCCTTTTTCCATTCCGGATCTGTACCAGTAGCGCCGAATCATTCAAAATACTTACCTGCAGGTTCTTAGCACCAAACGCAGCTTTGGTACCATTATCACCATGGCAGGGAGCGCAGTTACGTTCATATAATCGTTTACCATCCTGCTCAGTATGATACAATGCAAATGAGCTCAATATCATTATCAGCAATATTCCTGTCAATGCGGTATCTCTTTTATATTGTTTCATGATTCAATTGTAAAGTTGTTACTGGTAGTGAGGATTTTTCCAGCTTTGTCTGTATGCATCATACATGCATACAACATCAGCGTAAATGCCAGCACAGATGCAATTGTCCTGATATTATTCAGCATTACCCATGTCTGTGCAATACGATTTCGCTCTGAGAGTAGTGCCTCTACAGATGCCTGTGATAACTGTAATTTATCAAGATGTTCATTGATAGGTACATTGCCAGTTATCGTAACAACAAATACCCCAGCGAAATAACAGATGGCAGCCGCAAGCAACCAGCCAAAACGCTGATGATGGTAATATTGCCAGCTTACTCCGGGCAGTAGCAACAATGGCGCAAGAAAGCAGGCAAGAAATAACGGGTTCTGAATTGCCCTGTTCATAGCCTGCATGGCAGCGAGATATTTATTATCGGGTAATAATGCAAGCCCCGGCATTACGGCAACTGACCACGAAAATAAAAGACCAGCCATCAATGCGGTAGTGATAGGTGCTGTTTGGATTCATCGTGTTTCCCTATTAACCTTAGCAATACGTATGCTGGAAGTAAACACATAAACA